>NZ_JBICWQ010000001.1:0-2004143 GCF_043199815.1 Streptomyces sp. NPDC048523 | reverse complement strand
GCCGTCAGCCACATGCCGCTGCGGGAGAAGACCTCACGCTCGTGGGCGAAGTAGATGTCCGGCAGTTCGATCTTCTCGCGGGCGATGTACTGCCACACGTCCAGCTCGGTCCAGTTGGACAGCGGGAAGACCCGGACGTGCTCGCCGGGGGCGTGCCGGCCGTTGTACAGGTTCCACAGCTCGGGGCGCTGGCGGCGCGGGTCCCACTGCGAGAACTCGTCGCGCAGCGAGAACACCCGCTCCTTGGCGCGGGCCTTCTCCTCGTCCCGGCGGCCACCGCCGAAGACCGCGTCGAACTTCTCCGCCTGGATCTTCTCGGTGAGCGGCAGGGTCTGGAGCGGGTTGCGGGTCCCGTCCGGCCGTTCCTTGAGCACACCGCGGTCGATGTAGTCCTGTACCGAGGCCACATGGAGGCGCAGCCCATGTTCGGCGACCACACGGTCGCGGTACTCGAGCACCTCGGGGAAGTTGTGTCCCGTGTCCACGTGCAGCAGCGAGAAGGGGACCGCCGCGGGGGCGAACGCCTTCAGCGCCAGGTGCAGCATGACGATGGAGTCCTTGCCGCCGGAGAACAGGATCACCGGCCGCTCGAACTCGCCCGCCACCTCACGGAAGATGTGCACGGCCTCGGACTCGAGGGCGTCCAGGTGGGACAGGGTGTACGGAGCCTCCGTACCGTCTCCGCCCTTCACCGCCGCGACGGTCGTCGTCATGCCAGTCCCCTCTCGGTGAGCAGCGCGTGGACCGCGGCCGCGGACTCCTGGACGGTCTGGTTCTGCGACTCGATCCGCAGATCGGGCGACTCGGGCTCCTCGTAGGGGTCGTCGACCCCGGTCAGCCCGGTCAGCTCACCCGCGGCCTGCTTGGCGTACAGGCCCTTCACATCGCGTACGGAGCACACCTCGACCGGAGTCGCCACATGGATCTCCAGGTACGCGGCACCGCTCTCCTGGTGACGCTTGCGCACCGCTTCACGGCTGTCGGCGTAGGGCGCGATGACCGGGACCAGCGCCTTGACGCCGTTGCGGGCGAGGAGTTCGGCGAGGAAGCCGATGCGCTGCACGTTGGTGTGCCGGTCCTCGCGGCTGAAGCCGAGACCCGCGGAGATGAACTCGCGGATCTCGTCGCCGTCGAGCACCTCGACGAGGTGGCCCTCCTCGCGCAGCCGGCCCGCCAGCTCGTACGCGATGGTGGTCTTGCCGGCACTCGGCAGACCCGTGAGCCAGACGGTGGCTCCGGTCGTCACGTGCAACTCCTTGGTAGATGTCGTCATCCGTGCAGCCCGCACTCGGTCTTGGAACGTCCCGCCCAGCGGCCGGCGCGCGCGTCCTCGCCCTCCAGGACCCGGCGGGTGCAGGGGGCGCAGCCGACGGAGGCGTAGCCGTCCATCAGCAGGGGGTTGGTCAGGACGCCGTGCTCGCTGACATACGCGTCCACGTCGTCCTGGGTCCAGCGGGCGATCGGGGAGACCTTGACCTTCTGCCGCTTCTCGTCCCAGCCGACCACCGGGGTGTTCGCCCGGGTCGGGGACTCGTCGCGGCGCAGCCCGGTCGCCCAGGCCAGGTAGTCCTTCAGGCCCCGCTCCAGCGGCTCGACCTTGCGCATCCTGCAGCACAGGTCGGGGTCGCGGTCGTGCAGCTTCGGGCCGAACTCGGCGTCCTGCTCGGCGACCGTCCGCGTCGGCGACAGCGTGATGACGTTCACGTCCATCACGGCGTCGACCGCGTCCCGGGTGCCGATGGTCTCCTCGAAGTGGTAGCCGGTGTCGAGGAAGACGACGTCCACGCCCTTCCTCGCACGGGACGCGAGGTGGGCGACCACCGCGTCCTCCATCGAGGAGGTCACGCAGAAACGCTTGCCGAAGGTGTCGACCGCCCACTGGAGGATCTCCAGCGCGGAGGCGTCCTCCAGGTCGCGGCCCGCCTGCTCGGCAAGGGCCTTGAGGTCGTCGGTCGTGCGCTCTTCCTGAATCGCGGTCATATCTGATCTCCCCCTGCGTCGGTGGGCTGAAGACCCCGGGCGAGCAGCCCGAGGAACTTCAACTGGAATGCGCGGTTGCATGCCGCGCATTCCCAGGCGCCGTGAGACTCCTCGCTCGGACGGAGGTCCTCGTCGCCGCAGTAAGGGCAGTAGAAGGGGGCGGCCCGCTCGCTCACGACAGTGCCTCCTCGGACGCACGCGAGGCCCAGGCGGCGAAACGCTCGCCGTCCTCGCGCTCGGACTGGTACCGCTTCAGGACCCGCTCGACGTAGTCGGGCAGTTCCTCGGCGGTGACCTTCAGGCCACGCACCTTGCGGCCGAAGGCGGCCTCAAGGCCGAGCGCGCCGCCCAGGTGCACCTGGTAGCCCTCGACCTGCTCGCCGCGGTCGTTGAGGACCAGCTGGCCCTTGAGACCGATGTCCGCCACCTGGATACGGGCGCAGGCGTTCGGGCAGCCGTTGAGGTTGATGGTGAGCGGCTCGTCGAACTCCGGGATCCGGCGCTCCAGTTCGTCGATCAGGGAGGAGCCGCGCTGCTTGGTCTCGACGATGGCGAGCTTGCAGTACTCGATGCCGGTGCAGGCCATGGTGCCGCGCCGGAACGGGGAGGGCTTCGCAGTGAGATCCAGTGCCTCCAGGGCCTCGACCAGCGGCTGGACCTGCGCCTCCTCGACATCGAGGATGATCATCTTCTGCTCGACGGTGGTCCGTACCCGGCCCGAGCCGTGCGCCTCCGCGACCTCGGCGATCTTCGTCAGCGTGGTGCCGTCGACGCGGCCGACGCGCGGGGCGAAACCGACGTAGGACAGGCCGTCCTTCTGGCGGTGCACGCCCACGTGGTCGCGCCAGCGGCCGGAGGGCTCGGCGGGCGCGGGGCCGTCGACCAGCTTGCGCTTGAGGTAGTCGTCCTCCAGGACCTGGCGGAACTTCTCCGGGCCCCAGTCGGCCACGAGGAACTTCAGACGCGCGCGGGTGCGCAGGCGCCGGTAGCCCCAGTCGCGGAAGATGCCGACCACACCGGCCCACACCTCGGGCACCTCGTCCAGCGGAACCCAGGCGCCCAGCCGCACGCCGAGCTTCGGGTTCGTGGACAGACCGCCGCCGACCCACAGGTCGAAGCCGGGGCCGTGCTCGGGGTGCTCGACGCCGACGAAGGCGATGTCGTTGATCTCGTGGACCACGTCGAGGAGCGGGGAGCCGGAGATCGCCGTCTTGAACTTGCGGGGCAGGTTGGAGAACTCCTTGCTGCCGATGTACCGCTCGTGGATCTCCTCGATGGCCCAGGAGCCGTCGATGATCTCGTCCTCGGCGATGCCGGCGACCGGCGAGCCGATGACGACACGCGGGCAGTCGCCGCAGGCCTCGGTCGTGGACAGGCCGACCGCCTCCAGGCGGTTCCAGATCTCCGGGACGTCCTCGATGCGGATCCAGTGCAGCTGGATGTTCTGCCGGTCGGTGACGTCCGCGCTGCCGCGCGCGAACTCCTCGGAGATCTCGCCGATCACGCGCAGCTGCTGGGTGGTGAGGCGTCCGCCGTCGATCCGCACCCGCAGCATGAAGTACTTGTCGTCCAGCTCCTCCGGCTCCAGGATCGCGGTCTTGCCGCCGTCGATCCCGGGCTTGCGCTGGGTGTAGAGACCCCACCAGCGCATCCGGCCGCGCAGGTCGTTGGGGTCGATCGAGTCGAAGCCGCGCTTCGAGTAGATCGTCTCAATGCGTGTCCGCACATTGAGACCGTCGTCGTCCTTCTTGAACTGCTCGTTGCCGTTCAGCGGGGTGTGGTGCCCCGCGGCCCACTGACCCTCACCGCGGTGACGGCTCACCTTGCGGCGGGGCGCTGCGGCGGCAGGGTTCTGCGGGGTGGCGGCCATGTGTTCTACGTCCTTCGGGACAGGCGGAAAGCGGCTCTTACCTGCGCGTACGGGCGCATGGGTGTACCTGCGCGTCATTGCGCGGGGAGGAGAACGAGGGGATGTGCCGGGTGACGCTGCGGCTCGTCAGCGCACCGGACAGATGGCGCTGGACATGCGGCCGAGGTCGACGTGCCGCCGACTCACCAAGGCAATTCCAGTTCCAGACATGACGGAAGCGTGTCACGGCGATCTGGACACAGTCCAGCTTTATCCATCATGTGGACACCCTGGTCTCGACTGGTGAGACCGGGGTGTCGTTGGTCACAAAGATCGCGGGACCTCTTGTTCCCGCAGGTCAGGCGGGGTACGCCCCAGGCCAGGGGCCCGGTGCCGGCACCTCCGCCTCCTCCTCCACCTTGGTGTCGAAGAGCTGGAAGCCACGGCGCTGGTAGTTGGCCATCGCGTGCTCGCCGTCCTTGGAGCAGGTGTGCAGCCAGACCCGCTTGGTGTCGGTCAGCCCCGGCCGGCGGTCCGCGAGGTCCCAGGCGCGGGCGGTGCCGTAGGAGAGCAGGTGGCCGCCGATCCGGCGGCCGCGGAAGGCGGGGATCAGGCCGAAGTAGGCGATCTCCACGACACCGTCGTCCTGGGACTCCAGTTCGACGTATCCGGCGGGCGTGCCACGGTCGTAGGCCACCCAGGTCTCCACGCCCGGCCGCTCCAGGTGCTCCCGCCACCGCGCGTACGTCCAGGAGAGCCGGTCGGTCCAGCGGATGTCGCCGCCCACCGACGCGTAGAGGAAGCGGCTGAACTCGGGGGAGGGGACTTCCGCGCGGCTGATGCGGACGTCGCCCTCCGGGGGTTCGGCCGGGAGGAGGTCGGTCGGGGCGGTCTGTTCCAGGGACCAGGTGGTCACGGGGATGTTCGGCATGACCGTCAGGGAATCATCTAGCCCAGAGATCTGTCGATCGAGGCCAGCGGCAGTGCGAACAGCGTCCGGCCGGACTGGGACCACACATCGCCCGTCTGTTCCCAGTACGACAGCGACTCCGACTCTCCGCTCCAGCAGTTGCGGGTCTCGTCCGTGCCGCAGCGGGTGGCCTTCGCGGGGGTCGAGGTGTTCTGGCGCCAGAGGGTGCCGTGATCGCCGTCCGTCCCGGCCGCCCGGCCCAGATACCACTGGGAGTCGTACGACAGGACGGGCCCGGAGCCGGCGGCCTTGGTGACGTAGGCATCGGCGACGCGCGCGTAGCCGCCGCTGCCGGTGGCCAGGAGGCCGGAGCGGCGGGGGTCGGCGCTGAAGTCGTAGCGCCACACGCGGGCGTCCCTGTCGTCGTCCCCGGAGACCCACTCGCTCGCGACCAGGCTGTCCGGTGCGGTGCTGCGGTCGAGGGAGAGGTAGTCGGGGCGGGCGGCGCCCGCCGCGTCGGTCAGGCGGTAGGAGCCGACGGCGGGCAGGACCCACTGGGCGCCGTGCGCCGACCAGCCGCCGCGGACCCTGCCGACCGCGCTGCTGTCGACGGTGGCGCGCTGGACGCGGTCCATGTCGTAGACGTACAGCGCGTCGCCGCCGTCGCCGCTCGCGGTGACCAGCAGCTTGTTCTGGTACCAGACCATGCCGGAGACCTGTGAGACGAGGCCACGGAAGTCATGTCCGTCGTCGACGGGGACGGCGAGGAGGACCCAGGAGTAGGTGAGCCGGCCCAGGTCGTTGGCGTCGACGAAGGCGACCCGGGCCAGGCCCCCGTCGTCCGCGGTGGTGCCGGTGCGGCTCCACGCGGACAGGATCACGCGGTTGGCGCCCCACAGGCCGTCGTCGTCGGCGTCCCCGGAGGTGGTGACCGCTCCGGCCCGCCAGGAGCGGGTGTCGGCGGCGTCCCAGCAGTAGGCGGCGGTCGCGGCAGGCTCCACGGGCAGCGCCGTGCGCTCACCGGCCGTGCAGTCGATCGCGTCGCGCAGGGTGCGGTCGGCGGAGGCGAGGACGGCGGAGACGCCGACCGGACGCCCCATCTCGGAGGAGAGCCGGTCCAGGGCGCTCTTCGGGACCTGGGACTCCTTGAGGCGCAGCGGGGTGGTCTCGGCGGTCGAGGTGAGCGGCTTCAGTGTTCCGGGATTGGCCGCGACCGTGGCCTGTGAGGCGCTGATCATGGTGGCGGCGGCGGTCAGAGCGAGGGCGGTGCCGGCCAGGAACGCGCGGACCGCTTGGCCCCGCTTGCGCCTGCGGTGTCTGCCACGTTGCTTCATACGTCCTCCCGAGGCGGGCCAACTGCGCCTGTTGATCCGTACGTTGACCGAGGAGCAGGTGGGGTGGCCCGTAGAGGATGCTACGGCAGTGCGGCACCGCTGGGGCGAAGACCGTGCAATTATGCGGAAGATCCGCCCAGATCGAGGGTTTTCACTCGGTCTCGGCTCCGGCCCTGGACCCGAGTACGGCCGGGGCCGTCGAGTGCGGCAGCAGGTCGCCCGGGTTGCCCGGCAGCACCACCTCGACCTCGGCGTCCTCGCAGAAACGATACGGCCGGTGTTCCAGGAATGCCCCGAGATAGCGCCGTACCCGGGACATCTCCGCACGCACGGTCACCGTGCGGCCCGGATCGCCGAACATGTCCTCGGCCAGACCCGCCGCACTGCGGCCCGAGGGGTGCAGGGCCAGCAGATAGAGCAACTCGGCGTGCCGGGGACTCAGTTCGTGGCTCCATGTGCCCGCGCCGCCCGACACCGTCACCGTCCAGCGGCGCGGATGCGCGAGGTCCAGCACGATCCGGGTGGTGCCCTGCGGCTCCGGCTCGTCGCCGGCGCGGACCAACCAGCCGCCCGCCAGCGGTTCCAGGGTGCACAGACCGAGCGCCGGCAGCCATCGGCGGCCCGGCGACGGCGACTTGGGCAGTGCGATCCGGTTCGGATACGGCATTCCGGTCACCGCCGCCGTCCAGCCGTCCCGGTCCACCACCAGGGCCCGGCCGGTGAGCCGGGCGAGCACCGGCGCCGCCACCGCCCGCAGTTGCTCCAGCGAGGCCAGATGCATCTCACGCAACCGCGACTCCGCGAGCTTGGCCACCGAGTCGACCCAGGCGAGCGTCGCCGGGTGCATGGTGTCCAGGGGACCGCTGACGTCCACCACGCCGATCAGCCGGCCGTCGCGCGGGTCCTTGACGGGGGCGCCGGTGCAGGTCCAGGAGGTCTGTGAGCGCACGAAGTGCTCGGAGGCGAAGACCTGGACGGGGCGGCGCACCACCACCGGGGTACCGATGCCGTTCGTGCCGACGACGTTCTCCCGCCAGTCGGCGCCGAGTTCGAAGCCGGTGCCGTCGGCCTTGCGCAGCACGGGGGAGCTGCCCTCCCGCCACAGCACGCGGCCGTCCTCGTCGGCCACCACCATGATGTGGTGGGCGACATCCGCGACCGACAGCAGTCCCTCCCTGAGCTCCGGCAGGACGTGCCTGAGCTGCGTGCTCTCCCGGCGCCGCTGCACCTCCTCGGGGGGCAGCAGACCTGACCGGAAGTCGTGGTCCGGGTCGACGCCGCCGCGCAGCATACGGCTCCAGGACTCCTCGATCACGGGGCGCGGTGCGAGGGGCGTGCGCCGGCCGGACAGGGCGGCGGAACGGATGTCCTTCAAAACCCGGGCCGCACGTGCGGTGTCCACGGCCGCTAGGTGGGTCACGTGCGTCGGCGAGAGCGGCACTGGTCCTCCCGGTCCCGGGTCCATTGACTGACCGTCTCATAGTGCCGGTCGTGGCTCGGGGAGGAACACAGTCCGGCCACAGTCACCAGGAAGTTGCAACCCCCTGCAACCCTGGTGGTGGGCTCCGGCTTGATTGAAACTTGGGCGAACGCCGTCTCGCAGCGGCGTGTTTCGGCCTCCGAGGGCCGTCAACGGGGGTGGTGCCGTGTCGGCGCAGCACCACCCCCGTTCTCACTCCGGTCCGCTTCTCACTCCGGTCCGCGACCGGGGAAGCTCACTCCACGGGCCGGGCCCGGTCCACCACGGACGCGAGGTCCAGGGTCGTGGGCAAGGTGCCGAAGGCCGCGCCGCCGTCGCCGCCCAGGCGGGCCGCGCAGAAGGCGTCGGCCACCTCCGCGGGGGCGTGACGGACCAGCAGGGAGCCCTGCAGGACGAGCGCGAGCCGTTCTGTCAGGTGGCGTGCGCGGCCCTCGATGCCCTCCAGATCGGCCAGTTCGGTGAAGAGGTTCTTCGTCGCCGCGTCCAGTCGGTGGTCGGCGCCGCGGGTCTCGCCGATCTCCAGGAGGTAGGCGTTCAGGGCCTGGGGTTCCCGCTGGAGGACCCTCAGGACGTCCAGGGCCTGGATGTTGCCCGCGCCCTCCCAGACGGAGTTGAGCGGTGACTCGCGGACCAGGCGGGGCAGGCCCGACTCCTCCACGTAGCCGTTGCCGCCCAGGCATTCGGCGGCCTCCACCGTCAGCGGGGCGCAGCGCTTGGTGACCCAGTATTTGGCCGCCGGTACGGCGATCCGCAGGAAGGCCCGTTCCTGCTCGTCGCCCTTGTCGTAGGCGGCCGCCAGGCGCAGGGCGAGGGTGGTCGCCGCCTCGGACTCCAGGGCGAGGTCGGCGAGGACGTTGCGCATGAGCGGCTTGTCGACGAGCTTGCCGCCGAAGGCCTCGCGGTGGGTGCAGTGGTGGATCGCCTGGGCGACGGCCTGGCGCATCAGGCCCGCCGAGCCGAGGACACAGTCGAGCCGGGTCGCCGCGACCATCTCGATGATGGTGCGGACCCCGCGCCCCTCGTCGCCGACGCGGCGGGCCAGGGTCCGGTCGAACTCGACCTCGGCGGAGGCGTTGGAGCGGTTGCCGAGCTTGTCCTTGAGGCGCTGGAGGAGGAACGGGTTGCGGGTGCCGTCCTCCAGGACGCGGGGGACGAGGAAGCAGGTGAGTCCGCCCGGAGCCTGGGCGAGCACCAGGAAGCCGTCCGACATGGGGGCCGAGCAGAACCACTTGTGGCCGGTGAGCTCGTAGGTCTCGCCGTCGGGCAGAGCCCGTGCGGAGGTCGTGTTCGCCCGGACGTCGCTGCCGCCCTGCTTCTCCGTCATCCCCATCCCGAACAGCGCCCCCGCCTTGAGGTGGGCGGGCCGCAGTTCGCGGTCGTAGACCATGGACGTCAGACGCGGCTCCCACTCGGCGGCCAGGTCAGGGTCGGTGCGCAGGGCGGGCACCGCGGCATGGGTCATCGACAGCGGGCAGCAGTTGCCCGCGTCGACCTGCGTCCACAACAGGAAGGCCGCCGCGCGCCGTACATGTCCCGCGGGGCGGGCCCAGGCGGCGGTCAGGCCCGCGGAGACGCCCTTGCCGAGCACCCGGTGCCAGGCCGGATGGAACTCGACCTCGTCGATACGGTGGCCGTGGCGGTCGTGGGTGCGCAGCCGGGGCGGGTTCTCGTTGGCCTGCAGACCCCACTCCTGCACCTGCGCCGAGCCGCAGGCCCGGCCGAGCGCGGCGAGCTCACCGTGCACCTCGTCGCGCAGGGCGGGGTCGAGGTGCCGTTCGACGGCCTCCTTGAGAGCGCGGTCGGCGCTGTAGACGTCGTAGCCGATCAGAGGCGGGGGCTGATTGGTCACGGTGTGCGTGGTGCCTGCCATGTTGGCGAAAGTACCCCGGGGCCCGGCGCCGGTCACCTCACGGGCACGGCGCGGGGCGGGTGATCGCGGAGACGGCCGGTGGTGCGGGCGTATGTGGAGGCGCCGGGCGGACACCGCACCCGACGGCATCACACCGCGCTCCCGCCCGCCGGGCAAAGGCGGAGGCGGCCCGTTGTGCCCATGTGTTGCCCACGGCACCGGGCGGACACCCCACCCGACGGGCACTGCATCGCATCGCCCGCCCCCCGGGCAAAGGCGAAGGCGGCCCGCGCTGCAAGCGTGTGCCGCGGCGCCTGCCCGACACTCCACCCGACCGCACCGCACCACCCGCCCCGCCGGGCGAGTGGTGCGGTGCGGTCGGGTGCCCCGTGTTCAGGCCAGGTGGGCCATCACCTCTGCCGTCTCGTGGACCGGGTCCGTCTCGGGGAGGCCGTGGGGCCAGCCCGGGCGGTACACGGTGTCGAGGTAGCGTTCGCCGAGGTCCG
The DNA here is from genome assembly GCF_043199815.1 of Streptomyces sp. NPDC048523. NCBI lineage: Bacteria > Bacillati > Actinomycetota > Actinomycetes > Kitasatosporales > Streptomycetaceae > Streptomyces > Streptomyces sp. NPDC048523. The sequence continues at coordinate 1,994,235 of NZ_JBICWQ010000001.1, read as the reverse complement.
GGGCGATCGCCACCGCGGTGAGGCCGCGGCGGCCGTGCGCGGACAGCCACTGGTGGGCGCCGCTGACGACCGTGCCCGTGGAGCCGCCGAACAGGAAGCCCCGGGCGGCCAGCCGGCGGCAGACCTGGAGGGTGTCCGGTTCCTCGACCAGCACCACGTCGTCGATGTACGACTTGTCGAGCAGCTGCGGCGGCACGCTCGTGCCCAGCCCCGGGATCATCCGGACGCCGGGCGGCCCGCCGAAGGTGATCGAGCCGACGCTGTCGACGGCGACGATCCGCACCGGCCGCCGCCACTGCCAGAACCAGCGGGCACAGCCCATCAGGGTCCCGGTGGTGCCGGCCCCGACGAACAGGACGTCCAGGTCCGGGAAGCGCCGCGCGATCTCCGGCGCCGTGGTGCGGTAGTGCGCCCGCCAGTTTCCCTGGTTGCTGTACTGGTTGAGCCACACGTACCGCTCGTCCGCGGCGCACAGTGCCCGCACGTACGCGAGCCGCGCGCCCAGGTAGCCGTCGTGCAGGTCCGGCTCCCTGACCACGTGCACCCGGGTGCCGAGCGACTCCATCAGCCGGATCGTCGCCGCGTTGCACCGTGAGTCGGTCACGCACAGGAACCGGTAACCCCGGCTCGCGGCGATCATGCTCAGGGCCACCCCCAGGTTCCCCGACGACGACTCGACCAGGACCGACCCCGGCCGCAGGGTGCCGTCGCGCTCGGCGGCGTTCACCATCTCGCGGGCCGCCTTCAGCTTGATGGACCCGGCGAAGTTGAAGCCCTCGCACTTCAGGAACAGCGGAAGCTCCAGCGCGGCCCGCAGGTCGACGTAGAGGTCTGACTCGTTGAACTCCGAAGGATCGGATATGACGGGCATGACGCCCCCCTCCTCATGCGCCACAGGTGGTTCAGCCGTACCGGCGCAGCTCGTTGAAGAACCCGTCGACGACGTGCAGTTCGCCGCGCCGGGCCAGTTCGTCGTGGACGAACCGGCCGACGGCGAGGTCCAGCACCCCCAGGCCGAAGGGGGAGAACACCACCGTCCGGTCCGTCGGGACGGTCACCCGTCCGGTCAGCACGTCGTCCAGCGTGCCGTCGATGAAGTCCCTGCTCCCCGTGAGCCGTTCGGCCAGATGCGGGGAGGTCTCGGCCTTGAGGCAGTGCTCCACGTCGTCGACGAAGTTCGCGGACGCGAGCAGGATCTCCGGGGCGAGGTCGCGCAGGGACACGTGCAGGACCAGGGGGTGATGGCCGAACCACGACGGATCGTGGACGTGCGGCTCGCCGGCGACGGTCGCGAAGACGACCAGGTCGCTGGAGCGGATCAGGGACTCGGCCGAGTCGTGCATCGTCACCTTCCCCGGCGCACCGGACCGCTCCAGATAGCCGCGGAACCCGGCGGCGCTCTCGGCCGACAGGTCGTGCACGCCCGTCTCCTCGAACTCCCAGCCGGTGGCGGTGAGATGGGTGTGGAGGTAGCGGGCGATCAACCCGGTGCCGATGAACCCGACCCGGGTCGGGCGGACCCTGCCCGCGCTGAGTTTCCCGGCCGCCAGCGCCGCCGACGACGCGGTGCGCGTGGCGCTGATGACCGAGCTCTCCAGGCAGGCGAACGGATAGCCGGTCGCCGGATCGTTGAGGATCAGCACCGCCGACGCGCGCGGCAGCCCGGACCTGACGTTCTCCGGGAAGCTGGAGACCCACTTCAGGCCGTCCACCCTCAGCGGTCCGCCCAGCGAGGCGGGCAGCGCGATGATCCGGGACGACGGGCGGTCCGGGAACTTCAGGAAGTACGACGGCGGGTTCACCGAGTCGCCCGCGCCGTGCAGCCGGTACACGGCCTCGACGAGGTCCGCGATCTCCCGTTCCCTTCCGTGCAGGGTCTGTTGCACCTGTGCGCCGGTGACCAGCGCGAAGGACGGGGCGTCGAGGGTGCTCATACGCCGCTCACCTCGCCGTCGGCGCGCAGCACCGGGTCGCCGAGCGCGGCCAGCACCTCGCGCGGCCCCTCGAAGGGCTCGCGGCTGTGCGCCGTACGGATGTTGTCGACGAGCAGGAGGTCACCGTCCTGCCAGGGCTCGCGCACCGTGTGGGCGTCGTACACCTCGTTGATCGTGCGGACCACGTCCGCGTCGATCGGACTGCCGTCGCCGAAGCGGGTGTTGAAGGGCAGCCCGTCGGCGCCGTACATGTCCACCAGGTATTCGTGCACTTCGGGCTCCATGGTCCACTCGTTGAGGAACGCGATCTGGTTGAACCAGCAGGGCAGGCCGCCGGCCGGGTGCCTGAGCACCGCGCCGCGCCGCTGCCGGGTGTGCAGGGAGCCGTCGCTCTGCCAGGCGAACTCGATGGCGTGCCGGCGGCAGTAGCGCTCGACGGCGGCACGGTCGGCCGTGCCGAAGGCCTCCTCGACCGACGCGCCGATCTCCTCGTGGTACGCCCGGGTCAGCAGCCAGCCCTCCCGTTCGAAGCGGGAGACCAGCTCGCGGGGTAGGGCCCGCAGCACCGCCGACGCGTCGGCGAGCGCGGTCGCGCCCCCGGTCGCGGGAGCCTCCAGACAGGCGAACAGGAGGAGACTCGGGAACTCCAGGCCGTAGCTGACCTCGTGGTGCATGCACATCTGCTGGTTCGGCGGCCACTTGGTCGTCGAGTACACGCCGTCCCCGTAGTTGCGCCGCGGCGCGAAGGGCTCGCGGTCGGGCATCAGAGCGCTGGTCAGCCGCCGGAAGACGGCCTCGGTGGTCGCGGCGTCCGAAAGGCCCAGGCCGCGCACCAGGACACCACCGTGTTCCAGGACGAGGGCACGCAGTGCGTCGTGGTGCTCGGCGGCCCAACTCGCCGGATCGTCAACGGGCTTGGCGTGCAGGATCGGCGGACTGTCCGGTTCCAGGTCCAGGTCCGGAAGGAGGTTCGTGGAGGACATCTCGGGATTCCTTTCAGTGCTGCCGGTCGAGCAGGCCCGCCAGGTCCGCGAGGACCGGATGGCGGACGACGTCCTGGAGGGAGACCGCCCGGTCCAGGGCGATCGCGAGACGCACGGCGGACAGTGAGCTGCCGCCGCGGTCGAAGAAGTGGTCGAGGCGGCCGATCCGGTCGGCGGGCACGCCGAGCACCTCGGCCCAGGCGTCCGCCAGCCGCCGCTCGGCGCCCGTCACGGGCCCGCCCGCCGCACCGGCGTCGAGGTCCTCGGCGAGCGCGGTGAGCGTCCGGCGGTCGGTCTTGCCGTTGGCGGTCAGCGGCAGCCGCCGACGCCAGTGCACGACGGCGGGCACCATGTACGACGGCAGCGACACGGCCAGCCGTTGCCGTACCGTGTCCGCGGCCACCGGCTCGGGCCCGGCGCAGAACGCGGCGAGCTGGGTGCCCCGCACGACCACGACGGCCCCGTCGCGCACCCCGTCCACCCGCAGCAGCGCGTTCTCGATCTCGCCGATCTCCACGCGGAACCCGCGGATCTTGATCTGGGTGTCCCGGCGGCCGAGGAACTCCAGTTTGCCGTCGGCCCGCCAGCGCCCCACGTCACCGCTGCGGTAGAGACGCTCACCGGGCCGGTACGGGTCCTCCAGGAAGGCGGCCGCGGTGCGCTCGGGGTCGTTGACGTACCCGCGCCCCACGCACACCCCGGAGAAGACGATCTCGCCCGGCGCCCCCAGCGGCACGGGCACCAGGTCCTCGTCGACGACGTACACGCGCACATTGCGCACCGGCCGCCCGAGCGGGACCCGGTCACCGTCCGGGACCCGGTCCATGACCTCGTGGTTGGTGTCGTCCGAAGTCTCGGTCAGGCCGTAGGCGTTGGCCAGGCGGATGCCGGGCGCGGTGGCGAACCAGCGCTGCACCAGGCCCCGCTTCACCGCCTCGCCGGTCACCGACACACAGCGCAGGTCGGCGAGTTCGCGGGGCCGCTGCCCCAACTCGGCGAGCACCGCCTCCAGATACGACGGCACGACCTGGAGCACGTTGACCCGCCCCCGGACCACCGTGTCCACGAACCGCGGCACGTCCAGGATCGTGTCCTGCCCGACGATAAGCGTCCGCCCGCCGACCACCGGTCCGGCGAGCAGCTGCCACAGGGAGATGTCGAAGCACTGCGGCGCGGTCTGCGCGACCACGTCGCCCTCGCCGATCCCCAGATCCTCGACCTTGGCGAGCACATGGTTGAGGAAACCGGCGTGCTCGCACATCGCGCCCTTGGGCTCACCGGTGGAGCCGGACGTGAAGTAGATGTAGGCCAGCCGGCCCGCCGGGACCGGGATCCCGAGATCGTCGCCCGCGTGGCCCTCGGCGTACAGGGCGTCCACGAACAGCGTCTCGGCGGCCGTACCGGAGAGCGATCCGGTGCTGCCGTCCTCGGTGACGACGAACGCGCAGCCCGCCCGGGACAGCGTCCTCGCGACCCGCTCGGCCGGGAAGTGCGGCTCGATCGGCAGATACACCCCACCCGCCTTGAGGACGCCCAGCACGGCCGCCATCCAGTCCAGGTTCCGTTCCATGACGACGGCGACGACGTCCTCGGCCTGCAGGCCGCGGGCCAGCAGGGCCCGACCGACCTGGTTGGCGCGGGAGTTGAGTTCGGCGTACGTCCACCGCCGCTCGTCCTGTACGGCGGCCACGGCGTCCGGGTGCTTCTGGACCCGCTCCTCGAACAGCTCGTGCACCCGCCGGTCCGGGAGTTCACGCACCGGGCCCGCCAACTCCTCCAGCTGGAAGCGGAGTTCGTCCTCGGACAGCAGGCTCCCGCGGTCCGGGTCGGCGAGTACGGTGAGGTGGTAGCCCGCGATACGGGCGGCCGCCTCGGCGTTCAGGGTGCCGGTGCGGTAGCGCAGCCGCAGTTCGCCGTCCGTGACGGTGACGCGCAGGTCGTCGTCGACCGTGCCCGCCGCCTCGCCGGAGAGGGCGGCCAGGACCCTGGTGTGGGCCGCGAGCAGCGCGGTGGGATCGGTCGGTGTGCCCTCGGGCAGCCGGACCGCGTACTCCGTGACATCCGGTATCGGACCGGGCGTCGGGTGCGGAACTGTTTCCATGACTTTCGTCCCCCTGTTTGTTTCGTTCGGGCAGCTCGGGCAGCTCGGGCAGCTCGGGCAGCTCGGGCAGCTCAGGCAGTTCGGCCGCGTCGCAGCGCCACCGCCGGATTCCCGCCCCAGTGCGCCCCCGCCGGCATCTCCTCGCCCTTCATCAGGAAGGCGTCGGCGCCGAGCACGGCGCCCTCGCCCATCGAGACGCCGTAGTGGACCAGCGCACCCGCCCCGAGGGTGCAGCCGTCGCCGATGACGATGTGGTCGGACTTGAAGGTGCCGTCCTCCTGGGAGTGCGCCTGCACCTTGGAGTGGTGGCCGAGTGTGGTGTCGCTACCGATCGCGACCAGCGTCCGTTCGGTGAGGTAGCAGCCGTCGTCGAAGACCCGGCGGCCGATCCGCACGCCCAGCAGGCGCCAGATCAGGTTCTTGAACGGGGTGCCGTCGAACACCGCGAGATGGTGGTCGGGCACCTTCCACAGCCGCTCGTGCCACCAGAAGTACGGCTCGTAGATGGAGCACAGCCGCGGTTTCAGCGGCCGGAACCGGGTGATCACGCGCTCCACCAGCGCCCAGTAGCCGACGGTCACCGCGAGGCCGGCCATCAGGTAGCCGCCGATCAGCAGTGCACCGAGGGCGCCCCGGCCGCCGTGGAGATCGACCGCCGCGAAGCCGAGCAGCGTCAGCAGGAACCAGTTCAGCCAGCGCAGGAACAGGAACAGGACCATGGTGCGCGCGTTGGACCGGTTCTTGGCCGACAGGCGGCGGCGCAGCTCGTCGCCCTCGCGGAAGTGGTCGAAGCGGGTGTCGCGCTCCACCGTGCGCGGGATCTCGAAGGGCGGCGAGCCCAGCAGGCCCACGCCCTCGCGGAGTTCGCCGTCGAGCGGGACCAGCACCTTGGTGGCGAGCAGGCAGTTGTCACCGGTGCGGCCGCCCACGGGATAGGCGATGTGGTTGCCGAGGAAGTTGTGCCCGCCGATCGTGACCCGCGAGACGCGGAACGACGTGCTGGAGTACTCGGCGTTGAGGACCGACAGCCCGTCGGCGACCATCGTGCCGCTGCCGACGGTGGCCAGGTACGGCGTCTCGTGGGCCACCTCGGTGCCGAAGTTGGAGCCGGTCTGCTCGACGCGCGAGAGGTCGTAACCGAGGGCTCGCAGGTAGGGGACGATGTACGAGCTGTCGCCGCACAGCCACTTGAAGAACCGGATGTTGGTCATGCGGGCGATCGCGCGCTGCACCGAGTAGTGGAAGCCGTACAGCGGATAGACCCGGTCGGCCCTCAGGGTCAGGTTCAGCAGCCGCGGCAGCACCGTCACGGTGACGAGGCCGAGGACCACGGAACCGGTGAACAGGGCGGCGGACAGGACGAGCGCCTCGGCGTAGAAGGGCGCCGACTCCAGTTCCCTCGCGTTCGGATCGAGCAGCGGGTCCAGTGCCGGCACGAGGTCCATCGCCAGGAAGACACCGCCGATGCCGAGCGGGACGTACACCAGCAGGGTCTGCAGCAGGGTCACGAGGGCGTAGCCGGCCCGGCGCGGGGTGGTGCAGCGGGTTGCCGGGACGCGGATGTGGTCGACGTCGGTGGGGCGGGCGGGTGAGCCGTGCCAGCGCTCGCCCGCGGGGATCGCGGCGCCGTCGTACAGCGCGGAGGAGTGGCCCAGCTGGCCGCCTTCGCCGATGGACGTGCCGATGTCGAGGACGGTCTTCTCGCCGACGAAGACGTCCCTGCCGAGGGTGACCGGGCCGGTGCGGATGCGGCCCGCGTGCGCCCGGTAGCCGAGGAACAGAACGTCCTTGCGGATCACCGTGCCGGCGCCCACGGTCAGCAGGTCGGTGCAGACCGGCACCGAGTGGGACAGGATCGTGACGCCCGGGCCGATGCGGGCGCCGAGGGCCCGCAGGTAGAGGACGTACAGCGGGTTGCCGGTGAACAGGACCATCGGATTGGCGTGCAGCAGCGCCTTGACCAGCCAGAAGCGGAGGTAGGCGGGACCCCACACCGGGAACTCCGTCTCCTTCCACCGGCCGACCAGCACCCATTTCGCCACCACGGGCAGGGTGCACAGGGCGAGGAACAGGGCGCCGCCGAAGACCAGCGAGCGCAGGTAGACGGAGAGCAGGCCGTCGGCGCCGGATATCCAGGAGTACCCCGCCGCGGTGGCGGCACCGGCCCCGAGGCAGTACGCGGCGAAGACGAGGAGCTGCGCGAGGCCGCACAGCACGTAGCGGGCGCTGCTGCCCGGCGGCGGGGGTGGCTCGGCCGGCCGCGCCGGCGCCGGTCCGCCGGCGGGGACCTCGGCGAGGGCCGTCGCCAGGGAGCGGATCGTCGGGTGGCCGTAGACGTCCCTCATCGACACCGGCGGCAGATCGTCCCGCTTGCGGACCCGGGCGCAGAACTGCGCCATGACCAGGGAGTTGGCGCCCAGATCGTCGAAGAAGTGGCTGTCGAGGGGTACTTGATCCGTCTTGACGACCCCGGCCAGCACCTCGGCGAGGACGTGGGCGGTGCCGTCCACCGGGGCGACTGTCGTGATCTCGCCGGGATTTACCACCACTTGAGCTCCTAGATCATTACTTTTGCTCTTTTGGACTATTCCGTGTGCCTGCTAAGTCGGGCCGGGCGCTCCACCGGTTCCGGGGGCCGCGGTGGTGTTACGGCCTCGCGACACCGCCGGGCCGCGCCTGCGACGACCGTTTCCAGCGGGCCACGCCCGACGTGCCGCCACGAGAGGGCGAACAGGAGCGCTCCGGTGGTCATGACGGCGTAGAGGAGCCCGGGGGAGTCGGAGAGCGCACCGGTGGCGAGTAGGAGCACATGGGCGGCGTACAGGGTCAGTGGCATGCTGCCCGCCGCCGCGAGCGGCGCGAGCGCCCGCGTGAGAGGGACGCTCCTGGTCAGCAGCAGGGCGCCGCCGAGGATCGCCGCGGCCGAGCCCAGGGTGAGGAGCAGGTCGAAGGGGGTCGTCGAGTGCGGCGCGCGGGACAGGAGCGCCCACCAGGTCACGCCGTCCGGGCTGTCCCACAGGGCCTCGGCGCGGGAGGCGCCCGGGAACTCCGCGCGCCACAGGTGCCGCAGCCCGCCGAACCGGAACAGGACCAGGGACGACACCAGCCAGACCCCGGCCACGAGCGCGAGGCCGCCCCCGAGGAGCCGGGGCGCGATTTTGCGTGAGGTCAGGTCCAGTCGGCCCAGGGCGAGTCCTGCGCACAGGTAGGCGGTCCAGGCGAGCACCGGGTAGTCGCCGTGCACCAGCAGGTCCGACACCAGGCCGAGCGGATCGGTGACCACGTCCTGGAGGGTCGGGTCGCCGTCGAACGCGGGCTCGGGCAGGACGCCCCGCAGCGCGTGGACGGCGAACGGCGCCCCGACGGCCAGGGTCAGGGAGAGACCCGCCAGGGTTCGCGGGGCGAGGCCCAGCAGCGGGATCGCGATCAGGAACAACAGGGCGTAGAACACCAGGATCACGTCGACGTCCAGGTCCGCCGCGCGTGAGGCGTAGCCGAGCAGCAGCCCGATCAGCGCGATGACAGCGGCCCGCGTCGCCACCGCGACGGCCGCGGGCCGCCCGGTCGCGGGCCGGCGTCCGCCGGTCGTGAAGGCCAGACCGATCCCGGCCGTCACGGCGAACGTCGCAGACGAACGGCCGCCCGCGAACATCCAGGCGGGCGTGGGTGATCCGGCCTCGTCGAACGCGCCGAACACGTGAACGGAGAACATTCCGAGCAGGGCCAGGCCCCGTGCCACATCGACCCCCACGACGCGCGGCACGGCTTGCTTCGGCACGTTCGGAACAGACATGAAAATTCTCCAGAGTGGGATACGGCGGAAAATCGGGCGCTGTTCACCGCGCGCGGAAATCGGGAAAGAAAAACCCCCGTGGTTCCGGTGTTCCGGAAGAAAGAGAAGTGCCGCGAGACACGTAATGGAATAAGAGAAGGAGCGGTTCGGTATGCGGCTGGAGTGACCACGTGACGGGGACGGGGTGGTCGGCTCGGGCCTTGGTCAGGGCCCTGAGAATGCAATCCGAATTGTTTCGACGGGCTCATGAACGGGTCAAGCGCATTTCAGTCAATGGCGGTTTCTTGCTGGTCGACCGTTCGCCGGTGTCATGACCCGTTCGTGGCGCTCGGTGACGCCACCGGGGAACTCACTTCATGGAGGGTGCATATGTCGCCCGGTATTCCGGTTCCCGGGGCCGCGAAATTCGGCCAGCGGGTGCATGACAGAAAAGGGGTTCGATTTCCTCGCCGATTTCCGCGCAGTTGCCCGGTGTTTTCCGCGGTATGACGGAACCGAACACGAGCGGGCGTTCCCCGCACGGGCGTGCCCCGGACCGGGACGGGGGGATGAGTGCACGCTCCCACGGCGGATACCTTTAGGTCGTGCAGGCAGCAAGCGAATCCCCTCAGCCACCCTCCGGCCGGCTCCACCGGGCCCGTGCCCTCTACCGGAACGTGTCGAAGCGCAGGACCGCCTGGCTGCTGGTCAAGGACACCGTCAACTCGTGCATCGAGTACCGCATCCTCGGGCTCGCCGCCGAGGCCGCCTTCTTCTCGCTGCTGTCCGTACCGCCGCTGCTGCTCAGCCTCATCGGACTGCTCGGCTACGTCGACGACTGGACCGGCACCGACAGCATCAGCAGCCTGGAGGCCAACCTCCTGGACGCCGCGCGCACGGTCCTGTCCGACAAGGGGGTGCGGCAGATCGCCCAGCCGATCCTCGATGACGTGATGAAGGGCGGCCGCCCCGACGTCATCTCCGTCGGCTTCCTGTTCGCCCTGTGGTCCGGGTCGCGCGCGGTGAACGTCTTCATCGACACCATCACCGTCATGTACGGCCTCGACGGGGTCCGCGGCATCGTCAAGACCCGACTTGTGGCGTTCGCGCTGTTCGTCGCGGCGCTGCTGATCGGCTCGGTGGCGCTGCCGCTGATGGTGGCGGGCCCGGACGCGGTCGTACGGATCGTGCCGTGGTCGACGACGGTCGTCCAGGTCCTGTACTGGCCCGTGGTGATCATCCTGTCCATCGCCTTCCTGACCACGCTGTACCACGTGTCGGTACCGGTGCGCTCACCGTGGATCGAGGACGTCCCGGGCGCACTGGTGGCCCTGGCGATGTGGGTGCTGGGAAGCTTCCTGCTCCGGATCTACCTGCAGAGCACCATCGAGGGCGCGACGATCTACGGCTCGCTCGCCGCCGCCGTGGCGGTGCTGCTGTGGATCGGCGTGTCGGCCTTCGCGGTCCTGGTGGGCGCCGCGATGAACGCCGCGATCGACCGCGTGTGGCCGGCCGCGGCCACGGCGGCGGCGCGTGCGGCGAACGAGCGGGTGCGCGAGGCGCAGGTGGCGCACTATGTGGCCCGCGCGGCAGCCCTCCAACACGACCCCGACCCGGACGACCCCGACATGCCCTCGGAGTTCCCGGAGCGCTGGTCGCGGTTCCTGCCGCCGGAGGACGTGACCTCCCGCCTCCGGGCCCACGCGAAGACGACGCATCCCCCGCAGAAGCCGGAAGGCTCCTGACGGGGGTACGCCGCCGACGGCGGACCGCTCACGCCGTCCAGGTACCCGTCGCCGCCTCCCGGGGCTCACGGCCCGGCACCTCCGGCACCTCCTGCGACAGGTAGGCGTTGCGCCCCTACGGAGGCACGCCGTCGGCGGCGGGTCGCTCACACCGTCCAGGTACCCGTCGCCGCCGCCTCCCGCGCGAACTCCGTGAAGTCCCGCGGCTCCCGGCCCAGAACCTCCCGCGCCCCCTGCGACAGATACGCGTTGCGCCCGTCCAGCAGCTGGGCGAACGCCTCCACCAGCGCCTCCACCTCCTTCGCCGGCACCCCGAACCCGAGCAGGTTCTCCCCGTACTCCCGCGGTGACACCGCCCGGTACGAGAGCTCGCGCCCCGTCGCCTTCGCGATCTCCGCGACCGCCTCGCCGAAGGAGAGCAGCCGGGGCCCCGACACGGCGACCGTCTCCCCGACGTACCGGTCGCCCGCCGACAGTGCGGCCACCACCACGTCCCCGATGTCCCGCACATCCACGAACGGCTCCCGCACCTCACCCGCCGGAAACACCAGCTCCCCGCGCAGCCGCAGCTCCTCCACCAGCGGCCCCTCGCTGAAGTTCTGCGCGAACCACGCGGCCCGTACGACCGTCCAGTCGGCCCCCGACGCGTGCAGTGCCTCCTCCGCGTCCCGCGCCCGGTCCTGCCCCCGCGAGGACAGCAGCACCAGCCGCCGTACGCCGGCCCCCACCGCCTCCCCCGCGAGCACCCCGACCGCCTCGGCGGCCCCGGGGGCGCCGATGTCCGAGGGGTACGCGAGATACGCGGCGTCCGCCCCCCGCAGCACCTTCGCCCATGTCGACCGGTCCTGCCAGTCGAACCCGTGCCCCCGCGAGGCCGGCCGCACCGTCAGCCCCGCGGCCTGCGCGGACCGCGCCACCCGGCTGCCCGTACGGCCCGAGGCACCGGTCACCACCACCGTAATGTTCCGCGTGTTCTCCGTCATGCCGTCGAGTCAACTCCCGTGCCGGGCAAGGGACCATCGCTGAACGGCTCATTCCCATGCGTGCGCGTCTACGCTGGCCGCATGGACGCTCTGGCAGGCCTGCTGGAAGGACCGCGGGCGCGTGGCGCCTTCATGATCCGTGCGTGTTTCGACCCGCCGTGGGCGGTGCGGGTGGAGGACCGGGCGCCGTTGACGGTCATGCTGCTGGTCCGCGGGGAGGCCGTGATCGTGCCCGACTCGGGCGAGCCGGTCCGGCTGCGCCCCGGCGACCTCGCCATCGCCCGCGGCCCCGACCCCTACACCTGCGCCGACGACCCCGGCACGGCCCCGCAGGCGCTGATCCTGCCCGGCGGGGAGTGCCGCTACCCCGACGGGCGGGAACTGAACGGCTCCATGGACCTCGGCGTCCGCACCTGGGGCGACCGGCTCGACGGCGAGACCGTCATCCTCATCGGGACGTACCTGATGGACGGCGAGATCAGCAACCGGCTCCTGGACGCGCTGCCGCCCCTGCTGTCGCTCACCACCGACGTGTGGGAGTGCCCGCTGACCCCCCTCCTCATGGAGGAGATCGTGCGCGACGAGCCGGGTCAGGAGGTCGTCCTGGACCGGATGCTGGACCTGCTGGTCATCGCGGCGCTGCGGGCCTGGTTCTCCCGGCCCGAGGCGGCGGCACCCGCCTGGTACGCGGCGCTCGCGGACCCGGTCGTGGGACGGGTGCTGCGCCTGATGCAGGACGACCCCGCGCATCCGTGGACGGTGGCGTCCCTGGCCGCCAAGGCGGGAGTGTCGCGCGCGGCGCTCGCCCGGCGGTTCAGCGACCTGGTGGGGGAGCCGGTGATGACGTATCTGACCGGGTGGAGACTGGCGTCGGCGGCGGACCGGCTGCGGGAGGGGGACACGACGCTGGAGGCGATCGCCCGGCAGGTGGGCTACGGGAGCGCGTTCGCCCTCTCCAGTGCCTTCAAGAGGACGTACGGAGTCAGTCCGCAGGAGTTCCGGCTGCGGGGCGGCCCGCCGTAGCCTGGGGACGTGTACACGGAACGGCCGTCCCGGCTCGCCGGTGCCGTCGTCTGGACCGGTGACGGGTCCGGACGCGTCCTGCCCGACGGGTGCATGGATCTGCTCTGGACCGAAGGGCGACTGCTCGTCGCCGGACCCGACACCCGCGCGTACGTCCCCGCCGGCGCCCCCCGTACCTGGACCGGCCTGCGCTTCCACCCTGGTTCCGCGCCCGCCTTCCTGGGCGTACCCGCCCATGAACTGCGGGACCGGCGGGTGGAGTTGGCCGATCTCTGGCCGGCGTCGGAGGTACGGCGGCTGCGGAGCCGTATCGGACGGGCTCCTGACCCCGCCACGGCACTCGAAGACATCGCCCTGGAGCGCGCGGCCCCTCCCGACCCCCTTCTGCGCGCCCTCGTCACCGCTCTCGACGCGGGCCGCCCCGTCGCCGCGATCGCCGACGAAATCGGCCTCGGGGCGCGGCAGTTGCACCGCAGGTCGCTCGTGGCCTTCGGGTACGGGCCGAAGACGCTGGCCCGGATCCTGCGGCTGCGGCGAGCCCTCGCGCTGGCCGGGGCCGGAGTGCCGTTCGCGGAGACGGCGGCGCGGTGCGGGTTCGCCGACCAGGCCCATCTCGCACGGGACGTACGGGAGTTGGCGGGCGTGCCGCTCGGGCGACTACTCGCCGCCGGCTAGCGGGGCGTACAGATCGACGCCGTTGCCGTCGGGGTCGTGCAGGGACGCGTACCGCTGGCCCCAGTCGGCGTTCCACGGCTTGAGCTCACCGTGGAAACCCTCGCCCACCAGCTCCTCGTACACGGCGTCGACCTCGGCCGGGCTGTCGCACCGCAGCGCGAGCGCGGTGCGGCTGCCGCCGGCCGGCGCCCGCCACCCGGGGTGGAAAGAACGGACCGTCTCCTCGGTGTCCAGCATCAGCCGCACCCCGCCCCGCAGTTCGGCCTCCGCGTGCGGCTGCGACTCGGCCCCCTCGGGGAACGGAAACCCGAGCCGCCGGTAGAAGGCGACAGAAGCGGCCATGTCGGAGGCCACCAGCCCGATGGCATCGAATCGTGGAGTCATGCCCCCACCGTAGGCAGCGCCTCGCCGCCCGGTCTTGAAGAAATCGGACACACCGGGCGAAGGCCACCGGCCCGGGCCCGGCCGTCGCCACCGCCGGCTCGGGCGGGCCTACGCTCGGGACCATGGCTCCGCGACTCCTCGTCCACACCCGCACCACCGCCTACCGTCACGACTCCATCCCGGCCGCCGTCGACGCCCTCCGTGCCCTGGGAGGCTTCGAGGTGGACGCGAGTGAGGACCCGGCGGCCCTGGAGCGGCCTCTGGACCGGTACGCCGCCGTCGTCTTCCTCTCCACCAGCGGTGAGATCCTCACCCCGGCGGGGCGTGAGCGGCTGGCCGCTCACGTGGAGTCGGGCGGCGGATTCGTCGGGGTGCACGCGGCCGCCTGCACCGAGTACACCTGGCCCTACTACGGCGAGCTGCTGGGCGCCCGGTTCGACAGGCACCCCGCGTTCCAGCCCGGCAGGGTCCGCGTCGAGGACCGCCCGCTGGCCTGGTGCCGGGAACAGGGCGCCGGCCGGGTCTTCTACACCGCGCTCGGGCATGCCGCCGAGGCGTACGCGGACCCGGACTTCCGGGCCCATCTGCTCGGCGGGATCACCTGGGCGGCACGCCTGGGGCGAACCGGGGCCTGAGCCCGTCCCGTCCCGTCCCCGCAAGTCCCCGTACGGCCCGCGCTCCCGGACCGCACCGCCGTACCCGGCACGGACCGTCCCCGGCCGGTCCGGGGACGCCGGCAGCCCTCGCCGTGCGCACCCGGCCCTGTGAGGCTGTGCCGTGTTCGAGCGGAGCGAACCGCCCCAGGGGGAACCACGGGGGGAACCGCGGCGGTTCGGAAAGGGAGACTTCCATGAGCATGCGCAAGCGGGCCGTCGCGACGGTGACGGCCGCGTTGCTGGGCGCCGGGACACTCGGCCTCGCCGTGGCGCCGGCGGCCGAAGCGGACTCGTACCACGGCATCGACGGCAACGGCGTGGTCAGCGACGACTGGCAGGACGAGGAGAACCTGAGCGTCGACGACCACACCAACAGCAACGCCACGGCCCTGTGGCAGTCCGTCCTGTACGCGGACGGCGCCAAGTGGCAGGACGAGGACGGGGACTGGCACAACTACTCCAGGAACCAGATCGACGGGGCCTTCGGCGCGCGGACCGAGTCGGCCACCCAGTGGTGGCAGGAGCGCTACGGCCTCACGGAGAACGACGGCGTGGTCACCGACCAGAGCTGGGAGTTCGCCCAGCAGTGGCTCCACGGCCCCTTCTCGGGCGGCCAGGTCCGCTACCACGGCGACAAGCGGGACGTCGACTTCAAGCGGGTCAGCGGCAAGTACCGGGTGAAGCTCAAGGGCACCGGCCCCTGGCGGAACGCGTACTACGACCAGGTCGACTGACCCCGGCCGGCGGGGGAGCGGGCGGCCGCACGGTCACCCGCGCCCCGACGGCCACGCCCACAGCACCCCCGCCACCAGCAGCACGATGACGGCGAACGCGACCAGCGCCGCCGTACGCCACCGCCGGTACTCGAGACCGGCCGGAACCGCCACCATCACCTCCGGCACGACCGCGGTCACCAGCGTGCCGTACGGCCAGACCGGGTCGGCCAGTTCCCACAGCGCCAGCAGCCGCGCCTGGTCCGCGCCCGCCACCCGGCACAGCGCCTGCACCGCACCCCGCGGCGGCTGCTTGGCCCCGCTGAGATACCGCTGCCAGGACGACTTGCTGTAAGCGGTGCGCCGGGCCAGCTCGGCGAGGCTCAGATCCGTACGGTCCTTGAGGTGCCGCAGTTGCTCGACGAGATGCCGCGCCTCCCTCGGAAGCGAGTCCGGCAGCGGCCGCCAGCGCGTCATGGTCGTCCCCCAAGTGCTCGCCGCCGCCCCGGCAGGGGCAGCGGCCCCCCTCCCCGCCGCATCGTTCGACGCCCGTTCGCCCCGGCCAGTTCCCCTCGCCCGCGGATGACCGAAGCTGAACGAATCCGGCGGTGGGTGGCCCCTGCAGCCGGTCGACGTTCAGTCGCGCGGCGGGGCCGTGCTGGCCCGCTCCACCAGCCGCGTCGACAGCTCGGTCCGGGTGCTCTCCGGCCGGTCGCCCTCCACCATGCGCACCAGCAGCCGCAGGGCCGTCGCCGCCATCTCCGACAGGGGCTGACGGACCGTGGTGAGGGCCGGCGTGGTCCAGCGGGCCTCGGGGAGGTCGTCGAAACCCACGACGCTGATGTCGTCGGGGACACGCAGGCCGCGTCCGGCCAGGGCCTCGTACACGCCGAGGGCCATGTGGTCGGAGCAGACGAAGACCGCGGTGGGCGGTTCGGGCAGATCGAGGAGTTCCAGCGTGCGGCGGTGGGCCGCGCTCTGGTCGAACCCGGCGTGGCGGACGTACTCGGGACGCTGCCGTATCCCCGCCGCGGCGAGCGCGGAACGGTAGCCCGCCACCCGCGCGCTGCTGCACATCCTGCGCTGGTGACCGGCGACGACCGCGATGCGCTCATGGCCGAGCGCGAGCAGGTGCTCGGTCGCGGTCACCCCGCCCTGCCAGTTCGCCGCGCCCACCGAGACCACGCCCGGCGGCGGCTCCAGATCCGGGTCGATCAGGACGTAGGGGATGCGCTGCTGGTCCAGCCAGCCGTACTGCGACGACGTCAGCTCGGCCAGGTTGAACAGCACCCCCGAGGAGCCGCGGGCGGTGAGCTTGTCCATCCAGCCGCGATCCGGGCGCCCCGCCCGGTTCCGGGGCAGCCCGGCCGAGACCACCACCTCCAGGCCCGCGTCGTGGGCGGCCGCCTCCACCCCGTGCAGCACCGCCCCCGACCAGGAGGTCTCCAGGGAGTGCACGACGAGGTCGACGAGGCCCGACGACTTCGCCGCGTCGAACCTCGGTCTGCGGACGTACCCGAGCCGGTCCAGTGCCTCGGTGACCCGTCGGCGCGTCTCGGGAGCCACGTCCTCGCGGCCGTTGACCACCTTGGAGGCGGTCGGCACCGAGACGCCCGCCTCCCGGGCCACGACCGCCAGCGTGGGTCCGGCCGCCACGCTCGCACTCCCCGTGCGGACCATCGGGAACCACCTCTCCGGCCCGCCCGAGGGCCATGAAAGTTTCGACCAGCGCGGAAATAGTAAGCGCTTCCTACCCTAGGTTCGCCCGATGAAGTCGGGAAGAGGTCCGGCTTGGCGGGTCTTCAGGACCTCCTGACTTTCGAAACGTCGAACGCTCACCCACAGACCTGGCGGGTGTCTCAGTCGCGGACGCAGCGATCGATCATGTACGCCAAGTAGCGGCTGGCCCACGCTCTGCACCGGAATACGGAGCGGAAATGTGGTGCTCTGTTGTTCATGGTGCAGTAGTGCGGTGAGGAGGCTGGGGATGACAGGAGTCCAGTCGGCACCCGTGGTCAGCACGCCGTACGGGCACGTGCGCGGCCGGTACGAGGACGGCGTCGCGGTTTTCCGGGGCATCCCGTACGCGGCCCCGCCCTTCGGTCCCCGCCGCTTCCGGCCGCCGCAGCCGCCCGAACCCTGGGACGGTGTCCGCGACACGGTCGACTTCGGGCCGACGGCGCCGAAACCGCCGTACTCCGACGCCTTCGCGCAGTACCTCTCCGACCCGTCCGTGCCCGGCGACGACTGCCTCAACCTCAACGTGTGGACCCCCGAGCCCGGCCCCGGAGCCCGCCTCCCGGTCCTGGTGTGGCTGCACGGCGGCGCGTTGACCAGGGGATCCTCCGCGGTGCCGGTGTACGACGGGCATTCCTTCGCCCGGAACGGCGTCGTGTTCGTCTCGGTCAACTACCGGCTCGGCGTCGAGGGCTACGGCCTCTTCCCGGACACCCCTGCCAACCCCGGCCTGCGCGACCAGCTCGCCGCGCTCACCTGGGTCCACGCGGCGATCGAGGCCTTCGGCGGCGACCCCGGGCGGGTGACGCTGGCCGGGCAGTCGGCCGGCGCGATCAGTACCGGCGCCCTGCTGGCCGCTCCGCAGGCCCAGGGACTGGTCCGGCGGGCGGTTCTCCAGAGCGGGCCGCCCGAGGTGGGCGACCGCGACAAGGTACGGCGGATGGTGCGCCGGATGGCCACCCGGCTGAAAATCCCCGCGACCGCGGCGGCCTTCGCCGACGTCGACCGTGACCTGCTGCTGCGAACCCAGGCCGAGGTGGGCCGGCTCAGCAGCCCGGTCCTCGGCGGTCCCGCGTTCGGGATCGTGGTCGACGGCGACCTCGTGCCGCGTGATCCGCTGGAGGCGCTCACCGACCCGGGTGCCGGCGTCGCGAAGGACGTCGAGCTGATGCTGGGCTGGACCAGCGACGAGTACCGCCTGTGGCTCGTCCCCGGGGGGCTCCTGGAGCGCGTCGAACGGCTCGGCCCTGTCGCCCTCGCCGGTGCCATGGCCCGCTGCCACTGCGGCTCCGAGGTGGTCCGCGGCTACCGCGCCCTGCACCCCGACGCCGGCACCGCCGAGACCGTCGGCCAGATGGTCACCGACCACCTGCTCCGCATCCCGCTGCACCGCCTCGCCGAGGCCCGCCCGGGCACGTCGTACGTCTACGAGTTCGCCTGGCCCTCCCACCTGCCGTACCTCGGCGCCTGCCACGGCCTGGAACTGGGCTTCGTCTTCGACACCGGCGACACCCCCGAGTCCGCCAAGCTCGCGGGCGAGGGCGCCCCGGCCGAGCTCGCCGACGCCATGCACGGGGCATGGGTGCGCTTCGCCGCCGACGGCGACCCCGGCTGGCAGGCCTGGGACGGCACCCACCCCGTGCAGATCTTCGGCAAGGGCGACCCCTACGTCGTATCCGGCCCTCGGAACGACGATTTCGCGGTATGGACGGCGGACCCGACGACCGAGGAGACGGCGCCCGTGTCGGAACCGGCGGAGGGCTGGCCGGCGCGCACGGCGGAACTGCGGTCGGTCGTACGACGGCTGCGGCGCTCGGGGCTCGCGCGGCGGCACTGAGGGTGACCGAGTCCCGGACCACCACGTGGGTGCCCAGCAGCAGGTGCCGTACGGCGGGGTCCTCCGCCGTACGGCCCAGCGCGGTGCGTACGGCGAGGCGGCCCAGCCGGCGTGGCTCGGGGCCGCCACTCACAGGTTGTCAGCCGGACGCGATGCTTTCGGGGTCGTCCGCCGGGGTGCCGACGCGGAGCCACCGATAGCCGTACGGGGGCAGGTCGACGTGGAACATGCCGTCCTCGCCTGCCTTGAGACCGCTGTGTCCCTCGTCGAGCAGGTCCGTCAGCCGCCCGCCGGATCCGGCCTCGGCCAGTTCCAGCCGTACGGTGTGAGGCCGGTCCGCGAAGTTGTGGACGGCCAGCACGGTGCCGTCGCCGGCGCGGCAGACGTGCGCCAGCACGGCGTCCTCCCCTGTCGTGAGCAAGCGGTAGTCCCCCCAGGCCAGTTCGGGGGCCTCCCGGTAGCGTTCGATGAACAGACGCATGCGGCTCAGCAGGGAAGCAGGATCGCGGCTCTGCTCGTACACGTTGACCTTCTGGGGGCCGAACGCTCCGTCCACCAGCGGGTTGGGGAAGGCGTCCGGCTCGGCGGTGGAGAACCCGGCGCCCTTCTCCGGGGTCCACTGCATCGGGGTGCGTACGGCCTGGCGTCCCTCCGCGGCCAGGTTCTCGCCCATGCCGAGTTCCTCGCCGTAGAAGAGCACAGGGGTGCCCGGGAGGGTGAACAGCAGGCTGTAGGCCAGTTCGACGCGGCGTCGGTCGCCGTCGACCATGGGCGGGAGCCTGCGCCGCAGCCCGCGGTCGTACAACTGCATGTCCTTCTCCGGGCCGAAGGACGCGAACACCTCGGCCCGTTCGGCGTCGCTGAGTTTGTCGAGGGTGAGTTCGTCGTGGTTGCGCACGAACATCGCCCAGTGGGCGTCGCGCGGCGCCGCGGGGCGGTCGCGCAGTGCGGCGGCCAGCGGCCTGGCGTCGTGGCGTGCCATCGACAGGTACATCTGCTGCATCGCGACGAAGTCGAAGCACATGGTGAGCTCGTCGCCGCGGTCCGAGGACGGGTCGCCGAAGAAGCGCGTGGTGCCGTCGTAGGGCAGGTTGACCTCGCCGAGCAGGACCGACTCGCCGTTGCGGCGGCCGAGGAAGGCACGCAGGTCGGCGAGGTACTCGTGCGGGTCGGGCAGTTCCCCCGCGTCGCTCTGTCCGTCGGTCTCCAGCAGGAAGGGCACGGCGTCGACCCGGAAGCCGGACAGGCCGAGCTGGGTCCAGAAGCCCATGATGCGGGCTATCTCGTCACGGACCTCGGGGTGGGCGACGTTGAGGTCGGGCTGCTGCTTATAGAAGCGGTGCAGGTAGTACTGGCCGCTGCCCTCGTCGTACTCCCACAGGCTGTCCTCCGCGTCGGGGAAGACCACGCCCTGGGGACCGTCCTCCGGTGGCTCGTCCTTCCAGACGTACCAGTCGCGGTGGGCGGAGTCCCGGCCGGAGCGGGCGTCCTGGAACCAGGGGTGCTCCTCGGAGGTGTGGTTGACGACGAGATCGGCGATCACGCGGATGCCGCGGTCGCGCGCGGTGCGGACGAACTCGGCGAAGTCGCCGAGGGTGCCCAGGCGCGGGTCCACGCCGTAGAAGTCCGTGATGTCGTAGCCGTCGTCGCGCTCCCGCGTGGGGTAGAAGGGCATCAGCCACACGCAGGTCACGCCAAGGCGCACCAGGTGGTCGATGCGCTGGGTGAGCCCCGCGAAGTCTCCGATGCCGTCGCCGTTGCCGTCCTGGTACGTCTCGACGTCCAGGCAGTACACCACCGCGTTCTTCCACCACAGGTCGGACGTGCGGGTCAGACGCATCGGTACTCCTTCGCCGTGGCGGGAATCGGGCGGGTCACGTCGAGTCGCGGCAGCACCTCGGCGCCGAACGCGTCGATGAACGCGGCCTGTTCCCGGCCCACATGGTGCAGCATCACCGCGTCGAACCCCAGGTCGGCGTACTCCTGGAGCCGGGCGGCGTGCCGGCCGAGGTCGGAGGAGACGTCGACCGTGCGCGCCACCTCCTCGGGGGTGACGTGCTCGCTGACGACATCGAACAGTTCCGCGGAGTCGAGGTCCCAACTGACCGGCGGGGCGTGCACGTTGGTCCGCCACTGGTCGTGCGCGAGGGCGAGTGCCTCGGCCTCGTCGGGCGCCCAGCTCAGGTGCACCTGGAGGTGGAGAGGGCCACGCCCGCCCGCGTCACGGTACGCGCCGATGATCTCGCGCAGGCGTTCGCGCGGGGCGTTGACCGTGATCAGTCCGTCCGCCCACTCGGCGCACCAGGCCGCGGTGGCAGTGCTGCACGCGGCTCCTATCAGCGGCGGTTCCTCGGGCGGCAGCGTCCACAGCCGGGCCCGGTCCACGGTCACCAGCCCGTCGTGGCTGACCTCCTCGCCCCGCAGCAGCGCCCGGATGACGTCGACGCACTCCCGCAGGCGCGCGGAACGGATGTCCTTGCGGGGCCAGCGCGCGCCGGTGATGTGTTCATTGGAGGCCTCTCCGGTGCCGAGCGCTGTCCAGAACCGGCCCGGGTTCATGGACGCGAGCGTGGCGATCGCCTGGGCGACGACGGCGGGATGGTAGCGCTGGCCGGGCGCGTTCACCACACCGAACGGCACCTGATCGGTGGCCTGGAGAGCGGCTCCGAGCCAGGACCAGGCGAAGCCGGACTCCCCCTGACGCACGCTCCACGGCGAGAAGTGGTCCGAGCACATGGCGGCGGTGAAGCCCGCCTGCTCCGCGCGTACCACGGCGTCGAGCAGATCCGCTGGCGGAATCTGCTCGTGCGAGGCATGTAATCCGTAGACAGTCATGGCAAGCGACTACCCCCCGGACGGTCCCTCAGCGGGCGCCGACCGCCGAGTGTCGGCGCCAACGGAACTCCTGCGCCGCGCGATGCGTGTGATGGGGTGGAGGTGGCCCCGGGAGGCGTCCCTGAGAGAACGTCCACGGGTGGCGGCCCTCGACGCCGACGGCTTCGTGTCCGGCCGAGCGCCGCCGCGGGTCCGCGGGCCCCGGGCCCGCAGGTCCGTGGGTCAGGCGCTCGCGTGGCGACGCACGGCCGGCCTCCCTGGAGCGGCGTGGTGGGCTGGCCGGTCGGCGGTCTCGGACCGGTGCTGCCGCAGCCACAGGGTCGTCGCGGACAGCAGGCCGGCGAAGACGACCAAGAGGAGTACGGGCACCCACATCTGCCGACTGCCGAAGTTCTGCAAGCCTCCCCAAGCGGCGGTCGCCGCCCAGAGAAGAGCGCCCAGCGCGTAGAAGGCTCGGATGCGGCGCATCTGCCGTACCGCCCGCAGGAGCTTGGAGTGATCGTTCTTCGGTGCCATGCGGGCCGTGTACCCCCGATCTCTCCTCTCGATCAGCCCAAGAGGACTTGTCGTGCCCCGGAGCCGGCCACACGTCTTCGGCCCCCGGCTGTGCGCCGGGGGCCGAAGGTCGGTCATGCGCGTCAGCGCTCCGTCGTACCGCTGTCCCGGTAGGTGCGACGGGCCGCGTCGGCGGCCTTGTCGGTCTGGGCGTCGTACTTGTTCCCGGTCCGCTCGTCGACCATGCGCTCAGCGCGCGTCACGCCCTTGTCGGCCTGGTCCGGGTGGCCCTTCGCCATTGCCTTGGCCTTGTTCGCCATGTCGCCCAGCTTGCCCATGAGGTACCTCCCGCGATAGCGCGTGCGTCGTACCTGGCGGCGAGTACCCGGTGGGCCCGGGGCAAATCATCCCGAACGGACCGGCGGGCACACCACGCGGACGGACATGCTGCTCGTGGACGAGCAGCGGCCCGAGCAGCCCATCCGCAACGAGGTGTTCCCGGCCGGCCCGGTAGCGGCGAATGCAACAGCCGCCTGACAAAGCCCCCGGGGCGAAAAGGCGCACCGTTCCCGCTAACGCACCGTTCCCGCTAACGCACCGCTCCCGCTAACGCACCGCTCCCGCAATCCCCGAGATCGCCTCAGGACCAACCCGGCAGCATCCCCCGATCAGCCGTGCGCCCGACTCCCTCCACCCCATGACCTCGTCCGACGTGAACGAGGACCGTCCCTCCCAGCGGCGCGCCCCCGCGTTCCAGGACTCCCCGCTGTTGGGGTAGACGACGACCGGCTTGCCGGTGACCCGCGCGGCCGTCTCGATCGCGTGGTCCACGTCCTCCGGCACACAGCAGTTGACGCCGACCGCGATGATCTCGTCCACGTCGGCGGCCAGGGCGAACGCCTCCTCCAGGGGCTGGCCCGCCCGGGTGCGGTCGCCGGCGACGGAGTAGGAGAGCCAGGCCGGGACACCGAGGCCACGGATCGCGCCGAGCAGCGCCCGCGCCTCGTCGCTGTCGGGGATCGTCTCCAGGGCCAGGACGTCGGGCCCGGCCGCCGCGAGCACCTCGAGGCGGGGCCGGTGGAAGGCCTCCAGCTCGGCCACGCTCAGGCCGTAGCGCCCCCGGTACTCCGAGCCGTCCGCGAGCATCGCGCCGTACGGCCCGACCGAGGCCGCCACGTACAGCGGCCGCCGGACCCCCTTCGCCCGGGCCTGCCGCGTCGCCTCGCGCGCCAACTCGACGCTCAGGGCCAGCAGTTCCGCCGCTCGCTCGCGCTCGATCCCGCGCTCGGCGAACCCCTCGAAGGTGGCCTGGTAGCTGGACGTGATCGCCACGTCCGCGCCCGCCTCGTAGTACGCGAGATGCGCCTCGGTGATCGCCTCGGGCCGCTCCGCGAGCAGCCGCGCCGACCACAGTCCGTCGCTCAGGTCGTGCCCGGCGGACTCCAGCTGGTTGGACATGCCGCCGTCGAGCACGACCGGGCCGGCGGCGAGGGCCTCGGCGAAGGGGCGGGCGAGGGCGTCGGGGACTTCCGGGGTGTCGCTGGTCATGCCTCGACGCTAACCGAAGGGCCGCAAGACGGCCGCGGCTGTCCGGTCCGCGAACACCGGGACCAGTATGCGGGACCACGCTCACCCGCAGGCACGACCCGGACACCGGCCTCGTGGCGGCCAAAGCGGCGGAGATCCCCGGCTCCGCCCCCGCCCCCGAGACGGGCCGGGTTCCCGCGTGGAGCGGACGGCGGCGCTCAAGGGCCTCACCCGGACCCAGGACATCACCGGACCGTGGGCGGCTGCCCGGGGACGCCCGGGACGGGAAGCACGGTCGAGGAAGGCAGGGCGGCCGAGCACAGATCGATCGACGGGCACGTACGGCAGGCCGGCCCTCCAGGGGCGGCCCGCTCTTCCCGCCCCGCCCCGGCACCGATCACTGCGCCGCATGGCGTCCGCCCCGCTGCTGCCTGCCCTGCCTTCTCACCGTCGGCGGGATCACCAGGCCGACCAGCAGTCCCACCGCCAGGAGGTACGGCCACCAGCCCAGCCCCTCGGCCACCTCAGCCGTGGCGTGGGGTGCCACGGCCGCTGCCCTCGGCGTCGTGGCGGAGCGGACGCTCGGGGACGCGGTTGCCGAGACGGCGGTCAGTACGACGTCGTTGCCGTCGCCGCCCCGATAGGTGATCCGGTACGTCGTGTCGGCGAGCTCGAGCCGCGTGCCCTCCTTCAGGCCCTTGAAGGCACCCTTGGTCTTCGACGTGCCCTTGTTGTCCAGCACGGTGATCCTGCGCGCCGGGTCGGTCCCGGCTGCCGAGAAGTCGAGCTCACCGGCAAGCCGTACCGGGCCGGTCACCTTCAACGGACCTTCTCGTAGGACCAGTTCACCCTTCGCGCTCTGCGTGTAACCGCCGTTGACCGTGAGGCCGCCCGCCACCACACCCTTGTTGATGACCGCGCCCTTCACCGTGCCCTTGCCGGACAGCGAGGAGACCACGCGAAGACCGGCCGAGCCTGCGTCCAGCCGTGCGGCCGTCGAAGTCAGCCGGATTCCCTTGCTGTGAGCGAGAGTTGCTCCGGACCGCAGGGCGAGCGTGCCCTTCTCGACCGTCGTCGTCCCCGTGTACGTCACCGCGCTTCCGGTCAGTGTCGTCGTCGCCCTGCCCGCCTGGGTGAGGGAGCCGCTGCCGCTGATCCGGGGCAGGGTGAGGGACTTGGCCGCGTTGTCGAGCACGAGCGAGCCGTCGTTCACGACCTTGTAGTGGGCGCCCCCGGTGTAGAGGCCGCCGTCGCCGCCGGACCTGCCGTTCCCGAGCCGGAGCACGGCACCCTTCTCGACGGTCGTGGAACCGTCGTAGTACTGGACGGCCGCGAAGGTGACGTCATTGCCCTTCGTCCCCTTGATGACGATGTCCCCCGCGCCGGGCGCGGACAGGGTGTCGTGGAAGCGGCCGCCGCCGATGGGGGCGCCCAGGGTGACCGGCCCGTTGTAGTCGAAGGTCAGGAGTGAACGGGAGCGCGCGGCCAGCAGGTTGATGTAGACCGTCTGTGCTGTGCCCGGCATGAAGATCCGGTGGGTCGTCCCGTCGCCCCACTGGACGTTCGCGCCCTTGATGTTGGTGCCGCGCTTGTTGACGTTCTTGGTGGCCGGCGTCCAGTTCAGGGCGGGATCGCTGAGCGAGGGATCGGTGTCACCGCCCTGGTTCGACCAGCTGTACTGGCCCGTGAGGATCACCTTGCCGCCCGGCCGGGACTGGACGTTGATGTCGCTGCCGTACTCGCGCTGGTAGAAGTCCATCCGCTGGGTGACGGTCTGCCCCAGCGGGGTGTCCACGGTCCAGGTGCCCTGGTTGAGCACCTTGCGCACGCCAGGCAGCGCGGTCGCGTACTCGGGCCGCCCGGCGTTGGCCTGTGTGCCGTTGTCGATGACCCCCGCGAACGGGCCGGACGTCAGGTCCCAGGTGCCCCAGAGGAAGCGCGGCTGGGTGATCAGACCGGAGCCGCTGACGCTGCCCAGGTTGTAGGCGCTCTTCAGGGACAGCCGCAGGGTGCCGTCGACCCGGATGTTGTCCTGGTTCAGCCGGAACGCCGGTGTGCTGTACGGGAAGTGGCCGATCAGGCCGGTCGTCCCGCCGTTGCCGTACTGGAGGGTCGCCCCGCGCTCGACCGTGACCGCGGGCGGGTCCGGGCGGGTCGTGGTGACGTACGGGTGGTTGCCGCCGAGCGTCCGCACGGACTGACGCTGCCGGGACCCGGGCAGCGTGAAGTCACTGTCCTTGGTGAGGATCAGCGTCCCGTTGCCGCGCACGGTGAGCGTGCCCCGGCCGCGGAAGACCCCGTCGTACGTCGTCGTCCCCGGCGGCACGGTGACGACCGTGTCGCCGGTCAGGGTGACGTCCCGGTCCGCGAGGACGTCGGCGGTGGCGTCCCGGGGACCGGCGGCCAGAGCCGGGGGAGCCCAGGCCAGGAGGGTGACGAGGACGCCCACGGCCGCTGCTGTCTGGTGGATTTGGCTGCGCACATGATCGGAGACGCACGGAGGTCTGACCGATAACAGAAATCTGGAAGGCAGAAAGCGCCTTCTTCTGATCGCGTCCGACCCGTTGACCTCCTGGTTCCCCAGCCGTACCTTTCGGCTGTTCGCAATAACAACAGATGTTCTCAATATCGAACATCACTCTCAGGACACCCCCCATCCGAGAGGCAGTCCGTATGAGCCGCGCCCCCGAAGTCCCCCATCGACGACTGCTGCTGAAGGGTGCCCTGGCCGCGGGCGCCCTGGCCGTGACCCCCACAGCCGCCGAAGCCGCCCCGCGCCCGAAGAAGGCCGCGCCCTTCGTGAACCCCCTCGTCCGCAACCGCGCGGACCCGTACATCCACCGTCACACCGACGGCTACTACTACTTCACCGCCACCGTCCCCGAGTACGACCGCATCATCCTGCGCCGCTCGCGGACCATCAACGGCCTCACGGGTGCCGACGAGTCCGTCATCTGGACCAAGCACCCGACCGGTGTCATGGGCGCCCACATCTGGGCGCCCGAGATCCACCGCGTGGGCGGCAAGTGGTACATCTACTTCGCCTCCGCGCCCGCCGAGAGCGTCTGGGACATCCGCATCTGGGTCCTGGAGAACTCCAACCCCAATCCCTTCCAGGGGACTTGGGTGGAGAAGGGCCAGGTCAAAACCGCCTGGGAGACCTTCTCCCTGGACGCCACCACCTTCTCCCACCGGGGCAGCCGCTACCTCGCCTGGGCCCAGCACGAGCCCGGCCTGGACAACAACACCGGCATCTTTCTGTCGAGGATGGCGAACCCCTGGACCCTGACGGGCCCTCAGATCCGGCTCTCCACCCCGGAGTACGACTGGGAGTGCATCGGCTACAAGGTCAACGAAGGGCCCTCGGTCATCGCCCGCCACGGCCGGCTCTTCCTGTCCTACTCGGCCAGCGCCACCGACTACCACTACTGCATGGGCCTGCTCACCGTGGACGCTGACGCCGACCTCATGAACCCGGCGAGCTGGTCCAAGTCGCCGACCCCCGTCTTCACCAGCAACGACACCACCAGGCAGTACGGCCCCGGCCACAACTGCTTCACCGTCGCCGAGGACGGCCGCAGCGACGTCCTCGTCTACCACGCCCGCCAGTACAAGGAGATCGTCGGCGACCCGCTGAACGACCCCAACCGCCACACCCGCGTCCAGAAGCTCGGCTGGCACGCGGACGGCACCCCGAACTTCGGCACACCGGTGGCGGACACCGCCACGAACACGGAGGTCGCGTCATGAGACGTGCATACGCCGTACTGCTCGCCCTGTGTCTGGCCCTGGCCGGCGCCCTCGCGACCGCCGGACCGGCCCAGGCCGCCCCGCTGACCGTCCCCAACGGCGTCCAGTTCACGGACACCTCGGGCAACGCCCTGCACGCCCACGGCGGCGGGGTCATCAAGGTCGGCTCCTACTACTACTGGTTCGGCGAGGACCGCAACGCCGACAACACCTTCCGGTACGTGGACGCCTACCGCTCCACCGACCTGAAGAACTGGGAGTTCAGGAACCACGTCCTGACCCAGTCCAGCGCCGCCGAGCTGGGGACCGCCTACATCGAGCGGCCCAAGGTCGTCTACAACGCGTCCACCGGCAAGTTCGTGATGTGGATGCACAAGGAGAACGGCACCGACTACAGCGAGGCCCGCGCGGCCGTCGCCGTCTCCTCCACGGTCGACGGGAGCTACACCTACCAGGGCAGCTTCCGCCCGCTGGGCGACAACATGTCCCGCGACATCACGACGTTCGTCGACACCGACGGCACCGGTTACATGGTCTCGGCGGCCAACGAGAACTACGACCTGCACATCTACAAGCTCACCGCCGACTACACCGGCATCGCGAGCCTGGTCGCCAACCCGTGGGTCGGCGGACACCGCGAGGCGCCGGCGCTGTTCAAGCGGGGCAGCGTCTACTTCATGCTCACGTCGGGCGCCACCGGCTGGAATGCCAACCAGCAGCAGTACGCCACCGCCACCTCCCTCGCCGGTCCGTGGACCTCGATGACGAACGTCGGTGACTCCACGGCCTACAACTCGCAGACCGCGTACGTCCTTCCGGTGCAGGGCACGTCGGGCACCTCGTACCTCTACATGGGCGACCGCTGGGGCAACTCCTTCGGCGGGACCGTCAACGACTCGCGGTACGTGTGGCTGCCGTTGACCTTCCCGAGCTCCACCACGATGTCCATGTCCTGGTACCCCGAGGTCACCGTCGACACGGCGGCCGGGACGGTCGGCGGCACCAGCGCCACGTACAACACGCTGATCGCCCGGCACTCCTCCAAGTGCGCCGACGTGACCAGCCAGTCGCTGTGGCAGGGCGCCCAGATCAAGCAGTACGACTGCAACGGCGGAGGCAACCAGAAGTACTGGTTCAAGTCCGTCGGCAGCGGCTACTACCAGCTGGTGGTCAGGAACAGCTCCCTGTGCGTGCAGGAGAACGCGAGCACGATCAGCCAGGAGAACTGCAGCGCGTCCGCCACGAGCCAGCAGTGGTCGCTGACCACCACCGGCTCGTACGTGAACATCAAGTCCCGCGCGAGTGGTAAGTGCCTGGACGTGAACGGCGCGTCCACCGCCAACGGCGCCGCCATCATCACGTACGCCTGCGGAACTGGCACCAACCAGCAGTGGACCAGAGGTAGTTAGACGTCGATTCCCGCTCGCGCCAGAGATTAAAGAGTTGGGCAACGGGCCCTCACTTCTGGCGCGATCGGGAAAAGGCCAGGTCGTTACGAGAGAGCCATGATCACGTCATGCGGGAGCTGAAGGGGCCGGACATTCTCTTTTTCGGTCATCGACTTCCTCCCACAGGAACGAGCAGGACAATGGCGACAACGACTTCAGGGCGCTCACGTGCAGCAACGATCGCGGCTCGCGTCGGCACGGTGACAACCGGCGTGACCCTCGTGCTCGGTATCACCGCCGGTACGGCACTGGCGGGCGATGCGGTGCAGTGGAGCGGCGACTTCAGCTGGGCCTCGACGGCGATGAAGAGACTGGCGAACTGCTCCTCGACCCATTACTACAACGGCACGCAGCAGGCCGCGGGCTCGACGGGCGACGACTCGACCGGGTCCAAGCTCACCGCCTGCAACGGCGCCGCGTCCGACTCCTATTGGGACAGCGCACATCTCCTCGCCGCCGACACCCAGAACATCAACGCCCGACGCGTCGGCTACCGCTCGGACCAGAGCTGCCCGCCCAAGCGCGGCTCCCAGTACATCAAGTGCTACTACGTCAATGCCAAGTCCAAGGGCAACCCGGTCATGACCGTCTCCATCATCGATTCCGGCAACGGCGGCGAGGACGTGGCCGTGGACTGGTACTACCTGTAACCCCGGCCCGCGGGAACGGTGGCCCGGCGCGTCGAGCGTCGGGCCACCGTGCCGACCAGGACGTCAGGACAGGAGGTCGATCGCGTCGATCGAGGTGCCCGCACTGAGGAAGGACGTCGACCCCGAACCGCTCGCCACGTAGATCTTCAGCGTGTTGTAGGCGCTGGTGTCCGTCAGCCAGGCGGACGCCGGCACGTTGTAGGTGAACGTGTAGTTGTTGCCCCGGTACGAGCCCACGGTCAGCGACCGGGTGCTCGGCTGGGTGGGCGGGGAGGGGACGGCGGAGGTCCAGGTGTCGTTGACGACGACCTGCGGGCGGCCGTTGGCGTAGGCCGTCGTCACGCCGATGCGCAGGGTGTGTGCGGCGGCGGCCTGGGCGGCCGTCAGCTTGAAGTAGACGATGATCCCGCTGTTGACGTCCTTCCAGAGATAGCAGGGGAAGGACGAGGTCTCGGTGCCGCTGCCGACGATGACGTTCCCGGTCCAGGACGAGGCGCGGCTGTCGGACGGATGGGCGTACGTCATCAGGTCGGCGTTCTTGAAGCCGCTGGGCGTGCCGTTCCAGTCGTTGATGCGCCAGATCGCGCTCGCGTTGCTCGGATCGTTCGAGGACGGGATCGCGAGGGAGTTGAGGGTGGTCGTGCCGCCCGCGCTGACACTCACCGAGCTGGTGTAGACGGCGAGTTCACCCTTGAAGACGGTCAGCGTGTACGTTCCCGGCAGCACGCCCCCGATGGAGAAGTAGCCGTCCGACGACCGTGCCGAACCCCAGTACTGGGCGGCCGAGTTGGCGAGTCCGACCGTGTAGGGGTACGCCGTGTTCCGGCCGGTGATGCCGACGCCCGCGACCTTGCCCCGGCCGCCGGCGGGGACGTAGCCGGAGATGCCGAGCGAGTCCGCCCACGAGGTGGTGAGGGTCCCCGGGTGCAGCGCGGAGGAGGGGGCGCCGCCGTCGGTGAAGGCGATGACGTAGGGGCCCTGGAGGCCGAAGCGCTGGGCCTCCGTCTGGTTCTCGCCGTAGTAGAGGATCTCGTACAGGCCACCGCCGTCCGCGCTCTGGTGGCGCAGCAGGGAGCGGTAGAACGGGCCGCCGGAGGCCTTCTCGTGGTTGGAGCGCACGATGTACAGGCCGACGCTGCCGGTGGTCCAGCCGACGTAGTTGTAGTCGATGACCCGCGCCTTGGCGTAGTGCTTGGAGCGGGTCTGGCCGTCGGACTTCGCGAAGACGTCCTGGGCCTCGATGGTGGTGGGCGCGTAGGTGTACGAGTCGGGCTCGTCGTTGAGGAACTTGCCCGCGTTGACGCGCAGGATGTAGCGGGTCGCCGAGACCGAGTCGTCGGCCTTGTTGGTCCACAGGTAGACGTTGTTCTCACCGCTGCGGGCCGCGTAGTAGTGCTTCAGCGTTCCGTAGGCGACCGAGATCAGGATCGTCGTGCCGGACTGCTTGATGCTCACGGTGGAGGTGCCGAGGCCGGACTCGATGTGCGAGTTCTTGCCGCCGTAGCCCTGGTACTGCGTGCCCTTGTAGACCAGCGAGGTCAGGTCGCCGTTGGTCTTGCTGACCTTGAAGACGAGGTTCGCGCCGGTGTCGACGACGTAGTTGGAGCCGTCGTCGCTCCAGCCGAAGGTGGCGGCGGACGCGCTCTGGGCGAGCGGCCCGGCGAGCGCGGCGGTCCCTGCGGCGGCCGCGGTACCGAGAACGAAGGTGCGGCGTCCGACCGGTCGATGCACGGGGGATTCGGACATGGGGGTGCCTCCTTCGAGACATGTGGGGGTGGTGCGGGTGCTTTGGAGAGTGACAGTTGAATCGATTTCGCGAAAGGGCTTTCGCCTCCTGGAGGTTGGCGATTTTGTGAAATCGGTTCGAGGTCTAGAAAGCGCTTGCAGATGGCGGTACGGTCCGGCGCCAGGTGTTGTCCCCCTGACGGAGGAACCGCGAATGAGACGTTTCAACCTGGCCCTGCTGGCGGCGGTGGCGCTGGCCTCGGGCCTGACGGCCGTACCGGCGCAGGCGCACACCGGACGTGCACTGGGCCTGGAGAACTGCACCGCGACCGGCTGCCACTTCGACGTCCCGCCGGGCACGTACGACGTGAAGGTCCTCCTGGGCGGCGATGCGGAGTCGCACACCGCGATCAGCGGCGAGACCCGGCGTTCGCTCCTCCCGGAGACGGCGGCCGCGGCCGGTGAGCGGGTCTCGCGCAGCTTCACCGTGAACGTGCGCACCCCGGAGGGCGAGCCGACCGGACCCGACGGCACACCGGGCCTGGACCTCGTGCTGGGCGGCTCGGCCCCCGCACTCGCCGGCATCAAGGTCACCCCCGCCCGGCACGCCCGCCAGATCTTCCTGGTCGGCGACTCCACGGTCTGCGACCAGCCCGGCGACCCCTACTCCGGCTGGGGGCAGCAACTGCCCCAGTACCTGCGCAAGGGCGTGTCCGTGGCCAACTACGCCGACTCCGGCGAGAGTACGGTGACGTACCTGTCCGAGCCGCGCCTGTGGGCCACGGTCCAGCCGCTGATCCGCCACGGCGACCTCGTCCTCATCCAGCTCGCCCACAACGACAAGACGACCGACGAGGCGACGTACCGGGCGAACCTGGAGACTCTGGTCGCGGGTGTGAGGGAGAAAGGCGGGAACCCTGTCCTCGTGACGCCCATCGTGCGACGCTGGTTCAACTCGGACGGCACGCTGAACAACGGGACGGCCCTGCTGGTCAACGGCCTCGGGGTGGACCATCCCGCGGTGATCC
This sequence comes from Streptomyces sp. NPDC048523, assembly GCF_043199815.1. Taxonomy (NCBI): domain Bacteria; kingdom Bacillati; phylum Actinomycetota; class Actinomycetes; order Kitasatosporales; family Streptomycetaceae; genus Streptomyces; species Streptomyces sp. NPDC048523. The sequence continues at coordinate 1,962,234 of NZ_JBICWQ010000001.1, read as the reverse complement.
GCTCGGTGGCCGCAGCAGAGGACGTCCCGCTGATCGACCTGACGGCGAAGACGAAGACGCTGGTGGAGTCCTTGGGAGTGGAGGGCTCGAAGGCGATCTACCTCTACAACGAGAAAAGGGACAACACCCACACCTCGGTACACGGAGCCACCGTGTACGCGGGCCTGGTCCGCGACGAACTGCTCGCACAGGGACTGGTGCCCAAGGGGGCTGTGAGGGTGGGATAGACGCCTGGGGCGTCCCGACCGGAACCGGGGCGCCCCAGGTCTGTGATGCGAGCCGCGAGCCTGTGAGTGGAAGAAAGAGAACTGATGCAGTTGCCGCCCGAGGACCGCACCCTCAGTCCGCACACCGGCTACACGCGCGCCCATTGGGAGGCCGCGGCCGATGCCCTGCTCGCCTCGGTGGAGCCGTACGCCACCGAGGACCGCGCCCTCTACCACCTCCCCGGTGACCGGCAGAGCTGGTCCGGCCGCCTCTCCGACGGACTGGAGGGCTACGCCCGTACGCTCCTGCTGGCGGCCTTCCGCCAGGACGGGCCCGCACTCGAGCGGTACGCGGACGGGCTCGCCGCCGGAGTCTCGGGAGTCTGGCCCCGGATCGAGGACCGCAGCCAGCCGTTGGTGGAGGCGGCGTCGATCGCGTTCGCGCTGCGGATCACGAAGCCGCTGCTCTGGGACCGACTGGACGAGGCCGTACGGCAGCGGGCCGCGGCCTGGCTCGGCGACGCGCTCACCGCCGAGGCCTGGCCCTGCAACTGGGAGCTGTTCCCGGTCACGGTCGCCGGCTTCCTGGCATCGGTGGGCCACGAGCCGGAGGCCTCCCGCAAGGCGATCGACCGCGGCCTGGAGCGCATCGAGCAGTGGTACGTCGGCGAGGGCTGGTACACGGACGGCGACGGCCGCAAGTTCGACTACTACAACGGCTGGGCCATGCACCTCTACCCGGTGCTGCACGCGTGGCTGGCCCAGGACGACGGGTTGATGGACCTGTACGGCGGCCGCCTCTCCCGCCATCTGGGCGACTACGCCCGCCTGTTCGGCGCAGACGGCGCCCCGATGCACCAGGGCCGCTCCCTGACGTACCGCTTCGCGACCACCGTCCCGCTGTGGCTGGGCGCGCTGACGGGCCACACCCCGCTGTCCCCGGGCGAGACCCGGCGACTGGCCTCCGGGGCCCTCAAGTACTTCCTGGACCGAGGCGCGGTGGACTCCCGCGGCCTGCTCACCCTCGGCTGGCACGGCCCCAACGCCGGGGTTCTGCAAGGCTATTCGGGTCCGGCATCGCCGTACTGGGCGAGCAAGGGCTTCCTCGGCCTGCTCCTCCCGGCGGACCACGAGGTGTGGACGGCGGTGGAGGAACCGGGTCCGGCGGAGCGCTCCGACGCGCTCACCCCGATTGCCGCCCCCAACTGGCTCCTGCAGTCCACGAGTTCCGACGGCGTGGTCCGCCTCCACAACCACGGCAGCGAGGACGTCCGCTACGACCCGTACTACACCCGCCTCGCCTACTCCACGGTGACGGAGCCCTCGGCGACGTACGACAACAGCCTGATCCTGGGCGGCGATCCGAGCCGTACGGAGATCGAGCCGCTGGGGGTGGGGGAGGGGTGGGCGGCCTCGCGGCACCAGGCGGCCGGAGGTACGCAGGTCTCCAGCGTCGTGCTCGCCCAGGGAGCGGTGGAGGTACGCGCCTTCCTCGTGGCCGGGGCCGAGCCCGGGACGCCGGTGCGGGTGACGGGGTGGGCCCCGCGGGACGGTGTCCGCGCCGAACTGCTGCCCGCCGTGGGCCTCGACGAGGAGTTGGGCGCGGTGACGGGGGAGGGCGACACGCTGTTCGTCGCCCTGGCCCGACTCACCGGCGACGCGGACGCGGTGCCGTTGGAGGAGACGGTGACTGTACGGGCCGTAGGGGCCGGTGAGTTGACGGTGGTGTGGAGCGGCGGCCCAGAGGTGCGGGTTCGTCTGAACGGCTCCGGAGTGGAGATCACCGCCGGGGGGGGGCTGAGCCGTCACGGGCGGTATGAGGATCATGAGTGACGGAGCCGAACTGGTCGACCGGGTGACATCACTGACGAGATGATCCAGGCCATGGACACGGCCAAGCGCCAGGGACTGCAGAAGGACTTGCGTGCCCTGGCCGCCGACATCCGTCCGATGCCGAAGGCCGGTATGACGGTGCGGAGCCCGGGTGACGGGCCGGCGTCGAGTGGACACTGCTGTGGATCGAGAACACGGCCAGCCGGCTGATCGAAGGCCGGCCGTAGGTCACGGCGTCCAGCGGGCTGAAGGTCAGGGTGTGTCGCCGGAGTAGTGGAAGCGGGTTCAGCCGCCCTCCGGTGCAATCCTCTCCGCGGCCACGGTGGGCCGGGTCAGGCGCGGCGTAGGCCAGGCCGGTTCCCACGACCAGGCCGCCCACCGCTCCGCGTGCGCGAAGACACCGGCACGGTCGGCGAGCATCGCCAGCACCTGGGCGCGGGCGTCGTCGACGGCCTGGTGCTCGGTGTCGGAGACGATGCCGAGGCGGCGCACGTGCGCGTACTCGTCTTCGTCCTTCCACTCCCAGCCGGTGAGGTCGGGGTGGATGAGCAGGTCCACGGTGAGATCGAAGGTGTCGAACCCGGCCTCGGTACGGCGGGTGGGGTGCTCGAAGTTGACGTACCAGTTCCGCAGTCGCCGCCCGGCGCCGTCGGGGACGAAGAAGGCGTTGATGCTGAACCAGGTCGCCGGAGGCTTCCACAGCAGCAGGTCGGTCTCCTGCCACACCGCGTCCGCGAGTTCCCACCGGCCGGTCGCCATCGCCTCGAACGCCTCCGTGCGCACCGAGCGGTCCCCGTCGTCGCGGGCCTTCGCGTACAGGGCGGGCCAGCGGGCCTCCGCCCCGGGCGCACAGGCGGTCACCAGCGCCTCGTCGATGTCCGCGAGAACCCGCAGCGCCTGCTCGCTCCACACCCGGCCCGAGCGGTGCACGTCGCGCCGTACGACCGTCTCGCCCGTCTCGAAACTTCGCACCACGTCACCTCCACCGGCCACGGTCGGGATGTCCGGCCGGGCTTGCCCACTTCAGCGCGCCCCGGCCGGAGTGGGCAAGCCACCGTCCGGGGCAGCTTGCCCAGGGGTCCCCTCGGGCGTTCCCACTGTGCTGAGGTCAAGCGCGGGGGTGATCATCGCGAAAGCCTGGTCGACCAGCTCGTCCATGGCCTTGGCGCCGTCGCTGTCCACCCAGCGGCGCAGCGCGGTCTGGAACGCGGTGAGGGCGACGCCGACGGCGAGGGCGGGGCGCAGGTCGGCGTCGGGATCCGCTCCGGTGCGTCGGGCGAGGATGTCGGCCATCTCGGCCTGGCACTGCGACTGCCGCTCCAGGAAGCGGGCCAGCAGGGCCGGCGTGTTCAGGATCAGCCTGCTCACGTGCAGCGGTTTGTCCGGATCGGCGTCGCACAGGGAGGTGAACACGGACAGTGCGTGGCGCAGCGCCGGCGCGGGTGGCTCGTCGTCAGGGCGGGCGCGCAGTTCCGCGCACATCTGCGCGCCGGCTCCCGCGAGCATGTGTACGACGACGTCTTCCTTGGACTGGAAGTAGCGGGAGAAGGGTTTCGGAACCTCCGCCCGCACCTCAAGTGCCCGGCCCGTGCACCGAATCCCTCAACGCCCGGACCAGGTAGGCCGCTTGGCTCCAAGAACCGCCGCCCCACGACTCTCTGTGACGTCGGGAAAACGACCAGGCGACCCGAGAGCATCATCGAGCGCGACGGCCTCGGAGGTTACAAGACAAGCTCAGTGTGGTCAGCAGAGCATCGCGGCGATGAGACGGATGGGAGTGGTCGGGTCATGGCGCGTGCGATCCGGACCGGTCCGTTCTCATCACGGCTCCTCCCCTCCCGGGCCCACTCCTCTGGATCACGCGCCGGCACGACCGGGTTTGGGAGAAGACGTTTGTTCGGGCGCGATCGGTGCACACGATGATCTGACACAACCTTTATACGACGAAGCGGAGAGGCACCATGGGCATCATCGCGTGGATCTTCATCGGCCTGCTCGCCGGCGCCATCGCCAAGGCGCTGATGCCGGGCAAGGACCCCGGCGGCATCATCATCACCATGCTCATCGGGATCGTCGGCGGTCTGCTCGGCGGCTGGCTCGGCAAGGTCATTTTCGGCGTCGACTCCATCGACGGGTTCTTCGAACTCTCCACCTGGATCGCCGCGATCGCCGGCTCCGTCATCCTGCTCGCCCTCTACCGCCTCGTCACCGGCAACCGGCATTCGCACCGCCACGCATGACCCGCTGAAGGCATAACGCCTCGGGACACACCTGGACGGCTCCCTTCCCTGTTCGCGGGACGGGAGCCGTCAGCATGTGCGGCCAGGCCTCTCAGTGCCCCCGGCCGCCGGCCCGTCGGCCGGGGTCGATCGCATTGGCCCAGGCCCAAGCCCTGTTTGAGCTCGCGGTAGTCGTGCTCGATGCGCCACCGCATCTTCGCCCAGCGCACCAGATCGGCGATGGGGGTGGTGGCGGGCAGGTTGCGAGGGGTGTCGCGAGCCGCGCCGTGAACGGGGCCTCGGGGGTTGTCGGCGTCGCGCGATGTGTGTCTTGCGGAAGTCATACCCTCAGGTCGCCGCAGAGGGTGCGAACGTTGCCGCCGATCTTGCGGTGCTTGGCCCGCTGCCGTGCCGTCAGGACCTGTCGCCGTCCCCGAGCAGCGTCCGCGTGAGCCGTTCGGCGAAGTCCACCGGGTGCTGGAGGATGCCGAGGTGACCGCCGGGAAACTCGACGAAGTCGGCCTGTTGCGCCTTCGCGAGGAACTCAGCGGTTCGGTAAAGGAGTTGACCACGAGAGTCGGTGCCCGCGGCGACGGTGAGGCGGGTCTGCGAGGGGCCCGCGTCGGGGACGTACGACGTGAAGGGCCGAAGGACATGGGCGAGTTGGAGTGCCATCGGGCTCGACAACTCCTCCTCACGGCTGAGGGGTTGGCCCTCAGGGAGCTCCCCCGCCGCCCGATCCTCCAGAACGGCGGTCATCAGGGCGCCCGCCGCCGCGAGCCCCTTGGCCCGGTAGACGTCACAGACCTCCCCGAACGCGGCCTGCTGCCGTGCTCCGTCCGGCAACACCCCGACGCACGGCGGTTCGTGTGCGACGACGTGCCGCAGCCGCTCCGAGTGCCGGGCGGCCAGATCGAGCGCGGCGATGGCCCCGGCGCTGGTGCCGAGGACGTACGCCGACTCGCTCTCCGGAAGCGTCTCGTCCAGCACGCGCCGCGCCCCGTCGCTCCAGTCCTGGACCCGCTGGTCCTGGACGGGTTCGCCGAGGCGGCCGTGGGCGAGGCCGAGGTGGTCGTAGGTGACGACGGTGAAGTGCCCGGAGAGCGACTCCGTCATCGGGCCGAGGCCCATCGGGTGTCCGGCGCCGCCGGGAAGCAGGAGCAGTAAGGGGCCGTGGCCGGTGATGTCGTAGTGCGGGTCAGTCATCGGTGTTCTCCTCTTGGGGCCAGTTCTCGAGTGTCACGTGCAGGGCGTCGACCGCCCTGTCCCAGGACTTCTGTACGTCGCGGGGCGCGCCGAATCCGCCCGTCGACTCCAGGGCGCAGTAACCATGGAAGGTGGCGCGCAACAGGCGTACCGCGTCGGTGAGATCGGGTTCGGCGAGGCCGTAGGCACGGAGCATGCCGTAGGTGATCTCGGCGGTGCGCCGGAGCGCGGGGGTGCCGGCGATGAGCGACTGGTCGATCCGGATCTGGGTGGCCGCGTACCGTCCCGGCCGCTCCAGCGCGTACGCCCGGTAGGCGCCGGCGAAGGCGGTCAGCGCGTCCTTGCCGGCCCGCCCCGCGACCGCGACGGCGATCCGGTCGATCAACTCACCACCGGCGAGCAGGGCCACCCGGGTGCGCAGGTCCTGAAGGTTCCTGACATGCGCGTACAGGCTCGCGTCCTTCACGCCGAAGCGCTTGGCGAGGGCGGCCAGGGTGACGTTCTCGAAGCCGACCTCGTCGGCGAGGTCGGCGGCGGCCTCGGTGAGGCGGTCGGCGGTGAGGCCTACTCGGGGGCTCATGGCAGCAGATTACCTAGGACCCCTAGGTAATTGCCAAGGGTTTTCCGAAAGCCTGGTGAGGATCGAGCGTCAAGCGCCAAATGCCCTGCCAGGACAGTAGGTTCACGTCATGAGTGATGACGAGGAGTACCTGGACAAGAGCCCGGCCGCCGCGCGGATGGGGAAGGCCGCCGAGTACCTGGTCGCGGCTTCCTCGATTCTCGCCACGGGCGGGGAGCTGAACGTCTCCACCTCGCTCGTGGACGACGAGGGCGTGGACCTCGTCTTCCACCGGCGCGGCGGCACCGTGACCCTGGCCGTGCAGGTGAAGGCCAGGATGTCCACAGGAGTCCAGGTCCGGCAGGGCAGGCTGATGGCCTTCGTCCGCTCGCAGACGTTCCAGCCGCGTTCCGACCTCGACATGCTCTTCGTCGCCGTGGACGTGGAACGGGGGGCGATCATGACCGCATGGCTGGTACCCAGCCTCGAGTTCGCCGAGATGGTGCCCGAGCCGAACAGCAAGGGACGCTTCCGGTTCTCCGCGTCCATGAAGCCGGCTTCCATGGACCGCTGGACCCCGTTCCGGCTGGAGGCGGCCGAACTGCCCCGCCGCATCCTCGCTCGACTCGCCGAGTTGGAGGAAGCACCCGCCCCCAGCCTGTAACGGCTGCCGAGGTCAGCTCCGCGAGGCGAAGGCGACGAACTCCGACCAGGTGACGGGGGAGAGGGCGAGTTGGGGACCGGTGGTGTTCTTGGAGTCGCGGACGTGGACGGTGGTGGGGGCGGCGGCCACTTCGATGCAGTCGCCGGAGTCGTCGCCGCTGTAGCTGCTCTTGAACCAGGCCAGTTCAGTCGTGGTCATCATGCTCCTCGCATCCGCTCCAACAGGCTCCGGGAGTCCTCAGGAGTCAGAGCCTGTGAGCGAAGTTTCGCATAGCGCATGTGGAGCATGCTGATCGCTTGCGGCTTGACGATGAACTGGCTGTTCTCCTGGCCTTCGCAGTAGGCGAACCACTCGTTCTCCGGTGTCTCCAGTAGCCGGATGGGCCCGTTCAGACCGGGGTGATAGCCGCGTGACAGTGGCATCACCTGGAACTCGACGTTGCGCGGCTCGGTGGCTTCCAGCAGGTGCTCGATCTGCTCGCGCTTGGCCTCCTCCCCGCCGGTCGGTCGCCGTAGGACATGCTCCTCGACGATGAAACTGAACGACGTGTTGGGCCGCTCCCCGAGTAGCGACTGGCGTGCCAGCCGAGCCGTGAGCTGGGCCTCGATCTCCGAGTCGGTGAGCACGGGCACCCGCTCGCTGAACAACGTCCGCGCGTACCGCTCCGTCTGCAACAGCCCCGGAACCAACCGGTTCTCGAAGGTGTACAGACTGATCGCCACCTCCTCCAACTCGGCCCATTGCCGGAACCACGAGGCCAGCCCCTTCTCCCGCGTCGCGTGCCTGTACACCCCCTTGAGCACGCCGAACGCGTCCAGGATCTCCTCCGCCCGGTCGACGAACCGGCGTTGGGGGAAACGGCGGCCCTGTTCGATCGACGCGACCGTGGACGGCTGATAGCCCACCAGCGGGGCGTACTCCTCCTGTGTGTGTCCGGCCCTCCTGCGGAAGGCCTTGTGCGCCTCGCCGAACGCCTTCAGGCTGTCGGACGGTTCGGGTTCGTTCGCGCTCTTCTCGACACCGATGGTCTCGATGGTGCTGTCGGTCATACGGGTAACTCCCGGGTGCTCTGGTGCCTACCCCGCCAGATCACCCATGGTCACGGACCGTCACGGCCACTGTCCACTCCGTGACTCGTACAACCCGTAGCGTACGAGTTTCGTGCCTGGCCGACACCCTTCCCGCCCGGGACGGTTGGGGCATGCACGCAGAGACCGATCTCCAACCTCCCGTCGTCATCGGCACGTTCACCCAGCTCTTCGCCTGCACCCCGCCCGGTGCCCGGCGGGCCCGGCGGCTCGTCGCCAACCGGATGGACGTCTGGGGGTACGCCCACGGCGGCGAACCGAACGAGGACGTCACGCTCGTCGTCGCCGAGCTGGCCGCGAACGCCGTACGGCACGGCCGGGTGAGGGGGCGAGGGTTCCGCGTACGGCTGCTGCTGCGCGAGGAGTCGCTGCGGGTGGAGGTGAGCGACGCGAGGGTGGACCGGCTGCCGGTGCCGGAGCGGGAGGCGGACGAGGGAGGGCGGGGACTGCTCCTCGTCGAGGCGCTGGCGGAGAAGTGGGGTGTCGAACTCCGGCCGGGCGGGGCGTACAAGACCGTTTGGGCGGAGGTCCGAGTGGGAGCGTGCGGCGGCTGACTCCTCCTGTCGCGCGGCTTGCCGACAGCCGGTTCCCGTGGACTGGTCGTGCAGGTAGCGGGTCCGTTGTGGAGGGGTGAGGTCGGTGTCGACGGCCGCGCAGATGTCGCGGATCGCGCGGGCCGGGTCGGGCAGGTCGACGCTCCACAGGCCGACGGAGCCGTCCGCGCTGACGGCCAGAGTGCGGCCGTCGGGGCTGAACGCCACCACTTCGGGTGAGCGCGTCGGCAGGGTGAGTCTGTTCTGGCTGGTGGCGAGGTCCCACAACTGGACGCCTCTCGCCACGCTAGCGGCCAGGGTGCGCGCATCGGGGCTGAAGGCCAGCGACGTCACTGCACCGCCGACAGAGAAGCTGTTCCGGAGCCGGCCGGTGCGCGTGTCCCACATCATCACTGATCCGCGACTGCCGCTCACGGTGGCCAGGGTGCGCCCGTCCGGGCTGAACGTGAAGGCCCACAGGAACTGGGTGCTCAGCTTGATGGTGCGCCGGGTGCGTCCCGTCGCGGCGTCGAACAGCCTGACCTGGTCGCCGTCGGCCTCGGTGCCCACTGCCGCGAGTGAGCGGCCGTCCGGGGTGAACGCCATCCTCCGGCTGCCGGGCTGCGCCGCGGTGTGCCGTACGCCGGTGGAGAGGTTCAAGAGGTGTACCGCCCCCTGCCGGCCGACGACGGCGAGCCGTGTCCCGTCGGGACTGAAGACCGCCGTGCCGCCGGCTCCCAGGGCCCGGCTCAGGCGAAGTCGGCCCGTGGCGACATCCCGGACCTCGATCACCCCCTTCCTGACGGACCTGGCAGCCAGGACACGGCCGGTCGGATCGAAGCCCACGGCACCGAGGCGACTGACGGAGAAGGACGGCTGCTTTCGTCTAAAAGCCGGGCCCGTGTCGAGCGTCAGGGAGGCTTCGCGATCGCCTGTCCCGGCGTCCCAGAGTTGTACCTCCCCACGGCCGACCGGCCCTTGGCGGACCGTGGCCACCGCGTGTCCGTCCGGGCTGAAGACCATGTCGTCGACGGAGGTGTCGGCGGAGCCGGGCAGAGTGGTCTGCGAGAGATCGGCGGGCAGGCGGTGGACACGGATCTCGGGGTCCCCGTTGTTGCTGGTGACCAGGGTTCGGCCGTCCGCACCGAGGGCCACTTGCATGGTTCCACGTCCTTGGTGCCCGGCGGTCGCGGTGGCCCGCGCCACCCCGGAGGCGGTGTCCCACAGTCGCACCGTGTCGTCGAGGCGCGGGACGGCGATCGTCCGCCCGTCGGGGGCGAAGGCCAGCTCGCTCATCCCGACGGGAACGTCCTTCAAGGTGTGCTGGACGATCCCGGTGGCCACCTCCCGCAGTTGCACCGCACCGTCGACGCGGATCGCGTACGTCCGTCCGTCAGGGCTGAAAGCCACGGCCCTGCCGTCGACTTGGCCGCCGAGGACGGTGCGGGTACGGCCGGTGGTCACGTCCCACACCCGCACGAGTCCGTCGAGGCCCACTGCTGCGACGGTCCGTCCGTCAGAGCCGAAGGCGACCGCCTCCGGGTAGGGGTGCCCGGTGAATCCGCGCCGCTTGCGGCCGGTGGCCATGTCCCACACCCGTACGGTCGTCGAGGAGGCGGCGGCCACGGTACGACTGTCAGGGCTGAAGGCGATCCCGCGTATCGCACCGCCGGGGATGGTGAGGGTTCCGAGCTGCTTGCCGGTGACCGGATCCCACCTGCGGATGACGCCACCGGTGGCTATGGCGAGGGTGCGTCCGTCGGGGCTGAACGCCGAGACTTCGCCGCTTTCGGCGGGGCCGGTGAACGTGTGTCGGAGCCGGCCTCCTGGCAGATCCCAGATCCGTACTGTGCCGTCCCTGGTCTGGTCGGCGACGGTGCGCCCGTCCGGGCTGAGGGCGAGGGAATCCACCGGTTCGGTGCCGCCGACCAGGCGCTTGCGCAGCGGTAGTGCCGCGGCGGCGTACAGGGCAGCGGTGGCCTCGCGAGTCGGGCTGGTCCGGTAGGCGTGGACGGCAAGCAGGGCCGCGAGGTCGGGGTCGGAGTCCAGCAACGCACCGGATTGGGCGGCAAGTTGCCGGGACTGGGCCAGCTGCTGGGCCGATACTGCACTCTGCCACTGCCCCACTGCGAGGCCGGCGGCCACGAGGGCGAGGCACAGGGCCGCGGTGACGGCGGTGAGCACCAGCCGGGACCGGCGACGGCCTTTCTGCTCGTGGTCGCGGCCGGCGTCGAGGTAGGCGCGCTCCAGGTCGGTCAGGTCCTCGCGCGGTGCGCCGCCGAAGTGTTCCTGGGCGGCGGCCAGCCGGCTTCCCCGGTACAACGCGCCCACCTCACGGCCGAGTTCCTGCCAGGCGTGGGCCGCTTCGGTCAGGTTCCGGTGCGCCCGTAGGCGTTCGCGGTCCTCCTCGATCCACCCGCGCAGCCGGGGCCAGGCCGTGAGCAGTGCCTCGTGGGCGATCTCGACCGTGTCGCCGTCCAGGGTGAGCAGCCGCGCTCCGGCGAGGGCCTCCACCACCCGGCCGGTGTCGCCGAGTTCCGCGCGCTCGACGGGACGACGCGTGTCGGGCGTGCCGTCACCGGGGGCGACCATGCGCAACAGCACCCGGCGGGCCGCGGTCGCCTGGTCCTCGGTGAACCGGCCGTAGACCTCCTCGGCGGTCTTGGCGATCGCGCCGTCCAGGCATCCCGCCGCCTCGTACCCCGCCATGGTCAGGGTCTTGCCGCGGCGGCGGCGCCAGGTCTCCAGCAGCGCGTGGGACAGCAGGGGCAGGCCGCCCGGCGCGTCGGCGATCTCTTCGACGAGCCGGGCGGTGAGGGCGCGTTCCACGGTCAGTCCTGCGGCCGTGGCCGGCTTGACCACGGCGTCGCGCAGTTCCGTCCGGCTCATCGCTCCGGTCAGGAGGTTGGCGTCGCGCAGCGCGTCGGCCAGCTCACGGTGCTCGGCGCAGCGGCCGTAGAAGTCGCCGCGCACCGCCAGCAGCACCCGCAGACGGCTCTCGGGCCGGCGGGCCGTCAGCAGCAGATCGATGAAGCGGGCGCGCTCGGCCGTGTCGTGGCAGAGGGTGAAGACCTCCTCGAACTGGTCGACGATCACGAACGTGTCCGCCCCGGCGTCGCCGTCGCGGGGAATCGCGGGTGTGAGGAGCGGTGCGTGGCTGCGGGCGGGGTGTTCGCCCGGTGTCAGAATCCGGATCGCGGCCGGGCGCGGGCCCGGCTCCTGAGCGCGCCGGAGGACGGGTATCAGGCCGGCCCGCAGCAGGGAGGACTTGCCGCTTCCGGAAGGGCCGAAGACCGCGGCGAACCGTCGGCGGCCCAGCAAATCGACGAGGTCCGCCGTGAGCTGTTCCCGGCCGAAGAACAGGTCGCTGTCCCCGGTCTCGAACCGTGCGAGACCCCGGTACGGCGCGAGTGCTCCGGCGTCGCCGCGAGAACCGTGACCGGCGCACTCCTCCACCGCCGCCTTCCAGCGGGCCTCCCATTCCGCCGGGTCCGCACCGCAGGCCCCTGCATAGGCCAGCACCACCGGAAGCGTCGGCAACTGCTCGCCGGCCGCGGCCTGCGACAGCGTGGTCACCGAATAGCCCGCCCGCTGCGCGAGCGACCGGTAGGTGATCCCGTCCGCCCCCAGCCTCAGCTTGCGCAACTCGAACGCGAACCGCTGCACCGGACCCGCCGCCGGATCCAACGGCACCTCACGACGCCCCGCCACACCTTCACCCCGTTCAATGTTCGGCCGCCAGAACGGTACTGCCGAACAATGCACCGGCCGGTGAACTCGGTGATCAGAGCACCCCGACCGGGGCCTGCCTGCCTGATCGAAGAGGACTCCGCGCACGCATGAATCCCCAACCCCTCGTCCCCGCTCCGGCGAAGCTGGCATGGCTGGACGCGTTGCGCGGTATCGCCGCACTCGTCGTCGTCCTCGACCACTCCTCGTACACCTTCATGGCGGACTTCCGGCGGGAGTTGATGCCGCAGTTCAGCACCAGCCGCTACGGCATCATGGTGTTCTTCCTCGTGAGCGGCTACATCATCCCCGCGTCACTGGAACGCCGGGGCTGCGTCCGGACGTTCTGGATCGGGCGGATCTTCCGTGTCTACCCGCTGTGGGCTGTGGTCGTCACCGTGCTCCTCGCCGCCAACCTGCTGGGGGTTGCGGAGCTGCGTGACTTCGGCCGGCAGAGCACCGTCATCGTGGTGATCGCCCACGCCACGATGCTGCAGGAGTTACTGGGAACGCCCAATGTCCTGCTGGTCCTGTGGACGCTCTCCTACGAGATGTCCTTCTACTTGCTGGTCGTCGCCCTGTTCACGGTGCGGCTCCACCGGCAGTCCGCGGCGATCGCGGTCACCCTGGCAGTGCTCTCCGCGGCGAGCGTGACGGCTGGTGTGGTGCTGCCCGCCTCCGCCTTGTCAGGCCAGGTCGGCACGGCCCCTCTGATCGTGTGCGCTTCGATCACCATGGTGCTCGCCATCTGCTGCGCGAGCGCCAGGTCGCCCGTGTTCCGGGGGTTAGGGGGTGTGCTGGGCGGCGTCCTGGCGCTCGTCCTGGTCCCCTTCAACGGCACGGTCCCGCTGTGGGAAGGTCTGGTGATCCTCGCCGTGATGTTCCTCGGCACCGCCGTCCACCGTGCCGAGAACGGTCAGAGCACGTGGGGACGTACGGCCGGCGCCGCTGTCCTGGTGGTCGTCTGTGCCGTGGGGAGCGCGTATTGGTCCGGCACCGACGACCACTTCGCGCGGCGCGGCTGGATCGTCGCGTTTCTGCTGGCTGTGCTCACCTTCGGCGTCGGACTGGCGTCGCGCGGTCGACGCGTACCGCCGATGCTGACCGGACTGGGAACGATCAGCTACTCGGTCTATCTGGTGCATCCGGTCCTGCTGGCGGTGATCGACGGCACGATCGGCTGACGACGGCAGGACAGTCTCGTACTCGAAGTGGCCTTCTTCGCCGGGCTGTTGCCCCTGTGCCTGCTGACCCACCGTGGCATCGAAGCACCGGGCCAGGCTTGGGGCCGAAGGTTGGCGGACCGTGTGCGGGGTGGACGGCGGCAGCCGACTTCCGTCGGCCGAAAGTCGTTTCCGTGCCGGCGTCGGCGACCCTAAGGTTGCCAGGTCGTCCGGGACCGGGGGAGGGGCATGGCGCACGAGGCTCAGCGGGACGGCACGGCCGACAAGTCCCCGCCATCGCGGGCTTCTTCTCCTCCGCTGTGGCGGCAACGCGACTTCGCCGTCTTCTGGGCCGCCCAGACCCTCTCCGTCCTCGGTGACTCCTTCGCCCTGATCGCGCTGCCGCTGCTCGTGCTGGAGGCCACCGGCTCCCTCGCCCGGATGGGACAGCTGACGGCGGTCGGCGGGGCCGCCTCGGTTGTCGCCGCCGTGTTCGCGGGCGTGGTGGTGGACCGGGTCGACCGGCGGCGGCTGCTCATCGGCTGCGACCTCGTGCGCATGGTGCTGTACGGCGTGATTCCGCTGGTGTGGCTGTCCGGGCCGCGGGTCTGGCTGCTGTACGCGGTGCTGCCGGTGTGCGAGGCGGTCGGCATGCTGTTCGCCGTCGGGTACGTCACCGTCGTACGGAGTCTCGTCGGGACCGGGCAACTGACCGAGGCCAACGGGCGGTTGAACGCGACGGCCGCCGCGGCCGGAGTGCTGGGACCGGTGTGCGCGGGAGTGGTGGCGGCCTGGACCGGCCCCGCCACCGCGGTCGGCGTGGACGCGGCGAGTTTCGGGGTGTCGGCGCTGTGCACGCTCTTCGTGCGGTTCCGCCCACGCCCCGCCGAGACTCCCGAACGCACCGGCCTGTGGCGGGACCTGCGGACCGGAGTGGCCTTCCTGCGTGGCCATCGCGTCCTGCGTACGCTCACCGCGCTGCTGTTCGTGTTCAGCTTCCTCACCTTCGGCCTGAACGACCTGATCATCTACCACCTCAAGTACGACCTGGGCCACGGCGACGACACGGTCGGCACCGTCATGGCCGTCGGCGCGCTCGGAACGATCACCGGCGCCCTGCTGGTGGCCCGGGTCCGCCGCCGGCTCGGCTTCGGCGTGACCTGGACGGTCGCGGTCGCGGTGTGCGGGCTCGCCTTCGCCGGCATGGGCTGGGCGCGGGACGTGCCCGTCGTCGCGGCCCTGAGCGCCGCCTTCCTGGCCTGTGTCGCCGTGGCGGGCACCTGCTCCATGTCCCTGCGCCAGGAGATCACCCCGGAACCCCTCCTGGGCAGGGTCACCGCCGCCTTCTGGACCCTGCACTACTCAGCGGCCCCGATCGGCGCGGCCGTCCTGACCTGGGCGGCGGAACGTCAGGGGACCGCGCCGGTGGGCCTGATGGCGGGCACCGCGTGCGTACTCGTGGCGGGCGCGGCGCTCCTCACACCGGTCCGACGTGCCTGAGACCGCGGCACCACCGGCGTCACCCATTGACCCCCGCGTAATGCCGAAGACTCCACCCCCACAGCACCCGCGACCCCAGATACGCCACCACGCCCAGCAGCGGTGACACCGCCGCCAGCCAGTACGGGGCGCCGGTGTCGTGGCCGTGGCCGGTCAGGACCGCCGCCGGGAAGTAGGCGACGAAGGCCAGGGGGAGGCCGTAGGTGAGGAGACCGCCGACCGCCTTCGGGAGGACGTTCAGGGGGTAGCTGCCGAAGGTGCCGAGGAGCTCCTCCAGCCAGCGGCTCCAGTAGTCCGCAGCCGGGAAGCGCAGTGCCGCGCAGGTGATCGCCGTGAAGAGGGCCGCCTCCAGGAACATGCCGCCGATGACCGCCGCGATCAGGTAGGAGACCCGGCCCGGCGTCCAATCGAGCTGGCTGCGGCTGAGCGCACCGACCATCAGGCCCACCGCGACCGTCAGGTCGCCGATCGCGTTGGTGGGGAAGAAGGCCAGCTGGAGCTGGCGGTACACCGGCATCGGGCGGGTCAGGTAGATGTCGATCCTGCCCTCCTGGATCTGCCGGCCCGCGCCGTGCACCCGGCCCAGCAGCAGGACGAACAGCCCGTGCGCGAGCATCCTCGTCGCCGGGATCAGCAGGACCTCCGAGCTGTCCCAGCCGCCCATCCCGGTGAACCGGGTCAGCAGCACGGTGGCGAACACGATCACCGACACCTGCCAGATCGCGCCGATCGCGATCATCAGCAGGAACTCCGTGCGGTACTCCAGCTGCGCACGGAAGTTGAGACGCGTGACGCGCCAGGCGATCCGCATGCCGTTCACAGGCCTCAGCCTCCTTGGGACATGACGCGGCGGGCGGCCCGCCGCCACAGGAAACGGGTGAACAGGGTGAGCGCCACGACCCAGAAGGCCTGGATCACCAGCTGCTCGAAGGCGTCCGACAGGGGGATGCGGCCGATGTAGATCGACAGCGGCACGCTCAACGTGGCCTGGAACGGCAGGAATCCGCTCAGCGTGATGAACCAGTCCGGGAAGAACCACAGCGGCGCGTACACCCCGGACAGCAGATTCTGCGCGAAGATCAGGATCAGCATCGCCGCGTTGTTGCGGACCGTCCAGAAGCACAACTGGTCCAGCAACAGCATCACGTGGTACAGGACGCACTGGCCCAGGAGCAGGCTCAGCGCGAACACCCCTGCCACCGCGGCCGACCCGGGCGGATCCACCACCCCGGCCGCCAGGCAGACGAGGTAGCCGCCGAGCGCCCACGCGAAGCCGTACAACTGCTCGCCGAGGGCGCGCAGGGCGTGGTAGCGCTGGGGCGGCAGCGGGCGCAGATACCAGTAGACGATCGTGCCGAAGTGCATGTGCTGGAGCACGGTGTCCCGGCCCGCGTACTGGTCCAACTCCCTGAGCCGGGAGGCGAGTACGGCCAGCACGGCGTACGTGACGGCCTGCCCCTCGGTGAGGCCCGCGGTGGTGCCGGTGTGCGAGTAGAGGCCCTGCCACAGGGAGGCCACCAGGACCACCTGGACGGCCAGCCGGACCAGGACGGCCGTCATCCGGGGCGGCGCGTGCAGCTCGCCGAGCGGGGTGACCCGGGCGGCGCGCCAGGCGTGCAGGACGGCCATGTCAGACCGCCTCGGTCGCGGGTTCCGCGTGGACGTAGGCCGCCCGCATCACGTCTTCGAGGTCGGCCTCGTCGATGGCGACGCCCGTCACCTCGTAGCGCTCGATGACCGCCTTCAGCGCCTGGTGCACGGTGGGGGAGTCCGGCCCGTCGGGGCTCTCGGGGCCGAACACGACCTGCGGGCCGTCCTTGCTCAGCACCGCGATCCCGGGCAGCGGCACGACGTCCGTGTGCGCGTCGGCGAGGGTCGCGCGGACCTGCCAGGTGGAGCCGAACCTGCGGCGGATCTCGTCGAGCGAGCCGTCGAGGACGAGCCTGCCGTGGTTGATGAGGACGACCCGCTCGGCGAGCCGCTCCACCTCGGTCATGTCGTGGGTGGTCAGCAGGACCGTACGGCCACGCTCCTCGACCTGGTGGCGCAGGAACTCCCGCACCTGCTCCTTGACCACCACGTCCATGCCGATGGTCGGCTCGTCGAGGAAGACGACCGGTGGATCGTGCAGCAGCGCGGCCGCGAGGTCGCAGCGCACGCGTTGGCCCAGGGAGAGATGGCGGACGCGGGTGTCCCAGAACGTGGAGAGTTCCAGGATGTTGTCGAACTCCGCGAGACGCGCCGCGTGTTCGGCCTTGGGAACCTCGTAGATGTCCCGGAGGATCGAGAAGGACTCGCGCACAGGCAGGTCCCACCACAGCTGGGTGCGCTGCCCGAACACCGCGCCGATGTTACGGGCGTTGCGTTCGCGATCCTCGTACGGCACCACGCCCGCCACCCGGGCCTCGCCGGAGGTGGGCGTGAGGATGCCGGTGAGCATCTTGATGGTGGTGGACTTGCCGGCGCCGTTCGGGCCGAGCAGGGCGAGGAGTTCGCCGGGCGCCACGTCGAAGGTGATGTCCGAGACGGCGTGCTTGGCGACCCGCTCCGGGTTGACCAGGGAGCGAAGGGTGCCGGCGAGGCCGGGGCGGCGGACGGTGGTGTGGAAGGTGCGGGACAGGCCGCGAACCTCGATGCTTCCGGGCACGCTGTGAACTCCCTTGTTGGGAACAAGAGTTGCGGCCGGTCGGCTTGGAGGGCCGACCGGCCGCGGGTACACCATGACCGTCGCAGAATCCCGATCGCACTGGCAATGGATTAATCCACCGGTGAATTGGACTAATCGATCACCGGCAGGTCACTGGCAGGTTCACCGGGAGATCACCGGGAGAGCACCGAGAAGACGAACGAGAACTCCGTCGGCTCGGCCCGCAGGTGGTACTGCGGGAGCGGGCCCGGACCGCAGGACGCGGTCCCGATGCCGTGATGGCCGTGGTCGAGGTTCACCCACACCGTGTCACCGGCCCTCAGGTCCGTCAGATGCGCCGCCGCGTCCAGCTGCTCGGTCGTCCAGCGCCGGGCCGTGAAGGAGAACTCCGGGTCGCCCTCGATCCGCAGCCCGCCGAGCTCCACCCAGCGGACGTCGGCGCGGGCGCCGTTCTCCTGCGGGCGCAGATACGGCGTCTGCAGCGCGTCCACCGTCGAGTCCCAGCGGCCGACCACCGAGGCCTTCCGGGTGTCCGGGTAGGCCTCGCCGGGACCGCCGCCGAACCACTTCACCTGGTCGGCCTCGGGGAGTCCGAGCCGGACGCCGAGCCGGGGCAGCGGCACCGTCCACTCGCCGTCCGGGGCCACGGACACGGTCAGCCGCAGCCGGTCGCCGTCGGACGTCCAGCGGTAGACCACACCCAGGCCCACCTCACGGGCCGCGGGCGCCACCCGGGTGCGGACCGTCAGCGCGTCCTCGCCCAGCTCCACCGAGTCGAGCCGGTGCTGCATCCGGTGCAGGCCCAGGGTCCGCCACAGCGTGCTGTAGCGGATGCCGGTGGCCCACTCCGTGCCCTCGTCGTTGTCGGTCGTCGCCCGCCACACGTCCAGCCGCGGGCTCTCGACGGCAACCCCGCCGATCGCCTTGAGCGCGCCGGTGCGGCCGTCGAAGGACGCCGGGCCCAGGGTGATCAGCTTCTCGCCGCGCACCGGTCGATCGCCGGCCGCGACGGAGGGCCGTACGGGCGCGGTCGCCGGGAACTGGCCCCACGCGACGACGTGGGCCTTCGGCGCCCAGACCGTGTCGGACGCGAGCAGCGCCCGCACCGTCCACTGCGCCTCGGCACCTTCGTGGGTGGGCGGCTCCGGCAGCTTGAGGTCAGCCGACTCGCCGGGTGCGAGCTCCGGCACCGACAGCGTGCCGGCCTCGACCGTCTCGCCGTCCACCTGGTACGACCACTCGAAGGCGAGCTCGGACAGGTCGGCGAAGTCGTACTTGTTGGTGACCCGTACGGTGCCGTCGGCGCCGTCGATGCGGACCGGCTCGATGACCTTCTTGTACTCGATCAGGCCGGGGGAGGGCGTGCGGTCCGGGAAGATCAGGCCGTCGCAGACGAAGTTGCCGTCGTGCAGCTCCTCGCCGAAGTCGCCGCCGTAGGCGTAACCGAGCTCGGCGTGCTTGACGCCGTGGTCGATCCACTCCCAGATGAAGCCGCCCTGGAGACGGTCGTACGTCTCGAAGAGCTCCTGGTAGTCGGCGAGGCCGCCGGGGCCGTTGCCCATGGCGTGGGCGTACTCGCACTGGATGAACGGCAGCTCGCGGCGCTTGTGGGTGCCGCCGTCGAGCTCCTTGCCGATCTGCTCGACCTCGGCGTGGTTCGCGTACATGCGCGAGTACACGTCGGTGTCCCGGCAGTTCCAGTCGCCCTCGTAGTGCACCAGGCGCGAGGAGTCCCGGCCGTGGATCCACTCGGCCATCGCGGTCAGGCCGCGGCCGGTGCCGGCCTCGTTGCCCAGCGACCAGAAGACGATCGAGGGGTGGTTCTTGTCCCGCTCGACCATGCGGGCCGCGCGGTCAAGGAGGGCCGGGGTCCAGCGGTCGTCGTCGACGGGGTTGTCCCGCCACTCCTGCTCGGTGAAACCGTGGGTCTCCAGGTCGCACTCGTCGATGACCCACAGGCCGTACTCGTCGCACAGGTCCAGGAAGGCCGGGTGCGGCGGGTAGTGCGAGGTGCGCACGGCGTTGATGTTGTGCCGCTTCATCAGCAGCACGTCCTCGCGCATGGTCTCCAGATCGAGGGTGCGGCCCTTCTCGGGGTGCCACTCGTGCCGGTTGACGCCCTTGAACAGGACCGCCTTGCCGTTGACCTTGATCAGACCGTCCTCGAGGACGACCGTACGGAAGCCGATGCGCAGCGGGACCCGCTCGCCCTCGGTGACCAGCTCGCCGTCGTAGAGCCGGGGGCTCTCGGCGCTCCACGGTGCCACCAGGGTGGTGGCGGACTCACCGGTGGCGACATCGATGTCCAGGGCGGGCACGAGCACCCGCCCGTCGACGTCGGAGTCGACACGCAGCGTGCCCTCGCCCGTGAGGTGGTCGTAGGAGGCGTGCACGAAGAAGTCCAGGACGGCGCCCGCCGGGCGGTGCAGCAGGGTCACCTCACGGAAGATGCCCGGCAGCCACCACTGGTCCTGGTCCTCCAGATAGGACCCGGCCGACCACTGGTGCACCCGGACCGCGAGGACGTTGCCTTTCGGCTTCAGCAGATGGCCCACGGCGAACTCGTGCGCGAGGCGGGAGCCCTTGAACTCGCCGATGTCCGTGCCGTTGAGCCAGACGCGGGCGCAGGACTCGACACCGTCGAACCGGATGACCGCGCCGCCGTCCGAGGGCCAGTCCTCGGGGAGATCGAAGACGCGCAGGTGGTCGCCGGTCGGGTTCTCGGTGGGGACGTGCGGCGGGTCCACCGGGAAGGGGTAGAGATGGTTGGTGTAGATGGGCAGCCCGAAGGCCCCGTCCCCCTGGAGGACCCAGTGCCCGGGGACCGTGACCTCGGTCCAGCCGTCGGCGTCGTATCCCTCCTCGGCGAAGGAGTCGTCCTCGGCGTCGGCGGTCGCCGAGAGCCTGAAGCGCCAGGCGCCGTCGAGGGAGAGGGCCTTCGCGTCGGAGGAGGCGTACCAGGCGCGGGGCGGGAGGGCCCCGCTGCCGGGTGAGACGTCCTCGACGTAGTCGAAAGCGCTGCTGGTGGTGCGGAAGGACATCGGTCTCCAGGTCCTGAGAGAAGGTGTCAGCCCTTGATGCCGGTCTGCGCGATTCCCTGGACCAGCCAGCGCTGGAGGAAGAGGAACACGAACAGCAGGGGCAGGATGGAAATGGCGGTGGCCATGAAGATCAGGTGGAAATTGACGGTCTGGTTGGTCATGAAGGAGGACAGTGCGACCTGGACGGTCCAGGAGCTCGGGTCCTGGCCGATGACCAACGGCCACAGGAAGGCGTTCCAGCCGCTGATGAACGTGATCGTGGCCATCGCCGCGAAGAAGTTCAGCGAGTTGGGTACGACAATGCGCCAGTATGCGCCCCAGTAACCGAGCCCGTCCACGCGTGCCGCCTCCTCCAGCTCCTTCGGGAACCCGAGGAAGTACTGCCGGAACAGGAAGCAGGTGAAACCGCTGAACAGGCCCGGGATGATCAGACCGCGGTAGGTGTCGATCCAGCCGAGGGACGAGACCAGCACGAAGCTGGGCACGAAGGTGACGGCGGTGGGGACCATCAGGGTCGCGAGGACGGCGTAGAAGACCTTGTTGGCGTGCTTGTAGGGGATGCGTGCGAGGCCGTAGCCGGCCAGGGAGCAGATCAGCAGCGTGCCGACGGTCATGGAGACGGCGATCACCGTCGAGTTCCACATGGACCTGGCGAAGTCGACCGTCGGGTCGTCGAACAGCTCGCTGATGTTGCCCCACTGGAAGGAGGGGAGCAGCTTCCAGTTCTCGCCCGTGATCTCCGGGTCCGTGGAGAGGGAGTTGCGGAGGATCAGGTAGAAGGGGAGCAGGAAGAGCAGGGCGGCGACGCTGACGGCGATGTACAGGCCCGTGTTGCCGAGGACGGCGCCGCGCTTCTTGCGGCTCTCCTTGCCCACCTGAGGTGCGGTGGTGGTCACTTGGAGTCCTCCCCCCTTCCGAAGCCCATGAACTTGCCCTGGAGGAGCGTGACGGCGCAGATCAGCACCGTGAGGATGACGGCGCCCGCGCTACCGGCGCCGTAGTCCTGGTTGTCGCCCAGGGCTGTCTTGTACAGGACCATGAGCGGGGTCTGACCCCAGGTCGCCTTGATCGAGATGATGTTGAAGAACTCGTCGAACGCCTGGTAGGCGGCGACGAGCAGGAGCAGGATCACCGCGGTGGACGTGGCACGCAGCTGGGGCAGCGTGATGTACCGGAAGGTCTGCCAGCCGGGCTTGGCGCCGTCGATCGCGGCCGCCTCGTACAGCTCCGCCGGGATGTTCTGCAGCGCGGCCAGGAACAGGATCATGTAGAAGCCGGCCTGCAGCCACATCCGTACGGTCACGATGACCAGCCAGTACCAGGGCGGGTTCGGGTCGGACAGATAGGCGATGTTCTCGACGCCGAACCAGCCGAGCACCGTGTTCATCAGGCCGAAGCGGACCCCGGTGAAGATGGACATCTTCCAGATCAGCGCGGCGGCGACGTAGCTGACCGCGGTGGGCAGGAAGAACACCGACCGGAAGAACGCCCGCATGAAGCGCAGCCGGTGCACCAGCAGGGCCAGGCCCAGGGACAGGGCCCAGGTGAGGGGCACGATGAGCGCCGCGAACACCGTGAACGTCACCAGGGAACCGGTGAAGTTGGCGTTCGTCAGCATGCTCTTGTAGTTGTCGAAGCCGATGAACTTGCTCGGCGTCACGGTGAAGCGTGCGTCGAAGAAGCTGAGCCAGATGCTCCAGACGATCGGCACGAAGACGAAGATCGCCAGGCCGACGAGGAACGGCCCGGTGAAGAGCCAGAAGTTGAAGGTCGGGTTGCCCCGTAGGGCCCGCCGCGGCCGGGCCGGTGAGGCCTTGGCCGGGGCGGGCTGGGCGACCCCGCGCGTGGTGGTGGTCGACATGTCGTGGTTTCTCCGTCGGCCTAACCGAAGAGCTTCTTGAGCTCGGCGTTGACCTTCTTCTCCGCGGTGGCGAGCGTGGCGTTCGGGTCGCCGTTCTTACGGACGCTGTTGGTGAACGCGTCGGTCAGGGCGGTGATCATGGACTGGGTCCAGCCGATGTTGTCGAAGTGCCCGAACTCGTTGAAGAGCTTGACCCCCTCGGCCGGCAGGCCCGACTTGAGCTTGGTGGCGGACTGCGCGATGGAGGTGCGCGGCGGGATGTGGAAGCCGTACGAGGTGGCCCAGTCCTCCTGGTACTGCTTCTGGTCGATCCACAGCCACTTGACGTATTCCTTGGCCGCGTCGACGTTCTTGCCCTTGGCGTTGACGAACATCGACCAGCCGCCGTTGTAGACCGACTGCTTGCCGTTGTCCCCGACCTTGGGGAAGGGGAAGACGCCGAGGTCGTCGCCGAGCGCCTTCTGCATGGCGGGCATCGCCCACATGCCACAGAACTGGATGGCGCACAGGCCCTGGTTGATCGCGGACGGGTCCCAGTAGTCGGCCGGGGCGTCCAGGAGCAGGTTGCCGCTGGTGAACAGCTGGCGCAGCTGCTTCATGCCGGCGACCACGGCGTCCGTGTGGAAGGCGGGCTTGTTGTCGGCGGTGAGGGTGTCGGCACCGGCCGACCACAGCAGCGGGTTGATGGCCGGGGTGAGGTCGTTGCCGAGGA
Source organism: Streptomyces sp. NPDC048523 (assembly GCF_043199815.1). Classification (NCBI taxonomy): domain Bacteria; kingdom Bacillati; phylum Actinomycetota; class Actinomycetes; order Kitasatosporales; family Streptomycetaceae; genus Streptomyces; species Streptomyces sp. NPDC048523. The sequence goes on along the minus strand of NZ_JBICWQ010000001.1, from coordinate 1,939,273 downwards.
AGACGCCCTTGACCTTGTTGGTGGTGAGCTTCTCCGCCGCCTCGAGCAGCTCGTCGAGGGTGGTCGGCACGTCGACCTTGGCCTTCTCCAGCATCGACTTGCGGTAGAAGAAGAACTGCGGGTCGTCGATCATGCGGATGCCGTATATCTTCCCGTCCACCGTGTGCGACTTGATGTCGGCCGGGTTGAAGTCGTCCTTGACCGGGTCGATGATGTCGGTCAGGTCGGCGACCTGACCGCTCTTGACCATCTGGATCTGCGGGTGGAACTCGAAGACGTCGGGCGCCTGCTTGGTGAGCAGCGACGAGAAGAGCTTGGCCTCGAAGGTGTTGCCGGTGATCCAGTTGGTGGTCACGTTGGCCTTCTTGTACGCGGCCGCGTAACGCTTGATCGCCTGCTCCGTGCCCGCCTCGCCGTAGGCGTGGAACATCTGGGTGAGCTGAGTGCCCGAACCCCCGCTTCCGCCCCGGCCGTTGTTCCCGCCGCACGCGGCCAGACCCCCGGCGGCGGCCAGACCCATCGCGGCCTGCAGAACGCTTCGACGGTTCCAGTTGGTGTTGCTCATTGCCGACATGCTGACGTCCTTGTCTCGAATACGGCTGCGGCTCTGTGCCATGGCTCTGCGGCTCAGTGCCAGGTGGCTCAAATGGACCTGCGGTGCGGGACGTTAACCTTCGGCTAAGCCTTCGGCAAGGGGTTGGACGAAGTCTGCACGAAGCGTTGTGCGGCGTTCGGGATACCGGACGCCCCGGGGTTGCGGGCCGCCGCACCAGCGGCCCGCAACCCCCTTGCGGAGGTGATCTGTTACTGCTTGAACCAGGCCTGGTTGGTCCCGCCGTTGCAGGTCCACAGGCCGACCTTGCTGCCCTCGGCCGTCGCCTGTCCGCCGACGTCCAGGCAGGTGCCGGACGCCTCGCTGACGACTTGGCCGTTGGAGTTCAGCAGCCATTGCTGGCTGCCGTCACGGGTCGCTTCCGGGCTCGTCGTGAGCCCCGAACTCCCCGCGGTCAGATAGCCGTTCACGCCCTTCAGACGGCCCTTCGCGTCGTACGACCACACCTGCTCGGACCCGCCCGTGCAGCTGCTGATCGCCGCACCCGAGGCGTTCGCGGTCAGGCACTTGCCGGACTGCTTGCCCGCCAGCGCGCCCGTGACCGCCGACGTGCCGTGGCCCTTCTGGTCGAGGACGTACGTCGTGATGGACCGGGCCGGCAGGGTCGCCGAGGCCGTGCCGCCCTTGACCGACGGCTTCGCGACGTTCGCCCAGCTCTCGGTCGCCGAGGTCCGCACGGCCTTGCTCGCGCGCACCGGCGCCTTGCTGTTGAAGTGCAGCTTCACCGCGGTGTCGGTGGTGTTGTGGTTGTTGACCACTGCCACCCACTTGCCGTGGTCGTCGTACGTCGACACCTCGACGCCGTCCGGTGTGCCGGTCACGTTGTGGGCGACCGCGCCCGGCCGGACGAACTTGCTGTACTGGCCGAGCGCGTAGTAGCGCTTGGTGAAGTACAGGGTCTGGTTGCCGTTGGCGGCGTAGTTCGGGTCGTAGTAGATCAGACCGTCGTTCCAGCCCTCGCTGTTCTTCGCGAGGGGGTCGGAGCCGATCTGCTCCGACAGGGCGACCCACCACTGGAACGCCGAGTCGTGCGCGGTCGCGAAGTCCTTGTAGATGATCCGGGAGAGGTTCAGACCACCGTCGATCGTGGGGTCGTACTCCTGGGCCCAGCCCGTGCCCCCGTTGCCGAAGCAGCAGATCTCCGTGGACCAGGACTGCTTGCCGACCGACTTGGACGTCTCGTAGATCTTCGCCCGCTGGTCGTCGCCCGGGTTGTTGTACGTGTGGTGGGCGAGCTTGTCGACGTACTGGGCGGTGCCCGGCTGCGAGATCCACTGCGGGACCTCGGTGTTGAAGCTCACCGTGGAGCTGGACTCGTCCGCGATGATGCCGGTCTTCTGCTTCCGGGCCTGCTGCTCGGCACCCAACGCCCGCACGATGTCGTCGCGTTGGTCGACCGGCACCAGCATGCCCTCCTGGCCGCAGTCGCCGAAGCTGTTGGTGGGCTCGTTGAAGGGACTGATGTAGTCGAACTTCACGCCCTGCTTGGCGAAGTGGGCGGTGACGTCGGCGACGTAGTCCGCGTAGTCCTGCGTGTTCTCCGTCTTCAGATAGCCGCCGCAGCTCTTGGCGTTGGTCTTCCACTGCGCGGGCGCGCTGTTGACGAAGGCGATCAGGTCCTTCACGCCGTACTTGGCGGCCGCGTACAGGAACGTACGGCCCGCCTTGTCCTTGCTCCAGTCGTACGAGCCGTCGGCCTTCAGGAAGTCCTCGGGGGCGCGCGGCGCGTACGTCACGCCGGTGCCGCCACCGCCGATGTTGTAGCGGTAACTGCTCAGTGCCAGGCCGTCCTTGGAGAACAGCAGCCTGGACACCCGGGCCCGGACCTTCGGGTCGAAGTTCTTCAGGTCGTTGACCCACCAGGCGCCCGAGGCGCCGATGTTGTCGATGGTCTGGGCTGCGTGCGGGGACACTTCGGCCACCGTGGGGGTGGCGGCCGACGCGGGCGGGGCGGATATCAGGGGTCCCGCGACAGCGAACGCGGCTGCGGCTGTCAGCAGGGCCGATCTCTTGTGGTGGGGGTGAGGCACGTGCATCCCTTCCGTCGTCATGAAGGTGGTGCGGTGTACGGCTCCTAGCGGAGGTCGTGCGCCTTGCTTCTCGCAGGGGTGGTGCGCTTTGTCGCCGACCTCTGCCCGACCGACTGGAGCGCGCCTTCGAGCGCGAACGTCGCCGCGCCCAGGCATGCCGGGTCCGTCGGGATCGGGGAGAGGACGATCTCGGTGGCGGCCATCGGCCGGGGCAGCGCGTGCCGGGCGACGGCCTCGCGCACCTCCTCGACCAGGGGCTCGCCGAGGGCGGACGCGACCCAGCTGCTGAGCACGACCACCTCGGGGTTGAACAGGTTGACCAGGTGCGCGATGGAGGCGCCCAGATAGCGGGCGGTGTGCCGGACGACCTTGACCGCCTCCGGGTCCCCGGTGAGCATCCCGCGGGCCAGCGCGGCGATCGTCGCCGTCTGGTCGCCCGGGTGCAGCAGCTCGCTGTCGGGGCTCAGCTCCCGCAGGTTCAGCATGATCCCGGGGGCGCCCACGTACGTCTCCACACAGCCGTGGTTGCCGCAGCGGCACAGGCGTCCGTCCAGGACGATCGTGTTGTGGCCCCACTCGCCCGCACTGTTGGACACACCGCGATGCAGGGCGCCGCCCAGCACGAGCCCGGCGCCCACGCCGGTCCCGAGGGTCACCACCACGGCGTTCCCGCTGCCGCGCGCGGCCCCGAACCACAGCTCGGCCACGGCGACGGCACGCAGCGGATTGTCCAGGTAGAGCGGGTAGGCGATGTACTCGGAGAGCAGGTCGAGCAGCGGCACGTCGTGCCAGTCCCAGTTGGGGGCGTACTCCGAGATGCCGGTGGCGCGGTCCACCTGCCCCGGCACGCTCACGCCCACGCCGAGCACCCGGGCACCCTCGATCCCGGCCTGCGCGACCACCGAGCCGACGGCGGCGGCGACATGGCCGACCACCTGCTCGGGGAGGCTCTCGCCGGGGCGGACGTCCTCCTCGGCGCGGGCCAGGACGTTCAGCGCGAGGTCGAACAGCTCGACGTGGACGTACGTCTCGGCGATGTCCACGCCGATCAGCGCGCCCCCCGACGCGTTGACGGCCACGAGCCCCCGGGGGCGCCCGCCGGCCGACTCCTCGAACCCGACCTCCGTGATCATGCGGAGGTCGAGCAGCTCGCCCACGAGCGTGGCGACGGTGGCCAGGCTCAGCCCGGTGGCCGCCGCCAGCTCCTGCCGGGACGTGGGCGACTCGGCGATGATCTGGCGCAACACCTCGTAGCGGTTCGCGGTGCGGATGTCGCGTGATGTGCGCTTCACCGGGCCTGCCCCCATCCCTTCGCTCATGCCGGGACGACAGTGGCACCGGCGCGGCGCAAGGCTATGGGCTGCCGGGGACTTTGTACAAGGGGTTAGGAAAGGGGCTTTATAAAGTCCGGTCGACGGTCAGTCGGCGAGTACGGCCCGGACGAACCCGTTGGCGAATTTTCCCTCGGGATCCAGCTCGTGCGCCAGCTTCCGGAAGTCGCCGAGCCTCGGGTAGCGCTCGCGCAGCACGTCCGCGGGCGTGGTGAAGACCTTCCCCCAGTGCGGCCGGGCGTCGAAGGCGTCCAGTGCCTCCTCCAGCCGGCGCACCACCGGAAGGACGGCCGCGGTGTCCTCGATCCAGGTGAAGTGCAGGGCCACGGTGTCCCGGCCGCAGGAAGGGCTCAGCCACTGCTCGTCGGCGGCCACGGTCCGCACCTCGCAGATCTGGAGCACCCCGGCGACCGCGTCCCGGCTGCCGTCCACCGCGTGCAGCGCCTCGACGGCCCGCTCGCGCGGCAGCAGGTACTCCGACTGGAGCTCCGTTCCGCTGCTCGGCGTGAACTCGGCCCGGAAGTGCGGCAGTCGGTCGTGCCAGGGGCCCGGCACCCCGAACTGCTCGGTGCAGTTGAGCGCGGGCATCCCCGGCACCGGGTGCATCTTCTCGGTGGCGGGCGCGGCCCACGGGAAGTCCGCAAGGGGCTGGTCCGTCCGCCGTTTGACCCAGACTTGCCGGAAGCCCGGCGCGCGCCAGTCGGTGAAGAGGCTGACGCTGTAGCCCGTCGACATGACCGTCTCGAAGGCCGCCGAGTCCAGCCCGGTGAGCGGGAGTTCGGTGAAGACGTATTGCTCCACGTCGAAGGACGGCACGAGGTCCAGGGTGAGTGCGGTGACGACACCGAGGGCGCCGAGTGAGGTGACCGTGCCGCCGAAGCGGGGGTCGTCCCGGCCGATGGTCAGCACGGAGCCGTCCGCCGTGACCAGCTCCACCTCGCGCACGGCCGAGGCGAGCGGACCGTTGCCGACGCCCGAGCCGTGGGTGCCGGTCGCCACCGAGCCGGCCACGGAAATGTGTGGCAGCGAAGCCATGTTGGGCAGCGCGAGGTCGTGGGCGTCCACCGCGCGGGCCAGTTCGGCGTACCGGACGCCGCCCGGGACCCGTACCGTACGGGCCGTGGTGTCCACGTCGATCATGGGCGGCAGGCCGGCGATCGACAGCAGGACGCCTTCCGGACCCGGCTCGGCGATCTCGTTGAAGGAGTGCCCGCTGCCCAGCACCCGCACCCGCGCGCTGTCCGCGACCAGGGCGGTGACCTCGTCGAGCGAGTGGGGCCGGTGCAGTTCCTTGGCGGAGTAGGTGATGTTCCCCGCCCAGTTGGTGATCGTCTCCGACATGTCCGTCGTTCCTCCCGGGAGTGCGTATGCGTTGACCCTCTCATTTGTCGGGGCCTACCGTAGAGAGCGTTTTCTACGAGGGTTTCCGCAACCTTCCGTAAGTCTGGAGGATCACCACCTTGCCCGAACGACCCCAGGCGCTGTTCGCCATGACCGCCGAGAACGTGCCGCTCGTCTTCCCGCCCGAGGTGCTGACGCGGCTGCGGGAGTGGGTGGACATCGATCCCGGGCTGGTGGCCGAGGACCTCACCGACCCGGCGCTGGCGGACGTCCTGGCCCGCACGGAGATCCTCGTGACCGGCTGGGGCTGCCCGCGCCTGGACGCGGCCGTCCTCGACGCGGCCCCGAAACTCCGGGCCGTCCTGCACTCGGCCGGCTCGGTCAAGGGGTTCGCGACCCCGGAGGTCTGGCGGCGCGGGATCACCGTCTCCTCGGCGGCCGAGGCCAACGCGGTGCCCGTCGCCGAGTACACGCTCGCCGCGATCCTGCTCGCCGGCAAGGACGTCTTCGTGCGCCGGGAGCGCGTGCGTACCGAGGGGGCGTCTGCCGGGTGGGGGATCGTGCCGGGCATCGGCAACCACGGGCGGCGGGTCGGCGTGATCGGGGCGTCCAGGATCGGGCGGAAGGTGATCGAGCTGCTGCGGCCGTTCGACCTCTCGGTGAGCCTGACCGACCCGTACGTCGACGAGAGCGCGGCGGCGGAGCTGGGCGTCCCGCTGCTGCCGCTGGACGACCTCCTGCGCACCTGCGAGATCGTCAGCGTCCACGCCCCGGAGACCGCTGAGACCCGGCACCTGATCGGCCGCCGCGAACTGGCCCTCATGCCGGACGCCGGGGTGCTGATCAACACCGCGCGGGGATCCCTGGTCGACACGGACGCCCTCGTGGACGAGCTCCGCACCGGCCGCCTGAGCGCGATCCTGGACGTCACCGACCCCGAACCCCTGCCCGCCGACTCCCCCCTCCACAACCTGCCGAACGCCTTCGTCACCCCGCACCTGGCCGGATCCCAGGGCAACGAACTGGCACGCCTGGGCCTGGCCGTGGTGGCGGAGGCGGAGCGGGTGGTGTCGGGGGGAGCGGTGGCGCACCCGGTGCTGCTCGAGGCGCTGGAGCACGGCGCTTGACGGCTCGGTGGGTTGTCCGGGTGTGAGCCTGGGGTGCTACGGCGTTGTCGGCTGTGTGGGTAGGGCGACGACGAGTGGGTGTGTGTGGACCCGGGCCGGTACGGCATTGGCGGCTGCGCGCGCAGGGCAGCGACGAGTGGGTGTCGTGGGCAGGGCATGGCGTACCCGGTGGTGTTCGAGGCGCTGGAGTGCAGGGCCAGACCCCTCGGTAGCCTGCCTCGGCATGAGCCCTGAACCCGTCCCCGCCACCCTCCCGCAGACCGAGCTGACCCGGCACCGACGTCTGCGTGAGCAGGGCAGCCTGGATCGGGCGGATCTGGATGCCGTCCTCGACGCCGGGTTCGTCTGTCATCTGGGTGTGGTGGTCGAGGGGCGGCCGCTGGTCGTGCCCACGGTGTACGGGCGGGACGAGCGGCAGCTCTACCTGCACGGCTCGGTGGCCAGCCGCAGTCTCGCCGGCGGTACGCCGGTCTGTGTCACGGTCACGCACGTCGACGGGCTGGTCCTCGCGCGGTCCGTCTTCGAGCACGGCGTCAACTACCGCAGCGCCATGATCCACGGTGAGGCCCGCAAGGTGACCGACCCTGACGAGAAGCTGGCGGGCCTGCGCCGGCTGACCGAACACGCGACCCCCGGACAGTGGTCGTACGCCCGGCAGCCGAGCCGGAAGGAACTCGCGGCCACCACCCTCCTCGCGCTCGGCCTCGACGAGGCCTCCGTCAAGATCCGCACCGGCGCGCCCGACGACGGCGACGGACCCGACGCCGAACTGGGGCTGTGGGCCGGTGTGCTTCCGCTCACCTCGGTGTGGGGCGCGCCCGTTCCCGACCCGTCTCTGCCTCCAGAAACGCCCATACCGTCCCACATCGCGCGCCGTGAGGGGACCCGGCACGGGTGATGCCGGTGCGAGGGCATACCGTGAGGAGTCGGTCGTACGTCTGAGCCGGGAGGAGACACGGGATGGGCAGCCGTACCGCGCTGGTCGAGGATCTGATGGAGAGGTTCCCGCAGGTTCCACGGGAAGCCGTCTTCAAGGAGGACCTGCTGCGAGGTGGCGTGGCCTTCGACCCGTCCGCCCTCAGCGACAACGAGTCGGGTGAGGTGAAGCCGAAGTCGTACTTCATCTTCTCCTTCGACCACGGGACCCTGCCGGAGCTGGGCGAGGCCGCGCTCCGCCGGCCGCCGGAGGAGATCATCCTCACCGGCGGGCCGTACGACCTCAGGCGGACGGTGGCGTCGGTGCGGGTCAACCCCGCCTCGCCCTACCGCGTGGCGGCGGACGACTCCGGCATGCTCGGGCTCTACCTCGACGGCAAGCGGATCGCCGACGTGGGCGTGCCGCCGATGCCGGAGTACTACCGGCACAAGCTCTCCAGCGGGAAGTCCGTCATGGAGGTCGCCCCGACCATCCAGTGGGGCTACCTGATCTATCTGACCGTCTTCCGGGTGTGCCAGTACTTCGGCGCCAAGGAGGAGTGCCAGTACTGCGACATCAACCACAACTGGCGCCAGCACAAGGCGGCCGGGCGGCCGTACACGGGCGTCAAGGACGTGGACGAGGTCCTGGAGGCGCTCGAGATCATCAACCGGTACGACACCGACAAGATCTCCACCGCCTACACGCTCACCGGCGGCGCGATCACCTCGAAGCTCCAGGGCCGGGACGAGGCCGACTTCTACGGCATGTACGCCAAGGCCATCGAGGAGCACTTCCCGGGCCGCTGGATCGGCAAGGTCGTCGCGCAGGCACTGCCCAAGGACGACGTGCAGCGCTTCAAGGACTACGGCGTGCAGATCTACCACCCCAACTACGAGGTGTGGGACGAGTACCTCTTCAAGATGTACTGCCCGGGCAAGGAGCGGTACGTCGGCCGCGACGTGTGGCACAAGCGCATCCTGGACTCGGCGGAGGTGTTCGGGGCACGCAACGTCATCCCCAACTTCGTCGCGGGCGTCGAGATGGCGGAGCCCTTCGGCTTCAAGACGGTCGACGAGGCCATCGCCTCCACCACCGAGGGCCTGCGGTTCTTCATGTCGCACGGCATCACGCCCCGCTTCACCACCTGGTGCCCCGAGCCGACGACCCCGCTCGGCAAGGCCAACCCGCATGGTGCGCCGCTGGAGTACCACATCCGGCTGCTCCAGGCGTATCGCCAGACCATGGACGACTTCGGTCTCTCCTCGCCCCCCGGGTACGGCCCGCCCGGACCCGGCCGTGCCGTCTTCTCGGTGAGCTCCTTCATGGACAGCCTTCCGGCGGCCCCGGAACCGGCCGAGGTCTGATCAGCGCGACGACGGCGCCGGCCCGCTTCTGGGCCGGCGCCGCTTGGTGACCACGATGGCCGGGTTTCTCCGTTACGGCTGATTCCTGTGTGGCGGGATTGATACGTTTCCGCTTCCGGTCCGTACACAAGGACGCGACTCCGCGCAGCACAATGCCGTGGGGGAGTGGACCGAACCCTCGGTAACCGATTTGAATAGCGTGCTTGTCAGTTGTGTGGGAGGCGTGAAAGGCTCCTGTCCTGCCGCGAGGTTCCCCCCAACTCCTTTGCCAGTATGGCGAGTTGACTTCGCTTTCGATGCAGGAGACCCATGCCCGACCTGCCGACCCCCCAGGACGCCGCCGAGGCCGCGCTGTTCTCCGAGTGCTGGGATGCCGTGCTGTCGTACGCCGATCTGTGCACGGCCGGCTCCACCGCCGCCACCGAACTGGCCACGGAGGCGTTCTCCCTCGGCATGCGCGAGGCCCGCGAGGCGGAGGCCGCCGTGCGTGGCGCCGGCCGCCGTCCGGCCCGGCTGCCCCGCATACCCCTGCTGCTCACCGCAGTTCGCACCGTCGCCGCGGACTGGGAGACCCAGGGCCTCGGCCACCGCCTCGACCCCGACCTGCGGCTGTGGCTCAACTCCGACAAGGCCGCCCGCTACACCGGCCCGCCGCTGCAGCGCCCCATCGCCCTGCGCGGACTGCGCGATCTGCAGGCGGCGGACGCCGAACTGCTGTGGCTGGCCGAGGTGGAGGCGCTGCCGCTGCCCACGGTGGCCCGCCGGCTCGGCCTCGACCCGGCCACCGTGGGCGAGGAACTCGCCCAGGTGCGCGGCCTGTTCCGGGACCGCAGCCACCGCAACCACCTCGACATGCCGATGGACGCGCAGTGCCGCAGTTACGCCCGGCTGCTGGATGCCGTCACCCGCTCCACCTCCGGGGAGACCCCGCCCGACCTCTCCCGCCATCTCGCGCGATGCCGACAGTGCGCTGAGGCCGCCGCCTGTCTTCGCCTGCACGGCGGCGGCCTGCCCGCGGCCCTCGCGGGCGGGGTGATCGGCTGGGGCGGACTCGCCTATCTGGAGCGCCGCCGCCGGGCCGCCGAGGTACGCCTGGGCGCCGGACGCCCCCTGGCGCTGGAGAGCGGGCCCCCGAACCCCGGCGCGCACAAGGCGAAGGCCGTGCGCAACGGGCTGCTCGTCGCCGCTGTCCTCGTCTCCCTGCTCGCCCTCGCGGTGTCGATGATGCCGGGCGACGACATGAAGAACGGCGCCGCGGGGCCCGGCACCTCGGCCGAGGGCCAGCCGGTGGCCAACCCCACCTGGTCCGTCCCCACCGCCACCTCGCGGGCGCCCGGCTCGGCGGGGACCTCCAGGACGCCCACGGGAAACCCGTCGGAGTCCACGAGTGTGAAGAACTCCGACCCCGAACCCCAGGGCACCTCCTCCGCCGGTGCCGAGGAACCCGAGCCCAGCGAGAGCGTCACGCCGGCCTGCCGGGTCGCGTACTCCCTCGTCAACCAGTGGCCCGACGGCTTCCAGGCCGCCGTCACCGTCACCACCACCCAGGCTCTCGGCGACTGGCGGGTCACCTGGTCCTTCAAGGACGGCCAGAAGGTGACGCAGATGTGGGACGCGGACTTCACCCAGAGCGGCGCGAAGGTCACCGCGAGCGCCGCCGACTACAACAAGTCGGTCCCCGCGGCCGGTTCGCTCTCCTTCGGCTTCCTCGCCTCCTGGCAGAGCAGGAACGCCCCGGCGTACGACTTCTCCCTCAACGGGCGGGAGTGCGCCAAGTCCTGACGGCGCATCACAACTCAGGTCGGCCTCACATCACGGCGTGCTTCCCTGCTTCGCCGCCCACAAGCCCCTGACGTGCCCGATGTGCCGCGTCATGACCTCGTGGACCGCCCGCTCGTCGCGGGCGATCAGCGCGTCGAGGAGTTCGAGGTGCTCCTCGGCGGAGGCCAGCAGGCGGCCGGACTTCACCAGCGGGGTGAGGCCGTACAGACGCGACCGCTTGCGGAGGTCGCCGACCACCTCGACCAGGTGGGCGTTGCCCGCGAGGGCGAGCAGGCCGAGGTGGAAGCGGGTGTCGGCCTCGACGTACGCGATGAGGTCACCGGACACCGCCGCCTGGACGATCTCCCGGGCGGCGGGACGCAGCGCCTCCAGGGAGACCGGGTCGGCGGTCGAGGCCAGCTCCACGACGATCGGGATCTCGACGAGCGCGCGGATGTGGGTGTACTCGTCGAGCTGCTTCTCGGAGACCGCGGTGACCCGGAACCCCTTGTTGGGGACGGTGTCGATGAGGCCCTCCTTGGCGAGGTCGAGCATGGCCTCGCGCACGGGCGTGGCCGACACACCGAAGCGGGCGGCGAGCGCGGGCGCCGAGTACACCTGCCCCGGGAGCAGTTCGCCCGCGATCAGCGCGGCCCGCAGGGCGTCGGCGACCCGCTCCCGGTAGCTGCTCTTCTTGCCGCCGAGGACGGGCAGGGCGGGGGCAGCGGCGGCGGGGGTACTGGATCGCTGGGCGGCCATGAGAGGCATCTCCTACTGGTGCAAGTGCAAGTTCAAGTGCAGTGCAATGTCACGCGGCACCGGCATTATCCTCGACGTTCCGGGAGACGCTCAGGCCTCACAGGACGAATCCCGCCGGGAACGGGTCGGTCGGATCGAGCAGGTACTGGGCCGTGCCGGTGATCCAGGCGCGCCCGGTGAAACTGGGCAGGACAGCCGGACGGCCCGCCACCTCCGTCGTACCGAGGAGCCGGCCCGTGAACCGCGTCCCGATGAAGGACTCGTTCACGAACTCGGTGTGCAGCGGGAGTTCACCGCGCGCGTGCAACTGGGCCATGCGCGCACTGGTACCGGTGCCGCAGGGGGAGCGGTCGAACCAGCCCGGATGGATGGCCATCGCGTGCCGGGAGTGCCGGGCGGTGGCACCGGGCGCGATCAGATGGACGTGATGACAGCCGCGGATGGACGGATCCTCCGGGTGGACGGGCTCCTCCTCGGCGTTGATCGCCGCCATGAGGGACAGCCCCGCCTTCAGGATGTCGTCCTTGCGGTCCCGGTCGAAGGGCAGCCCGAACTCCGTCAGCGGCAGGATGGCGTAGAAGTTGCCGCCGTACGCCAGGTCATAGGTCACCGTCCGGCCGTCGGCGAGTGCGATCTTGCGGTCGAGGGCGACTGCGAACGACGGCACGTTCCGCAGCGTGACGTTCTTCGCCCTGCCGTCCTCCACCGCGACCTCGGCGACGACCGGACCCGCCGGGGTGTCGAGCCGGATCGTGGTGACCGGCTCGACGACCTCGACCATCCCGGTCTCCACCAGTACGGTCGCCACCCCGATCGTGCCGTGTCCGCACATCGGCAGATAGCCCGAGACCTCGATGTAGACGACACCCCAGTCGCAGTCCGGGCGGGTCGGCGGCTGGAGGATCGCGCCGCTCATCGCCGAGTGCCCGCGCGGCTCGTTCATCAGCAGCTGCTTGATGTCGTCGCGGTGCTCACGGAAGTACAGCCGCCGCTCGTTCATGGTCGCGCCGGGGATCGTGCCGATCCCGCCGGTGATCACGCGGGTGGGCATGCCCTCGGTGTGCGAGTCGACGGCGTGCAGGACGAGTGTGCTGCGCATGGTCCGCTCTCCTTGACGAGTTACGCGAGTCCCGCGGCGACGGCCTTCTCCGTGGCGGCCCGCACGACGGCCTCCTGCTCGGGCAGCAGGGGGACGCGCGGAGGCCGCACGGGCCCGCCGTGCCGGCCGACGATGTCCATCGACATCTTGATGGCCTGCACGAACTCGACCTTGGAGTCCCAGCGCAACAGCGGGTGGAGTTGCTCATACAGCTTCTTCGCGGTGGCCAGGTCGCCGCTCACTGCGGTCCGGTACAGCTCGACCGAGGACCTGGGCAGCGCGTTCGGGTAACCGGCCACCCAGCCCTTCGCCCCGGCCAGGGCCAGCTCCAGCAGGACGTCGTCGGCGCCGATCAACAGGTCGAGTTCCGGGGCGAGTTCGGCCAGCTGGTAGGCGCGTCGGACATCACCGGAGAACTCCTTGACCGCGCGGATGAACCCCTCCGCGTGCAGCTTGGCGAGCAGCTCCGGCACCAGGTCGACCTTGGTGTCGATGGGGTTGTTGTACGCCACGACCGGCAGGCCCGCCTTCGCGACCTCGGCGTAGTGCGCGAGCACCGACCGCTCGTCGGCGCGGTAGGCGTTGGGCGGCAGCAGCATCACGGACGCACAGCCGGCGTCCCGGGCCTGCTCGGCCCAGCGGCGGGACTCCGCCGAGCCGTACGCGGCCACCCCCGGCATCACCCGCTCACCGCCGATCGCGGCCACGGCCGTCTCCACGACCTTTGCCCGCTCCTCGGGCGTGAGCACCTGGTACTCGCCGAGCGAGCCGTTCGGTACGACGCCGTCGCAGCCGTTCCCGACCAGCCAGGCGCAGTGCTCGGCGTACTTGTCGTAGTTCACCGACAGGTCGTCGTTCAACGGGAGGGCGGTGGCGACGAGGACTCCGCGCCACGGACGAAGGCTGGTGGTCATGTGGATCGCCTCTCTACAGGGGTATGGGGTCTGACAGCTCAATAGGGTGTGACATTTCACTGTTCCTCGGTCTCTCCGGCCCGCGCCAGCACGCCCAGCGGTACCGGCCGTGCGAACGGTCTGTGCCCCGCCGTCTCCGCGCACCCGGCCACTCCGGCCACCCCGGGCCCGCACACCCGGCCCTGGCACCAGCCCATCCCGGCCCGCGTGAGCAGCTTCACGGTCCGCAGATCACCGGCCCCCAGTTCGCGCACCGCCCCCCGCACCGCGCCGGCGGACACCTCCTCGCACCGGCACACCACCGTCTCGTCGGTGACCTGCTCGGCCCAGTGCGCGGGCGGGGCGTACACGGAGTCGACGGCGGCGAAGAAGGCCCGCAACTTCTCCCGGGTACGCGCGGCGGCCGCCCACTCACCCGGATCCGGCGCCCGCCCGGCCAGCCGTGCCGCGATCGACCGCCCGGCGATATGCCCCTCGGCGAGCGACAGGGCGGAGCCGCCGATGCCGGTGGTCTCGCCCGCCGCCCACACGCCCGGCACGTCGGTGCGCTGCTCGTCGTCGGCGCACACGTCCGTCCCGTCGATCCGGCAGCCCAGCGCGTCCGCGAGGTCGGTGTGCGGCAGCATGCCGTGGCCCACGGCGAGGGTGTCGCAGACGAGCCGCCGCCGGGTGTCCGGGCGCACCCGTCCGTCCCGGTCGAGGGCGGCGATCGTGACCGCCTCCAGCCGCTCGGTGCCGTGCGCCGCCACGACCGTGTGGTGCAGGAGCGTCCGCACCCGGTGACGGAGCAACCGGCCCGCGTATCCGGCCCCTTCGGCCAGCTTGTCCGGCCGGCCCGCCAGCGCCCGGGACCGCCGTACGAACGACATCGGGTCGGCCGAGTCCACCAGCGCGGCGACCGTCGCGCCCGCCGCGGCGAGCCCGGTGGCGACGGGCAGCAGCAGCGGTCCGGTCCCGGCGACGACCGCGGTACGGCCGGGCAGCACGAGCCCGCCCTTGAGCATGGCCTGCGCCCCGCCCGCGGAGACGACACCGGGCAGGGTCCAGCCGGGAAAGGGCAGCACCTTCTCGTAGCCGCCGGTGGCGAGGAGGACCGCGTCGGCGCGCACCTCGGCCGGTTCCTCCTGCGCGGGCCCGGTGAGAGCGTGCACGGTGAAACCGGCCGTACCCCGGCGCTCGACGAACCAGACATGATGGTCCGTCAAGTGCCTTACGGACCCGGCCTGTGTGTGGGCGCGCAGTCCGTCCCGCAGGCTCTCCCAGGTGCGCCACTGATGATGCAGCGCCTGGGGGCGACGGGCTCCGAGCCCCGGCGCGGGCTGCCGGTAGAACTGCCCGCCCGCCTCCGCCGCCGAGTCGATCAGCGTGACGTGGATGCCACGGGCGGCCGCCGCGAGGGTGGCGGCGAGCCCTGCCGGTCCCGCGCCGATCACCGCCAGACGCGGTTCACTCATGGTGGCCCGTCCCCTCCTGCGTGCGGATCGCGTCGCCCGGCCGCAGGGGTGCCAGGCAAGCCCGTTGGTTCGGGCTGTCGTTGACGGTCACCAGGCAGTCGAAGCAGACGCCGATGCCGCAGAAGATTCCGCGCGGGCGGCCCTCGCCCCGGGTGGTGCGCCAGGAGGTGACCCCCGCGGTCCACAGGGCGGCGGCGACGGTCTGGCCGGGCAGGGCCTCGATCTCCCGTCCGTCGAGCGTGACGGTGAAGGCGGGACCGGGCTCGGCGCCCACCATCTCCAGCGGATTCACGAGGCCTCCTCGCAGCCGGACGACGCATCGGACGAAGAGCCGGAGGCGGGGAAACGGTCGGGCCGGAAGCGTGCGAGATCCAGTTCGGGAGCGTGTCCGGCCAGCACCTGGGCGATCAACTGCCCGGTCCCGGTGGACAGTCCGATGCCCGCGCCCTCGTGCCCGCACGCGTGGAACAGCCCGGGCACCCGCGGATCGGGGCCGATGGCGGGCAGATGATCGGGCATGTACGGCCGGAAGCCGAGGTACGTCCGCATCGCGCGCACCCGCTCCAGGAACGGGAACAGCCGGGTCGCGCCCGCAGCCAGCGCCCGCAACGCGGGCAACGACAACGAGCGGTCGAATCCCACCCGTTCACGGGTCGCGCCGATCAGGACGGGCCCCGCCGCCGTCCCCTCGACGACCGGCGAGGTCTGCAGGGCCGCCGAGTCGCTGGCCACATCGGCCACGTAGTCGGCGGCGTACACCTTGTGGCGGACCAGGCGGGGGAGCGGCTCGGTGACGAGGACGAAACCGCGCCGGGGGAACACGGGAAGGTCCACTCCCGCCAGCGCGGCCAGCTCACCGCCCCAGGTCCCGGCGGCGTTGACGACATACGGCGCGTGGATCTCGCCCCGGTCCGTCCGCACCCCGCGTACGGCGCCGCCGACAGCGCGCAGGACCTCGGTCACCGTCGCACCGGTGAACAGGCGGGCACCCGAGGCCCGTACGAGATGGGCGGCGGCCAGCGTCGGCATGACCTGCGCGTCCTGGGGATACAGCACACCGCCCGCGAGCCCGGACGCCAAGTGGGGCTCCAGTTCCCGGAGTCGGCCCGCGTCCACCCGCACCGCCTCGACGCCCGCCGCCCGCTGCCCGGTCGCGAACCTCTCCAGCGCCGCGAGGCCCTCGGGAGTGGACGCGACGACCACGCCGCCCTTGAGCTCGTACTCGATCGCGTCGCCGACCTCCCGCGCCAGCTCGGCCCACAACCGGCCGGACAACAGGGCGAGTTCGAGCTCGGGACCCGGCTCCTTGTCGGAGACCAGGAGATTGCCCTCACCGGCGCCGGTCGTGCCGCCGGCCACAGGGCCGCGGTCGACGACGATCACGTCGAAGCCTGCCCGGGCGGCGTACAGGGCACAGGCCGCGCCCACCATCCCGGCACCGACGACCACGACATCGCAGGTCAGTCGCTTGCTCACGCCAGTACTATGTCACATGGCGCCCTCGGCGGGAACACCGTCAGTCGAGCTCGCCCGGGTCGGCGGCCGGGGTGCGGCCCGCGTGGACGTCCTTCAGACGGGTCGTGCCCAGCTTCGCCGCCTGCTCGGTGCTGTCGTGGTCGGCCCCGTCGAGGCCGCCGTTGGTGATGCTGATCGCGTCCGTGCCGACCCGCAGGGCCGCGACGTCGAGGGTCAGGGTGGCGGGCGTACCGCCCGAGGTGCCCTGGACCGTGACCCGCAGCCCCTGACGGGCATCGCCCACCTTGGGCAGGGACGTGGAGACCACCTGGACCGTGCGCTGCCCGCCCGAGCTGTCCTTCGCCGTGAACTGGTCACACGTGACCGGCAGGCTCTTCAGCCAGGCGAAGGACGTGTCCAGGGCGGCCTTGTCATAGGCGGCCACCTGGTAGAGCAGCCGGGACGCGCCCTCCTCGAAGCCGGTGAGCGCGGACGCTCCGGACGGCTTGCCCAGAAGGTCGTCGCTGTAGAGCCGGTCGAGCAGCTTCTGGCAGTCAGCCGCGTCGGCCTTGGCGGTGAGGAAGTCGGCGACGTCCACCTTGCCGACCAACAGGCTGTCGCGCCAGGTGGCCGCGTTCTTGACCTGGTTCCAGTCGTCCTCCAGGTCCGCCTCGGTCACCAGCGCGGCCCGCGCCCCGGCCGGGGTGAGCGGGGCCGGTGACGCCTGCGCGAGGGGCGAGGAGGAGATCCGCGTGGTGTCCGCGCGGTCCGGCCCGCTGTCGTCACCGTCCCCGTCCGAGCACGCGGCGGTCGTCAACAGGACTCCGGCGGCCAGGGCCGGGGCGAGGGCGCGTAGAGGGCGGGCCGGGCGGGGCGGACGGTGGCTCATCACGAGGTCTCCTGGAGATGGGGGTCGGTTCCATGCCACAGCCGCTCCTCCCGGACGACCAGCGCACCGGGCTGTTCGAGTGAGGGCGACGCTCGCAGCGGGGGCGGAAAACCGGTGGCGCCCCCGACGCGAGCGCCTCTAAGGTGAGAGCGCTTCGTACGGCGGCTCACGGCTGCCGTGCCCCACGAGCGAGGAACGAGGGAGGTGTCGACCGATGGCTGTCTTTGCGACGAACGCTGCCCGCATCCAGATCATCAAGTCCACCTCCGTGGCCGTCGGCTGACACCAACTCCTTGTGCCGGGGCCACCCTTGTGAAGGGTCTCCCTTGACTTCCAGCTCCACTTCTCACGCTTTCTCCGCTCTCGCTCCCTACGGCTGGGACGAGGCATGGGCGGACCTGTTCGCCCCCTACGAGCCCGAGGGGCTCCTGCCCGGACGCGTGGTCCGGGTCGACCGCGGGCAGTGCGACCTCGTCACCGCCGACGGGATGCTGCGGGCCGACACCGCCTTCGTCACCCCGCCCGACCCGATGCGGGTCCTGTGCACCGGCGACTGGGCCGTTGTCGAGCCCGCGGGCAACCCCCGCTACGTACGGACGTATCTGCCGCGCCGTACCGCCTTCGTGCGCTCCACCTCCTCCAAGCGGTCCGAGGGGCAGATCCTCGCGGCCAACGTCGACCACGCGATCGTCGCCGTGTCGCTCGCCGTCGAACTCGACCTCGGCCGCATCGAACGCTTCCTGGCCCTGGCCTGGGAGTCCGGCGCCCAGCCGGTGGTCGTCCTCACCAAGGCCGACCTCGTACCGGACGCGGCGACGCTCTCGCATCTCGTACAGGACGTGGAGACGACGGCTCCGGGCGTTCCGGTGCTGACCGTCAGCGCACTGGACGGGGAGGGGCTCGACGTTCTCGTCGCGGTCGTCTCCGGCGGTACGACCGTGCTGCTCGGGCAGTCCGGCGCGGGAAAGTCGACGCTGGCGAACGTCCTCGTCGGCGAGGACGTGATGGCGGTGCGGGCCGCGCGGGACGCGGACGGGAAGGGGCGCCACACGACCACGACCCGCAACCTCCTCGCCCTGCCCGGCGGGGGTGTGCTGATCGACACGCCCGGCCTCAGGGGGGTCGGCCTGTGGGACGCCGAGACCGGTGTCGGACAGGTCTTCGCCGAGATCGAGGCACTGGCCGGGCGGTGCCGCTTCCACGACTGCGCGCACGAGAGCGAGCCGGGGTGCGCGGTGCTGGCCGCGATCGACTCCGGTGAGCTGCCGGAGCGGCGGCTGGAGAGCTACCGGAAGCTGATCCGGGAGAACCAGCGGATCGTCGCGAAGACGGATGCGCGGCTCCGTGCCGAGATCCGGAAGGACTGGAAGAAGCGGGGAGCGCAGGGGAAGGCGGCGATGGAGGCGAAGCGGGGGTCCTGGCGTTAAGGGGTAGCCGTTCGGCCGCGGGTCGGTGGGGGGCTGGTCGCGCAGTCCCCCCGCCCTAGGTGGGTACAGCTGGGTAAGCGCTGACTGCACCCACTCAGGGGCGCGGGGGACTGCGCGACCAGCCACGACGGACCCGCACCCGCACACGGACCTGACGCCGCACCCTCCATCACCGTGTCCGATTTCCGCCAGCAGCACCCCCCTGCACGGCGGAGACTGGATGGCGTGATGGACGAAGACACCAGGTACGAAGCCGTCCGCAGCCGGGACGCCCGGTTCGACGGGGAGTTCTTCTTCGCCGTCGAGACGACCGGCATCTACTGCCGACCCAGTTGTCCCGCGGTGACCCCGAAGCGTCACAACGTCCGCTTCTACGCCACGGCCGCCGCCGCGCAGGGCTCCGGTTTCCGGGCCTGCCGGCGGTGCCGCCCGGACGCGGTGCCGGGATCCGCGGACTGGAACGTCCGGGCGGACGTGGTGGGCCGGGCGATGCGCCTGATCGGCGACGGTGTCGTCGACCGGGAGGGCGTCGCCGGGCTCGCCGACCGCCTCGGCTACAGCGCACGCCAGGTCCAGCGCCAGCTCACCGCCGAACTGGGTGCCGGACCCGTCGCCCTGGCCCGCGCCCAGCGCGCCCACACCGCGCGCGTCCTGCTCCAGACCACCGGCCTGCCCGTCACGGAGATCGCGTTCGCGTCGGGCTTCGCCAGCGTGCGGCAGTTCAACGACACGGTCCGCGAGATCTACGCCGCCACCCCCAGCGCCCTGCGGGCCGCGGGCCGGACCACCCGCCGCACGGCCACCCCCACAGCGGGCATTCCGCTGCGCCTCGCCCACCGCGGCCCCTACCGGTCCGGCGCCGTCTTCGACCTGCTGGAGAGCGAGGCCGTACCCGGTGTCGAGGAGGTGAGCGGGGCACCCGGACGGCGCACCTACCGCCGCACCCTCCGCCTCCCGCACGGCACCGGCATCGTCGCCGTCCACGAACGCCCCGGCACGGCCAGGCCCACCTCCGGCGCCCACCCCGGCGGCTGGCTCGACGCCCAGCTGCACCTCACCGACCCCCGCGACCTGACCACCGCCGTCGGACGGCTGCGGCGGCTCTTCGACCTCGACTCCGATCCCTACGCCGTCGACGAGCGGCTCGGCGCGGACCCCCGGCTCGCCCCCCTGGTCGCCGCCCGCCCCGGACTCCGGTCACCCGGCGCGGCCGACCCCGAGGAGTCCGCCGTACGGGCACTGGTGGGCCGGAGGGAATCCGAACGGCTCGTCCAGCGGTACGGCAAGACCATGGACGCGCCCTGCGGCAGCCTCACCCACCTCTTCCCCGAACCCGCGGCCCTCTCCGAGGCGGCCGGCCCCCTGGGCACGCTCGCCACCGCCCTCGCCGACGGCGCCGTACGACTCGATCCGGGCGCCGACCGCGACGAGGCGCAGCACGCGCTGCTCGCCCTGCCCGGCCTGGACGCCCGTACCGTCGCCGTCATCCGCAGCCGTGCCCTCGGCGATCCCGACGTCGCCCCACCCGGCCCCGAAGCCCCCGACACCTGGCGCCCCTGGCGCTCCTACGCCTGGCAACACCTGCGCACCGCAGGAGAGTTGGAGTAATCATGGCCATCCTCTGGACCCGTCTCGACAGCCCCGTCGGCACCCTGCTCCTCACCGCCGACGAGACCGGCGCGCTGACCTCGCTGTCCGTACCCGGGCAGAAGAAGGGCCGTACCGTCCAGGAGGGCTGGGTCCACGACCCCGGTCCCTTCCGGGCCGCCGAGGAACAGCTCGCCGCCTACTTCGCCGGAGAACTCAAGGAGTTCCAACTGGAGTTGCGGCCCGAGGGCACCGAGTTCCGGACCCGCGTCTGGGACGCCCTCGACGACGTCCCGTACGGCGCGACCACGACGTACGGCGAGATCGCCGCCCGCGTCGGTGCCTCCCGTGTCGCCGTGCGGGCGGTGGGCGGCGCGATCGGTGCGAACCCCCTGCTGATCCTCCGCCCGTGCCACCGGGTGATCGGCGCGAACGGCCTGCTCACCGGGTACGCGGGCGGCCTGGAGCGCAAGACGGCCCTGCTCACCCTCGAAGGTGCCCTCTAGGACTCCTCCAGCCCCCAGCTGTGGATGCGTCGCGGATGGATGCGGATCAGCTCCTCGCTGAAGTGCGGGCCCAAGTCGTGCGGCCCCGTGAGGAGTTCCGCCTCCCCGCGGATGTCGATGCCACGCACCGTCCACGGCTTCAGGCTGACGATGTCGTCGACGACCAGCGCGACCTTCGGGTTCTTCTGGAGGTTGCGCCACTTCTTGGTGCGGCCCATCGCGTAGCCGCCGATCAGGATGGTGCCGTCGTCCTGCGGAAAGAAGCCGACCGGGTTCGCCTGCGGCTGTCCCTGCGGGTCGACGGTGGCGAGCCGCCCCAGCCGCTGGGACCTCAGGTACGCGCGCTCGGCCTCGCTGAATTCGGTCATGGCAGCCAGCCAAACACGCCCGCGCCGCCCGCACATCGGAATCCCGTCCTAGGACTGGCTGAGGCTGCCTGGGGCTGAGGTCCTGGGTCAGCTGCCCCACAGCACCGTCCCCAGCCACGCGCCCATGATCAGCAGGCAGGTGAACAGTTCCGCCAGCACGCTGGAGCCGCCCGAGCGCATCGCCGTGCGCAGGGCGGCCCGCGCCTCCCCGTGGCGGCCGAGGCGCAAGCGTTCCGAGAGGTAGATGCCGCCCATGAAGCCTGGGATCGCGCCGAGCACGGGGATCAGGAAGAAGCCGAGGAACGCACCTGCCCCCGCGTACACCCCCATCCGCGGCGTGGCCCCGCTCTCCCGCAGTCGGCGCGGCGGCAGCGACCAGCGCACCACCTGGGAGAGGAACAGGGCGACCGTGGCTCCCACCAGCACGCTCCACGCGACCGGCTGCGGATCCTTCAGCGCCCACCACAGGACCGCGGCCCACACGAGCCAGGACCCCGGCACGCCGGGCACCAGAACCCCGACCAGGCCGAACAGCATGACCAGGCCGACCAGCAGGAGGTCCCACACTCCCATTTGTCCAGGGTGCAGGAGGGGAGCCGGAAGCGCAGGTCAGCGATGTTCGCCCGGGCCGCGCATCGGGGCCGGGTCGCTCCGGCGACCTCTTTGGCAACAGGAGTTCGACACCTCACTCGGACACGCCGTTCGCCGCGCGCGGTGACGCTTGATTTTGCGGATGCCCCGTTTTCATACGGCCCACGCGGTGGACAATTGGGGGCATGAGCCAGCAGGGGGGAATGCCCACCGGTCACGAGGACGACTGGTGGAGGCAGCTGTACGACTCCACCGACGACACGGGCCCCACACCGGCCCCCGACACCCTGGACGACCGCTTCGCCTCGGCGTCGGGGACGGTACGGGACGGGGCCGGGGCCGCGGCCGACGAGGTTCGGGCAGGGGTCGGTGATGAGGCTGCCGGGTCCGGGACCGGGGTTCCCGCGCCGCGCACAGGCGTCTCCGACGCGACGGCTCCCTCACCCGGCCGGCACCGGCCCCCATGGGAACCGCCGCCACCCGACCCACCCGCGTCCTTCCCGCCGGGTCCCAGGCCACCGGGCTTCGCGTCCACGGAGACACCTCCGGCCACCACGGTTCCGCCCTCACGCACCCCGACCCCCCCGACGACGGCACCCCCACACCCGTCCACCCCACCGCGCCCCGCGGGCCCACCCCCGCCACCACGGGACGCGGACGAGGAGGGCTCCCGGGAGGGCTCCGTCTCCGGTGTCACGGACTCCGCGCCGCAGGCATCCCGCACTGGCCCCGGCTCCACCCAGGCCAATCCCACGACCCCCACGCCCGAACCCCCCGTTCACGGTCAGGACGTGCCCGCCCCCGCGCCGCAGGCACCCCGTACCGCCACCCGCCTCGACCTCCCCTCCCTCCCTCCCGCCCCCGTCGGCTTCGTCGGGTCCGGGCCTCCCACCTACGACGCCGAACCCACCGCCCTCCCGCCCGCCGATCCCGACGAACTCGACGACCTGGTGGCGGACACCGTGCTCGACGGGGCCAGGTACGGGGCCTGCACGCTGCGGGCGGTGTCCGTGCGAGGGGACTCGGCCAGGTTCCGGGGCGAGCCCCGCCGGGACTCCCTGCTCACCGCCCGCTTCGGCACCGGCGACCAGGCGCTGATCCTCGTCGCCATGGCGACCGGCGCCCGCGCCACTCCCGGTGCCCATCGCGCCGCCGCCGAGGCATGTCACTGGATCGGACGGGCCATAGGGCGCAGTCACGCCCGGCTCGCGCAGGACATCGGCGCCGCCCGCCGAGGCGACCTGAAGTCAGGGCTGCACCGGCTCACCGACCGCAGTCTCGGCAAGCTCCGCGCCAGCGCCGTGGAGCAGGGCATCGACCCGGAGGAGTACGCCGCCACCCTGCGCTGTCTGCTCCTGCCCGCCGACCCGGACTGCCGTGTCCGCGTCTTCTTCGGCGTCGGCGCGGGCGGCCTGTTCCGCCTCCGCGACGGCGAGTGGCACGACATCGAACCCCGCATCACCGACGTCACCGGCGAACCGGTCGTCGGCTTCGGCTCGCTGCCCCCCGAGACCCCCGACGGCGACCGCCTCACCATGGACCTCGGCATCCCCACACCCCCGAGCCCCTACGAACCCGCCCCCGAGCCGCCCCGCGAAGCCTTCCGCTTCCGCGCCTCCGTCGCCCGCCCGGGTGACACCCTCCTGATGTGCACCGGCGGCCTCGCCGACCCCCTGCGTGGCGAGCCCGAACTGGGCGAGTACCTCACGGGACGGTGGTCAGGCCCCCCGCCCGGCCTCGCCGAGTTCCTCGCCGACTCCCAAGTCCGGGTCAAGGGATACGCCGACGACCGTACAGCCGCTGCGGTTTGGGAGGCGTGATCGCGGCCATTGTGGATTGATGGACCCAAGGAGACCGAAGGGGTGCATGGATCCATGGCCAAACAGAACGTCGCCGAACAGTTCGTGGACATCCTCGTCAAGGCGGGGGTGAAGCGCCTCTACGGCGTCGTCGGCGACAGCCTTAACCCCGTCGTGGACGCCGTGCGCCGCAACGCCGCCATCGACTGGGTCCACGTACGGCACGAGGAGACCGCCGCCTTCGCCGCGGGCGCCGAGGCACAGATCACCGGGAACCTCGCCGCGTGTGCCGGCTCCTGCGGGCCCGGCAACCTGCACCTCATCAACGGCCTCTACGACGCCCACCGCTCCATGGCCCCGGTCCTCGCCCTCGCCTCGCACATCCCCTCCAGCGAGATCGGCCTCGGCTTCTTCCAGGAGACCCACCCCGACCGCCTCTTCCAGGAGTGCAGTCACTACAGCGAGATGATCTCCAGCCCCCAGCAGATGCCGAGGCTGCTGCAGACCGCCATCCAGAACGCCGTCGGCCGCTCCGGCGTCAGCGTCGTCACCCTCCCCGGTGACATCGCCGACCAGCCCGCCCCCGACAAGGCCGCCGAGACCGCCCTCGTCACCTCCCGGCCCAGTGTCCGCCCCGGCGACGCGGAGATCGACAAGCTCGTCGAGATGATCGACCAGGCCGACAAAGTCACCCTGTTCTGCGGCAGCGGCACGGCGGGCGCGCACGCCGAGGTCATGGAGTTCGCGGAGAAGGTCAAGTCCCCCGTGGGGCACGCCCTCAGGGGCAAGGAGTGGATCCAGTACGACAACCCCTTCGACGTCGGCATGAGCGGACTGCTCGGTTACGGCGCCGCCTACGAGGCCACCCATGAGTGCGACCTGCTGATCCTGCTCGGCACCGACTTCCCGTACAACGCCTTCCTCCCCGACGACGTCAAGATCGCCCAAGTCGACGTGCGCCCGGAGCACTTGGGCCGCCGCTCCAAGCTCGACCTCGCCGTCTGGGGCGATGTGAAGGAGACCCTGCGGTGCCTCACGCCGCGGGTGAAGGAGAAGACGAACCGGCGCTTCCTCGACAAGATGCTCAAGAAGCACGCCGACGCGCTCGAAGGGGTCGTCAAGGCGTACACCCGCAAGGTCGACAAGCACGTCCCGATCCACCCCGAGTACGTGGCCTCCGTACTGGACGAACTCGCCGACGACGACGCGGTGTTCACCGTCGACACCGGCATGTGCAATGTGTGGGCCGCCCGCTACATCTCCCCCAACGGCCGTCGCCGCGTGATCGGTTCGTTCTCGCACGGGTCCATGGCGAACGCGTTGCCCATGGCGATCGGGGCGCAGTTCACCGACCGGAAGCGACAGGTCGTGTCGATGTCCGGGGACGGCGGGTTCTCCATGCTGATGGGCGACTTCCTGACCCTCGTGCAGTACGACCTCCCCGTGAAGGTCGTCCTCTTCAACAACTCCTCGCTCGGCATGGTCGAGTTGGAGATGCTGGTCGCCGGGCTGCCCTCCCACGGCACCACCAACAAGAACCCCGACTTCGCGGCCGTGGCCCGGGCCTGCGGTGCCCACGGAGTGCGCGTCGAGAATCCCAAGGACCTTCCGGGGGCGCTGAAGTCGGCGTTCAAGCACAAGGGTCCGGCCCTCGTCGACATCGTCACCGACCCCAACGCCCTCTCCATCCCGCCGAAGATCAGCAAGGAGATGGTCACCGGCTTCGCCCTGTCCGCCTCGAAGATCGTCCTCGACGGCGGAGTCGGCCGCATGCTCCAGATGGCCCGCTCCAACCTCCGCAACGTGCCCCGGCCGTGAGGAGTCCGGTGGATGCAAGACTGGCCGCATGCCCGACATCGCCTTCACCGAGGTCGCGCCCGTCGTCCCGGTCCGCAACCTCGACGCGGCCCTGGAGCGATACCGCCGACTGGGCTTCGCCGCGCGTGCCTACGACGGAGCGGAGCGGTACGGGTACGTCGAGCGGGGTGCGGTCTCGATGCACCTGACGGAGTGGTCCGAGCACGACCCGCTGCGCACCGGAGCCGTCGTCTACCTGTACGTGAGTGACGCCGACGCCGTCCATGCCGAGTGGACGGCGGCCGGCGTCGAGGGCCGCTTCGTCGAGCCGGCCGACACGCCTTACGGACTACGGGAGTTCGCCTACGTGGACCCCGACGGCACGGCTCACCGGGTGGGGTCCGCGCTCGGCTCCTAGGTGCCGGAGGGCACCCATGCCCGCTCGCCCGCGTCGTTCGTGCCGTACCAGAGACGGGTCAGGCCCTTGATGCTGGTCGTGCGGAACGGGCGGCCGTGGTCGTCGATGCGGACCGTGCCGGTGCGGCCCTGCGAGGACCAGTCGAGTTCGAGGTACCAGGTGCAGTCGTACGTCTGCGTCGTCGCGTTGACCAGCAGCACCTCCGGGTCCGTGGCGGAGACCCGGTAGGGGAACTGCACCGCGGGGACGGTCTGCCCGGTGTCGTTGCCGGCGACCGCGTGGGCGACGGGACGGTCGATGTCCAGGTTCACGTCGAAGCCGCGCGGGGTGATCCCGCCGCCGCAGCCCTGGTCCATGGCGTAGTCAGTACCGGGTGCCGGGGAGCTGCGGCCGGCGATCCGGACGCGGAGTGCCTCCAGGACGACGGCCGTGGACGACCGTCCCTGCACGGAGATCTGCACCTTCGTCTCCCGCCCGTGGATCGCGCCCTGCGTCGCCGCCCAGATCCCGGCGTCCTGCACCAGCGGGGGCGGGGGAACCTGGGAGGGCGGCTTGTCGATGACGTAGTCGTGGCCGCAGCTTCCCTCCCAGATCTGGGAGTTCGCGCTCCAGGTCAGGGGAGTGCCGGTGGCGGTCCCCTGCTGCTCGGACTTGCCGGTGCCCTTCGAGACGGTGCCGCCGCCCGCCGCCGACGGGGAGGGGCTGTTCCGGGTGCCCACGGGCGACGGGGATCCGGAGGTGGCGGAGGGGCTCGGCGACTTGGACGGGGAGCGGCCGGGCATGCCCGACGCCGTCGTGCGGGACGACGGGTCCGGGGCCTGGGCCACCTCGTTGGACGGGGAACGCTTCGAGGGCAGCGCCGACAGGCTGCCCAGCGTGGCGAGCAGCACCACCGAGGCGGCCACGGCCACGGCGACTCGCCGACGCCGGTACCAGGGGCGACGCGGAGCGGCCCCGTGCCCCGCGACCAGGGCACCTGCCTCACCCGCCGCGCCTACGTCCGCCACGTGGCCGTCTGCCTCGCCCACGCCCGCCGCGTCGCCGTCGCTCACTGCCGCCGCCGCTGCGGTCGCCGTGCTCGCCTGGCCGACCGTTTCTGTGGCGCCGACATCTGCCGCGGGCGCCACATCGGCCGTCGCTGTCGCGCCGCCCGTTCCCCTTGCCCCGTCTTCCGCCCCGTCTTCCGTCTCCGGCTGATCCGGCGCCTCCGCGGTCTCGCCCGCCCGCGGCCGCTGTCGCGCCGCGACCGCCGACAGCCACAGCCGGTGCAGTTCCATCCGCTCCTCGGCCGACGCCCCGCACAGCGCGGCGAACCGTTCCGCCGGTGCGAAGTCGACCGGTACGGCGTCACCCGCGCAGTACCGGTGGAGCGTCGAGGTGTTCATGTTCAGCCGCCGGGCCAGCGAACCGTAGCTGCGGTCCGTGCGCTCCTTCAGCCGCCGCAGCAATGCCGCGAACTCCTGGACATCGTCCTGTGGTTCCGGTGCCGACAACGATTCCCCCTTGATCCCGCATCCCAGGCACTCCATATACCTGCACGTCAGACGGCATGGGATGGTTCCATGCCGACCGATCCCGTGTCCCGTGTTGCATCCGCCCCCTGGGACCGCTGATGCTCTTGGTGTCACCCCGACCGGGCCGGACCGACCATCCGGCGTCGTGGTGGCATCCCACATCCATGCACGTATCTCACGGGGGACACTCATGCCCAAGCGCAGTCGAGCAGGCGCGCTCACCGTACTCTCTCTCACCGGCCTCACGCTCGGCGTCACCTTCGCCGTGCAGGCCGCAGCCGCGCCGGCCGCGCCCGGGTTCCTCTCGGCCGCCGACCTCCCGCCGCACCCCTCGTCCGCCTGGACGGCGGGCAAGGTGACCGACGGCGTACCGGAAGAACTGCTGCTCTGCCTGGAGGACGCGCTGCCGGGCTACGACTCCCGGTACCGCGACTTCCGCACCGACCTGGACACCAGCGCCCGCCAGCTGACGATCGAGGTCGGCACCAAGACCAAGGCCGCCGCCCTCGCCGCCCGTATGAACAAGGAGATCCGCACCTGCGCGGACCGACTCGAACAGGGCGACCCGGACCTCGAGGCGACGTACAAGGACTACGGCAAGGTCGCGGTCGAGGAGGGCGCCCGGGTGCACGGTCTGCACACGGAGCACTCGTACGGCGCCACCGACATCCACCTGCTGTCGGTCGGCCGGGACGACCGGACCGTCACCGTCGTGGAGTGGTCCCAGATGGGCGACTTCACCGATGCCCCGGTGAAGGCCTTCAAGAAGACGACCGCCACCGCGGTGAACAAGCTCCACTGAGCAGCGGGGCCGCCCTCCCGCACGGGGGTCGGGCGGGCGGCCCCGCACGCACCACAGCACCGGCACACAGGAACCAGAAAGAAAACGGGGAACACACATGAACACGACCAAGGCGACCCGCCGCACCACCCTGGCCCTCGGCCTCGCCCTGGCCCTCGGTCTCGGCGTCACCGCCCAGGCCTCCGCCGGAGCACCGCGCAGCGTCAGCGGGAAGCCCTCCGACAACATCACCCGCATCGCCGACTTCTACGGCGCCTACATCGACGTGGTGACCGACGAGGGCAGCGGCGACCTCCGGGACGCCCTCCGCGCCCACTACCTCACGCCCGCCTTCCAGAAGGAGCTGAACGCCTGGGAGGAGAAGGAGCACGCCGACGGCGTCCTGCGCGCCCAGAACGTGCCCCTCGCGTGGAAGGTCACCGACAACGGCACCAACGCCACCCGCACCGAGGCCGTGGTCACCCTCACCTGGAGCGCGGGCCAGACCAGCACCCTCGTGGTCGACATGACCCGCGGCAGCCACAAGATCCTCCACATCGGTGCCAAGGGACTCGGCAGCAAGTAGCGGCGGATTCAGGCCAGTTTCCCGGCTGCCCCAGCTCTTCGCCGGGTACGTCGAAGTCGACAGCGCCGGGTCGGCAGATCGGCCCATGCCGGGCGGCCTCAAAGACCGCCCGAGGGCACACGAACACCGGTTCACCCCCGCTCGCCGGCCCCGCTCGTCGGGTGCCGGTGGCGGGGGCGCACGCCGTTCGATGGGCGCGCGGGCCGTCGTACGGCAGGCTCTTCACCGGAAGGCCGGGGCGGGTGCGTGCGCGTCCGGGGCCGGTCCCCACCAGCAGCCACGGCCCGCCCATCTGCTCAGACCCCCGGAACCATCCCGCGACCAGGTGCTTTCCCGCACCTCCCGCTCGTGAAGGGCTCGCGCGCCACCCGGGGCGTCCGGCGGGCGGCCCGTACGGCCGCCGCGGGGCGCGCATGCACATCGCGACCGCGCCGTCGTGCGCGGCGGCTCGCGGAACGCGGTCAGGGATTCGCCCGTCCGGTCGGCACGGCCGTGGTCGCCACCGCAAACGTGGCCGAACACCTGGTCGTTGACGATTCGACATGACTGGCGCCTGAACTATGGGGCATGGATCCCCGTGAACGTGTTCGAGCAGGAGGGAAACCGACATCGGCACGCGGGCGGGGGTCATGAAGAGGCAGGCACGAGGAGGCGGTCCCACGGCAGCAGGGGCCTTCTCGGCACAGACAGTGGAGGAGAAGGCCGGCAGCGCCCGGGAGCAGGCGCAGTCGCCGCAGCTCCGGCGCAGACTGGAGCGGGCGGACCTGGGGGCCGTACCGGAGACACGAAGGGCCTTGCGCGAGTTGTTACGACACTGGGGGAGGCCCGGGCGATCCGAGATAGCCGAACTGCTCACCAGCGAACTCGTCACCAACGCACTCGTACACACCGACCGCGACGCGGTCGTCACCGCCACGGTCGGACCGCGGGCCCTGAGGGTGGAGGTGCGGGACTTCGTAGCCCGCATACCCCGGGTGCGCGTACCCAACACCGACGACGGTACGCACGGCAGGGGTCTGGCCCTGGTGCAGTCCCTCGCGGACGCCTGGGGCGTACGGGCACACGGCGTGGGCAAGTCCGTCTGGTTCGAACTCGACGCCGGAGCGGCGTGAACCATGGGGAGGGGGCGTGACCGACACGGTCACGCCCCCTCCCCATGTGCTGCTTCGGCCTCTGGCCGCCTAGCCGAACTGCTGCTCAAGATCCTTGAGTTTGCGCTCCAGCGAGTCGAGACGCGGGAGGGCCATTGTGTCGTCCTCCGCGGTGAGGTCGACGGAGTGCGACTCGGACGCGCCGCGGACGGGCTGGAGTGAGGGACGCTGCCGTACGGGCAGCGGGTCCGGGTTGGATATCGCGGGCTCCGCGGAGGCACGCTCCAGGGCGGCGGCCTGCGGCTGCTGCTCCAACTGGCGCCCGCCGCCCCGGCCGACGAAGCCGCGGTGACCCCGGCTGATCGCCTTGAGCTGGGCTCGCTCCACGCGCTGCTCGCCGCGTCGACGCAGTCGGGCCGCTTCCTTCTCACGCTGGTCCTCGCGGACCTCGTCGACCGCCTCGTCGAGGCTGCGCACGTTCTCCAGCAGCATCAGCGACCAGGCCTTGTACGTCTCACGCGGCGCCCTCACCCAGCGGACGATACGGATCTGGGGCAGCGGACGCGGCACCAGACCCTGCTCGCGCAGCGCGGCCTTGCGGGTCTGCTTCAACGCGCGGTCGAAGAGGACGGCGGCCGAGAGGGACATGCCGGAGAAGAACTGCGGCGCGCCGTCGTGGCCGAACCCCCTGGGCGCGTGCACCCAGTTGAACCAGGCCGCGGCGCCCGCGAACGTCCACACCAGTATCCGGGAGCCGAGGGCCGCGTCACCGTGGCTGGCCTCGCGCACCGCGAGCACGGAGCAGAACATCGCCGCGCCGTCCAGGCCGAACGGCACGAGGTATTCCCAGCCGCCGGTGAGGCCTAGGTTCTGCTGGCCGAAGCCCACCAGACCGTGGAAGGAGAGGGCGGCGGCAACCGCCGCACAGCAGAACAGGAGGACATAGGAGGCGGTGCCGTATATGGCTTCCTTGCGCCTGCGGCGCTCCTCGCTCCGCTCCCACGAGTCGTCTTTCGCGTGCTCCCCGCCGGACCGCTTGCTCCGCGCGAGCACCGCCACCGCCGCCAGCATGCCCAGGAGCAGTACGGCGCCCGGAAGCAACCAGTTCAGCGATATGTCGGTCAGTCTCATCTGGGGTCCCTTGCATTGGGATAGGGCGTAACGCCCGCCATAGTGGCCCAATCCCAACGGCCCTCAGGCGCTTTCGGGGCAAGAGGCCGCCAAGGAAGTGCAAGGGGTTGCCCAGGGCGGCGTTCTGCTCGAACTGCCGCGTGAGGGGCGGGAGTTGAGTTCGAATAAGACTACCCGTACGGGTGGTTCCTCGGAAAGTTCCT
Organism: Streptomyces sp. NPDC048523; assembly: GCF_043199815.1. Classification (NCBI taxonomy): domain Bacteria; kingdom Bacillati; phylum Actinomycetota; class Actinomycetes; order Kitasatosporales; family Streptomycetaceae; genus Streptomyces; species Streptomyces sp. NPDC048523. Next base: position 1,908,418 of record NZ_JBICWQ010000001.1, on the reverse strand, counting down.
GCGCCTGGTGAGGAAATTGTGAATTGCCTGTAACCGAACGGGCGTCCCAGTCGGCGTTGATCTTACGGGACGGCAAGAGGGGGCTCTCGGGCGGGGTCCCCTGAGGGTGCCTCAACTCGCTGCGACCGCCGTGAGCTTGGCGATCCGCGCCGTGTCGCAGGTGCGCGGACACGTGGCGCAGGTGTCGTCCGGGTCGAGGGTGTAGTACATGCAGCAGGTCACCCGGTCCCGGGTGCGCAGGGGGCCGCCGTCCGAGCCGGCCGGGCCGGCCAGGACACGGAAGGCAGGGGAGCCGGCGTACGGCTTCGTCGTCCCGGGCAGCAGGAGCTCCAGGGCGTGCTCGGCCCGGCGCTTCTCGTGCTCGCCGAGGAGCTCGGCGACGTACCAGATCCCCTCGACGATCTCGTCGGTCACCAGACCCCACAAGGCCCTGCCGCGGCGGCGCATGCGCGGGCCGAAGGCGGTGAGGAGCGGCTCCATGTGCTCGGCGATCGCGTCCCGCAGCTCGGCGCGCAGGGCCTCCTCGTCGGGGACCGGGTACGCGCCGGGGAGTGCTGCCGCCGGGTCGTCGGGGAGGCAGGCGAAGGGGCCCGGGTGGACCGCGAGGGACATGGGGCCGCGGGTGCGGTCGTAGGAGACGTGGGTCACGGGGTACCGGGGGACCCGGCGGTGCAGGAACCACGGTGCGGTGAAGAGGAGGCAGGCCGGCCAGGCGTAGCGGTGCAGACCGAAGCCGGCGATCACGTCCGGGCGGCCCCTCTTGGCGTTGTCCCTGAGGACCTGCGCGTCGTCCCAGGCGAGGAAGGCGTCCAGGGCGGCCGTGTTCCCTGCCAGGGCGGCGGCGGTGACCCAGCCGTCGGTGTCCGGGAGGGGGGTGTCCTGGGGCAGCTCCGTGACGGTGAGCGCCGGGAGGGCCTCGGTCAGGCGGGCGTAGGCGGCGGTGACGGCGGAATGAGCGGGTAGCGGTGTGGGCATGCGGGGCCACCGATTCGCAGTCGTCCGTTCAGGTGAGGCTTACCTTACCAAGGACTTCGAGATGTGAACTGGAGCGATCTGCGCCTAAGGTGCTTGACGCATGAGTAACAACCTGCCGTTAATGACCCCAAGTACCGACACGTCCGGAGGAGTGCCCGTGAAGCAGGCTGCACAGAGCTCCTTCCGCGTGCCGCCGCAGATACGGGCCTCCGACGCGGAGCGGGCTCGGGCCGAGGCGGGCACGGGTTCCGGTTCCGGGGCCCGGGGTGAGCACACCCACAGCGAGGTACCGATTCCTCGGCCTGTGGTGCAACGGGCCTCTGTGCGGGGGCAGATCCTCGACGCCCTGCGTACGGCGCTGGTCGCGGGGGAGTTGCGCCCCGGTGCGGTGTACTCGGCGCCGGCGCTGGGCGAACGGTTCGGGGTGTCGGCGACGCCCGTGCGGGAGGCCATGCAGCAGCTCGCGCTTGAAGGGGCCGTCGAGGTCGTTCCCAACCGGGGGTTCCGGGTGGTCGAGCGGGGAGCCCGTGAACTGGCGGAGCTGGCCGAGGTGCGGGCCCTGATCGAGGTGCCGGTGGTGTTGCGGCTGGCGCGGAGTGTGCCGGTGGAGCGGTGGGCGGAGTTGCGGCCGGTGGCGGAGGCGACCGTGCGGGCCGCGTCGTCGGGGTGCCCGGCGACGTATGCAGAGGCTGACCGGGTGTTTCACCGTGCGGTGCTTCTGCTGTCGGGCAACGAGCAACTGGTCCAGATCTCGGAGGACTTGCACCGGCGGTCGCAGTGGCCGCTGGTGGGTGGGTCCGCTGCGCGGGGACGGGCGGATCTGATCGCGGACGCGGCGGAGCATACGGCGCTGCTGGACGCGTTGATCGCGCGGGATCTGGATGTGGTGCGGGGGTTGGTGGGCGGGCATTTCGCCGGGGGTGCGTGAAGTGAGCGCGGGTTCGGTGGGGGCGGGCGTTCTGCGCAGTTCCCCGCGCCCCTAGGGTGCCCGTCCCGGCGCAGGTGCCTGCAACCCCCTGGGGGCGCGGGGAACTGCGCGACCAGCCCCCACCGACCCGCACCCGCCCCGTCACCTCACGCCGTAGCCGCCGGTGGCGTCAGCTGTCGAGAGAGCCACGTGGGTACGCCGCCCAGCAAGCGGTACAACCGCCGGGCCTCCTCGCGCAGTCGGGACGCCTCGGGTTCTGTCTCCGCGTCCGCCAGGGACGCGAGGGCTGGGGCCGTGCCCACGAGGTAGCCCAACTCCTCGCGGATGCGCAGCGATTCGGCGAAACCGTGTCGCGCCTCGGCCAACTCGCCCTCACGCAGGGCCAGTCCGGCGAGGTGGCGCCAGGTGAAGGACAGGAGCAGGGAGTCGGACTGGGCCGTGGCGCCCGCGTGGGCGCGGCGGTAGGCGGCTCGGGCCGACTGGGGGGAGTGGGTCAGGTTCTCCGCCAGCAGACCCCGGCGGAAGTCCAGCAGGGCCCGCCCAGGAGCCCCCGGAGGGATCAGTGCCGCCGCGCGGCCCAGCGCAGCCCGCGCCTCGTCCGCGCGGTCCCGGACCCCGTGGAGCGTCGAGGCGTACGCAAGTTGCCCTCGTTCACAAGCGGCCGCGCCCCGTTCCTCGTCGCTGTGGGCCAGTGCCTCGGCCGTGCGCAGCGCGTCCTCCGCCTCGGGCCAGCCCTGCTCCGTGTACAGGCAGCGTTCCACCAGAAGTGCGGCTCTCTGCAGGGCCGCCGGTGCGGTGACCGGTTGAAGCAGGGCGGCCGCGTCGGCCCAGCAGGCCCGTGAGCGCAGCCGCCATACCGCGGTCTGGAGTGGATCGTCACCGGCGGTCGTTCCGTTACCAGACATGGCGGTATGCGCCACGTTGCCCTCCCCGAGCGCGCCGTCGAGCTTTGAGTGGTGGCGGCATCTCAGCACGAAACGACGGGCCCGGCCAAGGGGGTGGGTGAAGGAATTCACAAAGTCGTGGGAGTCGCGGGCCCACAAAGTTCAGCTCATCCGCAGTGCCAGGAAGAAATCCAGCTTGTCCTCCAGGCGCGAGAGGTCGCGGCTCGTCAACTGCTCGATCCGCCCGACGCGGTAGCGCAGCGTGTTGACGTGCAGGTGGAGGCGGGTCGCGCAGCGGGTCCAGGAGCCGTCGCAGTCCAGGAATGCTTCCAGGGTGGGGATCAACTCGGCCCGGTGGCGGCGGTCGTAGTCGCGGAGCGGGTCGAGGAGGCGGGCCGTGAAGGCGCGGCGTACGTCGTCGGGGACGAAGGGGAGCAGCAGGACGTGCGAGGCGAGTTCCTGGTGGCCGGCCGCGCAGACCCGGCCGGCGCGGGCCGCGGCCACCCGGCGGGCGTGGCGGGCCTCCTCCAGGGCGCCGCGCAGCCCCTCCGCCGAGTGGACCGACGCGCTGACGCCGAGGGTGACCCTGCCGTCGTCGTCCAGGCCCGCGGCGAGGGGGTCCCGGACCGACTCCAGGAGGGCGTCGGCCAGGATGCCCGTCTCCGAGCCGCCGTGTTCGGTCGAGACCGCGGGGAGGGGGACCAGCGCGATCGCCTCGTCGCCGGTGTGGGCCACCGCTATGCGGTCGGAGGGCTCGGGGCCGGTCGCCTGCGGGTCCACCAGGATCTCCTCCAGGAGGGACTGGGCCATGGCGCCGCCCTCCAGGTCGCCGTCCTGCCATTCGACCTTCGCCACCACGACCTGCCAGTGGGGGGCCGCGCCCAGGCCGGGCAGGAGGACGGGGGCCGCCACGCGGAGACGTGCGGCGATCTCCGCCGGTGCCGCTCCCGTCTGGACCAGTTCCAGGACCTCCTGGGCCAGGCGGCGGCGGACCGTGCGGGCCGCGTCCCTGCGGTCCCGCTCGACGGAGATCAGCTGGGCGACGCCCTGGAGCAGGTCCAGGCGCTCCTCCGGCCAGTCGCCGGCGTCCGCCTCCACCGCCAGCAGCCAGTCGGAAAGGACCGTCTCCCGTACGTCCCTGGAGGCATGGGAGGAGCGGCCGCTGCTGCGGACCGGGAAGAGGGAGTACGTCGACGAGCCGAGCGTGACTCTGTGGGGGCCCCGGCGGCCTGTGCGGGCCGCGGCCAGGTGTTCCGCCGCGAGCTTCGCGCAGGTGTCCGCCGGGAGGCCGGGGCCCGCCACCTTCGGGCCCGCGATCAGGCGGCCGGTGGGGGACAGCACCCAGGCGCGCAGGTCCAGGTCGGAGCCCAGGAGGTCGAGGACCACGTCGGGGCCGCCGCCCGCCGGGCCCGAGGTCATCATGCGCCGGTGACGGTCCACCACGGCCGCCAGGTCGCCCGCGCGCTCGCCGGAGACCTGCCGTACGACATGCTCGGTGATCGTCGCGAAGGCCACCGACTCGTGCACCGCGAACAGCGGGAGGCGGTGCCGGGCGCAGGCGACGGCCAGGTCGTCCGGGACGGTGCCCAGTTCGGCCTCGCCGGCCGCCAGCGCGACCACGCCGGCCTGCACCAGGAGTCGTACGAAAGGCTCCGAGTCGGCGGCGCCCCGGCGCCAGGCGAGGCCCGTCAGGACCAGTTCCCCGCCTGAGAGGTAGCGGCTGGGGTCGCGCAGGTCCGTGGTCATCACACCGCGCACGGTGCGGTCCAGTTCGTCCTCGCCGCCGAGCAGCCGCAGGCCCAGCGCGTCGGTGTCCAACAGTGCGCGCAGCCGCATTCTCGTCGCCGCCGTTCTTTGTCTCGAAATCTACGATGGAGGGAAGGGGCCGGTGGAGGGGGGAGCGGCTTCTCACCGTCTCCGGGGCTGTGTCCCAGGTCACGTGGGCTGTGTCGCACGTTTCCGCAGGAAAACCTGGAGGTTACTGAGGACCTCCGTTCATACGAATCTACAAGATGAGGGCCGCGACCAGCCAACTCCTTCATGGTTTCCGTGACTGACCCCGTCGGAGTACACGGCTGTGTACTGGCTCCATTCCGCGTAAACAGCACATGAACGAGCCGGGCCCGCCGCACACGATCTGGCTCGATCCGTACGATCACGAGACGAAGAAGAGAGCCGGTCATGGACTTCCTTCGCCCCGCCAGCTGGGAGGAGGCGCTCGCCGCAAAGGCCGAGCACCCCACCGCTGTGCCCATCGCGGGCGGCACCGACGTGATGGTCGAGATCAACTTCGACCATCGGCGGCCCGAGTACCTGCTCGACCTGAACCGCATCTGCGACCTCACCGAGTGGGAGGTCGGCGAGGACACCGTGCGGCTCGGTGCCTCCGTGCCGTACACCCGCATCATGGAGCACCTGCGCGGCGAGCTCCCGGGCCTGGCCCTCGCCTCGCACACCGTGGCCTCCCCGCAGATCCGCAACCGCGGCGGTGTCGGCGGCAACCTCGGCACCGCCTCCCCGGCCGGTGACGCCCACCCTGCCCTCCTCGCGGCGGGCGCCGAGGTCGAGGTCGAGTCGGTCCGGGGGTCCCGGCTCATCCCGATCGACGACTTCTACACCGGCGTGAAGCGCAACGCGCTGGCCGCCGACGAGCTCATTCGCGCCGTGCACATCAAGAAGGCCGACGGGCCCCAGCAGTTCAGCAAGGTGGGGACGAGGAACGCCATGGTCATCGCCGTGTGCGCGTTCGGGCTCGCCCTGCATCCCGGGACACGGACCGTGCGGACGGGGATCGGTTCGGCCGCTCCCACACCCGTTCGGGCCAAGGCCGCCGAGGAGTTTTTGAACGCTGCTCTCGAGGACGGCGGGTTCTGGGACAACGGCAAGATCATCACCCCTTCGGTCGCCAAGCAGTTCGCGGACCTGTGCGCCGCCTCCTGCAGCCCGATCGACGACGTCCGGGGCACGGCGAGCTACCGCCGCCACGCGGTCGGCATCATGGCCCGCCGCACGCTGACCTGGACCTGGGAGTCGTACCGCGGCACCGCCGCCACCACGGAGGGAGCTGCGTAATGCGCGTCAACTTCACTGTCAACGGACGTCCGCAGGAAGCCGACGACGTCTGGGAGGGCGAGTCCCTGCTGTACGTGCTGCGCGAGCGGCTCGGGCTTCCCGGTTCCAAGAACGCCTGCGAGCAGGGGGAGTGCGGGTCCTGCACGGTCCGGCTCGACGGGATTCCCGTGTGTTCGTGTCTGGTGGCCGCCGGGCAGGTCGAAGGGCGCGAGGTCGTGACCGTCGAGGGGCTCGCGGACTACGCCAAGCAGCGTTCGTGCGGGCACCGGACGCCGGCGGGGCAGGACTCCCACACCGGCGAGGGCACCGAACTCTCGCCCGTCCAGCAGGCGTTCATCGACGCCGGTGCCGTCCAGTGCGGCTTCTGCACGCCGGGGCTGCTGGTCGCCGCCGACGAGATGCTGGAGCGCAACCCGAACCCGAGCGACGCGGACATCCGCGAGGCGCTCTCGGGCAACCTCTGCCGCTGCACCGGCTACGAGAAGATCATGGACGCGGTCCGCCTCGCGGCCGCCCGGCAGGGAGAGGCGGTCTGACGTGTCCAGTCCCAACGGCACTCCCACCAAGATCACCCAGGGTTCGAAGACCAAGGGCGGCATCGGCGAGTCCACACTCCGCCCCGATGGCACTCTCAAGGTCACCGGCGAGTTCGCGTACTCGTCCGACATGTGGCACGAGGACATGCTCTGGGGGCAGATCCTGCGCTCGACCGTCGCGCACGCCGAGATCGTGTCCATCGACACGAGCGAGGCCCTGGCCCTGCCGGGCGTGTACGCCGTCATGACGTACGACGACCTGCCGACCGAGGTGAGGAACTACGGTCTGGAGATCCAGGACACCCCGGTCCTCGCCCACGGCAAGGTCCGCCACCACGGTGAGCCGGTCGCGATCGTCGCCGCCGACCACCCCGAGACGGCCCGCCGTGCCGCCGCGAAGATCAAGGTCGAGTACCGCGAGCTGCCCGTCATCACCGACGAGGCCTCCGCGACCGCCCCCGACGCGATCCTCGTCCACGAGAACCGCGACGACCACCACATCGGGCACGTCCCGCACCCCAACATCGTGCACCGGCAGCCGATCATCCGCGGTGATGTGCAAGAGGCCGCGAAGAAGGCCGACTTCGTCGTCAAGGGCGAGTACACCTTCGGCATGCAGGACCAGGCCTTCCTCGGCCCCGAGTCGGGTCTCGCCGTACCGGACGAGGACGGTGGCGTCCACCTCTACGTCGCCACCCAGTGGCTCCACTCCGACCTGCGGCAGATCGCGCCCGTCCTCGGTCTGCCCGAGCGCAAGGTCCGTATGACGCTGTCCGGCGTCGGCGGGGCCTTCGGCGGCCGCGAGGACCTGTCGATGCAGATCCACGCCTGTCTGCTGGCGCTGCGCACCGGCAAGCCCGTGAAGATCGTCTTCAACCGGTTCGAGTCCTTCTTCGGGCACGTCCACCGCCACCCGGCCAAGCTGTACTACGAGCACGGGGCCACGCGCGAGGGCAAGTTGACCCACGTCAAGTGCCGGATCGTCCTCGACGGCGGTGCGTACGCCTCCGCCTCGCCGGCCGTCGTCGGCAACGCCTCCTCGCTCGGCATCGGTCCGTACGTCGTCGACGACGTCGACATCGAGGCCATCGCCCTCTACACCAACAACCCGCCCTGCGGCGCGATGCGCGGCTTCGGCGCCGTCCAGGCGTGCTTCGCCTACGAGGCGCAGATGGACAAGCTGGCCGACGCGGTGGGCATGGACCGGGTGGAGTTCCGGCAGCTCAACGCCATGGAGCAGGGCACGCTCATGCCGACCGGCCAGCCCGTCGACTCCCCGGCTCCCGTCGCCGAACTCCTGCGCCGCGTCAAGGCGATGCCGCTTCCTCCGGAGCAGCAGTGGCTCGCGGCCGGCGAGCAGGCCGACGTACGGCAGCTGCCGGGCGGCCTGTCCAACACCACCCACGGCGAAGGGGTCGTCCGCGGTATCGGCTACGCGGTCGGCATCAAGAACGTCGGCTTCTCCGAGGGCTTCGACGACTACTCCACGGCGAAGGTCCGCATGGGTGTCGTCGGCGGCGAACCCGTCGCCACCGTGCACACCGCCATGGCGGAGGTCGGCCAGGGCGGAGTCACCGTCCACGCGCAGATCGCCCGCACCGAGCTCGGTGTCGCACAGGTGACCATCCAGCCCGCGGACACGCAGGTGGGCAGCGCCGGTTCGACCTCCGCGTCGCGCCAGACGTACGTCACCGGCGGCGCCGTCAAGAACTCCTGCGAGCTCGTCCGGGAGAAGGTCCTGGAGCTCGGGCGCCGCAAGTTCGGTTCGTACCACCCGGCCTGGGCCACCGCCGAACTGCTCCTGGAGGGCGGCAAGGTCGTCACCGACGGCGGTGAGGTCCTCGCTGACCTCGTCGACGTGCTCGAAGGTGAGAGCGTCGAGGTCGAGGCGGAGTGGCGGCACCGGCCCACCGAGGCCTTCGACCTGCGCACCGGGCAGGGCTTCGGACACGTCCAGTACTCCTTCGCCGCCCACCGCGCGGTCGTCGAGGTCGACACCGAACTCGGACTGGTCAAGGTGATCGAGCTGGCCTGTGCCCAGGACGTCGGCAAGGCGCTGAACCCGCTGTCCGTCATCGGCCAGATCCAGGGCGGTACGACCCAGGGCCTGGGCGTCGCGGTGATGGAGGAGATCATCGTCGACCCGAAGACGGCGAAGGTCAGGAACCCCTCCTTCACCGACTACCTGATCCCCACGATCCTCGACACGCCGACCATCCCCGTCGACGTGCTCGAACTCGCTGACGACCACGCGCCGTACGGGCTGCGCGGCATCGGCGAGGCACCCACCCTGTCCTCGACCCCGGCCGTGCTCGCGGCGATCCGCAACGCGACCGGGCTGGAGCTCAACAGGACACCGGTACGGCCGGAGCACCTGACCGGCACGTGATGCACCGGTGAGTTTCCCCGGGGGACCTCGTCCCCCGGGCCCCAACTGTCCGTCCTGGGCCGTCCCCCGGGTCGTGCACATCCCAAATCCCGTGCCCGACAAGGCGGTTGCACGGGTGTCCCTGTGAACCTTGGGAGACGGCACCATGACCCAGCAGTCCCTGGAACCCAGGACCACGGCCGACGACGCGGGAGAAGGCACCCGCGTCCCGGCCGGCAGGTCCTGGCTCGACCGGTACTTCCACATATCCCGGCGAGGATCCACGGTCGCGCGTGAACTGCGCGGCGGCGTCACCACCTTCATGGCGATGGCGTACATCCTCCTGCTCAACCCCCTGATCCTGTCCGGCAAGGACGCGGCGGGGGACACGCTCGGCCAGAAGGCACTCATCACCGCGACCGCGTTCGCGGCGGCCCTCACCACGCTGCTGATGGGCTTCTTCGGCAAGGTGCCCCTCGCCCTCGCCGCCGGCCTCTCCGTCTCCGGCGTGCTGTCCTCGCAGGTCGTCCCCGTGATGAGCTGGCCACAGGCCATGGGCATGTGCGTGATGTACGGCGTGGTCATCATGCTGCTGGTCGTCACGGGCCTGCGCGAGCTGATCATGAACGCGATCCCGCTGGCCCTCAAGCACGCGATCACCATGGGCATCGGCCTGTTCGTCGCCCTCATCGGCTTCTACAAGGCCGGCTTCGTCCACCAGGGCAAAGCGACCCCGGTGACGCTCGGCCCCACCGGCGAACTCGCGGGCTGGCCCGTCCTGTTGTTCGCCCTCACCCTCCTCGCGATCTTCATGCTCCAGGCGCGAGGTGTGCCCGGCGCCATCCTGATCGGCATCCTCGGCGGGACCGTACTCGCCGTGATTCTCAACGCCACCGGTGCCGTCGACCCGAAGCAGTGGGCGAGCGGCGCCCCCGAACTGCACGGTGGCGCGGTCTCCATGCCCGACTTCTCGATCTTCGGGAAGGTCGAGTTCGGCGGCTGGGGCGAGGTCGGCGCGATGACGGTCGGCATGATCGTGTTCACGCTGGTGCTCGCCGGGTTCTTCGACGCGATGGCCACCATCATCGGCGTCGGCACCGAGGCGAAACTGGCCGACGCGCAGGGCCGGATGCCGGGCCTGTCCAAGGCCCTGTTCATCGACGGCGCGGGCGGCGCGATCGGGGGTGTGGCCGGTGCCTCCGGCCAGACCGTGTTCGTCGAGTCGGCGACGGGAGTGGGCGAGGGCGCCCGTACCGGGCTGTCCTCCGTCGTCACCGGACTGTTCTTCGCGGCCTGTCTGTTCTTCACCCCGCTCACGGCGATGGTGCCCGGCGAGGTCGCGGCCGCCGCCCTCGTGGTGATCGGCGCCATGATGATGATGAACGCCCGCCACGTCGACTGGGCCGACCGCGCCACCGCGATCCCGGTCTTCCTGACCGTCGTGGTCATGCCGTTCACCTACTCGATCACCGCGGGCGTCGCCGCCGGCGTCATCTCGTACGTCGCGATCAAGGTCGCGCAGAGCAAGGCGCGGGAGATCGGCGCCTTCATGTGGGGGCTGACGGTGATCTTCCTGGTGTACTACGCCCTCAACCCGATCGAGAGCTGGATGGGCGTGCACTAGCCGCTCGAAGGCACCCGTACGCAACCGCCTGTTGTACGCAACCGCTTGAAGGAGACCGAGACATGCTGGACATCGCCGACGAGCTGCACCGGTGGGTCGAGCAGGGACGCGACTTCGCCGTGGCCACCGTCGTGGCCGTCGGCGGCAGCGCGCCCCGCCGGCCCGGCGCCGCCCTCGCGGTGGACGCCGACGGCACGGCGATCGGCTCGGTCTCCGGCGGCTGTGTGGAGGGCGCGGTCTACGACCTGTGCCAACAGGCGCTGGAGGACGGGGAGTCGGTCCTCGAACGCTTCGGCTACAGCGACGAGGACGCCTTCGCCGTGGGCCTGACCTGCGGCGGCGTCATCGACATCCTCGTCACCCCGGTCCGGGCGGGCGACCCCGTCCGTACGGTCGTCGCGGCAGCGCTCGAAGCCGCGGCGAAGGGCCGGTCGGCGGCGTTGGCGCGGATCGTCTCCGGCCCGCGGGAACTCCTCGGCCGTGCGCTCGTCGTAGGATCCGAGGACTCGTCCGGGCAGGGAGGTTTCGGCGGTTTCGGCGCCCATCCGGAGCTGGACCGTACGATCGCCGCCGAGGCCGGCGCCTTCCTCGACGCGGGCCGCACCGGCACCCTGGAGATCGGCGAACAGGGCTCGCGCTGCGGCGCCCCGCTCACCGTGCTCGTCGAGTCCTCCGTGCCACCGCCCCGGATGATCGTGTTCGGCGCGATCGACTTCGCGTCGGCGCTCGTGCGGGTCGGGAAGTTCCTCGGTTACCAGGTCACCGTGTGCGACGCACGCCCCGTCTTCGCGACGAAGGCGCGCTTCCCGGAGGCCGACGAGATAGTCGTCGAGTGGCCCCACAGGTACCTGGAGCGCACGGAGGTCGACGCCCGGACGGTCCTGTGCGTCCTCACCCACGACGCCAAGTTCGACGTACCCCTGCTGCGACTGGCCCTCAGGCTCCCGGTCGCCTACGTCGGCGCCATGGGCTCCCGCCGCACCCACCTCGACCGCAACGAACGCCTGCGCGAAGTCGGCGTGACGGAACTGGAGTTGGCGCGGCTGCGGTCACCCATCGGCCTCGACCTCGGCGCTCGGACACCCGAGGAGACGGCCCTGTCCATCGCCGCGGAGATCGTCGCGAGCCGGCGGGGCGGCAGCGGGGTCTCCCTCACCGGCGCGCACACGCCGATCCATCACGACGCGGCGTCGGAACCGGCTCGGCGAATCGGGTCGGTGGCCTGAGCGGACACCTCGGGCTGGTCCGGCCAAGGGAACGCGTACCGCGGATCGCCGCCCCGGCTCAGCCGGACGAACCGCAGCAGTTCACGCACGATGCCGGCACTGCCCTGCGCCCAGTCGGTGCGGGGTTCGAGGTCGCTCGGGGTGGCCCGGTGCTCGACGTTGGACCAGCGGGCGCCGTCGGTGTCCCGGACCGCGCGGGCGGCGAGGTCGGCGACGAGGAGCCGCGCGAAGTCGTACGCCTCCTGCCCTTCGGCTCCTTCGGCGATCCGGTCGCAGGCCAGGGCGAGGACACCCGCCGTGCCGCAGCAACGGCCGTTGTTGTCCCAGAACCCCGGCCGCAGGCGCTCGGGGAGGCCGGAGCGGGTGGCCGTGTGCCAGCAGCGGTCGGCGAGCGCGGCCCAGGCAGGGTCGGCGTGGGTGTCGCGCAGCAGCCGGAAGATCTGGGCGTCGCCGGTGGGGCCGTGGCACCAGCCGTAGTTGATGGGCTCGATCAGGTCCGGGAGGAACTGGGGGGTGGAGTGCGGGACCAGGAAGCCGTCCGGGCCGCCCTCGTCGCGGGCCACGACGTCCGCGACCCCCGCCAGCGCCAGGTCGACCAGGTCGGCGCGGCCCGTCGCGTGGCCGATCCGGGCGAGCGCGTAGGAGATGCCCAGCGTGCCGTGCGACATGTGGTGGAAGCGGGCCTCCGGGCCCGGGCGGTGCGGCCAGGTGACGCCCCACGGGGTCTGCTCCGCCGTCCGCAGATAGGGCTCCACCGCGAGGACGGCGAACTCGGGGTCGCCCATCGCCAGGGCGGCCAGGCCGATCCCGCCGTTGCCGCCCATCAGCTCGAACAGCTCGCCCCAGCGCTTTCCGTCGAAGCGCGACCGGACGACAGCCATCGCACGGTCGGCCGCGGAACCGGAAGCGGTGTCGCCGAGTTCGTCGCCCAGGGTGTACAGCACCAGGGCCATGCCGGACCGGCCGAAGTACAGCGAGTCGTCCTCGTGGCCGTCGACGGCGACGGCCAGACCGCGGCCCGCGCGGAGGGCGAGGTCGGCGTAGGAGTCGTCGGCGAAGTGCCGCCAGGCCTCCAGGAGCACGGAGACGATCCCGGCCGTGCCGCTGTAGAGGCTGGGGTCGGTCTCCTCCTTCGAGGGGGCGGTCGGCCAGGCGAGTCCGCCGTCCGCGGTCTCCCGCGCGGTGGACACCAGCCACCGCAGCCCGTCCACCGCGACTTCCTCGATTTCGTCCACTCGCACGGTCGCACCGTCAACTGCCGTCATGGCGCCCACTGTTGCATGATCTTCAGGCACCCCGCAGCAGCCGGTTCAGCGCACGTCCGAAGACCGACCTGGCCGCCACGCCCAGCAAGGGTTCGGGGAGCAGGGGGACCCGCAGCTCCTCACGCCAGATCACGCGCGCCCGGCCTCCAGGACCCGGGTGCACCTCCAGTTCGGCCCAGCCCTTCACCACCCGCCCGCGCTTCTCCAGCCGGCACAGGCCGGAGACGCCCTCCGCGGGCGGGCGCCAGACCATGACCTCCATGGGGTCGTCGAAGCCGAGCGGGCCGATCCCCGAACGGGCGACGACGAGTGTGCCCTCGGCCGTCGGCCCCGGCGGCACGACGGTGACGCGCGTCAGCGGGACGCCCTCGCCGTGGCGGGGCCACTGAGTGAGGCGGCGCCAGGCCTCGTCCTGGGAGAGCGGGGCCGTACGTTCGAGCAGGAAGGTGACCACGAGCTGATCTTAGGGAGTCGGTCCTGCTCAGCGCGGATTTCGTACGGGTCTCACAGACTTGGTGCCCGGGTGCACCCGACCCGATGATCGCGCCCGGCCGCATGGACCCGTCCCACGCGGATACTCGCGGAGAGGAAGCCCAGAGGAAGAAGTGGACGCGAGAGCCGGGAGGTGGCCGTATGACGCGCGTGCGTACGGTGCTGTTCGACCGTGACAGCATCCTCGCCGAAGACCCGCTCGACCCCGGACGGGTGTGCCCGGCGCCCGGTGCCCGCGAGGCGCTCGACCTGCTGCGACTGCACGACGTCCGCACCGGGTTCGTGGCGCTGCGACCGGGCGCCGGGCACGACCGGCTCAGCGACGCCGACGTACGGGCCGTCAACCGCCGCGTCGACGAACTCCTCGGCCCCTTCGACATCTGGGGAGTGTGCCCGCACGGCCCCGACGACGGCTGTCACTGCCGTCCGCCCGAACCGGGCCTGATCCTCTGGGCGGCGGGCCGGGTGTGCACCGCGCCGGCCGACTGCGCGGTCGTCGGCACCGCCGCGGACGCCGAGGCCGCGGCCCGGGTGGGCGCCCACGGGATCCTCGTACCGGACGAGCGGACCGGGCCGGAGGAGACGGCACGGGCCGATCATGTGGCGCCGGACGTCCGGACCGCCGTCCGCGCGCTGCTCACCGGGCCGCCGCAGGGGCGGGTCCTGGTCGACGAGCGGCCGATCGAGTCCGCGTTCGAGTCCGCCCACGAGAACGGCGAGGCGTGAGGGTCAGGGTTCCGTCCAGCGGCACAGCAGGCGGAACGCCGCGAACAGGGCCAGGGGCCAGACGGCCGCGAAGGCCCAGATCACCGCGGGCCGCGAGGTGACGATGCCCGTCACCATGAGCGTGATCGACACCGAGAGCAGCAGACCCACGGTCAGGACGTGCGGCCGGTAGTGCGTCACCCGGGACAGGTCCGGCCGGCGGCGCAGCCGCCCTGTGCGCATCCGACGGTCCAGGCGGCGGTCGCGGCGCAGGGCGCGTTCCACCTCGTCCAGAATGCGCTGTTCGTGATCGGGGAGTCGCTCTGTCGCCACTGTCGCTCCTCGTGGATCCGGCGAGTCCTTCTCCGGGTGCCCGGAGAAGGACTCTGCGAACCGTCCGGTCAGCCCCCGGAGTTCTGGCCGAGGAGCTTCTGCATCTCACCGATCTCGGCGGTCTGCGTGGTGACGATGTCACCGGACATGGCCTTGGCGGCCCGGTACTCCCCCTTGGCCTGCTCCTTCCCGGCCATCTCGACGGCGCCCTCGTGGTGCTCGACCATCATGGTCAGGAACATGGAGTCGAAGTCCTTGCCGGACGCCTTCTCCAGCTTCTCCATGTCGGCGCCGTCCATCATCCCGGCCATGCCGGAGTCCGCTGAGTGGTCCATGCCGGGCATGTCCCCGGCCATGTCCTCGGGGACCTTCTCGCCCCAGGTCTTCAGCCAGCCGGTCATGGTCTCGATCTCCGGACCTTGTGCCTTCTCGATCCGGGCGGCGAGAGCCTTGACCTCGGCGGACGAGGCCCGGTCGGCGGCCAGTCGGGCCATCTCCACGGCCTGCCGGTGGTGCGGGATCATGCCCTGGGCGAAGGAGACGTCCTGCGCGTTGTGGGCGTCGGCCGAGGTCTCGGCGGACACCGAGGGCGACGAGGCGGCCGAGCCGCTGCTGTCGCTGTCGCTCCCACACGCCGTGAGGGTGAGGGCGGCGCTCGCGGCGACCGCCGCGAGACACGCACGGCGGATGAGGGTACGGGTGCTGCGCATGCTGGAACTCCAGTGGTGTGAAAGGGATCTGGACGTGACGGAGCACGCCGTGTCTAGATCCGCAGGAGCTGGAGTTCCGAGAGAGAGGGCGGCGCGCGGGCGCCTTCCTGTGCCGTGACCGTCTGAGCGCACAGATCGACCGTGCCCAGGGCGCTTGTCGACGGGTCGGGAACGAGTGCGGGCAACGCGGGCCCACCGCTCACGGCCCCCGACGCACAGGTCGCGTCCGCGTGGTGGAGATGGCCCGACCCGCAGCCGTCGTGACAGACCGTGTCGACGACGGCGACGGCCGTCGTCCGGTGCGCGGACCTGCCCTCGTGCCCGGCCATACCGCCGCCGGGGGCCAGGGCGTGCATGCCCAGGACTCCGACGAGCAGCCCGAGCAGGAGCAGCGCCCGCCACAGGGGCGGACGCGCGGTGGGCTGCTCGGAGCTGGTCATCGGGCTCATTCTAGAGAGGGCTGTGGCACGGCTGTGCGTCGACGTCGTCCGACCTACGTACGGCCCGGCACCGCCCTCCGTTCAGAGCGCCTCCGGCGTACGTTGTCCGGGAGTCCGTCGAGGGGCGGCGGGCCGGGAAGGACCGTGTGGACACCGAGAGCCGAGCCAGGGCACAGCGCTTCGCCGAACTGCACCGGGAGGGCTGCTTCCTGCTCCCCAACGCGTGGGACCTGGGCAGTGCCCGGATCCTGGAGGCGGCCGGGTTCCCGGCCGTGGCGACCACGAGTGCGGGCGTCGCGTTCTCCCTCGGCCGGCCCGACCACGACTTCTTCGCCGAACAGCCGCCCGAGGACCGCGTCGACCGCGAGACCATGCTGGGCCGGGTCCGCGAGATCGCGCACGGGATCGCCGTACCGCTGAGCGCGGACCTGGAGGACGGTTACGGCGAGTCGCCCGAGACCGTCGCCACCACCGTCGCGAGGACCCTCGCCGCCGGAGCCGCGGGCGGCAACATCGAGGACTTCACCGGCGACCGCACCCGTCCGCTCCACGACCCGAAGCTCTCCGCCGACCGCGTCCGTGCCGCCCGCGAGACCCTGGCGGCCGAGGGCGAGCCCTTCGTCCTGGTCGGCCGCACCGACGTGCTCCTGGTCGGCGGCACCCTCGACGAGGCCGTCCGGCGGGCCAACGCCTATCTGGAGGCCGGAGCCGACTGCGCGTTCGTCCCCGGCGCCGCAGACGCCGAGACCATCGGCACACTGGTCCGCGAGCTCGACGGCCCCCTCAACGTGGTCATGGGCCTGACCGGGAACGCGCTCTCCCTGGACGACCTGCGCGAACTCGGCGTCCGACGGGTCACGGTAGGCGGCAGCATCGCCCGGGCCATGTACCGCCATCTGCTCGACGCCGCACGGGAGTTGGCCGACCTGGGCACCTTCTCGTACGCCGCCGACCAGCTCTCCCAGACGGAGCTCAACGACCTGTTCCGGCAGGGCTGAAGGCAGGACTGGAGGCAGGTCCGGCGGCAGGGCTGGAGGACTGCAGCGCACAGCTCGGCGCCTCGGGCGCGTCCTCGGCGTGCCGCGTCAGCGAGCAGACCGTACGCAGGGCGACCTTCCAGCCGCCGTCCTGGAGTACGGCCGCCCCCGTGCCCCCGGTGTCCAGCCGGCGGCCCTCGCGCGTGAGGTCGTAGGCCACTTCGGCCAACACGTCCGAGGTGTACGACACGGAGGTCACCTCGGCGCGCAGCTTGCTGCCGCTCGGGTCGCGGAAGAGGTTGTCGATCATCAGGGCGTTCTCGTCGCCGTCCTCGACGACGTCACTGCGCTGGTCCAGGGAGGACTTCGGGTCGAAGAGGACCGTCCACGCCTCCCGGATGTCCCGCTCCGCCTGTTCCGGGTCCGAGGGCGCGGTCGCGGTCGGTGCCGGGGAGACGGAGCGGGAGGGGGAGCCCGCCGCCGTGGTCGGACCGGGAGAACCGGTGACGGAAGGGCTGCCCGTGCGGGAGGCGCCGTCGTCACCGCCGTCGCCGTTGTCGCAGGCTCCGGTGAGGACGAGGGCGGCGACAGTCAGGGCCACCGCCCAGGTCCCGTGCCGTGCGGGGGAGGTCGCGCAGGTCATGGCACTCCATCTCCGGGTACGCCGTGTGGCTGGCCTACCCGGAGCCGGGGGATTCATCCGGGGTCCGGGGGAAAACCCCCGGACCGGGTGGCCCCTACTGCTCGGTGCCGCCCCGCCGCCGTACCGCGAGGACCACCGCGGCCACCGCGACGAGGATGCCCGCGCCGATCCCGGTCCAGGCGCCCGCGGACAGCCCGCCCTCGTCGTCCTGCTCCGTGTCGGTGGCCTGCGGGGAGGCCGCTGGCGTGGTTTCCACGGCTGTCGGGGCCGGGCTCGCGGAGACACTCGGGGACGGGCTGACCAGCTTGGCGCCCGGTGCCGCCGCCTTCAGCTTCAGGGTGGGCGCCGGGTTCTCGCCGTTCTCGTCCAGCTCGATCCAGCGGTCGACGTGCCCGTCGCCGTAGGTCTGCAGGGTCTTGAAGGGCACCTCCTTCGCGTCGGGCAACTGCCGTACGACGACGGAGTACTCGGCGCTCTCGCCGGTCTTCAGTTCGGCGCCCTTGACGCTGTAGCCGTCGTCGGTCGCGCTGAACTTCCAACCCTCGGGGCCCTTGCCGTAGGTCACGTCGGCCGGGGTGATGCCCTCGGGCAGGACCACCCGGATCTCCTTGATCCCGGAGGTGTCGGACTCGGCCTCGGCGTCGAAGGAGACGGTGACGTTCTCGGCGAGCGCCTGCGCCTTGTCGGCCTCGACCTCGGTGTGCGCGGCGGCCGGAACAGCGGTCAGGAGTACGGCCGTTGCGGCTCCGGCGGCGGCAACGGACAGACGGGACAGGGGGATACGGGACATCGAGGTCTCCAGGCAGGAAGGAAGGTACGGCGGGGCGGCCGTCCGGCGCGGGCCGGAACGGTGTCCCCGTGGGGTCAGTGGACGAGAGCTGCGCTCGTCGCCGGAGGACCCCGCCGTACCACCGCGTGTGCCAGCAACGGCCGTGCCCTGAGCGGCCGTTCGTCGCATGTCGGCACGACCGTCACCGCGGCCGTCGGCGCGGGTGACGTGGGCCGGGTGAACAGCCGCCGGGCGGCGGCCAGTCGGTCCCGTACCGCGTCGAGCGCCGCCGTCACCCCGCGGGCCACCGTCCAGCAGGCCGCGTCCGCGCGGTGCAGCAGGACGGCGACGAGCGCGGCGGCCAGCGAGTGGGCCGCCGTCATGGCCAGGGAGTCATGGAGCCGCTCGTGCCACGCCGAGTGGGCGTCGTGGACATGGCCGCCGGGGTGCCGCGCGGCCGCGGTGAGCGTCAGCCACAGATGCAGCCCTGACTGTCCCGCGACACTGCACGCGACAACCGTCGCCAGGCTTCTGGGCCGCTGCACACCGACGAGACCCACCGCGAAGAGCACGGCCGTCGCGGCGGCACCCTGCCTCCAGGGCACCGGTCCCTCGGCGAGCAGATGATGGGCACCGATCCCGAGCACGGTGCCGACGACGGCGAACACCGCGGCCCGCAGAACGGGCAGCGGCGCGCGAGTGGACGTGACCGGCAGGTGCATGGCCCGCTCATCATGGATCATCGCGGGGCCGGCGGGCAGAGGAACCCGTGGACGGGTGCGGATGCCGCGGGTCTCAGTGGTTGTCGGACCCCGGCCCGGTGCCCCCGCCGGTCCCGGGCCGCAGGACCTCTCCCTGGATGACCTGGGGTTCCGAACCGCCCTCCTGCGCCGCGCGGGCCTCCGCCTTGAGGATGCGCGCCGACCTGCCCGCCGTACGGGCCAGTTCCGGGCCCTTCTTGACGGCGATGACCGCGATGACGACCAGCAGGATGATCGCGAGCTCGCTCAGTCCGAACATGGGGAAGGCCTCCGTCACAGTGACACCGACATCGGACGAGACGCCCGCCGGACCGGCAGCGTACCCGCACTCCCGGGCCGGGTGTCCCTACAGGTTGCTTTGCCTGTCCTTTACTATTGGTGCGACCTGCCCCGCCAAGAAGGAGCCACAGTTCCGCGATGGGTGAGCCTCCCAGTACCGGCCGCGCCACGTCCCCCACGCCCCCCCCACGCCCTCCACGGGCGAACGGGCGGAGGTGACCCGGTGACCGAGACCGCGCTGCTTGCGTCGGCCCTGCTCCTCGGGCGGACGCGCCGCCCGGCCGGCGGATCCGGGGAACGCCGGGCTCGCCGCGGTCGTTCACACAGCGCACATCCCTACAAGAGGAGCAAGCCCGTGTCCGCCACCCCGACGGACTCCCGCCCGACGCGATCGCCGCGCCGTTGAGTACCACGAGCGCCGTCCTCGGCCTGCTGGCCGTGTTCCTGCTGACCGCCGGCACCGGCTACTTCGTCGCCCAGGAGTTCGCGTACGTCTCCGCGGACCGGCTCGCCCTCTCCCGTGAGGCGGAGGCCGGGGACCGGAGGGCCGCCCGCGCGCTGACGGTCCTGGAGCGGCTGTCCTTCATGCTCTCCGGCGCCCAGCTGGGCATCACCGTCACCGGCCTGGTCGTCGGCTTCATCGCCGAACCGTCCGTCTCCGCGCTGCTCCGCCCCGCCCTGACCGGCCTCGGCATCTCCGAGGGGGCCGTCGGCGGGATCTCCGTCGTGCTGGCCTTCGTCCTGGCCACCGTCGTCCAGATGGTCCTCGGCGAACTCGCCCCGAAGAACCTCGCGATCGCCGTCCCCGAGCGGCTCGCGAAGGCCCTCGCCCCCTCCACGCTCGGCTACCTCAAGGTCGTCGGCCCGCTGGTGCACGTCTTCGACGGGGCGGCCAACCGCCTGCTCCGCAGGGCCGGCATCGAACCCGTCGAGGAACTCCACCACGGCGCCACCCTGGAGGAGCTCGGCCATCTCATCGGCGAGTCCCACGAACAGGGCGAACTGCCCCGGGACACCGCCGAACTCCTCGACCACGCCCTGGAGTTCTCCGAGCGCACCCTCGACGAGGTGATGGTGCCGCGCGTCGACGCCGTCTTCGTACGGGGAGACGCCACCGCCGCCGAGGCGATCGACCTGATCGCCCGACACGGCCACTCCACCTACCCCGTCCTCGGCGACCACCCGGACGACGTCCCCGGGGTCCTGGGCGTACGGGAGCTGACGCGCCTGCCGGCCCAGGAGCTGACCCGGACCACCGCGCGCGTCCTCGCCCGCACCCCGCTCCTGCTGCCCGACACCCTCCCGCTGCCGCAGGCGGTCGAGCAGATGCGGGAACGGGACGACGAGTTCGCGGTCGTCCTGGACGAGCACGGCGGAGTCGCCGGCATCGTCACCTACGAGGACATCGCCGAAGAGCTCGTCGGCGACATCGCCGACGAGAGCGACACCGTCACCGAGGTCGCGGTGCCCGACGGGGACGGCTGGCTGGTCGACGCGGGCCGGCGTCTCGACGAGATCGCCGACGCCACCGGCGTCGAACTGCCCGGGGAGGAGGACTACGACACCGTCGCCGGGCTGGTCGTGGACCGCCTCGGCCGCTTCCCGGCCATCGGGGACCGGGTCACGGTCGAGCTGATCGGCACCGGCCGCGCGCTGATCGACGTACGGACGCTGGACCGCCACGTACCGGAGCGGGTCCGCGTCGAGAGGCTTTCCGAGCCGGCGCAGGAGCGGACATGAGTTTCCCGATGGCGCTCTTCGTCACCGTCCTGCTGCTGATCGGCAGCGGCTTCTTCGTGGCCGCCGAATTCGCCCTGGTCGCCGCCAAGCGGCACCGCATGGAGAAGGCCGCGGCCGAGGGGCGGCGCGGGGCGAAGGCGGCCCTGGCCGGGATGCGCGAACTGTCGCTGATGCTGGCCGGCGCCCAACTCGGCATCACCGTCTGCACGCTGGGCCTCGGCTCGGTCTCCAAGCCCGCGATCTCCCACGAACTCGACCCGCTGCTGCACGACCTGGGCCTGCCCAGCGGACTCAGCTACGGCGTGGCCTTCGTGTTCGCCATGATCGTCGTGGTGTTCCTGCACATGGTGCTCGGCGAGATGGCCCCCAAGTCCTGGGCCATCGCCCACCCCGAGCGCTCCGCCATGCTGCTCGCGCCGCCCTTCTGGGCTGTCGTCAAGGTGGTCCGGCCGCTGATCTCGGTGCTGAACAGGATGAGCAACGCGCTGGTACGGCTGTGCCGGGTCACCCCGCGCGACGAGCTGGCCGCGGTGCACAACCGTGAGCAACTCACCCATCTCGTCGAGGAGTCGGAGCGCCTCGGACTGATCAGCGAGGCCGACTCCAAGCTGCTCACCCGTTCGCTCACCGAGCCCGAGACCCCGGTCGGCGAACTCCGTATCCCGGCCGCGGAGATCACCTCGGTGCCCGGCACCGCCGACCTGGACGCCGTCCTGCGCACGGCCGCCGAGCACGACCGCACCCGCATGCTGGTCCGCGAGGGCGACCTCGTGCTCGGCTCGCTCCACGCCCGCGACGCCCTGGTCGCCCGAGCCCAGGGCCGCTCCGGCACCGCCCGCACCCTGGCCCGCCCGGTCCCGGAGCTGACGGAGGACACCACGGTCGCCGACGCGATCGACCTCCTGCGCCGCAACCGGGCTTCCCTGGCGGTCGTACGGGACGCGGCGGGCACGCTCACGGGGATGGTGACGCTGGACGACCTGCTGGCGCGGTACCTGCAGCCGTCCCGGACGTGACGCCCATGAGTAAGGGCAAGGAGATCACCGCTCTCCTTGCCCTCTTCAACGTATAGCTCACAGGGGGCCTTGCGGCAAGATCCCCGTCGTGCCGCACAATCTCCGTCCGAGACACGGAGGGGGGATCCGATGATCGACGTGATCGTCGTCGGCGGCGGCCCGACCGGCCTGATGCTGGCCGCCGAACTGCGACTGCACGGCGTGCGGGTGGTCGTGCTGGAGAAGGACCCGGAGCCGACCGAGATCGTCCGCTCGCTCGGCCTGCACGTGCGCAGCATCGAGGTGCTGGACCAGCGCGGGCTGCTGGAGCGGTTCCTCGCACACGGGAGGCAGTTCACGGCAGGCGGCTACTTCGCCGCCATCGACAAGCCCTGGCCGGACGGGCTGGACACCGCACACGCCTACGTCCTCGGCATCCCGCAGACCGTCACCGACCGCCTGCTGGCCGAACACGCCGTCGGACTCGGCACCGAGATCCGGCGCGGCTGCGAGCTGGTCGGGCTGAGCCAGGACGAGCACGGGGTGAGCGCCGAACTCGCCGACGGCACGCGGCTGCGCTCGCGCCATCTCGTCGGCTGCGACGGCGGCCGCAGCACCGTGCGCAAACTGCTCGGGGTCGGTTTCCCCGGCGCACCCGCCAAGGCCGAGACGCTGCTCGGCGCGATGGAGGTGGGCGTGGCGCCGGAGACGGTCACCGCCGTGGTGACCGAGATCCGCCGCACCCAGAAGCGGTTCGGCCTCGGACCTGTCGGCGACGGGCTGTACCGCGTCGTCGTGCCCGCCGAGGGCGTGAGCGGGGACCGCACGGTGGCGCCGACCCTCGAGGAGTTCAAGCGACGGCTCCGGGCGGTCGCCGGGACCGACTTCGGCGTGCACTCACCGCGCTGGCTCTCCCGCTTCGGCGACGCCACCCGGCAGGCCGACCGCTACCGGGTCGGCCGCGTGCTGCTGGCCGGCGACGCGGCCCACGTCCACCCGCCGGTGGGCGGACAGGGCCTCAACCTCGGTCTCCAGGACGCCTTCAACCTGGGCTGGAAGCTCGCCGCCGAGGTGGCCGGCTGGGCACCCGAGGACCTGCTGGACAGCTACCACACCGAACGGCACCCGGTGGCCGCCGACGTACTGAACAACACCCGCGCGCAGATGGAGTTGCTGTCCACCGAGCCCGGGCCGCAGGCGGTGCGGCGGCTGCTGTCGCAGCTGATGGACTTCGACGAGGTGAACCGGTACCTCATTGAGAAGATCACCGCGATCGGTGTCCGTTACGACTTCGGCGAGGGCCATGAGCTGCTGGGCCGCCGCCTGCGGGACCTCACGCTGCGGCGCGGCCGCCTCTACGAACTGATGCGCGGCGGCCGCGGACTGCTGCTCGACCGGACCGGCCGCCTCTCGGTGGCGGGCTGGGCGGACCGGGTCGACCACGTCGTCGACACCGCCGAGGAAGTGGACGCCCCCGCGGTACTGCTGCGGCCGGACGGTCATGTGGCGTGGGTCGGCGAGGACCAGAGCGAACTGCTGGACCGGCTGCCCAGGTGGTTCGGCGCGGCGGCCTGAGCGGGTGGTCGAGCGGAACGGTGAGCGTGACTCGGGTCGGTCGGCTCGCCCACGGTTTCGCCGCACCGCCGTGAGGCGTCTACCGGGCCGGGTCAGACGGTGGAGGGCAGGACGTGGTCGCCGGCCTTGTCCGTGCTCAGGCACAGCGAGCAGACCACCGCGTCGTGCGTGGCGCAGGCGGCCAGGTCGGGGCGCTCGTAGGGCTGCCGGCAGACGTGGCAGTCGTAGGTGACCGCGCTCGGATTGCCGTCCGCGTCGAGCATCGGCTCGTCGATGCCGTCGCCGGTGCGGCGCAGGTAGTACTTGCCCTTGGTCACGGCCGCCATCAGCGGGGTGAGGACGAACGCGATCACGGCGGCCGCGACCGGGGAGTACGGCTGCAGGGTGTCGCCGAGGGCGTGGAAGTACAGGGCGATGGACAGACCGGACGCGGCGACGAAGGCCACCACACCCACCGGGTTGACGGCGTAGAGCATGCCGCGGCGGAACTCCGGCTGGAGCGGGGAGAGCTTGAGCAGGTACTTGTTGACGCCGATGTCGGTGGCCACGGTGACGACCCAGGCGATCGCGCAGTTCGAGTAGAAGCCCAGGATGTCGTTGAGGAAGCTGAACATGTCGGCCTCCATCAGGACCAGGGCGAAGCCCAGGTTGACCAGGACGAAGACCATGCGGCCGGGGTAGTGCTTGGTGAGCCGGGTGAAGGAGTTGGTCCAGGCGAGCGAGCCGGAGTAGGCGTTCGTCACGTTGATCTTGATCTGGCTGATCACGACGAGGGCCACGGCCAGCGGGAGCACCAGCCAGGACGGCATCATCGCGTCGAAGGCGCCCTTGAACTGCTGGATCGGCTCGGGGGCCACGTCCGGTCCGACCTTGGCGAGGATGTACACCGCGAGAAAGACGCCGATGGCCTGCTTTAGCGCGCCGAGCACCACCCAGCCGGGGCCTGCCATGACCACCGCGGTCCACCAGGTGCGCTTGTTCGCCTCGGTCTTGGGCGGCATGAAGCGCAGGTAGTCGATCTGCTCACCGATCTGCGCGATGAGCGAGAGGCACACGCCCGCGCCGAGCAGCACGGACGCGGTGTTGACGCCGCCGTCGCCGTCGGTGCCCGCGTAGGCGAGGAAGCGGTCGACGGTGCCCGGGTCGGTGGAGATCAGGTACACCAGCGGGCCCACCATCAGCAGCAGCCAGATCGGGGTCGTCCACACCTGGAGCTTGCTCAGCGCCCTCATGCCGTAGATCACCAGCGGGATGACCATGAGTGTGGAGACCAGGTAGCCCAGCCACAGGGGCAGTCCGAGGCCGAGCTTGAGGCCCTGGGCCATGATCGAGCCTTCGAGGGCGAAGAAGATGAAGGTGAAGCTGGCGAAGATGACGCTGGTGAGGACCGAGCCGTAGTAGCCGAAGCCGGAGCCGCGGGTGATCAGGTCGAGGTCGATGTTGTAGCGGGCGCCGTAGTAGGCGAGGGGGAAGCCGGTGACGAAGATGACGACGGCGGCGACCGCGATCGCCACCAGCGCGTTGCCGGTGCCGTGGGCCAGACCGATACCGGCGCCGATGGAGAAGTCGGCCATGTAGGCGATGCCGCCGAGTGCCGTGGTGGCCACTACCATGGGGGTCCAGCGGCGGTAACTGCGGGGCGCGAAGCGGAGGGTGTAGTCCTCCAGGGTCTCCTTGACCGCCTGGTCGGCGGATTTCGACGGGTCTGCCGTTGCCGGCTGCGACGCTGTGGTGCTCATGTCACGGCTCCCAGTGCTGCTCATGCGGGCGGTGGGGAGATGCGTGGGAGCCCCGCGTGGCGTCGTCGGCAGGCCGGGGAGTCGAGGGGCCGGGCTGAGCGGTTCTTGGCCCTGTATACGACTCGGGTTCCCACGGGCCGCCACGCTAGGAAGCCGTTGTTACCGATGGGCCGGGGTGTCATGAACCTGACGTTTCCGGAATCTCACCGCCGCTGATCGGTGTCGCGCTCGCACCGGCGAGCGTGCCGGGCCTGGGCGGGTCGGGTTCGCGCGGGGCTCAGGCCGGGGTGTGCGGTCGGCTCTCGGAGAGCGGGCTGCGGCCCGCCTCGTCCTGGACGAGCAGGGAGAGCAGTGCCGCCACCGTCAGGCCGGCCTCGGCAGGATGGCGCAGCACCTTGCCAGGGTCGATGCGGTAGGTGTTGGACCGCCCCTCCCGCACGTGCGAGAGGTATCCGTCCTGCTCCAGATCGGAAATGATCTTCTGGACAGCGCGTTCGGTGAGCCGGCAGTGTGCGGCGATGTCGCGGATCCGGGTGCTGGGATTGTCGGCGATCGCGGCCAGCACCCGCGCATGGTTGGTGACGAACGTCCATCCGGTGTGAGACTCGGGCACTCCATCCATGGCAGCAGTCTAGCGACTGGATGTTCACGCATTCAAAAACCTGAAGTTTGTTTCATGTATTGGTTGACGTATGTTGTCGGTGAAGAGGATTCTGAGGGACAGAGGCAGCCGAGACATGAGGGAGAGGGCCATGCCGGAACCTGCGCACTCGGCGCAGCGCCTCACCGCGCTGGACGCGCGCCCGTCGTGTCTGGCCACGATCGAGGCCGCGGCGGCCGGGGAACGGACGGTCGTCACCTGCCGGGGTGAGTTCGACATCGGAGCCCAGGAGCTCCGGTCCGAGCTCTACGACGTCCTCGACCGCTCCGCCACCGGGGTGGACCTGGATCTCGACGAGGTCCGCTTCTGCGACTGCGCCGGCCTCAACGTCCTGCTGGACCTGCGCCGGGAGGCCCTCGACCAGGGCAAGACCGTCACTGTGCGGGCGTACAGCCCGTCCGTGGGACGCTTGCTCGACCTGACCGGAGCGCGTGAGCTGTTCGTGACCGAGAACCCCGGGAGCCCCGGGGCCCGGCCTGTGGACGTGGACCAGGAACTGCGCCTGGAGGTCGACCAGTTGCGCCGGGCGATGCGGACCCGGCCGGCCATCGACGTGGCTCGCGGGATCGTCATGGCCTCCTTCGGGCTGAGCGCCGAGGACGCCTGGACGGTGCTCGTCGCCGCCTCCCAGAACACCAACATCAAAATGCGCGATCTCGCCGAGGAGCTGACGAGTGCCGTGCACGGCGCGCCGGTGCCGGAGCAGGTGCAGCAGCAGATGGCGGCGGCCGTCGCCAAGGTACGGGAGACCGAGCCGACGCCGCCCGACGTCGGCGCGGCTGCGGGAGGCGGGGCGGGGTCGGCAGGCCCGCCGCCGGCGGCTGCGTGAACCGACGCCGTCCGAGGGGGCGGCAGCGGTAAGCGGGGGCGGTCTGTCAGGTCCGCGGCCGGCGGCTGCGTGAACCCCGTCGGCCCCCGCCTTCACCCGCCTACGTGAGCTCCAGCAGCCCCCGCCGGACCGCCTCGGAGACCGCCGCCGCCCTGTTGTCCACGCCGAGCTTGCGGTAGACGCGCACCAGGTGTGTCTTGACCGTGGCCTCGCTCAGGTACAGGGAGTCGGCGATGGCACGGTTGCTGTGGCCGTCGGCCATGAGCTGCACGACCTCCCGCTCCCGACGCGTCAACTCCGGTGCGGGGCTGACCACTTGGCCGACCAGGTCGCCGACGACCTCGGGGGCGAGCCCCATCCCGCCCACCGCGGCGCTGCGCACGGCCCGGAAGAGCTCCTCCGGCGGCCCGGCCTTCAGGACGTAACCGCGCGCACCCGCCTCCAGCGCGCGCACCACGTCGGCGCGTCCGGAGTAGCTGGTCAGCATCACCACGGGCACGGCCGGAGCCCGGGCGGCGAGCACGCGGACCGCTTCGACGCCGTCCGGGATGCCGCTTCCGCGGGCCGTGCCCTCGAACCGCAGGTCCATCAGAACGACGTCGGGGGCCAGTTCCACGGCGAGGCGCACGGCCTCCTCGGGGTCCGGGGCCTCCGCGATCACGTCGATGTCCGGCTCGCCCTCCAGCAGGGCGCGCAGCCCGGCCCGTACGACGGTGTGGTCGTCGGCGATCAGCAGGCGCAGCGGGGACGCGGTCACCGGACGGCCGCCGCGGGGCTCTCGGCCAGGAGCGTGGCGGACGACGTCCGGGCGGGCACGGTGGCCCGGATCCGGGTGCCCCGGCCCGGCGCGCAGTCGACGGCGAGATCACCGCCGTACTCCCGAAGCCTCGTCCGGGCGGCCGGCAGGCCGAACCCGCGGTCAGACGCGGGCCGGCCGGTGACGCGGGCGAGGTCGAACCCGACACCGTCGTCGCAGACGTCCAGGTCGACGCGGTCCGCACCGTGGTGGAGCGTCACCAGCAGGCTGTTCGCCCGCGCATGCTCCCGCACGTTGGCCAGCAGACCCTGCGCCACCCGGAACAGGGTCGTGGCGGCCTGTTCGTCCAGCTCTGGCCGGTGCTCGCCCGTCGAACGGAACCGTACGCGCGCCGCCGTGCCGTCCTGCTGGGCGCGCAGGCACAGCAGCCGCAGGGAGCCCTCGATGCCTTCCTCGACGACCACGGAGGGGGTGAGGTCACGGATCATCCGCCGGGTCTCGGCGAGGCTCACGTCCAGACCGTCGGCGACCGCGCGCACCCGGGTGCGGGCCGCGTCCGGGCGGTGCTCCCACTCCCGTTCGGCGGCTTGCAGCAGCATCAGGCTGCCCGACAGTTCCTGCGCGAGCGTGTCGTGCAGGTCCCGGGCGATGCGCTCGCGTTCCCCGAGCATCCCGGCCCGCCGCTGCTCCCGCGCCAGTACCTCGCGCGTCCCGCGCAACTCGTCCACCAGGCGCTGCCGTTCGGCGGCGTCCCGCTGCTGCGCCCGGTACAGGGCCACCGTTCCCCACACGGCCGCCACCGGGATCAGCACCACCTCCGGGTCGAAGCCGCCCGCGCTCCGGGTGAGCTGACCGACCAGGACGAGCGTGATGACGCCGACCACGGCCGCCGCCGCCCGGCGTCCGAGCGCCCGCAGGGCCGCGCAGGCCAGGGGTACGGCACACCAGACATAGGCGTTGGTCAGGAGGGGCGGGGTGAGGGTGACGAGCACCGCCCACAACGCGACCAGAGCCACCGCCCACACGTGCCGGGCGAGCGGGCCCAGTCTGTGCCACAGGGCCAGCCCGGCCGCGTACGTCGTGGCGAGGAGTGCGCTGACGGTCACGATGTCCCAGCACAGCGCGATGTCCAGGGCGACGAGCCGGACCAGTGCGGCGCCGACCACGAGGAAGAACACGAGGTGCGGGACGTGCCTCAGGGCGCGGTGGTCGTACACGACGAACCCCCTGAACGAAAGATCCTGGGACAGGGGGTCCGAGTCTATCCACCGACTGTGTGAACGGGGTGAAGGGCCGCCGTGGGATCAGGCGCCGGGGTGCAGTCCCAGGACGCCGGGCGTGGGCTCGCCCTTCACCTCGCCGAAGTACAGGGCGAAGGTCTGCTTCAGGCGCTCCACCTCGGCGCGGTCGGCCATGAACTCGGGGAAGCCGTCCACGTGCGCGTTCGGGTACTCCCACACCGGCTTCAGGCCGGCCGGGGGTGTGATGTCGGTGCGCACCGACCAGCCGTTGAAGGACTTCCGCTGAGTCTCGGCGGACAGCTGCCAGTTGAGGTACAGCTTGGCGGCCGTCGGGTTGGCGGCCTGCTTGAGGATGCCCGCGCGCTGGCCCCAGGCCATGAAGGGATGTCCGTCGGCGATCACGAACTTCGTCGCGGACGTCGAGGAGGGGACGGCCGAGCCCGAGGTGCCGATGCCGATCGCCTTCTGCCCGGCGGAGACGGCGACGCCCGGCGAGTTGCTGCCCCGCGCGAACTGCACGTCCTGCGCGGCGAGTCGGGCCACCCAGTCCCAGCCGTACCGCTGGACGTACAGCGAGTAGAGGTAGAGGACGGCGTCGTCGTCGTGCGGGTACGACGAGGCGATCCGGCCCTTCCACTTCGGGTCGACCAGGTCGAGCGGGCTGCGCGGGGCGTCCGAGCCCACGGCCGCGGTGCCGTAGAGGAAGCTGAACGCGATCACCGAGACGGCGACCCAGGCGCCCGCCGGATCCCTGAACCCCTTGTGCAGCTTCGAGAACCCGGCGGGCCGGTACGGCAGCAGCCGCCCCTGCCGGTTCCAGCGGACGAAGTCCTGCAGCGTCTGCAGCTGTACGACATCGGGGACGAGGGTGTTCGTCGCGAACTGGTTGTCCACGCGGACGTCGTGGTACTTGCTGTAGTCGACGATCAGGGTCAGGTCGATGTCGGGGAAGCGGGCCTTGAAGGCCGCCTTGGTGCCGTCCTGCTGGGTCGGGGTGTCGCCGCCGGCGTAGATGACGAGCTTTCCGCCCTCCTTGAGCGCGGCCTGGTAGAGCTCGTCGAGCGTGCGGGTCTCCTCGGGCCCGGTCGCGTGCCGTGCGGCTGCGGCGGAGGCCGTGTCAGGGGAGGCCGAGGCGGAGGTCGCGGTGGCACCGACCGCTCCGAGACCGAGGGCGGCACCGGCCCCGGTGGTGAGGACACGTCGCCTGCTGGGGAAGCTGGACATGCTGCGGAGACCTCTCTGAGGGGGGTGACGTTCAGAGCCCGGCGCCATGGGCGACCGCCATTGTGCTGCGGGCTCGTGCGCCACCGCGTCGTCCGTACGGATCGACGGTCCGGCCGAGGATGTAATCCCCGTTCAACCGAAAGGATGAACGGGTCGCTCACTCCTGGCCGTCAGTCCCTCGTCGTCGTGTCGCCGAACGCCTCGAGGATCCGCTCGGCGGCCAGCGTCGCCGTCAACCGGCCTTCCCTCACCTGCTGTTCGAGGTCCGGGGCGAGGGACCGTACGGCCGGGTGGGAGCGCAGACGGCCGAGGAGCTCGTCCCGGACCATCGTCCAGGCCCAACCGACCTGCTGGTCCCGGCGCTTGGCGGTGAGCCGCCCGGTGGAGTCGAGGAGTGTCCGGTGCTGTTCGAGCCGCTCCCACACCACGTCCAGGCCCGTGGCCTCGCGGGCGCTGCAACTGAGCACCGGGGGAGTCCAGAAGGCGTCCTTGCCGTGCATGAGCCGCAGGGCGCCCGCCAGTTCACGCGCGGCCGCGCGAGCGTCCCGTTCGTGCGGGCCGTCCGCCTTGTTGACCGCGATCACGTCGGCGAGTTCCAGGACACCCTTCTTGATGCCCTGGAGCTGGTCGCCGGTGCGGGCCAGGCTCAGCAGCAGGAAGGAGTCGACCATGTCGGCGACGGCCGTCTCCGACTGCCCGACGCCGACGGTCTCGACCAGGATCACGTCGTAGCCGGCGGCCTCCATCACGACCATCGACTCCCGGGTCGCCTTCGCCACCCCGCCGAGCGTGCCGGCGCTGGGGGAGG
This sequence comes from Streptomyces sp. NPDC048523, assembly GCF_043199815.1. Classification (NCBI taxonomy): domain Bacteria; kingdom Bacillati; phylum Actinomycetota; class Actinomycetes; order Kitasatosporales; family Streptomycetaceae; genus Streptomyces; species Streptomyces sp. NPDC048523. The sequence continues at coordinate 1,877,862 of NZ_JBICWQ010000001.1, read as the reverse complement.
GCCGCACGAAGGCGGCCGGGTCGACCGCCAGCCGTTCCATCCGGGTCTTGTCACCCAGGATGGAGCCGCCGGTACGGGTGGAGGACGGGTCCACGGCGAGCACGGCCACCCGGTGCCCGAGCGAGGTGAGCATGGTGCCGAACGCGTCGATGAACGTCGACTTCCCCACGCCCGGCACCCCGCTGACCCCGATCCGCCGCGCCCGCCCGCTGTGCGGGAGCAGCTCGGTGAGCAACTCCTGGGCCAGGGAGCGGTGCCGGGGGTGGGTGGACTCGACCAGCGTGATGGCACGGGCCACGATCGCCCGCTTGCCGTCGAGGACACCCTTCACATACGCGTCGAGATCGATCACTGCCCGTGCCCGAGGTCGGCCGACAGACGCTCCACCAGGTCGTGGGCAGCGTCCGGAATCACCGTCCCGGGCGGGAAGACGGCCGCGGCGCCCATCTCCAGGAGGGTCGGCACGTCCTGCGGTGGGATCACCCCGCCCACCACGATCATGATGTCCTCCCGGCCCTCCTCGGCGAGCGCCTCGCGCAGCGCCGGTACGAGGGTGAGGTGTCCCGCAGCCAGCGACGAGACGCCGACGATGTGCACGTCGGCCTCGACGGCCTGGCGGGCCACCTCGCCCGGGGTCTGGAACAGGGGGCCGACGTCCACGTCGAAGCCGAGGTCGGCGAAGGCGGTGGCGATCACCTTCTGGCCCCGGTCGTGGCCGTCCTGGCCCATCTTGGCGACCAGGATGCGCGGCCGGCGGCCCTCGGCCTCCTCGAAGGCGTCCACCAGGGCACGGGTGCGGTCCACGGACGGGGACTCCCCAGCTTCGTTGCGGTACACGCCGGAGATCGTACGGATCTGGCTGGCGTGCCGGCCGTACACCTTCTCCAGGGCGTCGGAGATCTCACCGACGGTGGCCTTCGCGCGGGCGGCGTGCACGGCGAGCTCCAGCAGGTTGCCCTCGCCGTCGGCCGCCCGGGTCAGCGCGTCCAGCGCGTCCCGGCAGGCGGTCTCGTCGCGCTCGGCGCGCAGCCGCCGCAGCTTCTCGATCTGCTGGGTGCGGACGGAGGAGTTGTCGACCTTCAGGACGTCGATCGCCTCGTCGGTCTCGACCCGGTACTTGTTGACGCCGATGACGGGCTGGCGGCCGGAGTCGATGCGGGCCTGGGTGCGGGCCGCGGCCTCCTCGATACGCAGCTTCGGGATACCGGCGTCGATCGCCTTGGCCATACCACCGGCCGCCTCCACCTCCTGGATGTGCTGCCAGGCCTTGCGGGCCAGGTCGTACGTCAGCTTCTCCACGTACGCGCTGCCGCCCCACGGGTCGATGACGCGGGTGGTGCCGGACTCCTGCTGGATCAGCAGCTGGGTGTTGCGGGCGATGCGCGCCGAGAAGTCGGTGGGCAACGCCAGTGCCTCGTCGAGGGCGTTGGTGTGCAGCGACTGCGTGTGGCCCTGCGTCGCCGCCATCGCCTCGACACACGTACGCGTGACGTTGTTGAAGACGTCCTGCGCGGTCAGCGACCAGCCAGAGGTCTGCGAATGGGTGCGCAGGGAAAGGGACTTGGGGTTCTGCGGGTCGAACTGCTTCACCAGCTTGGCCCACAGCAGGCGGGCCGCGCGCAGCTTGGCGATCTCCATGAAGAAGTTCATACCGATCGCCCAGAAGAAGGACAGCCGGGGCGCGAACGCGTCCACGTCCAGGCCGACTTCGCTGCCCGCCCGGAGGTACTCCACACCGTCCGCGAGGGTGTACGCCAGCTCCAGGTCGGCGGTCGCGCCCGCCTCTTGGATGTGGTAGCCCGAGATGGAGATCGAGTTGTAGCGGGGCATCCGCTGCGAGGTGAAGGCGAAGATGTCGGAGATGATCCGCATCGACGGCTTCGGCGGATAGATGTAGGTGTTGCGGACCATGAACTCCTTGAGGATGTCGTTCTGGATGGTCCCGGCCAGCTTCTCGGGCGGTACGCCCTGTTCTTCCGCCGCCACGATGTACAGCGCCAGCACCGGCAGCACGGCACCGTTCATCGTCATCGACACGGACATCTCGTCCAGCGGGATGCCGTCGAACAGCTGCCGCATGTCGTAGATCGAGTCGATGGCCACGCCCGCCATGCCGACGTCACCGGTCACGCGCGGGTGGTCGCTGTCGTAACCGCGGTGCGTGGGCAGGTCGAAGGCGACCGACAGGCCCTTCTGGCCGGCCGCGAGGTTGCGGCGGTAGAAGGCGTTGGACTCCTCGGCGGTGGAGAAGCCCGCGTACTGGCGGATCGTCCAGGGCTGGTTGACGTACATCGTCGGGTACGGGCCGCGCAGGTACGGCGCCACACCCGGGTACGTCTCCAGGAAGTCCAGGCCCTCCAGGTCGGCGCCGGTGTAGAGCGGCTTGACCTCGATACCCTCCGGCGTCTCCCAGAGGGGCTCGGCGCCCTGCGTGGCGCCCTTCACGGCCGTACGCCACTCGTCGGCACCGCCGCCCGGGGCCGGGGCCCCCAGCTCGATCCCGGTGAAGTCGGGGATGGAAGGGCCGGCGGGGGCGGTCATCAGGACACTCCCATGCGGTCGAGGGTGGCGGTGAGCACGGCGACGGCGTCGCAGCCCGCGAAGACGTAGGAGTCCACGCCGGAGTACTGCCCGGGCCGCCCGGCGAGGAACACGTGCCGTGCGCCGGCCGCCTTCAGGGTTCCCGCGAGGTCCTCGGCCTGCTCCTCGTAGAGCGCGTCGCTGGAGCACAGGCAGGCCTCGGTGGCGCCGCTCTCCTCGAAGGTGCCCTGGGTGACGGGCTCGACGCCGCCGGCCTGGAAGAGGTTGGCGGCGAAGGTCAGGCGGGCGGTGTGGGCGGCGGCGGGGCCGATCGCGGCCAGGAAGACCCGGGGCCGGGACCCGGTCGCCGCGAGGTGCGCGTCGGAACGGACGCGCAGTTCCTCGTACGCCTCGTCACGCCGCACCCGGGGCAGACCGCCGGTCCGGGCCTCGGGCGCGGGGGAGCGCTCCACGGGCTTCTCGCCGAGGTGCGGGAACTCGCTGACGCCGGTGATGGGTTCGCGGCGGGTGGCGAGCTTCTTGGAGCGTTGCGCCCACGTCGTCGCGAGGTCCGTGCGGATCCGGCCGGAGCGCAGGACGGCCGCCTGGCCGCCGTCGCGTTCGATCGTCCGGAAGAACCGCCAGGCTGCCTCGGCGAGTTCGTCGGTCAGCCGCTCCACGTACCAGGAGCCGCCCGCCGGGTCGATCACCCGGGACAGGTGCGACTCCTCGACCAGGATCGTCGAGGTGTTGCGCGCGACCCGGCGCGCGAACGCGTCGGGGAGGCCGAGCGCGTGGTCGAAGGGCAGCACGGTGACGGCCTCCGCGCCGCCGACCCCGGCGGCCAGGGTGGCGATCGTCGCGCGCAGCATGTTCACCCACGGGTCGCGGCGGGTCATCATCACCGGCGACACCACGGCGTGCTGTGCCTGCGCACCGGCGCCGGGCGCCCCGCAGACCTCGGCGACCCGTGCCCACAGCCGGCGCGCGGCCCGCAGCTTGGCGATCGTCAGGAACTGGTCGGCCGTCGCCGCGTACCGGAACTCCAGCTGTGAGCAGGCCTGTTCGACACTCAGCCCGGCCTCGGTCAGTGCCCGCAGATAGGCAACCCCGGTGGCGATCGAGGCGCCCAGCTCCTGCGCGGCCGAACCGCCGGCCTCGTGGTACGGCAGCGCGTCCACGGTCAGCGCCCGCAGCCCCGGGTACTCCTCGGCACACCGCCGCGCGAGCGGGACGACATGGGCGAAGTCCAACTCCTCGCCGGTACGGGCCTCGTGGCCCAGCGGGTCGGCGCCGAGGTTGCCGCGCACGGCCTTGCCGTCGGTGCCGCGCTCGTCGTGGAGCCGCAACAACTTCTCTGCGGCGGCCTGGAACTGTCCGCCCGCGTCGAGGACGACCGGTGCGAGGTCGAGGTGGACGCCGTCGAGGACCGCACCGAGCGACCCGACCGGGATACCGCCCTCACCCGCCGCCAGCCACAGCGAGGTGACACCGTTCTCCAGGTCCGTGAGGACCGCGCTGTTGTCGGCGACGGCGTGCCGCTGCCGTACGTCCCAGCCGCCGGTGGTACTCCCCTCGGGGCGGGCGCCGCGCACGAAGGGCGCGAAGCCGGGAAAGCCGGGGTCGGGCGCGGTGTCGTGCGCCGTGTAGAGGGGGCGGGTGCGCAGCCCGTCCTCGAGCGCGGTGGACAGGGCGTCCTCCGCTGCCGCGCCGGAGACTTCCTTGCCCGACTTGCGCAGGACACCCGCCACCAGGCTGTGCCACTGATCAAGGTTCGCGTCAGGGAACTCGGCGGCCAGCGAGAGCCCGTCGTCAGGCAGGACCGTCATGCTCGGATGCTAGGCCAGACCCCCAAAGGAGCAGCAGGGGGCACGGCTGTGACCTTGCCCGCAACGAGACTGTGACCCCGGTCTCCCGGGCCGGTGGAACGGTGGAGGGGAGGGTCAGTTCCTGGCGTCGGAGGTGCCGAAGATCTCCAGTTGATAGGTGCCCGACGGGGAGTAGGCGCCCTTCCGTAGATAGGCGGCGGTGTTGCCCGAGCGCAGAAGAGGGCTGGTGATGGGCACCTTCTCCTTGGTGAACGCCTTGTCCACCTGGGGTTTCACCCCATCCAGCCAGGCTGCGGCGGCCTTCGCGTCGGAGCCCGGGTGGTCGAGACCGATGCAGGCCCGCAGGAACTCCTCGTATCGGGGGGCGTTCGCGGTCGCCGAGCAGTAGAACTGCCTGAGGTCGCCGGAGAGGTCCCAGATGGCAGCCACTTGCAACGCGCTGTTCTTCGTCGGGTGCGCCTCTCCTCCGACCTGCCGGGCAGGCTCGCTGAAGGTGAGCTTCTGCCGCTTTCCGAGGGTGATGTGCCAGTCGGCCGCGAGTTCCTCGAGGAAGCTCTGCCCGGTGTAGCCCTTCGCCATCACCGCGGACTTCACGCCCGTGGGCACGTCCTGCTTGGCAGCCGGGTATGTCGGCCAGTGGTCCATGCCCGTCGGGCGGGGCTGTGGGCTGGTGGCGGTGGCGGCGGTGCTCGGAAAGGCGTCCGCGGTGGGGGGCGTCCCCGAAGAGGCGGCCGAAGCGGCGCTGTCGGTGTCGTGCCCGGTCGAACAGCCGGTCAGGGCCAGCGCGGCGACGACCAGCACGGCGGCGTACCGGGGGCGGTGGGTCGGGAGACGCATGGTGCAACTCCGCGGGAGGGGGAGAGGGGCGTCCACGGCCCGGTGGGTTCCGGCTGTGGACGCGGTGCCGGGTGGGATCAGGAACCGGTGAAGCAGGAACCGGTGAAGCAGGAACCGGTGAAGCAGGGACCGGTGGACGCGGGTGTCCTCGCCGCCGCTCCACGTCTGCGCAAGCGGCATCCCGGGGACGCCGGTCGCCGCGGCCAAGATCCGCTGCGGGTCCGTGGTCAGCCGAGGTAGCCCTCGAGGTCGGCGACGACGTTGAGTGATCCGTTCGCGTTGTGGATATGGATGTCGCCGTCGGCGTCGACGGGAATCACCGCCAGGACCGGGCGGGTCTCGCCGGTGCTCAGGTTGTCGTTGGAGACGTTCGGCAGGCTGCCGGCGCCGTACGCCGTCAGGTGGGTTCCGGAGGTCGGGCCGACGCCGGTGAGGTTGACCAGCACGGCGGTCGCGCCGACCGGGACGCCGCCGACTCCGGCGACCTTCACGGTGAGGGTGCTGCCCGCGCCGAGGGGCCTGGCGGGGGCGCCGGTGCCGTTGCGGGTGTCGAGGAAGCGGGTGGGAGCGGCCGGGACGAAGGGGCTGCCGACAGGGGCGTTGACGCCGTCGGCGTTGTAGTCGGTGTACAGGCCCTGGAGGTCGGCGATCAGGTTGACGTGTCCGCCGCTGTTGTGGATTTCGATCTTGCCGCCGCCGCACACCTTCGTCACGACCAGGTTGGAAACGGTCTGCCCGGCACGGTAGTTGAGGCTGGACGTGCTCGGGCGGCTGCCGCAGTAGACGGTGACCACGCCGCTGCCGGTGCCTCCCGTCACGGTGAGGTTGAGGACGGCGCCGATGGTGTCGCCCGTCTGTCCTTCCTTCGGCAGGGTGACGGTCGTCGTGCTGCCGGCTGCGACCTTCCCCGTGGCGGAGCCGGTGCCGTAGCGGGTGTCCAGGACCCGGGCCGGAGGGATCGCGGCGAAGTTTCCCATCTGGTCGTTGTCGGTGATGGACTTGGTCGTGAAGTAGCCCTGGACATCGGCGACGAGGCCGACGTCGCCGTGCGCGTTGTACAGGTCGACGTAGCCGCCCGCACCCACCCGGACCGTGACCAGGTTCGGGTTGGTCCGCCCGGCGGTGAAGTCGAGGTTGGATGCGGTCGGGCGGCTCGTGCCGTCCGGGTACACCGTGACGTAGCTGCTCGCGGTGGCGTCGGCATCGGTGACGTTCATGGTCACGGCGGTCACCCCGGAGGCCGGGACTGCGCCCGTGCCGAGCACCTTGAGACGGACCACGCCGCCGGGACCCACCCGCCGCTCGGCGGCGCCGGTCCCGTTACGGGTGTCCAGGATGCGCTTCGGGCTGACGGCGACGTAGGCCGGGCCGACGATGGTCCGGGTGGTGTCGGCGGCCGTACGTCCGGCGGAGTCGGTGAGCTGCTGAGTGACGGTGTACGTGCCTGCCGCCGCGTAGGTGTGCTGCGCATAACCCTTGGAGCCCGTGACGGAGACGGCCGCCGAGCCGTCTCCGAAGCTGATCCGGTCACCGGTGATCGGATAGCCGCTGTAGCCGGAGGCGTCGAAGTGGCAGACCGCGGTGTCCGGCAGAGCGGGGCCGGTGGCGCAGGTGAGGTTCCCGGTCAACGGCGGAACCGGCTTGACGGAGAATGAGTAACTGACCTCGGTGCCCATTGTGCTGCCGTCCGGCCGGTACACCGTGACCGTGGCGTAGATGTTGGTGGTCGTCGTGGGCTGCGTGTACGTGTGCGTGGCCTTACCGGTGGTGGACGTGGCCGTGGTGCCGTCCCCGAAGTCGAACGTGTAGCTGTAGCCGTCGAGAGGGTCCGACCACGGGTTGACGAAGGCGGCCGAGAAGGTGACCGGTACGCCGACGTACACCGCCTGGGAGGAGCGGCCGGTTATGCCGAGGCCCAGCGGGTCCTGGAACTCGACGGCACCCCGGTCATAGATGTCGGTGCCGGTGACGAGGGGGTCGTCGACCCGTTGTGCTCCGTTGAGGTCGGTGGACAGCTCGCCGGGAGCGTCGGCATCGGCCGAATCGATCAGCGGCGAGGGCTCCGAGGGCTCACCGGACGTGGTGGAGAGGGATACATCCGTCTGGTCCAGGTCGTGGGTTCCCTGGCCGGTGCCGGTGCGGAACGCCTGGCTTGTGGCGTACGCGGTGCCCGCCCAGTCGTAGTCGGTGCCGGTCGGCAGCGGGTTGACCGCGTTGTAGTCCGCGGTGACCTGCGGTGCGGAGGAGGCGTCCACCGTGATCTCGGCAGGCGTTCCAGGGGCTGAGCATGTCGCCGAGTCGGGGAGCACGACGGTGTTCTCCACGGACCCCGAGCTGCCGTCGGACAGGCTGACGGCGTTGCCGCAGACCGACCTGATGGTGTCTCCGGCCAGGTGGATGCCCGTGGTGCCGGCGGCCGAGATGCCTCCGCCGAGCTGAGTCACATCGTCGGCCAGCGTGATGTCCTGCGCTCCGGCCGCGCTGGCGAAGGCCGGTCCCCCGGACTCGGGGGCGATGTGCAGGCGGGTGAGCGAAATGCCGGAGGACGAGCCGTCCACGCTGATCGCCTCCGCGGTGCTGGGGGCCGCCTGAGCCGTAGTGGCCGCACCCATGTCGAAAGCGATGTGCTGGGACCGGGAAACCACCAAGGCGCTCCCCCCGGTCGACGAGAGGCTGAATCCGGTCAGGTCGACGTACTGGGCACCGGAAAAGGTCATCGCCGGAGTCGCGGTGCTGCTCAGGACGACGGCGCGGGTAGCCCGCGCGTTGTCGCCGGGATCATCCGTGACAAAGGCGACGGGCTCGTCCACGGTGCCGACCGACCTGATGGTCACCGGGGCGTACCGGGTCGTGTTCCGTGCCACGTACACGGTGTCCCCGGGCGCCGCCGCGTCCGCAGCCGGCTGGATCTGGCAGAAGGGCACCGCCTGGGAGCCGGGCCCGGTGTCACTGCAGCCGGCGTCGTTGTCGTCGACGTACAAGGCCGTGCCGGTGCCGGTGCCGGTGCCGGTGTCGGCGTGGGCGGCGGCGGTACCGAGACTGCCTGACAGTACGGAGAGGACGGCGGCGGATGTCGCGAGCAGTCGCCTGCGGCTCATGGACGTGTTCCTCCCGGGCCGAAGGGCGCCGGACGTCGGCGCGCACGACCACTGAGATCCAGTCACTTGCTCTGCTGGAGTTGGCGGAAGGTTATGGCAGATCAGCCACGGGGAGCCGTCGGGACAAGACTCCCTTGCCGTCCGCGAACCCGCTGAGACAAATCTTGGGCTGTCGAAGAGCGGCGCACTGGAGACTGTTGATCCCTCTATTACCTTGGGCCCGCGTTTGAAGCAGCGCTCACTGGACGGTGCTGGAGCCGATCTCTGGCCTGCGCGGTTGCTTCTTTCTCCCCAGGAGACCCCGATCGAAGGCCGAGTGGTAGGGATCCAGCTCGGTCCATGCGTCGGGATGGCGGGACAGCCCAGACCGTGCGCGGTCACCAGCCGTGTGCGCATCTCGCCACCGCCGGTCACCCGCCGCCGCTGCTCGTCCACGCCGTCGGACCGCAGCGGCTGACCACGTGCGCCCGCACCAGCAGAGGCCTGGACCCGGCCAAGCTGGGCGATCGCTTTCCGCTGCCGCCAACCCGAGCCGCCTTGCCCTGCCTCCCCACTCCGGGACACGCGCGGTGTGTCTTCTCGCCAAGTGGAACCTGGGCGGCCATGCCGATCGCGCCATCCTTGTGGCGACTCAGCCGTCCCGACCGCCCCACCAGCCCCTGTGCGACAGAGCCACGGGCTGCCCCAAGCCTTCAAAAGGCCATTGATATCGGTGTGTGCGGGGAATTCGGAGAAGGGTGCCGGATGTGGAATTTCGACCTCCGATCGCAAAATTTGTGGCGCGTTCCCGACGGTTATTCGATCTTATGAGTCAAATGCCGGTGGTATTCGATTTTCGAATCTGGGACAGTGGGTGTACAGGCGACCGACAGCGTCGATGGATGAGATTCGGTCGACCGGCCGACCGCTTGAGAGGCACAGTCGGTACGGGGGAGAAGTCTGGCCTATGAACTTGGTGGACCGAACGGAAGAACTATCTGTTATGGAAAGCATGCTCGGCGCCTGCGGCGCCGGGCATGGAGGCGTGCTCTGGGTGAGCGGAGCGGTGGCCAGCGGCAAGACCGCGCTGCTGCGTGCCTTCGGTGCGCGGGCAACCGCGAACGGAGCACTGTTCCTGCAGGCCACGGCATCGGAAACAGAAAAAGTCCTGCCCCTCGGAGTGCTGGGGCAATTACTGCTCGGCGCGGATCTGCCTGCGGTCGACGCCGAGCGCGCGACCGGCCTTGTAGAACTCGTCGCGAGGGAAGCACAACGGCACGGCACACCGGAGGCGCCACCGGCCCTGGCGATGAACGTGATTCCCGAGCTGTGCGGGACACTGCTGAAAATGGCGGAGAAAAGGCCCGTGGTGATCAGTGTCGATGCCGTGCAACACGCCGACAGTCAATCGCTTGATTGTCTGCTCTATCTGGCCCGGCGTCTCGACACCAGCCGAATTCTGGTGGTGCTGGCCGGAAACAGTGGATTTCCCGACGACAGGCAGCAATTGAAGGTGGATTTATTGCGGCTGTCCGGCGTCCGGCATATCAGGCTCCGCCCCCTCCGTCGGCAGGGAGTGGCGGACCTGGTGTCCACCCTCGGTCAGGACCTGCGGCAGGGGCGGAAGCTCGTGGCCGACCTCTACCGTGTGGGCGGCGGGAACCCGCTGCTGACGCAGGCTCTGATCGAGGACCAGCGCACTTCGGACGCCGCCGCACTCGTACCGGGTGACGCGTTCGCGCAGGCGGTGACCGCCACCGTCTACCGCAGTGACACCTCGGTCCGGCACACCGTCTGGGGCCTCGCGGTGCTCGGCTCCCACGGATCGCTCGCCGAACTGGTGGAGGTCCTGGGCACCACCCAAGAAGCCGTGCAGCGGGGTCTGTGCGCCCTGAACGAGGCAGGGCTGCTCGACAACGGCCGGTTCCGCCACGAAGCCGGCCGGACCGCGGCACTCAGGAGCATGGAACCCGCGCACCGCGCGCACCTGGAAGCCCGGGCTGCCCAAGTGCTGCACGAACACGGCGCGGCGGCGACCGTGGTGGTGCGGCACCTGGTCGCGGCCGAACCTGTCGACGCCCCGTGGGCCCTGCGCACCCTGCTCGACGCGGCCCAACGGGCCCTGGCCGACGACGAGATCGAGTTCGCCCTCACCTGCCTGCGCACCGCACGCGACTCCGGTGCCGACGCAGGCCAGTTGCTCGCGGTCAAGGCGGAACTGACGCGGGCCGGCTGGCGCGTCAATCCCTCCGCCGCCGCCCAGAACCTGCCGGAGCTCACCGCGGCGGCGCTCGGCGGTCGGCTCGGCGCGCGGCACGTCGACGAACTCGTCGGGCAACTGCTCTGGTTCGGCAAGGTGGACGAGGCCCTCGACGTCGTGGGCTCCGCCGAGAAGCACGGCGGGCCGTCCGGCCCGGACGGGACCAAAGGGGCCGGGCTCGACAGCACCCGTCGCTGGATCGCGTGTGTCTACCCGGGGCGTCCGGGCTCCGTCGCCACCCGCCACGCCGACGCCGCGGCCACGGACGACCTGGCGCGCGGCCTCCGTCAGCGAACGGCGAACCTGATCGAAACGGTGCTCGAGGGAGCCGAGGACGCCGTGGTCGTCCGTGCCGAGCAGATCCTGCAGAGCACCCGCCTCGACGACAGCACCCTGACGGCGCTCGTCGTCGCCGTGCGCTCGCTGGTCCTCGCCGACCGCCTGGACACGGCGGCGCTCTGGTGCGACACCCTTCTCCAAGAGGCCACCGAGCGCCGCGTCCCGATGTGGCAGGCGCTCCTGTCGTCCGCCAAGGCGCGCATGGACCTGCGCGCGGGACGGCTCGCCGCGGCGGAGGAGTCGGCCCGCGTCGCGCTCACACTGGTGCCCGCCGAGGGCTGGGGCGTGGCCGTCGTCTCGCCGGTCACCACGTCCCTCCACGTCAACACCGCTCTGGGGCGGCTCGACGAGGCGGCCGCCCAACTGGCCGTGCCCATACCGGACCCGGCGTTCCAGACGACCGACGGACTCCTCTATCTCCAGGCGCGCGGCCACTACTACCTCGTCGCCGGACGCCCCTATGCCGCGCTCGACGACTTCCTCACCTGTGGGGACCTGATGACCCGCTGGAACCTGGACCTGCCCGCCCTCGTACCGTGGCGGACCGACGCGGCCCAGGCCTATCTGTCCCTCGGCGACGACGAGCGTGCCCTGAACCTGGCGGAGGAGCAACTGGCGCTGGCCGGCCCCGGTCGCTCCTGGGTGCACGCCGTCTCGCTGCGTGTCATGGCGAGCGGGCTCACCCCCCGGCAGCGGTTGCCGCTCATCGACGAGGCGGTGGAGATCCTGCGGGAGCGCGGCCACCGGTTCGAGCTCGCCCGTGCCATTGCCGACCTGGCACAGACCCACCGCGAACTGGGAGACGGCGGCAGAGCCCGGGCACTGGCCCGCAAAGCCCAACAGCTGGAGCGGGAGTGCGGTGTCCCCGCGCCCAGAACGAGGCCCGCGGCCGAAACAGGGTCCCCCACCGACGAGCGGCCCTGGAACGCCCACGGCAACCGGGGTGCCCCCGTCGAACTCACCGACGGGGAACTGCGGGTGGCGACGCTCGCCGCCGACGGGTACACCAACCGGCAGATCGCCGAGAAGCTGTTCATCACGATCAGCACCGTCGAGCAGCATCTCACCCGCTCGTACCGCAAACTCGCCGTACGGCGCCGAGCGGACCTGGCGGCGCGCCTGAGCTCCGTCTCGGTCCCGTGCGGCGGTGAGGAGGACGTCCATGGCGGCGTGTGCGGCCGTCTGCGAGCGGTGTAGGAACCGACCGTCCAGGAGTGGCGCCCGCACGGCACGGGCCGCGACCCGCACAGCGACGCACGGGACGAGGAGGCCGTAGAACAACTCGCGCATGCCGGCAACTCCCCTTCGTCCTCGCGGTCGTGTGGCAGGTGTGGCCGCTCCGGTCGTCCGTTCTACGGGGCGGGCGGTCACACCGAGGTCCGAGAATCTGTGACCGCGGCGAGGAGCCGGGGGTACCCTTTCGACAACAGGGGACCGAACGTGAAGGCGCGTCGACGGGGGGCCGCGACCTGAGCTGTGACCGGTGTGTGACGTGTGATCGGGCAACGTGACACCCCATGACCAGCCTCAGCCGCACTGTCCTTGCCCCCGCGATCACGCGCTCCGCCAGGGGTGGGCGATGAGGATACTGGTCGTCGAGGATCACGCCGAGCTGGCGCATTCCGTGGCGAGGGTGCTGCGCAGGGAGGGAATGGCCGTCGACGTCGTCTACGACGGCTCGGACGCCCTCGACCGCACGACCGTGGTCGACTACGACGTGGTCGTCCTCGACCGGGACCTGCCAGGCGTACACGGCGACGACGTCTGCAGCGCGCTCGCCAGCCAGCCCGTGCACGCCCGCGTCCTGATGCTCACCGCGTCCGGCACGATCGCACACCGCGTGGAGGGATTCAGCCTCGGCGCGGACGACTACCTGCCCAAGCCGTTCGCCTACGCCGAACTGGTCGCCCGGATCCGGGCGCTCGCCCGGCGCTCCCAGCCGGCGGTCCCTCCGGTGCTCGTCCACGGCGATCTGCGGCTCGACCCCGCCCAGCGGATCGCGTCGCGGGCCGGTGTGCGACTGGCCCTCACCCCCAAGGAGTTCGCGGTCCTGGAGTACCTGCTGGCCGCCCAGGGCCGGGCGGTGTCGGCCGAGGAACTCCTGGAACGGGTGTGGGACGAGGCGACCGACCCGTTCACCACCACCGTCAAAGCGACGATCAACCGGCTGCGCCCGAAGCTCGGCGACCCACCCGTCATAGAGACCGTTCCTCGGGGCGGCTACCGGATTTGAGGCAGCCATGCGTCTGTCCCCGCTCATCGACACGATCTCCGCGTACGCCCGGCGCCTGATGCCCCGACGGGTGCGCCTGCGTCTGACCCTGTTGTACGGGGCGCTGTTCGTCGTCTCGGGCGGGGTCCTCCTCGCGATCACCTATCTGCTCGTCACCGGCTCCCCGGCGAATCTGGTGCTCCTCGACGGCGGCGCCGGCAACCCCGTGGTGACACCGGACGGTCAGGGCAACCTCTATCTGGGGCCGGACCCCAGCGGCTCCGCGCAGCTCGAGGACTTCACGGAGGAACTGCGCCGGCAGGCCCTGTGGCAGCACGAGGCCGAAGTGCACCATCTGCTGGTCCAGTCGGGGATCGCCCTGGGCATCATGGCGGTGATCTCGATGGTGCTCGGCTGGCTCGTCGCCGGACGGGTGCTGCATCCGCTGCGCACGATGACCGACAGCATCCGGCGCATCTCCGCGAGCAACATGCACGAACGGCTGGCCGTCGCCGGACCCGACGACGAACTCAAAGGGCTCGCCGACACGGTCGACGGACTCCTCGGCCGCCTGGAGAGCGCCCTGGACTCCCACAAGCGGTTCGTCGCCAACGCCGCGCACGAACTGCGCACCCCGCTCACCCTGGAGCACGCGCTGCTGGAGGAGGCGCTCATCGACCGGCACGCCACCCGGGAGTCGTTCAGGTCGAACTTCGAGCGGCTGCTGAAGATCAGCAAGCAGCAGGCACGCCTCCTGGAATCGCTGCTCACCCTGTCCAGCAGTGAGCGCGGCCTGGATCACCACGAACCCCTGGACCTGTCCGTCGTCGTGGAGCAGATCGTGGGCACCTCGCGTTCGGAGGCGGCCAGGCGCGGCCTGCGGCTCCAGACCATGATCGGTCCCGCCCCCGTCTGGGGCGACTCCGCCTTGGTCCAGCGTCTGGTGGCCAATCTCGTCGACAACGCGATGGGCTACAACATCCCCGCCGGACAGGTGGAGATCACCACGTGCACCGACGGCGGCCGCGCTGTCGTCTCCGTGTCCAACACGGGGCCCATGGTGCCGCCGGAACACGTGGAGCGGCTGTTCGAGCCCTTCCAGCGGCTCGGCCGCATGGACGGCGGTGGCCACCACGGACTCGGTCTGTCCATCGTCCGCGCGATCGCCGGCGCCCACAACGCGGTGATCGTCGCACGGGCCCGGCCGGAGGGCGGACTCGTGGTGGAGGTCGCGTTCCTCGCACGCACGGAACGACCCGGCCGGCACGGCATCCCCCTTGCGGCGCCGCCGCCCGCAGCCACGCACCGGGGCCGTACGGTCACTGAGCAGTTGGACAATGCGGCCGGGGGCCGTTGAGGAAAGACCCCGGCCCTCCTACCGTTGACGTGACGAGCCGCGGTCGGTCATCTCGTTTCCCGACCCGGTTGATGTGAGCGGCAAGGCCGCCGGCAACCGCGCGCCCCCTTCCGGGGGTTCACCGCAACCGCGTCTGCCGCAATGCCCGCACCTATTCACGATCAGCGCTTGGTCGTCCGCTGTCTGCCCGAGTGACGGGAGTAGAACCATGGTGGTGGTGATGGCCCCCGAGGCCACTGAGGAGGACGTGGACGCGATCGTCCGGGCGGTGCGCGCGGCCGGCGGCGACGCGTTCGTCAGCCGCGGAGTGTCCCGCACGATCGTCGGCCTCGTCGGAGACGTCGACGCGTTCGATGCCCTCAACCTGTCCAACCGGCGTGGCGTGCTCGACGTCGTGCGGATCTCCGTGCCGTACAAGCTGGTCAGCCGCGAACACCATCCCGACCGTTCCGTGATCAGGGTCGGGGGCGTGCCCATCGGCCCGGACACCCTGACCGTGATCGCGGGGCCGTGCGCGGTCGAGACCCCCGAGCAGACCCTCGCCGCCGCGCGGATGGCAAAGCAGGCGGGGGCCGCGCTGCTGCGCGGCGGGGCGTTCAAGCCGCGCACCTCCCCGTACGCGTATCAGGGACTCGGCGAGGACGGACTGCGGATCCTCGCCGAGGTGCGGGAGGAGACCGGGCTTCCGGTGATCACCGAGGTCATCGACCCGGGCACTGTCGAACTGGTCGCCGGCTACGCGGACATGCTGCAGATCGGCACCCGCAACATGCACAACTTCGCGCTGCTCCAAGCGGTGGGCGCGGCCGGCCGGCCCGTGCTGCTCAAGCGCGGCTTCGCGGCGACCATCGAGGAGTGGCTGATGGCCGCGGAGTACATCGCGCAGCGCGGCAACCTCGACATCGTGCTGTGCGAGCGTGGCATCCGTACCTTCGAGACCGCCACCCGCAACACCCTCGACATCAGCGCCGTCCCTGTGGTGCAGCGGCTCTCCCACCTGCCGGTGATCGTGGACCCCTCCCACTCGGGCGGACGCCGCGACCTCGTGCTGCCCCTCACCCGGGCCGCCCTCGCCGTCGGCGCGGACGGTGTGCTGATCGATGTGCACCCCGACCCGGGAACGGCACTGTGCGACGGTGACCAGGCCGTGCCCCCGGCCGGGATTCCCGAACTCGCCGACGCCGTCGCCATTCTGTCGCCGCTGATGGGACGTACTCTCGCCCAGCCGGCACCTCGGGGGCATGCGGCGGTCCGCTGATCCGGTACTCGAGGGCCTCTAGGGGTGGGGGCCACGTCCATTGAGGGGCACCGGCAGGACCTGGTAGGGGTGGAAAGAGCTGTTCCGCTGCGCCGGTTCAGGGGTACCAGCTGTGAATATGCCTTGTTAGGGTGAACGTGCTCGATCAGCAGGGGAGCAGATCCCGTTGAGTGTGCTGGACGACGGATTCCCGACGGGGGGATCTCGACGCCGCACGCGGAACGAAATACGCCATCGACGGGATGCGTGCTTCGCATTCCGCACGGCTGATGGATCGATCGTTTCAGGACGGCTGACGAGGGCGTAGGGGACACGCCTTTCCGCGCAGCACAGTCACGTTCACTCGGCCCTTGAGTACAGGAACTCGGCGGGCCGGTCGGCGCTGTCCACAAGAGCACGGATCACCGGTTCGAGCGGACCGGCTGCTTCTCCTTGCCCGGATGGTGTCGGATCACTAGGGGGAAATGGTGTTGACAACACCGAGGCACGTGCAGACAGACCATCCCATGGTCGTCGAAGTGGATATCGCATCGCTGTCGACGGCCGACTCACCCCGCATCTCCGGAGTCGATCCGGTGCACGTCGAGGCGCTCGCGGTGGCGCAGAACCCACTGCCGCCCATCACCGTGCACCGCTCGACCGGGCGGGTCATCGACGGCCTGCACCGGCTACGGGCCGCCGAAATACGGGGACAGCGCAAAATCGCGGTGCAGTACTTCGACGGGGACGCGGCCGACGCGTTCGTGCTGGCCGTCGAATCCAATGTCACGCACGGTCTGCCGCTGACGACGGCGGACCGCAAACATGCGGCGGCACGCATCATCGCCTCGCACCCGCAGTGGTCGGACCGGATGATCGCGTCGGTGAGCGGCATCGCTCCCGGGACGGTCGCGGAGATCCGCAGACGGGACCCGGGCGGCCGGCCCGCCGAGGAGAGCAGGATCGGCCACGACGGGCGGGTGCGTCCGCTGAACGGCAACGAGGGGCGCCGGGTCGCCAGTCAACTCATCAGCGAGAACCCTCACCTGTCACTCCGTCAGATCGCCCGCGTCGCGGCCATCTCCCCGGAGACCGTGCGTGACGTGCGCAACCGGATGCGGCGGGGCGAGGACCCGCTGCCGCAGCGCGGCAGGCAGACGGGCCA
Source organism: Streptomyces sp. NPDC048523 (assembly GCF_043199815.1). Taxonomy (NCBI): domain Bacteria; kingdom Bacillati; phylum Actinomycetota; class Actinomycetes; order Kitasatosporales; family Streptomycetaceae; genus Streptomyces; species Streptomyces sp. NPDC048523. The sequence goes on along the minus strand of NZ_JBICWQ010000001.1, from coordinate 1,861,029 downwards.
CGAGCCCCCGGCCGCCCCGCACGGCAGCCGGGGCCCTGCCGCCGTACCCGACCGCGAACCCGCCGAGGACCGTGCCGCGATCGTGGGGCGCCTCAAAGCGGACCCGGCGCTGCGGTTCAGCGAGACCGGACGCCTGCTGCTGCGCCTGCTCGCCATGCACACGATCAGCATGGCGGAGTGGGACAGGATCATCGACAAGGTGCCGCCGCACTGCGGAGAGATCGTGGCCTGTCTGGCCAACGACTGCGCGCAGATGTGGACGGACGCCGCGCTGCGTATGCAGCGCAAGGTCGCCGAAACGGCGTAAGGGCTTCTGTCCGGGCCTGTCGGTACGCCAACGGTTCCTGTCACGCGTTTTCGTGCAGTGGTGTCACGAACACCCCCGCGTCCAAGTGGGCAATTCGGTCGGTTGGACGGTGGGAACTGAATCCGCTGCCCGCGCGTGCGATGTCGACGCGCGCGGGCAAGCATTCCCATTTTCGGGCATTGCGCTGCCCAACTCTGCCCTGGTTGACGGGAATTGACCGCCGGTATGGTCCGGGAGTGAGCGGAGTCGCCGCAATGGTTCAAACGCAGGAGGTTTCCGTCGCGTGTTGATCACCCAAGGTCCTGGCGGGCCTACCCTCGGAGGACCGCAGTCCGGGTCCCGGAAGCAGGCCCTTCGGCCAGGCACTCTGCGCCGATCCCTCACCTATATGAAGGCGCACAAGGACGCGCTTCTCCTTCTTCTGCTGCTCACCGTGGTGGATTCCCTCATCGTGGTCTCCACGCCTTTGCTCCTCAAGAAGATCATCGATGACGGAATACTCAAGAACGACGCGGGAGTTGTCACCGAGATCGCCCTTGTCGTCGCCGGGCTCGCCGTTCTCGACGCGCTCACGCAACTCGTGCAGAGCTATTACTCCGGCCGAATAGGGCAGGGCATCAGCCACGATCTGCGCGTCCAGGCGTTCAAGCACGTGCAGCGGCAGCCGATGGCCTTCTTCACCCGCACCCAGACGGGACTGCTCTCCAGCCGCCTGAACGGCGACGTCATGCTCGCCCAGCAGGCCCTCACCACACTCCTCGCATCGGCGACCAGCGTGCTGACCGTGGCCCTGGTCCTCGCCGAGATGTTCTACCTGTCCTGGCTCATCAGCCTGATCGCCGTGCTCACGCTGCCGCTGTTCATCGTGCCCAGCATCTACGTCGGCCGGCGCCTGCAGCACTACTCACGCGAGCAGATGCAGGCCAACGGCGAGCTGGGCGGCATCATCCACGAGCGCTTCAACGTCGGCGGAGCCATGCTCGCCAAACTCTTCGGGCGCCCGGACCAGGAGGCCGCCGCATTCGAGGCACGCGCGGGCGAGGTGCGGCAGGTCGGCGTCATCTGGACGGTCTACAGCAGGCTCTCGTTCATCATCATGGCGCTGCTCGCCTCCCTCACCACCGCGCTCGTGTACGGCGTCGGCGGCAGCATGGTCCTCAACGACGTCTTCCGCATCGGCACCCTGGTGGCGCTGGCCACCCTGCTCGGCCGGCTGTACGGACCCATCACGCAGCTGTCCAGCCTCCAGTCCAACGCGCTGACCGCGCTGGTCAGTTTCGACCGGATCTTCGAGGTGCTCGACCTCAAGCCCCTCATCACCGAACGGCCGGACGCGAAGGCACTGCCCGCGCCGGGCAGCGGACCCGCACCCGAGATCGAGTTCGACAACGTGTCCTTCCGCTATCCGCGCGCCAGTGACGTGTCCCTGGCCTCCCTGGAGTCCAACGTGCTCTCCCCGGCCGAACGGGCCAAGGAGACCCCGGAGGTCCTCCACGACATGAGCTTCCGGGTCCCGTCCGGCAAGCTCACCGCCCTCGTCGGACCGTCGGGCGGCGGCAAGACGACCACCACCCACCTCGTCTCCCGCCTCTACGACCCCACCTCGGGGAGCGTGCGGATCGACGGCCACGACCTGCGCGAGGTCACCCTCGACTCACTGCGCCAAGTCGTCGGCGTGGTGAGTCAGGACGCGCACTTCTACCACGACACGATCCGCGCGAACCTGTTGTACGCACTCCCCGAGGCCACCGAGCAGCAGCTGATCGAGGCCTGTGACGCCGCCCAGATCGGCGAGCTGATCCGCTCGTTGCCCAGCGGCCTCGACACCGTGGTCGGCGACCGCGGCTACCGGCTCTCGGGCGGCGAGAAGCAACGACTGGCCCTCGCCAGGCTGCTGTTGAAGGCTCCCTCGGTCGTGGTGCTCGACGAAGCCACCGCGCACCTGGACTCCGAGTCCGAAGTCGCCATCCAACGCGCGCTGAAGACCGCGCTGCGCGACCGGACCTCCGTCGTGATCGCACACCGTCTGTCCACCATCCGCGAGGCCGACCAGATCCTGGTCGTCGACGGGGGCCGGGTGCGCGAGCGCGGCACGCACGAGGAACTCCTCGCGGCCGGCGGGCTCTACGCCGAGCTGTACCACACCCAGTTCAACAGGACCGGGATGAACGGCTCGGGCGCCGACGCCCCCGACGAAGAACCCGTCCTCCGGGGGCCGGTCGTCGGCGGTGGCCCCGTACTTGGCGGCGGGCCCGTGCTCGGCGGGGGCCCGGTGCTCGGCGGGGGGCCTGTCCTGGGCGGCGGTGGCCCGCATCAGGGCCGCCGAATGAAGGGAGAACGGTGATGGGCCAGGCGGATCCCACTTTGTCTCAGCCTCCGGTCCCGGAGGGACTCCGCCCCTTTCGGCCGGTGCCGGAGTTGATCGCTGAGCGGGTGGTGTCGGTGCCGGGTGCGGTGGCCGTTGCTGGTGGTGAACGTCCTTTTTCCTACGGCGAGTTGTGGGAGGCGTCGGGGCGTTGGGCGGCGTATTTGGCCGGTGTGGGTGTGGGTCGGGGTGATCGGGTTGTAGTGGTGTTGGAGCGGTCGCCCGAGTTGGTTGCGGTGTTGTTGGGTGTGTGGCGTGTGGGTGCCGCGTATGTGCCGGTGGATGTGGGGTCTCCGGCGGAGCGGGTTGCGTTCGTGGTGGCGGACGCGGGTGCGGTGTTGGTGGTGGATGATCTGCGGGCCGCGGACGGGGTCCGTGATGGTGGTCTGTTGGTCCCGGTGGATGCCGGTGATGTCGCGTATGTGATGTACACGTCCGGTTCTACTGGTGTGCCGAAGGGTGTGGCGGTTCCGCACGGCAGTGTCGCGGCTCTGGTGGGTGAGAGCGGCTGGCAAGTCGGGTGTGACGACGTGGTGTTGATGCATGCTCCGCATGCGTTTGATGTGTCGTTGTTCGAGGTGTGGGTGCCCTTGGCGGTCGGCGGACAGGTGATGGTGGCCTCGCCAGGGGCCGTTGATGCGCAGCGGATGCGCGCTTACGTGCGGCGCGGAGTGAGTGCGGTGCATGTGACGGCGGGATCTTTCCGGGTGTTGGCGGAGGAGGCGCCGGGGTGTTTCGCGGGGTTGCGTGAGGTGCTCACCGGTGGGGATGTGGTTCCCGCGCGGTCGGTGGCGCGGGTGCGGGAAGCGTGCCCCGATGTCGCCGTGCGGCACATGTATGGGCCGACGGAGACGACGTTGTGCGCGACGTGGCATGTGCTGGCTCCCGGTGATGCCGCGGCGTCGGTCCTGCCCATCGGACGTCCGCTGTCCGACCGGAGGACCTATGTGCTGGACGCGTTTCTGCAGCCGGTTCCGCCCGGCACGGTGGGCGAACTGTACGTATCCGGCGCCGGGTTGGCGCGCGGTTACTGGGATCGTCCGGCGTTGACGGCTGAGCGGTTCGTGGCGTGCCCGTTTGCTGCGGGGGAGCGGATGTACCGCACCGGAGACCTGGTCCGTGTCGCCGCCACCGGTGAGTTGCTGTTCGTCGGTCGCGCGGATGCGCAGGTGAAAGTCCGGGGCTTCCGCGTCGAGTTGGGTGAGGTCGAGGCGGTGTTGTCCGCGCATCCGGCCGTGTCCCAGGCGGTGGTGGTGGCTCGTGAGGACGTTCCGGGTGAGCGTCGTCTGATCGGCTATGTGGTGGCGGACGGCCAGGTGGTGGAGGGCTCGTCGGTCCGTACGTACCTGGCCGAGCGGCTTCCGGAGTACATGGTGCCGGCCGCTGTTCTGGTACTCGACGGGCTGCCGGTGACGCGTAACGGCAAGGTGGACCGGGCTGCTCTGCCTGCCCCGGATTTCGCCGGCAAGGTGACCGAGCGGGCGCCGCGCACCGATGCCGAGCGTGTGTTGTGTGAGCTGTTCGCCGAGGTGCTGGGGCTTGAGCGGGTCGGTGTCGAGGACAGTTTCTTCGAGCTCGGCGGCGACTCCATCATGTCGATGCAGGTGGCGTCGCGGGCTCGTGGAGCGGGTCTGTTCTTCACGGCGGAGGACGTGTTCCGGCAGCGGACGCCGGCGCGCCTGGCCGCGGTCGCCGCGCGCGCCGAGGAAACGGGGCCGGCCGGTGACCGGCGCGCCGGGTCACTCCTGGCGGATCTGGACGAGGAGGACGCGGAGCAACTGCGGGACCGGGTGCCGGACATGGTGGACGTCTGGCCGCTGTCACCCCTCCAGGAGGGGCTGCTCTTCCATGCCACGTTCGACGAGCGGGGTCCCGACGTGTACGCGAGCCAGCGGATGCTGGCGCTCGACGGTCCGCTGGACGTGGACCGGTTGCGGGCTTCGTGGCAGGCGCTCCTCGCCCGGCACGCGGTACTGCGCGGGAGCTTCCACCAGCGCGCGTCCGGCGAGACGGTGCAGGTCATCGCGTCCTACGTGGAGCCACGTTGGCGCGAGGCCGATCTGACGGGGCTCGCGCCGGACGCCGTACCCGGTGAGCTGGCGCGGCTCGCCGATGCCGAGCGGATGGAGCGGTTCGATCTCGGGGACGCCCCGTTGCTACGGCTGCTGCTGATACGTCTGGGCGCGGACCGGTATCGCCAGGTCGTCACCGTCCATCACGCGCTGGTGGACGGCTGGTCCACGGATGTCGTCTTCGCAGAGCTGTCCGAGGTGTACGCGGCCGGTGGCGACGCCTCGGCGCTCGCACCCGTCACCTCGTACACGGAGTACCTGGCGTGGCTGTCCCGGCAGGACAAGGAGGCGGCGCGCGAGGCGTGGCGGGCCGAACTCGACGGCGTGGCGGAACCCACGCTGGTGGCACCCGAAGGGGTTGGGACGCAGGCGGTTCCGGAGCCGGTGTCCTTCGAGCTGTCCGATGAACTCACGGGCGCGGTGGCGGAGTTGGCGCGCTCGCAGGGTGTGACCGTGAACACCGTGGTGCAGGGCGCCTGGGCGCTGGTCCTCGCCCGCCTCGTGGGGCGCACGGACGTCGTGTTCGGCGCCACGGTGGCGAGCCGGCCGGCGGAACTTCCCGGGGTCGAGTCGGCGGTCGGTCTGTTTCTCAACACGCTGCCGGTACGGGTGAGTCTGGCAGCGGAGCAGCCGGTCGCCGGAATGCTGGCGGACCTGCGGGACCGGCAGGTCGCGCTGATGGCCCGGCAGCATCTGGGGCTCCGGGAGATCCACCAACTGGTCGGGGCTGGCGCGGAGTTCGACACGCTCGTGGTGTACGAGAACCTTCCTCGTACGCCCGGGGCAAGGGCGGGCGTCGGCCCTCGGGGGACGGGATCCGGCGGTTCCCTGAGCGTACGTACTGTCGGCGACCCGCAGGACCGGGGTCACTATCCGATGGCCCTGATCGTGATGCCCGACGAGCGGCTGCGCGGCCATCTCGTCTGCCGGCCGGACGTGGTCGACCGGGCCCGGGGGGAGTCGGTGGTGGCATCGCTGATCCGGGCCCTGGAACAGATGGCGGCGGATCCGTCGACGCCGGTGGGACGGCTCGACGTGCTCGGCGCGGCGGAACGCGCGCAGGTCGCGGCACAGTCCGGCACCACCGCACGGGAACACGCGCGCCGGGTGGGCGCCGGGGAGCCGGCACGGTCGTCGGATCTGGTGCCGGAACTGTTCGCCCGGCAGGCCGCGGCCACGCCCACCGCGGTGGCGCTGGTGGACGGCGCCCGGACGCTGACGTACGGCGAACTCGCCGTCGGCTCGGCGGGACTTGCTCGCCGCCTCGTGCGGGCGGGCGTGGCCCCGGAGACCCGGGTGGCCGTCGTCGCCGACCGTTCGGCGGAACTGGTGGTGGCCCTCCTCGCGGTGGCGACGGCCGGCGGGGTGTACGTCCCCGTCGACCCGGGACTTCCCGAGGCGCGGATGCGTCTGATCCTCGGCGACGTCGCGCCTCCGGTCCTGGTGTGCACGAGTGCGGCCCGCGACGCCGTACCGCCGGACTTCAACGGCCGTCTCGTGGTCGTGGACGAGGTCGTGGACGACACCGCGGCGGCCGAGGTGGCGACCGCCCGCGCCGAAGCCCCTGTGCCGGATCACGGTCACCCCCGGCCGCTGACCGCCGACCACGCGGCGTACATCATCTACACCTCGGGTTCCACGGGCACCCCCAAGGGCGCGGTCGTCCCGCACCGCGGTCTGCGCAACCTGGTCGCCGACCGTCTGGAGCGCTACCGGATCGGCGCCGACAGCGCGGTGCTGCAACTGGTCCCGCCGAGCTTCGACGTGTCGATGGCGGACATCTGGCCGGTGCTGTGCGCGGGCGGCCGACTGGTCCTCGCGCCTGCGACGAAACACCACGCGAGCGGCGAGGACCTGGTCCGGCTGATGTGCGCCGAGCGCGTCACCCATGTCGCGATGACCCCGACCGTCCTCGCCCAACTCCCGCCGCAGGAGCTGACATCGCTGCGGGTGCTCGTCGTCGGGGGTGAACCCCTGCCGGACGATCTGCGCGGGCAGTGGACGGCGGGCCGCGAGGTGTACAGCGAGTACGGGGTGACCGAGGCGACGGTCGCCTCGACAGTGAGCCGCCCGCTCGGGCACCCTGGCGACGCCCCGGGCACACCGCCGATCGGCCGCCCCATCGCCGGTACAGGGGCGTATGTACTGGACGCCTTCCTGCACCCGGTGCCCCCGGGCGCGGTCGGTGAGCTGTACGTGTCCGGGGACGGCCTCGCACGCGGCTACCTGAGCCGGCCGGGCCTGACGGCACAGCGCTTCGTGGCCTGCCCGTTCGCCCCCGGGCGGCGGATGTACCGGACGGGCGACCTCGCGCGCCGGACGGGCGACGGCGAACTCCGCTACGCGGGGCGGGCCGACGCACAGGTGAAGGTGCGCGGGTTCCGGGTGGAGCCCGGAGAGATCGAGGCGGCGCTCGCCGCGCACCCCGAGGTGGGCCGCGCCGTCGTCGTCCTGAGGCAGGACCGCCAGGGCGAACGACGCCTCGTCGGCTACGTGGTGCCGCGCGGCTCGGGCGGCGTCGACCCCGAGCTGGTACGGGCGTACGCGGCCAAGGAACTGCCCGGCCACATGGTGCCCGCGGCCGTCCTCGCCCTCGACGCGCTGCCGGCCACCCACAACGGGAAGGTCGACGTCACGGCCCTGCCCGCCCCCGACTTCGCCGAGCTGAGCTCCGGCCGGGCTCCCCGGGGCGCGGCCGAGGAGATCCTCTGCGCGACGTTCGCCGAAGTCCTGGGCCTTGAGCACGTCGGCGCCGACGCCAACTTCTTCGCGCTGGGCGGCGACTCGATCACCTCGATGCAACTGGTGAGCAGGGCGCGCCGGGCGGGGGCGTTCTTCGGTGCCCAGGACGTGTTCGAGCACAGGTCACCCGCCGCGCTGGCCCGGGTCGTCCGACTCGGCGACAGGACGCCGCACGGAGCGGACGGCGACGCGGACGAGGGCGAGATCGTCTGGACGCCCGTGATGCGGGCCCTGGGGGAGCGGGCGGCCATGGGCCCCGGATTCACCCAGTGGATGGTGATCGGAACCCCGCCGGACCTCGACGCCGACACCTTGACGGCGGGCCTGCGGGCGCTGCTGGACACGCACGCCATGCTGCGCGCCCGTACCGAGGCGGACGGGACCGGGCCCCGACTCGTCGTGGGCCGCCGCGGCTCGGTCGACGCCGCCGGCCTCATCACCCGCATCGACGCGACCGGGGCGAGCGCCCAGGAGCTGGAGGAGCTGGCGGACCGCGCCGCACGGGAGGCGGACCTGCGCCTCGAACCGAGGTCCGGGGTGATGCTCCAGGCGGCATGGGTGGACGCGGGCGCCGGACGCGTGGGCCGACTGGCCCTGGTCGTCCACCACTTGGCGGTCGACGGCGTCTCGTGGCGGATCCTCGTACCGGACCTGCGGACCGCCTGCGAAGCGGCCGCGGCCGGACGGCGGCCTCGACTCGACCCGGTCGGCACGTCCTTCCGGCGGTGGTCGCGGCTGCTCGCCCAGGAGGCGGCCGCGCGGCACCGGGTCGCGGAACTGGACGCCTGGACCCGCGTGCTCGACACCCGTGAGCCTCCGCTGGGGGCACGGGAGCTGGATCCGGAGCGCGATGTCGCGGCGGACGAACGACACCGCTCGTGGGTCGTGCCCCCGCAGCAGACCGCCACGCTGACGGGCCGCACCCCGGCGCTGTTCCACTGCGGCGTGCACGAGGTGCTGCTCGCCACGCTCGCCGGCGCGGTAGTGCACGGGCGGTCCGGCAGCGGCGCAGGGGCCGTCCCCGGTCGCCCTGTCGCTCACGGAGCGGGTACGCACACACGGACCGTCTCTGACGGAACGATCCTTCTCGACGTCGAGGGGCACGGGCGCAAGCCGGTCGGCGACGCGGATCTGCTGCGCACGGTGGGCTGGTTCACCAGCGTGCACCCGATCCGCCTCGATCTGGCCGCCATCGACGTGACCCGCGCCCTGGCGGGCGGACCTGCCGCGGGAACGCTGCTGAAGGCCGTCAAGGAACAGGCACGCACGGTGCCCGGCGACGGCCTCGGCCACGGGCTGCTGCGCCACCTCAACCCCGACACGAGCCCGGTGCTCGCCGCACTGCCCGTGCCCCGGATCGGGTTCAACTATCTGGGCCGCTTCCCCGCGGGAAGCCGCGAGGGCGCCCTCGCACCGTGGCAGATGGCCGGCCAGGACGCGATCGGCGGCTCCTCCGACCCGGCCATGCCCACCCTGCACGCGCTCGAAGCGAGCGCGGCCGTACGGGACACCCTCGACGGCCCGGAACTGACCATCACGCTCACCTGGCACCCCGCGGTCCTCGACGACGCGGCCGCGGACCGCCTCGGCCGCCTCTGGCTCGACCTGCTCGCGGGTCTGGCCGCACACACCACGCACCCCGCGGCGGGCGGGCACACCCCGTCCGACTTCCCGCTCATCGAGCTCGCCCAGGACGAGGTCGAGCAGTTCGAAGCGATAGCAGCAGAGCTCGAAGGAGGACGGACATGGTGACTTCGTCAACCCCCGCCGAAGCAGCGGCACGCGCCGAGGGGCCCGCGACGGCCGCGAAGGGGTCCGCACTCGCGGAGGTCTGGCCCCTCTCGCCGCTCCAGGAAGGGCTGCTGTTCCACGCGGACCTCGACGGCCACGGACCCGACGTCTACACCGTGCAGAACGTCCTGGCCGTCGACGGCCCCCTGGTCCCGGCACGGCTCCGCGCCTCCTGGGAGGCGCTCCTGACCCGGCACGCCGCGCTCCGCGCGAGCTTCCAGCGGCGCAGGACGGGTGAGGCTGTCCAGATGATCACCCGCGAGGTCGTCCTGCCCTGGAGCGAGGCGGACGTGTCGCACCTGGCGGAGGAGGAGGCGTCGGCGCGGGCGGAGCGACTGGCCGCCGGTGAACGCGCCCACCGCATAGACCCGGCGAAGCCCCCGCTGCTGCGACTTCTCCTGATCCGGCTCGGCGAGCGCCGCCACCGCCTGGTGATGACGAGCCACCACCTCCTCATGGACGGCTGGTCGGCCCCCGTCCTCCTCAAAGAACTCACCGAGATCTACGAAGCCGGAGGCGACGCCTCGGGCCTGGCACCCGTGACGTCCTACCGTGAGTACCTGGCGTGGCTGGCCCGGCAGGACAAGGACGCCGCCCGAGCCGCCTGGCAGGCGGAGCTCGCCGGCGTGGCGGAGCCGACGCGAGTGGGGGCGACAGCGCCTACGGAGCAAGCGGAAGAGCCGAAAAGGGTCTCCGCGCATCTCTCCGAGGCGACGACCACGGCCCTCACCGAGCTGGCCCGTGCCCACGGTCTGACGGTGAACACGGTGGTGCAGGGGGCCTGGGCGCTGGTCCTGGCGCGCCTCGCCGGGCGTACGGACGTGGTGTTCGGCGCGACGGTCGCGGGCCGTCCCCCGGAACTCCCGGGCGCCGAGTCCATGATCGGCCTGTTCATCAACACGCTGCCCGTACGCGTACGGCTCGACGGCGCGCAGCCGGTGCTGGAGATGCTCCGGGACTTGCAGAACCGCCAGTCCGCACTGATGGCCCACCAGCACATCGGGCTCACGGAGCTGAAGCAACTCGTCGGCCGCGGCGCGGCCTTCGACACGCTCCTCGTGTACGAGAACTACCCGCTGCCGCCCGGCCGGACGCTCGCCCCGGACGCGCTCTCCGTGACCACCGAGACATCACGCCAGGCCACGCACTACCCAGTCTCACTGGGAATCTTCCCCGGCGAACGCCTTCGGGTGGGCGTGACCTACCGACCCGACCAGATCGACGCGGCGGTGGGAGAAAAGCTGGGCGGGCTGATCGTGCGGGTGTTGGAGGGGGTGGTGGCCGATCCGTCCGTGGTGGTGGGACGGGTGGGGGTGGCCGAGGTCGCGGAGCGCGTGCCGGCGGGTGAGGTGCGCGGTGGGGTGTCGGTGCCGGAGTTGATCCGCGGGCGAGTGTTGGCCGTGCCGGATGCGGTGGCCGTTGCTGGTGGTGAACGTCCTTTGTCCTACGGCGCGTTGTGGGAGGCGTCGGGGCGTTGGGCGGCGTATTTGGCCGGTGTGGGTGTGGGTCGGGGTGATCGGGTTGTAGTGGTGTTGGAGCGGTCGCCTGAGTTGGTTGCGGTGTTGTTGGGTGTGTGGCGTGTGGGTGCGGCGTATGTGCCGGTGGATGTGGGGTCTCCGGCGGAGCGGGTTGCGTTCGTGGTGGCGGACGCGGGTGCGGTGTTGGTGGTGGATGATCTGCGGGCCGCTGAGGGGGTGCGTGATGGTGGTCTGTTGGTCCCGGTGGATGCGGATGATGTCGCGTATGTGATGTACACGTCTGGTTCTACTGGTGTGCCGAAGGGTGTGGCGGTTCCGCACGGCAGTGTCGCGGCTCTGGTGGGTGAGAGCGGCTGGCAAGTCGGGTGTGACGATGTGGTGTTGATGCATGCTCCGCATGCGTTTGATGTGTCGTTGTTCGAGGTGTGGGTGCCGCTGGTGGCCGGGGCGCGGGTTGTCGTGGCGGAACCGGGCGTGGTGGATGCTTCTCGCGTTCGTGAGTTTGTGGCTGCGGGTGTGACGTCTGTGCATGTCACGGCTGGTCTGTTCCGGGTGTTGGCGGAGGAGGCGCCGGGGTGTTTCGCGGGGTTGCGTGAGGTGTTGACGGGTGGGGATGTGGTTCCCGCGCGGTCGGTGGCGCGGGTGCGGGAGGCGTGCCCGGACGTGGTCGTGCGGCACATGTATGGGCCGACGGAGACGACGTTGTGCGCGACCTGGCATGTGCTGGCTCCCGGTGATGCCGCGGCTTCGGTCCTGCCCATCGGACGCCCGCTGTCCGACCGGAGGACCTATGTGCTGGACGCGTTCTTGCAGCCGGTGCCGTCAGGAGTGACGGGCGAGTTGTATGTCGCGGGTGCGGGGTTGGCGCGCGGTTACTGGGACCGTGCGGCTCTGACGGCAGAACGCTTTGTCGCCTGCCCGTTCGCTGCGGGGCAGCGGATGTATCGCACCGGAGACCTGGTCCGTGTCGCCGCCACCGGTGAGTTGCTGTTCGTCGGCCGCGCGGATGCGCAGGTGAAGGTCCGGGGTTTCCGTGTGGAGTTGGGTGAGGTCGAGGCGGTGTTGTCCGCGCATCCGGCCGTGTCCCAGGCGGTGGTGGTGGCTCGTGAGGACGTTCCGGGTGAGCGTCGTCTGATCGGTTATGTGGTGGCGGACGGCCAGGTGGTGGAGGGCTCGTCGGTCCGTACGTATCTGGCCGAGCGGCTTCCGGAGTACATGGTGCCGGCCGCTGTTCTGGTACTCGACGGGCTGCCGGTGACTCGTAATGGCAAGGTGGACCGGGCTGCTCTGCCCGCCCCGGATTTCGCCGGCAAGGTGACCGAGCGGGCGCCGCGCACCGATGCCGAGCGTGTGTTGTGTGAGCTGTTCGCCGAGGTGCTGGGGCTGGAGCGGGTCGGTGTCGAGGACAGTTTCTTCGAGCTCGGCGGCGACTCCATCATGTCGATGCAGCTCGCGGCGCGGGCCCGCCGTGCCCACCTGCTCTTCAACGCGCAGGACGTCTTCGAGTACGAGACCCCGGCAAAGGTCGCGGCCGTGGCCCGGCTCGTGGTCCCGAACGCACCCGCACGGGACGCGGGCGTGGGTGAGGTGCCCTGGACGCCGGTCATGCGGGCGCTCGGTGAGCACGCGATTCACCCGCACTTCGCGCAGTGGACGGTCCTCGGTGCCCCGGCCGGCCTTGGCCGGGAGGTCCTGACCGCCGGGTGGAACGCGGTCATGAACACCCACGACGTGCTGCGTTCCGTGGTGGTGCGGAGGGAGAACGGCCCCCAGCTGCTCGTCCGTGCCCGAGGTGCGGTCGACGCCGGGGTGCTCGTCACGCGTGCCGACGCCACCTACGCCTCGGCCGACTCGCTGGACGGAATCGCGCGGGAGGCGGCGCGAGGCGCAGTCGAGCGGCTTGACCCGGCGGCGGGCGTGATGGCCCAGGTGGTGTGGGTCGACGCAGGTCCGGGGCGGACGGGACGGCTCGTGCTCGTGGCGCACCACCTGGTGGTGGACGGGGTCTCATGGCGGATCCTCGTGCCGGACCTGCGGCTCGCCTGCGAGGCGGTCGCGGCGGGGAGCGAGCCGAAACTCGATCCCGTGGCGACCTCGTTCAGGCGGTGGGCGGGCCACCTCGCGGAGCAGGCCACCGGCGTGAGCCGGACCGGTGAGACCGAAGAGTGGACGAGGCTGCTCGGCCGGCCCGAACCACGGATCGGCGCGGCGGCACTGGACCCCGCCCGGGACACGGCCGAGGCGATGCGCCACCGCTCATGGACCGTACCCGTCCGGGATGCCGTCACCTTGGTGGGCCGGACGCCCGCCCTCTTCCACTGCGGTGTGCACGAGGTGCTCCTGTCGACACTCGCCGGAGCCGTGACGCGGTGGCGCGAGGACCGTTCCACCGGGGTTCTGGTGGACGTGGAGGGCCATGGCAGGGAGTCGGTGGAGGGGCTGGATCTATCGCGGACGGTGGGCTGGTTCACCCGTACGCATCCGCTCCGGTTCGAGCTCGGCGGGGTGGACCTGGACGACGTGCCGGCCGGTGGTCCGGCGGCCGGCGTGCTGTTGAAGGTGGTGAAGGAGCAGGCGCGGGCGGTACCGGGTGACGGTCTCGGCTACGGGCTGCTGCGGCACCTCAACCCGGAGACGGGACCGGTGCTCGCCGCGCTGCCCAGTCCACAGATCGGCTTCAACTACCTGGGCCGCTTCAGCGCGACCGGAACCGGTGAACTCCCGCCCGCCGCCTGGCAGATGACCGGAGACACCGCGATCGGCGGCTCCGTCGGCCCGGACCTGCCCGCCCAGCACGTCCTCGAAGCGGGGGCTGTCGTCGTGGACACCGCCGACGGCCCCACGATCACCGTCATGCTGAGCTGGGCCGACCGGATCCTCGGCGACGCCGCGGTCGAACGCCTCGGCCGGGCCTGGCTCGACCTGCTCGGTGGCCTGGCCGCACACACGGCCGACCCCACGGCCGGCGGCCACACGTCCTCCGACTTCCCCCTCCTCGACCTCGGGCAGGACGAGGTCGACGCACTCGAAGCCGAACTCGGCGACGACATCTCCTAGCCCCCCGTCGGCATGCCCTGACCGCTCGATCCCGTACGTGCTCGAAGCAATGTGCTCTGAGGAGAGAAGCGATGACCCGATCCCTTGTCGAGGACGTGTGGCCGCTGTCGCCGTTGCAGGCCGGCCTGCTGTTCCATGCCGCCTTCGACGACGAGGGACCCGATGTCTACGTGGGACAGCGCATGGTCGACCTGGCCGGACCGCTGGACGCGGACCGGCTGCGGGTCTCGTGGGAGGCGCTCCTGGTCCGGCACGCGGCGCTGCGGGCCGGTTTCCGTCGGCGCAAGTCGGGCGCGTCGGTTCAGGTCATCGCGCGCGAGGCGGAGTTGCCCTGGCGCGAGGCGGATCTCTCGGAGCTCGCGGAGACGGACGCCTCGGCCGAGGCGGAACAGCTGGCCGCGCGGGAGCGGGACCAGCGGTTCGATCCCGCGGCGGCGCCGCTGCTGCGACTGCTGCTGATCCGGCTCGGCGCGGACCGGCACCGCCTGGTGGTCACCAGCCACCACCTCCTGATGGACGGCTGGTCCATGCCGGTCCTGCTGAACGAGTTGTCCGAGGTGTACGCCGCTGGGGGCGACGCGTCGGTCCTGGCACCCGTGACGTCCTACCGTGAGTACCTGGCGTGGCTGTCCCGGCAGGACAAGGACGCCGCCCGAGCCGCCTGGCAGGAGGAGTTGGCCGGCGCGGACGAACCCACGCTGGTGGTACCGGCGGACGCGGGCCGGGCACCCGCCACCCCGGAGAGCCTGATCAGGGACATCCCGGAAGACCTGACCGAGAGCCTGGTGCGGCTCGCCCGCGGCCACGGTCTGACCCTCAACACGGTGGTGCAGGGCGCCTGGGCGTTGGTCCTTGCGCGTCTGACCGGCCGTACCGACGTGGTGTTCGGCGCCACCGTTGCCGGACGTCCCGCGGACATACCCGGCGTCGAGTCGATGGTCGGTCTGTTCATCAACACCCTGCCCGTGCGGGTGCCGCTCGACGGCGCGCAGTCCGTCGTGCGCATGCTGGCCGAACTCCAGCAGCGTCAGTCTGCCCTGATGACGCATCAGCACATCGGACTGCCGGAGCTTCAGCAGTCCGTCGGCCCCGGCGCTGTCTTCGACACGCTCCTCGTCTACGAGAACTACCCGAGCCCCCCGACCGAGCCGACCGCCCCCGGCGCCCTCGCCCTGAGCGTCGCCCCCGGCCAGGAGACCGCGCACTACCCCCTCACGCTGGTGGCGGCCCCCGGCGACCGGATGCTCTTCAAGCTGGACTACCGGCCGGACCTCTTCGACCGTGCGACGGCGGAGTCCGTATTCCGCTGGCTGGTAAGGGTGTTGGAGCAGATGGCGCAGAATCCGTCCACGGCGGTGGGGCGCGTAGGAGTGCTGGACGCACCCGAGCGGGGCCTTGTCGTGGAGGGCTGGGGCGGGGCGTCCGGGGACGCGGCTCCGAGCGGCATGGTCCCGGAGTTGATCCGCGGGCGGGTGTTGGCCGTGCCGGATGGGGTGGCGGTGGTTGGTGGTGAACGTGCGCTGTCGTATGGGGAGTTGTGGGAGGCGTCGGGGCGTTGGGCGGCGTACTTGGCCGGTGTGGGTGTGGGTCGGGGTGATCGGGTTGTAGTGGTGTTGGAGCGGTCGCCTGAGTTGGTTGCGGTGTTGTTGGGTGTGTGGCGTGCGGGTGCCGCGTATGTGCCGGTGGATGTGGGGTCTCCGGCGGAGCGGATTGCCTACGTGGTGTCCGACGCGGGTGCGGTGTTGGTGGTGGATGATCTGCGGGCCGCGGACGGGGTCCGTGATGGTGGTCTGTTGGTCCCGGTGGACGCCGATGATGTCGCGTATGTGATGTACACGTCCGGGTCGACTGGTGTGCCGAAGGGTGTGGCGGTTCCGCACGGCAGTGTCGCTGCTTTGGTGGGTGAGTCGGGCTGGCAGGTCGGGTCTGACGACGTGGTGTTGATGCATGCTCCGCACGCGTTCGATGTGTCGTTGTTCGAGGTGTGGGTGCCGCTGGTGGCCGGGGCGCGGGTTGTCGTGGCGGAACCGGGCGTGGTGGACGCTCCCCGTATTCGTGAGCATGTTGCGGGTGGGGGCACTGCGGTGCATGTGACGGCGGGATCTTTCCGGGTGTTGGCGGAGGAGGCGCCGGGGTGTTTCGCGGGGTTGCGTGAGGTGCTCACCGGTGGGGATGTGGTTCCCGCCCGGTCGGTGGCGCGGGTGCGGGAAGCGTGCCCCGATGTCGTCGTACGGCACTTGTATGGGCCGACGGAGACGACGTTGTGCGCGACCTGGCGGGTGTGGAGGCCGGGTGAGCCCGTGGATGCGGTGCTGCCCATCGGGCGGCCTTACGGCAATCGGCGCGTGTTCGTGCTGGACGCGTTCTTGCAGCCGGTGCCGTCAGGAGTGACGGGCGAGTTGTATGTCGCGGGTGCGGGGTTGGCGCGCGGTTACTGGGACCGTGCGGCTCTGACGGCAGAACGCTTTGTCGCCTGCCCATTCGCTCCGGGGGAGCGGATGTATCGCACCGGGGATCTGGTGCGCTGGACGGACGACGGTGAGTTGCTGTTTGTCGGCCGAGCCGATGCGCAGGTGAAGGTCCGGGGTTTCCGGGTGGAGTTGGGTGAGGTCGAGGCGGTGTTGTCCGCGCATCCGGCCGTGTCCCAGGCGGTGGTGGTGGCTCGTGAGGACGTTCCGGGTGAGCGTCGTCTGATCGGCTATGTGGTGGCGGACGGCCAGGTGGTGGAGGGCTCGTCGGTCCGTACGTACCTGGCCGAGCGGCTTCCGGAGTACATGGTGCCGGCCGCTGTTCTGGTACTCGACGGGCTGCCGGTGACTCGTAACGGCAAGGTGGACCGGGCTGCTCTGCCCGCCCCGGATTTCGCCGGCAAGGTGACCGAGCGGGCGCCGCGCACCGATGCCGAGCGTGTGTTGTGTGAGCTGTTCGCCGAGGTGCTGGGGCTTGAGCGGGTCGGTGTCGAGGACAGTTTCTTCGAGCTCGGCGGCGACTCCATCATGTCGATGCAGGTCGTCGCCCGTGCTCGCCGGGAGGGCATGGTCCTCACACCTCGGCAGGTGTTCGCGGAACGGACCCCGGAACGCCTGGCCCTGGCCGCGGGCACGGTCGGGACGGACGACACCGGCACCGCCCGCCGCGACGACGGTGTGGGCGAGGTGCCCTGGACGCCGGTGATGCGGGAGTTGGGAGAGCCGGCCCTGCGTCGGAGTTTCGCGCAGTGGGCGATCGTGGGTGCTCCGGCCAGGCTTGAGCGGGACGTGCTGGTGGCCGGCGTGGCGGCCGTGCTCGACGCACACGACATGCTGCGGGCCACAGTCACGACGAGCGACGGGGAGTTCGGACTGTCCGTCGGCCCGAAGGGCTCCCTCGACGCCGCATCGCTGGTGACGCGCGTGCGGGTGCCGGACGCGTCGGCGGACTCGCCGGACGACGTCGCGGCGGAGTCGGCGCGCGAGGCCGCGGAACGCCTCGACCCGGCGGCGGGCGTGCTGCTCCAGGTGGTGTGGGTGGACGCCGGTCAGGACCGGATGGGCCGCCTGGCGCTCGTGGTGCACCACCTGGTGGTGGACGGGGTGTCGTGGCGCATCCTGCTGCCCGACCTGCGCGATGCGTGCGAGGCGGCGGCAGCCGGGCGCAAGCCGGAGCTCGACCCGGTGGGGACGTCGTACAGGCAGTGGGCGCGCCGGCTGAGCCAGGAGGCGAGCGGACAGCACCGGACAGCTGAGCTCGACGCCTGGACGGCCCTGCTCGGGGAGCCCGAACCAGCCCTCGGCACGAGGGGGTTGGACCCGGCCCTCGACACGGCACGGACGCTGCGCCGACGGTCGTGGAAGCTGGCGCCCGAGCACGCGGCCACGGTGCTCCGCCGGACGCCCGCCGTCTTCCACTGCGGTGTGCACGAGGTGCTGCTGGCCTCCCTGGCGGGCGCGGTCGCACGGTGGCGCGGGGACGGGTCTACCGGGCTGCTGGTGGATGTCGAGGGCCACGGCAGGGAGTCGGTGGAGGGGCTGGATCTGTCGCGGACGGTGGGCTGGTTCACCCGTACGCATCCGCTCCGGTTCGAGCTCGGCGGGGTGGACCTGGACGACGTACTGGCCGGTGGTCCGGCGGCCGGGATGCTGTTGAAGGTGGTGAAGGAGCAGGCGCGGGCGGTACCGGGTGACGGGCTCGGCTACGGCTTGCTGCGGCACCTCAACCCGGAGACGGGCCCGGTGCTCGCCGCGCTGCCCAGTCCACAGATCGGCTTCAATTACCTGGGCCGCTTCCGCGCGACCGGAACCGGTGAACTTCCGTCCGCCGCATGGCAGATGACCGGTGAGTCGGCGATCGGCGGTTCGGTCGACCCCGACACACCCGTCCTGCACGCCCTTGAGGCAAGCGCCACCGTACGGGACACCCCCGATGGGCCGGAGCTGACGTTTTCCCTGAGCTGGCCCAGCGGGCTGATGGATGAGGCCGAGGCAGTGCGGCTGGGCCGTGCCTGGGAGCAGGTCCTGAGCGGCCTCGCCGCCCACACCGAGGAACCCGCCTCCGGCGGACGTACGCCGTCCGACTTCTCCCTGCTGTCCTTGACACAGCACGAGGTCGACCAACTGGAGCGCCGCATACCGGAGCTGACGGACGTCTGGCCGCTGTCGCCGCTCCAGGAAGGGATGCTGTTCCACGCCACCTTCGAACAGGAGGGGCCGGACGTCTACCAGAGTCAGCGGCTCCTCGCTCTGGACGGGCCGCTGGACGCGGGGCGGTTGAAGGCGTCCTGGGAGGCGCTGCTCACCCGGCACGCAGCGCTGCGGGCGAGCTTCCACCGACGGGAGTCGGGCGAGGCCGTACAAGTCATCGCGGACGCAGTGCAGTTGCCCTGGCGGGAGGTCGATCTCTCGGGCCTGGCGGAGCGGGACGCCGAGGAGGAGGCGGAGCGGCTCGCCGAGCAGGAGCGGGCGGAACGGTTCGACCTGACCCGGGCACCGTTGCTGCGTCTGCTGCTCGTCCGGTTCGCCGGGGCACGGCACCGCCTCGTCATCACCAGCCACCACATCCTGGTGGACGGCTGGTCCATGCCCATCATCCTCACGGAAGTGTCCGGGCTGTACGCGGCGGACGGCGACCCCGCACAGCTCACCCCCACCGCCTCCTACCGGGAGTACCTGGAGTGGCTCGGGCGGCAGGACGTCGGGGCGGCCAGGGAGGCCTGGCGGGCGGAGCTGGCCGGTGTCGACGAGCCGACGCTGGTCGCCCCGGCGGACGCGGGCCGGCCGCCGGTCGTGCCCGACGTGTGCTCGGCCGAACTGTCCACGGAACACACCCGGGCACTCACCGCTTGGGCCCGAAGCCAGGGTCTGACGGTGAACACGGTGGTGCAGGGCGCCTGGGCGCTGGTCCTCGCGCGGCTCGCCGGGCGCACCGACGTCGTCTTCGGCGGCACCGTGGCCGGGCGGCCCCCTGAGCTTCCCGAGTCCGAGTCGATGGTCGGCCTGTTCATCAACACGCTGCCGGTACGGGTCCGCCTCGACGGCGCGCAAACCGTCCTCGAACTGCTCCGGACGCTGCAGGACCACCAGTCCACGCTCATCGCACACCAGCACCTGGGACTGCCGGCCGTCCAGCAACTCGCCGGTGCCGGCGCGGTGTTCGACACCATGCTGATGTTCGAGAACTATCCCAGGAGCGCGCCTGCCCTCTCCGCGCCCGACGAGGCGGCCGACGAGGTCTCGATCACCCCCGTGCACACCGTGGCCGGAACGCACTACCCGTTGGCGGTGGGAGCCATCCCCGCCGACCGGCTTCAGGTGCGTGTGACGTACCGGCCCGACCTGCTCGACCGGCGGACGGCCCAGGAAACAGCACAGCGGATCGTCCGCGTCCTTGAGCGGATGACCGCGAACCCGGCGGCACCAGTGGCACAGGTGGACCCGCTCGACACGGCGGAGCGCTCGTCCGTCCTGGGGGAGTGGAGCACGACGGAGGGAGAAGCGCCGGCAGGGGTGGTCCCGGAGTTGATCGCTGAGCGGGTGGTGTCGGTGCCGGGTGCGGTGGCGGTGGTGGGTGGTGAGCGTGCGCTGTCGTATGGGGAGTTGTGGGAGGCGTCGGGGCGTTGGGCGGCGTATTTGGCCGGTGTGGGTGTGGGTCGGGGTGATCGGGTTGTAGTGGTGTTGGAGCGGTCGCCTGAGTTGGTTGCGGTGTTGTTGGGTGTGTGGCGTGTGGGTGCCGCGTATGTGCCGGTGGATGTGGGGTCTCCGGCGGAGCGGGTTGCGTTCGTGGTGGCGGACGCGGGTGCGGTGTTGGTGGTGGATGATCTGCGGGCCGCGGACGGGGTCCGTGATGGTGGTCTGTTGGTTCCGGTGGATGCCGGTGATGTCGCGTATGTGATGTATACGTCTGGTTCTACTGGTGTGCCGAAGGGTGTGGCGGTTCCGCACGGCAGTGTCGCTGCTTTGGTGGGTGAGAGCGGCTGGCAGGTCGGGTGTGACGACGTGGTGTTGATGCATGCTCCGCATGCGTTTGATGTGTCGTTGTTCGAGGTGTGGGTGCCCTTGGCGGTCGGCGGACAGGTGATGGTGGCCTCGCCGGGGGCCGTTGATGCGCAGCGGATGCGCGATTACGTGCGGCGCGGAGTGAGTGCGGTGCATGTGACGGCGGGGTCTTTCCGGGTGTTGGCGGAGGAGGCGCCGGGGTGTTTCGCGGGGTTGCGTGAGGTGTTGACGGGTGGGGATGTGGTTCCCGCGCGGTCGGTGGCGCGGGTGCGGGAGGCATGCCCGGACGTGGTCGTGCGGCACATGTATGGGCCGACGGAGACGACGTTGTGCGCGACGTGGCATGTGCTGGCTCCCGGTGATGCCGCGGCGTCGGTCCTGCCTATCGGACGTCCGCTGTCCGACCGTAGGACCTACGTGCTGGACGCGTTTCTGCAGCCGGTCCCGCCCGGCACGGTGGGCGAACTCTACGTATCCGGCGCCGGGTTGGCGCGCGGTTACTGGGATCGTCCGGCGTTGACGGCTGAGCGTTTCGTGGCGTGCCCGTTCGCTGCGGGGGAGCGGATGTATCGCACCGGGGATCTGGTGCGCTGGACGGACGACGGTGAGTTGGTGTTCGTCGGTCGCGCGGATGCGCAGGTGAAGGTCCGGGGTTTCCGGGTGGAGTTGGGTGAGGTCGAGGCGGTCCTCTCCGGGCTCCCGGCCGTGTCCCAAGCCGTGGTGGTCGCTCGCGAGGACGTTCCGGGTGAGCGCCGCCTCGTCGGCTACGTCGTGCCCGAGGACCCGCAGGCCGGTGTGGACGCGGAGCGCGCTCGTGAGGAGACTGCGAGGCAGTTGCCGGACTACATGGTGCCCGCCGCCGTACTCGTTCTCGACAAGCTCCCGGTGACTCGTAACGGCAAGGTGGACCGGGCCGCTCTGCCCGCCCCGGACTTTGCCGGCAAGGTGACCGAGCGGGCGCCGCGCACCGATGCCGAGGCTGTGCTCTGTGAGCTGTTCGCCGAGGTGCTGGGGCTTGAGCGGGTCGGTGTCGAGGACAGTTTCTTCGAGCTCGGCGGCGACTCCATCATGTCGATGCAGCTCGTCGCGCGCGCTCGCCGTGCCGGTCTGCTCCTCGCGGCGCAGGACGTCTTCGCATCCCCGAGCCCCGCCGAACTCGCCGCGCTGGCCAAGCCCTTGGACGAGCCGACGGGCACGGGAGGACCCTCCGCATCCCTCTCCGAGCCGGGCGTGGGCGACGTGCCCTGGACGCCGGCGATGCGGGCGCTCGGGGAGCGAGGCCGACGCGGCAGGTTCGCACAGTGGACCGTGGTCGGCGCTCCGGCCGGGCTTGAGCGGGACGTGCTGGTGGCCGGCGTGGCGGCCGTACTCGACACGCACGACATGCTGCGGGCCGTCGTCGTGGTGACCGACGGGGCGGAGCCCGGGCTGACGGTGCGGAAGCGCGGCTCGGTACCGGCCGCACCGCTCGTCTCCCGCGTGGACGCGGTCGACGCTCCGGCCGAGTCCCTGGACGCCGTCGCGGACCGGGCCGCACGCGAAGCGACAGAGCGCCTCGATCCTGCGGCGGGTGTGCTGCTTCAGATCGTCTGGGTGGACGCCGGTCCCGAGCGGACCGGACGGCTGGTCGTCGTAGTGCACCACCTGGTGGTCGACGGACTGTCGTGGCGGATACTGATCCCGGACCTGCGAGCCGCCTGCGCAGCCGCGGCGGCCGGGCGGGAGCCCGAACTTCCCCCGGCGGGAACGTCGTTCAAGCGGTGGGCCGACCTGCTCGTCGAGGAAGCCGGCGCGGCGAGCCGGACCGCGGAACTCCAGAACTGGACGACCCGGCTGGGACAGCCGGAACCGCCGCTCGGGTCAAGGGAGTTGGACGGCTCCCTGGACACCGCGTCGACCATGGGCCGCCGTTCCTGGAACCTGCCCGCCCGGCACGCGGTCACTCTGGCCGGCCGGACCCCGGCGCTCTTCCACTGCGGTGTGCACGAGGTGCTGCTGTCGACGCTGGCGGGAGCTGTCACGCGATGGCGCCAGGAGAACGGGCGGGACAGCACGGCCGGAGTGCTCGTGGACATCGAAGGGCATGGCCGGGAGCCGGTCGCGGGCGCCGAACTCTCCCGCACCATCGGCTGGTTCAGCAGCATGCACCCCCTTCGCCTCGACGCGGCCGGCATAGATCTGGACGACGTGCTGGCCGGTGGTCCGGGGGCAGGGATGCTGTTGAAGGCGGTGAAGGAGCAGGCGCGGGCGGTGCCCGGGGACGGTCTCGGCTACGGACTGCTGCGGCACCTCAACCCGGAGACGGGCCCGGTGCTCGCCGCGCTGCCGAGTGCGCAGATCGGCTTCAATTACCTGGGGCGCTTCGCCTCCCACGGCGACAGTCACCTTCCGCCGGCCCCCTGGGAGATGTCCGGTGACGCGGCGATCGGCGGCTCCGTCGATCCCGACATGCCCGCTCAGCACACCCTGGAGGCGGGCGCCGCCGTACTGGACACCCCGGCGGGTCCCGAACTGACCCTCACCCTCATGTGGC
This sequence comes from Streptomyces sp. NPDC048523, assembly GCF_043199815.1. Lineage (NCBI taxonomy): Bacteria > Bacillati > Actinomycetota > Actinomycetes > Kitasatosporales > Streptomycetaceae > Streptomyces > Streptomyces sp. NPDC048523. The sequence goes on along the minus strand of NZ_JBICWQ010000001.1, from coordinate 1,838,214 downwards.
CCACCGGCCTGCTCGACGACGCGGAGGTCGAACGGCTCGGCCGTCTCTGGCTGGACCTGCTGGCGGGGCTGGCCGCGCACACCGCGGACCCGGGAGCGGGTGGACGCAGCCCCTCCGACTTCCCCCTCCTCGGCCTCGGCCAGCGCGAGATCGACGAACTGGAAAGCCTGGTACCGGAGTTGGCGGACATCTGGCCGCTGTCGCCGCTCCAGGAAGGGCTGCTGTTCCACGCGGAGTACGACGACCAAGGACCGGACCTCTACGAAGGGCAACGCGTCCTGGCCCTGGACGGACCGCTGGACACGGAACGGTTGCGGGCATCCTGGGAGGCCCTGATCGCCCGGCATCCGATCCTGCGGGCGAGCTTCCACCAACGCGCGTCGGGCGAAGCGGTCCAGGTCATCGCACGTCACGTCCAACTGCCCTGGACGCAGGCCGACCTGGCCGGGACAGCGGAAGCGGACCGCGCGGCGGAGCTCGACCGGCTGTTCGCGGGCGAGCGGTCCCGGCGCCTGGACGTGACCTCCGCCCCGCTCCTCAGGCTGCTGCTCGTCCGGCTCGCGGCGGACCGGCACCTTCTCGTGCTGACCAGCCACCACATCGTCGCGGACGGCTGGTCGCTGCCGGTCATCATCACCGAGGTGTCCGCGCTCTACGAAGCGGGCGGTGACGGGCGGGCACTGCCGCCCGCGACCTCGTACCGCACGTACCTGGACTGGCTGCGCCGACGGGACGGCGAGACGGCGCGGGAGGCATGGCGAGCGGAGTTCGCCGGAGCCGACGAGCCGACGCTCGTGGCGCCCGCCCACCAGGGTGCGGCAACCGACGTACCGGAACGTGTGTCGTTCGAGTTCACCGAGGACGTCACCCGGGCGGTGTCCGAGCTGGCCCGCGCGCACGGTCTGACCGTGAACACGGTGGTGCAGGGCGCCTGGGCGCTGCTGCTCGCCCGGCTCGTGGGCCGTACGGACGTGGTGTTCGGTGCGACCGTCGCGGGACGCCCCGCGGACATACCGGGAGTCGAGTCGATGGTGGGGCTCTTCATCAACTCCCTCCCCGTGCGCGTGAATCCGGCAGCGGAGCAGTCCGTCGTCGCGATGCTGACCGACCTCCAGGCACGGCAGGTCGCGCTGATGGCCCACCAGCATCTCGGCCTTCCCGAGATCCGCAGGGCCGCCGGTCCGGGCGCGGTCTTCGACACCCTGCTCGTGTACGAGAACTACCCGCGCCCGCCCCTCAAGGAGCCCTCGCCGGACGCCCTGTCCATCCGCCCCGGACGGAAACCGGAGGACACCGGGCACTATCCGGTGACGCTGGTCGCGGTCCCCGGCGACCGACTGCACGGCGAACTCGTCTACCAGCCGGGCTCGTTCACGCAGGCCTGGGCCGAGGAGGCGGTGGCGTCGCTGTCGGACGTCCTCGCGCAGCTGGCGGCCGACCCGTCGGCGCCCGTGGCGCGTGTGTCCGTCCTCGGCGGAGCGCGCCGCGAACGCGTGGTGCGCGAATGGAACCGCACCGAGGTGCCCGTGCCCGCCGCGACCCTGCCCCAGCTGCTGCGCCGGCAGGTGGAACGGTCACCGGAGGCGACCGCCCTTGAGGGTGAACTCTCGCTCTCCTACAAGGAGTTGCAGGACCAGGCGGGCCGGTGGGCGCGCTATCTGATCGGTGCGGGCGTCGCGGCGGAGCGCCCGGTGGCGGTGCTCGCGCCGCGATCGGTGGCGACGGTGACCGCCGTCCTCGCGGTGTCCATGGCGGGCGGCGTCTTCGTCCCGGTGGACCCCGGATATCCGCCGGACCGGGTGGCGTTCCTCCTGGCGGACACCGACCCGTCCGTCGTGCTGTGCACCCGGCGGACCCGGGCCGCGGTGCCCGAGGGATACGGCGGACAGATCGTCGTCCTGGACGAGCCGGAGGTCGCGGAAGCCGTCGCCGCGTGCCGTCCGGGGCCTGTCGAGGACAGGGAGCGCCCGCTGCCGCTCGTCGCGGACAACGCGGCGTACGTCATCCACACCTCCGGATCGACCGGCACGCCGAAGGGAGTGGTGGTGCCGCACGCCGGTCTCGCCAACCTGGCGCGGGCGCAGATCGAACGCTTCGCCGTGGGCCCGGACGCCCGGGTGCTCCAGTTCGCCTCGCTCAGCTTCGACGCCGCGGTTTCCGAGCTGTGCATGGCGCTGCTCTCGGGCGGGACACTCGTCCTGCCCGACGAGACCGCGCTGCCCCCGCACGTGACCCTCGGTGAGGCGGTGCGCGCGGCCCGGGCGACCCATGTCACGGTGCCGCCGAGCGTCCTCGCCGCGGAGGAGGACCTGCCTGCCGGCCTGCGGACCCTGGTGGTGGCGGGCGAGGCGTGCACGCCGGCTCTGGTGGACCGGTGGTCCGCGCAGCACCGCATGGTGAACGCGTACGGGCCCACCGAGGCGACCGTGTGCGCCGCGATGAGCCAACCGCTGTCACCGGGTGCGGGCCAGGTGCCGATCGGCCGCCCGATGGCGAACGTACGCGCGTACGTCCTCGACGGCTTCCTCCAGCCGGTACCGCCGGGAACGACCGGCGAACTGTATGTAACGGGTCCCGGCGTGGCCCGCGGCTACTGGGGACGCCCGGGTCTCACCGCGCAGCGGTTCGTGGCCTGCCCCTTCCTGCCGGGGGAGCGGATGTACCGGACCGGTGACCTGGCACGCTGGACCGACACCGGTGAACTGGACTTCGTCGGCCGGGCGGACGCGCAGGTCAAGGTGCGCGGCTACCGCATCGAACCCGGAGAGGTCGAAGCCGTACTGGCCACCCATCCCGACGTCGACCAGGCTGTGGTGGTGGCGCGCCGGGACGGTCCCGGCGAGCGGCGGCTGGTCGCGTACGTCGTCCCGGCGTCCCCGGAGTCCGGGCAACTGGCAGCGCGACTCAGTGAGTTCGCCACCGCTCGGCTCCCGGGTCACATGGTGCCCTCGTCGTTCGTGCCGCTTGACCGTCTGCCGCTCACCGTGAGCGGAAAGGTGGACCGCCGGGCGCTGCCGGCGCCCGACTTCACGGGCCGGGTGCTGGGACGGGAGCCACGCACCGCGGCCGAAGCGCTGCTGTGCGGCCTCTTCGGTGAAGTCCTCGGGCTGGAGCGGGTCGGTGTGACGGACGGCTTCTTCGCGTTGGGCGGCGACTCCATCTCCTCGATGCAGCTGGCGTCCCGCGCCCGCCGTGCCGGGCTGATCGTCACCCCCCGGCAGGTCTTCGAGGAGAAGACCCCCGAACGCCTCGCGGCCGTGGCACGCCCGGCCGCAACCGGTGCGGCACCCGCCGCGGACGACACCGGGGTGGGCGAGGTGCCGTGGACCCCCGTGATGCGGGAGCTGGGCGCGGCGGCCCTGCGGCCCCGGTTCGCGCAGTGGACCGCGGTCGGCGCCCCGGCTGGGCTGGGGCTCGACGTGCTGGTGGCCGGCGTGGCCGCCCTGCTCGACACCCACGACATGCTCCGCGCACGGGTACTCACCGACGACGGCACGGAGCCGCTGCTGACGGTCCGCGAGCGTGGCTCGGTCTCCGCGGCGGACCTCGTCACCCGGGTGGCCGCGCAGGACGCGGCCGCGGGGATCGCCTCGGCCGACCTGGACGAGATCGCGGACCGCGCCGCCCGGGAGGCCGTTCTGCGCCTCGACCCGGAAGCGGGCGTGATGCTCCAGGTGGTCTGGGTCGACGCGGGCCCCGAGCGGCTCGGCCGCATCGTCGTGATGATCCACCACTTGGCCGTCGACGGCATGTCCTGGCGGATCCTGCTGCCCGACCTCGCCCTGGCGTGCGAGGCGGTGGCGGCCGGGCAGGAACCGGCCCTCGATCCCGTGACGATGTCGTTCGGGCGCTGGGCACGACGCCTGGTCGAACAGGCCGCCGGACCGGAGCGGACCGCGGAACTCGACACCTGGAAGGCACTTCTGGGCCAGCCCGAGACACCCTTGGGCAAGCGGGAGTTGGACCCGGCCCGGGACACCGCGGCAGCCATGCGCCGCCGCTCCTGGCGGCTGCCGCACGATGAGGCGGCCACCCTGGCGGCCCGTACGCCCGCGCTGTTCCACTGCGGTGTGCACGAGGTGCTCCTGTCGACGCTGGCGGGCGCGGTCGCGCGGTGGCGTGGGGACGATGCTTCCGGGGTTCTGGTCGATGTGGAGGGGCATGGCCGAGAGTCGGTCGAAGGGGTCGACCTGTCGCGGACGACGGGCTGGTTCACCAGCACGCATCCGGTGCGCCTCGATGTGGCCGGCCTAGACCTGGGGGAGGCGCAGGCAGGTGGTCCGGCGGCCGGGGCGCTGTTGAAGGCGGTGAAGGAGCAGGCGCGGGCGGTACCGGGTGACGGGCTCGGCTACGGGTTGCTGCGGCACCTCAACCCGGTGACGGGCCCGGTGCTCGCCGCGCTGCCCAGTCCACAGATCGGCTTCAATTACCTGGGCCGCTTCAGCGCGACCGGCGCCGGTGAACTCCCGCCCGCCGCCTGGCAGATGACCGGGGACAGCGCGATCGGCGGCTCCGCGGACCCGGACATGCCGTCCACCCACACGCTGGAAGCGGGCGCCGCCATCGTGGACACTGCTGACGGGCCCGAACTCACCCTCTCCATCGGCTGGGCGGGCCGGATCCTCGACGACGCCGAGGCGGAACGCCTCGGACAGAGTTGGCTCGACCTGCTCGTCGGCCTCGCCGCCCACACCACGGCCCCCGCCTCCGGCGGCCACACCCCGTCCGACTTCCCCCTGCTCGGCCTCGCCCAGAGCCAGATCGAGGAACTCGAAGCCGGACTCGCCGACGACATCCCCTGAGGGACCGCTCGCCCAACCGCTGTGCTCCGCAAGTGCTCGACCCGTACGTGCTCGCAGCAACTCGCTCTGAGGAGAGACGCGATGACCCGATCCCTAGTCGAGGACGTGTGGCCGCTGTCGCCGTTGCAGGCCGGCCTGCTGTTCCACGCCGCCTTCGACGACCAGGGTCCGGACGTGTACACCGTGCAGTCCGCGCTCGACATCGACGGCCCCCTGGACACGGGTCGCCTGCGCGCGTCGTGGGAGGCTCTCCTGACCCGGCACGCCGCGCTGCGCGCCTGTTTCCGTCAGGTCAGCGGGGCGCAGATGGTGCAGGTCATCGCACGGGAGGTCGTGCTGCCCTGGCGCACGGAGGACGTCTCGGGTCTTCCCGCACCCGAGGCGCCGGCCGCCCTCGAACACCTGGTGCGCGGCGAGCGGTCCGAGCCCTTCGATCTGGCCGCGGCGCCCCTGCTGCGCCTGCTCCTGATCAAGCTCGGCGAACGCCGCCACCGCCTGGTCATGACGAGCCACCACATCCTCATGGACGGCTGGTCGGCCCCGATCATGATCGAAGAGCTGTCACGGATCTACGCCGCCGGGGGCGACGCGTCCGTCCTGCCGCCCGTGACGTCCTACCGTGAGTACCTGGCGTGGCTGTCCCGGCAGGACAAGGAAGCCGCCCGAGCCGCCTGGCAGGAGGAGTTGGCCGGCGCGGACGAACCGACGCTGGTGACCCCGGCCGTTCCCGACCGGCTCCCCGTCTTCCCCGACCGGGTGAGCGGAGAGCTTCCGGAAACGGTCACCCGGAGCGTGACCGAGCTGGCCCGTGCCCACGGTCTGACGGTGAACACGGTGGTGCAGGGGGCCTGGGCGCTGGTCCTGGCGCGCCTCGCGGGGCGTACGGACGTGGTGTTCGGCGCGACGGTCGCGGGCCGTCCCCCGGAACTCCCGGGTGTGGAGACGATGGTGGGCCTGCTCATCAACACCCTGCCCGTGCGGGTGCCGCTCGACGGCGCCGAGCCGTTCGTGGAGATGCTCCGCGCGCTCCAGAGCCGGCAGTCCGCGCTGCTGTCGCACCACCACCTGGGCCTCCCCGAGATACAGAAGGCCGCGGGCCCGGGAGCCACCTTCGACACGCTCGTCGTCTACGAGAGCTTCCCCCGCCCGCCCGCCACCGACTCCTCCCCGAACGGCAGCTCCGTCACCATCAGGCCGTCCGGCACGGCACGCGAGGCGGCCCATTATCCGTTCACCCTGGTCGTCGCCCCCGGCGACCGGATGCGCTTCACCCTCGAGTACCGCCCCGACGTGTTCGACCGCGGTCTCGCCGAATCGGTACTGCGGTATCTGGAGCGGGTGTTGGAGGGGGTGGCGGCCGATCCGTCCGTGGTGGTGGGACGGGTGGGGGTGGCCGAGGTCGCGGAGCGCGTGCCGGCGGGTGAGGTGCGCGGTGGGGTGCCGGTGCCGGAGTTGATCGCTGAGCGGGTGGTGTCGGTGCCGGGTGCGGTGGCGGTTGCTGGTGGTGAACGTCCTTTGTCCTATGGGGAGTTGTGGGAGGCGTCGGGGCGTTGGGCGGCGTATCTGTCTGGTGTGGGTGTGGGTCGGGGTGATCGGGTTGTAGTGGTGTTGGAGCGGTCGCCCGAGTTGGTTGCGGTGTTGCTGGGTGTGTGGCGTGCGGGTGCCGCGTATGTGCCGGTGGATGTGGGGTCTCCGGCGGAGCGGGTTGCGTTCGTGGTGGCGGACGCGGGTGCGGTGTTGGTGGTGGATGATCTGCGGGCCGCGGACGGGGTCCGCGATGGTGGTCTGTTGGTCCCGGTGGATGCCGGTGATGTCGCGTATGTGATGTATACGTCTGGTTCTACTGGTGTGCCGAAGGGTGTGGCGGTTCCGCACGGCAGTGTCGCGGCTCTGGTGGGTGAGAGCGGCTGGCAAGTCGGGCCTGATGATGTGGTGTTGATGCATGCTCCGCACGCCTTTGATGTGTCGTTGTTCGAGGTGTGGGTGCCGCTGGTGGCCGGGGCGCGGGTTGTCGTGGCGGAGCCGGGCGTGGTGGATGCTCCCCGTATTCGTGAGCATGTTGCGGGTGGGGGCACTGCGGTGCATGTGACGGCGGGGTCTTTCCGGGTGTTGGCGGAGGAGGCGCCGGGGTGTTTCGCGGGGTTGCGTGAGGTGCTCACGGGTGGGGATGTGGTTCCCGCGCGGTCGGTGGCGCGGGTGCGGGAAGCGTGCCCCGATGTCGTCGTGCGGCACATGTATGGGCCGACGGAGACGACGTTGTGCGCGACCTGGCATGTGCTGGCTCCCGGTGATGCCGCGGCGTCGGTCCTGCCCATCGGACGCCCGCTGTCCGACCGGAGGACTTACGTGCTGGACGCGTTTCTGCAGCCGGTTCCGCCCGGCACGGTGGGCGAACTGTACGTATCCGGCGCCGGGTTGGCGCGCGGTTACTGGGACCGTGCGGCTCTGACGGCAGAACGCTTTGTCGCCTGCCCGTTCGCTGCGGGGCAGCGGATGTACCGCACCGGAGACCTGGTCCGTGTCGCCGCCACCGGTGAGTTGCTGTTCGTCGGCCGAGCGGACGCCCAGGTGAAAGTCCGGGGCTTCCGCGTCGAGTTGGGTGAGGTCGAGGCGGTGTTGTCCGCACATCCGGCCGTGTCCCAAGCCGTGGTGGTCGCCCGCGACGACGGTCCCGGTGAGCGCCGCCTCGTCGGTTACGTCGTGCCCGAGGACCCGCAGGTCACCATGGACCCCAACCAGGTGCGCACGGACATCGCGCGGCGACTGCCCGACTACATGGTGCCCACCGCCGTGCTCGCCCTGGCCGCGCTCCCGCTCACCCGCAACGGCAAGGTCGACCGCAAAGCCCTGCCGGCCCCCGATCTCACCGACCGCGTCTCGGGCCGCAAACCGCAGACCGCCGCCGAGGCCACCCTGTGCGGACTGTTCGCCGAGGTCCTGGGCTTGGAGCGGGTGGGGCGCGACGACAACTTCTTCGACCTGGGAGGCGACTCGGGTCTGGCGATGCGGCTCGCCGGACGGGTGCGCGAGGAGTTCGGCGTCGAACTCGCCCTCCGGCAGTTCTTCGGCTCGCCCACGCCGGTCGGGGTGGCGCGCCTCCTCGCCACGAAGGCACGTCCGCTGCTGCGGGCCGTCGACCACCGTGACGGCGTACCCGTGTCCGCGGGTCAGTTCCGTACCTGGCTGATGTCCCAACTGGACGACACCGCGCAGGCTCACCGCATCCCTGTGGCGCTGCGCCTCGACGGCGAGCTGGACCACGCGGCGCTCCGGGCGGCCCTCGGCGATGTCGCCGCCCGGCACGAGATCCTGCGCACCACCTTCCAGAGCGCCCGCGACGGCGAGATGCGGCAGCACGTGAGGGACGTGTCCGATGCCCGCCCCGAACCGACCGTCGTGTCCGCGACCGACGCGGAGCTCGCGGACCTCCTGGCCGCGCACGCGGCGCACGAGTTCGACCTCGCCCGTGAGACGCCGTGGACGCAGACCCTGTTCGCCCTGCCGGACAGCGCGCACGTGCTGCTTCTGGTGGTGCACCGGATCGCGGCCGACACCGCGTCCGTCGACGTCCTCGTCCGCGACCTGGCGACCGCGTACGGGGCCCGTCGGGAGGGCCGGGTGCCCGAACGGGCGCCGCTGCCCGTGCAGTTCGCCGACTACGCCTTCTGGGAGCGCGAACTGCTCCGGGGGGAGCGGCAGCCCGACAGCCTCGTCAACGACCAACTCGCCTACTGGAAGGACACCCTGGCGGGAACGGACGGCGCACTCGCGCTGCCCACCGATCGGCCGCGGCCGGCGCCCCTGGAGTCCGGCCGGCCCGAGACCGTCCGTCCGGCCGGGAATGTACCGCTGCGGCTCGACGCCGATGTGCACGCCCGCCTCGCCGACCTGACCGAGGACGAGGCCACCACGACCTTCATGGTGGTGCAGACGGCTCTCGTGATGCTGCTCGCCCGCCTGGGCGCCGGCACCGACATCACGGTCGGCGCCCTCGTCCCGCGCCGCGACGAGCCCGGTCTTGAGGGGCTGGTGGGCCCGCTCGCCGGACCGCTGGCGCTGCGCACGGACGCGTCGGGCGACCCGACGTTCGGTGAGCTGCTCGACCGGGTCCGGGCGGCGAACCAGGAAGCGAACGAGCATCGCGACGTGCCGTTCGAGCGCGTCGTGGACGCACTGGAGCTGCCGCCCTCGCCCGGGCGCCACCCTGTGTTCCAGGTGCTGCTGGAGGTGGAGGACAGCGTCGGCGAAGCCTGGGACCCCTGGGAACTGCCGGGTCTGCGCACGGCCCGGGTCGACCTCCCTGCCAGGACCACCGAACTCGACCTCTCGCTCAGCCTCGTCGAACGGTACGAACCCGACGGCGACCTCGGGGGCCTCGACGGACAACTCCGCTACGCCGTCGACCTGTTCGACGAACGGACCGCACAGGCCCTCGCGGACCGCCTGGCCCGCGTCATCGAGCAGGTGACGGCCGATCCGGACCTGCGCCTGAACGCCGTCGACGTCCTGCTCGGCACGGACGAGCACAACCGGCTCGTGGACCGCGCGGACGGTGCTCTGGTCCTCGACGACATGCTGCGCCCGGTGCCGGAAGGCGTCGTGGGCGACCTGTACCTGACGGACACGACAGCGGCCCCGGACGCGGGCGAGGCTCTCGTGGCCTGCCCCTTCGGGCCGCCCGGCACCCGCATGGTCCGCACCGGGGACCGGGCGAAGCACACCGCCGAGGGCCTGGTCACGGTCCGGGACGAGAACCAGGACCGGAGCGGGGAGAGCCGGACCGCCCGGCGCCCCGGCCGACACCGCGGCGACCTCGGGGTGTTGCTGCCCCTGCGTCCCGAAGGCAGCCGTCCGCCGCTGTTCTGCGTACATCCGGGCATGGGACTGAGCTGGGGCTACGCGGCTCTCCTGGCCCACCTTCCGCAGGACCAGCCGGTGTACGGAGTGCAGGCACGCGGGCTCGCCCGGCCGGAACCGCTGCCGGCGAGCATCGAGGAGATGGCGGCCGACTACGCGGAGCAGATCCGTACCGTGCAGCCGGCCGGACCCTACCGCCTCCTGGGCTGGTCCATCGGCGGCGTCATCGCCCAGGCCGTCGCCACCCGCCTTCAGGAGTTGGGCGAGGACGTGGAGTTGCTCGCCCTGCTCGACGCCTACCCCGACGGCGACTCGGCCAAGTCGAAGTTCCGCGGCGAGGAGGAGGGCCCGCAGGACGGCTATGCGGTGCTGCGCGACCGGGGCGGTCTGCCCGACCTCTACCGCTCCACCGGGATGAGCGACCAGGTCCTGGCGAACCTGGAGAAGGTGCTGCGCAACATGTCGGGCTTCGCACCCGACCACACGCCGCGCCTCTTCCAGGGCGACCTGCTCCTCTTCGTCGCGACCGCCGACCGGCCCGACGACGCTCCGGCGGCCGACGCGGCCCGGAGCTGGCAGGCCCATATCGAGGGCGACATCGAAACGCACGAAGTCCCCGTCGGTCACTACGACATGCTGCGGCCCGAGCCGTTGTCGGGCATCGCACGCGTGGTCGCGCGGCGGCTGGAGCAGCCGCGCGGGACGACATCCGAGAAGGCACGCGAAAGGACCGATCGATGACCAACAACCCGTTCGACAACGAAGAGGCGACCTTCCTCGTCCTCGTCAACGACGAGGGCCAGTACTCGCTGTGGCCCGCCTTCGCCGAGATCCCCGAGGGCTGGACCACCGAGCACGGCGAAGCCACCCGGCAGGAATGCCTGGCGTTCATCGACGAGCACTGGACGGACATGCGTCCCAAGAGTCTCGTCGCGGAGATGGGCCGCAGCGACACGGCGGCACCCTAGATGACCACCGAAGCCCTGGTGACCGTCGCCATCGGCGATGTCGCCGTCATCGTCGTGGTCTCCCGGCTCCTCGGGGCGGCGGCGCGGAAGGTGGGGCAGCCGGCCGTCATCGGTCACATCCTCGCGGGGATCGCCCTGGGCCCCACCCTGCTCGGCCGCCTGCCCGGCAATCCGACCGGGCGGCTCTTCCCCCACGAGGTCCTGCCGTTCCTGACCGTCCTGTCCCAGATCGCCATCGTGATCTTCATGTTCGTCGTGGGATACGAGACCGACTGGCGGCAGCTGCGGCAGGGCGGCAGAGCCGCGGCGACCGTGGCCCTGTGCGCAGCCCTGGTCCCCGCGGGACTGGGCGCCGGAGCGGCCGGCCTGTTCCACGGCGCTTTCACGGCGGTGCAACCGCATCAGTCGGACGGCAGAGCGTTCTGGATGTTCATGGCCGTGGCGACCTCCGTCACCGCGCTGCCCGTCCTCGCGGCCATCGTCCGCGAGCGCGGGTACGCGGGCAGCCCCCCGGGCACCGTGGCCACGGCGGCCGCCGGAATCATGGACGTCGCGGCCTGGCTGGTGCTGGCCGCCGCGCTCGCGGGCGCCGGACACGCGGCGGCGCGCCCGTGGCCGACGACCCTGCTTCTGATCACCCTGTTCGCGGCGGCCCTGGTCCTGGTGGTACGGCCCGTGCTCACCCGGTGGCTCGAACGGTCCCCGGCCGCCCGGAGCAGTCAGCTCACCATCGCGCTGGGCCTCGCCCTGAGCAGCGCCTGGGTGACCGCGGAACTGGGCCTGCACCCGGTGTTCGGCGGCCTGCTCGCGGGACTCACGATGCCCCGCCCCGGCGGTGTGCCGGACGCCGATGTGCTGCGCCCCATGGAACAGACCGCCGAACTGCTGCTGCCCCTCTTCTTCGTGACCACGGGTCTGTCGTTCAACGTCGGCTCCCTCGACGGCGACGGCGGTGTGCTGCTGGCGCTGATCCTGACCGTCGCCGTTCTGGGCAAGCTGCTCCCGGGGTACGCGGCGGCACGCTTCAGCGGCATGGACACTCACCAGTCGGCCGTCGTGGCGGCCCTGGTGAACACCCGGGGTCTGACCGAACTCATCGTCCTGAACGTCGCCCTGGACGCCGGGCTCATCGGGCAGGAACTCTTCACCGTGCTGGTGCTCATGGCACTGATCACCACGCTCATGACCGGCCCGCTGCTCTCACTGACAGAGCGCGGACGGAATCGGCGGAACACTCCGAAGGATACGGAGAATGCCGTTCCCGTCATGCCTGATGGACAGCGTTGACTCTCAACGGGTCCGATTCCAGACTCGATTGAGAAATAGGCAAGAGTAGACGCAAAGAACGAATGGCAAGCGTGAACGGACAGGGAAAGGGAGGGGTGATCTTGCCGAATTCCGAGGAATTCGACGTGGTGGTCGTCGGTGGAGGGCCCGCCGGTTCGACCCTGGCCGCATTGGTGGCCATGCAGGATCGGCGGGTCCTGGTTCTGGAGAAGGAATTCTTTCCCCGCCACCAGATCGGCGAGTCCCTGCTGCCGTCGACCGTTCACGGCGTGTGCCGGCTGACCGGTGTGGCGGACGAACTCGCCAAGGCGGGCTTCCCGCGCAAGCGCGGCGGCACCTTCAAGTGGGGCGCGAGCCCGGACCCCTGGACCTTCGCGTTCTCCGTCTCCCCGCGCATGTCGGGGCCGACCTCGTTCGCCTATCAGGTCGAGCGGTCCAAGTTCGACAAGATCCTCCTCGACCACGCCGGCCGGGTCGGTGCCGAGGTCCGCGAGGGATGCGCCGTCTCGGACGTCATCGCCGACGAGGAGCGGGTGCGCGGTGTGCGGTACACCGACGCCGACGGCGTCGAGCGCGAGGCCCTTGCCACGTACGTCGTGGACGCCTCCGGCAACATGAGCCGTCTGCACGGGAAGGTGGGCGGCAGGCGCGAGTACTCGGAGTTCTTCCGCAGCCTGGCCCTGTACGGCTACTTCGAGGGCGGCAAGCGGCTCCCCGAACCCAATTCGGGCAACATCCTGTCGGTGGCGTTCGAAAGCGGCTGGTTCTGGTACATCCCGCTCAGCGACACCCTGACGAGCGTCGGCGCGGTGGTGCGGCGGGAGCTCGCCGACAAGATCCAGGGCGATCAGGAGAAGGCGCTGATGTCCCTCGTCGCCGAGTGCCCCCTGATCGGGGAGTACCTCGCGGACGCCAAGCGGGTCACCGAGGGACCGTACGGAAAACTGCGGGTCCGCAAGGACTACTCGTACCACCAGACGACGTTCTGGCGCCCCGGCCTGGTCCTCGTCGGTGACGCGGCGTGCTTCGTCGACCCGGTGTTCTCCTCCGGCGTCCACCTGGCGACATACAGCGCGCTCCTCGCGGCCCGCTCCATCAACAGCGCCCTCGCCGGACTGGTCGACGAGGAACAGGCGCTGGGCGAGTTCGAGGCCCGCTACCGGCGCGAGTTCGGCGTCTTCTACGAGTTCCTCCTGTCGTTCTACGACATGCACCACGACGAGGACTCCTACTTCTGGCAGGCCAAGAAGGTCACCCACACCAACCGTCCCGAACTCCAGTCGTTCGTCGAACTCATCGGCGGCGTCTCCTCCGGCGAGCGGGCCCTCACCGACGCCGAGGTCCTCGCCAAGCGCTTCGGCGCCGAGTCCGAGGAGTTCGCCGGGGCCGTCGACGAACTCGCGCGCAGCGAGGACGGGAGCATGGTGCCGCTGTTCCGCTCCTCCGTCGTGCGCGAGGTGATGCGAGAGGGCGGCCAGGTCCAGATGCGCGCACTGCTCGGAGAGGACGCCGAACGCGAGACCCCGCTGTTCGACGGAGGCCTGGTGGCGTCCCCCGACGGCATGTTCTGGCTTCCGTTCGCCCCCGAAGGCGACTAGAAGGAGACCCCCGCATGGCCCGGCCGTCCGACCTGTCGATGCACAACCGCCGCGACCGCCTCGACCCGCTGCCCGAGCTCGGCGCGCTCAGTGCCCGGGCCCCGCTGGCCGAGGCCGACCTCACCGACGGCCCCACCCCCTCCATGGGGTGGCTCGTCACGGGCCCCGAGGAGGTACGGGCCGTCCTGGGCGACGCGGAGCGCTTCAGCACCGCCCCGCCCGCCGACGGCTCGCGCCCCGTGCAACCGGGCAACCTCATCCAGTACGACCCGCCCGACCACACCCGGCTGCGGCTGCTGCTCACCCCGGAGTTCACCGTTCGCCGGATGAGCCGGCTGCGTCCCGCGGTCGACGCCGTCGTCGCGGACTGCCTCGACGCCCTGGAGAAGGCCGGGCAGTCCGCCGACTTCATGCGGTACGTCGCCTGGCCCCTGCCCGGCCTGGTCATGAGCGAGCTGTTCGGTGTGCCCCGCGACGACCGGGCGGAGCTCGCCCGCGTCCTCAAGGTCAGCCGGCCCGCCTTCCGCGGCCGACAGGTGCAGATGACCGCGGGGGCCGCCTATCTCTCGTACGTCGACCAGCTCGTCACCCGCAAGCGCCGCGACCCCGGCGACGACCTCCTCGGCCGTCTGGTGCGGGACCACGGCGACGACATCAGTCACGAGGAACTGGTCGGTCTCACCGCGTTCGTCATCGGCTCCGGCGTGGAGAACATGGCCAGCATGCTGGGCCTCGGCATCCTCGCGCTCCTCGAGAACCCCGCCCAGCTCGCGCAGTTGAGGCAGTGCCCCCACCTGATCGACCAGGCGGTGGAGGAACTCGTCCGCTACCTCTCGATCATTCCGACCGCCTCGCCGCGCACCGCCCGTGTGGACGTGCCGCTCGGCGGCCGGGTGATCAAGGCCGGTGACCGGGTGGCCTGTTCACTGTTCGCCGCCAACCGGGTCCGGCCGCCGGGCACACCGCCGGACCGTCTCGACATCACCCGCGAGCCGGCCGCGCATGTGGGACTCGGCCACGGCATCCACTACTGCATCGGCGCCTCGCTCGTCCGGATGGAGCTGACCAGCGCCTATCTGGCGGTGCTGAACCGCTTCCCCGAACTGCGCTGCGCCGTACCGCCCGAAGAGATCCGCTTCCGCCCGCAGGCGCCGTACGGCGTGGAGACACTGCCCGTCGCCTGGTAGTCACAGAGGAGGTCAGGGGAAGCCATGCCGTCCTCGACCGAGACCGCCGTGCCCGTCCACACCCGCCGCGACCGCTTCGACCCCGCAGGAGAGCTGCGCCTGATGGCCGGGGGCGGGCCGGTCACGAGGATCGACGGCGGCCCCCAGGCGGGCGACGTACCCGTCTGGCTGGTCACCGGCCACGCCGAGGTACGCCAGGTGCTGGGCGACCACCGCCGCTTCTCCACCCGGCGCCGCTTCGGCGCCCGCACCGCCCCCGACGGCCCCCGGCCCGACGAGCTGATCGGGCAGCTCATGGACTACGACCCGCCCGAGCACACGCGCCTGAGGCAGCTCCTCACACCCGAGTTCACCCTGCGCAGGATGCGCCGCCTCGAACCCGGCATCACCGCCCTCGTCAGCGAGCACCTCGACGCCATGGAACGGTCGGGGCCGTCGGCCGACCTGATGGCGGCGTACGCCTCGCCCGTGCCCGGCGCGGTCCTGTGCCAGTTCATCGGCGTGCCCCGCGACGACCGTGCCGACTTCCTGCGCCGCTGTCACGCCTTCCTCGCCCCCGGCCGGGGGCGTCGGCAGCGGGCGGCGGCCGGCGAACTGCTGTCCCGGTACATCGCCGCGCTGGTGGCGCGTCGGCGCGAGGACCCGGACGACGGTTTCCTGGGCATGCTGGCGCGCGACCACGGCGACCGGATCACCGACGCGGAACTGCGGGGCGTGTGCGTCCTGCTGGTCCTCGCGGGACTCGACAACGTCTCGGGCATGCTCGGCCTGGGCACCCTGCTCCTCCTCGGCCACCCCGACCAGCTCGCCCTCGTGCGCGACGACGACACGGCGGTGGACGGCGCGGTCGACGAACTGCTGCGTTACCTGACGGTGCCGCACGCGCCGACCCCGCGCACCGCTCTGGAGGACGTCGAGGTGGGAGGCCGGCTGATCCGGGCCGGGGAACACGTCGTCTGCTCCCTGCCGATGGCCAACCGCGACGCCGTGCTGCTCGCCGAGCCCGACCGGTTCGACATCACGCGGCCGCCCACCGCCCATGTCGCCTTCGGGCACGGTGTCCACCACTGTCTGGGCGCGGCGATGGCCCGCATGGAGCTGCGGATCGCCTTTCCGGCGCTGCTGCGGCGCTTCCCGGGACTCCGCCTCGCCGTGCCCGAGTCGGAGGTCCCCTTCCGTGTCCACGCGCTCGCCCACGGCGTGGACCGGTTGCCCGTCACCTGGTGAACGTGTGAAGGAGAAGCCGATGAGCTGGGAGATACGCGTGGACCGCGCGAGGTGCGCGGGCTCGGGGCTGTGCCTGGCACAGGTCCCGGCCGTCTTCGACCAGTCGGACGACGACGGCAAGGTACTGCTCAACACCCCCGCGCCCGAACCCGCGTTGGCCGCCGCCGTGCGGGTGGCGGCAGGCCGTTGCCCGTCCGGGGCGATCACCCTGCACGAGACCGGCCCGGACGCCGTACGGGGGTGAACCACGTACACGGCTCCCCCGTACGGGAGCCGTGGTCACATCTCGACCGCGTGGACTCGCATGAGGTCCACGCGGTCGTACGGCCTGGCGGTCAGGGTGGGGTCACGACTGAGGCCGGCCGGCGCCGCTCACGGCGGGCGCCCGCAGCGTACGGAGTCGCCGCGCGTCCGCGACATCCGCGCAGCCCGCGAGCCCCAGGGCGTCGCCGAACTCCTCGGCCAGCAGGTCGAGCACCCGCCGCGCCCCGGCCTCCCCGGCTGCCGCGAGCCCCCAGACCGGTGGGCGCCCCACGAGAACCCCGTTCGCGCCCAGGGCCAGCGCCTTGAGCACGTCCGTGCCGCCGCGGACGCCGCCGTCCACCAGGACCTCGCACTCCCCGGCGACCGCCGCGGCCACCTCGGGCAGCGCGTCGATGCCGGGCAGCGCACCGTCCAGCTGCCGCCCCCCGTGGTTCGACACCACGACGGCGTCGACGCCGAGCCGGGCGGCCCGCACGGCGTCCTCGGGCGCGAGCAGACCCTTGAGGATCAGCGGCAGCCGGCTGGCGGCACGCAGTTCCTCCACACAACTCCAGGTCACCGCGGGCGAGAACGCCTCGGCGGTGTGCGCGGCCACCGCCGAGCCGTCGGCGGACGGCAGATGCGCGGCCGAGGCGGCGCCGCCGTCGAGATGAGCGGCGCGCACCCGCGCGGGCAGCGTGAAGCGATTGCGCGCGTCCCGTAGCCGTCGGCCCATCCACGGCACGTCGACGGTGAGCATCAGCGCCTGACAGCCCGCGTCCTCGGCCCGGCGCGCCAGGTCCAGGGTGCGGCCCCGTTCGCGCAACCAGTACAGCTGGAACCACACGGTGCCACCGGCCGCCGTGACCTCCTCGACCGGGACGCTGCTCAGGGTGCCGACCGTGAACGGCACCCCCGCCGCCCGCGCGGCCCGGGCGGACCCGGACTCGCCCTCGGGATGCACCAGCCGCTGGTACGCGACCGGGGCGACCGCCACCGGCATTCGTACCGGCCGGCCGAGCAGCGTCGTGGCCGTGTCGCACGCCGAGACGTCCCTGAGCACCCGGGAGGCGACGAAGACCCGCTCGAACGCCTCCCGGTTCGCCGCGAGCGTGTGCTCACGGCCGCTCCCGCCCGCCACGAAGTCCCACACCTCGGCGGGCAGTACGGCGGCCGCGGCGCGCTCCACATCACCTAGGTCCCGCAGCTCGTGCGGGTCGACGGTGCTCGGCGGGCCACCTGGGTCAGCGCGCCGCATGCTGCCCCGTCCGCTCCAGTTCCACGGCCTCGTACAGCGCCTTGATGTTGGAGCTGCCGAAGGTCCGCGCGCCCTGGCGCTCGATGACCTCGTAGAAGATCGTGCCGCGCGGGTGGGCGGAGGCGGTGAAGATCTGGAACAGCTGACCGCCGTGGTCCTCGTCGACGAGGAGGCCGGTCGCGCGCAGGTCGTCCAGCTCGTGGGTCCGCAGCCCGATCCGCTCGCCGAGCAGGTCGTAGTACGCCGCCGGGGTCTTCAGGAAGCCGACACCGCGCGAGGCCAGGGTCCGCACCGACCGCACGGCGTCGTTGCTGGAGAACGCGAGATGCTGGACGCCCGGCCCGTGGTGGCTCTTGAGGAACTCGTCTATCTGCCCGGGCTGTGCGGCCGCGTCCGGCTGGATCAGGGTCAGCGTCACCGCGCCGGTCGCGCTCTGCACGACCGTCGAGTCCATCGCCTGCGCGCCGACGACGATGTGCTCCTGGAAGATCTCCCCGAACCCGAGGGCCTGTTGATAGAAGAGGGCCGTGGAGTCGAGGTCGCCGGCGTTCAGGCAGACCGCGACGTGGTCGATGTCGAGCAGGCCCACGTCACTGGTGCGCGCCTCCCGCGAGCCGAGCGCGGGCACGAAGCCGGCCGGCAGCCCGGGACCCTCGCCGGGCGCGCGCTCCACGAGGGTGTGCACGACGTCGCCGAAGCCCGAGACGGCCGCCGTGACGGCCGGGCCCTCGCCCACGTGCCGGGTCGGCTGCCGCACGGGACGGGCGCCGCCCGCCACCGCGGTGGCGAAGACCCCGGACACGTCGGCGGTGCGCAGGGCGATGTCGGCGACACCGTCGCCGTGGGTGCTGACGTACGTGGCGGCGGGATGCTGCTGAGAGGTCGGCGCGGTGAGGACCAGGGTCATCCGGCCCTGACGCAGCGCGATGCTCCGGTGCTCGGCGGAGCCGCCGGTGCCGACGACCGTGAAGGCGTACTTGTCGACCCAGGAGAACGCCGCCGCCTCCAGGTCGCCGACGTACATCTCCACGTAGTCGATCGCGAGGTCATTGACTGGTGCCGCTGCGGGTAGAACCGTCATCAGATTCCTCGGGTGTGGTGAAGAATGCGAATTCAGCCGACCACCCAACCGGCATATCAAATTCCCCTTCGAGGATTCACCTCGACTGCCCGGCCGTGGATCCGAATTCGCGGAACGGCCCGATGGTATGGCCGGCCGGGAGCGAGCCGCACCTGTCCAGGCATTGCCCTCCCTCCGCGGTCCGTAGACCCTGATGACGCAGGAAGTTCCCGGCCGAGGAGTCGTTCTATGGAAATTCTTCAATCGGAAATCGTCCACGCCGAGTTGCGAGCTGCCACCCTGCACGCCTCGCTCACCGATGTGTCCATGGAATCCATGAACCTCCTCAACCAGGTCGCCGACACCTATCCGGACGCGATCTCGTTCGCGGCCGGCCGGCCCTACGAGGGCTTCTACGACGTGGCCCGCCTCCACGGGTACCTGCGGACGTTCTGCGACCACCTGCGCGACGAGCGGCACATGAGCGAGACGGAGGTGGCCCGTGCCCTGTTCCAGTACGGCGCCACGAAGGGAATCATCACCGACCTGGTGGCGCGCGGTCTCGCCGTGGACGAGGGCATCGAGGCCGACCCCGCCAGTGTGGTCGTCACCGTCGGCTGCCAGGAGGCGATGTTCCTGGTCCTGCGCGCCCTGCGCGCCGACGACAGCGACGCGCTGCTCGCCCCCGTCCCGGCCTATGTCGGCCTGACCGGCGCCGCGTTGCTCGCCGACCTGCCCGTGCTGCCTGTCCGCACCGGCGACACCGGCATCGATCTCGACGACCTGGTCGAGCAGGTGCGCCGGGCCCGCGCCGAGGGGCGCCGGGTGCGCGCCTGTTACGTCACTCCCGACTTCGCCAACCCGGCGGGCGTCAGCCTTCCCCTGGCCGACCGGCACCGGCTCCTCGACATCGCGGCGACCGAGGACCTGCTCCTGCTGGAGGACAACGCCTACGGCCTGCTCACCGACGCGGCCGGCCGGACGCCGACGCTGAAGGCACTCGACCGGCGCCACCAGGTCGTCTACCTCGGCTCGTTCGCCAAGACGGCCATGCCCGGCGCGCGCGTCGGCTACGTGGTGGCGGACCAGCGGGTGACCGGCCCGAACGGTGAAACCTCCCTGCTCGCCGATGAGTTGGCCAAGCTGAAGAGCATGCTCACCGTCAACACCGCACCGATCGCACAGGCGGTGATCGGCGGCAAACTCCTCGACCACGGATGCAGCCTCGTCGCGGCCAACCGGCGGGAGACGGAGGTCTATCAGCGCAATCTGCACCAGGTGCTCGACGGTCTCACCCGTCGGTTCGGACACCGGCCCGACATCACCTGGAACGCGCCGACCGGCGGGTTCTTCATCGTGCTCAGCGTGCCGTTCACGGTGGACGACGACCTCCTCACCCATGCCGCGCGCCGCTACGGCGTGCTGTTCACGCCCATGCACCATTTCTACGGGGCAGCGGGCGGATTCCGCCAACTCCGCCTGTCCATCAGTACGTTGACGCCCGACCGTATCGAGGAGGGCCTGGACCGCCTCGCCGCGCTGCTCGACGAGCGGCTGAACGCACGGAACGGCGCCGACCACCGCGAGCCGCTGTCGGGAGGCACCTCGTGACCCTCCGTACGCTGGCCGTCGTCGGCACCGGTCTCATCGGTACGTCGGTGGCGCTCGCCGCGAGCCGACGCGGGGTGACCGTCCACCTCCTGGACCGGGACGAGTCCGCGGCCCGTACCGCCGCCGCCCTGGGCGCCGGTTCGCCCGGACCTCCGCCGCATCCCGTGGACCTGGCGGTCATCGCCGTCCCGCCCAGCGCGGCCGCCCCTGTCCTCGCCGAGGCCCAGGCGCGGCGGCTCGCGCTGAGCTACACCGATGTGGCGAGCGTGAAGGCGCCCGCCGAGCGGGAGATCCTGGCCGGCGTACCCGACCCTCGCCGCTACATCGGGGGACATCCGCTGGCGGGCCGCGAGCGGTCAGGGCCGCTGGCGGCCCGCGCGGACCTGTTCCGCGGCCGTGCCTGGGTGCTGACCCCGACCCGCCTCACGTCCAAGACCGCCTTCGACCGCGCCCTCGACCTGATCGCACTGTGCGGCGCCGAGCCACGCGTGATGCGAGCCCGCGCGCACGACGACGCGGTGGCACTGACCTCCCACGCGCCGCACCTGGTGGCCAGTCTGATGGCCGCTCGCCTGAGCCAGGGCCCTCCGGAGGCGGCGCACCTCGCCGGTCAGGGACTGCGCGACGTCATCCGTATCGCCCGCGGCGACTCGTGCCTGTGGAGCGACATCGTCGAGTCCAACGCCGCTGCCATCGCCGACATCCTCACCCAGGTCCAGGAGGATCTCGGTGCCGTCCTGGCCGCGCTCAGGGAACTGGCGGAGCCGGACCTGCTCCGCGGCCCCGAGGCGACGGCCAAGAGCAGGAACATCCTCGTGGACCTCCTGGAGCGGGGCATCACGGGAGTGGAGGAACTGGACGTGGACCCGGGGCCGGGCGGTCGGGCCGGCACAGCGGAGCGACCTGACATCCGTCCCGGCGGACGCGCATCCTGCGAGCCCGTCCGATGACCGCGCGGCCGTGTGACGGTGTCGTCGGAGGACGGCGCCGCTGTGCCCGCCCTGTGACCGGCACCCGCGTAGAACTTGGCCCCATGTTCCTCACACACAAACGCAGGATTGCCAAAACCCTCTCCGTGGGCTCGGTCCTTCTCACCGGAACCCTTTTACTCAGCGGGTGTTCCGGCGACGACGACCCGGATTCGTCGAAGACCGACCAGCAGGCAGCGGCCGCGACCGCTTCGCCCACCAGCCCGTTCGATCAGGCGCTGGCGTTCTCGCAGTGCATGCGCACGAACGGGGTGGCCGGATTCCCCGATCCGCAGCAGCAGGCGAACGGTGGGATCGCGCTCTCGCCGGGCGGTGACGTCGACCCCAACTCCGCGGAGTTCCAGGCCGCGATGGAGTCCTGCCGCGACAAGATGCCGCAGGGCCAGCTCGGCGGTGGCGGGAGCGGGGGAGGAGAGCCGCTGGACTCCGGGAAGGTCGCCGACTGGGCGAAGTGCATGCGCAAGAACGGACTGCCCAACCTCCCCGACCCGACGATCAACGGCGGGTCCATGTCGATCGACTTCAGCAGCAGCGGCATCGACCCGGGGGGCGCGGACTGGAACAAGGCCCGGCTGGCCTGCCAGTCGAAGTGGCCCGGCGGCGCTCTGACGGGCAGCTAGGAGGACGGGCCGATGACAGCACCGGACGAGATCCGAGTAAGGGTCCAGGACGAGAAGGCCGATGAGCCACCCACAGCGGGCGACTCATCCGGCGAGACCTCCAGGGCTCTGCAACTGCACACAGCGGGCGAGGTGTCGCGGCCCGGCGCGCCGGGCCGCGACTCCGTCGACCGGCGCGGGCTCGACACCCTGGGCGAGAACAGCCCCGACATGTCGAGAGACAGCGGCCCCGACACCGCCGTGAAGGGCGGCGGCGACGGGGCCGGGACCACACCGGCCCCGGTGAGCAGCCGCAGGCGTCGCCCCCTGCGTACGTCGCTCATCGTGGTCATCGCGATCGCGGTGGCCGCCGCGGCGGGCGCCGCCACCACCGGGGTCTTCGGGGGCGACGGCGACGACGGGGCGAACGCGGCGGCGTCGGCGCCGCCCCGGACGGCCAAGGTGCAGCGGACCACGCTGACCCGCACCGAGACCGTCGACGGCAACCTCGGCTTCGGCGACACCTCGACCGTGCAGGCCCCGGCCGCGGCAGGTCCCGGCGCCGGGACCGTCACCTGGGTGCCGACGGCCGGCGACATCGTCAAGCGGGGCGGCACCGTGTACAAGGTCGACGAGCAGAAGGTCCCGCTTCTCTACGGCTCCGTGCCGTTCTACCGCACGATGCAGGACGGCACGGAGGGCAGGGATGTCGCGACGCTGGAGAAGAACCTCGCCGCACTCGGCTACGACGGCTTCGTCGTCGACGACAGCTACAACGCGTCGACCGCCGCGGCCGTACGGGAGTGGCAGGAGGACCTGGGCCGCGAGGAGACCGGCACCGTACGGCCGTCGGACGCGGTGGTCGCCTCCGGTGCCCGGCGCGTCGCCGAGGTGAAGGCCGTCACCGGGGCCCCGCCCAGCGGGCCTGTCGTGACCTGGACCGGAACCGAGCGGATCGTCAGCGTCGCCCTCGACGTGCAGTACGAGGACATCGTGGCGAAGGGCGTCAAGGCCACGGTCACCCTGCCGGACAACACCACGGTCAACGCCGAGGTGACGGACGTCGGCTCGCCGACCACGCCGCAGTCCGCGGACTCCCAGGGCGCCGGCGGAAGTTCGGCGGGCCAGGGCGGGCCGAGCAGCCAGAAGGCGACCCTGCCCGTCGAGCTGAAGGTCGACGACCAGAAGGCACTGGGCCGCTACCAGGCCGCCGCGGTCAAGATCTCCCTGAAGGCGCAGACCCGCGAGAACGTGCTCGCCGTGCCCATCAACGCGCTGGTGGCACAGCGAGGAGGCGGCTACGCCGTACAGGCCGTGGAGTCGGACGGCGTGCACGTCAGGCCGGTCAAGGTCGGCATGTTCGCGGACAGCATGGTCGAGGTGTCGGGACCGGGCATCACCGCCGGCACGGTCGTGGGGGTCCCCAAGTGACCGGTTCGCCCCGCCCCGTGGTCGAACTCCGTGGCGTCTCCAAGACGTACGGAGACGTGGCCGCGCTCAAGAGCGCCGATCTCGTGATCCGGCGCGGCGAACTGCTCGCCGTCGTCGGTCCGTCGGGCTCGGGCAAGTCCACGATGCTCAACATCATGGGCACGCTCGACCGGCCCACCGCGGGCACCGTACGCATCGACGGGTACGACATCGACCGCCTCAGCGACCGCGAGCTGTCCGCGCTGCGGGCCGGGACGATCGGCTTCGTCTTCCAGCAGTTCCACCTCGCACCCGGTGTCCCGGCGCTCGACAGCGTCGCCAACGGCCTGCTCTACAGCGGCAGGCCGCGCGGGGAGCGGCGCAGGCTCGCGGAGAGCGCCCTGCGCCGGGTCGGCCTCGGGCACCGTCTCCACCACGAGCCGCACCAGTTGTCGGGCGGCGAGAAGCAGCGGGTGGCCATCGCCCGCGCGGTGCTCGGTGACCCGCCGCTGCTGCTCGCCGACGAGCCGACGGGCGCCCTCGACTCGCGGTCGGGAGCGGTCGTCATCGAGCTCCTGCACGAGCTGCAACGGGCCGGCACCACGGTCGTCGTCATCACCCACGACCGGGACATCGCCGGTTCCCTGCCGCGCGAGGTACGCATCAAGGACGGCCACATCGAACACGACTCGGGCACCGTCGACGGCCTCGACGGCCTCGACGGCATCGACCGCCGCGGCGGCATGCCGCCGGCCGCGCTGCCCCGGGTCCCGCTCCCCGAGGAGGCCGTGCGGTGAACGCGACGAAGGAGCTGACAAGCGCCGCCGCGCCGCCGCGCCCGAAGCCGGCCCGGATGGGGCCGGCGGACGTGGTGCGGGTCGGCGGCTCCGGGCTGCGGTCGCGTCCCATGCGCGTCTTTCTGTCGGCACTCGGCATAGCCATCGGTATCGCGGCGATGGTCGGCGTGGTCGGCATCTCGTCGTCCAGCACCGCCGACCTCAACCGCCGGCTCGCGGCCCTCGGCACCAATCTGCTCACCGTGTCGCCGGGTCAGTCGTTCTCCGGCTCGGCGGCCCACCTGCCCGACGCGTCCCTCTCGATGATCAGCAACATCGACGGCGTCGAGTCGGTCTCGGCCGTGGGCAGGACCGACGCCAAGGTCTACCGCAACGACCACGTCCCGAAGGAGGAGACGGGCGGCCTCAACGTGTACGCGGCCCGCACCGACCTGCCGAGGACCGCGGGGGCGGAGATCACCGAGGGCCGTTGGCTGAACGCCGCCAACGCGCGCTACCCGGCTGTGGTGCTGGGCCCGAAGGCGGCCCAGCAGCTCGGTGTCTTCCAGGCGGGACCGGACACGATGGTGTGGCTGGGCGGCCGGTGGTTCACGGTCATCGGCATCCTCGCGCCCAACCAGCTCGTACCCGAGCTGGACTCCGCCGCCCTGGTCGGCTGGCCCGAGGCGGAGCGGGAACTGGACTTCGACGGCTACCCGACGACGGTGTACACCCGCTCCGAGGAGTCGAAGGTGACCGATGTGCAGGCGGTCCTCGGCGCCACCGCCAACCCCGAGAACCCGAGCGAGGCCAATGTCTCGCGGCCCTCGGACGCGCTCGCCGCCAAGGAGGCCACGGACAGCGCCCTGAGCGGGTTGCTCCTCGGTCTCGGCGCGGTCGCGCTGCTCGTCGGCGGTGTGGGGGTGGCCAACACCATGGTCATCTCGGTCCTCGAACGCCGGTCGGAGATCGGACTGCGCCGGGCGCTCGGCGCGACGCGCGGTCAGATCCGTACGCAATTCCTGTGCGAGGCACTGCTGTTGTCCGCGCTGGGCGGCCTCGGCGGCGTCCTGCTGGGCATCGCCGTCACGTCCGGCTACGCCGCGTACCAGGGCTGGCCCTCGGTGGTGCCGGTGTGGGCGATGGCGGGCGGCATCGGCGCCACGCTGGTCATCGGCGGCCTGGCCGGCTTCTATCCCGCGGTACGCGCGGCCAGGCTGCCTCCCACGGAGGCCCTGTCGACCACCTGACCGCACCGAGATCGCGGTGTCCTCGTCGTGCCCCCATCCCCCGGGCGACGACGGGGGCACCGCCTCCGCCATGCGCGGACCAGGACCGACCGCTCAACCGCCGTACAAAGCAACTAAGTTGCTCCGGTCTCGGCTGCCGCACGTGGTTGGACAGGCACTCGGCCGCCTATTCTCCAGCTATGGCTGAGGTATTAGGGAAAAGCGACGAAAGCGCCCTGTTCGAGCTGCTCCAGGAGCAGCACATCGGCACGCTCGTCACGCTCAAGCGCGACGGCCGTCCCCAGCTCTCCAACGTCGGTTACGCGTACGACCCCGAGGCCCGGATCATCCGCCTCATGGTCACGTACAGCCGCGCCAAGACCCGCAATCTGCGCCGTGATCCACGGGCGAGCTTCTTCGTCAGCGACAGCGCCGGGTTCTCCTACATGGTCGCCGAGGGGGACGCCGAACTGACGCCGGTCACGACCGACGAGCACGACGCGATCGCCGACGAACTGGTGCAGGTCTTCCGCGGGTTCCAGGGCGAGCACCCCGACTGGGAGGGATTCCGCGCCGCGATGGTGCGCGAGCGGCGCCTGGTGATCCGGCTGCACGTCGCGAAGGTCTACGGGGCGGCCGGAAAGCGTCTCAGTGGCGGCGGCGGTGGGGGCGGACCGGTGCAGAAGGGCACGGGCCCTCTGGTCCGCCATCTGAGCCACTGAAGGCACCGGAGCATCGCAGCAGTGACGCGGAGTCGACTTCCCGTATGGGATGCCGGCGCGACGCGTCTACAGCCAGTCCCGCCGCTTGAAAATCACGTACAAAGCGATGCAAACGATCCCCATCAGTCCGATCGCGAAGGGGTATCCGAAGCCCCAGCCCAGCTCGGGCATGTTCTCGAAGTTCATACCGTAGATGGTTCCGACGAGTGTGGGAGCAAAGAGAATTGCCGCCCAGGCCGAGATCTTCTTGATCTCCTCGTTCTGTTCGAACCCCGCCTCCGCCAACGCCCGCATCTCCGCGTTCTGTTGCTGGGTGACGAGGGTCGCGTTGACCGTGAGGATGTCGGCGAGGGCCTGGCGGAAGCCGTCGACTCGTTCGCTGGTGTGGGTGACGTGGTCGGCGACGTCACGGAGGTAGCGTTGCAGTTCCTCGTCCGTGCCGTACTTCGTGAAGCCGGCCATCAGGGCGTGCAGCATGCCGACGAGGGGGCGGGTGGCGCGCTGGAACTCGACCATCTCGCGGGAGAGTTCGTAGATGCGGCGGGAGACCTCCGGGTCGCCGCGGAAGACCTCCGTCTCGATCTCGTCGATGTCGTTCTGGACGCCCGCGACGACCGGGGCGTAGCCGTCGACCACCGCGTCCAGGATGGCGTAGAGCACGGCCTCGGGGCCCAGCTTCAGCAGCTCGGGTGTCTTCTCCATGCGGGCGCGCACCGCCGACAGGTCGGGCGCCGCCCCGTGCCGGACCGTGATCACGAAGTCCGGGCCCACGAACACGTGCAGTTCGCCGAAGTCGACCTCCTCGGGGGCGTCCAGATAGCGGGCCGCCCGCAGGACGACGAAGAGCGTGTCGCCGTAGCGCTCCAGCTTGGGGCGCTGGTGGGCCTCCATCGCGTCCTCGACGGACAGGGGGTGCAGGTCGAACTCCTCGGCCAGGGAGAGGAGTTCGTGCTCCGTGGGACGGGCCAGGCCGATCCAGGCCATGCCGGAGGGCTGTTCGCGCAGTTCGCGGAAGGTGTCCGCGAGCGTCGCGGGGGAGGACACGCGCACGCCGTCCCGGTAGAGGGCCGCCTGGACGATGCTCGGCGGCTCCGCCGTCTCGGAGGCGGATCCCTCGCCCCCGGGTGCCTGAGTCTCCGGAGGCGCGGAAGGCGGGGCCAGGGCGCGGCGCCAGGCGGACTTCCGGGAGTCCTTGGCGGCGGAGCCGGCGGAATCCTTGGCGGTGGAGCTCTTCGCGGCGGGGCGAGCGCGTCGCTCGGACATCGTGGCTGCCTCTCGCTCTCGGGCCGAGCCGATGTCGGCGTGATCACGGAGCAGGGTATACGGGGCAAATGACATCCTGGGGAGGGCTGTGCGGGGACACGGTGAGAGTTGCGGACAGAGGCTGTCCGCAAGCACCCCTAGCGTGTTTCCCATGACGAAGACGACCACGTCGGCCCCGGTGCTCGGCACCCGCGCCCTCAACCGCGCGACCCTCGACCGTCAGCTGCTCCTGCGCCGGTCCGGCCTGTCGGCGAAGGCCGCCGTGGGGCACCTCCTCGGCCTCCAGGCCCAGAACGTCAAGCCGCCGTACTACGCGCTCGCCGCCCGCCTCGACGGGTTCACACCCGAGGCGCTCTCGGAGCTGATGGCCGACCGCGAGGTCGTCCGGATCGTCACCATGCGCTCGACCATCCACACCCACACCGCGGAGGACTGCCTCACCCTGCGGCCGCTCGTGCAGCCCGCCCGGGACCGCGAACTCACCCACTTCCGCAAGGGACTCGACGGCGTCGACCTCGACCGCCTCGCCGTCCTCGCCCGGGAGCTCGTCGAGACCGAGCCGCGCACCATGAAGCAGTTGCGCGAGGTCCTGGTCGCCGAGTGGCCGGACGCCGATCCGCAGGCCCTCGGCATCGCCGCCCGCTGCAAGCTGCCCCTCGTCCAGGTCACCCCCCGCGGGCTGTGGGGCAGGAGCGGCCAGGTCGCGCTCACCACGGCCGAGCACTGGCTGGGCCGCCCCGCCGAACCGGCCCCCGCGCCGGAGGACGTCGTCCTGCGCTACCTCGCCGCCTTCGGCCCCGCCTCCGTCAAGGACATGCAGACCTGGGCCGGCCTGACCCGCCTGCGCGAGACCTTCGAGCGGTTGCGCCCGCGGCTGCTCACCTTCCGCGACGAGAAGGGAGTCGAACTCTTCGACCTCCCCGACGCCCCGCGCCCCGACGCCGGCACCCCTGCCCCGCCCCGCTTCCTCCCCGAGTTCGACAACCTGCTCCTCTCCCACGCCGACCGCAGCCGGGTGGTGCCGCCCGAGTACTGGGGCCGCAGCTGGGTGGGCAACCTGGTGTACAGCACGTTCCTGGTCGACGGCTTCCTGGCCGGGGTGTGGAAGCTGGAGCGCGACGTCCTCGTCATCGAGCCCTTCGGCAGCCTCACCAAGGCCCAGCGCGCGGACCTCATGGCGGAGGGGCAGCTCATGCTCGCCACGCTGCACCCGGGAACGCCGTACGACATCCGGTTCGGGACCGTGATCCCGTGACCCTCAGTCGGCCCGCCCCGCCGACGCCGTCAGGCCCGCAGGGTGTCGGTGACCAGGCCGAGCAACAGCGTCTGCCGCCCTGGCGTAGATCACCCCGCGCAGGCCCCGCGGACGGCGAGGCGATCGTCGGCGCCTTCGGCTCACCCCGGTGCCGGAACGCGGACAGGCGGCCGTCATGTCGGCGTCGGGCAGCACGCGGGCGAGCGCGGCGGTGGAGTGATAGCCGGGGTTGGCGGCGGCCGTCGACCGCACCACCAGGCAGCCGACCGCGGCCGCCGCGACGAGCAGGCAGTGCCGTTCGTCATCAACGGGCGGTCGTTCGCATACGGACCGCACCCATGGATTGGGGGCGCTGCGGGCCGCTCGTGGTGGCCCGCAACGCCCCCGGTCTCTCACCTGAGGGATGCTCAGGAGAACCTCTGGGGACCTATGAGTTGACCTGTGCGGTCACGAGGCTGGAGAAGGTGGTCAGCCGGGTGTAGACACCCGGGTAACCGGCCTCCGCGCAGCCCTCTCCCCAAGAAGTGATCCCTGCCAGGACGCCCCCGATGAGCAGGGGACCGCCGCTGTCGCCCTGGCAGGTGTCTGTGCCGCCGGAGGTGTATCCGGCGCAAACCATGTCGCTCGCCACGTAGGACGAACCGTAGGAGCTCTTGCAGCTGGAGTCGGACACGATCGGGACGGTCGCGGTCCGCAGCTGGTTGGAGGAGCTGCCGCTCTCCGAGGTGGTGCCCCAGCCGACGATGCGGGCCGTGGTGCCGGCCGCGTACACGCTGGTCTGGGACGAGGAGACGTAGGACGCCGTGGTGTACGGCATCGACGTCGACAGGGTCAGCACGGCCACGTCGTCGCCGTTGGTGGCGTCCGTGTAGTCCGGGTTGATCCAGATCTTGCTGACCCGGCTGACCGTGCCGTTGGTGCCGCTGAGGTAGGTGCGGCCGCCGACGACCCGCACGCTGCTGGTGGTCTCGCCGACCATGCAGTGGGCCGCGGTGACGACCTTGGTCGCGGAGACCAGGGTGCCGCCGCAGAACTGGTTCTGCGAGGCGTCCGTGATCTGCATCATGAACGGGTACGCCGTCGTGGTCGTCGTCGTACCGCCGACGATGGGCTCGGGGGCGGCGACGGCGGTGGGGGCGCCGAGCAACGCGGTGGCGGCGGCAGCGGCGGTCGCCAGAGCGGCGGCGCCGGCTCTCTTCGCACGGGTGAGACCGAACATCAGTGAGTCTCCTCAGGGTTGCCGGTGGGGGGTCGCGCGGGTGTGGGGGTGTACACGGGGGTCGCGGGACCGACCCCCGTATGCCCGGGCGAGCGGCATGTTCATAAGCTAGAACGCGGAAGTTCCCCTTCCCAATGAGGGAACCCCCTAAGGGAGTTGGGCAGGGAAAACCCTCGGTCGGCCCCCTGGGGCAGCTGTTCTGACGGCCCCTCGGC
Organism: Streptomyces sp. NPDC048523; assembly: GCF_043199815.1. Taxonomy (NCBI): domain Bacteria; kingdom Bacillati; phylum Actinomycetota; class Actinomycetes; order Kitasatosporales; family Streptomycetaceae; genus Streptomyces; species Streptomyces sp. NPDC048523. The sequence continues at coordinate 1,808,439 of NZ_JBICWQ010000001.1, read as the reverse complement.
TACGGTCGGCGGCCCGCCGCCAGCCGGACGATGTCCACCCGGGAGCGGATCCCGAGCTTGCGGTAGACCCGCGTGAGCGTCGCCTCGACCGTCTTCACACTGATGAACAGCCGCGCGGCTATCTCCCGGTTGGTGGCGCCCTCCATCACCAGCGCCGCCACCTGACGCTCCATCGAGGCGAGCCCTTCGAGGCTGTCCAGCCCGTCCGGCGCGACGGAATGCGCGGGCTCCGGCTCGGCCGGCCGGGCCAGCGCGGCCGCCTCCACCTGCCGCAGCCACGGCAGCGCCCGGCAGCGCCTGAAGAGCCGGGCCGCCTCGTCGTACGACGTCGGACCGGGCCGCCGGGTGCGCAACTGGGCCAGCGCGAAGGCGGCGCGGGCCTCCTCCAGGCCGTACCCCAGCTTGGCGAGCCGGTCCTGTACCGACGTCAACTGCACCAGCGCCGCGTCGACTTCACCCCGCGCCGCCCGCACCAGGGCCTCGGCCCGGTCCAGGACGGCGAGCACGCTCTCCCGGCCCAGCCGGAGCGCGTTCACCCGCGTCACGTCGATGACGTCCTGCGCCTCGCCGGTCTCCCCGATGCGTACGAGGGCCTCGGCGAGGTCGCCCTGCCAGCGGCCGCGCGCCGGGTCCGTGATGCCGAGGCCGTGCTCCAGCTCGCGCACCCGGCGCAGCGAACGCACCGCTCCCTGCGCGTCCCCGGCGACGAGCTGCGCGTACCCGAGGGCGGCCAGGCCCCGGGACTCGTACATCTGGTCGCCGTTCTCCTCGGCGTGGTCGACCGCCTCCCGGGCCAGTTCCAGCGCCCGCTCGACCTGGCCGCCCGAGGCCTCCGCGAGGGAGGCGAGCACGGCCGAGGCCACCTCGCCGATCCCGGTGTCCCGGGCCATCATCAGGCTCTCCCGCGCCAGGTCGAGCGCCCGCCCGCAGTGCCCGGAACGCAGCTCGGTCTCGGCCACCCCGCGCAGGAAGTGCACCTCGCTCTCGACCGAACCGCGCCGCCGCACCTCGCGCAGCAGCGCGGTGACCGTCGCACGGGCCTCGGGCAGCTGGTCGCTCATGATCAGCCAGCGGAAGCGGGAGTACCCGGCGCCGTTGTGGTGGCAGGCCACCCGCGGGTCCTGGGGCTCCTTCAGGGCGCGCTTGATGGTGGCGGGGGCGTCCGGGTGGCCCATGAGGGTCTCCAGCTGGGCCTGGAAGGACAGCGCCATCAGTTCGTTGTAGCGGTCGCCGGCCCGCGCGGCCAGCGCCGCCGAGTGCGCTGCCTCCCCGCGGGCCTCGTCGAAGTCGCCCTCGACGAGCAGCGCCCGCCAGGCCAGCTGGTAGCGGATCAGGGCGAGCAGCTCCGGGTCGTCGCCCGCGTCGGCCAGCGCCTGCGGGAAGACCGCGTCGACCTCCGTCATGGCGTGGCCCGCGGTGTCGATCACGGTGATCCAGGCCCGTACCCGGTCCGCGGGCACGGTGGCCCGGGTGAGTACGTCCCGGGCGATGTCCCGGGCGAGATCCAGCTCGCCGGCGGTGATCGCGTCCTCGGCCGCCGTGAGCCGCCGTACGTCGGGAGCGGGCACGCTGTCTGCCGGGGTGTGCCGGGCCGACAGCAGCCCGAGGGAGGCGGCCATCGAGGGCGCGCCCCGGTCCCGGGCCAGGGCCGCGGCCTCGGCGAGCCGGGCGGCCACCTCCGGGTCGGTGCCGATGGTCGCGAGGGCCAGGTGGCGGGCCCGTTCGATCGGGTCGGAGGCGGCCGTGGACAGCGCCCGGTGCGCGTCCCGCCGTTCCTGCGCGGGCGCCTCCGCGTACAGCGCGGCCGAGATCAGCGGATGCGCGAAGCGTACGGCGGGACCCTCGGCCTCCGTCGCGAGCAGGCCCAGTGCGGCCGCCTGGGCCATCTCCGCCTCGGCGTCCCCGCGGCCGGCCGCGTGCAGCAGGGCCGGGGTGGGACGGGCGCCCGCGCTCGCCACCAGGAGGGTGCGTCGGGCCTCCTCGGACAGCATCTGCAGACGGCTGAGCACCAGGGCCCGGAGGGAGGTGGGCACGGGAAGAGGCTCGCCGGGGCGGGGCGGGGTCGGGTTCTCGCTGAGGGCGCGTCCGAGTTCCAGGGCGTAGAACGGGTTGCCGCCGCTGGTGCGGTGGATGTCCCGGACGGTGGAGCGCTGGAGGCCGGTGTAGCCGCGGTGGTCGAGCAGCGCGGCCACCTGGGCGCGGGTGAGCGGGTTGAAGCGGACGGCGAGACTGTCCGGGGGCAACGCGCGTAGATGGCGGTCGTACTCGGGGCCGTCGGTCCGGACCGCGCACAGCATCCGTACCGGGATGTCGCCGAGCCTGCGGGCGGCGAAGCCGAGCAGTTCCAGGCTCGCCGGATCCAGCCACTGCATGTCGTCGGCGACGACCAGGACCGGCCCCTCGGCGGCCAGCGCGCGCAGCGCCGACAGCACGGCCAGGCGCAGGGCGAGGCCGTCGCGCTGCAGGGTGGACTCGCCGCGGCCGGTCAGCGCCGATTCGAGCGCGGTGCGCTGCGCGGCGGGCAGCTTGTCGGAGATGTCGTCGAGGACCAGGCCGAAGAGGTCGGCCAGGGCCAGGAAGGGGAGGTGGGATTCCGACTCGGTGGCCGAGCAGCGCAACACGGTGTGGGCCGTTTCGCCGTATTCCGTGGCCAGGGCGCGCAGCACGGTGGACTTGCCTATTCCGGCCGGGCCGTGCAGCAGCACGCTGCCACCGCGGGCCAGCTGCTCACGGGCCTGGACGAACAGCTCGTCCCGGCCGATGACCAGGTCGGGGCGACATCTCGCAGGCTCCTGGAAGTCGCGTGGCACGGTCACCGCTTCCCTCCCTGTGTCGTGTCCTGGCCAATATTAGGCAAGCTGCTCCGAAATTCGGCGGGAAGATGTGGTGAGGGAGATAACAACCCGTTCCGTATGGAGAAATTCAAACCGCCCGCGAATGAATGAGATGTCTACGAATGTTACGGGAGCGGCCGGGTTGTCACGGGAGCAGTCCTGACCGGCGTGCGGCGACCACCGCCTCGCCACGCGTCCTGGCCCCGAGCTTGCGCATCGCCGACCGCAGGTACGCCTTGACCGTCTCGGCACTCACGCCCAGCCTCTCCGCCGCCACCGCGTTCGTCGCCCCGGCCGCCACACAGGCCAGGACGTCCAACTCACGCGGGGCCAGAGAGACCACCTTCGAGGGCCCGGAACCGGTGGTCAGGAGCGCGCAGGCGTCGAGCAGCTCGGCGCGCAGTGCGGGATCGGTGATCCGCGGGGCCAGCGCCCGCAGCGCCAGGTGGGCCTCCCGGACCTGCTCCCACCCGGAGGCGTCATCGTGCCCGGGCTCGGCCCGCGCCGCCACCAGCACCTCCCGTGCCTCGTCGCCGACGACCAGCGCCTGCTCCACGTCCCGGGCCGCGTCCACCGCGGCGGTCAGCGTGCGGTCACCCAGCGGCCGGGCGTCCCGCAGGGCGCCGTAGAGCACGCCCCGCACCCGGCGCCGTACGACCACCGGCACGGCCAGCACCGAGCGCAGACCCTCCGCGGCGACGGCGGCGTCGTACTCGTGGCTGATCTGCCGGGACAGTGAGTAGTCCGCCACGGCGCACGGCCGGGCCAGTGCGACGGTCCTGCCGCCGAGGCCGTTGCCCGAGGTCACCGCGAGGGCGAGGAGCGAGGTGGTGGCCGTACCGCTCAGCTCGCTGATCCGTATCTGCGGGCGCCCCGACTCGACCAGACCGCCGAAGGCGACCGGGAGGCCCGTGGTGCGCCGCAGCCGTACGAGCGCACGCCGGATCTCCACCGCCCCGACCGGGTCCACTGTCACCTGTTCGTCCCTTCACCGCGGCACACACCCCCGTTCGGGGGTAGTGAGACCTGCATCACGGATTACACGATGACAGAGAGCCGCCCGGCAATGGTCCGGTACGAGGAGGACACCAAGATGACGGCCACGGAGGATTTCCGCGGGGCGCGGGACTTCCTGCTGCAGCACCGCGAGGACTACGCCAGGGCGTACGAGGGCTTCGCCTGGCCCCGCCCGCGACACTTCAACTGGGCGCTCGACTGGTTCGACGTCATCGCGCGGGGCAACGACCGCACCGCCCTGCACATCGTCGAGGAGGACGGCAGCGAGGTCCGCCTGTCCTTCGCCGAGCTGGCCGAACGGTCCGACCGGGTCGCCAACCTGCTGCGCGAGCGCGGGGTGGAGGCAGAAGACCGGATCCTCGTCATGCTGGGCAACCAGGCCGAGCTGTGGGAGACGGCCCTGGCCGCCATGAAGCTGCGTGCCGTCGTCATCCCGGCGACCCCGCTGCTCGGCCCCGCCGACCTGCGCGACCGCGTCGAGCGCGGCCGGGTGCGGCACGTCCTGGTGCGGGCCGAGGACACCGGCAAGTTCGACGAGGTGCCCGGCGACTACACGCGCATCGCCGTCGGTGGCGTACCGGAGGGCTGGCAGCCGTACGAGGACGCGTACACCACCTCCGAGGAGTTCCTGCCCGACGGCCCCACCTTGGCCGACGACCCGCTGATGCTGTACTTCACCTCCGGGACGACGGCCCGCCCCAAGCTGGTCGAGCACACGCACACGTCGTATCCGATCGGGCACCTGGCGACCATGTACTGGATCGGTCTCCAGCCAGGTGACGTGCACCTCAACATCTCCTCGCCCGGCTGGGCCAAGCACGCCTGGTCCAACCTGTTCGCGCCGTGGAACGCGGAGGCGACCGTCTTCATCCACAACTACACACGCTTCGACGCCGCCCGGCTGATGTCGGAGATGGACCGGGCGGGCGTCACGACCTTCTGCGCCCCGCCGACCGTGTGGCGCATGCTCATCCAGGCCGACCTCACCCAGCTGCGCACACCGCCGCGGGAGGTGGTCGCGGCCGGTGAACCCCTGAACCGCGAGGTCATCGAGCAGGTCCGGCGGGCCTGGGGCATCACCATCCGGGACGGCTTCGGCCAGACCGAGACGGCCGTGCAGGTCTCCAACAGTCCCGGGCAGATGCTGAAGACCGGCTCCATGGGCCGCCCGAGCCCCGGCTACAAGGTGGAGCTCCTCGACCCGGTCTCCGGCGCGCCCGGCGCTGCCGAGGGCGAGATCGCCCTGGACCTGTCGGCCCGGCCGGTCGGTCTGATGACCGGCTACCACGGCGACCCGGACCGTACGGCGGAGGCGATGGCCGGCGGTTACTACCGGACCGGCGACGTGGCGTCGAGGGACGACGAGGGCTACCTGACCTACATCGGGCGCAGCGACGACGTCTTCAAGGCCTCCGACTACAAGATCAGCCCCTTCGAGCTGGAGAGCGCGCTCCTGGAGCACGAGGCGGTGGCCGAGGCGGCCGTCGTGCCGGCGCCGGACGAGCTGCGGCTCGCGGTCCCGAAGGCGTACGTCGTGCTGGCGGAGGGCTGGGAGCCCGGCCCCGACACGGCCAAGGTGCTCTTCGAACACTCCCGGCAGACGCTGGCGCCGTACAAGCGGATCCGGCGCCTGGAGTTCGGGGAGCTGCCCAAGACTGTGTCGGGCAAGATCCGGCGGATCGAGCTGCGTGAGGCCACGGCGGCGGGCTCGGACGCGGAGTACCGCGAGGAGGACTTCCGGTGAACTCGTACACGCACGGCGCCGGTGACACCGCACTTCTCGGCGACACGATCGGGGCCAACCTGGACCGGGCGGTGGCGACCTGGCCCGACCGGGAGGCGCTCGTCGACGTGCCGTCCGGACGGCGTTGGACGTACGCGCAATTCGGCGCCGACGTCGAGGAGTTGGCGTCCGCGCTGCTCGCGTCCGGGATCGCCGAGGGGGACCGGGTCGGCATCTGGGCGGTCAACTGCCCCGAGTGGGTGCTCGTCCAGTACGCCACCGCCCGCATCGGCGCGATCATGGTGAACATCAACCCGGCGTACCGCACCCACGAGGTCGAGTACGTCCTCAACCAGGCGGGGATCTCTCTGCTCTTCGCCTCGCTCAGTCACAAGAGCAGTGACTACCGGGCGATGGTCGACGAAGTGCGCGGCAGGTGCCGGGAGTTGCGGGAGGTCGTGTACATCGGTGACCCGAGCTGGGGGGAGTTGCTGGGGCGCGGCGACCGTGCGGCGGCGTACCCGGAACTGTCCTGCGACGACCCGATCAACATCCAGTACACCTCGGGCACCACGGGCTTCCCCAAGGGAGCCACCCTCTCCCACCACAACATCCTCAACAACGGCTACTTCGTGGGGGAGTTGATCTCCTACAGCGAGCAGGACCGGATCTGCATCCCGGTGCCCTTCTACCACTGCTTCGGCATGGTGATGGGCAATCTTGCGGCGACCTCGCACGGCGCGTGCATGGTGATCCCGGCCCCGTCCTTCGACCCGGCGGCGACGCTGCGGGCGGTCCAGCAGGAGCGTTGCACCTCGCTCTACGGGGTGCCGACCATGTTCATCGCGGAGTTGAACCTCCCCGACTTCGCGACGTACGACCTCTCCTCCCTGCGCACTGGCATCATGGCGGGCTCGCCGTGTCCGGTGGAGGTGATGAAGCGGGTGGTCGCGGAGATGCACATGGCGGAGGTGTCCATCTGCTACGGCATGACGGAGACGTCCCCGGTGTCCTTGCAGACCCGCAGGGACGACGACCTGGAGCACCGCACCGGCACGGTCGGCCGCGTCCTGCCCCACCTCGAGGTCAAGGTCGTCGACCCGGCGACCGGGGTGACCCAACCCCGGGGCACATCGGGGGAGTTGTGCACCCGTGGTTACAGCGTGATGCTCGGCTACTGGCAGGAGCCGGAGAAGACGGCGGAGGCCGTGGACGCCGGACGCTGGATGCACACCGGGGACCTGGCGATGATGCGCGAGGACGGGTACGTCGAGATCGTCGGCCGCATCAAGGACATGATCATCCGGGGCGGGGAGAACATCTACCCGCGCGAGATCGAGGAGTTCCTCTACGGCCACCCGAAGATCGCGGACGTCCAGGTGGTCGGCGTCCCCCACGAGCGCTACGGCGAGGAGGTGCTCGCCTGTGTCATCCCGAGGGACCCTGCGGACCCGCCGACCCTCGAGGAACTGCGCGGCTTCTGCGAGGGACGACTGGCGCACTACAAGATCCCGAGCCGGCTGAAGATCCTCGACACCTTCCCGATGACGGTGTCCGGGAAGGTACGCAAGGTGGAACTGCGGGAGACGTACGGCCGGTAAACCGCTGCACAGCCTCTCGGCGGACGGTTCACCGGGAGTAGCCCCCGGCCCGGCCCTGCCCTGCCCGGCCGGCCGGTCGCACCCGGACCAGCCCGTCCAGGTCACCGGTCGCGTCGGCGACGACCCGGGTCTCCGGCCAGGCCCGCAGAGCACCGAGCCGCTCTCCCAGCGCGTCACCCTTGCCGGCCGCGCTCTTGACGGCTGGTGAGTCTGGGATGACCGCAGCCGCGGAAACGAGAGCTTGAGATGCCGAAGGGTCACGTGCCGCCCGGAGGACTGGCCCCTTACTGGTAGGCCCAGTACAACCTGATTGTCGATCCGACCGAAACCAGAACTGCTCCCAGAAGGACCATTGACCAAGCGAACGTCTGGTTCGCCAACTCACCGAGCCTGCGCGCATCGTCCTCACCGCTGGCGCGGATGAGATCAAGGTTCTGTGCTACCACCCGTTGCGCCCGAAAAAAGGCCACGGGAGGAAGCTCCAGAACATTTTTCTTCAACTCAGCCCCCATCAATTTCCATGTTTGAGCTGCCAACGTGACAGCAGCTCTAGGGCCCTTGCGGACGGCTCTGACAGGGACGCCGAGCAGCACCCACAGCCCGCCCCCCAGCACGATCCCCAGGAGAGAGCCGACCGCGCGAGGGGTGGCCCAAACCTCGATCGTGAATCGCAGCGCCGCCTTTAACAGGTCGGGAACTTCGGCCCGCCGCACCAGGTCTTGGTACTCCTTGAGTGCGAACCACGCGCGCACGGCTGACCCCAGTCCCCCGAGAAGACCCCCCAGCAGGGCGAACCAAGATGCAGTCTGCGTCACGGATGTTGGTGTTGGCATCGTGCCCACGCTGCTCCAACCTTGATCACTAATTCCCTCGATCCAAAAGCCGTCCATCGCATTTTGTCTGGATCATTACCAGCTGCCGCCCGTATGCCCGGCAACACGCCGCCCCCCTCCAACAGCAGCTGACCCGCCAGTCGGCATCCGCCGAGCTTCCGCTGGTAACAAGCCCTTGGGGGCCCCAGTCGCCGCCCGGCAAAAGACCAGGTCAGGCAGCAACAAGAAGAGGATTATGCGGCGGTGCGCTGGCGTTCGGCGTCGACCGCGCGCCGCAGGGCCTCCAGCTTGAGGGGCAGCAGCTGGCGTAGCCCGTCGTACCGCAGCCGGCCGACCCGGTACGAGGTGATCAGCCCGTTCTCCTCCAGCGGCATCCCGGGCGGGCGGATCGTCGTGTGCCCTTCGTCGTCGAGGACGCCGTCATGGTTCATCCAGAGCGACACCCACAGCTTCGAGGTGCCATGGGCCCGCTGCACCAGGTCCTTGCGGACGTCCAGCCAGCGCTCCAGCGCGGCCCGGGTCAGCGCCGAGGTCTCGACCCACTCCCCCTCGACCGTGCCGCCGCCCTGGGGACGCCGCTCGACATACACCGCGGCGTTGCCCTCGCGCAGGTCCGTGGTGCGCAGCTCGACCAACTCCCCGCTGCGCGCCGCGGTGTCCAACTCCAGCGCGAGCAGCGCCGTCAGCCGGGTCTGCGCGGGGGACATGGCCCCGACGAGGTACCGGTCGAGCTGGCGGGCCAGGGCGGAGAGGGTGGCCGCCTCCGGTGCGGGCTGCAGCGGGATCTCCCCGCCGCCCAGCCGCAGCGCGGGCAGGCCCAGCGCCTCGCGCAGCAGGTCGACGCACTTTCGGCGGATCTCGTTGGTCGCCTCCGAGGTGGGCGGGAAGCCGCCCTCGACCCGGCGGTGCCGCAGCGCCCCGGACTCCGCGAGCCGCACGTACGGGTCGAGCGCCTCTTCCTCCAGGAGCCGCCGCAGGCTGCGCCGGGCGCCGACCGGCAGCGCACCACGGTCCAGTGCCCGCTCCAGCTCCCCGCGCACCATGTCCAGCTGACGCCGACGGGCCGCGCCGGCGCCCAGGCCGTCGAGGAGCTGGTCGAGCGCGCGGACCGAGAGGAACTTCGACGTCTGCACGCCGCGATTGTCGCGCACCGAGCCGGGCCGGACCTGGGGGACGGCCGAGTTTCTGGACTTTCTGGACCCCCCTTTATGCGCGCACGCGTACGCGCGACCTGTCGGTGCCCGGCCGGCCGCTGCCCTCTTGAGGGGCAGAGAAGACGTACGGCCAAACCCGTACTGCTACGGAGTCTTTGGGCGGCGAAGTGACCATGCTGGGACAACGAACCGCGAGCACGAAGGAAGAGGAGGACGACCGTGTCGCTGGTCTTCGGCTTCAACAACGGGAAGATGACGACCGCGCAGGACTACGCCGATGCAGGTCTCACGGTAGAGAGCAGCTACCGGATCACCAGCGCCGAGGACGGGTCCGTGACGGTGACCGACACGACCCCGAAGGTGCCCGAGCGTGAGGTCGAGGAGGACATCGACCTGTAGCGGCTGGTTCCACCAGGCAGGGCGCTCTCAGTCATTCGAGCTGACTGAGGGCGCCCTTTGTACGTGCGGGGACCGGTACCCGGACGCGATCCCGCCAGGACACCTGTCTCCCGCAGATCTAGCATGAAGGCGCAGGTCACGAAGGGGAGGGCAGGAGCATGCCCGGACCCGTCATCTGGAGCGGACACATCACGTTCGGGTTGGTCACGGTGCCCGTCAGCCTGATCAGCGCGGTCGAGCGCGGCGGTACGCCGCTGCATCTCGTGCACATGGCCGGCGACTGCTACGGGCGTATCCGGTACCGCAAGGTGTGCGAGATCGAGGACCGCGAGGTGCCCGAGCACGACATCGGCCGCGGCTACGAGACCGCCGACGGCAGCATCGTCCCGATCTCCGACACCGACCTCGACCACCTGCCGCTGGCCACCGCGCACGCGATAGAGCTGCTCGGCACGCTGCCCGCCGAGGCGATCGACCCGCGGCAGATCGGCGCCGCCTCCTACTACCTGGCCGCGTCCACCGCCCCGGCCGCCGTACGGCCCTACGTCCTGCTCGTCGAGGCCCTCGCCCGCCGCTCCCAGGTCGTCATCGTCAAGTTCGCCGTGCGCGGCGACCGCGAACGGCTCGGCATGCTCCGGGCCCGGCAGGGCGCCCTGGTCCTCAACGCACTCCGGTGGAGCGACGAGATTCGACCCCCGGCCGGTGTCGCCCCCTCACCCGCCGAGGTCGACGAGGAGGAGCTGGCCGCCGCCCTCGACCTCATCGAGGCCCGCAGCGTCGACACCCTCGCCGAGATCGCCGACCTGACCGACCACTACGCGCAGGCCCTCGACGCCGTGGTCGAGGCCAAGCTGCACGCCCGGGACCTCACCCGCCCTGCCGAGTCCACTCGGGGGCCCCACCCGGTCGACCTGATGGACATGCTCCAACAGTCCGTACGCGACGCGCATGCGAACCGGGGCGGCGCATAGGACGCGCACAGTGCAGTGAAATGGCTGGATGACGCCTCCCGTGTCAGCCAGGCACTAGATGTGTACGATGCAGAGGACTCACCGGGACTCACCGAGACTCACCGAGTCTGACCCCGTCCCGGACGCCGAGAAGGGCCCGATGCCGGCGGCAACCGACATCAGACCCCCTCGACGAGTACCGCAGTCACCGAGCCCGGCCGTCTAGATACCGGCCGGGCTCACTGCTGAGCACAGACCATACGGCGGGCTTTCCGGCTCTCTGGTCAAGACCAGAGGGACCGCAGTACATCGATGGTTGCGACGATCACGGGCGCCCAGTCGACAAGGGCCTGACGCCAGGTCAGGGTGCGCTTGTAGCAGGCGCAGTGCTCGTGCTGATCCATCGATGCCTCCTCTCACTCAGCCCCAAGTGGCCCGTGAGGCAGGGCCTTCGCCCGGGAGGGCGAAGCACGTGAGGGGCTCCGTGTGAGGAAGCAGCCCCAAGCATACGAGTCCATCCAGGCTGTAAAGACCCCGATGGCTACAACTCCTGGGCTGCTGTAGCAATCCAAGCACTACATGTAGGGATTGGCACGGCATACACGTCGTACACGCATGTCGCGCGTGTAAGCGCGGGTGGCTATGTGACGGTCAACTCTGCGTGAGACGGCGGGTGTTCCACCGGTGACCGTGCCCACTTCCGTGCGACCAGCGGCATGGTGGCTGTGCACACGAGAACGGGAGTCGTTTGTCGGCGACCTCGGGAGTCGCCTCGCCGGGCGGGTAGTCGGGCACCGTGACCTCCTGAACTTGAGTCCAGGGCCATCACGATGCGGGTATCAGCGTCAGTCAGACCAAGCGGGGGGCAGGAACAACCCGGCTGGTGGCGATCCGCTCGTCGGCAGACCGGTCGGCGCTTCACCTGCCACTGAGTTGAAGTTGACCTCGCCGCCGGAGAAACGCGCCCTGCGGAAGTCGACCGTGCCGTCGGAGAACGTCGCTCTCGCGAAGTCGACCCTGCCGCCGGAGAACGTCGCCTCGCTGAAGGAGACCATGCCGTCGGAGAACGTCGCTCTCGCGAAGTCGACCCTGCCGTCGGAGAACGTCGCCTCGCTGAAGGAGACCGTGCCGCCGGAGAACGTCGCCCAACCGAGGAAGACCTCGCCGCCTGAGAACGTCACTGTGCTGAAGAAGACCCAGCTGCCGGAGAACGTCGCCTCGCTGAAGGAGACCGAGCTGCCGGAGAACGTCGCCCAACCGAGGAAGACCTCGCTGCCGGAGAATGTCACCCCGCCGAAGTCGACCCTGCCGCTGGAGAACGTCGCCCCGCCGAAGTCGACCCAGCCGCCGGAGAACGTCGCCCCGCGGAAGTCGACCCAGCCGCCGGAGAACATTGCGCCGGAGAAGCTGACCGTGCCGCCCGAAAACGTGGCGCCGGAGAAGTCTCCGCCGTCGAAGGTGACGGAGGTGAAGTCGAAGTCGTGGTCCTGCCAGGAGTGCGCGTGTTCGCGGGGCAGGCGGAGGTGGTCGCGGACGAGTCGGATGACGGTGCGCCGAACCTCCCGCAGGGCCAGGTAGGTGTGCCGGGCCGCCGCGTCGTCCGCCGGCAGGTCGGTCTCGGCGGTGTAGGGCAGGCGTAGGTAGGCGCACAGGACGTCGATGCAAGTCTGGCGCAGCGCGCGGGTGGGGGCGTCGTCGGCGAGGCCGGCCAGGGCGTGCACGCCGCCGAGGCGCACGGCCGCAGAGTCCTCGCCCAGCTGGGAGACCGCGGTAGTGAAGCGCTCGGTGTGCAGGCGCGTGGCCTCCCGCAGGGCGCCGTCCTCGTCCACGCGCTGGCGCCGGTAGGCGACCACCAGGGCGACCAGGGCGCCGGCCCCGGCGACAACTCCGAAGGACAGCTTCACCAGGTCGAACAGCGTCTTGGAGTCGATACGGTGCTCGGGCTTCAGCCCGCGGGCGCCGAGCAGGTCCCATCCGGTGGCGAACACCGCGGCGGCCACGAGGAGCGCGGTGGTGAACGCCAGCATCAGGACGGTGCCGACCGGCCACAGGCGCAGTCCGCGCCGCTCGGTCCGGCGCCGGGGCAGAGGTGCTCTCACACATCTCCAAGACAGTCCACGCCCGTCGCCGGTTGCGGCTTCCCCCGGGCCCTCACGACGCCGGCCGACGGTACGTATGCGACCGAGCCTCTCAGCCGGTACCGGTGACGAGCCGCCGAGGACCCCGAACAAGATTTTCTCGATGCCGTGTAAAGGATCCAGCGGCCGTATGTCTCTCAGCATGCGTACGGCCGCCGCTGCTTCATCGTGAGGCGCTGGGCCGCAGACTGGAGGAGGTCCGGTGGAGTCGACGGGTGTTGGCGTCGTGGTGTTCCTGGTGCTGTTCTTCGCGCCGGCGCTGAGCAGCGTGCTGAAGAGCATCGCGTTCCGCAACCGCGCGGCGGGTAAGGCCGTAGTCATTCGGGCGAAGGGGACGTCGGACGTGCGGGCGGGCAAGGGGCGCCAGGCGGGGAAGCGGGGGCGGCGTGGCTGATCTGGACAGGCCGCGGTCGCGGCATGCCGAGGCGCTGGAGGCGCTGGTCCAGGAGCGGTACCCCTTGATGGTCCGCTACGCCGCGAGCCGGCTGCACAACCGTGGGGTGCCGCAGTCTTCGGCGGATCCCGAGGACGTCGTGCAAAACGCCCTCAAGTCCGTGCTGGCCGTCACCGAGCCGATCGACAATATCCGCGCCTACCTCTACAGATGCATCAACAACGAGATCAAGCGAGCAGCCGAGCGCCGGGCAAAGGGCATGGGGTACGCCTCGCTCGACGCGGACGTGCGGCTGGAGGACGAGCCGGTCGTCGACCCCATCCCCGAGGCCGAGCTGCGCCACGTGATCGATGAGGCGATGGGCGGTCTGCCCTTGCAGCAACGCAGGGCGATGCTGCTGACCCGGGAGCTGGGGATGACTCAGGCGGACGCGGCTCGGGTGCTGGGGTCTGCCTCGAACACGGTGGGCGTCCACACGCACCGTGCGATCCGCGCGCTGCGTGTGACGCTCGTCGGTCTGAGCACGGCGTTGGTCGCGTTGATTGGGTGGCTGCTGACGGCTGGCAACGGGGAGATCATCCCGGCCGCTGGCATCGGCTCCACGGCCGGCGCCGTGACGTTGGGTCTCACCAGCGTGATTGCCGCCCTGACTGGTGTGCTGGCGGTCTTGATGGTGATGGCAACGGGAGACGGCGGCATGAAATGGAGGGAGGCGCTGCGCGTGTTGCTCGAGCCCGTGGAGCCCGCTCGCCCCCAAGCCAACACCGCCTTCAAACCTTCCTCCCCCGACATGCAGAGGGACATTGGTAGCAAAGGGAGTAAACCACCCGCAGCGGAACCAGGGGCAGTTCCACGAGCCTCTCCCCTTCGCGGGCCCGACGCGCCGCCGCAGTGACGTCCGCCGGGGCAGCCGCATCGCGCGACTGCCCCCGAGGGTCGCCCGGTCGTTCGGTGACACCCATTACACATGGGCTCCGGATAAATCCGGTCCGCAGCCAGGCCGCCGATAAGGGGCCGGGCCTACTCGGGCCTCATGATCCGGGCACCGACCATGAGCGGGTCCCCTCCTGCTGAGGCCGACGTCGTTGTCGCCGCGCCGTACACCCGCGACAACGAGTGACCCGTTCCTCTGTCGCGCCGATCCGAACTGTGCCGCCAAAAATCTTGGCTCCCGCGTCAAGAATTCGGCGACCAGCCGACTGTGAGGGTGCGTACGGCCGTTGCTTCACGGTGAGGCGCTCAAGGCCGCAGACTGGAGGAGGTTCCGGTGGAGGTTACTGGCGTCGGCATCACCGCGTTCCTGGTGTTCCTGCTCGCACCGGGGCTGAGCAGCGTGCTCAAGAGCATCGCGTTCCGCATCCGCGCCTCGGGCAAAGCGGAACTCCTGCGCGCCGAGCGAGAGCCGGACGCGCCTGCGGCTTGCGAGCGCCGCCGGGGGAAGCGGGGGCGGCATGGCTGAGGAGGAACGGTCGGCGGCACACGCCGAGGCGGTCGCAGACTTGGTCGCCGAGCGGTACGAGCAACTGGTGGGCTACGCCCGCAAGCGCCTTCGGGCCCTTGGGGTCCCGTTGTCGTCGGCAGATCCCGAGGACGTGGTGCAGATCGCCCTGACGAACGTACTGACCCACCGCGAGCCGATCGAGAAACTGCGCCCGTATGTGTTCACCGTAGTCAAGAACGAGACCAGGCATGCGGCCAGCCGCCACCACACCGGACAGGGATACGGGTCCCTCGACAGGGACCTGCGGCTGGAGGACGCGGGGCTGACCGTCGACCCTTGCCCGGCGGTCGACCTGCGGCTGGGCCTTCAGGACGCGATGAGCGCCCTGCCTCCGCAGCAGCGCAGGGCACTGCTCTATCGAATGCAGGGATATACCCAGGCGGAGACGGCCGCGGCGATGGGGACCGCCCCCGGCACTGTGGCCACCCACATGTCGCGGGCAGTTGGCACGCTGAGAATGACCCTGAGCGCCCTGGCAATGGCGCTGACCGGTTCCGGTGTCGCATGGCTGTACGTGGGGGTGCGTGCCGTGACGCCGGCAGCGGGCGGTTCGTTGCGGCAGCAACTGACGGCTTATGCGGCCACGATGCTCATCACTCTGCTCACCGTCCTGTTCCTCGCCGCCGGGGCGTGGCTGGTGTGGGAGATCAGGAAGGTGCTGCCTAACCGGACGCGTGGGCGCGTTCGGCCCGGACGGTCGTACCAGGGGAGCAGCTCGTACGGCTCGTCTTCTGACTTCGGCTCTTCTTCTATCTTCTCCACCAGCGATATACCGGGCGGCTAGCCGCTGCCTTTTTCTGCTGGGCGCCCAGTGGCTTTCGCGGACAGCTCTCGGGCATGGTTCCCGGATAAGCTCCCCATATCAGGAGTCCATGGAAGTGCGTAAGTCCGGTGAACGGGGCGGATCATGTCAGATGGTCAGAAAGTAGTCGAAGCGGTCGTCATCCCGGCTGCGCCGGCCCGGCCCGAGGAGTACGACACCGCGACCCGGGCCACGCTCGACCACATCGACCGCCAGGCCGTGCGCACCATCGCCGACGGCCGCCCCTCGAGCACCCGCAGAAGCTACGCCCAGGACTGGGCGAGCTGGAGCAAGTTCTGCGCCGCCTCCGGAGTGCCCCAGCTCGCCATCACCCCCGGCACGCTCGTGATGTTCGTCGAGTGGCTGTGGACCCAGCCCGGCGGGAAGAAGGGGACGTGCACCGCGCCGTCGACCATCGACCGGCGGATCTCCGGCACCGTGGTGTCCGTCCGCGCCGAGCACGGCGTGCGGCTGGAGGACGGCGTCGCCCGCCTCGCCCGCAACCGCCTCAAGCAACTGGTGAAGGAGATGGAGGAAAACGGGGAGACCCGCGGCCGGGGCCAGGCCCCGCCGCTCCTCGTCGAGCACCTGGTCCGCATCAGCGCCGCCTGCCCGGACAACCTCCAGGGCATCCGCGACCGCGCCCTGGTCCTCATGCACTTCGCCGTCGCCGGCCGCGAACACGAACTCGCCTTCAACCGGGTGCGCGACTACACCGAGACCCCCGGCGGCATCCAGGCCGACCTGCGCGTGTCCAAGGTCCGCCCCCGCGTCGTGCCGGTCCCCTACGGCTCCCGGCCCTCGATCTGCCCGGTCCGCGCCTGGCAGGCGTGGAAGGAGGCCGCCGACCTCACCGACCCCGACGGATACGCCTGGCGCCGACTGCACAACCGCTGGCACACCGTCATGGACAGCGGACTGCAGCCCGAGTCCATCGGCGACATCGTCACCCGCGCCGGCGAACGCGCCGGGATCGAGATCCGCTTCACCGGCCACAGCCCCCGCCGCGGCCTCGCCACATCCTCCCGCCTGAAGGGCCACGACCAGATCGTCATCGCCAAACAGGGCGGATGGGCCCCGCACTCCAAGGTCCTCGCCGGCTACCTCGAAGTCGTCGACCAGTGGGAGGACAACGCCCTGCTCGGCGTGCTGTAGGGCGCACCGAGCAGGGTCCCCGAGTCGGCCCTGTTCCGTGTGAAGTTCTGGAACTGCGCTCCGTGATAGAACGACAACGGCCCCCCACCCCGTCGACATCGGGGTGGGGGGCCGCATGCTGGCCGGGCCGGAGCTACGCGACGATGCCGCGGATCTTCCGCCCGAGTTCCGTGGACGGGTAGAGGATCGCTTCGGCGACCCGGCCTCCGGAGTCCTTCGCGCCACCTGCGAACGACACGCCTGTCACCTGCCCCTCGTTGACCAGCGCCTTACCGCCGACTCCGTCCCAGTACTGCGCCGACCGGTCCCACTTGACGGATGTCACCATGCCCATGAGCGCCTCCGCCGTGATCTGGTCGCTGTCCGCCCACTCGGTCGCGTGGTGCACGGCGACGCCGAGCCCGGTGAGGATCGCCGGCGCATTCAGCGCCGTCCCCTTCGGCCCCTTGGCCAGCTCTGGGGCGAGCTTCGTGAGGACCTCCGACAGCAGCGACACCACCCGCTCCTTCTGCTCCTCCGCCGACACCTTCTCCGTGTTCAGCGTCGATTCCGTCACCGTCGCCGACGTCTTCGCGATCCCGGACCGGCCGAGGAGCGCGGTGGTGACCAGCGCCCGCAGCCCGGACAAGGTGATCAGCTTGTCGTCCGACGCGGCGAGCTGCCGACGCTGCGACTGCACCAGCGAGGCGAGAGGGACGATGCCATCGGCGGTGGGGATCTTCACCCGGTCGGCGATCTTGTGGGCGAGCTGCGTCCCCAAGTCGCGCTGGTCCATGGACATGGCGAGGTTCTTGTCCACCGTGATGCCCTTGACGTTCCGGTCGTGGAACACCTGCCGCGCCTCCTCGACGCTCAGGTCCCAGTACAGCTCCACCGGGACCCGCACGTTGCGGAGCTGCTCGATCGTCAGCCCGTACGACTCCGGGTCGGCAACAATCTGGTGCAGCGCCGTGCACTGCGTCTCGCCGTCGATCGGCACCTCGTGCGCGCCCACCGGGATGAACACCTCGTACAGCCCCGAGCCCGCCGCCTCCGCCACCTCCGTCGCCGTGGCCGTCGGCTTCCCATCCGCCTGCGACGGGATCCAGATGGTCACCGGCGGCGTCGACCAGCCGTTGAAGAGTTCACCACGCAGACCCGCGGCGATGTAATCGGCGTACTCGTTCGCGTTCTTGCCCTTCGCCCCGGCGAGGGTGCGCTGAACGAGAAGCCGGATCTCGGCGTGCGCCTTGAGGAGCGCGCCCGCCTGCGCCAGGTTCTTCTTCCCCTCCTCCTTCCGCGGGTCGGGCACCGTCTGGACGAGGGAGAACAGTTCGACAGTGGTGACGGCGACGCCAGGCCGCACGATCATCGCGGGCACCGTGACGCCCTGTCGTCCGAACGCGGACAGGCTCATCTTGGCCTCCAAGGTAAAGGGGGTTTCCGCGGCACGGTTTCGTTTGCCGCTAGTCCTGACACTAGAGCACTTCGGTCTTCCGCGGTAGCGAGATTTACAGAAACTCCCCCTACCGACTGGCAGTTCACCTTCCGCGGAACTTCGCTGACGAGGTGTCACTGCACGTCAGAGCGGTGAAGTCGCAGCTAAGAGACGGTTATGACCACACCTCTCGCCTCGCTGTTCTCGGCGCTTGCCGTAACCGAGGAGCTGCGGCACTCGACGGCCCGGAGGTCATCGCTCACATATGCGGGACACGGGCACACAAAGAGCGATACGAACAAGGGGCATGACGGAGCATCATGGACCAGACCGAGACGAGCACGGACGTTCGAGGCGTCGTGACGCCCACCGCGGTGCTGCCGGCGTCGGCCGGTCCGGTCGCCGGGACCGCCGAGTCGTTCAGCCCCGACGTGCTCGCCAAGCTCCAGGAGCTGGAGGAGCGGTCCGTCCAGCACGAGAAGAACCTCCGGCCGGACAACACCACCGACTCCTACGCCGCCGACTGGAAGCAGCGGGAGCAGTTCTGTGCCCTGCTCGAACTCCCCGTCACCGCCATCACCCCGGGCAGCCTGACCGCGTTCGTCGAGTGGCTGTGGTGGCAGCCCGGTTGGAAGAAGGGCACCTACACCGCGTTCCTCGACCATCGACCGCCGCTTGTCCGGCGTGGTCGTCACCGGCCGCACCGACCACCGCCTGGTCCTCGACAAGACCGTGGCCGCCCGCGCCCGCCGGGTGCTCAAGGCCAAGGTGAAGGAGATGGAGAAGACCCAGGAGACCCGGGGCCGGGGACCGGCGCCCGCGCTGCTCGCCGAGCACCTGCGCGCCACCGTGGTGGCCGCGCCCGACAACCGCCTGGGCATCCGCGACCGTTCCATCGGGCTGACCTGCTTCGCCATCGCCGGCCGCGAGCACGAGGTCGCCTTCCTGCGCCTCCGCGACTTCGTCGAGACCGAGCACGGCATGGAGGTCGACGTGCGGTTATCGAAGATCAAGCCGCGCAAGGTGAAGGTGCCGTTCGGCTCCCGGCCGAGCAGCTGCCCGGTGCGCGCGTGGCGGGCCTGGAAGACGGAGGCCCAGCTGACCGACCCCGACGACTTCGCGTACAAGCCGCTGCGCAACCGCTGGCACACCGTCATGGACGGCGGGCTGGACCCGGAGACGATCGGCGACGTCATCACCCGGCTGGGCAAGTGGGCCGAGCTGTCCTTCCGCCCGACCGGGCACTCCCCGCGCCGCGGACTGGCCACCAGCTCCAAGCGCGCCGGCAACGACCGCAAGGTCATCGCCAAGCAGGGCGGATGGGTCGAGAACTCCGCAGCCATGGAGGGCTACTTCGAGGACGGGGACGGCTGGGAGGAGAACGCCCTGGTCAAGGTGCTGTAGGCGGCGGGCCGCCCACGGGCGTGGCGCCGGAGATGGCGGCATAACCTACGCGCCTGATGTAGGGGATGCCGTCAGCCTGATCGCCACATGGCGGGGTGCTTCACGAACGCCGATGAAATGGCCGGACGCTCCATCGATCCTCCTGTCGGTGACGGGCATCACATAAATTCATTGCCGCTGGGGCCTGCTGCCGTCGCCGAGAGGTGAAGCTGTCGTTGGACTACCAGGAGGCGCCTCCCGTGACCCCCCTTCGTCTTCCCGCAGTGGCCACAGGGCCACAAGCCGAGCCGCCTACCGTCTGGCGAGTCAGGCGACTCGCCATGCCTGCCCACCTCGGCGGGCTGTCCGGGACCTACCTGCGCGAGAACCCGGACGGCAGCCTGTCCGTGACGCCCGCCCCGTACAGCGACAACGCCCACCTGCCCCGTTGGGACCAACCCCCCTCTCCTGCAGTCGGGCAGGTCTACGAGGGACGCCGAGCCGACGAACGCATCATCTTCCCTCGTGCGCGCGCCAGAAGGATGCGCGCACTGCGGCAGCCGGAACTGGTTGCTGCGCTGAACGCCCGCGACATGACACTGGCCACGGGAGAAGCCCGTTGGATCGATGCTTTCGCCTCCAAGGTTCTGGTACTGAACCGGAGTGAGCGGTGGCGCCGGGCCGTTTCCTCCGCTCTGCTCGGGAACTGGTGCGCTCCCCTGGCTCATGGCCACCTCGGCGTCGAGGCCCTCGGCAGGCTGAAGACCGAGGCGCAGCGGATCTACCGGCAGGAGCGCCCGCTGTTCGAGCGAGGCACCCGGAAGGGCCGCATGCTGTCGCTGGACGCCCCACTCGGCGACAACCTGAACCTGTACGACGTCCTCGATGACGGGCAGGCCGACCTGTACGAGCTGGTGACTCGGGGGATGATCACCGACGAGCGTCTCGTCTCGTTGCTGAAGTCCTTGAAGCCGGACGAGCTGGCGGTCCTGCTGGCCCGAGCGGGGGAGTCCGGAGTGACGTGGACCGAGGCTGCGGCGTTGGCTGGAGCCGACGAGCCGGCAGTTCTCGGCGAACGGGTCCGCCGCAAGGTGAAACGGCTCGTCGACGCGCAGCACAAGCGGCACGACGCGAGCGGCGGGCAGTGGCTGCCCGGTCCCAGGGGAGGCCGGTCATGAGCCTGCTCGCCGAGACCCTGCCACACATCATCGGCGGCCTCACCGTCACAGGTCTGATCGGCGCCGCGACCTGGACCACGCACCGCATTCGGCTCCGCCGGACCACTTCGTCCGCCTTTGCTGTCCACGCCACCACGCCAGCTCCGGAAGCGGGGAGGGAGCAGCAGCCCGCGCACCCCGCTCTCGAAGGGACGGTCATGACGCTGCGCGCCTATACCCTGCTCGGCACGACGGGGACCGACGACCGGCCGGTCCGCCGCGAGAGCACCCGGCCCGTCGGCAGCATCATCACGGTCGTCGTCGACGGCAGCGCCGAGCGGTTCGAGCTGACCGGCATCCCGTTGCAGGACGGCACGTTCGCAGCCGAGCCCCTCGACCGGTACCTGTAACCGGCCAGCCCCGGCGAACGACCCCGAGCCATCTTCGACGCGGGGTCGTTCGCGGACCGGCACCACGCTGTAGGGCGGACACTCCGCCGTGGCTTCCTTCGGGGTGCGGCCAGCAGGCCGTGGCCGCACCGTGGAGTCATGGGAATCATCATCGTCGAGGAAACCCGCAAGCAGATGTCCGTGGACTTCGGACCGGGGCGCGCGGACACCTTCACCGAAGCGGTGCATGCCGCGCCTGCAGACCCTTCGGTGCCCGGCGATCCGGGCGACACCACGCTCTGCGGCAAGCCGACGCGGGACATGGAGAAGCTCTCGTACACCCCGAGCGGCCCCGGTGCCCCCTGGTTCCCTCGGAACAAACGCCAGTGGATGTGCCGTGCCTGCGACGAGGCGCTGCGCTCCGGCTGAGCGTTCCCCGGCACGCGCTGGGGAGATGATGTGCCGGAGCACCGAGGCGAGGAACGACCCGTGACCAAGCACCTTGCCCGGCTGCAGTTCGAGGCGGACGGCCCGGCCGTCGAGGGCGAGTGGGCCATCCCGGACACCGCGCAGGACCGGTACACGGAGTGGGTCGGGCTGTACGGCACCGACCCGGCCGTGGTGATCCGCCTCATCGAGGAGAGCGACGGGCGCGAGCGCGTACGCAAGACCTGGACCGCGCAGGGCGAGGTCGAGGGCCCGGGGACCTGACCGTCCGGCCGGTCCCTCGCGGTGCGGGAGCATGTCCCCCATGCCCAACACCCTGTGGACCCTGCTGGTGGCCGCCATCACCGCCGTGGTGACCACCCTTGCGGTCGGTCTGTTCGTCACCCCGCGCATGGAGGCCCGCAAAAAACGGTTGGGCGAGGTCCACACCGCCCGCGACACCTTCGGGGCGAACATGCTCCGCGTCATCTCCGCCTGCTCCCTGCTGCAGAGGTTCGAGCTACCGGCGGTCGACGATCCCGACTGGACGCCCGTCATGCGCGAACGGCTGACGGGCGAGCGGAACCGCTGGCTGCAGCAGCTCGACGAGGCCACCGTGTGGCTGCTCGACAACGCCGCGACGTACGCCGGCAGCTGGCCGAACTCGCGCATCATCCGGTTCGCCATCGACTACGCCGGTCACGCACGTGCGGTCGTGCTGTCCGAACGGGAGGAGGCCACCAAGGTGGAGTTGCTGCTCGCGCTGACCGTGCCGGTTCAACGGCAGTTCTTCGGGTGGCCCTGGTCGCGGGCCCGTCACGTCCTCGCAGATCACCGTGCTTTCGCCGAGACCGTCGCCCGCATCAGTGGCGAGCCCAGCACTCCGTAAGCCGGGGCGAAGAACGCCACCATGACGGTGGGCGGGACCAACCGTCCCGACCACCAGTGCGATGAGCTCAGCGAAGCTGTGGAGGCTTCCGGGGCGGGGGAACAGCGGGAAGAATCTCCCACAGCGGTCGCCCGCCCCGAGCCCACTGCTCCAGCACCCGCCGGTCGACCAGGTGCAGGCGCTGCTGCCGGGCGAAGTCGCGGGCAGGCGCGGAGATCCTCCCGTTGGTCACCATCACGACGACGTCGCCGCCGTGCACCGGCCGGCCAGTGCCGTTGAGAGTCTGCAGCTCCGGAGTCCCGACAGCCGAGCCGTCCAGGCCTTTCCTGCGGTGCTTGCACTGGATCACCCACAGCCGACCGAGCGGATCGTGCCCCTTCACATCGGCGCCGAGGTCACCCCGGCCGCCGCAGCGCAGCGCGTCGAGGGAGCCATCCCGGGCCAGCAGATCACGCACGGCGTTCTCGAAGGCGCTGTGGTGCATGGCATCCAGCTGGCCGAGCGAGTAGGTCAGGCCCTCAACCCGCAGCTGCGCGGTTCGCATCTGGTCAACCTGCTGGTAGATCCAGCCCGCGAGGACGAGAAGCGCCAGCAGGCCGAGTACGACCAGGACCCACCAGTGCGCCCACACCCACTCTCCGACCTTGACCAGCACGAACCCGGCGACCACGACCCCGCCCAGCGCGACGAGCAGATCTTCATCGCTCTTGCGCCGCCGCCGACGCGGGCTCACCGTAAGTCCCCCGCCACCAGGGCGCGCAGAGTCCCGCGCCCCTCCCGGCCGGTGTGATCGGCATCTTCGTATCCCCTGTTCCCGGGCACATTTCCCCCCTCATCTGCCGTTCTCCGCCGCTTTCATGACAGCACCCGGCACTGACAGTCGGTCCGTTGTCGGGATCACCCATCTGAAAATCGCTGGCCGCCGCCCAACGGCCGCGCACAGTCGATGAGTTGACCGCCCTGGACTGTCAGTGCCGATCGCTACCGTCGAATGTTGCGCCGAGGAACACCCGGCCCCGCCTGGGGGCATTGCCCCCTCTCACCGCCGAGGACCGCCCGTGACCTACGTACGCCCCCACTACCGCCGCGACGGCACCTACGTCAAAGGCCACAACCGCCGCACCCGGCCGCGCACCGCACAGCCCCGTACGGCACCCCGACGCACCACCTCCCGGCCACGTCCGGTCCCCACCGGACCGACGACCTACGTACGCCCCCACTACCGCCGCGACGGCACCCGCGTCCGCGGGCACCACCGCTCCGTCAACCCGCGCACTGTCGCCGTGGTCGCCGGCACGGGGGGCGGAGGTCTGCTCCTGCTCCTCTTACTGCTGGCTCTGGCCGGCGGAGCGGGAACCAGCAAGTCCCCAGTCGGCACCACACCGTCGCAGTCGGCATCAGTCCCAGTCAGTCACCACCGGTAGGACTCGCACCACATCGGGGCCCGTGAGATGTAACGGGCCCCCACACAGCAAGCACGAAGGAGGGCCCCCGGAGAACAGGGGCCCTGGATGCTGCCGTGGGAGTTCTTCGGATCAAGGCTGTCTCATGAGACAGCCTTGATCCGACCTGAGACTACGTCCAGAGAGGGACGCCAGTCGCTTTCTGCAATTCTGCACCGACGTAGGTCTCGGTCGTTTTAACAAGCTTCTGAACGTGGGCGTAGTAGGTCTCGACCTTGGGCTTGGTGGGTGCCGTCACCGATGAACCACGATGCGCAATGTCTCCTCGAAGGGTGACCAGGGCGTCGAGCTTCTGCTCAGCTTTCACGGCGCTCATTCGTGGCCAGGACCAGTGATCCGGGACGTCCTCAATGCCTATGGCCTCGGCAAAGAGCATCTTGATGTTCCATGTCTTCGGCGTATTCAGTCGCTGATTCCGCTCCGCCTGTAGGTTGGCCAGCCGCGTGCGGAGGAGCGTGCGCCAGCCGCCATCAGCAAGATCCCATGCGGCGAGTTGGTTCTTGGGATCAAGTTCTTTGGAGACACGCTTACGGAGCGGCTCCGGAAGTACCTGCGCGTCTGCCCCATGTGTCACCAAGTGCTCCAGCCCTTCCGCAGCAAGGTCTTCGCAGAATGCCTCCCAAAAGGCCGAGAGCAGAACGATCGATGCCTTGTGGAGCGCGTCGACTTGCCACTTGCGCCCGGGCCCCTTGGGAGTGATGTCGGCGTGGATTTCGAGCAAACGGTCGATGTCTTTGCGGTTCGCGTCGAAGGCGTTGCGAGCCTTGCTGGGCATTGGACTCCCTGGAGAGTGGGGTTGAGCAGGAGGTTAGCGACGTTGGCGGGTACCGCGTGAGTCGTCTCGACCGCTTCAGATGAGAGGTGATCGCTTGACGGCCCTACTTCTCGATGACGAAGTAGATGGCCCGGTGCTCATCCACCTTCTCCAGCAGGCCACTGTCCGCCAGTCGTCGATACACCTCTCGGATGTACTTCTCGGAGGGGTGGTAACCGGCGTCTCGGAGGGTCTGCATTCCGCGGCTCGGGTCCCAGGTTCCGCCGAGCGCGCGAACGGACTTCTCCAGGGACTCTCGCTGGGTGTTCTCAGCCTTCTGCACCTTGGCCATGTGATTGCGGATGCTTTCAGGGGCGCCCTTGTAGTCGCAGTGTTCGCACTTCTTCCAGGCGCCCGCTTCGACGGCTGCGTCGGTGACGGGGTTGTCGGGGCCGTAGCCCTGGCTCTTGAGGAGTTCGGCGACGGAGCCGCTGTGGTGGACGGCGAGGTAGGCGGCTTCGGCGATCTTGTCATGACCGGCGGCGAAGGTGCGTCCGTAGCCGATGACGGTCTGGCAGCCGCAGTAGCAGCGGTTGGTGGTCGCGGTGTCTGTCATGCCGTCAGGTTAGCCACCCCGGATTCCCCTAGCAAGGCTTGGAAACCCTTGGATTCCTAGGGTGATGGAAGGTGGGTGGGGCTCCGTGCCCCACGCTGGGCGCTACATGTCCGTTGGCCGGTTGGAGCAACAGCTCGCAATGGGCGAGAGAACCGGCGGACGCCACCGGGCCGCTACAACCGCCATGGCCCTGCGCGCCGTGGTCGCCGGCGACGTCGAGCAGGCCGCCGCGTATGGACTGGCAGATGTCGCCGAGCAGTTCGCCGACCGGCCCCTGGTCGTGGAACTTGCCCACCGCGACCTCGCCAAGGTCAACGCCACCCGCTGACCATCCCGCAGCACCAGCAAGGGCACCCGCAGCCATTCGAGCTGGCTGCGGGCGCTTTTGCCGACTCTAGCCCGCCCGCTCCCCGGCACGAAGATGATGGAGCTACCGGATCACCGAGCCGAGGAGTCGCCCGTGTCAGTGACCGTCTGGATTCTGAATCCGTCGTACCGGGACGGCCCCTACCAGCTGCTCCGCATGGGATGGATCGCGCGCATCGAGCAGGACGAGGACCGGTGGGTGGTTCTGCACGACACCAGGGGTGACAAGCACTATCCGGTCCGCATGTCCAAGGACATCGAGGTCCCATCGGATTTCGGTGTGCAGTTGCTCCAGGCTCTCGACCGCGCACGGCGAGCAGCGCAGGACGCCAACAGCGACCGCGTCGTCGCCGCGCGCCACAGTGCAGACAGCTGGTCATGGGAGGTGTACGCGCCCGACGAAGTCCCGCCTGCGCAGGACGAGCCCCCGGAGCCCTCGCCGCCGTCGAGTTGGCAGCCACCACCGCCCTTCCAGGCTCCAGTGCCCGGCCCGAACGGTTCCTTCGTACCTATCCCCAAGGGAGGGATGCCCCTGTGGGATCCCAAGTTCCAGGAGCAGAAGGACCAGGAGCCGGCCGAGGCGGACGCCGTCGCCGAGTGACCTGCTCCGCCCCCGCATGACGAAGGGCCCCGAGGAGATTCGGGGCCCTTCGTCATGCGCAGTACCTACTGGCTTCGGTCCCACCGGATCGGGTACGACACCGTCGGCGTCGGCCGCGGTGCGGGCTTGTCCCAGCCGGGGAAGTGCACCGGGTACACCCCGGTCTGCTGCGGCCGGGGTAAGCGCTCACCCGACCCGACGCCGCCGGCCGACTCGCCGCTGCTGCTGCCGAAGCCGACGACGACCAGGGCGAACACCGCGAAGATCGTCACCTCCCGCCGCGCCCCCGGGTGCCACCGCGAGTGTGCCCGTACCTTCGTGCCATCCGCCCGCTCGTACTCCCCTACCTGCACCACGACGTGCTTCCCCTCCCCTGGGCAACGCGCCGCACCGACGCAACGGACCATGAAAGCAGCTGCCACTGACAACGGGTGACCCGTTGATCACGTTCGGGGATCACGCGGGAGGTCCGGCCGGTGCCACGATGGGCGCATGAGCACCGTAAGCACGACGCCGCCGCCCGCATGGCCTACCGCGAGGTGCCCACCACGGTGCTCAGCGTCGGCGACTACGACCCCAGCGGGCTGAGCATCCTGGACGCTGCCGTCGAGGACGTCGTCGCGTTCGTCGCGGAGATGGGCGGCACCCCGCCGGCGGTGAAGCGGCTGGCCGTCACCGAGGAGCAGATCGGCAGGTACGGGCTGGCCACCGCGCCGCAGAAGAGCACCGACCGGCGCGGCGACCATATGCACGCCACCGTCCAGGCCGAGGCCCTCAGCCTCACGCTGCTGACCGACCTGGTGCGCGCCGGTGTCGAGGAGGCCGTGGACCTGCGGGCACTGGAGCGCGTGCGAGCCCGTGCTGAGCGCGAACGGCAGCGGGTGGTGGCGAAGGCAGAGCGGCTGCGCTGACCGTACGGGGTCGGGGCACAGACCAGTGGCTGAGCATCGTGGTACCCGGGGGCTTCGCCGCCCCCGGGACCCCGCTGCCCCGTCACTCCCCGGCGCGAAACGGCATCGTCGTGGTGCAGACCGACCGCGCCAGGGAGCAACAGGGTTGTGGTCAAAGGCTGCTGCTCGGTGGGGAGTTTCACTAGCGACCCGATCCGGTCGACGGCCGTCACTCGGCCTGGGAGGGCTTAGCGCACGTTTTGACGTCGTTGTTCCTCAACCTGCGCTGGAGCGAGGACGGATGGAAGCCGGCCAGCTTCGACCAGAAGGCCGGCCCCACCCCCGAGGGCGCCGACCCGGAGTTCGGTGAAGCCCCGCAGCTGTAGAACAGAGGCCCGGAGATCCCTCTGGACAAGCCGCAATTCTCAGGAGTCCAGGACACCGCGGTCGGGCCCGTCATGCTCCTCATCGTGGACGGCTTCCACAGGAAACAAGGGAAGATCCAGTTGCTTGCCATCGACTTCTTCGAGGTGAGCGACGACTTCCTCAAGTACGACGAGGGCCAGGCGTAGATGGGCCACACCTCGACGTCTTCACGTTCACGGCGGGGTGTTCAAGGGGACGGCTACAGAGACGCGACGCGGCCCCGGACTCCTACCTCGGACACCAGGCTCAAACTAGGCGTGTCTTCACTGGTCAGCGGCTCAGCCGGTGTGCTTCGGTCTACCCGGAGGTGACGGAGTCCGGGGCCGACACGACGGTAAGCGCTGTGACTTGCAGCACAACCCGCGCGCTGACAGTGTGGACGGTCAACAGCCTTCTGAGCTGGGCTTTTTGGGAGGCGACGCGAGAAGGTCAGGGGGCGGGACGGACGATACCGCACTAATGAAATGACGTTCCCCGGGGCTCTGCAATCCTTCCCGATATGTCCCTTTGGGGGGCATATCGGAAAGTGGTATCCAGGAGCGTGCTGCCCAGTACGGTTGTCGCAACCGAAACGCCCTTCGGCGGCATGACGAAGGGAGACCTCCTAGCGGCCCTTGCTTCCTACGGCCAGCCGCGGGGAAGTCTCCCTCTCGTGTCGTCGAGGCGGCCCGTCCTGCTGTAGGGAGAACCGACCGAATGACGCCCCTCGAACGTACCCCAGGTGCGACCCCGTCGCCCAGCTCCACCCCACTCATGTGGCTGACGGTCCTGACCGGACTCGTCTCCATCGTTGCGGTAGTCGTCCTGTCCCTGACGCACAACCCCGAGGCCACTGCCGCCGCAGGCACCATCGGTACCGCAGTCACCGCCATCGGCGGCGTGCAGATCGGCATGCGGAACCGCCAGTGACCGCTGTCGTACACCGTTCCCGAACACTGCGACGGGCACTGAAAGCCAGCCCAGTACTGGTGTTCGGGAACGGCGGATCCTGGACACCTTGAGCGCCCGTGTCTGCCTTGCCGGTTGCTCAAGGTCAATGTTTTTCTCAGTCGAGGGACACCCGCTACTTTGCGACTGGTGTCTGGGCTAGGACTCCGAGGCCTGGTCCGGGCGGCCGGTCAGATGCTGGCGAACCGTGAGACCCCGCAGCCGGTGCCGTGAGACCCATGATGCATCGCGCTGACCTGCGACAAGGTACGCCTGTGGAACCTATGAGACCGTCCTGCGCGTGCGCGTGCGGGACGGTCTTGGCGGACGAAAGGGGGCGTATCCCTCGGTTGTTGCGCTACTTGCGCAGGTCCACGCGCGCGTGCGCGTACGAGAAGGTGGCCCCGGTGGCGCAGAGCCGCCCTAGCTCTTCTGCACCACCGGGGCCCGGGGAAGGCCCGCGCTCACGGAGGGAAGCGACGGGCCGGGACCGTGGACCGGCTCAGTCGGGTACAGGCCGAGGCGTGCTCAGCCGGTCGAGCCGGGCGTACAGGTCGCGCACGATGCGGGCCCGGCCCTGCGCGCACCGCAGGGTCGGCTCCAACGGCAGGGCCAGCAGCTCCCGCGCCCGCTCCAGGACGTCCTCCGAGAACACCCTCCGCCCGTCGCACTCCGGGAACTGCTCGACCAGCTGCTCGACATCACGCGCGACGACCCGGGCGTGCCCGGTCAGCTGCAGCGCGATCTGCTCGCAGTCCGCCGGCACGAGCCCGGCCGGGTCGGTCACCGCGAGCACGGCCCGCACCAGGAGCTGGTGACGTTCCCGGTCCAGCGGCACGTCGTCCAGCACGTAGTCGGGATCGTTGACCACCTGATGCCCCCTCACGAGGCCACCGCCTGTTCCGCGTCGACCGAGCGCAACAGCGCGCCCACCAACTTGCCGGAGTCGACGAGCCGCGAACCCCGAGGAGCGCTCACCCAGTGAGCCGCAGCCGTGCCAGCACCGGAGACCGGGACCAGGACCTGGGAACCCGTCGACAGCACCCGGACGCCCGGGACGTCCCTGCACACACTGCCGGTGCCCGGGTCGACCATCACGTACAGCCGGTTGGTCAGGTAGTCCGCCAGCACCGGATAGCCCCGGTGCCGCCCGAGGCGCAGCGCGTCCAGCGCATCCAGACCCCGCCTCAGCTCGACCACGACCGCGTCCCACTCCCGGCCGCAGTGCGCCCAGTCCGTACGGCAGTCCGCGCGGCGCCACCGTTCTCGCAGCAGGTCGTCCACGTCGGCTATCGAGGACCAGGTGGAACGGCGACGGCCAGAGGAGGAGTTCGGCACGCGGGGCTCCCGGATCAGTGCGTCTCGGTACTCCCAGACAACCGCCACCCGTCCGGGTGGGATCAGGTCGCAATGCGGGCACTTCCCGTCGAGAGACCGGACAGTTTTGCCTACGCGCGGGATGCCGCAGCACTACCGTCTCGCGCACGCACAGCAACCCGGGGGCCCCGATGGACAGACAGCGCAACGTCGTACTGGAAGCGCTGCTCGACGAGTACGACTTCACCCACCAGGGCCTCGCCGACGAGGTCAACCGGGTGGCCGAGACCATCTTCGGCAAGCCCGGCGACTGCAGCGACCGGCATGTCCGGCGGTGGATCTCAGGCGAAGTCCGCTGGCCGTGGACGAAGTACCTTCTGCCACTGGAACGGATCTTCGATCGTCCGGCCCAGGCACTGGGGTTCGTGCCGCGCGGCAAAGCCAGCGCCAACCTTCCCCGCCCGCCGCGGCCAGCACAGCAGGAGGAGGGGCCTGTGCACCGTCGCCGGTTCATCACCGCGTCCGCCGCCACCACCGTCGCCGTCGCCCTGGGCATCGACCAGACCCCCACCAGCGGGCGCCTGTCCATGAGCGACGTCGCGCGCATCCACCAGCGCATCGGCCGCATGGACGCCCACTTCTTCTCCATCGGCGGAGGCCCGCTCATCTCCGTGTCCACCGGCTACATCGCCCGGCTGCGCGACGCCCTCGACGGCTGCACCTACGGCGACCGCGTCGAGCGCGCCCTGCACGGCGCGATCAGTAGCCTGTATGCGTCCGCCGGTTGGGCCTGCCACGACAGCGGCGACCCCGAGCAGGCCGCCCTGCTCCACACCGCCTCCCTGCAGAGCGCCCTGCTCGCCGCCGACCCGTCCGCCGCGGCCCGCGCGTGGTCCAACCTCGCCATGCAGGCCCGGCTGGAGGGACGCCACCGCGAGGCCGTCCAGATCACCCGGGCCGCCCTCGACAACCGCCGCGCCCGCCAGGACCCGCACATCGCCGCCCTGCTGCACGCCCGCCTCGCCATCGGCCAGGCCCGCACCAGCGACCGCACCGGCGCCGCCCGCTCCCTGCTCGCCGCCGAGCGCGCGTACGACCGGGTCGACGCGTCGGTGCCGGCGCCGACGTGGCTGTCGTTCCTCACCCCGGCCGAACTGTCCGGGCTGGCCGCCATCACCCACCAGGCCCTGGGCCACTACGACCACGCCGAGGCCGCCACCGTCCAGGCCCTCGACCTGCTGCCGCCCTCGATGCGCCGCAACCGGGCGTACTACTCCGTGCAGTTGGCCGAGCTGCAGCTGGCCCAGGGCGAGCGCGAGCAGGCCGCGGCCACCGTCTCCGGCATCGACGCCACGTCCCTCGACAGCCGCCGCATCACCGACCGGCTGGCCACCGTCCGCCGCACCCTCACCGCCTAGGAGCCCCCGCCCGTGACCGCGCTCGACATACGGCACTACGACCACCACCAGGCCGCCGACATCCGCCAGCTGCTGCTCGACGTCTACGCCGAGGTGTACGCCGAGGCCGCGAAGACGGACCCGTTCGCCACCGTCGACCGCTTCGCCAAGGGACTGGACGGCTGGAGCCGCCGGGACGGCTGGACCTGCGTGGTCGGCTACGACCAGGACCAGCCCGTCGGCTACGCCTACGGAGCCCTGCTCCCGGCCGGCGCCCCGTGGTGGGGCGGACTGCTCACCGAGGTGCCCGCCGACGTCGTCGAGGAGACCGGCACCCGCACCTACGCGCTCAGCGAGCTGATGGTGCGCGTCCCGTGGCGCAAGACCGGTGCAGCCCGCCAGCTGCACGACGCGCTACTACAGGACCGGCCCGAGGAACGCGCCACGCTGCTGGTCGACCAGGAGCACCCCAAGGTCCATGCCTTGTACGAGTCGTGGGGCTGGCAGACGCTGGGGGACCTGCGCCCGCGCATCCCCGACGCGCCCCTCTTCCACGCCATGCTGCTCGACCTCCCGCAGCACTGACCGGACCCGGCCGCGAGCGGGGGTGTCACAAAATCCGGCGGACGACGTTCCTTTCACCGTGAGGACGCCACCGACATGCCTGTCGGGCCGCAAGCCCGGACAGCCCTCTCCCGCGAGACGGGACGCCCAGCAGGAGACACCCCGCCCGTCTTCCCGCCCGGGGGGACACCACTTGACGTGCGAAAACTTGTGTCCCCTTACCTGTAACGATTCCGGGGGCCGATACGTCTACGGCTTTGAGAGGATCTCATGAAGCCGCCAGGGAAAGGACGTTGGGTGACCGGATCGGATGGTGTCGCAGGACGGCCCTTGACCGTGCTGCAGAACGTCGGCGCGAGCCGCGCCCAACTCGAAAGCGGTCGAACTCTCCTGATGTGCCCTCACCTCCCGCGACACGGGAAGCCGAAAAGTAAACGCCCGCCCCACGGGAAATCCCACGACACGCGGCCAGTCGGTAGTGAAAGCGTGGCGGGATATGCAAAGATCGGCAACGTGACTAGGAAGATCGGTAAGGGTGTCGAGGCCAACGGGCCAGTGCGCGGTCGCGCGCAGACCGGACGGCCGGTGACGTACGACCCGAAGTCCGGTCAGAACTGGCGCACAGGCGTGGTGATCGTGCCGGACATGGCAGAGAAGGCCATCAAGGCAGCCAGTTCCACAGGGCTGTCGTTCGCTGGATTGGTCAACGAGCTGATCAAGCGGATGCCGGTCGACGAGAACGGCCGACCCGTATGGGCGGACGAACTCACCCAACAGGAGGCGCTTCCGTTGACCGGATAGCGCCTCCCGCATGACCGTCTGAGCGCGCCAAAAAGCCCCGGTCAAACTTCCAACCGGGGCGGCGCCCTACGACGTACCGGGACCAGCGTGCCCTTCCAAGCCGCTGATTCCCAAGATGTTTTGCCTGCTACAGCAACACCCACCCAGAGGCGTCTCCCAACGCCATCCATCCAGAAGTCCCAGGTTTTCCAGGCCCGGGACCTCGCCCCCAAAAGGGAGGAGGTGAGTCGAGCCCCACAGCTGCTTTCCACGGCGACTGTCGGGCGGGTTGTCCCCTAACCACACGGAGTTAGAAGCGCCCTCTTGAGCGACCTGGTTGGCCGCGTTCGAGGCCCTCCGCCGATTCGGCGAGAGGGGGCTTCGGCGTTCATATGGAGTTAGGAGCCCTCCCATCGTAGCGGACAGCTACGGTGCCGGACAGCTCATGCCCGCTCCCGGAGTGTCCGGGGAACCGGGCGTGCACAGCCCGTCATCTGCCCCGATTCACAATCCTCATACCGGTGTCATCCTCGCCTCCCGGGCCGCGCGCGCGGACCTGCAGGAGCTGTTCCTGCGGCTGTCCCCGCGGCTGTCGGTGCGCGTCGACACCAAGAACGCTTCGGGCCAGTGGCAGCACAAGTACATCGAGCGCTCCCTTCCTGACCGGGCCCCTCGCGGGCCGTACGCCGTCTACCTGTCGAGCTTCTTCCGCGCCTTCCGCTGGATCTGCTTCGACCTAGACACCAAGCGTGGCGAGGTCGGCCCGGACCTTGCAACTCTGCTGCGCTGGTTGGAGGAAGCCGGGCTGACCTACGTGGTCGCCGCCTCCGGGTCCGCCGGCGGACGGCACGTATGGGTGGCCGCCGAGACGCTGCTGGACGCGCGAGTGGTCGAGTCCATCGCCGTGGCCGCCGCGAAGCGCCTGCCCACGCTCGACTACGGCCTGCTCAAGTCCCGTACGGGCGCGGTCCGTCCCATCGGGGCCCCGCACCGCAACGGAGGCCGCAGCGAGTTGCTGAGCCCGTCGAGCCCTCGCCGGGCCGCCGAGCTGCTCACCCCGGCCACCTGCGGCAACCCTTCGGATGCGTTCCTGCGGCTGCTGCTCATCATCGACGCCGTCCCGGCCACCGTGGACGTATGGCCCAAGCTGGTGGGCCGGGACGCGTTCGGCGAGATCATCGACGACGACGGCCCCCGGCTGGCCGGCCCCCCGAAGACCGTCCTCGACCGCGAGACGATGGCGCTGCTGACGCGCCGTCCGCCTGCCGACCGGGTCAGCGAGGTGTGCGCCTCTGTGCTCACCAGGCTGGCCCTGCGCCGCTGGTCGCAGCCGATGGTCGAGCGCCTGCTGGAAGACCGCCAGTACCGCGAGGGTGGGCTGCTGCACCTGTGCACTTCGCCGGGCGTGGGCCCGCTGCGCGTCATGCTCAACCCGGCCGAGGTGGAGAAGAAGTTCGAGCGGCAGTGGGAGCGGTGCGTGGCGTACGCGGCCAAGCTGCCGATCTCGCAGGAGTCGCTGGAGTGGACGGAGAACCTCGCCGACGTTGTCGCCCTGGTCGAGGAGCTGCAGCAGGCCGCTGACGCCTGCCCGGAGCGCTGGACGAGTGAGTCCGGGCCCGCCGACCGTGCTGCGCTGGACGTGTTCTGTCTGCTTGCCCTGCAGTCCGGCAGCACCGTGCTGAGCCTGGAGGCCCGCAGGGCCGCCCTCGCCGCCGGTTACGGCCGCTCGACCATGAGCCGGGCGTTCCGAGACCGCCTGAGCCCCGACGGCTGGCTGGCCCGAGCCGAGGACAACGGCCCCGCCAACACCTACGAGCTGCTCCCCGTCACCGCTTCGCACCCTGCTTTCACCCTCGTTGCACGGGGTGGGACACAAAGAAACCTGCCCCCCAAGGGGGTAAACCGCCCCACCCTCATCTCCCGCCTGGAAACCCGCCTCGCCGCAGGCCAGGCCGACCTCTTCGCCTACGGCCGCGCCACCGCCACCCACGTCGGCGGGCTGGGCCACCACGCCGGGCGGGTCTACCAGCAGCTCACCCTGCACGCCGACCGTGCCCTCAGCCTCACGGAGCTGTGCGAGCGCACCGGGTACAGCGCCCGCACGGTCTCCAAGCACCTGGGACGGATGCAGAACCTGCTGGTTGCCACGCGCGCGGTGATGACCGTCCACCACGAGTGCCCCACCTGCGAGGCCGTGCCTGGGGAACGCTGCCGTACGGCCGCAGGAGCGGCCCGCGCGTCATCGCGGACCGGGATCGGTTTGCGTCCGCCTCGGCCTCTGCCGTACCTGGTCGCAGTGTGCGTGGGCCGGTGGTCCCGGCCGGGGCGCACCGGGTGCGACCGTCACCGGTCGCGTCGCCGGGGACCGGGATCGGGTTGGGTCTGCCCCGACCCTCCTGCCGTCCCGGTCGGCCGGTGCGCAGGCCGGAAGCGCACTCACCGTGAGGACCCTGTGCCTCGAACGCCGCCCTCCAGGCGGTGGTCCCGGCCGGGCCGCAGCCGGTGCGACCGTCACCGGTCGCGTGAGCGCGGACCGGGATCGGGCCGCGTCCCACCCTGGCCGTCCCGCCTCGGGTGCCGCCGCCCCCGTTCAGGCTTCGCGCTGCCCGGTCGGTCGAATCGCCGACGCCTACGGCCCGTCCAGTTCGTCCGCCAGGGTGTTCACGGGCTGGGGCGTGCCCGTCAGGTCCAGGACGAACAGGGGGACGCCGAGGGTGTCGGCGCTGGTGCGGGCCTCGGTGGTGTAGCCGGCCAGGGAGAAGTACACGCACCGTGCGGACTCCGTCATGGCCGTCAGCCACAGGCACTCCACGTCCCGCGGTGAGGCCGGTCGCACGGTCGGGTCCACCTGGGCCAGCAGCCCGCGGGCCGCGAGACCGATGCCGGACGGCGGCCGCTGGTCCGCGCGCCGGATGTCCTGGTAGCCGAGCCAGCGCAGATACAGCGCGGCGACGGTGACCGCGTCGCGCGCGGTGCGGATCGTGATCGGCTGAAAGGCGGGGCGCGGGGGAGCGGCGGCGTCCGCGTCCGGCTCCGCCCGCGGACAGGCGTCCCCGGCCACCGCGATCCGCAGGACCGTCCCGCAGCCACACCCCAGCTCCGGCTGCGGCCACTCGGCCTTGCGGCCGCAGACCGCGCACTCCACGGCGACCCACGCCTCGTCCCACACCTGGTGGGTGACGGCCGTGGGCACGCCGTGCCGGTCCAACGGGGGACAGACGGGGGCGCCGCACTCGCACGGGTAGGACGGCGCCGCGTAGAGGTGCTCGCGCCGGCAGACCGGACAGCGCACCGACACGCTCTCGGACATGGGCTCATCGTCCTCCAGCGCGGGCCCGGTTGTCCGCCTCTTGACGGTCTTCACCCGCCCGCCTACATTACTTCCAGATAGTAGAAAACTTATTCCACTATACGGAAGTGCTCGCCGCGGGGCGCGACGGGAGTACGCATCCGACAGCCGAAGCAGGAGTACTCAATGGCTCGAATGACCGCTGCCCGCGCGGCAGTTGAGATCCTCAAGCGCGAAGGTGTCACGGACGCGTTCGGTGTCCCCGGCGCGGCGATCAACCCCTTCTACGCCGCGCTCAAGGCCTCCGGAGGTATCCACCACACCCTCGCCCGCCATGTCGAGGGTGCCTCGCACATGGCCGAGGGTTACACCCGCACCCGCCCGGGCAACATCGGAGTCTGCATCGGCACCTCGGGCCCGGCCGGCACCGACATGATCACCGGCCTGTACTCCGCGACCGGCGACTCGATCCCGATCCTGTGCATCACGGGCCAGGCCCCGACCGCCGTGATCCACAAGGAGGACTTCCAGGCCGTCGACATCGCCTCCATCGCGGGAACGGTGACGAAGATGGCGGTCACCGTCCTGGAGGCGGCCCAGGTCCCCGGTGTCTTCCAGCAGGCCTTCCACCTCATGCGCTCCGGCCGCCCCGGCCCGGTCCTCATCGACCTGCCGATCGACGTCCAGCTGACCGAGATCGAGTTCGACCCGGAGACCTACCAGCCGCTCCCGGTCTACAAGCCCGCCGCGAGCCGCGCCCAGATCGAGAAGGCGCTCGGTCTCCTCAACGCCTCCGCGCGCCCGCTGATCGTCGCCGGCGGCGGGGTCATCAACGCCGACGCCGCCGAACTCCTCGTCGAGTTCGCCGAATTGACCGGCACCCCGGTCGTCCCGACCCTCATGGGCTGGGGCGTCCTGCCCGACGACCACGAACTGAACGCCGGCATGGTGGGCCTGCAGACCTCCCACCGCTACGGCAACGCCACCTTCCTGGAGTCCGACTTCGTCCTCGGCATCGGCAACCGCTGGGCCAACCGCCACACGGGCAAGCTGGACGTCTACACGGCCGGCCGGACGTTCGTCCACGTCGACGTGGAGCCCACCCAGATCGGCAGGATCTTCGCGCCGGACTACGGCATCGCCTCCGATGCCAAGGCGGCCCTGGAGCTCTTCGTCGAGGTGGCGGGGGAGTTGAAGGCAGCGGGCCGGCTCCCCGACCGCTCGGCCTGGGCGGCCTCGGCGCAGGAGAAGAAGGCGACCCTCCAGCGCCGTACGCACTTCGACGACATCCCCATCAAGCCGCAGCGCGTCTACGAGGAGATGAACAAGGCCTTCGGCCCGGAGACCCGGTACGTCTCCACGATCGGCCTCTCCCAGATCGCCGGCGCCCAGATGCTGCACGTCTTCAGGCCCCGCCACTGGATCAACTGCGGTCAGGCGGGCCCCCTCGGCTGGACGATCCCGGCCGCGCTGGGCGTCGCCAAGGCCGACCCGGAGGCCCAGGTCGTCGCCCTCTCCGGGGACTACGACTTCCAGTTCATGATCGAGGAGCTGGCCGTCGGGGCCCAGCACCGGATCCCGTACATCCATGTCCTGGTGAACAACTCCTACCTGGGCCTGATCCGCCAGGCCCAGCGCGCCTTCGACATCGACTTCCAGGTCAATCTGGAGTTCGAGAACATCAACTCCCCGGAGCTGGGCGTCTACGGCGTCGACCACGTCAAGGTCGCCGAGGGCCTCGGCTGCAAGGCGATCCGGGTGACCGACCCGGCGGAACTGGGCGCCGCCCTGGAGCAGGCTAAGAAGCTCGCCGCCGAGTTCCAGGTCCCGGTGGTCGTCGAGGCCATCCTGGAGCGGGTCACCAACATCTCGATGTCGACGACGAACGACATCTCCGACGTGGTCGAGTTCGAGGAGATCGCGACGGAGCCGGCCCACGCGCCGACGTCGATCAAGCCGCTCAAGGTCTGACACCGCACACAGCTGAAGGGCGGTCCCACCGTGAAGGTCGGACCGCCCTTTCCCGTGCCCGGCTCCCCCGAAGCCGTCCCCCGTCGCGATGCCCGCCGCCCCCGTGTCGGCGAACCTCGTGTGATGAGAATGCGCCCGGAACGGGTCCGGCAGAAGCCCTTGAATCAGGTTCAGAGGTTGATTTGAGGATTCCGTAGCCGACCTACGACCGCTGCGGTACGCCCGCTCACCGCTCGTGGTGCTCGGACAGTCCCGGCCAGTCGTCGGGACCGCCGCCCTGCCACTCCACGATGTCGTCGTCCTCGACCTCGATCCGGTCCAGGTCGGCGAGCCGGAGGAACTCCACGACGTCGTCCAGGTGCGAGGCGACGCCGAGGTTGTCGTCGTTCGCGGTGACCCGCCGGGAACCGTCCAGGGCCGGGGCGTGCACCACGACATGCGGATGCTGTGCTGGATGTCCTGCCATGCCTTCAGAGTCCTGCGATCCGCGGCGCTCCGCACCCCGGGAACACGGCGGAGCGCCGGATACGGGACCGTCCGTATCCGGCGCTCTGTGTTCCTGCCGGCCTTGCCGGGACCGCGGCGGCGGCGACGGAACCGGGGCGCGCTCCTTCCCTCAGGTCGAAGAAGGAGGGCCCGGGACCTTCACCACCGCACTGGCTCGCACGCCGCCGCGGTCCTCCCCCGACCGCACCCGGTACCGGGCGACCACCCCTCATCCGGGTCGCCGGGCGCATCGGGTGCGGTCAGGGAGTCTCGGTTCTCCACGCGGTCGGAACCGGTGGAGTGGTTTCCGGGCGGCGCCGTCGCCTGGGCGCGACAGGACAGATGTCAGCGGCGGCGCCGCCCGGAGTCTTGGGGAGCGGAGGTCAGACCTGGGCGCCGGACAGCCGCTCGACCGCACGCAGCAGTGCCGAGTGATCCAGCGCCCCGTCGCCCTGCGCACGCAGGCTGGCGACCAACTGGGCGACCACGGCGCCGACCGGCAGG
Organism: Streptomyces sp. NPDC048523; assembly: GCF_043199815.1. Lineage (NCBI taxonomy): Bacteria > Bacillati > Actinomycetota > Actinomycetes > Kitasatosporales > Streptomycetaceae > Streptomyces > Streptomyces sp. NPDC048523. Next base: position 1,769,926 of record NZ_JBICWQ010000001.1, on the reverse strand, counting down.
GCCGCCCCGACGTTGCGGGCGGCGTCGGTGACGATGCCCATGTCCTTGTGGTGCAGGTCGATCCGGAAACCCGGCTTGAAGTCGCGCTGGAGGAAGTTGTCCTTCTTGCGCGTCAGAACCGTCGAGCCGGCGAGACCGCCGCCCAGCACGTCGAGGGCGGCCTTGAGGTCCACGCCCGACTTCTCCAGGAAGACCACGGCCTCGGCGCACGCCTGGATGTTCACGGCGACGATCAGCTGGTTCGCGGCCTTCACCGTCTGGCCAGAGCCGTGCGGACCACACAGCACGATGGTCTTGCCGAGTGCCTCGAAGACCGGCTCGGCCTCGTCGAAGTCGGCCTGCTCACCGCCGACCATGATGGACAGCACGGCCTCGATCGCACCGGCCTCACCGCCGGACACGGGTGCGTCCAGGACGCGGATGCCCTTCTCCTTCGCCGCCTTCGCCAGGTCGACCGAGGTCTGCGGGGTGATCGAGGACATGTCGATCAGCAGGGCGCCGGAGCGGGCGTTCTCCAGGATGCCCTCGGGGCCGTACGCGATGGCCTCGACCTGGGGGGAGGCGGGCACCATCGTGATGATCACGTCGGCGTCCCGCACGGCCTCGGCGATCGAACCGGCGGCGGAGCCACCGGCGGCGGCCAGCCGGTCCAGCTTGTCCTGTTCGAGGGTGAAGCCGGTGACGTCGTAACCCGCCTTGACCAGATTCTCGGACATGGGGGAGCCCATGATGCCGAGGCCTATCCAGGCGATCTTGGGAAGGTTGCTCATGATGCGAGTGCCTCTCGGTACGGGGGATGTCAGCGGGGCAGCCAGTCGAAGGCCTCGGCGCTCGGGCGGTCGCCCGGCTTGTACTCGAGGCCGACCCAGCCGTCGTAGCCCGCCTTCTGCAGCTGGTCGAGGAGGTCTTCGAGGGGGAGCGAGCCGGTACCGGGCGCGCCGCGACCGGGGTTGTCGGCGATCTGCACATGGCCGGTCTTCGGAGTGAACTCCTCGATCACCGCCGGCAGGTCCTCGCCGTTCATCGACAGGTGGTAGAGGTCCATCAGGAACTTCGCGTTCCCGAGGCCGGTCGCGGCGTTGACCTTGTCGACGATCCCCACCGCCGCGGGCGCACTCACCAGCGGATACCGCGGCGACTCGGGCTTGTTGAGGGCCTCGATCAGCAGGATCGCGCCGATCCGGTCGGCCGCGCGGGCCGCGAGGACCAGGTTCTCCAGCGCGAGCGCGTCCTGCTCGGCCGGGTCCACGCCGTCGACGCGGTTGCCGTACAGGGCGTTGAGCGCGGTGGCGCCGAGTGATCCGGCGAAGTCGGCGGCCACGTCGATGTTGGCGCGGAACCGCTGCGACTCCTCGCCCGGCAGGGACAGGGCGCCGCGGTCGGGGCCCGGCAGCCGGCCGGCGTAGAAGTTCAGGCCCGTGAGCTGGACGCCCGCGTCCTCGATCGCCTTCTTCAGGGCATCGAGCTCGGACCGCCCGGGGGTGGGGGAGTCGATCCAGGGCCACCACAGCTCGACCGCGGTGAAGCCGGCCGCGGCGGCCGCCGCGGGGCGCTCCAGGAGCGGGAGTTCCGTGTAGAGGATCGACAGGTTGACGTTGAAGCGCTGGTCTGCGAATCCCATCGGTCGCGGCGCTCCCTTCCGTGTCGTGGTCCGTCGTATTCCATAATGCGGAAGTTAGTTTCTGCGTATTGGAAGATTGCCCTCGTGGCGAAGGCGTTGTCAAGAGGGCCCGACGGAAAACGGCACCGCGGGTTAGGTTGTGCGCGTGCGATTGAGAGTGGAGTTCACGACCGAACCCTTCGACCTCGACGAGGCCCCGGCGCACGCGCTCGTGGCCCGTGAGGTCATCGAGGCCGCCGACCTGGACGCGGTGGACGTCGGCCCGTTCGGCAACACGGCCGAAGGCGGTGCCGACGAGGTGCTCGGTGCCGTGGACGCCCTGCTGCGCCGGACCCTGGCCTCCGGCGCCACTCGGATCTCCCTCCAGGTGAACGTGGTCGGGGAGGCCGGGGCGTGAGCACCGACGAGCCGTTCATCGCGGCGGTCAAGCCGCTGATCGACGCCATGGGCGGCGAGATGGTCCCGCCCGACGAGGCCGGCCCCGACGACGTCGTGCTCTCCTGGGAGGGCGCCGACGTGGTCGCCGTACGGCTGCCGCAGCTCGCGGACTCCCTCGATCACATCCTGGCCGCCATGGAGCGCAAGCAGGGCAAGCCGCTCGCCGACCTGGACCGCAAGGCCAAGCAGGAGGTCGTACGCATACTGGAGGCGCGCGGCGCCTTCTCCGTACGGCACGGCGTGGAGACCGTGGCGAGCGCCCTCGGGGTGAGCCGCTTCACGGTCTACAACTACCTGAACCGGGACAAAGCGTAGGCTGCGGACCCCGGCGGGTTTCGTAACCGCGAATTTTCAACAAAGTGTTGACGTGACGTCGCGTCGGGGCGTTAGCTGACTCCCGTGACTTCGACTTCCACGTCCCCCGGCCTGGCCCGGTTCAACGTCCTCGAGGAGCACGCGGCCCACGCGGTCCTCCTCGAGGCGTGCGCCTCGACGGCGTGGGCTCGTCGGCTGCTCGCCGCCCGCCCCTACGCGACCGCGGAAGACCTCTACGCCACCAGCGACGCCGCCATGGCCGAGCTGACCGCCGACGACCTCGCCGAGGCGATGGCCGGGCACCCCCCGATCGGCCGCCCCAAGCCCGGCGACCCGACCTCCGCCCGCGAGCAGCGCGGCATGGCCGGCGCCTCCGAGGAGCTCAGGGCGCAGATGCTGGAACTGAACCTGGCGTACCAGGAGAGGTTCGGCCATGTCTTCCTGATCTGCGCGACCGGCCGCACCGCCGAGCAGATGCGCGACGCGGTCGAGGAACGGATCGGCAACTCGCCGGAGCGGGAGCGCGAGATCGTCCGCACCGAGCTGGGCAAGATCAACCGTATCCGGCTCGCCCGTATCGTCGAAGAGGACCGATCAGCATGAGCACCAGCACCACCGCCTCGGTGTCCACGCACATCCTGGACACCAGCGTCGGCCGGCCCGCCGAGGGTGTCCCCGTCCGGATCGCGGCCCGCAGCGGCCGGGACGCCGACTGGCAGGCGCTCGGCGGTTCCGCGACCGACGCGGACGGGCGGTGCAAGGACCTGCCGGCGCTGCCGGAGGGGACCACCCACGTACGGCTCGACTTCGCCGTGGAGCCGTATTTCCTGAAGAAGCAAGCCGATGCGCAGCAGGATGCCCCCGCGAATCGGGACAGCGGTGCCGGTGTGTTCTTCCCGGAGGTGGCGATCACGTTCGCCGTCGAGCCGGGCGAGCACTACCACGTACCGCTGCTGCTCAACCCGTTCGGCTACTCCGTATACCGAGGGAGCTAGCTAGAGATGCCCACCATTCTGGGACAGAACCAGTACGGCAAGGCCGAGAACCGAGTCGTCAAGATCACGCGGGACGGCGCCACCCATCACATCAAGGACCTCAACGTCTCGGTGTCGCTGAGCGGCGACATGGACGAGGTCCACTACTCCGGCTCCAACGCCAACGTGCTGCCGACCGACACCACCAAGAACACGGTGTACGCCTTCGCCAAGGAGCACGGCATCGAGTCCGCCGAGCAGTTCGGCATCCACCTCGCCCGGCACTTCGTGACGAGTCAGGAGCCGATCAGGACCGCGCGGATCCGCATCGAGGAGTACGCCTGGGAGCGGATCGGGACGCCCGGCGAGGACGCCCACTCGTTCGTCCGCCAGGGCCAGGAGACCCGCCTGAGCCAGATCACCTACGACGGCTCTTCGTGGGAGGTCGTCTCCGGCCTCAAGGACCTCACGGTGATGAATTCGACCAACTCCGAGTTCTGGGGCTACGTCAAGGACAAGTACACGACCCTGCCCGAGGCGTACGACCGCATCCTGGCCACCGAGGTCGCCGCCCGCTGGCGCTTCAACTGGTCCGACGACGAGCAGGAGACGCCCGACTGGGAGGAGTCCTACGAGCAGGTGAAGAAGCACATGCTCCAGGCCTTCGCCGGGACGTACTCGCTCTCGCTCCAGCAGACCCTGTACCAGATGGGGTCGCGGATCATCGAGAACCGCGGTGAGATCGACGAGGTCCGCTTCTCACTGCCCAACAAGCACCACTTCCTGGTCGACCTGGAGCCGTTCGGCCTCAAGAACGACAACGAGGTGTACTTCGCCGCCGACCGGCCCTACGGCCTGATCGAGGCGACCGTCCTGCGGGACGGCGTCGAGCAGAGGATCCCGGTGGACCTCACCAACCTCTGACCAACTCCCACTGCGGCACCCGCGGCCCGCCTGTACGGGCCGCGGCACTCAAATCCCAGGGTCCTGCCGTGCCCACTCCGCACAGTGAAGGAGACGCATCATGGCAGCAGCCCAGCGCATCGTCATCGAGAACTGTTCGATCGCGACGGTCGACGCCGACGACACGGAGTACGCCACCGGGCACCTGGTCATCGCCGGCAACCGCATCGAGTCGCTCGGCGCGGGCAGGGCCCCCGAGGGCCTGGAGAACGTCGGCCGCCGTATCGACGCCACCGGCCACCTGGTGACCCCCGGTCTGGTCAACACCCACCACCACTACTACCAGTGGATCACCCGGGGTCTCGCCACCGACCACAACCTCTTCAACTGGCTCGTCGCCCTCTACCCGACCTGGGCGCGCATCGACGAGCAGATGGTCTACGCGGCGGCGCAGGGCTCGCTCGCGATGATGGCCCGCGGCGGCGTCACCACCGCCATGGACCACCACTACGTCTTCCCCGCCGGCTCCGGCGACCTGTCCGGTGCGATCATCCGCGCCGCCCGCGAGACAGGCGTCCGCTTCACCCTCGCCCGTGGCTCCATGGACCGCAGCGAGAAGGACGGCGGCCTGCCCCCGGACTTCGCGGTCGAGACACTGGAGGGCGCCCTCGCCGCGACCGAGGCGACCGTCAAGGAGCACCACGACTCCTCCTTCGACGCGATGACCCAGGTCGCCGTCGCCCCCTGCTCGCCCTTCTCGGTCTCCACCGAACTCCTGCGTGAAGGCGCCGAGTTGGCCCGCCGCCTCGGTGTACGGCTGCACACCCACGGCTCGGAGACCGTCGAGGAGGAGCAGTTCTGCAAGGAACTGTTCGGCATGGGCCCCACCGACTACTTCGAGTCCACCGGCTGGCTCGGCGAGGACGTGTGGATGGCGCACTGCGTCCACATGAACGACTCCGACATCGCCGCCTTCGCCCGGACGAAGACGGGCGTGGCCCACTGCCCCTCGTCCAACGCCCGTCTGGCGGCGGGGATCGCACGGGTCCCGGACATGCTCGCGGCCGGCGTCCCGGTCGGCCTCGGAGTCGACGGCACGGCGTCCAACGAGTCCGGCGAACTCCACACCGAGCTGCGCAACGCCCTGCTCATCAACCGCCTCGGCGCCCACCGGGAAGCGGCTCTCAACGCCCGCCAGGCGCTGCGTCTGGGCACCTACGGCGGCGCCCAGGTCCTTGGCCGCGCGGCGGAGACCGGTTCCCTGGAGGCGGGCAAGCTCGCCGACCTGGTGCTGTGGAAGCTCGACACCCTCGCCCACGCCTCGATCGCCGACCCGGTGACCGCGCTGGTCTTCGGCGCGGCGGCACCCGTCACGGCCTCCTTCGTGAACGGCCGCCAGATCGTCGCGGACAGCCGCCTGTTGCATGTCGACGAGGACGCCATCGCGCGTTCCACGCGGGAACAGGCCCAGCGCCTCGCGCGGATCGCCGCGCAGGGCTGACGGCTTCACCAGAACTCCGGTCGGGAGGGACGGCTCCCGGCCGGCAGCCGTGGATCCCGCATGCCGGGTTCCACGGCGGCCGTGCCCGGGGCGCGTGTTGGACGCACGCGCCCCGGAACGGTCTCCGTTCCCGGTCCCGCACGACCACTCGCACCACCTCCATGAAACCCACGGCACCGCCTTTCGGCAGCCGTGTAACCGCCCGGAGGCGAGCCGCAGTGTCAGTCCACCCCGTCGACGAGAAGCTCCCCGCCCTGAAGATGGCGACCACCGGCCTCCAGCACGTGGCCGCCATGTACGCCGGAGTCGTCGCCCCGCCCCTGATCGTCGGCGCGGCCATCGGCCTCTCCGCCGCCGACCTCACCTTCCTCACCGGCGCCTGCCTGTTCACCGCGGGCCTCGCCACCTTCCTGCAGACCCTCGGCATCTGGAAGATCGGCGCCCGGCTGCCCTTCGTCAACGGCGTCACATTCGCCGGCGTCGCCCCCATGACCGCCGTCGTCGCCTCCGTGGACGACAAGTCCGACGCCCTGCCCGTCATCTTCGGCGCGGTGATCGTCGCCGGACTCCTCGGCTTCCTCGCCGCCCCCTTCTTCAGCAAGGCGATCCGTTTCTTCCCGCCGGTCGTCACCGGGACCGTCATCACCCTGATAGGCGTCTCGCTCCTGCCGGTCGCCTTCGGCTGGGCACAGGGCCCCGACCCCACGGCGCGCGACTACGGCGCGATGACCAACCTGGGCCTGGCCGCGGCGACGCTCGGGATCGTGCTCCTCCTACGACGCTTCACGCGAGGCTTCGTCAAGCAGATCGCCGTACTGCTCGGCCTGGTGACCGGCACACTCCTCGCGATCCCCTTCGGCGCGACGGACTTCGGGCCCGTCACCGACGCGGCCGTCGTCGGCTTCCCGACCCCCTTCCACTTCGGTGCCCCGCAGTTCCAGCTCGCCGCGATCCTCTCGCTGTGCGTGGTGATGGTGGTCTCCATGACCGAATCGACCGCGGACATGCTGGCGTTGGGCGATATCGTCGAGCGCCCCGCCGACGAGCGGACCATCGCCGCGGGCCTGCGCGCCGACACCCTAGGCTCGGCGATCAGCCCCCTCTTCAACGGCTTCATGTGCAGCGCCTTCGCCCAGAACATCGGCCTCGTGGCGATGACGAGGATCCGCAGCCGCTACGTCGTCGCCACCGGCGGTGCCTTCCTGGTGCTGATGGGCCTGTGCCCCATGGCCGCCTCGCTCATCGCCGTCGTCCCGCGCCCGGTGCTCGGCGGTGCCGGAGTCGTCCTGTTCGGCTCGGTGGCCGCCAGCGGCATCCAGACCCTGGTCAGGGCGGGCCTGGACAAGGACAACAACGTCCTGATCGTCGCAGTGTCGCTGGCCGTCGGCATCATCCCGATCACCGCGCCGGAGTTCTACCACGCCTTCCCGGAGACCGCGAGGATCGTCCTGGACTCGGGGATCTCGACAGGCTGCGTCGCCGCGGTGGCGCTGAACCTGGTCTTCAACCACCTCGGCCGGGGCGGGGAGGCACGCGAGGTCACCCACCCCATGGAGGCCGTCCCTGCTCAGCCGATCTCGTAACTGTCCCCGTACACCTTCCACTTGAGCGGCGGGTCCAGGTCGAGATTGCCCTGTTCCAGGAAGACCCGCTGGGCCGTCTCGACCCGGCTGACGTCACGGTGTGCCGCCTCCTGCTCCATCGCCCACACCCGGGCGTCGAGGAAGGCGTGCAGGTAAGCCGTCTCGTCGCCGCCGTCCGTGGGGGTGTCCGCGCCCCTGCGTGCCCGGTCGCGGATGCCGCCGAAGCTCAGGGCGTCGGTGCCGGGGCCGTGCATGACCATCGCGTCGTAGTGGACGAACTGGCCGAGCGTGCCGAGGCCGTCCTTCTTGGCACGCGCGACCGCCGGGTCGAAGTAGCCGCGGTCCCGCTCGTCCCGCTGTGCCCGGCGGAACGCGGACGTCTGCGCCGCTTCCCGCCAGGCCGCCGGAAACCCCGGGTCCAGCCCGTCGTGCGAGTCGGTGCCGTCCACCGTGCGCAGGGCGGACAGATACGGGGCCAGCGGGTTGTCGGGGACCCGCTGCGTGTACAGCTCGACCAGCGCGAGCATGTCGCTCGTACCGGAGCAGAAACCGATGATGCCGGCGGTGTAGCCGCGGCCGTCCCCGATGTCCTCGAGGTAGGCGTACTGCGCCTGCCAGTCCAGCGAGGAGTTCTCCGCGCTGGACACCAGCCGCATCGCGAGGTCCTTCTTGACCGGATCGTCGAGACCGGTCGGGCCCGCGGCCTCGGCGGACGGCCACCGGGAGGTCAGCACTCCGGCTCCGAGGGCTCCGAGGGCGGCGAGCAGGGTGCGGCGGGCGGCGGTTCTGTGGAATCGCATCACGGTCTGTCGATCGTCTGGCAGGAGCGGGGAGCGGGAAGCCGTCCCGTGAGGTACGAGCGCGGCGGGACGCCCATCAGGGTGCGGAAGTCGGACGTCATGTGGGACTGGTCGTAGTAGCCGGTGACGGCGGCCAGTTCGGCGGAGGCCAGCTCGGAGGCCTGGGCCAGCACCGCGCGGACGCGGTCGATGCGGGCGTAGTGCTTGGGCGAGAGCCCGACACCGTCGCTGAACAGGTTGCGCAACTGGCGCTCGCTGACGGCGAGTTCACGAGCCACCTCGCTGACCTGACCGGGTGGGTGACCCGAGCGGACCGACAGCGCGGCGACCGCGGCCCGCAGCAGTTCGGCGCGCGCCTGGTCGGCCGCGGTGGGCAGCCGGTCCGGAAGGACGTCCGCGAGCCGGGCGACCACGTCCTCGGGCTCCAGCCGCCCGAGCTCGTACGCCAGTCGCCGCGCGGTGGGGCCCGGCAGTGCGCCCAGCGGCACGATCCGCCCGACGAGGTCGACCGCGCGGACGCCCAGCAGCGCGCGGGTCGTGCCGGGCGCGAGGCGCACCTCCACGCAGGACACGTCTGGCTTGCCCCGGTGGTACGTGGCCCGGACGCGCGGTCCCGACACCAGCAGGGTCGGCCGGCCCCGCGCCTCGCTGCGGACGATCACCTTGGTCGAGGGGTCCGGCAACTGGACGAACGGCTCCCGCGGATCCGCCTGCACGGCCAGGGCCCCGATCCCGGCGATCCACGGACCCGGATTCAGGGCAACGGAGTTGGTCACGCATCCACCGTAAGCGCGGGGCCGGGGGTTCGGGCGTGCGAAACGTGCCGGAATTTCCTATCGCCCGGGGCGGTGTGGCACCCACCGTGGTGGTCATGATCCTTGTCACGGGTGCCACGGGCACCATCGGAAGCGATGTCGTACGACGGCTTGTGGCGCGCGGCGAGAAGGTGCGCGCGCTCACGCGGGACCCGGACCGGGCCGGGCTGCCGCCGGGAGTGGAGGCGGCCCGGGGTCACCATCGCGACCTCGACTCCGTGGCGTCGGCCATGGCGGGCGCTGACGCCGCCTTCCTCGTGGGTGTCTTCGGCCCGGAGGACGGGGACAGCGACCGGGGGATGGTCGAGGCGGCGCGGACGGCGGGGGTACGGCGCGTGGTGAAGCTCTCCGCGATCAGCGCGGGCGATCCCAGGACGGGCCTGGGCGGCATCGCGCACGGACACGGCGAGGAGGCGGTCCGGGGCAGCGGCCTGGAGTGGGTGATCCTGCGGCCGTCGTCCTTCGCGTCGAACACCTTGAGCTGGGCGGCGGCGCTCCGCTCGGGTGAGCCGGTGCCGAACATGCTGGGAACGGGCCGGCAGGGGGTCGTGGACCCGCGCGATGTCGCCGAGATCGCGGTCGCCGCACTGGTGGGTCCGGGTCACGCGGGGCGGACGTACACCCTGACCGGCCCCGAGACGCTCAGCCCCCACGACCAGGCGGCCGCGCTGGGGGAGGTGCTGGGCGGCCGGGTGGAACTCCGTGACCTGACCCCGTCCCAGACGCGTGAACTGCTGCTCGCCTCGGGCTGGAGCGAGGAGGCCGCGGAGGGGATGCTGCGCAGCGTCCGCTTCGTGGCCGAGGGCGGCAACGCGGTGGTCACCGGGGACGTGGAGGAGGTGCTGGGGCGTCCGGCGCGGACGTATCGGGAGTGGGCCCAGGACCACAAGGGGGCGTTCGGCGGGGGTGGAGGCTGACGGTTGTGTGTCGGCTGCGCGCCGGTGGGGGCTGGCCGCGCAGTTCCCCGCGCCCCTGGTGGGTGCCGTCACGGCACCTGCGGCTGCACCCCGAAGAGGCGCGGGGAACTGCGCGACCAGCCACGATGTACCCGCAGCCGCGAGACGGCGCAGCGAGGCACAGGCGAAGGCGGCTCAGACCTTCCCTCGCGGCCGGAGCACCACCGCAGCCAAGCCCAACGCCGCCACCGCGATCCCCGCTCCCACCCGGAACGCCAGCTGATATCCCTGCGCCGTCGCCGAGACCACCTCGGCCCCGTCGGCCAGCAGCCCCTCCGTCCGACCCGCCGCCAGCACCGACAGCACCGCCAGCCCCAGCGAACCCCCCACCACCTGCGTGGTGTTGAACAACCCGGACGCCAGCCCCGCGTCCTCCTCCCGCGCCCCCGACATGGCGAGCCCGGTCAGCGCGGGCATCGCCGCGGCGAACCCGACGGACAGCAACAGCAGCGGCGGAAGAACGTCCGCGACGTACGAGCCCTCGACCGGTGCACGGCTCAGCAGGGCCATCCCGGCGACGATGAGGCCGAGCCCCGCCAGCAGGACCCGGTACGGGCCGAACCGCCCGATGGTCCGCGCCGACAGCCCCAGCATCAGCAGCCCGATCACGACCGGCGCCGGCAGGAACGCCGTGCCGGTGAGCAACTCACCGAAGCCGAGGACGCGTTGGACATACAGCGCACCCAGGAACTGGAAGCCGTACATGGTGGCGATCATCAGGACCTGCACGGCGTTCGCGCCGGACAGCAGTCGGGAACCGAACAGCCGGAGCCGCAGCAGGGGACGGGCGGCACGGGCCTGGCGCAGGGTGAAGGCCGTGAACAGGGCGACGGCGGCCAGGGCCGGCAACAGCGTGGTGGCCGGCCCGCGGTCGCCGGACCCGACGATCACGTACACCGTCAGCATCAGCGCCCCCGTCACCAGCGCGGCCCCCGGATAGTCCGCGCCCCGGCCGAGCCCTTCGCCGGCCTCCGGAGCGAGCACCCGGATCGCCGCCACCAGGGCGACGATCCCGATCGGCAGGTTGATCAGGAAGATCCAGTGCCAGTTCAGTGCCTGCGTCAGCGCCCCGCCGAGGAACGTGCCCAGCGCCCCGCCCCCCGCGCCCACCGCGCTGAACACCGCGATCGCCCGGGCCTGTTCACGAGGCTCCGGGAACAGCGCGACCAGCATGCCGAGCACCACCGCAGAGGTCATCGCCCCGCCGACGCCCTGCAGGGCACGCGCCGCGATCAGCGTGCCCTGGCCGGTGGCCACCCCGCACAGCACGGACGCCGCCGTGAACACGGCGAGCCCCGCCGTGAACATCCGCTTGCGCCCGATCAGGTCGCCCAGCCGGCCCGCCAGCAACAGCAGCCCCCCGAACGGGATCAGATAGGCGTTGACCACCCAGGCGAGGCCCGGCCCGGAGAAGCCGAGGTCGCTCTGGACGGCCGGCATGGCGACCGTGACGATGTTGCCGTCCAGGATCGTCATGAGTGTCCCCGCGCACAGGACGATCAGGGCCGTCCAGCGGGAGTAGGTTCGGTGCGGCGTTCGTGTCGGGGTTCCGACGACGGTTGTCATGGCGGGCGTGGCCTCCGCGTTCTCCATGGATTCCGGCAACTGGCTTTGGTGCACGACTTGTAACGGGCAACATCGTCAGTGACCATGGAGAGCGGTGTAAGGAGGCAGTTCGATGTCCCAGAGGAACACCGGTGTGACCGTGCAGGTCGTGAACGCGCACGCGTGTCCGGTGCGGGAAGTTCTTGACAGGGTCTCCGGCAAATGGAGCGTGCAGATCCTCGTCGCGGCGGCCCACGGACCCATCCGTTTCACCGAGTTGGAGCGCAGCATCGAGGGCATCAGCCGCCGCATGCTGACCCTGACCCTGCGCAACCTGGAGCGCGACGGTCTTGTCACCCGCACCGTCCATCCCACGGTGCCGCCCCGGGTGGAGTACGAACTCACCCCGGTTGCCCGCGATTTGCACGAGACCCTGCAACGCCTCACCGACTGGGCGGAGCGCAACAGGGTCTACATCGCCGAGGCGCGGGCGCACTACGACGCCGAGCGGGAACCGGAGCCGGCCTGAGCTACAGCCCGAACAGGCCCGGGTCGGCGGCCAGTTCCTTGAAGACCTCGACGGGCTGCGCGACCAGTCGCCGCTCCTTGAGATCCATGATCCCGCCGACCGCCGTGATCTCGGCCGCCACCGTGCCGTCCTTCTTGAGGATCGTCTGCTGTATGCGGAACGTCTTGCCCCCGCCCCACTCGAAGGCGCAGGTCACCTCCACCTCGTCGCCCGCCAGCAGTTCGCGCCGGTACCGGATGGTGGTCTCCAGGGCCACCGGGCCCACTCCGCTGCCGATGAGCCCGGCCTGGGTGATCCCGGCGGCCTTGAGCAGCGACCAGCGGGCGTGCTCCGCGTAGTTGATGTACACGCTCTGGTTGAGGTGTCCCTGCACGTCCGTCTCGTACCCGCGGACGGTCACCGGCACGGAAAACGGTTCGCTCATGCGTCAATCCCCTCTCAGGCCACGGCAGTTGCTGGACCCGATCCTGACATGTGTCCGCTACACCCGGCGCGGCGAGGCCAGCAGGTACCGGGCCCTGGTCCGCGGTTCGGTGTACTCGCCGACCTGCCAGCCGGCCTTCTCCAGGGTGGTCGCGCAGGCCCGCAGCGCCTCGCCGTCCGGCGCGTGCACGGCCACGGCCTCGGGCTGCGGGGTCGCGCGCACCCGGTAGCCGGACGAGCCCCCCGCTTCCGGCGCGTGCCCGGCCGCCTCCAGGGCGAGCGCCGCCGCCTGCACGAGGTGTGCGCGTTCCCAGCCGCAGGGCCGGTCCGTGGACCCGTCCGGGTTGGTCATGCGGCGCAGCTCCAGCAGCCCCTGCCAGGCGCTGTGCACCTCCCGCGCCCGGGCCGGACCGCTGTCCGCGGCCTCCTCGGTGCCGCCGATGTGCGCGGCGAACACGCCGGTGGCCGGGTCGGCGGGCCGTTCGGGCTCCTCCTCGACCGTCTCCCGTATGCGGTGCCCGGCCGGGGTCAGGAAATGGTCGTGCGGCGGCCGGGGATGCCGGAAGGCCAGCCCGCGCTTCACCAGCGCGTCCAGCTGGGCCTCGGTGCCCCTCAGCCGCCCGGTGACGGGATCGGCGGCGTCGATGACACGCCGCTGTGCGGCGGTGGGCGGTCGCGTCACGGCGTGCTCCTTCCGGGGGAGGGACCGCACGACGGACCGTACGGATCACTGACCCCTCCGCTTCGAAGGCTACGACGGGGGTCTGACATCCCGCCCGGCGATCACCGGCGGCCCAGGTTCCGCCACCCGGCCGGAAAGGGGACGGGCCGAGCCGACGAGCGGTGAGCATGCGCAGGAAAGGGCGGGCGCCACCAGCCCGACGCACCCCTCGGTTTTCGCGTGGCCCGCGTTCACCTCGACCGGCACATGGTCGGCCCGCCCGCCGCCCCCGCCGGGTCACACCCGCCCGAGCCCCGCCTCACACCCCCGGCAACCCCTGCACCGACTGCGCGAGTTGTCCCACCGCGACGACCAGCGGTGTCACCGGCTGTACGAAGTCGTTGAGGCGGTCGAGGGCCCGTCGCAGGACCGTCGGCTGGGGTTCGGGTTCGTCGAGTTCCTCGCGCAGGCGGCGCAGTTCCCTGCCGGTCGCGTCGGGGTCGGCGAGCGCCGCCCGGTGTTCCGTCAGCAACTGCTCGACGTGCGCGAGGAGTTCGGCCGTACGCTCGGCGTCCGGCGGCTGGAAGGAGACCGCGCCGGAGAACGCCTGGGCGTGGTGCCCCACGGCCTGGTTGCCGACGTAGTGGGTACCGCCGCTGATCATGACGCCGTTGTTGACCGGAGGGTCCTGGCGCCGGTCGTCGTTGCCCATGATGAGGACCTCCTCGGACTATGTGCCGGAGCCGCCGACGGCACCCGGTGCCGCCGCCGCACCGGACTGCTGCTGGGGGACGTTCTGCGTGGCGGTCGCGCCGGTACCGATCGCCTGGTTGCCGATGATGCTCGTCCCGCCCTGCTGGATGAGGCCCTGGTTGAGGATGGTCTGCTGCTGGGCGCGGAAGTCGGTGATGTCGTAGCCGCGCGCGGCGAGGAACTCACGGATCGCGGCGAAGGTGTGGCGCTCCACCAGGGACGTGATCCGGGTGGCGTCCACGACCTGGAAGTAGTTGTGGTAGTCCGGACTCAGCGCCAGCTCCCGGATGCTCATCCGGGCGCCGAAGTCGTAGACCGGGTCCTGCTCCAGGGCCTTGAGCTCGTCCGTCATCCGTCTGCGGTGCCGCTCGTCGAAGTAGCTCTGCCGCAGCGCCCTGAAAGGCGCCGCGTAGAACGCCTTGCCGGTGCGGGGGACGGCCTCCAGCAGCAGTTCGCGCCGTGCCGCGGCGGAGAGGGGACCGCGCAGCCGGTCCACGACGTGGTACTCGGCGCGCACCGGAGCGAGTACGTGGTTGCTGCAGTGCAGGTGGAGCGTGCGTCCCGTGGTCGAGAAGTGCAGGAAGACGCTCGGCACCACGTCCCCGCCCCACAGCGGGACATGCACGGCCAGATAGTGGCGGACGGCCCCGGTGGGACGCTCCGTGATCCGCTCCACCTCGTCGGCCGACAGGCGCGCGGCCGGGGCGAGGCTCCTGGTCCTGATGAACCGCTCGTCGTCGCCGATGGTCGTGCCGCTCGCGAAGACCCGGTCCTCGACGACGAGGGAGGCGAGGGACTCGGCGACATCCGCCGGCGTCCCGTCGGCCGTGCCGTGGGTGGCGGTCGCCCGCAGTCGCGCGCGTACGTGGTCGACGAGCTCGGTGACCGTGAACGGCTCAGGGTCGGCAGGGCGGCGCGGCACCCCTGCCACGGGGTTGCCGGCGGGCAGCAGCGGCACGCTGAGCGACCACTGCGAGGCGGCCTCCGCATAGCCGATGAAGGGTGTGAACCCGCTGTACACCGTGACGTTCCCGTCCTGCGCCTCCCTGATGGCCGTCAGCCGCTCGGCCATCCACTTCCGCCGCGGCACGGTCGGCCGCGGCTGCCGGCCGAAGGCCTCGCGGGTCATGGTCGTGCGCAGCAGCCGGTCGACGGCGAGTTCATGGCGTACGACCGTGGCGTACGCGCTCGCCGCCACCGCGACGGACAGCAGCACGGCCGGTACCCCGGCCAGATAGGCGCCCAGCAGCCAGCTCACGAAGCCGGGCGCGGGCAGCGCCGAGACGAGGACACCGAAGGCGAAGGCGACGAGCACCGTGATGCCGGCCGTGATCGCCGTGCCCACCAGCACCCTGCCCTCGGGCTGGTGCCGGCCCCTGGTGGCCCGGCTCGGCCGGCCGCCGGCCCGCCGGCCGGCCGACAGGAACACCGTGACGGACACCAGCCACAGGGGCGCGAACACCGCCAGGACGGCGAAGGCCGCGGTCAGCCGCAGGTCGCGGGAGCGGCGCAGCTCCTGGGCCGTCAGACAGTGACGTACCACCGTCACCAGGTCGACGTCGGGCGAGGCCGCCACGGCGCCGGCCTCGTCGGCCAGGAGGTCCTCCACCACTCGTTCGGCGAAGCTCTCGTCGATGTAGGCCGCGGCGCACAGATACCGGGTGACATCACCCGGCGCACTCCCGACCGGCATGTGGACCGGCGCCGTCGTCATGCCGAGCCCTCCCTCTCTCCAGCGGCGGAGCGGCGCCGTGACGGCGCCGACGGAGCTCCTGGCCCGGATCCCCGGCGGGCCGCCGGTCAGGAGCACGAGCAGCACGCCCGCCGCCAGGCCGAACAGCAGGCCACCGGGCAGCAGGTAGTCCAGCATCATGTCGGTCGGCGCCAGCGGCACCTCGGGCACGAACTCCTTGTGCAGGCCCCACCACAGGAGGTTGGAGGCCACCGAGACCGACACACCCACGACGAGACAGCGGAGCAGGCCCGGTTTCCCGCGGACCGACATCCGCCACAGGAAGAAGGCGAGGCCCGCGAGCAGGAACAGGACGGAGAGGTCGTTCACGACCAGTGCGGGCGTGGTGCCGTACCGCGCGTCCGACGTGTCCCAGGCGGGGACGAACGCCGCTTCGAGCAGTCGGCGCAGGTTCTTGCTGTCGGATCCCTCGATGTAGAACTTCCGCTCGTACAGGTCCCGGACGGGCCCTTGTACCCACGGGCTGCCGAAGAGACCGACGCTCAGGACGAGCAGTACGACACGGACGCGTAAGGCCGACGGTGTCGAAGGTGTGTCCGAGGCACGGCGACGAGACAAGAACACCCGGGATCCCCCCATCCCCCGACCCTGCGGATCAGTGGCCGCACTCTATGGCATCCCCGCTCTCCTCGACCATGAATCCCCGCAACACCACCAGCTACTGCCGGTATCCGCTCAGGAACCGCCCGATCCGCCCGATCGCCGCCTCCAGGTCCTGCGCGTGAGGCAGCGTCAGGATGCGGAAGTGGTCC
Source organism: Streptomyces sp. NPDC048523 (assembly GCF_043199815.1). NCBI lineage: Bacteria > Bacillati > Actinomycetota > Actinomycetes > Kitasatosporales > Streptomycetaceae > Streptomyces > Streptomyces sp. NPDC048523. The sequence goes on along the minus strand of NZ_JBICWQ010000001.1, from coordinate 1,753,604 downwards.
GGAGCAGGCCAGTTGAAGCCGGTGCCCTGGACGACCTGGATCTTCTCCCGCAGCAACAGGTCCAGGACGAACTTCTCGTCGTCGTGGATCTTGTGGACCTTGGGGTCCAGACGCGGGAAGGCGTACAGCGAGCCCTTCGGCTTCACACAGGTCACACCGGGGATCTCGTTGAGCTTCTCCCAGGCCACCGTGCGCTGTTCGTACAGCCGGCCGCCGGGCGCGGTCAGCTCGTGGATGGACTGGCGGCCGCCGAGCGCGGCCTGGATGGCGTACTGGGCGGGGGCGTTGGCGCACAGCCGCATGGAGGCCAGCATGGTCAGGCCCTCCAGGTAGCTCTTCGCGTGCTGCTTGGGGCCGGTGACCACCAGCCAGCCCGAGCGGAAGCCCGCCACCCGGTACGTCTTCGACAGCCCGCAGAAGGTCAGGACGACCAGATCGGGGGCGAGGGCGGCGACGGAGTGGTGCACGGCGTCGTCGTACAGGATCTGGTCGTAGATCTCGTCGGCGAAGACCATCAGGCCGTGCCGGCGGGCGAGATCGAGGATGCCCTCGATGATCTCCTTCGGATAGACCGCGCCGGTGGGGTTGTTCGGGTTGATGATGACGACGGCCTTGGTGCGGTCCGTGATCTTCGAGGCCATGTCGTCCAGGTCCGGGTACCAGTCGGCCTGTTCGTCGCAGAGGTAGTGGACCGCCTTGCCGCCGGCGAGGGTGGTGACCGCGGTCCAGAGGGGGAAGTCGGGGGCGGGGATGAGGATCTCGTCGCCGTCCTCGACGAGTGCCTGGACGGCCATCGAGATCAGCTCGGAGATGCCGTTGCCGAGGTAGACGTCGTCGACGTCGACCTCCAGGCCCAGTGCCTGGTAGCGCCCCGCCACCGCCCGGCGGGCGGAGAGGACACCCCGGGAGTCCGTGTAGCCGTGCGCCTTGGGGAGCATCCGGATCATGTCCTGGAGGATCTCCTCCGGCGCCTCGAAGCCGAACAGCGCGGGATTGCCGGTGTTGAGGCGCAGCACGCTGTGGCCCGCCTCCTCCAGTGCGTCGGCGTGCTCGATCACCGGGCCGCGGATCTCGTAACAGACCTCGCTGAGCTTGCTCGACTGCCGGAACTCCATGCGCTGCTGCCTCTCCGGTTACCTGTGTTGCTTGGTTTTACCAAGTAGGAGCTTGGAAAGTCCAACAACTTGTCTAGACTGCGTCGCATGTCACCTCGCCGAAGCTACGACCAGTACTGTTCCGCGGCCCGCGCCCTGGATGTCGTGGGCGACCGCTGGACCCTGCTGATCGTCCGGGAACTGCTGGCCGGCCCGCGCCGCTACACGGACCTGCACGCCGACCTGCCGGGCGTGAGCACGGACGTACTCGCCTCGCGGCTGAAGGACATGGAACGCGACGGCCTGACCACCCGGCGCCGGCTGCCCCCGCCCGGGGCGGCCTACGTCTACGAACTCACCGGTCGCGGACGCGAGCTGCTGCCCGTGCTGCAGGCCCTCGGCGCCTGGGGCGGACCCGAGCTCGGCGACCGGCGGCCCACCGACGCGGTGCGCGCGCACTGGTTCGCGCTGCCGCTGCTGCGCTCGCTGGAGGGTGACGGACTCGTCGAAGTGCGTCTGGAGGAGGGGGAGTTCCACCTGTACGTCGGCGCACAGGCCGGCCCCGCGTACGGCGAGGGGCCGGCCCCCCGGGAGCCCGACGCCCGCCTGGCCCTGGACGCCGAAACCTGCGAGGCCCTCAGCCGCGGCGAGTTGAGCCTGCCGGACGCGGTGCGGACCGGCCGGGTCGAGGTGACCGGGGACGGCGCGATCGCCAAGCTGCTGCGGGCGGGGTGACGGGAGAAGGCCCGCCGGGGCGGGCCTTCTTGATGAACCGTCAGATTCTGCTGCGCACCCGTCAGGCTCCCGGCGGTACCCGCGTGGGTCGTCCCGAGCCGCGGGTCAGTGTGTAGCCGCCGACCCCGGCCAGCGCGGCGAGCGCGCCGCCGATCGCGGTCCACACCCAGCGGTCGGACCACCAGCCGGAGGACCACCCGTCCTCGGGCTCAATGGCGGACAGCACGGCGGAGGAGTCCTCCGAATCGCCGTCCTCCGTCTCCGACTTCACCGCGATGCCCGGCACCAGCGGCTCCGCCAGCGAACCGTCCACCGCGGCCGATCCGCCGACGTCCTTGGAGTCCACCCGGACTTCCGTGCTCACCGGGAGTCCCAGGTCGGCCGTGGTGAGGCCGACGGCCGTCAGCCGGACGTAGTACGTGCCCGGCAACGGGTCGTTCGCCCAGGTCTCCGACCAGGCGCGGACCGTGCGCAGTGTGCAGGCCAGCTCCACCGAGGCGGTGTCCGCGGCGGTGGTGCGCGTCTGGGCGCCGTACTGGCAGGACTGGCGGCGGCGCAGACCGTCGTACACGTCGATCTGCCAGGTCTGCGAGGCGTGCGTCTCGGGCAGCTTCACCGTCGCCTGCACGGTGGGGCGCTGTCCGGCGTCCGCGGGGAACGACCAGTACAGGTAGTCGCCCGTGGAGCCGCTCGCCGTGGCGGTTTGGCCCTGCTCGACCTCGGTCGCCGTACGGAACGACGTGCCCGCCTGGGTGGGCGCGTCACCGTCCGCCGAGGCGGAATCCGTCGGCGTCGGCGAGGAGTCGGCCGCCGCCGGTGCGACGGCCAGCCCCAGCATCAGGAGGGCTGCGCTCAACACGCGTGTGATCCGCATCAGTTGGTCCTCCAGACCGCGACCCGCCAGCGTGACAGCCAGCCCCACAGCAGACCGGCGACGAAGCCCGCGAGAATCAGCGCGCCGAGCAGCCACCAGCCGCGCCCGAGGCCGAAGGAGGCCACGTCGCTCGCGTTCGACGGCCCGTCCACGACGTCGACGGTCAGCTCGAGTGGCAGACCCGGGGTGGTCTTCACCCCGGAGGCCGCCGAGAAGGAGTTGGTGACCTGGAGACACACGGTCTCGGCCGAGGCGTCGTCACGGTCGGCCTTGGGGTATCTGAGCCCCGTCGAGATCACATCCGTACGGCCGTTGCCCGCACCCTCGCCGCGCACGATCTCCCGGCCGTGCACGGTGACCGCCCGCAGCAGCACCCCGTACGAGGGGTTCACGGCCCGGTCGGCCCCCACGCTCACCGAGGCGCGCAGCTCCTGGCCCGGTTCGACGTCCACCCGGTACCAGCGCTGCTGGATGAACTCCTCGCGGTCGGTGTAGAGCCCGGACTTCAGCGTCGGGGCGGTGGCGCAGGTGCCGGCGCCCTCCGTGGCCACCGGCGTCACCACCGGGTCGGCCGCGCGGTCCACCAACTGGTTGACCTTGTCGGTGAGTTCGTCGGCGTGCTCCACCGAGCTGTAGGTACCGCCGGTCGCCTCCGCGATGCAGCTCAGCTGCCGCCGCATCTTGGTGTTCGGGACCAGACCGAGGGTGTCGATGGTCAGCCCGACGCCCTTGGCCGCGATCTCGCGGGCCACCTCGCACGGGTCGAGCGGCGCGCAGGTGTCCTCGCCGTCGCTGATCAGCACGATCCGCTTGGAGGAGGCGCTGTCGGTGAAGTCACCGGCGGCCTTCAGCAGTGCGGGGCCGATCGGTGTCCAGCCGGTGGGGGAGAGGGTCGCCACCTGCGTCTTGGCCTCGGTACGGTCCAGCGTGCTGACCGGGTAGAGCTGCGCGGTGTCCTTGCAGCCCGTCTTCTGGTTGTCACCCGGGTAGTTGGCGCCGAGGGTCCGGATGCCGAGCTGGACCTCTTCGGGCGTCGCGTCCAGCACCTCGTTGAAGGCCCGCTTCGCCGCCGCCATCCGGGTGCCGCCGTCGATGTCCGCCGTCCGCATCGAGCCGCTCACGTCGAGGACGAGATCGACCTGAGGCGCGGTGCCGCCCGTTGGTTCACCGGCGACCGCCGCGGCCGGGAAGGCGACCCCGGCCGTCAGGGCGGCGAGCAGGGCGCACACTCCCGCCGCCAGCCGTTTTCTTGTGATCATCGCCGGATCCTATTGATCAGGTGCGCCGGGCTCCAAAACGGCCGCTCACAGCAGGGGGTTAGGGAGCTCCGTCCACTGGTCGCCCGGCGTCCCCGGCGACAGCCGCATCAGCGTCAACGCCTTCGCGGGCAGCGGCTGTTCGAGCAGCGCGGCCAGATCGGGCGTGCGCGGCAGCTCCCGTACGGCCGTCTCCAGCGCCCCTCGCAACGCCGCCTCCGAACCCGCCGTAGCGGCCAGGGCCCCGGCCACCAGGGAGCCGAACAGCTTGCGCCGCAGGGTCGTCACATCGTCCGTGACGATCCGCCCGGACAGCGCGGGAACCGCGATGCCGTGCCGCGCGAGCCTGGCCGGGCTGACCCGGATGTCGGCGAGGTCCCGGTAGACGAGCCCGAGCGGCGCGCCCGACTCGGACAGGACGACGAGGAGGTTCTGGCCGTGTGCCTCCAGGGCGACGCCGAGTTCCAGGAGCCGCAGCCCCACCGTGAGGGCCAGCCGGGCGAACTCGGCCAGCCATGCCGGGGACCGGGGCAGCTCGGTGGTGGCGAGGGCCGCCACGGGCAGCACCCGGCCGCCGTACACCTGGGGGGACTCGCGCACCACGGCCGCAAGATCGGGCGAGTCGGCCGTCACCGCCCCCAGCGTCCGGGTGAACTGCAGGAGGCCGTCCATCCGTTCCGCCAGGGTCTCCGCGAACTCCGAGAGGATCGCCGACATGCCGATCGAGTAGACGGAGATGTCCCGCACCGAGGAGGTGAGCCGGGCGCTGAGCGCGGTCTTCACATGCGGTCCGCCGCCGGCCAGGGCGAGGGTGCGCAGCGACATCAGCGGATGCGCGTCGAGTCCGTGGGAGACGGTCCGTTTCAGCACATGTTCCGCCTGCCACGGATGCACCGGCAGCAACAGCCGCTCCCCGTCCCGCATCTCGGCCGGCCACGCCCCCGTCACCAGGCACTCACCGGCCGGTACGGGCACGAGCCCCAGCCGTACCAGCGGCCGGTGCTCCGGCCCGTAGGCCAGCTGCTCGGCCACCGAGAAGCCGGGCCGGGAACGGCAGTTGGGGTGGTAGGGATGCCCGTCGACGACCCGCTGCTCCCACTCCCAGTCACGCACCGGCCACTCCTCGGGGCCCGGCGGCCGGCCTGCCCTCGACAGCGCCAACGACGCCACGCTGTCGGCGAGTTCGACCGCGAAGTCCGCGCCGTGCGGTACGCCGAGGGCGGTCATCAAGCACGCCGGATCGTCATGCACGACCTCGTCGAGCCGTACGACGGTGACCTGGGCGGCGGTCGCGAACGGGTCAGGGTGCGGGCCGCGCAGCCGGCGTCCGTCCGACAGACGCAGCGTGAGCCCCTCCCGGCCCGCCTCCCGCGCGGCGACCCAGGGCAGCGGCTCGTGCGTGAGCCCCCGCCACAGCCGGGACAGCACGGCCGCACGGGCGCCGGGCAGCTCGGCCGCGTACCGCGCCACGAGGTCGGGGCGCAGGACGGCCAGTTCTTCGGCGAACCGGGCCTCGGCGGCGCGGGGACGGTGCACGGGCGGACTCCTCGGGTACGACTGGTGTCACAGCGGGACGGAGACGGCAGACATACTGATCGTCATCGCCCCGGATGAACCGTAGAGAACGAGTGAAACGCGTGGATCTCCTGCCCCCGCCGGCCGGCACCTCCGTAGCCCGCCGCGCCGACGCGTACGCGGCAGCGCCCCTGCTGAACTGCCTGCTGCGCGAGGTGGCCGTGCCGCTCCCGGAACCCGGCGAGCGCCCGGTGTACCGGCTGCCCGGCGGGCGGCTGCTCAGGGTGCGGGGCGATCGGCGGCCCGTCGAGCCCGAGGTGTACACGGCGGGTGGCTGGCGGCGGATCGGTCATCCCGAACTCGTGAAGCTCGTTGCCGAGGAACTCACCCGGCACACCGGAGTGTCCAACCACGAGCTGCCCGCCGAGATGATCGACAGCCGGGACGCGGTGGCCGCCCTGCTCACCGCCAGGGACCGGACGACGGCCCCCGACGACCCGTACCTGCGCTCCGAACAGTGCCTGGTCACCGGCCATCCGCACCACCCCGCGCCGAAGGCCCGCGGCGGCGGTCCCGCCGCCGCCTGGCTGCCGTACGCCCCCGAGGCGCATGCCCGTTTCCCGCTGGTCCTGCTCGGGGTGCGCGAGGACGCCGTCGTCGAGGAGGGCGACACCGAGGCCCTCGACGCGCTCGGCGAGGCCCCGTCCGGCTACCGGCTGCTGCCCGCCCACCCCTGGCAGCTCGACCTGGTGTCCTGCGCGGAGGCCTTCGAGGACGGCCGTCTGATCCGGCTCGGCACGACCGCCTTCGAGACCTGGCCCACGGCCGCGATCCGCACGGTGTACGCCCCCAGCCGGGATCTCTTCCTCAAGTTCAGTCTCGACGTCCGCATCACGAACGACATCCGCCGGCTCTGGCGCCACGACCTGCTCGGACTCCGCCGTACGGATGAAGCGGTCGCGAGCGCCTTCGCCGCGAGCCCCGGCTGCGCGGCCTGGCTGAGCGACCGCGGCTACCGCACCGCCGACTTCGCCTTCGAGGAACTCGCCGTCCTGGTCCGCGACGGACTGCGCGGCCATGTCCTGCCCGGGGCGACCCCGCTGCTCGCCGCCGCCCTGGTGGAGGGCTTCGAGGGCAGCCCGCTCGACGGCACCGGGGATCCGGCGGGCTGGTGGGAGGCGTACCTGGGCGCGGTCGTCCCGCCCGCCTTCGCGGCCTTCGCCGACCACGGCGTCGTCCTCGAGGCGCATCTGCAGAACACCCTGGTCGCCGTGGACGCGGACGGTACGCCCGTGCAGGCGCTGTTCCGGGACGCCGAGGGCGTGAAGCTGCTGCCGGACGTGTCGCGCGAGGCCGGGTGGGAGCGGCTGGTGTACTGCCTGGTCGTCAACCACCTGTGCGAGATCGCCGCGGCCCTCGCCGAACGCCACCCCGGCTTCGATCCCTGGCCGGCCGCCCGCCGCCAACTGTCCCGCCACGACATCTCCCGCCACGACCTCCCCGAAGCCACCGCCCTCCTCACCGCGCCCACCCTCCCCGGCAAGACGAACCTGCTGCTGCGGTGGACAGGGGCGGACGGGGCGGACGCCCGCTACCTGCCGCTGCCGAACCCGCTGTCCGGCACCTGACCCGAAGCCGGTCTGCTCCTCCGTCGGCCTCAGTTCCTTCTGAGGCCGACGGCCTGAGCGATCGCCACCGCGCCTGCCAGCACTCCGGCGGCCAGGGCGAGCAGGACACCCGTGGACCCGAGGAGGTCCGCGGAGTCCGAGGCGTTCTGCAGATCCCCGAGCAGGATGTTGACCGGCGAGACGCCCCTGCCCAGCAGGACCGCCAGCAGCAGGACCAGGGCCGCCACGAGTGCGTAGCCCTGGTGCCGGAAGAGTGGACGCGAGCAGAGCACGCCGATGGCGACGCCGGTCACGGCACAGGTGAGCTGGGCCTCCACACCCAGCACGGCGTCGGCCGCCGTGAAGGTGTGGGACCCGAACAGCAGCGGCAGGAGCAGACCCGCCACCGTCAGCGGCAGGCACCACAGCAGGGCCGTGGCCACCGATCCGAGCAGCACCCGCAGCTGGCTGCCCGCGCTGACGATCACGACCGAGCGGTGCGCCGGGTCCTCTAGGCCGATCAGTGCCATGGTCGACCAGACCGAACACACCAGCATGGCGCCGGCCGCCGAGCCGTAGGTGGCCGCGAGCGGGCCCGAGTCGCTGCTGGTCAGCACCGCCAGCAGCCCGACGAACAGCAGCAGGGGCGCGAGGAAACGCTGGGACAGCAGCAGCGCCGTGACCATGTAGCGGATCAGGGCGATCACCGGGAGGAGGCCCTCCTCCCGGCCGGACGGGAGGCGCGGGCGTCGTCGGCCCTCGCGACACCCTCCACGGACCATCGGTGCCGCAGTGCCGTGAGCAGGACGGTGTCCGAGTGCTCGCGCGTCACCCGCAGGACGAGCGCCCCGCCCCGACGCGCAGCGTCGAGCACGCCCGGCAGGTCGTACCAGCTCACCTCGGTGGGCGGGGCACCGGTGGGCGGCGCCGTCAGGACCAGTTCGACCTCCGGGGGCCGCCCTTGTGCACGCGTCCCGTCCCGCGGGGTGACCCGGCCGTCGCCGAGTACGTGGACGCCGGTGGCGTGCGTCCGGGTGATCGCCTCTCGATGGTCGGTGAAGACCACGGCCCCGCCCCGGGCGGCCACCTGCTCGATGAACTCGGCCAGAACACCGTGGGCCGAGGCGTCCAGACCCGACCAGGGTTCGTCGAGCACCAGCAGATCGGGTTCGACGAGCAGCGCCTGGGCCAGTGCCACCTTCTGCGCGTTGCCCTTGGACAGGGTGCGCAGCGCGGCGTCCGGGCCGCCCACCAGGGCCAGGCGCTCCAGCAGCAGACCCGCCCGGACGCGGGCCGCCGCCCCTGACAGACCACGGATCCGTCCCATGTGGGTGAGGTAGGAGAGCGCCGACATGCGGTCGGGAGCGGTGAAACGATCGGGTACGTAACCGATGTGCGGCGGGCGGCCCGAGACGGTTCCCGAGGTGGGCCGAGACAGTCCCACGAGGATCCTCAACAGGGTCGACTTCCCGGAGCCGTTGCCGCCGACCACCGCGAGGACGTCTTCGGCCGAGACCTCCATGTCCACGTCTCTGAGGACCCAACGCCCTCTGCCGTAACGCTTGGTGAGCCCTTCGCACCGCATCGAGGACCGCAACAGACCGACCCCTCATCCGCTGTCCGGTGTACCGCCGGACCACATTGTCCTCCAGCGACACGAGCGGTGGGCCGTCACGGCCGGCAGGCCCGGTCGGCGGCCCCGGGCGTCACAGGAGCACTCGGTCGGAGCCGGTGTCCGCGAGGAGTCGCGCGGTCTGCGGGGACGGGTGGTGCAGGCGCAGGGACGTGTGGCTCTCGGCGGCGTGCCGCGACGCGTCGAGGAAGACGCGCAGGCCGCTGGTGTCGCAGCGGCCGACGGTGCTCAGGTCGACGTCGATGGTGGTGATGCCGTCGTGCAGGCACCGGTCCAGGGCGGTCCGCACCTGGGGCGCGGTGGCCCGGTCGATCTCACCGGCCAGGGTGATCAGTGCCCGCGTGCCCCGGTCGTGCCGGTAGATGTTCAGCCGCGGAAGAGCCATGGTGCCTCCGTTCGTCGACTCCGGCCGCCCCTGCCCCTTCACATACCGACGGTCGGACGGCCGTCCCGACCGGGCTGATGCGGGACGGCTGTGGACGCCGCGGCGGCGCCGCCCTCTGACTCCCAGGCCTCGTCAGGTTCCAGCGGTGCGTCGGTGGCGGTGGCGGTGGCGGCGCCGTTGTGCCGGGTGTCCGCGGTGATGAGCGCGCTCGCCGTCAGGGGCGGGCCGTCGTGGTCGGACGCGGCAGCCATCAGCCGGGCCGCCGACTCCGCTCCGGTTTCCGGCGGGATGATCAGCAGATCCCAGCGGCCGGTGCCGTAGGAGAGCAGGAGCAGCTTGTGCGGGTCGATCTCCGGGGTGAACCAACCGACCTTGACGACATGGCCGTTCGCTGAGATCTTGCGCGGGATGACGGGCCAGTACTCGGGGTTGACGGCGATGCGCGTGATGCGGCCCCACAAGGGGTCCAACGCGTCGGCCAACGCGGGCAGTTCGCTCAGCAGATCCCGGGAGCGGGGCCACCAGGCGCCGTCCAGGAGTCCGCGGGAGGCGCCGTTCGTCTTCAGGGCGAGACGCGCTGCCGGGGCTGCGACGGGCTCGGGGTGCGGCAGGGTTGGGTTCAAGGTCGCCGACATGGCGCGGACCCGTCTCGGGCCGCCTGTGCGGCGGCCCGGGTTTCATCTCTCACCGAGAACGACCCGGCGAGGAAGCCGGTGTGCGAAATGCCCTCGGTACTGTCGACACTACTCCGCACTCGGCCGGGACGCGGGGTGCGAGTGTGCGTCGGCGCGGATGCCGAGAACGTGCCGGAGACACTGGACGATCTTGCCGCCGTACCTCATCGGGGTCCGCTTCCCTTGCGCCTGAAGGCGTCCTTGGTCTTCTCGGCGGCCTGTTTCAGGCTTCCGGAGACGCGGTCGTTCCTGCCCTGTCGTTGCAGGCGCCTGTTGTGGGTGACCCGGCCGAGCCCTTCCGTGAGCCTGCCCTTCATCGTCTGCGCCTGGTTCCTGATGCTCCGTGCAACGCTCATGGTCGGCCTCGCTGTTGTCCGGTGAGTGGGTTCTCGCGGGGACCGGGCGAGGCGGAACGGCGGCGTGCCTCGCCGGAGGTGTCACGGGCTCACGCAGGGGTGTCGACCTGTTCCGCGGTCATGAGAGCGGTCGCGGTCGACAGCGGGGCGGTGCTCGCACTCGCGGCGGCCATCAGCCGGGCGGCCGAGGGGGTGGTGGTCTCCGGGGGAACCACCAGGAGGTCCCAGCGGCCCGACGTTCCGGACAGCAGCAGGATCTTGTGCGGGTCCAGCTCCGAGGTGAACCAACCGACCTTCACCACATGGCCGTTGACGAAAACCCGGGGCGGGATGATCGGCCAGTGGCGGGGGTTGACGGCGATACGGGTGATCCGTCCCCACAGCGGGTCCAGTACGTCGGCCAGCCCGGGGAGTTCCTGGCTCAGGTCACGGGAGCGGGGCCACCAGGCGCCGTCCAGCTCGACCTGTCCGGGGGAGGGGGGTACGGGTTTGAGGGCGAGCCGTGCGGTCGAGGCCCTGAAGGGCACCGCGCGCGGGGAGGGCTGGTGGGTGATCGCGGACATCGTGCGAACCCGTCTCCGAACCCCTGCGCGTGAACAGTGGCCCGGCGCCGTTGCTCACCAGGAACGGCACCGGCATCGATGCCGGTGCGCGAAGTGCTCCCGATGAGGCCACGCTACTCCCCGAAGAGGCGGAACGGACGGCTCCGGGAGATCCCCTCATGTCCGACGGCCGTTCTGACCCGTAGAGCGACTGGTCTCCAGCCAGGACCGCGCCGGTTCGGCCGCGCTGGTGGTGTCCACGGTGAGCTGGAGGCAGGTCCCTCCTTCGCTGTCCGCCGGGAAGCTGCGCTGTTCTGTGGCGGCGAAGCAGTGACGGAGAATTTCCGCGACCTGACGGGCGACTTCGGGGGAGGCGGCGACGATACGCACGTCGGCGTGTCCGTCCGGGGGAGTTTCGGTGGGCTGCATGACGACCTCGTCGTTCCCCCGGGGGCCGGGGCCCGGGGACTGGATCCGTGGACCGGATCTTTCACCCTACTCCGGCGAGTGCGATCAGAGATTCGGCGAGCCGAGGTGTCCGCCTCGTGAGCCCGGTGGTGCCGGTGCCGGAATGGCCGAGCTGTCGACGTCGCCGGAGATGATCTGTGCCGCGAGTTCGGACAGACGAAGGTGACGGGCGCGGGCGTACGAGCGGAACGCCTCGAAGGCGTCGTCGACGGAGGCGTTCCAGCGCTCTGCCAGCACACCCTTGACCTGTTCGATCAGGACCCGGCTGGTCAGCGCGGTCTCCAGCTGGCTGTTCTCGAGATGCGACCGTTCCAGTGTGCGCTGCTGGAGTATCGCGATCGTGGCCACGTCGGCGAGGGCCTGGGCGAGCGCGGTGTCGTCGTCGCCGAGGCGGTGCGCGGTGGTCTGGAAGAGGTTGAGCGCGCCGACGACCCGGCGGCGCAGACGCAGCGGGATGGCGTGTGTGCTCACATACCCCGTCTCGCGGGCTCGTGCCGCGAAGCGCGGCCAGCCCATGGTCGGCTCCGGGCACGTCAGGTCGATGTCGGTCCGGGCGGTGCCGGTGCGGTAGCACTCCACGCACGGGCCCTGGTCGTGCTGGAGGGCGAAGAGCTCCAGCAGCCGGGTGCGTTCGTCGGAGGCCGCGATGATCTGCAGTTCGCCCTGTGCGTCCGCGAGCAGGATCCCGGCCGCTGACACGTCGAGCAGTTCGACGCACCGCGCCGACAGCCGCTGGAGCAGGTCGATGACGTCGAAGTCCTCGACGAGGGAGTCCGCCACCTCGACGAAGATCTCGGCCAGACGTCGTTCGCGGGCCATGCCGATCATCCCTTTCCACCGTCGGGCGAATGCGGCCCGCTTCCGTCGTCGGATTTGTCGAATTCATCGGATTCGTCACTGAAGTGGAGCCTGCGGGTGACCACGGCCTCCGCCACCTCCCCGAGGGGATGCGCGCTGCCGTAGGCGTGGGCCCGCAGCCGCAGCAGAGCCTCCTCCATGGAGACGCCCAACTGGACGCTGACCATCCCGGTGGCCTGGTGCACGACCGCTCGGCGCAGCCCCGACGGCTGCCGCACGCCCATGGCGAAGCCCTGCACACCCGCCTCCTCGCCGCGGGGTTCCCCGTTCAGGAACGCGCTGGTCAGCATGGCCGACAGGGCGACGGCGTCCGCGTACTGCTGCCGGCTCAGCTGCCGGTCCCGGTCGCACAGCACGGTCAGCACCCCGATACGGATGGCGCCGATACCCAGCGGAAAGCAGCACACGCCGTGCACGGCGCCCAGCTCGCGCACGGCCGGCAGCAGCGCCGGCCACCGCGCGGGGCGCACCCGCTCCAGGTCCGGCTCCAGGACGGGTGAACCAGTGCGGACCGCCTCGGGGCCCGGCCCCTCGCCGAGTGTGAACTGGAGCTCCTCGAACCGCCCGCTGAGTCCGGGGTGAGACCACAGCGGCTCGGCCGACCGCTCGGGGCCGACCAGCAGCGACAGCGTGACACCCGCGGCGCCCAGGGCTCGCGCGCACGCCTGGGCCGGGTCGCCGACCCGGCCCAGGCGCAGCGACCGCAGGACCTCGGCCATGCCGTCGCTGATCACTGTTCCGCATTCCACACCCGCTGCGGCGGCCGCGGCACCACGGTGCGGGGCGCCGCCCGGCCCGCGCCGGGCATTACGTCGCCCGGTATGCCGTCGCGCGGCTCGCGGGTATGTCCTGCCAGGCGTCCTGGGCACTGGCGTACCGGGGGAAACGCTCCAGCAGACCCGCGGCCCTGAACACGAGACCTGTGCCTGGCCGGTGGTGCGCGATGCGGACCCATCCGAGCCGCTCATGACAGTCCTTCCACGTCGCGCACAGCGGGGCCAGGACGCTGCCGTCCATGAACGTGACGTCGCCCAGATCGACGATGAGGAACAGCCGTCCGCTGCCGTGCCGGGCGTCTTCCAGATCACGTGCGAAGGCCGACACGGTCGTCAGATCCAACTCGCCGCCCGCCGTGACCAAACGCAACTCGTCGAACAGGTCGGGATGCGGGCCCATGCGCCCCATCTCCTCCGTCGCTGGAGTGGCTTTCGCCTTGCGCAGAGCCTCAGTTGCGCGGAACGGAACTACACGGAGAGGGCCGGGGTCCCGGGCGCCGTACGACGACCCTACCGTCGTGGGAAGATCGGACCGCCCCTTCTCCGGGAATCCATAAGGGCGGTCGAAATTGTCGTCCCCGGTCGGTTCTTGATGAGATCGGGACTGAAAGGGCAGGGTGGGTCTCGGCCGGTGTTTCACTGACCGGTTGGAGAAATGTGAACCCGCGACCACCGCGCCGGTGTTCCCCTGCCCGTCATAGAGCTGCACACCCGGATGTTCCGCCACTAAGGCCGCGCCACTGAGGGCCGCGTCGCTACGGCCGGGCCCCGGTCGCCGTGCCGCTACGGCCGCGACACCGCCCCGGTCTCCTCGCGGGGGTGCGGGTACTCCGCCGTGCGGTGCTGGAAGGCGAGCACCTTGGGGTTCTGGACGACACCGCGGCGGATCTCGATGGCGTGCCGGATCGTGTCGTCGGCGTCCCAGCTGTCGGGGCCCCGGAGCACGACGTCCAGATACGGAAGCAGGGCCTCGCTGTTCTCCCAGGTCGCCGAGTTCCACAGGTAGGAGGGGCTGTGGTCCACCCCGTAGTACCTGACGTGGTCGCCGACGGTGAACATCGGGTCGGCGAAGGTGGTGGGCCGGGCCCAGCCGAAGCCCATGCCCTCGTCGCAGGAGACGTCGATGACCAGCGTGCCGGGGGCCAGCTTGGGCAGGTCCTCGTCGAGCAGGAACATCAGCGGCGCGTCGGTGTCCTGCAGCACGCAGTTGACGATGATGTCGTGCCCGGCGAGGAAATCGGCCAGCGGCAGCGGGCCGTCCTCGGTCAGGGCGACACTGCGTCGCGGGTCGAGGGAGTCGTCGGCCTCGTCGTGGTCGAAGTGGACGATCCGCGCGGAGTGGATCGGGGAGCTGACGGCCGTCACGCCACGCGCGGTGAGCACGTCGACGTCGTGCACGCCCAGGGCGTTGAGCGCGGTCACCGCGCCGCGGGCGGTCGCGCCGAAGCCGATGACGACCGCGCGCTGGCGCCGCCCGTAGTCGCCGGTCACGCCGGTCAGCTGCATGGCGTGCAGGACCGAGGAGTACCCGGCCAGCTCGTTGTTCTTGTGGAAGACGTGCAGGTTGAAGGCGCCGCTGCGGGTCCAGTGGTTCATCGCTTCGAAGGCGATCAGGGTGAGCCGCCGGTCGATGGCGGTCTGGGTGAGTTTCTCGTCCTGGACGCAGTGCGGCCAGCCCCACAGGACCTGCCCCTCGCGCAGTTCCGCCAGGTCTTCGCGCAGTGGCTTGGCCAGCAGGATCACATCGCATTCGGCGATGAGTTCCTCGCGGGTACGGAAACCCGCGACGAGCGGGGCGAGCAGGCTGTCGGGGACGCCGAAATGCTCTCCGTAGTTTTCCTGGAGGTAGATCCGCTTGCGGAGACCGGAGTCGACACGGTCGAAATGAGCGGGGTGAAGGGGCAGACGATGCTCGTTTTCCTTGCGGGTCTGCGACATGATTCCGAGCGTGAGCTGCTGCAAAATTCCCCTTTGGTTACTTCCTGTCTAGCACACCGGGGCAATGCGGCAACCGCTCGTGACGGGCCGGACCAGAGAGACGGCAGGGAGAGACGGCAGGGAGAGACGGCAGGCTCGGGCCGCCGGCGATCACCCGGTTACCATGGTCAGTCACAAGGTTGAAGGGTGGGTGACCTGAGGGACATGCTGAGAGAGGTCACCGCGACCCGCTACGTCGAACCCCTGCGCTCCGGCGGCTCCGTCCCCGGTGTCGTCGAGGCCGACGACCTGGGGACGTACGTCGTGAAGTTCACCGGCTCCGCCCAGGGCCGCAAGGCGCTGGTCGCCGAGGTGATCGTCGGTGAGCTGGCGCGGGCGCTGGGGCTGCGCTTCCCCGAACTGGTCCTCGTGCGCTTCGACCCGGCGATCGCCGACAGTGAGCCGCACCAGGAGGTGCGGGACCTCCACGCGGCGAGCGCGGGGCTGAACCTCGGCATGGACTATCTGCCGGGCGCGCGCGACTTCACCCCCGAGATCGCGAAGGTCTTCCCCGTGGACCCGCTGGAGGCCGGCCGGATCGTCTGGCTCGACGCCCTCACGGTCAACGTCGACCGTACGGTCCACAGCTCGAACCTGATGGTCTGGCCGACCCTCGGCATCACGCCCCCGCGGCTGTGGCTGATCGACCACGGTGCCGCTCTCGTCTTCCACCACCGCTGGGACGGCACGGACCCGTCGAAGTCCTACGACTTCCGCCATCACGCCCTGGGCCACTACGGCCCCGACGTGCGCGCCGCCGACGCGGAACTCGCGCCCAAGGTCACTCTCGACGTCCTGCGCGAGGTCGCCGCGGCCGTCCCCGACGCCTGGCTCACCGACTTCGGGACCCCGGCCCAGGCACGCGAGGCCTATGTGACGTATCTGCACGCGCGCGTGGGCGCCTCCGCGTCGTGGCTGCCCACCGACTTCCCCTCCCGGGACGAACTCGCCGCCGAGGAGGCGCGCCGGACGGCGAGAAATCAGCAAGGACGTCCCGCGTGGCTCAAGCAGGTGCCCGACCTGCACGGCAAGCCCGCGGCCGAACAGGATTGGTCGGTGCATCTCGGATGAGTGGCCGCGTCGAGATCGAGTACTGCACCCAGTGCCGCTGGCTGCCCCGCGCGGCCTGGCTGGCGCAGGAGTTGCTGACGACCTTCGAGGACGAGCTGACGGAACTGGCGCTGAAGCCCGGCAAGGGCGGGATCTTCGTCGTGCGCGTCGACGACGAGCTCGTCTGGGACCGGCGGGAGCAGGGCTTCCCGGAGCCCACGGCGGTGAAGCAGGCCGTACGCGACCGAGTGGCCCCGGGGAAGTCCCTGGGCCACTCGGACAAGGTCTCTCAGGGGGACGCGAGCCCCTGAGGCGTGTCAGTTTCCGAGGCGTGTCAGCCCCTGAGCTGCTCGTACGCCGGCAGTGTCAGGAAGTCCGCGTAGTCGTCGTCGAGGGAGACCTGGAGCAGCAGGTCGTGGGCCTGCTGCCAGTGGCCGGCCGCGAAGGCCTCCTCGCCGATCTCCTGGCGGATGTTCGAGAGCTCCTCGGCGGCGACCTTGCGGGCCAGCTCGGGAGTCGCGCGTTCGCCGTTCTCGAACTCGACACCCGCGTTGATCCACTGCCAGATCTGCGAACGGGAGATCTCGGCGGTGGCCGCGTCCTCCATGAGGTTGAAGATGGCCACCGCGCCGAGCCCGCGCAGCCATGCCTCGATGTAACGGATGCCGACCTGGACGGCGTTGACCAGGCCGTTGTACGTCGGCCTGGCCTTCAGCGAGTCGATCGCGATGAGGTCGGCCGCCTCGACGTGGACGTCCTCGCGCAGGCGGTCCTTCTGGTTGGGCCGGTCACCGAGGACCTTGTCGAAGGACTCCATGGCGATCGGCACCAGGTCGGGGTGGGCGACCCAGGAACCGTCGAAACCGTCGGCCGCCTCACGGTCCTTGTCGGCGCGGACCTTCTCGAAGGCCACCTTGTTCACCTCGGCGTCCCGGCGGGAGGGGATGAACGCCGCCATGCCGCCGATCGCGTGCGCACCGCGCTTGTGGCAGGTGCGGACGAGGAGTTCGGTGTACGCGCGCATGAACGGGGCCGTCATCGTGACGGCGTTGCGGTCCGGCAGGACGAACTTGGCGCCGCCGTCACGGAAGTTCTTGACGATGGAGAACAGGTAGTCCCAGCGGCCCGCGTTCAACCCGGAGGCGTGGTCGCGGAGTTCGTAGAGGATCTCCTCCATCTCGTACGCGGCCGTGATCGTCTCGACCAGTACGGTCGCGCGGATGGTGCCCTGCGGGATGCCGGTGTACTCCTGGGCGAAGACGAATACGTCGTTCCACAGGCGCGCTTCGAGGTGCGACTCGGTCTTGGGGAGGTAGAAGTACGGGCCCTTGCCGAGGTCGAGCAGGCGCTGCGCGTTGTGGAAGAAGTACAGGCCGAAGTCGACGAGGGCGCCGGGGACCTGGGCGCCGTCGGCGTCGACCAGGTGCCGTTCGTTCAGGTGCCAGCCGCGCGGGCGCATGACGACCGTGGCGAGCTCTTCGGCGGCCTTGAGCGCGTAGGACTTGCCGGACCGCTCGTCCGTGAAGTCGATGTTCCGGGTGTACGCGTCGGCCAGGTTGACCTGCCCGAGGACGACGTTCTCCCACGTCGGCGCCGAGGCGTCCTCGAAGTCCGCGAGCCACACCCTGGCCCCTGAATTGAGGGCGTTGATGGTCATCTTGCGGTCGGTGGGACCGGTGATCTCGACCCGGCGGTCGTCCAGGGCCGCGGGGGAGGGGGCCACCCTCCACGAGTCGTCCGCGCGGATCGCGGCGGTCTCGGGGAGGAAGTCGAGCGTGGAGGTGCGGGCGATCTCGGCGCGGCGCTCGGCACGGCGGGCGAGGAGCTCGTCACGCCGGGGCGTGAACCGGCGGTGCAGCTCGGCCACGAAGGCGAGGGCCGCCTCGGTGAGGACCTCGTCCTGCCGCGGCAGGGGCTCGGCGTCGACGATGGCCAGCGGGGACGGCGCTGGTGCGGACATGAGCGGTCACTTCCTTCAGCGGTGGCACCGGGTGCCAGTCGAACCGGGTACGCGGGCGGCGCCCCTCGCAAGGGTAGGGCGCTTCTGAACAGTGGATACTAGTTTCCTCATTGTGGAAGTTCAATGTTTTGTTGATGTCGAGATTCTCCGGGTCGAGCAAGGGTGGCTCTGCGTGCCACCACGTTCACTCAAGGTGCGCCAGATCCCCCGGCGTGTCGATGTCGTACGGCTCGGCCACGTCCCCGCACTCGACGAGCGTGATGTTGTCCTGGTGTTCCTTCAGGTAGGCGCGTGCCCCCCGGTCACCGGTCGCAGTCGCCGCGATCCCGGCCCAGTGCGTGGCGCCGAAGAGCACGGGATGGCCCCGTACGCCGTCGTAGGCGGCCGAGACGAGCGAGGTCTCGTCCTCGTACGCGGCGAGCACCCGGCGCACGGCCCGCGCCCCGATACCGGGCTGGTCGACGAGCGAGACCAGCGCCGCCCGCGCCGTCGTTCCGGCGAGCGAGTCGAGCCCGGCCCGCAGTGAGGACCCCATGCCGTCGGCCCACTCCGGGTTCTCCACGAGCACGCAGTCACCGAGCTCGGCCCGCTCCCGTACGACCGCCGCGGCCGCTCCCAGCACCACGTGCACGCGAATGCAGCCGGCCGCCCGCAGGACACCGACCGCGTGTTCGACGAGCGGGCGGCCCCGGTGTTCCAGCAGCGCCTTGGGCCGCCCGCCCAGTCGCCGCCCGCCGCCCGCGGCCAGCAGCACCGCGGCGACCTGCTGTTCGTTCTCCGTCATGCGTCCTGCATACCTGACGCATGGGCTGAATTTCGGTCCGCACGGTGGCGCGCGGCGCTCCGCGTGGCGTTTACTGACCCGCGTCCCCCGGGGCCCGACCACTGCCGAGGGGTCTTCATGACGCCGGGGCGCACAAAGGAGTGCGGGGGAGAGCTGTGTTGCGGAGCTTGGGGCAGAGGCCGGTGACCGGCAGCGACAACGATCCGAGAGTGGCGGAACTGCGGAGCGCGGTGTCCCGGCTGCGCCGCGAACTCGCCGCGCACCCGGCCGAGTTCCCCGACCGGGGCATCGCCGAGGACGAACTCGCCGCGCTGGCCGCCATGACGATCGACGGTACGCCCGAAGTCCCACGTCTGCGGCGGTCGTTGCTGCTGATCGCGGGGGCGATCGGGTCGATGAGCGCGCTGTCGCGGGGCCTGACCGATGTGCGCAGGGCAGTGGAGTCGTTCGGGGAGCCGAGGCGCTAGCCTGCCGTAGCGGTCCTTGTGTCACGAAGCCACGCCGGCCCCGGCATGAACCCGTTGCCGACGGGGTTGTAGTCGGACCACGTGCACGAGACGCATGCCTTCATCCGAGCCGCCCGCGGCAGCTTGCGCTGGACATCGATGGTCGGCGCGCACGCCCCTGATCGTCGTACGGATCAGCTCCCGCCCGTCCGACTCGAAGACGATCTCCTCCGTGCCGTGCCGGTCGGTGTACCGCCCCGGCCGCACGGCAAGGGCGTCACGCCGGGTTCTGGGTGGCCAGCGCCTCCGACAGTTCCGCGGCCACCTGCTGAAGCATGGGCACGATCTTCTCGGTGGCGGCCTCGGTGACCCGTCCGGCCGGGCCGGAGATCGAAATGGCGGCGGCGGTGGGGGAGTTGGGCACCGAGACCGCGAGGCAGCGGACGCCGATCTCCTGCTCGTTGTCGTCGACCGCGTAGCCCTGGCCGCGCACGTCCTTGAGGGCCGCGAGAAAGCCGTCCGGGGTGGTGATCGTCTTCTCCGTCGCGGCCGGCATACCGGTCCGGGCGAGCAGGGCGCGCACCTCGTCGTCGGGGGTGTTGGCGAGCAGGGCCTTGCCGACGCCGGTGGAGTGCGGCAGGACGCGCCGGCCGACCTCGGTGAACATCCGCATCGAGTGCTTCGACGGCACCTGGGCGACGTAGACGATCTCGTCCCCGTCGAGCAGCGCCATGTTGGCCGTCTCGCCGGTCTCCTCGACCAGGCGGGCGAGGTAGGGGCGGGCCCAGGTGCCGAGCAGCCGGGCGGCCGACTCGCCGAGGCGGATCAGGCGCGGGCCGAGGGCGTAGCGCCGGTTGGGCTGCTGGCGGACGTATCCGCAGGACACGAGTGTCCGCATCAGGCGGTGGATGGTGGGCAGCGGCAACCCGCTGCTCGCGGCCAGTTCGCTCAGGCCGACCTCTCCGCCCGCGTCCGCCATCCGCTCCAGCAGATCGAAGGCGCGCTCGAGGGACTGGACCCCGCCACCGGCGGACTTGGCGGAGTCGGTGGTGCTGGCGCTGGACGTCGGCACGGCGCGTTCCTTTCGGGGCTGCCTTTCGGTCTGGGCAGGAGGGCAGAAGCCTACCCGGCAGTCGGTTGACTCCCCGCTGGTGCATGGCTACGTTCTGTCTGTCGGAATATTAATTCCGCTTTGTGGAAACGTCCAGAGTGCCGACGCAGGGTGCACTGTGAGGAAGTGTGCCCTTGACGGCGCTCGACCGGGAGTGAAGACTCCTTCAACAGAAAGTTGAATTCCGTTACGCGGAAGTTAACGGCGGCAGAGAGGGGTCCGGGTGTCCGACACTGAACTGGTGCTGCGCTCGACGCGCGTCATCACACCCGAGGGGACGCGGCCCGCGTCGGTCGCGGTCGCCGGCGGGAAGATCGCCGCCGTACTGCCGTACGAGGCCCCGGTCCCCGGCAGTGCCCGCCTGGTGGACCTCGGCGACGACGTCCTGCTGCCCGGCCTCGTCGACACCCATGTGCACGTCAACGACCCCGGCCGCACCGAGTGGGAGGGCTTCTGGACCGCCACGCGCGCGGCGGCGGCCGGCGGCATCACCACCCTCGTCGACATGCCCCTCAACTCCCTCCCGCCCACCACGACGGTCGACCACCTCCGTACCAAGCAGGAGGTCGCCGCCGACAAGGCCCACATCGACGTCGGCTTCTGGGGCGGCGCCCTGCCCGACAACGTCAAGGACCTGCGCCCGCTGCACGAGTCGGGCGTCTTCGGCTTCAAGGCGTTTCTGTCACCGTCCGGCGTGGACGAGTTCCCGCATCTCGACCAGGACGGCCTCGCCCGGTCGCTGGCCGAGATCGCCTCCTTCGGGGGGCTGCTGATCGTGCACGCCGAGGACCCGCACCACCTGGAGGCCGCCCCGCAGCAGCCCGGGCCCCGGTACGCGGACTTCCTGGCGTCCCGTCCGCGCGATGCCGAGGACACGGCGATCGCCCAACTCATCGCCCAGGCGAAGCGGTTGGACGCACGCGTGCACGTGCTCCACCTGTCGTCGAGCGACGCGCTCCCGCTGATCGCCCGGGCGAAGGCGGAGGGCGTCCGCATCACCGTCGAGACCTGCCCGCACTACCTCACCCTGACCGCCGAGGAAGTCCCGGACGGCGCCAGCGAGTTCAAGTGCTGCCCGCCCATCCGCGAGTCCGCCAACCAGGACCTGCTCTGGCAGGCGCTGGCCGACGGCACCATCGACTGCGTGGTCACCGACCACTCCCCGTCCACGGCCGACCTCAAGACGGACGACTTCGCCACCGCGTGGGGCGGCATCTCGGGCCTCCAGCTGAGCCTGGCGGCGGTGTGGACGGAGGCGCGCAGACGCGGTCACTCGCTGGACGACGTGGTCCGCTGGATGTCCGCGCGGACCTCCCAACTGGCCGGCCTGGACCGCAAGGGAGCCATCGAGGCCGGCCGCGACGCCGACTTCGCGGTCCTCGCACCCGACGAGACCTTCACCGTCGACCCGGCGGCCCTCCAGCACCGCAACCGCGTCACGGCGTACGCGGGCAAGACCCTGTACGGCGTCGTGAAGTCGACCTGGCTGCGCGGCGAACGCATCGTGGCGAACGGGGAGTTCACGGCTCCCCGGGGTCAACTGCTCACCCGTACGCCCTGATCCACCCGCACCGGAAACTCCAGAAAGGCACATGGACGTGACGGCGATTCCCAGCTTCACCGGCGACGCGAACCCGTACGGGGGCGGTGACCCGTACGCGGACTACCGCACCGCCGATTTCCCCTTCACCCAGTACGCCAACCTCGCCGCACGAAGCCTCGGCGCCGGAGTCGTCGCCGCCAACGACGAGTTCTTCGCCCAGCGCGAGAACCTGCTGATGCCCGAGCGGGCCGAGTTCGACCCCGAGCACTTCGGGCACAAGGGCAAGATCATGGACGGCTGGGAGACGCGGCGCCGCCGGGGCGCCTCGGCCGAGCACCCCTGGCCGACGGCCGAGGACCACGACTGGGCGCTGGTGCGGCTGGGCGCGCCCGGGGTGATCCGCGGGATCGTGGTGGACACGGCCCACTTCCGCGGCAACTACCCGCAGGCGGTGTCGGTCGAAGGCACGTCCGTGGCAGGGTCCCCGTCCCCGGAGGAACTGCTGGGCGACGACGTGAAGTGGACGACGCTGGTCCCGCGGACGCCGGTCGGCGGCCACGCCGCGAACGGCTTCCCGGTGTCGCTGGAACAGCGCTTCACCCACCTGCGGGTCAACCAGCACCCCGACGGCGGCATCGCCCGCCTGCGCGTGTACGGCGAGGTCGTCCCGGACCCGGCGTGGCTGGAGATCCTCGGCACCTTCGACGTGGTCGCCCTGGAGAACGGTGGCCAGGCGGAGGACGCGTCGAACCTCTTCTACTCACCGGCGTCCAACACCATCCAGCCGGGCCGCTCCCGCAAGATGGACGACGGCTGGGAGACCCGCCGCCGCCGTGACCAGGGCAACGACTGGATCCGCTACCGACTGGTGGCCCAGTCCCAGATCCGCGCGATCGAGATCGATACGGCGTATCTGAAGGGGAACAGTGCGGGCTGGGCCTCGGTGTCGGTCCGCGACGGCGAGGGGGGCGACTGGCGGGAGATCCTCCCGCGCACGCGCCTCCAGCCCGACACGAACCACCGCTTCGTGCTGCCGGCCCCCGCGGTGGGCACGCACGCGCGCGTGGACATCTTCCCGGACGGGGGGATCTCGCGCCTGCGGCTGTTCGGCTCGCTGACCGAGAGCGGCGCGGCGGCGCTGTCGGCGAGGCACCAGGAACTGGGCGGCTGAGGCGGTCCCCCGGGGGACAACCCCCCGGGGGGAGAGGCAGCGGGGGGCGAGAGGTGGGCGGCTCCCTCACGCCGCGGGCTGCCTCACGCCGCGTGCCCCCCGTCCACGGAGAACTCCGCACCGGTGACGTACTCCGCGTCCGCCAGATACGCCACCATCGACGCCACTTCCTCCGCCGTCCCGAACCGCCCCGCCGCGGTCAGCGCGGCCTGCCCCGCCGCGAACGGCCCGTCCCCCGGATTCATGTCCGTGTCGATGGGCCCGGGATGCACGATGTTCGCCGTGATGCCCCGCGGCCCCAGCTCACGCGCGAGGGCCTTCGTCAGCCCGATCAGAGCCGACTTGCTCGTCGCGTACAGGGTTCCGCCGGGGCCGGGCACCCGCTGGGTCATACAGCTCCCGATGGTGATGATCCGTCCCCCGTCCCGCATCCGGGCGGCCGCCGCCTGAGAGGCCAGGAACACCCCGCGCACGTTCACGGCCAGCACCCGGTCGACGTCCGCGAGAGACAGCTCGCCCAAGGGACCGAGCACTCCCACGCCCGCGTTGTTCACCAGCACGTCCAGCCCACCGAGTGCCTCCGCCGTACGCAGAACCGCCCCCGCCGCCTCCTCGGAGTCCGCGGAGTCCGCCCGCAGGGCGACGGCCCGCCGCCCCAGCGCCTCGATCCGCCGTACGACGTCCGAGGCCGCCTCCTTGCCGCCCACGTACGTCACGGCCACGTCCGCGCCCTCCCGCGCCAGCCGCACCGCCGTGGCCGCGCCGATCCCCCGGCTGCCCCCGGTGACGAGCGCGACCTTGCCGTTCAGAGTTCCGTAAGTCGTTGTCATGGCCCCCAT
The DNA here is from genome assembly GCF_043199815.1 of Streptomyces sp. NPDC048523. Taxonomy (NCBI): domain Bacteria; kingdom Bacillati; phylum Actinomycetota; class Actinomycetes; order Kitasatosporales; family Streptomycetaceae; genus Streptomyces; species Streptomyces sp. NPDC048523. The sequence goes on along the minus strand of NZ_JBICWQ010000001.1, from coordinate 1,729,950 downwards.
CGAAGTGGCCCGGCCCCCGAACCGCTGGCGGCGAACGGACACGGCCCTCGGCCGGCCATCTTTGGATCGCAGTGCAGGCCGCCGGGGAGCCAGGTCCCTCCTCGTTGCAAACGCCATGTTGCGCGGGTGTTGACACCTCGTAGCGCGAGCATCGAGTATCTCGCCTACGAACACCCGATTGAATCGATTCAGTTCCCATCGATTCAGTTCGCTTGGGTGCCGTTCAGCGCCGGATGCCGCCCCCTTCACGCTGCACTCCGCACAGCGAAAGCAGGAGTCCACGATGAACCATGTATCGCGCCGGTCCGCCCTGCGCTCGGCCATAGCCGTGGCTCTCACGCCCACTCTTGGTTCCCTTGCGCTCCCCGGGCTCGCGTCCACGGCGTCCGCAGCGGTTTCCTGGTCGGCCAGGTGGATCTGGGCGCCGTCCAGCGCGACGAACCAATGGGTGGCGTTCCGTAGATCGTTCACTCTGGGTTCGGCTCCGTCGAAGGCGGTCACGCAGATCGCCGCGGACTCGAAGTACTGGCTGTGGGTGAACGGCACGCTGGTGGTGTTCGAGGGCGGGCTCAAGCGGGGCCCCAACCGCATGGACACCTACTACGACGAGATCGACCTCGCCCCGTACCTGCAGGCCGGTGGCAACACGGTCGCGCTGCTGGTGTGGTACTTCGGCAAGCAGGGCTTCTCGCACAGCAGCAGTGGCAAGGGCGGGCTGCTGTTCCAGTCGGACATCACGACCGGCTCCACTGTGACCCGGCTCGTCAGCGACACCGGTTGGAAGCACACCGTCCACCCCGGCTACTCGAACAACACGAGCGGAACACAGGTCAACTTCCGGCTGCCGGAGTCGAACGTCTACTACGACGCCCGCAACGCCACGGGTATGACCGGCTGGCAGTCCTCCGGGTTCGACGAGAGTGGCTGGACGGCGCCGACCGACTTCGGGGTCACGGGTGCGGCACCTTGGAACGCCCTGGTCGAGCGGCCGGTCCCGCAGTTCCGCTACTCCGGTCTGAGGTCCTACACCAACGCCGCGTCCCTGCCGGGCGCCGGGCGGGGTTCCACCGCGATCTCGGGCACCCTGCCGTCCAACCTCCAAGTGACCCCGTACCTGAAGGTGGACGCCCCGGCCGGGGCGGTGATCGGCGTCCAGACCGACCACTACGACGACGGTGCGGGCCTGGTGGGCATCGAGCCCGGAACGCAGTACAACATGCGCGCCACCTACGTCTGCTCCGGCGGCGTCCAGGAGTTCGAGCCGCTGGCCTGGATGAGCGGGACGGCCGTGCGGTACACGATCCCGGCGGGCGTGACGATCCTGGAGCTGAAGTACCGCGAGTCCGGCTACGACACCGACTTCGCCGGGTCCTTCAGCAGCAGCGACCCCTTTCTCGACACCCTGTGGGCCAAGGCCGCCCGCACCATGTACGTCAACATGCGGGACAACTACATGGACTGCCCCACCCGCGAGCGGGCCCAGTGGTGGGGCGATGTGGTCAACCAGCTGAAGGAAGGCTTCTACACCTTCGACACCCGCTCCCACGCGCTGGGCAAGAAGGCCATCGCCCAGCTGACCTCCTGGCAGGAGTCCGGCGGCGTGCTGTACTCCCCGATCCCCACGAGCATCTGGACCAACGAACTGCCCGTCCAGATGCTCGCCTCGGTGTGGTCGTTCTGGACGTACTACCTCTACACCGGCAACGCGGACGCCGTCACGGGCGCCTACCCGGCGGTCAAGAAGTACCTGAACCTGTGGAGCCTGGACGCCGACGGCCTGGTCAACCACCGCGCCGGGGACTGGGACTGGGAGGACTGGGGCTCCGACATCGACGCCCGCGTCCTGGACAACTGCTGGTACTACCTGGCCCTCGACACCGCCGCAAAGCTCGCCGACCTCAGCGGCAACAGCGGCGACGTCGCCGCATGGAAGGCCCAGCGCGACAGCATCAAGGCCAACTTCGACCGCGTCCTGTGGAACTCCTCGCGTAACGAGTACCGCTCACCCGGCTACACCCGCGACACCGACGACCGCGCCCATGGCCTCGCCGTCGTCGCGGGCCTGGCACCCGCCTCCCGGTACCGGGCGATCACCGAGGTGCTGCGCACCCATCTCAACGCCAGCCCGTACATGGAGTTCTACGTCCTCGAGGCGCTGTATCTGATGGGCGCGGCCACGGTCGCCGAGGAGCGGATGCGCAACCGCTTCGCCGCCCAGGTCGCCGACCCCGCCTGCTACACGCTGTGGGAGGTGTGGGACAAGGCGGCCGGCACCGACAACCACGCCTGGAACGGCGGCCCGCTGTACGCGCTGTCCGCCTACGCCGCCGGTGTCCGCCCGACCAAGCCGGGCTGGCAGACATACGAGGTGATCCCGCAGACCGGCACCCTCGCAAAGATCAACACCGTGACGTCGACCGTCAAGGGTGACATCCGCATGGGCATCACCCGAGACGGAACAACCGTGACGCTGACCCTCACCTCCCCGAGCGGAACGACTGCGCGCGTGGGCGTGCCCACCTACGGCGGAGCCCAACCGGTCATCAAGGCGAACGACACCACCGTCTTCACCGGCGGTTCGTCGACCGGCGGCGTCAGCGGACTGACCTACGACGGCAAGGACTCCTCGTACGTGTACTGGGTTGTCCAGCCCGGCACCTGGACCTTCACGGCGACCGGCGTGGGACGTCTCGACGACCTCGCCCTGGGCCGGCCGGTCACCGGCAACAACAGCCTGGAGAACAGCAACTGGGGCCGCGGCCGCCTCACCGACGGCACGCTGACCAGCGTGACCGGCGCCAAGGGCTACACCAGTAACGACTTCGCCTCCGCCGACCTCAGTGCCACCCCTGTCTGGGTGGAGGTCGATCTCGGCACCGACACCGACCTCGACGCCGTACGCCTCTTCCCCCGCACCGACACTCCCGCCGCCGGCGGCGGCACGGCGGGCTTCCCCGTCGACTTCACCATCCAGACCCGGCCCGACGGATCCAGCACCTACACCACCGTCCGCGCCGTCACCGGGCAGGCGAACCCCGACGGACTGGTGCAGACGTACGGCTTCAGAACCGGCACCGCCCGCTACGTCCGTCTGCAGGCCACGCGCCTGGGTACTCCCGCCTCCGATGAGACCACCAAGTACCGCCTCCAGTTGGCCGAGCTCACCATCCCCACCGCAGGGACCACCGTCACCGCCAACTGCACGCTGGAGAACGGCGACTGGGGCAAGACCCGGGTCCTGGACGGCACCACCACCAGCGTGACCGGTACGAAGGGCTTCACCAGCATCGACTTCGCCTCCGCCGACGTCAGTGACACCCCCGTATGGATCGAGATCGACCTCGGTGCCGACCGGGCCATCGGCTCCGTCACCCTCCACCCGCGCACCGACGCCGGCGGGACCGGCGGCGGCTCGGCGGGCTTCCCCGTCGACTTCACCTTCCAGACCCGCACCGACGGCGGCACCACGTACACCACGGCCCGCACCATCACCGGCGAGCCCAACCCCAACGGAACCGCCCAGACCTACACCCTCACCTCCGCCAACGGCCGCTACCTGCGCCTGCGCGCAACCCGGCTCGGCCGGCCCGCCTCCGACGAGACCGGCAAGTACCGCCTGCAGTTGGCGGAGATCCGCACCAGGTAAGACGCCCTTCTGGCAACGGCCCGACCGTGTCCGCTCCGCACCCGTGGTTCTGCAGGGCGGGCGGGGCCGGTCGGGGGTCAGCGGGTGGTGTGAGCTGTCAACGCCTGTTCTACGTAGGGCAGTTGCACGCCGTGCTGCATTCCCGCGGTGGCACTCTCATGGCCGACCGGGAGCGGCTGTGGCGAACGAGGACATCCGGCCACGCGGCAGGGTGCCGGTCATGTCGGCGTCAGCTCCGGTGGGGGCAGGCCCGTCGGACCGGTCTCCTGCGGGCCGCTCCGGTGCCGTCAGTCCGGCACGGAGATGCCGGTAGCACAGTGGGTGCCGTTGAATCTTGGTCGGCCTGATCGCGGGTGGACGCCTCAGACGGGGTACGTGACGTCGGTGAGCTGCTGGGACACGGCCCACAGGCGCTGCTGGACGGCGGTGTCGTGGGACTTCTTGCTGGAGGCGACCACCTTGGGGTATCCGCGGGTTTCGCCCATGCCGTTGGGGCCGTAGTACTGGCCGCCGGTGGCGGCGGGATCGGTGGCCGCCCTCAGGGTGGGCAGCGCTCCCATGGAGGCCGGCTGGCTGAACAGGGGCTGGAGCAGGTCTGCCCCCTTGCGCACCAGGCCGCTCAGGTTCTGCGAGAGTTCGGTGTCCGCCGTGCCGGGATGCGCGGCGGCGGCGATGGTGCTGTGGTGCGGGGCGAGGCGGCGCTGGAGTTCGTAGGTGAACATCAGGTTGGCCAGCTTGGCCTGCCCGTAGGCGACAACCCGGTTGTAGGAGCGGTCGAACTGCAGGTCGTCGAAGTGGATGTCGGCCCGGATGCGGTGGCCGACGCTGCTGACGGTGACCACCCGGGAGCCGGGCACCGAACAAGAACGACCTGGTCACGGCCGCGATCGCCGCCTCGTTCGAAACGCTCGCCGACGACGCCGAGGAGTGCCTGCAACGGGAGGCCCAAGGTTCACCCGCCATGGCGGAGCTCACCGGCTTCCTCAACCGCGTCATGGACACCGTCGCCCACAACCGCGCCGTCAAAGCAGCCGCCCACGCGCTCAGCGCCGACCACACCGCCCACCCCGCCATGCAGGCCGTGGAAACCCGCGTCACCCAGGCCCTCGGCCGGCTCATCCGCAGCGCACAGGCTCAGGGCGCCCTGCGCGCCGACTTCACCCTCGACGACCTGTACCTGATGCTCTCCACCCTCCCCGCCGACCAGCCACCCACCGCCCGCGCCCGATGGCTCGCCCTCCTGCTCACCGGGCTCACCACCCGCTGACCGACCGTGCGGCCGGAGTGCACAGCGCGGTGCGCACCCGACTGGGAGGCGGCGGGCTGCCCTGCCATGTATCCGCCGGTCCAGGTGGGTAGGATTCACCCGCCGCCGCCGCCGCCGCCGCCGCCGCGGCAGGTCAGGGGGCAGTTCGGGCACAGCGCGCACCATCGTCGTACGGGGCGGCGACGCGCATGGTCAGTTCCTTCCTCCCCGCCCTGTCGTGTGGCTCACGACCGCCGGTGCAGCGAGTCGGCAGGTCGGGGGGTGGCCGTCCAACTGGCGAGGAGTTTGAGTCGTTCCTCGTCCGGGGTGCCCGGCTGGGCGGTGTAGATGGTCAGGGAGTGTGCTTCGCCGGCGGAGATGGGCAGGTCCAGTGGCTGGTAGGTGAGTTCCAGGGGGCCGGCGTCGGGGTGGTGGAAGCGTTTGACGCCGCCGTGGTGGATGCGCACGTTGTGGGCGGCCCACCGGGTGCGGAACTCGGTGCTGACGGTGGAGAGCTCGCCGACGAGTTCGCGCAGTGCCTTGTCGTGGGGGTAGCGGCCGGCTTCGGCGCGCAGCAGGGCGACGGTGGTGTGGGCGGCCCGGTCCCAGTCGGCGACGAAGTCGTGGGAGCCGTCGTCGAGGAAGTAGTACCGGGCGAAGTTGGGGCGATGGCGCTCGCCGGTGGTGCGACTGTCGAACATCGGCGCGAACAGGGCGCGGGCGAGTGCGTTGGTGGCCACGATGTCCAGGCGGCCGTTGGTGACGAATGCTGCGGACAGCGTCATGGAGTCGAGGAGCCACTGGACGTGGGGCGGGACGTCGACGGCTTTGCGGCGGCGCCGCGTTGCCGGGCTGGGGTGGGCGGCTTTGGCGAGGTCGAACAGGTAGATGCGTTCGTCCTCGCTCAGCTGCAGGGTGCGGGCCACCGCGTCGAGGACATCCTCGGACACGCCGCTGATGTGGCCCTTCTCCAGCCGCGTGTACCACTCGGTGCTCACCCCGGCGAGGACGGCGACCTCCTCGCGGCGCAGCCCGGGCACGCGACGTCGGCCGCTGGTGGGCAGGCCGACCTGCTCGGGCGTGAGCTGGGCACGTCGGCGGGCGAGGAAGTCACGGATGTCGGCGCGGTTGTCGGGGCGGGGTTCCATGCTTCCCACGCTACGGCCCGTAACCCCGGGCAGGGGGGTCGAGCTTGTACCCCCTATAAACGCAGCCTCCCGCGCGGGCGGCAGGAGCGGTTTGGTGGGATGCGCACCCCGATCTCGATCGCTGCGGAGATGATGCATGACCACGCGAGGAGGAGCCCTCCACGCCCCCGCCGATGTAAGCGCCGGTGACCGCGGGCGTCCGCCTGCCCGGCTTCCGCTCGTCGTGTATGTGCTGGCGCTGGGCACGTTCCTGATGGGCACGACCGAGTTCGTGGTGGCGGGCCTGCTGCCGGAGATCGCGGGCGATGTGCAGGTCAGCGTGGCCCGGGCCGGGCTGCTGATCACGGTCTTCGCCATCGGGATGATCGTCGGCGCGCCGCTGATGGCGATGCTGACGCTGCGGCTGCCCCAGCGGCTGACGCTGATCCTCGCCCTGGGCGTTTTCGCGGCCGGACACGTCATCGTCGCGCTCGGCTCCAGCTTCGCCCTGCTGCTGGCCGCACGGTTCTTGACCGCGCTGGCGACCGGGGCGTTCTGGGCGGTGGCCAACGTGGTGGCCACGGGCGCGGCCGGTCCTGCCGCGAGCTCTCGCGCTCTGGGTGTCGTGGGCGCCGGCGCGATGCTCGCCAACGTCGTCGGTGTGCCGCTGGGTGCCTTCGCCGGGCAGCTGATGGGCTGGCGGGGACCGTTCTGGGCCCTGGCCGTCTTCGGAGCGGCCGCCATGGCACTGATCGCCCGCCAGGTTCCGCACGACACCGACGGCGGCCGGACGATCTCCGTTCGCTCGGAGCTGTCCGCTCTGCGCTCGGGACGCCTGTGGCTGGCACTCGCGGCCTGCGCGACCACCACCGGCGGCGTGCTGTCGACGTACACCTACATCTCGCCGCTGCTGACCGACCGGGCCGGTCTGGCCGCCGGCCTGGTGCCACTCGTGCTGGTCGGTTTCGGTATGGGCGCCCTGGCAGGTTTCCTGGTGGGAGGCCGCCAGGGGGACCGTCGTCCGCACGCGACGACGATCGTGGCCCCCGCGGTGACCACGGTCCTGCTGCTGGCGATCTGCCTGCTGTCCACCCACGCTGCGCCCACGGTCGCACTGATCGCCCTGCTGGGACTGTTCGGGCTGGGCGCGAACCCGGTCCTCATCGCCCTGGGAGTGCGCTTCGCAGGGAAAGCGCCCACGTTGGGCTCCGCACTGACCGTGTCGGCGTTCAACCTCGGCACCGCCATCGGCTCCTGGATCGCCGGACTCGCCCTCGAATCCTCCTTGGGCGCTACGGGCCCCGCCGTCATCGGCACCGTCATTGCCGCATCGACCCTCATCCCCACGATCGCCATCGCACTCGTCCAGCGCCGTCGCTCGGCGGCATGAGTCCCACCGACCCGGTAGGTCGCGGTACTGCCGTGCCTTCCGGAACACGAACCGGCGCCGTAGGCGCCTGCCCAACAGAGCAAGGAGAACCACCATGCGTGGAGTAGTGATGTACACGGCCGGTGACGTCCGGGTGGAGGAGCGCGAGGATCCGAAGATCGTCGAGCCCACCGACGCCATCGTGAAGCTGACCGCGACCTGCATCTGCGGTTCCGACCTGTGGCCGTACCGCGGCATCGAGCCCGCCGACCACCAGGTCATGGGTCACGAGTACGTCGGCGTGGTCGAGGAGATCGGCTCCGAGGTCAAGAACGTCAAGGTGGGCGACTTCGTCGTCGGGTCGTTCGTCATCTCCGACAACACCTGCGAGATCTGCCGGGCGGGCTTCCAGTCCAAGTGCGTGCACGCCGAGTTCGTCTCGCAGACGATCGGCACCCAGGCAGAGAAGGCCCGCATCCCGCACGCCGACGGCACCCTCGTCGCCACTCCGGGACAGCCCGACGCCGAGCTGATTCCCTCCCTGCTGGCCGCCTCCGACGTGCTCGGCACCGGCTGGTACGCCGCCGTCGCCGCCGAGGCCGGGCCCGGCAAGACCGTCGCGGTCGTCGGCGACGGCGCGGTCGGTCTGATGGCCGTCCTCGCCGCCAAGCAGCTGGGCGCGGAACGCATCATCGCGATGTCGCGCCACCCCGAGCGGCAGAAGCTGGCCCGCTACTACGGCGCCACCGACATCGTCGAAGAGCGCGGCGAGGAGGGCATCGCGAAGATCAAGGAACTCACGGGCGGGCTCGGTGCGCACTCGGTAGTCGAGGCGGTCGGCACCCAGGAGTCGTTCATGCAGGCCGTCGGCGCCACCCGTGGCGGCGGGCACCTGGGCTACGTGGGCGTGAACTACGACGTGAAGATCCCCGGGATCGAGCTGTTCTTCGCCGGCATCCACACGCTCGGCGGTCCGGCCCCGGTGCGCCGGTTCCTGCCGGACCTGATCCAGCTCATCTGGGACCGCACGATCGACCCCGGCAAGGTCTTCGACCTCACCCTGCCCCTGGAGCAGGCCGCCGAGGGCTACAAGGCGATGGACGAGCGGCGCGCCACCAAGGTGATCCTCACCCTCTGACCTCGCCTCTCACACCCTTCTCCGTCCGCTCCACACCACCGCAGCGGACGGAGCCGACCCGGGGGCCGGCCCCCAGCCGCTCTGTCACCCCCACCGCGCGACATCGCCGCGTGGGGTGGGCGGCGGTGCCTTGTGCACGGCCATCCCGTCTTGCGGCGAAGGCGATCTCACTCAGCCGTGCTCCTGGGCACGGCTGGTCCGTCCACTCAGAAGGTACGTATGTCTGCCGACCCTCTGAATTCGCCATCGAGCTGGCCGTCGAGGACTGCGAGTCGCCGCTGTACGGGGTCAAGGCCGAGGGCATCGTCGTGCGCAACGGGCGACTGCACGTACAGGACAACTCCGCCCGTGGCGAGACCTGTCAGCGGCTGCTGGCCCGCAACAGCCTCACCCACCTCGAAGCCGACGGCTCGTGGTCCGGGCCACAGGATCCCGAGCGGCACTCGTACTACTCCTACGGCGCGGTCTTCACCGAAGTAGGGCAAAGGGCTCGGAGAGATCGTCGAGGTGGGGGTGGCGTCGGCCATTGCCAACGCGGTCTTCAACGCCACCGGCCGCCGTATTCGTGAACTGCCCATCACCGCCGACGCGTTGATCTGATTCCGGCGCCGTCAAGGACCGTCCAGGCCGGCCCGGCCGCCAGCCCCCGTCCGGCTGCCGGGCCCTCCAGGGTCGTCGCCGCTTCCCACTCCCCGGAGGGTGCGGCGGCGGCCCGCCCCACCGTACGAAGAAGCACACGCCGGAGGCAGTCCATGCTCAACATCGCAGACGTACTGCACCGCTGGTGCCGCGCAGCCCGTCCCTTCGCCCTGGCGACGGTCGTCGACGTCAGCGGCAGCGCACCCCTGCCCATCGGTACGTCGGTCGCGGTCGACGAAGAAGGCAACGCGGTCGGCAGCATCTCCGGCGGCTGTGTCGAGGGCGCGGTGTACGAGCTGTGCCATCAGGTGCTCCGCGACCGTGGTGCCGCACAACGCGCCTGGTTCGGCTACTCCGACGACGACGCCTTCGCCGTCGGCCTGACCTGCGGCGGCGAACTCGACGTCCTCATCCAGCGGATCGACCCCACGGAGCAGCCCCACCTGACCGCCGCCTTTGCCGAGGTCGCCGGGGGCCGACCGGCCGCCGTGGCACAGATCGTGGACGGCCCGGACCACCTCCTCGGCGCGACTATGAGCGTCCTCGGTGACGACCGCGTCGCTCACGGGACCATGGACAGCGGACCGGTATACCGGGCGGTGACTGACCAGACGCGTGCCCTGATGCGAATGGGGCGCACCGGACGCGCGGCGGCCGGCGGGGGAGACGACTGTCGCGAACCGCTGTCCGTGCTGGTGCACGTCCGCGCGGCCCGCCCCCGCATGCTGATCTTCGGAGCCGTCGACTTCGCCGCCGCTCTCAGCCAGGCCGGGGCCTTTCTGGGCTTCCGGGTCACCGTGTGCGACGCCCGCCCCGTCTTCGCCACCACGGCCCGCTTTCCGCACGCGGACGAGGTCATCGCCGACTGGCCTCACCGCTACCTGGAACACACCGAGGTGGACGAACGCACCGCCATCTGTGTCCTCACCCACGACGCCAAGTTCGACATCCCCCTGCTGCGCGTGGCCCTCGCCACGCCTGCCGCCTACATCGGTGCGATGGGCTCACGGCGCACCCACCACGAGCGTCTGCACCTACTGATGCAGGCCGGCCTGACCGAGGACCAACTGGCCCGGCTGCGGTCCCCCATCGGCCTCGACCTGGGCGCCCGCACCCCGCAGGAGACAGCCGTCTCCATCACAGCGGAGATCATCGCCCACACCAACCTGGGCACCGGACTGCCCCTGTCGTCGACCAGCGGCCCGATCCACCGGCCGGCCGTGAGAGAACGAGCAGTCATGAAGTGAGCCGGGCATTGGGCGGTCCGTGGCGCTCGACCGGCCAGCGACGGCCGCACGCCCCGGCTACTACTACTTCCTCCGCTCCGAAGCCGCCGGCATTGGGCATGAGTGGCGCCGCGACTTCACCCGTCAGGTCGGCCGCATCGCACCCGGTACGCCAGTACGCGTGCCATCTCCGAGTGGTTGTCTGCTCGGCCGCCGAGGGGCAGGGGTTCATGGCCCCAGTGAGCCTGCTCGGGAGGGGGGTTGAGTTTATGCCCCCCATAGACACGACCTTCCTCATGCGCGACCGAGCCGGTTTCCTGAAGCACCGCAGCTCGACCACGTTCCTCTCCCGTACTGCACGACTTCCCGCTTGAGCTGCCGCGGCGCCCTGTGCGCGGCTGATCCGTCCGTGATGTGAAGGCGTACGTATGTCAAGTGAACTCCCTCAGTCCTCCGTCCCTCCCCCCACCGGAGCCGACGAGCCCTCCTCGGCGCCCACCCGGCGCACCTTTATCGCCACCACCACCGTGGTCGGTGGTGCCGTCGTTGCGGGCGGGGTGATCGGAGGCACCCTGCTCGTCGATGATGAGGTGGCCGCCGCCGAGGCGGCCCCGCCTGAGAGTCGCGTCTCCCTGACGGTCAACGGCACCCGCAGGACCGTGACCGTGGACAACCGCACCTCGTTGCTGGACCTGCTGCGCGAGCACCTCGACCTCACCGGGTTCAAGAAGGGCTGCAACGCGGGCGCTTGCGGGGCGTGCACAGTTTTGGTCGACGGGCGTCGGGTGAACTCCTGCCTGACACTGGCAGTGCGGTTGGAGGGCGCCGAGGTCACCACGATCGAGGGCCTGGCCGAGGGGGATCAACTGCACCCGCTGCAGCAGGCGTTCATCGACGAGGACGCCTTCCAGTGCGGCTACTGCACCCCGGGCCAGATCATGCCGGCGTCGGTTGCATCCAGGAGGGCCACACCGGCTCGCCGGAGGAGATCCGGGAGTGGATGAGCGGCACCCGTGCTGAAGAAGGTGAGCCAGGCATCCGGCGAGTCCACCTTCCTCGCATTCGCCACGGGCACCGACTACCTGTGCGTGGACGCCGTGCAATCCGATCAGCCCCTGCACCTCGCCGTCAGGCCCGGCGAGCGAAAGCCACTGATCGGCGAGGCCCTCGGGCACGCTCTGCTCGCAGCCGACCCCGACCTCGCCCACTTGGTCCGCGCCGATGACCCGGACCGATGGGAGAGTCACGCGCAGGAGATCGCCGACGCCAAGCACCACGGCTTCGCCCTCGACCTGGACAGCCAGCAGGCAGGGATCTCGTGTGTCGCGGTCGCGGTCACCCCCCGCGCCGCGATCGCCGTCGCCGGGCCCACCACCCGCCTCCCGGAATCACGCCTCATCACGATCGGCCAGAAGATCCGCGAGGCACTGGACAAAGTGCGACCGGTCAACCAGGAATGGCTGTGACCACGGACCGCCCGAAGTGCAAAAAGCCGGCCCGTGTGAGAGCGTGCCGGCCTTCTACGACTCTGGCCGGTGGACGCGGGGACCGACCGAAGCCGTCACCGCGGAGACGGCGTCGGTGACCCTGCCGTCGGTGAACTCGACGATCGCGCGGTTCGGAGCGGGGTTGCCCAGGGCGGCGGTGATGAAGGCAGCGAGGTTGTCGCGGCTCGGCAGGCGGGATGGAACTGTTCGACATCCAAGCGGTGGCGGTCGCTGCTGCAGCGGTCGGGGCCACGAGGACTCGCTGTCACAGCGGCCCAAGAGGGTCGGCCCCCTATATCCCCTCACGCGTTTTCATCGCGGGTGTCGCGGTCCGGCGTCCGCGTCCATGCGTCGGACGTGGTTGACGAAGTGCTCCGGAGGCACCAGGGGGGGGTGATGGCCGCAGCCGTGCCATGCCTCGACGGTGACGTGCGGCTGCGACTTGGCCGGCCAGGCCCGGTATTCCGCGCCCGGTTCAGTGCCGTGCAGCGCGAGGTGGGGCGCGCGGATCGCGCTGAGCAACCCGTCGTCCAGTTCCGTGAGTTCGGCCGGTGTCGCCTGCTGGAGATCGTTGTTCCAATTTTTCCAGGACGAGGTCGGGGTCGTAATGGCGGAGGTTGCTGAGACGTGCGGACGCGGAAGCGGCGAGCGCGCCCGCTTCCAGGTCTGCGAACATCGCGTCGAGCGTGTCCGGGAGGGGGCCGCGTGCGCGCCAGTGGCCAACGACATGTTCGCGGTGGCTCATACGTCGTCACACCGCCGTCGACGACCAGGCACGAGCCGTTGATGAACCGTCAGGGCGGCGAGGCGACGAACGCGATGACTCGGGGCAGTTCGACCCGCCCGGCCTGGGAGACGCAGTACGCGGGCCGGCGCTGGATCCCACCGCGGCTGCGGTGGAGGCCGGCGTGGTCGGTGCCATCGAACGCGACGTAGCACAGGGCGGTGAACTGGGCCGCAAGCCGATTGGCAGGAAACGCTGCTTCCTCAGGTGCGGTTGTCGTCGCACACGATCGGATCTGCGCGGTCGGCGGATGCCGGTTCGGCGGGGCGCCCCTCGGTGCGAAGCTCAGATGGCCACCGGAGCGGTGGCCGCGGCATTACCGGAGAGGCCGGCGGCCGGACCGTCGACCGTACGCTGCCGGGACATGAGGAAGGCGAGTACCGCCGCCACGGCGACGGCGCGGGCCCCGACCCAGAGGGCCGGGACGAGCCCGTCCACGAACAGTGAGGCCGATCCGTAGCCGCCCTGGGCGGAGAAGGCGGCGGCCAGTGATGCGACACGGTGGACTGGGCGGCCGCCCCGCCGGCCCTCAGGGAAGCTGGGGGTAGAGCGCCGCGACGCCCCCCGACAGCGCTGCCTGTGCCTGGTGGGCGACGTCGTCCGCGAGGATCTCGTAGGCGCCGGCGGCGATGCCGTCGACGGCGATGCGGGCGATGTCGGCGGGGTCGGACTTGGGCGCGTCGACGGCCCGGGCCATGTCGGTGTCCATGTAGCCGACGTGCAGGCCGGCCACGCGGATGCCCTGGTCGGCGAGTTGCAGGCGCAGGCTGTTGGTGAGTGACCATTGCGCGGACTTGGCGGCGCAGTAGGCGCCGGCCTCCGGGAAGCTGAACCAGGACAGGCCGGAGAGGATGTTCAGGATCGCGCCACCGCCGCCCGCCGCGATCTGGGGTGCGAAGGCCCGGACCACCGAGAGGGTGCCGAAGTAGTGGGTGTCCATCTCCAGGTGGATGTCGTTCAGACCGGCGGCCAGCAGATCGGCCCCGGTGGAGGATCCCGCGTTGTTGATCAGGACGGTCACGTCGCCGGTGGCCTGGGCGGCGGCCGCGACGGAGGCGGGGTCGGTGATGTCGAGCGCGATCGGCTTGGCGCCGGGCAGGTCGACCTGGTCGGGGTTGCGGGCGCCGGCGTAGACCGTGGCGCCGCGGCTGAGCAACTCGGTGGCGAGGGCCCGGCCCAGGCCCCGGTTGGCTCCGGTGACGAGGGCAGTGCTGGTGGAGAGGTCCATGGAAAGCTCCTCGCGATGTCGGAAGGGTGCTGTGCCGGCGCATCGACCGCGCCCGCTGATGGGCTCCCTTGAATAATTGAATTATGACCATAATCCTATAGGTCGGGTGATCGCAAGCGCCGCATGCGATGAGCGTCGAGTTGGCCGGGTGGCGGCGCCGGTCACCGTCGCCGGCTGCTCGGGCACCCCCCGCGACCTAGTCGGAGGAGGGGGTTTGTCGCCGGCGAGGCTGCTCGCAGAGGGTGCACGACCTCGACCCATCCCATGGTCGCCATCGGTCAAGGCTGCACGTGGATCACGTCCACGTCCGGATGCGGGGATGCCGGCGATCGCGATCGGAGATTGTCCTGGGCCGACCATCCTGCTATTGTATTATTATCGTAATTTAAAGGATTCGGGGAGCTGGCCATGACAGCAGACAGACCGCTTGCGCTCGTGACCGGCGCATCCTCAGGTCTCGGCAAGGCGACAGCGCTCGCCGAGGCAGGGTTCGACGTGGTCGGGACGAGTCGCAAGGTGACCGCGGGAGATTCGCGCGGCGGCGTGACGTTCCTGAGTCTCGACGTCACCCGCGATGACTCGGTCGAGAGTGTCGTTCAGCAGGTGATCGAGAAGTTCGGGCGTATCGACGTCCTGGTCAACAACGCCGGGATCGGTGCCAACGGAGCCGCAGAGGAAATCTCCGCAGCCCAGGCACAGCGCATCTTCGAGGTGAACGTCTTCAGCCTGATGCGCATGACCAAGGCCGTCCTGCCGCACATGCGCCGCCAGGGGAGAGGACGCATCATCAACATCTCCTCGGTGATCGGATTCGTGCCCAACCCGTTCATGGCCGTCTACGCCGCGACGAAGCATGCGGTGGAAGGCTACTCGCAGTCCCTGGACCACGAGGTCCGTGAGCAGGGCATTCGAGTCCTGCGCGTCCAGCCGGGGCCCATCAACACCCCGTTCGACGTCAACATGATGCAGGCCGACACCCCCCTGCCGATATACGCGCGCCAACGGGCCGTATTCGATGAGTTGATGGAGGAGCAGATGAGACGTGGCGACGATCCCGCCGTCGTCGCCAAGGTGGTCGTCGCGGCAGCGACCGGCCCGAAGCCGAAGCTGAGCTATCCCGCCGGCTCGATCGCCGCACGCGTGAGCGTGCTGCGGCGCATCGTCCCGGCCCGGGCCTTCGACAAGAGCGTCCGCAAACTCAACCGGATGGCCAGTTGACGGCACGGAGTCGGGAACATGTGCGGATCGGGTCTCTCGGAATACCGGCTTGCCGCGGCCGTGGTGCCCGTTCAGGCGCCTCCGAGGGCAATCGCCGTGCCGCGTGCCGTTCGGAGTCGTTCGACCTGGTCGACTCCGGCTGCTGACAGCGCCCTGTCAGCCGGACCCCCGGCTCTCCGCGGCGGCGAACAGCGCGAACGCCAGCACGACCAGGGCGACGCTCGCGTAGACCTCGTAGCCGTCCAGGAAACCGATCCGCTGGACGAGGCCGACGTGCCAGTCGGTGAGTTCGTGCAGCAGACCCATACCGCCCTGCATCAGGGCGAGAAAGCCGAGCAGTTCCAGCAGTTGCTTCATGGGTAGACCCTCGCCCCGCGGACCCCTCACGCACATCGGCCGCGGGGCGAGCCCCGTACCCCGGAAGCATCGGAGCTACGAGGCCGTCCGCGCCGAAAGTCGTCGGTGCCGCGACTTTGGTCGCCGATCCCCGTCGCGGGGAGGCGCCCTGGACTTCTCACTGCGTAGATTTGTCGACCGTGAGCGGCGATGAGACGGTACCCGGAACCCCGGCCTTCCCCGGCCGGCGCTGGCTGATGCCGTCCGCGGTGATCCACGAGTTCGACTCCGCCGACGCGCGGCCCGGACGGCGGCCCCGGCGTACCGCGCGCGACTGGATCGTCGACTTCTCCTGCTTCCTCCTGGCCGTCCTCATCGGCATGATCGCCGCGGACGCGGTGGGCGACAACCCGCATGTGTCACACACCGCGGCCACCCTCGACCAACTGCTCGGCGCAGTCGCCTGCGCCGCCGTCTGGTTGCGCCGCCGCTGGCCGCTGGGCCTCGCCCTGGGCACCATCCCGCTCGGCCTCCTCTCGGACACCGCCGGCGGCGCCTGCATGATCGCCGTCTTCACCCTCGCCGTACACCGCCCCTTCCGGTACGTCGCCTGGGTGGGCGGCATCAACATCGCCATGATCCCGCTCACCTACCGGCTGCGGCCCGACGCGGACCTGCCCTACCTCGTCTCCGTCGTCCTCACCGTGGTGCTGATCGCCGCGATCGTCGGCTGGGGCCTGCTGGTGCGGGCCAAACGGCAGCTCATGTTCAGCCTGCGGGACCGCGCCCGGCGCGCGGAGACCGAGGCGCGGCTGCGGGCCGAGCAGGCGCAACGGCTCGCCCGTGAGGCCATCGCGCGCGAGATGCACGACGTCCTCGCGCACCGGCTGACCCTGCTCAGCGTCCACGCGGGCGCCCTGGAGTTCCGGCCGGACGCGCCCCAGGAGGAGGTCGCCCGGGCGGCCGGCGTCATCCGCGAGAGCGCGCACGAGGCGCTCCAGGACCTGCGGGAGATCATCGGCGTGCTGCGGGCCGCGGACCACGACGACACGGGCCGCCCCCAGCCGACCCTCGCCGCGCTCGACACCCTGGTCGCCGAGTCCCGCGAGGCCGGCATGAAGGTCGTCCTCGACAGCCGGGTCACCGACCCCGACGCCGTGCCCGCCTCGGTGGGCCGCACCGCCTACCGCATCGCCCAGGAGAGCCTCACCAACGCCCGCAAGCACGCCCCCGGCACGGAGGTCACGGTCACCGTCACCGGCGGTCCGGGCGAAGGCCTCGTCGTGACCGTCCGGAACCCTCCGCCCGACGGTGAGGTGCCGCGGGTCCCCGGCTCCGGCCAGGGCCTGATCGGCCTCACCGAGCGCGCGACGCTCGCCGGGGGGCGGCTGGAGCACGGGGTGGAGAGGGACGGGGCGTTCGGGGTGCGGGCGTGGCTGCCGTGGGGGTGACGGTCCCAGATGTCGTCCGTGGTGTCGTCGACGGTGCCATCAGTGGTGCAACTCGCCCGCCCGCAAGGGTGATTGCGCCCCGCCTCCGCGTGATTACGTAAGGCCCATGACTGTGATCAGAGTGCTCCTCGTCGACGACGACCCCCTCGTGCGGGCCGGCCTGTCCCTGATGATGGGCGGCGCCGAGGACATCGAGATCGTCGGAGAGGCGGCGGACGGCACCGGGGTCGAGGCCGCCGTCGACCGGACCCGCCCCGACGTCGTCCTCATGGACATCAGAATGCCGGCGGTGGACGGCCTCACGGCCACGGAGCGGCTGCGCGCCCGGCCCGACGCCCCGCAGGTCGTCGTCCTGACCACCTTCCACGCCGACGAGCAGGTCCTGCGCGCCCTGCGCGCGGGCGCGGCCGGATTCGTCCTCAAGGACACCCCGCCCGCCGAGATCCTCGCCGCAGTCCGCCGTGTCGCGGCCGGCGATCCCGTGCTGTCGCCGGCCGTCACCCGCCAGCTGATGGAGCACGCGGCCGGCACCGTCGCCGACACCCGACGGGCACGCGCGCGTGAGCGCGTCGCCGCACTCAACGACCGCGAACGCGAGGTGGCCGTCGCCGTCGGCCGGGGACTGTCCAACGCCGAGATCGCCGCCGCCCTCTATATGAGCGTCGCCACCGTCAAGACCCACGTCTCCCGCGTCCTCGCCAAGCTCGACCTCAACAACCGCGTGCAGATCGCGTTGTTGGCGTACGACGCGGGACTGCTGGAACAGTCCGCGGAATCCGAGCGGGACGGGCACTAGGCGCGGGCGTCGGGCGTTGACGGTGTGAAGGGGGAGCTCATGACCGAAGCAGTGATCGATCTGGGGGAGCACGGCGACGCGTTCCGTGTCGATCCGCACCCCGTGTACGCCGAGTTGCGCGGACTCGGCCCCGTCCACCGGGTGCGACCGCCCGGCTCCGAAGCCGACTACTCGACCTGGCTCGTCGTCGGGCACGAGGAGGCGCGCGCGGCCCTCGCCGACCCGAGGCTGTCCAAGGACGGCCGCAGGATCGGCATGGTGTTCGACGACGAGGCGCTGATCGGCCGCCACTTGCTCAGCAGTGACCCGCCCGAGCACACCCGGCTGCGCGGCCTGGTCTCCCGCGCCTTCACCATGCGCCGCATCGAGCAACTGAGCCCCAGGATCCAGCAGATCACCGACGACCTCCTCGAGGCGATGCTGCCGCACGGCCGCGCCGACCTGATGCGGTACCTCGCCTACCCGCTGCCGATCACCGTGATCTGCGAGCTCCTCGGCGTACCCGAGATGGACCGCACCGAGTTCCGGAAGCTGTCCACGGAGGTCGTGTCACCCACCAGCGCGGAGAGCGCGTACGACGCCGTCGCGCGCCTCGGCGAGTACCTGACGGAGCTCATCGAGGACAAGCGGTGCGCCGGACCCAGCGACGACCTGCTCGGCGACCTCATCCGCACCACCGCCGAGGACGGTGACCGGCTCTCCCCCTCGGAACTGCGCGGCATGGCCTTCCTGCTGCTGATCGCGGGCCACGAGACCACGGTCAACATCACCAACGGCGTGCACGCCCTGCTCACCCACCCGGACCAACTCGCCGCACTGCGCGCCGACATGAGCCTCGTCGACGGCGTGGTCGAGGAGACGCTGCGCTATGAGGGCCCGGTGGAGAACGCGAGGTTCCGGTACGCCGCCGAGCCCCTGGAGATAGCGGGACGGGCCATCGCCAAGGGCGACCCGGTGATGATCTGTCTGAGCGCGGCCGACCGCGACAACTCCCGCTCCCCGGCGCCGGACCGCTTCGACATCCGCCGCGACCCCCGCGGCCACCTCGCGTTCGGCCACGGCATCCACTACTGCCTGGGCGCCCCGCTGGCCCGCCTGGAGGCCCGTACGGCGATCGGGACCCTGCTGGACCGCGCCCCCGCCCTCGCCCTCGACGGACCGGCGGGGGAGTGGCTGCCGGGGATGCTGATCAGGGGGGTACGGAGCCTGCCGGTGCGGTGGTAGTCGGCCCGGCCGGGGTGAGGTCGGCAGGGCATCGTGGGATGCGCTCGGGTGGGTGTCACGGGGCGTGGTCCGGGCCGTGTCGGGTTGCGGTGGTGGGCGGCTCGGCCGGGGATGCGGTCAGCGGGGCGTCGTGGGATGCGGTCCCCTGGGCCCGACAGGGGGCGATCCGGTGGGCGTGAAGGACGGGCCCCGTGGACGCGACAGGCTCACACCCCGGCCCCGATGGGCGTCAAGGGGCGCTGCCCGGGTTGCCACAGGTTCAGAACGCGGACGCGCTCGCGCCTCCCAGGATCTCCGCCAGCCGCACGGCCCTGCGCTCGCGCCGGGACACCTCGCACGCCTCGGCGACCCTTAGCGCCTGCAACGCCTCGCGCCCGTCGCAGGGGTTCGCTCTCTCACCCCGCACCACCTCGATGAACGCGTCCAGTTCCGCCTCGTAGGCCGGTCCGAACCGCTCCATGAACCCCGTCCACGGCTTGTCCGCTGCGGGCGGCCCGGTGGGTTCCGTGGACGCGATCGGCGTGCGGTCGTCCAGGCCCACCACGACCTGGTCCAGCTCCCCGGCGAGCTCCATGCGCACGTCGTACCCGGCCCCGTTCAGCCGCGTGGCCGTGGCCGTCGCGAGCGTCCCGTCGTCGAGGGTGAGCACGGCCGCCGCGGTGTCGACGTCCCCCGCGGCCCGGAACATCGGCGGACCGGCGTCGGAGCCCGCCGCGTACACGTCGATGATCTCGTGCCCGGTGACCCAGCGCAGGATGTCGAAGTCGTGGATCAGGGTGTCCCGGTACAGGCCCCCGGACAGCGGCAGCCACTCCGCCGGCGGCGGCGCCTGGTCGGAGGTGAGCGCCCGCACGGTGTGCAGCCGCCCGAGCCGTCCCGAGCGCACCGCCTCCCGCGCACCGGTGTAACCCGCGTCGAAGCGGCGCTGGAAGCCCATCTGGAGAATCGTCCCGGCGGTCTCCACCTCGGCGATGGCCTGCAGCGTGCCGGGCAGGTCGAGCGCGATGGGTTTCTCGCAGAACACGGGCAGCCCCGAGCGTGCCGCCCGGCCGATCAGTTCGGCGTGGGCGGAGGTCGCCGTGGTGATGACCACCGCGTCCACGCCCCATTTGAAGATCTCGTCGACGCCGGGGGCAGCGGTCTCCCCCAGGCGGTGCGCGAGCTCCTGGGCCCGCGCGCCGTCCGCGTCCGTGAGGATTAAGGAACCGACCTCCCGATGGCGGCTGAGCGTGTTCGCATGAATGGTGCCGATGCGGCCCGTCCCTATGACCCCGATGCGCATGTGAACAAAGTGTGGTCGCGAACCCCGTGCTGTCAATGCGTATGTCCGGACAATCTGACTACACGACTTCCCGTCAACAGCGCACGGAGCTACGCTCGGGCCCGTGCCGAAACCAGGAGTGGACCCGACCGTGACGCTCGAGCTCAGTGTGGACCGCAGCAGCCCGGTGCCTTTGTACTTCCAGCTGTCCCAGCAGCTGGAGGCCGCGATCGAGCACGGCACGCTCACCCCCGGCAGCCTGCTGGGCAACGAGATCGAGCTCGCCGCCCGGCTCGGCCTGTCCCGGCCCACCGTCCGCCAGGCCATCCAGTCGCTCGTCGACAAGGGCCTGCTCGTGCGCCGCCGCGGAGTCGGCACCCAGGTCGTGCACAGCCAGGTCAAGCGCCCCTTGGAGCTCAGCAGCCTCTACGACGACCTGGAGGCGGCCGGCCAGCGCCCCGCGACCAAGGTCCTCGTCAACAGCCTCGTCTCCGCCACCGCCGAGATCGCCGCCGCGCTCGGCGTCACCGAGGGCAGCGAGGTGCACCAGGTGGAACGTCTGCGCCTGTCCCACGGCGAGCCGATGGCGTACCTCTGCAACTACCTCCCCCCGGCCCTCCTCGACCTGGACACCGCCCAGCTGGAGGCCACCGGCCTGTACCGCATGATGCGCGCGGCGGGCATCACCCTGCACAGCGCCCGCCAGTCCATCGGCGCGAGAGCGGCCACGGCGGCGGAGGCGGAACGTCTGGCCGAGGAGGCGGGCGCCCCCCTGCTCACCATGCAACGCGTCACTTTCGACGACACCGGCCGAGCGGTGGAGTACGGCACGCATACGTACAGGCCGACGCGCTATTCGTTCGAGTTCCAGCTACTGGTACGCCCCTGAGGGACGCGGGGCCGTATCGGAGTCCCGCGCGCTCCTCCCTGCCGCCCTGTACGGCACCCGGCCCGGCGGTGAGGCAGAATCAGGGCCGATGAGCACCTACGGCAACTTCACCGCCCCCATAGGCTCCCGCCGCGCCCCCGCCCTGCGGACCGTCGGCACGAGGGAACGCCGCTCACACCTGACCGCACCGCGCGTGCCGACGGTGGGCATCGACATCGGCGGCACCAAGGTCATGGCGGGTGTCGTCGACGCCGACGGCAACATCCTGGAGAAGGTCCGCACCGAGACACCGGACAAGTCCAAGAGCCCCAAGGTCGTCGAGGACACCATCGTCGAACTGGTCCTGGACCTGTCCGACCGCCACGACGTGCACGCGGTGGGCATCGGCGCGGCCGGCTGGGTCGACGCCGACCGCAACCGCGTCCTGTTCGCCCCCCACCTGTCCTGGCGCAACGAACCGCTGCGGGACCGCATCGCCGGCCGCCTCGCGGTCCCCGTCCTGGTGGACAACGACGCCAACACCGCCGCCTGGGCCGAGTGGCGCTTCGGCGCGGGGCGTGGTGAGGACCACCTCGTCATGATCACGCTCGGCACCGGCATCGGCGGCGCGATCCTGGAGGACGGCCAGGTCAAGCGCGGCAAGTACGGCGTCGCCGGCGAGTTCGGGCACATGCAGGTCGTCCCCGGCGGACACCGCTGCCCGTGCGGCAACCGCGGCTGCTGGGAGCAGTACAGCTCCGGCAACGCGCTGGTCAGGGAGGCCAGGGAGCTGGCCGCGGCCGACTCCCCGGTGGCGTACGGGATCATCGAGCACGTCAAGGGCAACATCGGCGACATCACCGGCCCGATGATCACCGAGCTGGCCCGCGACGGCGACGCGATGTGCATCGAGCTGCTCCAGGACATCGGCCAGTGGCTCGGTGTCGGCATCGCCAACCTCGCCGCCGCCCTCGACCCGTCCTGCTTCGTCATCGGCGGCGGCGTCAGCGCGGCCGACGACCTGCTGATCGGCCCCGCGCGGGACGCCTTCAAGCGCCAGCTCACCGGCCGCGGCTACCGCCCCGAGGCCCGCATCGCCCGCGCCCAGCTCGGCCCCGAGGCCGGCATGGTCGGCGCCGCGGACCTCGCCCGCCTGGTCGCCCGTCGTTTCCGGCGCGCCAACCGGCGCCGGGTTGAGCGGCACGAGCGCTACGAACGGTACGTGGAGGCCCGCCGTACGTCCCGGGACACCGCATGACGGCATCCCTGCCGCACCAGGCCTCGGCGCCTCCCGACGAACCGGAGCGTCCCCCCGAGGACCGCCGCCACATGATCCGCCGCAGGGCGATCACGCTGCTCATCATCGGTCTGCTCATCGGCGTCCCGGCCGGCTATCTGGTGATCTCCGCCAACCAGAGCCGCGACAGCGGCAAGGACAAGGAGGCGAAGTACTCCGCGACGGGCCTCACGCCCGACTGGCCGTCCAAGGTCCAGCGCCGCCTCTACCAGGTGCCGGTCCCGCACCCCGCCGACCTGGTCGCCTCCTACGAGACCAACAACTGGAAGACCAGCCGTCTCTACGTCCAGTTCCGGACGACCGACGCCGGCCTGGACGCCTTCCTCACCGCCATGGGCGTCAGCCGCGCCGAGCTGAAGAAGGGCGACATCTCCATCAGCGAGCGCGACCAGAAGGTCAGCGGCTGGAAGTTCGACGGCCCGCGCTCCTGGTGGGGCCTGACCCACCCGCAGAAGGACCCGGCGCCCACCCAGGACGTCATGGTCAACCTCACCGTGCCGAACGCCCCGAAGGTGTACGTCGTCTCGCGCACGGTTCCCTGACGCGGCCGCCGGAGCCGATTGTCAGACCCCGCCCGTAGAGTCGAAGACGAGTGATCCGACGTGCGGGCGGGAGGTGACAGGACGTATGAGCGACAGGACCGTGGTGGCCGAGCGCAGGGGTGAGCGGCAGGACGCGGCCGTCCCCGTCCGGCTCGCCGCCGTCTTCCTGCCCGCGCCCCTTCCCCGAGAGGGCCGGATCGCGTTCTGGGACCCCGCGGGCGAGCCACTGCCGGCCGAGAGCCCCGACGCCGACGCCACGTCCCCCGAGCGCACCGAACTCACCGTCGTACGACCGCACGGAGCCGCGGTCCGGCGCCGGACCGCTCCCGCCCTCTCGCTCCCCGTCGGTGAGGCCCTGCCGCTGCTCGTCCGGGCCCGGCGTGATCCCGCCGCCCACCCCGCCACCGCCTGCTGGGGCGCGGCGGCCCTGCACGCGCTGCGGCTCACCGCCCGCGGCCGTCTCCTGCCCGGACTCACTCCCACCGGCCACGACGCCTGGCGGGCCGGCCCCCTGGACCCGGACGACATCGCCCACCTCCGCGCGGTCGCGGCCGCCCTGCCCCCCGAGGGCCACGCGGTCCCGCTGCCGGGCCCCGGCCCGCTCCGGCTGCCGGAACCCGAAGCCCTGATGCGGTCCTTCCTGGACGCGGTCGCCGACACCCTGCCCCGCACCCCCGCGGCCCCCTATGCCTCCGGCAAGCCCTTCGCGGCCCGCGCCCCGCAGCGGCTGCCGCACGCCCAGGACTGGGCCGCCGAAGTCGCCGCCGGCATGGACGCGGGCGTGCGGATCTCCCTGCGCCTGGACCTGTCGGCGGACAACCTGTTCGACGCCGACGCCGGGGGTGTGCGCAGTGCGGGCGCCGCGATCGTCCAGGTGCACAGCCTCGCCGACCCGACCCTGGTGACCGACGCGGCGGCCCTGTGGGCGGGGGACGCCGACGCCGTCTTCGGGCCACGCGCACGCGTGGACGCGGCCCTCGCCGTGCGCCGCGCCGCACGGGTCTGGCCGCCCCTGGACCGGCTCTCCGAGCAGGACGTACCCGATGTGCTGGCCCTGTCCGACGAGGAGTTGGGCGACCTGCTCGGCGTGGCCGCGACCCGGCTCGCCGCGGCGGGAGTGGCGGTGCACTGGCCGCGGGACCTGGCGCAGGACCTCACCGCGGCGGCGGTCGTACGGTCCGCCCCGGGCTCGGCGACCGACGGCACCGGCTTCTTCGACAGCGAGGAACTCCTCCAGTTCCGCTGGCAGTTGGCGCTCGGCGGCGACCCGCTCAGCGAGGCCGAGATGGACACCCTGGCCGAGGCCCACCGCCCCGTCGTACGCCTCAGGGACCAGTGGGTGCTGGTGGACCCCGCCCTCGTCCGCAAGGCCCGCAAGCGCGAACTGGGCCTGCTCGACCCGGTCGACGCGCTCTCCGTGGCCCTGACCGGCAGCGCGGAGGTCGACGGTGAGACCGTGGAGGCGGTCCCGGTCGGCGCGCTCGCCGCCCTGCGCGACCGCCTGACGAGCGGAGTGCAGCCCGCCGAACCGCCCGCGGGCCTGCACGCCACCCTCCGCGACTACCAACTCCGCGGCCTGGCCTGGCTGGACCTCATGACCTCCCTCGGCCTCGGCGGCTGCCTCGCCGACGACATGGGACTCGGCAAGACGATCACCGTCATCGCCCTGCACCTGCGTCGCGCGCGCCGGGAGCCGACCCTCGTCGTCTGCCCCGCCTCGCTCCTGGGCAACTGGCAGCGCGAGATCACCCGGTTCGCGCCCGGCGTCCCCGTCCGCCGCTTCCACGGCACGGACCGCAGCCTGGACGGCCTCGACGGCGGCTTCGTCCTCACCACGTACGGCACCATGCGCGCGGCGGCGACGAGGCTGGCCGAACAGCGCTGGGGCATGGTCGTCGCGGACGAGGCCCAGCACGTGAAGAACCCGTACTCGGCGACCGCGAAGGCCCTGCGCACGATTCCGTCGCCCGCGCGCGTGGCCCTGACCGGCACACCGGTCGAGAACAACCTCTCGGAGCTCTGGGCCCTGCTGGACTGGACCACCCCCGGGCTCCTCGGCCCTCTGAAGTCCTTCCGTGCCCGGCACGCGCGCGCGGTGGAGAACGGCGAGGACCAGGAGGCGGTGACCAGGCTGGCCAGGCTCGTGCGGCCCTTCCTCCTGCGCCGCAAGAAGTCCGACCCGGGCATCGTCCCCGAGCTGCCGCCCAAGACGGAGACGGACCATCCCGTCCCGCTCACCCGCGAGCAGGCCTCGCTGTACGAGGCGGTGGTGCGCGAGTCACTGCTGGCGATCGAGACGGCACAGGGCATCGCGCGCAGGGGCCTGGTGCTGAAGTTGCTCGGCGCGCTGAAGCAGATCTGCGACCATCCCGCGCTGTACCTGAAGGAGGAGGTCCCGCCGACGGCCGGAGAGCGCCTGGTCGCCCGCTCCGGCAAACTCGCCCTGCTGGACGAGCTGTTGGACACCCTGCTGGCGGAGGACGGCTCGGCCATCGTCTTCACCCAGTACGTGGGCATGGCCCGCCTCATCACCGCCCACCTCGCCGCCCGCGCGATCCCGGTGGACATGCTGCACGGGGGCACGCCGGTACCGGAGCGGGAACGCATGGTGGACCGTTTCCAGAGCGGCTCGATCCCGGTCCTGGTGCTGTCGCTGAAGGCGGCGGGCACCGGCCTCAACCTCACCCGCGCGGGCCATGTCGTCCACTTCGACCGCTGGTGGAACCCGGCCGTCGAGGAACAGGCCACCGACCGCGCCTACCGCATCGGCCAGACCCAGCCCGTCCAGGTCCACCGCCTCATCACCGAGGGCACCGTGGAGGACCGCATCGCCGAGATGCTCGAATCCAAGCGCGCCCTCGCCGACGCGATCCTCGGCTCCGGTGAGTCCGCCCTCACCGAACTCACCGACCGCGAACTGACCGACCTGGTCTCCCTCAGGAGGTCGTCATGACCCCGGGCCCCGCCGACGAGGCCCGCCGAGCCCTGCGGGCGGCACGGGAGCGGGCCACGGGGGCGAGCGGCGGGGACGCGCGGGTGGACAACTCGGCGGAGGCGGGGGCGGGGGGCCGCACGGCTGAGGCCGGTGGTGGCCCGGGGGTGCGGGATGCTGACGATTCGGCTGCGTGGGGTGCGGGCGACCCTGCGGTCGAGGGGAGTGGCGATCCGGTAGTGGGGGAGGCGGCCGGGAATCCCTCGGCGGCGGGTGCGGGGGGCTCTGCGACTGAGGGGGGTGGCGTTCCGGCCGTGGGGGAGGCCGGGAATCCCCCGGCGGTGGATGCCGGGAGCCTCGCGGTGGAGGGGGGCGGCGATCCGGTAGTGGGGGAGGCCGGGAACCCCTCGGCGGCGGGTGCCGGGAGCTTCGAGGTGGCGGGCGACGACACCTCGGGGGTGTCGGAGGCCGGTGACTCTGTGGCGTCCGACGCCGGGAGTTGTGCGGTTGGGGAGACCGGAAGTTCTGCGGCGCAGGGGACGGGGAGCCGCGCGGCCGAGGAGAGCGGCAGCCCGGTGGCGCAGGGTACGGGGCACGACGGGGCGCACGGTGCGGCGAGCCGCGCGGCCGGGGCCACCGGGAGCTCTGCAGTGCCGGGATGGGGGAGCCTTCCTGGGGGCAGCCTCGCGGAGCATCAAGAGGGCAACTCTGCGGCGCGGGCCGCGGCCACGGCGGCGGACCGCGCCGCCGCTGAACGTGCGGTTCGCCCGGTGAGCGCGGACGCCGCCGGGCCGGATACCGCCGACGGGCAGGACACGGTGTCCGAGAACGCCGTGGCCGAACCCGACCCGGCCGAGCCCCGGCCAGGTGACGCCGCCCGTGCGGCCCTGCGGGAAGCTGTCGCGGCGCGGCGCGGTGTCACGGGTCGGTCCGAGACGGGCGCCGGTGCCGCTGCCTCCGGTTCTGCCGGCCCCACGCAGTCCCGCGCACCTCTTCCGGAAGCCGTCGCGGCCCGGCGTGAGTCGATCGTGGACGCGGCCGGCGCCACAGGCCGGTCCGACGCGGACGCCGCCCCCACCACCGCGCCCACCGCCGCCCCCTCCATCGAGCCCACCGACCGAGACACGGATCGCGTCGCTGAGGCGGCTCGTCCCGGCGCACGTCCCGCGGATGCGGTCCGCGAAGCGCTGCGCGCGGCACGCAAGAGGCGGTCGGACGCCGAGGCCGCGGAAGCGGAGGCCGCCCACGCGCGCCGGTCGCGCAGCACCTCAGCGACCCCGACCCCGACTTCGACCCCGACCCGGAACCGTACGCCTAGTCCCACGGCCGGCGTCCGGGCGCGTGACGTACGGGAGTTGCTGGCCGACGTCTTCCGGATGCCCGACGACGCGCCCCTGCCGGCGGAGGAGCCTGAGGACAGCAGTCGTACACAGCAAGGCAGTTCGCTCCCGGACAGCCACGTTCCTGACGGCAGCCCCCTGAACACCCCGTCCGCACCCCGTCACCCCCACTCCATGGCCGCCCCCAACCGGGACAACGAGCTGCGCCGCACCTTCCCGGCCTTTCCTCCCCACGCTTCCGAGGACTCCCGGTTCGCCGCCACCTGGTGGGGCAACGCCTGGGTCACCGCGTTGGAGGAGGGCGCACTGGACGCCAAGCGGCTCGCGCGGGGCCGCGGTTACGCCGAGCAGGGGAATGTGGACGCGATCACCGTGACGCCCGGTCTCGTGCTCGCCTATGTGCAGGGCAGCCGCGCCCGGCCGTACCGCGTGCAGGTGCGGTTGCGGACGCTCGGTGACGCCGACTGGGACCGCTTCCTGGACCTCGCCGCCGACCGGACCGGACACATCGCCGCACTGCTCGACAAGGAGATGCCCGAGGCGCTGGCCGAATGCGGAGTGCCGTTGCTTCCCGGCCCCGGTGATCTCGAACCGCAGTGCAGCTGCCCCGACCGCGGTCACCCCTGCAAACACGCCGCCGCCCTCTGCTACCAGACCGCACGTCTCCTCGACGCCGACCCCTTCGTCCTGCTCCTGCTGCGTGGCCGTGGCGAACGCGAGCTGCTCGACGCCCTCTCCCGCCTCAGCGCCGCCCGCGCGGCCCGTGCCGCCCAGGAACAGGAGCCGGCGCCGCTGCCCGGCGTACGGGCCGGTGAAGCACTCGCGCCCCGCAGACTCCCACCACTCCCGGCCCCGCTGCCCGTCCCTCCGCATCCCGAGCAGCCCCCGGCCTATCCCGCGTCCCCGGGCGGTCCCGACCCCTTCGCCCTGGACCAGCTGGCCACCGACGCCGCCGCCCGCGCGCACGCCCTGCTCGGCACCGGCCGCGACCCGGTCGGCGAACTCACCCTCTGGCAGGACGCGGTCCGCCTCGCCGCCGCCCGCCCCGGTTCCGGCCTCACCGCCGGCACCCGCGCCCTCTATGCCTCCCTCGCCGCGGCCACCGACCGCACCCCGGCCGACCTGGCCCGCGCGGTCGCCGCCTGGCGGCAGGGCGGGCTCGAAGGACTCGCCGTCCTCGAAGAGCCCTGGGACCCACCGGCCGGCCGCTTCGACCGCGCCCGCCCCCTCCTCCTCGCCGCCGACCTCCCGGCCTTCCGCCCCTGGCACAACCACCTCACCCACCCCCGCGGCCACATCCAGCTCCGCCTCGGCCACGACGGCCTCTGGTACGCCTACGAGTCCGAACCGGGCCGCGACGACTGGTGGCCCCGCGGCACCCCTGACCTGGACCCGGTCGGCGCCCTCACGGGCCTGGGCACACCGACCGACCTCTAGGTCGGACCGACGGGGAAAAGCGGACGCCGAGCAGGGCCCGGTCGTCGGGGAAGGCCGCCTCGGGCTGGTGGTGCAGGAAGCGGTCGCACAGCTCGGTGATGTCCAGGCGGCTGGTGGTGCGGGCGAACTCGGTGAGCCGTTGCAGGCCGATGGCGAGGTCCTCGCGGCGGCGCTCGATCAGTCCGTCGGTGTACAGCAGCAGCGTGTCGTTCTCGGCCACGGTGGTGTCGGCCTGCCGGTAGCGGACGTTCCTGATGGGACCGAGCGGCGGAGAGGTGGCCTTGTTGAGGTAGTCGCTGGTGCCGTCGGCGTGGATGAGCAGCGGTGGCGGATGGCCGGCGGTGGCGTAGGTCAGGGTGCGGGTCCGGCGATCGAAGACCAGGTAGCAGGCGGTGGCCATCCGCCCCGGGTGGTAGCGGCCCAGGAAGGTGTTGACCTCGTCGAGGACGGCGGCGGGGTCGGTGCCGCAGCGCGGCACGATGTTGCGCAGGGCCGCGGTGACCTGGGCCATGACGGTCGCTTCGTGCAGTCCGTGGCCGGCGACGTCGCCGATGCTCAGGCCGATGTGATCGGCGTCCACCTCGTAGACGTCGTACCAGTCGCCGCCGACCGAGAGCAGGTCACTGCCCGGGGCGTAGCAGGTGGCGGTCTCCAGGCCGGACAGCTGCGGCAGCTGGGGCAGCAGGCTGAGCTGGAGACGTTCGGCGACCCGGTGCTCGTGCTCGTGGAGCCCCGCCCGGCGAAGGGCCTGGGCGATCTGCTGCGCCACGGCCGTCACGTGCGCAGAGACGGTGGAGTGCTGGGAGCCGTGCACGACGAGCATGCCCAGCTGGACGCCGTCCGCCTCCAGGGACAGAGCGAGCGGCACCGCGTCCCCGGCCTCGCGGGGAAGCGAGCCGTCCGCGCGGTACGGCCGGTCCAGGTCGGTCCAGCCGCCCGCGTCGGCCCGAAGGCCGTTGTCCTCGGGCTGCAGGAGCGGTACCAGCCGCGCCGAGTGCAGGAAGAGCTCGGCCGAGGTGGCCCCCAGGGCGGCCGGCGCCACCTCGCTGACGACGCGGGAAACCTCCGCGAGGGTGATGGCGGCGGCCAAGGCGGCCGTCAGGTCGTACATGTGCTGCAACTGAGCGCGGGCGGCCTGTTCGGCGGCCAGCAGCCGTGCCCGGTCGACTTCGGTGGCACGGCGGAATGCCACCTCCCGGTTCAGCGCCTCCACCTGCTGGCTGAGCGCGACGAACCGGTCGGAGGCGCCTGCCTCGACGAGGTGCAGCTGCACGGCCGGCTGTGGGCCGTCCCACCACGTGGCCCGCGCCCCGTGACAGCGAAACCGTCGCTTGCGGCCGTCGGCGTCCTTGAGAACCAGCGCACCGGGCACGGGGCTGCCGCTGCGCAGCCATACGGCCAGCTGCTGACGCAGCCGTGGCGTGTCGTCGGGCCGTAGATCGAACACGCTGGCACCCGGGCACAGCCGGTCGTCGGAGCGGATCGCCGCCGGGTTGGCAGCCAGCACGCGGCCGTCGGCCCCGCAGAGCAGCACCGCGTGGGGCAGCGGTTTGGTGATGGCCCGGAAGAGGCCAAGGGTCATGGAGCCACAGCCCGGTCGTCGAAGTACTCACGGCCGTTCACCGTCTCGATGTCCACGTCGGGGATCAGATGCACCACCACGCGGCAGCCCGCGTCGCCGCGCGCGATGGTCTCTTCCAGCTCCACGCGCGCATAGCCCAGATTGCGGGCGGCGATGGTGCCGAAGACGTTGGACGTCATCATGCACATCGACTCGCGGCCCACCACCTTCTCCGCGAACGGGCACATCCGGTTGCCCAGCACGATCTTCGTCTCGTCGTGCTCGATGACGTAGAAGTCACCGTTGATACGGCGCTTGAGGTCCACGAGTGCCTCGGCGACCTGCTCGCCTGTGAGCCGGTCGGCTCCCAGCGCCTTGAGGTACATCTCGTCGATCTGGGTGCCGACGGCCTGTCCCACGAGGCTGACATAGCCGGACGCCTCCTCCAGACCGATCACCGACTCCAGCGATGTCGCCAGCTCACGCACCAAGGTCCGCAGGAACACGTCACGGTCCAGTGGAATCTCCACATCCGAAACCTGTTCCATATGGGCTCCCTCGGTTCTCGGACCACGGCGGCAGCGCGACCGGCGTGGCCCCGTTTCGTGTGACGGGATGATTCTGCCAGCGCTCTCCGGGCCGCCACCACCAGTCCCGTCGACAGCGGTGTACGAGCCTTCACAGAATCTGCCGGTCATCCGGCAGCGACAGATGGTTCACCCGGCGGGCAGCGGTAACCCGGAGGACGGCTGCCACTGGCTGTGCACAGCGCCAGTCGGCGACAGCGCAGGGCTACCCCGCTGGAGGACCGCGTGGACAGAGCACTGGACAGCGAACCGACCATCCCATCCTGCGAGTCGCGCTTCCCCGCGGTCACAGCGAGCATCGGGGCCGCCCGGCACTGGGTCCGCGAGTGCGTGGAGGGTTTCGGCGGCCCGCTGCGCCGCCACCGGATGACCCAGACCGCCGAACTGCTCGTCTCGGAACTGATCACCAACGCCATCCGCCACGGCGCCGGTTCACCGGTGATCCGGCTCACCTGGAACGGTCGGCTGCTGCGCATCGCGGTCAGCGATCACGGCGACCGTCGGCCGTGCATACGCGCCACCATGAACACCGAGCCCGGCGGCTTCGGCATGCAGCTCCTGGAGCGACTCTCCCACCGCTGGGGCGTCACCCCGCGCCACCCCGGCAAGACGGTCTGGGCCGAGCTCAGCCTCGCCTGAGCGCGCCTCCAGCGGGCCCTGGCGAGGGCGGGCAGGTGGGCGGCCGGGGCCCGATGGTGGTCCAACTACGTGTCCGATCCGGTGCGCATGCACACCGGCGACGTCGGCACGACGTGCGCTTCTTCCTCAGCCTGTAAGCCTGTAACCGCACGAGCAGGCGGCCACTTCTACGTTGCGGATCCCATCGGGGCACTGCCGCGGCACGGTCCTGCCGGGAGCACGCCGGGCGGCGTGACCGCCCCGGGGGCGCAGTGACCGTTCACGACAGGCGTCGTGGGTGATGCGGCGGGGTCAGTGGGTGGTGAGCATGCCCTCGCGCAGCTGGGCCAGGGTGCGTGACAGGAGCCGGGAGACGTGCATCTGGGAGACGCCGAGTCGTTCGCCGATCTGGGCCTGCGTCAGTTCGTCCACGAACCTCCAGTGCAGGATCTTGCGCGAACGCTCGTCGAGGTCGGCGATCATCGGAGCGAGGGCGTGGAAGTCCTCCACCAGTTCCAGTGCGCTGTCCTCGTTGCCGATGAAGTCGGCCAGGGCCGTCTCGCCGTCCTCGCTGTTGTTGATGGCGGCGTCCAGTGAGGAGGAGCGGTAGCCGTTGGAGGCCAGACGTGCCTCGATGACCTCCTCCTCGTCCAGGTTCATCAGCTGGGCCAGTTCGGCCACGGTGGGTGTGCGGCCCAGGCGGCTGCTCAGTTCCTCGGTGGCGCGGGCCAGCTGGACGCGGGCCTCCTGCAGACGTCGCGGAACGTGCACGGCCCACGTGGTGTCACGGAAGAAGCGCTTGATCTCTCCCACGATGTAGGGGATCGAGAAGGAGGTGAACTCCACCTCCCGGGAGATCTCGAACCGGTCGATGGCCTTGATCAGACCGATCACACCGACCTGGACGATGTCCTCCATCTCGTCCGCGTCCCGGCTGCGGAACCGGGAAGCCGCGAAGCGGACCAGGGAAATGTTCATCTCGATCAGCGTGTTGCGCGCGTACTGGTACTCCGGCGTGCCCTCCTCCAGGAGGGCCAGCTGCTGGAAGAACAGGCGGGTCAGTTCACGCGCGTCCTTCGGAGCGACCTTCGACGGGTCGGCCACCTCCGGCAAGGCAGAGCAGTGCGCATCCGCCGCCGCTGTCGCCGTCGTTGCCGTATCCGAGATCATGTGTCCCTCCCCTGTCGGTCCTGCTGACAGGCCATTTCGGCTCGCCGCAGCCGCGTCTACCCCTTCCTCCCGCCTTCATGCCAACTCCTTCCACGATCAGGTCGTCGTGATGAACGAGGCAGGACGGGGTACGGGAAATTCCGGCAGATTTCCCCCGCACGAAGGTGATGCCTCAACCCATGGCAGAGACACGAGACGTCGTTGAACTCATTCTCCAGGACCACCGGAAGATGGAGGACCTCTTTCGTCTGATGCGCAGCGTCGAAGCCGACCGGGGCGCCGCTCTTCGGGAGTTCTCCGATCTGCTGATCGCACACGCGCTGGCGGAGGAGGCCAAGGTCTATCCCGCCCTCAAGCGCTACAAGAAGATCGACGACGACGAGGTGGAACACGGCGAGGAGGAGCACGAGGAGGGCAACAAGGCACTTCTGGAGCTGCTGGAGGTCGACGAGGTCGGCTCCGAGGAGTGGGACGAGAAGCTGGAAGAACTCGTGCAGGCCGTCACCCACCACGCCGACGAGGAGGAGCGCACCATCCTCAACGGAGCACGCGAGAACGTGGCCATGGAGCGCCGCGAGGAACTGGGCGAGGCGTTTGTGGAAGAGCGCGAGCGTCAGCTCAAGGCAGGCTGCGGTGCCGTGGACAACGTGCGCCGCATCGTCGGCTCCTGACCGCAACCCCTTCGCGGGTGACGAGACCGTTCCAACGGCAGGATGCTCTGATCCCGGACATGCCTGGGGCCCCCGGAATACGTATCCGGGGGCCCCAGGCATGTCCGGGATCGGCGGGTTACCAGCGATACCAGCGTCCCTTGCGGCCGCCTGTGTCGGCGGATCGCATGACGAAGCCGAGCAGCCAGACGACCAGGACGATGACGGCGATCCACCACAGTGCCTTCAGCGCGAAGCCCGCGCCGAAGAGGATCAGTGCCAGCAGGAGAACGAGAAGCAGGGGAACCATAGTTATCAACCTCCGTCGCTCCTCGTGCCCGGCGAATACAGGAACACGCAATCGATTTCCCTGGTTTCTTCACCGTTCTCACGGGCACTGAACCCGGTTGCTCCGCGCCGTGTCGACCCGCCGCGGGAAAGCGTTCCCCGGTGCGCAATACTCTCCCGATGAGTTCACGCACTTCCCGGATCAGCCGGCCGATCACCATTCGGAGGGCCGTCGCACGGGATGCCAAACGGCTCACACGGCTAGTGCGCGGCTCAGGGGCCTACGAGGGCAAATACGCAGCCGCAGTGGCCGGCTACCGGGTCGGTCCTGACTACATCGACGCCCACCGTGCCTTCGTAGCCGTCGGCGCCGACGAGCATGAAGGCGGCCGGGTCCTCGGGTTCTACTCGCTCGTCCTCGCTCCACCGGAGCTCGACCTGCTGTTCGTCGCCGACGAGGCGCAAGGTCGGGGTATTGGACGGCTGCTCGTCGAGCACATGCAGTCCGAGGCCCGCGCCGCCGGGCTCGACCGTGTCAAGGTCGTGTCGCATCGCCCCGCCGAGGACTTCTACCACCGCGTCGGCGCGGTGCGGATCGGGACCACGCTCGCGAACCCGCCCGCCGTGCCGTGGGACCGGCCCGCATTCGAGTTCCGCATTCCTTCGGAATGACGTGTGGGCGGGCCCGCCCCGCGGTGCCGCGGAGGAGCCGGGCTGCAGTGGGCCCGGCTCCGGCGGGGTCCGGGTTCGGTGCGCGGCGTGCGACGCGATCTTGCTGTGCTCGTCGTGTATTGCCATGCGGCACCGCTGCGGTCGTCGTGGGTGTGTACGCAGGGGCGATCAGGGCCCGGCGGTCACCGGCCCGGCGCCACCGCGCGGGCCCCGGTCACCACTGGACCGTCCCTGGGACCGACGGCGGCGCCTCCCGTGCCGTGACCGTCTCGCGTGCCGACGCGCGGACGTCGGGGTGTGCGTGCCGGCGCAGGGTGCGGAGCCGGCCGAGCCACGGCTCCGTCCACCGGGAGCGGCTGCCGCCGGAGACGGTGAGCCCGATGGCGAACAGGCCCTGGGCCAGGCCCGGTTCCGCACCCAGCGTGCGGGCGGTCTCCCACCACGCGTCCGGCGCGGGGCCGCTGATCGCGCCGAGCCGCGAGCTGAACCCTTCGGCGATGTCCCGGGCGAGCAGCGGACGTCCTTCGCAGTCGGCAGCCAATCGGCGCAGGCCCGACGACAGTGCGGTGGCGTCCTTGTGCAGGTCGAGGGCGTACAGCCGGAGTTCGGCGACGGAGCGCGCGAAATCCTCGTGCCCGGCGGCGGTGTCGGCGGCGCGCAGCAGCACGTCCGTCGTCGGCCGGCCCCCGCCCCGGTAGCGATGGTGGAGCAGGAGGTGGTGCAGCAGGCTCGCGGCCCGCTGCCGGGCCGGCCGGTCGCGTTCGGGCTCGGCGTCGGGCTGGTCCGGGTCTCCTGTGGCTTCCAGCATCGCCCGCAGGGCCCGAAGGTACGGACCGTCGTCGTCCGCCGCGAGCTCCACCAGCTCCTGCCCGGCCATCGCCCACACCGGCCGACCGGCAAGATCCGTGGTGGCGGCCACCAGCAACTCGGCGATCTCCGGCTGCCACGGCGCCCATTCCGCCAGTGCCGGGAACAGCGCCGCAGCAGTCTCCGGTTCGAGCGGCTCGCAGGCGCGAAGCAGCAGCCCTGCGTACCTGGCTCGATGCTCCTCGTCCACCTCGGCCACGGCCGCCCGCGCCAGCTCCCGGCGGAGCTCCGTGCGTCCCTGCGCGGCCGACTCCAGCAGGGGCCAGCCGGCCGGCTCCGCCAGCATCCCCTGGGCGAACGCGACGCACACCGACTGCACGTCGTGGTGCTGCCCGGGCAGCTCGAACGCTTCCCGCAGCAGCGGCGCCGCCTGCGCCGGGGGCAGCATCGTCGCCGCGAGGCGCACCGCCTCCTTGCGGCTGGTGACCTTCACCGTCCGCGGGTCCTTCGGCGTGAGCAGCCTGCGGAGCTCCGTGGCGAGCCGCGACGGCGCGACGTACTGCGCGGCCCGCGTCGCCGCGTAGACCGCGACCCGGGCGCGGTCGCCGCCCGCGTGCTCCAGCAGCAGCGGCAGCACCTCGTCGGGGCGGTCGGTCCACGGCAGTGCTCCGAGGGCCGCCTCCGCCAGCGGGACGTTCGACGATCCCGTGTAGCGGCGGACGACTTCCAGGCCCGCCTCCGGGATCACTGCCGCCGCCGAGAGGGCCTGGACGCGCACATGCACCGGCTGCCCCGCGTCTCCCGCTGTGTGCGCGAGGAGTTTTGCTGCCGCCCGCTGCTGGCGCGGCACCCAGCGGTGGGCCCGGTGGGTGGGTGGCGTCCAGTGGCTGCGGGCGGTCAGGAAGCGGCCGTACGGTGGGGTCTCCGCCAGCACCGGGTCGAGCAGGTCCGTACGCCGCTCCGTCAGGACTCTCAGAACGGACGGCAGCACGGCGGCGGACGGCTCCAGCCGCACGATCCGCTCCACCCGCTCGTCGCGCCCCTTCGGCTGCTCCAGCCAGAGGTCGACGGCGGTGCGGACGGACGCGTCGTTTCCGAACCGGACGGCCTGCCACAGGTACTCCTGGAGTTCGGCCATCCCCCACGCGCGCCGCCCGAATGCCCGTACGAGTGCGAAGACCAGCGAGTAGTCGGCCTTGTCGGTGGCGGCCTCCAGCCACGGCCGTAGCGCCGCCAGCACCTCGTACTCCTGGCCGCGCCGCAGCACGATGTCGAGGCGGCCGACGTTCGCGCCGCCGGTGTGGCCGGACAGCCGGGTGAGGGTGTCGAGGGCCCAGCCGATGAGCCGCGTGCCGCCCGTGACGGCGTGCTCGCGCAGCACGGACAGGGCGAGCGTGCTGAGCGCGTGACGGGTGCTCCAGGAGGAGTCGCGGGCTTCGACGGCGTCGATGGCGATTTGTCCGAGGTGCTCGGCGGCATCCTCCGCGAACAGCGAAGGGGGCACCTCCGCCAGTGCGGAGAGGGCGGCGCTGCGGACCGGGTCCTGTTCATTGCGCAGCCGCAGCAGCGCACGCAGCAACCGGCTCACTTCCTGTGGGTCGCGGGAGCGTGCTGCGTTGCGGACGAGCAGTGGGTAGGCCGTCGCGCGGTCGTCCGCGGCGGAGCGGCGGACGGCGGTGAGAAGGTCGTCACGGACCTCGTCCGGCGGCAGACAGGCGGCTGCCGTCAGTACCTGCGTCCAGTGCGCGCCCCTGCCGCGGGCCAGCGTCGCCATCCGCCGGGCCTCGGCGGTGCGCCGCTCGTACGGCAGTACGTCGAGCAGGGCAGGGCTGAGGTCCGCGTGGGCGAGGTCCTTGCCCTCCATCGCCGCGTCGAACAGGGCGCCGCGGCGGGAGGGCGGCAGGCAGGCCAGCAGCCGGGCGAGAGCGGCCGCGTTGTCGTTCCAGGCGCGGGCGAGGTCGGTGAGTTCCGCCGGGGCGTGGCGGACGAGGCGGCGCAGCACGGCGGGTTCGAGGTGGCCGCCGTTCAGCCGGGACCGCAGCTTCGGGCGCAGCAGCAGCCGCACCGTGCGGCCGGGATCCGCCTCGGCCAGGAGGTGCAGCTTGCGGTCCACGGGCATCGGCAGCGTCTCGTAACGCTCGAGCACAGCCAGCACGCCGAGCGGATCCCGTTCGGCGAGGAGGGCGAGCGCGTCCGCGTGGGACGCCAGCCAGCCGTCCCGTACGACGGCGGGGAGGGTGTCGAGCTGCCGCTCCACCTCGGCGAGCAGCAGAGCGGGATGGCGGGCGGCGAGCAGCCGGTAGGAGCCCAGTCCGCGGAACATGCGGGGCAGCAGCCGGGCGGCGGTCTCCACCGTGCAGGCGGTGAGCAGTTCCGCGGCGGCCTCGGCGCCCCATCGCCGGTACGTCGGCTCGACCAGCGCCTCGGCGAGGCCCGTACGCCCCGCAACGGCGATGGCGTGCACGAGCTGCTGCCGCACGGCGGCGGGTGCGTCCTCGATGGCCTCGATCACGGTGGCGTCCGTGAGCCGCCCCTGCCGCAGCGCCCTGATCGCGGGGGCGCGGACGAGGCGGTCGGGGTCCGCGAGGCAGCCCTCCAGATACGTGTCGTGGCGCACCATGTCCGCCACGGTGGCGGCGAGCCGTTGCCCGTGGAGGCCGTGGGCGACGAGCCCGGTCACAAGCTCGTCGACCGCCCCCCTTGCCGCGGCGCGCCGGGCAGCGGAGGCCAACTCGCGCATGCGGTGGGGGTAGGAGAGCCGGTCGACGGCCGTGAGCAGGTGTTCGGCACGCTGGGACATGAGGGCGATTCTGCCCGGCGGGCGGGGGCGGCGCCTGCGGATTTCGGCGGGCCAAGTCCCGTCGCGAAACCGCCCCTTGCCTCGAGCGCCACGCGGCTCGGGAGATCTTCCACCTGGTCGGACAGGTGCAGCCAGGACCCCGCTCATAGGGGCTGTCGGGAAAGATGAGAGGCTCGGACGGGTGAGCGAGACACCACCGAACACCCTCCAATACCGCTTTGACGGGCCGCAAGAGGCTCCCGTCCTGATCCTCGGTCCCTCACTGGGCACCACATGGCACATGTGGGACCGCCAGGTCCCCGAACTGGTCAAGCAGTGGCGCGTCTTCCGGTTCGACCTGCCGGGACACGGCGGCGCCCCCGCCTACCCGGCAGGTTCGGTCGGCGACCTCACCGACCGGCTGCTCGCCACGCTCGACCGGTTCGGGGTGCAGCGCTTCGGCTACGCGGGCTGCGCGCTCGGCGGCGCGGTCGGCATCGAGCTGGCGCTGCGCCACCCGGAGCGGCTCGCCTCCCTCGCGCTGATCGCCGCCTCGCCCCGCTTCGGCACCGCCGACGAGTTCCGCCAGCGCGGCGTGATCGTGCGGACGAACGGGCTCGATCCCATCGCCCGCACCTCGCCCGACCGCTGGTTCACCTCCGGTTTCGCCGCCGCCCAGCCCGCGATCACCGAGTGGGCCGTGCAGATGGTGCGCACCACCGACCCCGGCTGCTACATCGCGGCCTGCGAAGCGCTCGCCGCGTTCGACGTGCGGGCCGGCCTTGCGAGCGTCGGGGTGCCGACCCTGGTCCTCGTCGGCTCCGACGACCAGGTCACCGGCCCCGCCGAGGCCCGCACCCTGGTCGCGGGCATCCCGGACGCCCGGCTCGCCGTCGTACCCGGCGCCTCCCACCTGGTGCCGGTCGAGCAGCCCGCCGCCGTCACCGACCTCCTGGTCAGACACTTCTCCACCGCCTGGCAGCCCGCCTTCGACTCCAGCACCGGCCAGACGGCGATGCCCACCGCCCCCCTCACCCCGGTCCTCAACGCCGCGCCGCCGCACCCCGTGCCGATCGCCGAGATCGCACCGGCCGCCCCGGACCCGCACACGGCGGGCCGTGCCGACCCGTACGACACCGGCATCAAGGTGCGCCGCGAGGTGCTCGGCGATGCGCATGTCGACCGGGCGCTGGCGCAGGCCGACGACTTCTCGGGCGACTTCCAGGAGCTCCTCACCCGCTACGCCTGGGGCGAGATCTGGGACCGGCCGGGGCTCGACCGCCGTTCCCGCAGCGTCGCCACGCTCACCGCGCTGGTCGCGGGCGGCCACCTGGACGAGCTCGCCGTCCACACCCGGGCCGCCCTGCGCAACGGCCTCACCCCCTCCGAGATCAAGGAAGTGCTGCTCCAGGCGGCCGTCTACTGCGGTGTGCCGGCGGCCGGCAGCGCGTTCAAGGTGGCCCAGCGGGTCATCCGCGAGGAGACCACCCCCACCGAGTGAGCCGGGCGGTGCGCCCAGGCAGGATGGATCCATGAAGCTCACGAAGATGTCGCACGCCTGTGTCCGTCTGGAGAAGGACGGACAGACGCTCGTCCTCGATCCCGGGGCCTTCAGCGAGGAGGACGCCGCCCTCGGCGCGGACGCGATCCTCGTCACCCACGAGCACCTCGACCACTTCAGCGAGGAACGGCTGCGGGTGGCCCTGGACGCCAACCCGGCAGCCGAGATCTGGACGCTGAAGTCGGTCGCCGAGAAGATCGGGACGGCCTTCCCGGGCCGCGTGCACACCGTCGGCCACGGCGACACCTTCACCGCCGCCGGCTTCGACGTCCAGGTCCACGGTGAGCTGCACGCCGTGATCCACCCGGACATCCCGCGCATCACCAACGTCGGTTACCTGATCGACGGCGGCGCGGTCTTCCACCCCGGCGACGCCCTCACCGTCCCCGATCACGCCGTCGAGACGCTGATGCTCCCCGTCATGGCCCCCTGGAGCAAGATCTCCGAGGTCATCGACTACGTCCGTGAGGTCCGGCCCCAGCGCGCCTACGACATCCACGACGCCCTTCTCACGGACCTCGCCCGACCGGTCTACGACAACCAGATCGGCGCCCTCGGCGGCGCGGAGCACCTGCGTCTGAAGCCAGGGGAGAGCACGGCTCTGTGACTGTCAGTGCCGCCGGGTAGGTTGTCAGGCATGCGCATCGCGACCTGGAACGTCAACTCG
Organism: Streptomyces sp. NPDC048523; assembly: GCF_043199815.1. Classification (NCBI taxonomy): domain Bacteria; kingdom Bacillati; phylum Actinomycetota; class Actinomycetes; order Kitasatosporales; family Streptomycetaceae; genus Streptomyces; species Streptomyces sp. NPDC048523. Next base: position 1,689,998 of record NZ_JBICWQ010000001.1, on the reverse strand, counting down.
ATCACCGCTCGTCTCCCGAGGCTGCTGGCCTGGCTGGAGAGCACCGGCACCGATGTGCTGTGCCTCCAGGAGGCCAAGCTCGCCGAGGAGCAGTTCCCGTTCGGCCAGCTGCGCGAGGCGGGCTACGAGGCGGCGGTGCACGCGACGGGCCGGTGGAACGGCGTGGCGGTGATCTCCCGGCTGGGCCTGGAGGACGTCGTCAAGGGCCTGCCCGGCGACCCCGGTTACGACGGCGCCACGGAACCCCGCGCGATCTCCGCGACCTGCGGCCCGGTCCGCGTCTGGTCGGTCTACGTGCCCAACGGCCGCGAGGTCGACCACCCGCACTACGCGTACAAGCTCCAGTGGTTCGAGGCACTGAAGGCCGCTGTCGCCGGTGACGCGGCCGGCAGCCGCCCCTTCGCGGTCCTCGGCGACTACAACGTGGCGCCGACGGATGACGACGTCTACGACGTGGCCGCCTTCGAGGGCCTCACCCACGTCACTCCCGCCGAGCGCGCCGCCCTCGCCGCCCTGCGCGAGGCGGGCCTGTCGGACGTGGTCCCGCGGCCCCTCAAGTACGACCACCCGTTCACGTACTGGGACTACCGCCAGCTCTGCTTCCCCAAGAACCGCGGCATGCGCATCGACCTGGTCTACGGCAACGAGCCCTTCGCGAAGGCCGTCACCGACGCGTACGTCGACCGTGAGGAGCGCAAGGGCAAGGGCGCCTCCGATCACGCACCGGTCGTCGTCGACCTGGACGTCTAGACCACGATCCGGACGCCTGGACCACGACGTGGACGTCCGGGCCTCGCTCCACCCGGCACGGTGGAAACGACAGCCCGCGCGCCTGTGGTGCACAGGGCCGAGTGAGTGACACGCTGAGCGTATGAAGATCCCTTTTCTGGGCGGCTGGAGTGAGAAGCCGGGGACCCGCGATCCCGAGGGCATCGCCGAACTCCTCTCCGAGTGCGAGCTCCTGCGCTCCCACGCCTCCCGTTCGGGTGTCCTACTGGACGACACGGCGGCCTCGTTGGAGGCGCTCGACCAGCTCGTGCCGGGCTGGCGGGACGACGAGGAGATCCTGCTCTGGCTGGGCAACGACGCCGGGCTCTATCTGGGCACGGTCATCGTGCGGACCGTCCCCGGGGCGGCCTGGGATCTGCGCTCGGACGGCCAGCCCGTGATCCGGCTGGAATCGGGCCGCGAGTTCGACGTGGTGGCCTCCGGTCACGAGTGGGCCGCGAGCGGGGTGCCCGAGCTGTCGCAGCTCTACGCCGAGGTCGCCGAGGAGTGAATCCATGGCCGTAAGCGCGGCGTAAATACGGCTTATGACCGAAAAGTGCGTGTCGTTCCTCAAGTCTGATCTTGCCTCGATAGGTTGCGGCAACCACGACACAGCTGAGAGTGAGTAGGGCTGGGTATGGCCGTCGTCGATCCGTTGATCGAACTGCGTGACGTCAACAAGTACTACGGGGAGCTGCATGTCCTGCAGGACATCAACCTCACCGTCGGCAAGGGGGAGGTGGTCGTGGTCATCGGCCCTTCGGGGTCGGGCAAGTCCACGCTCTGCAGGACGATCAACCGCCTGGAGACCATCAAGTCCGGTTCCATCACGCTCGACGGGCAGCCGCTGCCCGAGGAGGGCAGGGCCCTCGCGAAGCTCCGTGCCGAGGTCGGCATGGTCTTCCAGTCCTTCAACCTGTTCGCCCACAAGACGGTCCTGCAGAACGTCTCGCTGGCCCAGGTCAAGGTCCGCGGACGCAAGAAGGACCAGGCCGACCAGCGCTCCCGCCAACTCCTCGACCGGGTGGGCCTCGCCGACCAGGCGGACAAGTACCCGGCCCAGCTCTCCGGCGGTCAGCAGCAGCGCGTGGCCATCGCCCGCGCCCTCGCCATGGAGCCCAAGGCCCTGCTGTTCGACGAGCCCACCTCGGCCCTCGACCCGGAGATGATCAACGAGGTCCTGGAGGTCATGCAGCAACTGGCCCGGGAGGGCATGACCATGGTTGTCGTCACCCACGAGATGGGCTTCGCCCGCTCGGCCGCCAACCGCGTGGTGTTCATGGCCGACGGCCGCATCGTCGAGGACCGCGCCCCCGACGACTTCTTCACCAACCCGGACAGCGAGCGCGCCAGGGACTTCCTCTCCAAGATCCTCAAGCACTGAGAGAGCGACGGCCATGGCTTCGAGCCTCGACTACGATGGTCCGCTCACCCCCAGGGTGACGGCGACCGAACCTCCAGGGACGCTGCTGCCGGGTGGGGGACCCCCCACGGCCCGTCAGCCGTAGGGGGCAACAGTCACAGAGCCCTACCCGCCCGGCGCCGGCCGGAGATCACTGCTCGCGCAGCGGAATCGACACGTACGACGGGTCGTTCGCCGGTGAGGAGAAGGTCAGCTGAGCGCCGGACGGGTTGTGCTCGATGTAGAGCGGGTCGACCGTGTCCACCACCAGGGCCAGCCGGTGCCCTGCCGGGACGTCGTAGGCCGTGGAGAACAGCTCCACGTCGACGCCGAACGGCTTTCCGGGCGTCCGGCCGTGGAAGGTGTACGGCGCGTGGGAGACCAGCTTGCCGAGGCCGAGCGGCCCCACGTCGTAGAGGTAGGCGACGAGGGTGCCGCTCTCCTTGGTGGGCGTGACGGTTGTATGCAACTTCGCGGTGCCGCGCACCTGTTGGGCGGTCGGGTACTTCTCCGACTGCCACACGGCGGCCCACCGGCGCGGGAGCAGCGGGATCGAGGCGACCGGGGGAGCCTGGGCGATCTGGTCGAGGATGCTGGACAGGAGGACGATCCCGCCGTCCGCGCCCGAGTCGACGTTGGTGTGGATCGTGGTGGTGCCCGAGAGGGCCATCTTCTTGCGGGTCGCGCCGACCGACTTCCAGTCCGGATAGCCCTCGTAGCCGCCGGTGGAACGGGACTTGAGCCGGACCGGCTCCTCGTGGTCGATCCCGTTGTCCGTGCCCTTGAGGTAGTGGTCGAACCAGCGCCCGGTGTCGGTCCACACGTCGTTGGGCAGGCCGAACAGTCCGGTCAGTTCGGCCGTGGCGTGGTCGCCGGGGCGGAACTCCAGTCTCTTCGGGCCGGTCAGCTTCTCGTAGAAGTCCGCGTACTGGTTGGGCGCGAAGACCGTGTCGCCCCACGCGTTGGCCATCATGACCGCCGCGCCGTTCTTGTTCAGTTGGTCCACGTATGTGTCGGCCGAACGTTTCTTCCCCCAATCGATCATCTCCTGCTCCTTCGACAGGTTCGACGCGTAGAAGTTGTCGAAGATCTGCCGGATTTCGGCGCTCTGGCGGCCGGTGACCAGGCTCGCACCGTCCAGCAGGGCCCCGGCCTGGACGTGCTGGGTGCGGCCGGAGTAGATCGAGTCGATCAGGTCGGCCCAGCCGCTGAGTGCGGCGACGGCCTTGATGCGCTTGTCGTGCGCGGCGGCGAGGAGGCTGATGCCGGCGCCGTAGGAGACGCCCGCCATGCCGATGTGCTGTGCGTCGGCGGGGGTGTTGGCGAGCGCCCAGTCGATGACCTTGGACGCGTCGGCGGTGTCGGGAGGGCCCGCCACTTCTATCTCCCCGCCCGACTGCCAGAACCCGCGGACGTTGTAACTGACCACGACGTAGCCGGAGTCCGCGAGCTTCTGGGCCTGGGCGAGGTACTCGATCTGGGGCAGGCCCCAGCTCGTGGGCAGGACGAGCAGCGGGTAGCGCCGGGAGCCGTCGGCTCCGGCGGGCGTGATGACGTTCGCCTTGAGGACGGTTCCGCCGTCCCCGGTGATGTCTACGAAGCGGACGGCGTCCGCCGCCTGGGCGGTGGGGGCGAGTCCGAGGGCGCTTCCGGCGATCAGAGTCGCGGAGACGGCGCCCACGGTGGTCGTACGCAGGGCCTTGCGAGGGTGTCCCACGGGTCACTCCCTACTCGTGTCAATGCAAAGTGACCAGACGGTAACCTCGACGCTTTACCTGAGGTAACCCGTCGGTAAGTTACGTGGGAGTAACGATTGTTGTCGTGTGAATCAATTCAGGAGGCGCGGTGGGAGTTGCGTGCAGGCGCGGTTGCCGGAAGAGGCGTCTTGGCCTCCCGGGTCACGTCCGCGACGAGCTCCACGACGTCCGGGCCGTACGCCCCGGAGTTGACCACCCGCAGCAGCAGGACGAAGGTGCTGTCGCCGTACTTGCGGGTCAACCGCTCGTGGTTGCGGGCCAGGTAGCGGGTCGCGGCCTGGTTGGTGATCGCGGTCTGGCCGCAGAAGAGGAACACCGGCCGGGCGCCGTTGCTCTGCTCGACGGTGAGCCGGGCGAGGAGGGCGTACTCGGACGTGCCGACCTCCACGCGGTAGCGCTCGGAGCCCACCTGGAAGGCGCCGCGGTCCGGGCTCGGTTCGGCGTCCACATTGACCCGGACGCCGGGCAGCAGGGACGAAAGGTGGGCGGCCATACGGCGGTTCGAGGCCGGGCCGCCGACGCAGAACTCGGTGCGCTCGCCGAAGCCCTGCCGTGCCGCGTCGTGCGCGAGGACCTGGGCGTGGGCGTTGCAGTCCTTGATGAGCGCGGCGAGCTCCAGGAGGGCGAACACGTCGTAGCGCATCACCGCCAGGTCCGGGCCGCCCGCGCCGCGGTTCACGACCAGCAGTGACTCGGAGTTGTCCGGCAGCCCGAAGAACGCCTGCTTGCGGCGGAGTTTCCGCTTCCACAGATACGTCCGGGCGAGCCAGCCGAGCGCGGCGCTGATGCCCGCCGCCACCACACCCAGGACGATGTTGCGCACGTCGTCAGTCATGTGCGCGCATGCTAGCGGGCCGACACGGCTGGTACGTACCGGTGTTCGATGTGTGGCATTCGCATGACACCTGACCCGATGGGGGGTGTCGGGGTCCCGGCGATGTGGTTACGCTGCGCGGACGGTCCTGGACTGGAGGTACGGATGCGTCGCCCTGTCGCACGGAAACTGTCGGTGCTGGCGGTCTCGGCCGCCGTGGTGTCGGTGGGGGCGGCAGCGCCCCCGCAGGCCGCCCCGGCACCCGGGAAGGTACCCGTCGCCGTGGGCTACAGCGGCGCCGTCTCCAGCGTCGACGCGGACGCCTCCGCCGCCGGCATCGAGGTCCTGAGGAAGGGCGGCAACGCGGTCGACGCGGCCGTCGCCACCGCCGCCGCGCTCGGCGTCACCGAGCCGTACTCCTCCGGCATCGGCGGGGGCGGCTACTTCGTCTACTACGACGCCAAGTCCCGTACGGTCCACACGATCGACGGCCGCGAGACGGCCCCGCTGACCGCGGACTCCGACCTGTTCACGGAGAACGGCAAGCCGCTCGCCTTCGCCGACGCCGTCAGCAGTGGGCTGAGCGTCGGCACCCCCGGCACACCGGCCACGTGGGCCACGGCCCTGGGCGAGTGGGGCAGCAGATCGCTGGGCAGCGTCCTGAAGCCGGCCGAGCGGATCGCCCGGGACGGGTTCACGGTCGACGACACCTTCCGCTCGCAGACCGCGTCCAACGAGACGCGGTTCCGGTACTTCCCCGACACCGCGAAGCTCTTCCTGCCCGGCGGGCAGCTGCCGGTCGTCGGGTCCACCTTCAAGAACCCCGACCTCGCCCGCACCTACCAGGAGCTGGGCCGCAAGGGCGTCGGCGCGATCTACCACGGCGACCTCGGCGACGACATCGTCGACACGGTGAACCACCCGCCCGTGGACCCCGGTTCGGGCTGGAACGCACGGCCGGGCGAGCTGTCCGAGAAGGACCTCGCCGCCTACCGGGCCAAGCTCCAGAAGCCCACCAAGACCTCCTACCGCGGGCTCGGCGTCTACTCCATCGCGCCCTCCTCCTCCGGCGGCACGACGGTCGCCGAGGCCCTCAACATCCTCGAGCACACCGACCTCTCCAAGGCCAGTGAGGTCCAGTACCTGCACCACTACATCGAGGCCAGCCGGATCGCGTTCGCGGACCGGGGGCGCTGGGTCGGCGACCCCGCCTTCGAGGACGTTCCGACGAAGGGGCTGCTGTCGCAGCGGTTCGCCGACTCGCGGGCCTGCCTGATCAGGGACGACTCGGTGCTCACGAGTCCGGTGGCGCCCGGGGACCCGCGCAATCCGGGGGCGTGCACGGACCGGGGCACCGCGGCTCCGACGACGTACGAGGGCGAGAACACCACGCATCTGACGGTGGCCGACAAGTGGGGGAACGTCGTCTCCTACACGCTGACCATCGAGCAGACCGGTGGCAGTGCGATCACCGTGCCCGGGCGCGGGTTCATCCTCAACAACGAGCTGACGGACTTCTCCTTCGTGCCGGCGAACCCCGCTGTGCACGACCCGAACCTGCCGGGGCCCGGCAAGCGGCCGCGGTCCTCGATCTCACCGACGATCGTGCTGGACCGGCACAACCAGCCCGTGGTGGCGCTGGGTTCGCCCGGCGGGGCGACCATCATCACGACCGTGCTCCAGGTGCTGACCGAGTTCGTGGACCGCGGGCTGCCGTTGGTGGACGCGATCGCCGCGCCGCGGGCGAGCCAGCGCAACGCCGCGCAGACCGAGCTGGAGCCGGCGCTGTACAGCAGCGGGGTGCGGTCCCAGCTGGAGGCGATCGGGCATTCCTTCAAGCTGAACCCGGAGATCGGGGCGGCGACGGGTGTGCAGCGGTTGCCGGGCGGGAAGTGGCTCGCGGCCGCTGAGACGGTGCGGCGGGGTGGGGGCTCCGCGCAGGTGGTCCATCCCGCTTCGTAGCCGTGTGCGGGTGCGTGGGGGGCTGGTCGCGCAGTTCCCCGCGCCCCTAAAGATCCTCGGGCCCCCGGAACTTCAGAGTGCCTGCCTCCACATCTACCCTCACTCGGCCGCCCTCCTCGACCGTGCCGTCGAGGAGCATCCGGGACAGCTGGTTGTCGACCTCCCGCTGGATCGTGCGGCGCAGCGGGCGGGCGCCGTACTCCGGCTGGTAGCCGCGTTCGGCCAGCCAGTCGATCGCCCGGTCGGTGAAGTCGACCGTGATGCCCTGGGCGTGGAGCATGCGGCGGGTCCGCTCCAGCAACAGCCTGGTGATCTCACGCAGTTGCTCTCCCGTCAGCTGGCGGAAGACGACGATCTCGTCGATACGGTTCAGGAACTCCGGGCGGAAGTGGTCGCGCAGGGGGCGCAGGATCTGTTCGCGCCTCGCCTCCTCGTCCGTGTCCGAGCCGCCCGCGCCGAACCCGATGCCGGCGCCGCGTCGGATGATCGCCTCGGAGCCCAGGTTGCTCGTCATCACGATCACCGTGTTGGTGAAGTCGACTGTGCGGCCCTGTGAATCGGTGAGCCGTCCGTCGTCGAGGACCTGGAGGAGGATGTTGAAGACGTCCGGGTGAGCCTTCTCCACCTCGTCGAGCAGGAGCAGGGAGTACGGGTGCCTGCGGACGACCTCCGTCAGCTGGCCCGCCTCCTCGTGGCCCACGTATCCGGGCGGGGCGCCGACCAGGCGGCTGACGGTGTGGCGCTCCTGGTACTCGCTCATGTCCAGGCGGACCATGCGCTCCTCGCTGCCGAACAGGGACTCGGCGAGGGCGCGGGCCAGTTCGGTCTTGCCGACGCCGGTCGGGCCGAGGAAGAGGAAACTGCCGATCGGCCGGTCCGGGCTCGCGAGGCCGGCACGGGAGCGCAGGACGGCGTCCGAGACGACCCGTACGGCCTCGTCCTGGCCGACCACCCGCCCGTGCAGATGCCGCTCCAGGCCGAGCAGCCGGTCCTTCTCCTCCTCGGTGAGGCTGCTGACCGGGATTCCGGTGAGCCGGGACACCACCTGGGCAACGGCCTCCGTGGTGACCTCCAGGTGCTGGCCCTCGTCGGCCTCGCCGTCCCCGCCGGCCTCGCCGATCCGCTGCTTCAACTCGGCTATCCGGTCGCGTAGTTGGGTGGCCTGCTCGTACTGCTCGTCGGCGACCGCCTGGTCCTTGTCCAGGCTCAGCTGCTCGACCTCGCGCTCCAGGGCCCGTACGTCCGTGCCCTTCGTGCGGGCGCGCAGGCGTACCCGCGCTCCTGCCTGGTCGATGAGGTCGATCGCCTTGTCCGGCAGCCGGCGGTCGGGGAGGTAGCGGTCGGAGAGCTCCACGGCGGCCACCAGCGCCTCGTCGGTGTAGCGGACCTGGTGGTGGGCCTCGTAGCGGTCGCTCAGCCCGCGCAGGATCTCGATCGCGTCCGCGGGGGTGGGCTCCGGCACCAGGATCGGCTGGAAACGCCGAGCCAGGGCCGCGTCCTTCTCGATCCTGCGGAACTCCTCCAGCGTGGTCGCGCCCACGATGTGCAGTTCGCCGCGGGCCAGGGCGGGCTTGAGGATGTTGCCGGCGTCCAGGGAGCCGCCCTCGCCGCCTCCGCCCGCGCCGACGACCGTGTGCAGCTCGTCGATGAAGACGATCAGCCGGTCCGAGTTGTCGCGGATCTCGCCCACGATGTTCGTCAGCCGCTCCTCGAAGTCGCCCCGGTAGCGGGTGCCCGCGACCACTCCGGTCAGGTCGAGGGCGAAGACCCGACGCCCGATCAGCACGTCGGGGACGTCCCCGTCGACGATCCGCTGGGCCAGGCCCTCCACGATGGCGGTCTTGCCGACGCCCGCGTCACCGATGAGCACCGGGTTGTTCTTGCCGCGCCGGGACAGCACCTCGATGGTCTGCTCGATCTCCTCGTCCCGGCCGATGACCGGGTCGATACGGCCCTGGCGGGCCAGGTCGGTGAGATCGCGGCCGTACTTGTCGAGGGTGGGCGTGCTCGTGCCGCGCGGTGTCTCGCCGCTCGGCTGTCCCCCGTCCGGGGCCGCCTCGGGAGGCAGGCCGGTGGGGGCGAACCGGGCCGAGTTGAGGATGTGCCCGGCGGCCGAGTCGGGGTTGGCGGCCAGGGCGCTGAGCACGTGCTCCGGGCCGATGTAACCGGCGCCCCGGGCCCGGGCCAGCTCGTGCGCGTCCAGCAGGGCGCGCTTGGCGGCCGGGGTGAGGGACAGCGAGGTGGGCGGCGGGGCCTCCTCCGGCTGGTGCTGGACGGGACCGGAGCGTTCGTCGATCTCCGAGGCGAGCGTGTCGGGATCGGCACCCGCCCGGCTCAGCAGGGTCCTCGTCGGCTCGGCGGAGAGCGCGGCCCGCAGCAGGTGCTGGGTGTCCAGATCCCGGCTGCCGTGCTCGGCGGCGTACTGCGCGGCGCCCCGCACCAGCTCCCTGGCCGGCTGGCTCAGCAACTGGCCGATGTTGATCTGCCGGGGGCCGGGACGCGGCCCGCCGAAGAAACGGGCGAGGAACTCTCCGAAGGCGTCATAGCCTTCCGGTCCGCTGAATCCGCTGGTCATGGCGTTCCCATCCGGCATCCCCGCGCGGGCCGGGGACACCCCTCGCTGATCGACGTGCCGGGGCCGGGTAACCCGGGTGTCAGCCGGTTACACCTTCGCACGGATGGGGGAGCGGGGCACACGCAGCGCTCGGCGGGCGACGCCGGTTCACCGAGCGCTTGCGGAGAGCCTGCTCAGCGCGCCGTCAGGACGCGGGGTCCCGCGTCGGTGACGGCCACGGTGTGCTCGGTGTGCGCCGCGCGGGAACCGTCGTTCGTCTTCAGCGTCCAGCCGTCCGGTGCCGCGTGGTACTCGTCGGTGCCGCCGGCGATGAGCATCGGCTCGATCGCGAGCACCATTCCGTGCCGCAGCGCGAGCCCCCGCCCCGGGCGCCCCTCGTTCGGCACCGGCGGGTCCTCGTGCATACGGCGGCCGATGCCGTGGCCGCCGAAGTCCTCCATGATGCCGTAACCGCCGTCCCGGCAGACCGTGCCGATCGCGTGCGCGATGTCGCCGATGCGGTTGCCCACGACCGCCGCCCCGATCCCGGCCGCCAGCGCCCGCTCCGCGGTCTCGATCAGCCGGAGGTCGGCGGCGCGCGGCCTGCCCACGGTGAAACTGATCGCCGAGTCCCCTGCCCAGCCGCCGAGTTGGGCACCGCAGTCGATCGAGACGAGGTCGCCGTCGCGCAGCCGGTAGCCGGTCGGGATGCCGTGCACGATCGCGTCGTTCACGGAGGCGCAGATCACGGCGGGGAAGGGAGTGGTGGCGAAGGTGGGGCGATAGCCCAGGAAGGGCGAGGACGCCCCGGCCTCCCGCAGTACCCCACGCGCCACCTCGTCCAGCTCCAACAGGGAAACGCCCACGTCAGCGGCCTCTTGTACGGCGGTCAGGGCGCGCCCGACCACCTGTCCCGCCTCGTACATGGCATCCATCGATGTATCCGTCTTCAGCTCCACCATGCCAATTACTATACCGGTATTAGAATGGGGGCATGGTGCGCACCCCTCTCACTCCCGAAGAACACGAACGCGGCGAACGGCTCGGCCGGCTGCTGCGCGAGGCCCGCGGCGGCCGCAGCATGACGGAGGTCGCGACGACCGCCGGGATCTCCCCGGAGACACTCCGGAAGATCGAGACCGGGCGTGCTCCGACGCCGGCGTTCTTCACGGTGGCCGCGCTCGCCCGGGCGCTCGGGCTGTCCATGGACGAGCTGGCCGGACTGTGCGAGTTGGCGGGTGTGTGACGGGAGTTCGCTCAGTGACCGGGAGCGCGCCGGGAGGCACCTGCTGCGCCTTTGCAAACTGCCTGTAGCCCGTTCGTAACACTGCTGGTGTTGCCTTACGGACCGGAGTGCTCCGGTCTAACGGGAGTTGAGCGATGGCAGTGGATCAACTCCCGGGCCGGATGCGGGAGTTCGTGGCCTATCTGGACGGTGTACTGGCGCGCCTGGATCAGGGCGCCGGTTGGTGCGCGGTGTTCTGGCAGCGCGACCCGGACGGTATGCAGGCCTGCCTCGACGGCCGCGAAGTACCGCCCTGGGACGTGGTCGAGGCGCTCCTTCAGGACCTCGCCGCGGAGTACGGCCCCGAGGTGGCCCACGCCGAGGCGGAGCGGGCCCGCCCCCTGCACGCCGCCGCCCAGGCCGCCCACGACGCCCGCCCCGGCGGCCGGGACGCCCTCGGCGACCGCTTCGACGTCATGCTCCGCGAACAGCGCTACGCGGCGGAACGGCAGGCCGAACTGGGCCGCCGGCTCGCCACCGCCACCACCCACGAGGAGGCCGACGCCATCCGCCTGGACCTCGCCTGGGCTCGCGACGACCACGAGCGCGCCGTACGGCGTTGCGCTGAACTCCAGTCCCGGATAGCCGAGTTGGATCACCGGGCGATGACCGACCAGGCCCGGGCGATCCGACGGGGCCGGGTCGGGGAGGGGGGCTTCGGGGGTGGCTCTGCCGGCGGCGGTCGAGGCGCCGAGTTGCCGAACATGCCGCAGCAGCGCGACGCGGTCAGGGAGACAGACACCGAAGCGCTCCACCCAGGGCGCGCACCGCAGTCGACGGCTCCCACCTGGGCGGATGCCCCCGGAGACGTACCGCCGCAACACGGTGCCACTGAAGCGACCCGTTCGGGATACGCCCCGTACCCGCAGGCCCCGGCCCAGGTCACCCGCCACGAGGTGGAACCCGCGCAGCCGACCCCCGCCGCCCCGCCGCCGGAGGCAGCCGCCCCCAAGCGCAAGCGCCGGCGTGGCGGTGCCCGTTTCGCCGGGATGGGCCACGAGGGCGGCGCCCCCGTGGCCGTACCCCCGGCCGCCGTGCCCGATCTGCCCGCCGCGCCGGTGGCGAAGGGGCGGACCTTGCGCGGGGCCCGTTTCGCCGGGGCCGCGGAGGTGCCGGCGGTGAGTGAACAGGAGTGGCCCGAGCCGTCGGACGTGCTGGCGCGGCGGGAGACCGCCGAGACGGTCGCGACGCTGGTACGGCTGCGCTCGGAGGGGCGCACCGGCGAGGCGCACGCCCTGCTCGTCGAGGTCGCCCACTGGCCCGCCGACCGTTTCCCGCTGCTCGCAGCGGAGCTTCAGCACGCCGGGCTCGGCGCCGACTGGGCGTCCCTGCTGTGGGAGGCCGCCTCGCTCCCCGCCGACCGGCTGGTGGCCGCCGCGGACGCCCTGGTCGCGGCCGGGCGGAGCGCGGACGCCGAGCAGGTGCTCAGGCAGGGGGTCGCGCGACCCCCGGGCGAGATCGGCGCCGCCGTGCTCGCCCTGGCCGCGGAGGGCCGCCGCCGTGAGGTCACCGCGCTCCTCGACGCCTACGTCCGCGTCCGCACCCCCGAGGAGGCCGCCCGCAGCGCCGAGCCCGGCCCGGGGACGCTCGTGCCGCTCCTGCTGGCCGCCGCGCGAGGCGTCTCGGACGAGCGGCACTGGGACCTGGTGCACGCCCTGCGGGTCGCCGGATTCTCCGCCTGACAGGTCCCCCACAACCCACTGACCGGCCGCGTCACTCCTCCACTGGAGTGTGAAACGTGATCGACTTCGCGGGTTAACGACGATGGTCTTGGCAAGCCTCTCCAGGAGGCTTACGTTCGTCCCTCTACGGCTACATCTACGGGCGTAGAGGCTCTGACGTCCCGCCGAAGGAGCAGCTCATGGCCAACGTCGTACGTGCCGCTCTGGTCCAGGCCACCTGGACCGGCGACACCGAGTCCATGGTGGCGAAACACGAGGAGCACGCCCGCGAGGCGGCCCGACAGGGCGCGAAGATCATCGGGTTCCAGGAAGTGTTCAACGCCCCCTACTTCTGCCAGGTCCAGGAACCGGAGCACTACCGCTGGGCCGAGCCGGTGCCCGACGGCCCCACCACGAGTCGTATGCAGGCCCTCGCCCGCGAGACCGGCATGGTGATCGTCGTGCCGGTGTTCGAGGTCGAGCAGTCCGGCTTCTACTACAACACCGCGGTCGTGATCGACGCCGACGGCAGCGTCCTCGGCAAGTACCGCAAGCACCACATTCCGCAGGTCAAGGGCTTCTGGGAGAAGTACTACTTCAAGCCCGGCAACCTCGGCTGGCCGGTCTTCGACACCGCTGTGGGCAAGGTCGGTGTCTACATCTGCTACGACCGGCACTTCCCGGAGGGCTGGCGGCAGCTGGGCCTGAACGGCGCCCAGCTCGTCTTCAACCCGTCTGCCACGCACCGGGGACTCTCCTCCCACCTGTGGCGCCTGGAGCAGCCCGCGGCCGCCGTCGCCAACGAGTACTTCGTCGCCGCCATCAACCGGGTCGGCGTCGAGGAGTACGGCGACAACGACTTCTACGGAACGTCGTACTTCGTCGACCCGCGCGGCCAGTTCGTGGGGGAGACGGCGAGCGACAAGGAGGAGGAACTGGTCGTCCGCGACCTGGACTTCGACCTCGTCGAAGAAGTGCGGCAGCAGTGGGCCTTCTACCGCGACCGCCGCCCCGACGCCTACGAAGGGCTGGTGCAGCCGTGACCGAGGACCTGCTGGGACGCCACCGGGCCGTCCTGCCCGACTGGCTCGCCCTCTACTACGAGCAGCCGCTGGAGATCACGCACGGCGAGGGCCGGTACGTCTGGGACTCCGAGGGCAACAAGTACCTCGACTTCTTCGGCGGCATCCTGACCACGATGACCGCGCACGCCCTGCCCGAGATCACCAAGGCAGTGAGCGAACAGGCCGGGCGGATCATCCACTCGTCGACCCTGTACCTGAACCGGCCGATGGTCGAACTCGCCGAGCGCGTCGCCCAGTTGTCCGGCATCCCGGACGCCCGGGTCTTCTTCACCACCTCCGGCACCGAGGCCAACGACACCGCGCTGCTGCTGGCCACGACCTACCGCCGCAGCAACACGATCCTGGCGATGCGCAACAGCTACCACGGCCGCTCCTTCAGCGCGGTCGGCATCACCGGCAACCGCGGCTGGTCACCCACCTCACTGTCCCCGCTGCAGACGCTGTACGTCCACGGAGGCGTGCGCACCCGCGGCCCGTACGCCTCCCTCGGCGACGACGACTTCATCGCGGCCTGCGTCGACGACCTCAAGGACCTCCTCGGCCACACCCGCCCGCCCGCGGCCCTGATCGCCGAGCCGATCCAGGGCGTCGGCGGCTTCACCTCACCGCCCGACGGCCTCTACGCCGCCTTCCGCGAGGTGCTCCAGGAGCGCGGCATCCTCTGGATCGCCGACGAGGTGCAGACCGGGTGGGGCCGCACCGGCGACCACTTCTGGGGCTGGCAGGCGCACGGGCAGTCCGGCCCGCCGGACATCCTCACCTTCGCCAAGGGCATCGGCAACGGCATGTCCATCGGCGGAGTCGTCGCCCGCGGCGAGATCATGAACTGCCTGGACTCCAACAGCATCTCGACCTTCGGCGGCACCCAGATCACCATGGCGGCCGGCCTCGCGAACCTGACGTACCTCCTGGAACACGACCTCCAGGGCAACGCCCGGCGGGTCGGCGGACTGCTCATCGAGCGGCTGCGGTCCGTCTCCACGCAGATTCCCGGCGTACGGGAGGTGCGCGGGCGCGGTCTGATGCTCGGCGTCGAGCTGGTCAAGCCCGGCACCGACGAGGCCGACCCGCAGGCCGCAGCCGCCGTCCTGGAGGCGGCCCGCGCCGAGGGGCTGCTGCTCGGAAAGGGCGGCGGGCACAACACCAGCGCCCTCAGGATCGCCCCGCCCCTGTCCCTGACCGTCGCGGAGGCCGAAGAGGGCGCCGCGATCCTCGAACACGCTCTGAGGAGCACCATCCAGTAGGTCCACAGCAAGGGAACACCGTCATGAGCACCACCTTGGAGCGCCTGGAGCCCCTGGAACCTCTGGAGCCGACCCTGTCGGTCCGCCAGGTCCTCATGCTGGAACGGGTGCTCGCCGGGGAGCCCGAGGTGGTGGCCGGTGCCGGCCAGCTCGACCGGGCCGTGCGCTGGGTGCACGTGGCCGAGGCCGCCGACGTCGGCGTGATGCTCAGCGGCGGCGAGATGGTCCTCACCACCGGCGTGCTGCTCGCCGGTGACGACGACAAGCAGACCGAGTACATCCGGTCCCTGCACCGCGCGGAGGCCGCGGCCGTGGTCCTCGGACTCGGCCGCGCCTTCCCGGCCCCGCCGGACGTGATGCGCCGGGCCGCCGAACGGTGCGGGCTGCCCATGGTCGTCCTGCACCGGCCCTTTCCCTTCGCCGAGTTGACGGAGGAGGTCCAAGCCCGGCTGGTACGGCGGAAGTTCGCCGCCGTCAGCATGTCCGAGGCCGTCCGCACCGCCCTCACCGGACTCATCACCGCGGGCGCCCCGCTCCAGCGGATGCTGGACGAGATCGCCCACCACAGCGGCTGCCCCGTCGTCGTCACCAACCTCGCCCACCGGGTCCTCGCCACCGCGGGGGAGCGCTCGGCGGTGGACGACGTGCTGCGCGACTGGGAGCGCATCGCCCGCCAGGCCGGCGGCAGCGAGGGCGACGGCTGGATCCGCGCCGAACTCGCCGGGCGCGGGGAACGCTGGGGCCAGATCATGCTGTGCGGCTACCGGGGCGACACGGCCACGGGACGCCTCCTCGCCGACCGAGCCGCCGAGTCCCTCGTCCTGCACCGCATGCTCGGCGGTACCTCCGCCCACACCTGGGAGGAACAGTCCGCGCAGAGCCTGCTCACCGACCTGGTCAGCGGGGTCGTACCGGCCAGGCAGCTGCTGCCCCGCGCGCGAGCGGCCGGGCTGCCCGTGAACCGGCGCACCTTCGTGCCGCTCGTCGTACGGGACGGTGACCCGGCCGAACTCGACCGGGTGCTGCGGCTGTTGGGGCTGCCGGGAATCGTCGCCGAACTCGCCGACGGGGCCACCGCCGTCCTGCTGAGCCTGGCCCGGGACCAGGACGCCGCCGTACTCACGGCCAACTTCGCGGCGCGGCTCACCGGGATGGTCGTGGCGGCGGCCGACCCTCGTACGGTGTGGGACGACGTTCCCGCCGGCATGCGCGAGGCCCGGCATGTCGCGGACGCCGTCGCCTCGGGGGTGCTCGACCTGCCGGCCGTCGTCCGCCTCAAGGACGTCCATCTGCGCGGCCTGATACGGCTGTTGCGCGACGACCCGCACGTGCAGTCCTTCGCCGAGCGCGAGCTGGACGGACTGCTGTGCGCGGCGGGAGACGATCTGCTGGCGGTGCTGCGCACCTACCTCGCCACCGGCCGCAACAAGTCCCGCACCGCCCAGCTCCACCACGTCTCCCGCCCCGCGCTGTACCGGCGGCTGGAAGCCATACAGGGCCGGCTCGGCGTCGACCTCGACGACTTCGAGCAGGCCGCCTCGGTGCACATCGCACTTCTCGCGCACGACGCGCAACAGGGCTGAAACATGCCACGACCTGGGAAAACGGCGGTGAAACATGGGCTCACGACAGGGTGACACCGTGGCACGCCCAAGGCCCGCGGACGTGACACCGTGCAACTCAGAGGAGCTTTTCGGACTTCCTAGTCTTCTCGCACACCGAGTGACCGGAGGTCCCGATGAGCAGAGTGATTCGCGCCGCCCTCTTCCAGACCGCGTGGACGGGCGACAAGGAGTCGATGATCCAGGTACACGAGCAGGCGGCCCGGGACGCGGCCGCGCAGGGTGCTCAGGTCCTGTGCTTCCAGGAGCTGTTCTACGGGCCGTACTTCTGCCAGGTCCAGGACAAGGCGTTCTACGAGTACGCCGAGCAGATCCCGGACGGCCCGATCGTCAAGCGGTTCCAGGCGCTGGCCAAGGAACTGGGCATCGTCCTCATTCTGCCGATGTACGAGGAGGAGCAGCCCGGCGTCCTCTACAACACCGCCGCGGTGATCGACGCGGACGGCTCGTACCTCGGCAAGTACCGCAAGCACCACATCCCCCAAGTCCCGGGATTCTGGGAGAAGTTCTACTTCCGTCCCGGCAATCTCGGCTGGCCGATCTTCGACACCAAGGTCGGGAGGATCGGTGTCTACATCTGCTACGACCGCCACTTCCCGGAGGGCTGGCGGGCGCTGGGCCTCGCGGGTGCCGAGATCGTCTTCAACCCGTCGGCCACCTCGCGCGGACTGTCCGCCTACCTGTGGCAGCTGGAGCAGCCCGCGGCGGCCGTCGCCAACGAGTACTTCGTGGGCGCGATCAACCGGGTGGGCGTGGAGGAGCTGGGCGACAACGACTTCTACGGGACGACGTACTTCGTCGACCCCGAGGCCCAGTTCGTCGGCGAGGTGGCGAGCGACAAGGAGACCGAACTCGTCGTCCGCGACCTGGACATGGCCAAGCTGCGGGAAGTCCGCGACCGCTGGCAGTTCTACCGGGACCGCCGCCCGGACGCCTACCCCCCGCTGACCGCACCCTGACCGAACCGACCACCTTGGCAGGAGAGGGAACATGAGCAGCCGTACCGTCATCAGCGGTGGCCTCGTCATCACCGCGTCCGACGAGATCCACGCCGACGTGCTGATCGAGGACGGCCGCATCGCCGCCCTCGCCGTGCCCGGTACCCAGAGCTGGACCGCGGACCGCACGATCGACGCCACCGGGAAGTACGTCATCCCCGGTGGCGTCGACGCCCACACCCACATGGAGCTGCCGTTCGGCGGCACCTTCGCCTCCGACACCTTCGAGACCGGCACCAGGGCCGCCGCCTGGGGCGGTACGACCACGATCGTCGACTTCGCGGTGCAGAGCGTCGGCCACACCCTGCGCGAGGGCCTGGACGCCTGGCACGCCAAGGCCGAGGGCAACTGCGCCATCGACTACGGCTTCCACATGATCGTCTCCGATGTGAACCAGGAGACGCTCAAGGAGATGGACCTGCTGGTGGAGGAGGGGGTCACCTCCTTCAAGCAGTTCATGGCCTACCCCGGCGTCTTCTACTCCGACGACGGCCAGATCCTGCGCGCCATGCAGCGCTCCGCCGAGAACGGCGGCCTGATCATGATGCACGCCGAGAACGGCATCGCGATCGACGTGCTGGTCGAGCAGGCGCTGGCCCGCGGCGAGACCGACCCCCGCTATCACGGCGAGGTACGCAAGGCGCTCCTGGAGGCCGAGGCCACCCACCGTGCCATCAAGCTCGCGCAGGTCGCCGGCGCGCCCCTGTACGTCGTGCACGTCTCGGCCATGGAGGCGGTGGCGGAGCTGGCACGCGCCCGTGACGAGGGACTCAACGTCTTCGGCGAGACCTGCCCGCAGTACCTGTTCCTGTCGACGGACAACCTCGCGGAGCCCGACTTCGAGGGCTCGAAGTACGTGTGCAGTACCCCGCTGCGTCCGAAGGAACACCAGTCCAAGCTCTGGCAGGGCCTGCGCACCAACGACCTCCAGGTCGTCTCCACCGACCACTGCCCCTTCTGCTTCGTGGGCCAGAAGGAACTCGGCCGCGGCGACTTCTCGAAGATCCCCAACGGCCTGCCCGGCGTCGAGAACCGCATGGACCTGCTCCACCAGGGTGTCGTCGACGGGCACATCTCGCGCCGCCGCTGGATCGAGATCGCCTGCGCCACCCCGGCCCGGATGTTCGGCATGTACCCGAAGAAGGGCACCATCGCCCCGGGCGCCGACGCGGACATCGTCATCTACGACCCGCACGCCGAGCAGATCGTCTCCGCCGAGACCCACCACATGAACGTCGACTACTCGGCCTACGAGGGCAAGCGCCTCACCGGCCGGGTCGAGACGGTTCTCTCGCGCGGCGAACTCGTCATCACCGAGCGGGAGTACACCGGGCACGCCGGGCACGGCACGTACACCCCTCGGTCCACCTGTCAGTACCTCAACTAGGAGTGGCGCAGATGGACTTCGGACTCGTCCTGCAGACGGATCCGCCCGCCTCGAAGGTCATCAGCCTGATGAAGCGGGCCGAACGCAACGGCTTCACCTACGGGTGGACCTTCGACTCCGCCGTGCTCTGGCAGGAGCCGTTCGTGATCTACAGTCAGATCCTCTCCAACACCACGAAGTTGAAGGTCGGTCCGATGGTCACCAACCCGGGCACCCGCACCTGGGAGGTGACCGCGTCCACCTTCGCCACCCTCAACGACATGTTCGGCAACCGCACGGTGTGCGGCATCGGCCGCGGCGACTCCGCGATGCGCGTCGCGGGCCGTACGCCCAACACGCTGGCCCGGATCAGCGAGGCCATGAAGGTCATCAGGGCGCTCGGCTCGGGCCAGGAGGCCGACCTCGGCGGCACGGTGATCAGGTTCCCGTGGATCAAGGAGGGCGCCGAACTCCCCGTATGGATGGCGGCGTACGGTCCGAAGGCGCTGAAGATGACCGGCGAGGAGGCCGACGGGTTCATCCTCCAGCTGGCCGACCTGTACCTCACCGAGTACATGGTGAAGGCCGTCAAGGACGCGGCCGTCGCCGCCGGACGCTCGCCGGACGAGGTCAAGATCTGCGTCGCCGCCCCCGCCTACGTCACCGAGGACGACTCGCCCGAGGCACTCGCCCACGCGCGCGAGCAGTGCCGGTGGTTCGGCGGGATGGTCGGCAACCACGTGGCCGATCTGGTCTCCAAGTACGGCGAGCACTCGGCCGCCGTCCCCGACGAACTCACGGACTACATCAAGGCCCGCGAGGGGTACGACTACTCGCACCACGGTCGGGCCGACAACCCGGACACCGCGTTCGTGCCCGACGAGATCGTCGACCGGTTCTGCCTCATCGGACCGGTCGAGAAGCACATCGAGAAGCTGAACGCGCTGCGTGAGCTGGGCGTCGACCAGTTCGCCGTCTACGACATGCACGACGCCCAGGAAGCGACCATCGACGCGTACGGCTCGAAGGTCATCCCCGCCCTCAACGCCTGACCTGCGATCTCCGACCCCCCACACCTTGTTCTCCCCTCTCCTCCCCGCCGTCCCGGGGCGGAGGGGGGCCCAAGGCCCCCGCACGGCCTATCCCGTCCCGCTCTGATCGATTGGCCTGCCATGACCGAAACAGTCCCCCCGGGGTCGCCGATACCGCAGTCCACCGGTGGCCGCGTCGAACTCGCCCCCGAAGCCTTCCCCGCCGACAGCCCCTTCGCCAACGAGGACCTGCGTCCCGTACCGGTCTCCGAGCGCAAGTGGACCACGTACAACTTCGCGGCCCTGTGGATCTCCATGGCGCACTGCATCCCCAGCTGGACCCTGGCCTCCGGCCTGGTCGCCCTCGGCATGGACTGGAAGCAGGCCGTGTTCACCATCGCCCTGGCCAACATCATCGTGCTGCTGCCGATGCTGGCCACCGGGCACGCCGGACCCAAGTACGGCATTCCCTTCCCGGTCCTCGCCCGTGCCTCCTTCGGGCTGCGGGGCGCCAACATCCCGGCGCTGATCAGGGCGGCCGTGGCCTGCGGCTGGTTCGGCATCCAGACCTGGATCGGCGGCAGCGGCATTTTCGCGCTGGGCTCCAAGCTCACCGGCGGACACTGGGAGAACGCGGCCGAGATCGCCGGCAACCCCTGGCCCCTGTGGCTCTGCTTCGTGCTGTTCTGGGCGCTCCAGATCGCGATCATCTACCGCGGTATGGAGTTTCTGCGGCGCTTCGAGAACTGGGCCGCGCCCTTCGTGATCGCCGGTGCCCTCGTGCTGCTGATCTGGATCGCGGTCAAGGCCGACGGCTTCGGCGCGCTGCTCGACCAGCCGTCCAAGCTCGGCTGGGGCGCCGACTTCTGGCCGGTCTTCTTCCCCTCCCTCATGGGCATGATCGGTTTCTGGGCCACTCTGTCGCTGAACATCCCCGACTTCACCCGCTTCGGTGCCAGTCAGAAGGCGCAGACCTGGGGCCAGGCCCTGGGACTTCCCACCACGATGACCCTGTTCGCGGTCCTCGCGGTGCTGGTCACCTCCGGATCCGAGGCCATCTACGGCGAGGCCATCTGGGACCCGGTCGCGCTGGCCGCCAAGACGGACAACGCCTTCGGTCTGCTCTTCGCGCTCGTCATCGTGCTGGTCGCCACCGTCTCCGTGAACATCGCGGCGAACGTGGTCTCACCGGCGTACGACCTGTCCAACCTGGCCCCGAAGTTCATCAACTTCCGCACCGGCGCGCTGATCACGGGCGTCCTCGGCGTCCTGATCTTCCCGTGGAAGCTGATCTCCACGCCGGAGTTCTACATCTTCACCTGGCTCGGCGTGGTCGGCGGTCTGCTCGGCACGGTCGCGGGCATCCTCATCGCCGACTACTGGATCGTGCGGCGCACGGTCCTGCACCTCGTGGACCTGTACACGCCCGGCGGCCGCTACTGGTACACCAACGGCTGGAACTGGCGGGCGATCGCCGCCTTCGTGGTCGGCGGTCTGCTCGCGGTCGGCGGCTCGTACTCGGCCGTGGGCGCGGACGGCAAGAAGACCGGGCCGTTCCCGACCGACGGTCTGATCCCGTTCCTCAAGCCGCTGGCCGACTACGGCTGGGCGGTGGGCCTGAGCGCGTCCCTGCTGCTGTACATCGCGCTGATGCTGCCGAAGGGCAGGGAGCAGGAGGGCATCGCGGCCTGAGCGTGCGGGTCACGCGCGCGTGGAGGGCGGTCGGATCGGCCCCGGGTCCACCGACTCAGGTCTTCTGACCGCTCTCCAGCGCCGCCACCGCTTCCTTGGCGGCCTTGATGGCGCCCTTGTTGATCTCGTCCGTGCTGGGCGCCTTCTTCGACTCGAAGTCGCTGCCGTTGTACGTCACGGTCACCAGCGCGTTGGACACCTGGATCATGACCACGCCCTCGCGGGTCTGCTGCTTGTCCTGGGTCGTGAGGTTCACCACCGAGTACCCCGCGTCGCCGACCCCGGGCACGCCCCCGCCGCCGCTCTTCTCGGAGATGTTCTCCTTGTACGACTTGGCGGCCGCCACATCGGACTCCGTGATCTCGAAGGACACGTCGAGCCAGCGGTAGTCGTATCCCTTGAGCGCGTTCCAGGAGCAGGTGCGGCGCAGCGTGGTGTCCGTGGAGGGGATCTCCTTGCCGGCCGTCTTGGCGCCCGGCACGAGCGACTTGATGGTGGCCGTGCTGATGCTGCCGCAGGGTGCGGGGGCGGCGGCGTACCGCTTCGTGGGTGCCGCCGTGGACGCGCCCGAGGGGGACTCGCCGGCGGACCGCGGAGCCGACTCCTTCTCGGCGGCCGGCGTGGTGGTGGCCGGACCCGACGTCAACACCCAGCCCGCCGCGGCGAGCACGACTACGGGCGAGATGCGCGCGGTGAGCGCGATCGGCAGGGAAAGAGTTCGCACGGCGCACTTTTCGTGGGGGACGGACGGTGCGGAGGGGTCCGCACTGCGGACGGGACGCCAGTTTCACATGTCTGCCTGTGGGGCGGAAGTCCGAACTCGCTCCGTACCTGTGCCGTCACCGCACCCTGCAACCGATGCGTCATGTGTCCGTTTATGTCCGGGCGATGGGCCGGTGGAGGGCCGATTCGACACGGTCCACGGCCAGGAACGCCCCGTAGGCCACCAGGTGCACCAGACGCTCGTCGGTGTGCTCCGGCCGCCGCCAGGCCGCCACGTCCTCGTCGGTGATCCGGTACGGCGCGAGCGCGGCCAGCAGCACCAGACGCGCACCGGGGCGCTCCCGCCGGTCCGGGAAACCGCTCGGATCGAGCGGCGGGTGCGACCCGTCCCAGTCCAGCAGTGTCTCCTCCACGAGGTCCTGGTCGTCGACGCCGAGGAGGCCGGCGCCCGCCATGGCCGCCCGCAGCAGCGCCGCGTACGCGAGTCCGACGGGTGTACCGTCCGCCCACGCGGGGGCTTCGCCGGGGTCGGGCAGGTCGAGCAGAGCGAGGGACGCGCCGGGCCGCGCGGGCCGGCGTACGGTCCGGGCGAGGGTACGGCCCCCGAGGGAGCGGACGGCCCGGAAGCGCTGGGCGTTGCCCGGCAGCAGGTTCTCGGTGAGCAGGGCGGACACGATCCGGTTGATGAAGTGGAAGGCGAACGCGGTGCCGAGGTAGCCCGGAGCGTGCTCGCGCGGGAACGGGTACGGCGCCGCGTCGAGGCCGCCCGGCACGCGCGTGTGCCTGCCCCACTCCAGCACGCGTGCGTGCTCCTCCTTCTTGGGCCGCTCCCCTCGGGCGACGCGCTCGGCGAGTGCGTGGTCACCGGTGGCGTGCAGCAGCATGGTGTGCGCGTCCACGCAGAACGGACAGCGGTTGGCCAGCGACACCCCGAGCGCCGCCAGCTCCTTGCCGGTGCGGTTGCCGGGGCCCGCGATCAGCGACTCGCGCATCAGCGCCCACGTGGGGGCGAGGAGCTCCGGCGCGGAGGAGAGGACCACGAAGGTGGCGGGTTCGTCGATGCCGAAGTCGCGGGACACCTGCTCGTAGACCTCGGCGACACGGCCGGTGGCGGCCTTGGGCGGCAGGGGCTCGGTGTAGCGGAAGGGTGTGGACATGCACAGCAGCGTGCGCTCCGGTCCGGGTTGCGGTCGTCGTACGGCTGAAGGGAGTTGGCGCTGCGCCGACGAGTGCGGGGCGGGTCCGGGGCTACTACGGGGGGAGTAGCCAAGGAGTTGTCCACAGGGCTGACGCCGGTGTCGGTGCGGCGGTCTAGCGTGTGGGCATGAGCGGGCACCCGGTCGATTCGGCCATCTCCCAGCGGCTCGCCGACCTGGCCCTCACGGTCGTGGTCGGCGCCCTCGTCGTGACCGTGGCGGCTTTCGACGCGGACACGACCGCCCTCGACCACGGGCTCCTCGTGGTGAGTGCGGTCGCCCTCGCGTTCTATCGCGCGGTCCCGCTCGTGGTGCTCGCCGTGGCCACGGTGACCGGGGCCGCGTACGTCCTGCACGCACACCCCGGACCGCTTGGCGCGCTGTCCGTCTTCGCCGCCGTGCATCTGGCGTCCCAGCTGGGGCACCGGGGCTGGGCGGCCGGGGCGAGCGGGATCTTCCTGGGGGCGTACGCGGCGACGGGTCCGACGGCCCAGGAGGCGATCGAGAAGACCGCGCTGCTCGCGGGCTGGTTCGTGTGCGCGGTGGTGACGGGTCTCGCCGGCCGCAACTGGCAGGCGTATCTGCGCCAGACCGAACAGCGTGCCCTGGAGGCCGAGCGGACCCGGGAGGAGGCGGCCTTGCGTCGCGCCGGGGAGGAACGGCTGCGGATAGCCCGGGAGTTGCACGACTCCCTCACTCACAGCATCTCCATCGTGAAGCTCCAGGCCGGCGTGGCCGTCCACTTGGCGCGCAAGCGCGGCGAGGAGGTGCCTCCCGCCCTGCTCGCCATCCAGGAAGCGGGCGGCGAGGCCATGCGCGAGCTGCGCGCCACGCTGGAGATCCTGCGCACCGACGAGCCGACCGGCACCCCGGCGCTGCTCGTGGAGCGGGCGCGGGCGGCGGGCCTCGCCGTCGAACTGAGCGTGACGGGCGAGGAGTGCGCCCTGCCCGCCCCCCTGGACCGGGCCGTGTATCGGATCGTCCAGGAGTCCCTGACGAACGCGGCCCGGCATGCGGGCCCGGCGAAGGTACGGGTCGAACTGGCCTACGGCAAGGACGACGTGGCGATACGCGTGGACGACGACGGGGCCGCCCGTCCGGACTGCCCACCGCAGCCCGGCCACGGCCTGACCGGCATGCGCGAACGCGTCACGGCACTGGGCGGGACGCTGCACACCGGGCCGCGGGAGGAGGGCGGGTTCTCGGTACGGGCGGAACTGCCGTTGGGGGTGGGGGAGTCGGTGTGAGCGGAGGGTGGCTTCTCGGGGTGCGCGACGGGTCCCCGGTATGTGCGGGGTCTTGTGCGCGGGCGTGGGCGGGGTTCTCGGTGGGTGGGCCCCGCGTGGGTCCTTCGGGAGTCGGCGTGATCGGGGCGAAGGGCGGCATGGTGGGGCGCGTGGAGGTGTGGGCGTGATCAGGGTGGCGCTCGTCGACGACCAGGCATTGATGCGGGCCGGGTTCCGGGCCCTGCTCGACGCCGAGGACGGGATCGAGGTGGTCGGAGAGGCGGCGGACGGGGAGCGGGGCGTGGAGCTGGTGCGCGCGCAGGTGCCCGACATCGCGCTGATCGACGTACAGATGCCGGTGATGACGGGCATCGAGGCGACCCGGCGGATCGCCGCGGATCCGGAGCTGGCCGGGGTCCGCGTGGTGATCCTCACCAACTACGGCGTCGACGAGTACGTCTTCGAGGCGCTGCGGGCGGGCGCGAGCGGCTTCCTGCTGAAGGACACCGAGCCGGCCGACCTGCTCCAGGCCATCGAGGTGGTGGCCCGGGGCGAGGCCCTGTTGTCCCCCGCGGTCACCCGCACCCTGATCGGCGAGTTCGTCTCCCGGCCCCCCGACCGGTCCACCGCGCCAGGCCTGGAATGCCTCACCCGCCGCGAACGCGAGGTCACGGCCCTGGCCGCCCGCGGCCTGACGAACGAGGAGATCGCCGAGCACATGGTGATCAGCCCCCTCACGGCCAAGACGCACATCAGCCGAGCGATGACGAAGCTGGGCGCCCGGGACCGTGCCCAACTGGTCGTGTTCGCCTACGAGTCGGGACTGGTGACGGCACGCGGTTCCTGAAATTCCGTTGTCGGCTCGGGCCATGGATCAGCACCATGAGGCGATGACCGAGACATCACCGCGGATGCGCCAGGAGATCCTCGCCTACTACGCCCGGGGCAAGGAGGACGCCCGGCTCAGAGAGGGCGGAACACCCATCGGGCGGCTGGAGTTCTGGCGCACCCAGGACGTACTGCGCAGACTGCTGCCGGCCGCACCCGCGCGCGTACTGGACGTCGGCGGCGGGAGCGGAGTGCACGCGGAATGGCTCGCGCGGGACGGATACACGGTCGAACTCGTCGACCCCGTACCGCTCCACGTCGAACAGGCCTCGCGGCTGCCGGGGGTTGCCGCTCGACTCGGGGACGCGCGCGAGCTGGCCGCGTCCGACTCCTCGTACGATGTGGTGCTCCTGCTCGGCCCGCTGTACCACCTGCCCGAACAGGCCGACCGGGTAAGGGCGTTGGCCGAGGCGGTCCGGGTGGTCCGGCCGGGCGGGCTCGTGGTCGCGGCCACCATCAACCGGTACGCACAACTGCACGACCTGCTGCGCGAGGAGCGCTACTTCACCCCGGAACACCGCGAACGCACCGACGCCGTCCTCGTGGACGGCCGGCACCCCCACCACGACGAGGGCTTCTTCACCGTCGCCCACTTCGCCGCGCCGAACGAGGTGACCGAGGAGTTCACCGACGCGCGACTGGCCGTGGAGGGCCAGTACGGCATCGAGGGCGTCGCCTGGCTGATGGCCGGCCTCGGGGACTGGCTGGACGACCCGGACCGGCGCGAGGCCGTGCTGGCCGCGTGCCGGCACATCGAGTCGGAGCCGACACTGCTGGGGGCGAGCGGGCATCTGCTCACGGCGGGCAGACGGCCGCCGGTGTGACAGGGCGGAGGGCCACCGCCTGCGCGGAGTCGGCTGTGCGGCGTTCATCGAGCCGGCACCGGCTCCATGCCTACGCGGAGATCCCGCCGCGCGTGGAGTAGCCAGGCCCCACCGGCGATGTCCTACTGCTGCACATCGACTCCTCCTCCCGGGCACCGTCGTACAGCCGCTTCACGAGGCGGAGACCGCCGATCCATGGATAAACCTTCCTCTCCCGCCCCTGCGCGGGCGCCCCTACGTTCGAAGCCGCGGGCGCTCACCGGCCCGCCGTACCGAAGGAGCGGGACCCCCACATGAAGATCACCGGCAACACCATCCTGATCACCGGCGGCACCTCGGGCATCGGCCTCGGCCTGGCCCTGCGCCTGCGCGAGGCCGGCAACAAGGTGATCGTCGCCGGCCGGCGCAAGGAGCTCCTCGACGAGATCACGGCCGAGCACCCGGGCATCGACGCGCTCGTCCTCGACGTCGCCGACCCCGACTCGATCGCCCGGGCCCGCGAGAGCGTGGCGGCGAGCCACCCGGGACTGAACGTCCTGGTCAACAACGCCGGCATCATGCTGCGGGAGAACGTCCTCGACCCGGCCGGACTCCAGGTCGCCGAGGATCACATCGCGATCAACCTGCTCGGCACGATCCGGATGACGTACGGCTTCCTGCCGCTGCTGGTGGGCAAGGACGACGCGGTCGTCGTGAACGTCACCTCGGCTCTGGCGTACGTACCGTTCCCGATCACGCCGACCTACAGCGCGACCAAGGCCGCGCTGCACTCCTTCTCCGAGAGCCTGCGCGTCCAGCTCGCCGGTGCCGACGCCGGCGTCCAGGTGATCGAGGTGGTACCGCCGGGCGTGCGCACGACTCTGCTCGGCCAGCAGGACGACGAGAACTCCATGCCGTTGGACGACTTCCTCACCGAGACCCTCGACCTGCTGCGCGAGAAGCCGGAGACGAAGGAGCTGGTCGTCGAGCGCGCCCGGTTCCTCCGCGACGCGCAGGCCAACGGCTCCTACGACGACGTCCTCGCCATGCTCAGCGGCATCTGACCGACCTACGAGGCTCACCCCGCAGGCCGTCCCCGCAGGCCGTCCTCCACGCCGACGGCCTGCGGCGCACCGCCGACGGTCGGTGAATCTCCCGGGAGTCATGCACTTCAAGCAGGTCATGCCGGTCATGCAGGTCATGCGGCCATCAGGCCGTCTCGCTGCGAGCGCCCGACTGCTCAGCCATGGATCGGTGGTCTCTGGATAGGCGGGCGGGATGCGGCGAGGATGGGGCCATGGACAAGAAGGAACTGGCCGAATTCCTGCGCCGTCGGCGTGAGACGTTGCGTCCCCGTGACGTCGGCCTGGTCGAGGGGCCGCGCAGGCGTACCCAGGGCCTGCGCCGCGAGGAGGTCGCCCAGCTCGCCGGCATGTCCACCGACTACTACGCCCGGCTGGAGCAGCAGCGTGCTCCGCAGCCCTCCGTGCAGATCACCGCGGCTCTCGCCCGGGCGCTGCGGCTGACCCTGGACGAACGCGACCATCTCTTCGCCCTCATCGGTCACCACGCCCCGGCCCGCTTCCGCCGCTCCGAACACGTCAGCCCGACCCTGATGCGGGTCCTGGACAGCCTGGACGACACTCCGGCCCTCGTGCAGACCGATCTGGTGGACACGCTCGCGATGAACCCGCCGGCCGTCGCGCTGCTCGGCGACCTGACCCGTCACACCGGTCTGGCCGGCAGCGGCTTCTACCGCTGGTTCATGGACCCGGCCGAGCGTCTGACGGTTCCCGAGGAGTCCCACGAACGCCATGGCCGTGCCCAGGCAGCACGCCTGCGGGCCGCGCTGACAAATGGCAGCGACACTCCCCGAGCCGCCCGGATCCTCGCCGAACTCCAGGAACACAGCCCCGAGTTCGTCCGCATGTGGGAACTCCAGGAGGTCGCCCAGCGCTACGACGACTGCAAGACCCTCCTGCATCCCGAACTCGGCCGCATCGACGTCGACGCCCAGCTCCTCTACACCGAGAACCGCGCCCAGATCCTGGTCGTGCTGACCACCCGCCCCGGCACGGAAAGCCACAGCAAACTCGAACTGCTCTCCGTCATCGGACACCAGCAGCTCACCCCCTGAGGTCCCGGCCGCTGGGCCTCGTGGCCGGGCCGCCCATTTGACCGGATGCCGCCTCCGCTTTACTCTCGAAGACGTACGGAGGCAGCATCCGTTTTGATGCGGTCGCAGAGTGACGGCAGGCAGGAGGGCGCATGAGCGCCGGTGCACAGCGCGAACGCAAGCCCCGCGCGGACGTCCAGCGCAACCGTGCTGCCCTGCTGGAGACCGCGCAGCGTCATTTCCTGCGGCACGGCGTCGGCACCTCCCTGGAGGCGGTGGCCAAGGAGGCCGGTGTCGGTCCCGGCACCCTGTACCGGCACTTCCCCACCCGGGAGGCACTGCTCGCGGCCGTGCTGCAGACCCGCTCCGAGGAACTCGTGGCCCGCCAGGCGGACATCGAGCAACTCGGCGACCCCGCCGAGGCCTTGGAGCAGTGGCTGCGGGCGATGGAGGAGTACTTCAGCGCCTACAGCGGCCTTCCGGAACCGCTCATGGCCGCGGCCCGGGCGCACGAGCCGGACAGCCCGCTCACCATCCCCTGCGACATCCTCATCACCGCCACCGACCAGTACGTACGAGCAGCCCAGCACGCCGGACACGTACGCGCCTCGGTACGGGGCTACGACCTGTTCCTCGCGGCCTGCTCCCTCGCCTGGATCAAGGGCAACGGTCCCGACGAGGACTCCCTCGACCGGCTCCGCGCCCTGATCGCGACCGGCTACCGCGAACGGCACGCCCAGGCGTAACCGCCCCCACCCACGCCCCGGCCGACCGGCGCGGCCCACATACCTGTCACCTCGTTCCGCCCTCACGGGCGCAGCGCAACCTCCAGAAGGACAAATCGTGAAAATCACTGTTATAGGCACCGGTGCCATCGGCGGGAATCTCGCCGTCAAGCTCAGCGCGGCCGGTCACGACGTCCAGGTCGCCCATGTCCGCGGCCCCGAGGCCGTCCCGGCCGAGGTGCTGGGGTCCGGGGTCCGTGCGGTGGACCTGGAGGAGTCGGTCCAGGGCCCGGACGTGATCATCCTGGCGATCCCGTTCGGGGTGGTGGGACAGTTGGCGCACCTGTTCGCCTCGGTCCCCGCCGAGACGGTGGTCATCGACACCTCGAACTACTACCCCGGCATGCTCAGCGAGCCCATCGAGGCCGTGGACAACGGCCAGGTCGAGAGCGTGTACACCGCCGAGCAGCTCGGCCGTCCCGTGGTCAAGGCGTGGAACGCCGCCCTGGCCGAGACCCAGCGGGCCAAGGGCGCCCCGGCAGGAACGCCCGGCCGTATCGCCATCCCCGTCGCCGGCGACTCCGAGGAGGCGCGGAAGGTGGCCATGCAGCTCGTGGACGACACGGGCTTCGACCCCTACGACGCCGGTACCCTGGCCGACTCCTGGCGCCAGCAGCCCAACAGCCCCGCCTACTGCACCGAGTTGACCCTCGACGAGCTTCCGGCGGCCCTGGCCGCGGCCGACCGCGCCAAGGACGCCGCCATTCGCGACAGCCTCCCCGAACGCTTCGCCGCCCTCGGTGCCGACCCCACCGTCGACGACGTCGTCGAGATGAACCGCGCCGCCCACCGCTGAGCCACTTCACCCCCACCCACGCGAACACGAAGAGCGCGCCGTCCCCCCACGTCGCACCGAGAGGAAGAAGAGCCTTGACCGGCACCGCATCACCCTTCACCGACATCGCACGCGCGCGACGCTCCCCCCGCCGTTTCCTGGCCACCCCCCTGTCCCCGTCGGACATCCGTGGCGTACTGGAGGACGCCCAGACGGCCCCCTCGAACAGCAACACCCAGCCGTGGACCGTGCACGTCGTCTCGGGTGCGCAGCGGTCCGCGCTGAGCGGGGAACTCCTCCGGGCCGAGGAAAAGGGCCGGACCTCCCCGGACTTCACCGCCGACTACGGTGAAGGTGTCTATCTCGAGCGCGCCCAGGCCCTGGCCGCGAGTCATTACGGAGCCCGGGGGATAGCGCGCTCCGACCGAGAGGGCAGGCGGGCGGCGGTCCGCGAGAACCTGGAGTTCTACGGCGCGCCCCACGTCGCCCTGCTGTTCATGCCGGCCCTCGGCGACGGGGTACGGACAGCCGGGGACATCGGCATGTACGCACAGAACTTCCTGCTCTCGCTGGCGGCCCGGGGGCTGGCGGGCATCCCGCAGACCATACTCGGCGTCTACGCCGACACCGTCCGGGAGTTCCTGGGCGTTCCCGAAGAGCTCAAGCTGCTGTTCGGCATCTCCTTCGGCACGGCCGATCCGGCGGCGCCGGTCAACGCGGTCGGCCGGGAACGCGTCCCGCTCCAGCAGAGCGTGGTCCTGCACGACACCCCTGGTGTCCTCGACAGGGAGTAGGACCTCCGTCCGCACCCACGACGGCTGCTCGTCCCGCGCCCGCGATCGATAACCTGCTGCGGGACCGGGCGGAGGAGAGCTCCGCCCCGAACTCCCCTGAGCAGCGAGGTCGGAGCCCACATGTTCACCACCCGCCCCACCCTCCAGGGCACCTTCGGCATGGTGTCCTCCACCCACTGGCTGGCCTCGCAGTCGGCGATGGCGGTGCTGGAGGACGGCGGCAACGCGTACGACGCCGCGGTGGCCGGTGCCTTCGTGCTGCACGTCGTCGAGCCGCACCTCAACGGGCCCGCCGGCGAGGTGCCGATCCTGCTCGCGCCCGCCGGTGGGGAGGTGCGGGTGCTGTGCGGGCAGGGCGTCGCGCCCGCCGGGGCGACCGTGGCCCACTACAAGGGGCTGGGCCTGGAACTCGTCCCCGGCACCGGACCCCTCGCCGCCGCGGTCCCCGGCGCCTTCGACGCCTGGATGCTGCTGCTCCGCGACCACGGCACCAAGTCCCTCGCCGACGTGCTCGAGTACGCCATCGGGTACGCGGAGGACGGTCACGCGCCCGTGGAGAACGTCGGCGCGACCGTCGAGAGCGTACGGGAGTTGTTCGAGACGGAGTGGACCTCGTCGGCGGAGGTGTATCTGCCGGGCGGCAAGGCCCCACGGCCCGGCGAGCTGTTCCGCAACCCCGCCCTCGCCGCCACCTGGAAGCGGCTGGTCGACGAGGTGGCGGGGGCGGGCGACCGGGTCGCGCAGATCGAGGCCGCGCGCGAGGTGTGGCGTACCGGATTCATCGCCGAGGCCCTCGTACGGCAGGCGCGGCGACCCACCATGGACACCAGCGGCTCGCGCCACACCGGCACGCTCACGGCCGGCGATCTCGCCGGGTGGTCCGCGGCCTACGAGGCGCCGGCGACGTACGACTGGAACGGCTGGACCCTGTGCAAGGCCGGCCCCTGGAGCCAGGGCCCGGTCCTCCTCCAGCAGCTCGCCCTGCTGCCCCCCGAGCTGCCCCGGTACGGGTCCGCCGAGTACGTCCATCTGCTCGTCGAGGGCTGCAAGCTGGCCATGGCCGACCGGGAGGCCTGGTACGGGGACGCGGCCGAGGTTCCGCTCGGCGAGCTGCTGTCGGCCGAGTACAACGCGGGGCGGCGTGAACTCGTCGGCGACAAGGCCTCGTACGAGCTGCGGCCGGGCAGTCCCGGCGGGCGCGCCCCGCGGCTCAGCGCACACGCGCGTGTGGTCCTCACCGACGAGCCCGGGTTCAGCCCGATGGGAGTCGGGGAGCCCACGGTCGCGAAGAACCCGACGTCACCCGTGCCGGGTGAGCCCGAGACCGGTCCCGACGGCGGCACCCGGGGCGACACCTGCCACCTCGACGTCGTCGACCGCTGGGGCAACATGGTCGCCGCCACTCCCAGCGGCGGATGGCTCCAGTCCAACCCGGTCGTGCCCGAACTGGGCTTCCCGCTCGGCACCCGGCTCCAGATGACCTGGCTGGAGGAGGGCCTGCCGAACTCCCTCACCCCCGGCCGCCGCCCCCGCACCACCCTCACGCCCTCGATCGCCCTGCGCGCCGGGGTCCCCGTCCTGGCCTTCGGCACACCCGGCGGGGACCAGCAGGACCAGTGGCAGCTCCACTTCTTCCTCGCCGTCGCCCTGCGCTCCCCGGTCCGCGGCGGCCTCGACCTCCAGGGCGCGATCGACGCCCCGAACTGGCACAACGACAGCTTCCCCGGGTCGTTCTATCCGCGCGGGATGCGGCCGGGGAGCCTCACGGTGGAGGCGCGCATGGATCCCGGGGTGGTCGAGGAACTACGTCGGCGGGGACACGACGTGACGGTGGGGGAGCCGTGGTCGGAGGGACGGCTGTGCGCGGTGGCGCGGGAACCGGAGACGGGAGTGCTGTCGGCGGCGGCCAATCCCCGGGGGATGCAGGGGTACGCGGTGGGACGGTGACGGCGGCGGCAAGGCGTACGACGCCGCCCCGTGTCACGAGTTGAGCGTCCGTCGCCTTTGGACCCCGATGTTCACGGCGATTCCACTCGCCCTTCAATAGACCGGTGGGGATTGTCGGTCCCGCGTGCTCTCATGGAGTCATGATCGAAGGCACGGAAACCATCGACGAGTTTCTCGACCGGCACGCGGGTGACGTGGAAGAGGCGGTGCGCAAGGCCGCCGCCACCGAGGTCATGCCGCGCTTCCGGCGGCTCGCCGCGCACGAGGTCGACCAGAAGGCCGGCCCGCACGACCTGGTCACGGACGCCGACCGGCTGGCCGAGCAGTACCTCACCGGGGTGCTCGGCGCCCTTCTGCCCGGCTCCGTAGTGGTCGGCGAGGAGGCGGTCCACGCCAACCCGGCGTCGTACGAGGCGCTGCAGGGCGACACACCGGTGTGGATAGTCGACCCCGTCGACGGCACCCGGCAGTTCGTGCACGGCGACCCCGGTTTCTGCATGCTGGTCGCGCTCGCGAGGAGCGGCGTGCTGCTCGCCTCCTGGACCTACGCACCGGCCCGGGACCAACTGGCCACGGCGATACGCGGCCGGGGCGCGTTCCTCGACGGCGAGCGGCTGCACGCGGGCGCCCCCGACCCGGGCCGCGACCTCCAAGTGGCCACCTCCCACCCCGACTACACGACGCCCGAGCAGAAGCGCGGCCTGCAGGGACTGTGGACGGACGGCGTCGCACCACGCCGGTGCGGCTCGGCCGGCCTGGAGTACCTCGCCGTCGCCCGGGGCGAGTCGGACGCCGTGGCGTTCTCCTGGGAGGCGGCCTGGGACCATGCGGCGGGCCTGCTGCTGGTCGAGGAGGCGGGCGGCGTCCATCTGACTCTCACCGGCGAACCGTTCCGCATCAGGGGCGGCAACACCCTCCCCTTCACCGCGGCCCGCGACGCGGCGACGGCCCGCAGGGTGAGGGGCTTGCTGACGGGCGAGGCCTGACGCGACGCCGGGCCGAAGCGGTGCGACTTACCCCCGCGCCCCGGGACTGTCGGTCCCCCGGCATATCCTGATCCTCTGGCCATCGGCTGACGAAGGGGTCCGAAGGTGCCGTCGATGCTCGATGCGGTCGTAGTGGGTGCGGGGCCGAACGGACTGACGGCTGCCGTGGAGCTGGCCCGCCGCGGCTTCTCCGTGGCCGTCTTCGAGGCGTGCGGCACCGTCGGCGGGGGAGCCCGCACCGAGGAGCTCACCCTCCCCGGCTTCCTGCACGACCCGTGCTCCGCGGCCCACCCACTCGGCATCAACTCCCCGGCGTTCCGCGCCCTGCCCCTGGAGCGCTACGGGCTGGAGTGGCTGCACGCCGACCTGCCCATGGCACACCCCTTCACCGACGGCACCGCCGCCGTGCTGTCGAGGTCGGTCGCCGAGACGGCCGCCTCGTTCGGACCACGCGACGCGGGGACGTACCGCAGGCTCGTCGAGCCGTTCCTGCCCAAGTGGGACACCCTGACCCGCGACTTCATGTCCCTGCCCGCGACCGCGCTGCCCCGCGACCCGCTCACCCTGGCCCGCTTCGGTCTCGTCGGCCTGCCCCCGTCGACCTGGCTGATGCGCCGCTTCCGCGACGAACGCGCCAAGACCCTGTTCGCCGGGCTCGTCGCGCACGTCATGGCCCCGCTCGGCGGCTTCGCCACCGGAGCCATCGGTCTGGTCTTCGCCCTCGCGGCACACGCCCGCGGCTGGCCGGTGGCCCGCGGCGGCTCCCAGGCCATCTCCGACGCGCTCGCCGGGTACCTCAAGGATCTCGGCGGGAGCGTCCACACCGACTACGAGGTCAAGCGGCTCGACGACCTGCCGCCCGCCCGCGCGTACGTCTTCGACACCTCGCCCACCGCCCTGGCCCGCATCGCCGGCTTCGGCAACTACTACGAGGGCTACCGCTACGGCCCGGGCGTCTTCAAGGTCGACTACGCCCTCGACGGCCCCGTGCCGTGGACCGCGAAGGAGGCGCGCGCCGCGGGCACCGTGCAGATCGGCGCCGACAGCGCGGAGATCGGCACCGCGCTGCGCGCCGCGTCCCGGGAGGGCCGCGCACCGGACAGGCCGTTCATGATCACCGTGCAGCCCAGCGTCGTCGACCCGAGTCGGGCCCCTGCCGGGAAGCACGTGTTCTGGGCCTACGGCCATGTGCCCAGCGGCTGGACCGGCGACCTCACCGACGCCATGGAGCGCCAACTGGAGCGCTTCGCCCCGGGCTTCCGCGACCGCGTCCTCGCCCGTGCCACCGCGGGTCCGCCCGAACTGGCCACGCGCAACGCCAACTACGTCGGCGGCGACATCGGCTCCGGCGCGGTCACCGGGCTCCAGACCATGCTGCGTCCCAAGCTCTCCCTGTCCCCGTACGGCACTCCGCACCCGGCCGTCTTCATCTGCTCGTCGGCGACCCCGCCGGGCCCGGGCGTGCACGGCATGTCGGGACACAACGCCGCGAAGGCCGTATGGCGCAAGCTGCGCCTGCAGTCCTGAGCGGTGCGGGCTGGGAGAGTGGTGGTCATGACCACCACCAGGCTCGTCCAGGGCGACATCACCCGGGAGAGCGCCGACGCCATCGTCAACGCCGCGAACTCCTCCCTCCTCGGCGGGGGAGGAGTCGACGGCGCCATCCACCGCCGCGGCGGCCCCGCGATCCTGGCGGACTGCCGGAAACTGCGCGCCTCGCACTACGGCAAGGGCCTGGCGACCGGAAAGGCGGTGGCCACCACCGCGGGCGACCTGGACGCGCGCTGGGTGATCCACACCGTCGGCCCCCGCTACAGCCACGAGGAGGACCGCTCGCAGTTGCTGGCCTCCTGCTACCGCGAGTCCCTGCGCGTCGCCGACGAACTGGGCGCGCGGACCGTCGCCTTCCCAGCCGTCTCCGCCGGCATCTACGGCTGGCCGATCGACGACGCCGCCCGGATCGCGGTGGAGACCGTCCGGGAGACCGGGACCGCGGTCGAGGAGGTCAGGTTCGTGCTGTTCGACGAGAAGGCGTACCGGGCGTTCGCGGAGCGGATCGCCTGACAACGGAGGGCCCGTACCCTGACGGCCGAACGTTCCCGGGCGCCGAAAACGGGGGAGCGCGCGGGGAACGTGCCTGTTCAGAGGCCTTCTTGAGACGGTGACCGGCCGGTCGCACGCCCCGCGACCGGTTGCGGGACACCCGGCCGGTTCGCACGGTGGGCCCTACGAAGCACTTCGAAAGGACCCCGCATGCGCCCCCTCGTCTCCCGCGGCCTTCTCCTGCCGTCTCTGGTCTGTGCCGCGCTGATCCTCGGCCCGGTCGGCACCGCGGCCGCCGTCGTCGACGCGGGCCGCGGCGCGTCGGACCACGGTGTGGCCCAGACGGCGACCGCGTACGGCACCGTCGACGCGGACACCCTGACGGACCGCCTGGAGGCACTGGACCGTGCCGAACACGTCCGTGTCCTCCAGCCTCTCCAGCCCCTCCTCGACGCCGTCACCGACCTCACCGCCCTCGACGGCACCCGCCTCGACGCGAGCGGGGCGGCCGCCCACGCGAAGACCGTGAAGGCGGCGAACACCGAGGTCCAGGAAGAGCTGCGCAAGCCGAGCGGTACGGACCGGTCCGTCGCGGCGGCCGACCCCGTCGACGATCTCCTGGCCTCGCTCCAGTCCACGATCGACGGCCTGCTCGAGTCCCTGACCTCGCTGGACATCGGCGGTGTGCTGGGCGCGGTCACCGGCCTCCTGGACAGCGTGATCGGAGCCGTCACCGGACTCCTCGGCGGCGGCCTGCCCACCTTGCCGGCCGCCGGCTGACCCGACGGCACCTCGGGCGACCGCCGCGCCGAAGCACCCCGCCGCCTAGGCACCCCCGCGTGAGCGCACGCGGGGGTGCCGCATGTCTGCCTGTCCGCTTGCCCCCAGGACCCCACAAAGTCCGACAGAGTCATTGCCTCACACGTCTTCGGGATCTAGGTTGAGTCGCATCCTGTGTCTCAAAGTCACCAATAGCGCACAGGAATTGACGCTCCCTCAGTACGTACACCGCACTGTCGTCCCGAGGAAGGTTCCACCGATGCCCCACCCGTATCTCCCTGCCCCCATCAGCCGCAGGCGTCTGCTGGAGTCGGGGGCCGCCGTCCTCGGCGCCCTCGCCCTCTCCTCCGGGCCCCTGGCCGGCCGCGGCCACGCGGCGGAGGGCACCCCGGAGTGGAACGGCGCCATCGACCTCTTCCGGGTGGGCACCCAGCCCCCGCACACCACCCTCATGCCGTACGCCGACGTCGGCCAGGCACTCGCCGCCGACCGCACCCGCTCGCCGTACCGGCTGAGCCTCGACGGCACATGGAAGTTCGCCTACGCCGACCGCCCCGACGACCGTGACACCGACTTCCACCGCACCGACGTGGACGACAAGGACTGGGACACGATCCCCGTGCCCTCGGTTTGGCAGGTGCATGGCTACGACTTCCCGATCTACGTCAACATCACCTACCCCTGGTGGGGTCCCAACGGTCTCGGCGAGGAGGCCCAGCCGCCCGCCGCCCCGACCCGCTACAACCCCGTCGGCCAGTACCGGCGCACCTTCACCGTCCCGAAGGACTGGTCGGGGCGGCGGACCTTCCTGCACTTCGAGGGCGTCAAGTCCGCGCACTACGTGTGGATCAACGGCGAACTCGTCGGTTACCACGAGGACTCCTACACGCCCGCCGAGTACGACATCACCCCGCACCTGAAGCCGGGCACCAACCAGATCGCGGTCGAGGTCTACCGCTACTCGGACGGCGACTGGCTGGAGGACCAGGACATGATCCGGCTGAGCGGCATCTTCCGCTCGGTCTACCTCTACTCCACCCCGGCCGTCCACCTGCGCGACTTCAAGCTGGACACCCCGCTCGGCGACGACTACACCTCCGCCGAACTCTCCGTCACGGCGAGCGTGCGCGACTACGGCGGCGCCAACCAGGGCCGCTACACGGTCGAGACCCAGCTCTACGACTCGGGCGGCCACGCGGTCTGGTCCCGCCCGCTCCAGCAGGCGGTCGCCCTCGACGCCGGCGGCGAGACGACCGTACAGGCGGCGAAGGCCGTGCCCGCGCCGAAGCTGTGGTCGGCTGAGCATCCGAACCTCTATACCGCCGTCCTGCGGCTGCGTGATCCCGCGGGCAGGGTGATCGAGACGCTCTCGCACCGCGTCGGCCTGCGCGAGTTCGCCCTGAAGGACGGGCTGATGCGCATCAACGGCAAACCCGTCTCCTTCCGCGGCACCAACCGCCACGAGATGCACCCCGACCGCGGCACCGCGCTCACCCGCGCGGACCTCGTGAAGGACATCACGATCATCAAGCGGCTGAACATCAACTCGGTCCGCACCTCGCACTACCCCAACAACCCGCTGTGGCTCGAACTCGCCGACGAGTACGGCCTCTACCTTGTCGGCGAGACCAACCTGGAGACCCACGGCATCCGCGACCAGTACCCCGGCAACCACCCCGACTGGAGCGCGGCCTGTGTGGCGCGCGCCCAGAACATGGTCCACCGCGACAAGAACCACGCCTCGGTGGTCATCTGGTCCCTCGGCAACGAGGCGGGTGGCGGCAGCACCTTCGTGAACATGCGTGACTGGATCAAGTCGTACGACACCACCCGCGTCGTCCAGTACGAGGGCGACGACCGGCCCACCATCAGCGACATCCGCTCCGAGATGTACGACAGCCCCGCCACCGTCGAGTCCCGCGCGAAGAACACCAGCGACACCCGGCCGTACGTGATGATCGAGTACTGCCACGCGATGGGGAACTCCAACGGCAACTTCAAGAAGTACTGGGACATCGTCCGCCGCTACCCCGTCCTCCAGGGCGGCTGGATCTGGGACTTCGTCGACCAGTCCCTCAGCGAGCCGGTCCCGGTGCGCCAGTTGCTGACCGAGAGCGGACCGGGCGCCCTGAAGGGCGAAGTCCTGCCCGCGAGCGCCAGGTTCGACCGCGAAACGGGCGTCTCGGGGGGTACGGTCTTCGCCCGCGACGCACGCCTCGACCTCACCGGCTCGCTGACCCTGGAGGCCTGGTTCACCCCGAAGGTGACGGGCAATCACCAGCCGGTCATCGCCAAGGGCGACACCCAGTACGCCCTCAAACAGTCCGGAAAGTCACTGGAGTTCTTCATCTACGGCGGCGGCCAGTGGATCACCGCCACCTGGGCGCTCCCGGACGACTGGACGGGCCGCGAACACCACGTCGCCGGTGTCTTCGACGCGACCGCGGGCACGTTGACCCTCCATGTGGACGGCCAGGTCAGGGCGGTCAGGAGCACCACTCAGCGGCCCAGCAGCAACACCACTCCGCTCGCGCTGGCCGTCGATGTCGACAACCCCACGAGGGAGTTCAGCGGCACGATCAGGAAGGCGCACGTGTACGCCCGCGCCCTCACCGCCGTCGAACTGGCCTCCGGCAGCCGGGGCCCCGGCGACGAGGGCGTGCGGTTCTGGTTCGACGCGGCGACCGCGGGGCTCACCGAGAAGCGGCCCGCCCAGAAGACCTTCTTCGCGTTCGGCGGCGACTGGGGCGACAACCCCAACGACGGCGCCTTCGTCGCGGACGGCATCGTCACCGCCGACCGCGGACACACCGGCAAGGCCGCCGAGGTCAAGCAGATCTACCAGGCGGTCAACGCGTCCTGGGCCCCGGACGGGTCGGTGACCCTGGTCAACGAGTACCTCTTCACCAACCTCCGTGAATTCAACGGTACGTGGGCCCTCTCCGCGGACGGCAAGGTGGTGCAGCGCGGAAAGCTGACACGGGACCAGCTGAACCTGGCACCGCTGTCGAGCAAGAACATCACCGTCCCGTACAAACTCCCGAGCGCCCCCGCGCCCGGCACGGAGTACTTCCTCCAACTCTCCTTCACCATCAGGGAGTCGACCCCCTGGGCGAGGGCCGGCTTCGAGGTGGCCAAGCAGCAGCTCGCCGTCGACGCGGACAGTCCGGCGGTGACGCCGGTGCCGCTCGCGAAGGTACCGGCCCTGAGGTACGAGGACGCTTCCGACCAAGTGACCGTCAGGGGGGAGGAGTTCTCCGTCACGGTCGACAAGGCAAGCGGGATCATCACGTCGTACAAAGCCCACGGCACTCGTCTGATCACCTCCGGACCCGTGCCCAACTTCTGGCGGGCGCCCACCGACAACGACCACGGCAACGGGCAGCACACCCGCAACCAGACCTGGCGCGACGCGGGTGCGAACCGCAAGGTGACCGATGTGAGGGTGCGGGCGCTGCGGGACCGGGCCGTCGAGATCAAGGTCAGCGGCACCCTGCCGACGACGACCGAGTCGGCGTACACCACGACCTACACGGTCTTCGGCAACGGCGAGATCAAGGTCGACAACACCCTGCACCCGGGGGCGGGTTCCCTGCCGTACATCCCCGAGGTCGGCACGATCCTGTTCCTGCCGCGCCGCCTGGACCGGCTGCACTACTACGGCCGCGGCCCCGAGGAGAACCACTGGGACCGCAACGACGGTACGGACGTGGGCCTTTACTCCGGGACCGTCGCCGAGCAGTGGACCTCCTACATACGCCCGCAGGAGAACGGCAACAAGACGGATGTGCGCTGGGCCGCCCTGACGGGCCGCGACGGCGTGGGACTGCTGGTCTCCGGTGAGCCCCTGCTGGAGGTCAACGCCTCGCACTTCACACCCGAGGACCTGTCCAACGGGGTCCGTCACGACTACCAGCTCACCCCGCGTGACGCGGTCGTCCTGCGGGTGAACCACCGGCAGATGGGCGTCGGCGGCGACAACAGCTGGGGCGCGCACACCCACGACGAGTACAAGCTGTTCGCCAACCGGGACTACGCGTACACCTACCGGCTGCGGCCCCTGACGGACGTGGGCCGGGCGACGGCGGCCTCACGACGGCCGACGGGCACGGCTTGAGCAGTGCGCCGGACGTGCCGGGCCAGGCCGTCGGGCACCTGACGGCCTCGTCGTGGCAGGTCGCGCAGTTCCCCGCGCCCCTTCGCAGGCGCGGGGAACGTCTCACCCGCGCCTGCGAAGGAGCCCTACGGCCAGCACCGGTCCGCACGCCAGCAGCACCGCCAGTACCCCGTAGCCGTACGTCAGGGTCGCCGCCGCGGCCACGCCCGCGACCAGCAACGGCCCACCCGCGTCCCCGAGTTCGCGGCCGAGCTCTGCCGCCCCCATCGTCTGCCCGAGCCGTTCCGGCGGAGTCGAGGCCGCGAGCGCCGCGAACCCCAGCGGGGTGATCAGCCCCGTCCCCACGCCGATCAGCGCGGCACCCAGCAGCACACCCGCGAGCCCCGGGAGCATCGCGCAGCCCAGACCGGCCGCCGCCAGCAGCAACCCGGCACTGAGCCCACCCCGTACCGTGATCCGCCCCGCGTCCAACGCCCGCCCGGCGCGCGGCTGTACGACCGCAGCGCAGGCCGCCAGCACCGACACCGCCGCCCCCGTCGCCACCGTGCCGAGTCCCGCCACCGCACCCGACACGGGCAGGAAGCCCACGCCCACCGAGAGCGCGGCGGTCGCCCCGGCGAGCGCGGCAGTCGGAATCAGGAACACCGGGTCGGCCAGCCGCCGCGCCAGATCGAGGACCGTCTGCCGGGCTCGCGGGAGGGGCGGTACGACGGGTACGGCGATCAGTGCCCACACCGCCACGGCCGCGCCCAGCACCGCCAGCACCGTGAACAGCAGCCGCAGTCCGCCCGCCCACACCAGGACGCCGCCGAGCAGCGGGCCCAGGGTGTAGCCGACGGACTTGTGGAAGCCGTAACTCCCGAAGGCCCGCCCCTGTTTGGCGGCCGGATTCAGCCGGGAGACCAGCGCGGACGCGGCGGGGGAGAAGGCGGAGGCCGCCGCACCCTGCCCCAGCCGCGCGGCCCACAGCCACCCGGGGCTGTCGGCGAGGGCGTAGAGCGCGGAGGCCACGGCGAAGGCCACCAGTCCGCCGAGGAGCACGGGGCGCGCCCCGATCCGGTCCGCGATCGTGCCGAACACCGGTTTGAGCACGACCTCGGCACCGTCGTACAGAGCGAGCAGACCGCCCAGCACGAGCAGGGAGGTGACCGCGTCGGCCGAGTCCGCGCCGAGGTTCGCGGCGATGCCGTGCGCGCCGAAGGCGGTGGTGAACCCGGCCGCGTACAGCGGCCACATCACGCGCCGGGGCGGCTCACTCCGTGGCGTCACTGAGCCCCAGCCGCAGGTGTTCCACGTGGTACACGGCCTGGTCGAGCAGCTCGGCCACATGGTGGTCGTGCAGCGCGTACACCACCGACCGGCCCCGGCGCTCGCCCACGACCAGGCCCAGGTTGCGCAGCAACCGCAACTGGTGCGAGCAGGCCGACTGCTCCATGCCCACCTCGGCGGCCAACTCCGTCGCCGGCAGCGGTCCTTCGCGCAGCCGCGCGAGGATCAGCAGCCGGGAGGGGGTGGACAGGGCCTGGAGGGTGGTGGCCACCTTGGCCACGTTCGCCGCGTCCAGACGTACGCGCTCGGCGGTTTCCTGCGCGGTGGTGACGGCTCCATGACCCATGGGCGGTATCTTACCCACCACCCATGAACAGATGAATGAGTCTTCATGTGTTCCTGTATGGTGTCTCTGGTGTCCACGACTCTCACCCCCGTTCGCGCCCCCTCGCCCGCGCACCCGGCACCGAGCCGCCGTACCCGGGTGCTCGCCCTCCCCGAGGCCCGCTGGGCGCTCGCGTCGACCGCCGCGTTCCTGCTCGCGCTCGCGCTGGATCTCGGAGGCCTGCCGTGGTGGGCGTACGGGCCGCTGTACGCGCTCGCCTATGTCACCGGCGGCTGGGAACCGGCCCTCGAAGGGCTCAGGGCGCTGCGCGAGAGGACCCTGGACGTCGACCTGCTGATGATCGTCGCCGCCCTCGGCGCAGCCGCGATCGGCCAGGTCCTGGACGGCGCCCTCCTCATCGTCATCTTCGCCACCTCCGGTGCCCTGGAGGCCCTGGCCACGGCCCGCACCGCCGACTCGGTGCGCGGCCTGCTCGACCTCGCGCCCACGATGGCGACCCGGGTGACGGACGAGGGCGAGGAAGCGGTCCCGACGGGCGAACTCACCGCGGGAGACGTGCTGTTGATCCGGCCGGGCGAGCGCATCGGCGCCGACGGCCGGGTCCTGGACGGCGCGAGCGAGGCCGACCAGGCCACCATCACCGGCGAACCCCTCCCGGTCGCCAAGGGCCCCGGCGACGAGGTCTTCGCCGGCACCCTCAACGGCACCGGCACCCTGCGCGTCCGCGTCGAGCGCGACCCCGCCGACTCCGTGATCGCCCGCATCGTGACCCTGGTCGAGGAGGCATCCCGG
Organism: Streptomyces sp. NPDC048523; assembly: GCF_043199815.1. Classification (NCBI taxonomy): domain Bacteria; kingdom Bacillati; phylum Actinomycetota; class Actinomycetes; order Kitasatosporales; family Streptomycetaceae; genus Streptomyces; species Streptomyces sp. NPDC048523. Next base: position 1,647,171 of record NZ_JBICWQ010000001.1, on the reverse strand, counting down.
ACCAAGGCGCCGACGCAGCTGTTCATCGAGAAGATCGAGCAGCGGTACGCGGTGGGCATCGTCGTCGCCACACTCGCGGTGTTCGGGGTGCCGCTGATGTTCGGCGCCGACCTCACGGACGCGTTGCTGCGCGCGATGACCTTCATGATCGTCGCCTCCCCGTGCGCGGTCGTTCTCGCGACCATGCCGCCCCTGCTGTCCGCCATCGCCAACGCCGGGCGCCACGGAGTCCTGGTGAAGTCGGCGGTCGCGATGGAACGGCTGGGCGAGGTGGACGCCGTGGCCCTCGACAAGACGGGGACGCTGACCGAGGGCTCCCCGGAGGTCTCGGCCGTACGGCCGCTGCCGGGCTCCGGGCTGACTCCGGACGCCCTCCTCGCGCTGGCCGCCGCGGCCGAGTACTCCAGTGAGCATCCGCTGGGGCGTGCGGTGGTGAGGGCGGCGAAGGAGCGGGTGCTGCGGATCGCGGACGCGCGGGACTTCGTCGCCGTGCCCGGGAGCGGGGTGACGGCGCTGGTCGAGGGTCGGGTGATCGGGGTCGGGCGTGCGGGTGCCCCGGTGACCGAGATCGCAGATGCCAATGCCAATGCCAATGCCAGTGCCGATGCCGATGCCGATGAGACCGGGGTCGTGCATGCGGACTCGCATCGCGCGGCCTTCCCCGGCACCGAGGACGGCGACACCGTCGTCCTGGTGACCGGCGACGGAGTCCCCCTCGGGACCCTCGCCCTCACCGACCGCCTGCGCCCCCACGCCCCGGCCGCCACCGCCGCGCTCACCGTCCTGACCGGCGCGGCCCCCGTCCTGCTCACCGGCGACAACGCGCGGGCCGCCGCGAAGGTCGCCGAGGCCACCGGCCTGGTGGACGTCCGCGCCGAACTGCTGCCCGAGGGCAAGGTGGACGCCGTACGGGAGCTTCAGGACGCCGGACGCAAGGTGCTGTTCGTCGGGGACGGCGTCAACGACGCACCGGCGCTCGCCGCAGCCCACTCCGGCATCGCTATGGGCCGCGCGGGCTCCGACCTCGCACTGGAGACCGCGGACGCGGTGGTCGTACGGGACGAGCTGGCGACCGTACCGGCGGTCGTACGACTGTCCCGGACCGCCCGCCGACTGGTCGTCCAGAACCTGGTCATCGCGGGTGCCTTCATCACCGGGCTCGTCCTGTGGGACCTCCTGGGCCACCTCCCGCTGCCCCTCGGCGTCGCCGGGCACGAGGGCTCGACGGTGCTCGTCGGCCTCAACGGACTGCGGCTGCTGCGCGAGTCGGCGTGGCGACCGGGGCAGGTGCCGTCCCAGGGCACGCGAGGTTGATGTCGGATTCTCGCCAGCCCGGGTGGGCCGGGTGGTCGATGCTGGACGCATGCAGACGGGGATGTACGCCGAGACCGAGCGCTGTGTGCGCGCCGTGCAGTCCAAGGACGCGCGGTTCGACGGATGGTTCTTCACGGCCGTCCTGACGACCCGCATCTACTGCCGGCCGAGCTGCCCGGTCGTCCCGCCCAAGCCCGAGAACATGACCTTCTACCCGAGTGCGGCAGCCTGCCAGCAGGCGGGCTTCCGCGCCTGCAAGCGGTGCCGGCCCGACACCAGCCCGGGCTCCCCGGAGTGGAACCAGCGCGCCGACCTCGTGGCCCGCGCGATGCGGCTGATCGCCGACGGCGTGGTCGACCGCGAGGGCGTGCCCGGCCTCGCCGCCCGCCTCGGCTACAGCGCCCGGCAGATCGAACGCCAACTGCTCTCCGAACTCGGCGCCGGCCCGCTCGCCCTCGCCCGCGCCCAGCGCGCCCAGACCGCGAGGATCCTCATCGAGACGACCGCGCTCCCGATGGCGGACATCGCCTTCGCGGCCGGCTTCTCCGCGATCCGCACCTTCAACGACACCGTCCGCGAGGTCTTCGCGCTCGCGCCGAGCGAGCTGCGCACACGCGCCGCCAAGAGGACCACGCCGGACACGCCGGACACCCCCGGCTTCCTGTCCCTGCGCCTGCCGTTCCGCGCCCCCCTCAACCCCGACAACCTCTTCGGTCACCTCGCGGCCACCGCCGTCCCGGGCGTGGAGGAGTGGCGGGACGGCGCGTACCGGCGCACACTGCGACTGCCGTACGGACACGGTGTCGTGGCCCTCGCGCCCCGACCCGACCACATCGCCTGCCGGTTGACGCTGAGCGACCTGCGCGACCTGACCGTGGCCATCAGCCGCTGTCGCCGCATGCTCGACCTGGACGCCGACCCGGTCGCGATCGACGACCAGCTGCGCACGGACCCGCTCCTCGCGTCCCTGGTGGACAAGGCGCCCGGCCGACGCGTCCCGCGCACGGTCGACGAGGCGGAGTTCGCGGTACGGGCCGTGCTGGGCCAGCAGGTCTCCACGGCGGCGGCCCGCACCCACGCGGCCCGCCTGGTCGCGGCCCACGGCGACCCCGTCGACGACCCCGAGGGCGGCCTGACCCACCTCTTCCCGTCCCCCGAGGCACTGGCCGCGCTCGACCCCGCCACGCTCGCGATGCCCCGCACCCGCCGCACGACCTTCACCACCCTGGTCGGCCAACTAGCCGACGGATCGCTCCACTTGGGGGTGGAGACCGACTGGACGGAGACCCGAGCCCACCTTCTCGCTCTGCCCGGCTTCGGTCCCTGGACGGTCGATGTCATCGCCATGCGCGCCCTCGGCGACCCGGACGCCTTCCTCCCGACCGACCTCGGAATCCGCCGCGCCGCCCAGGAGTTGGGCCTGCCGTCGACCCCGGGCGCACTGACGGCCCGCGCGGCGGCCTGGCGGCCCTGGCGGGCCTACGCGGTCCAGTACCTGTGGGCGACCGACAGCCACCCGATCAACTTCCTTCCCGTATAAGGACGTTCAGTGAGACACCACACCGTGATCGACAGCCCCTACGGCCCCCTGACCCTCGTCGCCGACGACGGCGTCCTGTGCGGCCTCTACATGACCGACCAACGCCACCGCCCACCGGAGGAGACCTTCGGCACGCCGGACGACGCGTGGTCGAGGGAGGCCGAGGAACAGCTGAAGGCCTACTTCGGGGGCGAGTTGAAGGAGTTCACCCTGGAAGTTCGCCTGCACGGGACCCCGTTCCAGCGCACGGTCTGGGAGCAGCTGTGCCGGATCCCGCACGGCGAGACCCGCACCTACGGTGAACTCGCCGACGCCCTCGGCAACCCCAAGGCCTCCCGCGCGGTCGGCCTAGCCAACGGCAGGAACCCGATCGGCATCATCGTCCCCTGCCACCGCGTGGTCGGTGCCGACGGCAGCCTCACGGGCTACGGCGGCGGACTGGAGCGCAAGCAGCGACTGCTGGACTTCGAACGGGGAGCGGCACTGTTCTGACCGGTACCCGGTGATTCCCCCCGGACGGGCCGGTGTGAAGCCCGCCTTGGTAACCGAGATCCGCGGTGCCGTTCTCGATGTCGACGAGGTTGAACCTGCCCAGCACCGAACCGTTCTCGGCGACCAGCTGCGTGATCAGCGCGCAGCCGCTTCAGCTCGGGCATCGGTGTTCACTTCGGCACTCCTCACTTATCGGTGTATTATGATGAGAAATGGCAGGTTCTGTGCGGGTTATGAACAAACCGCGGCGAATGCCACGATTCCTCCATCCAGTCCTCACCAGGGTGGGATTATGGCGAGTTATCCAGATCGCTCCGATCCCCAGCTCACGTTCATTCGTCCATCGCGCCTGTATGGATCCCCTCTCCGCCTGTCCGCCGCCAGGTCGGTCCTCGGTCGGGATCCCGGCTGCGACATTCGGATAGACGATCCGTATGTGAGCGGCAGGCACGCAATCCTGCTCCGTTCGGGAGCGGACGTGCTCCTGGAAGACCTCGGTTCCGCCAACGGCACTTCGGTGAACGATCGTCCTCTCGCCGCACCGCAGGCGCTGCACGACGGTGATGTGCTCACCTTGGGGAGCGTGAGTATGCGCTACGAATGGCCCGGCAGTGCTCCGCAGGAGCGTGAAACCGCACAGGGCACCGTCCTGATGCCGGAAGTGAACAGCGCCCCGCGATTCGATGTGCGTGACCAGTACGGTGCCAACATCAACAACGTGGGTGGTCACCAGTATGTCGATCAAAGGCAGGAGAGCTTTCTCCGGCAGATCGCGGCGGCTCGCACGAGAGCACGAAGAATCATTCTGTTCGGCTTCGTACTCTTCTTGATCGGCTTCGCTGTCTTCGCCTATGGAATTCTGCGCTTCATGGGTCATATCGGGGATCCCGTGTCCGGGGATCCCAATGAATGGCCCGACCCGGGAGACATGTTCGGCACCGAGATCGGTGGCTTTCCGGTGTTCCTCCTCGGCTGGGCAGGTGCCGGCGTCGGCACGGTCCTGATGACGGCCGGGCTGGTGATGCACGTCATCGCCGCGTCCCGGCAACGCTCGTTCGACGCGGCCGTGCGCCGCCGGTGACTCATGCGAGGCGACATCCAGTGAGCTTCAATATCGGCAGTCAACAGGGCAACATCAACAACGTCGCCGGCGACCAGACCATTCACGGTGGCCAGCACGGACAATTCGCGATGACCACGGATCCGCGTGCCATGCTCGGTCTGCTGCGCTCGGAGCTCGACCGCCTGGCACTCCCGCCCGATGTCGCGAGCCAGGTGAACGCCGAAGTCGCGTCCCTGGATGCCGAACTCGCTTCCCCCGCTCCTGATCGCACCACCATGGCCCAGCGTCTGGTGCAGATCACCAGACTGGTGACCACTGCGGGTGCAGCCGTCACCGCCGGCGGGACCCTCGCAGGAGCCCTGTCCTCCCTCGCGGCCTGGTTGGGGCCGGTCGGTGACTCCGTCCTCCACGCCATCGGGCTGTAGCGCCCGACACGGGCCGCAAGATCTGCCCGCAGCTTGCCGCCGGTCCAGCGGCATCGATCACAGCCCCCCGGACGACCTGATCCTGTGCATGAGTTCGGGCAGTGCCGTGCCGATCGGCTCCCGGATCACCTCGTCGGCGCGGTCGTCGTACGGGGTCGGCTCGGCGTTGACGATGACTAGACGGGCCCCGTGGTCGGCGGCGACACCTGCGAGGCCCGCGGCCGGCTGGACCTGGAGGGTGGTGCCGACGGCGATGAAGATCTGGCAGGCCTTGGTGATGGCGACGGCCTCGCCCATGACGACGGGGTCGAGGCGCTCGCCGAACATCACGGTCGCCGACTTGAGGATGCCGCCGCACGTCAGGCACGGCGGGTCCGCCTCACCGGCCTCGACCCGGGCGAGCGCGTCCTCCATCGGACCACGGGCGTGGCACTTCGTACAGACCACCTGCCGAGCGGTGCCGTGCAGTTCGAGGACCTTGCGGGCGGGCATCCCGGCGAGCTGGTGCAGCCCGTCCACGTTCTGCGTGATCACCCGCACCGGCACCCCGGACTTCTCCAGCTCGGCCACCGCCACGTGCGCCGCGTTGGGCTCGGCGTTCAGCGCGCGGTTCGCTCGCCGCATCTGCCACGAGCGGCGGCGGATCTCCGCATCGCCCATGTAGTAGTCGTACGTCACCAGCTTCTCGGCCTCGGGGTCCTTGCGCCACAGCCCGTTCGGGCCGCGGTAGTCGGGGATTCCGGAGTCGGTGGAGATACCGGCGCCGCTGAGAAGCGCGACGAGGGGCTTGGCCATGGTTCCGAGGGTAGGGCGGGTGATCCGGGTGCGGCGAGCGGATTTCCCACCGCCGGGGCGCGAGCCGTCATGAGCACCGACAGCGCGCGGGATCAGCCCACCCGGTGGCCGTTCTCCAACTCCACGGTGCCCGAGCCGTCCGCCAGGACGTCCAGCGCGGCCACGACCCGGCGGCCCAGGGCCCCCGGCAGATGGTCGGCGAGCTCCTCGCGCGGCACGAGGCGCCAGGACAGCAGCTCTTCCTCCTGGAGCCGGATCGCCTTGAGGTCGTCGTCGCCGAGGACACCGCCGTCGTAGAGGTAGGCGACCAGCGGGGGGCGGGCCGTCCCGGGCACCCAGTCCACCGCCAGCAGCCGCCCCAGTTCGCGGTCCAGGCCGATCTCCTCCAGCGTCTCGCGACGCGCGCCCTGCCGCGGGGTCTCACCCTGGTCGGACTCGATCGTGCCGCCCGGAAGTGCCCAGCCCTCACGGTAGTTGGGCTCGACGAGCAGGACCCGGCCCGAGGCGTCACGGAAGAGAGCAGCGGCACCGGCGAGGATCCGGGGAAGACCGGCGATGTACGTGGCGAAGTCAGGAGTGGTGGTCATCCTCGAAGGGTAACGAGCCTCGGCGGCCGCCTTCGCCCGCTCAGCGGGTGGCCTCCACTCCCGCCAAGCGCACCGTCCGTTCGGCCAGTTCGGTGATGTGGACCCCGTCGAAACCGAACACCGCGCTGCGCACCCGGTCCTCCAGCGGCTCCTTCCACTGGTCCGGGATCGCGTCCGCCCCGGTGAGCACCCCGGCCACCGAGCCCGCGGTGGCCCCGTTGGAGTCGGTGTCCAGGCCGCCCCGGACGGTGAGCGCGATGGTGCGGGTGAAGTCGCCGTCGCCGTACAGCAGCCCCGCGGTCAGGACAGCCACGTTCGGGACGCTGTGGATCCAGCCGAGCCCGGCGGTCTCCTCCGAGACCGTGGCCAGCGTGTCCTCCCAGGTCATCCGGGTGTCGTGCAGGGACGCCACCCGGCGAACCGTGCGGGCGAGGCGACTGCTCGGGGGGATCACCGCGAGCGCCTGGTCCACCGCCTGCCGCACGGTGTCCACGGTGAACGCCGCCGAGATCAGCGCCGCTGCCCACATCGCCCCGTACACACCGTTCCCGGTGTGCGAAAGCACCGCGTCCCGGCGGGCCAGGGAGGCGGCGCGCTGCGGGGCGCCGGGGCAGGTCCAGCCGTAGATGTCGGCGCGGATGAGCGCCCCGATCCACTCCTGGCAGGGGTTGTCGTACGTCGCCGTCAGCGGAGGTTTCAGCCCGTTGGCGAGGTTGCGGTAGGCGGCCCGCTCCGCGGTGAACGTCTGCAGATACGGCAGCCTCAGCAGCCACAGGTCGCCCACCTGCTCGGTGCTGAAGGCGAAGCCGTGGGTCTCCAGGAGGTCGAGGCCGAGGATGGCGTAGTCGACGTCGTCGTCGCGGCAGCTGCCGTGGATGCGGCCGCGCACGCACTCGCGCCACTCGGGCCGCAGCTCGAAACCGTCGCTCTCGCCGACGGGCTCGGGGAGGTAGTCGGTCAGGGGCAGCGCGGCGGCCTGGCGCAGATAGCGGTCGATCCGGTCCCGCGTCCACAGGTCGCCCTGCTCGACCGGCTTGCCGAGCATGTTGCCCGCGATCCGGCCGAGCCAGCCTCCGAGGATGCGGTCGGCGAGTTCCGGCTCAGTGCCCACAAGGGTCATAGCTCCGGTTTACCCCATTCCGGAGCACCGCACAGACGGTTCGCAGGGCCTTCTCAGCCTCTGGGCCGCGCATGACGTCGGGGGGCGTCTCCGGTTAAGGTCGCAGCGGCGCGACTGGCCTTGACGTGCGCGAGGCCCGGAGAGCAAGGGGAAGACGTGACACAGCGCGTGCTCATCGCCGCGGACAAGTTCAAGGGCTCGCTCACGGCCGTACAGGTCGCCGAGCGGGTGACGGCCGGGCTGCGCCGGGTCGTGCCGGACCTGGCGGTGGAGTCGCTGCCCGTCGCCGACGGCGGTGACGGCACCGTCGCCGCGGCGGTCGCGGCCGGGTTCGAGCGCCGGGAAGTGGCGGTCGCCGGGCCCCTCGGGCAGGAGATCACGGCCGCGTTCGCGGTACGCGCGGACACCGCCGTGGTGGAGATGGCCGAGGCCAGCGGGCTCCAGCGGCTGCCCGCGGGCGTCTTCGCCCCGCTCACGGCGTCCACGTACGGCTCCGGAGAGCTCCTGCGCGCCGCGCTGGACGCCGGTGCCCGCACCATCGTGTTCGGCGTCGGCGGCAGCGCCACCACCGACGGCGGCGCCGGCATGCTCTCCGCGCTCGGCGCGCGTTTCCTGGACGCCGACGGCGAGCCCGTGGCCCCCGGCGGCGAAGGCCTCGCCGACCTCGCCTCGGCCGACCTCTCGGGGCTGGACCCGCGGCTCGCAGCCGTCGAGTTCATCCTGGCCAGCGATGTCGACAACCCGCTGACCGGCCCCAAGGGCGCCCCGGCGGTCTACGGCCCGCAGAAGGGCGCCTCCCCGGACGACGTGGAGGCCCTGGACGGCGCCCTCGCCCACTACGCGAAGGTGCTGGAGGAGACCGTCGGTGCGAAAGCCGCCGAGTACGCCGCCGCACCGGGGGCGGGCGCGGCCGGCGGCATCGGCTACGGCGCCCTCCTCGTCGGCGCCACGTTCCGGCCCGGCATCGAGGTCATGCTCGACGTCCTCGGCTTCGCGCCCGCGCTGGAGTGGGCGGACCTGGTGATCACCGGCGAGGGCTCCCTCGACGAGCAGACCCTGCACGGCAAGGCCCCGGCGGGCGTCGCCGCGGCCGCCCGCGCGAAGGACAAGGAGGTCGTCGCCGTCTGCGGCCGCCTCGCCCTGCCTCCGGAGGCCCTCGGCCGGGCGGGCATCCGCCGCGCCTACCCACTCACCGACGTCGAGCCCGACATCCAGAAGTGCATCACCGAGGCGGGCCCGATCCTGGAGAACGTGGCGGAGCAGATCGGCCGCGACTTCCTGATCTGACCGCGTGCACGATCCTCGGGCCGAGCCGTTGCCCGGCCCGAGCCGTTGCCCGGCCCGAGCCGTTGCCCGGCCCGAGCCGGCAACGGCACCGAGCCGGCGGCCGACCCGAGCTGCCGGCCCGGTCGAGCCGTCGGCCGCGTTGCTCTCCTGACGGGGCCGAGCCGCTGCCTCGAGTCGAGCAGGTGCGGGGCCGTGCCGTGATCCGGGCCGGGTGTTCAGGCGCGGGCGCCGTCCGGGCCGAGTCGCTGCCTGGAGGCGAGCGGTACCGGGGCTGCCCGTGGTCCGGGCCGAGCCGCCCCCCGGAAGCCGGCCGGTGCCCAAGCTGAGCCGCCGTCCAGGCCCAGCCGCCCGCCCCCCCCGAGCGCCCCACATTCACCCCCGCACCCCCGACAACCGATACGCGTCCAATGCCAGTGTCAGCTCGATCAGGTCCCGGGGGCGGGCCAGGGAGCGGGACGTGAGTTGTTCCAGGCGGCGTAGGCGGTTGAAGACCGTGTTGCGGTGGCAGTACAACCGTCCCGCGGCCCGGCCCGCCGAACCCTCGCAGACCAGCCACACGTCGAGGGTCTCCAGGAGGACGGCCCGGTCGGCGGGCTCCAGCTCCAGGAGGGTGCCGAACACGTCCTTCACCAGCCGGTCGGCCAGCTCCGGCTGGCTCACCACCAGCGCGGTCGGCATCCGCTGATCGAGGCGTACGACCGCGGTGGCGTCCGGCGGACACGTGCGCAGCGCCAGCTCGGCGAGCCGCCGGGCCCGGCCCAGCTCGGCCAGCCCCGGCACCACCGGACTGATCCCGCCCGGCCCCGAACAGCGCCCCTCCAGCGCACGCGCCACCCCGTCCAGGCCCTGCCCGGGCGCGAGCGCCACCACCGCCACCTCGCCGTCCGCCCGCATCCGCCAGATGAACCGGAACCCGGCACCCCGCACCGGCCGCTCGGCCGCCTCCCGCCGCTCGGCCCGCAGCACCACCACCGCGTACCGCCCGTGCTCCGGCAGATCGAGCCCCGCCGCCGCCCGCGCCGCGAGCCCGGGAGTCGCCTGGCCCTCCAGCAGGGCGTCGAGGAGCGCCTGGAGCTGTTCGTCGGTACGCCGTCTGAGCTCCGCCTCGGTGGCCCGGTACGCCTCCGACGCCGCCTGCGCCTGCGCGTCCACCGCCGACCACACCATCGTCGTCGACCGCATCAGCGCCGCGAGCCGCTCCGGCTCCCGCCCGGCCGTCCCCTCCACGAGCGCGTCCCACACCAGATAGCCGGCGTTCCGGTAGGCGTGCACCAGGAGGTCCAGCGGCAGCCCCTGGTGGGCCCGGCGCCGGCCCGCGTCCTCGGCGTACTCCAGGTCGCGCCGCGGTGAGTCCCGTGGCGCGGAGATCGTCTCGATGCCGATCCGTATCGCCTCCTCCGCCTCCCGCCACTGCTGGTCGTACGCCAGCACCTGCCCGTAGACGGGGGAGTGGTCGGTGAGTTGTCGCAGGTGCTCGTCGACCAGCTCCGGCACCCGATCCAGCAGCGCCGTGCAGGACTCCGCGAGCAGCTTCCAGTCATGACCGGTCCGCGGCCGTCGCCCTCCCATGGCCGGAGGATGCCACCCGGACCCGCCCGCGCACAGGCCCCTGACACGCGGTGTTGTGCGCGCGCACAACGGCGGCACCGGCCCGCTGGGCACCCGCAGCGATTGTGCCGCGGGCCGTGGACGCACGCCCGCGCCGGTGCTGGGGTGAGCGCCACACCGAGTCGGACAAGGGGGGAGTCCATGACCGGAGCCGGACTGGTCGTCCGAGACCTGTCGGTCGGATACGGCCCCGTGCGCGCCCTGCGCCGGGTGTCCCTGAACATTCCCGCGGGCGCCGTGGTGACGGTGCTCGGCGGCAACGGCGCGGGCAAGTCCACACTGCTGCGCGCGATCAGCCGGACCCTCGCCTTCCATGGCGGCGCGGTCACCGAGGGCACGGTCACCCTGGACGGCCGCCGACTCGACGGGCTGAGCCCGGACCGGGTGGTCGCCGCCGGCGTCTGCCAGGTACCCGAGGGGCGACGGGTGTTCGCCCGCATGACGGTCGCCGACAATTTGCGCGCGGGCGCCCTGGGCGGCACCCGTCAGGGACGGTCCGCGGCCCTCGACCGCGTCCACGAACTGTTCCCGGTACTCGCCGAACGCGCCGCGCAGCGCGCCGGACTCCTGTCCGGCGGCGAACAGCAGATGCTCGCCGTCGCCCGCGCCCTGATGGCAGCCCCGCGCGTGCTGCTGCTCGACGAACCCTCCCTAGGCCTCGCCCCGCTCATGGCCCGGCGGATCGCCGACACCGTCCGCGAGATCAACACCCAGGGCACCTCGGTCCTCCTCGTCGAACAGAACGCGGCCCTCGCCCTGGGGCTCGCCACACGCGCGTACGTCCTCGAAGTCGGCGAGGTCACCCTGTCGGGTCCGGCCGCCGAACTGTCCGCCTCCGACGAGGTCCGCCGCCGCTACCTGGGCGTGGTCGACGAGGACGCGGCCGCCGACGCGGACCGGGCGACGGGCCGGGTCCTCACGCGATGGAAGGGGTGACGGCGATGGAATCCCTGCGGATCCAGGAGGATGCTCTGGAGGTCCGGGGCCTGACCGTCCGTTTCGCCGGACTCACCGCCCTCGACGACGTCGGCTTCACCGTCCCCCCCGGCACCGTCCACGCCCTCATCGGCCCCAACGGCGCCGGAAAGTCCACCTGCTTCAACGTCCTGTCCGGTGTCCACCGGGCCACCGCCGGCAGCGTCCGCTTCGGCGCGCACGAGCTGACCGGCATGCCCGCGCACCGCATCGCCGCCCTCGGCGTCGCCCGCATCTTCCAGAACCTCGCGCTGCCGCCCCGTGCCTCGGTCGAGGACTGCCTCCTCCTCGGCCGGCACCGGCTGACCCGGACCGGCTTCCTCGCCGCGGGACTCCGGCTGCCGTCGGCGGCCCGCGAGGAACGGCTGCACCGCGAACGCGTCCGGGAGATCGCCGAGTTCGTCGGCATCGCGGACTGTCTGGGACAGCCGGCGGGCTCCCTGCCGTACGGCCGGCAGAAACTCGCCGAACTCGCCCGCGCGCTCTGCATGGAACCGCGCCTGCTGCTCCTGGACGAGCCGGTCGCAGGCATGACCGCCGACGAACGGCGCCGAACCGCCGCCGTGATCGCGGGGGTTCGCGACTCCCTCGGCATCTCGATCGTGCTGGTGGAACACGACATGGGGGTGGTGATGCGGCTCGCGGACGCGGTGACCGTACTGGACTTCGGGCGCCGGATCGCCGACGGCGCCCCCGCCGACGTACAGAACGATCCGGCCGTCGTGCAGGCCTACTTGGGGGCAGCGTCATGAGCACCTTCGCCGAGATCCTGCTGAACGGCGTCTCGTTGGGGTCGGTGTACGCGCTCATCGCACTCGGCTTCGTGGTGATCTTCCGGGCCACCGAGGTCGTCAACTTCGCCCACGCGTCCCTGCTGCTGGCGGGCGGATACGTCACCGCGGTCCTCCACGACGACATCGGTTTCTGGCCCGCGCTGCTCGTCGGGATCGCGGGTGCCGCGCTGGTCGGGGCCGCCGTGGAGTTCCTGGTGATGCGGCGCTACCGGGGCGGCGACCACAGCGTCCTGGCCATCGTCACCATCGGCGTGGACATCCTGCTCACCACCGAACTGACCCGCCGTATCGGCACGGACGTCCTGACGCTCGGTGACCCGTGGGGCGACACGGTGCTGAGGCTCGGGCCGGTCTCCCTGGCCCACACCCGGATCGCCGCGTTCGCGGCCGCCGCGCTGCTCATCACGGCGTTCCTGCTGGTGTTCCGGTACACCTCGTGGGGAGTCGCGATGCGGGCGGCGGCCGAGAGCCCGGAGACGGCCGCGCTGATGGGGGTGCGGCTGGGACGGGTGTCGCTGGGCGCCTGGGCGGTGGCGGGCGGACTCGCCGCCGTGGCCGCCCTGTTCCTCACCGTGTTCCCGACGCCGGGTCTGGAGCGGGCGACCTCGCTGGCCGCGCTCAAGGCGTTCCCGGCCGCCATCCTCGGCGGCCTCGACTCCACGACGGGTGCGCTGGTGGGCGGCCTGCTGGTCGGCGTCACGGAGTCCCTGGCGACCGGCTACCAGAGCGATCTGACCTTCCTGGGCCGCGGGCTGGGAGACCTCGCCCCCTACCTCGTGATGGTCGCGATCCTGCTCGTACGGCCCGCCGGGCTGTTCGGCACTAAGGAGCTCGCCCGTGTCTGAGGCCCTGGCGAGACCGCTCAGGCTCCTGAGCACGCGGACGTACCTCTGGACCGCCGCAGCCGTCCTTCTCCTGGCCCTGCCCTTCTACCTGGACCGCTTCTGGCTCCAGGCGGGCCTGTTCGCGATGGCCGCCGCGATCGGCGCGATCGGCATCAACCTCCTCACCGGCGCGACCGGCCAGCTCTCCATGGGGCACTCCTTCTTCCTCGCCGTCGGGGCCTACGGCTACTGCGTGTTCGCGGCGGACGGCGGCGACGGGCTGACCGGACTCGGGCTGCCGGCCTGGCTCGCGGCCGTGCTCGCGGTCGGGGTCACGGGCGTCGCGGGCGGACTGTTCAGCCCCATCTCCGGGCGGCTCAGCGGCGCCTACCTGGGCATCGCCACGCTCGCGCTCGTCTTCATCGGCCAGCACGTCATGTTCAACGCCCACGACCTGACCGGCGGCGCCAACGGCCGTGACGTCCCGCCGCTGAGCCTGTTCGGCCTCACCTTCGACGACCGGGAACTCCTCGTCGCCGCCGTGCCGTTCGGGTCGGCCGAGAAGCTCTGGTACGCGGGTCTGGTCCTGCTGGCGGCAGGCGCCCTGTTCGCGCGGGGCGTCCTGCGCGGCCGGCCGGGCCGGGCCATGAACGCGATCCGTGACCACCGCATCGCCGCCGGTGTGCTGGGCGTGCCCGTCGCCCGGCAGCGGGCCGCGGTCTTCGTGCTGTCGTCGATGTACGCGGGTCTGGCGGGCGTACTGCTCGCGCTGGTCTTCCAGCGGACGGTGCCCGACTACTTCGGCATCACCCTCTCGCTCGAATACCTCGCGATGATCGTCATCGGCGGGCTCGGCTCGGTCTCCGGGGCGGTCGCCGGGGCCGTGTTCGTGTCCCTGCTGCCGCAACTGCTGACCCGCTACAGCGACGCGCTGCCGCTGGTCTCCGCCCCCGGCACGGGCGGCGTCGCACCGGGCGAGGCATCCCGGTACCTCTACGGCGCCGCCGTCGTGCTGGTGGTGCTGTTCCTGCCCGGCGGCCTGACCGGGACGGCCGTACGGCGTCGAGTCACCACCCACCCAGGGGAGAAACGATGATCAGGACATACGGCGCCAGGGCCGCCGCGGGCGCGCTCGCCGCGCTGCTGGTGCTGGCCGGATGCAGCTCCAAGGCCAAGGACTCCGACAACGGGGACGGCGACAAGGCGGCCGCGGGCGGGGTGAAGACCGGGGAGGGCATCTCCGGGAAGACGATCACACTGGGCGCGCTCACCGACATGACCGGCGTCTACGCGACCCTCGGCAAGAGCGTCACCCAGGCCCAGCAGCTGTACGTGAAGCAGCTGAACGCCGCCGGAGGCGTCTGCGGCTACAAGGTGGCCCTCTCCGTCCGCGACCACGGCTACGACCCGCAGAAGGCCGTCTCCGGCTACACCGAGCTGGAACCGAAGGTGCTGGGCTTCACCCAGTTCATCGGCTCGCCCTTCGTCGCCGCGGTCAAGCAGCGCATCGACGGCCAGGACAAGGGGCTGGTGCTCCCGCAGGCATGGTCGGCCGCGCTGCTCGGCAGCCCGTACATCCGGGTCATCGGATCCACCTACGACATCGAGACCATCAACGCGGTCGACTTCCTGATCAAGGAGAAGGGGCTGAAGAAGGGCGACAGGATCGGCCACGTCTACTTCGAGGGCGACTACGGCGAGAGCGCCCTGGCCGGCTCGAAGCACATCGCGAAGCAGGCCGGGCTGACCGTCGTCGAGCAGAAGATCAAGCCCACCGACAACGACATGACCGCCCAGGTCACCGCCCTCAAGCAGGCCGGCGTCAAGGCGATCGTGCTCAGCGCGGGCCCGCGCCAGGCGGCCTCGCTGGTCGGGGTGGCGGCGGCGAGCGGCTTCGCCGTACCGGTCATCGGCAACAACTCCGCCTTCGCACCGCAGCTCCTCGCCACCCAGGCGGGCCCGGCCCTGACGAGGAACTACTACGTGGCCTCGCCCTCGCTCCCCATCGGCGCGGACACCCCGCAGGCGAAGAAACTGGTCGCCGACTACCGGGCCGCCTACCCGGACGCCTCGCTGGACAACGGCATCGTGGCCGGCTGGACCGCCGCGTCGGCCTTCGGCGAGGCGCTGAAGAAGGCCTGCTCCGACAAGGACCTCAGCAGGGAGGGAGTGGACAAGGCCCTGTTGTCGATCGACTCCTACGACATCGGCTTCGGCGTCAGTCAGGACTTCACCGACCCCGCGTCCCCGTCCTCCCGCGAGAGCGTGATCCTCCAGCCGGACAAGAGCGTCACGGGCGGCATGAAGGTCGTACGGGAGGCCGGCGCTTCGGAGGTGGCCAGGACGTACACCCCGGGAGCCTGAGAACGGCTGAGGGGCTCGAACCGGCGTCGGTTCGAGCCCCTCACCCATCAATAACCGCTACGGCAGCTGCGCCGCCCGCGCCTCGCGCCGGTTGCCCCGGAAGTTGTTCACCCGGCGGGCCGTGGCGAACAAGGGGATCACGGCGCCCATGACGAGCTGCAGGGCGCAGCCGGTCTGGAGCAGGAGCTGGCCGCTGGGAGCGCCGAAGGCCCAGGCCGCGAGCAGCCCCATCGCCAGCACGATCCAGGAGAGCATCGCCACCGCGAGCCGCCCCCGCGGCTTCGGGTACTCCACCCGGCTCACCATCAGCCACGCGGTGCCCAGGATCGCCAGGAGCGTCGCCACGAAGGGCAGCTCCAGCAGCACGATCGCGACCACCGTGAGCGCGCCGAACGGGGACGGCATGCCCTGGAACATGCCGTTCGCCACGGTCACGCAGGAGAATCTGGCCAGGCGCAGGACCACGGCAAGCAGCACCACCACGGCACCCACCGCCGCCACCCGCTGCGAGGCGTCGTCGGCGACCATGCCGTAGACGAGCACGAAGTACGCCGGCGCGAGGCCGAAGCTGATCAGGTCCGAGAGGTTGTCCAGCTCGGCGCCCATCGGCGAGGAGCGCAGCTTGCGCGCCACCAGGCCGTCGAAGAGGTCGAAGACCGCCGCGCACAGCATCAGGATGACCGCCGTGGCCGCGCTGTTGCGCGCCATGCCGGATTCCTGGCTGTCGGTCAGGTGCGGGATCAGGATGCCGGTGGTGGTGAAGTACACCGCCATGAAGCCGCACGTGGCGTTGCCGAGGGTGAGGGTGTCCGCTATCGACAGGCGGAGAGAAAGAGGCATCTCCTCGTCGTCGTCGACCTCGTCGGCCTCGGGCACCCAGCCCGCCTGGGTCTCAGGATCAATCACGGTCAATGCGAGTCACCCCAGCCACCGTCTTCTGCCCGACCTCGACCGCGACCTCCACGCCCTCGGGCAGGTAGATGTCGACGCGCGAGCCGAACCGGATCAGACCGATGCGGTCACCCTGCTCGACCTTCGTGCCCTGCGGGATGTAGGGGACGATGCGACGGGCCACCGCGCCGGCGATCTGGATCATCTCGATGTCACCGAGTTCGGTGTCGAAGTGCCAGACGACGCGCTCGTTGTTCTCGCTCTCCTTGTTGAACGCCGGAACGAACCCACCGGGGATGTGCTCGACCGACGTCACCGTGCCGGAGAGCGGCGCGCGGTTGACGTGGACGTTGAGCGGGCTCATGAAGATCGCGACGCGGGTGCGACCGTCCTTCCACGGCATGATGCTCTGCACCACACCGTCGGCGGGCGAGATGACCCGGCCCGGGGCGATCTCGCGCTCGGGGTCGCGGAAGAACCACAGCATGCCCGCCGCCAGCGCGGTGGCGGGCACGGCGACGGCCTTGGCGGCGCCGGACTTGCGCGCGCGTACCAGGCTCAGTGCTGCGGTGGCGACGGTCGGCAGGAGCCACGGCGATGCTCCGCGCGCGAGGCGTACGCCTGCCCGGCTGTCGCGAGGTGCAGAGGTTTGGCTGTGGGGCATGGATGACCTTCGTAGCGGATGATGCCGCGCACTAGACGGGGGACGGCGGCTTACCGGGATCGTACCGGTCGCGGGCCACAACTGGGCAAGCCAGGAAGCCGAGTCGGCGGCTGAACCGTCCTGACGGGGTGTGATCTTCTTCTCCAAGAAAACACCCCGTATCCGGACATCTAGCCCTGGAACCGATACTCTTCGAGCAGCCTGCGACCGATGATCATTTTCTGGATCTCGGCGGTACCTTCACCGATCAGCAGCATCGGAGCCTCACGGTAGAGGCGCTCGATCTCGTACTCCTTGGAGAAGCCGTAGCCGCCGTGGATCCGGAAGGCGTCTTCGACGACCTCCTTGCAGTATTCGGAGGCGAGGTACTTCGCCATCCCTGCCTCAAGGTCGTTTCGCTCCCCGGAGTCCTTTTTGCGTGCCGCGTTGACCATCATCGCATGCGCGGCCTCGACCTTGGTAGCCATCTCGGCCAGCTTGAACTGAATCGCCTGGTGCTGAGCGATCGGCTTGCCGAAAGTGTGACGCTGCTGGGCGTACGAGACGCCCAGCTCGAAGGCACGCTGAGCGACGCCGCAGCCACGCGCCGCCACATTCACGCGGCCCACCTCGACGCCGTCCATCATTTGGTAAAAACCTCGGCCGGTGGTCCCGCCGAGCACCCGATCGGCCGGAAGCCGCAGGCCATCCATGATCATCTCGGTGGTGTCGACGCCCTTGTAGCCCATCTTGTCGATCTTCCCGGGGATGGTGAGGCCGGGGCGGACCTCTCCGAAGCCGGGTTCCTTCTCGATCAGGAAGGTCGTCATTGACTTGTGCGGTTTGGCGGCCGCCTCTTCGGGGGAGTGTCCTTCGTCACTTCGGACGAGAACGGCGACCAGAGTTGACGTTCCGCCATTCGTGAGCCACATCTTCTGGCCGTTCAGGACGTATTCGTCGCCGTCCCTGACCGCCTTGGAGGTGATGGCGGACACGTCGGAACCGAGGCCCGGCTCGGACATCGAGAAGGCGCCCCGCACGTCGCCGGCCGCCATCCGCGGCAGGAAGTGGTCCTTCTGCTCCTGCGTGCCGTGCTGCTTGAGCATGTACGCCACGATGAAGTGGGTGTTGATGATGCCGGACACCGACATCCAGCCGCGGGCGATCTCCTCCACGCACAGCGCGTACGTCAGGAGGGACTCGCCCAGACCGCCGTACTCCTCGGGGATCATCAGGCCGAACAGGCCCAACTCCTTGAGCCCGTCGACGATCTGCTGCGGGTACTCGTCGCGGTGCTCCAGCTCGGTCGCGACCGGGATGATCTCCTTGTCCACGAAGTCCCGGACGGTGGACAGGATCTCCTGCTGGATGTCCGTGAGGCCGTGGGTCTGGGCGAGGCGTGCCATGGGCTCAGCCCTCCTGAAGTTCCGGGCGGCCGGGCTGTTCGCCGCCGCGCTCCTTGATGTAGGTCTCGGTGGGCACCATGACCTTGCGGCGGAACACGCAGACCAGCGTGCCGTCCTGCTTGTAGCCCTTGGTCTCGACGTACACGATCCCGCGGTCGTTCTTCGACTTGGAGGGCCACTTGTCGAGCACGGTCGTCTGGCCGTAGATGGTGTCCCCGTGGAAGGTCGGCGCCACGTGCTTGAGCGACTCGATCTCCAGGTTGGCGATCGCCTTGCCGGAGACGTCCGGTACGGACATGCCGAGCAGCAGGGAGTAGATGTAGTTCCCGACCACGACGTTCTTGCCGAAGTCCGTCGTCTTCTCGGCGTAGTTGACGTCCATGTGGAGCGGGTGGTGGTTCATGGTCAGGAGACAGAAGAGATGGTCGTCGTACTCCGTGACCGTCTTCCCGGGCCAGTGCTTGTAGACCGCCCCGACCTCGAACTCCTCGTAGGTGCGTCCGAACTGCATCGCGCTCAGGCCTCCGGGATCTCGAACTTCGACGTGCGCTGCATGCCGGCCGCACGGCCCTTGCCGGAGATCACCAGCGCCATCTTGCGGCTGGCCTCGTCGATCATCTCGTCGCCGAGCATCGCCGAGCCCTTCTTGCCGCCCGCCTCGGAGGTGTAGTAGTCGTACGCGTCCAGGATCAGCTCGGCGTGGTCGTAGTCCTCCTGGGAGGGCGAGAAGATCTCGTTGGACGCCTCGACCTGGCCCGGGTGCAGCACCCACTTGCCGTCGAAGCCGAGGGCCGCGGCACGCTGGGCGACCTCGCGGTAGCCGTCGATGTTGCGGATCTGCAGGTAGGGGCCGTCGATCGCCTGGAGGTTGTTGGCGCGGGCCGCCATCAGGATCTTCATCAGGATGTAGTGGTAGGCGTCCGCCGGGTAGCCGGGCGGCTGCTCGCCCACGACCAGCGACTTCATGTTGATCGACGCCATGAAGTCGGCCGGGCCGAAGATGATCGTCTCGACGCGCTGGGACGCGGTGGCGATCTCGTTGACGTTGTTGAGGCCCTGCGCGTTCTCGATCTGCGCCTCGATGCCGATCTTGCCGACCTCGAAGCCCATCGTCTTCTCGATCTGGGTCAGCAGGAGGTCGAGCGCCACGATCTGCTCGGCGCTCTGCACCTTCGGCAGCATGATGCAGTCGAGGTTCTGGCCGGCCCCCTCGACGACCGTGACGACATCGCGGTACGTCCACTCCGTCGTCCAGTCGTTGACCCGCACGACCCTCGTCTTGCCGGTCCAGTCGCCCTCGTTGAGGAACTTGACGATGGTGTGCCGCGCCTCGGGCTTGGCGAGCGGGGCGCACGCGTCCTCCAGGTCGAGGAAGACCTGGTCCGCCGGGAGGCCCTGCGCCTTCTCCAGGAAGCGGGGATTGCTGCCGGGTACGGCCAGGCAGGAGCGCCGCGGGCGAAGGCGGTTGACGGTCGTCATGCGGGGACCTCCAGGGGGTCGAGCTTGTTCGCTTTCCGGATCTCGTCGACGATGCGGCCGATGATGCCGGTGATGTCGAAGTCCTTCGGGGTGAAGACAGCGGCCACTCCGGCTGCCCGCAATTGCTCGGCGTCTCCATTGGGGATGATCCCACCGGCGATGACAGGTACCTCTGTGGCGCCTGCCACATGGAGCCTCTCGAGCACGTCCGGCACCAGCTGGGCGTGCGAGCCGGACAGGATCGACAGTCCGACCGCGTGCACGTCCTCGGCGAGAGCCGCGTCCACGATCTGCTCGGGGGTCAGCCGGATGCCCTGGTAGACCACCTCGAAGCCCGCGTCACGCGCGCGTACGGCTATCTGCTCGGCCCCGTTGGAGTGACCGTCCAGGCCCGGCTTGCCGACCAGGAAGCGCAGCTTGCCGACGCCGAGGTCCTTGGCGGTCACCTCGACCCGGCGGCGGACGTCGGCCATGGGCGAACCCGCCTCCGCCGGAACCGCGACCGGCGCCGAGGAGACGCCCGTGGGCGCCCGGAACTCGCCGAACACCTCCCGCAGGGCCCCGGCCCACTCCCCGGTCGTGACACCCGCGCGGGCGCACTCCACGGTGGCTTCCATGAGGTTGTCGGTGCCCTTGGCGGCCTCCTTCAGCCTCTCCAGCGCCTTGCAGGGGCGCGGGTGGTTGAAGGGCGGCTGGTAGCGGGTGTCGCGCCAGTGCTGGAGTCCGGCGATGACCCGGGCCTCGACGGCCGGGTCCACCGTCTGGATGGCGGTGTCCAGGTCGGCGGTCAGCGGGTTCGGCTCGGTCGTCTCGAAGATGTTGACGCCGATGATCTTCTCCTGCCCGGCCTCGATGCGGGCCCGGCGCTCGGCGTGCGAGGAGACGAGCTGCGACTTGAGGTAGCCCGACTCGACGGCGGCCATCGCGCCGCCCATCTCCTGGATCCGGTCGATCTCGGCGAGGGACTCCTCGACCAGCGTGCTCACCTTCGCCTCGACGACGTGCGAGCCCTCGAAGATGTCCTCGTACTCCAGCAGGTCGCTCTCGTAGGCCAGCACCTGCTGCATCCGCAGCGACCACTGCTGGTCCCAGGGCCGGGGGAGCCCCAGGGCCTCGTTCCAGGCCGGCAACTGGACGGCACGCGCGCGTGCGTCCTTCGAGAGGGTCACGGCCAGCATCTCGAGGACGATCCGCTGGACGTTGTTCTCCGGCTGCGCCTCGGTCAGTCCGAGCGAGTTGACCTGGACGCCGTACCGGAAGCGGCGGTGCTTGGGGTTCTCGATGCCGTACCGCTCACGGGTGACCTTGTCCCAGATGCGGCCGAAGGCGCGCATCTTGCACATCTCCTCGATGAACCGGACGCCCGCGTTCACGAAGAAGGAGATCCGGCCGACGACATCGCCCATGCGCTCCTGCGGCACCTGGCCGGAGTCCCGGACGGCGTCCAGGACCGCGATCGCCGTCGACATCGCGTACGCGATCTCCTGGACCGGCGTGGCGCCCGCCTCCTGCAGGTGGTAGCTGCAGATGTTGATCGGGTTCCACTTCGGGATGTGGGAGACCGTGTACGCGATCATGTCGGTCGTCAGGCGCAGGCTCGGCCCCGGCGGGAAGACGTGCGTCCCCCGGGACAGGTACTCCTTGACGATGTCGTTCTGGGTCGTGCCCTGGAGCTGGGTGATGTCGGCGCCCTGCTCCTCGGCGACGACCTGGTAGAGCGCCAGAAGCCACATGGCGGTGGCGTTGATCGTCATCGAGGTGTTCATCTGCTCCAGGGGGATGTCCTGGAACAGCCGGCGCATGTCACCGAGGTGCGCGATCGGCACGCCGACCCGGCCGACCTCGCCGCGGGCGAGGACGTGGTCGGAGTCGTAGCCGGTCTGCGTCGGCAGGTCGAACGCCACCGACAGACCGGTCTGGCCCTTGGCGAGGTTGCGCCGGTACAGCTCGTTGGACGCCTCGGCCGTGGAGTGACCGGCGTACGTGCGCATGAGCCACGGCCGGTCCTTCTGACGCTCAGTCATCTTGACCCCGGGTGTCTCAGATGTTGCGGAAGCGGTTGATGGCGTCGATGTGCTGGGCGCGCTTCTCCTCGTCGCGCACCCCCAGGCCCTCCTCGGGGGACAGGCACAGGACGCCGACCTTGCCCTGGTGGAGATTGCGGTGCACGTCGTAGGCCGCCTGGCCGGTCTCCTCCAGGGAGTACACCTTCGACAGGGTCGGGTGGATCTTCCCCTTCGCGATGAGCCGGTTGGCCTCCCAGGCCTCGCGGTAGTTGGCGAAGTGCGAGCCGATGATCCGCTTCAGGGACATCCACAGGTAGCGGTTGTCGTACTCGTGCATGTAGCCCGAGGTCGAGGCGCAGGTGGTGATGGTGCCGCCCTTGCGGGTGACGAACACGGACGCGCCGAAGGTCTCGCGGCCGGGGTGCTCGAAGACGATGTCGATGTCCTCGCCGCCGGTGAGTTCGCGGATGCGCTTGCCGAAGCGCTTCCACTCCTTGGGGTCCTGGGTGTTCTCGTCCTTCCAGAACTTGTAGCCCTCGGCGTTGCGGTCGATGATCGCGTCGGCGCCCATCGCCCGGCAGATCTCCGCCTTCTGCGGCGAGGACACGACACAGATCGGGTTGGCGCCGCCGGCCAGCGCGAACTGCGTGGCGTAGGAGCCGAGTCCGCCGCTCGCGCCCCAGATCAGGACATTGTCGCCCTGCTTCATCCCGGCGCCGTTGCGGGAGACCAGCTGGCGGTAGGCGGTGGAGTTGACCAGCCCGGGGGCGGCCGCCTCCTCCCACGACAGGTGGTCGGGCTTGGGCATCAGCTGGTTGGACTTGACGAGCGCGATCTCGGCGAGACCGCCGAAGTTGGTCTCGAAGCCCCAGATCCGCTGCTCGGGGTCGAGCATGGTGTCGTTGTGGCCGTCGGAGGACTCCAGCTCCACGCTCAGGCAGTGCGCGACGACCTCGTCACCGGGCTTCCAGGCGTTGACGCCCGGGCCGGTGCGCAGGACGACGCCCGCGAGGTCGGAGCCGATGATGTGGTACGGCAGGTCGTGCCGCTTGGCCAGGTCGTTGGTGCGGCCGTAGCGCTCCAGGAACCCGAAGGTCGACAGCGGCTCGAAGATCGAGGTCCACACCGAGTTGTAGTTGACACTCGATGCCATGACGGCGACGAGCGCCTCGCCCGGGCCCAGTTCGGGCAGGGCCACCTCGTCGAGGTGGATCGACTTGCGCGGGTCCTTGTCGCGGGTCTCCAGACCCGCGAACATCTCCGTCTCGTCCTTGTGCACGGTGATCGCGCGGTACGACTCGGGGAGCGGCATGGCGGCGAAGTCGGCCGGCGTCGAGTCCGGCGACTGGATCGCGTCCAGGATGTCCTTCACGGTCACGGTGTTGCCTCCGGCGAATGGCGTCTTGAGGGGAGACGCTGAGGGTTACGTCGGTGCCGTCGGTTCGGCGGTCATGCTGTTCGGCAGCGCTTTGTGGCGCGGGAGGTTGCCTGTGACGCAGGCGTCCGGGCGGGCAAATCGATGACTTGCTGGGACAGCCGGCGTACGTATGGTCTCTGCACGCCGGCCGCCCGGACTCCCCTCAACGTAAGACACCGCGTGCCACCGTGCAAGGCACTGAGTGCCAGAGATTGCTCTCAGATGAAATCTTTACGTAACAAATGAGCGATGATCGATCAAACCTACCGGCGAGTAGGGTGTTCGTCCCGTTTATGTCATTCCGGCTGTGCCGAGAAGTCACGGAACATGAACTCGGTGTTGTCACCGCGGATGCCGACGCCGCCCGGCTGGTACAGGCCTCCAGGTGAGGCGTCGGTCACGTCCAGCACCTGGTGGCCCGCGAGCTCCAGCGTGATGCGTACCCGGCCGTCCGGGAGATCGGTGGCGGTGGCCACCGCGAGGGTCCAGGCATCCGGCGCGAGCACGGCGGACGCCGTGGCGAGGGTCACGTAGGTGCCCCCGTTGGCCGGGCCGCCGGGCGTCTTGCGCTTCACCACGACCTGCCCGTCCCGCCGGACGACGCTGACCGCGTAGCACTCCTGCTCACTGTGGAAGCGCAGCCACAGATGGACACCGTCGTACGGCTGTGCCGGGGTCCGCGGTGTCGTCACCAGGTCCGTCAGACGCAGCCGCAGGGACAGCCGGGTGTCGCCGAAGTCCCGGCGTCGCGAGGCCAGCCGGAAGACCGCCGAGTCCGTGGCCCGGACGGACTCCGCGTCGGGACGCTCACCGTCGGGGTGTCCCGACCAGCCCGCGCCGTCGAGCCCGAACAGCGAGCCGCTGGTCATGGCCCAGTCGGGGGAGTGGCGTGCGCCGGGGGCGTCGGGGTGCCAGTACGCGAACTCGTTGGTGACCAGGCCCCGTTCGGGAAACTCGGGCCGGAACTCCGAGGATGCGCCGCCCCGGCCTGCGTCGCGCAGCGTCAGTCCGCCCGCGAACGCCGACAGCAGCAGCACGGCGAGCAGGACCCCCGTCAGGAGCCCTGCCCGCCGACGCCGCACGAGCCGCCGGATCACGCCGTACGTCCTCCGTCGACCGCGCAGTCCGCGAACCCGGGCCACGGCTGGACCGGTGACCGCCGGTACACGCCGAGGGCGATGCCGCCGGTGCCGCCCGCTGCGGGCACGGACGTGTGCACCAGCCCGGCGCCCACCGTGACGTCCGTCCGCCGCGCCCCGACCGTCACCCGGACGTCGCGTTCCGCGGCTTCCGGCAGCTTGCGGGAGAGCACGGTACGAGGATGGGCGCCGGGGCCGGACAGGAGCGTGATCCAGCCGCGGGAGAGGCGGACCGTGAGCTGGTCCGGGGCGCCGCGGCGCACCACGACCGAGCTGTGCAGGCCCTCCTCCGACAGCCCCGTCAGCCGGGTGTTCAGCGTGTAGCCGGACCAGTGCGCGGTGTTGCCGGGCCGGTAGGCGGCGAGGGTCCAGCCGCGCGGGCCGATCGGCTGCACGCCACCGGCCCCGATCACCGCCCGCGCCCGGCGGCCGTCCCCGTCGGACCAGCCGGCCGGGCCGTCGAAGGGCCGGGCGGCGGCGGGCGGGCCGGGCAGCGCGGCGGTCTCCACGTGGGCGAACGCGGGCCAGGACGGCCCGGTCTCCCCGCGGGACAGAGCCAGGGCGATCCCGCCGGTGCCGCGCACCCCGCTGCTGTTCGGCACCGTGAACCGGTGGCGGCCGTCCACCACCGCCTCGGTCCGGGCACCGTCCACGGTCAGCCGGACCTCGTGGGAGGGGCCGGGAGTCAGCGCGTGCTCGGCCAGGACACGGTTCCGTGTCCGGCCGCCGACCACCTGGGCGGTGCCGTGGGAGACACGCACCCCGACCGTGGCGTCCCCGCCGACCCGCGCGAACACCGTGGCGCTGCCGCCTCGCGCGGGCAGGGCGGTCAGCCCGGCGGTGACCGAGTAGTGGTCCCAGTCGGCGGCGCCGTACGGAGCGTAGGCACCGTAGACGTAGCGGTCGGAGACCGAGCCCTTCCCGGTGAGCACGTCGGTGCTTCCGAGCGGCTTCCAGCTGATGCCCGTCCAGCGCTCCGGGAAGCGCAGCGGGTCGCCCGACGGAGGCACCGGCGTCCGGGCCGCGACCTGCGCGAGCAGGGCGTCGGGGCTGGTGTCCGCGAAGACCTCGAGACGCTGGTACTCCTGGTGGACCGCCGATCTGCGGGCCGCCGGTTCGGGGGTGAACGTCTTGTCCGTCAGGGCCGCGGCGAAGGTCCGCTCGATCAGGTCCCGCACGTACGACGTCTGCTGCGGATCCGCCGATTCCGAGAACGGATAGGCGAACAGGCTGGGCCGGGGCAGGCCGTGCCGCTCGAAGTCCGCCAGGGAGCTGGTGAAGTCCGCCCTGACCCTGCGCCGGTAGTGGTCCGTACTCTCCAGGCCTCCGGTGGAGGCGAGGTACCTGCGGTGGGCGAGCAGCGAGCCCAGTTCGCCGTGCGGGCCGATCCGGGTGCGGCTGTGCAGGTCGTGGGTGTGGTCCTCGAAGTCCCAGCGGCCCGAGCGGGACATCCGGGCGATCTCCTGCCAGGACAGGTAGTAGGGCCGGTGCCGGCCCACCCTGCCGGTGATGAGGAACGAGACGGCGTTCATGCGGTGCCGCGCGAGAATGCGGTCCCCGTAGGTCCACAGGCCGTGCGTGCCGTCGTCGAAGGTCAGCATCACCGAGCGCGCCGGCACCGGGCCGCCGAGCAGGTAGGAGACGAACTCGTCGGTGGTGAGGGTGTGGTAGCCCGCGGCCTGCAGGGCACTGAGCTGCCGTTCGAACACGGCGGGATCCACGATGTAGCGACTTCCGCTGTGCGGCTTCAGGTCGTGGTAGGTGAGGATCACCGGCGCCGCGCGCTCCGGTAGTCCGGCTCCGACGGCCTTCCAGCGCGCGGTGGTCGCCGCGTCGACCCGCGCGGCCGGCACGCTCACCTGGCGGGTGACGTTGCGCTGCTCGACGTAGACGCGCCAGGCGACCACGAAGGGCACGGTGAGCACCAGTGCGGTCAGGGCGGCCAGCGCGGTGCGCACGCTGCCGCGGCGCAGACGGGCGGTGAGGCGGGACCGCCTCCCGGTCACAGGGCGGTCCACGGCTGCCAGCTCCCCCGGGTCAGCACCAGCAGATACAGGGCGATGACGACGCCCGTGGCCAGCAGCGCGGCCAGCGCGCGCCCGACGGCTCGTACGGCCTTCATGACAGCCTCCTCGACCAGACACCGCGCCGGATGGTCAGCAGCGAGTACGGCAGCAGCCAGGACAGCACCACCGACGACAACAGGCTCATCAGCGGCCGGTACCGCCACCGCGTGGAGCGGGGGTTGTCCGCCTTGAAGGCCAGGCCCCACACCACGCCCTTGAGGAGGACACCCGCCAGATACAGCCCGGTCAGGAACCACAGCCCGTGGTACGGCGCCCAAACCAGGTGGCGCACCGCCATCAGCGGGGCACACAGCACCCACAGGACGTGCCCGTAGAAGAGCACCGCCGGACCGAGTCCGCGCCGCCACATGAAGGTGCCGGTGAAGAACAGATTGCGGATGAAGCTCTTCTTCCAGCGCACCTGCTGCCGCATGAAAGGCCTGAATCGAGCCGGCACGGTCGTCCAGACCTTCGCGGACTGCACATAGCCGATACGCCACGGAAGTTCCGGATGGTTCTGCTCGGTGACGAAAGGGGAATCGGCGTACTGCGCCTTGAGTTTGCGCCCCTTCCATTTCTGGCCCAGGACGTATCCGGTCAGCTGCCGGTCGGTGGCGAAACGGAATTCACCGCCGAGGAAACGGTCGCCGGCCCAGGCGGGGAGGTAGTTCACAATGGCGTCCCGGCGGAACACGGCGAGCGGTCCGGACACGCACGAGACGGACCCGAAGGTCGCCTCCGCGGCCTTGGCGACCCGGAACTGACCCTCGTACCAGACGTCCTGAGCCTTGGACAGCACGCTCTCGTCCGCGTTGAGCGCCCGGGCGTGACCGCTGACCGCGCCCAGTTCCCGGTGCACCGTCAGCGCCCTCACGCACCGCCGAAGCGCGTCGGGGGCGAGTACGCAGTCGGAGTCGGTGAAGGCGAGGACGTCCCCGTCGGCGAGCTCGGCGGCCCGAACCAGGGCGTGCTTCTTGCCGACGTTGCGTTCCAGGTACAGCACCCGCAGGGGCAGTTCGCGCGACAGGCGCCGCAGCACCGCGCGGGTGCCGTCGGTGGAGGCGTCGTCGACCACCACGATCTGCAGGTCCGGGTAGTCGCTCCCGGCCATGGAACGCACACACGCCTCGATGCCGTCCTCCTCGTCCTTGACCGCCACCAGGAAACTCACCCGTGGTCGCACGGGAAGCTCGGGGAACCGGTCCAGGTGGCGCGGGCGCCCGCGCAGCGTCCGCCGGGAGGGATCGTCGTAGCGGCTGTAGGCGATGAACAGCATGGAGACCGTCACCGTCAGGACCAGGAAGCCGTACCCGAGCACCAGGGGGGCCTGGACCAGCCGGGGCGCCTCGTGGGCCAGGATCAGCAGCAGCGGGAGCAGCACGATCACCACGAGCAGGCGGCGCGCGGCGTGCCGTACTCCCGGGTCCATGCGGTCGGTCAGTGCGGTGAGGCGGGCCCGGCCGGGACGCGGCGCGCCGCGCTGACCGGGCACGAACGGGGAGGGCTCGGGCCCGCCGGGGGTGGCGGGCCGCTGGGCCTGGACGCTCATACCACCGCCCGGTGCTTGAAGTCCTGCAGCCGGTAGGTGGTGTCCAGGACCGGGAGGTCGTCCCCGATCCACGACAGGTCCTGCCGCGGGTGCACGCCGTGGACCAGCACCAGGTCCCAGTCCCGCTCGCCGGGCTCCGGCTCGGAGAGCAGCAGCCGTCCGCCCAGGGACACCTGCGGGATGAGCGGATCCGTGTACGCCACTTCGGCGCCGGCCTCGCCGAGGGCGCTCATGATCTCCAGGGACGGTGACTCCCGGAGATCGGCCACCCCCGGTTTGTACGTCACCCCGACCACCAGCACCCGGGCCGTGCGCAGCGGTACGCCCCGGTCGGCGAGGACCTCCCGGGCGCGCTGCACCACCGCGTGCGGCCGGGTGGCGATCGCGGTCATCGCCGTGTCGATCAGCGGCGAGGCGACCCGCTTCTCGCGCAGCTGCCACAGCAGGTAGTGCGGGTCGCAGGGGATGCAGTGCCCGCCCACTCCGGGTCCGGGAAAGAACGGCATGAACCCGTACGGCTTGGTGGCCGCCGCCTGGATGACCTCCAGGGCCTCCAGGCCCAACTCCCCGCAGATGGTGGCGAACTCGTTGGCCAGGGCGATGTTCACCGCGCGGAACGTGTTCTCCAGCAGCTTGGTCATCTCGGCGGCCTCGGGCGAGAGCACCTCGTGCACCTCGGCGCCGGTGCGCCGCAGGACGTCGGCGGCGCGCCGGGTGCACTCGGGACTGACCCCTCCGACCACCCGCGGGGTCGTGCTCTGGGTGTGTTCGGTGCTGCCCGGGTCGATGCGCTCCGGGGCGTAGGCCACGCTCAGGTCCTCGGGCACCCGCAGTCCGCGCTCGGCCAGGGGGTCGAGAAGCAGGTCCCGGGTGGTGCCGACATAGCTGGTCGAGGTCAGCACGAGGGTCTGCCCCGGGACCGCGTGGGCCGCGGCGGTGGCACAGGCACCCGACAGGGCCCGCAGGTCGGGCACCAGGTGGTCGTCGACGGGGGTCGGGACGCAGATCAGGATCGCCTCGGCAGCGCGCAGGGCCATGGGGTCCGTGGTCAGGACGAACCGGTCGGCACCGGGGCCGTCACCGGTGTGGGCGCGCAGTCGGCGGTGGTCGTCGGGGACCAGATCGACGCGGTGGGCGCGGATGGCGTCCAGCCGGGCCGGGTCCACGTCGAGGCCTATGACGGTGAGACCCGATTCCAGCAGGGCGAGAGCCGTGGGCAGCCCGACATAGCCGAGCCCGATGATGCCGACGACGGGTGGCGTGGAAAAGGACAAGGAAATCCCCCCTGAAGAATGCCGCGGGCAGGCGGCACAAAGGATTGCGAGGGCGCGCGCCGAGCCTCATTCCCCTGTTTCCCCGAGGCTTTTCCCGGCGTCCGCGCCAATACCGCAGGCCTCCCCAGGCCGCGGTTTTTCTCCGATGGTCCGACAGCCTGCCATGCCGCCGGACCGCGAGAGGGATTTTCGGTGAAGATCGCCAAGGAGCTGGACCATCCTTGGCGAAGAGTTCGAAGAGAAACATTTCTTCGAACGCGAAAAGGGCCGGTACCGGGGTTTTCCCGGTACCGGCCCTCGATGTCCGCGTGCGTCAGGAATGCTCTTTGAGCGCCTGCTCGATGGTGCGCATGACCTCGTCCAGCGGGGCGTCGGTGCGGGCGACCGCGACCAGGACCTCGCCCTGGGCGGAGAGCGTCGCCGCGGCCGGCTGCGCAGAGGCCGTGGTGCGGCCCGCCCCGATGCCCGTCCCGAAGGTCTTCCGCACGATCGCGAAGGCATGGTCCAGCTGCGCCTCGACGTCCCCCTGCCCGCCGGCCCGCAGCCACCGCCGCAGCACGTGGTTGTGCGCGGTGACCACGGCCGACGCGGCGACCTCCGCCAGCAGGGGATCGTCGTTGGCGTCGTCGTCATGGGCGTGCTCGTCGAAGTGCCCGAGCAGATACCGCGTGAACAGCCGCTCGTAGCGGGCCACCGAGGCGATCTCCGCCTCCCGCAGCGTCGGCACCTCGCGCGTCAGCTTGTAGCGGGCCACCGAGATCTCCGGCCGGGCCGCGTACATCCTCATGACTTCCTTGATGCCGCGGCACACCGTGTCGAGCGGGTGCTCGTGCGCGGGGGCCGCGTTGAGCACGGCCTCCGCCCTGACCAGGGTGTCGTCGTGGTCGGGGAAGATCGCCTCTTCCTTGGAGCGGAAGTGGCGGAAGAAGGTGCGGCGGGCGACACCGGCCGCGGCCGCGATCTCGTCGACGGTCGTCGCCTCGTAGCCCTTGGTGGAGAACAGCTCCATCGCGGCGGCGGCCAGTTCTCGGCGCATCTTGAGCCGCTGGGCGGCCGCGCGGCTGCCTGCGGCACTCTCCGGCACATCGGGCGTGGCTGGTGTACGGGACGACTTGGCGGGCTGGGGCATGACCCGAACGTACTGCATGTGCGCAGGTTGGTGCGCGTGTCCGGGGTTTGTCCCGTGCGGGGCGGGCGGGGAGCCGCCGGGTCCCGTGGGCGGGGGAGGACTGCCCGGATCGAGCAGTCCGCCCCAGTCCTCGCCGCCGGTGAACCAGTCGCCGGCGTGCTCAGCGGCGGGCATATTCGCGGAAGCCACGGCCGGTCTTGCGGCCGAGGCAGCCCGCGGCCACCAGGTGCTCCAGAAGCGGGGCCGGAGCCAGACCCGGGTCGCGGAACTCGCGGTGCAGGACCTTCTCGATGGCGAGCGAGACGTCCAGGCCGACGACGTCCAGGAGTTCGAAGGGGCCCATCGGGTAGCCGCCGCCCAGCTTCATCGCCGCGTCGATGTCGTCGAGGGACGCGTAGTGCTCCTGCACCATCTTGATCGCGTTGTTGAGGTACGGGAAGAGCAGGGCGTTGACGATGAAGCCCGCGCGGTCGCCGCAGTCCACGGCGTGCTTCTTGATCCTGACGCAGACCTCGCGGACCGTCGCGTGGACGTCCTCGGCCGTCAGGACCGTGCGCACGACCTCGACCAGCTTCATCGCCGGCGCCGGGTTGAAGAAGTGCATCCCGATCACGTCCTGCGGACGCGAGGTGGCGCGGGCGCACGCGACGACGGGCAGTGAGGAGGTCGTGGTGGCCAGGACCGCGCCCGGCTTGCAGACCTTGTCCAGCGCCTGGAACAGCTGCTGCTTGATCTCCAGGTCCTCGGCGACGGCCTCGACGGCCAGGTCGACGTCCGCGAAGGACTCGTACGAGCCCGCCGCGGTGATCCGGTCCAGGGTCTGCGCCGCCGCCTCGGCGGTCATCCGGCCCTTGTCGACAGAGCGCGAAAGAGACTTGCCGATACGGGCCTTGGCCGTCTGCGCCTTCTCCTCGCTGCGGGCGGCGAGCACGACCTCGTACCCGGCCTTGGCGAAGACCTCCGCGATACCGGACGCCATGGTCCCGGACCCCGCGACCCCGACGGAGCGGACCTCACGGCCCCCGACCCCCGCCGAGCTCTCCAGCGGTGTCAGCGCGTCCCGCACGACCGTCGCGCTGCCCGGAGCCTCGTACGTGTAGAAGCCGCGTCCCGACTTACGGCCGGTCAGGCCCGCCTCGCTGAGCTGCTTGAGGATCGGGGCGGGGGCGTGCAGCCGGTCCTGGGACTCGGCGTACATGGCCTCCAGGACCGTGCGGGCGGTGTCCACGCCGATCAGGTCGAGCAGGGCGAGGGGACCCATGGGCAGACCGCAGCCGAGCCGCATCGCCGCGTCGATGTCCTCGCGGGAGGCGTACTTCGCCTCGTACATCGCGGCCGCCTGGTTGAGGTAGCCGAACAGCAGCCCGTCGGCGACGAACCCGGGCCGGTCGCCGACCGCGACGGGCTCCTTGCCGAGGTCGAGGGCGAGGTTGGTGACCGCGGTGACGGCCGCCGGGGCGGTGAGCACCGAGGAGACCACCTCGACCAGCTTCATCGCGGGCGCAGGGTTGAAGAAGTGCAGCCCCAGCACCCGCTCCGGGCGGGCCGAGTCGGCGGCCAGCCGGGTCACGGACAGGGCGTTGGTGCCGGTCGCGAGGATCGTCTCGGGGCGCACGATCCCGTCGAGCTCGCGGAAGATCTGGTGCTTGATCTCGTACGACTCCGGAGCCACCTCGATGACGAGGTCGGCGTCGGCCGCCGCCCGCAGGTCGCTGGAGGTGCGGATACGGCCGAGGACACCGGCGCGCTCCTGCTCGGTGAGCCGGCCGCGCTCCACGGCGCGGGCGGTCGCGGTCTCCAGGAGGGCGACGGCCTTGGCGGCCTGCGCCTCGCTGATGTCGATGCCGACGACCTCGCGGCCGGCCCGGGCGAGGACCTCGGCGATGCCGGTGCCCATGGTGCCGAGGCCGATGACGGCGATCGTCCTGAGCGGGGACAGGGAGGGGTCGGACAGGGGAGTGGCCATCGCGGAACTCCAGGAATGAGGGTGACGGCTGGGAGCGCGACCCGGTACGCCGAGAGGCGCACCGGGTGCGTGAAGAGAGCTGCTGCATGCGGGTGTTGCCGGGCTGCGAGCGCACACGCCCGGACCGTCGTCGCAGGCCCTGCACGAGCCCGGAGAACGGTGGAACCGACCGGCCCTGTCCCAGGCCGGGTCGTACTGGTGGTACTCGAGGTACCGAACCGACTGCTCTCGCGGCGGCTGCGTCACCAGGCCACCGCAAGGAGTTCCGCGAGTGGGTAACTCGCTCGTCTGAGCTTAACCGGTGGGTAACGAGCGCGCCAGCCCCCGGATTTGTGATGTACGTCCCGCGCCCCGGGCGGGCCGCCTAACCTCGGGTTCATGGACGAAGAGTTGCGATCGCTCACGGAGCGCTTACGGCAGGAGTCGGGAGCGCCGGCCGCCTTCGGCCGTCTGGTGGCGACCGAGGACCTGGACGAGCTGGCCGCAGTGCTCACCGAACCCGGGCAGCCGTTGTGGGCCCGGGAGCTGGCCGCGTTCCGGCTCGGCCTCGCCGGGGACCGCCGGGCCTTCGAGGCGCTCGTCCTGCTCCTCAACCATCGCGATCCGCCGCGCTGCGCCGCCGCCGCGTACGCCCTAGGCCGGCTCGACGACCCGCGCACCGCCCGCGCGGCCGCCACCCTCGCCACCAACGAACTCCGGGTCGCCTACGCCCTGCACCCGGTCCGGCTGCTGGCCGAGCTGCGTGCCCCCGAGTCCGTCCCGGCCCTCATCACCACGCTGGAGCGCCGGCTGCGCCCGCACGACCCCTACCGTCGCGTGGCGCTCGCCTGCGTGGAGGGCCTCGGCACCCTGGCCGACGCCCGCGCCAGACCCGTACTGAACGAGGCCCTCGCACATCCGGCGCTCGCGGAGGCGGCGGTGCACGCGCTGGCGCGGATTCCGAAGCAGCGGTGAGTCGGTGGGCGGCGGGATAGCGCGTCGGCCGCCGCCGGTGAGCTCCGTACCCGGCAGCGCGCCCGCGTCACGCACCGTGCCGTGCGGCGGTGACGGCCCCGGAACCGCCGGGCGGTCAGGCGCTGAGTGTCCGTGCGTACCGCACCTCCGCCACCGGGACGCCGTCCGCCTCGAAGGGCTCCTCGGTGCCGTCGGCCGCGAAGCCCGCCCGCTCGTAGAAGCGCCGGGCACGACTGTTGTCCTTGAGTACCCACAGGAACATGCGGTCGTGGCCCACGGCCGCGCGGTGGCGCAGGGACTCCAGCAGCAGGGCGTGTCCGATTCCGGCGCCGTAGTGCCGAGGGTTCACGTAGACGGCGTACAACTCGGCGTCCGGGGTGCGGACTTCGCCGTCCCGGTACGGGCCGTGACAGGCCCAGCCCAGGACCTCGCCGGCCCGCTCGGCCACGAGGTTCACCACGCTGCCGTCCCCCTGCCCGAAGCGGGCGCGGTGCCGCTCGGCGTCCCGCGCCACGCTCATCGCGTCGAGGTACGACTGCGGGATCAGGCCCTGGTAAGCGCTCTGCCAGCCGCGGACACGGATCTCGGCCACGCGGTCGCAGTCGGCGAGGGTCATCGGGCGGATGAGGAGTCGGTCGTCGTCCATGGCGGCACCCTAGGCAACTTCAGCCGGCGCCGGCCTCCCGTTATTCGCCGAGCACTGCGAACGCCTCGATCTCCATCAGGAACTCCGGCCGCACCAGCCCGGCCACCCGCACGGCCGAGGCCGCCGGCAGCCGGTCGTCGGGTATGTGCTCGGCACGGGCCGCGCGGATCGCCGGCATATGGGCCATGTCCGTGACGAAGCAGGTGAGTTTGACGACGTCGTCGAAGGTCGCTCCGACGGCGGCCAGGCAGCGGCGGAGGTTCTCGAAGACCTGGCGGGCCTGGGCCGCGGCGTCGCCGTCCCCGACGAGCTTGCCGTCCTCGTCGAGGGCGACCTGGCCCGAGACCGCGACGAAACGGCCGCGGCCCAGCACCACGTGGGAGTACTGGGCCGCGGGGGCGACGCCGTCGGGGGCGGGAATCCTGGTCAGCTCACTCATGCGTCCATGGTGGACCACGGCACTGACAACGCCCGTCCCCGACGGAGCGTCAGGCGCTCAGCCGCGTGAGCCGAGCAGCCTGTGCAGCGCCGCGCCGCGCGAGGACGTCGACGCCGCCTTGGCGGTCAGCGGCTTCGGATCGGGCAGCGCCTGGCAGACCGCGTCGGCCTCGCCGCCGCCACGCGGCACCTTGCCATCGGTCAGATACGCGGCCAGGTACGTGTCCAGGCACTTGCTCCCGCTCAGTGTGATGCCGTGGTTGCCGCCGCCCTCCTCGACGACCAGGCTGGAGTCGGCCAGCAGACGGTGGACCGTCGCACCGCCCTCGTACGGGGTGGCCGCGTCGTTCGTCGCCTGGAAGAGCAGCGCCGGCGGCAGCTTGCCGTTGGCGATGTTCACCGGGCTCAGCGACTTCGTGGGCCAGAACGCACACGGCGCGTTGTACCAGGCGTTGTTCCAGGCCATGAACGGCGCCTTTTCGTACACGGCCCAGTTGTCCTTCTGCCACTGGCGCCAGTCGCGCGGCCAGGAGGCGTCACGGCACTGCACCGAGGTGTAGATGCTGTAGCCGTTGTCCCCGGAGGCGTCGACGGCGGCGAAGTTCTCGTACGCCTCGACCAGCGGGTCGGCCTTCTTGTCGTTCACGTACGCGGCGAACGCCTCGGCCAGGTAGGGCCAGTAGCCGTTGTAGTAGCCGCCGGGGATGAAGGTGTCCTCCAGCTCGGAGGCACCGACCTTGCCGCCCGCCGGCTTCTTGGCGAGCGCCGCCCGCATCGCGTACCACTTGGCCTCGATCCTCTCCGGATCGGTGCCGAGCCTGTACTTGGCGTCGTACTTGGCGATCCAGGCCATCAGCGCCCGGTGCCGGTCGTTGAAGGCGTAATCCTGGGCGAGGTTGTCGTCGTACCAGACGCCGGTCGGGTCCACGATCGAGTCCAGGACCAGGCGGCGCACCTGGTGCGGGAAGAGCTTCGCGTAGACCGCGCCCAGATAGGTGCCGTACGAGTAGCCGAAGTAGTTGATCCTCCTGGCGCCGAGGGCCCGGCGGATGCAGTCCATGTCCCGCACGGCACTGACGGTGTCGATGTACGGCAGCACGCTCGCGTACTTGTGGCCGCAGGCGGCGGCGAAGGACTTGGCGCGCTTGAGGTTGGCCCGCTCGATCGCGGGGGTGCTCGGCACGGAGTTCGGGCGCACCGGGTTGAAGTGGCCCGGCTTGCAGTCGAGGGCGGGCTTGCTCTTGCCCACCCCGCGCGGATCGAAGCCGATGACGTCGTACTGGGCCGCGACCGCCTTGGGCAGGCCGGAGGCGATGAACCCGGCGAAGGTCAGACCGCTGCCGCCGGGGCCGCCGGGGTTGACCAGCAGCGGGCCCTGGTACTTCTTCGCGGTGTGCGGGACGCGGGACAGTGCCAGGGTGATCTGCCGCCCGCGCGGGTTGGCGTGATCGAGCGGCACCTTGAGGGAGGCGCACTGGAGCGTTGGGTAGTCGGCGGTGCCGCACTTCTTCCAAGCGACCTTCGCCGGTGATGGGGTGCTCACGGACGGGCTCGCCTCGGCCGGAAGGGCCGTGAGTGTCCCGGCCAGTACGGCGGTCACGCCGCACAGCACGGCTGCGCGTTTTCTCATGCAGTCCTCCCAGGACGGAGGGTTTCTGGACCGCGAAGGTCACGGTCCACGCCGCATCGTCCCGGAAAGTCCGCCCGGAAGAACCTGTTCTGTCAATAGTTGACCCGATTGGTCAGTCCGATGCGCTCGAACGCTATCAGATCAACGTGAGTTGGACAGGTTCGGACACCGGCTCGACCTCGGGCTCCGGCTCCCGGATCCGCCGGGGCATCCCCGCGCCCGCGGGACCGATGCCGTACTCCTCGGCCAGCTCATGGACCTGACGGGTGATCCGGCGCTGGTACCACTTCGGGGCGTAGGAGCCGTCCGCGTAGAGCCGCTCGTAACGGCGTACCAGATACGGGTGCTCCCGGTTCAGCCAGGCCATGAACCACTCGCGGGCGCCCGGCCGCAGATGCAGCACCAGCGGGGTGACCGACGTGGCGCCCGCGGCGGCGATCGCGCGCACGGTGGCCCGCAGTTGCGCGGGGCTGTCGCTCAGGAACGGGATCACCGGCGCCATCAGCACCCCGCACCCGATGCCGTGCTCGCCCAGTGTCCGTACGACGTCCAGGCGCCGCTCCGGGGCGGGCGTACCCGGCTCGACCGTGCGCCACAGTTCCGGGTCGGTGAAGCCGACCGAGACCGAGATGCCGATGTCCGTCACCGCGGCGGCCTGCTGGAGCAGGTCGAGGTCGCGCAGGATCAGCGTGCCCTTCGTCAGGATCGAGAAGGGGTTCGCCCGGTCGCGCAGGGCGGCGAGGATGCCCGGCATCAGCCGGTAGCGGCCCTCCGCGCGCTGGTAGCAGTCGACGTTGGTGCCCATCGCTATGTGGTCGCCGGTCCAGCGGCGCGAGCCCAGCTGGCGGCGCAGCAGCTCCGGGGCGTTCACCTTGACCACGATCTGCGAGTCGAAGCCGAGACCGGTGTCCAGGTCGAGATAGCTGTGGGTCTTGCGGGCGAAGCAGTACACGCACGCGTGGGAGCAGCCGCGGTAGGGGTTCACCGTCCACTCGAAGGGCATGCGGGAGGCGCCGGGCACCCGGTTGATGATCGAGCGGGCCCGGATCTCGTGGAACGTGATCCCGGCGAACTCGGGTGTGTCGAAGGTACGGCTGACCACCGCGTCGGCGCCGAAGAGAGCGGCGTCGGCCCGTCCGTGTTCCGCGGACTCGGTGAGGTTCTCCCAGCGCATGAGGCCTCCTCGGTAGCACTGCCCTTCGAGTGAAACACTTGTTCGATTTTCTGCGCAACCCCGATTTGGGCGCCCGTGGGCGGGGGTGGTTGGCTTGCTCCCAGCCCGAGAACACCCGAGAACCCGAAGTCCTGGAGGAAGTCGATGGCGCAGGTCGAGGCCACTACGGAGCGGATCGTCGCGGCGGACGCGGAGAAGGTGTTCGACGCCGTCGCCGACTACAGCGGCACGCGCGGGAGGGTGCTCCCCGAGCAGTTCAGCGAGTACGAGGTGCGCGAGGGCGGCGACGGCGAGGGCACCCTCGTCCACTGGAAGCTCCAGGCCACCAGCAAGCGGATCCGTGACTGCCTCCTGGAGGTCACCGAGCCCACCGACGGCGAGCTCGTCGAGAAGGACCGCAACTCCTCCATGGTCACCACCTGGCGGGTCACCCCGGCCGGTGAGGGCAAGTCCCGGGTCGTGGTGACCACCACCTGGCAGGGCGCCGGCGGCATCGGCGGCTTCTTCGAGAAGACCTTCGCCCCCAAGGGCCTCGGCCGGATCTACGACTCCCTGCTCGACCGGCTCGCCGCCGAGGTCGAGAAGTAAGTCCCCAGCACTCGGCGGATGTTGCCCTCGGTCACCGGATCGAGTGGATCTCCGTACGGCCCACCGGCCTGCCGTAACTCGTCGCGCTTGCTCGTAGTTGTCGCCTTATGCGGGAAATGCGTGGCAGGCGCGACGAGGGGAGCGGGACGTGGGCGTGACCACTGCGACGCACGGGGAACGGGTCGAAGCGCCACCGCAGGCCCCCGCCCCGGCCGTCGAACTCGGCCCGCGGCGGGTGCGGTTCGTCTTCTTCGGGCTGATGCTCGCGCTGCTGCTCGCCGCGCTGGAGCAGATGATCGTCGCCACCGCGCTCCCGAGGATCGTCGGTGAACTGCACGGCCTGGACCGGATGTCCTGGGCGATCACCGCCTACCTGCTCACCGCCACCATCGGACTGCCGGTCTACGGCAAGCTCGGCGACCAGCTGGGCCGCAAGGGCGTCTTCCAGTTCGCGATCCTCGTCTTCGTCGCCGGCTCCGCGCTCGCCGGACGGGCCGCGACCATGGACCAGTTGATCGCCTTCCGCGCGGTCCAGGGCGTCGGCGCGGGCGGCCTCATGATCGGGGTGCAGGCGATCATCGCCGACATCGTGCCGCCCCGGCAGCGCGGCCGCTTCATGGGCCTGATCGGCGCCGCCTTCGGACTCGCCTCCGTCGCGGGCCCGCTGCTCGGCGGCTACTTCACCGACCACCTCTCCTGGCGGTGGTGCTTCTACATCAACGTGCCCTTCGGACTGCTCACCCTGGCCGTCGTCACCGCCGTGCTGAAGCTGCCGAAGCCGAAAGTGCGGCCCCGGTTCGACGTTCTCGGCGCGCTGCTGCTCGCCGCGGCGTCCACCTGCCTGGTGCTGCTGACCAGTTGGGGCGGCACCGAGTACCCCTGGGACTCGCGGGTGATCCTCGGCCTCGGGGCCGGAGCGGCGGCCGCCACCGCCCTGTTCCTGGTCGCCGAGCACTTCGCCGCCGAACCCCTCATCCCGCTGCGGCTGTTCAGGGACTCCGTCTTCACCGTCACCGGCCTGGTGGGTCTGGTGATCGGGGTCGCGCTCTTCGGGGCCGCCAGCTATCTGCCGACCTTCCTCCAGATGGTCGACGGGGCGAGCGCCACCGAGTCCGGCCTGCTGATGCTGCCCATGATGGCGGGCATCGTCGGCGCCTCCGTCGTCGCCGGACAGCTCATCAGCCACACCGGGCACTACCGGATCTGGCCGATCCTCGGCAGCGCCCTCGCCGCCGTCGGCATGTGGCTGCTGTCCCGGCTCGAGGTCGACACACCCCGGCTGCACTACAGCGTCTGGATGGCCGTCCTCGGCACCGGGATCGGCATGGTGATGCCGGTGCTGATCCTCGCCGTGCAGAACTCCGTCCGCCCGGCCGACCTCGGCACCGCCACCAGCGCCAACAACTACTTTCGGCAGATCGGCGGCAGCGTCGGAGCGGCGATCTTCGGCACCCTCTTCGCCGACCGGCTCGCGGACTCGCTGCGACACCGGCTCCCCACCGCGCAGGGGCTGCCCGACCCCGAGTCCATCACCCCGCAGCTCGTCCACGCCCTGCCCCCCGCGCTGCGCGACGGCTACATCGGGGCCTACGCCGACGCCATGCCGAGGATCTTCCTCTACCTCGTGCCGGTGCTCGTCCTCGGTCTGCTCATCGCCTTCTTCCTCAAGGAGAAACCGCTGGTGACCCACCCCACCGTCGACACGGACACCGCCCCCGTCCCGCACGCCCGCCCGGCACGCACCGCGGGGGCTCCCGTGTGCGGCACCGTGCGGCACACCGACGGGACCGCCGTCCCCCGGGCCGCTCTCACCCTGATCGACATGGCCGGAGCGCAGATCGGGCGCGGCAGCAGCGGCGAGGACGGGCGGTTCGCGCTGTCGACGCCCGGAGCGGGGTCGTACGTCCTCATCGCCGCCGCGAGCGGCCACCAGCCGCAGGCCGTCTCCGTCATGATCGGCGCGCGCCCCCTCGAACTGGACATCGTCCTCGGCGGCGCCGGACGGCTCACCGGCCGCGTGCTCACCGACGGCACACCCGTGCGGGACGCCACCGTCACCCTCACCGACGCGCACGGACAGGTCGTGGCCACCACCCGCAGCGGACATGACGGCGTCTACGTCATCACCGAACTGGTCGCGGGGGAGTACACCCTCGCCGCCGGCGCGCCCGCGTTCCGCCCCGTCGCGCTCCCCGCCACCGTCCGGGCCTCCCGCGACACCCGTCTGGACGTCGAACTCGCCGGCGGCGCCGTGCTGCGCGGCACCGTGCGGGCCGGTGGCGGACGGTCCGTCGAGGACGCGCGAGTGACACTCCTGGACGTCGCCGGCAATGTGGTGGACACCCTCACGACCGGCCCCGACGGCACCTTCCGCTTCGGCGACCTGTCCGGCGGCGAGTACACCGTCATCGCCGCCGGTTACCCGCCGGTCGCCACCGTCCTCCAGGTGGCCGGAGGGGGCCGCACGGAGCGGGATCTCCAGCTGGGGCACGAGGACTGACGGAGCGTCAGCGCGGGGCGCGCGCCGGGGTGAGCCGGTCCGTCCCAATTCCCGTGTTGCCGCACACCCTGACGGCCCGGCGCCGTACGGTGGAGCAGCCGGCACAGATCTTGCGGAGAGAGGGCCTGGGCCATGGACCGTGGCACCGAGAGGGGCGTACCTCCCAGCCGCGGAGCTGGGAACGGCGTGGCGGACGGACCCGCCGCCGCCGGACGTGTCCCGCTGGCCGTGATCGTGGTGGACCGCGACGGTCTGGTCTCCCATTGGAGCCGGGGCGCGAGCCGGCTGTTCGGCGCCGGCAAGGAAGAGGCCATCGGCCGTGCCGCGGCCGACCTGCTGCCCGTCTCCGGAGCCCTCCCCGAGCAGGACTACGGCATGTACGCCGCCTACGACGGACTCGGACCCGGCCTGGAGTCCTCGCTCGACGGCGGCCTGTCCTATCCGGCCGCCGGCCGCGCCCGTCTCACCGTGCCCGGCGCGGACCGCGTCGACGTCCTGTGGTGGGCCTACCCGCTGGTCGGCCCCGGCCGGGAGCGTCTGCTGGTGCTGGCCGCCGACGCGGGCGGACTCCGCCGGGATCCCGACCCGGACGAGCAGGGAGCGGCCGTCGAGCGGATCGCGCCCGCCTTCGCCCTGCACACCGACCTCCCGGGCGCCGACGAACTCGCCCACCGGCTCCCCGAGATCCTGCCCAGCATGAGCGTCGGTGAAAGCGCCCGCATCGTCGCGCAGATCCTCGAACTGGGCTATCCGGTCCTGGAGTTCAGCCAGAACGACCGGGTGCCCGTCACTCCCGACTGGGGTGTGCCCCGGCGCGCCGAGCGCAGGGCCCGCCGCGAGCGGGCGGCCCGGGCGGCCGCACAGGGCCTGCCCGTGCCGCAGGGCGAACCGGACGAGGGCGAGGACCTCGAGTACGTCGCCGTGCGCGAGAGGCTGGAGTTCCTCAACGAGGTCAGCGGGAAGATCGGCACCTCCCTCGACCTGTCGCGGACCATCGTCGAGGTCAGCAGGGCCGTCGTGCCCCGCTTCACCGACGTCGCCGGCACCTATCTGCGTGAACAGGTCGTCGCCGGCGAGGGCTTCCCCGACGGTGTGCCAGACACCACCACCATGTGGCACCGGGTGGCCCTGGAGCACACCGACGAACCCGGCCGCTGGGACGACGTGGTGCCGGTCGGCGAGGCCATGCCGTTCCCCGCGCACACCCCGTTCTTCCAGTGCATGACCACCGGTGAGCCCGTCCTCGTGCCTCGCATCAGCGAACAGATGGGGCACGCGATCGCCTCGCAGTTCGAGAAGCGGGACAT
Source organism: Streptomyces sp. NPDC048523 (assembly GCF_043199815.1). Classification (NCBI taxonomy): domain Bacteria; kingdom Bacillati; phylum Actinomycetota; class Actinomycetes; order Kitasatosporales; family Streptomycetaceae; genus Streptomyces; species Streptomyces sp. NPDC048523. The sequence continues at coordinate 1,605,781 of NZ_JBICWQ010000001.1, read as the reverse complement.
CAGGCCGCTGATCACCGGCCGCTCCATGCTCGTCGTCCCGCTGAAGGCCCGCAATGTGGTCCTCGGGTTCATGATCCTGCTACGGCACCCCGAGCGCGTCGAGTTCAACGACATGGACCGCGTCACCGGCGCCGAACTCGCCGCCCGCGCGGGCCTCGTGCTCGACAACGCGCGCATGTACACCTTCCAGGAGTCCGTCGCCGAGACCCTCCAGGACAGCATGCTGCCGCACATCCCGCCGCGCATGGCGGGCTGTGACATCGCCACCCGCTATCTGCCGGGCACGCTCCTCGGGCGCGTCGGCGGCGACTGGTTCGACTCCGTGAAACTGCCCGGCGCGCGCACGGCCCTGGTCGTCGGCGACGTCATGGGACACGGGCTCAACTCGGCCGCCATGATGGGCCAGTTGCGCACGGCCGTACAGACCATGGCCGCGCTCGACCTGCCGCCGGCCCAGCTGCTGCGCAACCTCGACGACCTCGCCCAGCGCCTCGGCGACACCTACCTCGCGACCTGTCTCTACGCCGTCTACGACCCGATCGCCAGCGAACTCCACCTCGCCAACGCGGGCCACATCCCGCCGGTGATCGTGCGGGCCGCGGACGGGCGCAGCGAGCTGCTCGACCTGCCCACCGGCGCACCCATCGGCGTCGGCGGGGTGCCGTTCGAGGCGGTACGCGTGCGCGTGGAGCCCGGAGACCGGCTGCTGATGTGCACCGACGGGCTGGTGGAGGTGCGGGGCGAGGACATAGGAGTGGGGCTCGCGACGCTCACCGAGTCCGCCGCGCACCCGGCCGCGTCCATGGACGACGCCTGCGACGCGATCATCCGCGCGCTCAACCCGCGCGGGGGGCGCAAGGACGACGTGGCGCTGCTCATGGTCCGGCTGGGCGGCATCGAGCCGGACGACGTGGCCGAGTGGCGGATCCTGCTCGATCCGGCCGAGGTGGGGCGGGCCCGTGCGGTGGTGCGGGAACAGCTTCACGACTGGGGCCTCGCGAAGCTGGCCGACAGCGCGGAGCTCATGGTGAGCGAGCTGGTCACCAACGCCGTACGGCACTCGCACAGCCGGCCTGTCGAACTGCGGCTCGTGCGGGAGGACACCTTGCTGTGCGAGGTGGACGACGACGACCACGAGCTGCCGAACCTGCTGAGCGCGGGACCCGCCGATGAGCGGGGACGAGGACTCAGGGTGGTCAGCACACTGGCCCGGGAGTGGGGGGCGAGCCGTACGAAGGCCGGGAAGACCGTCTGGTTCGAACTGACCCTGCCGCGCCGCTGAGCGGTCCCCACAGGGGGCGTGTCTCTCGAACTGGCAGTGAAGGAATGCGCCGTGCGCTTGTCCGAGTGAGTCCGGCGCGATACACCGTACTGGCCCGTCAAGTGTGACGGGTTTGTGGCACATCCTGGGGAGTTGGGGCATGAGCGTGACTGGTCAATACCGGGAGTCCTGGGAGGGCTTCTGGCGGGAGGCCCCGGGACGGCAGGGGGCCGTGTTCTGGGACGCGGAACCGGTGTTGACCGCCGGAGTCCACCTCGCCCACTTCGAGCCGCTCCTGGTCGATCCGGGACTGCCCCTCGTGGACCTGGGCTGCGGGAACGGCACCCAGAGCCGTTTCCTCGCCGCCCACTTCACCCAGGTCATCGGCGTCGACCTGGCCGTCGCCGCCCTCGACCGCGCCCGCGACGCCGACCCCGAGGGACAGGTGACGTACCGGCTGCTGGACGCCTCCGACAAGAGCGAGCCGGAGAACCTGCACGCCGAACTCGGCGACGTCAACGTCTACATGCGGGGCGTGCTGCACCAGGCCGCGCCCGAGGACCGGCAGCAGCTGGTCGACGGGATCGCCACGCTCGTCGGGGAGCGCGGCCGGGCCTTCCTCGTCGAGCTCTCCGAGGCCGCCAAGGCCGTCCTGGTGGGCCTGGCGCAGAGCCCCGACGGACCGCCCGCCAAGCTGGCACCCGTCTTCGCGCACGGCATCGCACCGGGAGAGGTCGCCGACGAGGCGGTGCCCGTGTACCTCGGGGCGGCCGGGCTGACGATCGTGGCGAGCGGTGAACTGCCGCTCATCACCACCGAGTACCGCTCCGACGGCACCCGGATCGAACTGCCGTCGAAGTGGTGGGCGGTGGGCCGCACCGCCTGAGCGCCCTGCGCGCCGGCCGGCCTAGCGGTGCCCCTGAGAGGGCACCCGGACCGTGTCGGGCGGGGTCTTCCGGAACGCCCACTCCATCCGCGGTTCCATCACACACCGGAAGAGGCGCCGCACGGGCGCGGTGCACAGCGCGGTCACCACCGCACCGGCCACCAGCGTGACGGCGATCTCGCCGAGCGGGGTGTGCGCCCACCGGTGACCGGCCCAGTCGACGTGGTTGCCGGCCTGCACGACGAAACCGTGCAGCAGATAGCCGTAGAGCGTGCCCGCGCCCAGCGTCGTGAACCACATGCTGCGCCCCGGCACCCAGGACAGGAAGCAGGCGACCAGGACGAGCGAGCAGGCGAAGAGCGCCAGCGTCATCGGCGGTCCGTACCAGGCCGGCACGCCGAAGTGATCGGCGGCGTCGCGGTGGAAGAACCAGGCGTAGTCCATGCGCGGGACCGCCCAGTACGAGAACACCGCCGCGCCGGCGAAGACCGGAACCGCGAGCAGCCGCACCCGCCACCGGCGTACCAGCGAGAAGTGCTCCGGGCGCAGACACAGGCCGAGCACGAAGTACGGCAGGAACTGCAGGGTGCGCTGGAGGTCGAGGTCGTGGCCGATGGACGGGCTGAGCGTGGCGAGCGCGGCGATGGTGAGGGCGATCGGCAGCGGCCACCGCACGACGCGCCAGATCGGGGTGGTCAGCCGCCAGATGAACAGGGCGGCGAGGAACCACGTCAGGTACAGCGGGTCCAGCAGACTGATCGCACGGTCCGGGACGCCGTCGGACCACCGGGTGAAATAGGTGTACGCCGTCTCGAACACGACGTAGGGGACGACGACCCCGGTGACCAGCCGCTTGATCTTCGCCGGGCTCGCGTCGAAGGAGCGGGAGAAGTAGCCCGAGACGATGATGAACGCCGGCATGTGGAAGGCGTAGACGAGCGTGTACAGCGCGGTGACGGTACGGCTGCCGGAGCGCAGCGGCTCCCAGGCGTGTCCCATGGCCACCAGCACGATCGCCAGGTACTTGGCGTTGTCGAAGAACGCGTCGCGCTGCTTCGGACGTCCGGGCGCGCTTCCCGGCGCGGCGGTCGCCGTCGTGGGCCGTGCCGGCCGGACCGGCTGTGCGGTGTCGCTCACTCTTCTCCTCGACCGTCTCCTGTGGAACCCGCGAGGGAGGATACGCGTCTCCTGGGAGTTGCCTGTGCGGCAGGGGTGAGCGCCATTCGGATCGGCTCACCCCTCGCGGGCGACGCAAACCTCCGCGACGCGTAACGTGGCGGACCATGAAGATCCTGATCAGCGCCGACATGGAGGGCGCCACCGGCGTGACCTGGCCGGCCGACGTGCTGCCGGGCACACCGCAGTGGGAGCGGTGCCGGTCGATGTTCACCTCGGACGTGAACGCCGCCGTGCTGGGCTTCTTCGACGGAGGCGCCGACGAGGTGCTCGTCAACGAGGCCCACTGGACCATGCGCAACCTGCTCCTGGAGCGGCTCGACGAGCGGGCGCAGATGCTCACCGGGCGGCACAAGGACCTCTCCATGGTCGAGGGCGTCCAGCACGGTGACGTCGACGGCATCGCGTTCCTCGGCTACCACGCGGGCGCCGGCCAGGAGGGCGTCCTCGCCCACACGTACCTCGCCAACTCCATCACCGGGGTCTGGCTGAACGACGTGCCCGCGAGCGAGGGGTATCTCAACGCCCATGTGGTGGCGGAGTACGGCGTGCCCGTCGTCCTCGTCACCGGGGACGACGTGGCCTGCGAGGACGCCCTCGGCTACGCCCCCGAGGCGCTGAAGGTCGCCGTCAAGGACCACGTCTCGCGCTATGCCGCCGTGTGCCGCACACCGGCCCGCACCGCCGCCGACATCAGGTCCGCGGCCAAGGAGGCGGCCCAGCTGGCGGTCCGTCAGGAGCCCGTGCAGGCAGGCCCGTTCACGATCGCCGTCGAGTTCGACGCCGAGCACCTCGCCATGGCCGCCACCGTGGTGCCGGGCGTGCGGCGGATCGGGGAGCGGAAGGTGGCGTACACCAGCGAGACCATGTACGCGGGAATCCGCACGTTCAAGGCGGTCACCACCATCGTCTCGGCCGCCGTGGAGGAGCAGTATGGCTGACCAGCAGGCACTGGACGAGGTCGTCCGGTTCACCTCCGACCTCATCCGCATCGACACCACCAACCGGGGCGGCGGCGACTGCCAGGAGCGCCCCGCCGCCGAGTACGCGGCCGAGCAGCTGGCCGGGGCGGGCCTTCAGCCCCTGATGCTGGAGCGCACCAAGGGCCGTACGAACGTCGTCGCCCGCATCGAGGGCACCGACCCGTCGGCGGACGCGCTGCTCGTCCACGGTCATCTGGACGTGGTGCCCGCCGAGGCCGCGGACTGGAGCGTGCACCCCTTCTCCGGGGAGGTCCGCGACGGGGTCGTCTGGGGGCGCGGGGCGGTCGACATGAAGAACATGGACGCGATGATCCTGGCCGTGGTGCGGGCCTGGGCCCGGCAGGGCGTACGGCCCCGGCGGGACCTCGTGATCGCGTTCACCGCCGACGAGGAGGCCAGTGCCGAGGACGGCTCCGGGTTCCTCGCCGACGAGCACCCCGAGCTCTTCGAAGGCTGCACGGAGGGGGTCAGCGAGTCGGGGGCGTTCACCTTCCACGACGGCGCCGGGCGGCAGATCTACCCCATCGCGGCGGGGGAGCGCGGCACCGGCTGGCTCAAGCTCACCGCGCGCGGCCGCGCCGGACACGGCTCCAAGGTCAACAAGGAGAACGCGGTCACCCGCCTCGCCGCCGCCGTGACCCGCATCGGCGAGCACGAGTGGCCGCTGCGGCTCACCCCGACCGTCCGCGCGGCCCTCGCCGAACTCGCCGCGCTCTACGGCATCGAGACCGACCTCACCGACGTGGACCGGCTGCTGGAGAAGCTGGGCCCCGCCGCCCAGCTGGTCGAGGCGACCGTCCGCAACAGCGCCAACCCGACCATGCTGGAGGCCGGTTACAAGCTCAACGTGATCCCGGGGGAGGCGGTGGCCTACGTCGACGGCCGCTATCTGCCCGGCGGTGAGGACGAGTTCCGTGCGACCCTGGACCTGCTCACCGGCCCCGACGTGGACTGGGAGTTCAGCCATCGCGAGGTCGCCCTCCAGGCGCCGGTCGATTCGCCGACGTACTCCCGGATGCGTACCGCCGTCGAGGAGTTCGCGCCCGAGGGGCATGTGGTGCCGTACTGCATGTCCGGCGGCACGGACGCCAAGCAGTTCTCCCGGCTGGGTATCACCGGGTACGGGTTCGCGCCCCTGAAGCTCCCGGAGGGCTTCGACTACCAGGCCCTGTTCCACGGGGTCGACGAGCGCGTCCCCGTCGAAGCACTCCACTTCGGCGTGCGGGTACTCGACCGCTTCCTGCGAACGGCCTGAGCGAGTGGGGGAGAACGTGCAGACGTCGCCATACGGTTCCTGGCCCTCGCCCATCGACGCGGCGCTCGCGGCCGCGCACGACGGGCACCCCGAATGGCTGGGCTTCGTCGGGGACGAGGTGTGGTGGACCGAGCCCCGGCCCGCCGAGGGCGGCCGCCGCACCCTGGTGCGCAGACGCGCCGACGGGACCGAGGAGCCGGTGCTGCCCGCGCCGTGGAACGTGCGCAGCCGGGTCATCGAGTACGGCGGCCACCCCTGGGCCGGTGCGGTGGTCGACGGCGCGCCGCTCGTGGTGTTCGTGCACTTCGCCGACCAGCGGCTGTACCGGTACGAGATCGGCGGCGAGCCGGTCCCGCTCACACCCGTCTCCCCGGTGGGCGGCGGACTGCGCTGGGCGGAGCCGCAGTTGAGGCTCGCCCTCGGCGAAGTGTGGTGCGTCCTGGAGGAGTTCACCGGGGACGGGCCCACCGACGTCCGCCGGGTCCTCGCCGCCGTACCACTCGACGGCTCGGCCGCGCGGGACCGTGACGCGGTGCGTGAACTCACCGACGACCGCCACCGGTTCGTCACCGGCCCGCGTATCTCTCCCGACGGCACGCGCGCGGCCTGGCTCGCCTGGGACCACCCGCGCATGCCCTGGGACGGCACGGAACTGGTCGTCGCCGAGGTCCTGGGCGGCACACTCCGGGAGCCCCGCACGGTGGCCGGCGGCCCCGAGGAGTCCATCGCCCAGGCCGACTGGTCGCCCGACGGCCGTCTGCTGTACGCGAGCGACCGCACCGGCTGGTGGAACCTCTACCGTGACGGAGAGCAACTCTGCCCGCGCGAGGAGGAGTTCGGCGGAGCCCTCTGGAAGCTCGGCCACCGCTGGTTCGCCCCGCTGGACAGCGGACTGATCGCCGTCGTGCACGGCACCGGCTCGACCGCCCTCGGCATCCTGGACCCCGAGACCGGCGAACTCGTCGACGCGGCGGGCCCCTGGACCGAGTTCGCGCCCACCCTCGCGGTGCACGGCGAACGGGTCGTCGCCGTCGGCGCCAGCCCCCGCACCGCCCACGAGGTCGTCGAGCTGGACACGCGCACGGGCCGGGCCCGGGTGATCGGCGCCGAGCACGACGACCCGGTCGACCCCGCGTACTACCCCGAGCCCCTGATCCGCGTCTTCACCGGACCGGACGGCCGGGACATCCACGCCCACGTGTACCCGCCGCACCACCCCGGGTACCGGGCGCCGGGCGACGAACTGCCGCCGTACGTCGTCTGGGCGCACGGCGGACCGACCGGCCACGCACCCCTCGTGCTCGACCTCTCCATCGCCTACTTCACCTCGCGCGGGATCGGCGTCGCCGAGGTCAACTACGGCGGCTCGACCGGCTACGGACGCGAGTACCGCAACCGGCTGCGCGAGCAGTGGGGCGTGGTCGACGTCGAGGACTGCGCGGCCGTCGCGCTCGCCCTCGCCGACGAGGGCACCGCCGACCGCGACCGGCTGGCCGTCCGCGGCGGCAGCGCCGGCGGCTGGACCGCGGCCGCCTCGCTCACCACGACGGACGTCTACGCCTGCGGCACGATCGCCTACCCGATCCTCGACCTGGCCGGCTGGGGCACGGGGGAGACCCACGACTTCGAGTCCCAGTACCTGGAGAGCCTGGTCGGACCGCTCGCCGAGGTCCCCGGACGGTACGCGGAACGCTCGCCCGTCGAGCACGCGGACCGGGTCACCGCGCCCTTCCTGCTGCTCCAGGGCCTGGACGACGTGATCTGCCCGCCCGCGCAGTGCGAGCGGTTCCTCGCCCGGATGGCCGGCCGACAGGTGCCACACGCATACCTCGCCTTCGAGGGGGAGGGCCACGGGTTCCGCCGTGCCGACACGATGATCCGCGCCCTGGAAGCCGAACTCTCCCTCTACGCTCAGGTGTTCGGGTTGAACCCGCCCGGCGTCCCGACATTGGAGCTCAGCAAGTGAAGGAACTCGTACGACCGTCCAGGCTCGCGCCCGGAGCCCGCGTGGCCGTCGTCGCCCCCAGCGGACCGGTGCCGGAGGAGCGACTCCTCGCCGGACTGGACGTATTGCGCGGCTGGGACCTGGACCCGGTCGTGGCCCCCCATGTCCTCGACCGGCACGGTGAGTTCACCTACCTGGCGGGCACGGACGCCGACCGGGCGGCCGATCTCCAGAACGCCTGGTGCGACCCCTCCGTGGACGCCGTGCTGTGCGCCCGCGGCGGATACGGCGTGATGCGCATGGTCGACCTGCTCGACTGGAACGCCCTGCGCGCGGCCGGTCCGAAGGTGCTCGTCGGGTTCAGCGATGTCACCGCGCTGCACGAAGCGTTCGCCGCCCGGCTCGGCCTGGTCACGCTGTACGGTCCGATGGCCGCCGGCATCGACTTCATCAAGAACGCGCGGGCCCAGGAGCATCTGAAGTCCACGTTGTTCGCGCCGGAGACGGTCCGCACAATCGCCTCAGGCGGCACGGCCCTCGTCCCCGGCCGGGCCCGCGGGGTCACCCTGGGCGGCTGTCTGTGCCTGCTCGCCTCCGAACTGGGCTCCGCGCACGCCAGGGCCGGTGCGCGCGGCGGGCTGCTCTGCCTGGAGGACGCCGGCGAGGAGACGTACCGCCTCGACCGCTACCTCACCCAACTCCTGCGCGCGGACCGGCTCGACGGGGTGCGCGGGGTGCTCCTCGGGTCGTGGGAGAGGTGCGATCCGTACGAGAGGGTGCGGGCGCTGCTCCTCGACCGGCTGGGCGGCCTCGGCGTGCCCGTCGTCGAGGAGTTCGGGTTCGGGCACTGCGAGGGGGCGCTGACGATCCCGTTCGGGGTGTCCGCCGAACTCGACGCCGACGCGGGCACCCTGACCCTCGACGAACCGGCCCTGAGCTGACGGCGTCGTAGGGTGGCGGGATGCCGCACACCGCACCCCGCCACCTCGCCGAAGGCCCCCGCGTGGGCATTCGTCCCTTCACCTACGAGGACGCCGCCGAGTTCACGGCGCGGGCTCGGGAGAGCAAGGAACTGCACCAGCCGTGGCTGTTCCCGCCGGACAGCGAGAGCGCGTACCGCGCGTATGCCGGCCGGCTGATCGAGGACCCTTCCAAGGCGGGGTTCCTGGTCTGCCAGAAGGACGGCGAGAAGAACGGTGAGCGGGGCGACGGGGCCCTCGCCGGGTTCATCAACATCAACAACATCGTCGAAGGCGGCTTCCGGTGCGGGGCCCTCGGCTACGGCGCCTTCGCGCACGCCGCCGGGCGCGGGCTGATGCGCGAGGGGCTGGACCTCGTGGTCGACCACGCCTTCGGGCCGATGCGGCTGCACCGCCTGGAGATCAACGCCCAGCCCCGCAACACCGCCTCCCTCGCCCTCGCCCGCAGCTGCGGCTTCCGGCTCGAAGGGTTCTCCCCGAAGATGATCTACATCGACGGGGACTGGCGGGACCACGAGCGCTGGGCGATCACCGCCGAGATGCGGGCTTCCGGTTGATCTTCATGGTGTCGAGGTCCGTGACCGTCGACCTCAGGTCGCGGAAGCCGTAGCCGAGTCCCCGGAGTGCCGTCTCCGCACGGTCCTCGGCGATCGCGCCCGCCATCTCCTCGCCGTCCGCCGCGTCCGACACCACCACGTAGCGCATCGAGAAGTGCTTCAGCGGCACCGGCTCGTACGACAGCGAGCCCTCCTCGGAGAACCGCATGCTCGCCATGCCATGGTCCGCCGCCTCGGCGAGCAGCCGGGCGCGGGCCTCGTCGGTGAGCCCCTCCCACGTGCCGCGGACGATCACCCGGTAGGTGTGCTGCTCACTCACTGCCGCTCCCTCGCGTATCTCCGTGGACGGTCGACTGTACGTCGGCGAGGATGATCCGCATGCGGAATATCGTCGTGCTGGACGCCCCCTCCAACCTCGGCCTGCGTCCGCCCGCCCACGGCACCGTGCCCGGCTGCTACAAGCTCGCAGGCGCCCTTCGGGAGCAGCGGATCGTGCAGCGATTGAACGCCCTGGAGGGCGGGGTGGTGGTGCCGTCGCGCTACGACCGCGGGGACTGGCAGGAGGGCGACGGCGTCTTCAACGCCCCCGCGATCGCCGCGTACACCGTGAGACTGGCCGACCGCATCGAGCGCCATGTGCGCGCCGGGGACTTCCCCGTCGTCCTCGGCGGCGACTGCTCCATCCAGCTCGGCGCCTCCCTCGCCCTGCGCCGCATCGGACGCTACGGACTGGCCGCGGTCGACGCCTCCCCGGACTTCCGGCACCCCGGCAACTCCGACCGGATCGGCGCGGCGGGCGGCGAGGAGGTCGCGCTGGGTACCGGGCGCGGGCAGGAGGACCTGACGGACCTGGAGGGGCTGAAGCCCTATCTGCGCGACGAGGACGTGCGGTTCTTCGGAATTCGCGACGCGTTCGAGGAGGACCGGGCCGAACTCGCCGCCCTGAAGATCCCGGTCGTGACCGTCGGCGACCTCCGGGAGTGGGGCGCGGACGCCCTGGCCCGGGCCACCGCCCAGGCCTTCGAGACCCCCTGGATCGACGGCTTCTGGGTGCACCTGGACGCCGACTGCCTCGACCCGTCCGTCATGCCCGCCGTCGACAGCCCGACCCGGAGGGGCTCCTGCCCGCCGAACTCGTCGCACTGCTGCGGCCGTTGCTCGCCTCCCCCTCCTGCGTCGGCCTCAACATCACCATCTACGACCCCGACCTGGACCCCGAGGGCACCGCGGGCGCGCTGCTGACCGACATCGTCGTGGACGCCTTTGCGTAATCCTGACCGGCAGCTCCCCTGGCCGACTCACCGACGAGCGGTTTCCATGGTGATCGTGACGACGATCCGGCGAGACGTACTCACCCTGCCCGCCGCACCGCTGGGCCCGGACAACCCCCTGCCCCCGCTGCGGCTCCTCCACGAGGTGCATCGCCTCGACGTACGCGACCGGGACGACCTCCCCCGGGAGATGGCCCGGCAGGCCGGTTACGGGCAGCTCGGGAGCCTGCTGCCCGTCCGCGTCCGGGACGGCTACGGCAGAGAGCGCGCACCCCGCGAGCTGGAGACGATCGTGATCGAGAACGACCGGCTCAGGGCCACGGTCCTCCCCGGCCTCGGCGGCCGCGTCGCCTCCCTCTTCCACCAGCCGACCGGGCGCGAACTCCTCTACCGCAACCCGGTGTTCCAGCCCGCGAACTTCGCCCTGAACGGCGCCTGGTTCTCCGGCGGCATCGAGTGGAACATCGGCGCCACCGGCCACACCACCCTGTCCTGCGCCCCCCTGCACGCCGCCCGCGTGCCCGCCCCGGGCGGGGGAGAGATGCTCCGCCTGTGGGAGTGGGAGCGCCTGCGGGACCTGCCCTTCCAGGTCGACCTCTGGCTGCCGGAGGGCTCGGACTTCCTGTACGCCGGGGTACGGATCCGCAATCCGCACGAACGCCCGGTGCCGGCCTACTGGTGGTCGAACATCGCCGTGCCCGAGCAGCACACGGTGCTCGCCCCGGCCGAGGAGGCCTGGCACTTCGGATACGAGCGGCACCTGAGCCGGGTGCCCGTCCCGCCGGACCCGCAGGCCGGCCCGCATGCCGCCGACTACTTCTACGACCTGCCCGACGCGCAGCGCCGCTGGATCGCCGCCCTCGACTCCGAGGGGCACGGGCTGGTTCAGACGTCCACCGACGTGCTGCGCGGCCGCAAGCTGTTCGTGTGGGGGACCGGTCGCGGCGGCCGGCGCTGGCAGGAGTGGCTGACCGAACCCGGCACCGGCGGCTACTGCGAGATCCAGGCCGGGCTCGCCCGCACCCAGCTGGAGCACGTACGGCTGGAAGCGGAGAGCGAGGTGGCGTGGCTGGAGGCGTACGGGCCGCTCGGCGCGCCGCCGGTGCCGGCCGAGGCGGAGGCGCGCCTGGAGGCCGTACTGCCGCGTGCCGCCGTCGACGAGGCCTACGCCGCCTGGAAGCCGTACGCCGACACTGAACCCGGCGAGACCCTGGCCGTCGGGTCGGGCTGGGGCGCCCTCGAAGTGCTGCGCGCCGACCTGAAGCTGCCCGGCACACCCTTCGACGAGACCACCCTCGGCCAGGCCCAGGCGCCCTGGCTGGAGCTGCTGCGGGCCGGGTCCTTCGCCGAACCGCGCCGGGTACGGCCGCCCGGCGAGAGCCTGGTCGCGCCGCACTGGCGGGACATGCTGGAGACCGCGCCCGCCACCCCGCTCACCGAGTACCACCTGGGAGTGGCCCAGTGGCACGCCGGTGACCGGGCGCAGGCGGTGCGCAGTTGGGAGCGGGGGCTCGAACTGGCGCCCTCGCGCTGGCCGTTGCTGCGCTGTCTCGCCGTCGCCGACCGCGAGACCGGCAACCGCGAGCGGGCCGCCGACCGGTACGCCGACGCCTTCGACGACCTGTGCCACGAGCGGCGCGACGACGGCGAGTCGTGGACGGCGGCCACCGCCGCGCTCGGCCGCGAGACGCTTCAGGCGCTGCTCGCGGCGGGGCGTACGGCCGAGGCGCGTGCCGTGTGGGAGCGGCTGTCCCCGGCGATCCGGGCACGCGGCCGGTTCCGGCTGGTCGAGGCCCGACTGCTGCTCGCCGAGGAACGGCCCGAGGCGGCCCGGGCCGTCTTCGACGAGGGCTTCGAGGTCGCCGACCTGCGGGAGGGCGCCGAGGCGATCGGCGACCTGTGGAACCGCGTCAGCTCCCCCGAAGAACCGCTGCCGCCGCACTACGACTTCCGTATGCGGCCCGAGACATGACGCCGCGGGCCCACTAGCCGACGTTGCGGTCCACGTACTCGTACACCACTCCGTCGGGATGCATCGCGATCAGATTGCGGCCCACCGGCGTGGGCACCGGGCCCGCGAGGACACGGGCGCCCAGCTCGCTGAGCAGCCGGTGGGCCTCGTCGACGTCCTTCACCGCGATGGTCGCCGCGACCTTGCGCAGCACCTCCAGCTCGGCCTCCGGGCCGCTCATCAGCAGGAAGCAGCCCACCGCGGCCACGTGGACGCCGCCGCGCTCGAAACGGAGGGCCTTGGCGCCCGCCAGCCGTTCGTAGAAGACGACCGCGGCCTCCAGATCGTCGACACAGACACGCAGCGTGGTTCCCAGAATGTCCATGCGGAGGAGCCTAATGGGGCGGCGTTATGCGCACGCCCGTGCGGGTACCCGGCGGCCATGGAGCGCTTGGATCACCTGGAGCATCTGGACAGGCATCTCGTCGAGGAACTGGCGCAGGTGGCGCGCGAGACCGTACGGGACGAGCTGCGCGAGCAGACGCGCAAGCAGCGCCGTACGGCCATGTTGTACGCCGCGTCCGGCGCCGTCGCGCTGTACGCGGGAGCGGCCCTGGCACTGGCCGTGGGTCTCGCCCTCGCCCTCGGGCTGCCCGACTGGGCGGCCGCGCTGATCACCGCCGTGATCCTGGGGGCCGTGGCCTATGCGCTGCGCGGAGCCGCCAGGCCCGCCGCGTCCCGGCCCACGGCCGGCCGGGCGGAGACGGTGGCCACGCCGCCGAGCGGGGCCGGGACGCCGATTCCGCCCATGCCGCCGGTCGCCCCCGGGGCGACGGGCACCGCCGAACCGGGCGTGGCGCCGCGGCAGGACGACAGCGACCCCGAGCAGCCGCACCACCGGGCGTGACACGTGGTGCGCGACGCAGGAAGGACACCCGCGTGAAGCACGGCAAGGTCGTCGTGGTGACCGGGGCCACCGGCGGCGTGGGACGGGCCACCGTCCGGGCCTTCGCCGAACGCGGAGCCCGCGTCGCCCTGCTGGCCCGGGGCCGCGAGGGCCTCGCGGCCGCCGCCGACGAGGTGCAGCGGGCCGGTGGTGAGACGCTCGTCGTGAGCGTGGACATGGCCGACCCCAAGGCGGTCGACGACGCGGCCCAGCAGGTCGTCGACGCCTACGGGCACATCGACGTCTGGGTCAACAACGCCTTCTCCGGGGTCTTCGCGCCGTTCACGGAGATCACCGCGGACGAGTTCCGGCGGGTGACCGAAGTGACGTACCTGGGCTATGTGTCCGGCACCCGGGCCGCCCTGCGCCACATGCTGCCGCGGGACCGCGGCACGATCGTGCAGGTGGGGTCCGCGCTGGCCTACCGGGGCATTCCGCTGCAGTCGGCGTACTGCGGGGCCAAGCACGCCATCCAGGGCTTCAACGAGTCCCTGCGGTGCGAGCTGCTCCACTCGGGCAGCGGTGTGCGGACGACGATGGTGCAGATGCCGGGCCTCAACACCCCCCAGTTCGACTGGGTGTTGAACCGGATGCCCGGGCGGGCGCGGCCGGTGGCGCCGGTGTACCAGCCGGAGGTCGCCGCGCGCGCGATCGTGCACGCGGCCTTCCACGGGCGCCGGCGGGAGTACTGGGTCGGCGGGTCCACGGTGGCCACGCTCATGGCCAACGCGGTCGTGCCGGGGCTGCTGGACCGCTACCTCGCCCGCACCAACGTCGAGGCACAGCAGGAAGAGGGCGAGCACGGCGGTCCCGGGAACCTGTGGGCCCCCGCGGACGGGCCGCACGGGCGGGACTTCGGCGCGCACGGCCGGTTCGACGAGGAGGCCGTGTCCTCCAGCCCGCAGGACTGGCTGTCCCGGAACCGGGGACGCGTGCTGGTGGCCGCGGCGGCCGGTGGGCTGGGCGCCGCGGTGACCGCCGGGCTGCGGCGACGGGGCTGAGCGAGCCCTGATCGGGAGGCTTCTCAGGCCACCCGGTACTCCTCCACCTCGTCCGTGCGCAGCGTCAGGCCGTGTCCCACCCCCGCCACCGGGCGGACCGTGCCGCCGGTCGGGTCCAATGCCCCGTCGAAGAACATGTCCTCGATGCGGACGTGGTCGTGGAACCACTCCATGTGCCGAATGTTGGGGATCGCGGCGGCGGCCGCGGCGTGCGCGTGCGGGGCGCAGTGCGTGGAGACCTCCAGGCCGTGGGCCTGGGCCAGCGCCGCCGCGCGCAGGAACTCCGTCACACCACCGCAGCGGGTCGCGTCCACCTGGAGACAGTCCACCGCGCCGGCCGCGATCATGCGGGCGAAGTACGGCAGGTCGTAGCCGTACTCACCGGCCGTGACGTCACAGACGAGTGCGTCACGGACCAGGCGCAAACCTGTCAGGTCGTCCGAGGACACCGGTTCCTCGAACCAGCCGACACCGAGTTCCGCCAGGGCGTTGCCCACCCGGACCGCCTGCTTGCGGGTGTAGGCGCCGTTCGCGTCGACGTACAACTCCGCGTCGGGGCCGATGACTTCACGGGCCGTACGGACCCGGGACAGGTCGCGCGGGACCGCCCGGCCCCAGCTCTCGCCGATCTTCAGCTTGACGCGGGGGATGCCCTGACCGTGCACCCAGCCGTTGAGCTGCGCGGCGAGATGCGTGTCGTGGTACGTCGTGAAGCCGCCGCTGCCGTAGACGGGAACGCGTTCGCGGACGACGCCGAGCAGGCGCGCCAGCGGGAGTTCCAGGAGGCGGGCCTTCAGGTCCCACAGGGCGATGTCCAGGGCCGAGATCGCGCAGGCCGCGATGCCCGGACGGCCCGCGTTGCGGACCGAACGGCACATCGCGTCGTGCAGCGCGGGGATGTCCAGCGCACTGCGGCCCTCGACCAGCGGTCCGAGCTGCTCGGTGAGGAAGTCACCGACCGCGGCCGGGCCGTACGTCCAGCCGGTGCCGGTCTCCTCACCGGTCGTCACCTCGGCGATCACCATGGTCGTGGTGTCCCAGGCGAACGTGCCGTCCGCTTCGGGGGCGTCGGTGGGCACCGTGTACGCCGAGACGACGGGCCGGTGCAGTTTCATCGTTCACCCCTGCTGGAGCTGGGGCAGCACCTTCGTACGGTAGAAGTCGAAGAAGCCGCGCTGGTCGGGGCCGATCTGGTTGACGTAGATCCGGTCGAAGCCCGCGTCGGCGAAGGCGTTCAGGGCGGAGACGTGCTCGTCGACGTCGTCCCCGCACACCGACTTCTCGCGCACCATGTCCTCGGTGACCAGCGGCTCCAGCTGTTCGAAGTGGCGCGGCGACGGCAGGATCTGGGCCATCTCGCCGGGCAGGAACTCGTTGAACCACAGCTTGCGGACCGTACGGACGCACTCGTCGCGGTCGATGCCGTAACAGACCTTCGTGCCGCCGATGACCGGTTTGCCGGCCCCGCCGCCCTTGCGGAACTGCTCCACCATCGACTCGTCCGGCATCATCGTGATGAAGCCGTCGCCGACCCGGGACGCGAGCGCCGTCGCCGCCGGGCCGAAACCGGAGATGTCGATCGGGACGGGCTCGTCGGGGACCGTGTACAGGCGGGCGTTCTCCACCGTGTAGTGCTTGCCGTGATGGTTGACCTCCTCGCCCGTGAAGAGGCGCCGCATCACCTGGATGGACTCCTCCAGCATTTCCAGCCGGATGTGCGCGGGCGGCCAGACATGCCCGAGAACGTGCTCGTTGAGGGCTTCGCCGGAGCCGACGCCGAGGCGGAAGCGGCCGTTCGTCATGACGGCCGAGGTCGCCGCGGCCTGCGCCACCACCGCCGGGTGGATCCGCACGGTCGGGCAGGTCACCGCCGTCTCGATCGGAAGGGACACCGCCTCCGAGAGCGCGCCGATCACCGACCACACGAAGGGGCTCTGGCCCTGCGCGTCGTTCCACGGGTGGTAGTGATCGGAGATCCACAGCGAGCTGAAGCCCGCCTGCTCGGCCATCCGCGCCTGTTCGACGAGGTCCGCGGGACCGAACTCCTCGCACGACAGGAAATAGCCGTATTCGGGCATGGGGGGTACCTCCGGCGGTTCTGGCGGTTCCGTGATGAGAGGGGCCTTGCCCGAGTACCCGGCGGCCCGTACGGAAACCGGCGTTTGGGTGCCCTGGCCGGGGGGACGCGGAAGGCTCCCGAGGTACGCGACAGCCCCGGAGGCGAACCGTGAGTCGACCCCGCATCGTGATCGTCGGTGCCGGCTTCGCCGGGTACCGGACGGCCAAGGAACTGTCCCGAAAAGCCCGCGGCAAGGCCGACATCACCCTGCTCAACCCGACCGACTACTTCCTGTATCTGCCCCTGCTGCCCCAGGTCGCCGCCGGGATCCTGGAACCCCGGCGGGTGACCGTCTCCCTCTCCGACACCCTGCCGCGCGTGCGGCTGGTGCTCGGCGAGGCCGACGGCATCGACCTGGACGCCCGCACCGTCCACTACACCGACCCCGAGGGCACAGGCGGCACGCTCGCCTACGACCGGCTGGTGCTGGCCGCCGGAAGCGTCAACAAACTCCTGCCCGTCCCCGGAGTCGCCGAGCACGCGCACGGCTTCCGGGGCCTGCCCGAGGCGCTGTACCTGCGCGACCACGTGACCCGGCAGATAGAACTCGCCGCGACCGCCGACGATCCCGCGACCTGCGCCGCCCGGTGCACCTTCGTGGTGGTCGGCGCGGGCTACACGGGCACCGAGGTCGCCGCGCACGGGCAGCTGTTCACCGAGGCGCAGGTGCGGAGGCACCCGCTGCGGGAGGGCATGCGGCCGCGCTGGATCCTCCTCGACACCGCGGAACGGGTTCTGCCCGAGCTCGACGCACACCTGTCCCGCACCGCCGACCGCACGCTCCGGGAACGGGGTGTGGAGGTGCGGATGGGCACCTCCGTGAAGGAGGCCACGCCGGACGGCGTGCTGCTGACCGACGGCGAGTTCGTCCCGACACGGTCGCTGGTGTGGTGCGTGGGCGTACGGCCCGATCCGCTCGCCGAGTCGCTCGGACTGCCCCTGGAGCGCGGGCGGCTGCTCGTCGACCCGAACCTGCAGGTGCCGGGGCGCCCCGAGGTGTTCGCGTGCGGTGACGCGGCCGCGGTGCCCGATCTGGACAACCCGGGTCAGTACACGCCGATGACGGCACAGCACGCCTGGCGGCAGGGCCGTACGGCGGCCCTCAACGTCGCCGCCTCGCTGGGCGCCGGGGTGCGCCGCCCCTACGAACACCGGGACCTGGGCTTCGTCGTGGACCTCGGCGGAGTGAAGGCCGCGGCCAACCCGCTGGGCGTCCCGCTCTCCGGTCTCGCGGCCGGTGCCGTCACCCGCGGCTATCACCTCGCCGCGATGCCGGGCAACCGTGTCCGGGTCGCCGCCGACTGGCTGCTGGACGCCGTACTCCCGCGCCAGGCCGTCCAGTTGGGACTCGTGCGGTCCTGGTCGGTACCGCTGGACACCGCCTCCCCGGAGCTGGCACGGATGCCCGCACGGCCGACGGCACGCCAGGAGGCCGAGGCGCGCTCGGGGCCCGGGGCGGCGACGGAGGAGGAAACGAGGCCGGGCGGGCACGCACCCGAGCAGGCCGGGCCGGAACAGGCCGCGACCGTACACGCCGATCCGGAGGAACCCGTGGCCGTACAGAGCGATGCGGAAGAGCCGACGTTCGTGGCGAGCGCGGGCGAGGCGGTGATCTCGGAGGCGAAGGCCCGCGAGGCGGCCGATCAGGACCCGCCTGAGCGGCAGCCTTCTGGGCAGGAGCTGTCAGAGGGGCGGGCGCCCGAGCAGAAGGCTCCGGAGCCCGCGAAGAGCCAACCTGGCCCCGAACCCGCCAAGAACCAACCCGGCGGTGAGCCGGGTCAAGCCCCCGGCCCCGTCGAGCGCGCTGACACGGACCCCGCAGAAGGAGACTCATGAACACCGGTGAACTCGTCGAACTCGCCCAGCAGTTGCGCGTGGACAGTGTCCGCTCGTCGGCCGCCGCGGGCTCCGGGCACCCGACCTCCTCGATGTCCGCCGCCGACCTGATGGCCGTACTCCTCGCGAACCACTTCCGCTACGACTTCGACCGCCCCGAGCACCCCGGCAACGACCGCTTCGTACTGTCCAAGGGGCACGCCTCGCCGCTGCTGTACTCCGCGTACAAGGCGGCCGGTGTCGTCGACGACGAGGAGCTGCTGACCTTCCGCAAGCTCGACAGCCGCCTCGAAGGACACCCGACCCCGCGCAAGCTGCCCTGGGTCGAGACGGCCACCGGTTCACTCGGCCAGGGGCTCCCCGTGGGCGTCGGCATCGCGCTGTCCGGGAAGCGGCTGGACCGCACCGACTACCGCGTGTGGGTGCTGTGCGGTGACAGCGAGCTCGCCGAGGGCTCGATCTGGGAGGCCGCCGAGCACGCGGGCCACGAACACCTGGACAACCTCACCGCGATCGTGGACGTCAACCGGCTCGGCCAGCGCGGCGCCACCCGGCACGGCCACGACCTCGACGCCTACGCCCGCCGCTTCCAGGCCTTCGGCTGGCACACCGTCGAGATCGACGGCCACGACGTGGACGCCATCGACCGCGCGTACGGCGAGGCCGCGTCCACCAAGGGCCAGCCCACCGCGATCCTCGCCCGCACCCTCAAGGGCAAGGGCGTCGCCGACATCGAGGACCGCGAGGGACTGCACGGAAAGCCGCTGAAGAACGCCGACGACGCCATCGAGGAGCTCGGCGGCGTACGCGACCTCCGCGTCCAGGTGCAGGAGCCGCCGGCCGCCCGCATCCTGCACGCCGTCCACGGCGGGGACCTCGAACTGCCCCGCTGGGACACCGGCGAGGAAGTGGCGACCCGGGACGCCTACGGGCAGGCCCTCGCCGCCCTCGGCACCGGACGCGGCGACGTCGTCGCCCTGGACGGCGAGGTCGGTGACTCCACCCGTACCGAGCTCTTCGCCAAGGAACACGCCGACCGCTACTTCGAGTGCTACATCGCCGAGCAGCAGATGGTCGCGGCCGCCGTGGGACTCGCCGCGCGCGGCTGGGTGCCGTACGCCGGAACCTTCGCGGCCTTCCTCACCCGCGCCTACGACTTCGTCCGCATGGCCTCCATCAGCGGAGCCGGCCTCAACCTCGTCGGCTCGCACGCGGGCGTAGCCATCGGGCAGGACGGACCCAGCCAGATGGGCCTGGAGGACCTGGCGATGATGCGGGCGATCCACGGCTCGACCGTGCTGTACCCGTGCGACGCCAACCAGACCGCCCGCCTGATCGCCGAGATGGCCGACCTGGACGGCATCCGCTATCTGCGCACGGGCCGCGGCGAGAGCCCGGTGATCTACGGCGCCGACGAGGAGTTCCCGATCGGCGGCAGCAAGGTGCTGCGCTTCTCCCAGAGCGACCGGCTGACGATCGTCGCCGCGGGCGTCACCGTGCACGAGGCACTGAAGGCCGCCGAGGCGCTGGACCAGGAGGGCATCCGCGTCCGGGTCGTCGACCTGTACTCGGTCAAGCCCGTCGACCGGGAGACCCTGCGGCAGGCCGCCGAGGACACCGGCTGCCTGCTGACCGTGGAGGACCACCGCGAGGAGGGCGGCCTCGGCGACGCCGTCCTCGACGCCTTCACCGACGGCCGGCCCGTACCGCGCCTGGTACGCCTCGCCGTCCGTACGATGCCCGGCTCGGCCTCGCCCGACGAGCAGCTGCACGCCGCGGGCATCGACGCCGAGTCGATCGCGGCCGCCGCACGGCTGCTGGTGGAGCAGGCGATCGTGCCGTGAGCGGGGACGACGTACGGACCGTACGCGCGGGGAAACACACCGTCGAGGTGCACCGGCCGGACAAGGTGCTCTTCCCCGGCGGCGACGGCGCCAAGGAGTACACCAAGGGCGATCTCGTCGACTACTACCGGTCCGTCGCGCCCTTCATGCTGCCGCACCTGCGGGGCCGTCCGCTCATGCTGGAACGGCATCCGGACGGGGTCACCGGCCCCCGGTTCATGCAGAAGAACACCCCGGACTCCTACCCGGAGTGGATCGGCCGCGTCGAGGTGCCGAAGGAGGGAGGCACCGTCTGTCACACCGTCTGTGACGACACCGCCACCCTCCTGTACCTCGCCGACCAGGCCTCCCTCACCCTGCACCGCTGGCTGTCCCGGGTCGGGAGCGTCGAGCGGCCCGATCGGATGGTCTTCGACCTCGACCCGGCCGGGGACGACGACTTCGCCGCGGTGCGCGAGGCGGCCCAGCTGCTCGGGGAACTGCTCGACGAGCTGAAACTGCCCTCGGCGCTGATGACCACCGGCTCGCGGGGCCTGCATGTGATCGTGCCCCTCAACGGCCGGCACGGCTTCGACGAGGTCCGGGAGTTCGCCAGGGACGTCGCCGACACCCTGGTCGCGGGGCACCCCGACCGGCTCACCACCGCCGCCCGCAAGAAGGACCGCGGCGACCGCCTCTACCTCGACATACAGCGCAACGGCTACGCGCAGACCGCCGTCGCACCCTTCACCGTACGTGCGAAACCCGGGGCACCGGTGGCGACCCCGATGGCCTGGGCCCAGCTGGACGATCCCGGCCTGGACGCCCGTCGCTGGACCATCGCCGACGCGGTCGAACAGGCCCGCACCAATCCCTGGGCCGGGGTCATGACCAAGGGGCGCGCCCTCGGTCCCGCCCGGCGCAGGTTGAACGCGTTGATGTCCGCTTGAAGGTTTGGCGAAGGATCGAGCGGCCACCCGAGGTGAGAGGTGCCATGTCGAACACAAACAACTCATCGGAAGCACAGGATTCACGGAACTCCCGCAAAGGGACAGAAGAGGACGCGGAAGAGAACGTGGCGGAGAACAGGCGGCCCAAGCCCATGGAGGTGCTGCGCAACGCGCGCACCCAGCTGGCCGAGCTGACCGGCATGGACGCCGAGAACGTGTCGTCCTTCGAACAGACCGAGGACGGCTGGTCGCTCGAGATCGAGGTCCTCGAGCTGTCCCGCGTGCCCGACACGATGAGCCTGATGGCGAGCTACCAGGTCGAACTCGACCCGGAAGGCCAGCTCACCGGCTATCGGCGCGTTCGCCGTTACGAACGCGGGCGCTCGGACGCACAGCGGCAGGGCGGCCGCTAGCCGGCTCCGCCACGCAGACATCCGTTCACCAGCACACACAGAAAAGGAGGCGCGGTCGACATGACCGTTGTCCCGGCACAACAGGGCGGTGGCGGAGGCGGCTCCAGCGGCCTCTACGACGTTCTGGAACTGGTCCTCGACAGGGGTCTCGTCATCGACGCGTTCGTACGGGTCTCCCTGGTCGGCATCGAAATCCTCAAGATCGACGTACGGGTCGTGGTGGCCAGCGTCGACACGTATCTGCGGTTCGCCGAGGCGTGCAACCGGCTCGACCTGGAGGCCGGGCCGCGCAAGGACCCCGGCCTGCCCGACCTGGTCGGCGAGATGACCGAGTCCGGCGCCCGCGGCAAGTCCAAGGGAGCGCTGTCCGGCGCCGCCGAGACCATATCCGGTGCCTTCAAGCAGGCCCGTGAGGAAGGTCAGACGGAGTCCAGGCCGCGCGCCCGCAAGGCGACGTCCTCGCGCCGGAAGGAGGAAGAGGAGTGAGCACGTACGTCTACGGCATCACCGCCGCTTCCCACCCCACGCTGCCCGAGAACCTGGTGGGCGTCGGTGACCCCCCGCTGCCGGTGCGGGTGCTCACGGAGGGCGAGCTGGCGGCCATCGTCAGTGACTCCCCCGAAGGGCTGCGGCCCAAGCGCCGTGACCTCCTCGCCCACCAGAACGTGCTGAGTGAGGCGGGTGCGGAGGGCTGCATCCTGCCCATGCGGTTCGGCAGTGTGGCCCCCGACGACGGCACCGTCACCGGGGTGCTCGCGGAACGCCAGGAGCACTACCAGGAGCGCCTGCGGACCCTCGACGGCAAGGTCGAGTACAACGTCAAGGCCACCCACGACGAAGAGGCCGTACTGCACCGCGTGATGTCCGACAACCCGGACGTCCGCGCCGTGGCCGAGGCCAACCGGAAGGCGGGCGGCGGCAGTTACGACGACCGTCTCCGGCTCGGCGAGATGGTCGTGGCCGCGGTCAAGGCCCGCGAGGCCGAGGACGCCGGCGAGGTGCAGCGCACCCTGGAACCGGTCGCCGACGCGATCAGCGTGGGCCCCGAGTCCTCGGGCTGGCTCGCCAACGTGTCCTTCCTCGTGGAGCGCGACTCGGCCGCGTCCTTCCTGGAGGCGGTGGACGAACTCCGCAAGGCCCATCCGCACCTGGACCTGCGGGTCAACGGCCCGCTGCCGCCGTACAGCTTCGTCGACCCGGGCCCGGGCGAGCCCGCGGGCACCACGGTCGGCATCGACCACGCGGAGGAGTGAGGCGGCCATGGGTCTCATAGGAGAGGTGCTGCTGCTGCCGTTCGCCCCGGTACGCGGCAGCGGCTGGGTGATCAAGCAGGTGCTGAACGAAGCGGAGCGCCTCTACTACGACCCGGCCACGGTCCGGGCCGAGCTCGCCAAACTCGAGGAGCGACTCGAGGCGGGCGAGATCGACGACGAGGAATTCGATCGACAGGAGGACGAACTCCTCGAACGACTGGAGATCGGCCTGCGCGGCGGCGCGGGGACTGGCGACGGGACGATGCGATGAACCGAACGGGACTGGGCCTCGCCGTAGGGGCCGGATACCTCCTCGGACGTACGAAGAAACTGAAACTGGCGTTCGCCGTCGGCACGCTCGTGGCCGGCAAGCGGATGCATCTGAGCCCCAAGGCGGTGGCCGACCTGGTCTCCCAGCAACTGCTGAAGAACCCGCAGTTCAAGGAGATAGGCGACACGCTCCGCCAGGACCTGCGAGGCGTCGGCAAGGCCGCCTCCGGTGCCATGGTGGAGCGGCAGATCGACGCGATCGCCGACCGGCTGCACGGCCGTACCGCCCAGGTCCGCGACCAGCTCTCGGGTGTGGCGCCCGACCTCTCCGAGGACGAGGACGACGAGTCCGAAAGGGACGAGGAGCCCGAGGAGGAGGAGACTGGGACCGCGGAGGACGAGGCCGACGAGGAGCCCTCGGACGAGGACGAGGCCGACGACGAGGCCGACGACGAGGCCGACGAAGAGGCCGACGAAGAGCAGGAAGAGGCTCCGGCCCCGGCGAAGCGGACCGCCAAGAAGGCCCCGGCCAAGAAGTCGGCCGCGAAGAAGGCGCCGGGCCGCACGCCGCCCGCGAAGAAGACGGCGCAGAGCCAGGGCGGCACGGCCGGCAAGAAGACCGCGGCCAAGAAGACCACGGGGAAGAAGACGGCCGCCAAGAAGGCGACCGCGGCCAGGGGCGCCGGCCGGAGTACCCGTGCCCGGCTGCCGAAGGGAGGCGGTGAGTGATGACCGAGACACTCGGGTCCGCCCGTGACGCCACCGACAAGGCGAAGAGCAATCCGCTCACCGACATGGCCCACAGCGAGGCGGCGGACCGGCTCAAGTCCGAGCTGCAGGAGTACGTCTCCGCACAGGCCCAGCGCCTGCTGGTCGGTGTCGGCCGCAAGCTGGGCGAGACCACCGGCAAGCTGAACGACATCGCCGAGGGCAACAGCCCCGGATTCGCCAAGCTCGCCCTCGACGGCGGCCGCAAGCTCGCCGAGGGCAAGGGGCCGGTGCGCAGCGCGGCCGAGCTGGGCTTCTCGCATGCCAAGGACAAGGTGGTCGGCGCCTTCAAGAACCTCGGCGGCGGCAAGGGCAAGCGCAAGGGCGGGTCCGGTCAGAAGCCGATGGTGATCATCGAGTTCATCGATGTCGGTGTGGATCTGCGCACGGCCTACGACCAGTGGACGCAGTATCAGGACTTCTCCACCTTCGCGAAGGGTGTCAAGAGCGCGAACCGCGCCGACGACACCCACACCGACTGGCAGATGAAGATCTTCTGGTCCAACCGCAGCTGGAAGGCCACCACCACCGAGCAGATCCCCGACGAACGGATCCAGTGGACGTCGGAGGGTGCGAAGGGCACGACCAAGGGCGTCGTCTCCTTCCACAAGCTCGCCGACAACCTCACCCGCGTCCTGCTGGTGATCGAGTACTACCCCCAGGGCCTGTTCGAGAAGACCGGCAACATCTGGCGCGCCCAGGGCCGCCGGGCCCGGCTGGACCTCAAGAACTTCGCCCGCTTCATCACCCTCAAGGGCGAGGCGGAGGACGGCTGGCGCGGCGAGATCCAGGACGGCGAGGTCGTCAAGAGCCACGAGGACGCGGTGGCGGAGGAGGAAGAGGCCGAGGGCACCGAAGAAGGGGCCGAGGACGCCGAGGACTCCGAGGAAGAGGACGAGCAGGAAGGCCCGTACGCCGAGGACGAGACCGAGGACGAGACCGAGGAGGAGCCCGAGGAGGAGGGCGAGCCCGAGGACGAGTACGAGGAGTACGACGAGGAGGAGCCCGAGGAGGAGGCCGAGGACGAGGCACCCGCGGGCGAGGAAGACGTACCCGAGGAAGAAGAGGAAGAGGACTACGAGCACGCCGAGGGCGGGAGCCGACGATGAGCATGCCCAGCCGGCTTCCGGATCCCTACGGCCAGGGGAGCGGAGCCAACCTGGCCGACATCCTGGAGCGTGTGCTGGACAAAGGCATCGTCATCGCGGGAGACATCCGCATCAACCTGCTCGACATCGAGCTGCTCACCATCAAACTGCGGCTCATCGTCGCCTCGGTCGACAAGGCCAAGGAGATGGGGATCGACTGGTGGGAGGACGACCCCGCGTTGTCCTCCCGCGCCCGTCGTGACGAACTCGCCCGGGAGAACAGCGAGTTGCGTGAGCGGCTCGCGCGTCTGGAGGAGCTGGAGCCCAGCCGCCGTGCCGAGGAGGAGAGTTCATGACCGGACTGCGGTACGTGTACGCCGTCTGCCATCCCTTCGGCACCCCCTTGCAGGCCCAGCTGGCCGGCGTGGCCGGCGATCCGCCCAGGCTGCTGCACCACCACGGCCTGGTGGCCGTCGTCAGCCATGTGCCGGAGCGGGACTTCGCCGAGGAGCCGCTCCGCAGGCATCTGGAGGACCTGGAGTGGCTGACCGGGACCGTGCGCGCGCACCAGAGCGTGATCGACGCGCTCACCGTCGTCACCACCCCACTGCCGCTCCGGCTCGGCACCGTCTTCCGTGACGACAGCGGCGTCCGGGTGATGATCGAGGAACGCGAGGAGAGCTTCCGGCGCACCCTCGACCGGCTTCACGACCGGGTGGAGTGGGGCGTCAAGGTGTACGCCGAGACAGCGGCCGCGGACCGTGCCGAGCCCGCCGCGACACCCGAGAAGCCCGTCTCTGGCCGGGACTACCTGCGGCAGCGCCGCCAACGGGTGCGTTCGCACGAGGAGATGTGGCAGCAGGCGGAGGCCTTCGCGACCCGGCTGCACGAAACGCTTTCCCGGTACGCGGAGGACGCGCGGCTGCACGCCCCGCAGAACCCCACCCTTTCCGGGGCCTCGGGGCAGAACATTCTGAATGCCGCCTATCTTGTGCCGCGCGGCGATTCCGAGGAATTCGTGGAAATGGTCGACCGTACCAAGGGTGAGGTTCCGGGAATGCGGGTGGAACTCACCGGACCCTGGGCGGCCTATTCCTTCGCGGGGGAGGAACAACAGCCGTGACCGTCATCGAACGCCGCGAGGTGGCCCTCGTCGACCTGCTCGACCGGCTGCTGGCCGGCGGGGTCGTCATCACGGGGGACATCACCCTGCGCATCGCGGACGTCGACCTCGTGCGCATCGACCTGAACGCGCTGATCAGCTCGGTCAACGCTCAAGTCCCCTCACCGTGGGAGGAGTTGCTGTGACGACCCGACGCAACCGGCTGGACCTGGAGCCCGACACGGTCGAGCGGGACCTGGTCAAGCTCGTCCTGACCGTCGTGGAGCTGCTGCGGCAGCTCATGGAGCGCCAGGCGCTGCGCCGGTTCGACGAGGGCGACCTGAGCGAGGAGCAGGAGGAGCGGATCGGGCTCACCCTCATGCTGCTCGACGACCGCATGACCGAGCTGCGCGAGCGGTACGGACTGCGGCCCGAGGACCTGAACCTGGACCTCGGGCCGCTGGGACCGCTGCTTCCCCGGGAATGAGATCCCGGGAAGGTCACCACCTGTACCAGCGACCCCTGCTTCCGCCCGACGTCGTCCCACGCATCAGGAACCCCAGCAACCACAGCACGAGCACAGCCAGTGCGATCCACCAGAGAATCTTCACTGCGAAACCGGCGCCGAAAAGAATCAGTACCAGAAGCAGCACGAGCAGGATGGCAATCATGATGAACCTCCTGCATTCCGGGTTTCCCGGAATCTGCGTTTCAGACTTCCTTTCGGCACAGAATTTCTCCGTGCAGCACACAGAACCAGCCGTCGTCCTGGGCGCCCCATTCCCGCCAGGCCTCCGAGACGGCCCGCAGCTGCTCCACTGTGGCGTGACCGCCCTCGGTGGCCCGCTCCGCGTACGCCGAGGCCAGTGTGCGGTCCGCCCACAGCCCGCTCCACCACTCCCGCTCCTCGGCGGTGGAGTAGGTCCAGGTGCCGGAGCTCGCGGTGATGTCCGTCAGGCCCGCCCGCAGCGCCCAGGACTTCAGCCGCCGGCCGGCGTCCGGCTCACCGCCGTTGGCCCGGGCCACCCGGCGGTACAGGTCCAGCCAGTCGTCCAGCCCCGCTGACGCCGGGTACCAGGTCATGGCCGCGTAGTCCGAGTCGCGGACCGCGATGTGTCCGCCGGGCCTGGTGACCCGCCTCATCTCGCGCAGGGCCCGCACCGGGTCCCCGACGTGCTGGAGCACCTGGTGGGCGTGGACCACGCAGAACGTGTCGTCCGGGAAGTCCAGCGCGTGCACGTCGGCAACCGCGAAGTCGACGTTGGTCAGACCTCGTGCGGCGGCCGTGGCGCGGGCCTGGTCCAGGATGCCGGGCGCGTGGTCGACGCCGGTGACCTGTCCGTCCGGGACCAGGGCCGCGAGGTCGGCGGTGATCGTGCCCGGCCCGCAGCCGATGTCCAGGATCCTCATGTGGGGCTTCAGCGATCTCAGCAGGTACGCCGCCGAGTTGGCCGCGGTGCGCCAGGTGTGCGAACGCAGGACGGACTCGTGGTGACCGTGCGTGTAGACGGCGGTCTCCCGCGGCTTGTCCTGCGGCGTCTCCTGCGATGTCGGCATGGCTGGGCTCCCCTTTGCGACAGATCCGTCGATACGTTGAACCGTACGCGCGCATGTCGCATGGTGAGACCTCAATATCACTATGTGGACTCGCCGCCCCGGGCCGGTTCCGGGACGCCGCGAGCACGAAGAGACGGGAGTCCCGCCGTGCGCGGGCTTGTTCGTCGGCATAAGCGTTTGCCCTGGTCCCGTCGTCGCGCGCACAATGCGGCCTCATGGGACATCTGGAAGCCGCACATCT
Source organism: Streptomyces sp. NPDC048523 (assembly GCF_043199815.1). Taxonomy (NCBI): domain Bacteria; kingdom Bacillati; phylum Actinomycetota; class Actinomycetes; order Kitasatosporales; family Streptomycetaceae; genus Streptomyces; species Streptomyces sp. NPDC048523. Next base: position 1,578,149 of record NZ_JBICWQ010000001.1, on the reverse strand, counting down.
CGAGTACTACCTCCCCGACGGGAGGGCGCTGCTCGGCGATGTGTCGTTCCGGGTGGGGGAGGGGGCCGTGGTGGCTCTCGTCGGGCCGAACGGCGCCGGCAAGACGACCCTGCTGCGGCTGATCTCCGGCGAGCTGAAACCGCACGGCGGGACGGTCACGGTCAGTGGCGGCCTGGGCGTGATGCGCCAGTTCGTGGGATCCGTACGGGACGAGACGACCGTACGCGATCTGCTCGTTTCGGTCGCGCCGCCCCGGATCCGGGAGGTCGCGCAGGCCGTGGACAGGGCCGAGCACCTGATCATGACCGTCGACGACGAGGCCGCGCAGCTGACCTACGCGCAGGCGCTGTCCGACTGGGCCGAGGTGCGCGGATACGAGTCCGAGACGCTCTGGGACATGTGCACCATGGCCGCGCTCGGGGTGCCCTACGACAAGGCGCAGTTCCGGCAGGTGCGGACCCTGTCCGGCGGTGAGCAGAAGCGGCTGGTGCTGGAGGCGCTGCTGCGCGGCACGGACGAGGTGCTCCTGCTCGACGAGCCGGACAACTACCTCGACGTGCCCGGCAAACGCTGGCTGGAGGAGCGGCTCAAGGAGACCCGAAAGACGGTTCTCTTCGTCTCCCACGACCGGGAACTGCTCTCGGCGGACCGCCAGCTGGTCCGGATCCTCACCGACCCACACCTCGCGGTGCGCGTCGGGCCCGTCCGGGCGGATCAGGAGTTCGTCGATACGGTGCTCACGCGCGGCCTCGACCAGCGCGGGAACGCCTTCCACGGCCCCCGGACGGCCGTCGTCACCCGGCACGCGGGCCGCGAGGAACCGTTCCAGCTCCCGCTCCGCGCGCTGCCGTACGTGCTCGGTACGGGCCCGCTCCACGTCCTCGTCGAGCAGCCGGCTCCCGGCGCCGTGCTCGGCCTCCACGACCCGGCCGTGCAGGTGCTTGGGCAGCCGCTCGTGCACCGCCCGCTTCTCCCGCTCGTCACCGACCAGGATCAGCAGGTCGGCACCGGTCTCCTCCTGGCAGGCGGCGAGCGCGTCGGCGATCTCGCCCGCGTTGTGCTCCCAGGTGTTCTCCACCCGCAGCTGGAAGTGCCGCTCCGACCAGTCGGCGCTGCTCGTCCGGTGGACGGGCCACTGCCTGCCGCTGACCGACCCGGCGGCCTGCCGGTCGAGCGCCCCGCGCAGCTCGAAGTCGGCGCCCTTGCGGTCGACGTACGCCACCACGCACACCGGGTCCTCGCCGGCCAGCTCCAGGAGGGGCGCGGTGTGCGGCAGCGGGGCCCACCGGACCAGGCTGCCGTCGGGGGACCTGGTCAGCGGTGGGTCGAGGACGACCTCGCCGGCCCGCGCGAAGACGGCCCGGCCGTGCGGTTCGGACGAGTGCCGCAGTTCCTCCAGCGCCTCTCGCACGGCCACGCAGGTCGCCTCGTCGGCGCCCTGGGTGGACAGCTCGCGGGAGACCGCGAGCGCCGCGAGATGCTGTTCGTGCGGGGTGTCCTCCGTATGCCGTGGGGTGTCGACGTACACGGAGGCCCACGGGCCCGGATGTTCGTAGAGTGGATGCAGGAAAGCGAGATCCATGTTCCCTCCCGGATGCCGCTCGGGGGCAGTGCGGTATTGCTCGCGGGGCGGGTACCCGAAGCACATGAACGAACACGACGAGCGGGACACCACCATGACCGGAGTCGATCCCAGCACCTTGGACGACCAGCAGCTCATGAAAGAGCTGGAGACGATCCATCGCACCCGGCACGAAACGCTGCTCCACGGCTCGAACGACGCGCTCGGTGCCCACAACGAGCGCATGGCCCGGCTGGAGGGCGAGTACCTGCGCCGCCACCCGCGCCGGACCGTGGCCGCGGGCCGTACCCGTGAGGGCGCCCGGGAGCGCGGGGCGGGGGAGTCGGCCACCCCGGCGCTGGACTGACCGGGCCGACCGCGCCCGGAACAGACGGTGACCTGCCGACCACATGGTCAGCAGGTCACGCCCACGAACGTGTCCAGGCGTCGCTCAGGCGGCCGTCTTGGAGAACACGTCGAGGAAGGTCTCGCAGAACGCCTTCAGGTCGTCCGGCTTACGGCTGGTGACCAGCTTGTTGTTCCCGTGGTCGCACACCTTCACCTGCTCGTCCACCCAGGTGCCGCCCGCGTTGCGGATGTCCGTCTGGAGACTCGGCCAGGAGGTGAGCACCCGGCCCCGTACGACGTCCGCCTCGACGAGCGTCCACGGCGCGTGGCAGATCGCGGCCACCGGACGCCCCTGGGTGAAGAAGTCCCGCACGAACGCCACGGCCTTCTCGTCCGTCCGCAGGAAGTCCGGGTTGGCCACCCCACCCGGCAGCACCAGCCCGTCGAAGGAGTCCGCGGACGTCTCGCCCACGACCTCCTGCACGGGGAACGTGTCCGCCTTGTCGAGGTGGTTGAACGCCTGGATCTTCCCGGACTCCGTCGACACGAGCACGGGCTCGTGCCCCGCGTCCACCGCCGCCTGCCACGGATCGGTGAGCTCGACCTGCTCGACGCCCTCGGGTGCGCTCAGAAACGCGATGCGCATGATGATTCAACGTCCTTTCCTGAAAAGCTCTTCTGTGGCTCCCGGATCCGCTGTTGTTCCCGGATCCGCCGCGACATCCGGATCCGCGCGGCTGATGTCGGCCAGCGCCGACCCCGGGTCCCGGGCCTCGGCGATGTCCGAGAGGCTCACGATCCCGACGGGCAGGCCGTCCTCGACGACCGGCAGCCGCCGTACGGCATGGGCCCGCATCAGCGCGACCGCCTGCGTCACCGGGTCGCCGGGGGCCACCGTCAGCGGATCCGGCGTGCACACCGACCGGGCGCTCACCGTCTGCGGGTCGATGCCGTCGGCGACGGCCCGGACCGTGATGTCCCGGTCGGTGAGCAGCCCCACCACCCGCTGACCGTCGGCCACGACGACATCGCCGATGTCCTGCGCGCGCATCAGCCGCGCCGCCTCGACCAGCGAGGCGTCCGGGCGGACGGCCACCACACCGGGCGTCATCACGTCCCTGACGAGGTCCGCCGTCACCGGGTGCCCTCCGTCCCGGTCAGCGCCCGCGCGAGCTCCTGGACATTGGTGTAGTTCTCCTTGCGCGGGAGTTCCTCCACCGCCTCGACGAGGGGGTCGGGTGCGTGCTCGTGGCGCAGCACCCGCACCAGCTCCACGGGGGTGGCGGGGAACGAGCTGCGGCCCAGGATCCGGGCCAGCTCCAGCCGGACGGTCTCCAGCGACGCCCCGTCGCTGCCCGGCGCCACGGGGCCGCCCCAGACCTGCGGATCGTCGTCGGCGGTCGGCTCCGGGTCGTTCCACTCCTCGCTGCGGGTGGGATGCCCGGAGCGGAGCAGACCCTGGAGTTCGTGCTTCATCTCGTCGTCGCGGTGGCGGCTCAGCCTGTCGCTGCCTCGCTGCATGACTCCCTCCAGATCTTCGGGTCCGCACCGCGTACCCGTGCACCGGGGGCCGACACCGGGTTTGCCGGACCGAAGCGGGGAGACCCGATCCGGACCCCCCGCGCACCTCCCCTGGGAAGGACATGGCGATGGTCGTCCTCGCCGCGCTCATACCGATCCTCATGCTCGCCGCGGTGCTCGCGCTCGGCCGGTACGAGGAACTGATGCTTTCGGAGCCGAAGGGCGACCGGCTCGAACCGGCCGCCCTCCCGGCGGTTACTTCTCCCGCCCCGGCAGGAACTCCTGCACCTTCGCCTTGAAGCCCTGCTTCACCATGGACGCCCGGTCGGCGTCGCCCTTGAGGACCGAGGCGGCCGTGGCCTCCATCTGCTCCCAGGTGGCGTGCGGCGGGATCGGCGGTACGGCCGGGTCGGTGAGGAACTCGAGGACCGCGGGCCCGTCCGCCTGCAGCCCGGCCCGCCAGGCCGCCTCGACGTCCTCCGGCTTCTCCACCCGGATCCCGGTCAGACCGAGGGAGCGGGCGAACGCGGCGTACTGCACGTCCGGGAGCTGCTGCGAGGGCAGGAACGACGGAGCGCCCTCCATGGCCCGCATCTCCCACGTGACCTGATTGAGGTCGTGGTTGTTCCAGATGGCGACGATCAGCCGCGGGTCCTCCCACAGATCCCGGTACTTGGCCGCGGTGATCAACTCCGCCATGCCGTTCATCTGCATCGCCCCGTCCCCGACCAGCGCGATCGCCGGCCGGTCCGGGTGCGCGAACTTCGCGCCGATGGCGTACGGCACTCCGGGGCCCATCGTCGCCAGCGTGCCGGACAGCGACGAGCGCATGCCGGGCCGCATGGTCAGGTGCCGGGCGTACCAGTTGGCGGTGGACCCGGAGTCCGAGGTGACGATCGCGTTGTCGGGCAGCAGCGGGTCGAGGACGTGGGCCACGTACTCCGGGTTGATCGGGTCGGCTGACAGCTGCGCCCGCCGCTCCATCACCTCGCGCCAGCGCTTGACGTTGCCGCACACCGTGTCGTGCCAGTCGCGCCCGCCGCGCTCCACGTCCAGCATCGGGATCAGCCGCTGGAGCGTCGCCTTCGCGTCGCCGACGAGGTTCACCTCGTACGGGTAGCGCATGCCGACCATGTGCGGGTCGATGTCGATCTGCACACCGCGCGCCTTGCCGAACTCCGGCAGGAACTGCGTGTACGGGAACGACGAGCCGATGGTGAGCAGGGTGTCGCAGTCCCGCATGAGTTCGTACGACGGGCGCGTGCCCAGCAGGCCGATCGAGCCGGTGACGTACGGGAGTTCGTCGCTCAGCGCGTCCTTGCCGAGCAGCGCCTTGGCGACGCCCGCGCCGAGCAGTTCGGCGATCCGCTCCACCTCGGGCCGTGCGCCGGCCGCCCCCTGCCCGATCAAAATGGCGGGCTTCTCACCGGAGTTGAGGATCTCCGCGGCCCGCTCCAGCGACTCCTGGGAGGGCACCGCCGTCCAGGCGCTGCGGTCCAGGCTGGAGGGCACCATCTTGAACTCGTGCGTGGGCGCGGAGTAGTCGAGCTCCTGGACATCGCCCGGGATGATGATCGCCGTGGGGCAGCGGCGGGCGTACGCGGTTCGGATCGCCCGGTCCAGGACGTTCGGCAGCTGCTCGGGGACCGTCACCGTCTCCACGAACTCCGAGGCGACGTCCTTGAACAGCGTGTGCAGGTCCACCTCCTGCTGATACGACCCGCCCATCGCGGTGCGGTGCGTCTGTCCGACGATCGCCAGCACCGGCACATGGTCCAGCTTGGCGTCGTACAACCCGTTGAGCAGGTGGATCGCGCCCGGCCCCGAGGTCGCCGCGCACACGCCGATGCGGCCACTGAACTTGGCGTAGCCGACCGCCTCGAACGCGGACATCTCCTCGTGCCGGGACTGCACGAACCGCGGCTGGTTCTCGGCCCGGCCCCAGGCCGCCAGCAGGCCGTTGATGCCGTCCCCCGGATAGCCGAAGACATGCTCCACACCCCACTCGCGCAGCCGCTCGAGGATGTGATCGGACACCTTGGTGCTCATGGGCTGACCTCCCGGACATGGATGGCACAGGCAGCAGCCCTACGAGTCACCCTGCACGCCACCGGAAAACCTGCCCCGGGTTTGTCCCGCGGGGCCGAGGGCAGGCGCACTCACAGTGCTTCGGACCGGAGGCACCTCCGTGAAAGCGGCGATCGACCGCCACGGCCGCGCGCGCCCGTCCGCACCCGGACGCGCTCCCCCCGTTGATCGTCCACCCGAGCACGATCCAGGGAGCTGCGACGCAGATGCCCACTCCAGTGAGCGCGAAGCACCATCCGCACGACGACGCACCCGACACCGCCGAAGCCTTCCGCAGGCTCGCCGAACTGCCCGCCGGACCCGAGCGCGACACCCTGCGCGGACAGGTCGTCGAGGCCTGGCTGCCCATGGCCGACCGGCTCGCCGGACGCTTCCGCAGCCGCGGCGAGAGCTTCGACGACCTGCGCCAGGTCGCCGCCCTCGGCCTGGTCAAGGCCGTCGACCGCTACGACCCCGCCCGCGGCAACGCCTTCGAGAGCTACGCCGTCCCCACCATCACCGGCGAGATCAAGCGGCACTTCCGCGACCACATGTGGACCCTGCACGTGCCGCGCCGGGTCCAGGAACTGCGCAACCGCGTCCGCCTCGCCTCCCAGGACCTCGCCCAGACCATCCCGGGACGCGGGCCCACCGTCGCCGAGATCGCCGAGCACGCGAGCCTGAGCGAGGAGGACGTCCTGGTGGGCCTGGAGGCCCTGGAGAGCTTCACCGCCCTCTCCCTCGACGCCGAACTGCCCGGCAGCGAGGACGGCTACTCGCTCGCCGACGCCCTCGGCTCCTTCGATCCCGCCCTGGAGACGGTCGTGGACCGCGAGTCCGTCAAGCCCCGGCTGGCCGCCCTTCCCGAGCGGGAGCGCGCCATCCTCTACATGCGCTTCTTCAACGACATGACCCAGAGCCGGATCGCCGAGCAGCTCGGCATCTCCCAGATGCACGTGTCCCGGCTGATCAACCGCTGCTGCGGTCGGCTGCGCGAGCAGATCATGCGCGACGCCGCGGGCAGCTGACGGCAGCGCCGGGGCAACGACACCTCCGGCGCCCGGACATCACCCACTCGGCCCTTCCCGTCCCGCCAATGGCCTCCGGCCGCGCGCGGGACGGGGAGGGCCGGGCTGTGATGGCCGTGGGTGCGACCGTCGTGCCCCCGGCCCAGTCGTCGAGACGCCGACGCCCGACGACGGGCCCCGCAGCCGTCGGCCGAAGGAGTCCATCCCATGCGCCGCACCGCCCGTCTCCGGGCCCTGTCCGTCGTCCTGCCCGCGCTCTGGATCACCCTGGGCGCCGCCGCGCCGAGCGCCTTCGCGGATCCGGCCGCGGAGGTCAGCCCGAGCAGTGTCCAGCCGGGCGGCAGTGTCACCGTGTCCGTCTCCTGCGATCCCGGCACCGGGACACCGCCCGCCACCCTCGACGCCACCTCCGAGGCCTTCGAGTCGCAGACCGTACGGCTGCAACTGGTGCCCGGCAACGACGACAAGGTCTCCGGCCCCGCCTACAGCGGCACCGCGCGCGTCGCCGCCGACCCGGCACCCGAGGACGGTGCCGGCAGTGTCGGACCCGACTCGGCGTGGACCGTCGACGGCACCTGCCCGACCGCGGACCGCGCACCGGGCAAGGCCTGGAGCGCCACCTTCACCATCACGAGCGGAGCCGGCACCGACAGCAGCCACCGCCCATGCACCGAGCCACGCACCGAGCCGCGCTCCCAGCCGCCCGTCGAGCCACGCACCGAGCCGCACACCGAGAGCTGCGGCACCGCGGTCATCCAGAGCCCCGTCCACGCCGGTGACGGCGGCAGCTTCACCGACTCCGTGCCCGCCCTGGTCGCCGGCGGTCTGCTGATCGCGGGGGCCGCCGCGGGCGCCGTGTACCGGCTGCGCCGCAAGGCCCCCGCGACGGATCTCTGAGGCCGAAACCTCAGGGCCGTGTGACAGGCGCAACCCGCCCGGCGCCCATGGGCCCGCGGCGCCGTGGGTACTCGGAGCGCGAGGAGCCGCAAGAAGCTGCGAGGAGCTGCAAGGAGCTGCAAGGAGCGCCCCCGGCGCGAGCGAACGAGACGGCGGACCGGACGAGCCACCGGACAGCGGCATACGGAGGTGACCATGCGGACCGACCCGGAGGGCCAGGGCCCCGTCCGCTACGGCCCTCCGCTGCCCGAGGACGGGCTGCCCGTACTGCCCGAACTCACCGCCGTCCTCGCCGCCGCGGCCGCCCGCTCCCACGCCGAACCGGTCGGCGGCGGCACCCCGCTCCTGACGGCCGCCTGCGCCTACGCGGCCCGGCGCGGCCTGCCCGCCGAACCCGACCACATGGCCGCCGCCCCCGGCGCCCCCGCCCTCCTGCTCGCCCTGACCGCCGCCCTCGGTGGCGACGTCCTGGTGCCCCGCCCCTGTGCCGCCTGGTGGGCGCCGTACGCACGCCTGTTGGGCCGACGCGTCTTCCACGTGGCGACACCGGCCGAGTGCGGCGGTGTCCCGGACCCCTACGCCCTCCTGGAGACCGTGCGCCGGGTGCGGGCGGAGGGCGGTGACCCACGGCTGCTGGTGCTGTCCGTCGCCGACGACCCCACCGCCACCGTCGCCCCGCCCGAGGTGCTGCACGAGACCGTCGAGGCCGCCGCGGGGGAGGGCCTGCACCTGGTCAGCGACGAGACCTGGCGCGACACCGTGCACGCCCCGCACGAGACGGTCTGGCTGAGCCCCGCCGAGATGCTGCCCGAGCGGGTCACCGTCGTCACCGACCTGGCCGGCAGCCTGCTCCCGACCGGCTGGCCGGCCGCCTTCGCCCGCTTCCCGGCCCACGGCGACGGCCTCCACGCGCGCGTGCTGGACATCCTGACGGCCCTCGGCGCCCGCATCGCCGCCCCGGTCGCCGCGGCCGCCGCCCACGCCCTCACCGAGCCCGAACCGGTCACCGCCCACCGCACCGCCGTAGGACACCTCCACGCGCGGGTGGCCGCCGCCGCGCACTCCGTGGTCGTCGGCGCGGGCGCGCTGTGTCGGCCCCCGCGGGCCGGCCGCCATCTCTACGTCGACCTCGGTCCCCTGCGTCCCGCGCTCAGCGCGCAGGGCGTCGGCGACGCCCAGGACCTGGAGGAGTTCCTCACCGCCCGGCTCGGCATGCCCGCTCCCGGCGGCCACCGCTTCGGCGACGACCTCGGCGCGCTGCGCGTACGGCTGTCCACCGGCCCCCTGCTCGGCGGTTCCGACGAGGAACGCGCGGAATGCCTCATGTCACCCGCGCCGTTGGAACTGCCACAGGTGCAACGCGCGTTGATCACCCTGGAGTCGGTCTTCGACGACCTCCGCGACGACGCTCAGCGATGGGAGCCTCCTCGATGACGCAGCAGTCCGAGTCGACCACCAGCACGCGAGTGGCCGACGAACCCCCGGCCCCCTCCTCGTTCGCGCCCCCGTCCCCGCCCCTGTCCCCGCCGCTCGCCGAACCCCGACCGCTGGGGGAGCGCAGAGTGTGGCCGAGGTCCTTCCACGACCGTCTGACCGCCCCGCTGCCCGGCCTGAAGGCCATGGCCCGCTTCGCCCGCGAGGGCGCCGTACGCCCCGGGCCCGAGGGCCTCGCCGACATCCCGAAGCTGCCCTACGCACCCGCCCCGCTCCCCGCCGTCGACACCCGCACGGTCGCCGTCTCCTGGGCGGGACACGCCAGTTGGGTGGTGCGGATCGGCGGCCTGACCGTCCTCACCGACCCGGTCTGGTCCCGTCGCATCCTCGGCACCCCGGCCCGCATCACCCCGGTCGGCTTCGACTGGAACGCCCTGCCGCCCGTCGACGCGGTCGTCATCAGCCACAACCACTACGACCACCTGGACGCCCCGACCCTGCGCCGACTGCCGCGCGACACCCCGGTCTTCGTCCCGGCCGGCCTGGCCCGCTGGTTCCACCGCCGCCGCTTCACCGCGGTGACCGAACTCGACTGGTGGGAGGCAGCCGAACTGGACGGCGTCCGCTTCGACTTCGTCCCCGCCCACCACTGGTCCAAGCGCTCGCTCACGGACACCTGCCGCACTCTGTGGGGCGGCTGGGTCCTCACCGCCCAGGACGGGCAGCGCGTCTACTTCGCGGGCGACACGGGCTACGGCCACTGGTTCTCCCGCATCGGCCACCGCTACCCCGGCATCGACCTCGCGCTGCTGCCCATCGGCGCCTACGACCCCCGCTGGTGGCTCAGCGACGTCCACTGCGACCCGGAGGACGCGGTGCGGGCGGCCCAGGACCTGGGCGCCCGCCGGATGGCCCCCATGCACTGGGCGACGTTCGTGCTGTCGGCGGAGCCGGTGCTGGAACCCCTGACGCGGGTGCGGGAGGCGTGGGCGAAGGCGGGCCTGGCCCGCGAGGACCTGTGGGACCTGCCGGTCGGCGGCTCACGGGTGCTGGAACATCCCCTGGAACATCCGGTGGAGCGTCCCTAGGGACGGACCCGCTTCCACACCGTCGGTGCCGCGCTCATCGCCACGGTGAGCGCGACCGCCGCGAGGACTCCCTCCCAGGGCTCCTTGAACAACGACCCGCCCAGGATCCCGATCAGCTGGTACGTCACGGCCCAGGCCAGACAGGCCGGCAGATTCCCCCGGACGAACCGCCGCAGCGGCCACTCCGCCATGAGGCAGGCCAGCATCACCGGAATCCGCCCCGCCGGCACCAGCCGGGACAGCACCAGGACGGCCACCCCGTGGTCGGCCAGCTTCCCCTGCGCCTGCGAGAGCCGCTCCTCCGGCGCCCGGGAGCGGAGCGCCTTCAGCCACCGCGAGCCGTTCTTCGACTTCATCCCGCGCCGCCCCAGCCAGTACAGGGCGATGTCCCCGAGGAACGCGGCGAGGGAGGCCGTGAGGAACACGAACAGCAGGGACAGGGGCGCCGTCTGATGGAACGCCACGACGGCCGCCGAACTCACCAGCGCGCCCGTGGGCACCACCGGCACAAGCGCCCCCAGAAACACCAGCAGGAACAGGGTCGGATACCCGATCGCCCCTCCCGCGGCCACGGGTGTCGCCCCCGTGGTGGCGGCCGCGAGCCAGGTCACCGCGCACCCCCCAGCCGCACGCTCTCCCCGTGCTCCAGCCGGTGCACATCCACCCCGGGCGCGAACTCCGCCGCCAGCCGCACGAACTCCGCGCCCGGCGCGTGGAACTCGTGCGGCCGCACCCCGTCCATCCCGATCGGCCAGTACGTCCCGTAGTGCACCGGCACCGCACTGCGCGGCTCCAGCCGGGCCAGCGCCTCGGCCGCGCGCCCCGCGTCGAGGTGCCCCTCCCCGAGATACGGCCCCCACCCGCCCACCGGCAACAGCGCCACGTCGACCGGCCCGACCTCCTTGGCCATGTCGTCGAACAGCCCGGTGTCCCCGGCGAAGTACGTCCGCGCCGAGCCCTCGACGACGAAACCGAGCGCGGGGGAGCGGTGCGGCCCGACCGGCAGCCGCCGTCCGTCGTGCCACGCGGGCACCACGCGTATCAGGAGGTCGCCGACGCGTCGCTCGTCGCCGGGGACCACCTCTTCCACCCGCAGGTCGGTGAGCCGGCGCAGCCCCGGCACCTGGCGTGGTGCGCCGCGGGGCACGAGCAGGCGCGTGCCCGGCTCCAGCCGCGCCAGCGAGGGAACGTGCAGATGGTCGGCGTGCAGATGGGAGACGAGGACCACGTCCGCACGCCGGGCCTCGGGCGGGGGTACCGCCCCGCGGCGCCGGCGCAGATGCGCGAGCCGGCGGGCGAACAGAGGGTCGGTGAGGACACGAACGTCCGAATCCGTGACCGTGCAGGTGGCGTGCCCCCACCAGGTGATCTCCACCGGCACCTCTTTGCCTCCTTCGCGCGACTCCCCGAAGCCTACGGGCTGGAGTATGGTCGGCGGCGAAACCCGGAGGTGAGGGGGACACCATGGGAGCGGTACGTGTGACGGCGATCGCGAGTCTGACGCCGCTGGAGGAACTCGACGCCGATCCCTTCCTGGTGGACTCCCGCAGCCAGCACGCGATGTGCGCGCGCTGGGCCGCGGAGCGGGGGTACACCGTGCGGCGGGAACTGCTGGTGCGCGGCCTGCGCGCCGACCACTGCGTGCTGTGGGACGGAGTCCGGGCGGGACGGGATCTCTTCGTCGCGCCCAGCCGCCGGGTCCTGGAGAGTGCCCTGTCCTCCGTGGAGGAGTTCACCGCCGAATGCGCCCGCCGCGGGGTCCGGGTCGAGACCGTGGGCTTCGCGGAACCCCTCTACGACGCCCAGATGAAGGCCAGGGTGCACCGCAGGCTGTCGATGCCGACAGCGGGATACGACGGCCGCTAGCCACCCGTGTGACACGCTGGTCCCAGCGCCCGCACCGACGACGGGCCAGGACGTGAGGTGTGCGGGGCGTGGGTGCGGGGCGTTGGCGACGGGTCGCCAGTCAGGTCGGGCGGAGCGTCACGGTATGGGTCGTCTCCACCCTGACCATGCTGGTGCTGGCCGGCATCCTGCCGGACTTCCGGCTCCAGTCCCCGACCGGTGACAGCGCGACCCGGATCGCCGTCACCGCGGCGTTCGGCGCCGGCGCCTTCGGTGTGCTGTCGGCCGTCGTGTGGCCCCTGCTCGTCCGGCTGTTCCTGCTGGTGCCGACGCTGGTGCTCGGGCTCCTCGTCTTCTTCCTCAACGGGGCGCTGCTGCTGCTCGCCCTGCGCCTGAACCCCGCCGAGCGCGGCGACGCCGCCCCGGAGACCGCGGTCGTCGTCGCCGCCGTGATGTCAGCGGTCGCCTCCGCCACCGGCGGCGCCCTCGCCGTACGCGACGACGACGCCTACCGGCGCCGCCTGTACCGTCTCGCCGACCGCCGCCGAAGAAGAGGCCCCGTCGGCCCGGCCACACCCGGCACCGTCTTCCTCCAGCTCGACGGCGTCGGCCACGACGTCCTGCTGGCCGCGGTCGGCCAGGGCCTGATGCCCACCGTCGCCCGCTGGATGGGACACAGCGACACCCCCGGCCGCGCGGTGCGCCCCACCCACCGGCTCACCTCCTGGCGCACCGACTGGTCCAGCCAGACCGGCGCCAGCCAGCTCGGCATCCTGCACGGCAGCAACCACGACGTCCCCGCCTTCCGCTGGTACGAGAAGGACCGCGGCGAGATCGTGGTCTGCAACCGCCCGACCAGCGCCGTCGAACTCCAGCAGCGGGCCGTGGAACAGGCCGGACACGGCGGACTGCTCACCGTGGACGGCGCGAGCCGCGGCAACCTCTTCTCCGGCGGCGCCGAGGAGCAGGCCCTCGTCCTGTCCATCGCCACCCGCCGTCGCAGCCGCGAGACCCGCTCCCGGGCCGGCTACTTCGCCTACTTCTCCGACCCCGCCAACGCCGTGCGCACCGCCCTGTCCTTCTTCGCCGAGGTCGGCCGCGAGATCGGCCAGTCGACCCGCACCCGGGCCCGCAAGGAGCGCCCGCGGGTGGGCCGCGGGGGCCTGTACCCGCTGGTGCGCGCCTTCGCGACCGTCGTCGAACGCGATGTCGTGGTCGCCGCCGTGATGGGCGACATGCTCGCGGGCCGCACGGCCGTCTACGCCGACCTCGTCGCCTATGACGAGGTCGCCCACCACTCCGGGCCGACCAGCCGCGATGCCGCGAAGGTCCTGGAGCGCCTGGACCGCTCGCTCGCGCTGATCGAGAACGTCGCCGAGCACGCCCCGCGCCCGTACCGGATCGTCGTCCTCTCCGACCACGGCCAGAGCCCCGGCGAGACCTTCCGCACCCGCTACGGGCTCACCCTCGGCGACCTGGTCCGGGCCGGCTGCGGGCTGCCCGTGTCGCGCAAGGCCGAGCGCACCCACAGCGGGGCCGAGGCCCGCGCCGCCGTCCGTGCGGCACTGCGCCGGCCGGGCAAGGAAGCGCGCGAGCAGTACCGGCCCGCGCGCGGCTCCGAGCCGATCGTGCTGGCCTCCGGCAACCTCGGCCTCGTCTCCTTCCCCGATGTGCACCACCGGATGACCAAGGAGGAACTGGACGCGCGGCACCCGGCGCTGCTGACCACCCTCGCCAACCATCCCGGCATCGGATTCCTCCTGGTGCGCAGCGAGGAGCACGGCGGGGTGGTGCTGGGACCGTTCGGCACGGAGATCCCGCTCGACCAACTGGACGACAACCCTGGCCCGTTGGCCGACTTCGGACCGGGTGCGGCCGACGCGGTACGCCGGACCCACTCCTTCCCGCACACCGCCGACATCATGGTCAACTCCTGGTACGACCCGGCCGAGGGCGAAGTGCTCGCGTTCGAGGAACAGATCGGGTCGCACGGTGGTCTCGGCGGGGCCCAGGCCAAGCCGTTTCTGCTGTCGCCGCTCGCCTTGTCGGCGCCGCCCGAGGGGCTTGCCGGGGCAGAGCGGGTGCACGACGTGCTGCGGGGGTGGCTCGACGAGGCCGGGGGTCCCCAAGTGCCCCTGGTGACCGGGGCGGACGAGTGGGCCGCCTGAAAATCGGCTGCGCCGACCGGGGCCCGCGCTCACACTGTTCGAGTCCCCCTCTCGAACACTTTCTGGAGCAACCGCTTTGCAGGCTGCCGTCACGGTTTCGCCCTCCCGCATCCCCGACCTCCTCCTCGGCCTCGCCACCGTGCGGCCCGTCTTCGTCTGGGGCGCCCCCGGTATCGGCAAGTCCTCCCTCGTCAGGGAGTTCGCCGCGTCGCTGGGCCTCGAGTGCGTGAGCCTGATCGGCACCCAGCTCGCCCCCGAGGACCTGATCGGGGTGCCGCAGATCCGGGACGGGCGCTCGGTGTTCTGCCCACCGGAGTCCATCGCCCGCGACGAGCCGTACTGCCTGTTCCTGGACGAGCTGAACGCGGCCACCCCGGACGTGCAGAAGGCGTTCTACTCGCTGATCCTGGACCGCCGTATCGGGGACTACGAGCTCCCCAAGGGATCCATCGTCATCGGTGCCGGAAACCGGGCCACCGACAACGCGCTGGCCCGGCCCATCTCCTCGGCCCTCGTCAACCGCCTCACCCACGTCCACCTGGAGGTGTCCGCGAAGGACTGGCTGGTCTGGGCCGCCGAACACGGCATCCACCCCTGGATCCTCGACCACCTCACCGACCGGCCCGACCACCTGTGGTCCAAGCCGCCGAAGACCGAGGAGCCCTTCTCCACGCCCCGCTCCTGGCACATGCTCTCCGACGCGCTGCACTCCTTCGGCCGCGACCTCGACGAGGAGACCCTGAAGGTGCTCGCGCACGGCACGCTGACGCCCCGGCACGCGACCGCGTTCTGCGGCTACGTCAAGATCGTGCGCAGCCGGTTCGGCATCGAGGCGATCATCAAGGGCGACGCCCGCTGGCCGAACCGCCTGGAGGACCGCGACCTGCTCTACTACCTCGCCGAGTCCTTCCGCGGCCGTCTGCTCAAGGAACTCCCGGTCAGCAAGGAGCACATGTCGGCGAACGGCCGCCAGACCGCGTACCGCGCCAAGTCGCTGCTGGTCCAGCTCGCCGAGATCTCCGTCGAGGTGGCCCAGACCGTCATCGCCGCAGACGACGACGGCAACCCCGTACTGCCCTCCTGGTTCCTCGTCGAGGCGGCCCGGGACATGCCCCGACTGGTGGAGGCGCGGCGGTGAGCCGCAGCCCCGAAAAGAAGAAGAAGCGCGACCTCGCGGGCGAGGCGTTCGCCGAGGGAATGCGGGTCATGCGGGCCAACCCGGCGCTCGCGGCCGTCGAGTTCGACGTCTGCCGCCGGGAGGAGTGCCGGTTCGCGCCCCGGGACGGGCTCGTGGTCGTCGACTCCGACGGCGACCTCCACGCGCACCCCGACCGGCTGGCCGAGCCCGCCGCCTGGGCCTGGGCGCTGGCCCACGCCGTCCTCCACCTGGGCTTCGGACACGTCCCGGCGGTCAAGGGCGAACGCACCCAGCCCGACCGCTTCGACCTCGCCGCCCGCTGCCTCGTCGTCAACCGCTTCCTGCTCGGCTTCCCCGTCGGCAGGGCCCCCGAGCACCTGCCCGCCTCCTACCCGGACGGCGACGAGGAGCAGCTCGCCGCGCGCTGGCGGCGCGACGGCATCCCGGCCGCCTACGAACACTGCGGTACGGCGGGCCCCGAGCCCGACCAACTGCTGCTCAGGTGGGCGGGCTGGTCCCAGCCGCCCGACTGGCAGCTGGCGTTCGCCACCGCACTGACCCGGACCATGTCCGCGGCGATGGACATGGCGGGCGGCCGCCGCGACTCGCTCAGCGGGGAAGTGACCCCGCAACGCCCCTGGCAGCAGGCCCTGAGCTGGTTCATCTCCTCCTACCCGCTGCTCGGCGGCATCGCGGCCGGCATCACCCTGGTCGCCGACGCCGAACTCGCCCGCGCGCACGGCATCGCGATCGCCGCCGTCAACGCCGAGGCCGCCGAGATCTACATCAACCCACTGCGCCGCTTCGACGACGAGGAATGGCGGTTCATCCTCGCCCACGAGATGCTGCACGCCGCCCTGCGCCACGGCGACCGCTGCGGCACCCGCGACCCCTACCTCTTCAACATCGCCTGCGACTACGTCATCAACGGCTGGCTCACCGAGATGCGCATCGGCACCATGCCCGAGGGCCTGCTGTACGACCCCGAGCTCACCGGCCTCTCCTCCGAGGAGGTCTACGACCGCATCGCCGGCGACCTGCGCCGCATGCGCCGCCTCGCCACCCTCCGCGGCAAGGGCGCCGGCGACATCCTCGGCGGCCCGCTCGGCTCACCGCGCGACTACGTCGACCTCGACGAGTTCTACCGCCGCGGCCTCGCCCGGGGCCTCGACCTGCACCAGCGGCAGGAGCGCGGCTTCCTGCCCGGCGGCCTGGTCGAGGAGATTCGCGCGCTCAGCCATCCGCCGCTGCCCTGGGACGCGCAACTCGCCCGCTGGTTCGACGAGTTCGTGCCCAGCCCCCAGCCCGTCAGGTCCTACGCCCGTCCCGCGCGCCGTCAGTCCTCCACCCCCGACATCCCGCGCGCGGGCCGCTACCTTCCGCCCGGGAGATCGCCCTCCCCCACGCTCGGCTTCGCTCGCGCGGGGGGACCCCCAACCTTCGGCGTGGTCCTGGACACCTCCGGGTCGATGAACCGCACCCTGCTCGGCAAGGCACTCGGCGCGATCGCCTCGTACGCCGAGGCCCGGGACGTACCCGCCGCCCGGGTCGTGTTCTGCGACGCGGCCCCGCACGACGCCGGCTATCTGCCCGTCACCGAGATCGCCGAACGGGTCCGGGTGCACGGCCGCGGCGGCACCGTCCTGCAGCCCGGCATCGACCTGCTGCACCGCGCCGACGACTTCCCCGCGAACGCGCCCGTGCTGGTCATCACCGACGGCTGGTGCGATGTGCTGCGGGTGCGGCGCGAGCACGCCTATCTGATCCCGCAGGGTGCCAGGCTGCCGTTCACCGCACGCGGGCCGGTCTTCCGCGTGAGCTGAGCGTAGTGTGATCGGATGGTTCCCGTACCCCCGTCAACGGGACCACACGAAAGGACTGAACGTGGCTACCACGCGCTCCGCACACACCGTCTGGGAAGGCAACCTCCTCGAGGGCAACGGTGTCGTCACCTTCGATTCCTCCGGTGCCATCGACGAGCAGCCGGTGACGTGGGCTGCCCGCACCCAGGAGGCGAACGGCAAGACCAGCCCCGAGGAGCTGATCGCGGCCGCCCACTCCAGCTGCTTCTCCATGGCGTTCTCGCACGCCCTGGCCGGGGCCGGCACCCCGCCCACCAAGCTCATCACCTCCGCCGACGTCACCTTCCAGCCGGGCGAGGGCATCACGGGCATCCACCTCACCGTCGAGGGCACCGTGCCGGGTCTCGACGAGGAGGGCTTCGTGGCCGCCGCCGAGCAGGCCAAGGTCAACTGCCCGGTCAGCCAGGCCCTGAAGGCCGTACCGATCACCCTGGACGCCAAGCTCGCCTGATCCCGAAGACACCAGGTCGCGCAGACCGCCCGTCCGGGGCGGTCTGCGCGGCACGTGGTTCGGGGGCCGGTCCGGTGGTGCGAAAGGCAACGCGATGACTGTGGGAACGGCCGGCGGTACGGCGGCACTCGACTCCGGCACCCGTGAACTCACCCGTGTCGTCGTGCTGTTCAGCCTCACCGGCCGACTCGACCCGGGGCGGCCCGTGCTGGGCAGCCTCGTCGACACCTTCGACTTCGGCCGCTTCGCCCTGCACCTGACGTCCAGCGAATCGGTCCTGCCCGTGCCGGTGCTCGTCGAGGACGTGGCACCCGAGGAGCTGCGGCTGCCGCACGGCGGCCACGGACTCGACCTCGCGTCCGTCGGGATCGCCGTCCTCGCCACCCCTCGCGGGGACATCACCCTGGCGCTGGACTGCGGATTCGCCGGACAGACACCTCCCGCCGCCCTCGCGGCGTGGCTCTCTGACACCTGCTTCGGCCGGGACCGGATCACGCTCGGCAGCACGGCCCTGCTCGACTCGCTGGGCGGCCTGCTCGCCCCGCGGGAGCCGCTCGCCTTCGGCCAGAACGTCCACCAACTGGTCTTTCCCGGCGGCGACTTGGAAAACAACCTGCTGGGTCCCGACGAGGCCGGCTCGCCCGCCCTGCTCAACGAGATCGTGTACCGCGGCCGGCTGTCCCTGTCCGAGCCGCCCCACCTCCACCGGCACGGCCGCACCCTCTCCGCGCACGGCCGCGGGGTCTCCGTCCACGCCGGCTGGGCAGGGCACGTGGAGAACGGCCTCATCCTGGTCGCCGTCGGCATCATCTCCGCGCTCGCCGTCCTGCAGCGCACCCGCCTGGCCGCCTTCGAGACCATGCGCGCCAACGAACAGGCCGCCGCCGAGTCGCCGTACGAGATCCGCAGGCTGATCTCCCGGCTCTCCGACGGGGTGAACGAACTCCAGCTGGACCTGGCCTTCGGCGTCGAGGCGTACGTCGACAGCCTGCTGATCCCCGAGACGGTCATGGAGACCTTCCAGTCCTCGCTGCGCGACGCCCTCGGCATCCCCGACAGCCTGGACAACTCCGCCAGGATGGTCGAGCGCCTGACCTCGGTGATCAGCGCCCGCTCGGCCGCGCTGCAGGCCCAGCTCGCCGAGCGCGACGACCGCAGGGACCGTACGGTGTCGGCGCTCGTCGCGGTGGCCACCGGCATCGCCCTGCCGCCGACGCTGCTGCTGGCGTTCTTCGGGGCCAACGCCTCGAACGTGGACAATCGGCGGTCCGTCTTCGACGCCCACTACCTCCCGGCCTACCTGCTGGCCTGGCTTCCCTTCATCGCCCTCGCCGTCGTCGGATACCTCCTGCTCAGGCGGGTCAGCAGGCGTTCCGGCGCGCTGCTGGCGACCCCGACGGCCGTCCCGGTGCCCGCCCCGCGGTCGCCGCTGCGTCCACCGTCCGGAAGCTGAGAGCCGTATGCCTCGACGTCCCGCCATCTCTGCCCACCGGGGCGGAACCGAGCGTGCCGGCGCCGCGACCTGGGAGGCCTACGAGGACGCGATCCGGTCCGGGGCGGAGTACGTCGAGTTCGACATCCGGCGTACGGCGGACGGGGTCCTCGTCGTCCACCACGACGCCCGGGCTGGGCGCACCGGTCCGCTCCTCAGCGAGATCACCCACGCCGAGCTCAGCGAACGGGCCGGTCGTCCCGTGCCGGTCGTCGACGAGGTGATGTCGCTGATCGCGGGGAAGCTGGTCGGTCATCTGGACCTGAAGGAGAGCGGCTACGAGCGCGAGCTGATCGACCGGGCGGTCGCCCTGCTCGGCACGGACGGCTTCGTCGCCACGACTCTGGAGGACCGTTCCGTAGCGGCCATCGCACGAGCCTTCCCCCGGGTGCGCACCGCGCTGTCCCTGGGCCGCGACCGCAGGGAGATCGCCCGGTCCCGCCTCGTCGGCACCCGGCTCACCGAGCTCCTGCCGATACGCCGGGTGCGCGCCTGCGGCGCGAGCGGGGTGGCCGTGCACCAGCGGCTGGCTCGGGCCAACGTGCTGCGCGAAGCGGCTCGGCACGACCTGTTCACCATGGTCTGGACGGTCAACGACGACACCGTCATGCGGGCGTTCCTCGACCATCCGCGCGTCGACGTCCTGATCACCGACCGGCCGCGCCGGGCCGTCGCGCTGCGCCGGGAACGGCACGAGGAGCGTTCGCCGGGGTACACGTCCTACTGAGCAGGTGGTGCAATTCCCTGATGGACCTCCCTGGCGGAAGGGGACAGCGATGGGACGTGCGGTCGGGATCGATCTCGGTACCACGAACTCGGTGGTGGCCGTGCTGGAGGGCGGTGAACCCTCGGTCGTCGCCAACGCGGAGGGAGCCAGGACCACACCGTCGGTCGTGGCCTTCGCCAAGAACGGCGAGGTGCTGGTGGGCGAGGTCGCCAAGCGACAGGCCGTGACCAACGTCGAGCGCACCGCGCGCTCCGTGAAACGGCACATGGGCGACACAGGCTGGCGCTTCCCGGACCAGGGCTCCATCGACGGCACCCGGTACCGGGCGCAGGAGCTGTCGGCGCGGGTCCTGCAGAAGCTGAAGCGGGACGCCGAGTCCTATCTCGGCGAGGACGTCACCGACGCCGTGATCACGGTGCCCGCGTACTTCGACGACACCCAGCGGCAGGCCACCAAGGAGGCCGGGGAGATCGCCGGCCTCAACGTGCTCAGGATCATCAACGAGCCCACGGCGGCGGCCCTGGCGTACGGCCTGGACCGGGGCGAGGAGCAGACGGTCCTGGTCTTCGACCTCGGCGGCGGCACCTTCGACGTGTCCCTGCTGGAGATCGGCGACGGGGTCATCGAGGTCAAGGCCACCAACGGCGACACGCATCTCGGTGGTGACGACTGGGACCACCGGATCGTGGAGCACCTGGTCAAACGCTTCAAGGGGCAGTACGGCGTCGACCTCGGCAACGACAAGATGGCGCTGCAGCGGCTGCGCGAGGGCGCCGAGAAGGCCAAGATCGAGCTGTCCTCGTCCTCCGAGACCACCATCAACCTGCCCTACATCACCGCCTCCGCCGAGGGGCCCCTGCACCTCGACGAGAAGCTGACCCGCGCGCAGTTCCAGGAGCTCACCGCGGATCTGCTCGACCGCTGCACGACCCCCTTCCACCAGGCGGTCAAGGACGCCGGCATCAAGCTCTCCGCGGTCGACCACGTCATCCTCGTCGGCGGCTCGACCCGGATGCCCGCGGTGACCGACCTGGTCAAGGAGCTCACGGGCAAGGACCCGCACAAGGGGGTCAACCCCGACGAGGTCGTGGCGGTCGGGGCGGCGCTCCAGGCGGGTGTCATCCGCGGCGACGTGAAGGACGTCCTGCTGCTCGACGTGACGCCGCTGTCCCTGGGCATCGAGACCAAGGGCGGCATCATGACCAAGCTCATCGAACGCAACACCACGATCCCCACCCGCCGTGCGGAGATCTTCACGACGGCCACCGACAACCAGCCCTCGGTGGGCATCCAGGTGTACCAGGGCGAACGCGAGATCGCCGCGTACAACAAGAAGCTCGGCGTCTTCGACCTCACGGGTCTGCCGCCGGCCCCGCGCGGTGTTCCCCAGATCGAGGTCGCGTTCGACATCGACGCCAACGGGATCATGCACGTCTCGGCGAAGGACCTCGCGACCGGGCGCGAACAGAAGATGACGGTGACGGGCGGCTCGGCGCTCCCCAAGGACGACATCGACCGCATGATGCGGGAGGCCGAGCAGTACGCCGAGGAGGACCGCAACCGCCGCGAGGCCGCCGAGACCCGCAACCAGGGCGAGCAACTCGTCTACCAGACCGAGAAGTTCGTCCGCGAGAACGGCGACAAGATCTCCGCCGACACGAAGACGGAGGTCGAGTCGGCGGTCTCCGAACTGAAGCAGCTCCTGGAGGAGAACGCCGACACCAGCACCCTCCGGGGCGGCGTCGAGAAACTCGCCTCCGTCAGCCAGAAGATGGGCCAGGAGATGTACGCCCAGGCTCAGCAGCAGTCCCCGCAGGACGAACCGGCCTCCCCGCCGCACGAGGAGGAGGGCGTGGTCGACGCGGAGATCGTGGACGACGAGAAGGACCGGAAGGAGTAGCGCCGTACGGGGTCAGACCTTGCGCGCGACCCCCGCGTACACCGGCACGATGCCCTCCGCCTGCGCCGCCACGTCCTCCGGGCCCGGACGCCAGCCCGACACCGGGATCACTCCGGGGCCGAGCAGTTCCAGGCCGGCGAAGAAGCGGGAGAACTCGGCGAGCGAGCGGGGGAAGAAGGGGGTGCCGCTGCGGCGGAACTGCTCGGCGGCCTTCTCGATGGCCTCGGGGCTCAGATCGGGCGTGACCTGCGAGAGGATCACGTAACTGCCCGGGGCGAGCTCGGCGACATAGCGTTCGAGCAGGCCGTACGCGTCGTCGCTCAGGTAGTGGGTGAGTGCCACCAGGGACAGCGCGACCGGCTGCGAGAAGTCCAGGGTCTCGGCGGCCAGGCGCAGGATGGTGTCCGGGTCGCGGACGTCGGCGTGGACGTAGTTCGTGGCGCCCTCGGGGGTGCTGTGCAGGAGGGCCTGGGCGTGCCTGAGGACGATCGGGTCGTTGTCCGCGTACACGACCTTCGACTCCGGGGCGACCTCCTGCGCCACCTGGTGCAGGTTGGGCTCGGTGGGAACGCCGGTGCCGATGTCGAGGAACTGGCGGATCCCGGCCTCGGCGGCCGTCCGCACCGCCCGCTGCATGAACCGACGGTTGGCGCGCGCCCCGCGCATCACCGTGCCGTCCACGGCGAGGATCCGGCGGGCCAGTTCCTCGTCCACCGGGTAGTTGTCCTTGCCGCCCAGCCACCAGTCGTACACCCTGGCCGGGTGCGGCCGGCTGGTGTCTATGGCGGGGGCTGCGGCGTCGGATCCGGTCATGCGGTGTCTTCTCCCCTGTGGTGAGACGTGTCCTGGGACGTGTGGTGCGGTGATGCCCGCTCAGAAGTCCTCGCGGCGCTCCCGCAGCAGCTTCTTGGTGCGCTCGGCCGACGCGGCCCGCGCCGACATGTGGTCCAGCACCTCCAGGTGCGTGGCGACCTCCTGGCGGGAGTCGAGGTACAGCGCGCCCGTCAGGTACTCGGTGAAGACCAGGTCGGGCAGCTCCGGCTCGGCGAAGCGGAACAGCGAGAAGGGCGCGTACGTCCCCGGGTGCGGGCCCTCCTGGAACTCGCACACCTGGAGCGTGATCCGGTCGCGCTCGGCGAACTCCAGCAGCTTGTCCAGCTGTTCGCGCATCACCTGGGAGCGAATGCTCACCGGGCGGCGCAGCACCGTCTCGTCCATGATCACCCACAGATGGGGCGCGTTCGGGCGCTCCAGCAGTTCCTGCCGGGCCATGCGCAGCGACACGTGCCGCTCCAGCGACTCGGCACCCGCGTGGCCGATCGTCCCGGCCTCCATGACGGCACGCGCGTAGTCCTCGGTCTGGAGCAGTCCCGGCACGAAGTGCGGCTCGTAGGAGCGGATGATGCCGGCCGCGCCCTCCAGGCTCACGTACAGGCTGAACCACTCGGGCAGCACGTCGTGGAACCGCTGCCACCAGCCCGGTTTGTTGGCCTCCTCGGCCAGCTGGACGAAGGCCCCGACCCGCTCCTCGGGCACCCCGTACGTCTCGAGCAGCACCTGGACGTACGGGATCTTCAGGGCGACCTCGGCCATTTCCATCCGCCGTACGGTCGCCGGGGCCACCCGCAGTACCTGCGCGGCCTCCTCACGCTTGAGGCCGGCCGCCTCCCGCAATTCCTGCAGCCGTCTGCCGAGCACCACCTGGCCCACGGTCGGCGCAGGTCGCCGCTCACTCACGCCACGCCTCCCCTACGCGTCGAAGCTTGCGTGCAGTGTGCCATGCCCGGAGCCGGTCTCACCGGTCAAGACCGCGAGTGAAGGTACTTGGCCGTCGCCGGGTCGGCAGGGAGGAACGTCTCGATGGCCAGTTCGGCGACGGTCACGTCCATGGGGGTGTTGAACGTGGACGTGGACGAGATGAACGACAGCGTCCGCCCTTCGTGCTCGATCCGCATCGGCAGCGCGAAGTAGGGGACCTGCTCGGCCGGTCGGTCGTCGTCGGACTCCTCCGGACCCGGCACCGGGTAGGCCGCGACTTCCTCGTACAGTTCCCGCAGCCGTTCCGAGCGGCGCAGGGCGATCTGCCGTCGCATCTGTTCCAGCAGATGGCCGCGCCACTCCCGCAGGTTGCGGATGCGCGGGGCGAGGCCCTGCGGGTGCAGGGTGAGCCGCATCGTGTTGAGCGGGGGCCGGAGCAGGGATTCCGGGACGCCGTCCAGAAGCATCATGATCCCCCGGTTCGCGGCCACGACGTGATACGCGGCGTCGAACACCAGGGCCGGATACGGCTCGTAGCCCTGGATCAGCCGCTCGATCCCCTCCCGCACGGTGTCCAGGGCCGGATCGTCCAGCGGGGTCTCCGGGAAGCGCGGGGCGTAACCGGCCGCGAGCAGCAGCGCGTTGCGCTCCCGCACCGGCACCTCCAGATGCTCGGCGAGCCGCAGCACCATCTCCTCGCTCGGGCGGGAACGTCCCGTCTCGACGAAGCTGATATGCCGGGCGCTGGAGTCCGCCCGCAGCGCCAACTCCAGCTGACTGACCCGCCGTTGCTCCCGCCAGGCGCGCAGGAGGGGGCCCACGCCCTGGCCGGGAGGGGTGGCTGTGGCGGAGTGGGCAGTGGTCATACGTACGACCGTAGTCGAGGGGCGGGCGTACACGGCCGAAGATGTCCCCCGTCCGGCCGCCGGGAACCCTCCTGACCAGGGCCTCGGCGGTACAACTGTGGGACGCTGAGAACACCCCCGACCCCCAGGAAGGAGCGAGGCCATGCCCGTCGAACCGCTGTCGCAGAAGGAGATCGAGGACCGGCTCGCGGAACTGCCGGGCTGGTCCGTCGACGACGGCCGCCTCACCCGCTCGTACCGCCTCGGCACCCACTTCGCCGCCACGGCGATGGTCGTCCACATCGCCCAGGTCCAGGAGGAACTCGACCACCACTCCGACCTCACCCTCGGCTACAACACGGTCGCACTGTCCGTGCACACGCACAGCGCGGGCGGCGCCCTCACGGAGAAGGACTTCGCGCTCGCACAACGGGTGGAGGCGCTCGCCGCCGGTCACGGAGCCCAGTGAGGCGGCGCTCGACCACGACAAGGAGGCCGACGCCTACGACGCCGTGGCCTGCGGCACCGGGATCGTCACCCCCGGGCTCGCCGCCGCCCGGCCCGCGACCCGGGGGACGGGCGCCGACCTGAGGTACGGCATGGCCCGGGACCGGCCCGAGACGTACGGGCCGTGGTCGCCGTGCGGTAGCCGTCGAGCAGGCGGTAGCCGCCGGCGTGGCTCGCGTCGCCGTACAGCGGGACCTCCGCGACCGGCTGTACCGGAGCGAGGCGCTCGTGCGGCCGGCGCCGGGCGGGCGGCTGTGCCGAGGGCGGCCCATGTCCGTACGGATCCCGCAGGTCGGACCCTCGCCCGGGTCCCCATCGAGTCCGTCGAGCACGCCCATGGCGAATTCCTGCGCCTGGGCGCCGACATCGAGGTGCTGGACCCCCCCGAGCTGCGCGAACGGATGGCGCGAACGGTCGCCGAACTGGCCGAAAGGTACGGCAACTCGGCTTCCCCGTGCGGCGACTGAGGGGTGGAACCCGTCCGTCCCCACAGCTTCGGAGGTTCACCCCGTGCAGCACCCGCACCCGCACCCCCACCGGCATCCTCACCCCCACCGCAGACGCCGGGCCCTCCTCTCGGCGACGACCGCCGCCGTGGCCCTCGTGGCCGCCGGTCTGACCGCGTTGTCGCACGGTACGGCCGAGGCCGCCACCGCCCGCCAGGTCGAGAAGCTCGACCGAGGTGTCGTCAGCGTGCACACCAGCAGTGGCAACCTGGTCAGCTGGCGCTGGCTGGGCACCGACCCGAACGACGTGTCCTTCAACGTCTACCGCGCCGGCACGAAGGTCAACTCGACCCCGGTCACCGGCTCCACGAACTACTTCCACTCCGGCGCGCCCGCCGAGGCCGACTACACCGTCCGGGCGGTCGTCGGCGGAGTCGAGCAGGCGGACTCGGTCCACGCGGTCCAACTCCGCAGCGGCTACAAGGACGTTCCCATCAGCCCGCCGTCCGGCGGCACAACCCCCGACGGCGTCGCCTACACCTACGAGGCCAACGACGCCTCGGTGGCCGACCTCGACGGCGACGGGGCACTGGACTTCGTCCTCAAGTGGCAGCCGACCAACGCCAAGGACAACTCCCAGTCCGGCTACACCGGCAACACGATCCTCGACGGCGTCAAGCTCGACGGCACCCGGCTGTGGCGGATCGACCTGGGCCGCAACATCCGCTCCGGCGCGCACTACACGCAGTTCCAGGCGTACGACTACGACGGCGACGGCAAGGCCGAGGTCGCCATCAAGACGGCGGACGGCACGGTCGACGGCACGGGCGCGGTGATCGGCAGCTCGTCGGCCGACTACCGCAACTCCAGCGGCTATGTCCTGTCCGGCCCCGAGTACCTGACCATGTTCAACGGACAGACCGGCAAGGCGATGCAGAGCGTCGACTACGTCCCCGCCCGGGGCACGGTGTCGTCGTGGGGCGACTCGTACGGCAACCGCGTCGACCGCTTCCTCGCGGGAACGGCGTACCTGGACGGCGCCCGCCCGTCGCTGATCATGGCCCGCGGCTACTACACCCGCACTGTGATCGCCGCCTGGGACTGGCGGGGCGGCGCCTTCACCCGCCGCTGGACCTTCGACACCAACTCCTCGACCAACAGCGGCAAGGGATACGACGGTCAGGGCTCGCACAGTCTGTCCGTCGGGGACGTCGACAACGACGGCAAGGACGAGATCGTCTACGGGGCGATGGCGGTCGACGACAACGGCAACGGGCTGTGGACCACGAAGACCGGGCACGGCGACGCCCAGCACCTCGGCGACCTCGACCCCTCCCACGCGGGTCTCGAGTACTTCAAGGTCTCCGAGTCGACCTCCCAGCCGGCGGAGCTCTACATCAACCCGGCGAACGGCACGGTGAACTGGAAACTGGCCGCGTGCTGCGACAACGGACGGGGGGTCGCCGGTGACATCTGGGCCGGCAACGACGGCGCCGAGGTCTGGTCGGCCTCCGACTCCTCGATCCGCGACGAGGCCGGCGCCACCAAGGGCCGCGAACCGTCCTCGGTGAACTTCCTGTCCTGGTGGGACGGCGACACGGTCCGTGAACTCCTCGACGGCACCCACATCGACAAGTACGGCACCTCGTCCGACACCCGCCTGCTGACCGGAGCGTCGGTCCACTCCAACAACAGCACCAAGGCGACCCCGTCCCTGTCCGGCGACATCCTGGGCGACTGGCGCGAGGAGGTCGTCTGGCCCACCTCGGACAACAAGGCGCTCCGCGTCTACTCCACGCCGTACGAGACGACGACGAAGATCACGACCCTCCTCCACGACACGATGTACCGCACTGCCCTGGCCTGGCAAAATACGGCCTACAACCAGCCCCCGCACCCGAGCTTCTTCATCGGCAACGGGATGCCGACGGCACCGAGGCCGACGGTGTACACGCCGTGACATGAGCGACAGGGCGGCTGCGGACAGCCGCCCTGTCGTCGGGTCAGGCCACCGTGCAGGCCTGGTCACCCAGCTTGAACGCGGCCGGTTTCGCGTTCGTCCCCGACCAGCTCCCCGTGAAGCCGAAGCTCACCGAGGAGCCCGCGGCCACGTTGGCGTTCCAGCCGACGTTCTTCGCCGTGACCGTCGAGCCCGACTGGGTGGACTCGGCGTTCCAGGTCTGGGAGACCGTCTGGGCGTTGGGGAAGGTCCAGCCGAGTGACCAGCCGGTCCAGGCACTGGAACCGGTGTTGCTCAGCTGGACGTCCGCCTGGAAACCGCCCGACCACTGGTTGGTGATCTTGTACGTCACCGCGCAGGCGCCGGTCGGAGTGGGATCGGGCGGGTCCGTCGGATCGGTGCCGCCGCCTCCGCCGGTGTCGGACGTGTCGCCGTAGATGACACCCCGCCCGTTGGTCGAGACGTACACCCGGCCGTACACCCGCGGATCACCGGTGATCGCCGCGCCGGTCCAACCGAACTGGTGGGCGTCGTCGTTGATGCGGGTCCAGCTCGCGCCCTTGTCCGTGGAGCGGAAGATGCCACGGACCCCGCCGATCTTCGCGCTGGTGTAGAGCGTCTGGTACGACGCCCCGGCGGCCGCCTTCCCGAAGCCGATCGTGTCGGCCTGGTCCACGTTCGAAAGCTTGGTCCAGCTCGTGCCGGCGTTCGTCGAGTGCCACAGACCGTACGCCCCGTCACTCGCCCCGCCCGCGAGCCAGACGTCGCCCTTCACGCCGGGCAGCGCCTTGAAGCGCACACTGTCCCCGGCGGGCAGTCCGGTCGCCGCGGACGCCGTGAACGTCGCCCCGCCGTCCGTACTGACGTAGAACTTCCCGGACTTGAAGCCGTAGAAGGTCCGAGGGTCGACCCGGTCGGACTCGACGATCGCGCCCGCCGGAATCCCGCTCGACGCCGACCAGGAGGAACCGAAGCCGGTCGTGTACTGCACACCCGCGCCGCCCGGGCTCCACACGAACCGGCTGCCGTCCGAGGCGGCGGCCACCGTACCGCCCCCGCTCACGCCCGAAGGGTCGCTCCCCGCGAACCAGTTGGCGCCGTTGTCCGTCGAGAACGCGATGTGCGGCCCGGAGTCCAGATCGCCGACCCGCACCACCGTGTTCGGGTTCGTCTCGGCGAAGTCCAGACTCGTGGTCGTGGTGAAGTTCGGGGAGGTGAACATCATCGACGGGACCTTGGTGAGGTCCGTGTGCCGGAAGCCGCCGATGTCACCGAGCGCGCTCAGCAGCGGGGCGCCCGAGGGCGGTGAGGCGAGGTCGTTGACCGCGGTCTCCTCCAGGCCCTGCACCATCGGCTTGATGGTGAACTGGCCGCCGGAGTCCCAGTTCGTGAGGTTCTCCGTGCCGTAGAGCGTCGCCCCCGTCCCGTACATCATCCGGTTCGAGTTGAACGGGTCGATCTCCAGCGACTCCGTCATCCACCCGAGCTTCGGCGCCTGTTCGGGCGGCGAGGGATTCGCGCCCCAGGTGAGCCACGGGGAGGAGGAGACGTCCATGGTGTAGCGGTTCGCGCGGTTGGGGTACGACGAGTAGTCCCACGCCTTCGTCCAGGTCGCCCCGCTGTCCGTGGAGCGGAAGATCTGGGTGTCCGGCCACCAGGAGCTGTAGGCGGTGGCCATGACCGTGCCGGGCTTCTGCCGGTCCACAGTCAACCCGCTGAAGCCGTAGTAGGTGTCGGCCTCCGCGACCGGGCTGATGTTCGTCCAGGTGCCGGTCGCCGTCGCGTACCGCCACACCTGGCCCTTGCCGCCGTCGTACGGCCCGCCCTTGTCGCTGTAGGAGAGGTACAGATAGCCGCCCGCCGCGTCCAGGACGCCCTTGTGGGCCAAATATCCGGTCGGCTGCCCGGCGAGCCTCGTCCAGGTCGCGCCCGCGTCCGTCGACCGGTACACCGAGTTCTGGAGGTCGGCGACCCCGACGTAGACCGTCTTCGTGGCGTTCCCGGACGTCCCCGTCGACTCGTCGAAGGTCACCCAGACGACGCCCTGGTTGTCGCTGGCGTAGCCGCTGGTGTCGCTCGGATCCTGCTGGTAGTTGCCGACGTTGGGGAAGTTCGCCACCTGCGACCAGCTGACACCCGAGTCAGTGGACCGCCACAGTCCCTTGCCGCTCGGCGCCCCGAGGTACAGCACGCTGTTCTTGTTGGGGTCGACCGCGAGCCGCTCACCCATGCCCCGCCCCGGCATGTTGCCGCCCAGCTTGAAGGGCAGATCGGTCTTCTGCCAGCTCGCGCCCCGGTTCGAGGAGCGCAGCACCGCGCCGTTGCCCGGGTCCCAGCTGTTGGTGTACGTCCCCACGGCCGCGTACACCTTGTTCGGGTCCACGGCGTCGGAAGCCAGGCTGACCACGCCGGTGTGCCCCCAGTCGGTCCAGCCGACCGAGTCCAGCAGGGGCGTCCAGGTCTTCGAGGACTCCTGCCAGCGGTAGGCGCCGCCGATGTCCGTACGGGCGTACGCCAGGTTCTTCTCCTTGCGGTTGAAGACGATGCCCGGCACGAAACCGCCGCCGTCGATCCGGGCGTTCTTCCAGGTGTACGTGTCGGCGGCGAGCGAGACCTTCGCGGTGCTGTCGGCCGCCAGTGCGGGTGGGGTGCCGGCGAGCAGCCCGGCCGCGAGCGCGAGCACGGCCGTGAGGATGCGGGTTCTTCGCACGGGGGGTCCTTTCCGGAAAGGGGGAGTGGGGGGTAAGCGCTTTCCATCTGGTGCGAGAGTTGCCGGGCGACCCCCAGTGCGGGAGGGGGCCGCCCGGCCGTTTCGGCCCCGCCGTCCGGTGGCGGAGCCTTATACGCGGAGCCTTTCAGGCGGTTCCGAGGAAGCGCCGTGCACTGTGGCGCCCCTCAAGGGGCGCGGGGAACTGCGCGACCAGCCACAACGGACCCGCAGTCAGAACACGGCGCAACCCGCGGAGCGCCCGGCGGGGGCTGGTTATTCGAGAAGCTCCGCGTACGACCCCATGGCCATGGCGATGTCCGCCTGGGCCCAGAACCGGTGGTACGTGAACGACGGCACCGCACCGCCCTTGAGGTAGGCCTCGATCTTCGACCAGGCCGGGTCGCTCTTGTAGAAGGAGCGGATGGACTCGAAGGTCGACGACGAGTTGATCGCGTCACCGTTCGGCATGGTCCCGGTCCAGCCGCTCGGGACGTACACCGAGTCGTCGAACCGGTTGTAGTCCGCCCGGTTCTCCGGCACCGCGATTCCCAGGCTGTCCTGGTAGTTGTTCCACATGCCGTCCAGCAGCGACTTGGCCGTGGAAGCGGCCTGGGTGTCACCACTGCGGTCCGCGTAGTACGTCAGGGTCTTGGCGTACGCGGCGGCCACGCCGACGTCGTTGGTGTAGTCGGCGACGGTGACGTGAAGTCCGCTGTTGGCACCGGGACTTGACGCGTTCCAGGTGTCGGGCTGGCCCGACCACTGAAGCGTCGACGGGATCTGGTACGTGCCGTCCGGGTTGATCGTGGTCTTGGACAGCGCCCACTTGACCCACTTGTCGAGGACCGCCTTGGCCTGCGCGTTCCCCGTCTGCTGGTAGTACTCGGCCACCCGCTCCATCGACCACGCCTGGAAGCCGAACCACTGGTTGGACGGCGGGTCGTGGTAGACGGGCTGCTGGTCGTAGTACATGCCGTAGAAGGTCGACTTGCCGGCCGGGGGAGTCGCGTAACGGCCCGCCCAGCTGTTCGTCGCACCGCCCGCGATGGCACCCTCGTCGGACTGCAGCCAGCGGTAGAACTCCAGCTGCCGGCCCAGCGAGGTGTTCCAGTCCGCCGCGCCCGTCGCCGACTTGGGCTTCAGGTCGGCATAGGAGCTCAGTGCGTACGCGGCCATCGGGTTCTGGTAGCCGCCGTGCGCGTGACTGGATCCGATGCGCCAGGCCCAGCCCGCCGAGGTGTCGGTGGCGCCGCCCCAGGCGTAGTACCAGGACAGCAGGTACATCGAGGCGTCCTTGCCGGTACCGGCCGCGCAGGTGGACGGACCGACACAGTTGCCGATCTTCTTGAAATACTTGTCGTACATGGCGTAGCGCAGATAGTCGCCCATCTTCGCGGCCTTGCCCACGGTCGTGGAGACGTCGGAGCCCTTGCCCTGCTCCTTGGCCCACTTGTCGGCCCAGTACGCGGCCTGCACCGCACGCGCGTCGGCGTCCGGGGCGTTGGTGAACTTCCACTGCTTCGAGTAGGAGGCGTCACCGGTGAAGAGGTCCAGGTACCCGTTCTTGCCACCGTACTTGAACTGGTCACAGGTCGGCTGCGGCACCGTCTCCCAAACCGACTCCTGCGCACCGCGCTGGAAGGTGTTGATGTACGACGGTCCGGTGTCCGTCGGTCCCGCCTCGCACTTGCCCGGCGAGTTGCCGTAGCCGTAGACGTTGTCGACGTCCTGGAGCCAGTGCATGCCGTAGATGTCGTCGGTGCCGTACGCGCTCTTCAGCTCACCCGCGATCGGGTCCGAGCCGGCCGGGACCGAGGAGTCCAGCTTCGCCGGGTACTCGTTCGGGGTGTCCAGCTCGGGCGCGTAGGTCGCCGGCTTGGAGGCGTTGTAGAAGGAGTTGGTCGGCTGGTCGGCATGCGTGGGGATCATGTACTTCTCCATGATGTCCCAGGCACCGTTGAACTTGGACCAGTCGCCCGTCACCTTGCCGTACATGGCCTGCAGCCACAGGAGGTAGCTGTACGCCTCCGAGGTGGTCTCGTGGCCCTGGTCCGGCGCCTCGACGATCAGCGTCTCGACCGAGTGGTAGGGGATGCCCTCGGGGGAGAAGTAGCCGTTCGCCGGGTTGGTGATCTTGCCGTACAGATCCAGGAAGCGGGCGTTGTACGTGCCCGTCGCCGCGATCTGGGTGACCGTCACCGAGGCCTTGGCGTGGCCGGTCGCCGTCGACTCGAAGGTCGCCGCGCCGGTGCCGGAGGCGTTGCCGGTGATCGTCACCGTCTGCGCGGTGTTCCAGTTCGACGGGGTGAAGGTCAGCGAGGCACCGCCCGTCACCGACAGACCCGAGTTGCCGCTCGTGCGGGCGGTCGTGACGGTCACGTTGGCCGAGGGCTGCGTCGACAGCTTCACGGTGTACGTGCCCGTCTTGCCCTGCTGGACGGCGAGTTGGGTGGCGGAGGCGACGACCGCGGGACCCGAGGCGACCGTGATGCCGACCGGCGTCGACTCCCCGGACGCGCCCAGGCTGTCGTACGCCTTCGCGAGCAGCGAATGACTGCCCACGGTCAAGCTGGAGACCGAGAGCGAGTACGGCGACGTCGTGTCCGTGCCCAGCAGCGTGGTGTTGTCGTAGAACTCCACCTTGCTGATGGTCGCGTTGTCCGCGGCGGCGGCCGTCGCGGCGAGCGGGACCGCGGTGCCCTGGGTGTAGACCGCTCCCGCGGCCGGGCTGGTCAGCACGGTGATCGGCGGCTGATGGGCGCCGGTGCACGAGGTGCCGTTGATCGCGAAGTTCGTCGGAGCCGCGTTGGCGCCGCTGTAGGTGAACTGCGCGCCGGTGGTGACCGCGGAGCCCGCGGCGATGTTCGCGTTGTACGAGGCGCTGTTGACCGTGACCGTCTGGCCGGACTGGGACCAGGTCCCGTTCCAGCCGTTGCTCAGCTTCTGGTTGCCCGCGTAGCTGTACGTCAGGGCCCAGCCGTTGATGGCGTCCGTGCCGCGGTTGGTGATCGTCAGATCCGCGGTGAAACCGGAGCCCCAGTCATTGGTCTTGTAGTCGACGCTGCACTGAACTGCAGCTGCTTGTGCGGGAGTTGAAGCCGCACTCAGCATCGCGAACGGCAGTGCCATGGCCGCCACGACAGCGGTCCACAATCGCCGGACGGTCCGGCGTCTCCTGGTGGGGGGCATTGCTGGTTCCTCCTTGTGCGGCTCGGAGAAGTCAAGGCTTGAACCAGTGGGAGCGCTCCCATAGTGAGGACGAGTGTTCAAGGGGTCAAGGTGCTTGAAGAGTCGAAAAGATTCGACGAACGGCGCTGAGGAAAAGTCAAGTAACCCCTCTGTTCTTTGCCGTCACTTGGCGCTACCTTCCTTGGCACCAGTGGGAGCGATTCCATCAGTCGACGCGTCTGTAACGGCCGCGCTGATCTGCAAGGAGTCGCTCATGCGACACCCCCCGCGTTCAGTACTTTTAGCGGTTGCCGGCGCGATTGCCCTTATCGGGTCCGTGACGGTGCCGGTGGTCACGGCGTCCGGCGCCGCCCCTGCCTGCTCGGTGGAGTACTCCGTCACCAGCCAGTGGGACAGCGGCTTCCAGGGGTCCGTGAGGATCACCAACAACATGGCCGCCGTGAGCAGTTGGAGTCTTGCCTTCGACTTCGCCGGCGGGCAGAAGCTCACTCAGGGCTGGAACGCGAAATGGTCCCAGTCCGGTACGACGGTCACCGCTGCCAACGAGAGCTACAACGGCTCGCTGGCCACCGGAGCGAGCGTCAGCGCCGGATTCATCGCGTCCTGGTCCGGGAGCAACACCGTCCCGACCTCGTTCAAGCTCAACGGCACCAGCTGCAACACGGCTGCCGAGCCCTCGCCCACGCCGGACCCGACGGACCCGACGGACCCGACGGACCCGGCCGAGGGAACACCCCCCGCTCTGCGGGTCTTGGGCAACAAGCTCGTGGACGCGGGCGGCACCACCCGTCGGCTGCTCGGAGTGAACCGGTCCGGCGGCGAGTTCATGTGCGTCCAGGGCCGCGGCATCTTCGACGGCCCGGTCGACGACGCCTCCGTCAAGGCGATCGCCGACTGGAAGGCCAACGCGGTCCGCATCCCTCTCAACGAGGAGTGCTGGCTGGGCCTGTCCACCATTGATCCGGCCTACGCCGGGGCGAACTACATCAACGCCGTCAAGGACCTGGTCGCCAAGGTCAAGGCCCACGGCATGACACCCGTGGTCGAACTGCACTGGACCTACGGCCAGTACACCGGCAACTCCGCCGGCTGCTCCGACGTACACGCAAGCTGCCAGAAGCCGATGCCCGACATGCAGTACACGCCGTCCTTCTGGGCCTCGGTGGCCAACACCTTCAAGAGCGACCGGACCGTCGTCTTCGACCTGTTCAACGAGCCCTACCCGGACCGCGCCACCTCCACGACCACCCAGGCGTGGCAGTGCTGGCGCGACGGCGGCACCTGCCCGGGCATCGGGTACGAGGTCGCCGGTATGCAGGATCTCGTCGACAGCGTCCGGGGCACCGGCGCGACCAACCTGATCCTGGCCGGCGGGATCGCCTACTCGAACGACCTCAGCCAGTGGCTGACGTACAGACCGGCCGACCCGGCGGGCAATCTCGCCGCCGCCTGGCACGTGTACAACTTCAACACCTGCTCCATCGAGAGCTGCTGGAACTCCACGCTCGCCCCGGTGGCCGCTCAAGTCCCCCTCGTGGCGGGGGAGATCGGCGAGAACACCTGCGCGCACGGTTTCATCGACCAGGTCATGAAGTGGTTCGACAGCCATGGCCTGTCGTACCTCGGCTGGACCTGGAACACCTGGGACTGCTCCACCGGACCGTCCCTGATCAGCAGCTACGACGGCACACCCACAGCGTTCGGCACCGGGCTGCGTGACCATCTGCGTGCCCTGAACGGATAGCACCCGCTCGACGCACAGCACCGCTCAACGGACAACACCCGCGAACGAGAAGGAAACCCGCACTCATGAGTCGTACGAGAACAGCGCTCCTCGCTGCCCTGGCGCTCGTCGCCGGGGCCTCCGGGACCGCGCTAGCCGTGGCCCCCGGGGACGTGGGCCTCGCCGCCGTCCCCTGCACTGTGGACTACAAGGTGCAGAACCAGTGGGACACCGGCTTCACCGCGGCCGTCACGATCACCAACAACAGCGCCGCCAAGTCGAGTTGGTCGCTGAAGTGGTCGTACGCCGGAAACCAGAAGGTCACCAGCGGCTGGAACGCCAAGATCAGCCAGAGCGGGACGGCCGTCACCGCGGCCAACGAGAGCTACAACGGCTCGCTCGGCACCGGCGGTTCGGCCAGCTTCGGCTTCCAGGGGAGCTACAGCGGCACCAACGCCGTCCCGACCACCTTCACCCTCGACGGCGTGACCTGCAACGTCGACGGCGGCGGCCCCACCGACCCGGGCCCGACGGACCCCGGTACCCCCGGCACCCGGGTCGACAACCCGTATGCGGGCGCCAAGGTGTACGTGAATCCCGAGTGGTCCGCCAACGCCGCCGCAGAGCCGGGCGGCAGCCGCATCTCCAACCAGCCCACCGGCGTGTGGCTGGACCGGATCGCCGCGATCAACGGCACCGGCGGCAAGATGGGCCTGCGCGCCCATCTCGACGAGGCGCTGAAGCAGAAGGGCTCGGGAGAGCTCGTCGTCCAGCTCGTCATCTACGACCTGCCCGGCCGCGACTGCTCGGCCCTCGCCTCCAACGGCGAACTGGGCCCGACGGAGATCGACAAGTACAAGACGCAGTACATCGACCCGATCGCAGCGATCCTCGCCGACCCCAAGTACGCCTCGCTGCGGATCGTCAACACGGTCGAGCTCGACTCCCTGCCGAACCTCGTCACCAACGTCACCCCGCGGCCCACCGCCACCGCGAACTGCGACACGATGAAGGCGAACGGCAACTACGTCAAAGGCGTCGGCTACGCGCTCAACAAGCTCGGTGACGCCGCCAACGTCTACAACTACGTGGACGCCGGGCACCACGGCTGGCTCGGCTGGGACGACAACTTCTCCGCGACCGTCCAGACGATCAAGCAGGCGGCCACCGCCGAGGGCGCAACCGTCAACGACGTACAGGGCTTCATCACCAACACCGCCAACTACAGCGCGCTGAAGGAGCAGAACTTCACCATCAACGACTCCGTGAACGGCAAGTCCGTGCGCGAGTCCAAGTGGGTCGACTGGAACCGGTACGTCGACGAGCTCTCCTACGCCCAGGCGTTCCGGCAGGAGGCCGTGAACCAGGGCTTCCCCTCGGGCGTCGGCATGCTGATCGACACCTCCCGCAACGGCTGGGGCGGCACCGCCCGGCCCACCGGCCCCGGTGCCATGACGGACGTGGACACCTACGTCAACGGCGGCAAGATCGACCGGCGTATCCACGTCGGCAACTGGTGCAACCAGTCGGGGGCCGGCCTCGGTGAGCGCCCGAAGGCCAGCCCGGCCGCAGGGATCGACGCCTACGTGTGGATCAAGCCTCCGGGTGAGTCCGACGGGTCCAGCTCCGCGATCTCGAACGACGAGGGCAAGGGCTTCGACCGGATGTGCGACCCGACGTACACCGGCAACCCGCGGAACAACAACAACATGTCCGGTGCGCTGCCGAACGCCCCGCTGTCGGGCCACTGGTTCTCGGCGCAGTTCCAGGAGCTCATGAAGAACGCGTACCCGGCGCTCTAGATCTGCCGAGTACGGCGCACGACACCCCGCCGGGGTCTGGTCAGCTCTCCTTGGCCAGGCCCCGGCGGATCGCGAACTCCACCACCGAGTAGTCACCGTCCGGGCGGTCCAGCTCGTACGGCTCGGCCGGTAGCAGCGGCGGCTGGGCCATGAAGCGGGGGAGCGTGCCGTGGTGGGGCTGGGCCGCGTGGACCAGGAAGGGGTGGCAGAGGTAGTAGACATCGCCAGGAAGGACGCGCCCTGTTCGCCGTACGGCTCCAGGACCGACGGTACGTCGAGATGGGAGCCCACCCGGATGCGGGTCGGGGTGTCGGTCCCGGTGACCTCGCTGAACAGGAACAGCATCAACAGGGCACGGTCCCTGGAGCGCAGGTTGGTGTGGTACATCCCGGCCGGCGCGCCGTCAGGGAGGTAGCCTGGGTCCCTTCCGTGCCCTCTTTTTGTGCGTCGTCCGGTTCCTCCCGTGTGCGGAAACCGCAAGGGGAAAGTGCCCAGTGAGTAGCGGGGCTGCCAGCGGTTCTCACCCACCAGCAGGTCGAACGCCTCGTGCAGGACCGGCGAGTCGGCGGCCGCCGCGAACGGGCCCTGTGCCATCCCGGGCACCCACACCACCGGGTCCTTCCAGGAGGCCGGGTCCTCCCGGTCGTAGCCCGTCTCACGAATCGTGGGGGACGGGCCGGGGTGCGCGCATCTCCTTTTCTTTGCGTCCGCTTTGCCGTATTTTTTGCCGTCGTGGCAACAACGCTGGCGTCTTCGCGGTGCGTCGGCGCACGCTGGCCGCATCCCGAGGAGAGGCTGACACCATGGCGCACGATCACGGCACCCACGGTCACCATCACCACGAGCACACCGACATCGACTGGTCCAGGATGGCCCAGCACCTGGAGACCCAGGCGGAGCTGTTCACGCCGCTGTACGAGCGGGCCCTGGCGTGGCTCGGGCACAAGCAGACCGAGCCGGGGCTGATCGTCGACGCGGGCAGTGGGCCCGGGGTGCTGTCCTGTCTGCTCGCCGAGGCGTTTCCGGGGGCCCGGGTGGTCGCCGTAGACGGGGCCGAGCCGCTGCTGGAGCGGGCGCGGGCTCGGGCCGAGCGGCTCGGTGTCGCCGACCGCTTCGGCACCCTCGCCGGTGAACTGCCCGGAGCCCTCGACGAGTTGGACTATCCCGTCGACCTGCTCTGGGCCAGCCGGAGCCTGCACCACCTGGGGGACCAGCGGGCCGGGATCGCCGCTTTCGCCTCGCGGCTGGCCCGGGGCGGCACGCTGGCGTTGCTGGAGGGCGGGCTGCCGGCGCGCTTTCTGCCCCGGGACATCGGGATCGGACGGCCCGGCTTGCAGGCCCGGCTCGACGCGCTGGAGGAGGAGTGGTTCGCGCAGATGCGGTCGGATCTTCCCGACTCCGTCGCCGAGGTCGAGGACTGGCCCGCGCTGATGGCCGCCGCGGGGCTGCGGCACACCGGTACCCGCAGCTTCATGCTCGATCTGCCGGCGCCGACGACCGATCGGGCCCGTGCGTACATCGCCGCGTCGCTGGGGCGGCTGCGGGAGGTGTTCGGGGAACACCTGGAATCCGGCGACCGGGACACTCTCGACCGGCTGCTCGATCCCGAGGACGCGGCGAGTGTGCACCGGCGGGCGGATGTGTTCGTGCTGGCGGCGCACACCGTGCACACGGCTGTGCGGACCGGTTGAGTTCAGTTCCGCCGCTGGATGTGCCGCCGTGTGTCCTCGGGCGGCTGCGGGCCGTCGGTGGCTTGTCGCGCAGTTCTTCGCGCCCCTGAAGGGGCGCGGGTGTACTCGGTGATCAGTGCGCCCTGTACCTGTCGGACACGGGTGGGCACGAAGGACTCGGCCAGTACGTGTCGCTTGACCTCCTCCTGTGGTGTCCGGTCCAGAGGCTGCCCCGCCGGATCCGCTACGGTGACGATCCGTTCCGTGGCCAGCATGCGGGCCCGGATCACCGGGGCCGGGACCTCGGTGCCGTACAGGGTTCCCGAAGCCGCCGGGCCGCGGTCCAGGGCCAGGTCGCGCGGGCGCCGGGCCGAATCGGGGGCCGGGTCCAGCAGTGACCACACGCGGCGCCGGGACGGCAGGTAGAGGACACCCTCGGCGTGCGCGCCGCTCATCGCCCGGCTGATCGCCGTCGCGTCGTCGGTGCGGCTCTGCGGGGTGCGCAACTGGAGGGTGACCGGCAGCAGCGCGAGCACGGCCGTGGCCACGGCGAGGGTGCGGGTCCGGCCCAGGCGCTCGAGGGCCGCGCCGATCAGGAGGGCCGTGCCCGCGTGGCCGTAGAGGACATAGCGGTCCACGTAGAGCGGCTTCAGCGGGGTCAGGAGGATCAGGGTCAGCCCGGGCAGGACCGTCAGGGGCAGGGCCAGGCGGGGCAGGGGCCCGTGTCGGAGCGGGACGGCGCAGGCCAGGGCCAGTGCGCTCACAGCGGCGAAGCCGAGCAGCGCGCCTGCCCCCGGGCCGCCGATCCACGAGACCTGGTCCGACTGGCGTGTGCTCAGGGCGGCCAGGGGAGCCAGGCCGGCGCA
Source organism: Streptomyces sp. NPDC048523 (assembly GCF_043199815.1). Lineage (NCBI taxonomy): Bacteria > Bacillati > Actinomycetota > Actinomycetes > Kitasatosporales > Streptomycetaceae > Streptomyces > Streptomyces sp. NPDC048523. The sequence continues at coordinate 1,539,146 of NZ_JBICWQ010000001.1, read as the reverse complement.
GACCACGAGGGCCACCCGCAGGGCGGGGCGGTGGGCCGGGCGCGGGAGGGCCGCCAGATGCGCGGGCACGGCCAGGACCGCGAACTCGTGCAGCCAGCACGCGGCGAGCAGGACCGTGCCGTACGCCGTCCAGGCACCGGGCGTACGGCGGCCCGTCGCCCGCACCAGCAGGTACGTCGCCCAGACGAGCAGCGCGCAGACGACGGCATAGGAGCGGCCCTCCTGCGCGTACCGCTGGACCGGCGGCAGCACCGAGAAGGCGAGACCGGCCAGCAGGCCCGCGCGCGGTCCGGCGAGACGGTGGCCCAGCAGGGCGAGACCGGCGGCCGCCGCCGCGGTCGCCAGGACCGAGGGAAGGCGGAGCACCAGCAGCGGATCCGCCCCCCGGAACACCCGGAACAGGGCGTGCATGAACAGGTAGTACAGACCGTGCACGGCGTCGGCGTTCCCCAGCGCCGTCCACAGGTCGGGCAGCGAGCGCCTCGCCATGTCGTACGTCACCACCTCGTCCCGCCATACGCTGCCGTCGCGCCGGACGCCCCACAGGTCGAGGGCGAGGGAGAACGCGGCCGGGACGAGCGCGTGCCGGGGGAGCCGGGCGCAGGGCGTGGTTCCGGACGGGGTGGAGGGCAACCGGACCGGCCGTGACAGGGGTCCTGGTGAGTGTGTGGTGGTGATGGCTGACTCCGGTGCGTGGCGGGAGCGCGGGGCCCGACGAGCGGGCGTGCACCGATGAGTTCAGGCGCCGGCGGATTGTTGGGCAGCCCCCGTTCGGCGGGCCAATCAATGCGCGAGGGCGGTGGCCGGCCGGTGGGAAGGCCGCGAGTGAAGGGGGAGTGGCCCATGGGGCGCCGGGAGAAGCCGCTCGATCCGGGGGCGGGGGTCGTGCAGCGGTTCGCGTACGAACTGCGCAAGCTGCGCGACGAGGCGGGCACCCCGACCTACCGGGCCATGGCCGCCGGTGCGGGCTATTCCGCGCCCACCCTGTCCGCCGCCGCGGCCGGTGAACGGCTGCCGACACTGCCGGTGCTCCTCGCCTATGTCACCGCGTGCGGGGGTGACCCGGGGGAGTGGGAGGGGCGTTGGCGGAAGGTCTTCGCCGAGTCGGCCGACGCGCGGGTGATCGAGGACGCCGACGACGAGGACAGTCCCTATCCGGGACTCGCCCGCTTCGAGACGGGGGACGGGGAGCACTTCCACGGCCGCGACGACCTGATCGCCGAACTCGCCGGACTCACCGCCACGAAGAGGTTCGTGGGGGTGACCGGGGCGAGTGGAAGCGGCAAGTCCTCCTTGCTGCGGGCCGGGTTGATACCGGTGCTGCGGTCATCCTCGGCCGCGCGCGGTCCCCACCTCGCCACCATCCGCCTCCTCACCCCCGGCTCCCATCCCCTGCGCACCCACCGGGCCCTGTTCACCCCGCACGACGGTCCCGGCGACACCCTCCTCGTCGTCGACCAGTTCGAGGAGGTCTTCACGCTCTGCGCCGATGCCGGGGAACGCGCCGGATTCCTCGGGCAGTTGCTTACGGCCGCCGACCCGGCGTCGCGGCTGCGGGCGGTGATCGCCGTACGGGCCGACTTCTACGGCCGGTGCGCCGAGCACGGGCCGCTCGCCGAGGCGCTCAGGGACTCCACGCTGCTCGTCGGACCGATGCGGCCGGCCGCGCTGCGGGAGGCCGTGGTGCGCCCCGCCGCCGCTCAACGGCTGGTCGTGGAACGGGCGTTGACCGCGCGGATCGTCGCGGACGTGACCGGTGAACCGGGCGGGCTGCCGCTGATGGCCCACGCGGTGCGCGAAGTGTGGCGCCGGCGCACCGGCAGGACACTCACCCTCGCCGCCTACGAGGCCGTCGGCGGGGTCCGCGGTGCCGTCGCGCACACCGCGGAGGCCGTCCACGCCCGGTGCACCCCCGCCGAGGCCGCGGCACTTCGCCGCCTGCTGCTGCGGATGGTGCACCCCGGTGACGGTACCGAGGACACCCGGCGGCCCGTGGACCGCGCGGAGCTCGACGCGGACGGGACAACGGCCCACGTCCTGGAACTGCTGGTCCGCAAACGGCTCCTGACGGTCGACGGCACCACCGTCGACCTCGCCCACGAGGCGCTCCTCGGCGCCTGGCCGAGGCTGCGGGGCTGGCTGGACGAGGACCGTGAACGGCTGCGCCTGCACCGCGGACTCACCGAAGCAGCCCTCACCTGGGACGAGTGGGGGCGGGACGCGGGCGCCCTGTACCGGGGCACCCGGCTGACACGGGCCCGGGAGACCTTCGGTGACGGCCCTGACGCTGGTGACGTCGGTGAACTGAACCGGCTCGAACGGGACTTCCTGGCGGCAAGCGTGGAGACCTACGAACGCGGCCGGCGGGCCGCCGCCCGGGCCGCCCGCCGCCTGCGCGCCCTGACCGCGGCGCTCGCCGTGCTGCTGTGTCTGGCCGTGGTCGCGGGCGTCGCCGCCTGGCGGCAGAGCGGGGTCAGCGCCCGGCAGCGGGACGAGGCCGAGGCCCGCGGCGCGGCCGAACTGACGGACACCCTCAGGCAGAGCGATCCGCGCACCGCGGCGCACCTCGCCCTGGCCGCGTGGAAGGTCGCCGACCTGCCCGAGACCCGCCGGGCCCTGCGGACGGCCGCCGCGCAGAGCGAACGGGACGTGTTCGCCGCGCCCGAGGAGGGCGGTCGCGCCCTCGACGCCCCGACGTGGCTCGGCAACAACGGCCGTATCCTGACAACTCTCGTACGTGACAAGGTCGTTCAGTGGGACGTGACGACCCACCGGCGCATCCGCTCCGTCGAGTGGCCCGGCCTGTCCGAGGACGTGGTCGCCGTCAGCGAGGACGGCCGGCTGGTCGCCAGGCGGGGGCCGGGCGGCACGGATCTGGTGGTCGGCTCACCGGCGGACGGCACTGCACACCGGTTCGCGACCGGCCCGGCGACCGACACCGACGCCGCGTTCGGACCGGACGGACGCACACTGCTCGTACGGCGGCTGGTGCCGGGCGGCGACGAGCGGGCGACGCTGACCCGGTGGGACGTACGCCGGCAGCGGGTGCTGTTCCGGTACGAACGGGGCACCGGTGACGGCGCGTTGCCCGCGCAGAGCCGCGACGGCCGCTATCTCGCCTGGTGCACGGACTCCGGCGGGCAGCCGCGGATCCTGGACACAACCGCCGGACACCTCGTGACCACCCCCGTGCCCACGGCGACCGGGCGCGCGCTGTGCCGGGGGGACGAGCTCACCTTCACCGCCGACAGCCGGGCCGTGGCGACCGCCACCTCCACGGGCGTCGTGACGTGGGACATCCGGACCGGCCGGGAACGGCCCCGGCTGCCCCTGCCCGATGCCCTGCGCGTCGAGTTCGCCGGTGACTACGCCGTGACCTGGGCCCTGGGCTCCCTCGCACTGTGGCGCCTCGACCTGCCCGCCGACGCGGACGACAGCCCGCGCGAACCGCTGCTCACCTTTCCCGTCGACACCTCGGCCGTGGGCGACCTGCGCCTGGACCCCGGCGCGGGCGTGCTGCGCTACCGGGAACAGGGGCGCACCGCCTCCGTGCACACCCTCTCGCTCCAGGGGCTGACGGGCGGAGCGTGGCGGGACCGGGCGGCGCGAGCCGCTGCCTTCGACATCAGGGGCCGGCCGGCCCGGGTGAAGGCGCCCGTGACCGTGAACGGCGAGGAGACCGTGACCGTCGACCCGGCCGGCCGCACCGCGCTGACCTCCGAGGGCACCCTCGTGGACGTCTCGACGGGCAGGCCGCCTAAGGGCCGAGCCGGGGTGCAGGGTGAGGACTACCTCACCGAAGGGGCCTTCAGCCCCGACGGCCGGTACCTGGCCGCCGCCGACGTCCAGGGCCGCGTCACCCTGTGGGACGCGCATCATTGGCGCAGGCTGGCCGTTCTGAGGAGTGGCGGCTCCAACCGGCACCAACCCACGCTCGGCTTCTCGGCCGACGGCTCACTGGTGGCCGCCAGTGAGCCGGACGGGTCCGTGCACGTGTGGGAGACCGCCACCCCCGCCCTCCCGGCCGCCACCCTGCCCGTGGGGGACTCTCCGGTACTCGCCCTCGGATTCACCCCGGACGGCGTGGAGTTGCACGTGGCCACACCCCATCTGGCCGACAGGACCTACCCGTTGGAGCCCGACCGTGCCGCCCGCACGGTGTGCGCCCGGACGCCCGCGGAACTCACCCGGACACAGTGGCGGCGCTGGTTCCCCTCGGCCGATCACCGCCAGGCCTGCGGTACTTGACTTCGAGAACGCTCCAACTGATGTACTCCCCGACATCCACGAGATGACGGAAGAACACAGGGGGAAGCCATGTCCGACTCACCGGTCGCGCTCATCACCGGCGGCGGCAGCGGTATCGGCGCCGCGGTCGCACGGCGACTGCTCGACGCGGGCCACCGGGTGGCCGTCACCGGGCGGGGCGAGCCGCGCCTGCGTGCCTTCGCCGAGGAACTGGGCGACCCGGAGGGGCTGTTGACGTTCGTCGGCAACGCCGCCGAGTACGGCGACATCCAGGCCGCCGTCGACGGCACGCTCAAGGAGTTCGGCCGGCTGGACACGGTCGTGGCCAACGCGGGCTTCGCCACCCATGACACCGTGGCCGCGGGAGACCCCGCCGGCTGGAGCGAGATGGTGCTGACCAACGTGCTCGGCCCCGCCCTCCTGATCCGCGCCTCCATCGACGCCCTCAAGGAGACCCGCGGCCGGATCGTCCTGATCGGCAGCGTCGCCGGGTTCATCCACGGGCCCGGCAACCTGTACGGGGCGACGAAGTGGGCGGTGACCGGGCTCGCCGAGAACGCCCGCCGTGAGGTGACCGAGTTCGGCGTCGGCGTCACCCTGGTGGCCCCCGGCCGCGTGGAGACACCGTTCTGGGACGGCAACGGCAGCCTGCCGCCCGGCCACCTGCTCACCGCCGACCAGATCGCCGACTCGGTCGTGTGGGCCGTACGGCAGCCGGAGGGCGTCGACGTCAACACCGTGGTCGTACGGCCGATCGGGCAGCCCGTCTGACGCGCGGAGCAGATCGGCTGACGCCGGACGCACGACGGCCGGCGGTGGGCCCCCTACGACAGGGGGCCCACCGCCGGCCGAACCGCTGTGCTGTCAGGCGGCGTTGAACGTCGACGGGTCCGGGCCCAGGCGCCGGTCCTCGTCGAGCGCGCTGATCGCCGCCAGGTCCTCGGCGTCCAGACTGAAGTCGAAGACCTCGATGTTCTCCTTGATCCGGGACGGCGTCACGGACTTGGGGATCACCACGTTGCCGAGCTGGAGGTGCCAGCGCAGCACGATCTGGGCCGGGGTGCGGTCGTGCTTGCGGGCGATGGCCACGACGGCCGGGACCTCCAGGAGGCCCTTGCCGGAGCCGAGCGGCGACCACGCCTCGGTGGCGATGCCGTGCTCCGCGTGGTACTCACGGGCCGCCTGCTGCTGGAGGTGCGGGTGCAGCTCGATCTGGTCGACGGCGGGGACGACCGACGTCTCGGCGATCAGCCGCTCCAGGTGGTCGGGTTCGAAGTTGGAGACTCCGATGGCCCGGATCCGGCCGTCCGCGTGCAGCTTCTCGAACGCCTTGTACGAGTCGACGTACAGGTCGCGGGAGGGCGTGGGCCAGTGGATCAGGTACAGGTCCACGTAGTCCAGGCCGAGCTTGTCCAGCGAGGTGTCGAAAGCGCGCAGGGTCGCGTCGTAGCCCTGGTCGCTGTTCCAGAGCTTGGTGGTGACGAAGATGTCCTCACGGGCCACTCCGGAGGCGGCGATGGCCTTTCCGGTGCCCACTTCATTGCCGTAGATCGCCGCTGTGTCGATGCTGCGGTACCCGGCCTCGAGCGCCGTGGCGACGGCGCGCTCGGCCTCGTCGTCCGGAACCTGCCAGACGCCGAAACCCAGCTGGGGCATCTCGACGCCGTTGTTGAGGGTGATCGGGGGGACCTTGCTGCTCACGAGCTCTTGATCCTTACGGTTGTCGTCAGGTGGTACCACCATCGTCAACGATCACGAGCCGTGATGCATTCCTGACGGGAGAATCCATCTGGTCTCTTTAGTCCGGACCATTGACCGTCAACTGCCCTGCGGCGACCCTGGATTGCGTCACTGAACGTCGTGCATGAATGTGAACGCCCCATAGTGAGGTGATCTTTGTCATGAGCACATCCAGAAGAACTCTGCTGGGCGCCGCGCTCGCCGGTGCGGCCGGAACCGTGGCCGGTCTGCCGGCCGCCACCACCGCCCACGCCGCCTCCTGGCAGCAGAAGTGGGCCCCGACCGCGAGTGGCGACGGCCTCGGCGCCTTCGAGACCGTCGAGGACGACCGCGCCGACTCGCACCCCGGCGGACAGCCCCATATCTACGCCACCGGCGACAACTGGCGCTTCAACATGCACATGGCCGACCGCGACACCTCGACCGACCGCCAGCGCCAGGAGGTCACCGGGCTGCGCACCAGCGGCAGCAGCTACCTGAAGTGGACGCAGGGCCAGACCTGGCGGGTCACGTACTCGATGTACATCCCGAGCTCGCTGAAGGCCACCACCAGCTTCACCCACATCATGCAGATGAAGCAGCCGGGCACCGGCACCTCGCCGATCGTCGTGCAGTCCCTGCGCAGGGTGAACGGCGCGCAGACCATCGAACTGAAGCTGCTCGACAGCGACACCCTCGTGGGCCGCACGAGCCTGGACCCGCTGCACGACAGATGGACCGACGTCGACTTCCAGATCAAGGTGGGCAACGGCTCGGCGGGCTCGGTCCGCTGGATCCTCAAGACCGGCGGCTCGACGGTGATCGACGCGTCGAGGACCGGGGTCGACACCTTCCTGGCGGACCGGGTGCGCCCCAAGTGGGGTATCTACCGCTCCCTCGGCGACACCTCGGGGTCCCTCCAGGACACCTATCTCCTGCTGACGAACCTGCGCGGCTACCAGCTCGTGTGAGGCGGGGCTCAGGCCCGGTACAGGGCGTCGACCTCGCCCGCGTACGCCGTCTCGATCGCCTTGCGCTTCAGCTTCAGCGACGGGGTCAGCAGCCCGTGCTCCTCGGTGAAGGGCTGCGCCAGGATGCGGAACGTACGAATCGACTCGGCCTGCGAGACCAGGGTGTTGGCGGCGACCACCGCTCGCCGCACCTCGGTCTCCAGGTCGGCGTCGCGCACCAGCTCGGCGGGGGACATCCGGGGTTTGTCGCGCATCCCCAGCCAGTGCTCGACGGCCTCCTGGTCGAGGGTGACCAGGGCGGCGATGTAGGGGCGGTCGTTGCCCACGACGATGCACTGCGAGACCAGGGGATGATCGCGCACCCTCTCCTCCAGCACACCGGGGGAGACGCTCTTGCCGCCGGAGGTGACGAGGATCTCCTTCTTGCGGCCGGTGATGGTGAGATAGCCGTCCTCGTCGAGGGAGCCGAGGTCCCCGGTGGCCAGCCAGCCGTCGTGCAGGGACTCGTCGGTGGCCTTCTCGTTGTTGAGGTAGCCCTGGAAGACGTTGGGGCCGTACAGCCAGATCTCGCCGTCGTCCGCGATGTGCACGGTCATGCCGGGGATGGGTTGGCCGACCGTGCCGTAGCGGGTGCGCTCGGGCGGGTTGGCGGTCGCAGCCGCGGTCGTCTCGGTGAGGCCGTACCCCTCGTAGATGTGCACGCCCGCGCCGGCGAAGAACAGCCCGAGCTTGCGGTCCATGCCCGAGCCGCCGGTCATGGCCTGCTTGATGCGGCCGCCCATGGCCGCCCGCATCTTGGAGTAGACGAGCTTGTCGAAGAGCTGGTGCTGCATCCGCAGCCCCGCCGACGGGCCGGGCCCGATCCCCCAGGCCTTGGCCTCCATGGCTTCCGCGTATTTCACCGCCACGTCGACGGCCTTCTCGAACGGGCCGGCCTTGCCCTCCTTCTCCGCCTTGCGGCGGGAGGCGTTGAAGACCTTCTCGAAGATGTACGGCACCCCGAGGAAGAACGTCGGCTTGAACGCGGCGAGGTCGGGCAGCAGGGCGGCCGCGTTCATCTGCGGCTGGTGGCCGAAGCGGACCCGGCCACGGATCGCGGCGACCTGCACCATCCGCCCGAAGACGTGCGCGAGCGGCAGAAACAGCAGGGTCGCCGCCTCGTCGCCCTTCTTGGAGTGGAACACCGGCTCCCAGCGCTCGATGACGGTGTCCGCCTCGTACATGAAGTTGCCGTGGGTGATCACACAGCCCTTGGGGCGGCCGGTGGTGCCCGAGGTGTAGATGATCGTCGCGACCGAGTCCGGGGTCACGGCCTGCCGGTGGCGGTGCACCACCTCGTCCTCGATGGCGGCGCCCGCGTCGTACAGCTCCCGCACCGCGCCGGAGTCCAGCTGCCACAGCCGGTGCAGCTGCGGCAGCCGGTCGATGACGGTGGCGATCGTCATCGCGTGGTCCTCGTGCTCCACGATCGCGGCCGTGCACTCGGAGTCGTACAGCGCCCAGAAACACTGCTCGGCGGAGGAGGTCGGGTAGACCGGCACCACCTGCGCGCCGATCGTCCACAGGGCGAAGTCGAACAGCGTCCACTCATAGCGGGTACGGGACATGATCGCGACCCGGTCGCCGAAGCGGATGCCCTGGGCGAGCAGTCCCTTGGCGAGGGCCAGGACCTCGTCGCGGAACTCCGCGGACGTCACGTCCCGCCACTGTCCCTTCTCGTCCTTGCGGCCGAGGGCGATGTGCACGGGGTCGTTCTGGGCATGCTCGAAGACGACGTCGGCCAGTCCGCCCACCGGGGGTGCCAACGCCAACGGAGGGTTGGTGAACTCGCGCAAACCCCGCTCCCGCTCTCCCTGGCGCTCTGTGAAGCTCCGCACAGCGCCGTGAAAGCTACCCCACCCCGACATCCGGCGGGAGGGGGGCCGAAGCCGAGCGGTGCTCACGTATGGCCTGGTCAGTACCGGAAAATACCCTCACATGGGGAAGGGTCGGACAGAAAACTGACGGTTGCGTAAGTTTCCAGGCCGCCAATCTCCACTGAATCTGTACGTCCTGGGTACGGCTCGCGGCCTTGGTGAAACGGTTGTCCGCGGGATGCCGTCCTCTTCTTCCCTCAGCGCCGTCAGCACGGAATGTGTCACTCCGGCCGAGGAGTCTCACTGCCTGTGCAGCCGGTCCCCGCCCGCCAGGATCGCGGCGGCGAGCGCTTCGGCCGCCCCCTGCGCGGCCGTCCGGCGACGGCCGTGGACCAGCACGAAGTCCACCCGCCCCAGCTCCGGCAGCCCGGACCGGTCGGGCACCCGCACCAGCCCCGGCGGCACCAGGCCCCGGGAGTGGGCCATTACCCCCAGCCCGGCCCGCGCGGCGGCGATCAGTCCGTTGAGACTCCCGCTGGTGCACACGATCCGCCACTCCCGCCCCTGCCGCTCCAGCGCCTCCAGGGCCAGCGTCCGAGTGATCCCCGGCGGCGGATACACGATCAGCGGCACCGGACGGTCCGCGTCCAGGCGGAGCCGCTCCGCGCCGATCCACACCAGCCGGTCGTGCCACACCAGCTCACCCCGGGGGTCCTCCGGCCGCCGCTTGGCGAGTACGAGGTCCAGCTTCCCGGCGGCCAGCTGCTCGTGCAGGGTGCCCGACAGCTCCACCGTGAGCTCCAGGTCCACCTCGGGGTGGTCGTACCGGAAGCCCTCCAGGATCTCCGGCAGCCGGGTCAGGACGAAGTCCTCCGACGCCCCGAACCGCAGCCGCCCCCGCAGTCGCGTGCCCGTGAAGAACGCCGTCGCCTGGTCGTGCACCTCCAGGATCCGCCGCGCGAACCCCAGCATCGCCTCGCCGTCCTCCGTCAGCTCCACGGAGTGGGTGTCCCGGGTGAACAGCTGCCGCCCCGCGGCCTCCTCCAGACGCCGCACGTGCTGGCTCACGGTCGACTGACGCAGCCCCAGCCGCCGGGCGGCCTGCGTGAAGCTCAGGGTCTGCGCCACCGCCAGGAACGTACGCAACTGCGACGGGTCGTACATGCCGGAAGCTTATCGCGGAACGTGATGACAGTCAGAGCGGTATACGGGATTCCCGATCAAGCGGTTAAGGAGGACGATGGAGGGGGTCCTTCCGCCCCGAGGGAGGTACCCGTCATACGGCCGTACCGTCGTCGAACACGAGTAAGTGGAGCACCGTGAAGCGCCTGAAGTGGCCGGCCTGGATGCCGGTCGACCCGTACATCCTGTTGCTGCTCGGCACGGTGGGCCTCGCGGCCCTCGTACCGGCACGCGGGACCTCCGCGGACGTGGCCTCCGGAGCCTCCACGGCGGCGATCGCCTTCCTCTTCTTCCTGTACGGCGCCCGCCTGTCCACTCGAGAGGCCCTCGACGGCCTCAAGCACTGGCGGCTCCACGTCACGGTCCTCGCCTGCACGTTCGTGATCTTCCCGCTGCTGGGCCTGGCCGCCCGCGGACTCGTCCCGGTCTTCCTGACCGACCCGCTCTACCAGGGCCTGCTCTTCCTCACCCTGGTCCCCTCCACCATCCAGTCCTCGATCGCCTTCACGTCGATGGCCCGCGGCAACGTGCCCGCCGCGATCTGCGCCGGTTCCTTCTCCTCCCTGGTCGGCATCGTCCTCACCCCGCTCCTCGCGGCCGCCCTGCTCGGCAGCAGCGGCGGGTTCTCCGCCGACTCGCTCCTGGAGATCGTGCTCCAACTGCTCGTGCCGTTCCTGGCGGGCCAGGTGACGCGCCGCTGGATCGGCGGCTTCATCACCCGCCACAAGAAGGTCCTCGGCCTCGTCGACCGCGGGTCGATCCTGCTGGTCGTCTACACCGCGTTCAGCGAGGGCATGATCCAGGGCATCTGGCACCAGGTGAGCCCGCTCAGGCTCGGCGGGCTCCTGATCGTCGAGGCCGTTCTGCTCGCCCTGATGCTCGCCCTGACCTGGTACGGCGCCAAGGGGCTCCGCTTCGGCCGCGAGGACCGCATCGCCATCCAGTTCGCCGGCTCGAAGAAGTCCCTCGCCTCCGGACTCCCCATGGCCAGCGTCCTGTTCGGCGCGCACGCCTCACTCGCCGTGCTGCCGCTGATGCTCTTCCACCAGATGCAGCTGATGGTCTGCGCGGTGATCGCCAAGCGCCGCTCGCACGACCCCGTCCCGGAGGAGACCCGGGAGGTCAGCGCGCCGGGGTCAGCCGCAGCGTCACGAACCGCGGTCGGTACAACGACACGTTCCGGTTGAGCTGGGCCGAAGCGACCGCCGTCTCCAGCCAGTTGACGTCGTAGCTCAGCACCAGCCGCCCCCCGCCGCTCATTTCGAGGTGCGCCTGCGGGTTGTAGGCGGCGACCTGGCCCGGGGGCAGGGACGGGGTGAAGTCCTTCTCCGGACCGTGCCACGGCCCGGTGGGGGAACAGGACCAGTACGAGGTCACGGCCGCGAGCCCCTTCGTCCCCGCGGCCATGGTGAACAGCACGTACGTCCCGTCCTGCCGTACGACGGAGAAGGCGCTGCCCACTCCGGTGCGCCGCCCGTCCCCGAGCACCGGGTGCGGACGGGCGCCGGTCGTCCACGCCGAGCCGTCCCAGTACTCCCAGGCACCCGGCTCGGCGAGCCCGCCCTTCGGCACCCGGGCCACGTACGCCGAGGAGGCGGACCGGGACGCGGCCCGGCCGTCGTCGCCGCCGAAGACGTACGTCCACTCGCCGTCCTCGACCAGCGTCGTGCCGAACAGCACCCGCCGGGAGGGGTCCTCGACCCGCTGCTCGTCGAGGACCTTCGTGATCGACTCGACGCGCAGGTCGGGCAACGAGAGCGTGGCGACCTCGGTGGCGGTGGGGACGCCGTAGATCCAGGGGTACTGGCCCGCCGTCCGCACCCACAGCAGCACCCTGACGACCTGTTCGTCCGAGCCGGGGGAGCGTGGTTCGACGCGGGCCGCGACCGGCCAGCGCCACTGGTTCGGGGCCGGGTCCGGGAACAGGGGCGCCGGGAGGGTGGACTCCAGGCGGCCGTCGCGCATCAGCACCGCCGAATTGCGCACCAGCGGGGCGGTGGTGTCGCGCCACGCGTACGACTCGCCGAACGGGTTGGGCGGGCCGTACACCTGGCCGAGATAGGTGTCGGAGAACAGCCACAGCAGCCGTCCGTCGGGCAGCCGCACCGAGTGGGTGCCGTCGCCGCCGGTCCAGTCGTCGCCGCGGGCGCCGTCGTCGCCGTAGCGGGCGAACTCGGCGGTGAGGCGGTCGTTGGCCGACCAGGAGCCGACGGTGAGCGGTGTGCAGTCGCCGGAGTCCCGCCCGTCGCCGTCCGGGAGGGCGGAGATCAGCACGGCTCCGAGCACCAGCGCCAGCAGCAGACCGACGCCGGTGCCGGTTCGCCGTCGTGCTCGTGCGTCCTCGGGCACGGTTCGCGACGTTAGCGGCTGTGGCCCGCCGAGGAAAGGTGACCTTCGGTGCGCGGACGGTGGTTCCCCACCCCGCGCCTCACAAGAACCGCGCGCCTGTCCCGTCAGGGACGGAGTACGACCTTTCCGAGGTTGCGCCGCGACTCGATCACCTCGTGCGCCTTCGCCGCGTCCTCCAGGGCGAACTCCCCGTGCACGGCGGGCCGCAGCGTGCCGTCCAGGAACATCCGCCACAGTTCCCGGCGCCACCGTTCGTACAACTCCGGGCGCTCACGGGCGATCCGCGCCATCTGGAAGCCCGTCACGGACTTGGCGCCCACGAGAAGGTCGTACGCCTGGATCGTCCCGCCGCCCGAGCTGTACGCCACCAGCCGCCCGCCCGGGGCCAGCGCGGCCAGCGCCGGGGTGAGCAGCTCGCCGCCGACCGCGTCGAGGACGTAGTCGACGGGTTCACCCCAACTGCCGTCCGAGTAAAGGGCGGTGGCGTCGGCGCCGAGTGCGCGCACGAAGGCCGCCTTCGCCGGGTCGGAGACCGCGCCCACGACCCGGGACGCCCCCCGGACCCGTGCGAGCTGCACCGCGAGGTGGCCGACCCCGCTCGCCGCCGCCGTGATCAGCGCCGTCTCTCCCGGCTCGGGGTGCGCGGCCTCCAGCGCGCCGAGTGCGACCAGCCCGCTGCGGACCAGGGCGACCGCGTCGACCGCCGAAGCGCTGTCGGGGACCGGGGAGGCCATGGCCTCGTGCAGCAGCGCGGAGTCGGCGTAACCGTGGCCGAAGCACAGCCCCGTGACACGTTCGCCGGGCCGGAAGCGGGTGACGCCGGTGCCGGCGGCCACCACCGCGCCGGCGAGCTCGCCCCCGAGCGGCACCGGCTGTGCGGCCTCGCTGACCTTGCGGACGACCGGGAGGGTGACCCCGACCGCCTCGCAGCGCACCAGGAGCTCGCCCGGGCCCGGCTCGGGGACGGGCACCTCCTCCAGGAACAGCGGGCCACCCGTGGACGCGTACCGGACGCGACGCATCGCACCGACCTCCCGTGAATTCATTGGTGCTCCCAACGATAGAGAGGTAGTCGTTGGGAAGTCCAATGAATAATGGCTAGGCTGGCCGCATGGCCGAAGCACCCCTGCCCGCGATCCGCTCCCTCCCCAGCTGGCTCCTCGGCCGTGCCGCCGCCCGCGGACGGGCCCTGGTGGCCGAGGCGCTGGCCGCCGAGGGCCTGAAGATGTGGCACCACGTGGTGCTCTCCGCCGTTCGCGATCTCGCCCCCGTCGCCCAGGCCGACCTCGGCCGCGGGGTGCGGCTCGACCCCAAGGACCTGGTCGGCATCCTGAACGACCTCCAGTCCGCCGGTCTCGTCGTGCGCGAACCGGACCCCCGGGACCGCCGCAAGAACGCGGTGTCCCTCACGGGCGAGGGGGCGCGGCTGCTGAAACGCTGCGAGCAGGCGGCCCGCAAGGCCAACGACGAACTGCTGTCCCCGCTCTCGACGGCCGAACGCGCCCAGTTCATGGGCCTGTTGATCCGGATCTCCGAAACGGAGGGCTGATGGCGGACGACGTTCCGTCGTGACCGGCCGCGGTCAGCTCTGGGGTGCTGTGGCGGTCTCCAGGGTGAGCCGGTGTTCTCCCGCGTACACGTTCATGGAGCGGCCGCGCAGGAAGCCGACCAGGGTCAGGCCGGTCTCGGTGGCGAGGTCGACGGCCAGGGAGGAGGGCGCGGACACGGCGGCCAGCACGGGGATGCCGGCCATGACGGCCTTCTGCGCCAGCTCGAAGGAGGCCCGGCCGGAGACCAGCAGGATCACCCGGGACAGGGGGAGGTTCGCGTTCTGCAGGGCGCGGCCGACGAGTTTGTCGACGGCGTTGTGGCGGCCGACGTCCTCGCGTACGTCGAGGAGTTCGCCGTCCTCGGTGAACAGGGCGGCGGCGTGCAGCCCGCCGGTGCGGTCGAAGACCTGCTGGGCCGCACGGAGCCGGTCGGGCAGGCTCGCGAGGAGATCGGGGTCGATGCGGAGCGGGGGCGCGTCGTCGATCGGCCAGCGAGTGGTGGTGCGCACCGCGTCGAGGCTGGCTTTGCCGCACAGGCCGCAGGAGGAGGTCGTGTAGACGTTGCGTTCGAGGGTGATGTCGGGGATGGCCACGCCGGGGGCCGTCTTCACGTCGACGACGTTGTAGGTGTTCGAACCGTCCGCGGTGGCTCCCGCGCAGTAGACGATGTTCAGCAGGTCGCTCTGCCGGGCGAGGACCCCCTCGCTGACCAGGAAGCCGGCGGCGAGGGCGAAGTCGTCGCCGGGGGTGCGCATGGTGATGGCGAGGGGTTTGCCGTTGAGGCGGATCTCCAGCGGTTCCTCGGTGACCAGGGTGTCCGGTCGGGACGAGATCGCCCCGTCGCGGATACGGATCACCTTGCGTCGTTCCGTGACTCGTCCCATATGTGTCTCAGTCCCGGTTCTGTACGTGCTGGTAGCCGAAACGGCCCTTGCTGCATCTGCTGCCCATTGTCCTGCACCGTCGATCGTCGATCCCGTACACCTGACGACATATTGTCTACAGTATGGGCTGGAGTCGAAGGGTGGCAACAGTGCGAAGGTGGCCCAACCCACCCTGCGCACCGGCCCGTTCGACCGTTCGTCGCGTGCTGGATACCGCTCATCGCATACGGTCGACGCGCCGCCTTTTCAACCATCTCGTTTGTTCCTACCGTCCGGGATCATGAGTCCCCCTGTCGCGCCCCCGGGGTGGAGCCGCTGGCTCGTCCCCCCGGCCGCTCTCTCGGTCCATCTCTCCATCGGGCAGGCGTACGCCTGGTCCGTGTTCAAGCCGCCGCTCGAGTCCGCGCTCGGTCTCAGCGGCACGCAGAGCGCACTGCCCTTCCAGCTCGGCATCGTGATGCTCGGCCTGTCCGCCGCGTTCGGCGGCACGCTCGTGGAGCGCAACGGGCCGCGCTGGGCGATGACGGTGGCGCTGATCTGCTTCTCCTCCGGCTTCCTGCTCTCCGCGCTGGGCGCGGCCACCGAGCAGTACTGGCTGATCGTCCTCGGCTACGGCTTCGTCGGCGGCATAGGCCTCGGCATCGGTTACATCTCGCCGGTCTCCACGCTGATCAAGTGGTTCCCGGACCGGCCCGGCATGGCCACCGGCATCGCCATCATGGGCTTCGGCGGCGGCGCGCTCATCGCCTCGCCCTGGTCGGCGCAGATGCTGGAGTCCTTCGGCTCCGACAGCTCCGGGATCGCGCTCGCGTTCCTCGTGCACGGGCTGTCGTACGCCGTCTTCATGCTCCTCGGAGTCCTGCTGGTGCGCGTGCCGCGCAGCGAGAAGCCGGTCGAGAGCGCCCCCAGTGCCTTCGAAGGGCCGCAGGTCTCGGCGCGCAACGCCGTGCGCACACCCCAGTTCTGGTGTCTGTGGGTCGTCCTCTGCATGAACGTGACCGCGGGCATCGGCATCCTGGAGAAGGCCGCCCCGATGATCACCGACTTCTTCCAGGACACCTCGACGCCGGTCTCGGTGTCGGCCGCGGCCGGCTTCGTCGCGCTGCTGTCGGCGGCCAACATGGCGGGCCGTATCGGCTGGTCGTCGACGTCCGACCTGATCGGACGGAAGAACATCTACCGCGTCTACCTGGGCGTGGGTGCGGTGATGTACGGGCTCATCGCCCTGTTCGGCGACTCCTCCAAGCCGCTGTTCATCCTGTGCGCGCTGGTGATCCTGTCCTTCTACGGCGGCGGTTTCGCGACGGTCCCCGCCTACCTGAAGGATCTCTTCGGGGCCTACCAGGTCGGGGCCATCCACGGCCGGCTGCTCACCGCCTGGTCCACGGCCGGTGTCCTCGGACCGCTGATCGTGAACTGGATCGCCGACCGGCAGGAGGACGCGGGCAAGAGCGGCTCCGCCCTCTACGGGATGTCCTTCGTGATCATGATCGGGCTGCTCGTCGTCGGGTTCGTCGCCAACGAGCTGGTCCGCCCCGTCAGTGCCCGTCACCACATTCCCGCACCGAGGGAGGCCGCCGATGTCACAGCCCGACAGCAGCCAGAGTCCGCCTGACCGGCGTCCGCTGATCGCCCTGGCCTGGGTGTGGGTGGGCGCGCCGCTCGGTTACGGGCTCTACGAGCTCGTCCAGAAGGCGACGCAGCTGTTCACCAAGTAACCGTTCGGCAGGTGTCCGGGCGTCCGAGGGGTGAGGGAAGCCGACAACTCGGGCGCCCGTTTCCTGTGGCCTTACGTGCCCGCGTACCCGCGAGTCACTGATCAGACTGGGGGATCCGGCTACCCAAGGCAACGAGGGGGACCCCCCATGAACGGCTCGCGGATCGCCGCAGTCGGCCACTACCAGCCCGCCAAGGTTCTCACCAACGAGGAACTGGCGGGCCTGGTCGACACCAGCGACGAGTGGATCAGGTCCCGGGTGGGGATCCGGACCCGCCACATCGCCGGTCCCGACGAGCCGGTCGACGAGCTCGCCTCGCACGCCGCCGCCAAGGCGCTGGCCGCGGCCGGGCTCGCCCCCGCCGACATCGACCTGGTCCTGGTCGCCACCTCGACCGCCGTCGACCGGTCCCCGAACATGGCCGCCCGGGTCGCCGCCCGGCTCGGCATCCCCTCGCCCGCCGCGATGGACGTCAACGTGGTCTGCGCCGGCTTCACCCACGCGCTGGCCACCGCCGACCACACCGTCCGGGCCGGTGCGGCGACCCGGGCGCTGGTGATCGGCGCCGACAAGATGTCCGCGGTGACCGACTGGAGCGACCGCACCACGTGCGTGCTCGTCGGCGACGGGGCGGGCGCGGCGGTCGTCGAGGGCGCCGACGTGCCCGGCATCTCGCCGGTGCTGTGGGGATCGGTGCCCGAGATGGGGCACGCCGTGCGGATCGAGGGCGAGCCGGCGCGGTTCGCGCAGGAGGGGCAGAGCGTCTACCGCTGGGCGACCACGAAGCTTCCGGCGCTGGCCCGGCAGGCCTGCGAACGCGCCGGGCTCACCCCCGCCGACCTCGCCGCCGTCGTGCTGCACCAGGCGAACCTGCGGATCATCGATCCGCTCGCGGAGAAGATCGGTGCGGTCAACGCCGTCGTGGCCCGCGACGTCTCGGAGTCCGGGAACACCTCGGCGGCCAGCATTCCGCTCGCGTTCTCCAAGCTGGTCGAGCGGGGCGAGATCTCCACCGGTGACCCGGTGCTTCTGTTCGGGTTCGGCGGGAACCTGTCCTACGCCGGTCAGGTCGTCCACTGTCCATGACGGGCGGGATGTGACGAGGCCGACTCACGGTTTACCTGGCCCCTGTGCGCCGTAGACTGTAGACAAAAGGCAAGCAGTCAGGGGTGTACGGGGGTGTCCGCCGCCGAGGAGGGGGACCGCGATGTTGTCGACGGGACTGCCGCAGGGAGCCGTGCCGAAGCTGGAACGTCCCGGCCCGCTGCGTGACCGCGTGTACGAGGCGTTGCTGGAGTTGATCACGACGCGTGCTCTGCAGCCGGGTCAGCATCTGGTGGAGAGTGAGTTGGCGGGTCATCTGGGGGTGTCGCGGCAGCCGGTGCGTGAGGCGTTGCAGCGGTTGAACACCGAGGGGTGGGTGGATCTGCGGCCGGCTCAGGGGGCGTTCGTGCATGAGCCGACGGATGAGGAGGCGGATCAACTCCTCACCGTGCGCACCCTGTTGGAGGCTGAAGCGGCTCGGCTGGCTGCCGCGAATGCGGGCAGCGCGGGTGTCGCGGCGCTGGAGGCGTTGTGTGCGGAGGGTGAGAAGGCGGTCGAGGCCGATGATGTGGATGCCGCGGTCGCTTTGAATGCCCGGCTGCATGCGAAGGTCATGGAGTTGGCGGGCAACGCGGTCCTGGCGGAGTTGGCGGGGCAGGTGGATCGTCGGGTGCGCTGGTACTACACGCCGGTCGCCCGCCAGCGTGGCCGGCAGTCGTGGATCGAGCACCGTGAACTGATCGCTGCGATCGCCGACCGTGACGAGCGGCGTGCCACCGAGCTGATGCGGGAACACACCGAGCACACGCGGACGTCGTATCACGCCCGCCAGCGGTCGTAATCACCTCAGGGGGACGCGTCCTCGCGGTCCCGGGCCCGGCGGGCGAAGGTGCGCGGTGCGTGCGCCCAGTGCCGGACTCGTCCAGGATGGTCGGCGTGCCACAGCGCCTCGGGTCGGTGACTCCGAGAACCCGGCCCGCGAACTCGGTGGTCCACGCGGCCGGAAACGGCACCCGGACCGTGTCGCCCTCGCGGATCTGGCCCGCGAGCCGGAGCGCGTTGGTCATGAAGCTCGTCGGCGGACGAACGTCCGTGCCAGGCCCGAGTCGCGTACGGCGTCCTCCGCGGTCGGTAGATAGCCGGCGAGTGCGTTGTCCCGGTCCCCGATACCCGCCGACAGACCGCAGAGCAGGACCATGCGACGCACGCCCGCTGCCCGCGCGTCCGCGAGAATCCGCCCCTGGCCGCCGTACCCCGGCATCAGGAACAGCCCCCGTACGCGCCGTCCAGTGCGGCCCGTACGGTCTCGAGTCGGTCATATCTCCCACCACGGTCTCCCCGCCCGCCGGACTCCGCCGGCACCCGCACGAGTTCGGCACCCACCTTCCCCGTCGCACCCGTCACCAGGAACATGCGCTCCCCGCCCCTCGCGTCCATCCTGCGCGGCCACGCGCCGGGACGCCAGAGTGCGGACACGTCTTTGTCCTGTGAGTGGGGAAAGTCGGCATCAATCTCTGCACAGCTTCTTCCCAGGTTCGGCAGCCGCTGCTACGTTCCCCTCGAAAGCCCGGCAACTGGTGGCCGAATGAGGCGGGGAGGGGCTCGTGAGACGCATGACGGCACGACCCGCGAACGCGCATCAGGCCCGGCTGCTCAAGCTGTTGCGCGATGGAGGACCCAACTCCCGTGCGCAACTGGGCGATCAGGTCGACCTGTCACGGTCCAAGCTGGCCGTGGAGGTGGACCGGCTCCTGGAGACGGGCCTGATCGTGGCCGACGGACTCGCCGCCTCCCGCGGCGGGCGCCGCTCCCACAACATCCGGCTCGCCCCCAACCTGCGTTTCCTCGGCGTGGACATCGGCGCGACCTCGGTCGACGTCGCCGTCACCAACGCCGAACTGGAGATCCTCGGACATCTCAACCAGCCCATGGACGTCCGCGAGGGCCCGGTCGCGGTCTTCGAGCAAGTCCTGACCATGGCCGCGAAGTTGCGGGCCTCGGGGCTCGCGGAGGGTTTCGACGGCGCCGGCATCGGCGTCCCGGGACCGGTCCGTTTCCCCGAGGGCGTACCGGTGGCTCCACCGATCATGCCGGGCTGGGACGGCTTCCCCGTACGGGAGGCGCTGAGCCAGGAACTGGGCTGTCCGGTCATGGTCGACAACGACGTGAACCTGATGGCGATGGGGGAGATGCACGCGGGCGTGGCACGCTCCGTGGGCGACTTCCTCTGCGTCAAGATCGGCACCGGCATCGGCTGCGGCATCGTCGCCGGCGGTGAGGTGCACCGCGGGGTGACCGGCAGCGCGGGCGACATCGGGCACATCCAGGCCGTGCCCGACGGCCGCCCGTGCGCCTGCGGCAACCGGGGCTGCCTCGAAGCCCACTTCAGCGGGGCGGCCCTCGCCCGGGACGCCGTGGAGGCGGTCGAGCAGGGGCGCTCCGAGGAACTCGCCGCACGGCGCACGGCGAACGGCGGTCTGACCGCGGTCGACGTCGCCGCCGCCGCTGCCGCCGGCGACCCCACCGCCCTCGACCTGATCCGTGAGGGCGGCAACCGGACCGGTCAGGTCATCGCCGGACTGGTCTCCTTCTTCAACCCGGGCCTGGTGGTGATCGGCGGCGGGGTGACCGGCCTCGGCCACACCCTGCTCGCCGCGATCCGCACCCAGGTCTACCGCCAGTCGCTGCCCCTGGCGACCGGCAACCTGCCCATCGTTCTGGGGGAGTTGGGCCCCACCGCCGGAGTCATCGGCGCGGCCCGGCTCATCAGCGACCACCTGTTCTCACCCGCGTAAGCCATCCAGGTACGGCCCTTTCGGCTGCGGCCCTTCCCGCCGCGCCCGGCCCCTCCAGCACAGCGCCCTGCTTCGCCCTGCCCTGAAACCGGCCCGCACGCCCGCCAAGGGGACCTCATGGCACCAGAACCACCGCTGCTCAGCATGTCCGGCATCACCAAGACGTTCCCCGGAGTCCGGGCCCTCGACGGCGTCGACCTCGACGTCCAGGCCGGTGAAGTGCACTGTCTGCTCGGCCAGAACGGGGCCGGGAAGTCCACCCTCATCAAGGTGCTGGCCGGCGCCCACCAGCCCGACACCGGCCGGCTGCGCTGGCGCGGCGAGGAGGTCACCCTCCGCTCACCGATCGCCGCCATGCGCCTCGGCATCGCCACCATCTACCAGGAACTCGACCTGGTCGAGCACCTGTCCGTGGCCGAGAACGTCCACCTCGGCCATGAACCCACGGCCGCGGGGTTCGTCGTACGGGGCAAGGCGGCCCGTCGGTCGACAGCCGCACTGCTGCGACGGCTCGGCCACCCGGAGATCGATCCGGCGCGCCTCGTCGGGGAGTTGCCGGCGGCGCAGCAGCAGATCGTGTCCATGGCGCGGGCCCTCTCCCACGACGTACGGCTCATCGTGATGGACGAGCCGTCCGCCGCCCTCGACCCGGACGAGGTCGACAACCTCTTCCGGATCGTCGGCGACCTCACCGCCGAGGGCGTCGCCGTCGTCTACATCTCCCACCGCCTGGAGGAGATCCGGCGGATCGGCGACCGGGTGACCGTCCTCAAGGACGGCCGGGCCGTCGCCGTCGGACTGCCCGCGAAATCGACGCCGACGCGCGAGGTCGTGGCGCTGATGACGGGCCGCAACGTCGAGTACGTCTTCCCCGAGCGGCCTGTGGCGGGACCTGGTGGTGAGCCGGTTCTGGAGGTCAAGGGCCTGGCCCGGGCAGGCGAGTTCGAGGCCCTCGACCTCGTGGTCCACCCCGGGGAGATCGTGGGCCTCGCCGGACTTGTCGGCTCGGGACGCTCCGAGATCCTGGAGACGATCTACGGCGCCCGCAAGCCCACCGCCGGTCAAGTCACCGTGGACGGCGCGGCGTTGAAGCCCGGCAGTGTCCGCGCCGCCGTTCGCGCCGGGATCGGGCTCGCCCCCGAGGAACGCAAGGCGCAGGCCCTGCTGATGCTGGAGTCGGTCACCCGCAACGTCTCCGTCTCCTCCATGTCCCGCTTCTCCCGGGCCGGCTGGATCGACCGGGGCGCCGAACTCGGCGCGGCCCGGGCGGCGACCCGCGAACTGTCCCTGCGGCCCGACAACCCCTCCGTGCCGATCCGCACCCTGTCCGGCGGCAACCAGCAAAAAGCCGTCCTGGCCCGCTGGCTGCTGCGCGGCTGCCGCGTCCTGCTGCTCGACGAACCCACCCGGGGCGTCGACGTCGGCGCCCGCGCCGAGCTGTACGCCGTCGTGAGGCGCCTCGCCGACGAAGGGCTGGCCGTGCTGCTGGTCTCCAGTGAGGTCCCCGAGGTGCTCGGCCTCGCCGACCGCGTCCTGGTGCTCCGCGAGGGCCGTGTCGTCCACCGGGCGCCCGCCCGTGAGCTCGACGAACACCGTGTACTCGACCTCGTCATGGAAGGAAGCCCGGCGTCATGACGCAACATGTGTCCCCGCCCCGGGGAAGCGCCGACAAAGTGCCTTCGGTGAGCGAACCGCCCGCCTGGCGAGGGGTGTTCGCCCACGCCGACGTCCGCACCCTCTCCCTCCTCGGTGTGCTCGCCGTACTGGTCCTCATCGGCGGCATCACCAAGCCCGACGAGTTCCTCGACACCCGCAACCTCCAACTCGTCCTCACCCAGGCCTCGGTGATCGGTGTCGTCACCGTCGGCATGACCTTCGTCATCACCTCGGGCGGCATCGACCTGTCCGTCGGCGCGATCGTCGCCCTCTCCTCGGTGTGGGCCACCACCGTCGCCACCCAGGAGTACGGCTTCGCGGGCATCCTCTTCACCGCGGTGATCGTCGGAGTCGGCTGCGGCCTGGTCAACGGGCTGCTCATCGCGTACGGCGCGATGGTCCCCTTCATCGCCACGCTCGCCATGCTCGCCTCGGCCCGCGGACTCGCCCTGCAGATCACCGACGGCAGCACCCAGGTCGTGACCGTGTCCTCCGTCCTCGACCTGGGGGAGCGCGACGCCTACGTTCTCGGGATCCCGCCGCTCGTCCTGGTCTTCGCGGTCGTGACGATCATCGGCTGGCTGGTGCTGAACCGCACCACCTTCGGTCGGCGTACCGTTGCCGTCGGCGGCAACGCCGAGGCCGCCCGGCTCGCCGGCATCGACGTCCGCCGCCAGCGCCTCTACCTCTACCTGCTGTCCGGACTGTGCTGCGGCATCGCCGCCTTCCTGCTGATCGTCCTGTCCGGCTCCGGCCAGAACACCAACGGCAACCTCTACGAACTCGACGCCATCGCCGCCGCGATCATCGGCGGAACCCTGCTCAGCGGGGGCCGCGGCACCATCACGGGCTCCGTGCTCGGCGTCCTGATCTTCACCACGATCACCAACATCTTCGCCCTGAACAACCTGCAGAGCGACGTCCAGCAGATCGCCAAGGGCGCGATCATCGTCGCCGCCGTGCTGGTCCAGCGCCGTACCGCAAGCACGACCTGAGGAAAGGGTTCACCGCCATGCCACAGCACATGAGCCGCTTCACCAGTCGCAGAGGGCTGCTCTTCGGGACCGCCGCCGTCGGGGCCGGTGCCCTCCTCGCAGGTTGCACCAGCAACGACTCCGGCGACGACGAGCCCGCCGCGAACGACCAGCCGGCCGCCTCCGACTCGCCCGGCAAGCCGGTCACCATCGGCTTCGCCGGACCCCAGGCCGACCACGGCTGGCTCAACGCCATCAACGACAACGCCAAGAACCGGGCGAAGAAGTACTCGGACGTCACCCTGGAGATCACCGAGGGCTCCAACGACACCGCCCAGCAGATCGGCCAGATAGAGACCCTGATCAACAAGAAGGTCGACGTCCTGGTCGTGCTGCCCGCGGACGGCAAGGCCCTCACCCAGGTCGGGCTCAAGGCGATGCGCGCCGGGATCCCGGTCGTGAACCTGGACCGCATCTTCAACACCCCGCAGGCGTACCGCTGTTGGATAGGCGGCGACAACTACGGCATGGGCCTCAACGCCGGCCACTACATCGGCGAGAAACTCAAGGGGAAGTCGAACGCCAAGGTCATCGAACTGGCCGGACTCGACAACCTGGAACTCACCAAGCAGCGCACCAAGGGCTTCGACGACGCCCTGAAGAACTACCCGAACGTCAGGAAGGTGGCCCGCCAGGCCGCCGAGTTCACGGTGGAGTCCGGGCAGGCCAAGATGGCCCAGCTCCTGCAGGCCCAGTCGAGCTTCGACGCGGTGTGGAACCACGACGACGACCAGGGCGTGGGCGCGCTGCGCGCCATCGACCAGGCCGGCCGCGACGACTTCCTGATGGTCGGCGGCGCGGGCGCGCTGTCCGCCTTCCAGGCCATCAAGCAGGACAACGGCGTCCTCAAGGCGACCGTCCTCTACCCGCCGACCATGGCCGCCTCCGCGATCGACCTCGCCCGCGCCCTCGGCCAGTCCAAGGGCATCGGCGGCCTCTCCGAGTTCGAGATCCCGGCCTCGCTCACCCTCTACTCGGCCGTCGTCGACAAGACCAACGTCGACCAGTACATGTCCACCGGCTTCAAGTGAGGCGTACCGATCCGGGGCCTGGCTTACGGGCCGAGCCCGCTGTGAGCAGCAGCGCGTCCCGGCCGGAGCGATCCGAGGAGCAGGTCCCAGGTGCCCGGTTCGTCGACGGACCGGGCTGCACCCCCCACCGCGCCACGACGACGAGGAGGACATCGCGCATGGCACAGCCGCAGCAGTCAGGAGAGGCCGAGGTGCCGCCGCTCCGGGTCGGCATGGTCGGTTACGCCTTCATGGGTGCCGCCCACTCCCAGGGTTGGCGGACCGTCGGACGCGTCTTCGACCTGCCCCGCCGCCCGGTGCTCGCCGCGATCTGCGGACGGGACGCGGAAGCCGTGCGCCGGGCCGCCGACCGGCACGGCTGGGCGGCCGCCGAGACCGACTGGCGGGCGCTGATCGAGCGGGACGACGTCGACCTCGTCGACATCTGCACCCCCGGCGACAGCCACGCCGAGATCGCGCTCGCCGCGCTCGCCGCGGGCAAGCACGTGCTGTGCGAGAAACCCCTCGCCAACACCGTCGAGGAGGCACAGGTGATGACCCTTGCCGCCGAAGAGGCGTTCAGGCGCGGCCAGTTGGCGATGGTCGGCTTCAACTACCGCAGGCTGCCCGCCACCGCGCTGGCCCGCCGGATGGTGGCCGAAGGACGGCTCGGCACACTGCGGCACGTGCGGGTGACCTACCTCCAGGACTGGCTCGTGGACCCGCAGTTCCCGCTGACCTGGCGGCTGCGCCGGGAACAGGCCGGCTCGGGCTCGCTCGGCGACCTCGGCGCGCACATCGTCGACCTCGCCCAGTACCTGGCCGGAGAACCACTGTCCGGCGTCTCGGCCCTGACGGAGACCTTCGTACGGGAACGGCCGCTGGCCCAGGGCGCCGTCAAGGGCCTCGCCGCCGCCTCCGGGACCGGCACCGGCCAGGTCACCGTCGACGACGCGGCCCTGTTCACCGGGCGCCTCACCTCCGGCGCCCTCGCCTCCTTCGAGGCCAGCCGCTACGCCACCGGCCGCAAGAACTCCCTGCGCATCGAACTCAACGGCGAGCGCGGCTCGTTGGCCTTCGACCTGGAACGCCTCAACGAACTCTCCTACCACGACGCCACGGAACCCGCGGCGCACGCCGGCTTCCGCCGCATCCTCGTCACCGAGCCCGACCACCCCTACCTGGACGCCTGGTGGCCGCCCGGCCACGGCCTCGGCTACGAGCACACCTTCGTCCACCAGGCCCGCGACCTCGTCCACGCGATCGCCGAGGGCCGCCGCCCCGAACCCTCCTTCGCCGACGGGCTCCAGGTCCAGCGGGTGCTCGCGGCCGTGGAGGAGAGCGCCGAGAAGAACTCCGTCTACACCCCGATAGCCGTCTGAGGAGGCTCCGGAAAATGCCGCGCCAGTTCACGCTCTTCACCGGCCAGTGGGCCGACCTCCCCCTCGAAGACGTCTGCCGCCTCGCCCGCGACTTCGGCTACGACGGACTCGAACTCGCCTGCTGGGGGGACCACTTCGAGGTCGACAAGGCGCTCGCCGATCCGTCGTACCTGGACTCCCGGCACGCGCTGCTCGACAAGTACGGCCTCAAGTGCTGGGCGATCTCCAACCACCTGGTCGGCCAGGCCGTGTGCGACGCCATCATCGACGAACGCCACCAGGCCATCCTGCCGGGCGAGGTGTGGGGCGACGGCGACCCGGAAGGCGTCCGGCAGCGGGCCGCGAACCGGATCAAGGACACCGCGCGGGCCGCACGCGCCTTCGGCGTCGACACCGTCATCGGCTTCACCGGCTCCGCCATCTGGCACCTGGTCGCCATGTTCCCGCCCGCCCCCGAGTCGATGATCGACCGCGGCTACGAGGACTTCGCCGAACGCTGGAACCCGATCCTCGACGTCTTCGACGCCGAGGGCGTGCGGTTCGCCCACGAGGTCCACCCGAGCGAGATCGCCTACGACTACTGGACGACCCAGCGCGCGGTGGAGGCAGTCGGCGGTCGGGCGGCCTTCGGCCTCAACTTCGACCCCTCCCACTTCGTGTGGCAGGACCTCGACCCCGTCGGCTTCCTGTGGGACTTCCGCGACCGGATCTACCACGTCGACTGCAAGGAAGCCCGCAAGCGCCTCGACGGCCGCAACGGCCGCCTCGGCTCCCACCTGCCCTGGGGCGACCCGCGCCGCGGCTGGGACTTCGTCTCCGCGGGCCACGGTGACGTCCCCTGGGAGGACGTCTTCCGCATGCTGCGCTCCATCGACTACCAGGGCCCCATCTCGGTCGAGTGGGAGGACGCCGGCATGGACCGGCTCCAGGGCGCACCTGAGGCACTGAACCGACTGAAGGCGTACGACTTCGAGCCGCCGTCGGCCTCGTTCGACGCGGCGTTCGGCGGCAACGAGTAAGCCGCACTGGTCAGTTCCGGGATGACGGCGCATCCCGGCGTACCGCACCCGCCCGTACAACCGGCCCCACTCCGGAGGCATCCGTGCACGGGAAAGACCGCACCACCCGTACCGACAGAATCGAGACCAACAGACGACGTGCCCCCTGGCGCAGAGCGGCGGCCCTGCTCACCGGCTTTTTGCTGGCCGGCGCCTCCCTCACCCTCGCCGCTCCCCAGGCAGGCGCATCCGTCGCCGAGCAGGGAGCCGCTCAGGCCGCCGCCGAGGACTTCCAGCAGGTCACCCTCGCCAAGGGCGAACCGGAGGTCGGCGAGCCCATGTCGCTCGCCGTCCTCCCCAACCGCTCGGTCCTGCACACCTCACGCGACGGCGAACTGCGTATCACCGACGCGGCCGGCACCACCCGCCTCGCCGGCAAGCTCGACGTCTACTCCCACGACGAGGAAGGCCTCCAAGGCGTCGGCGTGGACCCGCAGTTCACCACCAACCGCTTCGTCTACCTGTACTACGCACCTCCGTTGAACACCCCGGCGGGCGACGCCCCCGAGACCGGCACCGCGGCCGACTTCGCGCCCTTCGACGGCGTCAACCGGCTCTCCCGGTTCGTCCTGAAGACCGACGGCACCCTCGACACCGCCAGCGAGACGAAGATCCTCGACGTCCCCGCCACCCGTGGCATCTGCTGCCACGTCGGCGGCGACATCGACTTCGACGCGGCCGGCAACCTCTACCTGTCGACGGGCGACGACTCCAACCCCTTCCAGTCCGACGGGTTCACCCCCATCGACGAACGCGCGAACCGCAACCCGGTCTTCGACGCCCAGCGCACCGCCGGCAACACCAACGACCTGCGCGGCAAGATCCTGCGCATCAAGGTCAACGCCGACGGCTCCTACGCGATCCCCGACGGCAACCTCTTCGCGCCCGGCACGGACAAGACCCGGCCCGAGATCTACGCCATGGGCTTCCGCAACCCGTTCCGCTTCAGCGTCGACAAGCAGACCGGGATCGTCTACGTCGGCGATTACGGCCCCGACGCCGGTGCCGCGGACCCGGCCCGAGGCCCCGCAGGCCAGGTCGAGTTCGCGCGGGTGACCGGCCCCGGCAACTTCGGCTGGCCGTACTGCACCGGCGACAACGACGCCTACGTCGACTACGACTTCGCCACCGGCACCTCGGGCGCCGCCTTCGACTGCGCCGCGCCGAAGAACAACTCCCCGCACAACACCGGCCTCACCGACCTTCCCCCCGCGCAGGCCGCCTGGATCCCCTACGACAACGGATCGGTACCCGAGTTCGGCACCGGCTCCGAGTCCCCGATGGGCGGCCCGGTCTACCACTACGACCCCGCACTCGACTCACCCGTGAAGTTCCCCGAGGCCTACGACGGCGACTTCTTCGCCGGGGAGTTCGGCCGCCGCTGGATCAAGCGGATCACCAGCGACTCCGACGGAACCGTCCAGTCGATCAACGACATCCCCTGGACCGGCACCCAGGTGATGGACATGGCCTTCGGCCCCGACGGCGCGCTGTACGTCCTCGACTACGGCGTCTCCTGGTTCGGCGGCGACGAGAACTCCGCCCTGTACCGCATCGAGAACGCCACCGACGGCCACTCCCCGGTCGCCCAGGCATCGGCCGACCGGACGTCCGGACAGGCACCGCTGCGGGTCCGGTTCTCCTCCGCGGGCACCAGCGACCAGGACGGCGACGCCCTCACCTACAGCTGGGACTTCGGCGACGGCGGCACGTCCACGGCGGCGAACCCGACACACAAGTACAAGAAGAACGGCACCTACACCGCGACCCTGACCGCCAAGGACCCCTCCGGCCGCACCGGCAGCGCAAGCGTGCAGATCGTCGTCGGCAACACCGCCCCCAAGGTGACCCTCGAACTGCCGCAGGACGGCCAGCTGTTCAGCTTCGGAGACGCGATCCCGTTCAAGGTCCGCGTGAGCGACCCCGAGGACGGCCGGCCCATCGACTGCGCCAAGGTCAAGGTCACCTTCGTCCTCGGCCACGACAGCCACGGCCACCCCGTCACCTCCGCCAACGGCTGCACCGGCACCCTCCAGACCAGCGCCGACGGCGGCCACGACGAGGACGCCAACATCTTCGGCGTGATGGACGCCGAGTACACCGACAACGGTGGCGGCGGCCAGGCCCCGCTGACCACCCACGACCAGAGCGTCCTGCAGCCCAGGCACCGCCAGGCCGAGCACTTCGGCACCGGCTCCGGTGTCTCGGTCATCGCCAAGGACACGGCACACGGCGGCAACACGGTCGGCGACATCGACAACGGCGACTGGATCTCCTTCACCCCGTACGTGCTGAGCAACGCCAAGTCCGTATCGGCGAGGGTGTCCTCCGGCGGTGCCGGCGGCACGCTGGAGATCCGAGCGGGGTCCGCGACCGGCACCCTGCTCGGCAAGGCGACCGTGCCGGTGACCGGCGGCTGGGAGACCTTCCAGGACGTCACCGCGGGCCTGTCCCGCGCACCCAGGGGCACCACCACCCTGTACCTGGTCTTCAAGGGCAGCGGCACCGGCGCCCTGTTCGACGTGGACGACTTCACCTTCACGACCGGCTGAGAGGAGGGGCTCGTATGCACACAACTGGACGATGGACGACGGCGGTTGTGGGAGCTGCCCTGCTCCTCGGCTGCGTGTCCGGACCCGCCGCGTCGCACTCCGCGGACGGCGATCGGGTGCTGGTCTTCTCCAAGACGGCCGGCTTCCGGCACGACTCGATCCCCGAAGGAGTCGCGGCCGTACGGGAACTGGGCGCGAGCGCCGGCTTCTCGGTCGACGCGACGGAGGACGCGGCCGCGTTCACGCCCCGCAACCTGCGCCGCTACGACGCGGTCGTGTTCCTCTCCACCACCGGAGACGTCCTCGACCCCACCCAACAGCGCGCCTTCGAGGGCTACATCCGGCACGGCGGCGGATACGTCGGCATCCACGCCGCCGCCGACACCGAGTACGACTGGGCGTTCTACGGCGGCCTCGCCGGCGCCTGGTTCCAGTCGCACCCGGCGATCCAACCGGCCACCGTGGTGGTCGAGGACCGCGCCCACCCGGCCACGTCAGAACTCTCCCGGACGTGGAACCGCACCGACGAGTGGTACAACTACCGCACCAACCCGCGCGACCGGGTCCATGTCCTGGCCTCCCTCGACGAGTCGTCGTACACCGGCGGCACGATGAACGGCGACCATCCGATCGCCTGGTGCCAGGACTACCAGGGCGGCCGGGCCTTCTACACCGGCTTCGGCCACACCAAGGAGTCGTACGCCGATCCCGCCTTCCGCGGCCACCTGCTGGGCGGAATCCGGTATGCGACCGGCGCCGCACAGGCCGACTGCCGACCGGAGAACGGCTACCGTCCGCTCTTCGACGGCACCGCCGACTCTTTGGCCGGCTGGAAACAGGCGGGCCCCGGCTCCTTCACCCTGTCCGACGACGGCACACTCACGTCGTCGGGCGGCATGGGGATGCTCTGGTACGCCGGTTCCGGGCAGAGCCTCGGGTCGTACTCGCTGAAGCTCGACTGGAAGATGGCCGGCGCCTCGGGGGACGACAACTCCGGTGTGTTCGTGGGCTTCCCACCCTCGGACGACCCCTGGTCCGCCGTGGACAACGGCTACGAGATCCAGATCGACGCCACCGACGTACCCGAGAAGACGACAGGGTCCGTCTACGGCTTCCGCTCCGCCGACCTGAACAAGCGCGACCGTGCGCTGAACCCGCCAGGGGAGTGGAACACGTACGAGATCCGCGTGCAGGGCGAACGCCTGCGCGTCTGGCTCAACGGCGTGAAGATCAACGATTTCACCAACACCGATCCGGCCCGCAGCCTGCGTGACGGGCACGTCGGCATCCAGAACCACGGAGCCGACGACCAGGTGTCGTTCCGCGACATCCGGATCAGGGAACTGCCCGCGAAGGCCTCCTCGACGGTGGCTTCGCAGGGCGACTGAGCGACGGCGGGCGGGGGACGCCGGACTCCCGCCCGCCGTCTTCACCCCTCGTCGTCCATCCCTACGTCGCAGGGTCTGCTCACCCATGTGCTCGGCAAGGAGGCTGCCATGTCCGCGTCCGAATCCGTACCGCGCGTCGGCGTCTGGCTGATCGGGGCCCGCGGTTCCGTCGCCACCACAGTCGTCGCGGGCTGCGCCGCCATGACCGCGGGCCTGCATCCGCCGACGGGCCTGATCACCGAGACCCCGCCCTTCACCGAGAGCGGCCTGCCCGCCCTGTCCGCCCTGGTCTTCGGCGGCCACGACACCCTGGACTGCCCCCTGCCCAAAAGGGCGGAGGCCCTGGCGGCCGGCGGCGTCCTGCCACACGGCCTGCCGACCGCGGTGAGCGCCGAACTCGCCGCCGCCGAACGGGAGATCAGACCAGGCGGTCCCCTCCCCGGCGACACCAGGACCGAGGAGGACCTGATCGCCGCCTTCGCCGCGGACATACGGTCCTTTGTACGACGGTGCCGGCTGGCGCGCGCGGTCGTGGTGAACGTGGCCTCCACCGAGCCCGCCCCGGCCGGCGACGCCCTGCCCCCGAGCTCCCTCTACGCGGCGGCGGCCCTGCGGGCAGGCTGCGCGTATGTGAACTTCACGCCCTCCACGGGCCTGCACCACCCTTCCCTTCGGCGACTGGCCGAGTCCTCGGGCCTTCCGTTCGCGGGCCGCGACGGCAAGACCGGCCAGACCCTGCTCCGGTCCGTCCTGGGCCCGATGTTCACCCAGCGCGCCCTGACGGTCCGGGCCTGGTCCGGCACCAATCTCCTCGGCGGCGGCGACGGAGCCTCGCTCGCCGACCCGGCGGCCGCCGCGGCGAAGAACGCCGGCAAGGAGCGGGTCCTGGCCGACACCCTCGCCACCACCCCCGAGGGCGAGGTCCACATCGACGACGTCCCCGCGCTCGGCGACTGGAAGACCGCCTGGGACCACATCGCCTTCGACGGTTTCCTCGGCACCCGCATGATCCTCCAGACCACCTGGCAGGGCTGCGACTCCGCCCTGGCCGCACCGCTCGTACTCGACCTGGCCCGCCTGGCCGCCCGCGCTCAGGAGCGGGGCCTGTCCGGTCCGTTGGGCGAGCTGGGCTTCTACTTCAAGGACCCGGTGGGGCAGGGGCCTTCGGGACTGGGGGAGCAGTACGCGGAGTTGATGGCCTTCGCGGAACGGCTCCGGGCACGGCCCACCGGGGTCCTGCCGGGAGACGGCCGCGGCCGGAACACGGCTCACGGCGACGGCACGGGGGAGCAGCGATGAAGGCGAGCAGGGCAGCGGTGGACGGCCGGTCCGAGGGGGTGGGCGGGCCGACGACACCCCTCCGCACGACCTCGCTCGAGGAGGCCTCCCCACCCACCCCCTCACCGGGGCGTGCGCACACCAGCCGCGCCCGCGCCTGGGCTGAACTCCTGCGCCTCCCGGCCCTGTTCACCGTTCCCGGCGACGCCCTCGCCGGAGCGGCGGCAGCCTCCGCACGGCCCACTTCCCGCACCCTCCTCGCCATCGCGTCCTCCGTCTGCCTCTACGAGGCCGGCATGGCCCTCAACGACTGGGCCGACCGCGACGTGGACGCCGTGGAACGCCCCCACCGCCCCCTGCCTTCCGGCCGTATCCACCCCACGGCAGCCCTCGGCGCGGCCTGCGCCCTCACCGGCGCGGGCCTCACCCTGGCGGCCTGCGCGGGCCGCCCCGCCCTCACGGTCGCGGTACCCCTCGCGGCCACGGTCTGGGCGTACGACCTGGCCCTGAAGAACACCCCGGCAGGACCGTTCGCCATGGCAGCGGCACGAGGACTGGACCTGCTGCTCGGCGCGGCGGCGACAGCCGGGGCCGACGCCGCGGGTCGGAGGAGTGCGGTGGATGACGGGGGCCGCGAGGGCGGTGCGGTCCGAGTGGAGGCCACAGGCGTCTCTACTCCGAAGGCTGGGGCGGGCGGTGTGGGCCGGAAGGTCGGTGCGTGCCGTACGTGGGTCACGACCGTCGCCGACGAGCGTCGGCCGGCCCGGGGTGCGGCAGCCGTTCCCGGTGCCGTACGCAGCCTCCGCCGAGCCCTGCCCTCCGCCGCACTGCTCAGCGCCCACACTCTCGCGGTCACCACCGTGTCCCGCCGTGAAGCCCAGGGCGGCGCACCCCTGGCCCCCTTCGCAGCGCTTGCCGCGACTGCCGCGCTGACGCGGACGCTGACTCGACGGCGTGCGTTCCCGTCGGACCGGACCGACGGAACCCGGCGAGGTACCGGAGCGCGCGACCTGGCGAGCCCGGCGCCCCTCGCGGACCCGGCCGCCGCGGCGGTGTCCCCGCTGCCACGCCGACCGCGCCGGCCCGGCGCCGACTCCGAACCCCTCGACACGAGCACTGCCCTGCGTCTCGCCCTGGCCGCCACCTACGCGAGCACCACCGCCCGCTCCTACTTCCACGCCACCCTCAACCCCTCACCCCCGCTCACCCAACGAGCCGTCACTGCCGGCATCCGAGCCACGATCCCCCTCCAGGCCGCCCTGACCGCCCGCTCGGGCACCAAGGGCGCGACCGCCACGGCTCTGCTCACCACCGCCCTCGCCCCCCTGGCAGGACGCCTCGCGAGAAAGGTGAGCGTCACATGACCGACCCCCTCGCCCCGCCCCGACCCGCACCCCGTGTCACCCCCCTCCGCTTCGGCTACGGCACCAACGGTCTCGCAGACCTCCGCCTGGACGACGCCCTGACCCTGCTCGCCGATCTCGGTTACGACGGTGTCGGTCTGACGCTCGACCACATGCACCTGGACCCCCTCGCACCGGACCTGGCCGCCCGCACCCGCCGCCTCGCGCACCGACTGGACGCGCTCGGCCTGACCGTCACCGTCGAGACGGGCGCCCGCTATGTGCTGGACCCGCGCCGCAAACACGGTCCCTCGCTGCTCGACCCCGACCCGGACGACCGCGCCCGCCGCGTCGACCTGCTGGTCCGGGCCGTCCAGGTCGCCACCGACCTCGGCGCCCACGCCGTGCACTGCTTCAGCGGCATCACCCCGACGGGCACGGACCCGGACACGGCGTGGAAACGCCTGGCCGAGACCCTCGCCCCCGTCCTGGACACCGCCACCACCGCTGGCATCCCCCTCGCCGTCGAACCCGAACCAGGCCACCTCCTCGCCACCCTCGCCGACTTCCACCACCTCCGCACCACCCTCGGCGACCCGCCGGCCCTCGGTCTGACCCTCGACATCGGCCACTGCCAGTGCCTCGAACCCCTGCCGCCCGCCGACTGCATACGCGCCGCGGGCCCCTGGCTGCGCCACGTCCAGATCGAGGACATGCGCCGGGGCGTCCACGAACACCTCCCCTTCGGCGACGGCGACATCGACTTCCCGCCGGTCCTCGCCGCCCTGGCCGACACCGGCTACCGGGGCCTGACGGTCGTCGAACTGCCCCGCCACTCCCACGCGGGCCCCCATTTCGCCGAACTCTCCCTCCCGTTCCTCCGTCAGGCAGAGGCGCTCTCACAAGGAAGCACCCCATGACCCACGCTGACGCTCATGCCCACCAGGCAACCCCTGCCGCGGACACCCAGGGCACCACCCTCGCCCGAACCCCGCTGCACAACCTGCACAGCCAACTCGCCGAACACCTCGGCGAAACCGCCCGCGCCTGGCTCGACCAGGCCCTCGACGAGGCCGCCGCCCACCCCGGCGCCCACGGCCCCATCTCCGTGTGGGAGCTGCGCCTCGCCGAGGCCGGACGCCGCTGCGGCCCCGAACACGCCGACGCCGCCCGCATCCTGATCCTGCACGCGGCCCACGCCGACACCGCCGCCCTGACCCGGGTCTACTCCCAGGGCACCGCCGCCGAACGCCGTGCCGTCCTGCACGCCCTGCCCCACCTCGTGCCCGGCCCCGAGGCCCTCCCGCTCGTCGAGGACGCCCTGCGCACCAACGACACCCGCCTCCTGGCCGCCGCCGTCGGCCCCTACGCCGCCCGCCACCTCGACGCCCACCAGTGGCGCCACGCCGTCCTGAAGTGCCTGTTCACCGGCGTGCCCGTCGCCGAGGTGGCCGACCTCGACCGGCGGGCCCACGCGGACGCCGAACTCGCCCGGATGCTCGGCGACTACGCCGCCGAACGCACCGCCGCCGGCCGTCCCGTGCCCGAGGACCTGCACCGCGTCCTGACCCTGACCGACCCCACCGCCACCCCACCCGCGCCGGCCGCCGACCACGGCCACAGCGGCGCGGACGGCACCCACGGCAAGGAGTCCTGATGCGCATCTTCGACCCCCACATCCACATGACGTCCCGGACCACCGACGACTACCAGGCCATGCATGACGCCGGCGTCCGCGCCGTCGTCGAGCCGTCCTTCTGGCTCGGCCAGCCCCGCACCTCTCCCGCCTCCTTCCTCGACTACTTCGATGCCCTGCTGGGCTGGGAGCCCTTCCGCGCCGCCCAGTACGGCATCGCCCACCACTGCACCCTCGCCCTGAACCCCAAGGAGGCCAACGACCCGCGCTGCCTCCCCGTCCTCGACGAACTGCCCCGCTATCTCGTCAAGGACCAGGTCGTCGCCGTCGGGGAGATCGGCTACGACTCGATGACCCCCGCCGAGGACACCGCCCTGGCCGCCCAGCTCCAGCTCGCCGCCGACCATCAACTGCCCGCACTGGTCCACACCCCGCACCGCGACAAGCTCGCCGGTCTGCGCCGCACCCTCGACGTCGTCCGCGAATCCGCCCTGCCGACGGACCGGGTCCTGATCGACCACCTCAACGAGACCACCGTCAAGGAGGCCAAGGACAGCGGCTGCTGGCTCGGGTTCTCCGTCTATCCCGACACCAAGATGGACGAGGAGCGGATGATCGCGATCCTGCGCTCCTACGGCCCCGAACAGGTCCTGGTGAACTCCGCCGCCGACTGGGGCCGCAGCGACCCCCTCAAGACCCGCAAAGTCGGCGACCTCATGCTCGCCGAGGGCTTCACCGAGGACGACGTCGACCGCGTCCTGTGGCGCAACCCCGTCGCCTTCTACGGACTCAGCGGCCGGCTCGACCTCGACATCGCGACCACCGAAGCCACCCACGAGGGCAACTCCATCCTCCGCGGCGGGGCGTGAGCCATGCGCTTCCGCCACCCCGACGGCACCACCGTCCACCTCGCCTACTGCACCAACGTCCACCCCGCCGAAACCCTCGACGGCGTCCTCGCCCAGCTCCGCGACCACTGCGAACCCGTCCGCCGCCGCCTCGGCCGCGACCGCCTCGGCATCGGCCTGTGGCTCGCCCGCGACGCCGCCCACGCCCTGGTCAGCGACCCCTCCGCACTGCGCGAACTGCGCTGCGAACTCGACCGCCGCGGCCTCGAAGTCGTCACCCTCAACGGCTTTCCCTACGAGGGCTTCGGCGCCGAGGAGGTCAAGTACCGCGTCTACAAGCCGGACTGGACCGACCCCGAACGCCTCGACCACACCACCGCCCTGGCCCGCGTCCTGACCGGACTCCTTCCCGACGACGTCACCGAGGGCAGCATCTCCACCCTGCCGCTCGCCTGGCGCACCGGCTACGACGACGGAAGCGCCGACAAGGCCCGCACCGCCCTGCTCACCCTCGCCGAACGCCTCGACGCCCTCCAGGAGCTGACCGGCCGCTCCATCCGCGTCGGCCTCGAACCCGAACCCGGCTGCGTCGTCGAGACCACCGGTGACGCCATCGCACCGCTGACCGCGATCGCCCACGACCGCATCGGCATCTGCGTCGACACCTGCCACCTCGCCACCTCCTTCGAAGACCCGCACACCGCCCTGGACGCGCTCACCGCGGCCCGCGTCCCGATCGTCAAGTCCCAGCTCTCCGCCGCCCTGCACGCCGAACACCCCCACCTGCCCGAGGTCCGCGAGGCACTCGCAGCCTTCGACGAACCCCGCTTCCTGCACCAGACCCGCACCTCCACCGCCGCGGGCCTGCGCGGCACCGACGACCTCGGCGAGGCCCTCGCCGGCGACGCCCTGCCCGACGGGGCACCCTGGCGCGCCCACTTCCACGTCCCCCTGCACGCGTCCCCCGCCACACCCCTCACCTCCACGCTCCCCGTCCTCACATCCGCCCTCACCCGGCTCGTCGGCGGCCCGCACCCCCTCACCCGCCACCTGGAGGTCGAGACCTACACCTGGCAGGCCCTCCCACCCGAACTACGCCCCCGCGGCCGCCCCCAGCTCGCCGACGGCATCGCCGCCGAACTCACCCTCGTGCGCGACCTGCTGACGGACCTCGGCCTGAAGGAGCTGCCATGAACCACCACCCCCCGCAGGCGGGACCGGCCCCTCTCCTCGTCCTCGACGTCGTCGGCCTCACCCCCCGTCTCCTCCACCACATGCCCCACCTCAAGTCCCTCGCCGGATCCGGCTCCCACGCCCCGCTCGAGACCGTCCTGCCCGCCGTCACCTGCGCCGCCCAGTCCACCTTTCTCACCGGCGCCCACCCCTCGGAGCACGGCATCGTCGGCAACGGGTGGTACTTCCGCGAGCTCGGCGACGTACTCCTGTGGCGACAGCACAACGGTCTGGTCGCCGGCGACAAGCTCTGGGACGCCGCCCGCCGCGCCCACCCCGGCTACACCGTCGCCAACATCTGCTGGTGGTACGCCATGGGCGCCGACACCGACTTCACCGTCACCCCCCGCCCCGTCTACTACGCCGACGGCCGCAAGGAACCCGACTGCTACACCCGCCCCCCGGCCCTGCACGACGAACTCACCGAAAAACTCGGCACCTTCCCCCTCTTCCACTTCTGGGGCCCCGGCGCGGACCTGGTCTCCAGCCAGTGGATCATCGACGCGACCCGCCACATCATCGACACCCGCCACCCCGACCTGACGCTCTGCTACCTCCCCCACCTCGACTACGACCTGCAACGCTTCGGCCCCGACGACCCACGCTCCCTGAAAGCCGCCGCCGACCTCGACAGGGCGCTGGCCCCGCTCCTGGACGACGCCCGCGCACAAGGCCGTACCGTCGTCGCGCTGTCCGAGTACGGGATCACCCGCGCGGCCCGGCCCGTCGACATCAACCGCGCCCTGCGCCGCGCCGGACTCCTCGAGGTGCACACCCAGGACGGCATGGAGTACCTCGACCCGATGGCCTCCCGTGCCTTCGCGGTCGCCGACCATCAGATCGCCCACGTCTATGTGCGCCGCCCCGAGGACCTGGACGCCACCCGGGCCGCCCTCGACGGCCTGCCCGGCATCGAGCAACTCCTCGACGACGAGGGCAAGAAGGCCCACCACCTCGACCATCCGCGCTCCGGCGAACTCGTCGCCGTGGCGGAGCCGGACGCCTGGTTCACGTACTACTACTGGCTCGACGACGACCGCGCGCCCGACTTCGCGCAGCTGGTCGAGATCCACCGCAAACCCGGCTACGACCCGGTCGAACTCTTCATGGACCCGCTCGACCCCTACGTCAAGGTCAAGGCGGCCACCGCGCTGGCCCGCAAGAAACTCGGCCTGCGCTATCGCATGGCGGTCGTGCCCCTCGACCCGTCACCTATTCGCGGCAGCCACGGCCGCATCCCCGAGAGCGACGACGACGGTCCGCTCCTCATCTGCTCCACCCCCCGCGCCGTCGGCGACCGCATCGCGGCCACCGACGTGAAGTCACTCCTGCTCCGACTGGCCGGTCTTTCCGGACTGCTCACCAGTGAAGCACCCACCACTGACAACGCCCTCTGACCCGAGGAGAACCCAGCCATGAGCCGCATGTTCCAGCCCGACCCCGAACTCACCCACCGCCTCACCAGACGAGGCATGCTCGGCGTGGCGGCCGGCGCCACCGCGGCCGCCCTGCTCGGCGCCGCGACGACCCCGGCGACCGCCGCCACCGCGGCCGCGACCGGCACCACCGGGCACGGCCACGGCCGCGGGCGCCCCGTGCTGCCGCCCGGCCGCCTCGGCATCCAGCTCTACAGCCTCCGCGACAAGGTCTCCACCCTCGGCTTCGCCCCTGTCTTCGCCGAACTGGAGAAGTACGGCTACGACGAGGTCGAGTTCGCCGGCTACACCCAGGGCTCGGCCGGACCGATCACCCTCGCCCAGCTCAAGCGCCTGGCCCGCGACCACGGCCTGACTCCGATCGGCAGCCACGTCGGCTACTACTCCGACGACCCGAACGCCTACACCTTCGCCCAGAACCTCACCAAGGTCCTCGACGACGCCCAGGCCCTCGGCCTCAAGCACATCGGCACCGCCTCAGGGCCGTTCCGCTACGGCTCGACCGTCGACGCGTGGAAGCGCGCCGCCGAGGAGTTCAACACCTACGGAGCCGCGGCGAGGGCACGCGGCATGAAGTTCTACCAGCACAACCACTCCGAGGAATTCTCCTTCGCCACCGACAACCCGAAGGTCCGCCTCTACGACGTCCTGCTCAAGGAGACCGACCCCGACCTGGTGTTCCTGGAGATGGACATCTTCTGGGCGTACTCCGGCCAGTTCCGTTTCTCCCAGCGGCCCGACGGCACACCCGCGCCCTTCGAACCCCTGAACTACGTCCTCAGGCAGCCCCACCGCTACCCGCTCTTCCACGTCAAGGACGGAGTGAGCGACCCGGCCAACACCTACGGCTACCGCATGACCGACGTCGGCGACGGAGACATCGACTACCAGAAGTTCATCTCCGCCGTGACCCGGCTGCGCGGCGAGCGCCTGGCCCACCACTGGCAGGCCGAGCACGACCAGCCCGCCGAATCCCTCACGTTCGCCCGCCGTTCCAGCGCCTACCTGCACTCGCTGCGGGAGAAGTGCTGACGGCACACGACTGAGGCGGGACCCCGAGGGCGCAGGGGGCGCTCCCCGCCGGTCGGGGTCCCGCCGTCGTGCAGCGGGCAGGACCGTCAGCCCTGAGCGGCCGCAGCGGCCGCCAGGGTGACACGGTCCTCGCCCGCGTACACGTTCATGGAGTGGCCGCGCAGGCCCCCGGTCCGGTCGACGACCCGTTGAGCTGCGCGGAGCCGGTCGGGGAGGCTCGCGAGCCCCGGATCGACACGGACCGGGGGAGTGTCGTGGACGGGCCGGCGGGGCGTCGTACACACCGCGTCGAGGCGGATCTCCAGCGGCTCCTCGGGGGCCAGGGTCTCCGGTCGTGACGAGACCGCCCCGGCGCCGAGGCGAACGGCCTTGTGTCGTTCCATGACTCGTTCCATGTCCGGTGTCACCTCCGCATCGCCACGACGGGCAGCTTCTCGATCCGGATCGCGGCGGCCTCGAACTCCACGGCCCCGGCGACCGGGCAACTGTCCTTTCCCGCCACCTGCTTGGGGTCCGCCCCGGTCGGCGGACCGCCGGTCATGAACGCCAGGCCGGGCCGCAGCGCCGGATCCACCCACACCGGCGCCGCCGTTGAGCCCAGCCTGGTCGCGACCCGCACCTCTTCGCCGACCACCACGCCGTAGCGCTCGGCGTCCTCGGGACTCAGCTCGACACACTCGGCCCGCCGCAGCGACGGCGCCGAACCACCTTTCTGCAGGCGGGTGTTGTACGAGTCCAGACGGTGTCCCTTGGTGAGCCGGAGCGGATACGCCTCATCCGTCAGATCGACGGGAGGGGCATGTCGGACGAGATGGAAGGGCATGCGCCGCTCCCGGTCGTCATGACCGCGCCCGGTGAGCAGCGACAGGTTGAGCAGCGCGCGGTCCTCCTCGCCCTCGGTGCCGGCGCCCGCCCGCAACGGCTCACCGCACGCGTACGTGTGCGCCAACTCCCTTAGGACACCGGCCGGTACGCCCGTCACCTTCACCGCGAGCGACACCGTCCAGGGCTCGACGAGCTGCCTGTACTCCTCGAAGCCGGAGGTCGAACGCTCGATGAAGTCCCGGTCGGCCAGCCCCGCCCGGATGATCTGCCGGCCGATCGCATGGGCCATCGGGACCTCGGTGCCGGCGTTCGGCCGGATCCGAGGTCCCGACCCGATGGCGTGGGTGCCCGGTTCCGTCATGCGGCGGACCGGAGCGCGAGCAGGTCGGAGAGGGCGTGGACGGTACGGAGCGTGGGCACGTCCACACCGGTGATCTCCGCCAGCTCGATGACGGCGGTGAGCAGGACGTCGAGTTCCAGGGGCTTGCCACGCTCCAGGTCCTGGAGGGTGGAGGTGCGGTGGTCGCCGACGCGTTCGGCACCGGCGAGACGGCGTTCGATGGAGACGCCGACGGTGCAGCCGAGGGTCTCGGCCACCGCGAGGGTCTCGGCCATCATGGTCTCGATGACCTTGCGCGTGCCGCCGTGCAGGCACATCTGGCGCATGGTGGCACGGGCCAGCGCGCTGATGGGGTTGAAGGAGATGTTGCCCAGCAGCTTGAGCCAGATGTCGTCCCGCAGGTTCGGTTCGACCGGGCACTTGAGCCCGCCGGCCTGCATGGCCTCACTGAAGGCCTGGCAGCGGGGCGAGAGGCTGCGGTCGGGCTCCCCGATGGAGAACCGGGTGCCTTCCAAGTGCCGTACGACACCCGGTCCTTCGAGCTCGGTCGCCGCGTAGACGACACAGCCGATGGCCCGGGAGGGCGCGAGCACCGCACTGACCGCGCCGCCCGGGTCCACGCTGTCGATACGGTGCCCGTCGTGCGGGCCGCCGTGCCGGTGGAAGTACCACCAGGGGATGCCGTTCTGGGCCGCGATCACCGCGGTGGTGTCGGTGAGAAGGGGCTCGATGAGCGGCCCGCACGCCGCGTACGAGTTGGCCTTCAGACCGAGGAAGACGTAGTCGACCGGGCCGATCTCGGCCGGGTCGTCGGTGGCGTGGGCACGGGCGGTGAAGTCACCGCGCGGGCTGAGGACTTGGACACCGTGTTCCCGCAGGGCCGCCAGATGCGGACCGCGGGCGATGAGATGGACGTCGGCGCCGGCGCGGTGGAGTGCCGCGCCGACGTAGGCGCCGATGGCTCCGGCGCCGAGGACTGCGACTTTCATGGGTGGAAGCTCCGTTCGGTGAGGGTGACCGAGGAACTGCCGACTTTGTCGACTGGATATTGTCTACAGGATGGAGTGAGTGCTCAGCAAGAGTCGCGACGTCACTAAGGCCGTGAGCTGCTGTTACGCCCCGGTATGGGGCGATCCTCCACCGGTCGTGCGCCGTGGAACGCCGTAGACTGTAGGCGAAAACCAATTCATACTTGGCTCTCAGCTGCGGCGACGACGCTGCACAGGAGGGACCGTGATGTTGCCGACCACAGGACTGCCGTACGGGACGGTGCCCAGGCTCGAGCGACCCGGTCCCCTGCGTGACCGTGTCTACGGCGCGTTGCTGGAGCTGATCACGACGCGTGCTCTGCAGCCGGGTCAGCATCTGGTGGAGAGTGAGTTGGCGGGTCATCTGGGGGTGTCGCGGCAGCCGGTGCGTGAGGCGTTGCAGCGGTTGAACACCGAGGGGTGGGTGGATCTGCGGCCGGCTCAGGGGGCGTTCGTGCATGAGCCGACGGATGAGGAGGCGGATCAACTCCTCACCGTGCGGACGTTGTTGGAGGCTGAGGCGGCTCGGCTGGCGGCGGTGAACGCGGGCAGTGCCGGTATTGCCGCCCTGGAAGCGCTGTGCACGGAGGGTGAGAAGGCCGTCGACAACGACGACGTGGACGCGGCGGTCGCCCTGAACGCCCGGCTCCATGCGAAGGTCATGGAGTTGGCGGGCAACGCGGTCCTGGCGGAGTTGGCGGGGCAGGTGGACCGCCGGGTGCGCTGGTACTACACGCCGGTCGCCCGCCGGCGCGGCCGGCAGTCCTGGATCGAGCACCGTGAACTGATCGCCGCGATCGCCGACCGTGACGAGCGCCGTGCCACCGACCTGATGCGGGAACACACCGAGCACACGCGGAAGATGTACCACGACCGCGAGAAGTAGCGGATGGCGTGGGTCGGTGTATGGACGAACAGCCCACGGCGCCGCCCCGCCGACGGGCCACCCGGCCACCGGATCAGGCAACCATCGGATCAGGCGGCCCTTCCCCGACGGACGAACGCCGTGGGGAAGGGCCGCCTGATGTCCGAGCCGCTGGACTCAGGCCGTGGCCTGTTGCTGCCGTCCCGCGGCTCCGCTCCGGGGTCGTCCCGGCTGTCGTAGCAGCAGGGCGAGCGCCGCCGCGAGCATCGAGGTGACGCCGGCCAGGGCGTATGCCCCGTCGTAGCCCCAGGCCGCGACGACCATCGAGCCCAGTCCGCCGCCGAACAGGCCGCTGATCAGCTTGCCGCTGTACACCAGCCCGTAGTTGGAGGCGTTGTAGTTCTCCCCGAAGTAGTCCGGGGTGAGTGCCGCGAACAGTGGGTAGAACGCGCCGCCGCCGAACCCGGACAGGAACGCGAAGACCAGGAACAGCGACTCGCTCCTGATGTCACCCGCCCAGATCACTCCGAACTGCGCGAGCCCCAGGACGACGATCACGAACACCAGGGTGGACTTGCGGCCCCACTTGTCGGACAGCCAGCCCACCACCCCGCGCCCGATGCCGTTGATGACCGCCATGACGCCCATCGAGGAGGCCGCCACCAGCGGACCGAAGCCCACCTCCTTCGCGTAGTCGACCTGGAAGGAGATCCCGAAGATCGACACTCCCGCGGTCATCACGAGGGCGACCCACATGAGGGGAAGCATGCCGGTCCTGACGGCCTCCTTCGGTGTGAACTGCCGTACCGCCGGAGGGTTCTTGGCGAGAGCACCGCTTCCCTTCTCGCCGCCGCCGTGGGTGAGCGGGTCGATGTCGGCGGGCCACCAGTTCTTCGGCGGGTCCTTGAAGAAGAACGCACACCCGACGACCACGATCAGGATGTAGCAGCCGATGAGGTCCAGCACGCGGTGGTAGTTCGCGGTGTCGAAGCCGTAGTTGAAGATGAAGATGAAGGGCAGTGATCCGTACGCGAAGCCGCCGTTGACGAACCCGGTCTTGGCGCCCCGGCGTTCGGGGAACCATTTGCCGACCATGTTGATGCAGGTCGCGTAGACCAGTCCGGCGCCGATCCCCCCGATGACGCCGAATCCGAGGATCGCCAGCAGGACGTTGTCCAGGTGCGACAGGGCGAGGAATCCGACCAGACACATGCCCGAGCCG
Organism: Streptomyces sp. NPDC048523; assembly: GCF_043199815.1. Classification (NCBI taxonomy): domain Bacteria; kingdom Bacillati; phylum Actinomycetota; class Actinomycetes; order Kitasatosporales; family Streptomycetaceae; genus Streptomyces; species Streptomyces sp. NPDC048523. Next base: position 1,495,664 of record NZ_JBICWQ010000001.1, on the reverse strand, counting down.
GTGTACATGGCCTTGCGGGCGGTCAGGATGCCCTTCTCCCGCAGCCAGCCCGCCGGGAAGGCGATGCCGGCCTGGAAGAAGACCCAGACGCTGAGGATCCAGAAGGTGTTGCTCTGCGTCCAGCCGTGGGCGTGGGACAGGGTGTCCTCGGCCGAGCCGTACGCGTACTCGAAGACGCTGATGGCCATCATGGTGAGCCAGGGCAGATACACCATGAGGGTGCGGGAGTGGCCGAGGATGTCCCGGTCGGTCTCGCCGATGCGGTAGACACGGCCGTTGGCGTCGGTCACTTCCCGGTAGGGACGTGGTGCGGCGGTGGAGTGTGCGGTCTTGTCGGTGTCACTGCGTGCTGCGTACGGATCTGCCGTCATGTCAGGCCATTTCCTCGCCGAGCGGTTGCGGGTTGGGTACGGTCCGACGGCTGGCCTGGGGCCTGCCGGGCGCCTTCAGGAACAGCGCGAGCACCGCGGACGCCAGGCCGATGGAGCCGGCTATGACGAACGCGCCCTGGTAGTCCCAGGCGCCGACCACGATCGAGCCGACACCGGAGCCGACGAGCCCCGAGATGAGCTTCGAGCTGTAGACCATGCCGTAGTTGGAGGCGTTGTTGTTCTCACCGAAGTAGTCCGCGGTCATCGCGGCGAACAGCGGGAATATCGCGCCGCCGCCGAAGCCGGAGACCATGGAGCAGAAGAGGAAGAACGGCATGCTGCCCATCTGGCCGGAGACCAGCACACCGAACTGCGCGGTGCCCAGCACCAGACACACGATGATCAGCGTGTTGCGGCGCCCGAACTTGTCGGAGATCCAGCCGATGACCCCGCGCCCGGTGCCGTTGACGATCGCCTTCAGTGACATCGCCGTGGCCACGATCCCGCCCGCGAAGCCCATGTCCTTGCCGAACGGGACCTGGAAGGCGATGCCGAAGATGTTGATCCCGGCCGTGCACAGCAGGCAGAACCACATCATCCACAGGACGGGCGTCCGTGCCGCCTCCTTCGGGGTGTACTGCTTGACGGCCGGCGGGTTCTTCTCCAGCGCCCGCCGGATCTTCGGGTCGTCGGTCATCCTCAGCGGATCGACGTGCGGCGGCCACCAGTTCTTCGGCGGGTCCTTGAAGAACCAGCCCGCGAACGCCACCACCGAGCAGCACACGAGGCCCACCGTCACCAGGACGCCCCGGTAGTTGCTCAGGTCCATGTACGAGGTGAACAGGAACACGAAGGGCACCGAGCCGTAGGCGAAACCGCCGTTGACCATGCCGGTCTTGCCGCCCTTGCGCTCCGGGAACCACTTGCCGACCATGTTCACGCAGGTCGCGTAGACAAGACCGGCACCGATACCGCTGCACACACCGAAGCCCAGATAGGCCACGATCACGTTCGGTGCGAACGCGAGCGACAGGTAGCCGAGGACGGTGCCCAGCGCGCCGAGCATCATCGCGTAGCGGGCCGGAAGCCTTCCGCTCTCCCTGAGCTGCCCGGCCGGGAAAGCCACGGCCGCCTGGAAGAACACCCAGACGCCCATCAGCCAGAAGATGTGCCCACTGCTCCACAGATGCGCCTCGTGCAGAGTGTCCTCGGCCGACGTGAACGCGTACTCCGAGGAACTGATGCCCAGCATGCCCATCCACGGGAAGAGCACCATCGTCCATCGTGGTCGTCCCATGATGTGCCGGTCGGTCTCGCCGATCCGGTACACGCGGCCGTTGCGGTCCGTCACCTCCCTGAAGGCGGCGGACGACGAGTAATCGACGGTTGTCATAGTTTTCAAGCACTCCTTGCGTCGAAAGATCTGGCCAGCGCCCCCTGTCCAAATTCCTTTCGTGCGCGCACGGATCCCCGGGGTCCACCGGCGCGCACCGCCGGCCCCCGTGCTCGTTCACGTCATGGACCACCGCCCAACGGCCCGGGAACGTGGCTCCGGTTCACCACGTCAGATCACCCCGCCCGACCTGACATCCGCCCCCAGCCACGCCAGCAACTGCGTCGCCGACTGACCCGACTGCACATGCGTCATATCCAGCACCCGCACACCCTCAAGAGCCGTCCTCGACACAAGCCACCTCACTTGTCCGTTGCCTTGAGCGTTCTGATGGTGCGCTGGGCCTGACCCCTGTTCGGCACATTGCATACAGTCGACGAATACTGTATGAAGATTGTTATCCCGCATCCGGTGGGTGATGTCCAGGGGGCGTGCAGCACTTTTCAGCTGCTTTTCAGTCGTGCATCACTGTCAGACAGGAGCCTCATCATGGACCTGTACGAGCATCAGGCGCGGGCCCTCTTCGAGGAACACGGAATCCCGGTGCCGAGGGCGGAGGTCACCGACTCGCCGCAGGAGGCCCGTGCCATCGCCCGCAGGCTCGGCGGCAGCGTCGTCGTCAAGGCGCAGGTCAAGACCGGTGGCCGAGGCAAGGCGGGCGGGGTGCGGCTAGCCGCCGACCCAGCCGAGGCCGAGAGGACGGCACGCCGGATCCTCGGCATGGACATCAAGGGACACAGGGTCAGCAGGGTCATGCTGGCCCAGTCCGTCGACATCGACACCGAGTTCTACGTCGCCTACGTCCTCGACCGGGCCGCGGGCCGCTTCCTGGCCATCGCCTCGGCGGAGGGCGGCATGGACATAGAGGAGGTCGCCGCGGCCCGCCCGGAGGCGGTCGCCCGTAGACACATCGACCCCGCCGAGGGCGTCACCTCGGCGACGGCGGGCGAGATCGCCGACGCGGCCGGCCTGCCACCGCAGACCGTCGATGTTCTCGTACGGCTGTGGGAGGTGCTGGTCCGCCAGGACGCCGTCCTCGTCGAGGTGAACCCGCTCGTGCGCACCCGGCAGGGGCACGTCCTCGCCCTCGACGGCAAGGTCACCCTCGACGACAACGCCCGCTTCCGGCAGGCCCGTTGGAGCGCAGAGAACATCGCGTACGGCGATCCGCTGGAGGAGGCCGCCGCCGCGAAGGGCCTCAACTACGTCAAGCTCGACGGCGAGGTCGGCGTCATCGGCAACGGTGCCGGCCTGGTCATGTCGACCCTCGACGTGGTCGCCGGCTGCGGGGCCCGGCCCGCCAACTTCCTCGACATCGGCGGCGGTGCCTCGGCCCAGGTCATGGCCGACGGACTGACGGTCATCCTGTCGGACCCGGCCGTGAAATCCGTGTTCGTCAACGTCTTCGGCGGCATCACCGCCTGCGACGCGGTCGCCGACGGCATCGTCAGGGCCCTCGACGAGGTACGGCTCACCAAGCCGCTGGTCGTGCGCCTGGACGGCAACAACGCCGCCCGGGGGAGGGCCGTTCTCGACGAGCGCGCCCACCCCCTGGTCCAGCAGGCCACCACCATGGACGGTGCCGCCCGCCGTGCCGCCGAACTCGCCAACACCAGTCGAAGGAGCGGGACATGGCCATCTTCCTGACCAAGGAGTCCAGGGTCCTCGTCCAGGGCATGACCGGCGGCGAGGGCAGGAAACACACCCGGCGCATGCTCGCCGCCGGCACCCACGTGGTCGGCGGCGTCAATCCCCGCAAGGCCGGGCAGACGGTCGACTTCGACGACCGGACCGTCCCCGTCTTCGGCTCGGTCGCCGACGGGATACGGGCGACCGGAGCGGATGTCACCGTCGTCTTCGTGCCACCCGCCTTCGCCGCAGCGGCAGTTGTCGAGGCCGCCGACGCAGGGATCGGACTGGCCGTCGTCATCACCGAAGGCATCCCCGTCCACGACACCGTCGCCTTCACCTCGTACGCGAAGAAGAAGGGGACACGGATCGTAGGACCCAACTGCCCCGGACTGATCACCCCCGGCCAGTCCAACGCGGGCATCATCCCCGCCGACATCACCCGGCCCGGGCGGGTCGGTCTGGTGTCCAAGTCGGGCACTCTCACCTACCAACTCATGTACGAGCTGCGCGACATCGGCTTCTCCACCTGTGTCGGCATCGGCGGAGACCCCGTCGTCGGCACCACCCACATCGACTGCCTCGCGGCCTTCCAGGACGACCCCGACACCGAACTCATCGTCCTCATCGGGGAGATCGGCGGCGACGCCGAGGAACGGGCCGCCGCGTACCTCCACGAGCACGTCACCAAACCCGTCGTCGGCTACATCGCCGGATTCACCGCGCCCGAGGGCCGGACCATGGGCCACGCCGGGGCCATCGTGTCCGGTTCGGCGGGAACCGCGCAGGCGAAGAAGACGGCGCTGGAGGCGGTCGGCGTCCAGGTCGGGAACACCCCCACCGAGACGGCCCGCCTCGTGCTCGCCCTGCTGGACACGGTTCGCGAGGACACGGTTCGCGAGGACATGGTCCGCGAGGCCCCTCAGGCCTGACCGGGACCACACAGCGGCGGACCAAGCCCTTTCCGGCCCCGCCGCGCTCCCCTATACGCCGCCCCCGACTGTGCACCGAGAGCGGAGACATCGCATGACAACGACCCTCAACTCCACCCACCTCGTGGTGAAGTCCGGTACCTCCTGGAACGACGCCTGGCAGCGCTGCCTCGCCGTCGCCCCCGAGGCCTTCCGGGACGACCGCGTCCTCAACCTCTGGGCCTGCGCCTGGCAGGCCGACGGCCGGGCCCTGCCCGCCACCAGCCCCGTCGACGGCACCCGCATCGCCGGTCCGCCGCGCCTGGACCGGGAAGCCGCTCACCAGGCCGTTCGCGCCTCCCTCGACCAGCACCGCGCCTGGCGCCACATCCGGCTCGAAGAGCGCCGGGCCCGTGTCGCGGCCACCCTCGACGCCCTCACCCAGCACCGCGAACTCCTCGCGCTCCTGCTGGTCTGGGAGATCGGCAAGCCCTGGCGGCTCGCGCAGGCCGACGTCGACCGGGCCATCGACGGCGTGCGCTGGTACGTCGACGGCATCGAACCGATGGTCGAGGGCCGCGCTCCGCTGGACGGCCCGGTGTCCAACATCGCGAGCTGGAACTACCCGATGAGCGTGCTCGTTCACGCCATGCTGGTGCAGGCACTGGCGGGCAACGCGGTCATCGCCAAGACCCCGACCGACGGCGGCGTCGCCTGTCTGACCCTGGCCTGCGCGCTCGCCGCCCGCGAGGGAATCCCCGTCACCCTCGTCAGCGGCAGCGGGGGAGAGCTGTCCGAGGCGCTGGTGCGGGCGCCCGAGATCGGCTGTGTCTCCTTCGTCGGCGGCCGCGACACCGGCGCCGCCGTCGCCACGGCCGTCACCGACCTCGGCAAGCGCCACGTACTCGAACAGGAGGGACTCAATACCTGGGGCCTGTGGAACTACTCCGACTGGGACGCACTCACCGCCGTCATCCCCAAGCTCTTCGACTACGGCAAGCAGCGCTGCACCGCCTACCCGCGGTTCGTCGTCCAGCGCGAGCTGTTCGACGAGTTCCTGACGGCCTACCTCCCCGCGGTGCGCACCCTGCGCCTCGGCCACCCGCTCGCCGTCGAACACGCCGACGACCCGTACCCGGCACTGGACTTCGGGCCGGTGATCAACGCGGCCAAGGCTAAGGAACTCCGCGACCAGGTCGCCGAGGCCATCAACCGCGGAGCCGTTCCGGTCCACCGCGGCAGCGAGGCCGACGCCCGCTTTCTGCCCGGCCAGGACACCTCGGCGTACGTCCAACCCGTCACCCTCCTCAACCCGCCCCCCTCCTCACCCCTGCACCACGCGGAACCCTTCGGCCCGGTCGACACCATCGTCCTGGTCGACACCGAGGCGGAACTGCTCGCCGCGATGAACGCCTCCAACGGCGCCCTGGTGGCCACCCTGTCCACCGACGACCGGGCCACCTTCGACCGACTCGCCCCCCAGATCCGCGCGTTCAAGGTCGGTCACGGCAAGCCGCGTTCCCGCGGCGACCGCGACGAGCTGTTCGGCGGCTTCGGCGCCTCCTGGCGGGGCGCCTTCGTCGGCGGCGAACTGCTGGTACGCGCGGTCACTCAGGGTCCGGCCGGCGAACGGCTGCCCGGGAACTTCCCCGAGTACCAGCTGATGCCGTGAGACGAGCCCGGGCGGCGCTCCGTGAAGGGGCGGCCGCCCGGCCGACGGCGAACACACGACGACGCAGAGATGACGCAGAGATGGGGTGGCGAGCATGTCGTTGGCTCTTGAGGGTGTGCGGGTGCTGGATATGACGCATGTGCAGTCGGGTCCGTCGGCGACGCAGTTGCTGGCGTGGCTGGGGGCGGATGTGGTGAAGGTGGAGGCGCCGGGCGGGGACATCACGCGTCGGCAGTTGCGGGATGTGGCGGAGGCGGACTCGCTGTATTTCACGATGCTCAACTGCAACAAGCGCAGTATCACGCTGAACACCAAGAGCGAGCGGGGCGGGCAGATGCTGGCCGCGTTGATCCGGGGTGCGGATGTGCTGGTGGAGAACTTCGCGCCGGGTGCGGTGGAGCGGATGGGCTTTTCGTGGGAGCGGGTCCGGGAGATCAACCCGCGGATCGTGTACGCGTCGATCAAGGGCTTCGGTGAGGGCCCGTACATGAACTTCAAGGCGTATGAGGTGGTGGCGCAGGCGATGGGCGGGTCGATGGCCACGACCGGGTTCCAGGACGGTCCGCCGCTGGCGACCGGGGCGCAGATCGGGGACTCGGGTACCGGGATCCATGCGGTGGCCGGAATCCTGGCCGCGCTGCTGCAACGGACACGGACCGGGCGGGGGCAGCGGGTGGACGTGGCGATGCAGCACGCGGTCCTCAACCTGTGCCGGGTCAAACTCCGTGACCAGCAGCGCCTGTCCCACGGCCCGCTCGCCGAGTACCCCAACGACGACTTCGGCGAGGAGGTGCCGCGCTCGGGCAACGCCTCGGGCGGCGGACAGCCCGGCTGGGCCGTGCGGTGCGCGCCCGGCGGGCCCAACGACTACGTGTACGTCATCGTCCAGCCCGTCGGCTGGCCGCCGCTGGCCGAGCTGATCGGCCGTCCCGAACTGGCCGCCGACCCGGAGTGGGCCACCCCCGAAGCCCGGCTGCCCAGGCTGGCGAAGATGTTCCAGCTGATCGAGGAATGGACCGCGACGCTGCCCAAATGGCAGGTCCTGCAACAGCTGAACGCGCACAACATTCCCTGCGGGCCGATCCTGTCCCCCAAAGAGATCATCGAAGACCGCTCACTCGCGGCGAACGACATGATCGTCGAGGTCGAGCATCCCGTGCGCGGCACGTTCACCACGGTCGGCAACCCCCTCAAACTCTCCGACTCCCCCACCACCATCACCACCCCACCCCTCCTCGGCCAACACAACGAAGACATCTACGTACACGAACTCGGGCTATCCCCGGCCGAGTTGCCGCAGCTCAAGGAGCAGGGCGTCATCTGACCGACTCGACCGGAGCGAGGTAGCCCCAACATGTCGACTTCACTTCCCCCGACCGCGACGGTCACCGACCGGCTCATGGAAGCCAACCGCGCCTACGCCGCCGGGTTCAGCGACCCCGGCATGGGCGCCCGCCCCGTCCTGCGCGTCGCCGTCGTGGCGTGCATGGACGCCCGCCTCGACCTGCACGCCGCGCTCGGCCTGGCACTCGGCGACTGCCACACCATCCGCAACGCCGGAGGAGTCGTCACCGACGACACGATCCGCTCTCTGACGATCAGTCAGCGCGCGCTCGGCACCCGCAGCGTGGCGCTCATCCACCACACCGGCTGCGGTCTGCAAACCCTGACCGAGGACTTCCGGCACGAACTGGAGCTGGAGGTCGGCCAGCGCCCCGCCTGGGCCGTGGAGGCCTTCCGGGACGTCGACCAGGACGTACGGCAGTCCATGCAGCGGGTGCGCACCTCGCCGTTCCTGCCGCACACCGACGACGTGCGCGGCTTCGTCTTCGACGTCACGACGGGGCTGCTGCGGGAGATCGACCCGAACTCCTGAGCCACCCTTGCCCGGCCGGCCGGCCGGGCGCCCGCGGTGGTGGCCGGCCGGGGTCAGTCGTCCCGGTCGGCCACCGCGGCGATCTGCTCGCAGTAGAAGTCGGTGGTGTTCCGAGTGTGCCGGCGCATGAGCTCCTCGGCGCGGTCGGGGGCGCCCTCGCCGATCGCCTCGATGATCCTCGCGTGCTCGTTCCAGGCGTCCTTGCCACGGGGCTTGGCGATGGGCATGTAGTACCAGCGCACCCGGAGGTCGACCTGCGGGATGAGTTCGGCGAGGACCTGGTTGCGGGACAGCAGGGTGATGTGGCCGTGCAGGGCGGCGTTCGCCTCCACGATGGCCCGGGCGCCCCCGGCCGCGAGGGCGGTCAGACCGGCCTGCTGAAGCTCCCACAGGCGGGCGACGTCGCGGACGGTGGCGTACTGGGCGGCGCCCCGCGCGGAATGGGTCTCCAAGAGGGCCCGCACGCTGAGGAGTTGGGCGCACTCCTCGGTGGTGGGGGAGTGCACGAAGGCACCCTGGGAGGGGCGCAGGTCCACCCAGCCGGCGGTCTGGAGCCGTTGCAGCGCCTCACGGATCGGCTGCCGGCTCACCCCGAGACTCTCCGCCAACTCGGCTTCGACGAGGTGCTGGCCCGGTGTGAGCGAGCCGTTGACGATCAGCTCGGTGAGGGCCTCGTAGACCGCCTGGCGCAACGGAGTGGGCCTGCTGATCGGGCCACGGGCTGTCACGGTGGGCGTATGGGGCATGGGCCCTGTCTCCCTCGTTCGGCTGGTGGGTCCCGGAGATTGCGGAAAATGCACGGCAGGACCCCTGGCGGCGACCTTCCCATGCAGAATACTGTATGCAATTATCGTTCGACAGTGGACAAGCAGCCACGCCCAAGGGGGTCGCCCCGTGTCGTACCGCACCGCTCTCTCCGAAGTCCTGACCGACGTCGTCGGACCCGCCGCCGAAGCGACGGCCCTGCGGGGCCGGTTCCCCCGCGGCGCCGTGACGGCCCTCGGCCGCGCGGGCCTCCTGGGACTCACCGTCTCCACCGAACTCGGCGGCGGGGGACAGGGGTTGCCGGCAGCCGTCGACGTGGTCGCGCGGACCGCGCGTGTCTGCCCGGCGACGGCTGCCGTGCTCCGGTCGCACTACACGGCCACCGCCGTCATCGAGGCGTACGGCGGCCCCTGGCTGCGTGCCGAGATCGCCGCCGGGCGCCACCCCACCAGCCTTGCGCTCGCCGAGTCGGAGTCCGAGTCCGAGTCGGACTCGGCATTGGCGTCGGAGGCCGAGGATGACGGGTCGGCGGCGGAGACCCAGCTCCTCGTGCCGCGCTCCGCGGCCACCCGTTCCGGTGAGGTGGTGGCCCTCCGGGCCCGCAAGCAGCGGGTGGTAGCGGCGGGGGAGGCCGACCTCTACGTCTGGTCCTCCCGGCCCCTCGCCACCCCCGACGGGCTGACGCTCTGGGTGGTTCCGGCACACGCCCCGGACCTGTTCGTCCCCGCGCGACCCGGTGCCGCCGGGCCCCGCGGCAGCGCGACGTCCACCGTGTTCGCCGACCCGGTACTGGTGCCCGCGGAGGCAATGCTCGGCGCGGACGGCGGCGGACTCGACATCGTGCTGCGCACGGTCCTGCCGTGGCTCCTCGAACTGCGGGCCGCCGCCGAGACCCGCCGCCCGCCGGCCCTCGACCCACTTCTCCACCTCGGGAGCACCCGCCCTTCCGCCGACTCTCTCGCCGTGTCCTGAATCGTGCCCGGGAGGACGATCGTGCCCGCGAAGACGTCAGTCCTGGTTCGCCCTGGCCGCGATCTTCCTGCGGTAGAAGTCGGCCGTACGCTCGGTGTGCTTGCGCATGATCTCGCCCGCCTGGTCCGCGTCGCCCTTGGCGATGGCCCTGATGAGCTGGGTGTGCTCGTTCCAGGCCTCCTTGCCGCGGGGCTTGGCGATGGGCGTGTAGTACCAGCGGACCTTCTGGCCCACCTGGGCGATCAGCTCGGCCAGCACGGCGTTGCCGGCGACAGTGGTGATGAAGTCGTGCAGCGCGGTGTTGGCGGAGACCAGCCGCTCGACGTCGCCGTCGGCGAGAGCGGCGATGCCGTCCAGCTGAAGTTCGTCAAGACGAGTGATGTCCTCGCGCTTCGCGTTCTTGGCGGCGAGCTGGGCCGAGTAGGTCTCCAGGACCGCCCGCACGCCGAGGAGTTGGGCGGCCTCCTCCTCCGTGGGGGAGTGGACGAAGGCCCCTTGGGCGGGCCGCAGATCCACCCAGCCGGCGGTCTGCAGCCGCTGGAGGGCCTCACGCACCGGCTGGCGGCTGACGCCGAGGTGTTCGGCGAGCTCGGCCTCGACCAGGTGCTGGCCGGGCTTGAGGGAGCCGTTGACGATGAGCTCGGTCAGGGCGTCGTACACGGCCTGGCGCAGCGGTGCCGGGCGGGTGACGCGCCGGGACGCTGCGGCCGTGAGTGCCTCGCGCATGGTTGTCCCGTTCTGCCGCCGGTGTCGCCGGGCGGCGGCTTCGTCCGAGTAGGGGCCGTTCGGAGGTCGCCGAAGGCCGCGTCAGCATACAGGTTTTGGTATGCAACATGGCGAGGGTCGATAAGCACTCCGTCTGCGGCAGGGTGTGCGGCATGGTTGTGTATACAGAAGTCTGTATGGAGTATGGTCAGAGTCTCCTGCACCCCTCGCCGGGGACCCGCATGACGGAAGGCGAAGCGATCATGACGACCAGCGGGAGTGACGTGACGGTCGAGAGCGTGGTCCGGAGGGTGGTGGCCCGGCACCGGGGCGAGCGCGGTGCGCTGTTGCCGGTACTGCACGCCGTCCAGGCCGAGTTGGGCCATGTGCCGCAGGAAGCCGTGCCGGTACTCGCGGAGGAGCTCAACCTCTCCCGGGCGGACGTCCACGGAGTGGTCACCTTCTACCACGACTTCCGTCGCGAACCCGCGGGCCGCACCACCGTGCGCATCTGCCGCGCCGAGGCATGCCAGGCCCTGGGCGCCGACCAACTGATCGGCTACGCGCGCGAGTCCGGACTGACCCTGGGGGAGACGACGGCGGACGGTTCGGTCACCGTCGAGCAGGTCTTCTGCCTCGGCAACTGCGCGCTCGGCCCCTCCGTCGAGGCGAACGGACGGCTGTACGGACGAGTCGGCCCCGCCCAGCTGGGCTCGATCCTCAACGGGACGGTCTCCTCATGAACAACCCCTCGCACTCCACGGCCACCGTCTACGTCCCCCGCGACTCCGCGGCCAGGTCCGTCGGCGCGGACGAGGTCGCGGCGGCCCTCCAACACGCAGCGTCCCGCGGGGACTTCGTGCTGGACGTCGTGCGCAATGGATCGCGCGGCATGCTGTGGCTGGAGCCCCTGGTCGAGGTGGTGACCCCGCAAGGACGTGTCGGCTACGGCCCGGTGGCCCCGGAGGACATCGACGGACTCCTGGCCGCAGGCATGCTCGACGGCGCGGACCATCCCCTCCGGCTCGGCGTCGTCGACGAACTGACCTGGCTGGCACGGCAGAACCGCGTCACCTTCGCCCGGGTCGGCGTGACCGACCCGCTGTCCGCCGAGGACTACGAGGCGCACGGCGGCCTCGCGGGACTGCGCGCCGCCCTGGAACTCGCCCCCGCGGACGTGGTCGCCGAGGTCACCGCGTCCGGACTGCGCGGCCGCGGCGGGGCCGGTTTCCCGGCCGGCATCAAGTGGAAGACCGTGCTGGACTGCGCCGACGAGCTCAAGTTCGTGTGCTGCAACGCCGACGAGGGCGACAGCGGGACCTTCGCCGACCGGATGGTCATGGAGGGCGACCCGTTCATGCTCATCGAGGGCATGACCATCGCCGCACACGCGGTCGGGGCGAGCGAGGGCTACCTGTACATCCGCTCGGAATACCCCGACGCGGTGGCCACGATGCGCCGGGCGATCGGGATCGCCCGCGAGCACGGCTGGCTCGGCAGGAACATCCTCGGCTCCGCCCTCGACTTCGACCTGCACGTCCGCGTCGGCGCCGGCGCGTACATCTGCGGCGAGGAGACCTCCATGCTGGAGAGCCTGGAGGGCAAGCGCGGCATGGTCCGCGCGAAACCGCCGATCCCCGCGATCGAGGGCCTGTTCGGCAGACCGACCGTGGTGAACAACGTCCTCACCCTCGCCACCGTGCCCGTCGTCATGGCTGAGGGCGCGCAGGCGTACCAGCAACTCGGCGTCGAACGATCCCGCGGCACCCAGGTGTTCCAGCTCGGCGGCAACATCGCCCACGGCGGCATCGTGGAGACCGCCTTCGGCATCACCCTGCGCGAGCTCATCGAGGAGTACGGCGGCGGAACCTTCTCCGGACGTCCCGTGCGCACCGCGCAGGTCGGCGGTCCCCTCGGCGCCTACCTGCCGACGGAGATGTTCGATCTGCCCATGGACTACGAGGCGTTCGCGGCGGCCGGGGCGATGGTCGGCCACGGTGGCGTGGTCGTCTTCGACGACAGCGTCGACATGGCCGCGCAGGCCCGCTTCGCGATGGAGTTCTGCGCCGAGGAGTCCTGCGGCAAGTGCACCCCGTGCCGGGTCGGCGCGGTGCGCGGCGTCGAGGTGATCGACAAGATCGTCGCCGGCACCCACCGGGACGAGAACCTCGCCCTGCTCGAAGACCTCTGCGACCTCATGACCGAGGGCTCGCTGTGCGCGATGGGCGGGCTGACCCCGCTGCCCGTGCGCAGTGCCCTCGCCCACTTCCCCGACGACTTCCTCGGCGGCCGTCGACTCCTGGACATCCAGCCCGTACAGGCGACGGGCCCGAAGACGGAGGGCACGGCATGACACTCCTCAAGGAACCCGACTTCGGAACCCCCGAGAGGCCAGGACCGGCAACAGTGTCCGTCGAGGTGGACGGCCTGCCGGTGACCGTCCCCGAGGGCACCTCGGTGATGCGCGCGGCCGCGCAGGCCGGCGTCGACATACCCAAACTGTGCGCCACCGACAGCCTGGAGGCGTTCGGCTCCTGCCGACTGTGCGTGGTGGAGATCGACGGCCGGCGCGGCACCCCGGCGTCCTGCACCACGCCGTGCGCCGACGGCATGAAGGTGAGCACCCAGACCCCGAAGGTGGAGAAGCTCCGCCAGGGCGTCATGGAGCTCTACATCTCCGACCACCCCCTGGACTGCCTCACCTGCCCGGCCAACGGCGACTGCGAACTCCAGGACATGGCAGGGGTGGTGGGCCTCAGGCAGGTCCGCTACGGCTACGAGGGCGCCAACCACCTCGACGCGGAGAAGGACACCTCCAACCCCTACTTCGACTTCGACCCGGCCAAGTGCATCGCCTGCTCCCGCTGCGTCCGCGCCTGCGGCGAGGTCCAGGGCACCTTCGCCCTCACCATCGAGGGCCGCGGCTTCGACTCCAAGGTCTCCCCGGGCGCCGGCGAGACCTTCATGGACTCCGAGTGCGTCTCCTGCGGCGCCTGCGTCCAGGCCTGCCCGACATCCACGCTCCAGGAGCGCTCGGTCGTCGAACTCGGCATGCCGACCAGGTCAGTTGTGACCACCTGCGCGTACTGCGGGGTCGGCTGCTCCTTCAAGGCCGAGCTGCGCGGCGACGAACTCGTGCGCATGGTGCCGTACAAGGACGGCGGCGCCAACGAGGGCCACTCCTGCGTCAAGGGCCGCTTCGCGTTCGGCTACGCCACCCACCCCGACCGCCGGCTCAAGCCCATGGTCCGCGACCGGATCACCGACCCCTGGCGCGAGGTCGAGTGGGACGAGGCGATCGGCACGGTCGCCCGGCGGATGCGCGAGATCCAGGAACAGCACGGTGCGAGCGCGATCGGCGGGATCACCTCCTCACGGTGCACCAATGAAGAGGTCTACGTCGTACAGAAGATGGTTCGCGCGGCCTTCGGCAACAACAACGTCGACACCTGCGCCCGCGTCTGCCACTCCCCGACGGGATACGGCCTCAAGCAGACCTTCGGCGAGTCGGCCGGTACCCAGGACTTCCGTTCGGTCGCCGAGGCCGACGTCATCATGGTGATCGGCGCCAACCCCACCGACGGCCACCCGGTGTTCGCCTCCCGGATGAAGCGCCGGCTGCGCGAGGGCGCCAAGTTGATCGTCGTGGACCCGCGCCGCATCGACCTCGTGCGCTCGCCGCACATCGAGGCGCAGCACCACCTCCAGCTCCGCCCCAGCACCAACGTGGCCGTCGTCAACGCGATGGCCCATGTCGCCGTCACCGAGGGCCTGGTCGACCGTTCCTTCGTGGACGCGCGGTGCGAAGGCTTCGACGACTGGGCCGAGTTCATCGCCCGCCCGGAGAACAGCCCGGAGTCCGTCGAGGAGATCACCGGAGTGCCGGCCGCCGAACTCCGGGCCGCCGCACGGCTGTACGCCGAAGCGCCCAACGGGGCCATCTATTACGGCCTCGGCGTCACCGAGCACAGCCAGGGCTCGACCATGGTCATGGGAATGGCCAACCTCGCGATGGCGTGCGGGAACATCGGCCGCGACGGCGTCGGCGTGAACCCCCTGCGCGGCCAGAACAACGTGCAGGGATCCTGCGACATGGGCTCCTTCCCGCACGAACTCCCCGGCTACCGGCACGTCTCCGACGACGCCGTCCGGACCGTCTTCGAGAACCTCTGGGGCGGAACCCTCCTCGCCGAACCGGGACTTCGCATCCCCAACATGTTCGACGCGGCCATCGACGGCACCTTCCGCGGCCTGTTCGTGCACGGCGAGGACATCGCCCAGTCCGACCCCAATCTCAAGCACGTCACCGCAGCCCTCGAAGCGATGGAACTCGTCGTCGTCCAGGACATGTTTCTCAACGAGACGGCCAAGTTCGCCCACGTCTTCCTGCCCGGGGCGTCCTTCCTGGAGAAGGACGGCACCTTCACCAACGCCGAACGCCGTATCAACCGGGTGCGCGCGGTGATGAAGCCCAAGACGGGCAAACACGAGTGGCAGATCGTCACCGAGATCGCCACCGCCATGGGCTACGAGATGTCCTACGACCATCCCGGCCAGATCATGGACGAGATCGCGTCGGTCACCCCAACGTTCACCGGGGTCTCCTTCGACCTCCTCGACAAGCTCGGCAGCGTCCAGTGGCCGTGCAACGAGGCGGCACCCGAGGGCACGCCGATCATGCACGTGGACGAATTCGTGCGCGGCAAGGGCAAGTTCGTGGTCACCTCCTACGTGCCGACCACCGAACGCAGCACCCGGCGCTTCCCACTGGTCCTCACCACGGGCCGCATCCTCAGTCAGTACAACGTCGGCGCCCAGACCCGCCGTACCGGCAATGTCGCCTGGCACCCCGAGGACGTACTGGAGCTGCATCCGCACGACGCCGAGGTCCGCGGCATCAACGACGGCGACATGGTCACCCTGGCCAGCCGCGTCGGGCAGACCACTCTGCGCGCGGAGCTCTCCGACCGCATGCCGACCGGGGTCGTGTACACCACCTTCCACCACCCCGTCACCGGTGCCAACGTGGTGACCACCGAGAACTCCGACTGGGCGACCAACTGCCCGGAGTACAAGGTGACCGCCGTACAGGTGGCGCTCGCCCGTCCGGACCGGTCGAGTGACACCGAGGCCGCCGGGAACGACCTCGTGACGGTGGTGGACTGAGATGACGGCGACCGTGCCGGCCGAGTGCAGGATGGCCAACGACATCGCCAGGAACCTCGCCCATCTGCCGGGGGAGGAGGCCGCCGAGGCGATCGCGGGGCACATCGGCAGGTTCTGGGACCCGCGTATGCGCACCCGGCTCCACGAGTTCGCCGACGCCGGAGTGGACGGTCTGGACCCGCTGGTGGTGGCCGCGGTGAAGCTCCTGCGCTGACTGGTGCGGTCTCCTCCCTGTACATCACTCCAGACTGCATACAGTATGGAGCCAGAGATCCGGTGGGCAGGGAGGAGCCGCTCATGCTGTTCCGGCAGCTCGAATACTTCGTGGCGGTGGCGAGGGAACGGCACTTCGCCCGGGCGGCGGAGTCCTGCTACGTCTCCCAGCCCGCGCTCTCGGCGGCGATCGCCAAGCTGGAGCGCGAGCTGAACGTCACGCTGATCAACCGCGGCCACAACTACCAGGGCCTCACCCCCGAGGGCGAGCGGCTTGTCGTGTGGGCCAAGCGGATCCTCGCCGAACAGGACGCCTTCAAGGCCGAGGTGGCCGCCGTTCAGTCCGGCATCACCGGAACCCTCCGCCTCGGCACCGACCCGACCGCGTCCACGACCCTCGCCCTCCCCGTGGCCGCGTTCTGCGCGGCGCACCCCCTGGCGAAGGTGCAGGTCCGCTCCCGGCTGTCGACGAAGGAACTCCACCGCCAGCTGCGCGACTACGAACTCGACGTTGCCATCGCCCACTTCGACCCGGACGACCAGGAAGGCCTCCAGATCGTCCCCCTCTACCAGGAGAGATACATGCTGCTGGTCTCCGACGACCAGCTGGTGGCCCAGTCAGCCACCGTCTCCTGGGCGGACGCGGCCCAGTTGCCGCTCGCGCTGCTGACGCCGGACATGCGGATCCGCCAGATCGTCGACACGGTGTTCGCGGAGAAGGGGTACGTGGTCACCCCGCAGGTCGAGACGGACTCGATCGCCTCCCTCTACGCGCACGTCGGCGGCGGTGGCTGGGCGAGCATCGTTCCGCACACCTGGCTGCGCGCGATGCCGGTGGTCGGCCGGACGAGAGCCCTGCCGCTGGTCGACCCGGAGGCCGGGGCCCAGGTCTCGGTGGCCATCCACGCGGCAACCCCCGGCTCGGTCGCCGCCCGGGCCTTCGTCAACGCGGCGACCGGCCTGTCCCTGGACGACTTCTTCGCCCGCCCGCTGCCACCGGAACACCGAGTGCGCTGAGCCTGCCGGCGGTTGCGGTGGGGGGGGGGGGAGGCGCGGGCGCGTGCCGTCTCGGGTCGGGTTTGTTGGCGGTGAGGTCCGTCGGGGCGGCGAGGGTTCGGGCATGGGATGGTTGTTGGCCGGTTCTGCAGGGCGCGCTCCTGCTGCGGGGTGGGTCCAGCGGTTGTCGTGAGGGCGAGAGCCCGGGCGCGTGCCGTCACCGGGTCGGTTGGGTTCATGGTGAGGTACGGCAGGGCGGCGGCTTGGCGTCGGGCTGGCTTGGGCCCCGGCCGCTCGCACCCCGAGTGCGCTGACAGCCGCCGAGGTCCCGGCACCGCGCGTGCCGACCCCGTTGCTACCGGCCCAGCCGCTCCGGCGGTCACCCCAACGCGGCGACCGGCCTTCACCGGGCACCTTCCTGCCCCCCCGGCCGACACCCCTCACTGCGCACAACGCCCCCTGCGCCCCTCAGGACCCGTACCGCGCCTGCACCGCCTTCCGGTCCAGTCCCCCCTTCGCGGTGTACGGCAGCGCGGCCACCAGCTCCAGCCGGTCCGGTACCTCGAAGGCGGCCAGCCGGTCACGGCAGTACCGCAGGATCTCCTCGCGCCCGCTGCCGTCCACCTCGCGCACCACCACGGCGGCACCGACCCGCTGCCCGTACACCGCGTCGGGGACCGGGAACACGGCCGCCTCCGCGACCCCCGGGCACCCGGCGAGGATGTCCTCGACATGTTCGGGCGAGATCTTCTCCCCGCCCCGGTTGATGAGGTTCTTGATCCGCCCGGTCAGTGACAGGTACCCGTCCTCGTCCAGCACCCCCAGATCACCCGTGCGCAGCCACCCGTCGACGAAGGTTCGCGCCGACTCGTCCCCGTCGGCCAGATAACCCCGGGCGACCGTGGGCCCCTGCACCCACACCTCGCCCTCCACGCCCGCCGGACAGGAACGTCCGCCGCCGTCCACGACCCGCACCGCGACCCCGGTCGGCCGGCCCACCGACCCCTGCCGGAGCGCCCCTCGCTGCGGCATGGGCTCGCTGGTCGCCTGGTGCGAGGACTCGGTCATCCCGTACGCGGACAGCAGCGGAGCGCCGAACGTACGCTCCAGCGCCCGCTGTGTCGCCGTGTTCAGGGGCGCGCTGCAACTGCGGACGAACTTCAGCGGCGGCGCCTGCGGGCCCGGGTGCTCCCGCTCCGACCGGTCCAGAAGGATCTCGTGGATGGCCGGTACCGCCGTGAACCACGTGGCGCCCACGGCCCGCATGTCGTCCCAGAACGTGCCCGCCGAGAACCGCCCCCGCTCGGGCAGCAGTACACAGCCCCCGCTCGCCAGGGTGGACAACAGCGCCGCGAACAGCCCGTGGCCGTGGAACAACGGCATCGCCGCGACCGTCGCGTCACCGGGCCCCAACTCGTAGGTGGCACAGATGTTCCGCAGGGAGGCGGCCACATTGGCGTGGGTCAGCGGGACCATCTTCGCCCGGTCGGTGGTCCCGGCGGTGAACAGCACGAGGGCGTCCCGCTCCGACAACTCACCTGCCGCGCCCAGGTCTTGGGGCGTCTCGCAGGCGCCCGGTTCGAGCACCACCGCAGCCGTCCCCGCCCCGGACACGTCCACGCGCAGCGGCCACGCGGGCACCGGAAGCGTGCCGACACCGGACAGCGACGAATCGACGAGGACCGCCCGCGCCCCCAACGCACGCAGTCGCGCCGAGAGTTGCGACCCCGGAAGCGCCGGATCCAGTGGAGCCGTGACCAGCCCGGCCCGCGCCGCACCGAGCAACCCGACCACGAACTCCGCCGTGTTGGCACAGATCAGACCGACCGCGTCACCACGGCCCAGCCCCGCGCCACCGAGCAGCGCCGCCACGTCGTCGGCCAGGGACGCCAGAGTCCGGTACGACAGCTGCACCCGCTCACCGGTCACCACCAGGGCCCGTGCGTACGGGCGTTCGCGCACCTGCCGGTCGAGGAGATCGACGAGGCCCGTGACCTCCACAGATCCGTACCGGTCCGCGTCACGCACGGATGCCGCGGCCGGAACGGCCATGACCCCACCCCCTCGCACAGCTCCGATGAAACATCCTCTGCGAGCCTGCGGCGGCACCGGTTGGACGTCCAATACCCGCTGGCGAACGGCCGATAGCAACTGTCTATCAAGGCAGGTGCCAGGCCCCTGACCAGCCCTCGATAGACGCCGTTTATCGGCTGGTCGCCGATGGGTCTTGGACGCGGACAAGCGCGCTGCCGATGGTGAGAGAAGTAGCCGCTCCGGCAGGACCTGCCCAAGGAGGACCTCGGACCATGACCGCTCCCTCGACCCTGGAGACCGCGGCAGCAGCCGACGTTCCGACCGAGCTCACCGACGGGTACCACCTGGTCGTCGACGCGCTCAAGCTGAACGACGTCGACACCATCTACGGCGTGGTCGGCATCCCGATCACCGACCTGGCCCGACTCGCCCAGGCACAGGGCATCCGCTATATCGGCTTCCGTCACGAGAGCAACGCCGGTCACGCGGCCGCCATCGCCGGCTACCTCAACAAGAAACCCGGCGTGGCCCTCACCGTCTCGGCCCCCGGCTTCCTCAACGGCCTGGTCGCGCTGGCGAACGCGACCACCAACTGCTTCCCCATGGTCCAGATCTCCGGCTCCAGCGAGCGCCACCTCGTCGACCTCAAACAGGGCGACTACGAGGAGATGGACCAACTCGCCGCCGCGCAGCCCTTCGTGAAGGCCGCCTACCGGGTCAGCCGGGTCGAGGACATCGGCCGCGGCATCGCCCGCGCCCTGCGCACCGCGATCTCCGGGCGCCCCGGCGGTGTCTACCTCGACATCCCCGCCGCGGTGCTCGGCGCCATCATGCCCAAGGCGGAGGGCGACCGGACACTGAGCCGCCTGGTCGACCCCGCCCCGCGCCAGCTGCCGGCGCCGGAGGCCGTGGACCGGGCGATCGAGCTCCTCGCCTCCGCCGAGCGCCCGCTGGTGGTGCTGGGCAAGGGCGCCGCGTACGCCCAGGCCGACGCGAAAGTACGGCAGTTCATCGAGTCGACCGGCATCCCCTACGTACCGATGTCCATGGCGAAGGGCCTGCTGCCCGACGACCACCCGCAGTCGGCCGCCACCGCACGCTCGCTCGCCCTGAAGAAGGCCGACGTCGTGATGTTGATCGGCGCCCGCCTCAACTGGCTGCTCGGCCACGGCCAGGCGGGATGGAACCCCGACGCCAAGTTCGTCCAGATCGACATCGACCCCAAGGAGATGGACAGCAACCAGCCCATCTCCGCACCCCTCGTCGGTGACATCGAGTCGGTGCTGGACACCCTCGCCGAACGCACCAAGCCCGGTCAGATCACGGCCCCTTCGGCCTGGCGCGAGGAGCTCGGGGCGCGGTCGGCGCAGAACGTCGCCAAGATGGCCGAGCGGCTCGAAGCCGACCCGCACCCCATGCAGTTCATGGGCGCCCTGAAGGCCGTACGCGACGTCGTGCACGCGCACCCGGAGACGTACATCGTCAACGAGGGTGCCAACGCGCTGGACATCGCGCGCAACGTCATCGACATGCACGTGCCGCGCCACCGCCTCGACAGCGGCACCTGGGGTGTCATGGGCATCGGCATGGGCTACGCGATCGCCGCCGCCGTCGAGAGCGGCGCCCCGGTCGTGGCCATCGAGGGCGACAGCGCCTTCGGGTTCAGCGGCATCGAGATCGAGACGATCTGCCGCTACCAGCTGCCCGTCGTCACCGTGATCATGAACAACGGCGGTGTCTACCGCGGCGACGACACCAACCCGTACGACGACGCCCCGTCGCCCACGACCCTCATGTCGGCCGCCCGCCACGACCTGCTCATCGAGGCGTTCGGCGGCAAGGGCTACCGGGCCACCACGCCCGCCGAGGTGACCGCAGCCCTCACCGAGGCCCTGGCCTCCGGCGGTCCGGCGCTCATCGACTGCGTGATCGATCCCTCGGCCGGCACCGAGAGCGGCCACATCTCGCACCTCAACCCCAAGGGCATCACCGTCGGCAACATCACGCCGGCCGCCAAGTGACCACGTACCTTCACGAAAAGGAAGCACACATGAGTGAAAAGCCGCTCGCCGGAATCAAGGTGATCGACTTCACCGGGGTCCAGGCCGGTCCCGCCTGCACACAGATGCTCGCCTGGTTCGGCGCCGACGTCCTGAAGGTGGAGCGCCCCAACGGCGGCGACGTGACACGCCGTCAGCTCAGGGACATCGAGGACCTGGACGCGCTCTACTTCACGATGCTCAACAGCAACAAGCGCTCCCTCGCCATCAACACCAAGACCGCCGAGGGCAAGGAGGTCCTGGAAAAGCTCATCAAGGACGCCGACGTGCTGGTGGAGAACTTCGCGCCGGGCGCCCTGGACCGGATGGGCTTCACCTGGGAGCGCATCCAGGAGCTCAACCCGCGCCTGATCTTCGGCTCGGTGAAGGGCTTCAACGACCAGTCGTCCTGGAACGACCTCAAGGTCTACGAGAACGTCGCCCAGTGCGCGGGCGGCGCCGCCTCCACCACCGGCTTCTGGGACGGTCCGCCCACCATCTCCGGCGCCGCCATCGGCGACACCAACACCGGGATGCACCTGGCGATCGGCATCCTCACCGCGATCATCGACCGGGGGAGGACCGGCCGCGGCCAGAAGGTCTCCGTCTCCATGCAGGACGCCGTGCTCAACCTCTGCCGGGTGAAGCTGCGCGACCAGCAGCGCCTGGAGCGGGTCGGCTACCTGGAGGAGTACCCGCAGTACCCGAACGGCGAGTTCACCGACGTGGTGCCGCGCGGCGGCAACGCGGGCGGCGGCGGCCAGCCCGGCTGGGTCCTCAAGTGCAAGGGCTGGGAGGACGACCCGAACGCGTACATCTACTTCACCGTCCAGGAGCAGAACTGGAAGCGCACCGCCGAGGTGATCGGCCGCCCCGAGTGGGCCGAGGACCCGGAGTACGCCACCGCGCGCGCCCGCCAGTCCCACATCTTCGAGATCTTCGAGGAGATCGAGAAGTGGCTCGCGGACAAGACGAAGTACGAGGCGGTGAACATCCTGCGGGAGTGGGAGGTGCCCTGCGCCCCCGTGATGAGCATGAAGGAGATCGCCTACGACGAGGACCTGCGCAGGAGCGGCACGGTCGTCGAGGTCGAGCAGAAGGGCCGCGGCACGTACCTGACGGTCGGCAGCCCGGTGAAGTTCTCCTCCTTCGAGCCGGAGGTCGTCGGCGCCCCGCTCCTCGGCGAGCACAGCTCCGAGGTGCTGGTGGAGCTGGGCTACGACGAGGAGACCATCGGCCGGCTGAAGGAGAGCGGGGTCATCGTCTGAGCGGCACAGTGAAGGGGCCGTGACCTCACAGGTCACGGCCCCTTCACCATGGTCCGGCGCCGCTCAGACCGAAGCCTCGGCACGGCGCCGCATCAGCTCCCGCTCCTTCTCCCGCCGCGCGGTGACGTCCCGGATGACCGCGCCGCAGTAGGTGCTGCCGTCGGGGCGGGGCAGCAGCACCACGCTGAACTCGATGGACAGCTTGCGGCCGTCGGCAGCCAGCGCCGGCACGTTGAGCAGATCCGCGTCGCCGTACTTGCTGGACCCCCGCTCCATGGCCGCGTCGAAGCCTTCCTGGTGCCGCTTGCGGTGCCTCTCGGGAATGATGACGTCCAGGCTGCGACCCGCCACGTCGGCCGCCGGAAACCCGAAGATGCGCTCCGCACCCCGGTTCCAGTAGCGGATCAGTCCTTCGCTGTCGATGATCACTATGCCGTCGGGTGCCTGGTCTGCCATGCCCAGCACCACCGCGGAATCCAGATCGTCCATGTCGCCTCCGAGAAGGGGCCATTTGTCGGCCAACAGTATACAGAATACTGTCGTCACGTGGTCTCGTCGGACGGATATGCAGGTGAAGGGCACTGCGAAAGCTTGGTATTGTTGTGCGTGTCGCCGCGGGGAACACCTTCGCCAAGGCGGCAGACACCTGGTCCGGGTGGCGGAATGGCAGACGCGCTAGCTTGAGGTGCTAGTGCCCTTTATCGGGCGTGGGGGTTCAAGTCCCCCCTCGGACACCAGCCGAATCCCCCGGCCGCTCAGCGGCCGGGGGATTCGTCGTCGGCAGGACGGCCGAACGCGCCGCATCGATCCCGGAGCACCGAGGTCAGCGGGGACAAGAGCCACGCTCAGGTCAAGACCGTTCCCAGCAGCTCGACGCGATGCGAAGTCGTTCGGGCGCTGACACCGAGTATGCCGAAGATGAGATCACGGCCCATCGTCGCGCCCACCAGCGTATTGACCGGGCCGAACGAGGCCGCCATCGGCGTGACCGCGGCTCCGGCCGTGGCCTTTGCCTCTTGGCGTGACGCGATGAACGCCGGGGCATCGGCGGGCCGGATCAAAGGGCCACTCGACCCGACTCGGAGGCCGCAGCCTCCCGTGATCATCGACACTCCGCGCTCAAGACAGGCTTGAGCGCACAGTTCCGGCAGCGATGCAGGACGGTCGGCCGCGACAACGAGGAACCCACCTTCTCGCAGGTACGGCACCAACGCCTCGCTGGTCGTGATGGTTTCCATGACAGCGGTCGGCTCCGCTTCAGGGAGGCGCTCGCGCACCCACTCGCGGGCCACATCGACCTTCGCCCGTCCGACGTCACAACGCCGGTAGAGATATTGGCGGTTCAAGTTCTCCAGCGCGACCCGGTCGCCGTCCACGAGCGTGAGCCCGCCCACGCCCGCACCCACGATCTCAGCCAGCACCGCACCGCCGATGCCGCCGACGCCGAGAACGGTCACGTGCGCCGCGCGCAGCCGATCCTGTGCCGCGCCGGCATCCAGACCCAAGGCCGCGAAGTACTCGACCTGGTTCCTCCAGGCGGACGAGTGCCACGAACGGTCGAACGGTGCGACTACGAGGCGAAGCCGAAGAAGCGTACGCACGATGGCGTCCACCTGGCCTCCGCTCGGCGCCGGGAGGCCGGCCGGCTCGTCGGAGACCGCTTTGAGCCATGCGAACACCGATTCAGGGCAGCGTCGGACCAGCAGTACCTCGTCGGAAAAAACGCGCAGCTCGTCACCGTCGCGGGACCAAGTCGCCGCGGGCGAGAGAACATAGCGGTCGATTCCGTCAGTCATCCCTGGCCTCCCTTCGTCACGAGATCACCGTTGGGGAAGATCATGAAGAATCGGCGTTCCAGCTGAACCGGGGAAAACGCACGGCGCCCATCGGCGGCCAGGGCCGACCTGTCAGTGTCTCGCGCTGCAGCCAGTGGCCTCGGAGTCGCAGGAGCGGCAGGACCGGACACTGCTCGCGGACGGCTCGCCGCAGCTCGTCGTACGCCGCATCGTCGTCCGGGATTTCGGACAGCCGGTGCAGCAGCGGCGCGAGGACGGGGTCACGGCGCGCCGGGTCGAGCAGGTCCAGAGCACAGATCGGATCCTCGAAGAGCGGGCCCCGCAACGCGAGGAGTACGTCGCAGGACTGAGCCGAGCCCGAGATGAAGTCGACGGGTGCCAGCTCGACGTCGACACCGAGGTTCTCGGTCAGCTGGGCCACGACCTCTTCGGCCACGTCCCGGTTGGGGTAGTAGTCCCAGTACCCCAGGCGCAGCCGTACGCCGGAGCCGATGGTGCTGGGCGGTGCCTCGACGTGGTGGCCGGACGCTGCCGACTCCACACCGTTCCAACAGCGTGCGACAAGGCGGTCGTAGCGAATCGCGCCGAGGAGCCGGCGACGGAACTCCGCGTCGCCCACCGCCGACGGGCTGTCGGGGTTGATCTCAAGACGCATCTCGATCGCGGTCGGTGCTGTGTGGAACACCTGACTGTCCGCGAAGTCTGGGACGCGGTCGAGCGGAAACGCCGTCGCGCACGTCACATCGACCTCGCCCCGCCAAAACCTCTCCGGGGCGCCGTGCGGATCGCGGCGGACGAGCACCCGCACCGGTGGTGTGCCGGCCTTGACGGGTTCGAGCCAGTACTCGTCATCGGCGGTGCGCGCGGCACGCTGGTACGTACCGGAAGACAGCTGCCCGCACGACGAGATGGGAGCGAGATCGACGCTCCGCAGCAGGCTGGGAAGGTGCGGCGCCTGGCGGCGGAGCTCGATGACGAGCGCGTCCTTCGATGTGCGGACCGCCCTGATGTCGCGCAGGAACCGCTGGAGCGACGGAACCGTGAGCGCGGTCTTGATCGCCCGGGCGTGATCGCGCGCACGCACCGGGCTCCCGTCGGAGAAGGACGCGCCCTGCTGGACGCGGTAGTGCTGGCTCAGCCCGTCGTCCGCGACCCACATGAGATCGAGCCGACTGCGTTGGCTCGCCGCCGCGAACCAGCGGCTCAGGTAGTCGCCTCCCGTGGGCCCGTGCCATCGAATCGGGTCGTCGTCGACCTCGACAATGACGGGGCGCGTCACGTTCACGTGGTCACGAGGGGGCTGTCGGCCACCGGAGGAGTCCGTCCGGGAGCGTCCGGCGAGGCGTCGATCTGCGCACACAGCCCTGCCACCGCCGTCGCGACCTCGCGCAGCCGCCCAGGGGCGATGTTCGCGAGGAGAGCTTCGCGTTCTTCCGGCCCGCGCGGCATGAGGGCCTTGAACATCTTGGCCTGCGCCGGCGTCAGGCGGAGAGTCGACACCTCTGCCTCACTTGCGCGATACACGACCACGACTGTCGGACGGCTCAGCTCCGGCTTCCAGATGATATCGCGCGGGTCGGAAATCATCGTGACGACGTCGACATCGAAGTCCGTGATCAGGAAGTGCGGCTTTTCCTCCACGGTGGCGGGCCGCCGGTATACGTTGACGAGCTCTTCCTCGACCTCGTCCCCCCGGAACTCCGCAAGCATCGAGTCGTATGCGAACAGCGCCCTGGCGGCCTGCGCGTGCACGCCCTCCAGGTGCGCCAGAATCTCAGCGAGCGCTTCCTCGATGGGCATTGCAGCCCGTTCGAGCAGTGCGTCGATGAGTTCGACATACGTGTGTCCGGCATCTTGCTTGAGGAATCTCAGCAGGTGGTAATAGCGGCGCGTGAAGTACCGCGAAAGGCGCAACACGTCCTGGTAGTACTCGTAGTCCCGATTCCCGCTGCGAATGAAGGTGAATCCGGTGAAAGTCGCCAGATCGTCCTTGATGAGCGCGCGGACGTCCGACGGGAGGAAGGTGCCCAGGACGTCGAGTCCGCTTTCGAGCGGTTCGAGTTGAGCCCGGTACTCATCCGTGATCTCGGCGCCGGGAAGCGGCTGAAGCACACTGAGATCACTGTTGACGGCACCGTAGGCGATCGCGTCGAAGACGACCTCCAGTGCCTTCTCGAGGTCGTCGGCGTTTTCGTCCGGGTATCCCACGATCGTGTTGGTCTCGAACTGGATGCCGACTTCCTGGGCGGACCGGAAGAACTCGTAAGTCCGCTTCGTCGAGGGCATCTTCAGCATGGCTTTGAGGATCTTCTCCGACCCCGCGTCCGTGCCGCAGAAGATGTTGAAGCATCCCGCGTCGGCCATGCGCCGCAGAAGGGACGGGTTGACATTGTCCGGTCGGACCGCGCAGCCCCACTCGAACATGTCGTTGTGCTCGGCGAAGTAGGCCACGAACTCGTCAAGGTACGTGCGCTTGTTGGCGAAGTTGTCGTGCAGGAAGTTGAACTGGGTCACCCCGTACGTGCGATGCAGGAAGCGCAGCTCTTCGAGGATGACCGCGGGATCCTTGATCCGGAAGTCGCGGTCCCAGAACGTCGACGTCATGCAGAACTTGCACGAGTAGGTGCACCCGGAGCCGATGTGCACGTCGAAGATGTGCGGGGTCGACAGCCGGATGTAGTCGCCCATCGGGACGGCGTCATACGCGGGCATCGGCACGAGGTTCAGGTTCGTGGTCGGCTGGGGCCCGCTGGAGACGACCTGGCCGTTCCTGCACGACCAGAAGCCCCGTACCCCCGCGGGATCGGCCCCGTCGGCAATGGCATCCGCGAGGTCGGTGATCGCGAGCTCTCCCTCGCCGCGGCACACGAAGTCGACGCAGTCGGCGAAGCGTGGGAGGGCGTCGGGGAAGACACCGAACGTACCGGGCCCACCGAGGACCACGGTGACATCGGGCCGGAGCCGCTTGACCTGACGCCCGATGAGAAGGCATGCCGGGAGGGTGTCCGCGAGACAGGTGAGGCCGAGAATGTCGGGATCGTCTGCGAGGAAGCGAGCGCAGGTCTGGTCGAGCCAGTCGGCGTCACTGGGCTCGAAGGCACCGATCCGGTGCTCGTACTCCAGGTCGACGACGACGGCGGGATGACCGTGTGCCATCAGAGGCGAGGCAATGCAGAGCAGTCCGAGAGGAACGAAGAACGGGGAATTGACGTCGGAATTGATCAGGGGGCGGCCGAGCGTCACGCGAGCCTGCCGCGTGGACGATCGAACCGACACCTGGCCCTCTCCAGCGAACGAGAGGGCCAGTCGTTTCTGAGTCGGCATCAGATGCGGTCAGCAGCGCCGCGCAACGATGGCGCCCAAAGTAGCCGATGACAGGGCGATCAACTCGACGTCATCGTCAAGATCAAGACCTTCTTCGTCGGTGAAGAGCACCATGTCCGGTTTTACCTCATCCGTCATGGTCACCGAACGCTCCGTCACTGCCTGCGCCATTTTTGACCCCTCTTCGCCTTGACTGATTCCAACATCCTTATCTCATACAGTCTTTGGCGTTCCGTCAATGGGCAGTGCACACAGCCGTTGTGCGGCTGGGCTGTTGCCAGGCACGAGGAGGTGCCCTGTGGCCTGCGACGATGGAAGTTCTGCAGTCCTTCCGGCGCGCAGGATCGCGAGGCACTCCAAAGAGGGCGCACGGGGCCGCGAAACGGGTGGACGAGCGGGCCGCTGACGTCCAATCGAGTCCGGTTCTCCCGCAGTTGTCAGCGCAGTAGGTCGTGAATGTCCTGTTCGGAGCCCTCGTCATCTCAGTGGGGGGAGTGGTACTTCACCATCGCGCAGGTGCCCCGATGACCGCCGACCGAGGGATGCCAGGCTTTTTCCCACCCCTTGTAGAGCTTGATCGAATCTGGGTAGGCTGCTGCCGGTCCGGAACAGTGCCAGGCGGAGAGGCTGCCGTTTGATGCTGCTCACCTTCGGCGGACAAGGGCCGCACATGGATCGTTTCTCGCCATGTGGCGCGAAAGATTGAAGACCGGAATCCGCAGGTCGTGGAAGCCGATTCGGCGATCACTCCATTGAGCGAGCCCAGTCATCCAGGGCATCCTGCAGGTCTTCCTGCCGGCGGTCATGAGGTCTCTCGAGGCTGAGGGACCGTCTACCGACGAACACTCGGCCCATGGTTGCTGCATCAGCTTGGAGGGTGTAGGCGCCATCGGCCCCCACTTTTGAAGTGTCTTCCGCTATGTGACATTCGGGACGGAGCTAGGATTGTGACGTCTTCGCAGGCCAATGTTCCTGATCTGGAATCCACGGCAGTCCCGTCCTTTCCGATTCCCAGGGCGCCTGGTTGCCCGCTGGATCCGGCACCTGAGCTCGCCGAGCTACAGGAACGGGCGCCGCTGGTCCGAGTGCGGCTTTGGGACGACAGCACTCCGTGGTTGGTGACGAGGCATGCGGAGCAGTGCGCGCTCCTGTCGGACCGCCGGGTCAGCGCGGACTGGATGCAGCCGGGCTACCCGTTCCACAGTCAGTTTCTGCGGGACCACCATGAAGAAGGCCAGTTCCTGACCGCCATGGAAGGCCCCGAGCACCTCCGGCTGCGCCGGATGATCGCCCGGCCGTTCACCCCCCGCAAGGTCGAGCAACTGCGGCCCACAGTCCAGCAAGTCGTCGACGACCACATCGATGCTCTGCTGGCAGGCCCGAAGCCGGCGGATTTCGTGGCGGATTTCGCCCTGCCGATTCCGTCCATCACCATCTGCCACGTGCTCGGCGTCCCTTACGAGGACCACGACTTTTTCCAGCACGCCATCAGGACAATGACCGGCAGCGACGTCCCGGACGACGTCGTGAACGAGTCCCAGGGCGAGCTGTATCGCTATCTGGCGAGGCTGATCGGCCGCAAGCTCGCTGCCCCCGAAGACGACCTGCTGTCCCAGCTGGCCACCGAACGGCTGGCCACCGGCCAGCTGAACCGGCATCAGTTGGTGATGCTGGTGCTGTTCCTGCTGATCTCGGGGCACGAGACCACGGCCAGCATGATCGCGCTGGGCACGCTGGCCCTGCTGCAACATCCCGACCAGATCGCTGTCCTGAAGGACTCCGACGGCCCCGAGGTCGCCGCGGCCGTCGACGAGCTGCTGCGGTACCTGACCACCGTCCAGCCCGGCCGTCGCCGCGTGGCCGTGGAGGATATCGAGATCGCCGGGCAGGTGATCCGCGCCGGCGAGGGTCTGATCCTCCCGGAGGAGATCGGCAACCGCGACGAAAGCGTGTTCCCCGATGCCGGGGAGCTGGACCTGCGCCGCGATGCCGGCCAGCAGCTCGCCTTCGGGCACGGTGTGCACAAGTGCACCGGCCAGCCGCTGGCCCGCCTGGAGCTCCAGGTCGTGTTCGCCGCCTTGTTCCGGCGCATTCCGACACTGACCCTGGCCGCCGACCTCGTCGACCTCCCGTTCATGGACGACGGGCTCGGATACGGCGTCAAGAAGATGCCCGTGAGCTGGTAGTGAACGAGGCTGAGCCGGTGACCGGAGCCGCAGTGGACTTGTTGCAGATCGGGCACGGCCGACCGGAGCCGGGTCTGCCGGTGGTGGAGGATTACCAGGACATGCACACTACCGGGGCCGGCGCTTGGCACCTCCACCGAGGATCGCCGCGACGCCGGCAACGGTTCCCGGAGGGTCGGCCCAGCGCCAATGATCACCGGAGTCACCAGGGGGAGCCCGCAGCATGACCACCACGGAGGCCCTTGACGGGCCGGCTTCAGTCGACGAGGCAGCACGAAGCGTCGCGCGCCCGTTCTACGTCTACGCCGTGCTTGCCAACTCGCTGTTCCAGCGGGGTGTATTCGTCCTCTTCCTTTATCAGCGCGGCTTCTCCGCCGGGCAAGTGGCCCTCCTTCAGACTCTGATCTACCTGGTCAGTGGACTTGCGGAGTTGCCGACGGGAGTCATCGCCGACCGGATCGGCAGGCGTGCCAGCATCGTGATCGGCCAGGTGCTGATAGCTGGATGTCTGCTCGGTCAGGTGACGTCTTCCAACTACTGGGTGTTCCTGGCGCTGTTCATGGGTCAGGGCGTGGGCATGGCATGTGTGTCCGGTTCGGACACCGCCCTGCTGTACGACCTGCTCGTGCGTCGTGGTGCAACGGCCGGGTACGTCAAGATCAAGTCCAGGTTCACCATGCTCGGGACGGTCACGTCGGGAGTCGCCATCGTCCTCGGCGGCCAACTGCAGCAGTTCTCCTGGGGAGTCGTCTACCTGGCTTCGGCGGCGTGCCTCGTGGTGGCCGTGGTGGTGCTGATGTCAAGGGTGCCCGAGATCCGCGGCTCGGACGCGGTGGACGAGCAGGACGGAGCCGAGGAGCACCGCGATGCCACAGCATGGCGGGCGATGCTTCGGGTCGCCACGCCGGCGCTCGTGACGCTTGTCGTGGTGTCCGGACTGATGCATGCAACTTTGACCCCGTACATCATTTTCACCCAGAAGACCCTCTCCGATCAGGGAGCGAGCACCGCAGTGGTGAGCGTGGTCATAGCGGCGGGATTTTTCGTCGGCGGACTCGTTCCCTTGCTGTCGGACCGAGCGAACCGGCGCATCGGGTATCGGGTCGTCATCCCGGTGTCACTCGTGACGCTGGCCGTGGCACTCGGCCTGAGCGGCCTCGGCCTTGTCTGGGTCACCATCGCCGCGTTCCTGGTCCTGGTCGGAATTCCCGAGATTACCGCGGTGCTCGTGGACAACGTGTTCAACGAGGCCGTGCCGTCGCGCCACCGGGCGGGCCTGCTGTCGATGATCTCATTCGTGGAGTCGGGGCTCATCGGCATCGGCTATCTCGTCCTCGGCACACTCATGGACGGATGGGGATCCAGCGTGGGTATGGCTGCCTACGCCGCTGTCCCCCTGCTGGCATGCCTCCTGTGGCTCCCGGTGCTTTTCCGAGGGGCGCGGGTGACCACCGAGGTCGAGAAGCCCGCCGACCAAAAGGCATCCTGAAACAGGTCAACGATGAGGAGCCGAAGTGGAATTGATGCAGATCGGGCACAAACGACCGGTCCTGGATCTGAACCCGCCGGTCGTGCACGAGGATGCCCTTTCGGTCGCGTTGGTCTGCATGCCCTGGGCCGTGGTGGACATGCCCTCGCTGGCGCTGAGCACGATCGCTCCGCTGTTCGAGCAGCGCGGCGAGGTCGAGAAGCTCGACGTCGTCTATGCCAACATTCGGTGGCTCGACTTCCTGGTCCGGGAGGTGGGCCTCGAACGTGACCACTACGAACTGATCGTCGATGCTGAGGCGTTCGGGGTCGGTGAATGGATCTTCTCCAGCTGCTTCCGCCCCGGTACCGATCCACGCGACACGAGTTTCCATGACCTCATCAGCGACAGTGAGCACGTTGATGCCTATTGCGCGATGTTCCGCGCGGCGCCCGCCTTCGTCGACGAGTTGGCCCGAGATCTCGTAACGTCGGACGTCGATGTCCTGGGGTTGACGACGACGTTCGATCAGAACATTGCCTCGTTCGCGCTCGCGCACCGCGTCAAGGAATTGTCCCCGAGCATCGTCACGATGCTCGGCGGGGCGAACTGTGACGGCGTTCAAGGTACGGCGGTCCACCGCGCCCGCGCGGAGTTCGACTACGTGATCCGGGGCGAGGCGGAGCGCTCGATCGCGCCGCTCATCGCCCACATCGCAGGGAGTCGTAGCGGTGACGAGGGCGGACATGACGAACCGCTGCGTGCCGTGCCTGGCCTGTGTTGGCGATCCGACAGTGATGGAGCCTCGGTAAGCAACCCCATCGGACCGACACCCGTCTCGATGAACGCGGTGCCGGAACCCGTCTACGATCACTATTTCCGCGATCTGGGGAAGTCTCCCGCCGCTCAACTCATCGATGTCAAGATTCCTTTGGAGGCCAGCCGCGGATGCTGGTGGGGTGCGAAGCACCATTGCACATTCTGCGGCTTGAACGGGTCGGCCATGGCCCATCGCGCAAAGTCTGCCGAGCGCGTGCAAGCGGAGGCCAGCCGGGCTGTCCGTCGGCACAACGTGCTTGACCTCGTGTTCAGTGACAACATTTTGGCGCCCGACCATGTGGTTCGACTGACCACGGATATGGCGCTGCCCGCTGAATGGGACGTCCGGTTGTTCGCCGAGGTGAAGTCGAACCTCAATTTCGGTCAACTCGAGTCCCTTGCGCGCGCCGGTTTCACTCAACTGCAACCGGGTGTCGAGAGCCTCTGCACACCCATCCTGCGCATCATGCGCAAGGGGGTGACCGGTTGGCAGAACGTGCGATTCCTACGAGACTGTGCCACCTGTAGGATCTTTCCGTCATGGAACATCCTTGTGGGCTTCCCCGGGGAGCATGACAGTGACTATGCGGCGTTGACCGACTCGCTCCCCTCCCTGCATCATCTGACGCCGCCCGCCGGGGTGTTCCCGATCAAACTGGAACGCTTCAGTCCCTACTTCGACGATCCAGAACTCGGTCTCCAGGTGCTCGGCCCCTCGCGCAACCTGGTGAGCGCTTACGAGGGGGTGGTGGATGCCCTCGATGACTTCGTCTACGTGTTTGAGTCCGAGCCCGCCGGCATATCACCTGAAGCGTATGAGAAGTTGGGCGAAGCGGTCGTGAACTGGAGGGCCAACGCAGCCACTTCTCGGCTCGTCGTTCTGCCTGCGCCGGACGACTCCCTCATCGTCGTCGACGACCGGTCCACCTGGCCCTCCCGTGAGGTGGTGCTTCAGCCGGGTCTCGAGGCCCAGGCCTACCGTGCACTGGCCAAGGGCAAAACGCTTCCTGCACTCACTTCCACGATGTCCTCGCTCGGGATCCCAGTGCCGGAAGGCCGGCTCGAAGAGCTCCTCAAGGAATGGCTGGAGCTCGGAATAGTTTTTCATGAGGATGCCACCTACTTGGCGCTCGCGACAGGATTGCGCTGGTGACGAAGCAGACAGCAGAGCGGCGCTCGAACCGACGAAGGCTCTTCGCGCCGGTGAGTCTCCACTCGGTGCACAGCAGGGAGGATCTCGTCACCCTGACCCGGTCGGGATACGCCGGGATTCGACTGGTCGGTCATTTCGCCATGTCGGAGATGGGCGATCGCGAACTCGTCTCCCTGATCGCGCTCCTCCGCGACGCGCGCGGCGTCGGATTGCGGGTCTCGTGGAGCGGCGACTGTGGTGCCCTCGAGGTCGGGTCCCTTCGCCACCTCGACCCGCCACGGCAGCCGGACGGCACCTTTGCATGGTCGGTGCAGCAGGGAGAGTCCCTTGTCGTTCGGCGCGGTCCGACGTTCCTGGCTGTTGAGGACACACGCTACGGGGAGCGTCGCCGCGTCGATGTCGACCGCTCACAACCGGCGGCAGCCCTTCTTGACGCAAGTCGTTGGGGGCACACGATCACGCCCGTAGAGGCGGCCAGTCTGCACACTCTTGAACTGCACGACCTCGTCTTCCGTTCCGGCGACCACTGCGTGGGTATTGCCGTAAGGCAAGGAGTCTGGTGTGTCTGACGGCAACATTCTCTTCCGCCAGACACTCGATGAGCGGACCGTTTCGCGAGAGTCGGCGGATCCAGCGGCCACCATCGTTCCGATGCGCATGGGAACGGCAGGAGTGGGACTGCTCGTCAACGATCACCGCGAAGCCACCCGCATCTTGTCCGACGTCGAAACCTACGGCAGTGCGGGCGAACTCATGGCCAGCGTTTTCGACGAGCCGCCCGAGTCGCATCCGGACTCGATGTCCGAGATGGTCTTCGCGGTCAACCAGACCGATGGGGAAGAGCATCGTCGCGTACGGCGCGCACTTCGGAGGGTCATCGACAGTCGCGTGCGCGATGTCTCGGGCCAGCTGATTCAGGATGTCCAGCACTCGATCGAGAGCGCTCTCACCCTGGGGAGGCTCGACGCCGTCGCCTCGATCGGCGAGCCCATCGCCGACAGCGTCATGTCGCGATTGCTCGGACTTGACGCACATCTCGTGTCCGCCCTGAGGACCGCGGTCTACGAGGGATACCCGGTGCGCGAACTTGACGCCACGCTCGTCGACTGGGTGCGCGACAGCCGTGCTCACCCCGCCGATGACCTCGTGTCGGACCTGATGGCGGAACTGCCTTCGCTCGACGATCGACAAGTTGCGGCGAACACCCGACTGCTCGCGCTGTCGGGTGTCGAGGTGTTGGCGGCACTGATTACGAATGGAATCCTCTGCCTGGCGCAGGATCCAAGCACGCAGAGTCTCGTACGCGATGACGAGACGCTGCTGCCTGGCCTCGTCCATGAGGTGCAGCGGTACGCGAGCCCGATTGCGCGGGGGATCTATCGGATGACGAAGGAGTCATCCGTGATAGGCCAGTACACAGTTCCCGCGGGTACTTTGCTCGTCATCGGGGTGGACGTGTGCAACAGGGACACGTCTGCATTTCCCGATGCTCACCGGTTCGACCCCACTCGCGGGCGGGATGTCGAACATCTGACGTTTGGTCGCGGGCGACATTCCTGCCTCGGTATTCCCGTCACGCGTCTCATTGCGGCGGAGGCCCTGCGCGCGTTCCTCTCGGGAACAACGAGTTTCGGCCTGACGGTGGAGCCGTCAGAGCTGCGTTTCCACGATACTGCGGTCATGAACGGTCTCGTGGAACTCCCGATTTGGGTGGAGTGCGCGAACTAGTGTCTCGTTCCTGATCACGGCCGGACCGGCGCCCCTTAATTCGGTTGACCCGGCCCGCCCGACAGGGGCTCAATACCCGGCATGGCCGACATCCAGGGCACGTACGACGATCTGTTCTCCGCCGTCCCCAACAAGCTGGCAGCGCTGCTGGAGGAGGGGGACGTCGGCGGATCCGTGGCCGTCTTCGTGGGCGGTGAACCGGTGGTGGACGTCTGGGCCGGCTGGGCCGACGCCGAGCGGACGGCCCCGTGGGAGCGGGACACGATCACCAACGTCTTCTCCACGACCAAGACGATGACGGCACTGTGCGCACTGATCCTCGCCGACCGCGCGGAACTCGACCTGGATGCCCCGGTCGCCCGGTACTGGCCGGAGTTCGCCGCGGCCGGCAAGGAGAAGGTGCTGGTACGGCATCTGCTCTCGCACACCGCGGGACTGCCCCACTGGGAGGGCCCGGTCGAGGAGCTCTACGACTGGCCGGCCGCCACCGCACGGCTCGCCGCCCAGCCGCTGCTCTGGGAGCCCGGCACCGCGGCCGGATACCACTCGCTGACTCAGGGGTTCCTGGTCGGCGAGGTCCTGCGCCGGATCACCGGCCGTACCGTCGGTGAGTTCCTGGCGCAGGAGGTGACCGGGCCGCTCGGAGCCGACTTCCACATCGGACTCTCCGCCGAGCACGATCACCGTGTCGCCCTCACGGTCCCGCCGCCCGGCCGGGACGAGGACTACACCGCGGGCGCCGCCACGCCCGGTCCCGACGCGACACCCTCCACCGCGACCGCCCTGCGCATCCGGGACGGCAACAGCGTGGCGTGGCGCCGCGCGCAGATCCCCGCCGCCAGTGGCTTCGGAAACGCCCGTTCCATCGCGCTCGTCCAGTCCGCGCTCGCCTGCGCAGGCACGGTCCGGGGCGTGCGGCTGCTGTCGGCGGCGGGTGCCCGGCGGGCCCGGGAGGAGCAGTTCGCCGGCGAGGACCGTGTGATCGGCGTGACACAGCGGTACGGCCTGGGCTACGGCCTCTTCGGCAACACCTTCGGCTGGGGCGGCTGGGGCGGATCCCTCGTCATGATCGACCCCGACGCCCGCATGGCGGTGGCGTACGCGACCGACCAGATGCGTGAACCCGCCGAGGACACGCGGGGGTTGGACCTCGTCATGTCCGCCTACGACGGACTCCAGGGCCTGCAGCGCTGACCGCGGAAAACCCCGTGCGCCGACCGGGCCGGCTCCCTACACTCGCCATGACCAGGCAAGACGAGTGACGAGTGAGGGGAGTACGGCCATGTGCACGCGCACCGCTGTCGCCGTCCCCCGGGCGTCGTACGACGTGATCCTCGTGTCCTCGCCCCTCCGGTGCCCGCTGCGCGGCCGGCACCGGATGCCCGTGACGACTGTCTGAACGGTCGAGTACCGCCCTGGCACGCCCATGTGACGCGCCGTCATGTCGTCGTACGGGCCATTGCGCAGCCCTGTCATCACCGCACCCGAAAGGCCATGGGCCGTGCGCACCAACAACTCCGACCCGCTCGCCGTCGTCCGCAACCTCGGCATCCTCGCCCACGTCGACGCCGGCAAGACCACCGTCACCGAGCGGATCCTGTTCGCCACCGGAACCACGCACAAGCGTGGCGAGGTCCACGACGGCACCACCGTCACCGACTTCGACCCGCAGGAGCGGGACCGCGGGATCACCATCTTCGCGGCCGCCGTGAGCTGCGCGTGGGACGGTCACCGTCTCAACCTGATCGACACCCCGGGGCACGTCGACTTCGCCGACGAGGTGGAGCGCTCGCTCCGGGTGCTGGACGGGGCGGTCGCGGTGTTCGACGCGGTCGCGGGCGTGGAGCCGCAGAGCGAGTCGGTGTGGCGGCAGGCGGACCGGCACGGTGTGCCCAGGATCGCGTTCGTCAACAAGCTGGACCGTGCGGGCGCCGACCTGGACACGGCCGTCGAGTCGATCCGGCGGCGGCTGCATCCGGCCCCGCTGGTCGTGCAGTTGCCCATCGGCAGCGAGGACGGCTTCACCGGAGTCGTCGACCTGATCCGGATGCGGGCGTCGACCTGGGCGGACGGCGCCACTGTCGGCGACGAGGGGCCGGTGCCGGACGACCTGCGTGAGGAGGCCCTACGACGACGCCGGCTCCTGGAGGAAGCGGTCGCCGAACGCCACCCGGCCGCCCTGGAGGAGTTCTGCGACCGGGAGACCCTTTCTGCCGTCACCCTCACCGCCGCCCTGCGGGACCTCACCCGCAGCGGCGACGGCGTGGTCGTCCTGTGCGGCTCGGCGTACCGCAACCGCGGTATCGAGCCGCTGCTGGACGCCGTCGTGGCGTACCTGCCGTCACCGCTCGACGTGCCCGCCGTACGCGGTGCGAACGGCGAGGAGCGGCCCTGCGACCCGGCGGCGCCCTTCGCGGCGCTGGCGTTCAAGGTGAACGCCACCGCCACGGGACGGCTGACGTACGTACGCGTGTATTCGGGAACGATCGAGAGGGGAGCCACCGTGTGGGACGCGGGCGCGCGGCGCACCGAGCGCATCGGACGGATCCTGCGCGTACAGGCGGACCGGCACGCCCCGTTGGAACGGGCGGTCGCCGGTGACATCGTCGCCGTGGTCGGGCTGAAGTCGGCCCGCGCCGGCGCGACCCTGTGCGCGCCGGACGCCCCGCTCGTGCTCGAACCGCCCAGTGCGGCCGAGCCGGTCGTGTCGGTGGCGGTCGAGCCGCAACTGGCTGTCGACACCGATCGGTTGGCCACGGCACTCGCCCGGTTGGGCGAGGAGGACCCGTCGCTCGTCGTCCGCACGGATGCCGAGACCGGCCAGACGCTGCTGTCCGGCATGGGTGAACTGCATCTGGAGGTCGCGGTGGAGAAGGTGCGGCGCGAGCACGGCCTGACGCTCAATGTCGGTCGGCCGAGGGTGAGTTACCGCGAGACGGTCGGACGCGGGGTGTCCGGGCTGGTCTTCCGGCACGTCAAACAGGACGGCGGAGCGGGGCAGTTCGCGCACGTCGTTCTCGACGTGGAGCCGTCGGCGGCAGGGTTCGAGTTCCGCTCGGCCGTTGTCGGCGGGCGCGTTTCGCAGGAGTACATCCGCGCGGTCGAGGCCGGCTGCCGGGACGCCCTGGCCGAGGGTCCTCTCGGCGGGTACCCGGTGACCGGGTTGCGGGTCACGCTCACCGACGGTTCGACCCATGTGAAGGACTCCTCGGACACGGCCTTCCGCACGGCGGGCCGGCTCGGTCTCCGGGAGGCACTGCGTGCCTGCGCGATGGTCCTCCTGGAACCGGTCGTCGAGGTCACGGTCACCGTGCCCGAGGACGCCGTCGGCGCAGTGCTCGGCGACCTCGCCGCACGCCGCGGCCGGGTCTCGGGCTCGGTCACGCGCGGCGGCTCGGCGATCGTCACGGCGACCGTACCCTTGGCCGAACTCTTCGGCTACACCACGAGGTTGCGCAGCCGAACCCAGGGCCGCGGAACCTTCACTGCCCGGCCGACGGGGTATGCGCCGGCTCCGGTCGAGGCGGCGGTCCGGCGGTAGTGAGCGGGTGGCCCTCCCGTACCGGGGAGGGCCACATCTCACAGCGGGCCCGGCTCAGCAGTCCCTGAACTCCGGCGACTGATTCATCACCTGTGACCGTACCGACGTGAAGCGGGCGTACGTCTCACTCGTCACCGACTCGGGGCGGAACGCCGCCACCCGGTGACAGTTCTGGAAGGCCAGGGCCACGCCGAAGTGGCGTTCCAGGCTGCCGCGGATGGCGTCGCTGGCGAGGGCGCGCAGGAGCTGGCCGCGTTCCTTCTCCGACGGGGGAGGGGTCTGGTTGTCGGTGAACTCCACCGTGCCGTCGCGCAGTTCGGTGGCGAGGGAGGCGATCAGGTCGTAGGCGTAGGGGAGGGACGTGCGGACCGTGTCCACGAAGTCCTCCTCGCGGATGTTGCCCTGCTCGGCTTCGGCAAGGAGCTTCGGGGAGACGTCGAGAGACATGTGAGGGGGGTTCCTGTCCTGTTGTTGTGAACTGAAGGGAGTGGGAGTGGGAGGGGGCGGGCGAGGGAGGTCGGGTCAGGCGAGGGAGGACGGGCCCGGCACGAAGTCCGGGTCCACCTGGGCCGTCAGATCGAGGCCGGTCGCCTCGTTCGCCCAGGAGCGGGCGTTGCGCAGATGGAACTCGACCGCGTGGCGGTGGAGCGCCGACCAGTCGCGGGGGTGGGAGTCGACGGCCTCGCGCAGGATCGTCAGGGCGTGCCGGTTGTGGGGCTCCAGCGACTCCAAGCCACCCTCGCAGCGGCCCTGTTCGGCCGCGCGCACCCAGGGCGAGTGGACCAGGTGGGTCAACAGGTCGTCGCCCACGTGCTCCTTGAGGAAGAGCAGGTCGTCCTCGCCGGTCACCTTGTTGCCGATCACGGCGATCCGGATCCCGAAGTCCCGTGCGTGGTCCCGGTACTGCCGGTAGACCGAGACGCCCTTGCGGGTGGGTTCGGCCACCAGGAAGGTCATGTCGAAGCGGGTGAACAGGCCCGAGGCGAACGCGTCCGCGCCGGCCGTCATGTCGACGACCACGTACTCGCCGGGGCCGTCGACCAGGTGGTTGAGGTACAGCTCCACCCCGCCCAGCTTGGAGTGGTAGCAGGCCACGCCGAGGTCGCTCTCGTCGAACGCGCCCGTCACCATCAGAGGGACGTCACCCACGCGCCGGACGTGTCTGGCGTGCAGCTCGTCATCGCCCAGCAGCCGAAGCAGACGTGAGCCGCGGCCCGGCGGGGTCGTCTTGATCATCGCCTCGCGGGAGGCGATGCGCGGGTTGGTGCCGCGCAGGTAGTCCTTGATGTCGGCCACGTGCGCGCCCAGCGGAGGGGCGCCCAGGTCGCCGCCGTCGTGGCCCAGTGCCTCGGCGAGGTGCTGGTTGATGTCACCGTCCACGGCCAGCACCGGTGCGCCGGAACGGGCCAGATGGCGTGAGAAGAGCGCCGACAGGGTGGTCTTGCCGCTGCCGCCCTTGCCGACGAACGCGATGCGCACTACCGCGCCGACTTTTTGAAAATGGATGTCATGTTGGTAGGTTCTAGGGCGCGAACTCGATCACTGTCAAATCGCCTCTCGATCGCCTCTCAATCGCCCCTCGGTCGCCCTCGCGATCAAGCTGGAAGGCTTAATGCATATGATGTGCAAGTGCGTGACTACAGCATCAGGGTGGCCGGCCCCGACGACCTCGAAGGTGCGCGAGCCGTGATGCTCGACACCGTCTACCGCGACTTCGGAACCGGGTACGTGCCCCGCTGGCACGGCGACATCATCGACCCGGCCGCCGCCTACCTCGTCCCGGCCCGCCACACCCTCTTCGTCGCCCTCGACCCGGACGACCGGGCCGTCGTGGCGACCGCCGCCCTCGACTCCCGCGGCCCCGCCCACCCGCCGAACCCGCGCGAGCTGGCCGAGCGCTACCCCTCGGGCGAGACCGCGCAACTGCGCCGGATCTACGTCCGCCCCGAGCACCGCAGGCGCGGCCTCGCCCGCCGCCTGGTCGACGAGTTGCTCGCCTTCGCGGCCGCGGACGGCGGCTACCGCTCCGTCTATCTGCACACCGACCCGGCGGTCCCGGGTGCCGAACCCTTCTGGCGCTCGATCGGCAAAGTCGTGCACGACGAGCGCGAGACCACGGGCGGCGCGAGCAGCGTCGTCCACTTCGAGATACCGATGGGGCGATAGGACAACCATGCGACGCCGTCACCTGCTTGGCTCCCTGCTGCTCACTCCCGTCCTCACCGCCTGCTTCGCCTCGGGAGGCTCCGAAGGCGGCGACCCCGGACGCGACGCCGACGGCTCCCGTCTCCGCGTCGCCCTCGCCTTCCCGCCCGCCGAGAACCTCTCGCCGTACGGCGCCGACGCCACCCTCCTCAGCCGCCTCGGC
Source organism: Streptomyces sp. NPDC048523 (assembly GCF_043199815.1). Taxonomy (NCBI): domain Bacteria; kingdom Bacillati; phylum Actinomycetota; class Actinomycetes; order Kitasatosporales; family Streptomycetaceae; genus Streptomyces; species Streptomyces sp. NPDC048523. Next base: position 1,455,271 of record NZ_JBICWQ010000001.1, on the reverse strand, counting down.
GTCACCAAGGGCCTGACCGCCCTCGACGCCAACGGCGCCGCCGCGCCCGCGCTCGCCGAGTCCTGGCGCCGCGAGAACGACCGCACCTGGCTGTTCACCCTGCGCGAGGCCACCTTCCAGGACGGTTCCGCGCTCACCCCGGCCACGGTCGCCGCCGCCCTCACCCACGCCACCGAGGCCAAGCCCGCCCCGGCCGCCCTCTCCGGCGTCGCGCTGACGGCCAAGGCGGCGGGGGACGCCGTACGCATCACCACGAAGACCGCCGACCCCGTCCTGCCGCTCAGGCTGTCCAGCCCCGGCCTCGCCGTGTTCGCCGCGAAGGCATACGGCAAGGACGGCCGCGTCGATCCGGTCGGCACCGCCTCCGGCCCCTTCGAACTGACCAAGGTCAACGGCTCCACCTCCGCCACCCTCGACCGCTTCGACGACTACTGGGGCGGCCGCGCCCAGGCCTCCGGCGTCGACGCCCGCTTCATCGCCGACGGCACCGCCCGCGCCAACGCCGTACGCACCAGGCAGGTCGACATCGCCGAGGCGATCCCCGTCGCCCAGGCCGCCTCCCTCGACAGGGCCACCCTCAAGGAGACCGCAACCACCCGCACCACCAGCCTGCAACTCAACACGCAGGCGGGCCCGTTCAAGAATCCGAGGCTGCGCGCCGCCGTCCGCGAGGCCGTCGACAGCTCCGCCGTCGTCAAGGGCGTCTTCGAGGGGTACGCCGACCCCGGCGCCGGCATCTACGGACCGGCCGTGACCTGGGCCGAGGGCAAGCGGGTACCGCCCACCGGACGTGCGAGCGCGGCCGAGCCGAACGGCACCACCGTCACCCTCGCCACCTATGACAACCGGCCCGAGCTCCCCGAGGCGGCGCAGGTCCTCCAACAGCAGCTCCAGAAGGCCGGGTTCAAGGTCACTCTGGTGGTGCGCGAGTACTCGCGGCTCGAAAGCGACGCGCTGGCCGGGAAGTTCGACGCGTTCGTGGGCGCCCGCAACAGCCTCGTCGACACCGGCGACCCGGTCGGCGTCCTCGCGAGCGACTACACCTGCGACGGCGGTTACAACCTCGCCCGGCTGTGCGACAGGAAGGTCGACCGGGCGGTCGCCGAGGCCGACACCGTGGCCGACACCGGTGAGCGGCAGGACGCGGCCATGCGCGCCGAAGCGGCGATCCTCGGCACCGACGCCGTGGTCCCGCTGGCCCACCAGGGCATCATCGTCGGCGTCGCCACCGACGTCCGGGGCGTGCTCCTCGACCCGTACGAGCGGACCCTGGTCGGCCCCGGAACGCGACGCTGATCCATGGGGCACCGCGTGGCCACCCTGCTGTGGCGTGTCCTGCTCGCGGCGGCCCTCGTGTGCGGGATCGGCCTGCTGCCGTGGCTGTCCCGCACCGACCCGGCGCTCACCGTCCTCAAGGCGCGTTCCGCGGACCGCGACCCGACACCACGGGTCCTGGCCGACATCCGGGCCCAACTCGGCCTGGACGAAGGCCCCTTGCATCTGCTCGGCCAATGGCTCGGCGGACTGCCCCGCGGGGACGCCGGCCGGTCCTGGCTGAACGGCACACCGGTCACCCCGACCATCGCCCAGGCACTCGGGGTGACGCTGCTGCTGGTGACGGTGGCGCTCGTGATCGCCGCCGTCACCGCCGCCCTGGTGTGCGCCCGCACGCTCCGGCTCGGCGCGCACCGGCGCCTCGACGGGCGCCGGGCCGGGGGCGGCGCCTCGGCCATGCTCGCCGCGCTGCCCGAGTTCCTCACCGCCTCCGTGCTCGCCACCGTCGTCGGCGTACAGCTCGGCTGGCTGCCCGCCCTCGGCTGGTACGGCCCCCAGTGGACGATCCTGCCCGCCCTCGCCCTCGGCCTGCCCGCCGGGGCCGTGCTCGGCCGCCTCCTCGACGACCTGCTGCCCGGCGCCTTCGCCGAACCCTGGGCGCTGGCCGCCGACGCCCGCGGACTGCCGGGCCGTACCGTCGCCGCCAAGGCGGTCCGCCGCTGCGTCCCCGCCCTGCTGCCCAACCTGGGCCTGTTCGTCGTGGGCCTCACGGCCGGCTCCGTCGCCGTGGAGCAGATCTACGACATCCCGGGCCTCGGCCGCACCACCCTCCAGGCCGCCCTCGCACAGGACCTGCCCGTACTCCAGGCCGGCACCCTCGCCCTGCTGCTCCTCGCGGTCACCGCCACCGGCCTCGCGGCACTCGGCGTCCGCCTCCTGGCCGGCCCGGCCCTGCGCGACGGCGCCCTGGACTCCCTGCACCGCCCGCGACGGCCCACCCGCAGCACCCTCCCTCTCGTGTACGGCGGCTTCCTGACCGCCGTCATCGCGCTCGGTCTGCTCCGCGACCCGCTCGCCCTGGACACCGGGGCCCGGCTCCAACCTCCCTCCTGGGCCCACCCGTTCGGCACCGACGCACTCGGCCGGGACCTGCTCGCCCGGGTCGGACACGGGGCCCTCGACACCCTGCTGACCGCCCTCACCATCAGCGTCACCGCCCTGGTCGTCGGCGTCCTGCTCGGACTGCTGCCCCGGCTGTCCGGGCCGCTCGTCGACACCGTCAACGCCGTACCGCCGGTGCTCGCCGCGCTGCTCGTGACCGCGGTCGCCGGGAGCGGCGCCGCCACGCCCGCGATCGCCGTGGCCACCGTCTCCTGGGCGGCGCTCGCCGCGCACACCTCCGCACTGCTCCGGCAGGAACACGCCAGCCCGCATCTGACGGCCACCCGAGCTCTGGGTGCGAGCCGCTGGTACCTGCTGCGGCACGAACTGCTGCCCGCGATCCTCCCGCCCGTCACCCGGCACGCCCTGCTGCGCCTGCCCGGCGTCGCGCTGGCCCTCGCCTCACTCGGCTTCCTCGGCCTCGGCACCCAGCCGCCGTCCCCGGAGTGGGGCCTGCTCCTGGCCGAGAACCAGCCCTACGCAGAACGCGCCCCCTGGGCCGTCCTCGCCCCCGCCGCCGCACTCGCCCTGCTGGGCGCGCTCGCGGTGAGCGCGGCGGGCGGGGTGCGGTGGCCGCGCCGGCGCACAGGTCGTCGTACGGCCAAGGAGGGGGCTGAACTGGCCTCGCCTGCTCGAGAGTTGGTGAAGGCCGGATGACGACGTCCACGCCGGTCGATCCGCCGAGGACCACCGCCCGCCTCTCACCTCTGCTGCGGCTGCTGATCCTCACCCAACTCGCCTTCAACATCGGCTTCTTCGCCGTGCTGCCCTTCCTGTCCGAACACCTGGGACACACCGTCGGGATGGCGGGCTGGCTGGTCGGATTCGTGCTGGGGCTCCGGACCTTCAGCCAGCAGGGGCTGTTCGTGGTGGGAGGGGCGCTCGCCGACCGGTACGGGATCCGGCCGGTCGTCCTCGCCGGATGTGCGCTGCGGATCGCCGGGTTCGCCTGGCTCGGGTATGCCGAACGGACGGGGGCGGTCATCGGGGCCGTTCTGCTCATCGGGTTCGCCGCCGCGCTGTTCTCGCCGGCGGTGGAGTCCGAGGTCGCCCGGCAGGCCGTCGTCCATGAGGAAGCGGGAGGTCAACGCACCCGCGTGCTGGCGCTGTTCACCGTCGCCGGACAGGCCGGTGCCTTCGTCGGGCCGTTGCTGGGCGCGCTGTTGCTGTCGGTGGACTTCCGCAGGGTGTGTCTGGCGGGTGCAGGGGTCTTCGTACTCGTCCTCGCCGGGCACGCGTGGATGTTGCCGCAGCACATCCCGGGGCGGCGGCGGGTACGGCTGGGGGGCGGGTTGGGGGTGCTGCTCCGCAACCGGCGCTTTCTCGCGCTGTGCTGTGCGTACGGCGCCTACCTGCTCGCTTACAACCAGCTCTACCTCGCCCTGCCCGACGAGGTGGAGCGCGCGACGGGTTCGCAGTCGGCGCTGGCCTGGTTGTTCGCGCTGTCCGCACTGCTGGTGGTGACCGCCCAGCTCCCCGTGACCCGCTGGGCCGGCTCCCGGCTGTCGCTGCGCCGCTCGATGGTGGCCGGACTGCTGCTGATCGGGGCCGGGTTCGCGGTCGTGGCGATGTCCCGCCCCGCCGACTGGACCGGTACGGCGGGTTTGTTGCCCTCGGCCGGATTCGTCGTCCTGCTCACCCTCGGGCAGATGCTCGTCGCCCCCGTGGCCCGGGCCTGGGTCCCCGACCTCGCGGAGGAAGGCCGACTCGGCCTCTACACCGGGGCGCTCTCCTCGGTCTCGGGGCTGATCGTCCTGGCCGGCAGCTCCGTCACCGGCTCCCTCCTGGACGCCGGACTGCCGGCCGCGGTGCCGTGGCTGGTGCTGGCCGCGGTACCGGTGGCGGCGGTCGGGTTGTTGCCGCGGCGGTAGAACGAACGGGTCGGGGGGCGAAGGCAGTCCGGTTCCGGCCGGCCGTGCGGCTCTGCGGGCGCCGGTACGGGCACAGACCGAGGACCGGCGCTGTGGAGGGGCGGGCGGTCGTCCTTCGAGGCTCAGCCGTACGTCTCCACTGCTGACGACGTATGTCCAGGACGCGGCGCATGAGGGCCAGGCGCTGCGGCCCGGGCAGGGACTCTTCGGAGGGCACAGCCGCTGGGCGGGTCAGGATGGCGTGGGTGGGAGGGGCGAAGAGTCGAGCCAGGGCCGCGTGGGTGGGCTGAGGTGCCGGGCCCGGACTGCGTCGAAGGGCTCAGTGCCGGCAACGAACTCGCCAGGTGGTTCAGGCGGCCGGGCCAGAAACCCGCAGGACAGCGCTGTGGTCGGGCTGGGAACCCGCCGGGCCGTTCTGTGGTCAGGCGGGGATTGTGCCGGGCAGTTCTGTGGTCGGGCGGGGATTGTGCCGGGCCGTTCTGTGGCTGGGCCAGGATCGTGCCGGGCCGTTCTGTGGTCAGGCCAGGAATTCGCCGGACAGCTCAGTGGCCGAGTCTGGATCTCACCGGGCGGCCCAGGCCGGCCGGACCACGAACCCGCCGGACGCCACCGGCCTTTGCGTCACGATCCGCCGAACGGCTCAGGCCCTGGCGGATCGGATCTGCCATAGCGCTCAGGCCCCCGGCAGATCGGACCTGCCGTAGCGCTCGGGGACGCGGCGGATCGGATCTGTCGTAGCCCTCAGGGGTGCGGCGATAGGGTCCACCCCATGGAGACTCAGGACATCCGGGTGGAGATCGCCCGGGAGGCGGACCAGGAGCTTGTCGACGCCTTCGCGCGGATGCTGCCGCAACTGTCCTCCGCGGCCGAGGCCCTCGACCTCGCCGCGCTCGGCCGGATTCTGGCCTGTGACGCCAACACCATGCTGATCGCCAGGTCGGCGGCAGGGGCGGTCGTGGGCACGCTCACCCTGGTCATGTTCCCCGCGCCCGCGGGACTGCGGGCCCGTATCGAGGACGTGATCGTCGACCACGCGGCCCGCGGCCAGGGCATCGCGGGACTCCTGATCAGGGAGGCCATCCGGCTCGCCCGGGAGGCCGGGGCCCGTACCGTCGACCTCACCTCCCGCCCGGACCGGGCGGCGGCCAACCGGCTCTACGAGCGGCAGGGCTTCCGGCAGCGGGAGTCGATGGTGTACCGGGTGCCGCTCACAGGCTGACCTTCGAGCCGGCAGGGCCTCAGGAGGCCACCGCCTCCGGCTCCAGCTCCCGCTCCACCGCCACGAACTCCAGCTCCAGCAGTTCGCCCACCGCCGCCTGGTCCGCCCGGTGCGTGCGCCACAGCCACAGGACGTCCCGGCCGAACGACCAGACCAGCGTCCCCAGAGCGATGGCCGTGACCCCGAAGGTCGCCGTATAGGGCAAGTACCCGGACGCCGCCACCAGCAGCAGGATCCCCTGCAGCGCGGCCACCGTCTTGCGGGCCATGCTCGGCGGCAGCGGGGCGTTGAGCCAGTTCCAGACGCGGGCCGCGGCGACGAAGCCGTAGCGCATGGCGCCGATCAGCAGCACCCACGGTCCCTGCGACATCGACACGTACACGCTGAGCACCAGGATCAGGAACGCGTCGACCTCCATGTCGAACCGCGCGCCCAGCGGCGTCGAGGTCCCCGTCGCGCGGGCCACTTTGCCGTCGACGCCGTCGAGGATCAGGGCCACCGCCGTCAGGCCGACGAAGAGGGTGACCGGCGGGGAGTCCTGGAAGGAGTCCGCGACCAGGGCGGTCACTCCGCCGACCAGGGTCGCCCGGCCCAGAGTCACCCGGTTCGCCGGACCGAAGGACCGCGGCCGGGTGCGGTGCAGCGCCCTGGAGAGCACGGCCCAGGTGGCGACGGCGAAGGCGAGGCCGGTCAGCCAGCCCGCCGGCCCCATGCCTATCGCCGTGCCGAGCAGGGCCAGCAACAGGATCTGCAGACCCGCTCCCACAGCGGTCTCCTGCTGGACCAGCCTTGCTTCGTAAGTGTTGTTCAGGGCCACCGCACATTCCTCCGGCCAGATGACAGAGTCGATCAAGGCCGCGTACTGTGCGCGGCCTGTGCACATCTCGGGTACGTGACGAGGTACGTGCACGGGTTGCCGATCGTTCAGGAGGTTCTCGATGAAGGCCGCCGCACGCGCGTTCTGGCTCCGCTCCCCGGGTGAGGGCGAGATACGGGAGACCACCCTCGCGGCCCCCGGTGCGGACGAGGTGCTGGTCCGCTCCCTGTACTCGGGAGTCAGCCGGGGCACGGAGACACTCGTGTTCCGCGGCGGAGTGCCCGAGAGCCAGCACGCGGCCATGCGGGCACCGTTCCAGGAGGGCGACTTTCCCGCCCCCGTGAAGTACGGCTACCTCAGCGTGGGCCTGGTGGAGGAGGGGCCCGCCGCGCTCAAGGGCAGGACCGTCTTCTGTCTGTACCCGCATCAGACGCGGTACGTGGTTCCCGCGAGCGCCGTCACGGTCGTACCGGACGACGTGCCCGCCCGACGGGCCGTCCTCGCCGGCACGGTCGAGACCGCCGTGAACGCCCTCTGGGACGCCGCCCCCCTCGTCGGTGACCGGATCGCCGTGGTCGGCGGCGGCATGGTCGGCAGCTCGGTGGCCGCGCTGCTCGCCCGCTTTCCGGGCGTCCGCGTCCAGTTGGTGGACGCCGACCCCGCCCGCGCCAAGACCGCCGAGGCGCTCGGCGTCGGCTTCGCGTCCCCCGAGGACGCCCTCGGCGACTGCGACCTCGTCGTCCACGCCAGCGCCACCGAACAGGGCCTGGCTCGCTCGCTGGAGCTCCTCAGCGCCGAAGGCACGGTCGTCGAGCTGAGCTGGTACGGCGACCGCCGGGTCAGCCTGCCGCTCGGGGAGGCCTTCCACTCCCGGCGTCTCGTCATCCGCAGCAGTCAGGTGGGCACCGTCTCCCCGGCCCGCGGCAACCGCAGTTACGGCGACCGGCTCGCCCTCGCGCTGAAGCTGCTCGCCGACCGGGCGCTCGACGCCCTCATCACGGGGGAAAGCGCGTTCGAAGAACTGCCGGAGGTGATGCCGAAGCTCGCCCGTGGGGAAATTCCGGCCCTCTGTCATCTCGTGAGCTACGGCAAGAGCGCCTGACCTGAGAAAAGAGTGAGATACGGCTGAACACGGGGAAGCGGGGAGCCGTACTACACGGCATCCCCCGGCAGGGATCAGCCGGAGGACCAGACGCGCCGCACCTGGAGGGTCGTCCGTTGTTCAGCATCACCGTCCGCGATCACATCATGATCGCCCACAGCTTCCGCGGCGAGGTCTTCGGCCCCGCGCAGCGTCTGCACGGAGCGACGTTCCTGGTGGACGCCACATTCCGACGCGAGCAGCTGGACGACGACAACATCGTCGTCGACATCGGACTCGCCACGCAGGAACTGGGCGCCGTAGTCAGCGAGCTGAACTACAGAAACCTCGACAACGAGCCCGACTTCGCCGGAGTCAACACCTCCACGGAGTTCCTGGCGAAGGTCATCGCGGACCGGCTCGCCGAGCGCATCGAGAAGGGCGCTCTCGGCGAGGGCGCCCGGGGCCTGGCGGGCCTGTCCGTCACCCTGCACGAGTCCCATGTCGCCTGGGCGAGTTACGAGCGTGCCCTGTGACCGACATGACCACCGGGCGGGCGGGCACGCTGGACTACGTGCCCGTGCAGCACGCCGCCCTCAAGAAGGCCGAGATCATCCCGATGTCCCTGCGGTCCGTGCACTTCGTGATGCCGGGCGGTGTCGACGACCCGACCGCGCCGAGCGGCGGCAACGCCTACGACCGCCGGGTCTGCCTGGACCTGCCCGGCTTCGGCTGGCAGGTCGAGCGGCACGCGGTGGCCGGCAGCTGGCCCCGGCCGGGAGCGGCGGCCCGTACCGAACTGGCCCGTACCCTGCGGGACCTGCCCGACGGCACCGTCGTCCTCCTCGACGGCCTGGTGGCCTGCGGCGTCCCGGAGATCGTCGTCCCCGAGGCGGAGCGGCTGCAGCTCGCCGTCCTCGTCCACCTGCCGCTCGGCGACGAGACCGGCCTCGAACCCGGGCTCGCCCTCGAACTCGACGCCAAGGAGCGCGAGGTACTGCGGGCCGTGCCCGCCGTCATCGCCACCAGTGACTGGGCCGTACGCCGGCTCGTCTCGCACCACGGCCTCGCCCCCGAGCGGGTCCACGTCGCCACCCCGGGCGCCGACATCGCGCCCCTCGCCTCCGGCACCGACGGCCTCTCCCGGCTGCTGTGCGTGGCCGCGGTGACGCCCCGCAAGGGACAGCACCGGCTGATCGAGGCCCTGGCCGGCGCGCAGGACCTGCCGTGGAGCTGCGTCTGCGTCGGCGGGATCACCCAGGACCCCGAGTACGTCGCACACCTGCGGATGCTCATCAAGAAGTACGGCCTCCAGGACCGCCTGCACCTCGCGGGACCGCAGGCCGGCGCCGAACTCGACGCCAGCTACGCCGCCGCCGACCTGATGGTCCTCACCTCCTACGCCGAGACCTACGGCATGGCGGTCACCGAGGCCCTCGCGCGCGGCATCCCGGTGCTGGCGACCGACGTCGGCGGACTGCCGGAGGCCCTCGGACGCGCTCCCGACGGCGGGGTGCCCGGCATCCTCGTCCCGCCGGAGGACCCCGCCGCCCTCGCCGTCGAACTGCGCGGCTGGTTCGGCGAGGCGGACGTACGACGCAGGCTCAAGGCGGCTGCCCGGGGCCGGCGGGCCGCCCTGGACGGCTGGGCGACCACGGCCCGCAGCCTGGCCGGAGTACTCGGCCGACTCCCGAGCGAGCCCAGGAGGGCGGCATGAGGAAGACGGCGATCCAGCAGAGCGGGACGATCCCGGCCCAGCCGGGACCTCGGGAGGTGGCGTCCGTGCAGCCCGGTGTGTCCTCCGACGCGGACTCGGTCATCCCCGGTGCCGGGCCCAGCACCCGCCCCGGCGAGCGTCCGACCGTGCGCCTCAGGGACGCCGGGCCCGACGACGGTCCCCGCTACGCCCCCGAGTGGCTGGAGCTGCGGGAGGGGCCCGACGCGGCCGCGCGGGCCGGTGACCTGCTCGACCCGTTGCGGATCCGGCTGGCCAACCTGCCCGGCAAGGCGGGGCTGGTCATCCACGACCTGGGCTGCGGCACCGGCTCGATGGGCCGCTGGCTGGCGCCCCGCCTGGACGGCCCCCAGCACTGGATCCTGCACGACCGGGACCCCTACCTCCTGCACTTCGCGGCCGTGGCCTCCCCGCGCTCCGCCGCCGACGGCAGCCGGGTCACCGTCGAGACCCGCCGCGGTGACGTCGGCCTGCTCACCCCGGACGCCCTCGCCGGCGCCTCCCTGGTGACGGCCTCCGCGCTGCTGGACGTCCTCACCCGCGAGGAGATCGGCACCCTCGCCGCCGCCTGCACGGGCGCCGGCATCCCGGCCCTGCTCACGCTCTCCGTGGCCGGACGGGTCGAACTCAGCCCGTCCGACCCGCTGGACGAGGAGATCGCCGACGCGTTCAACGCCCACCAGCGGCGCGGCGGACTGCTCGGCCCGGACGCCGTCACCGTCGCCTGCGAGGCGTTCTCCGACCGGGGCGCGACGGTACGGCTGCACCCCAGCGCCTGGCGTCTGGGCCCCGACGAGTCCGCGCTCACCGCACAGTGGCTGCGCGGCTGGGTCGGCGCGGCCGTCGAGGAGCGCCCCGAACTGAAGGAACGCGCCGAGCGCTACCTCCGGGACCGCCTGGAGGCCTGCAACGCCGGCGAGTTGAAGGTGGTCGTCCACCACAGCGACCTGCTGGCGCTGTCCCGGCCCACGGGCGGAGCGTCATGAGCGTGGAGACGGTGCGGCCCAGCCTGCCGGTGCGGCGGCCCGCGGAACCGGTCGAGTCGTCGTCCCTCTCCGCCCGGGCCCGCACGCTGCGGGCAGAGATCGTCCAGACCCGGGACGAGGTGCTCACGGCGCGGGCCGACGCCCTCGTGGCCCGGGCCCGGATCCTCGAGGCGGCCGGAGAGTCCGTCACGGACCTGACCGCCGCCGCCGTCTCCGCGGACCGCATCGGTGTGATCGTGACCGAGGTGCGGCCCCGGTCCGCCCAGGCCCCACGGTGGCGTACCGCACCGCGCGCGGTCCTCAACTCCCGTGCCCTGCGCACCCACTTCGGCACCGTCGCCGGCGTCACCATCCTCGCCCTCCTGCTGTGGCGCCTCGGCACCGGCGTGTTCCTGGACGGGCTGCGCCGGATCGACGGACCCGCCGTGCTGGCGGCGCTCGCGATCGGCGTGCTGACCACCGTGTTCAGCGCCTGGCGCTGGCAGTTGGTGGCCCGTGGGCTGCGCATCCGGCTGCCGCTCCGCGAGGCCGTGGCCGACTACTACAGGGCCCTGTTCCTGAACGCCGCCCTGCCCGGCGGTGTCCTCGGCGACGTGCACCGCGCGGTGCGGCACGGGCAGAGCGCCGGCGACATGGGCCGCGGGGTGCGGGCGGTCGTCCTCGAACGGGTCGCCGGGCAGATCGCGTTGGCGGTCGTCGGCGGTGCCGTGCTGTTCACCATGGAGTCCCCGGTGCTGGCCGAGGCCCGCCACCTCGCCCCCGTCGTCGGCCTCGCCGCCCTCGGTGCGCTCGCCGTCGTCGTGGCCCTGCGGATGAACCGGGCCCCCTCCACCCGCCGGGGCCGGGCCCTGCGCAAGACCCTCGGCGAGGCACGCGAGGCACTGCTGTCCCGCCGCAACTGGCCCGGTGTCGCGCTCTCCTCGGCCGTCGTCCTCGGCGGCCACCTCGGGATGTTCGTGCTCGCCGCCCGCATCGCGGGCTCCGGTGCCTCCGTCGCCGTACTGCTGCCGCTGGCCGTGCTCGCCCTGCTCGCCATGGGACTGCCCCTGAACATCGGCGGGTTCGGCCCCCGGGAGGGCGTCACCGCCTGGGCGTTCGCCGCCATGGGCCTCGGCGCGGGCGCCGGCCTCGCGACCGCGATCGTGTACGGCGTCCTCAGCTTCGTGGCGAGCCTGCCGGGCGCGGTCGTCCTGGTCGTCCGCTGGTACCAGGGACTGCGACGCCCGGCCAGGCCCTACTCGGCGTCGGCCGCGGTCAGCATCGAGAAATACGTCCCGAAGGAGGCCGCGAGGCTCTCCAGCAAGGCTTTCCCTTTTTCCGCCGAGCCCAGCGAAGGGCGCCCGATGACACCGGAATCGGTGTAACCGGACATGCCGAGGGTGAGGAGATGACGACGGTCGTCCGCGACGAAATCGGAGGTCTCGTAACCGGGGCGGAGACATTCCGGGTGCGCGTGCAGAAGAATGGAGGTCTCGATTTCTCCCGCATGCATGTCGGTGAGCAACGAGGTGACCACACCCGCCTCTTCACGAGCCGCCTCCCAGTCCTCCGCGGCCGGGAACAGCGCCATCCGCTCCCCGCGGGCGGAAGCCTCCTGGACGACATTGCCCAGCACGTAGTTCCCCCCGTGCCCGTTGACCACGACCAGGGCCTCGACGCCCGAGCGGCGCAGCGAGGCCGCGATGTCCCGAACCACCGAGTGAAGGGTGACGGCGGAGATGCTGACGGTCCCCGGCCAGGCCGCGTGCTCGTGCGAGCAGGAGATCGTCACCGGGGGAAGGAGGTGCACCGGGTACGCCGCGGCGATCTCCCGCGCCACGGCACAGGCGACGAGGGTGTCGGTCGCCAGCGGAAGGTACGCACCGTGCTGTTCGAAGCTTCCGACCGGAAGGACGGCGACCTGTGTTGAGACGCCCGCCCCCCGCGTCCGTACGTCTTCCGTAGTGTCCGTCGGCACCAGACCGTGCGCCGCCGACCCTATTCCCGAACCGCTCATCTTTTCACGGCCTTTCGTCTCTGCTTAGGAAACAGATCATGACAGATAAAGTTGGCGTCCTCGGCAAGAAGGCACCACAGCGCACCGGCGTGGAACGCGTGGTGAATGCCCCGCTGCCCACCGTGTACGGGAAATTCCAGGCGGTCGGTTACCTCGATCACGACCGCGGTGACGAACAAGTCGCCCTGGTCCATGGAGACATCGGATCGGAAGACGTCCTCGTGCGGTTGCATTCCGAGTGCCTGACCGGTGACGCGTTCGGCTCCCAGCACTGCGAGTGCGGCGACCAGCTGGATGCCGCGCTGCGCGCCGTGGTCAAGGCGGGCAGCGGCATCGTCGTCTATCTGCGGGGCCACGAGGGCCGGGGTATCGGACTGCTCGCCAAACTGCGCGCGATGGCGCTGCAGGCGGAGGGCCTGGACACCGTCGAGGCGAACCTCGCGCTCGGCCTGCCGGTGGACTCCCGCGACTACGGCGTCGCCGCCGGGATCTTCCACGACCTGGGCGTGAACTCGGTCCGCCTGATGTCCAACAACCCGCGCAAGCGCGAGGCGCTGCAACGGCACGGCATCAAGGTCTCCGAGACGGTGCCGCTGCTCATCACACCGTGCGAGAGCAACATCACCTATCTGCGTACCAAGCGGGAGCGGATGGACCACCACCTGCCCCACCTGGACGCGGTGGCCCACCTGTCCTGACCGTCGGGCGGGGTTCCGGGAGGGCGGATCCGGACAGGAAGAGGGAATGAGTGACGACGTCCTCTTCCTCTCCGGAGAGCAGGTGCCGATGAGCACGCGTACGGCCGAGGTCGTCGTCATCGGTGGCGGTGTCATGGGCACGAGCATCGCCCGCCATCTGGCACGCGCGGGCGTGACGGACGTGGTGCTCGTCGAGCGGGACGAGCTCGCCTCCGGCTCCACCTCGAAGGCGGCGGGCGGGGTGCGGGCGCAGTTCTCCGACGAGCTCAACATCCGGCTGGGGGCGCGCAGCCTGGAGGCGTTCGGGCGGTTCGCCACCGAGACCGGGCAGGACATCGGGCTGCACCGGGTCGGCTATCTCTTCCTGCTGTCGACGCCGAAGGAGGTGGCCTCCTTCGAGGAGAGCGTGCGGCTGCAGAACTCCCTCGGCGTCCCGAGCCGCATGATCGACCCGGCCGAGGCGCGCGGGCTCTCCCCGCTCATCACCACCGACGGACTGCTCGCCGCCGCCTTCTCGCCCGACGACGGCCACTGCACCCCCGAGTCCGTCGTCCAGGGCTACGCGGCCGACGCCCGCCGGCACGGCGTCACCATCCTGCGGCACACCGAGGTCACCGGCATCGACCTGCGCGGCGACGACATCACGGCCGTCACGACCACCAGGGGCCGGATCGCCACCGGCACGGTCGTCTGCGCGGCCGGCGCCTGGTCGCGGGCCATCGGCGCGATGGCCGGCGTGGACCTGCCGGTCGAGCCGCTGCGCCGCCAGATCGCGGTCACCGAACCGGTCCCGGGGCTGCCGCCCGACCTCCCCATGACCATCGACTTCACCACCAGCCTCTACTTCCACGGCGAGGGCCCCGGCCTCCTCCTCGGCATGTCCGACCCCGACGAGAGCCCCGGCTTCGACACCACCACCCACGACCGCTGGATCCCCCGCCTGGCCGAGGGCATGCGGCACCGCGCCCCCGCCCTCCTCGACCTGCGCCGCACCGGCGGCTGGGCCGGCCTGTACGAGGTCACCCCGGACCACAACGCCCTCATCGGCGAGGCCACTTCGGTCTCCCGCTTCCTGTACGCGACCGGCTTCTCCGGCCACGGATTCCTCCAGGGGCCGGCCGTCGGCGAGGTCGTCCGCGACCTGTACCTCGGCCGCGTACCCTTCGTGGACATCAGCCCGCTCAGCGCCGGCCGGTTCGCGGCCGACGCCCCGCGCCCGGAGGCCAACCGCGTATGACCGAGCTCCATCTGTGGCTGCGCCACGAGGTCCGCTCCACCGAGCGACGCACACCCGTAGTGCCGTCCGACGCCCGGCGCCTCGTCGACAGCGGCGTGACGCTGACCGTCGAGGAGTCCCCGCAGCGGATCTTCCCGATCGAGCAGTACGAGGCGGCGGGCTGCGGTGTCGCGCCCGCGGGTTCGTGGGCCACCCGGGCGCCGCGGGACGCCGTGATCCTCGGTCTGAAGGAACTCCCCGACGAGCCGGCCGCCCTGCCGCACCGGCACGTCTTCTTCGGGCACGCCTACAAGGGGCAGCCGGGCGCCCCGGAACTGCTGCGCCGGTTCGCCGCCGGGGGAGGGGCCCTCCTCGACCTGGAGTACCTGGTCGACGACCGCGGCCGCAGGCTCGCCGCCTTCGGGTACTGGGCCGGCTACCTGGGCGCGGCCCTGGCCGTGCTCCAGCACCGGGGCAGGCTGTCCGCGCCCCTCACGCCCACCTCGCGGGAGGAACTGGAGGAGGTGCTGCGGCCCGTCGCCGGGGACGAGGAGTTCACGGCGCTGGTGATCGGGGCGCTGGGCCGCAGTGGGCAGGGCGCCCGCGTCGCGCTCCGCGCCGCCGGGGTCGAGCCGACCTGCTGGGACCTCGAGGAGACCCGCGACCTGGACCGCGCGGCCCTGCTCGCCCACGACGTGCTGGTCAACTGCGTCCTCGCCACCACCCCCGTCCCGCCCTTCGTCCGCGAGGCGGACCTGGACGACCCGGCCCGTCGGCTGCGCACCCTCTCCGACGTCACCTGCGACGTCGGCTCGCCCCTGAACGTCCTGCCGGTCTACGACCGCGTCACCGAGTGGGCCGAGCCGGTCCGCCGACTGCACAAGGAGCCCCCGCTCGACCTGATCGCCATCGACAACCTGCCGTCCCTGCTCCCGGAGGAGTCGAGCGTCGGCTTCTCGGAGTCCCTGCTGCCCCTGCTGCCGGCGTTCGGGGCAGGCGGCCCCTGGGGGCGCTGTCTGGACCGGTTCCACCAGGCGTGCCGTGAACTCGGCATCGAGGAAGGGGAGTTCCGCCGTGGCTGACCTGGTTCCCGCGACCGGCACCGTCCACTGGATCGGCGCCGGACTCTCCACCGGCAGCGGTCTGGCCGCCCTGTGCGACACGGCCGACCGCGTGCTGCTGTGGCACCGCTCCGAGGAGCGGGCGGAAGAGGCCCTCGAAGGACGGGGACTCAACGGACGGGCCGCGCCGCGCGCCTACACGCTGTCCGCGCTCGCGGCCGAACTGGCGCCCGGGGACGTCGTGGTGTCGATGCTGCCCGCCCCCGAGCACGCCGGGATCCTCGCGGCCTGTGTCCGGGAGCACGCTCACTTCGCCTGCTCCAGCTATGTGTCCGACGCCGTCCTCGAACAGGTCCCGCAGGCGCACGAGGCCGGGATCGTCGTCCTCACCGAGGCAGGCCTCGACCCGGGCATCGACCACCTCTTCGCGCACAGCCTCGTCGCCCGGGCCCGCGAGGCCATCGGCGACACGACACCGGCGTCGTACGGTCTCACCTCCTACTGCGGTGGTGTGCCCGCCGTCCCGAACGACTTCAGGTACCGCTTCAGCTGGGCCCCCGCCGGAGTCCTGAACGCCCTGCGCTCGCCCGCCCGTTACCTCGACCACGGCACCCCGGTCACCGCCGAACGGCCCTGGGAGGCGACCCGGCGCCATGTCGTGGACGGCGAGACCTTCGAGGTCTACCCCAACCGCGACAGCGTCCCCTTCGTCGAGCAGTACGGCCTGCCCGCCGCCTGGACCCCGCGGACCTTCGTGCGCGGGACCCTGCGTCTGGACGGCTGGCTGCGGGCCTGGGAGCCGGTCTTCGAGGAGCTGAAGGCCGG
Source organism: Streptomyces sp. NPDC048523 (assembly GCF_043199815.1). Taxonomy (NCBI): domain Bacteria; kingdom Bacillati; phylum Actinomycetota; class Actinomycetes; order Kitasatosporales; family Streptomycetaceae; genus Streptomyces; species Streptomyces sp. NPDC048523. The sequence continues at coordinate 1,439,330 of NZ_JBICWQ010000001.1, read as the reverse complement.
GGACGACACCCGGATCGCCGCCCTGGCCCAGGAACTGGCGGCCAGGTACCCGACCACGGACGCCGACCGCGACCGGGTCGTCCTCGCCGTCTCGCTCGACGTGCGCGCGGTGGACGGCCGTACCTGGTCCGGCGGCTATCTGCTCGACCTGGTGGGTGACGACGAGGACAGCGCCATGGCCCGCTGCGTCTCCCGGACCCTCGCCCTGGGCGTCGGCCACATCCTGGACGGCTCCCTCCCGGCAGGCCTGAACCGGGCCGCCGAGACCGCGGCCCGCTCCGAGAAGTGGCTGGGTGAACTCGCCCGCAGCGGCGTGCACTTCACCCTGCGGGTCGATCAGTAGACGCCTAGGACACGACCGCCTCGTGGACCAGCCGCTTGAGATCGGGGAAGAGCTTCAGCGATTTCGGTCGCACCTGGGTGAAGAACTGCACGGTCAGATCGCGGCCCGGGTCGACCCAGAAGGTCGTGGACGCCGCCCCGCTCCACCCGAAGGAACCGAGGCCGCAGGGGGCCACGGTGCGGGTGGGGTCGATCACCACGGAGACGCCGAGGCCGAAGCCGACGCCGTCGTTGCCGGGCTCGTCGTGGGCCGGTTTGGTGCCGAACGTGCGCAGGTCGGCGCCGCCCGGCAGGTGGTTGGAGGTCATCAGGTCCACCGTGTCGGCGGACAGCAGACGGGTGCCGTCCAGTTCGCCGCGGCGCCGCAGCAGTTCCGCGAAACGGTGGACGTCGTACGCCGACGCCACCATGCCGCCGCTGCCGGACAGCAGACGGGGGCGGCCCCGCAGCGGCAGTCCGGGGACCGGCTCGATGGTGCCGTCGTCCTTCTCGCCGTACAACTCCGAGAGCCTGGGGGCCTGTTCTTCCGTCACCCAGAAGCCGGCGTCGGGCATCCCGAGGGGGCCGAAGACCCGCTCGGCGAGGAAGGCGTCCAGGGTCTGGCCGGACGCGATCTCGATGACCCGGCCCAGGACGTTGGAGGCGACCGAGTAGTTCCACTGGGTGCCCGGCTCGAACTGGAGCGGCAGGCTCGCGTACACGGCGACCGTCTCGGCGAGGTCCGAGCCCGGCAGCACGGACGACTCCAGTCCGGCCTCGCGGTACAGGGCGTCGACCGGGTGGGAGTGGTAGAAGGCGAAGGTCAGACCCGCGGTGTGGGTCATCAGGTGCCGGACCAGGATCGGGCCGTCCGCCGGACGGGTCGTGAGGCTGTCGCCGGAGCCGTCGACGTAGACCCGGGGCCGCGCGAACGCCGGCAGGTACTCGGCGACCGGGTCGTCCAGCGACAGCCGGCCCTCCTCCACCAGGATCAAAGCGGCCACCGCGGTGACCGGCTTCGTCATCGAGTAGATCCGCCACAGGGTGTCGGCCTCGACGGGCAGGTCGGCCGCGAGGTCGCGTCGGCCGTGCGTGCCGAGGTGGGCGACGCGTCCGCCGCGGGCGACGGACACCAGGAAGCCGGGGATCCGGCCCTCGTCGACGTAGTGGGCGAAGTGCTGGTCGAGGCGGTCCAGCGCCTTCGCGTCCAGCCCCACCTCACCGGGATCCACCTCTTGCCGAAGCTGTGCCATCGCTCTCCTCCGTCGCGTCCTTCGAGGTGCGGACCGACATACCCCGCCCGGACCACCTCAGACATCATCGTCGCTCAGAAAACCGCGACGAGCGGCGGGTCGGCCGGGATCCGGCGGTCGCGGGAATGCCGGCCACGGGCGGGCCGGTTGATCGTGTCATGACCGATGACGCGACGCAGGACGCACTGCTCAGGCTGCTCTCCGAGAGCCACGGCGGGGTGCTGATCACCCTCAAACGCGACGGAAGGCCCCAGCTGTCGAACGTCACCCACGCCTACTACCCCGACGAGCGGATCATCCGGATCTCCCTCACCGACGACCGCGCCAAGACCCGCAATCTGCGCCGGGATCCCCGTGCCTCGTACCACGTGACGACGCCGGACCGGTGGGCGTACACGGTCGCCGAGGGCACGGCCGACCTCACCCCCGTGGCGGCGGACCCGCACGACGACACGGTCGAGGAGCTCGTCCGCCTGTACCGGGACGTCCAGGGCGAACATCCCGACTGGGACGACTACCGGGCGGCGATGGTCCGGGACCGGCGGCTGGTGCTGCGGTTGCGGGTGGAGCGGGCGTACGGGATTCCCTCAGGAACGCTGGGCGGCTGACCGCCGGCCGGGCACGGCGTGCCGCCCGGAAGGCGTGGGCCGCCGCCACCATCGCGAACACCGGCACGAGCAGCGGCCCGCCGGTCCTACGACCCCGGGCGCAGGCCGGATGGCCGATGCGCCGGGAGCCGGCGGCTGCCTAGGCTGACCGGGACACCGAGGGAAGAGGTCAGCATGCCCGTCGACGGCCGCAGCCACGTCCGTATCGCCCGTCCCTCCCGGGACCTGGCCGCCGCCGAGCGGTTCTGGGTCGAGGGGCTCGGGCTGGGGGTCGTATGGCGTGCCGAGGGCGGCCCCGAACCCGGTGAGCACGACCTCCTGATGCTCGGCCGGCCGGACGCCGGCTGGCATCTGGAGCTGGTCCACGAGCAGGGCCACCCCGTAGAACCCCGCCCCACCGAGGAGGACCTGCTGGTGATCTACGTCGACGGTCCGGTGCCGGAGGACCTCGTCGCCCGCCTGGAGAGCCACGGCGGCAAGCAGGTGCGGTCGCCCAACCCGTACTGGAACGAGTGGGGGGTCACGGTGGAGGACCCGGACGGGTACCGGCTCGTGCTGTGCACCCGGGGCTGGTCGAACAGGTAGGCCCGGTCAGGCCGTCACCGTCTCCGGGCGGGGCGCCTCCCGCGGTGCGCGGGTGCCGAGCGCCTCCGTGGGGACCTTGTGGGTCTCGCGGGCCGTCAGCACGGCGATCACCGGCGGGACGCACAGGGCCGCGGTGAACAGGGCCACCGAGGACCAGTCGGTGCCGTCGGGGCCCGCGATCCGCGCCGCGAAGGTGACCGCGAAACCGGCCACCGCGAAACCGATCTGGGTGCCGATCGCCATGCCCGACAGCCGGACCCGGGTGGAGAACATCTCGCCGTAGAAGGACGGCCAGACACCGTTCGCGGCGCTGTAGACGACACCGAAGGCCACGATGCCGAGCAGCAGCGTCAGCGGGTAGTTGCCCGTGGAGATCGCCCACAGGTAGAGGAACATCGTCACCGCGCTGCCCGCCGCGCCGATCAGGAAGACCGGCCGCCGCCCGATGTGGTCCGACAGCGTGGCCCACAGCGGGATCGCGGCGAGCGCGACGAGGTTGGCCAGCGCGCCCACCCACAGCATCGAGGAACGGCTCATCCCGACCGCGTCGCTCGTCGCGTACGCCAGCGCCCACACCGTGAAGATCGTGGAGACCGAGGCGATCAGCGCGCCCCCGATCACCCGCAGCACGTCCGCCCAGTGCTCCCGCAGCAGCACCATCAGCGGCAGCTTCGGGGTGCCCTCCAAGGCGGCCAGCTGCTCGAACGCCGGGGTCTCGGCCAGTCGGCGGCGGATCACGAAGCCGACCACGGCGACCGCCACGCTCAGCCAGAACGGCACCCGCCAGCCCCAGGACAGCAACTGGTCCTGGGGCAGCGCGGCGACGGGCAGAAAGACCAGGGTGGCGAGCAGCTGCCCGCCCTGGGTGCCGCTGAGCGTGAAGCTCGTGAAGAAGCCCCGCCGCTGCGCCGGCGCGTGTTCCAGGCTCATGGAGTTGGCGCTGGCCTGCTCGCCGGCCGCCGAGATGCCCTGCAGGACCCGGCACAGCACCAGCAGGACCGGGGCGAGGGTGCCGACCTGGTGGCGGGTGGGCAGACAGCCGATGAGGAACGTCGACAGGCCCATCAGGATCAGCGTGAAGACCATGATCTTCTTACGGCCGACCCGGTCGCCGAAGTGGCCGAGGAAGAGCGCGCCGACCGGCCGGGCCGCGTAGGCGACACCGAACGTGGCCAGCGACAGCAGGGTCGCGGTGGCCGGGTCGGACTCGTCGAAGAACACCTTGGGGAAGATCAGGGCTGCGGCGCTGCCGTAGATGAAGAAGTCGTAGTACTCCAGGGCGCTGCCGATCCAGGCGGCGGTGGCGGCCTTTTTCGGTTGCCCGACGGCTTCGGCGGGGACGGACACGGCGGTGCTCCATTCGGGGGAGTCCGGGGAGCTACCCAGTTAATTAACCCACTGGGTAGTTAGTAGCGGTTGCCCACGGATGTTGCGCTCGCCGGTCCCGGGTGTCAAGGGGTCCGGCCGTGCCGCCTCAGCGGCCGGACCGTTCCGCCGTCAGGTAGGCGATCACCATGTCGCCGAGCATGGCCCGGTAGTGCTCGCGCTGCTCCGGCGCGACCAGATCGCGGCCGAACAGGGCGCCGAAGGTGTGCCGGTTGGCGACCCGGAAGAAGCAGAACGAACTGATCATCGCGTGCAGGTCGACCGCGTCCACGTCGGCCGTGAACAGGCCCGACTCCTGCCCCGAGGCCAGGATGCGGCGGATCACGTCGAGCGCGGGCGAGCCGATCTTCCCCAGCTTCTCGGAGGCGGCGATGTGCTCGGCCCCGTGGATGTTCTCGATGCTGACCAGACGGATGAAGTCCGGGTGCTGCTCGTGGTGGTCGAAGGTCACCTCGGCCAGGCGCCGGATCGCCGCGACCGGGTCCAGGTGCTCGACGTCCAGCTCCTGCTCGGCCTCGCGGATCACGCCGTACGCCCGCTCCAGGACGGCCGTGAACAGCTGCTCCTTGCCGCCGAAGTAGTAGTAGATCATCCGCTTGGTGGTGCGGGTGCGGGCGGCGATCTCGTCCACGCGGGCGCCGTCGTAGCCGGCCCGCGCGAACTCCTGGGTCGCCACGTCGAGGATCTCGGCCTGGGTGCGGGCGGCGTCGCGGATCCGCCCGTTCGGTCGTGCCGGTTCGTCGACGCTGGTCATCGGGTTCCTTCGGGAGAGCGGCCGGTGCCGCAGATTCTAGAAGGCGCCGCCCGGCTCTTCCCCGGCGGCGGCCCGGCTGATATAGCTAACGTACTGGTTCGTACATTAGTGCTCGGCTCGGGAGGTCCGTGTGGCCAAGGACTCGTTTCTCGTCGGACTGATCGGCGCCGGTGTCGGTCCCTCGCTGAGCCCGGCGCTGCACGAGCGGGAGGCGGACCGGCAGGGCCTGCGTTATCTGTACCGGCTCATCGACATCGAGGTGCTCGGGGTGCGCCCCGAGGCGGTCGGCGAACTGCTGCGCGCCGCCCGTGACCTGGGCTTCGACGGGCTGAACATCACCCACCCCTGCAAGCAGCTGGCCATCGGGCACCTGGACGCGCTCGCCCCGCAGGCCGAGGCGCTCGGCGCGGTCAACACCGTCGTCTTCGAGAACGGCCGGGCGACCGGCCACAACACCGACGTCACCGGCTTCGCCGCGTCCTTCGCCCGCGGACTGCCCGACGCACCCCTGGAACGGGTCGTCCAGCTGGGCGCGGGCGGTGCGGGGGCGGCCGTCGCGCACGCCATGCTCACCCTGGGCGCCGGGCGGGTCACCGTCGTCGACGCGCTCGCCGACCGGGCCGCCGACCTCGCCGCCTCCCTGAACCGTCACTTCGGCGAGGGCCGGGCGGCCGCGGCCCTCCCCGACCGACTGCCGCAGCTGCTCGCCGACGCCGACGGCCTCGTGCACGCCACCCCCACCGGCATGGCCGCCCACCCCGGTCTGCCCCTCCCGGCCCGCCTGCTCCACCCCGAACTGTGGGTGGCCGAGGTCGTCTACCGCCCGTTGGAGACGGAACTGCTGCGCACCGCTCGCGCACTCGGCTGCGCCACGCTCGACGGAGGTGGGATGGCGGTCTTCCAGGCCGCGGACGCGTTCCGGCTGTTCACCGGGCGCGAACCGGACGCGGCGCGGATGCTCGCGGACATCGCGGAGCTGGCGGGCGTGGTCGGCGCTCCCAAGTAGCCCGGTATCACTGGCGGTTGACGGTCCGGGTCACACCGGCGAAGACCGTCGTCGCCAGGATCCAGCCCGCGATGACCAGTGTGTACGACAGCGATTGGTACCACCCCTGCGGCGCGAAGGCGCCCTCCTGGCCGAAGGAGATCACCGGCAGCAGCAGGTCGAGGGTGTAGAACAGTGCGTTGAAGTGCGGGGCCTCGTCCGCCTTGAGCGGTGGCGGGTGGTGGAGGCTGTAGGCGACCGTGCCGACGGCGAGCAGGGAGAGCAGCCAGACGCAGGCCCGCAGGGGGTGGAAGCCGTAGCCGACGGTGGCGTCCTGGACGTGGCCCCACAGGCGCCCGTACCAGGCGAGGGTGGCGCGGTGGCGGCGCTGCTTGGCGAGCTGGACCAGTCGTGCGGCGCGGTCGTCGCCGATCCGGCGGTAGGCGGCGGTCAACTGCTCGTAAGCGTGCGGGACATAGCCCTCACGGTCCCGCTCCAGCATAGGCAGACGGCGGTCGGCGGGCTCCTGGGGGGTGAGCGAGGTGTAGACGAGCTTGTTGAACTGCACCTCGTCCGGCACCACCTCGGGTTCCAGGAACAGGTCGTCGATCTGGGCGCGGCGCAGGCTCAGGGTGCCCTGCATGGGCGGCCCCTTGCGCAGCCAGAGCTCCCCGATGGTGGAACTGTTCGCCCTGAGCGCCGCGTCGCCCGGGTTCGACAGATGCGCGTACGAGAAGTCGAGCCGGCCCGCGATCCGCGCGCCCCGCAGACCGATCCAGCCGAAGGTGTGCACCCGGCGCAGATGGACGTCGCCCTCCACGACGAGGGTCTGCGCGTCGAGGACGATGTCGCCGGGGTGGCTGAGCCGGGCGTCGATGAGGTTGACGGAACCGGCGACGGTGGCACCGTTGAGGCGGACCTCGCCGTGGGCGCGCAGGCCCGGCGCCCACAGGTCGTCGCCGATGCCCATGTGGTTGAGCTGGAGCGCGGGTTCACCCGCGTCGACCGCGGTGATCTCGGCGCGGTCCATGAACAGCGCTCCGGCGATCTGTGCCCCGCCGAGCCGCACCGGGCCGTTCACCTTGCAGTCCGTCAGCCGCAGTACGGCGTCCACGCGCATGGTGGCGGCGGTCAGTCCGGGCAGCACGGAGTTGCTGAGGTTCAACTGGCGCAGCCGGCAGCCGTACAGCAGCGGGGTGTCCTCGAAGAAGCACCGGCTGAGGCGTACCGCGTGGTCGACCGTCCCGTACTGGAGGCCGAGCACCCCGGTGATGCGGGCGCCCGCGAGCTTCAGGGCGGGTATCTCCCCGTCCTCGACCGGGCCGTTGAGCATCAGCGCCCGCAACACGACGGCCCGGACCGTGCGTTCGGGGCCCCACGCGTCGCCGGCCGCCACGTCCTCGTCCTCGGCCGTACCGAAGTCCACGGCCTCGCCCTTCGGGAAGGCACGCCACACCCGCAGTTCGGCCGGGGTCAGATTGTCGATCTCCATCAGCCGTGACTCTCCAACGCACACGCCACGGTGTCAACACGCCCCGGGGACGACGACGGCCCGGGAGCCTGTGCTCCCGGGCCGTGCGCAACTGCCGTTCTAGACCCTGGTGTTCCACTCCGCGATCACCGGACGGTCGTGTTCCATGGACAGCCGGCTCACCGTGCCGGTCGCCAGCTGGAACAGCCGGCCCTCCGCCGGGGCGAGCCCCAGCCGGCGGGCCGTGAGGACGCGCAGGAAGTGGGCGTGGGCCACGAGGACCACGTCACCGTCGGCAAGGGCGGCCTCGACGCGGGCGAGGACCCGGTCGGCGCGGCGGCCGACCTCCCCGGGTGATTCGCCGGGGTGTCCGTCCGGGCCGGGCGGAACCCCGTCGGTCCACAGGTCCCAGTCGGGCCGGGTGCGGTGGATGTCGACCGTGGTGACGCCCTCGTAGGCGCCGTAGTCCCACTCGTGGAGGTCGGGGTCGGTCCGGGCCCCGGTGAGACCCGCCAGCTCGGCGGTGCGTATCGCACGGCCCAGCTCACTGGTCAGGGCGAGCGAGAAGGACCGGCCCGAGAGGAGCGGAGCGAGTGACTTGGCCTGTTCCTCGCCGTGCCGGGTGAGGGGCAGGTCGGTCCAGCTGGTGTGCTGTCCGGACGCGCTCCACTCCGTCTCGCCGTGGCGGACCAGGAGGAGATCCCCCATGACGCGCCTACTTCTTCGCTTCGACGGCGTGCCCGCCGAACTGGTTGCGCAGTGCCGCGACCATCTTCATCTGCGGGGAGTCGTCCTGACGGGACGCGAACCGCGCGAACAGCGAGGCGGTGATCGTGGGCAGCGGCACCGCGTTGTTGATGGCCGCCTCCACGGTCCAGCGGCCCTCGCCGGAGTCCTCCGCGTAGCCCTTGAGCTTGTCCAGGTGCTCGTCGTCGTCGAGGGCGTTGACCGCGAGGTCGAGCAGCCAGGAGCGGATGACGGTCCCCTCCTGCCAGGAGCGGAACACCTCCCGCACGCTGTCCACCGACTCGACCTTCTCCAGGAGCTCCCAGCCCTCGGCGTAGGCCTGCATCATGGCGTACTCGATGCCGTTGTGGACCATCTTGGAGAAGTGCCCGGCGCCGACCTTGCCCGCGTGGACATAGCCGTACGGCCCCTCGGGCTTGAGCGCGTGGAAGATCGGCTGGAGCCGGTCCACGTGCTCCTTGTCGCCGCCGACCATCAGCGCGTAGCCGTTCTGCAGACCCCACACGCCGCCGGAGACACCGGCGTCGACGAAGCCGATGCCCTTGGCGCCCAGCTCCTCGGCGTGCTTCTCGTCGTCGCTCCAGCGGGAGTTGCCGCCGTCGACCACGGTGTCACCGGGGGAGAGGAGGTCGCCGAGCTCGTCCACGACGGACTGGGTGGCGGCGCCGGCCGGAACCATCACCCACACCGTGCGCGGCGCCTCGAGCTTGTCGACCAGTTCGGACAGGCTCGCCACGTCGGACACTTCGGGGTTGCGGTCGTAGCCGACGACGGTGTGGCCCGCGCGGCGGATGCGCTCGCGCATGTTGCCGCCCATCTTGCCGAGGCCGATCAGGCCGAGCTGCATCGCTGTCATGTCAGAGCACTTCCTTCAGTTCACGGTAGGCGGCCACCAGGGCGGTGGTGGAGGGGTCGAGACCGGGGACGTCGGCACCCTCGGTCAGGGCGGGCTCGACGCGCTTGGCGAGGACCTTGCCGAGCTCGACGCCCCACTGGTCGAAGGAGTCGATGTTCCAGACCGCGCCCTGGACGAACACCTTGTGCTCGTAGAGGGCGATGAGCTGGCCGAGCACGGAGGGGGTGAGCTCCTTGGCCAGAATCGTGGTCGTGGGGTGGTTGCCCTGGAAGGTGCGGTGGGCCACCTGCTCCTCGGCCACGCCCTCCGCGCGCACCTCCTCGGCGGTCTTGCCGAAGGCGAGCGCCTGTCCCTGCGCGAACAGGTTGGCCATCAACAGGTCGTGCTGTGCCTTGAGTTCGTCGCTCAGCTCGTCGATCGGTCGGGCGAAGCCGATGAGGTCGGCCGGGATGACCTTGGTGCCCTGGTGGATCAACTGGTAGTAGGCGTGCTGTCCGTTGGTGCCGGGAGTGCCCCACACCACCGGTCCGGTCTGCCACTGGACTGGGTTGCCGTCCCGGTCCACCGACTTGCCGTTGGACTCCATGTCCAGCTGCTGGAGATAGGCGGTGAACTTCGACAGGTAGTGCGAGTAGGGCAGCACCGCGTGCGACTGGGCGTCGTGGAAGTTGCCGTACCAGATGCCCAACAGGCCCAGGATCAGCGGTGCGTTCGCCTCGGCGGGCGCGTTCTGGAAGTGCTCGTCGACGATCCGGAACCCGTCGAGCATCTCCCGGAAGCGGTCCGGGCCGATGGCGATCATCAGGGAGAGGCCGATCGCCGAGTCGAAGGAGTAGCGGCCGCCGACCCAGTCCCAGAACTCGAACATGTTGTCCGGGTCGATGCCGAAGTCCGTGACCTTCTCGGCGTTCGTCGACAGCGCGACGAAGTGCTTGGCGACGGCCTTGTCGTCGCGCAGACCCGCCGGGCCGTCGAGCAGCCAGGTGCGGGCCGACGTGGCGTTCGTGATCGTCTCGATCGTGGTGAAGGTCTTGGACGCGACGATGAACAGGGTCTCCGCCGGGTCCAGGTCCCGCACGGCCTCGTGCAGGTCGGCGCCGTCCACGTTGGAGACGAAACGGAACGTCAACTCCCGTGCCGTGTAGGCACGCAGGGCCTCGTAGGCCATCGCGGGGCCGAGGTCGGAGCCGCCGATGCCGATGTTGACGACGTTCTTGATCCGCTTGCCGGTGTGACCGGTCCACTCGCCGGAGCGGACCCGGTTCGCGAAGTCGCTCATCGTGTCGAGGACGGCGTGCACACGGGGCACGACGTTCTCGCCGTCGACCTCGACGACCGCGCCCGCGGGGGCGCGCAGCGCGGTGTGCAGTACCGCCCGGTCCTCGGTGAGGTTGATCCGCTCGCCGCGGAACATGGCGTCGCGGAGCCCGAACACGTCGGTGGCGGCGGCCAGTTCCTGGAGCAGGGCCAGGGTCTCGTCGGTGATCAGGTGCTTGGAGTAGTCGATGCGCAGATCGCCCACGCGCACCACGTACCGCTCCGCGCGCCCGGGGTCGTCGGCGAACAGCTCACGCAGATGCGCGTGCTGTTCGGCTCGGTGGTCCTCCAGGGCCGTCCACTCGGGGCGACGCGTCAGAAGAGGGGAGTCAGACATGAGCAGGGGTCTCCTCGGTGGCCTCGCCCTGCAGGGCGACGGCGTACATCTCGTCGGCGTCGAGGCGGCGGAGCTCCTCGGCGATGAGTTCGGAGGTGGTGCGGACCTTCAGCGCGAGGGTCCGGGGGGGCTGGCCCGGCAGGGACAGCGTGGCCAGCGGGCCCTCGGGGCGGTCGATGACGATCTCGCCGTTCGCGGTGCCCAGACGGACGGCCGTGACGACCGGACCGTCGGTGACCACGCGGTCGATCCGCACCTTCAGCCGCGCCTCCAGCCAGCGCGCGAGCAGTTCGGCGGCCGGGTTGTCGGCCTCGGCCTCCACGGCCCCGGAGATGATCTCCGCGCGGGCCTGGTCGAGGGCCGCCGCGAGCATCGAGCGCCACGGGGTCAGCCGGGTCCAGGCGAGGTCGGTGTCGCCCGGCGCGTAGGAGCGGACCCGGGTCTCCAGCACCTGCATCGGGTGCTCCACCGCGTACAGGTCGGTGATCCGGCGCTGGGCCAGCGCGCCCAGCGGGTCCTTGGCGGGGTTCTGCGGCGCCTCCACCGGCCACCACACGACGACCGGGGCGTCCGGCAGCAGCAGCGGCAGCACGACGGAGTCGGCATGGTCGGAGACCTCGCCGTAGGTCCGCAGGACGACCGTCTCGCCGGTTCCGGCGTCGGCGCCCACCCGGACCTCGGCGTCGAGGTGCGAGTTGGTGCGGTCGCGGGGGGTGCGGGCGTGCCGCTTGATGACGACCAGGGTGCGCGAGGGGTGCTCGTGCGAGGCCTCCTCGGCCGCCTTGATCGCGTCGTAGGCGTTCTCCTCGTCCGTGACGATCACCATCGTCAGGACCATGCCCACCGCGGGGGTTCCGATGGCGCGGCGACCCTGCACCAGCGCCTTGTTGATCTTGCTTGCCGTGGTGTCGGTCAGGTCGATCTTCATGGCCTGCGCCAGCTCCGTCCGTCTCGTGCGAGCATCTCGTCGGCTTCCTCGGGTCCCCAGGTACCCGACGCGTACTGCGCCGGACGGCCGTGGTTCGCCCAGTGCTCCTCGATCGGGTCGAGGATCTTCCAGGACTCTTCCACTTCCTGGTGACGCGGGAACAGGTTGGCGTCCCCGAGCAGGACGTCCAGGATGAGCCGCTCGTAGGCCTCCGGGCTGGACTCGGTGAACGACTCGCCGTAGGCGAAGTCCATCGTCACGTCCCGGATCTCCATCGAGGTGCCCGGCACCTTCGACCCGAACCGGACCGTCATGCCCTCGTCCGGCTGCACCCGGATGACGATGGCGTTGGAGCCGAGCTCCTCGGTGGCCGTGGAGTCGAAGGGCGAGTGCGGGGCCGTCTGGAAGACGACCGCGATCTCGGTGACCCGGCGGCCCAGCCGCTTGCCGGTGCGCAGGTAGAAGGGGACGCCCGCCCAGCGGCGGTTGTCGACGTTCAGCCTGATGGCCGCGTACGTGTCCGTCGTGGAGGCCTGGTCGATGCCCTCCTCCTCCAGGTACCCGAGCACCTTCTCGCCGCCCTGCCAGGCACCCGCGTACTGTCCGCGCACGGCGTGCGCGCCGATGTCCTCCGGCAGCTTCACGGCCCTGAGGACCTTCAGCTTCTCGGTGAGCAGCGACTCGGCGTCGAAGGCGGCCGGCTCCTCCATGGCGGTGAGCGCCATCAGCTGGAGCAGGTGGTTCTGGATGACGTCACGGGCGGCGCCGATGCCGTCGTAGTAGCCGGCCCGGCCGCCGATGCCGATGTCCTCGGCCATCGTGATCTGGATGTGGTCGACGAACGACCGGTTCCAGATCGGCTCGTACATCTGGTTGGCGAAGCGCAGCGCCAGGATGTTCTGGACGGTCTCCTTGCCCAGGTAGTGGTCGATGCGGAAGACCTGGTCCGGCTCGAACACGTCGTGCACGAGGGCGTTGAGCTCGCGGGCACTCTTCAGGTCGCGGCCGAACGGCTTCTCGATCACCGCCCGCCGCCAGGACCCCTCGGGCGCGTTCGCCAGGCCGTGCTTCTTGAGCTGCTGGACGACCTTCGGGAAGAACTTCGGCGGTACGGAGAGGTAGAAGGCGTAGTTGCCACTCGTGCCGCGGGCCTTGTCCAGGTCCTCGACGGTCTGGCGCAGCTGCTTGAACGCCGTGTCGTCGTCGAAGTCGCCCGGGATGAACCGCATCCCCTCGGCGAGCTGCTGCCAGACCTCCTCACGGAACTCGGTCCGCGCGTGCTCGCGTACGGAGTCGTGCACGATCTGCGCGAAGTCCTCGTCCTCCCAGTCCCGGCGGGCGAACCCGACGAGCGAGAAGCCCGGCGGGAGCATGCCGCGGTTGGCGAGGTCGTAGACGGCCGGCATCAGCTTCTTGCGGGACAGGTCGCCGGTGACCCCGAAGATGACGAGCCCGGAGGGCCCGGCGATCCGCGGCAGGCGCCGGTCGCGCTCGTCGCGCAGGGGGTTGTCCCAGTCGGCGGTGATGGTCATTCCGCGTCCACTCCCTTGCTGTTCAGCGACTTGGTGACGGCGTCCAGCAGCTCCTGCCAGGCGGCCTCGAACTTGGCGACACCCTCGTCCTCCAGCTGCCGCACGACCTCGTCGTAGGAGATCCCCAGCGCCTCGACGGCGGCCAGGTCGGCGCGGGCCTGCGCGTAACGGCCGCTCACCGTGTCGCCGGTGATCTCGCCGTGGTCGGCGGTGGCGTTCAGCGTGGCCTCCGGCATGGTGTTGACCGTGCCCGGCGCGACCAGGTCGTCGACGTAGAGGGTGTCCTTGTAGGACGGGTCCTTCACGCCGGTCGAGGCCCACAGCGGGCGCTGCTTGTTGGCGCGGGCGCCGCCGAGCGAGGTCCAGCGCGGACCCGCGAAGACCTCTTCGTACGCCTGGTAGGCGAGCCGCGCGTTGGCGAGCGCGGCCTTCCCCTTGAGCGCGAGGGCCGCGTCCGTGCCGAGAACCGTCAGCCGCTTGTCGATCTCGGAGTCGACGCGGGAGACGAAGAAGGAGGCGACGGAGTGGATGGCCGAGAGGTCGAGCCCGTTCTTGGCGGCCTTCTCCAGACCGGCCAGGTAGGCGTCCATCACCTCGAGGTAGCGCTCCAGGGAGAAGATCAGCGTCACGTTGACGCTGATCCCGAGTCCGATGACCTCGGTGATGGCGGGGAGACCCGCCTTCGTCGCGGGGATCTTGATCATGACGTTCGGGCGGTCCACCAGCCAGGCGAGCTGCTTGGCCTCGGCGATCGTCGCCGCCGTGTTGTGGGCGAGGCGCGGGTCGACCTCGATGGAGACCCGGCCGTCCCGGCCGCCGGTCGCGTCGTACACCTCACGCAGCACGTCGGCGGCGGCGCGGACGTCGGCCGTGGTCATCATCCGTACGGCCTCGTCGACCGTCACGCCCCGGGTGGCGAGGTCGCTCAGCTGCTCCTCGTAGCCCGCTCCGGAGCCGATGGCGGCCTGGAAGATGGACGGGTTGGTGGTGACGCCGACGACGTGCTTCGTGGCGACGAGTTCGGCGAGGTTGCCCGACTCGATCCGCTTGCGTGACAGGTCGTCCAGCCAGATGGAGACGCCCTCGTCGGACAGGCGCTTGAGTGCTCCCGCGGTCGCGGTCGCTTCGGTCACAGTGATCATCTTCTTTCTGGCGGTCGGATCAACCACGCGCGGCGGCCAGGGATTCCCGGGCTGCCGCGGCGACGTTCTCGGCGGTGAAGCCGAACTCGGCGAACAGGACCTTCGCGTCGGCGGAGGCGCCGAAGTGTTCGAGGGAGACGATGCGTCCTGCGTCACCTGTGAAGCGGTACCACGTGAGACCGATGCCGGCCTCGATTGCGACGCGGGCTCGCACGGACGGCGGAAGGACGCTCTCCCGGTACTCCCGCGGCTGCTCCTCGAACCACTCCACGGACGGCATCGACACCACCCGGGTGCCCGCCCCCTCCGCCTCCAGCTGCTCCCGCGCGGCGACGGCGAGCTGGACCTCGGAGCCGGTGGCGATGAGGACGACGTCGGGAACCTCCGTGGAGGAGTCCCGGAGCACGTACCCGCCCTTGGCCGCGTCCGGGTTCGGGGCGTACGTCGGCACACCCTGGCGGGTGAGTGCGAGGCCGTGCGGGGCCGGGTTGGTGGCGTGCCGCTTGAGGATCTCGGCCCAGGCGGTCGCGGTCTCGTTGGCGTCGGCCGGGCGGACCACGTTCAGGCCCGGGATGGCGCGCAGCGAGGCGAGGTGCTCGACCGGCTGGTGGGTCGGGCCGTCCTCGCCGAGGCCGATGGAGTCGTGCGTCCAGACGTAGGTGACGGGCAGCTGCATCAGGGCGGACAGGCGCACCGCGTTGCGCATGTAGTCGGAGAACACCAGGAAGGTGCCGCCGTAGATCCGCGTGTTGCCGTGCAGCGCGATGCCGTTCATCTCGGCCGCCATCGAGTGCTCGCGGATGCCGAAGTGGACGGTACGGCCGTACGGGTCGGCCTCCGGGAGCGTGTTGCCCTTCGGCAGGAAGGAGCTGGTCTTGTCGATGGTGGTGTTGTTCGACCCGGCGAGGTCGGCGGAACCGCCCCACAGCTCGGGGAGCACCGGGCCCAGCGCCTGCAGGACCTTGCCGGAGGCGGCACGGGTGGCGACGGAGGAGCCCTCCTCGAAGACCGGGATCGCGGACTCCCAGCCCTCGGGGAGCTGGCCGGCGACGATCCGGTCGAAGAGCTCGGCCCGCTCGGGCTGCTCACCGCGCCACACGGAGATCTGCTTGTCCCAGGCCGCGTGCGCCTCGGCGCCCCGGTCCAGGGCCAGACGGGTGTGGCGGATGACCTCGTCCGGGACCTCGAAGCTCTTCTCCGGGTCGAAACCGAGAACGCGCTTGGTGGCGGCGACCTCGTCGGCGCCGAGCGCGGAGCCGTGGGCGGCCTCGGTGTTCTGGGCGTTCGGGGCGGGCCAGGCGATGATCGTGCGCATCGCGATGATCGAGGGGCGCTCGGTCTCGGCCTGCGCCGTCTTCAGGGCCGCGTACAGGGCGTGGACGTCGATGTCGCCGTCGGCGCCGGGCTCGATCCGCTGGGTGTGCCAGCCGTAGGCCTCGTACCGCTTCAGCACGTCCTCGGAGAACGCGGTGGCGGTGTCGCCCTCGATGGAGATGTGGTTGTCGTCGTAGACGAAGACCAGGTTGCCGAGCTTCTGGTGGCCGGCGAGGGAGGAGGCCTCGGCGGAGATGCCCTCCTCCAGGTCGCCGTCGGAGACGATCCCCCAGATGGTGTGGTCGAAGGGGGACTCGCCCTCGGGGGTCTCGGGGTCGAAGAGGCCGCGCTCGTAGCGGGCGGCCATCGCCATGCCGACGGCGTTGGCGACACCCTGGCCGAGCGGCCCGGTGGTGGTCTCGACGCCGGCGGTGTGCCCGTACTCGGGGTGACCGGGCGTCTTGGAGCCGTGGGTGCGGAACGCCTTGAGGTCGTCCAGCTCCAGCTCGTACCCCGAGAGGTAGAGCTGGGTGTAGAGCGTCAGCGAGGTGTGCCCGGGGGAGAGGACGAAGCGGTCACGGCCGGTCCATTCGGGATCGGCCGGGTCGTGACGCATCACCTTCTGAAAGATCGTGTACGCCGCGGGGGCCAGGGCCATCGCGGTGCCCGGGTGCCCGTTCCCGACCTGCTGCACGGCATCCGCCGCCAAGAGGCGGGCGGTGTCGACGGCACGCCGGTCGAGTTCGGTCCATTCGAAGCTGTCCGGTGTCTGCGTGCTCATCTTCAAGAAGTCCTCGATCGGAGCGGGATGGCTGGTCTGACGTGTTCAAACTTAAAAGTCTGACTTTTACGGGGGAAGGTCGCGGTGTGTCAGCCTGTGGTGAAAGTGGGACACGGAACGCTCCAGGCAGGCGGCACGAGCACGACATGGCGGACAGAACACCCCAAGCCTCCGTCCAAGGCGGAGACGGTGACGGCGGAGTGGACGGGATCAGAACGTTCCCCTTCCCCAGCGAACTGAGTGTGTGCGGAGTCGGCATGCAGGTCGGCCCGATGGGAGCAGGGCGCACCTGGCACGCGGATGCCCCGTTGGAGCGCGTCCACCGCATCGACTTCCATGTCGTGATGCTCTTCGACGGCGGCCCCGTGCGCCACATGATCGACTTCGCCGAGTACGAGGCGACGGCGAGTGATCTGTTGTGGATCCGTCCGGGCCAGGTCCACCGCTTCTCACCCACGAGCGAGTACCGCGGAACCGTCCTGACCATGCAACCGGGCTTTCTGCCGCGGTCGACGGTGGAGGCGACGGGGCTCTACCGCTACGACCTGCCGCCGCTACTGCGGCCCTCCGACGCCCAGTTGGCGGGCCTGAAGGCCTCCGTGACCCAGCTTCAGCGGGAGTACGAGGACTCCTCGACGCTCCCGCTGAGTCTGCACACCTCTGTCCTGCGGCACTCGTTGACGGCGTTCCTGCTGCGTCTGGCCCACCTCGCGGCGAGTTCGGCGGAGGCCGGGCGGCGGGCCGAGTCGACGTTCACCCTGTTCCGGGACGCGGTGGAGAAGGGCTTCGCCAGCAACCACAGTGTCAGCGCGTACGCCGACGCGCTCGGCTACTCCCGCCGGACCCTGGTGCGCGCGGTGCGCGCCGCGACGGGGGAGACCCCCAAGGGGTTCATCGACAAGCGGGTCGTACTGGAGGCGAAGCGGCTGCTGGCCCACACGGACCTGCCGATCGGGCGGGTGGGGGCGGCGGTGGGATTTCCCGACGCCGCGAACTTCTCCAAGTTCTTCCAGCAGCACACCGACATGACACCGGCGGCGTTCCGGACCGAACTCCGGTAGGAGGTGCCCCATGGCCCGACTGCGAGACATCGTCTTCGACTGCGCCCACCCCGCGGCCGTGGCCCGGTTCTGGGCCGCCGCGATGGACGGCTGTGCCGTCGCGCCGTACGACGACGAGGAGTTGGCCCGGCTGCGGACCCTCGGGATCACGGACGTCGAGGACGACCCGACCGTGCTGGTGGAGTCCTCGCGGGGCGGGCCGCGGCTGTTCTTCCAGCTGGTGCCGGAGGGGAAGAACGTCAAGAACCGGGTTCACCTGGATCTGTCCGCCGCCGACCCGGAGACGGAGGCCGAGCGGCTGACCGGTCTCGGTGCGACCGTCGTGGCCCGGTACGCGGACCATCTCGTGCTGACCGATCCCGAGGGCAACGAGTTCTGTCTGTTCGTGGCGAAATGATGCCCCGCGAGGCGGCGACCACCCTCGCGAGGCATCCCGACGGCCCGGTCAGTGGCCGAAGTTGAACCAGTTCACGTTCACGAAGTCCGCCGGCTGGCCGCTGGTGAAGGTCAGATAGACGTCGTGGGTGCCGGTGACGGCGCCGATGTTCGCCGGGACCGTTCTCCAGGACTGCCAGCCACCGGTGTTGGCGAGGGCGAAGCTGCCGACAGGAGTGGCGGTACGGCTGTCCAGGCGCACCTCGACCAGACCGCTGACACCGCCCGCCGCGCCGCTCGCCACCCGCGCGACGAACTGGGTCGCCGCCGTGGAACCGAAGTTGACGTTCTGGTACAGCGCCCAGTCACCGTTGGCGAGCGAGCCGATGTCCTGGCCGCCGCCGGTGTCCGTGGTGGTCTCGGCGCTCACACCGCTCTGGCTGTTGTACGACTCGGCCTGAATGGTGCTGTAGGCGTCACGGCCGCCGCTCGGTGGAGGGGTGGTACCGCCGCCCCCACCGGCCGACAGCACCTGCACGTAGTCCACGACCATGGGCACGCCGGACTGGGTGCCGGAGTCGAGCCCGCCGCCGAACGCGTCCGGGAAGGCCCCGCCCATCGCCACGTTGAGGATGACGAAGAACCCGTGGTTGGTGGCGTTGGTCCAGGTCGTCGCGTCCACCTGGCTGGCGTTGACCGAGTGGTACTGGGTGCCGTCCACGAGGAAGCGGATCGTCTCGGGGCTCACCGAGCGGTCCCACTCCATCGTGTAGGTGTGGAAGCCGGACTGGCAGGTCGAGCCCGGACAGGCGACGTTGTTGCCGATGCCCGTCGTCTCGTTGCACGGGCCGCCCGGGTTGGTGCCGCAGTGCATCGTGGCCCACACGCGGTTCATGCCCTGGACGTTCTCCATGATGTCCAGCTCACCGACGCTCGGCCAGTTCTGGTAGTTGCCGCGGTACGGCGCGCCCAGGGCCCAGAAGGCCGGCCAGTAGCCCTCGGCCGCCGTGCCGGTGACGTTGGGCATCTGGATGCGTGCCTCGACGCGCAGCTTGCCGCCGGCCGGTGGCTGGAAGTCGGTGCGGTTGGTCTCGATGCGGCCCGAGGTCCAGTTGCCGGCCGCGTCGCGGAGCGGGGTGATGCGCAGGTTGCCGTTGCCGTCGAGGGCGACGTTGCTGGTGCTGTTGGTCATCCTCTCGACCTCGCCCGTGCCCCAGTTGGCCGGGCCGCCGGGGTAGGAAGTACCTGTCGCGTACTGCCAGTTGGAGGTGTTGACGCCGGTCCCGGCGGAGCCGTTGAAGTCGTCGAGGAAGACCTGCGACCAGCCCGTGGGAGGTGCGGGGGCGGAGGCGTCGGCGGGGAGGGCCGCTGCTGTCGCGAGGGCGGCGGCCAGACCGAGGGTGCTCAGCACGGCGACGAGGGCCCGTCGCCGTCTGGGTGTGCCGGAGGTGTCACTCATGGGGGTGCTGCCTCTCGAGTACGGAGTGGGGGTGCGGGTGCGGGGGTGCCCTTTGAGCACGCTCTGAGAGCGCTCTCAAAGTGCGCCCAATGTGCTCTCGGCCACTCCGGTCGTCAAGAGGTGAAACAGTGAAAGTCACTGCGGTGCAGGTGAGTTCACCCAGTGAAGGGTGCGGATCGGCGCCGGCACCTCGGTCACCGCCGAGGTGCCGGCCCGCGAGTCCGCGTCAAGACCTGGCGGCGAGCGGCCGCCAGGCGTCCCACGTGTCCAGTCGTCGGCGATAGGCGGCTTCCACGACCGGATAGGGATACGTGCCCAGGAACAGGCGCAGGGGCGGCTCGTCCGTGTCGACCAGTTCGAGGACGACGTCCGCGGTGGCCCGGGGATCCTGCGGGGCGCGGGCGGCGGCTCCTGCCCGGCGGGCCTCGCGGATCGGGTCGTAGGCGGCGAGGGGGTCGGTGTGCACGGCGGAGGAGCCGGACCAGTCGGTGCCGTAGGGGCCGGGTTCGACGATCGTGACGCGGACGCCGAGCGGGCCGACCTCCTGGGCCAGCGCCTCGCTCATCCCC
Source organism: Streptomyces sp. NPDC048523 (assembly GCF_043199815.1). Classification (NCBI taxonomy): domain Bacteria; kingdom Bacillati; phylum Actinomycetota; class Actinomycetes; order Kitasatosporales; family Streptomycetaceae; genus Streptomyces; species Streptomyces sp. NPDC048523. Next base: position 1,419,549 of record NZ_JBICWQ010000001.1, on the reverse strand, counting down.
TCCAGCGCCCACTTGGAGGCGTTGTAGAGGCCCAGGGAGGGGAAGGCGGCCAGGCCGCCGATGCTGGACACCTGAAGGATGTGCCCGGCGCCCTGGGCGCGCAGGACCGGCAGAGCCGCCTGGGTCACCCACAGCGGGCCCAGCACATTGGTGTCCAGCTGGGCGCGGGCCTGTTCCTCGGTGGTCTCCTCGACCATGCCGAAAAGGCCGTAGCCCGCGTTGTTGACGACCACGTCGAGGCGGCCGAAGGTGTCGGCGGCCCGCCGCACGGCGGTGAGGGCGGCCGCCCGGTCGGTGACGTCGAGGGCGAGGGGCAGGACGCTGTCCCCGTAGGCATCGACGAGGGGCTTCAGGGTCTCGGGGCGGCGGGCGGTGGCGGCCACGCGGTCGCCTCGGGACAGTGCGGCCTCGGCCCAGATCCGGCCGAAGCCGCGGGACGCGCCGGTGATGAACCAGGTCTTCTTCATGCCCTCGACCCTGCGCCTGCCTCCGGACGGCAGCCAGTACCCCCGCAGGGTTACCCTTCCCGGCATGGCGGCCGACAACACGCTCGGAGAGTTCCTGAAGGCCCGGCGGGGCCGGGTCCCGCCCTCGCATGCGGACCTGCCCGCGCACGGCAGGCGCCGGGTCGCGGGACTGCGCCGCGACGAGCTGGCCCGGCTGGCCGGCATCAGCGAGCCGTATCTGACCCGGCTGGAACAGGGTGTGGACCAGCATCCGTCGCCGCAGGTGCTGCGGGCGCTCGCCCGGGCGCTGGAGCTGGACGCCGATGCCTCCGGGCACCTGTTCGCGCTCGCCGCGCCCGGTCCCGTACCGCCCACGGAGACCGAAGTCGCCCCGGACGTGCACCAGTTGCTCGACGCGTGGGCGGGCACTCCGGCGTATGTGCGCGACCGGAGGTTCGACGTGCTGGCCGCCAACAAGTGGGCCCGTGCGCTCGCCCCGATGTACGAGCCCGGTCACAACCTGGCCCGGGACATGTTCCTCGCCCCGGAAACCCGCCGGCTGTTCCCGGACTGGCCCGGGATCGCCGCGCAGACCGCCGCGGCCCTGCGCGCCGAGGCCGACCCGCGTGATCCCCGGTTCGCGCGGCTCGTCGCCGAGCTGGAGGCGGACGAGGACTTCCGCGAGCTGTGGTCTCGGCACGACGTGCGCCCCTCCCGCGACGAGCTCAAACGCTTCACGCATCCAGTCGTCGGGGAACTGGTCCTGCGGCGGCAGGCGCTCACCGTCGGGGGCGCCGAGCAGCAGGTGATCATCGTCTACCAGGCGGTCCCGGGCAGCCCCTCCGAGGCCGCCCTCGCCAGGCTCCTGTGACGTCTAGAGCGCGCTGCCGGCCTTCCAGTCCGACCACGTCAGGTTCCAGCCGTTGAGTCCGTTGGACGGTTCGACGGTCTTCTCGCCGGAGTTCTTCACGATGACGACGTCCCCGAGCATGGAGCTGTCGTAGAACTTGTAGCCGTCCACCGACGCGTCGTTCGCGCCCTTGGCGTCGTGCAGGCCGACGCAGCCGTGGCTGGTGTTCTGATGGCCGAACACCGCGGTGGAGGCCCAGTAGTTGCCGTGCACGAAGGTCCCGGAGGTGGTCAGGCGCTGGGCGTGCGGGACGTCGGAGATGTCGTACTCGTCGCCGAGCCCGACCGTCGAGGACTCCATGCGGGTCTGCTTGAACCGCTCACTGATCACCATGATCCCGGACCAGGTGGTGTGGTCGGAGTCGCCGCCGGAGACGGGGTACGTGGCGACGGTCCCGCCGTCCCGCTCGACGACCATCTGCCGGGTGCCGAGGTCGACCGTGCTGATCTGCTCGCGGCCGATGTGGAAGGTGACGTCCTTCGACTGCACGCCGTAGACGCCGTCCGTGCCCTGGACGTCCCTGAGCCGCAGACCGAGCGTGATCTTCGTGCCGGCCGCCCAGTAGGTCTCGGGCCGGAAGTCGAGCCGGGTGTCGCTGAACCAGTGGCCCACGATCTCGACCGCGGGTTCCGCGGTCACGGTGATCGCCTTCTGGACGGCCGCCCTGTCGGACACGGCGTGGCTGAAGTTGATCGACACGGGCATGCCGACGCCGGAGGTGGAGTTCGCCTCGGGCGTGAAGTAGCCCACGAACGTCTCGCCGGGGGCTGTGGTGGTGAAGGTCGAGGTCTGTGCGGTGCCGCTCTCCGCAGTCGCCTTGACCGTGTACGTGGTGCCCGAGTACGGGTTCTTCGACGAGGTCCACGTCGTCCGGGCGTCGTTGTAGGAGCCGTCGAGCGTGGAGCCGTCGTTGCCCGTGACCTTGACCGAGGTGAGGGTGCCGTCCGTCACCGTGACCACGACGGGGGTGGTGAAGCCGGCCTTCGTGGTGCCGTCCGCCGGGGTGACCGAGACGACCGCCTTCTTGGTCGCCGCCTGCACGGACGCGGTCGCCCCCGACCCCGGCGAGGCGTCCGCCGAATCTCCGCCGCCGCACCCCGTCAGCAGGGTCGCGGCCGGTACGGCGCCGAGCGCGGCGAGGATCCCGCGCCGGGACCACTTCTCCGACTGCCCGGACCGGTTCGATATGTGCGAGTCGCCCACTGCAGGCCTTCCTGAGACATCCGTCTTTGCGCATGCATCGTGCGCCTCGCACCTTGGGTGATCCTTTGAATCACCGGACCACCGGCTGAGATTCCGATGAGGACCCTCTGCGGGTGCCCGCCGCCGTCAGGCGTTCGTCGACACGGACCGCTCGGACGTGGCCGCCTCCCGCAGCCCGAACCGGTCGTGCACCGTGCGCAGCGGCTTCGGCGCCCACCAGGCCCGCCGGCCCAGCAGCGCCATGGTCGCCGGGACCAACAGCATCCGTACGACCGTCGCGTCGATCAGCACCGCCAGGGTCAGGCCGAGGCCGATCTGGAGGATGGGGGAGAACCCGCCGGTCATGAAGGCGCCGAACACGACCGCGAGGAGCAGCGCGGCACAGGTGACGACCCGCCCGGACCGGCGCAGCCCGGTCACGACGGCCTCCTCGTGGTCCTCGCCGCGCTGCCGGGCCTCCCGCATCCGGGCCAGGATGAACAGCTCGTAGTCCATGGCCAGCCCGAAGGCGATCGACACGATCAGCGGAGGTGCGGTCAGGCTCAGCGCGCCCAGGCCCGCACCGCCGAGCAGCCCGGCCCCGTGGCCGTCCTGGAAGACCCACACCACCACGCCGAGCGCCGCGCCCAGGCTGAGCAGGGTGGTCGCGATCGTGCGCAGCGGGATCAGCACCGAGCCGGTGAAGGCGAACAGCAGGACGAAGATGCCGGCCAGGACGGTCAGCGCCGCCCAGGGTGCCCGTTCGGCGAGCATCGCGCGGAAGTCGACCAGCCGGGCCGCGACCCCGGTCACCTCGACGGGCTCGTCGCCGCGCAGCTCCCGTACCCGCTCGACCAGGCCGGTGGCCGCCCCGCCGTCCACGCCGCCGGGCGGCTGGAGTTCCACGACGGTGTTGCCGCCCGGCAGTCGGCGGGACTCGGCGTTCGGGACCAGGGCGCGGATCCGGTCGGCGGTCGCGGTGCCGGTGCCGGGCTTGAGGACGACGACCACGGGGGAGACCCCGGTGCCCTTCGGGAAGTGCGCGTCGACGGTGTCGAACAGCCGGCGTGCCTCGGTGTTCGAAGGCAGCTGCCGGGCGTCGCCGATGGCGATCCGCATGCCGGTCACGGGCAGGGCGAGGAGCAGCAGGACCGGGACGACGGTGACCAGGACGGCGACCCGGCGGCGCTGGGCGAAGCGGGCCAGGCGGGCGAAGACACGGCCCTCCTCGTCCTCGGTACGCGCCTTCGAGGGCCGGATCCGCCCGCCGAACCTCGTGAGCAGCGCGGGCAGCAGGGTGACCGCGGCCAGCATGTCGACCACCACGACGGCGGCGACGGCCAGGCCCATGCTGCGCAGGAACACGCTCGGGAAGACCAGCAGCCCGGTCAGGCTGACGGCCACGGTGAGCCCGGAGAACAGGACGGTCCGGCCGGCCGCGTCGACCGTGCGGTGCACGGCTTCCACCACGTCGTCGGTGTGCCGGCGTTCCTCGCGGAAGCGGACCAGCATCAACAGGGCGTAGTCGACGGCGAGTCCGAGCCCGAGCATGGTGGTGACCTGGATCGCGTACACCGAGATGTCGGTGACCTGGCTGAAGGCGAACAGTCCGAGGAAGGCGCCCGCGATCCCGCTCACCGCGATCACCAGCGGCAGCGCGGCGGCGCGCAGTCCGCCGAACACGACGAGCAGCAGGGCGAGGACGACCGGAAGGGAGATCAACTCGGCGTTCTTCACGTCCTCCTGGGCGCGCTCGCCGAGCTGTCGCCCGAGCAGTTCGCCGCCGCTGACGTGGACGTCGGGCGCGTCGATGCGCTTGACGGTCTCGACGGCCGTGTCCGTCGCCTGCTCCTCGGCCTCGTCGCTGAGGCCGCCCTCGAAGGTGACGGGGATGATGAGCGCCTGTCCGTCGCGGGCGGTGAGACCGGGGGTGGTGTACGGGTCCGGTACCTCGGCCACCCCGGCGATCCTCCGGACCTCGGCGACGGTCCGCTCGACCTGGGCGCGCAGGGCCGCGTCGGAGACGGCCCGGCCCGCCACGACCGCGGTGACGGACTCGCCGGACGGGTCCACGCCGGAGAGGTGGTCGTCGGCCGTGTCGGACTCGGTGCCGGGCACGTCGGGCACGTCGTCGGAGAGGTCGGCGAAGACACCCGTCCCGAGGCCGAAGCCCAGGAGCAGGAAGGCGGCCCACAGGCCGATGACGGTCAGCGGGCGGCGGGTCGCCGCCCGGGCGAGGGTGGAGAGCACGGTCGCCTCCCGGCGAGTTGAGGAGTGGTACGGCCCTCAGACTCGCGGCGCGGGCGTGATCACCGGATCGCCGGGACGGGCGGTTTCCGGGCCTCCGCCGTACGGGTGAGACGGGGTGCTCCCTCATTCTCCGGAGGGAGGAATCTTCGGTACCGGTCCGGGAGTTGACCATGCAGACACCCTCGAGGAGGCCGTATGTCCGAGGTTCCACCCGCTGTCCGTGAACTCCGGCTCGTCGTCACGGCGGACGACTACGACGAGGCGTTGCGCTTCTACCGGGACGTCCTGGGACTTCCCGAACGGGCCGCGTTCTCCTCGCCCGGCGGGCGGGTCACCATCCTGGAGGCCGGGCGGGCGACACTGGAGCTCACCGATCCGAACCATGCCGCGTTCATCGACGACGTGGAGGTCGGCAGACGGGTCGCCGGGCACATCAGGGTCGCCTTCGAGGTCGACGACTCGGCCGGCACCACCGCCCGGCTGGCCGAGGCGGGTGCGGAGGTGGTCGCCGAGCCGACCCGTACGCCCTGGAACTCCCTCAACTCCCGCCTGGAAGCACCCGGTTCGCTTCAGCTGACCCTGTTCACCGAACTCGGGGACTAGTCGCGGACTAGGCAGTACCCGGTGCCACCAGACCCGTCTCGTACGCGCAGATCACCGCCTGGACCCGGTCCCGCAGCCCCAGCTTGCTGAGCACGTTGCTGACGTGGGTCTTGACCGTGTGCTCGCTCACGAACAGGGTCGTGGCGATCTCCGCGTTGGACAGGCCCCGGGCCAGCATCCGCAGGATCTCCACCTCGCGGGCCGTCAGGACGTCCAGGCGGTCGGGGGTGGCCCCGGTGGCGGCCTCCTCGCGGCGGCGGCGCACGATGTCCGCGACCAGGCGGCGGGTGACGGTCGGCGCGAGCAGCGAGTCGCCGCCCGCCACCACCCGGACCGCGTGCACGAGGTCGTCCCGGCGCACGTCCTTGAGGAGGAAGCCGCTGGCCCCCGCGTACAGGGCGTCGTACACGTACTCGTCGAGGTCGAAGGTGGTGAGCATGACGACTTTGCAGCTGGACTGGGCGCACACCCGCCGGGCGGCCTCCAGGCCGTCCATGACGGGCATGCGGATGTCGAGGAGCAGCACGTCGGGCGTGTGGCGCTGCACCGCGGCCACCGCCTCGGCGCCGTCCCCGGCCTCGGCGACCACCTCGATGTCCTGCTGCGCCTCCAGGATCATGGTGAAGCCGCTGCGGACCAGTTCCTGGTCGTCGGCGACGACCACCCGGATGCTCACCCGAGGGCCGCTTCCCGGTCCGCGGTGACGGGCAGCCGCACGACGACCCGGAAGCCGCCCTCAGGACCCGGCCCGGCCTCCGCGCTGCCCCCGCAGGCGGCCGCCCGCTCCCTGAGGCCGATCAGCCCGTGCCCGCCGCCCGTGCGTGCGGGGCCCCTGCCGTCGTCGGTCACCGTGAGGGTCAACTCGTCCTCCGCCCAGTCGAGTTCCACCTGTGCGCAGGAAGCGTACGCGTGCTTCACCGCGTTGGTCAGGGCTTCCTGCACCGCGCGGTAGGCGGCGACCTCGGTGTCCGGGGGGAGCGGGCGAGGCCGGCCCCGTACGCTCAACTCGACCCGGAGTTCCGTCGATCGGGCGACCTGCTGGACCAGGTCGGGCAGTCCGGTGAGATCCGGCTGGGGCAGCCGGGTGGCGCCGCCCCGGCGTTCCTCCTCCTTCAACACACCCAGGATTCGCCGCAGTTGGGCCATCGCGTCCCGGCCGCTGGCCGCGATCGCGTCGAACGCGGCCTCGGCACGGGCCGGATCGCTGCGCACCACGACCGGTCCGGCCTCCGCCTGGACGACCATCAGGCTCACCGCGTGCGCCAGGATGTCGTGCATGTCCCGGGCGATGCGGCTGCGTTCCTGGGCGATGGCCCGCGCGGTCTCCGCGGCCCGCTCCCGTTCCAGGCGGCGGGCCCGGTCCTCGACGGCGGCCGTGTAGGCGCGCTGGACGCGGGCCAGGACGCCGAGGCCGTAGGCGCAGATCATGCCGGTGATGTGGAAGGCGTACTCGAAGGGCTCGGAGTGCTCCTTGTGCTGCATGGTCAGCACGGCCCCGAGCAGCCAGCACGCCAGCATCGAGCGGCGCTGCCAGGGCAGGCCCTGGACGGCCATGGTGTAGAGGACGACCAGTCCGCCGTAGAGCACATCGGGGGGCGGTGCGTGGTGGTAGGCCATCGCCGTGGTGGCCGCCGAGACCGCCAGAGCGGTCGCGTAGGGGGAGCGGCGGCGCCAGACCAGCGGGACGGCGGTGGCGGCGCCCAGCAGCCAGCCCACCAGGCTCAGCGGATCGTCCCCTTCGTCCGGGAACATCCACTGCAGGGACGCGGCGAACAGCACCAGCACGGCGAGCGCGCTGTCGACGACGTAGGGATTCGTCGTCCTCAGACGGGTCACTACGGGGGCGTACCAGGACCGGGCGGCGACGGACATGAGCGGCTCCTCGGGGCCGGGGCCGTTCCAGTATCACGACGCCGGTGCGGCCGGGACCTCACCGGTGCGAGGGATATCCGGCGCCCGAACGGGGTGCGACCGTCGGCTGCCAGCCCAGCGCCCGGGATATCCCGAGCGACGCGAGCCGTACCGCCGGGATCAGCGCCGGCACCTGGGCGTCGGCGTGGGGCACGACGACCGACACCGCCGCGACCACCGACCCGTCGGGCCCGCACACGGGGGCGGCCACCGACAGGGCGTCGTCGGTGACCTGACGGCTGCTCACCGCGACGCCGGTGCGCCGGACTTCGGCCAGCACCCGGCGCAGCCGCACCGGTTCGGCGAGGGTGTACGGCGTGAACACGGCGAGTGGGCCCGCGCAGTACTCCTCCTGCTCCCGCGGCGCACAGTGGGCCAGCAGCACCAGGCCGACGCCGGTGGCGTGCAGCGGCCAGCGCGCCCCCACCCGGATGTGCACGCCGACCGACGAACGCCCCGCGATCCACTCGATGTAGACGACGTCCGAGCCGTCCCGCACCGCCAACTGCACGTTCTCGTGGGTGGCTTCGTACAGGTCCTCCAGATACGGCAGCGCCAGCTGCCGGAGCGCGACCCCGCGCGGCGCGAGCGCGGCGACCTCCCACAGGCGCAGTCCGACGTGGTAGACACCGTCGTCGTCGCGCTCCAGCGCGCCCCAGTCGGTCAGCGCGCCCACCAGCCGGTGCGTGGTCGTCAGCGTCAGCCCGGCCCGCCGGCTGATGTCCGTCAGGGACAGCGCCGGGTGGTCGTGGTCGAACGCGGCGAGCACGGACAGCAGCCGGTCCGGCGCGGTGGGGGTCCCCCCGCGCGAGCGAAGCCGGGAGTGGGGGTGCCCGGTCATGGCCGGTCGGCGACTCTCAGCAGGAGGGTCTGGAGCGTCTCGCGTTCGGCGGCGTCGAGGGGGGCGAGCAGGTCGTTGGTGACCCGCCGGCCCGCCTCGTCGGTGCCCCGCAGGAAGGCACGGCCGTCCTCGGTGAGCACGACGATCTTGCTGCGGCGGTCGTCGGGGGAGGGGCGGCGCTCGGTCAGGCCCAGCTTCTCCAGGTCGTCGACCAGGCCGACGATCGCGCTGGGGTCGTAGCCGAGCCGGGTGCTCAGCTCCCGCTGGAGGGCGCCCTCGGTTCCGGCGAGATAGCGCAGCACCGCGTAATGCCGCAGCCTGAGGCCCGACTCCTGGAGGAACGTGTTGAACAGCTGGCCCGAGCGCAGGCCGAGGCGGTACAGCAGATAACCGGTGTCCGCGTGCAGCCCGCGCATCCACGGCTCCTCCGAGTCGATGGGTTTCGGGGTGACGTGCTGGCGTGTGATGGCGGGCTCCCTGGGTCGGTGCGGCATGCGCATTCCAGCATGACTTACGGACAGGTCTCCAACAACTATTGACGTCAACAATTATTGCTCTTAGCTTCGATCTCGAAGCCGCACCCCCATGCATCCGTTCGTGAAGGGACCTCCTCGTGCCCAGCATCGATCTCACCGGCAAGGTCGCCGTCGTCACCGGCAGTGGCCGTGGCCTCGGCCTCGCCTACGCACACGCCCTGGCCGCCCACGGCGCCCGCGTGGTCGTCAACGACATCGACGAGGCGGTCGCCGAGCAGGCCGTGAAGTCCATCACCGAGGCGGGCGGCACCGCCGTCGCCGAGGTCGTCCCGGTCGGCACCACCGAGGCGGCGGAGCGGCTGGTGGGCCGGGCCGCGGAGGAGTTCGGACGGCTCGACATCCTGGTCACCAACGCGGGCATCCTGCGCGACAAGGTGCTGTGGAAGATGACCGACGACGACTTCGACGCGGTGATCACCACCCACCTCAAGGGCACCTTCACCTGCGCCCGCGCCGCCGCCGTCCGGATGCGCGAGCAGGGCGAGGGCGGCTCCCTGATCCTGGTCGGCTCCCCGGCCGGGCAGCGCGGCAACTTCGGTCAGACGAACTACGCCGCCGCCAAGGCCGGCATCGCCGCCTTCGCCCGCACCTGGTCCATGGAACTGGGCCGCGCCAACATCACCGTCAACGCGATCGTGCCCGTCGCGGCCACCGCGATGACCGAGACGATCCCGGCCTTCGCCCCGTACATCGAGGCCATGAGGAACGGCGAGCCCCTCCCGGACTTCCTCCGCAAGGGCGAGGGCTTCGGCACCCCCGAGGACTGCGCGGCCCTCGTCCCCTTCCTCGCCTCCGAGGCCGCCCGCGGCATCACCGGCCAGGCCATCGGCATCGGCGGCGACAAGGTGGCACTCTGGTCCCATCCGCAGGAGATCAAGGCGGCGTACGCGGACGGCGGCTGGACCCCCGACACCCTGGCCGACGCCTTCCCGACGTCGGTCGGTGCCGAGCTCCAGACGGTCGGTATCCCGGCCCCGAAGCTTCCGGAGGCGTGATGGACCTCTCCATGAACGTCGAGGACCTGGTCGCCATCGACGTCCACACCCATGCGGAGGTGTCCTCCAAGGGCCACTCCTCCCTGGACGACGACCTGCACGACGCGTCCTCGGCCTACTTCAAGGTCGAGGGCAAGCGGAAGCCGACCCTCGAGGAGACCGCCGCCTACTACCGCGAGCGGAAGATGGCCGCCGTGATCTTCACGGTGGACGCCGAGTCCGCGACCGGCACGGCCCCCGTCCCCAACGAGGAGGTCGCCGAGGCGGCCGCCGCCAACGCGGACGTCCTCATCCCCTTCGCGTCCATCGACCCGTTCCGGGGCAAGGCGGGCGTGAAGCAGGCCCGCCGCCTGGTCGAGGAGTACGGGGTGCGGGGCTTCAAATTCCACCCCAGCATCCAGGGCTTCTTCCCCAACGACCGCTCGGTGGCCTACGACCTCTACGAGGTGATCGAGGAGACCGGCACGATCGCCCTCTTCCACACGGGCCAGACCGGCATCGGCGCCGGAGTCCCGGGCGGCGGCGGCATCCGCCTCAAGTACTCGAACCCGCTGCACGTGGACGACGTGGCCGCCGACTTCCCGCACCTGAAGATCATCCTGGCGCACCCGTCCTTCCCCTGGCAGGACGAGGCCCTCGCCGTCGCCACCCACAAGCCGGGCGTGCACATCGACCTGTCCGGCTGGTCGCCGAAGTACTTCCCGCCGCAGCTCGTGCAGTACGCCAACACGCTGCTCAAGGACAAGGTCCTCTTCGGCTCCGACTTCCCCGTCCTCACCCCCGACCGCTGGCTCGCCGACTTCGAGAAGCTGTCGATCAAGGACGAGGTGAAGCCGAAGATCCTCAAGGAGAACGCCGCCCGGCTGCTCGGGCTCACCAAGCCATAAGGGGCCTCAGATGCGCAACGAGGGACTGGGCTCATGGCCCGCACGCCGGGCCCGCAAGACCCCGCACCGCACCGCCCTGATCCACGGCGACACGACGGTCACCTACGCCGAACTGCACACCCGCGTCACCCGCCTCGCGCACGCCCTGCGCGCCCGGGGCATCCGGCGCGGCGACCGGGTCGCCTACCTCGGCCCCAACCACCCCTCCTACCTGGAGACCCTGTTCGCGGCCGGCTCCCTCGGCGCGGTCTTCGTCCCCCTCAACACCCGCCTCGCCGGACCGGAGATCGGCTACCAGCTCTCCGACTCCGGAGCCAGGGCGCTGGTCTACGGCCCCTCGCACGCGGGGCTCGTCGCCGGGCTGCCGGGCAGCACCGACGTGCGGACGTACGTCGAAGTCGGCGCCGAGTACGAGCAGTTGCTCGCCGAGTCGGCGGCCGAACCGATCGACGAACCGGTCACCGCCGACGACACCTGCATCATCATGTACACCTCGGGCACGACCGGCCGGCCCAAGGGCGCCATGCTCACCCACGGCAACCTGACGTGGAACGCGATCAACGTCCTCGTCGACACCGACCTGATCGCCGACGAACGCGCCCTGGTCTCCGCGCCGTTGTTCCACACGGCGGGCCTGAACATGCTGACCCTGCCGGTGCTGCTCAAGGGCGGCACCTGCGTCCTGGTCGAGGCGTTCGACCCGAGCGCCACCTTCGACCTGATCGAACGGCACCGGATCACCTTCATGTTCGGGGTGCCGACGATGTTCGAGCAGGTGGCGAGGCATCAGCGCTGGGCGGACGCGGACCTGTCCTCCCTGCGCATCCTGACCTGCGGCGGCTCCCCGGTGTCGACGCCCCTGATCGCCGCGTACCAGGAGCGCGGGCTCACCTTCCTCCAGGGCTACGGCATGACCGAGGCCTCACCCGGAACCCTGTTCCTGGACGCCGAGCACGCCATCAGCAAGGCGGGTTCGGCGGGCGTACCGCACTTCTTCAGCGATGTGCGGGTCGTACGGCCGGACCTGGCGCCCGTCGACGTCGACGAGACCGGTGAGGTCGTGCTCCGGGGGCCGCACGTCATGCCCGGCTACTGGGGGCTGCCCGAGGAGACCGCCGCCTCCTTCGCGGACGGCTGGTTCCGCAGCGGGGACGCGGCCCGTGTCGACGAGGACGGATACGTCTTCATCGTCGACCGCATCAAGGACATGATCATCTCCGGTGGCGAGAACATCTACCCCGCCGAGATCGAGGACCTGCTCCTCGGCCATCCGGACATCGCCGAGTGCGCGGTCATCGGCGTCCCGGACGACAAGTGGGGCGAGGTGCCGCGGGCGGTCGTCGTGCCCCGCGAGGGCGCCGCGCCCGATCCCGACGAGGTCCTGGCCTCCCTGGCCGGACGGCTCGCCAAGTACAAGATCCCCAAGTCGGTGGTGATCGCGGACGAACTCCCGCGCACCGCCTCCGGCAAGCTCCTCAAATCCCGGGTGCGCAAGCGCTTCGGCTCCGACTCTTGAGTAAGGACAGCTACATGAGCGTCACCGTGAACGGCATCGACGAACTGAAGAAGCTCGCCGGCAGCGACCTCGGCACCAGCGAGTGGATCGAGGTCACCCAGGAGCGCATCAACACCTTCGCCGACGCCACGGGCGACCACCAGTGGATCCACGTGGACCCCGAGAAGGCGGCGGCAGGCCCCTTCGGCGCCCCCATCGCGCACGGCTACCTCACCCTGTCCCTCTTCATCCCGCTCTTCACCGAGCTGCTGGACGTCCAGGGCGTCACCACCAAGGTCAACTACGGTCTGAACAAGGTCCGTTTCCCCTCCCCGGTGAAGGTGGGCTCGCGCATCCGTCTCGTCGCCAAGCTCACGGACGTCGAGGAGGTCCCCGGCGGTGTGCAGGTCACCGTCGACGGGGCGATAGAGATCGAGGGCGGGGCCAAGCCGGCGGCGGTGCTGCAGAGCCTGTCGCGGTTCTACGCCTGACGACGGCCGCCCCGCCAGTGGGCGGAGCCGAGGTTCGTCAGGAGCCTGCCACGTCCACGAAGACGGGGTTGGAGTAGAACCACGTATCCGCCCACGGGTCACCGTTGCCGGGCTCGTGCGGAATCGGGCCGTGCGGGTCCACCGACGCGCCGAGGTAACCCGTACCGTGCCGGTTGCCGTCGCTGCCCCGCAGCCGGACGTAGAAGGACTCGTCCCCGGCGGTCAGCGGGATACGCAGGGTGTACGTCCCCTTCCGCCCGGAGACGTCCTGCGTCCGGACGACCTTGGTGTCGGGCGCCTTCCAGCCGTCCCGGTCGCTCACCGGACCGCGCACCGCGCCCCGGATCACGTCCACGTGCGCCAACTCGGGCAGGATCCCCTGGGGGTTGGGCCGGGAGGCGCTGGTGACCGTCACGTACAGCGTGATCCGCTCGCCCTTGCGGACCCGCAGCCGTCCGCCCAGCGTGACACCGCGCCCGGAGTCGCAGTCCCGCTTCACGCGCACGTCGAGCCCGTCGAGCAGATGCCCGTGGTCCGCCCAGACACGGCCCGCGCGCAGGCCCGCCATCACCGCGCGGTAGCCGTAGCGGGTCACGCCGACGTGGGTGCGGCTGAACTCGCCCGGCCAGAAGTCGCTGCCGGGCTGCGGGGTGTCGGTGTTCACCGGGTCGGGCAGCCTGCCGGTGTTGTCGAAGTTCTGCCCGGCCGGCCAGTCGCCGTTCTTCCAGGTGTCGAAGACGGTGCGGTGGTTGTCGGAGTTCGTGGTGATCGAGAACAGGCTGCCTTCGGCCAGCATCGAGTCCCACAGCCCGCCGACGGTCGCCGTCGCCCAGTCGAAGCCGCCGTACGTCACATACGCGTCCGCCGGATAGCCCTGCCAGGACTGGGCCGAGGGCTTGTTCTCGTACTCGCCGCGGATCGAGCTCGCCCCGCGCCAGCCGGGGAGCGCCGCGCCCTGGGCGCCCGGTGCGCCCTCCATGCCGATCATGACCTCGGGAGCCGCGTCCCGCCAGCCCCGCAGCTCGTGCGGGGAGTCGATACCGAGGCGCAGCGGGTGGTTGGCGATGACGAGGACGTCGTCGACGTAGCCCGAACGGCGCTGCTCCGCCAGCCACTTGATCGCCTTGACGGCGTGGGCCTCGTTGCGCGCGGTGTCGGCGGCACCCGCGGATCCCTCGGTGTAGCCCAGGAGCTTGCCGTCGTAGGCGAGCTCGAACTGTGTGAGCAGGTCGGTCTCGTGCGGGCCGGGGGCCGCGAACACCGTGCAGTGCTCGGCGGCCGGGATGTACCACTCCAGGCCCTGGAAGATGAGCTGGCGCGGGTTCTCTGCCCTGGCCTTGAGGATCTCCTTGTGCTCCATCGCGGCGCCGTAGTAGGCGTGTCCGAAGTTGGAGTGCTCGTTGAACACCATCCAGTCGAGGCCGTACTTCGCGGCGGCCTGAGCCAGCTGGGAGAACGTGTACTTGGCGTCGTGGCTGTACACGGAGTGCACGTGGTGGTCGCCCACGAGGTAGGCGAGGTGCGGGTCCTCGCCGCCGAAGCCCCGCTGCCCGGAGGCGGCGAAGGCGGGCGTCGTCGCCGACCCGAGGGCGAACGCGGCCCCGAACAGGCCCGCGCGGCGCAGGAGTCCGCGTCTCGACACGCCCTGCGCGTCGAGGTCGGCGGGGTTGACGGAGGGGTCGGCCCAGGAGGGCAGCTGCTGCTCGGTCATGGTGATCCTCGAAGAGAAGGTCAGTGAGTCATGAAGGAGGAGACGGGGAGCGCCCGGGAGACGATCCGGACGTCACCGAGACGGCCGTGGAAGATCTGGTCGATCTTGTCGGCGTACGTGTAGCCGCCCACCAGCCACGGCAGTCCGACCGAGGCGATCCCGACGGCGGACGCCTTCGGATTGCGGACCACGGGGCAGCCCTGGACGTACAGCGTGGTGTGCCTGCTGTCGTTGACGACGGCGAGGTGCCACCAGGTCTCCAGCGGTGTCTCCTGGCCCCAGTTGGTCGCGATGCCCTCCTGGTCGAGCGGGCGCATGGCCCACTGGGGCTCGCGGTCGTTGGAGAGCGAGAGGGTGGCGAGCGGCTCGTCGGGATCGTCACCAGTCTTGCCCGCGGCGCCGCCGGTTCCCCGCCGACTGACCAGTCCCGACCAGGCGTTGTGGTCCGGATCCCAGTCGGCGGGCATGCGGTAGAACACCTCGATGGTGTAACCGTCCTTGAACACCGCCGAGTTGAGTGGCGCCTTGTCGACCGTCTGGAGATAGGCGCCCTTGAGCGGCGACTTGTAGCCCTGGAACTCCAGGCTGCCATGGCCGGGCTGGTCGGGGTGGTGGTCCGCGGACCAGCCCAGCGAACCGCCGCCCACCGATACGACGGTGAGGTCGTTGCCACGGCCGGAGAGGTCGCGGACCGTGCCGGAGACCGCCGACTCGAAGCGCCAGTACGCGGCCGTCCCGGGGATCAGCATCTTCGAGGCCGGGCGGGCCGCACGAGCGGGCACCGGGTCGAAGCCGGCGAAGCGCGAGGCGAAGTCGATGCCGACCGAGAACCGGTCGGCGTCACCGCTGAGTTCGATCTCCTGCCGCTCCAGCTCGTTGAGCCCCTTGGCGGCCCGGCCGAGGATCCACGGGGAGACCGTCTCCACGTCGATCACACCGCGGTCGAGGTCGAAGCGGTACAGGCGGATCATGGCCGCGCCGCCGAAGTACCGGTTCTGGTAGTTCGTCAGGTGCAGATGGACGTCGTTGCCCGCCGTATTCGTGCGGGTCGCCCGTCCGGCGGGCCAGTAGTGGCCGTTGAGGGTGAGGAAGATCTGGTCGTGGTCCTTGACGAGCCGGTCCCACAGCTGCTGACCGTAGTCCGAGAGGGTGTCGTCCTCGACGACCAGCTCGTGCGTGGTCAGGATCACCGGCGTCTTCGGGTGGGCGGCCAGGACGCTCTTCGCCCACGCGTACCCCTGGTCCGACAGCCGCCAGTCCAGGGCGAGGACCATCCACTGGCGGCCCGCGGCCTCGAACAGGTGGTACGTGTTGTAGCCGTCCGGGGAGGCGCCCCCGAACGTCCTGTGGCCCTCGAACCGGTCGGGACCGAACACGTCCAGGTACGGTGTCGCGCCGCGCTGGTCGGTGGTGGACGACTTCACGTCGTGGTTGCCCGCGAGGACGCTGTAGCCGACCCCGCGCCGGTCGAGCAGCTCGAACGCCTCACCGATCGCGGCGCACTCGGGTGCGGCGCCGTTCTGCGTGAGGTCGCCGAGGTGGGACAGGAAGACGATGTTCTCGTCCTTCCCGTGGTCCAGCAGATACCGCAGCGAGGCCTCGACGGGAGCCTTGTCGATGCTCGGCCCGTCGAAGAGGTACTGCGTGTCGGGCATGACGGCGAGCGTGAAGCGCCGGCTCCGGGTGTCGGGACGATACCCGGACACCGCGGCCTCGGCCACGGTCGGCAGGGCGACCCCCGCTGTGGCGGCCGCGCCCAGCAGTGCCGTCGCCCGCAGGAAACTGCGCCGTCCGGCACCGGCCTGGGCGGCCTCGCCCTGGTCGTGCTCATGTGAAGTACACACGTGTGCTCCGTTGCGAGGGAAGTGAAGAAGAAGGGGGATTCAGAGCGCGCGCAGCGTCCAGCTCCAGCGGTGGACGCCCGGCGCGACGAGGTAGGAGGCGAAGGTGTCGGGTCCGCACGAGGCGGTGCCGAGGCCGCGGTGGGCCGCGTCGATGTGTACGGCACAGCTCGCCCTCGGGACGAGTTCGTCGTGGTGCGTGACAGAGGTGAGGTCCGCGGCGCGGTACCGGCTCACGCCGACCTGGCGGGGTTCGTCCAGGACGACCGTCAGGCCGGTGGCGTCCGGCGCGGAGAGCGTGAAGTGCCGTACGCCGTGCCGGCCGCCGCTCTCCTGCGGACGCAGATAGGGGGTGAACAACTCGTCCACGGGCACCGCGTGATGGCCGACCGGCGCTCCGAAGGCGCGGTCCGGATACGACTCCCAGGGGCCCTGTCCGTACCACTCCATCAGGTCGAGCCCGGCGATGGTCTCGAACACGGAGCCGACCCGTGCCACGTCGTCGAGCCGCTCCGGCAGCTCGGCCGACTCCGCTACGTGGATTCCGCCCTCGACGGCGGTGAGGACCTGCACATGCCGGACGACACCGGCCTCGGAGACGTACTCGGCATGCACGGTGACCTGTCCGGGGGTCTGCCGGATGTGCGCGACCTTGCGCACCGGCGCGTCGAGGCCCCAGTCGCGCCAGCGCGCCGCCATGCCGCCGAGCTCGTCGTTGTCGGTGGGCGCCCGCCACAGGGAGAGCGTGGGGGCACGGGTGAGCAGGGGGTGGACCAGGAGACCGTCGTCGTCGACCTCGACGGAACGATTCCGCACGGCCACGGGAACGTGTGGCACGGCCTCCCGCAGCCGCACCTGGGGCGCGCACACCACCGTTCCGCGCGGCGCCCACGGCTCGTCGCCCGCGGTCGTCACCCGCAGCGTCAGCCACGCCTCGCCGCCGTCCTCGGGCAGCTCGAACGGCAGCGGCACCGCCGCCGTCTCACCGGGCCGCAGATCGGGCAGCTCGGCGGGTGAGGTCAGCGTCCGCCCGTCGGCCAGGGACAGCTCCCACTCGGCGGCCAGCCGGTCCAGGCCCCGGAAGTGCTGGTGGTTGCCGAGCACGATGCCCTCGTGCCGGAAGCACTCGATGCGCACCGGCGCCGCGATCTCCCGGTGCTCGTACATCACCGGCTTGGGTGTGCGGTCGGGCAGGACCACACCGTCCGCGATGAAGGCACCGTCGTGGCGGACCTCGCCGAAGTCGCCGCCGTACGCCCAGCGATGCCCGGGCGCGGCGACACCGTTGTCATACAACCCGGCGCCCCCACGCCCGACCGGTCTGCCGTCGTTCACACGCTGGAGAATGCCGTGGTCCCACAACTCCCAGATGAACCCGCCCTGAAGGCCCGGGGTTGACTCGATGGCCGCCCAATGGTCCGCGAGCGTGCCGTTGCTGTTGCCCATGGCGTGGGAGTACTCGCACCAGATCAGCGGTCTGGTCTGCCGTCCGGAGAGCGCGTGCTCCACACACTCCTCCAGCGGGGCGTACATGGGGCAGGCGATGTCGGACGCGTCGTCGGCGGCCGCCCAGTCGAGCTTGGCCGCGCCCTCGTACTGCACCGGCCGCGTCGGATCGTGGCGGCGCACCCACCCGGCGGCCGCGTCGTGGTTCGCGCCGTAGTCGGACTCGTTGCCCAGCGACCAGACGATGACCGACGGGTGGTTCTTGTCCCGCAGCACCATCCGCGAGACCCGGTCCACGAAGGCGTTCAGGTAGCGCGGGTCGTCGGCGATCTCGTGGGCGTGGTCGTGCGACTCGATGTCCGCCTCGTCGACCACGTAGAACCCGAGCTCGTCGGCGAGGTCGTACAGCGCAGGGTCGTTCGGGTAGTGCGAGGTGCGGATCGCGTTGAACCCGAAGCGCTTCAGCGTGATCAGATCCGCACGCATGTCGTCGTACGACACCGTCCGCCCGGTCAGCGGGTGGAAGTCGTGCCGGTTGACGCCCCGGATGAACACGCGCTCGCCGTTGACCAGCAGATCCCGGCCGGCGATCTCGACGTCCCGGAATCCGATCCGGTGCCGTGCGGTGTCGGCGACCGTACCGTCCGCGCGGTGCAGCCGGACGGTGAGGTCGTACAGCTCGGGCTGCTCGGCGTTCCAGGTGCGGACGTCCGGGACGGTGTCGGCCAGACGCGCCTCGCCGAGGAAGTCGGAGACCCGGTCGTCCTCCCGGTTGAACCGGTCGAACTCCGCGTCCTGCGCCAGCAGCAGACCGTCCAGCTCCCCGCTGACGTACCAGCCCTCGGGCAGCGCGCCGCCCGCGTCCCGGACCCGGCAGTCCACCTGCAGCTCGCCGGCGTGGGAGGCCCGCACGGTCACGTCCGCCAGATGCAGTGGGTCCGTCGCGTACAGCAGCACCGAGCGGGTGATCCCGCCGTGCCACCACTGGTCCTGGTCCTCGATGTGCGAGGCGTCCGACCACTTGACGACGGTGAGGCGCAGCGTGCCGGGTGAGCCGGGGGCGACCAGGCCCGTCAGGTCGAACTCGGCGGCCAGATGGGAGTCCTTGGACACGCCGACGGGCCGCCCGTCCACATGCACCAGCAGCACGCTCTCGGCGGCCCCGACCTGGAGCACGATCCGGCGTCCGGCCCACTCGGCGGGGACGTCCAGCTCACGCTCGTACACGCCCGTGGGATTCGCCGCGGGGGAGTGGGGCGGGAACTCGGGGAACGGCATCCGTACGTTGAGGTACTGCGGCAGGTCGTCGGTGCCCTGCATCGTCCAGACACCGGGGACGTACGCCGAGGACCAGGCACCGCCGACCGGCGCGTCCGGAGTGGGCAGCAACTGGAAACACCAGTCGCCGTCCAGGGGGAGTGCTCCGGAGCGCCGGTCGACGGCGTTCATGGGCAGCCGTCCCCAGGAGGTCACCTCGGGTGCCTCCCAGGGGCGTAGGGCGATCAGGGCATCGTCCGTCATCCGCGCACGGCTCCCTTCGCGAGGTCGCCGATGATCTGCTTGGCGCCGATCGCGAAGACGATGAGCAGCGGGACGAGGGCGAGCAGTGCGCCGGTCATCACGATGCCGTAGTCGGTGGTGCCGTGGGTGCCGTTGAGCTGGGACAGCGCGACCTGGAGGGTCACGTTGCCGGGGTCGGTCAGGGCGATCAGGGGCCAGGCGAAGTCGTTCCACTGGCCCATGAAGGTGAAGATGCCGAGGAAGGCGAGGCCGGGGCGGACCACCGGCAGCGCCACGTGCCAGTACTGGCGCAGGAAGTTCGCGCCGTCCAGCTTGGAGGCGTCGAGCAGTTCGTCGTGGATGGCGGTCTTCATGTACTGGCGCATCCAGAAGATGCCGAAGGCGTTGGCCGCGGCCGGCACGATCAGCGCGGTCATCGAGCCGATCCAGCCGATCTTCGCCATGATCACGAACTGCGGGATCACCGAGAGCTGCGCGGGCACCATGAAGATGACCATGAGCAGCCCGAACAGCACGTTCTTGCCGGGGAACTCGAACTTGGCGAAGACGAAGGCGGCGAGGGAGTCGAAGAGCAGGACCAGGAAGGTCACCGACACCGCGACCAGCAGCGAGTTCCACATCGACCCGAAGAAGTCGACGGCGTCGAAGAGATGGCGGACGTTCTCCAGGAAGTGCGTGCCCGGCAGCAGCTTCGGCGGGTAGGAGAAGATCTCCGTCGAGCTGTGCGTCGACATGATCACGGCCCAGTAGAACGGGAACGCCGAGATCAAAGTGCCGATGATCAGCGGGAGGTGCAGCGCGATCCCTCTGCGGCGGGACCCCTTGATGGCAGCCATGGTGGGCCCTTCCTAGTCGCCCCGGCGCTGCACGAGGCGCCAGTTGATGATCGAGAAGAGGACGACGACGAGGAAGATGCCCCAGGCCACCGCGGCGCCGTACCCGAAGTCGTTGTTGTCGAAGGTCTGCTGGAAGAAGTAGAGGACCATCGTCTGGCCCGAGTGGCCCGGACCGCCCGCGAACGTCGAGTCGTTGGAGGAGGTCTGGAGCAGCACCTGTGGCTCGGAGAAGCTCTGCAGACCGGTGACGGTCGAGACGACGAGCACGAACAGCAGGGTGGGCCGCAGCAGCGGCAGTGTGATCCGGAAGAAGGTCTGGACGGGCCCGGCGCCGTCCACACGCGACGCCTCGTACAGCTCGCCCGGGACGGTCTGCAGTCCGGCGAGGAAGATGATGGCGTTGTAGCCGGTCCACTGCCAGGTCATCAGCGCGGCGATGGTGACCTTGATGCCCCACGGGGTGTTCAGCCAGGCCACCTGGTCGATCCCGACCGCGTGCAGGACGGCGTTCACCATGCCGGCGTTGGTGGAGAAGATCGAGCCGAAGACGATCGCGATCGCGACGACCGAGGTGACGTTCGGCAGGAAGTACGCGACGCGGTACAGACCCTTGAAACGGACCGCGGAGTTGAGCATCACGGCCGTGACCATCGCCAGGAGGATCATGGGGAAGGTGGCCAGTGCCCAGATGATGAGCGTGTTGCCGATCGAGTTCCAGAAGTCGCTGTCGCTCAGCAGGTACCGGTACTGCGAGAGTCCGGCCCACTCCATCGGGCCGAGGCCGTCCCAGCGGTGGAAGGACAGGTAGAGCGAGAAGCCGACCGGGAAGAGGCCGAACCCCAGGAAGATCAGGTAGAAGGGGGAGATCGCGGCGTAGAGGTGCCAGTACGCGCGCCACCCCTTCTTGGGCTGCGTGGGCGACGGCTGTGCAACGGCGGGCACGGTCTGCTCCAGGACGGCCATCAGTAGCTCACCCCCAGGTGCTTCGCGATGCGACGGCACTTGCTCATGGCGTCACTCCAGGCCTTCTTGGGGTCCTTGCCGAGGACGCCGACGTTCTTGATCTCGTCCTTGATGGGCTGTCCGAGCGCGATGTCGAACGGGCTGTTGTAGGCGACCACGATCTTCTGCGCGGCCGGCCCGAAGATGTCGGTCGTGACCTGGCCGCCGAAGAAGGGGTCGGGCTCCTGCATCTGCTTGAGGCCGTACGAGGCGGGCGTGGAGGGGAAGAGGCCCGCGTCGACGTAACCCTGCGCCTGGTTCGACGCGTTGAGGATCCAGGTGATGATCTCGAAGGCCTGCTCGGGCTCCCGGCACTCCTTGGTGACCGACAGGAAGGAGCCGCCGTTGTTGGCGGGCCGGACCGGCATCTGCGCCACCCGCCACCTGCCCTTGGTCTTCGGTACGCCGTTCTTGATGTCGAAGGAGGCCCAGGAGGCGTTGAGCTGGCTCGGCAGCTTGCCGTCCTGGATCGCCGACAGCTGGTCCGGGGTACCGCTGACCAGGTCCGAGACGATCTTCCGACGCTTGGCCTCCACGGCCAGCGCCCAGGCCCGGCGCACGTGCGCCTGGTCGCCGATGAAGTGGCGGTCCTTGTCGACGTACCGCTCGGCACCCTGCTGTACGACGTTCTCGAAGACCGAGTTGACGTCGGTGAGCAGCTTCGCGCCCGGCACGCGCTTGCCCAGCCGCACGCCCGCGTCGAAGAACTTCTCCCAGGTGTCGAGCTGCGCGCTCACGTCGTCGGGCTCGTACGGCAGCCCCGCCCTGCGGAAGACGTCGTACTGGTAGAAGTGCGCGACCGGTCCGCAGTCGATCGGGAAGCCGACCATCGTGCCGTCGTCGGCGATGCCCTGGTCCCACTTCCAGGACAGGTACTGGTCCTTGTACTTCTCCGCGCCCAGCGTCCGCAGATCGATGAACTGGTCCGCGTTCGGCAGATAGGCGGCCATGTCCTCGCCCTTGAGCCCCGCGATGTCGGGGATGTGGGCCCGGCCGGTGATGGTGGTGATGAGCTTCGAGCGGTACTGGCCGCCGATCTGGATGGCCTGGAGGTCCACCGAACTGCCGTAACGGGCCTCGGCGTTCTTGACGACGGTGTCGCTGAGGCCGCCGCTCCAGTACCAGAGGACCATGTTCCTGCCGGTGGAACCGGCCGGAACGGCACAGCCGGTGGCCAGGCCGCCGAGTGCCGCGGCGGCTGTACCGCCCAGGCCCGCGCGGAGCAGGCCTCTTCGTGAGAGCCGCACAGCTCCCACCGCCTTTCGGGTCTTTTCGGGACGTGCATGTGAGGGGGCTCGTGGGGGCTTGCGGATCAGTGCTGCCGTGCGGTGTCGGGTGGGAGCACGGGGGAGTGCTCGGGTGAGAGGCGGGCCGGGGGCGCGACCGGCGCGACCGGTGCCGGCCTGGTCGGCGGGGTGACCGGCGCGTGGTGGACCGGCGGGCCCACGTCCGCGGGGATGCGGTCGGCCAGGAAGCCGTACGCGCGCTTCAGAGCGGGGTCCGTCAGCGAGCGCCACCACTGGTCCACTCCGTACCAGCCCGGGGCCGCCAGGGCCCCGCCGTGATGCTGTACGGACAAACCGGCGGCGAGGACGGCGAACCGCAGCCGTTCCTCCAGCGGCCAGCCGCCGAGCGAGGCCGCGACGAAGCTCGCGCCGAACACGTCACCGGCGCCCGTGGCGTCGAGGACGTCGACGGGCACGGCCGGGACGTCCGCGTACTCGCCGGTGGCCTGGTCGACCGCGACCGCGCCGTCCCCGCCCCGGGTGACCACGGCCACCGGGACCAGCTCGGAGAGCGTGCCGAGCGCCGCCACCGCGCTGTCGGTGCGGGTGTAGGCCATCGCCTCGCCCTCGTTGGGCAGGAAGGCATGGCACAGGGCCAGCTGGTCGAGGAGGTCGGTGGACCACACCTGGGTGGGGTCCCAGCCGACGTCCGCGTAGATGTGCGTGCCGTTCGCGGCGGCCTTGGAGAGCCAGGCGCGCGGCTCGGCCTCCAGGTGGACGAGGGCCGTGCGCGCCTCGGGCGGGTCGCCCATGAGCGTGTCCTGGGAGTACGGCGGTTCCTGGCCGTGGGTGACCAGCGCCCGGTCGTGTCCGTGGGCGAGAGCGACGGTGACGGGAGTGTGCCAGTCGTCCGCGATCCGCGAGAGCGAGAGGTCGACACCCTCCTGACCCGCGAGGACCTCCTGGCAGTAGGCGCCGTAGAAGTCGTCGCCGAAGACCGTGGCCAGCGAGGTGCGCAGACCGAAGCGCGACGCTGCGACCGCCAGATTGGCGATGCCGCCGGGGCCGCAGCCCATGCCGGCCGTCCAGATCTCCTCACCCGGAGTCGGCGGCTTTCCCAGACCCGTCAGGACGAGGTCGTAGAAGAGCAGCCCGGTCAGCAGCACCTCGGGCCGGTCGTCGTCCACGTGAGTGCCTCTCGTCAAAACTCGTCAATTTCGATGACGGGAATCGTGCGCCGCTCGACGAGATTGGTCAATACCCAAGCAGAACTGAGCATAGAAATGATTGAAGATGACGAGTAGTGTTCACGGTGTGCTGGCTGAACGACGACACCAACTCATCCTGCGGGCCTTGCGCTCCGGCGGCCCCGCGGCTGTGACCGACCTCTCCGAGCAGCTCGGTGTGAGCCCCGCCACCATCCGGCGTGACCTCGTCAAGCTGGAGGAGGACGGACTGCTCACCCGGGTGCACGGGGGTGCGCGCGCCGAGGAGGGCGATCAGCCCTTCGAAGAGGTCGCCGAGGTCCGGGTGGCCGAGAAGGACGCCATAGCCGCCCGCGCCGCGGCGCTGGTCCAGGACGGCCAGTCCGTGCTGCTCGACATCGGCACCACCGCCTACCGGCTGGCCCGGCAGCTGCACGGCCGCCGGCTGACCGTGATCACCAGCAACCTGGTGGTCTACGAGGAGCTCGCCGACGACGAGGGCATCGAGCTGGTGCTGCTCGGCGGGATGGTCCGCCGCGAGTACCGCTCCCTGGTCGGCTTCCTCACCGAGGACAACCTGCGCCAGCTGCACTCTGACTGGCTCTTCCTCGGCACCAGTGGAGTGCGCCCGGGCGGGCAGGTGATGGACACGACGGTCGTGGAGGTGCCGGTGAAACGGGCGATGATCAAGGCGAGCGAAAAGGTCGTCCTGCTCGCCGACACCGCCAAGTTCCCGGGCACGGGCATGGCGAAGGTCTGCGGTCCCGAGGCCCTGGACGTGGTGGTGACGAACGCGCCGGTCGACGCGGTGACCCGGTCCTCCCTGGAGGAGGCGGGCGTCGAGGTGGTCCTGGCAGGAAAGGCTCAACGGTGAAACTGACGATTCTTGGCGGCGGCGGCTTCCGGGTCCCGCTCGTGTACGGCGCGCTGCTGACGGACCGCGCGGAGGGCCGGGTGACCGAGGTCGTCCTGCACGACCTGGACGACCGAAGGCTCTCCGCGGTGACCCGGGTGCTCGCCGAGCAGGCGGCACGGGTCCCGGATGCCCCCACGGTGACCGCCACCACCGACCTCGACGAGGCCCTGCGCGGCGCCGACTTCGTCTTCTCGGCGATCCGCGTCGGCGGCCTGGAAGGGCGGGCCGACGACGAGCGGGTGGCCCTCGCGGAGGGTGTCCTCGGCCAGGAGACGGTCGGCGCGGGCGGCATCGCCTACGGCCTGCGCACGGTCCCGGTGGCCGTGGACATCGCCCGGCGCGTGGCCCGCCTCGCCCCCGACGCCTGGGTCATCAACTTCACCAACCCGGCGGGTCTGGTCACCGAGGCCATGTCCCGCCACCTCGGCGACCGCGTCATCGGCATCTGCGACTCCCCGGTCGGCCTCGGCCGCCGTATCGCGCGCGTGCTCGGCGCCGATCCCAACGAGGCGTGGATCGACTACGTCGGCCTCAACCACCTCGGCTGGGTCCGGGGCCTGAAGATCGCCGGCCGGGACGAGCTCCCGCGCCTGCTCGCCGACCGCGATCTGCTGGGCTCCTTCGAGGAGGGCAAGCTCTTCGGCGTCGACTGGCTCCAGTCGCTCGGCGCGATCCCCAACGAGTACCTGCACTACTACTACTTCAACCGCGAGGCCGTCCGCTCCTACCAGCAGGCCGAGAAGACCCGCGGCGCCTTCCTCGCCGACCAGCAGGCACGGTTCTACGACGAGGTCGGTGCCCCCGGCGCCAAGGCGCTGGACGTCTGGGACCGCACGCGTGCCGAGCGCGAGGCCACGTACATGTCCGAGAACCGGGAGACGGCCGGCGCCGGCGAACGCGACGCCGACGACCTCTCCGGCGGCTACGAGAAGGTCGCCCTCGCCCTGATGCGGGCCATCGCCCGCGACGAGCGCGCCACCCTGATCCTCAACGTCCGCAACCAGGGCACGCTCTCCGTGCTCGACCACGACGCCGTCATCGAGGTGCCCTGTCTCGTCGACGCCAACGGCGCCCACCCCGTCTCCGTCGCCCCCCTGCCCGACCACGCCACCGGCCTGGTCTGCTCGGTCAAGGCGGTCGAGCGGGAGGTGCTGGCCGCCGCCGAGTCGGCCTCGCGCACGACCGCGGTGAAGGCCTTCGCGCTGCACCCGCTGGTCGACTCCGTCAATGTCGCCCGCAAGCTGGTCGAGGGCTACACCTCGGTGCATCCGGGGCTCGCGTACCTTAAGTAGCGTCTGTTTTTGGAAAGCGCTTTCCCCACGCTTCCCGGTCCCACCGGCTCGCCCTCTCCCTCCCTGGAGACCCTTCATGCACGACGAACGCCGCCGCATCGAGGAGCGCGTCCAGCGCGCCCACGACCAGCGCATCAAGCCCGCGATCTACGCGGCCACCGTCCCGTTCGAGGTCGAGGCCTGGCAGGCGCCGGGCGAGCCGGTCTCCTTCGAGGAGGCCGCGGCCGCCCGCTACACGCCCTTCGCGATGGACACCCCGTGGGGCCCGCCCTGGGGCACCACCTGGTTCCGGATGCGCGGGCAGGTGCCCGCCGAGTGGGCCGGGAAGCGCGTCGAGGCCGTCATCGACCTCGGCTTCGTGGGCGACTGGCCCGGCAACCAGGCCGAGGCCCTGGTCCACCTCGCCGACGGCCGCCCCCTGAAGGCCGTGAACCCCCTCAACCAGTACGTCCCCGTCGCCAACCCGGCGAACGGCGGCGAGGAGATCGACTACCTGGTCGAGGCCGCCTCCAACCCGGACATCCTCAAGGACAACTTCTCCAAGGTCACGCCGATGGGCGACAAGCTCACGGCCGGCTCCGCGCCCCTCTACACCTTCCAGCGCGCCGACCTCGCGGTCCTCGACGAGGAGGTCTTCCACCTCGACCTGGACCTCCAGGTGCTGCGCGAGCTCATGGTCCACCTCGCCGAGCACGAGCCCCGCCGCCACGAGATCCTGCACGCCCTGGACCGGGCCATGGACGCCCTCGACCTGGACGACGTCTCCGGCAGCGCGGCAGCCGTCCGCGAGGTCCTCGCGCCGGTGCTGGCCAAGCCCGCCCACGCCAGCGCCCACACCATCTCCGGAGTCGGCCACGCCCACATCGACTCCGCGTGGCTGTGGCCCATCCGCGAGACCAAGCGCAAGACGTCCCGCACCTTCTCCAACGTCACCGCGCTCGCCGACGAGTACGACGACTTCATCTTCGCCTGCTCCCAGGCCCAGCAGTACGAGTGGGTGCGCGACAACTACCCGCACGTGTGGGCCCGCATCCAGGACTCGGTGAAGAAGGGCCAGTGGGCCCCGGTCGGCGGCATGTGGGTCGAGGCGGACGGCAACCTGCCCGGCGGCGAGGCCATCGCCCGCCAGCTCGTCCACGGCAAGCGGTTCTTCATCGAACACTTCGGCGTCGAGACCAAGGGCGTGTGGCTGCCGGACTCCTTCGGCTACACCGCCGCCTACCCGCAGCTCGCCAAGCTGGCCGGCAACGACTGGTTCCTCACCCAGAAGATCTCCTGGAACCAGACCAACAAGTTCCCCCACCACACCTTCTGGTGGGAGGGCATCGACGGCACCCGGATCTTCACCCACTTCCCGCCCGTCGACACCTACAACGCCCGTTTCAGCGGCGAGGAGATGGACCGCGCGGTCCGCAACTACAACGAGAAGGGCGGCGGTACGCGCTCGCTGGCCCCCTTCGGCTGGGGCGACGGCGGCGGCGGCCCCACCCGCGAGATCATGGAGCGGGCCCGGCGCCTGGCCGACCTGGAGGGCTCGCCCAAGGTCGTCGTCGAGCACCCCGACGACTTCTTCGCCCAGGCCCGCGAGGAGTACCCGGACGCCCCGGTCTGGGTCGGGGAGCTCTACCTGGAGCTGCACCGCGCCACCTACACCTCCCAGGCCCGCACCAAGCAGGGCAACCGCCGCTCCGAGCACAAGCTGCGCGAGGCCGAGCTGTGGGCGACGACGGCCGCGCTGCACGCGCCGGGCTACTCGTACCCGTACGAGAAGCTCGACCGGCTGTGGAAGACGGTCCTGCTGCACCAGTTCCACGACATCCTGCCGGGCTCCTCGATCGCCTGGGTGCACCGCGAGGCGGAGGCCGAATACGCGCGCGTGGCCGAGGAGTTGGAGACGCTGACCGCCGAGGCGGTGGCCGCGCTGGGTGCCGGTGGCACGCGGGTGTTCAACACCAGCCCGTTCGACCGGGCCGAGGTGGTCCGCACGTCCGAGGGCGCTCTGGCGTACGTCGAGGTGCCCGCGAGCGGCAGCGCGCCGCTGACCGAGGCGGAGCCCGCACAGCCCGTGAAGGCCGAGGGCCGGGTCCTCGACAACGGCCTGGTGCGCGTGGAGGTTGCGGAGGACGGCACGCTGTCGTCGGTCCTCGATCTGCGGGCCGGCCGGGAGGTGCTGGGCGACAAGGGCAACCTGCTCCGCCTGCACACCGACCTCCCGAACTACTGGGACGCCTGGGACATCGACAAGCACTACAACAACCGGTACACGGACCTCCTGGAGCCCACCTCGGTCGAGGTCGTCTCCGAGGACCCGCTCCTTGGCGCGATCCGCGTGACCCGGTCCTTCGGCAAGGGCTCGACGATCACCCAGACCATCACCCTGCGCGCCGGCAGCCCCCGGATCGACTTCGAGACCGACATCGACTGGCACGAGGCCGAGAAGATCCTCAAGGCGGCCTTCCCGATCGACGTCCGGGCCGCGCACTCCTCCGCGGAGATCCAGTTCGGCCACGTCCAGCGGCCCACGCACACCAACACCAGCTGGGAGGCGGCCCGTTTCGAGGTCTCCGGGCACCGCTGGGTGCACGTCGGCGAACCGGGCTACGGCGTCGCCGTGCTCAACGACTCCACCTACGGCCACGACGTCTCCCGCACGGTCCGTGAGGACGGCGGTACGACGACCACGGTCCGGCTCAGCCTGGTCCGCGCCCCGCGCATCCCGGACCCGGAGGCCGACCAGGGCAGGCACCGCTTCACCTACGCGCTGCTGCCCGGGGCGAGCATCGAGGACACCGTCGCCGAGGGCTACTCCCTCAACCTGCCGCTCCGGGTGGCGGACGCGGCCGGTGCCCCCGAGCCGGTCGTCTCGGTCGACGGCCAGGGCGTGACCGTCGAGGCGGTCAAGCTCGCCGACGACGGCTCCGGTGACGTCGTGGTCCGTCTCTACGAGTCGGGCGGCGGCCGCGCCCAGGGTGTGCTGCGCACCGGGTTCCCGCTGGCCGGCGCCCAGGTCACCGACCTGCTGGAGCGCCCGCTGGAGGACGAGACGGCCGAGGTCACCGACGGCGGTGTGGCGGTCTCGTTGCGCCCCTTCCAGGTGCTGACGCTCCGGCTGCGCAGGGGCTGACCCGTGCCGATGCAACCGTGGTTCACCGACGCCAAGTTGGGGATCTTCGTCCACTGGGGCATCTACGCCGTGGACGGCGTCCAGGAGTCCTGGTCGTTCTACGACGACATCGTCCCGCACGAGCGGTACATGTCCCAGCTGGAGCGCTTCACGGGGGCGAAGTACGACCCCCGCGCGTGGGCCGACCTGTTCGCCCGCGCGGGCGCGAAGTACGCGGTGCTGACGAGCCGTCACCATGACGGAGTGGCCCTGTGGGACACGGAGTTCGGCGACCTGAACCTCGGCAGGGACTACCTCGGTCCCTGCGCCGAGGCGCTGCGGGACAAGGGCCTGAAGGTCGGCCTGTACTACTCGCACTCCGACTGGAACCACCCCGACTACGCCTCCACGCGCAAGCCGGGCCGCCCGCCGGAGCAGGAGGACAACCGCTACTCCGAGGTCGCCGCCGAGGACGAGGACCTGGCGGCCTGGGAGCGGTTCATCGCCTACCGGGACGGCCAGGTCCGGGAGCTCGCCGCCCGCTACCGGCCCGACCTGATGTGGTTCGACGGCGAGTGGGAGCGCAGCGAGGAGCAGTGGCGCATCCCCGAACTCGCCGCGCTCATCCGGTCGTACGTGCCGGACGTCGTCTTCAACGCGCGCATGCTCAGTGAGGGGGACTACGCCACCCCCGAACAGGGCGCTCCCATCGAACCGCCCGACGGTCCCTGGGAGTTGTGCCTGACGATCAACGACTCGTGGGGTTACCAGCACCAGGATCACCACCACAAGTCACTCGCCCAGCTGATCCGCTACTTCACCGAGACCATCGGCGGGGGCGGCAATCTGCTGCTCGACGTAGGCCCGATGGAGGACGGCACCATTCCGGAGCCTCAGGTGGAGCGCCTGGAGGGTCTGGGGGAGTGGATCCGCAAGCACTCCGAGGCGGTGTACGGAACCGTGCGCGGGCTCCCCGCGGGGCACCACTACGGACCCAGCACGCTCTCCGCGGACGGCCGCACGCTCTACCTCGTGCTCTTCGACGCACCCCGCGCCGAAGTGGGCCTGAAGGGCCTGGTCACCCCGGTCCGCAGGGTCACGGTCCTGGGCACCGGTAAGGAACTGGGCCATGAGGTGGTCGGCGGACTCCACGAGGCCGTGGGCATCGTGTGGATCGACCCGCCCCCCGCGGCCGACCTCGATCCGTGCGCCACGGTGCTCAAGGTGGAACTGGACGGGGAACTGGAGCTGTACCGGGGGGCGGGCCGGCCCTGACGGCGATGCCGGGCCACGGCGGGTTCTCGGCCCGCCGTGGCCCGGCATCGACAAGGGAGCGGGCTCAGCCGGTGAAGCCGGCCGTGATCGAGGTGAACTGCCAGGTGCTCTGGCTGATGCCGGAGCAGTTGCTGACGACTCCGCCGCCCGGGCACGGCCGGTCGCGGTTGACCGACCAGAAGGCGAGCCGGGCGAGGTGATGGGAGTTCGCCCAGTCGCGGATCTGGGTCCAGATCGCCGGGGTCGTGTTCTCCTGCTGGTCGGAGAGGCCGTTCATGCCGGAGATGCCGATGTGGGCGTACGCGGTGGCGTCGTCCCAGCCGAAGGTGGACTTCAGCTTGGCCTTCAGCCCCTCCGTGGCGTTCACGGTGCTGCCGTACATGTCGGAGCCGCCGCCGAAGTCGAACGGCATGATGGTGAAGACGTCGATGTTCGCGCCCAGCGACTGCGCCTGCTCGATGAGCCGGTTGCCGTAGTAGGTCGGGCCGGTGGTCGAGGTGCCGAAGGTGACGATGGTCTTCAGGCCCGGGTTGTTGGCCTTGACCGTCTTCAGCGCGGTCAGGATCCTCGCCTGCACGGCCTCGTTCTCGAACTCGTCGCTGTTCTCGATGTCCATGTCGATCGCCTTGAGCGAGTAGGCGTCGATCACCTTCTGGAGGGCGGCCGCCAGCGCGCTCGCGGAGGAGCAGTTGGCACCGAGCTTGCTGCCCTGCCAGCCGCCGAACGACGGCACGATGTCACCGCCGGCGGCACGGATCTGGTTGATGGCACTCTGGTCGACACCGCCGGTCAGCGGCCGGCTGCCGTCCCAGGCGGGGTTGCAGCCACCGGAGTCCAGCACGAACGCCATCGTGAACCACTTGACGCCGGTCGCGCTCATCACCGTGCTCGGGTTCGGCGGATCGCCCCAGCCCTCGTACAGATACGGCGCCGCCTGCTTGAAGCCGGTGCCGCCCCCGCCGCCCGCGTCGGTCGTGACACTCACCGAGTTGGAGGCCCCGGAGGTGTTCCCGGCCGCGTCGCGCGCCTTGACGGTGAAGGTGTACGCCGTGCTGGGCGAGAGACCGCTGACGGTGGCGGACGTACCGGAGACGGCGAGGACGTTGTTGGAGCCGCTGTAGATGTCGTAGGCCGTGACGCCCACGTTGTCCGTCGAGGCGTTCCACTTCAGGGACACGCTGGACGACGTCTTGCCCGTGGAGGCGAGCCCGGTCGGCGCGCTCGGCGCCTGGGTGTCCGAACCGCCCCCGCCGCCGGGCCCGTCGAGGCTGATGTCGTCGGCGTAGTAGGTGCCCTGGGCGTACCAGCCGTGGACGTAGATCGTGGCGCTGGTCTGCGCGGCGCCGGTGGTGAAGCTCGTGGTCAGCTGGCTGTACGCCGACGGGGAGCTCGTCCAGGTGGAGGCGCCGCCGTTCACGCCGAGGTAGACGTAGGAACCGCGGACCCAGCCGCTGAGCGAGTACGTCGTGTTCGGCTGGACGGCGACGGTCTGGCTGCACTGGGCGTTGTCGCTCGAACTCACCGCGCCCTGAAGGGCCTTGGAGCCCCCGTGGACGGGAGAGGAGACGACCGAACCGAGGTTTCCGGTGCAGGTCCAGGGGGAGAGACTGCCCGATTCGAAGCCGGAGTTGGTCAGGATGTTGGCCGCCTGAGCCGTGCCGGGCAGAGCGAGGGCACCGACGAATGCCAGTGCGGCGGAGCCGAGGAGGGCGACGAGTCTGGAACGTCTGAGTGGGTTGCGCACGCGATCTCCCTGAAGAAATGGGGGTGTTCGGGAGTGCAGAGAGCTGCGGGGGAGTGCAGCGGGGTGCGCAACCAAGTTGGTATGGACCAATCGGCCTGTCAAGATGAGCGGCAGGATTGGTCCATACCGGTGGGGGTGAGGGGCACCTAGAGCGGCAGGGCCTGACCCGCCGTCTGAACGACAACGGGCTCAGCGGTCGCAACAGCAGGCGCGGGCACCGCGGGCAACGGCTCGGAAATCTCCCGCTGGCCCGGAATCGTCACCGGCCGCAGCTGCCGAACCCCCGACACCACCGTGTAGTCCTGTCCCAGGAACGGCGGCTCGATCACTCCGGTGTCCTCCCCGAGCGCCAACTGCACCGCGGCCCACGGCACGTTGACCCCGCACAGGGACAGCTGGTGCAACCCGCCCGCCGGGCGCGTGTTCACATCCATCAGCACCGGCCGGTCGTCCAGCATCCGGAACTGGATGTTGGAGAGATAGTGCAGCCCGAACCCCTCGGCGACCAGCCGCGCAGGCTCCAGCCACTGCTCGTCCTGCGTGAACCCGCGACGCCGCCCGTTCTTCGTGCGGCCGATCGCCAGCCGCACCCGGTTGTCCGGCCCGGTGAGCGTGTCCACGGACACCTCCGGCTGCTCGAGGCGCGGCATGACCAGCCAGTCCACCTGCTCCCCGGACTGCTCCAGCGCCTCGACGACCATGTCGAGGGACACGTACGGGCCCGGGAATCCGTTGAGCTGCGCGAGCGAGAAGGGGGCGCGCGTGATGATCCGGAAGCCCACCCCGCCAGCGCCGGACGCGGGCTTGAAGCAGGCCTTGTGGCCGTCGGCCTCCAGCTTCTCGACGGCTGTGACCAGCTCGTCCGCGGTCCGCACCCGCCACCACGGCGGCACCGGAACACCGACCGCCTGGACCGCCTCGTAGGCGATCACCTTGTCGTGGAAGACGGCGACGGCCTCCGGCGGCGGCGCGAGCAGCGCCGTACCGAGCGCGGCGAAGTCGGCGCGGTGGGCGACGATCGCCGCCTGGTGCAGCCGGGGCACGAACACGTCGATGCCCCGCTTGTGGCACTGGTCGAGCGCGTACTCGACGTAGGCGGCGGGGGACAGCCCCTCCGGCTCCAGCTCGGCGGTGTCGGCCGCCGCCAGCACGGGTGAGTCGGCGTCCGCGTGCGTCGCATGGATCTCGACGGCTCTGTCGCTGGGATTTCTCCGCAGCTGATCCATGAAGAACACGTTCTCCGCGTACGTGCGGTTGAGCCAGACGCGTACGCGAGAGTGCATTCAGGCCGCCTTTCGGGGTTTTCGGGCAGGGCGAAGCGGGCCCGTGCCCGGGCAGGGTGATTGGAGGGACACCAAACCGCCCCTTGCGAAGGGAGGTACGTGCGGTGGTGTTGGGGCGATCATACGGCTTTCAAGGGGCCGAGCGTGCAACGCCCGTGTTACGGAATTCCCGATCATGAAGCGCCACCCCCCCGGCCCGCTCTTGTACCGGGAAAACAAATGTGTTCTCGTGGTCCCATTCGGGTGCTCGGAGGGGGCGAGAGGTGACGTCTACGGCCGGTGACGCGGCACAGCTTCTGGCCGTCAGCGACCTGCACATCGGCTATCCCGAGAACCGCCGGCTCGTCGAGGAGATGCGCCCGGGCACCGACGACGACTGGCTCCTGGTGGCCGGTGACGTCGCCGAGACCGTCGCCGACGTCCGCTGGGCCCTCGAGACCCTCGCCGGCCGCTTCCGCCAGGTCGTCTGGGCCCCCGGCAACCACGAACTGTGGACCCATCCGAAGGACACCGTCACGCTGCGCGGGGTCGCCCGCTACGAGCACCTCGTCGAGATGTGCCGGGAGCTCGGCGTCCTCACCCCCGAGGACCCCTACCCGGTCTGGAACGGCCCCGGCGGCCCCGTCGCCGTCGCCCCGCTGTTCCTGCTGTACGACTACTCCTTCCTGCCCGCCGGCTGCACCACCAAGGAGCAGGGCCTGGAGTACGCGCACGGCACCGGCGTCGTCTGCAACGACGAGTTCCTGCTGCACCCCGACCCCTACCCGTCCCGCGAGGCCTGGTGCCGGGCCCGGGTCGCCGAGACCGAGCGCAGGCTCGCCGCGCTCCCCGACGACCTGCCCACGGTCCTGGTCAACCACTACCCGCTGGACCGGCACCCGACGGACGTCCTGTGGTACCCCGAGTTCGCGATGTGGTGCGGCACCACGCTGACCGCCGACTGGCACCGCAGGTTCCGCGTCGAGACCATGGTCTACGGCCATCTGCACATCCCGCGGACCACCTGGCACGAGGGCGTCCGCTTCGAGGAGGTGTCGGTGGGCTATCCGCGGGAGTGGCGCAAGCGGGCCGAGCCGCCGGGACGGCTGCGCCGGATCGTGCCCGGGGAGGTCGGCGCGCTGTGATCGAGGAACTCCTGCCGGACTCGGTGGTGGCCGTCGAGGTCCACGGCCACGACGAGCCGGAGAACGCCGCGCTGTACCCCGAGGAAGCCGCGCTCGTCGCGCTCGCCGTCCCCAAGCGCCGCCGTGAGTTCGCCGTGGTGCGGGCCTGCGCCCGCAGTGCCATGGAGAAGCTCGGGGTGCCGCCGCAGCCGGTGCTGCCCGGGGAACGCGGCGCCCCGCGGTGGCCGGCCGGACTCACCGGCAGCATGAGCCACTGCGACGGATACTGCGCCGCCGCCCTGGTCCGCGCCGCCGACCTCGCCTCCCTCGGCATCGACGCCGAACCCCACGGGCCGCTCCCGGAGGACGTGCTGGAGAGCGTCTCCCTGCCGGGGGAGCGGGTCCGGCTGCGGGAACTCGCCCGGGCGCACCCCCTGGTCCACTGGGACCGGCTGCTGTTCAGCGCCAAGGAGTCCGTCTACAAGGCGTGGTTCCCGCTCACCGGCAAGTGGCTGGACTTCTCCGAGGCCGACATAGAGATCCTGGTCGACCCCGCACAGCCCGCCGGTGGCGCTCTGCGAGCCGAACTCCTCGTCCCCGGCCCCCTGGTGGGCGGCGAGCGGCGCGGCGTCTTCGAGGGCCGCTGGACGGTCCGGCCCGGCCTGGTGGCGACGTCGGTGACCGTGCCGCACGCCTGAGCGCACGGCGCGGCTCGTACGTCTAGGACTCCGGCGGACACCAGCTCTGCAGCAGCCTGAAGAAGGCCTCCTCGTTGCCCGCGAGGCCCGCGTCCGCCAAGGCCTGTTCGGCCTCGGCGAGGACCGCCGGCGGGACGACCGGCGGCCGGGCGGTGTCGGGTGGGCCGGCCGCGGTGTCGAAGGCGGCTCGGACCGTGTGCAGCAGCCGCAGATACGCCTGGACGGCGGTGCGCTCACGGTCGGTCAGTACGGCGGTGGGCATCGGCGGCTCTCCCCAAGTCGGCGTCGGTCGCACCCCCGGACGGGGCACGTCGGTCGCACCCCGCACGGGCGTGCATCTCCAGCTTGCCGTCCCCCACTGACAATCCGGCTTCCGCGCCCCTTCGTTCGCCCGCTTAGCGGAGGCGAAACCTCACCGAAATCACCGTGCGGAAAGCGGCCCTACGCTGGGAGGAAGGGCTTTCGGCCGTCTTGATCCGCGGCCAGGAGAACGGGAGGCGAGCACATGGTCGACGACCCGCGGCGACGCCCGGCGCGCACCGTCCGGCTGCGCTCGGTCGGCGACGGCGAACTGGAGTTGCGGCACCGCATGGTGCACGGATACCGCCGTGCCTTCCGCATGGCGGGTGAGGGACCGCCGCTCGTCCTCATCCACGGCATCGGCGACTCCTCGGCGACCTGGGCCGAACTCATTCCCGACCTCGCCCGCACCCACACCGTGATCGCCCCCGACCTGCTCGGCCATGGCGACTCCGACAAGCCGCGCGCCGACTACTCGGTGGCCGCGTACGCCAACGGCGTGCGTGATCTGCTCACCACCCTCGGCATCGAGTCGGCCACCCTGGTCGGGCACTCGCTGGGCGGGGGAGTGGCCATGCAGTTCGCCTACCAGTTCCCCGAGCGCACCGAGCGGCTCATCCTGGTCAGTGCGGGCGGTGTGGGCCGTGAGGTCAACCCCGTGCTGCGGCTGGTGTCCCTGCCCGGCGCCCACCTCATGCTGTCCTCGCTGCGGCTGCCCGGCATGCGGCTCCAACTGGGCCTCGCGATCCGGCTGATGAGGCTCCTGGACACCGACCTCGGCCAGGACGCCCCGGACCTGCTGAAGCTCGTCGACGCGCTCCCCGACGAGACCTCCCGCAACGCCTTCATCCGCACCCTGCGCGCGGTCGTCGACTGGCGCGGACAGGTCGTCACCATGCTCGACCGCTGCTATCTCACCGAGGGCATGCCGACCCTGCTGCTGTGGGGCGACCGGGACAGCGTGGTGCCCGTGCGGCACGCCTTCGGGGCGCACGAGGCGATGCCCGGCAGCCGTCTGGAGATCTTCGAGGGCGCGGGACACTTCCCCTTCCACACCGACCCCGCCCGTTTCGTCTCCCTGGTCGAGGAGTTCACCGCCACCACGGCCCCGGCGGACTGGAGCAGGGACCACTGGAGGGAGCTGTTGCGTGAGGGCGGTCCGGGGAGCGTGCTGAGGGAGGCCGGCGAGCGCAGCGCGACGTGACCTTCGCGAACTCTCAGCTCTGCGGCCCCAGATACCCCAGCGACACCTCGATCCGCCCCGCCAGATGGTCCCGCTGCGCCGGCCCGCGCAGCGGCGAACCCGCGAGCCACGTCCGGCACTTGCTGGCCAGCAGCAGCCCGAAGCTCTCCGCCTCCCGCTCGTCGTCGAGGTCGAAGCGGCTGCGGGCGGCGACCTTGCGGACCGTGGCCTGGAGGTCGGCGTCGTCGTGGAGGAGGCGGGCGGCGACCGCGGCACCCTCGACGTGGTGGGAGCAGTGGCCCGCGTTCATGTGCCACAGCTCGTGGCCGAGGATGACCAACTGGTGGTCCGGCGCGGTGCGTTCCTCGATCACGACCAGGTCCTGGTCGGCCATGTCGAGCCACAGCCCGCTGGCCGTGCCGGGCGGGAAGGGCGCCGTACGGAAGTGGACCGGGCGGCCCCGGCGTCTGCTCATCGCGTCGCACAGGGCGCCGTAGAGGTCCTCGGGCCGTGCCGGGGCGTCGAGTTCCAGCTCCGCCACCAACTCGCCGCTCAGGCGGCGCATGTGCTTACCGATGCCCACAGTTGTCTCCCGGATCAGGACTCGGGCCGCTTGACGCTCTCCAGGAGCATGTCCAGCCACTCGGCGACCTTGTCACGGTGCTGGTCGGTGGGCAGCTGCGCGGCCCGCCAGGCGATCCCGCGGACGCCGTGGTCCTGCAGCAGCCGCTCCAGCGGGTCGCGGGCGGCCGCCGCGGCCTCCCGCTCACGGTCGGCGAGTTTGTGCAGGAGCTCCTGTTCGGTGTGCTGGAGGGCACCCGCGAGCGCCTCGGGGTCCTCCGCCGTGAGGAATCCGGCGTGCACGCGGAAGAACCGCTGGATGGCGTCGCAGTGCTCCATGGTGGGGCGCCGGTCGCCGTTGATGAGGGCGCCCGCCTGCTGCCGGGACATGCCCGCGCCGTCGGCGATCTCCTGCTGGGTGTACTTGCGCCCGTTGGGCTTCAGCCGGGTGCGGCGCAACAGGTCGAGCCGCTGCAGGAACCGCGCCTGGACGTCGGGTTCACCCGCCGGGCGCCCGCTCAGCAGGGCCTTGACCACGGGTTCGGGGACGCCGGAGGCGACGGACAGCCGGCCGGTGTCGAAGACCTGCGCGTGCGGCACGCCGAGCCGGTCGGCGAGTGCGGTGACGCGGGCGACGACGGCCGTCAGCACGACCGTTGCCGCGTCGTCCGGGCTCTCGAAGCCATCCGACACCGACAGATCTCCTACGTCTCTCACCCGACTTCTCACAGGCGGTCGCCGTGAACTTCCCGGAGAGTAGCCCGTTGTTCGAACTCACATCCAGGTGTCGCCACAACTGTGGCCAATTTCAGCCGTCAACCGCCACGGAATGCCACGATAGTTGACACGACTTGTTCCGGAGAAGCAGGATCAAGGCGCCGCGTGAAGGCCGCATAGGCAAGAGGGGTGACCTCCCGATGGCATATCAGGCAGGTGGGCAGCGGTCGGAACTGCGGCCCGTCCCCGAGGGGCTCGAAGCCCAGGCATACCTTCAGGACTACGCCACGCTCCTGGAAGCCGTCGCTTTCCCGTCCGTCGTCCTCGACCACCGCTGGGACGTCGTTCTCGCCAACACCGCTTTCGCGTCACTTTTCCGTGCCGTGGGTCCGCATCCGACGGCCATGCCGGGGGACAACTTCCTCCGGTTCGTCCTCTTCCATCCCGACGCCGGCAGCGTCCTCGGCGAGCACGAGTCGCGGTGGTGTCTGCCGATGCTCGCGCATTTCGCGGCCGCGGTGGAGCGGCACGGCCACGACCACGCCATCCAGGCGATCCGCCGGGACATCGCCCAGGACCCGATCATGGACGCCGCCTACCGGCACGGGCTGCCGCACTGGATCCGCGCGGTCGGCGAACAGGCCGTGGAGCACGACGGCTCCGTACGCCCCCTGGTGCACCCCGACCCCCGTTGGGGCGCCACCGACTGCCGGGTCGTCGACGAGACCCCCCGCACCTTGCGCGACCTGGGCTACACGCGTCTGACGCTGGTGCTGCGCCCGACTCCCGCCAGGCGCCGCCCGCGGCGCACGGCGGCCCACCTCACGGTGGTGCCCACCCCCGAGGCCTGACGGGCACCGTCGGCGTTCAGGTCGCCGACGGCGCCTGGTCAGTAGTCACCGACGCTTTGAGTCACTGACGCCGCCTGGGCACTCTCGTATTACGCAAGCCACTTGCATTTCTTGCGCTATTCTTGCGCGCATGACGCGACGACTTGCCGAGGTTGCCAAGAAGGTCGGGGTCAGTGAGGCCACGGTCAGCCGGGTGCTCAACGGCAAACCGGGGGTCTCCGAGGGCACCCGGCAGGCCGTGCTGTCCGCGCTGGACGTGCTCGGGTACGAGCGGCCCACCCAGTTGCGCGGGGAGCGGGCCCGGCTCGTGGGGCTGGTGCTGCCGGAGCTCCAGAACCCGATCTTCCCGGCGTTCGCCGAGGTCATCGGCGGTGCCCTGGCCCAGCTCGGGCTGACACCGGTGCTGTGCACGCAGACCAAGGGCGGGGTGTCCGAGGCCGATTACGTGGATCTTCTGCTGCAGCAGCAGGTCTCCGGTGTCGTCTTCGCCGGCGGGCTCTACGCCCAGGCGGACGCGCCCCACGACCACTACCGGCGGCTCGCCGACCGGAACATCCCGGTGGTGCTGGTCAACGCGTCCATCGACGACCTCGGTTTCCCGGGCGTCTCCTGCGACGACGCGGTCGCCGTCGAACAGGCCTGGCGGCATCTCGCCTCCCTGGGCCACGAGCGGATCGGGCTCGTGCTGGGACCCGCGGACCACATCCCGTCGGCGCGGAAGCTCGCCGCCGCACAGGGGCTCGGTGAGCTGCCCGACGAGCGGGTCGCGCGGGCCATGTTCTCCATCGAGGGCGGGCACGCGGCGGCCGCCCGGCTCATCGACCGCGGGGTCACCGGCTTCATCTGCGCCAGCGACCCCCTCGCGCTCGGCGCCATCCGGGCCGCCCGCCGCAAGGGCCTCGACGTGCCAGGCCAGGTGTCGGTCGTCGGCTACGACGACTCCGCCCTGATGAACTGCACCGAACCCCCGCTGACCACCGTCCGCCAGCCCATCGAGGCCATGGGTCGAGCCGCCGTGGAGCTGCTGAACGCGCAGATCGGGGGCAGTGCCGTACCGCCCGAGGAGCTGCTCTTCGAACCCGAGCTGGTGGTCCGGGGGTCCACCGCGCAAGCGCCTCGCGACTGAACGGCCCTGTCCACCAGGGCTCGCAGCCGTAGCCCATGGCGGCTGTCGGCGCGGCCTGTGATCGACTCTCTCCCTCATCGCTCTGTCGAATAATTTCAAATTCTGCGCGACATCTTGCGGACAGTTGTCGGCGGTGCTTGAGTGTGCGGCGCCCACCGCTCCTGCCCACGAGGGGTCCACCGATGAGAAGCACCGGGTACCGCCGTACCGTCGCCGCGCTCAGTGTCTGTTCGCTTGCCCTGGTCGTCTCCGCCTGCGGATCGGGCGACGACACGGCGAGCGGCAAGACCCGCATCACCGTCAACTGCATGCCGCCCAAGAGCGCCAAGGTCGACCGGCGGTTCTTCGAGCAGGACATCGCGTCCTTCGAGAAGCAGCACCCGGACATCGACGTCGTCGCGCACGACGCCTTCCCCTGCCAGGACCCCAAGACCTTCGACGCCAAGCTCGCCGGCGGGCAGATGGAGGACGTCTTCTACACGTACTTCACCGACGCCAACCACGTCGTGGACATCAACCAGGCCGCCGATCTCACCCCGTACGTCAAGGAGTTGAAGAGCTACGGCACCCTCCAGCAGCAACTCCGCGACATCTACACCGTCGACGGGAAGATCTACGGCATCCCGCGCACCGGCTACTCGATGGGCCTGATCTACAACAAGAAACTCTTCGAGAAGGCCGGCCTCGACCCCGAGCAACCCCCGTCCACCTGGGAGGAGTTGCGCGCGGACGCCAAGAAGATCGCCGCACTCGGTGACGGCACCGTCGGATACGCCGACTACAGCGCCCAGAACCAGGGCGGCTGGCACTTCACGGCCGAGCTGTACTCCCAGGGCGGCGACGTCGTCAGCGCCGACGGCAAGAAGGCCACCGTCGACACCCCCGAGGGCCACGCGGTCCTGCAGAACCTCCACGACATGCGCTGGACCGACGCTTCCATGGGCAGCAAGCAGCTGCTCGTCATCAACGACGTCCAGCAGATGATGGGTTCGGGCAAGCTCGGCATGTACCTCTCCGCCCCGGACAACATCCCGATCCTGGTCAAGGAGAAGGGCGGCAACTACAAGGACCTCGCCCTCGCCCCCATGCCCGGCGGCAAGGGCACGCTCATCGGCGGCGACGGCTACATGGTCAACAAGAAGGCGAGCCCCGACCAGATCAGGGCCGGCCTGCAATGGCTCGACCACATGTTCCTCACCCCCGGCGCCGGCTTCCTCGGCGACTACGCCCGCGCCAAGAAGGCCGACGCCCCGGTCGGCCTGCCGGAGCCGCGCCTGTTCACCGGCGCCGCCGACGCCAAGGACCAGCAGGTCAAGAAGGCCAACGCCAATGTGCCCGTGGAGAACTACCAGGCCTTCCTCGACGGCAACCAGAGCCTGCGGATGAAGATCGAGCCGCCGAACGCCCAGCAGATCTACTCCGTCCTCGACAGCGCCGTCTCCGCCGTCCTCACCAAGAAGGACGCCGACATCGACCAGCTCCTCAAGGACGCCTCGACCAAGATCGACGGCATCCTGGCCCGGAGCTGACCCCCATGAAGACGGTGGACAGCCCGCCCCGCGCGGCCATCGCCGCACCCCCGATCCAGGCGCCGCCTCCCGCAGGGGACCGGAGGCGGCGCCGCCTCGCCGACCAGGTGGGCGCCTACGGCTTCCTCCTCGGCGGACTGCTCTGCTTCGCGCTCTTCTCCTGGTACCCGGCGATCCGCGCCGTCGTGATCGCCTTCCAGAAGTACACGCCGGGCTCCGAGCCGGAATGGGTCGGCACCGCCAACTTCACCCGCGTCTGGCACGACCCGGAGTTCACCGCCGCCTGGCGCAACACCCTCACTTTCACCCTGCTGGCCCTGCTCATCGGCTTCGCGATCCCCTTCGTCATGGCGCTGGTGCTCAATGAGCTCAGACACGCGAAGGCGTTCTTCCGGGTGGTCGTCTACCTGCCCGTCATGATCCCTCCGGTGGTCAGCGCCCTGCTCTGGAAGTGGTTCTACGATCCCGGAGCCGGCCTTGCCAACGAGGTGCTGCGCCTTGTGCACCTGCCCACCTCGAACTGGTCCAACGGCGCCGACACCGCGCTCGTCTCCCTGGTGATCGTGGCGACCTGGGCCAACCTGGGCGGTACCGTCCTGATCTACCTGGCCGCCCTCCAGTCCATCCCCGGCGGGCTGTACGAGGCCGCCGAACTGGACGGCGCCGGCCTCCTCCAGCGCATCCGATACGTGACGGTCCCTCAGACCCGGTTCGTCATCCTCATGCTGATGCTCCTTCAGATCATCGCGACCATGCAGGTGTTCACCGAGCCGTTCGTGATCACCGGTGGCGGTCCGGAGAACGCCACGGTCACCGTCCTCTACCTGATCTACAAGTACGCCTTCCTCTACAACGACTTCGGCGGCGCCTGCGCCCTGAGCGTGATGCTCCTGGTGCTGCTGGGCGCCTTCTCGGCCGTGTACCTGCGGCTGACCCGGTCGGCGCAGGGGGATCCCGCATGAGCACCCGCACCCTGGTCTCCCCGGCGACGCTCGCCCGCCCGCGCGGCAGAGCCCTGTACTGGACCGTCTTCACCACCGTCGTCGTGCTCTTCGCGCTCGCGTTCCTCTTCCCCGTCTACTGGATGGTCACCGGGGCGATGAAGTCGCCGGACGAGGTGACGCGTACGCCGCCCACCCTCGTCCCCGAGCGGTGGCACCTCGACGGCTACACCGACGCCTGGGACCTCATGCAGCTC
Organism: Streptomyces sp. NPDC048523; assembly: GCF_043199815.1. NCBI lineage: Bacteria > Bacillati > Actinomycetota > Actinomycetes > Kitasatosporales > Streptomycetaceae > Streptomyces > Streptomyces sp. NPDC048523. The sequence goes on along the minus strand of NZ_JBICWQ010000001.1, from coordinate 1,377,335 downwards.
CCGCAGCACCTGTGGAACACCGTCGTCCAGGCCGCCGGCGCCTGGGCGTTCCAGCTGGTCCTGTGCACGGCCGCCGCCTACGCCCTGTCCCGGCTCAGGCCCCTCTTCGGCAAGGTGGTCCTCGGCGGCATCCTCGCCACACTGATGGTCCCGGCCCAGGCCCTGGTCGTACCGAAATACCTGACCGTGGCGGACCTGGGCCTGCTGAACGACCCCCTGGCCATCTGGCTGCCGGCCGTCGCCAACGCCTTCAACCTGTACCTGCTCAAGCGGTTCTTCGACCAGCTCCCGCGCGATGTGCTGGAGGCCGCCGAGATCGACGGCGCCGGAAGGCTGCGCACCCTGTGGTCGATCGTGCTGCCCATGTCGCGGCCGGTCCTCGGGGTGGTGTCGATCTTCGCCCTGGTCGCCGTCTGGCAGGACTTCCTGTGGCCGCTGATGGTCTTCTCCGACACCGACAAGCAGCCCATCAGCGTGGCCCTCGTCCAGTTGTCGCAGAACATCCAACTGACCGTGCTCATCGCCGCGATGGTGATCGCCAGCATCCCGATGGTCGCCCTGTTCCTCGTCTTCCAGCGGCACATCGTCGCCGGGATCGGCGCGGGCAGCACGAAGGGCTGACACCGTCCGTCCGCCAACAGAAGGGAACCCCCAGTGGGACAGCCCACCGAGTGGTGGCGCTCCGCCGTCATCTACCAGGTCTACGTCCGCAGCTTCGCCGACGGCGACGGGGACGGCACCGGCGATCTCGCCGGAGTCCGCGCCAGGCTGCCGTATCTCGCCGAACTCGGCGTGGACGCCCTGTGGTTCAGCCCCTGGTACCTCTCCCCGATGAAGGACGGCGGCTACGACGTCGCCGACTACCGCGCGATCGACCCGGCCTTCGGCACCCTCGCCGAGGCGGAGAAGCTCATCGCGGAGGCACGGGAGCTGGGCATCCGCACGATCGTCGACATCGTGCCCAACCATGTCTCCGACCAGCACCCCTGGTTCCGGGCCGCGCTGCGGGCAGGCCCCGGCAGCCCCGAACGCGAGCTGTTCCACTTCCGGCCCGGACGCGGTGAGCAGGGTGAACTCCCGCCCAACGACTGGCCGTCGCAGTTCGTCGGCTCGGCCGAGCCCGTGTGGACGCGGCTGCCCGACGGCGACTGGTATCTGCATCTGTTCACCCCGCAGCAGCCCGACCTCAACTGGGCCCACCCGGCCGTCCGCCAGGAGCACGAAGACGTCCTGCGCTTCTGGTTCGAAGGGGGAGTGGCGGGTGTCCGCATCGACTCGGCCGCCCTGCTCGCCAAGGACCCCGAACTGCCCGACCTCGCTCTCCACCCCGACCCGCACCCCTTCGTCGACCGCGACGAACTCCACGACATCTACCGCTCCTGGCGGGCCGTCGCCGACGAGTACGACGCCGTCTTCGTCGGCGAGGTCTGGCTCCCGGACACCGAGCGCTTCGCCCGCTACCTGCGCCCGGACGAGCTGCACACCGCCTTCAATTTCTCCTTCCTGACGTGCCCTTGGGAGGCCGGGCGCCTTCGCACCTCGATCGACACGACCCTCGCCGAGCACGCCCCGGTCGGCGCCCCCGCCACCTGGGTGCTGTGCAACCACGACATCACCCGCACGGTCACCCGCTACGGCCGTACGGACACCGGCTTCGACTTCGCGGCCAAGGCCTTCGGAACCCCGACCGACCTGGCCCTCGGCACCCGGCGCGCCCGGGCGGCGGCCCTGCTCACACTCGCCCTGCCCGGAGCCGTCTACGTCTACCAGGGCGAGGAACTCGGCCTGCCCGAGGCGGACATCCCGCGCGACCGCATCGAGGACCCGATGCACTTCCGCTCCGGCGGCACGGACCCCGGGCGGGACGGGTGCCGGGTGCCGCTGCCGTGGGCGGCCGGGGAGCCGCACGCCGGTTTCGGGGGCGAGCCCTGGCTGCCGCAGCCCGCCGACTGGGCCTCGTACGCGGCCGACCGGCAGGCCCTGGACCCCGGGTCGATGCTCAGCCTGTACCGGGAAGCCGTCCGGATCCGGCCGGTCTTCGGCGACGGCCCGCTCACCTGGCTGCCCGCACCCGAGGGCGTCCTCGTCTTCACCCGTGCGCAGGGCTCCCTGTGCGTGGTGAATCTCGCCGACAGCCCGGCCGACATCCCCTCACACACCCAACTGCTGCTCGCCAGCGGTCCCTTGGACCCGCGGGGCCGACTGCCGAAGGACACGGCGGTCTGGCTGCACGGCTGAGACCGCCACACCCCCACACGAAGGGATCAGCACATGCACAGATCTGTCAGGAGCATGTCAGTAGCCATCACTGTGGCCCTCACCACCGGCCTCCTCACCGCCACCGCGCCCACCGCCCACGCGGCCGCTGGCGCCACCCTGCCCTTCACCTCGGTGGAAGCCGAGTCCGCCACCACGACCGGCACGAGGATCGGCCCCGACTACACGCAGGGCACGCTCGCCTCGGAGGCGTCCGGGCGGCAGGCGGTACGGCTCGGCTCGGGCCAGCGCGTCGAGTTCACCGTGCCGCGCGCCGCCAACGCGGTGAACGTCGCCTACAGCGTCCCCGACGGCCAGTCGGGCACGTTGAACGTCTACGTCAACGGCACCAGGCTCGCGAAGCCGCTCCCTGTGACCTCCAAGTACTCCTACGTCGACACCAGTTGGATACCCGGCGCCAGGACGCACCACTTCTTCGACAACGCCCGCCTCCTGCTCGGCCGGGACGTCCAGGCCGGTGACAAGGTCGCCTTCGAGTCGACCGGTACCCAGGTCACCGTCGACGTGGCCGACTTCGAGCAGGTCGCGGCGGCCGCGGGTCAGCCCGCCGGGTCCGTGTCCGTCACCTCCAAGGGCGCCGACCCCACCGGGAACGGTGACTCCACCCAGGCCTTCCGGGACGCGATCTCCGCCGCCCAAGGTGGAGTGGTCTGGATCCCGCCGGGCGACTACCGGCTGACCTCCGCCCTCGGCGGCGTCCAGAACGTCACTCTCCAGGGCGCCGGAAGCTGGCACTCGGTCGTGCACTCCTCCCGCTTCATCGACCAGTCCAGCTCTTCGGGGAACGTCCACATCAAGGACTTCGCGGTCGTCGGCGAGGTCACCGAGCGCGTTGACTCCAGCCCGGACAACTTCGTCAACGGCTCGCTGGGACGCGGGAGTTCGGTGTCCGGCATGTGGCTCCAGCACCTGAAGGTCGGCCTCTGGCTGACGGGTAGCAACGACAACCTGGTCGTGGAGAACAACCGCTTCCTCGACATGACGGCCGACGGCCTCAACCTCAACGGCAACGCCCGCGGAGTGCGCGTCCGCAACAACTTCCTGCGCAACCAGGGCGACGACGCGCTCGCCATGTGGTCGCTGTACGCGCCGGACACGAACAGCAGCTTCGAGAACAACACCATCACCCAGCCGAACCTCGCCAACGGCATCGCGATCTACGGCGGCACCGACCTCGCGGTGCGGAACAACCTGGTCTCCGACACCAACGCCCTCGGCAGCGGCATCGCGATCTCCAACCAGAAGTTCCTCGACCCCTTCTTCCCGCTGGCCGGCACCATCACGGTCGACGGCAACACCCTCGTCCGCACCGGCGCGATGAACCCCAACTGGAACCACCCGATGGGGGCGCTGCGGGTCGACTCGTACGACAGTGCCATCAATGCCACGGTGAACATCACCAACACGACCATCACCGACAGCCCGTACAGCGCCTTCGAGTTCGTCTCCGGCGGGGGACAGGGCTATCCGGTCCGGAACGTCACCGTGTCCGGCGCGACCGTCCGCAACACCGGCACGGTCGTCGTGCAGGCGGAGGCCCAGGGCGCCGTGACCTTCCGCGATGTCACGGCGACTTCGGTGGGTGCGGCAGGCGTCTACAACTGCCCCTACCCGGCGAGCTCCGGCACCTTCGCCCTCACCGACGGCGGCGGCAACTCCGGCTGGAGCAGCACCTGGTCGGACTGCTCGACCTGGCCGCAGCCGGGACAGGGCAACCCCGACCCGGACCCGAACCGCAACCTCGCCAAGGGCCGCCCGGCCACCGCGAGCGGCTCCCAGGACGTCTACACGCCCGGCAAGGCGGTCGACGGCGACGCGAACAGCTACTGGGAGTCCGCCAACAACGCGTTCCCGCAGTCCTGGACGGTGGACCTGGGATCGGCCGAGCCGGTGCGCAGGCTGGTGCTGAAGCTGCCTCCGCAGAGCGCCTGGCAGGCCCGTACCCAGACCGTCACCGTACTGGGCAGCACCGACGGCAGCACCTACACCACCGTCGCCGGCGCACAGGGCTACCGCTTCGACCCGGCGACCGGCAACACGGCCACCGTCACGCTGCCCGGCACCAGTGTGCGGTACCTGCGCCTGTCGGTGAGCGCCAACACCGGCTGGCCCGCCGGGCAGTTCAGTGAAGTGGAGGCGTATCGGACTCCGTGACCGGAGCCTCCCGCACTGCCCCGCGCTTGGCCGCCTGGATCTGCTCGTACACATGGGTGCGCAGTTCGGCGAAGCGCGGGGCCACCCGCGTGTGGATCTGGTCCCGCTCGTCCGGCAGATCGACCTTCAGCTGCTCCTGTACGACCGTGGGGGAGGCGGACAGCACGATCACGCGTTCGCCCAGGTACACGGCCTCGTCGATGTCGTGGGTGACGAACAGGATCGTGATGCCGCGCTCCCGCCACAGCCGCCGTACGAGATCCTCCAGGTCGGCCCGGGTCTGGGCGTCCACGGCCGCGAACGGCTCGTCCATCAGGAGGACTTCGGGCTCGTAGGCGAGTGCGCGGGCGATCGCGACACGCTGCTGCATCCCGCCGGAGAGCTGCCAGGGGTACGCCGAGGCGGCGTCCGACAGGTCCACCGACTCCAGTGCGTCGGCGACCAGCTCGCGGCGTCGTGACTTGGTCAAGCTCTTCTGTTTCAGGGGCAGTTCGACATTGTCGGCGACGCGCATCCAGGGAAAGAGGCTGCGGCCGTACTCCTGGAAGACGAAGGCCATCCCGGGCGGCGGACCGGTCACCTTCCGTCCTGACAGGTGGACTTCGCCGGCCGTCGGTGTGAGCAGGCCGCCCATGCACTTCAGCAGGGTCGTCTTGCCGCAGCCCGAGGGGCCGACGAGACACACGAGTTCGCCCGTGTCGACGGTGAAGGTGAGGTCGCGGACCGCCTCCACGCGGCGGCCTGACCCCTCGTAGACCTTGTTCAGGCCGGACACGTCGAGAAGCGGGTGCATGGACCGCCCTTTCACGTTCGGGTGATTCACGGGGACCGCCGGGCCGAGGCGCGCAGGCCGTGGTACCAGGCGAGGACCCGCCGCTCGACCAGTTGGAAGACGACGGAGAGGGCGAACCCGAGCAGACCGAGGACGAGGATGCCGGTCCACATGTCGGGCACCGCGAAACTGCGCTGGAACTGGACGATGGTGAAGCCGATGCCGTTGCTGGCCGCGAACATCTCGCTGATGACCATCAGGATGATGCCGATGGACAGCGCCTGGCGCAGGCCCGCGAAGATCTGCGGGCCGGCCGAGGGCAGCACCAGGTTGCGCAGCCGCGAGGGGCCGGTGATGCCGTAGGAGCGGGCCGTCTCCAGCATCACCGGGTCGACCGCGCGCACGCCCTCGACGGTGTTGAGCAGGATCGGCCAGACGCAGCCGCTCGCGATGACGGTGACCTTCATGGTGTCGCCGATGCCCGCGAACAGCATGATGACCGGGATCAGGACCGGCGGGGGGACCGCCCGCAGGAACTCCAGGACTGGTTCGCACACCGCCCGCACCCGCCGGTAGGAGCCGATGACCGTGCCGACGGCGACCCCGACGACGGCCGCCAGCGCGTAACCGGCCATCAGGCGCCAGATACTGGGCAGGACGTCGTCGCGCAGGCGGTCGGCGGTCCACACGTCGGGGAAGGTCTTCAGGATCGTGCGCAGCGGCGGCCAGAAGACGTTGGTGCTGCCGTCCGACGCCAGCCACCAGACCATGACCAGCAGCGCGGGCAGCGCGAGCACGAAGAAGAGCCGCAGAGCGAGCCGCTTCACACCGCCACCTCCCCGCGCACCGACTGGTGCCAGGCCAGCGCCCGTCGCTCCACGGTACGCGCGCCGACGTTGATGAGCAGCCCCAGAAGGCCGGTCACGACGATCAGCGCGTACATCTCCGGGACCGCCTGCGAGTTCTGCGCCACCGCGATCCTGGCGCCCAACCCCGGTGCCCCGATGACCAGTTCACCGGTGATGGCCAGGATCAGTGCGACGGCCGCGGCCAGCCGGACCCCGGTCATCACATACGGCAGCGCGGTCGGCCACAGGACGTGCCGGATCCGCGCCCAGGTGCCGAGACCGTACGAGCGTGCCGTCTCCTCGGCGACGGGGTCGACGTCCTGGACGCCGTAGAGCGTCTGGAGGAGGACCTGCCAGAAGCTCGCGTACACGACGAGCAGCAGCACCGAGCGCAATTCGCTGCCGTACAGCAGCACCGCCAGCGGGATGAGGGCGACCGAGGGGATCGGGCGCAGGAACTCGATCGTCGAGGCCGTCGCCTCGCGCAGATACGGCACGACCGATACGATCACGCCGATGACGATCCCCGCCGAGGCGGCGATGGCCAGGCCCAGAGCCCAGCCGGTGAGGGTGTCGCCGAGCGCCGTCCAGAAGGTGCCGTCGGAGAGCTCGTCGGCGAAGGCGCGCGCGATCCGGCTGGTCGGCGGGAAGTAGGCCTCCTTGACCAGGCCGAGCCGCGGCACCGCCTCGCCCAGGGCGAGGAACGCCGCGAGCCCGGCGGCGCCCAGCGCCGCGTTCTGGAACCTCACGGAAGCAGCGCGTCGACGTCGGGGGTCTTCTTGAAGAACCCGTCACCCTCGCCCAGCTTCGCCAGCGCCTCGATGGACTCCTTGTTCGGCTCGGCCGGCCACTTCGGCAGGGTCACCTGCGCCAGCACCGACGCCGGGATCTTGGTGTAGGTGGTGATGATCCGGCGTGCCTCGTCCGGGTGGGCGTCCGCGTAGGCCAGGGACTCGGCGGTGGCCTCCTGGAACTTCTTCACCACGTCGGCGTTCTGCTGCCGGTACCGCGTCGAGGTGAAGTACATGGCGACCGTGGTGTCCTTGGCCACGTCCACCAGCGGGGAGGCGATCACCTGGCCGCCCTGGCTCTTGATGGTGGCGAGCGCGGGCTCGACCGCGCAGGCCGCGTCGACCTGACCGCCGTCGAGAGCGGCCGACATCTGGTCGAAGGCCAGCTCCACGAACTTCACCTTGTCCGGATCGCCGCCGGCCTTGCGGACCGACTCGCGCACCGCGGACTCGTTGATGTTCTTCAGCGTGTTGATGGCGACCTTCTTGCCCTCCAGGTCCTTCGCGGACGTGATCGAGCTGCCCTTCTTCACCGCGATGGCCGCAAAGTCCTTGCCCTGCACACCCGTTGAGGCGATGCCGTTGGAGACCGCCTTGATCGGCACCCCGGACGACTGGGCGATCAGCAGGGAGGTGACATTGGAGAAGCCGAACTGGAACTGCCCGCTGGCGACCCCGGGCACGATCGCCGCGCCGCCGGACGCGTTCGATATCTCCAGCTTCAGGCCGTGCTTGTCGTAGAAGCCCTTCTTCTGGCCCAGATAGATCGGCGCGACATCGACGATCGGAATGAGGCCGAGCTTGACGGTGGTGGTGCCGCCGGACGACGATCCCGAGTCCGGTCCCCCCGAGTCGCCGGACGAACCACAGGCCGACGCGGTGACCAGTAACGCTCCGGCCGCGAGGGCGACGAGCAGACGACGCATGGCTCCTCCTGTGCAGACTTGTTGTTCCGACAGGCTGTGCACAGACCGCACAGTGGTGCTCAGCGCGAAAGGTATGGGGCTCGCGGGGGTCGGGTCAACACCTTTGGTTGACAATATTGTTGACATTCGCTCATTGGAGGCGACGATGCCCGACGCAGACCGCGCCCCTCACTTCGTCCGCTCCCTGGAGCGCGGCCTCGCCGTGCTCCGCTCCTTCGACGCCGACCACCGGGAACTGACCCTCAGTGAGGTCGCCCGCGCCTGCGGACTGACCCGCGCGGCGGCCCGCCGTTTCCTGCTGACCCTGGCCGATCTCGGATACGTCCGCGCCGACGGCCGCACCTACCGGCTCACCCCGCGCGTCCTGGAACTCGGCTACTCCTACCTGTCGAGCTTCTCGCTGGCCCAGATCGCCGAACCGCATCTGGAGCAACTCGTCGAGAGGGCAAGGGAGTCGTCGTCCCTGTGCGTGCTCGACGGCGACGACATCGTGTACGTGGCCCGGGTGCCCGCGCGCCGGATCATGAGCGCGGCGATCACCGTGGGCACCCGCTTCCCGGCCCATGTCACCTCGGTCGGACGGGTGATGCTCGCGCACCTGCCGGAGGAGGAGGTCGAAGTGCGCCTGGCCCGGGTCGAGTTGACTCCGCTGACCGCTCGCACGATCGACTCCGCCGCGCTGCTGCGGACCGAGCTGGAGCGGGTGCGCAGGCAGGGATACGCGCTCGTCGACCAGGAGCTGGAGGAGGGGCTGCGCTCGATCGCCGCCCCGGTGCGGGACCGGGGCGGCGAGGTGGTGGCGGCGGTCAACATCCCCGTGCAGGCGGGGCGTACGACACTCGCCGCGGTACGGAGGGATCTGCTGCCGCCGCTGCTGGAGACCGTGGCCGGCATCGAGGCCGACCTCCGGATGGCTACAGGTCCAGTACCAGCTTCTTCCCCCGGCACCGGGACACACAGATCATCATCGTCTCCCCGGCCTCCCGCTCCTCGTCCGTGAGCACCGAGTCCCGGTGGTCCGGGATGCCGTCGAGGACGTCGGTCTCACAGGTGCCGCAGGTGCCCTCCGTGCAGGAGAACAGCACCTCGACGCCGGAAGCACGCACGGCGTCCAGCACCGAGACGTCCGGAGCGACGGTGACCGTCGTGCCCGTCTGTGCCAGCTCGACCTCGAACTCCGTGTTCTCGCCCTCCAGTTGCTCCTTCGGCGCGAACCGCTCCACGTGCAGCAGTCCGGCCGGGCAGCGCGCCTCCACCGCGTCGAGCAGCGGACCGGGCCCGCAGCAGTAGACGAGGGTGCCCTCGGGAACTCCGTCCAGCACCGAGGCGAGGTCCAGGAGACCGGTCTCGTCCTGGGGAGCGACGGTGACGCGATCGCCATAGCGGCTCAACTCCTCGGTGAACGCCATGGATTCGCGCGTCCGCCCGCCGTACAGCAGGGTCCACTCGGCGCCCTCGGCCTCCGCCGCCGCGAGCATGGGCAGGATCGGGGTGATGCCGATGCCGCCCGCGATGAACCGGTAACGGGGCGCGGGCCGCAGGCTGAAGTGGTTGCGCGGCCCGCGCACGCGGACCTTGTCGCCCTGCCTCAACTGCCCGTGCACATGGGCGGATCCGCCGCGCCCGGCGGGCTCGCGGAGGACGGCGATCCGCCAGGCGGTACGGTCGGCCGGGTCGCCGCAGAGGGAGTACTGCCGCTCCAGGCCGGGGCCGAGCACCACGTCGATGTGGGCGCCCGGCTCCCACTCCGGAAGCTGCTCGCCCAGCGGGTGGCGCAGTGTGAGGGCGAGCACGCCGTCGGCCGCCGGGTCCCTGCGGTCGACGACGAGTTCGGCTTCGTACGCGTCACTCATGAGCTGTTTCCTTGCGACTCGTGCGGGGGCTCGTGTCCTTGCGGGGCATGCCCGTTCGGGTGGGCGAGCATCCACTCCCACATCTCGATCGGGTCCTGCGAGGTGTGTTCGCGGCCGCAGTGACAGGTGCCGTGCAGGACGTCGGTGCCCGGCAGCCAGTCGATGCGGTAGATCTCCCCGGTGGCTCCGGCACTCACAGGACCTTCTCCACGGGCTTGTCGCCCTCCTCGACGAGACGGGCGAGGATACGGCGGGCGGCGAGACCACCGGTGTCGATGTTGATGCTCAGCTCCTGGTAGCCGGTGCGCTCGGTGCCGAGCGTCTTCTGCAGCAGGTTGAGCGCGTCGACGTCCTGCATGACGACGGTGTGGTTGTTGCCCCGCAGGAACTCGGTGACCTCGGCGTCCTCGGTCGCCCAGTCGCGCGAGACCATCCAGAAGTCGTACACGTGACCGTCGCTCGACGGCGTGATGGCGTACGTGATCTCCGTGTGGAAGCCGTTCGGGTCGCTGCCGTCGGCCTCGGGGAGCACGCCGACCGGGGCGATCCGGCTGTGCAGCAGATAGAGGCAGGGCGCGTGGTACTCGATGTCCTGCCAGCGCGTGATCCGGCCCTCGAGGCCGGTGGACTTCGCGTAGAACGGCGGGCACGCGGCGTCGTCCATGTGCCGGCTCACCCGTACGATGCCGGCGCCCTCGTCGACCTCCGTGGTGATCGGCGTCTCGGCGACCTCGGGGGTGCCGATGTAACCGCCGTGCAGATAGGTCTCGTGGGACAGGTCGAGCAGGTTGTCGACGAGCAGGCCGTAGTCGGCGTCGATCGGCTCCATGCCGCGGACGGTGACCCAGCCGGGGGAGTCGAGGTGCCTGGCGCGCGGGATGGTGTCGGCGTCGGCGAGCGCGGGGTCGCCGATCCACACCCAGATCAGGGAGTCCAGCTCGACGACGGGGTAGGAGGCGACGCGCGCGGTGCGCGGTACGCGCTTCTGGCCCGGCACGTACACACAGGTGCCCGTGGTGTCGTACGTGAACCCGTGGTACCCGCACACGATCCGGTCGCCGTCGAGCCGGCTCGGCTTCTCGTGCAGCGGGAACCGGCGGTGCACACACCGGTCGGCGAGGGCGACGGGCGTGCCGTCCTCCTCGGTCCGGTAGAAGACGAGCGGTTCACCGAGGATCGTCCGGCCGAGCAACTCCTCGCGGCCCACCTCGTGGCTGTAGGCGGCGACGTACCACTGGTTCCTGGCGAAACTCGTCGTGTGTGGCATGACTGCGGCTCCCGTCGTTGGGTGATGACGACATCGTCCGGAAGGGTGTTGCGACACCGCAATACCCCTTCCGCCCCACGGAAGGGGCCAGGGGAAATGCCTGTTCAGGACGGGTGCTCGTCTGGGGGAGTGACATCACTTCCTGATCGTGGGAGGGAGCGGCCCCTGTGGCCGCCCACCTGGCATGTACAGGTCGCCACCGGACGTCCCCCGAGGGCGCGGGCCTGCTGTGACTTCTCCCACCTGCTCTTGCCGGGGCGAGAAACGCTTGCCTACGTTCGGTCCCATGTCCTCTCATGGCCGCGCCGTTCCAGGCGACCCGCTCCCGACGGTCGACCTGGACATCGACCTGAGCTCACATGAACTGCTCCGGCGCGCTCATGTCCTGGACGCTCTCGGCCCCGACTGGGATCCCGTCGCCGCGCTGCGCGGTGAGGAAGCGGCGTACGAGCTGCTGTATTCCGGCCTGAGCGCGGAGCAACAGCGCGTGTACGACGAGCTGGTCTCGGCCGGCGTGCTGCCGCGGAGAGGCGGCGGCGATGCTGCCGCTTGACCCGCAGGCGGACATCGGGCGCCGCGCCTGGGTGGCCTGCCCGAACTGCGACGACCGTCGCGGGTGCGCCACCTGCGAGCAGGGGCGCACCTGTTCCGAGCACTGGCGCTACCTGCTGTCCCACATGGGCAGCCTGCTCCACCTCCAGTGCCGGTCGTGCACCCACATCTGGACACATGAGACCCACTTCGGTGCCACCCGCTCCCGATGGGAGCGCATCACCAGCGGCCTGCGACGCATGTGATCATCAGTGGCGCCGTCGGTCGCGGCCAGTGAGGCCGGACGGCGGATCGGCGCCCGCTTTCGGATGATCCCACCGCCTGTCGTCGCGAACGGCAGGCCGCCTTGCCCGAGGATCGCGTCCGGCGGCCATCCCTGCCTGCCGTTCGTCCGTCCCGGAGGCAGCCGTGCACATCCTGCTACTGGCCAGTGCGTTCAACAGCCTCACCCAGCGTGTCCACGCCGAGCTGCGCGACCGTGGCCACACCGTGGCGGTGGAACTCGCCCTGCCCGGCAGCCCGTTGCCCGAAACCGTGCGGCGGCACGCACCGCAGCTCGTCGTGGCGCCGATGCTGAAGACGGCGATCCCCGAGGAGGTCTGGACAGCGCACACCTGCCTCATCGTCCATCCGGGGCCCGTGGGCGACCGCGGACCCTCCTCCCTGGACTGGGCGATTCACGAGGGCGTCGACCAGTGGGGCGTCACCGTCCTGCAGGCCGACGGGGAGATGGACGCCGGTGACGTGTGGGCCTGTGTACCGTGCCGGGTCCCTCCGGTTCCCAAGAGCGAGCTGTACCGGGGCGAGATCGCCGACGCCGCCCTCGAGGCCGTCCTGCTCGCGGTGGAGCGCTTCGCCCAGGGAACCCACGTACCCCGCAAGCAGGACGTGGCGCCCACGGCCGACGCCCGGCTGCGCCCCCGCCCGTACCTCGACCAGAGCGTCCGGCGAATCGACTGGGCCGAGGACTCCACGCAGGACGTCCTGCGCAAGCTGAGAGCGGCGGACTCGCAGCCCGGTGTGCTGGACGTCCTGCTCGGCCGTGAGTGGTATCTGCACGGCGGTCATACCGAGAGCGTGTTGCGCGGCCGCCCGGGCGAGCTGCTGGCCACCAGGGCCGGGGCGGTGTGCCGGGCCACCAGGGACGGCGCCGTGTGGATCCCCGAGCTGCGGCCCCGGCGCATGCCCGGGCAGCCGCCCACGTACAGACTGCCTGCCGTGATGGCACTGGGCGACCTGCTGCCGCCCCTGCCCGATCATGCCCTGCCCCCGTTGCCCGAGGTGCGGCACCACACCTGGACGGACATCCGCTACCGGGAGGACGGGAACGTCGGGTTCCTCTCATTCTCCTTCCCCGGCGGCGCCATGAGCACGGAGCAGTGCCGACGTCTGCTGGACGCCTACCGGGAAGCGTGCGAGAGGCCCACGTCCGTCCTGGTACTGGGCGGCGAACGGGACTTCTTCTCCAACGGGATCCACCTGGGCGTCATCGAGGCCGCGGACGACCCCGCCGCCGAGTCCTGGGCGAACATCAACGCCATCGACGATCTGGTCGAGGCGGTCCTGACGACGACGGACCGGCTGGTGGTCGCGGCGGTCGCGGGCAACGCCGCGGCGGGCGGGGTGATGCTCGCCCTGGCGGCCGACGAGGTGTGGTGCCGCTCGGGCGCCGTACTGAACCCTCACTACCGCCTGATGGGCCTGTACGGCTCGGAGTACTGGACGCACACCCTGCCCCGCAAGGTGGGTGCCGCGACGGCCGAACGGCTCATGTCCGAGGCTCTGCCGGTGAGTTCGGCGGGCGCGCTGCGCCTCGGGCTCGTCGACCGGGTGGTCGACTGCTCTCCCGACGAGTTCGCGCGGGAGGTCGGGGGCCTGGCGGCCCGGCTGGCGTCACTGCCGGCGACGGCGTCACGGATCACCGCGAAGAAGACGGAGCTGGACCGGCTGGAGAGCGTGACCCCGCTGGCCGGCTTCCGTGAGCGGGAGCTGGCCCGCATGCGCCGGACCTTCGACGACCCGGACGCCCCCTACCACTCGCTGCGTCGTGCCTTCGTCCACAAGGAGCGGCCGGCGTGCACCCCGCCGCACCTCGGTTCCACCCAGGTTGCGCAAACCGGTCCGACCCCCTCCGCGGCGGATGTCACCGGAACGGCCCTCCATGGCGTCACATCACGGCCGAACGGCTGATACGAAGAAAAGCGATGGTCGAAATCTGGGCCTTCATCCCTTACCTCCCCAGGAGGGTCCCATGACTGAGGCGAGGCCGGACACGGTCGGCGCTGCGGACGCGAGCGGCGCGCCCGCCGACGAGACACCCACGATCCACATTCTCTGGATCAACGCGGGCCTGAGCTGCGACGGTGACTCGGTCGCGCTGACGGCGGCCATGCAGCCCAGCATCGAGGAGATCGTGCTCGGTGTGCTGCCCGGTCTTCCGAAGATCGCCGTCCACTGGCCGCTCATCGACTTCGAGTGCGGTCCGGTCGGCGGCTCGGACACGTTCATCGAGTGGTTCTTCAAGGGGGAGCGGGGCGAGATCGACCCGTTCGTCCTGGTCGTCGAGGGCTCCGTCCCCAACGAGGCGATCAAGCCCGAGGGCTATTGGTGCGGCTTCGGCGACAACCCGGAGACCGGCCAGCCGATCACCACCAGCGAGTGGATCGACCGGCTCGCCCCGAAGGCACTGGCGGTCGTCGCCATCGGCACCTGCGCCACCTACGGCGGCATCCACGCCATGGCGGGCAACCCGACCGGCGCGATGGGCGTGCCCGACTACCTCGGCTGGGACTGGAAGTCCCACGCGGGCATCCCCATCGTGTGCGTCCCCGGCTGTCCGATCCAGCCCGACAACTTCTCCGAGACGCTCACCTACCTGCTCTACCAGGCGGCCGGCGCCGCCCCGATGATCCCGCTGGACGACAAGCTCCGCCCGACCTGGCTGTTCGGGGCCACCGTCCACGAGGGCTGCGACCGCGCGGGCTACTACGAGCAGGGCCAGTTCGCCTTGTCGTACGACTCGCCCACGTGCCTGGTCAAGCTCGGCTGCTGGGGCCCGGTCGTCAAGTGCAACGTGCCCAAGCGCGGCTGGATGAACGGGATCGGCGGCTGCCCCAACGTCGGCGGCATCTGCATCGCCTGCACCATGCCCGGCTTCCCCGACAAGTTCATGCCGTTCATGGACGAACCCCCCGGCGCCAAGGTGTCCAGCAACGCCAGCGGAGCGTACGGCGCCGTGGTCCGCAAGCTGCGGTCGATCACCGCAAAGACGGTGGACAAGGAGCCCAAGTGGCGCCGCACCGGAGACAAGATCACCACGGGATACCGACCGCCGTGGTGATCCGCCGCACGTAATCCGCTCCCCGCTTCGTGCACCCCCCACTCGAACCTCCCGCGCAACGAAGGGCACGGCACACAGATGGCACCGACGACGAAGGCGGCCGGCGACGGCAGCGGCCTGGTGGAGATGGCCTGGGACCCGATCACCCGGATCGTGGGCAGCCTGGGCATCCACACGAAGATCGACTTCAAGCAGAAGCGGGTCGCGGAGTGCTACAGCACCTCGTCGGTCTTCCGTGGCTACAGCGTCTTCATGCGCGGCAAGGACCCTCGCGACGCCCACTTCATCACCAGCCGCATCTGCGGCATCTGCGGTGACAACCACGCCACCTGCTCGGTGTACGCGCAGAACATGGCGTACGGCGTGAAGCCCCCGCACCTCGGCGAGTGGATCATCAACCTCGGCGAGTCCGCGGAGTACATGTTCGACCACAACATCTTCCAGGAGAACCTGGTCGGGGTGGACTACTGCGAGAAGATGGTCAAGGAGACCAACCCCGGGGTTCTCGAACTCGCCGAGCGCACCGAGGCCCCGCACGCGGGCGAGCACGGCTACCGCACCATCGCCGACATCATGCGGTCGCTCAACCCCCTGGAGGGCGAGTTCTACCGCGAGGCCCTCCAGGTCAGCCGCTACACGCGCGAGATGTTCTGCCTGATGGAGGGCCGCCATGTGCACCCCTCCACGCTCTACCCGGGCGGCGTCGGAACCATCGCCTCCGTGCAGCTCTTCACCGACTACCTCAGCCGGCTGATGCGCTACGTGGAGTTCATGAAGCGCGTCGTGCCCCTCCACGACGACCTGTTCGACTTCTTCTACGAGGCGCTGCCCGGGTACGAGGAAGTGGGCCGCCGACGTGTCCTGCTCGGCTGCTGGGGCGCGCTCAACGACCCCGAGTACTGCGACTTCACCTACGCCAACATGACCGACTGGGGTCGGCGCATGTTCGTCACCCCCGGCATCATCGTGGACGGCAAGCTCGTCACCAACGACCTCACCGAGATCAACCTCGGCATCCGCATCCTGCTGGGCAGCTCCTACTACGAGGACTGGCAGGGCCAGGAACAGTTCGTCACCCATGACCCGCTCGGCAACCCGGTGGACCCGCGCCACCCGTGGAACCAGCACACCATCCCCACCCCGCAGAAGCGGAACTTCGACGACAAGTACAGCTGGGTCATGTCCCCGCGCTGGTTCGACGGCAAGGACCACCTCGCCCTGGACACCGGCGGCGGCCCCATCGCCCGCCTGTGGTCGACCGCCCTGTCCGGTCTCGTCGACATCGGGTACGTCAAGGCCACCGGCCAGAGCGTGGTCATCAACCTGCCCCGCACCATGACCAAGCCGGAGACCACCTTCGAGTGGAAGATCCCGAAGTGGTCCAACGCGCTGGAGCGCAACCGCGCCCGCACGTACTTCCAGGCGTACGCCGCCGCCGTCGCCCTGCACTTCGCGGAGAAGGGACTGGCGGAGGTCCGCGCCGGACGCACCCAGACCTGGGAGAAGTTCGAGGTTCCCGACGAGAGCATCGGGGTCGGCTTCACCGAGGCGGTCCGCGGTGTCCTCTCCCACCACATGGTGATCCGGGACGGCAAGATCGCCAACTACCACCCGTACCCGCCGACGCCCTGGAACGCCAGCGTCCGGGACACCTACGGCACGCCCGGCCCGTACGAGGACGCCGTGCAGAACACGCCCATCTTCGAGGAGAACACTCCGGAGAACTTCAAGGGCATCGACATCATGCGCGCCGTCCGCAGCTTCGACCCCTGTCTGCCCTGTGGCGTCCACATGTACGTCGGGGGCGGCAAGACGGTGAAGTCCATGCACGTGCCCACCGGCCTGAGCGGACTGGGCGGATGAGCGCGGCCGGCTCCACGGAGCAGACCGGGCGCCGGGTCGAGGAGATCCTCGACAGGCTGGCCGAGAGCGGCGACCCGGCCGCGGCCGCCGCGGCAGAGGAACTCGTCCGGTCCCTCATGGACTTCTACGGTGCCGGCCTCGCCCGCATCCTCAACCTGCTGTCCGGCGCTCCCGGCGAAGCAGCGGCACGCCTCCTGGGCGACGACCTGGTCGCGAGCCTGCTCGTCCTGCACGACCTGCACCCCGAGGACCGCGACACCCGCATCGTCCGCGCCCTCGACGGTGTCCGGGACCACCCCCTGGAGGTGGTGGGCTTCGACGAGGAGAGCGGCACCTTGACCGTGCGGGCCCGGGAAGCCGGTGGCTGCGGTTGCGGCTCCGGCACGGGTGCCCGGGAGGCCGCGGAGGCGGCGCTCGCCTGCTTCGCACCGGAGGTCAGGGCGGTCGACGTACAGACCGCCCCCGCGGAGCCGACGCTCCTCCAGATCGGCACCGCACCGACGGGGGCCCGATGACGGCGTCCCCGGCGACGCGCACGCCCGGCCTGCGGAGGTTCCTCACCGAGAGGCCTCCGCAGCCCGAGCGGTGTGAGCTGTGCGCCGTGGCGGTGGAGGCGGGCCACCGTCATCTCGTCGACATCGAGAATCGCGCCCTCGTCTGCGCCTGCCCTCCATGCGCGCTGCTGATGGAGCAGCCGGGCGCCGCCGCCGGCCGCTTCCGTACGGTCCCGGCCCGCTACCTCACCGACCCCGAACACCGCCTCGACGAGAGCACGTGGGAGGCGCTGCAGATCCCGGTCGGCGTCGCCTTCCTCTTCCGCAACGCGGCGCTCGACCGGCTGGTCGCCCTCTACCCGAGCCCGGCCGGAGCCACCGAGAGCGAACTCGAACCGGCCACGTGGACCGACGTCCTCGGCGGCAGCCGCCTCGCCGAACTGCTCGAACCCGACGTCGAGGCGCTGCTGCTGCGCCGCACCGACGGCCGCTTCGAGTGCCACCTCGTACCGATCGACATCTGCTACGAACTCGTCGGCCGTATGCGCCTGTTGTGGCAGGGCTTCGACGGCGGAGCCGAGGCCCGCGCCGCGCTCGACGCGTTCTTCGCGGACGTCGCGCGACGTGTCCGGCCCGTGGGCGAGGTGGGTCACCCGTGACCGCGTTCTCCTTCGCCTGCACCGGCGTCCGCGCCGACCAGTACGCCGCCGGACCGACCCTCGTCTTCCGGCTGCGCGTCACCGCCGCCGACAACGCGCGCGTGCACGCCCTCGCATTGCGCTGCCAGATCCGCATCGAACCCGCCCGCCGCGGCTACGAGCCCGCCGAGGCCGACGGTCTCGCGGACCTCTTCGGCGAGCGCTCACGCTGGGGCAGCACGCTCCAGCCGGTGCAGTTCGCCCAGGTCTCGGTCATGGTCCCGAGCTTCACCGGAGAGATCGAGACCGACCTCGTCGTGCCCTGCACCTACGACATGGACATCGCCGCCACCCGCTACCTCACCGCCCTCACCGACGGTGAGGTCCCCCTGCTGATGCTCTTCTCCGGTACGGCGTTCACCGGAGACGGCGGCTTCCAGGTGGAGCCCGTCCCGTGGGACCGCGAGGCGGCCTTCCGGATGCCCGTCACCGCCTGGCGGGAGATGGTCGAGCAGCACTTCCCCGGCTGCGGCTGGATCCGGCTGCCCCGCGACACCATGGACGCCCTCCTCGCCTACCGCTCCCGGCACGCCCTGCCCTCCTGGGAGGCGACCGTCGCGGCGCTGCTGGAGGTGGGTGCAGACCCGCCCGCGCACGACCCGCTGCGCGCCCTCACCGCCACCACCGGAAGGACCGATCCGTGACCGTGACCGCGTTCGCCCCCGAGACCGAGGAGCGCCTCGCTCTCGCCCGGCAGGTGGCCGACGCCGTCCTCTTCGAGGGCTATGTGCTCTACCCGTACCGCGCCTCGGCGGCCAAGAACCGGCTGCGCTGGCAGTT
Organism: Streptomyces sp. NPDC048523; assembly: GCF_043199815.1. Classification (NCBI taxonomy): domain Bacteria; kingdom Bacillati; phylum Actinomycetota; class Actinomycetes; order Kitasatosporales; family Streptomycetaceae; genus Streptomyces; species Streptomyces sp. NPDC048523. Next base: position 1,358,720 of record NZ_JBICWQ010000001.1, on the reverse strand, counting down.
CGGTGTGCTCGTGCCGCCCGGCTGGGGCACCGAGTGCGAGGAGCACGACTTCCAGCACACCGAATGCCTGATGGAACCGAAGGCCGGGGCGACCCTCTCGGTCGAGGTGCGCTTCCTGCACGCCCGAAGGCGCACGGTGCAGCGGGCCCGTTCGGACGGCGGTTTCGACGCCGTGCCCGAACTCCGCCTCGACGACCGGGTGTTGGTGCCCTGGGACGAAGGAGGCGAGGAGCGCGTCGAGGTGGTCGCCGCGGTGGACGAGCTCCTCGGTGACGGCGTCACGCATCCCTTCCGGCTCCCCGCCCGCGAGGACACCGAGCCGGTCCTGGACGAGGCCGGTCGCGCCGTCGGCCGACTGGTGCGGCGGTGCGAGGAGATCAGCGGGACCGTACGGCTGTCCGCCCGCGAACTCGACGGCCCCTACCGGGTGTTGCGACTGACCGCCGTCGTCGAGAACACCAGCGACTGGACACCGCCCGAAGGCCGCGGCACGGATCGGGAAGCGGCGCTGCCGCGCTCCCTGGTGGCCACCCACCTCCTCATGGCCCTCAGCGCCGGATCATTCCTCTCTATGACCGATCCCCCCGAGTGGGCGAAGGGCGCGGTCGCCGCCTGCCGCAACCTGCACACCTGGCCCGTACTCGCGGGTGAACCCGGCCGCGCCGACCTCGTGCTGTCCTCGCCGATCATCCTGGAGGACCATCCGGCCATCGCGCCGGAGAGCCCCGGCGCGCTCTACGACGCCCTGGAGATCGACGAGATCCTCGCGCTGCGCACCGCGGCCCTCACCGACGAGGAGAAACGCGAGGCCCGCGGTACGGACGAGCGGGCGGCCGCCGTGATCGAGCTGGCGGACTCGATGCCCCCCGAGGTTCTGGAGCGGCTGCACGGGGCGGTGCGGAGCCTGCGCGAGGTGACCGGTCCCGGCCCCGCTGCCCCGGACGGCGGCTTCCCCGACGAATACGGGGTGATGCGGCCGGACACCCCCTGGTGGGACCCCGCGAGCGACGCGGGCTTCGACCCGGCGCAGGACCGGGTGGTCGTGGACGGCCGGTCGGTGGGCCAGGGCAGCCGCGTCGAGTTGCGTCCTGGGGCGCGCCGCACCGACGCGCAGGACATCTTCCTGCGGGGCCGCACCGCGAAGGTCGAAGCGGTGCTGCACGACGTGGACGGCGGGGTGCACCTGGCGGTCACCGTCGAGGGCGACCCGGGCGCCGACGTCCGCCGTGAGCAGGGACGGTTCCTGTACTTCCAGCCCGACGAGGTCACACCGCTGGAGGACGAGGTATGAACCTTCCCCCACCGCCTGGTCCAAGGACGCTCGTGGCGGGCATCGGCAACGTCTTCCTCGGGGACGACGGCTTCGGCGTGGAGACCGCGCGCCGGCTCGCCGAGCGCGACCTGCCCGGACACGTCGAGGTAGTGGACATCGGGGTGCGCGGGGTGCACCTCGCCTATCAGCTGCTGGACGGCTACGACACCCTCGTCCTCGTGGACGCCACGGCACGCGGCGAAGCCCCCGGCACCCTGTACGTGATCGAGCACGACGTCGGCGGCGGGAGCCCTTCACCCGCCGCCCCCGCGCTGGACGGCCACCGGATGACCCCCGACACCGTCCTGGCACTGCTGGGCACCCTGTGCGCCGGAACCGGTGGCGAGCCACCACGCCGCGTCCTGGTCGTGGGATGCGAACCGGCCTCGGTGGACGAGGGCATCGGTCTCAGCCCGCCGGTGTCCGACGCCGTACCGGAGGCCGTCCGGCTGATCGAAGAGCTGCTGCGGGACGGCCAGCCGTCCGTGGCGCAGGCCTCAACCGCTGAGGCTCCGACATGAGGAGAGACGGGATGAAGAAGATCGTCATCGGCGGAGCGGCCGTAGCCGCCATGGTCGCTGTCGTCGTCGAGGTACTTCCCGACCTGAGGCGCTACCTGCGCATCAGACGGATGTGAATCGAAGCCGCCGCCGGTGTGCCGCGCGGTTGGGTCGAACGGCTTACCCTCCGGCCGGCAACGGCGTGCCGGGCCGTGCGACCGGCCGCGCGCGCCTCTAATGAAGGCCGACCGGAGGCAGCCGCGGACGGGAGGACGGAAACCATGCACGAGATGTCCATCGCGCTGGCCGTCGTCGACCAGGTGGAAGAGGCCGCCACACGGGCAGGTGACGTCACGGCGGTGCGATCGGTACGGCTCCAGGTGGGCGAACTGGCCGGAGTCGTACCCGACGCACTCGCCTTCTCCTTCGAACTGGCCTGCGCCGGAACCCTGCTGGAAGGCGCCGAGCTGATCACCGAGGCGGTGCCCGGGCGGGCCCGCTGCACCCCCTGCGCACACGAATGGGCCGTCGGCATGCCGCCCCGGCTGACCTGCCCCGCGTGCGGCGGTACGCGGACCGACCTGCTCGCGGGCCGGGAACTGCAGATCGTCGACGTGCACTGGGAGGACGGCCTCGGCCCCGCGCACACGCCCACCCGCGAACCGATCTCCGAGGAGCGCTGAACCATGTGTCGTGTCGTCGACCTGCGGCAGGCCGTACTCGCGAAGAACGACGCGAGCGCCCACGAACTGCGCGCGCACCTCGCGGCTCGGGGCATCGCGCTCGTCAACCTGCTGTCCAGTCCGGGCAGCGGCAAGACCGCGCTGCTGGAGCGCGAACTGCTGCTGGCGCGGGAGCGGGCCGTTCCCGTCGCGGCGCTGAGCGCCGATCTGGCCACCGAGAACGACGCGGCCCGGCTGGCGCGTTCGGGCGTTCCCGTCAAGCAGGTGCTCACCGACGGACTGTGCCATCTGGAGGCGGGGATGCTCGCCGGGCACCTGGACGGGTGGCTGCCCGACGACACCCGGCTGCTGTTCGTGGAGAACGTCGGCAACCTGGTCTGCCCGGCCTCCTACGACCTGGGGGAGACCCTGAGGGTCACCCTCGCCTCCGTGACGGAGGGCGAGGACAAGCCGCTCAAGTACCCCACCGCCTTCGGCCTCGCCCACCTCGTGGTGGTCACCAAGACCGACATCGCGGAGGCCGTCGAGTTCGACGAGGCGGCGTTCCGCGCGAATGTCGAGCAGGTCAACCCCGGAGTCGAGGTGATCCTGACGTCGGCACGCCGGGGGCTGGGGGTCGGCGCGCTGCTCGACCGGGCGCTGGCCGCGATGGACGGGACACCGATCCACTCACCGGTCATGACCCGGCAGCCTCACCCGCACACTCACGCGCACCCGCACCCGGAGGCCACCGGCACCATGGCCCACACCCACTCGTGAGCGGTCCGCAGGCTCCCACCACCGTCGCCGAGCACACCCCACGACGACGCCGGGTCACCGTCCGGGGAGTGGTACAAGGCGTGGGCTTCCGGCCCTACCTCTACGGCCTTGCCACCGAACTTGCCCTGGCTGGACACGTGACCAACACTCCCGAGGGCGTCGTCGCGGAGGTCGAGGGCAACGCCTCGGCCGTGGCCCGGTTCTGCGACCTGATCGCCGCCCAGGCGCCGCCGCTGGCCCGCGTGGAGGCCGTCCACCACCGGGAGATGCCGCCCATCGGCGGCACCGGGTTCACCATCCTCACCTCGCGCACCGGCGGACCGGCCCGCACCCTGGTCTCCCCCGACTCGGCCACCTGTGCCGACTGCCTCGCCGAGCTGGCCGCCCCGGCGGACCGCCGCTACCGGCACCCGTTCGTCAACTGCACGCACTGCGGCCCGCGCTTCACGATCGTCACCGGCGTGCCGTACGACCGGGCGAACACCACCATGGCCGGCTTCGCGATGTGCGCCGACTGCGCCCGGGAGTACGAGGATCCGGCCGACCGCCGCTTCCACGCGCAGCCGGTCGCCTGCCCGGCCTGCGGGCCCCGTCTGAAGCTGGTCCTCGACCAGGAGGCAAGGCTCGGCGAGGTCGAGGGGACGGACCCGGTCACCGGGGCCCGCGCGCTGCTGAAGCGGGGAGCGATCCTCGCCGTGAAGGGCCTGGGCGGCTACCACCTGGCCTGCGATGCCTCGAACCAGGAGGCGGTCGCCCTCCTGCGCCGACGGAAGGCGCGCGGGGACAAGCCGTTCGCCGTCATGGCCAGGACCGCGGACGATGTCCGTCACCTCGTCCGGCTGAGCCCTGCGGAGCGGAGCCTGCTCGAAGGCCGGGCCAGACCGGTCGTCCTGCTGAGGCGGCGTCCGCACGCCGGCGGGGATCCCCGTCCCGCCGAGGCCGTGGCACCCCGCAGCCCCGACCTCGGCGTGATGCTGCCCTACACGCCCGTGCACCATCTGCTGCTCGGTCTGCCCGGCGACCCGGACGGCCCCGGACTGCTCGTCATGACCAGCGGCAACCTGTCCGGTGAGCCCATCGTCACCGACGACGACGAGGCGCTGGAGCGACTCGCGCACCTGGCCGACGCCTGGCTCACCCACGACCGGCCGATCCACGTCCCGTGCGACGACTCCGTGGTCCGCGTCTGCGACGGGGAGCCATTGGTGATCCGCCGCTCGCGCGGCTACGCCCCGCTGCCGGTATCCCTCCCGCTGCCCGTGCGGCCGGCCCTCGCCGTCGGCGGAGACCTGAAGAACGCCTTCTGCCTCGGGGCGGGCCGGCAGGCCTGGCTGTCGGCGCACATCGGCGACATGGACGACGTCGGCACACAGCGGGTCTTCGAGCGCGCGGTGGCGCAGCTGGAGTCCATTACCGGGGTGCGCACCGAGACCTTGGTCTCCGACCGGCATCCCGGCTACCGCTCCGCCGGATGGGCCGACCGGAACGCGGCGCACCGGCCCGTCGTACGCGTCCAGCACCATCACGCGCACATCGCCGCCGCCATGGCCGAGCACGGACTGGACGGCACCCGGCCGGTGATCGGCGTCGCCTTCGACGGCACCGGCCACGGCGACGACGGCGCCGTGTGGGGCGGGGAGTTCCTGCTCGCGGACTACGACCGCTTCACCCGGTTCGGACATCTCGCGTATGTTCCCCTGCCCGGTGGTGACGCCGCGGTGCGCCGGCCGTACCGCATGGCGCTGGCCCATCTGAGGGCGGCCGGGATCGACTGGTCCGACGACCTCGCCTGTACGACCGCCTGTCCTCCCCACGAACTCCACGTTCTGGAAAGGCAGTTGGAGCGCGACCTGAACTGTGTCCCCACGTCCAGCATGGGCCGCCTCTTCGACGCCGTGTCCTCGCTCGCCGGGGTGTGCCACCGAGCCGGATACGAGGCACAGGCCGCCGTCGAACTGGAGGGGGCGGCTCTGTACGCACCGGCCGACGACACCACCGCGTACGCCTTCGCCCTGCACGCGTCGCAGGAGAACCGGGACGGCGCCGTACGGGCCGATCCGGCACCCGTACTCGCGGCGATCGTCGACGACCTGCGCGGGGGCGCCGAGCCGGCCCTGGTCGCCGCGCGCTTCCACCGGGGTGTGACCGGCCTGGTGCACCGGATGTGCGCGCGGGCGCGGGAGCGGCACGGGCTGGACACGGTCGCCCTGACGGGAGGCGTGTTCGCCAACACGCTGCTCTCCTCGACTTGTGCCGCCACCCTGCGCGAGGACGGCTTCACGGTCCTGCGGCACCACCTGGTGCCGCCCAACGACGGTGGTCTGGCGCTGGGCCAACTGATGGTGGCCGCACGCGCCACCCCTGGTCCCACTCCCACCGACTGAGCAAACGCGCGACCACAGCGAGGAGAGGCTCATGTGCCTGGCGGTACCCGGCAGAGTGCTGGACATCGAGGAACGGGACGGCACCCGGATGGCCACCGTCGACTTCGGCGGCGTGGTCAAGGAGGTGTGCCTGGAGTACCTGCCCGACCTCCAGGTCGGCGAGTACGCCATCGTCCACGTCGGTTTCGCCCTGCAACGGCTGGACGAGGAGTCGGCGCGGCAGACGCTCGAACTCTTCGCCGAACTCGGCTTGTTGCAGGAGGAGTTCGGCGACGCCTGGGAGATGGCGGCGACGGAGGCGGGCGTCGACCCGGTGGAAGAGGTGCGCAACCAGTGAAGTACATCGACGAGTTCCAGGACCCTGAGCTGGCACGCCGGCTGCTCGACGACATTCACGCCGCGGTGACCAGACCGTGGGCCCTGATGGAGGTGTGCGGAGGGCAGACGCACAGCATCATCCGACACGGCATCGACCAACTCCTGCCGGACAAGGTGGAGTTGATCCACGGGCCCGGCTGTCCGGTGTGTGTGACTCCGCTGGAGGTCATCGACAAGGCACTGGAGATCGCCTCCCGACCGGAGGTGATCTTCTGCTCCTTCGGTGACATGCTGCGGGTGCCGGGCACCGGACGGGACCTGTTCCAGGTCCGCGGAGAGGGCGGTGACGTGCGCGTCGTCTACTCACCGCTCGACGCGCTGCGGATCGCCCAGCAGAACCCGGACCGCCAGGTGGTGTTCTTCGGCATCGGCTTCGAGACGACCGCACCACCCAACGCCATGACGGTCCATCAGGCCCGGAAACTGGGCATCCCGAACTTCAGCATGCTGGTCTCCCATGTCCGCGTTCCGCCCGCCATCGAGGCCATCATGTCGTCGCCGAGCTGCCGGGTGCAGGGCTTCCTCGCGGCCGGCCATGTCTGCAGCGTGATGGGCATGGGGGAGTACCCGGAACTGGCGGAGCGCTTCCGGGTGCCGATCGTCGTGACGGGCTTCGAGCCCCTGGACATCCTCGAAGGCGTGCGCCGTACCGTCCGGCAGCTGGAACGCGGTGAGCACACCGTCGACAACGCCTACGCCCGTGCCGTTCGCGCGGAGGGCAACCCGGCCGCCCGGGCCATGCTGGAGGACGTCTTCGAGGTCACCGACCGCGCCTGGCGCGGCATCGGCGTGATCCCGCAGAGCGGCTGGCGGCTGGCGCCGAAGTACCGCGCCTACGACGCCGAGCACCGCTTCTCCGTCGAGGGCATCCGCACGCAGGAGCCGGCCGAGTGCCGCAGCGGAGAGGTCCTGCAGGGGCTGCTCAAGCCGCACGAGTGCGAGGCCTTCGGCACGCTGTGCACGCCTCGTACGCCGCTGGGGGCCACCATGGTCTCCAGCGAGGGAGCCTGCGCCGCGTACTACCTCTACCGGCGGCTGGACATGCCCGCCACCAAGGTCCAGGAGGCGACCCCCGTTGTCTGACACCACCGATCTCCCCCTCCCCGCCCTGGACGTCGAGGCGTGGACGTGTCCGGCGCCGCTGCGGGACCGGCCGCGGGTCGTCATGGGCCACGGCGGCGGCGGAGTGCTCACCGCCGAACTGGTCCAGCAGATCTTCGCTCCCGCTTTCGGGGGCGAGGTGCTCGCCCAGATGGGTGACGCCGCCGTCCTGTCCCTGGGTGGTGCCCGGCTGGCGTTCTCCACCGACTCCTACGTGGTGCGGCCGCTGTTCTTCCCGGGCGGCAGCATCGGCGACCTGGCGGTCAACGGCACCGTCAACGACCTCGCCATGAGCGGTGCTCGCGCCGCCTACCTCTCCTGCGGATTCATCCTGGAGGAGGGCGTCGAGCTGGATGTGGTCACTCGGGTGTCCGAGGCTCTGGGGGCGGCCGCGCGCACCGCCGGTGTGGAGGTGGCCACCGGGGACACCAAGGTGGTGGAGGCGGGCCACGGTGACGGGATCTACATCAACACCGCGGGCATCGGTCTCGTCCCGGCCGGCGTCGATCTGCGCCCTCAGCGGGTCGTCCCCGGAGACGTCGTGATCGTCAGCGGCGCCATCGGCGTCCACGGGGTGGCGGTCATGAGCGTACGCGAGGGACTGGAATTCGGAGTGGAGATCAAGAGCGACTGTGCGGCACTCGGCGGCCTGGTCGACGCCATGCTCGCTGTCACCCCTGATCTGCACGTCCTGCGCGATCCGACCCGGGGCGGCCTGGCGGCCTCGCTCAATGAGATCGCGCAGGCCTCCGGCGCCGGGGTGGTCATCCAGGAGCGCGATGTCCCGGTCCCGCCGGCGGTGGCCAACGCCTGCGCCATTCTCGGACTGGACCCCATGTACATCGCCAACGAGGGCAAGCTGGTGGCCTTCGTCCCGCGCGAGCACGCCGACGCCGTCCTCGCGGCGATGCGCGCCCATCCTCTGGGCGCGGACTCCGTGATCATCGGCGAGGCCGTGGAGGAGCATCCCGGCATGGTCGTTGCGCGCACCGGCCTGGGAGGGACGCGGGTGGTCGATCTGCCGATCGGGGAGCAACTGCCGCGGATCTGCTGACAGGGGCGTCGCTGGACGAGGAGCCTGCCGTCCGGGCCCGGTCGGAGGGTCGATCCGGTCAGCGCCCGGGCGGCGGATCCTGTGGGTCCACGCCGGTCTTGGCGGCAGCGTCCTTCGTGCCGCTGGGGCGCTGGGAGCGGCCCTTGGGTCCGGTGTCGCGCCTGCCCTTCTCGTCCGCGTGGCCGTATTCCTCGCCGCTCGCGTTCGGGCTCTTGACCGTGTCACCGGGGACGGACTTCGTCTCCTCGGCGGACTTCGTCCGGCCCGGACCGGGCTTGCCGGCGTGCTCGGGACGGAAGGAGCGTTCGGCGCTCGGGTTGTCCTGCTGGCGCGTCTCGTCCACATCGGGCGACCAGCCGTGCTGTCCGGTGCCCTGGTGCCGGCTGGGACCCGTTCCGTGCGGTGGCTCGGACGAATGAGGTTTCTTCGACATGGTCGATCCGCCTTTTCACGGTCAGTGGGGGGCATCGGCATCGGTGACGTGTTTCCCGAGTTGAGTCGATTATTCCACCTTGCAATGTTTTGAGCATTTCACTTCAGGGAGGTGGAGCTCGTTCTTGTTTCAGGCGGAGGTACCGGTGACCGCGGTGCCGGACCTGGTCAGTGTGTACGTCAGTCGCGTCCCGCTCCAGAAGTGGAAGGTGAGGGTCACGGTGGCGCCGTCGGTGACCTCGCCGAAGAACGCGGTCGGCAAGGTGATCGTGCCCGCGGTGCAGTCCGGCGTGAAGGCCACGTTGAACTGCTTGTACGTCGTCCAGGACTGCGGGCCGGCGGGGCTGCCGTCGGCGTATACGGCTTCCATGGTCGCCAGCTTGTCCCCGTTGAACGCGGTGGGTATCACCAGCGAGGCGGTCGTACCCGTCGCGCTCGTCAGCACCGGCTTGTCATAGGTGATGACGTTGACGGCCCAGGGAGTTCCTTCCGTGAACTGGAGGGACAGGACGGCATTCGTGCCGTACTCCTGCGACGCGGTCAGCCTGCCGAGCGTCGCCGCCGCGATCGTCAGCGTGCTGCCGCTGACGGTGTAGTCCACGCCCCGGACCAGATGACGGGTGCCGACATCGATCCTCGTCAGCCTGGTGCCGTTGAGGTTCAGCGTGATCGTCGCGTCCGCCGGGGTCCTGCCCTTGGGCACGAAGAGCTGATCGGTGGAGGCGGTGCCGGAGCGTCCGGTCCAGCTCGACCGTATCTGCGCATAGAGGCTCGGGTCGTTCCATTGCAGGGTGCGGCGGTTGAAGCGACTGCCGTTGTCCCACAGCATCGTGGTCAAGCCCCGGTATCGCGCGTAGTGGCCGAGATACTCGAGGTACTTGAGCGTCTCTCCCTCCTCGACCGTGCCGGGGCCGGAGTCCCAGCCGAGCAGCCCGTACTCACCGACGACGGCCGGGATCCCGTTGGCCACGAAGGCCTTGTGGACCAGGTCGAACGTGTCGGCCAGGTCCTGCTGGGTGGCCGCGTTGAAGGTCGTGTAGCCGGCGAGGTTCACGCTGAAGGGCCAGAAGCTGTAGTAGTGGACCGAGGCCACGAGATTCGGGTCGTCGAGCGCGGCGAAGGTGGCGAGCAGGCTGTCGATCTTTGCCTGATCCGGGGTGTCCCCCAAGGTCGGCATGACAAGCAGCCGGTCGGCATTGCCTCCGCCGGTCGAGCGCACAACGGAGTGGAAGGTCGTGTTGAGCTCGTTCATCAGAACGGCGTTCTGCTCGTCGCCTGAACTGCCGGTGAAGAAGGGCTCGTTGACGCTCTCGAAAAGCAGTCGGCGCGACTCGTCCCGGAAGGTGGCCGCGATCTGCTGCCAGGTTGCCGTGTACTGGGCCAGCACCGCGTCATGCTGGGCCGGCATGTTCAGTACCCACTGCCACGCGTCACCGTGCATGTTGATCAGAACGTGGAAACCATCGGCCAGGGCCCAGTCGACCACCTCCTTGATCCTGGCCAGGAACCTCGGGTCGAGGGTGTAGGCCGGGGCCGGGCCCTCGTGCTGGCCCCAGGTCACCGGGATCCGGATGCTCCTGAAGCCCTGCGCCTTCAGCCTGCGGAAGAAGGCCCGGGTCACTCGCGGGTTGCCCCACGCCGTCTCGTCGGCGCCGATGGCCTCGAAGGTGTTGCCCAGATTCCAGCCCGGCTGCATGTCTGCGACCACGTCCAGCGCGGACGCGGACGCGGCGGAACCAGCGGACCGGTCGGCGGCCTGGGCGGCCGACGGGGTGGACAGCGCCGCGACGGCGAGGGCCGCGGAGGTCGTCATGGCCTGGCGGCGAGTGAAACCGGCTGAACTCGGCATAGAGCTCTCCATCGAGTCGAAAGGCCTGCCCTCATGTCGGGGCGTCAACTCAACGTCGAAGCGCTTCGACACGTTGCGGGAGCCTAGCGCAGCCAGGCGACAGAGAGAATGGGCTGATCCGTATGGAAACTGCATCGAGTCCGAGAAACCTTGCGTCGAAGCGCTTCCCTGTCATAGACGTCAGCTCATCCGACGCCGACGCCGACGCACCCGGGAGCGCCCGCGCAGGGCTGTTGCTGCTCGGTGGTGATCGCGGCGCTTCCGCCGGCTTGGGGGTCCCTGTCAGTGACCCCCTCAGCAGGGACTCCCACGCGCCGGTGACAACCGGTTTTGTTGGTGGTGCACCGCCCACGACGGTGTGAACGGCCCGGAACGGCGCTGCTTGCGCCGCCGGTCTCCCGCCCCCTCACGGCGCCGTCGGCGCCGTGAGCACCAGAGCCAGAAGGACGATCATGCGTCGATTCGCCAAGCCGGCCGCCGTAGTCACGGCGCTGGGAGCGCTCAGCCTCGTGGCCTTCGGATCGGGAGCCTCGGCCGACACGGCCGACCGCACCACCGGCTCCGGGTCACCGTCTCGCGTCACGGCGGAATCCGTCCCCTGGAACCACGGGAGCGCTCAGCTGAACAAGCGCATCATGGAGCGCTACACCAGCGAGTACCTGCCCGGTCGCAATCCCGCTCTGGCGAGCAGGTTCGTCAGCCCGGACATCGTCGTGCACTCCGGCGGCCGGACGTGGCAGGGCCGGGACACCTATCTCGACATCGTCGCAGCGAACCTGAAGGCGTTCGCCGACCTCAAGTGGACGGTCGAGGACATGCGGGCCGAGGGCGACACCGTGGCCGTCCGCTACACCATGACGGGCACCCACGAAGGACCCTTCGCCGGGGTCGAGGCGACAGGCAAGGCCATCCGCTCGGAGAGCATGGCGTTCTACCGCCTGTCCCACGGCAAGATCGTCGAGGAGCGCGCCCAGCTCGACATGCTCGGCATCCTTCGGCAGATGGGCGCCATCCCCGCCGCCTAGCAGCGGAGCGCGGTACTTCACCTGCATCCCCCCACGCCGAGGTGGTGACCGGCGCTTCGCCGCGCCCTCGGCACGCACATGCGGAGAACCAAGGAACAGGACACCCCCATGCCATCGAAACTGACCGGCACCGTCGCTCTCGTCACCGGTGCGAGCAGCGGTATCGGCGAGGCCACCGCCCGCCAACTCGCCGAGCACGGTGCCTCCGTGGCCCTCGTGGCCCGCCGCAAGGACCGTCTGACCGCGCTCGCCGCCGAGATCGAGAAGTCCGGTGGAACCGCGCTGGTGGTGGAGGCCGACATCACCGACCGCGCCCAGGCCGAGGCCGCCGTCGAGCAGACCGTCGCGCACTTCGGCCGGCTCGACACCCTCGTCAACAACGCCGGCCTGATGCTGCTGGGCCCGATCGTCGGCGCGGACGCCGAGGAGTGGGAACGCATGATCGCCGTCAACGTGCAGGGCCTGCTCCACACCACCCGCGCGGCCCTCCCGCACCTGCTCCAGGCCGCCGAGGACGGTCCGCGCCGGGTCGCCGACATCGTCAACATCAGCTCCATCGCCGGCCGCGTCGCCTGGAACGGCTACGGCGTCTACAACCTCACCAAGTTCGGGGTGAACGGCTTCACCGAGTCCCTGCGCCAGGAAGTCACCCAGCGGCACCTGCGCGTCGGTGTCCTGGAGCCGGGCGGCGTGAACACCGAACTGGACTCGCACAACAGGCCCGAGATCCACGGCGGGATGATCCAGCCCTTCCTCGACACGACCGAGATCCTCGCCCCCGAGGACATCGCCGACGGCGTCACCTACATGGTCACCCGGCCCCGCCACGCCTCCGTCGCCGAACTGTGGATCATGCCCACCGACCAGGCCTGACGGCCCTCACGACAAGGAGTATCCGATGAAGCACGTATCACTGGGCGGGCTCGACGTCTCGCGTATCGGTCTGGGCGCCATGACCATGGCCGGCGTCTACACCACCGGCGGAGGGCTCGACGACGCCGAGTCGATCCGCACCATCCACCGGGCCCTGGACCTCGGCGTCACCCACATCGACACCGCCGAGATCTACGGCCCCTTCCACAGCGAGAACCTCGTCGGCAGGGCCCTCAAGGGCCGCCGCGACGACGTCGTCATCGCCACGAAGTTCGGCCTGGTCTCCCACGCCGGCGACGGCCCCGGCGCCATCGACAGCAGCCCCGCCAACGTCAGGACCGCCGTCGAAGGCTCCCTCGAGCGACTCGGCACCGACCATATCGACCTCTACTACCAGCACCGCGTCGACCCCAACACCCCCATCGAGGAGACAGTGGGCGCGCTGGCGGAGCTGGTCGCCGAGGGCAAGGTGCGCCACATCGGACTCTCCGAAGCCGGCCCCGACACGATCCGCCGCGCCCACGCCGTCCACCCGGTGGCCGCGCTGCAGACCGAGTACTCGCTGTGGACCCGTGACGTCGAGGCCGAGATCCTCCCGCTGCTGCGCGAGCTCGGCATCGGCTTCGTGCCCTATTCCCCGCTCGGCCACGGCCTGCTGACCGGACAGATCCGCACCGTCGACGACTTCACCGACGACGACTGGCGCAAGACCAACCCCCGCTTCACCGGCGAGAACTTCCAGCGCAACCTGGCCATCGTCGACGAAGTCCGCGCCATCGGCGCCGAGATCGGCGCCACCCCCGCCCAGACCGCACTGGCGTGGCTGCTGTCCCGCGGCGACGACATCGCCCCCATCCCCGGCACCCGCCGCGTCACCCGCGTCGAGGAGAACACCGCCGCCGACGCCGTCGAACTCACCCCGGCCCAGCTCGACCGCCTCAACAACCTCACACCGGCCGCGGGCGAACGCCACGACGAGGCCAACATGTCCAGCATCGACCGCTGATCGCTGACCCGCGTCCGCCACCCATCTCACCGATCACTGAAAAGGTTTCTCCTCATGTCCAAGGTTCTTCTTGTCGTAGGCCACCCCGACCTGTCCCAGTCGAGGGCCAACGCGGCGCTCGTGGACGCCGTCCGCGATCTGGCCCATGTCACGGTGCACGACCTCTACGCCACCTACCCCGACTTCCGGATCGATGTCGCCGCAGAGCAGGCGCTGCTGGCCGAGCACGACGTGATCGTCTTCCAGCACCCGGTGTTCTGGTACAACACCACCCCTCTGTTCAAGCAGTGGCAGGACAAGGTCTTCACCTTCGGCTGGGCCTTCACCATCGACGGCTCCACTTCGCAGCTGGCCGGCAAGAAGGCCGTCGTCGCGGTCACGACCGGTGTCCCCGCCGATCACTACACGCCCGAAGGCTCGAACCAGGCCACCATCGAGACCCTCCTCAGCAACTGGGAGGCGACCCTGCGGCTGTGCCAGTTCGACATCCAGAAGCCGATGGTCAAGGTGTACGGCGCCGCCTTCGGCCTCTCCGACGAGGACCTGGCCACTGCCGCCAAGCAGTACAACGAACTGCTCGCTTCCTACGCAGCCTGACGCACTCCCACCACCGCGGCGCCCGCTCTCGAGGTGACGCGGTGGTGCCGGGTCACACCGGCCCGGTGAAACGGCGGGCGCTACGCCGATGCGGATCAACCGCTCGGCCGCAACCACCGTGACAGCCATGGTGATTCCTCTCACCCCTGGCCCTGACGACAGCACTTGCCTCTGACGCTGACGTCAGGTTTTAGCGTACGGGCCATGGACATCAACAACTCCGTCGCCCTTGTCACCGGAGCCAACCGCGGCCTGGGCCGCGCCTTCGCCCAGCGCCTGCTCGAACGGGGCGCCCGCAAGGTCTACGCGACGGCCCGCCGTCCGGAGACCGTGGACCTGCCCGGGGTCGAGGTGCTGCCCCTCGACATCACCGATCCCGCATCCGTGAGGGCCGCCGCCGAGGCCGCCCCGGACGTCTCGCTGCTCATCAACAACGCGGGAATCAGTACGGGGACCGACCTGGTGACCGGTTCGCTGGACGCGGTGCGGCACGAGCTGGAGACCAACATGTTCGGCCACCTGGGAATGATCCGGGAGTTCGCGCCGGCGCTCGCCAGGAACGGCGGGGGCGCGATCGTCAACGTCCTCTCCGCCGTGTCGTGGTTCGGGATCAAGGGCGCCAATGCCTACCACCTGAGCAAGGCCGCCGCCTGGGCCATGACCAACGGCGTCCGACTGGAGCTCGCCGAGCAGGGCACGCTCGTCACAGCGGTACACCTCGGCCTGGCCGACACCGACATGGCGGCGGGCTGGCCCGTGGACAAGATCGCTCCGTCGGACCTGGCCGACGCGGCGCTCGACGGCGTCGAGGCGGGCTCCGCCGAGGTCCTCGCCGACCAGTGGAGTCGCGACATCAAGTCCCGTCTGCCGCTGACGCCGGAAGAGTTCAACGCCGCGATGGACCGAGCCCTGGCGGCGCTGTTGGCGGCCTGAGGGGCCCCGCGGACCGTGTGGACTTCGGTCCGTCGACGATGGTCAGGACGGCGGGAGGTGGCCATGGTTGCGGTAGCGCCGCTGCGGAGCACTGAGTCGCTTGCCGGTTGCCCGCGGGGCGCCGGGCTCAGCCCCCTGAGGCGTTCCACAGTGCGCTGAGTTCCGCCCAGTCCGGAGGCGGGCTCTGCAACGCGGTGGGACCGTCGGTGGCCGGCGTGCGCAACCCGGCGAGGACCAGGTCCAGGTACCGCAGGTGGAGCGTGGTGGCGCGTTCGTCGGTGACGGGGATCCGTGCGGTGAGGTGTTCGAGGAGCAAGGGGACGTCGGCGGAGGTGAAGTCGCCGCGCAGCAGTCCTGCGCGGTGGGCGCCGTCCACGAGGTCGTCGAGGGCGGCCCGGAGCTGCTCGGCGGCCGCCACGGTCTCGTCGGTGGCCGGCAGCCGGCCACCGACCAGGGAGAGGAGCGGACCGCCCGCCCCCTGTTCCGAGAGCGCGTCCCGCAGGAAGCGGGCGAAGGCGGCCCAAGGGTCGGGCTCCTCGGCGAGAGCCGTGCGGGCCTGCGCGACGAGCTGTTCCATCCCCAGGATCCGCATCCGCTGAGCCAGCAGTTCCTTGCTGGGGTAACGGCGGTAGAGGCTGCCCATGCCTATGCCCGCCCGGCGGGCGATCTCCGAGACGGGGGCGTCCCAGCCGAGCTCGGCGAAGACTTCGCGCGCGGCCCGCATGAGGCGGGCGTCGTTGCGGTCCGCCTCCCGTCGGCGGCCGCGCGGTCTGCCGGTCTGCGTGTCACCCATGGACGGGTATTTTTCCCTACCGGCGGGCCAGGCCGTACCCACCGTCGACGGTGATCACCTCGCCGGTCACGAAGGCGGCCTCCTCGCCGACGAGCATCACGATCGCCCGGGCCACGTCCTCCGGCTCCGCGACCCGCCCCAGGGGCGTGTTCTCCGCCAGCCGCCGCTGGAACTCCTGCGGCATGCCCGCGCTGCTCTCCGTGCGGACGTAACCCGGTGCCACGACATTGACGTTGACGCCGAGCGGACCGGCCTCATGGGCGACGAAGCGGGCGAAGGTGTTCAAGGCGGCCTTGGCGGTGCCGTGGGCGGCCATGCCCGGGGCCGGCGGACCATCTGCCACGGCGCTGGAGACGTACACCATCCGGCCGTGGCCTTGGGCTCCCATGAGCTCCAGTGCCCGCTGGGTGAGGGTGTAGACGGATGCGAGTTCGGCCGTCATCTTCGTCCTGAAGTCGTCCCAGGCGAGGGTCTGCACAGGAGTCGGGGTGAAGCGGGCGCCGGCGTTGCAGACAAGGACGTCCAGGCGCCCGTCGACCGCGGAGCGCTCCAGCAGTTCGGTCGCCTGGACGGGGTCGTACACGTCGGCCTGCACGGCGAAGGCCTCGCCGCCGTCGGCCTCGATGAGCTTGACCACCCGGTCGGCCGCCTCGCGCTGGGAGAAGTAGTTGACGGCCACGCGGTAGCCGCGAGCTGCCAGCGCCCGCGACGTGGCGGCGCCGATTCCCCGGCTGCCGCCGGTCACCAGGGCCGTGGGCTTGGTTGTGACGTTCATGGGTCCTTCCGTGTCGGATGATCGATCACCCAATCTATCGGAGCGGAGCGCTCCGCTCAAAAAAAGTCCCAGAAAGGGGAATCGGGCTTTCCGGTGGCGCGTTGTCCTGTGACATGAGCGAAGCAGTAGTAGCGCGTGCCTACGGTGGTCCCGAGGTGCTGTCGGTGATCGACGTCGAGGTGGCGGAGCCCGGGCCGGGTCAGGTGCGCATCGCGGTCCGCGCCGTCGGCGTCAACCCTTTCGACCACAAGATGTACAGCGGCGTCTTCGGAACCGATCCGGCGAACCTGCCGATGCGGCTGGGCGCCGAAGCGGCCGGTGTGGTGACCGCTGTCGGTGCCGACGCGACCGGCCCCGCGGGTCCGGTGCGGACCGGCGACGAGGTGATCGCGTACCGGGCGCCCGGCGCGTACGCGGCCGAACTCGTCGTCCCCGCCTCGTCGGTGGTGCCCAAGCCCGCCGCTCTCTCATGGGAGCAGGCCGGAGGACTGATGGTCACGGGCGTCACCGCTGTGCACGTCCTCGAAGCGATCGGCCTGCGTGAGAACGACTCGGTGCTGATCCACGGTGCCGCCGGTGGCGTCGGCCTGATGGCCGTGCAGTTGGCCGTCGAGCGCGGCGCGAGGGTGCTGGGGACGGCGAGCCCGGCCAAGCACGACGTCCTGCGCGACCTGGGGGCGATTCCGATCGCATACGGGCCGGGCCTGGCGGACCGGGTGCGTGCGGCAGCGCCGCAGGGCGTCCACGCGGCGGCCGATCTGGTGGGCACCGACGAGGCGGTGGACGTCTCGGTGGAGCTGGTGGCGGACCGGTCCCGCATCGCGACCGTCGCGGCGTTCGAACGCGGCGCCCGAGCCGGGATCAGGCTCCTGGGCGGCGGGCCCGGCGCGGACCCCGGCACGGAAGTCCGCGCCGCCGCGCGCCTGCAGCTCACCGAAGCCGCGGGGGCCGGGCGGCTGCGCGTCCTGATCGCCGCCAGCCATCCGCTGCGCGAAGCCGCCGCGGCGCATCGGCAGATCATGACCGGGCATACGACGGGGAAGATCGTCCTCGTCCCGTAATCCGCCCCCCGGCCGCACCGGTGGCTTCACGAGTCCCGATGGGGTGCACCCGTGCCGTCACCGCGCCCGTGGCCCGCCGGCCGACGGGCTCAGGCGTTGCGCACCGTCTTGCTCACCTGGTCGAGCAGCGCCCGCAGTTGCGCGCTCTCCGCCTGTCCCAGCCCCTCGGTGACGTGGCGCTCGATGTCGGCGATCACCTGGTCTGCCGCGCGCAGCGCTTCCCGTCCGGCGTCGGTGAGGTGCAGCTCCTGCACGTGCCGGTGGCGTGGGTGCTCGCGCCTCTCCAACTGGCCGCGACCCTCCAGGCGGGCCACGAGGGAGGCGACCGCCTGGGGGGTGACGTTGAGGCGGCGGGCCAACTCCGCGCCGGCCAGCCCTGGTTCGCTGTGCACCGACATCAGCAGGGTGTAGTGCGCAGGGGCCATGCCGAGCGGGCGCAGCCGCTGTTCCTTGAGTGTCAGCACCGCCAGCTCCGCGCGGCGCAATGCCCAGGTCACGCGGTCGAGCGCGCCGAGGCCCACGGGTTCATCGTCATCACGTATCACCCGCCAAGGGTACGACACTTCATGGGTATCAAGTGTTTGACAGTAAGCCAACGTTTGAGGCATGCTCGACGTATGACACGAACGATTGCCCTCATCACCGGCGCTTCCTCCGGTATCGGTGCCGAATACGCCCGACTGCTGGCGGATGACCACGACCTCGTCCTGGTGGCGCGCCGCGCGGACCGGCTCGGCGACTTCGCGGAGGAGCTCCGCGCCCGGGGCGCGGCCGTGGAGGTGCTGCCCGCTGATCTCGGCACCCACGAAGGCGTCACCGCTGTCACCGGCCGCCTCGCCGCGGGGGATGTGCGTCTGCTGGTCAGCAACGCGGGCGCCGGCGGCTACGCCCCGCTCGTCGACGTCGACCCGGCCGACGTGGACCGCCTGCTCACCCTCAACGCCGTGGCCCCCGTTCGGCTGGTCCACGCCGCGCTTCCCGGAATGCTCGCCGCCGGAGAAGGCGCGATCATCACGGTGGCCTCGCTGCTGGCCTTCAGCGGGGGCCTCACCGATTCCCACGCACCCCGACGCACTCTCTACGCGGCGGCGAAGGCCGCCACCGTCGCCTTCACCCGGACCCTCGCGGGCGAGCTCGCCGACACACCCATCCGTACGCAGGTGCTGCTGCCCGGCGTCGTGGCCACGGAGTGGAACCAGGGCGCCGGCCACCACATCCCCTGGGCGATGACCCCGCAGGACGTCGCCTCGGCCAGCCTGGTCGGGTTGCGCCTGGGGGAGACCGTGTGCGCCCCCGGTCTGGAGGACCAGGCCGCAGCCCTCGACGCCCTGCTGACCGCGGAGTCCGCGCTGCTCACCGGCGGCAACCAGCCCACCCTCGCGGCTCGCTACCGCACCCCCGGCGCGTAGCAGCGGGCGCCTCCTCGGCGCCCCAAACCCGGCCGTGGGTCACCTCCGACGGCTGCGCCACGTCCGCCCGCCGAGAGCGCTTCCGGCTCTGCGGCTACCGGTGCCCAAGTGTCGATCGTTCGGCACGGCACACGTTCTCAATGATCCGAGTAGGGGAAGACCCATGACCGACAACATTCCGGCGAGCACACGTGACGGCGTCATCGGATACGACGCGACCGAGGTCGTCACCATCGACCAGGCCACCGGCGCCGAGTTCGCCCGCTACCCCGTGGCCGGCAAGGAAGAGGCCGCCGCGGCCGTCGCCGCCGCACGCTCGGTCACCGGGGCCTGGTGGGACCTCGGCTTCGAGGGCCGCGCGGAGCGACTGCGCGCATGGCGGCGGGAGATAGCCCGGGGCGGCGAGGAGGGCGCCGCGCTCATTCACGCCGAGAACGGCAAGCCCCTCGACGACGCCCGCGTGGAGGTGCTCGGCACGCTCGAGCACGTGCAGTACGCCGCCGACAACGCCGCACGCGCCCTGGGGCGCCGGGAGGTTCCGGCCAGTCCCACCACGCCCAACCAGCGTGCGTGGGTCGAGTACCAGCCGTACGGCGTGGTCGGCGTCATCGGCCCGTGGAACTTCCCCCTGCTCACTCCCGCGGCCATCCTCGTCGACGCGCTCGCGGCCGGGAACGCCGTCATCCTCAAACCCAGCCAGATCACGCCCGGCGTCGCCGAATGGCTCGTCCGCACCTGGCAGCGTGCCGTTCCGGACCTGCCGGCCGTCCTGCAGAACCTGAACGGATACGGCGCCACGGGGCAGGCGCTCATCGAGGCCGGCCTCGACAAGCTCGCGTTCACGGGCAGCGTCGCCACGGGCAGGACGGTGGCCGCCCAGTGTGCGCAGACCCTGACCCCCGTACTGCTGGAACTCGGCGGCAAGGACGGCGTCATCGTCGCCGAGGACGCCGACCTGGACGAAGCCGCCGCTCACGTCGTGTGGGGCGCCATGCAGAACACCGGGCACGGTTGCATCAGTCTCGAAGTGGCCTACGTCGTCGAGTCGGTGCACGACGAGTTCGTCGAGAAGATCAGCGCGCTCGCCGGGCAGGTACGCGTCGGCAGCGACGAGGACGCGGAGATCGGGCCGGTTCCGCTGCCGAGCCAGACCTCCATCATCCGCGAACACATCCAGGACGCTCTGGAGCGCGGCGCCACAGCCACCGTGGGCGGCCTCGACTCGGTGGGTGACCGCTATGTCACGCCCACCGTCCTGGTCGGAGTGACCCCCGACGCCCTCGCGGCGACGGAGGAGACGTTCGGGCCGACGCTGGCCGTCATCAAGGTCGCCGACGCCGACGAGGCCGTCGCCCACATCAACGCCGGCCGGTACGGGCTCGGCAGCGCCGTCTTCAGCCGCGACCGCGGAGAAGCCATCGCCCGTCGCCTCCGCGTGGGAATGACCAGCATCAACGACGCACTGGTGTTCTCCATGAACCCCGCGGTGCCGTTCGGCGGTCGCGGCGACAGCGGTTACGGGCGTAAGCAGGGGGAGGAGGGACTGCGGGAGTTCGCCTACGCGCACTCCTTCACCGCCAAGACCGGCCCCGCCCGGTTCTCCGCCTCGACCTTCGGCAGGCCGCAGGGAGCCATGGCAGGAGCCCTCGCCGGCGCCCTCGGCAGGATCCTGGCCGAGAGCGGCGAGAAGTCGGACTGACTCGTCGGCGGGCGTCGCCGGACAGCACCGCAGGTGGGCGCGTAGTACCGCGGTACCACGCGTACGGCGTAGATCAGCCCCCCGGTACCACCGGGTCGGGCTGATTCGCCGCTTAGCGTGGCCGGTGTGGCGTCGGAAGTGACGGACGCCGGAGCCCCAGAGGGAGAGCGCGAATGATCGACTCACGGCAGTTGACCAAGCGGTACGGGGAGAAGACGGCCGTCGACGGCCTGGACTTCGTCGTGAAGCCGGGTACCGTGACCGGCTTCCTCGGCCCCAACGGGGCGGGCAAGTCCACGACCATGCGCATGCTCGTCGGCCTCGACGCCCCGACGAGCGGCTCCGTCACCGTGAACGGTCAGCACTACGCCCGCCACCAGGCGCCGCTCCAGGAGGTCGGCGCGCTCCTGGAGGCGAAGTCGATCCACCCGGGCCGTTCGGCGTACAACCACCTCAAGGCCCTCGCGCTGACCCATGGCATTCCGGGCCGCCGGGTCGACGAGGTCATCGGCCTCGCGGGACTGGACAGCGTGGCGAAGAAGCGGGCCGGCGCCTTCTCCCTCGGCATGGGCCAGCGGCTCGGCATCGCCGCGGCCCTGCTGGGCGATCCGCAGACGGTGATGCTGGACGAACCGGTCAACGGGCTGGACCCGGAGGGCGTGCTCTGGATCCGCAACCTCCTCAAGGGGCTCGCCGACGAGGGCCGGACGGTGTTCGTGTCCTCGCACCTGATGAGCGAGATGGCCCTGGTGGCGGATCATCTGATCGTCGTGGGACGCGGCCGGCTGCTCGCCGACACCACGGTGGCCGACCTGATCCGCGAGGCGGGCGGCGACACGGTGGAGGTGGCGACGCAGGACCCGGCGCGGCTGCGGGACGTGCTGGCCGGGCCGGGCGTCGACGTCACCGGTCAGGTCGGCTCCGAGGAGCTGCAGGTCACCGGGCTGAGCGCCCGCGAGATCGGCCTCAAGGCCGCTGAGCACGGGATCGCGCTGTTCGAGCTGAGCCCGCGGACCGTATCGCTGGAGGAGGCGTTCATGGACCTGACCAGGGATGCCGTGGAGTACCACGGCACCACGACCGGCATCGACGTCCTCGGGAGGACCGCGTGAGCACCCTCACCGCAACCACCGAGGAACCCCGGACCACCCGCCCCCGCCCCGCCTACCGCGTGACCGGACGGCGTGTGCTGGCCTCCGAATGGGCCAAGCTGTGGTCCCTGCGCTCGACCTGGATCACCCTGGGCCTGGGCCTGCTGTTCCTGGTGGCCTTCGGCGTCATCGCCGCGAGCCGCTACAAGTCGGGGATCGACTCCGGAAACCTGGACCGGGACTTCGCCGACTCGACGACCGTGAGCCTGTCCCTCTTCGGTACGAACTTCGCCCAGCTGGCCCTGGGCGTCCTCGGCGTACTGGTCACGGCGGGGGAGTACTCGACCGGCATGATCCGCTCGACCCTCGCGGCGGTGCCCCGCCGACTGCCCGTGCTGTGGTCCAAGGCGGTCGTGTTCGGACTGGTCGCACTGGCGGTGGGCACGCTGGGTGCGTTCGTCGCCTTCCTGATCGGGGGCGGCATCGTCTCCGGTACGCCCGCGGCCATGGGCTTCTCGCACGCCGGTGTCCTGCGGAGTCTGCTGGGCGCCGGGCTCTACCTCGGCCTGGTCGGGGTGATCGGCACCGCCCTGGGCGCACTGCTGCGGTCCGTGGCCGGCGGGATCTCGGTCCTGGTGGCCTCCCTGATGCTGATCCCCGGCCTGATCTCCCTGCTGCCCAGCTCCTGGCAGGACGGCATCAGTCCCTACCTGCCGTCGAACGCGGGGGAGGCGATGTTCTCCCTGACCCACGACTCCACGACCCTGTCGCCGGGCGCCGGGCTGCTGGTGTTCCTGTGCTGGACGGCGCTGGTGCTGGGCGGCGCGGCGTACCGGCTCGTGCGCAGTGACGTCTGACGCCCGCACCATGGACAGGTGACGTCCGTGGCCACCGATGACCTCGGCGGGATGGGACCGCTGGTCGCCCGACTGTCCCGGGGCGGCCAGCGGCTGCGGCATGCCGACCGGGCACGTCCCTGGGTACTGGACACCGCGGTCGTCGTCCTGGTCTTCCTGATGTTCTGTCTGCCCGACCTGATCCACGGCGGTGTGGACGACGGCGACAGCCCGCGCCGTTTCCGGGTCGCCTTCACCCACCTGCCCGTCGTGGGGATGCTGGCCTTCCAGGCGGGACTGGTACTGCCCCTGCTGTGGCGGCGACGCAAACCCCTCGTGGCGTTCGCCGTCATCGCCGCGGTGTTCGTCCTGCAGTGGTCCCTGGGCGCCGCGATGCGCGCGGACATCGCCCTGTTGATCGCGCTGTACAGCCTGGCCCTGCACGGGCGGCTGCGGCAGCTGCCCTGGGCCTGTGCGGTCACGGCGGGCGCCATGGTGCTGGTCGCGGTGCGCGCGTCCGCGGCCGTGTCCGTGTGGGACGCGCTGTTCTTCCTGCTGAGCACGGCGACCGCGGCCCTCGCGCTCGGCCTGATGGTCCGCATCCGCCGGGCCCAGCTCGCCGGACTGCGCGAGCGGGCGGCCCGGCTGGAGATCGAACGCGACCAGCGCAGCAGACTGGCCACGGCCACCGAACGCACCCGTGTCGCCCGCGAGATGCACGACATCGTCGGCCACAACCTGTCCGTCATCATCACCCTCGCCGACGCCGGCGCCTACGCCAGTGACCTCCAGCCCGCGCGGGGCAAGGAGGCTCTGCAGCTCATCGGTGACACCGGCCGACAGGCCCTCGGCGAGCTGCGGCGCGTGCTGGGTGTGCTGCGTCAGGACGGGGCCGGTCCGTCCCGCGGGCCCGAACTCAGCCCGCAGCCCGGCATCGCGGACATCGAGTCGCTGTGCGCCACGGTGCGCGCCGCCGGACTGGAGGTGGTCTACCGGACGTCGGGGGAGGTGGACGCCCTGGACAGCGGGGTGCAGCTGACGGTGTACCGCATCGTCCAGGAAGCCCTCACCAACACCCTGAAACACGCCGACACCGACGCGCGGGTGCACCTGGCGATCCTCGTCGAGGACAGCCGGCTGACCATCCGAGTCCAGGACACCGGCCCGGCCGCACCGTCCGGACCGCCGAACGAGGAAGGACACGGCCTGGTGGGCATGCGGGAGAGAGCGGCCCTGTACGGCGGCACCGTCAGCGCGGGACCGGCGGCGGGCGCAGGATGGAACGTCGAGGCCGTCCTCGACCTCACGCCGGGAAGCGGCGGTGACCGGTGACCACCGTGCTCATCGTGGACGACCAGCCGCTGCAACGCTACGGCTTCCACCTGCTCCTGGACTCCGTCCCCGAGACCGACGTCGTCGGTGAGGCCGCCCACGGCGCCGAAGCGGTCCGCAAGACGGCCGAGCTGCGCCCGGACGTCGTCCTGATGGACGTCCGCATGCCCGGCATGGACGGCATCGAGGCCACCCGCCGCATCGTCGCCGCCGGCGGCCGCTCCCACGTCCTCGTGCTCACCACCTTCGACCTCGACGAGTACGTCCACGCCGCCCTGCGGGCCGGCGCGAGCGGGTTCCTCCTCAAGGACGCGCGCCCCGAGGAACTCCTCGCCGGGATCCGCGCGGTCGCCTCCGGCGACGCCGTCATCGCGCCCGCCCTCACCCGCCGCCTCCTGGAGGAGTTCGCCCAGTACGTCCCCTCGCACCGATCGGACCCCGCCGAGGACCCGAGGCTCACCTCGCTGACCGACCGTGAACGCGAGATCCTGGTGGCGGTCGGCAAAGGCTGGACCAACGGGGAGATCGCCACGCGGTTCGTGCTGTCCGAGTCCACCGTCAAGACGCACGTCGGCCGTGTCCTGGCCAAGATCGGCGCCCGTGACCGCATCCAGGCCGTGATCTTCGCCTACGACCACGGCCTCGCCCGTCCCGCCGTGGACTGAACCGACTGGGGCGGTCTGCCGGGTGTCTACACTCACGTGAGACGGGGTGAACTCACGGGAGGAGTCGGGATGCCGCGGAACCGCCAACAGATCCCCCGGGAGGAGCGCACGGGTGATCTGCTAGCCGCGGCCACCGAGCTCTTCCTGGCGAAGGGCTACGTCAAGACCACGATGGCGGACATCAGCGCCGCCGCAGGTGTGGCCCGGGGCAACGTCTACTGGTACTTCGACTCCAAGGACGACATCTTCGCCGCCGTCATGAACCGCATGCTCAGTCGCGAGCTCCGCATTCTGAACGAGGAGCAGGCCGGCGCCGACCCGCTGAGCCGCCTGGTGCGCGGGCTGTCCGACATGCGCTACTCCCGCCCGCTGCACCAGGCCATGCACGACCGGCTGCCCCATTCGGAGGCGGTCCGCGAGGCCCACAACACCTTTCTGAACTGGATCGTGGGACTGGTCGACGAGCTCATGGCCGAGCGCGGCCTCGACAACGCCTCCGGCGTCGATGCCGCGCTCCTCCGCGATGTCGCGGTCGCCGTGTTCGAAGGGGCGCACGTGCCCAACGACTGGAACAGACCGGCCCACGAGATGCTCCGGTTCCTGATGGAGTCCGTCCTGGCCAGGAGCTCGGGGGCCAAGGGCCGCGGGCGCTGAGCGCGTACCTCAGACGAGGCGGGCCCCGACTCCCGCCGGTACCGCATCCGAAACTGGGAGCGTCGCCCCGCGCAGCACGTCGAGTACGGCGACGGCGTCCGCGGGAGCCTGCCGGCCGCGCCAGCCGACGTGGCCGTCCGGGCGGACGAGAACGAGCGGCCGCTCGTACAGTTCCGCGGCGGCCGGGTCGGCGAGGCGCAGCACCGTCAAGGGCACACCGCACCGGCGGGCGGCCCGCACCAGCGGCGACGGGTCCGCGGAGCCCGAGACCACGAGCGTGAACCCGCGCCCGAAGTGGTCGAGCACCGAAGTGCCGTCGGGCAGCCAGACGTGCGGTGCGCGGCAGCCGGGCCAGGTCGACGGTACGTACTCGTCCGGCGCGTCGGGCGGCTCCGGACTGCCGTCCGGCACGCAGACCGGTGAGCCGCTGTAGCGGTAGCCGAGCTGGACGCCCGTGCAGCGGAACTCCTTGGCCCGGGACCGGCGGATCTCCTCGCCCAGCTCACGACGCAGCCGGTCGCCTTCCGCGTCCATGCGGTCGAGCACCGGATCGGGGACGAGCTGCGCGTCGGCCCTCCAGTTGCTGGAGGCCTCCGTGACGTTGCGGACCGCGATCGGCCGCCGCTCCTTCTCGTAGCTGTCCAGGAGCGCCGGGCCGCCCCAGCCCTGGAGGGTCGCGGCGAGCTTCCAGCCGAGGTCCACGGCGTCGCCGATCCCGGTGTTGGCGCCGAAGCCCCCCTTGGGCCACAGCAGGTGCGCGGCGTCGCCGGCGAGGAACACCCGCCCCTCGCGGTAGGCGCGGGCCACGACGCAGTGTCCGCTCCAGGGCTGCGCCGCGAGGATCTCCACGTCGATCGGAGCACCGGCGGCCTCGCGTATCCAGGCGACCGCGTCATCGGGGTCGGGCTCCTCGTCCAGGTAGACCGAGAGCCGCCACTCGTCCACGCCGTTGACGACCGTGATGTACGGCCTGCGCGCCGACGACAAGGTGTGGATCTGCACCGCAGGGCCGCCGAGACGCTCCCGCAGCAGGTCCAGCAGCTGTGGCGCACGGAAGTGCACGGCGAAGTTGTGCCCCTGCGCGAACATGCCCTCGAACTCGATGCCGAGCGCCCGGCGGACGCCGCTGCGGCCTCCGTCGCAGGCCACCAGGTACGCGCCGGCCAGCGTCTCGGTGGCACCGCTCGCCACGTCGCGCACAACGGCCAGGACACCCTCCAAGTCCTGCTCCACCGTCTCCAGGCGGGTGCCGTACCTGATCACCACTCCCGGCAGTTCACCGGCCGTGCGGGCGAGCAACGGCACGAAGGAGAACTTGGACAGGAACGCGGGGCCCTCCGGTGTCAGCGGGGTGTACACGCCCGAGGACCGGTTGGTGACCCCGTAGTCGAAGTCGGCGAGGACGCGCCCCGTGGCAGAGGTGGCGAACACCGTGCGGTGCGGGTAGTCGGGGGGCGGTGCCGACCCCGTGCGTGCCTCTTCCGCGCAGCCCCAGCGGCGCAGGTGTTCCATGGTGCGGGAAAAGATCGCCTCGCCTGCGGGAAAGGGGACGTGGCCGTCGCCCTGGTCGATCACGGTGACCGGTACACCACGCCACCCCAACTCGGTCGCGAGAGCGAGGCCCACCGGCCCTGCCCCCACGACCAGGACGCGCCGGGATGCGGCTCTCTCGTGCTGGTCGGACATTGAAGATCTGCCTTCCTGAGCAAGCGTCGGACCCGTTCATGGTCCCATCTCTTGAACCGGGGTCAGAGTTACACGGACGTATCGCTGCAGGGAAGACCTGGAAAAACACAAGACTTTTGGCTAATCGCGTGCGGTGCTACGCTCGTCTTGCGTTCAAGAGGGCGGCGCCCGTGGCTCCTGGGCCGAGCTGCTGCCGGCGCTTCGCAGCTACGGAGGACACGACGACATGAGTGCACAAGCCGAGAACGGCTTCGGTGGCGGAGACCCCTGGAAGTACATCCAGCCCTGGGACGAGGAGCGTTTCGGACCGGAGATCCAGGACCTCGACCGGCGGGTGAAGTGGGAAATGGCCATGGCCATCGCCGGTGGCCTGCCGTACATCTGGCAGGAGCTGGCCCGGCCGGTCTCCGAGATCGTCTACGGCCTGCTCGAACTCCGTGCCGGAGACCGGGTGCTGCTCATCGGTGAGGGCATCGCTCCCTCCGGGTGGGTCGAGGACATGCGGGCCCTGGTGGGCCCGGAGGGTGTCATCGACACCGTGGAGATCATCAAGGACGGACGGAACGCCGTCCTCGGCAAGGTCCCCGGGCGGAACGGCCAGATCGGCTGCTGGCGCTGGTCGTACACGGACGGCGTGGAGGACGAGGCCTACGACTGCGTCGCCGTGCTGCAGGCGACACAGCACTGTGACGACTGGCCCGAGACGGCCGCGGACCTGCTGCGGGTGATGAAGCCCGGGCGACGCATCGTGCTGGCCGAGGCGGTCCTGAAGGGAGCGACGTTCACGTCCCGTATCGACTCCGACGTCCACCTTCGGCAGTGGTTCGACAAACTCTTCGCGCACGTCCCCGTGGACGACATTCCCTACTACTCCGGAGAGCAGATCCGTGAGGCGTTCGGGGACAAGGTCGACAGCCCTCAGGTGATGGAGTGGAAGGGCATCGAGATGTACTGGGGCCGAAAGAGGTGACCGCCCAAGGACACGTACCCGAAGACAAGGAGGTCCCCGTGAGTGTCGTCGAAGACGTCATGGTCCTCGGCTCCGACCAGCCGTTGCGCAGCGTCGTCCGCGACGAGCACCTGCTGCTCTCGCCGCCGCATGCCCCGAAGGTGCCGGTCAAACTGTGGCAGGAGCACCCGCCGCTGACCGTGGTGCACTACCCGCAGCAGTACGAGCCGGAGGCGTTCGCCCCGCCGCGCGGTGTCTACGAGAACGACGAGATCCGCGTCGAGTGGCAGAAGATGGACGGCCGGCAGCCGTTCTACCACCGCAACTGCGACGTCGACGAGATCTCCTACCAGATCGGCGGCGGGCGGACGCTGATGTCCGAGCTCGGCGTGATCGAGTTCCAGCCGGGCGAGTTCTCCCGCATCCCGCGCGGCGTGGCCCACGACAACTACGGCCGCGAGGACAGCCATCTGCTGTTCTACATTCCGGCGCCGGTCGCCGAACTGGTCCCGGCCCAGCGGGAGTCCGCGGCCGTGTTCCCGCCGTTCCCCGGCTGGCAGCCCGGCGAGGCCAACGAGGCGATCACTCAGTGCATGGCCGCGCTCGGCCACGACATCACCGTCTTCGGGGTCGACGAACAGCTCCTGCTGGAGCAGGTGCACCAGGAGGACCGGCGGATGGCGGTGCTGCGGGCCGATCCCGGTCAGGACGTCACCTGGATGTACGCGACAGACCGCATCCGCCTCGGCATGGTCACCACCACCCCTGGCGGCGAGCGCCGCTACCGGCGCACCCTCGACGCCGACGAGATCCAGTACCAGGCCCATGGTCACCGCACGCTGATCACCCAGCGGGGCGTCGTCGACCTGGAACCGGGCGACTTCGTGCGCATCCCGCTCGGCATCTCCCACACCAGCGTCGTGACCGAGCCCGGTGGCTACGTCAGTCTTCTCTCGCACCAGGAACTGCCCCAGGTCGCCGAGACCACGCGTACGGCGGACGCCTGTACGCCAGAACGGCTCCCGAGCCTCACCGTGGAGGTCCGCCGATGACCACGATGCTTGCCCTGCGAGCGCACCAGGGCGCCGAGGCACTCGTCCTGGAGGAGGTGCCCGTCCCCGAGCCGGGTCCGCTCGACGTGGTGGTGAAGGTGGTCTCCGCCGGCCTGGCGCCGGGCATCATGCGCCTGCTGCGGATGGGGGCGCTCAAGCATCTGCCCACCACACTCGGCCATGAGGCCGCAGGCGTCGTCTCCGCCGTCGGCCGCGACGTCACGGGCCACGCGGTGGGCGACCGGGTGCGGGTGCATCCCCTGCTGAACTGCCGTGAGTGCGACTACTGCCGTACCGACCGGGACATGATGTGCGCCCAGCAGGCCATGCTCGGCCACGCCGCCTTCGGTGATGCCCCGATGCCCCTGTACGAGCAGTACCACGACGGCGGACTCGCGGAGTACGTCCGTGTCCCGCACTGGCTGATCGACTCCCTGCCGGACTCCGTCGGCTTCGACGTCGCCGCCAGGTCCAGGATCTGGCCAACGCCGTGCGCGCACTCAAGTGTGCCGACCTTCCGGAGCGGGCCACTCTCGTGGTCACCGCCGCGACCGGCACCATGGGAACCGCGACGGTCAAGCTCGCGGAGCACTTCGGCGTCGCCCGTCTGATCCTCGTCGGCCGTGACGCCGACCGTCTCGACCGCGTCGCCGGGCTCGCCGGCGACATCCCGGCCGGTGTCGTCGCGCTCGACGAACTCCCCGAGAACTGGTCGACCGACGGCACTCTCACCCGTCGGCTGCGCGAGCTGGCACCCGAGGGAGCCCATGCCGTCATCGACTTCATCCCGGAGGGCCCCGCCCTCGGCCAGACCATGGCGAGCATGGCCACCGGCGGCACACTCGTGCACATGGGCGGGAACTCCACCCCGCTGACGCTGCCCCCCATCGCCCTGATGATGCACTGCTGGCGCTTCGTCAGCACGCGCGCCTACACCCGCCAGGACGCGACGGACGTCCTGCGGCTGCTGGCGACGGGCGCCCTCACGGCGGACGAACTCATCACCCACCGGTTCCCGCTCACCGAGGCGCTCAAGGCCGTGGACGCGATACAGCAACGCGTCGACGACCCCATGTGGATGACAGTGATCAATCCCTGACAGCGAGAGGAAGCCGGAAAGTGTCCGCATCAGAAGTCGTACGCCGTCAGGAGCCGCCCCTGATCGCGGTGATCGGGGCGGCCGGGCTCTGCGGTACGTACGTGCTGGAGGCCGCGCTGCGAGCCCCCTTCCGGGTCCGGGCCGTCGTGCACGGCCCGGCAGGCCGGGAACGAGTGGCCGCCCTGGGCGTGGACGACATCGTCGAGGCCGACCTGGAGAAGCCGGACACGGTCCGTCAGGCGCTCGAGAACGCCGACTTCGTGTTCATGATTCCGCCGGCGTTCCACCCCGACGAGGACGTCCTCGCGATCAGGGCACTCGAGGCGGCCGAGCACGCGGGCGCGCGTCGGTTCGTGTACCTGTCCGTCCTCCACCCGCACACCCCCGGGCTCCGCCACCACCTGCGCAAGGCGAACGCCGAGGCGGCGGTGCGGGCTTCGCGGTTGAACTGGACGATCCTCCAGCCCTCGATGTTCGCGCAGATCGTCCTGTCGACGTGGGGGAGGGCCCCGGCGGGCCCCGTCGAGGTGCCGTTCGACGTGGACAACGAGTTCTCGTTCATCGATTTGCGCGACCTCGGGGAAGCCGGCGTCAAGGTGCTCTCCGATCAGGGGCACGACTCGGCGACCTACGAACTCGCCGGACCCGCCCTGACGTTGGCCGACGCGGTGCGCCTCGCCGGGCGCGTGCGAGGAGTGGATCTGGAGGCGAGGACGGTGGACTGGGCGGACGCACCGCTCCCGCCGACAGTGGCCGACTCCGCGTCCCGGGCCTCGGACATGCGCGCCATGTGGCAGGACTACGACCGGCACGGTCTGCGGGGCAACAGCAACGTCCTGCGGATGCTGCTCGGCCGCGAGCCCGCGTCCTTCGAGGAAGCGGCCACCGCGTTCAACCGCGCGGCGAGCTGACAGGCCGCAGGCCCTGGAGGACGGTGTCGACGATCTGTTCCGGCAGTCCGTCCGGGAGGTCGGGGTCGTGGCGCAGGAAGGAGCGGAGGAGCAGGGGGCCGACGATCATGTCGATGGCCAGGTCCAGGTCGACGTCCGCACGGAGTTCCCCGTTCAGCCGGCCTCGCCGGAGGATCTC
This sequence comes from Streptomyces sp. NPDC048523, assembly GCF_043199815.1. Classification (NCBI taxonomy): domain Bacteria; kingdom Bacillati; phylum Actinomycetota; class Actinomycetes; order Kitasatosporales; family Streptomycetaceae; genus Streptomyces; species Streptomyces sp. NPDC048523. The sequence continues at coordinate 1,327,644 of NZ_JBICWQ010000001.1, read as the reverse complement.
CAGTCCGAGGTCGCGCCGGGGGGTGATCACGACGACTTGGTAGGCGGCCCATATCCTCGGGCTGCTTCTCATCCGGGCGTGCGCGGTGTGCAGGACCGCCGACGAGCGGCCGGCCAGCGCCCGTTGGCGCAGTGACTCCAGCAGAACGACCAGGTCGTCCCGCATCGACGTACCGGGGAGTTCTCGCTCGGCGGGCTCAGCGGCGCGGATGACGTCGACGAAGAGGTCCGCCAGCGGGGCGCCGTCCTCGAGAAGCAGCAGCACCGCTTCCAGGACGGCCTGTTCCACGGCCTTGCTGCGGGGACGACCGCGGGGGGAACCGAATGACGGCGGACGGCTCTCGGCACGGCTCATGGCTTTCCGTCATCCCTCTGACAGCAACGGCTGGTTCAGGGATCGGGTGTCGATGGCGAGGGCGTCGGGGTTCAGTTCCTCGACCAGACGGTGAAGCAGTCGGTGAATCGTGTTCTTGTCGTCCGGGGAGAGCGGTGAGGTCGTCTCCCGTTCGATCCGCTTCGCGATCGACGTGGCACGAGCGGCCGTCGCGTGCCCGTCGTCGGTCGCGAACAGGCGCATGCTGCGGCGGCTGGTCGGATGCGGTTCGCGTCGCAGCAGTCCCCGCTCGACGAGCTGACTCACCGCGGCTCCCATGGACTGGGCCGTGATGCCGGAGCGGCGCGCGATCTCCGCCGCGGACACCCCCGGCGTCCACAGGACCTGCTGCAGTGCGTTGTGCTGGGCCAGTGTGAGGTCCTCCGCGCGCAGTGCCCGCTCCAGTCGTCCGGCGATGATCTGGGAGAACTGCCAGGCGAGGTATCCGGTGGTGGGAAAAGCGGCGTCGGTCACGGCCGCAGTCTACGAGGCCGACGGCGGGCGGGTCAGGCGCCGGCGGTGCGGCGTGGGCCGCGGGCATCGAGCCAGAAGAGCACACCGGCGGCAACGAGGATCCACGCCGCCAGGACGCCGACCCCCGCGGTGAGCCCGTCGTTGTTGAAGTGGGACAGGCCCTGGACGGCTCGTACGCCGACTCCCACCGGGAGGATCTCCGAGAGCGGACGCAGCCAGCCCGGCAGGTAGGCGGTGGGCAGTGTGCCACCGCTCGTGCTGTTGCCGAAGGTCAGCAGGACCACGGCGGCCAGCGACATCCCGGCGCGGCCGAAGAGGCGCATGAACATCATGGTCGCGCTGCCGACGGCCGCGGCCATCAGGGCGATGACCCCCGCGATGCCCAGGAAGGGCCCGGGCAGTGCCGAGAAGCCCAGGCTCCCGGCCATCACCGCCACGATGACGCCGCCGAGGATGCTGAAGGAGGCCAGACTGACCAGCCTCCACCGGTACTCCAGCCGCGGAGCCATCTGGTAGGTCATCATGCCGAACAGGAATCCGGCCAGGACGACGCCGAACCCGGCGTAGAACACCGACATGCCGCGGGTGTCGCCCGCCGAGGCCGGCACGACGTCCTGCACGGTCAGACGGTCACCGCTCGCCTTGGCGACACCGGAGAAGGCACCGGTGACCGTCGAGGTCACCGAAGGGCCGTTGGCTCCGGCATACAGCAACTCCGCGGACCTTCCGGGGCCGGTGACATAGGCGGCGTACACCTTTCGGTCCTGCAGAGCGTGGCGGGCCGTACTCGCGTCGGGGTAGCGCCTTACCTCGAACCCGTCGGGCAGTCCGAGCTCCAGCCCTCCGGTGACCTGCTCGAGCCGTTGGGTCGTCCCGACGACGGCGACCGGCAGGTCGTGCGGGCGCGGGGCGTGAAACGCGGCCAGGAACACGCTGACAAAGATCGATCCGATGGCCAGCACGATCACGACCGGGAGCAGAACGCCCTTCAATCCGGTGGCACCCTGCGGCGCCGGAGCGCTGTCCATCGCGTGGTGGTGGTGCGTATGGCGCGGCTCGGTGGGAGTGGTCGGGGGTGTGGACATGGGAGGGGCCCTCTCCAGTTCTCTTTATAAGGTACCTTCTATTTGTACCATAGAAATATCAGGCACCTTACTTTTGGAGTCGCTGATGAGGCGCCCCGAGGCACATCCCTCGACGCGTATGGGCTACCTGGCGTGGCAGGTCGTGCACGTGATGGGGACGCGTCTCGAGAGAGCCTTGCGCTCGCTGGACCTCACGGCCGCCCAGCACAACGCTCTGCAGCACGTCGTCTGGGTCCCGGGCACCTCCGCGGCGCAGATCGCGCGTCGGACCGGCTTCACTCCCCAGTCCATGGGCGCCGCGGTGAACGCACTCGTCGACCGCGGCCTGCTGGCTCGCCGCGAACACCCTTCGAGCCGCAGAACCGTGCAACTGACCGTCACCGACAGCGGCGCGAACCTCGCCGAGCGGGCCAGGGGTCTGGTGGAACGTCTCGACGAGGAAGCGCTGGCCGTCCTCGCCCCCGCCGAGCGGGCCGTCATCCATTCCCTGCTGCTCCGGATGCTTGCCGGGCTCAATCCCGACGCACTGCCGACGATGGACGTGCGTGGAGGCAGCTGAGAGGGAGGAGTATCGCCGGCAAGGGCGTCGAATCCGGCGAACGCCGAGGGCGACGCCGCTGGGTCATCCGGCTCGCGGCGGCAGTGTCAGGGCAGGAGGACCACTTTGCCGGTCTGGCGGTGGCTTTCCAGGTAGGCGTGGGCCTGGGCCGCTTCCTCCAGGGGGTAGGCGCGGTCGATGATCGGCGTGATCTTTCCATCGGCCAGCAGTTCGAGGCACAGTTGCTGGTCGCGCAGGGTGGCGCCGCGCACGCTGGCGATGGTCACCTGCCGGCCGATGAGGGCGAGTGCGTCCAGTTCGAGGCGGGATCCCTGGTCGGTCGGTGTGCCCAGGACGATGACCGTGCCGCCGAGCCGCGTGCAGGACAGGGAGAGCTGGAAGAAGTCGTTGCCGCCGACGCAGTCCCAGACCGCGTCGGCGCCCAGGCCGTGGGTCAGCTCCCTGACCTGTGCGGGCAGCCGGGGATCGGTGGAGTGCACGATGTGGTCGTAGCCCAGCTTCCTGAGCGCTTCGTCGCGGTCCGGCTTGGTGGTGGTGCCGATGACGGTGGCTCCGCTCAGCTTGGCCAGTTGCGCGCAGGCGATCGCCATCCCGCCGCTGGCACCGGTGATGACCACCGTGTCACCGGGGCCGACGGGTGCTTGTCGCGCGCAGTTCAGGGGGGTCGTGTAGGTCCACATGGTGGCTGCGGCCGTCTCGTAGTCGACGCCGTCGGGGATGGGCAGGACGGCGTCCTGGCGGCGCGCGACGTACTGGGCGTATCCGCCGAAGACCTGGTGTCCGGGGTAGGCGGTGTCGATGCACAGGTTCTCGAGTCCGCGGACGCACAGGGCGCAGTTGCGGCACGGCGGGTGCGGGAGCTGCACCGCCCTGTCGCCGGGGTGCCACCTGGTGACGTTCTCGCCGGTGGCGACGATCTCACCGGCCGCGTCCCGGCCGAGCTGGAAGGGCAGGGGCCACGGCGGCCGTCCCGGGAGGGGCTGCGGCAGGTTGCCCGCGCGGTAGCGCAGATCCCAGCTGTTGACGGCCGTGGCGTGCACGCGCATCAAGACGTCGTCCGGGCCGATCTCGGGAATCGGCGCCTCGACGTACTTGAGCACCTCGGGGCCGCCGTGTTCGAACAGGCGGACCGCCATCATGGTCTGTTCCACTCTCACGTTCCTTCAGATCGTTGCGCGATTCGTCGCAGGACCCGGCGCAGCCGTCGGCGATGCACGGGGTTCTTGACTGTGAGTCATGAGCTGGATCGAGCCCAACCGGCCTCAGTCGCTGGTCTTGACTGAAAAGTACCCTAGAACTAGCTTGGCTCCAGTTCAAGAGATGGGAACGGGCCGCAGCTCCACATCGCCCAGGAGCGCTCTGCACCCGCCCTCGGCCCGGCCGCCGTACGCGTCCCCACCGACTCTGCGAGCCGACCTCGACCAGCCCGCCCCTGGCCATCACCCGCGCCCCCCAGAGGGAGAGTGGACATGCCCGACGACCGTTCCTTCCAAGCCGTGACTCCGCCCGGCGAGCCCCGCACCAAGCCTCCTGGCGAGGCCACCCGGCGAAGATTCATCGCCGCGACCGCCGCCGCGTCGGGAGCCGCCGTGGTCGGCGGCCTGGTCGCGGGGTCGCCCGCGCAGGCAGCCGAGGCGGCACCGGCCGAACCCGGGCAGCAGACGCCGGACCCGACGACCCGACCCGGGCGCGGCTCGAAACACCATTCCCGTACTCCGGAGGAAAAGATGCGCATCGTGGCCGTGGAAGAGGCGTTCTCCGTTCCCGGAGCGATCCGGCAGGAGGAAGCGATCCGCCGGCACATGGCCGTGCCGGAGGAGATCAAGCAGGAGTGGTTCCGCCGCCTGGACGACGTGACGGACCTGCGGCTGGCGGACATGGACGCCAACGGCGTCGACGTCCAGGTCCTCTCGTACTCCACTCCGGGCGTGGAAGTGATCGAGGATCCGGCGGAGGCGGTGGCCGACGCACGGCGGATCAACGACTACCTGGCCAAGACGGTCGCCGCACATCCGACCCGCTTCGCGGGCTTTGCCACCCTCCCCCTGCAGGACCCGAAGGCCGCGGTCGCGGAGCTGCGCCGGGCGGTGCAGGAACTCGGGTTCAAGGGCGTCCTGTACAACGACCACGTCCGCGGGCACTACCTGGACGAGCCGCAATTCAGGCCGGTGTGGGCCGAACTGGAGCGTCTGGGCGTGACGTTGTACCTGCACCCGGCTGTGGTTCCGGCCGACAACTGGCATGTCTTCGACGGGTATCCGGTGCTGGTCGGGCCGTCGTGGGGCTGGACCGCGACGACAGGTGCCCATGCCCTCCGGCTGATCTACGGCGGCGTCTTCGACGAGTTCCCGCGCGCGTCGGTGATGCTGGGACACATGGGCGAGCTGCTGCCGTACCAGATGGCCCGGCTCGACAGCCGCTACGACCATGTGCCCGCGGAGCACAGGGTGCAGCACGTGCCCTCGTACTACCTGCGGAACAACGTGTACGTCACGACCAGCGGAGTCATGTCGCATGCCGCGCTGCTGGGAGCCGTCCACGCCGTGGGTGTCGACCGGGTGCTGTTCTCCATCGACTACCCGTTCGAGTCCAGCGCCGAGGCGGTGGGGTTCCTGCGTTCCGCACCGTATGCGCCGGCCGACCTGGCGAGCATCGCGCACGGCAACGCCGAGCGCGTTCTGGGGCTGTGAGGAGCCCGGCTATTTGTCGACCAGCGACATGTGTTGCTCGTTGTACCGGTCTCCGTGCACCCCGACATGGCCGGCGAGTTCGTTGAGGTCCGCAAGCTCGTCGGCGGACAGGGGCACCGAGGTGGCGCCGATGTTCTCCTCGATACGCGCGACGCGTCGGGTGCCGGGAATCGGGACGATCGACGGATGCTGCGCGAGCAGCCAGGCGAGCGCGACCTGCCCCGGCGTGGCGTCCTTGGCCTGCGCGAGCCTTCCCACGTGCTCGACGAGAACCTGGTTCGCCGCGCGGTTCTCGGCCGAGAACCGCGGAATGGTTGTACGGACGTCGTCGTCCGCGAACGCCGTCGACGCGTCCACCGACCCCGTCAGGAACCCCTTGCCGAGCGGGCTGAAGGGTACGAATCCGATACCGAGCGCCGCACACGCCGGCAGCACCTCCGGTTCGGGGTCGCGGGTCCACAGGGAGTACTCGCTCTGCACGGCCGTCACCGGGTGGACCGAGTGGGCACGGCGGATGGTCTGCGCACCGGCCTCCGACAGCCCGAAGCAGCGCACCTTGCCCTCCTGGACGAGCTCGCCGACCGTGCCGGCGACGTCCTCGATCGGCACCTGGGGATCCACGCGGTGCTGGTAGAACAGGTCGATCGTGTCGGCCCTGAGCCGCTTGAGGGAGGCCGTGGCGACCGCCCGGATCTGCTCGGGCCGGCTGTCGAGGCCGACTGAGGCACCGTTCTCGATACGGAACCCGAACTTCGTGGCGATCACCACTTGCTCACGCACCGGGGCGAGGGCCTCTCCGACGAGCTCCTCGTTGACGTACGGGCCGTACACCTCCGCGGTGTCGAAGAAGGTGACTCCGCGGTCCACGGCGCCGCGGAGCACCGCGATCATGTCCGTTCGGTCACCGGGGTTCGGGCCGTAACTCTGGGACATACCCATGGCGCCGAGACCGATGGCCGAGACCCGCAGGTCTCGTCCGAGTGTCCGGGTGTGCATGTTTTCTCCTTGATCTCGATGGGGCCGGCTTCTACGTGCACGAACGGGGCAGGGGGTGTCGGTGCGCGGGATCGGGGCAAGGTGCAAGGCTGTGCGTGTGAACCGCGGCCCGAACCTTCACGAACTGGGGACCTTCCTCAAGGCGCGGCGAGCTCAGCTGAGCCCTGACGAGGTCGGCCTGCCCGCCGGTGAGCTCCGGCGCGTTCCCGGTCTGCGCCGCGAGGAAGTCGCTCAGCTGGCCGCGATCAGCACCGATTACTACACCCGGCTCGAACAGGGTCGCGTCCAGTCGTCCGCGGCCGTCCTCGACGCCCTCGCGCAGGTGCTCCGCCTCGATGCCGATCAGCACGATTACCTCCTGACGCTGGCGGGGAAGGCCGCCCTGCCCACGGCGGGCAGGCGCACTCGGCAGGAAGTCCAGCCGCAGCTGCGGCACCTGCTCGACGACCTCACCCTGACGGCGGGGTTCGTCCTCGGCCGCACCACGGACCTCCTTGCCTGGAACGCCCTGGCCGCCGCCCTGGTGATGGACTTCGGCCGCGTCCCCGAGGAAGAGCGCAACTATGTGCGTCTGCTGTTCACCGACCCCGCCATCCGGGTGCTGTACAGAGACTGGGCGGACATGGCCCGACTGGCTGTGGCCCACCTGCGCATGGACGGCAGGAGAAACCCCGACGACCCTCGGCTGACGGCGCTGGTCGAGGAACTCTCCGCGCTGGATCCGCAGTTCCGTAGGTGGTGGACCTCGCACGATGTCGCCGTGCGGGCCGGCGGCACCAGGCTGCTCCGGCATCCCGTGGCAGGCGACCTGACATTCCGGCGTTCGACCTTCACGTGCGCCGAGGATCCCGAACAGCAACTCGTCGTGTGGACAGCCGAACCCGGCAGTGCGACCCACGAGGCCGTGCGTGCCCTGGCCTCTCGGATCGAGACGGGGCGGGACGCGCTGAACGGCTCCGCCTGACGCAGTGCGCCGCGGCTGTCGTTCACCGCGCCGTCCCCGGGAACAGGCGCCGTGCGTTGGCCGTCGTCAGGGAACGCCATGTGGTTCCTTCCACCGGTGACTCGGCCGCGTCGATCACCGCGAGGTGGGCGTCGGCCAGTGGGGCAGGCGTCCAGCAGTAGTCACTGCCGAACAGGACGCGGTCCGGATCGACGAGCTTCAGCAGCGCCGGGACCTGGCGTGGGAAGGCTGTGCCCGCCATGTCGTAGTACAGGCCTCGTAGTTGCTCCACCGCGTCCTGGCCGGGCGTCTGCTCCGAGGGCAGGAACAGTCGCATGAACTCGTTGATGCGGTCGGCCAGGACAGGGAGTGCCCCACCGCAGTGCGGAACGATCACCCGAAGATGCGGATGGCGTGTCAGGACGCCCGCCATCACCAGGTCGGTGACGGCGCGGGCCGTGTCGAAGATGTACTCGGCCATCGGCCGCGGCCGGCCGAGTGCCGACTGTTGCCAGCACACCGGTGAGGTGGGGTGCAGGAAGACCACGGCCCGGCGCCGGTCCAGTTCCGCGAAGACCGGGTCGAGGCGCTGGTCGCCCAGGTACACGCCGTGCGTGTGGGTCAGCAGGGCCACGCCGTCGGCGTCGAGTTCGTCGAAGGCGAAGGCGATCTCCTCCAACGAGCCGTCCACGTCCGGCAGGGGCAGGGACACGAAGGTGCCGAAGCGGCCGGGGTGGTCACGGGCCAGCTCGGCGATGTACTCGTTGACCTGCCGGGCGAGGAGACGGGCCGCCTTGTCGTCACCGAAGTGCACACCGGGGGACGACATGGACAGCATCGCGGTCTCGATGCCGCCTCGGTCCATCAGGTCCAGGTGGGCCGCCACGGACCATGGTGGCCAGCCGGCCATGCCGTCGGGGTGGGCGTGGCCCGCCGCTGTCGCCTGCTGGACGTAGAAGTCGGGAAGGAGGTGTGCGTGGACGTCGATGAGCGGGGAGGACATGACAGGCGGATCCCTTCTGGTGGGCCTCGCGGGTCTCTCGTGGGTCTCGCGGCGGGGACGATCGACGGGTTCCGCTCACTCCGCCTGCTCGCGTCCGGCCAGCCGCACCTCTTCGTAGTCCAGGGCGGCCTGGAGCCGGCGCAGCACCGTGTCGTCGATGTCGCGTTCGTCGCGGAGCCGGACGATCGTCGCCCGCTTGTGGGCGATGAGGGCCAGGCCGAGATCCGTGTAATGGCGGTTGTGGAGCAGGGCGGGATCGTCGTCGGAACCCGAGCCCTTGGCCCGCGCCGCCGCCAGGTGAGCCTCGTACTCCTGACGCAGCCATTCGATGACCCGTGGGTCGGCGCCCTGTTCGGCGGCGAGCCGCGGCAGTGCCTCGATGGCTTCCTCCGTTGCCGTGGTCTCGGCGAGGATCTGCTCCTCGTCGACCGACGTGTCGCGCGGCAGCCGGGCCCAGCGCACCACGCGCGGCAGCAGCAGCCCTTGCACCACGAGCGTCACCACGATGACACCGGAGGTCACGAAGACGATGAAGGCGCGGTCCGGGAAGGGCTCACCCGAGTCCAGGGCCTCCGGTACGGAGAGTGCCACGGCGAGCGACACGGCACCCCGGAAGCCCGCGAACCCGCTGACGACACGGGCCCGGTGACTCATCCTCCGCAGCCGCTGCTGCGGACGCCGGTCGATGGCGCGGATCAGGTAGGCGGAGGAGAACAGGAACGCGAACCGGACCGCGACCAGCACCACGCTGACCACTCCGACGGCTATCAGGGCGTCCTGGAGGTCGTCCCGGCTCAAGTGGCGCAGCGCGTACTGCAGTTCCACTCCCACCAGGACGAACAGCGTGCCGTTGATGATGAACGTGGCCAGCGGCCAGAAGGCCAGCGCCTGGCGGCGATGGTCGGCCCGGATGAGACTGGGAGCCACCTGGGCCATGATCAGCCCGCTCACGACGACCGCGAGGACACCCGAGGCCTGGATCAGCTCGGCGAGCAGATACGCCGTGAACGGGGCCAGGATCATGACGAGATTGCCGAGCAGGGGATCGTCCAGGCGGCGTCGCAGGTTCATGTTGATCCAGGCGACCAGCACGCCGATCGCGGCCCCGCCGCCGTAGGCCAGGAGGAACAGTCCGCCGACGTGCGGCAAGGTGAGGTGTTCCTCGCCGACGGTCAGACCGACCGCCAGCCCGAAGATCACCAGAGCGGTGCCGTCGTTGACGAGGCTCTCGGCCCGCAGCACGGTGACCTGACGACGCGGCAGGGCACCGGCCAGGGCGCCGACCGCGGTGGCGTCCGTGGGAGCCACGGCCGCGCCCAGCACCCACGCCGGTCCCCACGGCAGCCCCAGCGCATGACCGGCGACCGACACCGCCCCCGCGGTGAGGATCACGAGGACCGTGCTGAGCAGGACGATGCCGCGCAGGTTCGAACGGATCTCCCGCATCGACGTGGTCAGGCTCTCCCAGTACAGCAGCACGGGAAGGAAGAGCAACAGCACTACTTCCGGCGGCAGTTGGGTCTGGCGGACCGCCGGGACGATCCCGAGGAGAGCGCCCACGACGAGCAGCGGGACGGGCGGCGCGAGGCCGAAGCGCTGCCCCAGGACGTTGCCCACCAGCACGGCCGCGCCGAGGGCGACGACGAGTTCTAGACCGAGCATGGCGCTTGCTCCTGTGACGGGCGGGCTGTCGGCGGGAGCTCAGCGGTCTGCACGGGGAACGTCCCGCTCATCGGGGGACCAGCCGCAGTGTCGTCGAGCGGGCGGCGACCATGGGGTCGACGTACGCGCCGCCGAAGCGGCCGTACTTGGTGCGGTACGCCGTGTCGATACGGTCATTGCTCTCGGCGTCCGCCACCTCGACGAAGGCGACGTCCTTGTCGACGCCGCCGCAGCGGATGTGTCCTTCGCGGCTCGTGCGGGCCGTGTGCCACCATGCACCGTCGGTGCCTCGGAAGGAGCGGACGTACAGGTCGTCACCGTCGCGGACCACCCAGATCGGCACCGGCCTCCGCAAAGTGCCGTCACTGAGAAGCGGCGCCATCTCCAACTCGTCGGCCCCGGCGATGCGGTTGAGCTCGTCGCTGGTCCATGCGGTCATCGGTGCTGCTCCAGTCTGCGTGATGCGGTGCGAACGGGAAGGCGGCCTCAGGTCAGGGACGCAGCAGCGCCTTGACGGCGCGGCGCTCGTCCATGGCCTTGTAACCTTCGGCGACGTCGTCCAGGGGCAGGGTGAGGTCGAAGACCTTGCCCGGGTTGATACGGCCGCTGACGACGCGCTCGATGAGATCGGGAAGGTAGGCCCGCACGGGGGCGGGACCACCACGCAGCCCGACATGGGAGAAGAAGAGCTCCTGGCCGTCGATCCGCACGTCGTGCGGCATGCCGACGAAGCCGACGTTGCCGCCGGGGCGGGTGGACTGCAGGGCCTGGTGCATCGACTCCTGGGTGCCGACGCACTCGAGGACGGAGTCGGCGCCGACGCCGTCCGTCAGTTCCTTGACGCGGGCGACACCTTCCTCACCCCGCTCGGTGACGATGTCGGTGGCACCGAACTCCAGGGCCAGCTTCTGCCGGGATTCGTGCCGACTCATCGCGATGATCCGCTCGGCGCCCAGTTCCTTCGCCGCGATGACGCCGGACAGTCCCACCGCGCCGTCGCCGACGACCACCGCCGTCGCACCGGGCTCGACCTCGGCCGCCCTGGCGGCGTACCACCCGGTGCCCATGACGTCGGACAGGGTCAGCAGACTCGGGATCAGCTCCGCGGCCGGCTGCTCCGGAAGGGCGACCAGGGTGCCGTCGGCGAGCGGGATACGGACGTACTCGGCCTGGCAGCCGTTGGGGAAGTCACGGTGCAGGCAGTTGGTCTGGTAGCCGGCCCGGCAGTTCGGGCAGGTGTTGTCGGAGGCGATGAACGAGCCGATGACGAACTGGCCGGGCCCGACGGTCGAGACGTCACTGCCGATCTCCTCGACGACGCCGACGTACTCGTGGCCGATCGGCTGCGGCCCGGTGACCGGGTTGATGCCCCGGTAGCTCCACAGGTCGGAGCCGCACACACAGGTCGCGACGGTGCGGATGACCGCGTCCGTGGGGGCCACGATCTTCGGCTCGGGGACGTTCTCCACCCGGATGTCACCGGGGGCGTGAATGAAGGTTGCTCGCATGGTGCTGTCTCAGTTCTCGTCGGATCTGGCGGGGTCAGGGACGGGTGAGGGTGCCGTGGTACTCGGTGTCCCGGTGCTTGAACCGGACGATGGCGGGCGGTTCTGGAGGGGCCTCAGCCGGACTCGTCGGCCTTGTCCACGATCTCCTTGAGCTGGTTCATCGCGGTCATGGCGTTGGGCCAGCCGGCGTAGAACGCCAGATGGGTGATGGCCTCGATCAGCTCGTCCTTGGTCATGCCGTTCTCCAGCGCCTTGCCGAGGTGGAAGGCGAGCTGGTCGGTGCGGTACAGGGAGGCGAGTGCGATGACGGTGACCAGGCTGCGGTCGCGCGGGGACAGCCCCGGCCGCTCCCAGATGTCGCCGAACAGGACCGTATCGGTCACCTCCGCCAGCTTGGGAGCGAATTCCTGGATCGCGGGCGGCGCGAATTTCTTCCGGTCGGGCATGGGGGTTACTCCTTGCGTATGTTCTGTATTCAGGCCGCCGGGTATTCGACTGACGGCTGGCTCGCCCAAAGGGCTGGAATTAGGGAAGCCGACCACGTCATCGACCCTGCCAGCATTGCGCGAAGCCGCAATGGGGAGAGTTCCACCCTGGGAAAGACTTATCCAGGGAAGGATCCTTCCCCCCCTTGCGAGGACCGGGCACCGAGACAATGGACGCGCGCCTGGAGCAGGGGCGTGTCCCCGTGAAGAAGCCTTCTTGGTGCACTCGCCCGTGCCGACGTCGTGCTCGGCCCACCACATGACACGCCGGCCCAGTACGCAAGGGTGCGTACTGGGCCGGCAGAAGATCCACGCAGCTGGGGCGTCAGCTCAGCGCCTTGAGCACCTCTCGGGCCAGCGGAGTCGCCGAGCCCGGGTTCTGGCCGGTGAACAGGGTGCGGTCGACCACGACGTGCGGGGTGAACGGATCGGCCTCGCGGTAGTCCGCCCCGAGATCGCCCACGAGACGGTCCTGCAGCAGCCATTTCGCACGGTCCGCGAGACCGTTCTGCTTCTCCTCGGCATTGGAGAGGCCGGTCAGGCGGTAGCCGGTGAACGGGGACGTCCCGTCGGGGCCGATGGTGGCCAGCAGGGCGGCGGGGCCGTGGCACACCAGGGACACCGGCTTGCCCGAGGCGAGCCACTCGGTGAGCAGTTTCCCGGACTCGGCGTTGTCGGGGAGGTCCTCCATCGGGCCCCAGCCGCCGGGGTAGAAGACGGCCGCGTAGTCGTCGATGTCCACGTCCTCGATGCGCAGCGGGTTCGCCAACTCGGTGGCCTTCCGCAGTGCGGTCCGCATGCGCTCGGCGCCTTCCTCGCCGCCGTTGAAGTCCGGGGTGAGGCTGAGGGCGTCGGCGGTGGGGGGCACGCCGCCGGGGGTCGCGGCGGCGATCTCGTGTCCGGCCTCCTTGAAGACCTGGAACGGGCCGAGGGCTTCCTCGGCCCAGAACCCGGCCGGCTGGCGGGTGCCGTCGGCCAGCGTCCAGTGGTCGGACGCGGTGATCACGAAGAGGATCTTCGCCATGGGTAATCTCCCGGTGCTGGTCTCAGCCGTTCAGGGCTTCTTGGAGGAGGTGGCTGTCGGCGGCCTGCCGCATCCGTGCGAGCCTGCCCTCGCGGACGGTCCACAGGTGGATGAACCGGACGTCGGCCTTGTTCCCGCCCTTCGTCTCGGCGTGGTAGTGCCCGTGCACGAAGACGTGGTCGTCGTCGGCTCCGTAGAACTCCTCGGCCACCGCGCCGAAGGACTCGTAGCTCGGCATCATCACGCCGAAGAAGTCCTGCGCCACGTGGTCCCAGCCGTGGTAGACGCCGCTGTTCGGGAAGCCCGGAGTGATGTCCCAGACAAGGTCGGGGGCCATGACTTCCTTGGTGACCTCGGGCGCCATTCCGGAGTCGTACAGCCGGCGGACGAGGGCGACGTTCGGGGAGTCGGACATGGTGCGCTCCTTACGGGTGGGGGAGTGGAGAGGCGAATGCTGGAAAGGGGGACGCGCGCCCAGTGCTCCGCGGTGGCGAAGTCCGATGTGGGGACCGATCCAGTACAGGCCGTGCCGACGCGACGATCTTGCTCGGTGCGTTACCGAGCTTTCCACGGGAAGAGCGCCGTGTGAGGGGGAAGAATTTTTCCCCTGCATATCCTTCTCCGGGCAACCGATCCCCCTTCCGGGACCGGCGGAAAGGCACGGACCTCGGGAAATATTGCGCCCGTGCCGGTGCCGCCTCCGGCCGTCGCCGGTCCGCGCCGCTGGACGCTCCCACGGGCTCGGTCCAACCTGTTGACGTGTTACACGTCACATGAGTACCGTCCTGGCAATTCACTCCGCTTGAAACGATTCAATCCATGAGGTTGCCGTGCTCCGTAAACGCTCGCTCGTCTTTCGACTCCTCAGAGGTTTTGTCGTCCTGGCCGTCGTGGCAGGCGTGCCCATGCTGCGGGACCCCGTGTCCGCCGCCGCATCGGCGCCGGACGCGCCGTTCACCGTGCAGGCGCTGACCGCCAACGGCCGGGTGAATCCGCTGGGCATCGGGGACGAGGAGCCCGTCTTCGGATGGCAGTTGGCGTCTTCCCGGCGGGCGGCGTCGCAGAGGGCCTACGAGGTCCAGGTCGGACACAGGCCGGGCTCGACCGACGTGTGGTCGTCCGGCAAGGTGGCGTCGGGCCGTCAGGTCGGCGTGCGGTACGGCGGGCCCGCCCTGAAGGCGGGCACTCGTTACCACTGGCGCGTCCGGGCCTGGGACGACAGGGGAGTCGCGAGTCCGTGGAGCGCGACCGCCTATTTCGAGACCGGCCTGCCGGCTCCCGCCGACTGGGGCGGCGCCCAGTGGATCACTCGCCCCGCGGCTCCGAGCGAGCTGGACAAGTGGACCGACTACACCGCCACGGTCGAGTTCAAGCTCGACAGCGCCGCGTTCGGCATGTTCCTGCGTGCCTCGGACGTGAGCAACGGGTACATGTGGCAGTTCAACGTCACGGGCCCGACCCCGATGCTGAGACTGCACAAGCAGGTCAAGGGCAACTACACCGTGGTTCAGGAGGTTGATCTCGCGTCCTACGGCTTCACCGACGCGAGTCTCCTCGCCGACCGGCACACCGTCCGCTACGACGTGGCGGGGGACACCATCAGGACGAACCTCGACGGCAAGCTGGTCAACACCTTCACCGACTCCACGTTCGCGAAGGGTTACGTGGGTTTCCGCACCCACGCATGCTGTGGGGAACGCGGCACCGTCTACGACGCCGTCGTGACCGGCGCCGACGGCGGCACGCTGCTGGACACCGACTTCGGGTCGGGCCGCAACCCGTTCACCGGTGGTGAGATTGTCGACTCCGCCCTCGTCGTGTCCGGCACCACGGACGCCCTCTACGCATCCGCGTCCCGGCCCCTGCCGCTGCTGCGCAAGGACTTCACGACCAAGGCCGGCAAGAGGATCGCCTCCGCGCGCGTCTACGCCTCCGCGCTCGGCCTCTACGAGCTGGAGATCAACGGCAGGCCGGTCGGCGACCAGGTGCTCGCCCCGGGCTGGACGGACTACGAAAAGCGCGTCCAGTCCCAGACCTACGACGTGACGAAGCTGCTCGACAGCGGCGACAACGTCATCGGCGCATCCCTGGCGGACGGTTGGTGGGCCGGCAAGGTCGGGCTTGGCTGGACCCACCAGTACGGGGACACCCCCGCTCTCGTGGCGAAGATCCGCGTCACCTACACCGACGGCTCCGTCCAGTGGATCGCCACGGACGGTTCATGGAAGGCGTCGGACGGGCCCTTCGTGAAGGCCGACCTCCAGGACGGCGAGACGTACGACGCCCGTCTGGAGCCGTCGGGCTGGAGCCGGCCGGGCTTCGACGACGCGAAGTGGGAGCCCGTCGCGAGCGTGGACTCGCGAACCGCACACCTGGTCCCGCAGAGTGACGAGCCGGTGCGCGAGACCCGGATCCTCCCGGCCCGGAAGATGACCGAGCCCACCCCCGGGACCTACGTCTACGACCTCGGCCAGAACATGGTCGGCGTGTCACGGCTGAACCTGACCGGCTCCGCCGGACGGACGGTCAGGATCCGCTACGCGGAAGTCCTCAACAAGAACGGCACCCTCTACACCGACAACTTCCGCAGCGCCAAGGTCACCGACCGCTACACCTTCGCCGAGACCGGCACGGTCACCTACGAACCCACCTTCACCCAGCACGGGTTCCGCTACATCGAGATCACCGGCGTGAACCAGCCTCCCGCGCTCTCCGACGTCAAGGGCGTCGTATGGGGATCCGACCTCCCCACCACCGGCACGCTGAAGACCTCGGACAGCATGCTCAACCAGCTGGTGAGCAACATTTCCTGGAGCCAACGGGGCAACTTCCTCTCCATCCCCACCGACACGCCCGCCCGCGACGAACGCCTGGGCTGGACGGGGGACATCAGCCTGTTCGCGCCGACGGCCAACTACCTGGTCGACACCCGCGCGTTCCTGTCCCACTGGATGGCGGACGTACGCAACTCCCAGTACCCCAACGGCGACCTGCCGGCGGTCGTACCGGCCCCTCAGGGCCAGTTCGGCGACAGCGGTGTCGGCTGGTCCGACGTGATGATCACCGTGCCGTACTCGGTGTGGCACGCGTACGACGACACCAGCATCCTGCGGGAGAACTACCCCGCCATGCAGAAGTTCTTCCAGTTCGTGCGCGACAGCGCCGGACCGGACCTTCTCGAGCCCGGCCGTACCACCTTCTTCACCAACGACTGGCTGAACCTGGACGACCCGACCGAGCAGGGCGTCCTGGGCACGGCCTACTACGCCGAGAACGCCCGCATGATGGCGGAGACGGCCAAGGCCCTGGGCGATGACGCGGCGGCGTCCGACTACGGCAAGCTCTCCGCCGACATCCGAGACGCCTTCACCAAGGCCTATGTGGCCGCCGACGGCACGGTCAAGGGCAACTCCCAGACCGGGTACGCGATGGCCCTCGCCATGAACCTGGTCTCGGATCCGGCACTGGTCGACAAGGTCGGGAGCAGGTTCGTGGCCAAACTGGCGCTCACCGACTACCACCTGCGGACCGGCTTCATCGGCACACCGCTGCTGCTGCCCGCGCTGAGCAGGATCGGCCGGGACGACCTGGCCTACAAGATGCTGCTGCACACGGACTACCCGTCCTGGGGCTACGAAGTCGCCCATGGTGCCACCACCGTGTGGGAGCGCTGGAACTCGATCATGCCCAACGGCGACTTCGGCCCGGTCGACATGAACTCCTTCAACCACTACGCCTACGGCGCCGTGGGCGACTGGATGTTCCAGAACATCGGCGGCATCTCCGCGCTCGAGCCCGGCTACAAGCGCTCCCGGATCGCGCCGGTACCCGGCGGGAACCTGACGGAAGGCACCGGAAACCTCACCACCGTCCACGGCCGCCTGTCCTCGCGGTGGAGCATCCGCAACGGCACCTTCGATCTGGAGGTGAAGATCCCGGTCAACACCGTCGCGGAGGTCCACATACCGGCGACGGGCCGGTCGGCGGTGACCGAGGGCGGCCGACCGGCCGAGAAGGCCAAGGGCGTCCGGTTCCTCCGGATGGAGAACGGAGCTGCGGTGTTCGAGGTCGGCTCGGGAACCTACGACTTCGCCGCAGACGCCGCCCTCGGCGGCTGAGTGGCCGAAGAGGGGCTGCCCGGCTCCACGGTTCCGGTCACGATCAGTGGCCGGAACCGTGGCTTTGGATTGCCGTGCCCTTGAGGCGACGGTGCCGCACGCCGCCGCCGTTCACAGACTCTGACCGATCTCCCGCACGGCCGCCAGCAAGGGGCGGGACAACTCCGCCAGGCTCGCGCGCGTGCACCGGACCGACGGAGCCGCGACCGCCACGGCGGCCACGGCGGTGCCCGTGCGGTCGCGCACGCATGCGCCGATGGCGTGCACCCCGCGCTCGCTCTCCTGCAGATTGATCGCGTAGCCGGACCGCCGCACCGACACCAGCTCGTGGAACAGGCGCTCCACGTCGTCGGATGCGTCGGCCCGCTCGCCGGGGAGCCCGTTGGGGTAGAGGGCTCGCAGCCGGTCCGCCGGCAGCGCGGCGAGCAGGGCCTTGCCGCCCGAGGTCACGTGCGCGGGCAGGAGGGTGCCGGTGCGGTAGCTGACGCGCAGCGCCTGGGGACCCTCCACGCCGTCCAGGAAGCGGGCCGCGTTGCCTTCGAGCACCATCAGGTGGGTCGTCTCGCGGACGGCGTCCGCCAGCCGTTGCAGGTGAGGGCGGGCGATGGTGATCAGGTCCGGGGGAGGGCCCGCCTGGCTTCCCCTGATCGCCTGGAGGGCCGGGCCCGGCCGGTAGACCTTGTGGCGGTCCTGCGCCGCGAATCCCTCGAAGACGAGCATCGCCAGGATCCGGTGCGCGGTCGAGCGCGCGACGCCGAGCCGGTCCGCGACGTCCATCACCCGCAGCTCGTCGAGCTCGTGCAGCAGCCGTACGACGCGCAGGGCGTTGCCGGCCGCGCTCACCGGATACGAGGGGCTGGGCGAACGGTCCGTCGAATTCTCCATAGCGGAATCCTACCCTTCAGCGATTCCGGTGAGGGGAAACGTCGGCGTAGCGTCAGGGAAACAGCGCCGCAGATGCGCGCTTGTTCCGGCGGTCGCCGCACACACGACGTGGAGGTTTCCGTGACCGATACCACCAGCGAACAGACCGAGCGCAAGCTGCTCGACGAGCTGTACGCGGACTTCGAGGACGCGGGTCTGATCCCGCTGTGGACCCAGGTGGACGGCCTCATGCCGATGTCGCCGCAGCCCGCCGCGGTCCCGCACCTGTGGCGGTGGGCGCAGCTGCTGCCCATCGCGCAGCGCTCCGGAGAGCTCGTGCCGGTGGGCCGTGGCGGCGAGCGCCGCGCCATGGCCCTGTCCAACCCCGGGCTGCCGGGCCTGCCTTACGCCACTCCGACCCTGTGGACCGCGATCCAGTACCTGGGCCCGCGCGAGGTCGCCCCCTCGCACCGGCACAGCCAGGGAGCCTTCCGGTTCGTGCTCGAAGGCGAAGGCGTGTGGACCAACGTCGACGGGGACGCGGTCGCGATGCGGCGCGGTGACCTGCTGCTCACACCGAGCTGGGCCTACCACGAGCACCAGAACGTCACCGACCGGCCGATGGCCTGGCTCGACGGCCTCGACATCCCGCTCGTCTCCCAACTCGACGGCGGATTCTTCGAGTTCGGCCCCGACGAGCTCTCCACCCGCGCA
Organism: Streptomyces sp. NPDC048523; assembly: GCF_043199815.1. Taxonomy (NCBI): domain Bacteria; kingdom Bacillati; phylum Actinomycetota; class Actinomycetes; order Kitasatosporales; family Streptomycetaceae; genus Streptomyces; species Streptomyces sp. NPDC048523. The sequence goes on along the minus strand of NZ_JBICWQ010000001.1, from coordinate 1,309,147 downwards.
ACTCCCGAGCGCTCGCGCGGCGAACGGCTGTGGGGACAGCCCGGACTGCGTCCCATCAGCCGGCCCGACCAGCCCAACTCCCCGCTGAACGCCTATCGCTGGGAGCACACCGACGCCGCCCTGACCGCCCAGCTGGAGCTGGAGGACGAAGGCGTACCCGGCGTGATCGAGCCCGGGCATGCCGGGATCCGCTTCTCCAACCCCACCACCGGCAGGGACGCCCTGGTCACGATGCGCACCGAGATGCGCCGGCTGCGGGCCGGCACCCGGACCGCCCCGGTGCGCACGGTCGGCTCCGCGGTCTGGCAGGTGTTCGAGGGCGAGGCGGTCGCCCACGTCGGCGACAAGGTCTTCGAGATCGCCAAGGGGGACCTGTTCGTCGTCCCGTCCTGGTGCGAGGTCTCACTGTCCGCCCGTACCCAGGTCGACCTCTTCCGTTTCAGCGACGAGCCCGTCTACGAGGCCCTCGGTCTCGCCCGTACCTCCCGAGGAGAACACAAGTGAAGCTCGCCACCATCCGGGTCAACGGCGGCACGCGTGCCGTCCGCGTCGACGAGGACAAGGCCGTCGACCTCGGCGAGAGCGACCTGGTGGCCTTCCTGCGCCACACCGACTGGGCGGCGCGCGCCGCGGACGCCGCCGGTGAGACGTACGAAGGTGCCCTGGACTACGCCCCCGTGGTCGTCGCCCCGGAGAAGGTCGTGTGCGTCGGCCTCAACTACCGCACCCACATCCTGGAGATGGGGCGCGAACTTCCCTCGCACCCCACACTGTTCTCCAAGTTCGCGCGGGCGCTGGTCGGCGCCTACGACGACGTGACGCTGCCCGCCTCCTCCGCGCAGATGGACTGGGAAGCCGAACTCGGCGTCGTCATCGGGGCCGAGGTCCGGCACGCCGACACCGAGCAGGCAAGGGCCGCGATCGCCGGGTACACCGTGCTCAACGACGTCACCGCCCGCGACTGGCAGTACCGCACCACCCAGTGGGACCAGGGCAAGACCTTCGAGGCCACCACCCCCATCGGCCCCTGGCTGGTGACCGCCGACGACCCCGCGGTGTCCGCCCAGGGCCTGAGCCTGACCTGTGAGGTCGACGGCGACACGGTCCAGAAGGCCGACACCGGCGACCTCGTCTTCGACCCGGCCACACTCGTCGCGTACCTGTCCGAGATCGTCACGCTGGTGCCCGGCGACGTCATCGCCACCGGCACTCCGGGCGGGGTCGGCCACGCCCGCAAGCCCGCCCGCTATCTGCAGGACGGTACGCGCCTCGTCACCCGGATCGAGGGCATCGGCGAGACCCGCAACACCTGCCGCCGGGAGACGCGGTGAGCGCACGCCCGGCAGCGATGCTGGAGCAGGCGGCCAAGGGCACGGCGGCCTTCGAGGCCGCCGTGCACGGGCTGACCGACCCGGGACTCACCAGGCCCTCGTACCTGCCGGGCTGGAGCCGGGCCCACCTCGTCGCCCATGTCGCCCGCAACGCCGACGCACTCGTCAACCTGCTGACCTGGGCGCGGACCGGTGTCGAGACGCCCATGTACGCCAGTGGCGACCAGCGTGCGCGTGAGATCGAGAAGGGCGCCCGGCGCCCGGCCGCACAACTGCGTGCGGAACTGCTCGCGGCCGACAGTCGTCTCGTCGAGGAACTCGCCGCGCTGCCCGACGCGTGCTGGACGGCGACCGTCCGCACCGCGCGAGGCCGTGAGGTGCCCGCCTCCCAGGTGCCCTGGATGCGGGTGCGCGAGGTATGGGTCCACGCCGTCGACCTGAGCGTCGACACCAGTTTCGACGACGTCCCGCACGACGTGTGTGCGGCCCTCGTCGACGACGTGGCCGCTTCCTTCCGGGGGCGGCCGGACTGTCCCGCCGTCCGGTTGCGGTCCGAGGACGGGCCCCACACCTGGCTTCTGGGCGACTCGGCCGGCGCCGAGCCGGTCGTGGTCCGTGGTGACCTGCCCAGCCTGGCCGCCTATGCGACCGGGCGCCCCGTACCCGGCCCCCTGTACCCCGCCGGCGGGGGAACCCTGCCGAAGCTGCCCGCGTGGCTGTGAGCACGAAGGAACGACGATGAAAGTTGCCTGCATCGGCGCAGGCCCCGGAGGCCTGTTCTTCGCCACGCTGCTCAAGCGCAGCCGTCCTGACGCCGAGGTCGTCGTCTTCGAACGCAACCGTCCCGACGACACGTTCGGCTTCGGAGTGGTCTTCTCCGACGCCACCCTCGACGCCATCGACGCCGCCGACCCCGTCCTCAGCGAGGCGCTGGAGAAGCACGGCCGGCACTGGGACGACATCGAGGTCCGGGTGCACGGCGCCCGGGAGCGCGTCGGCGGTATGGGCATGGCGGCCGTCGTGCGCAAGACGCTGCTGAGCCTGCTGCAGGAGCGGGCCCGCGCCGAGGGCGTGCGGATGCGCTTCCAGCACGAGGTCCGCGATTCCGCCGAGCTCGACGACTTCGACCTGGTCGTGGTGTGCGACGGCGCCAACAGCCGCTTCCGTACCCTGTTCGCCGAGGACTTCGGACCGGCCGCCGAGGTGGCGAGCGCGAAGTTCATCTGGTTCGGCACCACCTACCTGTTCGACGGGCTCACCTTCGTCCACCAGGACGGCCGGCACGGTGTCTTCGCCGCCCACGCCTACCCCATCAGTGACTCGCTGAGCACCTTCATCGTCGAGACCGACGCCGAGTCCTGGACCAGGGCCGGACTCGACGCCTTCGACCCGTCGACCCCGCCGGGCACGAGCGACGAGAAGACCAAGAGCTACCTGGAAGACCTCTTCCGCGAACAGATCGACGGACACTCGCTGGTCGGCAACAACTCCCGGTGGGCCAACTTCGCTACGCGCAGGGCCAGTTCGTGGCGGCGCGGGAAGTGGGTGCTGCTGGGCGACGCGGCGCACACAGCGCACTTCTCCGTCGGGTCCGGCACCAAGATGGCCATGGAGGACGCGGTCGCCCTGGCCGAGGCCCTGGGGGACGTGTCACACAGCGTGCCGGAGGCACTCGCCCTGTACGAGGAGCGCCGCCGCCCCGAGGTCGAGAGGATCCAGAACTCGGCGCGGCCCAGCCTGTCCTGGTGGGAGCACTTCGGCCGGTACGTCCGGACACTCGACGATCCGACACAGTTCGCCTTCCACTTCCTCACCCGCAGCATCCCGCGCGGCAAACTCGCCGTGCGTGACGCGGCGTACGTGGACCGCGTCGACGCATGGTGGCGGGACCTCCATGAAGCGCCGCCCCTGGAGACACCTTTCCGTGGCGGCCCTTTCCGGCTTCCCGCACGCCGGGTGACGGTCGGCGACGATCTCCTGACCGGGACCGACGGCACAGCGATCCCGATGCTCCCCTTCAGCGGTGAGTCGTCGAGCGCGGGTGTGTGGATCGACGCCCCGGACACCGAGGAGGGACTGCCGCTCGCCCTCGATAAGGTACGCGAGGCGGCAGAGGCAGGCGCCCCGCTCATCGGCGTACGCGGCGGTACGCCGCTGACCCGCGTGCTCGTCGCGGAGGAGGCCCGGCTCGCGCACGGTCTGCCCGCCGCGGTCATCGGCGAGTACGACGACGACACCGCGACCACGCTCCTGCTCTCGGGCCGGGCAGACCTCGTCGGAGGTACCAAGTGACCGCCCTGGAACCGCTGTTCGCCCCCCGCGCCATCGCCGTACTCGGCGCTTCCGCCGCGCCCGGGAAGCTCGGCGCGGCGATGACCGACTCTCTGGCCTCCTTCCCGGGGCCGGTGATGAAGGTCAACTCCGGCCGCCCGGACCCCGATCGGGGCTTCTTCTCCTCCATCGGGGAGGCGGCCGAAGCCCAGAGCATCACACCCGACCTGGTCATCTCCTGCATTCCGGCCGCCGTGACCGCCGGCGCCCTGCGCGAGGCGGCAGCCGCCGGAGCCCGCGCCGCGCTCGTGTGCGCCGGCGGTTTCGCGCAAGCCGGCGGTGACGGGGTGCTGCACCAGCGGGCGTTGGCCGAGGTGGTGCGGGATACCGGCATCCGTGTCCTCGGGCCGAACACCTCGGGGTTCCTCGCCCCCCACCGACGCCTCACGGCCAGTTTCGTCCCGGGCGCGCCCGACCTGGAACCGGGTCCGGTGGCGGTCGTGGCGGCAAGCGGGGGAGTGAACCACGCGCTGGCCTTCGCCCTGGCCGAGGCGGGTGTCGGCCTCCGCCTCGGGGTCGGCCTCGGCAACAGCCTGGACGTCACCCAGGCCGACGTCCTGAACCACCTCGCCGCGGACAACGGCGTGCGCGCCGTCGCCCTGCACGTGGAGACCGCCGCGGAAGGCCGCCGCCTCACCGAGGCCGTACGGCGCCTGACCGATCGTGTCCCCGTGGTGGCCCTGGTCGTGGGCCGCAGCGACATCGGCGACTTCGCCCGCTCCCACACCGGCGCCCTGGCCACCGGCTGGCGCGTGACCAGGACGGCCCTGCGCCAGGCCGGAGCCGTCCTCGTCGACGACGAACGCGACCTCGTCGACGCCGTCACGGCACTCAGCCGCATACGGCTCCCCGCCCACGCACGCCCGGGCATCGGCCTGGTCACCGCACAGGCCGGACCGGGACTGCTGCTCACCGACGACCTGCGCTCCCACGGCGTCCAGGTTCCCCCGCTGGTCGAACGGACGGTGAAGGAGCTGCGCGAGCTGCTCCCGGCCCTCACCTACCTGAACAACCCCGTCGACACCGGCCGCCCCTCGACCGCGCTCACGCAGGTCGTGGAGCGGGTCTCGGAGGACCCCGGCATCGACGTCACCGCCGTGTACGGGCTGCTGGAACCCACCACCGTGGACCTCCCGGCCGCGCTGGCCGCCGCCCGCACGGCCACCCCGCTCGTCGCCGTCGTCGGCGGACCCGTGGAGCAGGCGCGGCAGGCCCGCCGGGAACTCGGCGCGGCCGGCATCCCCTGCGCGGCCACGCCGGCGTCCGGTTCGGTCATGGTCCGCGCGCTCGTCGAGGACGCGGCGGCCCGCACCCGACGGGAGGCCGTCGTCACCGCCTCCGATGCACCCGCCCTGCCCCCGCCGGGCCCGGTCGACGAGCACACCGCCAAGGGCGTCCTCGCGGACCTGGGCATCCGCACGCCCGTACGCCGCGTGTGCGCGGGACCTGCCGCGGTGCACGCGGCTCTCGACGAGCTCGGCGGAGCGGTCGTCGTGAAGATCCTCGACGCGGAGATCCTGCACAAGACGGAGGTCGGTGGGGTCCAGGTCGGCATCCGCACGCACGAGGAGCTCGACGACGCCCTCGCCCGCATGCCCGCGAGCCCCGCCCTGCTGGTCGAGCGGATGGCGCCCGCGGGACCCGAACTCATCGTCGGCGTACGCCGAGACCCGGTCTTCGGCCCCGTCCTGGCACTGGGCGCAGGGGGAACGGCCGCCGAAGTCCTCGGCGACGTCTCCCTGCGCCTGGCGCCCCTGTCCGCGCACGAGGCGCACACCATGCTCGACGACCTCGCCACCCGCGCGATGTTCCTCGGCGCACGAGGCGCCGCCCCCGTCGACCGTGCACGACTCACCCACGTGCTGCTGGCCCTCGCCTCCCTCGCCGCCGAGAACACCGTGGCCGAGTGCGAGATCAACCCTTTGCGCGTCCTGCCCGACGGCGACGTCGTCGCGCTCGACGCCGTACTGCTGCTGCGTGACCCCCGGGACCAAGGAGGATCCGACGATGCGTGAGGGATTCGTCCCCTGGCCCAAGGAGGCGGCCGACCGCTACCGCGAGGCCGGGTACTGGCGGGGCAGGCCGCTCGGTTCATATCTCCATGAGTGGGCCGAGACCTACGGCGACGCGGTGGCCGTCGTCGACGGCGACACTCGTCTGACGTACCGTCAACTCATCGACCGAGCCGACGGATTGGCCTGCCGTCTGCTGGACTCCGGTCTCGACCCCGGTGACGCGATGCTCGTCCAGCTGCCCAACGGCTGGGAGTTCGTCACCCTCACCCTGGCCTGTCTGCGGGCCGGCATCGCCCCTGTGATGGCCCTCCCCGCACACCGCGGTCACGAACTGCGGTACCTGGCCGCGCATGCCGAGGTCACGTCGATCGCCGTACCGGACCGGCTCGGCGACTTCGACCACCGGGCCCTGGGGCTGGAGGTGGCCGAAGCGACGCCGAGCGTACGGGTGCTGCTCGTAGCGGGTGGCACGGCCGGCACCTTCGGTGCCACGGATCTGCGCGCCCTGGCCGAACCGGCCGACGACCCGGCCGCCGCACGGGCCCGGCTCGACCGGATCGCCCCGGACAGCGGCGACATCGCCGTGTTCCTGCTCTCCGGCGGTACGACCGGACTGCCGAAGCTCATCACCCGCACCCATGACGACTACGAGTACAACGCGCGCCGCAGCGCCGAGGTGTGCGGCCTCGACTCCGACACCGTGTACCTGGTGTCGCTGCCCGCCGGACACAACTTCCCCCTGGCCTGCCCCGGCATCCTGGGCACCCTCATGAACGGCGGCCGGGTGGTCCTGGCCCGCACCCCGGACCCCGACAAGGTGCTGCCTCTCATGGCCGCCGAGGGCGTGACGGCCACCGCCGCCGTGCCGGCCGTCGTCCAGCGCTGGATCGACGCCGTGGCGTCCGGCCGCCACCCCGCCCCGCCCGCCCTGCGACTGCTGCAGGTCGGCGGCGCCCGCCTGGCCCCGGAGGTCGCCCGTCGCGCCGAACCCGTGCTCGGCGGCACACTCCAGCAGGTGTTCGGCATGGCGGAGGGACTGCTGAACCACACGCGCCCCGACGACCCCGACACCGTCAAGATCGAGACACAGGGACGCCCCATGTGCGCCGACGACGAGATCCTCGTCGTCGACGCCTCCGACCACCCGGTCCCGCCCGGCGAGATGGGCGCCCTCCTCACCCGCGGCCCGTACACCCCACGCGGCTACTACCGGGCCGACGAGCACAACGCCCGCGCGTTCACCCCCGACGGCTGGTACCGCACCGGTGATGTCGTCCGGCTGCATCCCTCCGGCAACCTCGTGGTCGAAGGACGCGACAAGGACATGATCAACCGGGGCGGCGAGAAGATCTCCGCCGAGGAGGTCGAGAACCTCATCTACCGCCTGCCCGGTGTCGCCCAGGTCGCCGCCGTCGCGAAGTCCGATCCGGATCTGGGGGAGCGGGTGTGCGCGGTCGTGGTCGTCGAACCGGGGACCGACCTGACCCTCGCATCGGTCCGCGGCGCCCTCACCGCGATGCAGGTGGCCCGCTACAAACTCCCCGAGGACCTGCTGGTCGTGGACGAGTTGCCGCTGACGAAGGTCGGCAAGATCGACAAGAAGCGGTTGCGGGACATCGTCCGTGGCGAGGCGGACTTCGTCGAGGAGACGTGACCGCGCGCTCCGCCGCCCGGTGTTCAAGGTCAGTGCCAGGATTGGCCGCAGACGTGAAGGCGATGACCGCGGCAGAGGTAGTCCGGCGCCCCCTGCACCAGCATCGCCGGAATCCGCCCCCCTTCTCCCTCCCCCTCCCCTCGACGATTGAGGAACCCCTTCATGCGCATCGACACGCACGCACACGTCTACCCCACCGACTACCTGGACTTCCTGGCCGACTCGGGCGTCACCACCACCGGCGGCCAACGTGGGCTCGGGGCCGACGACACCGACAAGGAACTCGATGCCCGCTTCTCCCTGATGGACCGGGCCGGTGTGGACCGGCAGGTGATCTCCGCCTCCCCGCTGACCGGCGCGCTGCCGGATCCGGGCCGGGCCGCGGCGGCCGCACGCATGATCAACGACCGGTACGTCGATCTGGTGGACCGCCACCCCGACCGCTTCCTGGCCTTCGCCGTGCTTCCTCTGCCGCACGTCGACGCGGCCCTGGCCACCGAACTCGACCGCGTCCTCGACGCGCCGGGGGTGGTGGGCGTGGCCCTGGCCACCTCGGCCGCGGGCCGGGCGCTGACCGACCCGGCCTTCGCGCCGGTGTGGCAGGAACTCGACCGCCGCGGCACCGTGTTGTACCTCCACCCCGCCGGCGACGGCGTCGCCTCCCCGCAGATCACCGACCACCACCTCACCTGGATGGTCGGCGCGCCCGTCGAGGACACCGTCGTGGCGGCCCAGCTCATCACCCAGGGGTTCGTCACGCGCTTCCCCCGCGTGCGCATCCTCAACTCCCACTTCGGCGGTGCGTTGCCCATGCTGCTGGAGCGATGGGACAATCTCGCCCACTTCGAGGCCCCTGACGCGCCCCTTCCGCCGAGCCAGGCGGCGCGCCGGATGTGGTACGACACCGTCGCCCACAGTTCCCAGGCGGCACTGCGGGCCGCGGTCCAGGCAGTCGGTGCGGACCGGCTCGTCCTCGGCAGCGACTTCCCGTACCAGGGCGGCGAGCACTACCTCGACACCGTCGCCTACATCGAACGGGCCGGCCTCGACGCGAGGGACACCCAGGGCATCCTGGCGGGCAACGCCGAAGCGCTTCTCGGACTGGGCTGATCCTCGGGGGGGGGGGGGGGGGGGGGGGGGGGGGGGGCCCGCGCCCCCCCCCCCCCCCCCATCCCGTGGAGCAGCAGTCAACGCCCTTGGCCGGCCGGCCCCTGCGCGAGTCCGGGTGCCCCCGCGCGCAACCCGTCCATGACGATGTCCAGCAGGCGCGTCGCCCTCGACTGCCAGTCATCGTGCGGGGCGAGCTGCCACAGGCCGGCGATGGCCAGCATGAAGTCGTCGGCCGTGACGCCGGGACGGATCGTGCCGGCCTCCTCGCAGGCGCGGAGCAGGAGGTCGGCCGCGTCGGTCACCGGGGTGTGGCCCGGCTTCGCCGCCTTCCCCGACGAGGTGGCCTGGCGGATCGCCTCCGCCAGGCCGGCCTTGGTCATCGCGAACCCGGCGAGGTGGTCCATCCACGCCCGCAGCGCCTGGTCGGGTTCCCTGGTCTTTAACAGCTCGGACGCGGAGTCGGCGATCTGCTGCACCCCGTGGCGGTAGAGCTCGAGGACGAGCGTCTCGCGGTTGGGGAAGTTCCGGTAGAACGTGCCCTGGCCGACGCCCGCCTTCTTGGCGATCGCGCTCAGCGGGGTGTCGGCGGCCCGGGAAAGTTCGGCGAGGGCCACGTCCAGGATGCGTTCGCGGTTGCGCTGCGCGTCCGAGCGCAGGCGCGGGTCGTCCTTCTGCCGCACTCGTCCTCCTCGCCGGCTCGTGTCCGAAAGCGGTCCTTGAGAACCGGACAGTTGTCCACTACGTTCGGACCGATACGGACAGTTGTCCGCTTGAGCTCACTCTAGCGTCGGACCGACGCCCCGACGTGTCCGGGACACGTGAAAGAAGGCTGAACATGGCCCCAGCCCCACCGTCTACGTCCAGCGACATCACCCTGCACATCAACGGCGAGAAGCACACCCTGCCCGTCGACCATCGCACCACCCTGCTCGACGCCCTGCGCGAGCGCCTCGACCTGACCGGTACCAAGAAGGGCTGCGACCAGGGGCAGTGCGGCGCCTGCACGGTACTGCTCGACGGGCGCCGGGCCGTGTCCTGTCTGCAACTCGCCGTGGCCGCCGAAGGGCGCGAGATCACCACCATCGAGGGCATGGCCGAGGGCGACCGGCTGCACCCGGTGCAGCAGGCGTTCCTCGACCTGGACGGCTACCAGTGCGGCTACTGCACCCCCGGCCAGATCTGTTCGGCGATCGCGGTGATCGAGGAACACGCGGCCGGCTGGCCGAGCGCCGTCACCGACGACGTCCGCCCCGAGGCCGGACCACCACCCCTGAGCGCCGAGGAGATCCGGGAACGGATGAGCGGCAACCTGTGCCGCTGCGGCGCGTACGTCTCGATCGTCCAGGCCGTGGCCCGGGCGGCGGAAGCGAAGTCCGAGGAGGCGGCAGCGTGAGGGAGTTCCTCTACGACCGGGCCCCCGACGTCTCCGGGGCCCTGGCCCTGCTGGACGCCGACCCCGACGCCCGGTTCCTCGCCGGCGGCACCAACCTCGTCGACCTGATGAAGACCGGCGTCGAGCGGCCCACCCGCCTGGTCGACGTCCGCGAACTCCCGCTGGACGACATCGAGGTGACCGCGGACGGCGGCCTGCGCATCGGCGCGACCGTCACCAACAGCGACCTCGCCGCCCACCCCGAAGTCCGCCGCCGCTACCCGGCGTTGGCCCAGGCCGTGCTGGCCGGCGCCTCCGGGCAGCTGCGCAACATGGCCACCGTCGGCGGCAACCTGCTCCAGCGCACCCGCTGCGGCTACTTCACCGACGTGACCAAGCCCTGCAACAAGCGTGTGCCCGGCAGCGGTTGCCCCGCGATCGAGGGCGAGCACCACAACCACGCCATCCTGGGCGCCTCCGAGCACTGCGTGGCCACCCACCCCTCGGACATGGGCGTCGCGCTGACCGCCTTCGACGCGGTCGTCTCGTACGAAACCGCCGACGGCCCGGGCGAAGTGCCCCTCGCCGACTTCTACCTGCCGGTCGGTGACACCCCGCACCGCGAGACCGCGCTGCCGCCGGGCGCGCTGATCACCGGCGTGATCCTGCCGCCCGCTCCGGTGGCTGCCCGCTCCCGCTACCGCAAGGTGCGCGAGCGTGCCTCGTACGCCTTCGCCATCGGCTCGATCGCCGCCGCACTCGACGTCCGGGACGGCGTCGTACGCGACGTACGCCTCGCCTTCGGGGCGGTCGCGTCCCGGCCCTGGCGGGCATCGGAGGCCGAGCGCGTCCTGACCGGAGCGCCGGCCGACGCCGGGAGCTTCGCCGCCGCCGCGGACGCCGAACTCGCCGCCGCGAAACCGCTGTTGCACAACGCATACAAGGTGACCCTCATGCGCAACCTCGTCGTGGCCGTGCTGACCGAACTCGCCGAGGAGGCCGCCCGATGACCACCGCCCCCACAGCACGCGAGAACGCCGTAGGCACCGCGCACACCCGCGTCGAGGGCCGCGACAAGGTCACCGGAGCCGCCCGCTATGCCGGTGAGATCCCGTTCGCCGACCTCGCGTACGGCTGGCTGGCGCTGTCCACGGTCGCCCGTGGCCGCATCCGCTCCATCGACACCGCCGACGTCCTCGCCATGCCCGGCGTGATCGCCGTCCTGCACCACGGCAACGCCCCACGGATCGAGACCGGCTACGTCGGTCTGCTGGGCGTCCCGGACCCCACCGCGACCGTCTTCCAGCACGACCGGGTGCCGCACGCGGGCTGGCCGGTGGCGCTGGTCGTCGCCGAGACCTCCGAACAGGCCCGGGAGGCCGCCGAAGCGCTGGTCGTGCACTACGAACAGGAGCCGCACGACGTCGACTTCACCGGCGAGCACCCCGACGCGTACCCGGTCGACTTCCATGGGCCGGGGGTGATCGAGAAGGGCGACCTGGAGGCCGAACTCGACGCGTCCGCCGTCGTCGTGGACGCCGAGTACACCACCCCGGAAGAGCACCACGCCATGATGGAGCCGCACGCGGCCACCGCCCGCTGGGACGGCGGCCGGCTCGAAGTCGTCGACTCCAACCAGGGCACCTTCTGGGTCGCGAGCGAACTCGCGCAGATGTTCTCGCTCGACCCGTCCGCTGTCCGGGTGCGCTCCGAACACGTCGGCGGCGGCTTCGGCAGCAAGGGCATCCGCGCCCACCAGGTGGCCGCAGTGATGGCCGCGACCGAACTGCAGCGCCCGGTCCGCGTGGTCATGACCCGCCGTCAGATGTTCTCCCTCACCGGCTACCGCAGCCCCACCCGGCAGCGCCTCAGGCTCGGTGCCGACGCCGACGGCCGGCTGCGCGCGCTGGAACACCGTTCCCTGAGCGCCACCTCCACGGTGCACGAGTTCGTCGAGTCGGCCGCCGGCCCGGCCCGGACCATGTACGGCGCCGACGCCCACCACACCGCCAACCGGCTCGTACGACTCGACGTGCCGACCCCGACGTACATGCGCGCGCCGGGCGAGGCACCGGGTTCGTTCGCGCTGGAGTCGGCGATGGACGAACTCGCCGTGAAGTGCGGCCTCGACCCGATCGAACTGCGCGCCCGCAACGACCCCGAGACGGGCCCGGTGTCCGGGCTGCCGTTCAGCGGCCGCAACCTCATCGCCTGCTTCCGGGAAGGCGCCCGGAGGTTCGGCTGGGCCGACCGCGACCCGCGCCCCGGCCTGCGCCGCGAGGGACGCTGGCTGCTCGGCACCGGCACTGCGGCCGCGTCCTTCCCGGCCGGCGCCGGCCCGTCCACGGCGGCGGTGACGGCGGAGGCGGACGGCACCTACACCGTGGGGATCAACGCCGCCGACATCGGCACCGGCGCCCGGACCGCACTCACCCTCGTCGCGGCCGACGCCCTGGAGACCGCACCGGAAAACATCCGTGTGCACATCGGCGACAGCGACCTCGGTTTCGCGTTCATCGCCGGCGGCTCCATGGGCACCCGCTCCTGGGCCTGGGCGGTCACGATCGCCGCCGGGGAACTGCGGGAACGGCTCGCCCTCGGCGCCGACATCCCGCCGGAGGGGATCACCGTGAGGTCGGACACCACCGAGGCCATCGGCGCCCTCGCGCAGAAGGAACGGCACTCCTTCGGCGCCCAGTTCGCCGAGGTCGCGGTGGACCCCGCCACCGGTGAAGTCCGCGTGCGCCGCATGCTCGGCATCTTCGCGGCCGGCCGGATCGTCAACCCGCTCACCGCCCGCAACCAGTTCGTCGGGGGCATGACCTGGGGCATCTCCATGGCCCTGCACGAGGAGGCGGTCCGCGACCGGGCCCTGGGCAGCCACTACGGTGCCGACCTCGCCGGCTACCACGTCGCCGCCCACGCCGACGTCCCGGCCATCGAGGCGGACTGGATCGACGACCCGGACCCCGACGACCCTGTCGGCATCAAGGGCATCGGCGAGATCGGCATCGTGGGCGCCGCCGCGGCCGTGGCCAACGCGGTCTGGCACGCGACCGGCGTACGCCACCGGGACCTGCCGATCCGCCCCGACCGCGTCCTGACGGCAGGCGTCCGTGCTTGACCTCGCCGGGGAACTGCACCGCTGGATCGAGGAGGGCCGCGCGTTCGCCGTCGCCACCGTCGTGGCCGTCGGCGGCAGCGCCCCGCGCGGCCCCGGCGCCGCCCTCGCCGTCGACAGCGAGGGCACGGTCATCGGCTCGGTCTCCGGCGGCTGCGTGGAGGGAGCGGTGTACGACCTGTGCGTCCAGGCCCTCCAGGACGGTGAGACGGTCGTCGAACGGTTCGGATACAGCGACGAGGACGCCTTCGCGGTCGGGCTGACCTGCGGCGGGATCATCGACATCATGGTCACGCCGGTCGGCAGGGACGCGCCGGCGCGGCCGGTGCTCCGGTCGGCCCTGTCGGCCGCCGCGCGGGACGAGCCGGCAGCCCTCGCCCGCGTCGTACGCGGTCCCGCCGAACTCCTCGGCGCGGCCCTGCTGGTGCGGCCGGGCGAAGCGGCAGCGGGCCCCTCCCGGCCGGGGTCCGGGGCAGGCTCGTACGAAGGCGGTCTCGGCGGACACGCGGAGCTGGACCGTACGGCGGCCGGTGAAGCCCGCGCCCTGCTGGACGCCGGCCGCACCGGCACGGTCGAGCTGTCGGCGGACGGCTCGCGCTGTCCCGGCGGAGTGACCTTGCTGGTCGAGTCGAGTGTGCCGCCGCCCCGCATGATCGTCTTCGGGGCGATCGACTTCGCCGCGGCCCTCGTACGGGTGGGCAAGTTCCTCGGCTACCACGTGACCGTGTGCGACGCCCGCCCTGTCTTCGCCACCACAACCCGCTTCCCGGAGGCCGACGAGGTCGTGGTCGACTGGCCGCACCGCTACCTGCGCGGCACCGCGACCGACGCGCGCACGGTGCTGTGCGTGCTCACCCACGACGCCAAGTTCGACGTACCCCTGCTGGAAGCGGCCCTGCGGATGCCGGCCGCCTTCGTCGGCGCGCTGGGCTCACGGCGCACGCACGCCGACCGGGACCGACGGTTGCGTGAAGCGGGCCTGACGGAAGGCGAGTTGGCACGGCTTCGGTCGCCGATCGGACTCGATCTCGGGGCCCGCACACCCGAGGAGACGGCCCTGTCCATCGCGGCGGAGATCGTCGCCACCCGGCGGGGCGGGACGGGCACGCCCCTGACCGGGTCGGGCGGACCGATCCACCACGGCCATGCGCCCCGACGTACTCGCGGCCCGGCTGTCAGTGAGCATCCTGCGGTAGGCGCAAGGTGAAGGTCGCTCCCTTGCCCGGCCCGTCGGATTCCGCGGTGATGTCTCCGCCGTGGGCCCGGGCGACGCCCCGGGCGATGGTCAGACCGATGCCGCTGCCGCCGGCGGCAGCGGATCGGCCGGGATGCCCAAGGCGTTCGAAGCGGTGGAAGATGCGCTCAAGGTCGTGTTCGGCGATGCCGATGCCGTCGTCCGTGACCCGCACGATCACGTGGTGCCCGGGCGACGGTTCGCTGTGCACGGACAGCGCCACATGCCCGTGCCGATCGCACGCGGCCAGTGCGTTGCCGAGCAGGTTCACCAGGACCTGAGTGATCCGGTCCGGGTCGCAGAAAGCGGCGGCGGGCGTCCCTGCGTCAACGGCGAGGGTCACCTTCTGGTCGTCGTACTGGGGACGCAGTCGCTCGGCCGTCCTCCGGGCCAGCGCGGCCACGTCGGTGGGCTCGCGGCGGAGATCGAAGGCACCCTCCTCCGCCCGGGACAGGCTGGAGAGGTCACCGGCCAGACGCTGCAGCCGGTCGAGATCATCGGCGAGGGAGGCGAACATCGCCTCGTCGGGGACGAAGATGCCGTCGGCGATGCCCTCGATCTGGCCGCGAAGGATGGTGATCGGGGTGCGCATCTCGTGGGCGACCTCGGAGATCAGCCGGGCGCGGCGGCGCTCGGTGTCGGCGAGGGCGGCCGCCAGCGTGTTGACGTCTTTGACCAGCGCCGCCAGGCCCGGCTCGCTGGGGAGTTCGAGGACGTCGTCGTAGTGTCCCTCGGCGAGCCGGCGCGTGGCGGCGCGCACCCGGTCGAGCGGACGCAGCAGGAACCGCGACAGGGCGACGGACGCAAGGAAAGCCGCGGCCCCTCCGAACAACAGGCCGACCTGCAGGACCACATCGCCTTCGATGTCGGCAAAACCGAGCCACACCTCGATCAGCGCGCTGATCGCCGCCATGGCCGTCAGCGCCAGCAGGAGCACCATGACGTGCGAGAGCACCAGCCGGTTGCGCAGCGACAGGCGCTCCTTGATCCGGCGCAGCCGCGCACGAGACCGGTGGTGGGCCGGAAAGCGGGAGGCAGGCATGGGCGGATGTCCTTCCTGGCCGCTAGACGGGTCGCCCGATGAACCGGTAGCCGACGGTGCGGACGGTCCCCACGAACCGGGGTGCGCCCGCGTCGTCGCCCAGCGCGCGCCGCAGCGTGCGGATGTGCACGTCCACGACGCGCTCGTCGCCGAAGAAGTCATCGCCCCACACCCGGGCCAGCAGGCCGCGCCGGGTGAAGACCCGCCCGGGGGCACGGGCCATCGCCGACAACAGATCGAAGTCGAGGGCGGACAGCTCCACCGTCCGGCCGGCATCGACCAGCACGGTCCGGGTCCCGGGATCGACGGTCAGTCCGTCGAAGCGCAGTACGCCGTCCTCGTCGTCCGTCTCGGACCGGCTGTCGGTGCGCCGCAGGATGGCGCGTACGCGCAGTGCCAGTTCGCGGGGGCTGAACGGCTTGGTGACGTAGTCGTCGCTGCCGGTGGTGAAGCCGATCAGCCGGTCGACCTCCTCGTCGCGGGCGGTCAGCATGATCACCGGGATCCGGCTCGCCTCCCTGATGCGGCGCAGGACCTGGAATCCGTCCAGTCCCGGAAGCATCACGTCCAGCACCACGAGGTCCGGCCGTTCGCGGGTGACCGCCCGCAGGGCGGACGGCCCGTCCGCGGCCTCGACGACGTGGAACCCGTCCGCCTCCAGGTAGCCGCGCACGGTCATGCGGATCTTGGGCTCGTCATCGACGACCAGAACCCGCTGCGTACTCATCGCGCTCGCTTTCCGTCGCCGAGGTGGGGAGAGGGAGGAGAGGCCAGCGTACGGTGACTGTCGTGTCGGGGTCTGTGTCGACGGCCTCCCCGGTCCGCCGGCCCTCTGTGCACAGGTCAGCGCGAGCCGGAGCGGCGGATACGCGCCTTCAGCTTCGGGAACTGTTCCAGGGCGTTGGTCCGCTCGAGAGCGATCCGCTCGCGCCGGCTGTAGATCTCGTCGACGGTCGGTTCGGGGTCGCCCGCCTCGAGGTTCGGCAGGTTGCCCTTGAGGAAGGGCATCGTCTCGACGTTGTCGGCCGCGTAGAGGTGGCGGGTCGCCGGCCAGTCGCTGCCGAACATGATGTGGTCGGCGGGCACGAGGGACGACAGCGGCTGCAACTGCGCGGCCGTGAACGCCTGTGCGTCGTCGAAGAACATCCGCTTGATGTAGGTGAGGGGGCCTTCCGGCAGCACCTCGTTGAACGGCGGGAAGGCCGAGTGCCGGGTCGCGAGCCGGTAGGCCAGGAACGGCAGTGCGCCGCCGCTGTGGGTGAAGTGCCAGCGGATGTTCGGGTAGTCCCGCAGGACACCGTTGTAGATCAGGCTCGTCATGGCACGCGTCGCGTCGAAGGTGTACTCGAAGACGTTGTTCCCGGCCGGGATGTCGGGGCCGAAGCAGAGCTTGGGAGCCGGGTTGTTCTCCGGACCCGTCGGGTGGACGTAGACGTAGGCGCCGCGGTCGTCGAGGATCTCGTACAGAGGCTTGAAGGAAGGATCCCCCAGGTAGGTGCCCTGGTAGTTGGTGAGCAGGCAGATGCCGTCGAGATCCAGTTCGCCGAGCGCGCGGTCCACCTCGGCCACCGAGCCCTCGATGTCGGGCATCGGGGTGACCGCGAAGATCCCGAACCGGTCACCGCGGGTCTGCACGAGGTCGCGGGCGTAGTCGTTGACCGCGCGGGCGGTGGCGCGCCGGTCGTCGACCGGGCCGACGGTGACCTGGAGGTCGCCGAACGACAGGACGCTGGCCTGGATCCGGTACTGGTCCATGAAGGCCAGGTGCCGCTCGACCGACCACGGACCGTACGCCCCGGTGATGGCCCCGAGCAGGCCATAGCGCTTCAGGTAGTCGTTGTAGACGTCGGGGCTGTAGTGCGCGTGGGTGTCGATACGCCAGTTGCCCTTCGGCAGCCCCGGCCCGGACGCCGTCTCCGGGCCGGCCATGGCGGCAGGCATCGTGGCCGCGGCCGCCGTGACAAGTGCAGCGGCCGATGCCCCTTCGATCATCCTTCGCCGCGAGATGTTCCGTCGCAGGTTCATGTCCAGGTCTCCTCTTCATGCTGTGCGCGTCGGGTCGTATGTGCGCGCGGCACTGCGGAGGCCGCTGCCGCGAGCAAGTCGCTCCTGGGCAGGGCCAGTTGCCGCCGACAGCGACCCGCGCCGGGCGTGGGAGCCGACGTGTCCCCGTCGGCCGGCCGTCGCCCGCGGAGGGGTCCGTGAGAGACGGCAGCACCGAGTGCGTGCATGACCGCCAGGCAACAGCCGCCTCATCAAGCACGTACCGCTCAGCGCATGAAGCTTCTATGAAGGCAGTGACCGCTAGTGGGAGTCCTGCGCTGCCTCGGCAGGTCGCAGCGCGGTGAGCCACTGAGTCACGACGGCGTCGATGAAGGCGTCGGTGACCTGGCCGCGGTCGAGGAAGAGCCGGGCGAGAACGGGCCCGTACAGCAGGGTGAACTCGTCCTCGCTGATCTGGACGCCCGCAGGCTCCAGCAGCTTGTTGAAGCCGGCGTGGCGGTCCTCGCCGATGCGGACGAGTGCCCGGGCGCTGTCTGGGTCGTGGTCGGCCTGGGCGGTGACCGCCAGGGCCGCGGTACGCACGGACGGCACGCTGACGCCGGCGCGCAGGCTCTTCAGCCAGGCGGTGGCCACCGCGCGCACATCGCTGCCCGGTTCGGGACAGGTGCCGAGATCGGGGCCTTCGAGGACGAGGTCGAAGAGCAGAGCGGCTCGGGTGGGCCAGTGCCGGTAGAGCGTCTGGCGGGTGACGTCCGACCGCTCGGCCAGCAGGGCGTAGGTCAGCCCGGCCGGTCCGACCTGGGGCAGCAGGTCCCGCGCGACGGCCAGTACACGGTTGCGGGTGCGCTGCACGCGCGGGTTGCCCGGGGTCGGCTGACGGCGGTGGAGGGGCTGCTTCATGCGGCCACCCTACCGGCACATCATACGGCGCGTGTGATTGACGTTACACGCCCAAATCATACGCGCTGTGTGATACACCTGAGGAGGTAATCACACGCACTGGATGATTCTCGTGTGTCGACCCATCCGAAAGGCAGCCGGCCATGTCACCCCGCACCCTGACCGCACCCACGTTCGCCCGCACTCGCCTCGGCTCCGGCCCCGGTCTGCTCCTCGCCCATGGCGCCGGCAGCAGCCTGGCCGGCACCTACGGCCCCGTCCTGGAAGCCCTCGCCGCCCGCCGGACCGTCGTCGGCATCGACTACCCCGGCAGCGGCGACACCCCCCGCTCCACCGCCCCGCTGTCCGTCGACGACCTCGCAGACGAGCTCGTCGCCGCCGCCGACGCGGAGGGACTCGACCGCTTCGCCGTGGCCGGTTACTCCCTCGGCGGTCCGGTCGCCGTCCGCGCCGCCACCCGCCACCCCGAGCGCGTCAGCGCACTCGTCCTGACCGCCGCCTTCCCGCACCGCGACAACCGGCTCGCGCTCGCCTCCTCGGTCTGGAGCAAGATCGCCGCCTCCGGCGACCGCGAGCTGCTCGCCGAGTATCAACTCCTGATGGCCCTCGGTACCCAGGCGCTGGAGTCGATGCCGGCCGAGCATCTCCAGCAGACCCTTGGCCATGTCGCCGCCGGTTCGGCCGAAGGCAGCTCCGAGCAGACCGACCTCGTCGGCCGGCTCGACATCCGGGACGACCTCGCCGGCATCACCGTCCCCACCCTGGTCGTCTCGACCACGGACGACCGACTCGTCTCCACCGCCCTGCACCGCCACCTCGCCGAGACCATCCCCGGCGCCCAGCTCGCGGAGATCGCCACCGGCCATCTGCCGATGCTGGAGCGGACCGACGAGTGGCTGCGGCTCACCACCGACTTCCTCGACAAGCACCACGCCTGACCACAACTCACCACACGAAAGTTCCTGGAGGAACCATGCTCACCTTCGGCCACCTCGACGCGTCCACCCACTTCCGCGACCAGCAGAAGGAGGAGACCGGACCGGTCACCATCATCAACACGTTCGTCGCCCCGGAAGGCAAGGAGCACGAGGTGCTGGCCGCCTGGGCGGACGACGCGGACTACATGAAGAAGTCGGGGAACCTGCTCTCGGTGCAGCTGTACCGGGGCATCGGCGGCAGCCGGCTCTTCACCAACGTCGCGGTCTGGAAGTCCACCGGGCACCTCCGCGCAGCGCTCGGCACACCGGAGTTCGCCTCGCACCTCGCGAGCTACCCCGACGGCACCGTCGCCTACCCGCACCTGTACCAGAAGTTCGCGGTCGAGGGCGTCTGCGGAGGGGAGTGACGACCGCTTCCGGGGGATCGTGCCCCGGGAGACGGAAGAGGGAGGCGGGGCACCGTGCCCGGAGCGGGCTCGGCAAGCTAACTGTAAAGAACCTTGACAGTTATGTGGTCTAGTCCAATCATGGGCACGGTTCCTCTTCCCGCGGTTCGGCCATTGCGCTGTCCCCGCATGCCCTTTCCCCCTGGGAGCGTCAGTGAGACGACCTGGTCACCTTCGTGCGTTGCTGTCCTGTCTGAGCGTCAGCGCGCTGTCCGCAGGGCTCGTCGGACTCGGGGGAGGGGGCGCGCTCGCGGCGCCGCTCCCGCCCTCGCCGGCGTCCTCGCCCGCGGCCTTCGGCAAGCCCCTGCCGGCCCATGTGTCCGCCCCCTACGTCGAGTCGTGGACCGGCGAGAGCCCGGCCGCCCTCGCCGCCGCCTCCGGCAACAAGTACCTCACCCTGGCCTTCCTCCAGACGGCCGCGGCGGGTTCGTGCTCCGCCTACTGGAACGGCGGGACGGACCAGCCGATCTCGAAGGCGACCTTCGGCCGTGACATCGCCACCATCCAGGCGCGCGGCGGCGACGTCATCCCCTCCTTCGGCGGCTGGTCCGCGGACACCACCGGCACCGAACTGGCCGACAGCTGCACCAGCGTCGACGCCATCGCCGATGTGTTCAAGAGCCTCGTGACGACGTACGGCATCAGCCGCATCGACCTCGACGTCGAGGGCGACTCGATCAACAACGCCGCCGGGATCGACCGCCGCAACAAGGCGATCGCCGAGGTCCAGCGCTGGGCCGAACGCACCGGCCGCACCGTGCGGTTCTCCTACACCCTCCCGACCTCCACGAAAGGCCTCGAGGCCAACGGCCTCGCCGTGCTCCGGAACGCCGTCGACAACGGCGCGCGCGTGGACGTCGTCAACCTCATGACCTTCGACTACTACGACGGCGCCACGCACGACATGGCCGCCGACACCCGGACGGCCGCCGAGGGACTGCACGGCCAGCTCGCCGCGCTCCACCCGCACAAGAGCTCCGCGAAGCTGTGGAGCATGATCGGCATCATCGAGATGCCCGGCATCGACGACTACGGCCCCGAGGAGACCTTCACCGTCGAGGACGCGGTCGCGGTGGAGAAGTGGGCCGAGGCCAAGCAGATCAACACGCTCTCCTTCTGGGCGCTCCAGCGTGACAACGGCGGCTGCCCGGGCACCGGCGGCTCCGACTCCTGCTCCGGCATCACCCAGGACACCTGGGCCTTCAGCCACGCCTTCGAGAAGTTCACGAGCGGCGGTCACAGGTAGGAGGACACCCCGCGAGGCGAGGGCCCGGTGCGCGTCTCCTGCGCACCGGGCCCTCGTCACGCCGATTTCGCTACAAGTTCCGAAATTATTCGGGGCGAGGACCGCCACGTGGCCGAAACACGCGGTTCATAGCGTCGGGCCACATCACGCCACCGCCCTCAGTACTCGTGAGGAATCTCGTGTCACAGGAGTCCCCGTGCCCAACCTCTCCCGTCGCACCGCCCTGCGGCTGACCGCCGGAATGGCGCTCGGCGCCGCGCTTCCCCTGGCCGGCTGCGGGCGCGACAACGACGCGCCCGCCGCTTCCGCCGCCAAGAAGGTCGACGCGTCCCCGGCCACCGGCACCGTGAACGTCTGGGCCGCCCAGGGCGACGCCGACGTGCTCGGCACGGTCGTCAAGCCGTTCAAGGCCGCCAACCCCGACCTGGTCGTGAAGACCACGCTGATCCCGAACGCGGAGTACTACACCAAGCTCCAGGCGGCGATCGCGGCGGGCAAGGGACCCGACATCGCCCAGTTCTTCCCCGAGTCGCAGGCGCAGTTCCTCAACCCGTCGACCCTGCATCCGGTGCCGGACGGCCTGGTGGATCCGGGCGGCTTCTTCAAGAGCCTCTGGGCCGCCGGAGTCGTGGACGACGTGGCCTACACGGTGCCCTGGTACGCGTACACGTACGCGCTCGTGTACCGATCGGATCTGGCCAAGAAGGCGGGCGTTCAGGCGCCGACCACCTGGGCCGGCATGGAGCCCTTCCTCAAGGCCCTGCAGGGCGCCGGCGCGGCCCACGCGCTCGGGGCCGACATCGGGTGGGACATCTTCAACGGCCAGGACGTCGCCATGTACGCCTGGCAGGCCGGAGCCTCACTCGTCACCTCCGCCGGCAAGTGGAACCTGAACACGCCCCAGATGGTCGACGCCCTCGACTACAACGCGTCCTTCTTCACCGCCGGGACCGCCGACACCGGCGGGCCGACCTTCCTCGACGCACAGCCGTACTTCGTCTCCAGCAAGACAGCGAGCATGATCACCGGGCCCTGGGTCATCGGCCAGCTCGACACCGCCGCCAAGAAGCGCGGCTGGACCGCCTCCCATGTCGCCACCGCTCCGCTGCCCGCCGGTGCGTCGAGCAGCGTCTCCTTCTCCGCGGGCGGCACCTGGGGCGTCCTCGCCGACAGCGGCAACACGGACGCCGCCTGGAAACTCGTCCGGCATCTGGCCGAGCCCAGCACACAGGTCGCGCAGTACAAGGCGTACGGCTCGCTGCCGGCCGTCATCTCCGCCTGGGACGACCCGGCGATCAAGGGCCAGCCGCTGCTTGCCGCCTTCTTCACCCAGCTCAAGAACACCCGCGCCTTCCCACAGGTCAGCACGTGGCAGCAGGTCGCGACCCGGCTGGGCAAGGAGGTGGAGGCCGTCGCCAAGGGCAAGCAGACCGCGGCGAAGGCGGCCGCGAACATCCAGGCCTACGCCGAGAGCGTCGGCACGGGCACGCAGTGATGACCACGACGCTCGCACCGGCCACCAAGAAGGCGACGGCCGTACCGAAGCCCGCGGCACACAGGACGTCCCGCGCCCGCCGTACCGCCGTCGCCTGGCTCTTCCTCGCCCCCTTCGGCCTCGTCTTCCTGGTCTACACGGCGATCCCCACGGTCGCCGCGCTCGCCCTGAGCCTCACCGACATCCGCGGTGCCGACCTGCGCACCCCGTTCGCCGTCGACTTCACCGGCATCGACAACTACCTGCGGCTCTTCCAGGACGACACCTTCGTACGGGACATCCTCAACACCGCCCTCTTCGTGGCCGTGGGCGTACCCCTGACGATGGGCATCGGCTTCACCCTGGCCCTCGCGCTGAACTCCGGCATCAGCCGGCTGCGCGGTGTCCTGCGCACCGTGTTCTTCGCGCCCGTCGTCACCAACGTCGTCGCCGTCGCGCTGATCTGGCAGTACGCCTTCCACATCGACGGCACCGTCAACAAGCTGCTCGGCGCGGTCGGATTCGCCGGACCGAACTGGCTGGACGACCCCCACCTGGCCATGCCCGTCGTCATCCTGCTCGGCGTCTGGCGCAACTTCGGCATCGCGATGGTGCTGTTCCTCGCCGGTCTCCAGGCCGTCCCGCGGGACGTGTACGAGGCCGCCGCACTCGACGGGGCCGGCCGGTGGCGCCAACTCCGGCACATCACCCTGCCGTTGCTGCTGCCCACCACGCTCATGGTCTCCGTCCTGCTGACCGTCTTCTACCTCCAGGTCTTCGACGAGCCCTACCTGCTCACCGGCGGCGGCCCGCTCGGCTCCACCGAGTCGGTCGCGCTGTACACCTACCGCCAGTTCGGGGCGGGCGAGTTCGGGATGTCCTCGGCGGCGTCCTTCGTGACGCTCGCGCTGGTGACCGTGGTGAGCGTCGTCCAGTTCCGGCTGCTGAGGTCCCGCACATGAACCGTGCCGCCCGCCCCGCGCTGTACGCCGCCCTCGTGCTGTGCGCCCTGCTCACCACGCTGCCCTTCGCCTGGGGTGTGAGCGGCTCGCTGCGCAGCCTCGACGAGATCCGCTCCGACCCCGGGGCCCTGTTCCCGCACCACCTCACCTTCGGCAACTTCACCCGGCTGTTCGAGACCCAGGGCTTCGGCCGGTTCCTGGTCAACAGCGTGGTCGTCGCGCTGATCGTCGTGGCCGGGAACATCGTGGCCGCGTCGGCCGCCGGATACGCCCTCGCCAAGCTCGACTTCGCGGGCCGGCGGTTCGCGTTCGGCGCTGTCATGGCGGCGATGATGGTGCCGTTCACCGCGGTGTTCGTCACCCAGTTCGTGATCACCGTGGACCTGGGCCTCGCGGACACCCTCACCGGAATCGCCCTGCCCGGCGCGGCGCTTCCGCTGTTGGTCTTCATCGTGCGCCAGTACGCCCTGTCGGTCCCCGACGAACTCCTCGAAGCGGCCCGCATCGACGGCGCGGGCGAGTTCCGGATCTTCTTCAGGATCTTCCTGCCGCTGGCCGGTCCCGCCGTCGCCACCATCACGATCATGTCGTTCCTCAACTCCTGGAACAACTTCATCTGGCCGCTGGTGGTCGCCCAGAGCATGTCCACCTACACCCTCCCGGTCGGCCTCGCCGCCACCAGCCAGGCCGCGGCCCACGTCACCGACTACGGCCTGCTGCTCGCCGGAGCGATCGTCGTGATGCTGCCGGTGCTCGTGCTCTTCCTCTTCCTGCAGCGGTACTTCGTGCAGGGCATCGCGGGAACGGGGCTGCGATGAGCACGCCCGTCACCGTCCGGACCCCGGCGGGCACGGTCGTCGGCCGTCAACACCGGGGCGTGCGGCGCTTCTTGGGCATCCCGTACGCCGAAGCACCTACCGGTCCACGGAGGTTCACCGCACCGACTCGACGCGGCCCCTTCGCACAGCCGTACGACGCCTCCCGCCCCGGCGCCACCGCGCAGCGCGTGCCGCTGTTCGCCACGACCACCATCCCGGAACCCTCCGTACCCGGCGACGACATACTGAACGTCTCCGTCACGGCCCCCGACGCGGACGGCTGCCCGGTGCTCGTGTGGATCCACGGCGGCGGCTTCCTCGCGGGCAGCCCGGCGAGCCCCTGGTACGACGGCCGCGCCTTCGCCCGCGACGGAGTCGTCACCGTCAGCGTCGGCTACCGGCTCGGTGTCGACGGATTCGCGGTCCTCGATGACGTCCCCACCAACCTCGGGCTGCGGGACGTGCTCCTCGCGCTCGACTGGGTGCGGGAGAACATCGGCGCGTTCGGGGGCGACCCGGACCGGGTCACCGTCGCGGGCCAGTCGGCCGGGGGAGCGATGGTGCTCGCGCTGCTGTCGTCACCCGCCGGGCGCGGGCGGTTCCAGCGGGCGGTCAGTCTCTCCGGCGGCCTGTTCGAGGTGGAGGCGACCCGGACCCGCGACCTCCTCGCTCGGCTCGGCGAGCACCTGGGCGTGCCGCTCACCCGGGCCGGATTCGCCCTGTGCGCACCGGAGTTGCTCCAACGCGGCGTGCTCGACCTGTGCAAGGACGACGACCAACTCCTGCTCGGCCCGGTCGTCGGCGACGACATTCTGCCGGTGCCGCTCGCCGAGGGGCTGGCCGGGCACGGACAGGACGTCCCGCTGCTGCTCGGCGCCACGGGCGACGAGTTCGACGGCGACGGCGGGCGCGGTTCGCGCGGGGCCGGCACCCGGATCTCGGACACCCTGTTCCGGTCCGCCTGCCCCCGCACGGCGGCCGCCCGCCGCCAGGCACCCGCCGGTACCTGGCTGTACTCCTTCGAATGGCCCTCCCCGACCCTCGGCGGCGCCGTCCACTGCGTCGACCTCCCCTTCTTCTTCGACGTGCTCGACGCGCCCGGCGTCCCCGAGGCGCTCGGCCCGAACCCGCCCGCCGACCTGGCCGCCCGGATGCACGCCGACATCGTCGCCTTCGTCCGCGGCGAGACCCCGGCCTGGGGGAGGGCGGCGGGACGGCTCGGCGACCCGGCCCGTGAGTACGGCCGACCGCTCGCGGCGGACACCCGAGGCGTGTACGACCCGGTGACGGGAGGCGACGCGTGCTGACGGCGGGGATGAACCAGAGCGCCGTACGACGGGTCAACACCTCGGTGATCCTTCGGGCGTTGGCGGTATCGGCCGGGCCGCGCAAGCTCACCGAACTCGCCGCGCAGACCGGCCTGTCCCGCCGCACGATCGAGCTGATCCTGGACTCGCTCGTCGAGGCGGGCTGGGTCGCCGAACTCGACCGGACGCCGCACAGCGGCTGCGCCGGACGCCCGGCCCGCCGCTACGAACTGCGCGCCGAACACGCCCTGTTGGCGGCCGTACGGGTCACGACCGTCGACGCCTCCGCCGTCGTCGCCGATGTCCGCGGCCACATCCTCGGCCGGGCCCACCGGCCGCTGCGCGCCTACAAGGACCCGCACACCACCCTCGACGACGCCGCCGAACTGGTCCTCCGCGCCCTCGACGACGCCGGCGGCTCGGTGGACCGGCTGCGCGCCGGGGCCATCGCGGGCGGCGGTGCCATCGACGACGAAGGAGTCGTACGGCGCCTGGTGCACACCACGCGCTGGGAGGGCGTGCATCTGCCCGAGGAACTCGGCCGTCGCGTCCCGGTGCCCTGGTTCGCCGACAACGACACCAACCTCGGTGCGCTGGCGGAGCGTTGGCGGGGCGTGGCCGCCGATCACGACAACGTCGTCTGGGCGATGCTCGGCAACCGGACCGGCCTCGGCATTCTCATCCGGGGGGCCGTGCACCGCGGACTCGACGGCGCCGCGGGCGAGATCGTCGAGGCCCCCTCGATGCCGGCCGGCTCGGTCGAGGACTGGCCCGTAGCCGCCCTGACCTCACCCGTGCCCGCCCAGCGCGCGCTCGCCCAGGCCCGTTTCGAGGCGGCCCGCAACGGTGACGCCGCCGCACTCGCCGAGGTCGACGAGTTCGTGGAGAACATCGCGTCGATCCTCACCACCCTGTCCTGGACGGTCGCCCCTTCGCTGATCATCCTCGGTGGCGGCCTGGAGGACGCGGCCGACATCCTGCTGCCCCGGGTGCGGGCCGCGCTGCAGGCCGCCCGCGCCCCCGCGGTCGAACTGCGCGCCACCGCGCTCGGCCCCGACGCCCCGCTCGTCGGCGCGGTGAAACTCGCCCTGGACCGCATGGACACCGAACTCTTCGGACCGCTCGCCCCGGTCGACTGACCCCCACAACCCACTCATCCGGAGCTTCAGTTGACCCACACCCCCCGCACCGACGTCCTCGTCGTGGGCAGCGGCATCATGGGAGCCCTCGTGGCCCGTCTCCTGCGCGAGAGCGATCCGGCCCTGCACATCACCATGGCCGACGGCGGCACCCCGATCGGCGGCACGCCGGGACGGCATCTGCACGACCTCGACGACCCCGACCTGTGGTCCCGCTACAACGAAAGGGTCGCCACCGGCATCCAGGGCATGTACACGGGAGCGGAGGTGGTCCGAGAGGTCGCGGGCAGCCTCCCCGATCTCACCCCCGGCATGTTCCACGCGCTCGCCTTCGGCCAGGACGCCGAGGCGATGCCGCAGGCCGCGCTCGCCTGGAACACGGGCGGCATGGGCGTCCACTGGACCGCCGCGACCCCGTGGCCCGCAGGGGACGAGGTCTTCGACTACGGCGACCCGGACGCCTGGGCGGCCGACCTCGCCACCGCACGCCGCCTGCTCGCCGTCACCCCCGCCGCGATCGGCCCGACCAAGGTCGGCGAACTCGTCCTCGACGTCCTGCGCCGACGCTACGGCGGTACCGGCCCGGCCGACCGGGCCCCGCAGCCCATGCCCATGGCCGTCGCCCCCACACCCTCGGGCCCCATGCCCCGCACGGCACCCGGGACGATCCTGCCCGCACTCGCGCAGGGCGGCGATCCGGCGTTCACCCTGCTCACCGGCACCCTGGTGACCGCACTCACCCAAGGCGACGCCGGACGGGTCACCGGAGCGCGCCTGCGTCGCGTCGCCGACGGCACCGAGACCGAACTCCGCGCCGGCACCGTGGTGGTGTGCGCCGACGCCCTGCGCACCCCGCAACTCCTGTACGCCTCCGGCATCCGCCCCGAGGCCCTGGGCCGTCACCTCAACGAACACGCCTTCGTCACCGCCCGCGTCCTGCTCGACCTCGACCGGTTCGGCCTCGACCCCGACGCGCTGCCCCTGCCACGCCCCGGCGAGTTCAGCACGGACTCGCTGTGGCTGCCGCGCAACGGACCCGCCCAGCCCTTCCACGGCCAGATCATGAACCGCACCTACGTCGACGAGACCGGCCGGCCCCTCGCGCACTCCGTCGGCCTGTCGCTGTACGTGCCCGTCGAGTCGCGCCCGCAGAACCGGCTGGTGTTCTCGGCGAGCGAGAGCGACCTGGCCGGCCTGCCCCGCATCCGCGTCGAGTTCGGCTACTCCGAGACCGACCGTGCGCTGATCCGGCGGGCGCTGGAGGAAGTCCGGTCCGTGGCCGAGGAGTTCGGCCCCTTCGATCCGGCGACCGAGTCCACGGTGCTGCCGCCGGGCTCGTCGCTGCATCTCACCGGCACGGTCCGGGCAGGCGTCACCGACGACGGCACCAGCGTGTGCGACCCGGACGGCCGGGTGTGGGGCTTCGACAACCTGTTTCTGGCGGGCAACGGAGTCGTCCCCACGGCGATGGCCGCCAACGTCACCCTGACCGGCGCCGTCACCGCGGTACGGGCCGCCCGTGCCGTCACCGCACGCACCTGAACCATCCGAGAGGAACAGCACAGTGATCGACATCGCCAAGGAATACCGCGTGGCCCTACCCGCCTGGATCGAGGACGAACTCGCCGACGTGCCCGCCACCGCCCCCTCCCGCGAGGACCGGATGCGTCTCGTGCACCGCCTCGCCGACCGCAACTGGCGCGAGGGCAACGGCGGCCCGTTCGCGGCACTGGTCGCCGAGCGTGATACCGGCCGGATCGTCTCCGTCGGCGTGAACGTCGTCCTGTCCACCGGAGTCTCCAGCGCGCACGCCGAGGTCGTCGCGCTCGGCCTCGCCCAGACGGCGACCGGCAGCTGGGACCTCGGCGGCGAGGGCCTGCCCTCGCACGAACTGGTCGTCAACTGGCGCCCCTGCGTGCAGTGTTACGGCGCCACGATGTGGTCCGGGGTACGCGGTCTGGTGGTCGCCGGTCAGGGCCCGGAGCTGGAGGAGATCACCACGTTCGACGAGGGCCCGCTCGGCGCGGACTGGGCCGAGCAGTTCGAGACCCGGGGCATCGAGGTCGTGGGCGACGTCCTGCGGGACGAGGCGCTCGTGGTGTTCCGCAACTACCGCAAGGCCATCGACGAGTCGGACGAGGTCGTCGTCTACAACGCGCGCGGGGGAACGGAATGAGCCCTCGTTTCGCGACCGACGTCATCACCTTCTACCACCCCGGTTTCTGGGACCTCGACTCCGCCGCCGCGGTCCGCTCCTGGGCCGCGGATCATCCGGACCGCTTCTGGCAGCGGGTCATGCACACCCTCGCCGAGACCGAAGTGACCGGCATCGAGCTGACGTTCGCGCCCGGGGACGCGGACTCGGCCCTGCGGGCCTTCGGCAGCGCGGAGGCGTTCCGCCGCGAACTGTCCGCGCGGGGCCTGGCCGTGGTCAGCGCCTTCGTCGCCGACAGCGACGCCCCCGACTGGCGGCACGGCGGCAACCTTTCCGCGATCGTCGCCGACGCCGAGCGCCGCGCCGCCTTCCTCGCCGAGGTGGGCGCCGAGGTCCTCGTCACCGGACTGCCGATGAGGACGACGTACGGCACTCGACCGCCCTTCTTCGTCGACGCCGCCTACATGACCCGCATGGCCGACATCGCGCACACGGTGGGCGAGGCGGTGTCCCGGTACGGGGTGCGGCTGGCCTTCCACACCGAGTCCCACAGCACCCTCTGGTACGAGCGGGACATCGACCTGTTCATGGCCCTGACCGACCCGCGCTATGTGTGGCTGTGCCCCGACTCCTGCCACATCGCCCTGGGCGGCGGCGACCCCGTCGCGGTGGCCCGCCGCCACGCCCCGCGCACCGCCCTGGCCCACTGGAAGGACGCGGTCGGCCCGATCGACGTCCACCTCACGATCGACGACACGGTGTACTCCCAGCAGCAGCCGTACATGACGGAGTTGGGTACAGGGATCGTCGACTGGGCGGGCTGGGCGGACGCCATGTCCGGTACGCCCGGCGCGGACACGGTCCTGATCGAACTCGACGAGGCCGCCGATCCCGTGGCCGCGCTGAGGGCGGGCACAGCGGTGGCGAAGCGGGTGCTAGCGGCGCAGCTCCGCGTGGGCGGTCTCCGGGAGGCGCAGATACACCATTGACGAACCGAGGCACAGGACGGCCACGTACCACGGGAACAGCCCCGTATGCCCCAACTCCTTGAACAGCGTGCCCACATACGGTGCTGTCCCGCCGAACAACGCCACCGTCAGGGAGTACGGGAACCCGATCCCGGCCGCCCGCACCCGCGCCGGAAACACCTCCGCGTTCACCGCCGCGCTGATCGACGTGAACCCGGTCAGCAACACCATCCCCGCGCACTGCACGAGCAGAAGCACCACGAACGAGTCCCGCAGCGCGTGCAGCAGCGGCACGCTCAGCAGCGCGAAACCCACCCCGAAGAAGAGCAGCAGCGGCCGCCGCCCGAAGCGGTCCGACAGCAGCCCGCCCAACGGCTGGAGCACCCCGAAGAAGGCGAGCGAGATCGTTCCCGCGAGCAACGCGTCGGACTTGTCGACACCGGCGTTGAGTTCGGCGTACGTCGGCAGGTATGAGGTCCACGTGTAGTAGGCGATCGTGCCGCCCATCGTGATCCCGCAGATCAGCAGGGACTCGCGCGGATGGCGCCGCAGCCCGTCCAGCAGCCCGGGACGCGGCGCCCGCCGCTGCTCCTCGCTGCGGGTCTCCTGGGCGCCCTGCCTGATCCAGAACCCGACCAGGGACAGCACGGCCCCGAGCACGAACGGCACCCGCCACCCCCAGGCGTCCATCCGGCCCTCGCTGACCGTGTCCACCAGCAGCGTGGCGATGCCGGACGCGAGGAGCTGCCCCGCCGTGGTGGACACGTACTGGAAGCTGGAGAACAGCCCGCGCCGGCCCGGCCCCGCCGACTCGACGAGGAAGGTCGTCGACGCCGCGAACTCACCGCCCACGGACAGCCCTTGGAGCAGCCGCGCGAGCACCAGCACGACCGGAGCGAGGACGCCGACCGCCGCGTACGTGGGTGTCAGCCCGACCAGCAGGCTGCTGCCGCCCATCAGCAGGATCGTGACCGTCAGCGCGGCCCGCCGCCCGTGCCGGTCCGCGATCGCCCCCATCAACAGCCCGCCGACCGGCCGCATGAAGAAGCCCACCGCGAACACCGCGAACGTCGACAGCAGCGGCACCAATGAGTTGTCCGCGCCCTTGGGGAAGACCGCGGCGGCGATATAGGTCGCCAGGAACGTGTAGGCGTACCAGTCGTACCACTCGACCGCATTGCCCACGGAGGCGGCGAGCAGTTGGCGTACGGGCCGTTTCGTGGGCGGCGCGTCCGGAAGTGGCGTCTCTGTCATGATCGCGACCATCCCCCGATCGAGCTCCGGCACACCTGCCGTACCCGCGACTTTCACATCAGCGACACCGGACCCTTCCCTGACGTTTGGTGCACTTGGAACACTCGCTGCGCGCACCTTCCGTCACCTTCGGGCCACCGATGCGCAGGATTGAGAGGTCCCTCACTCATGTCCGACGTCAACCGGCGCAGATTCCTGCAACTCGCGGGCGCCACCACCGCCTTCACCGCCCTGTCGAACAGCATCCAGCGCGCCGCCGCCCTTCCGGCCCACCACCGCACGGGGACGATCGAGGACGTCGAGCACGTCGTCGTCCTGATGCAGGAGAACCGGTCCTTCGACCACTACTTCGGCTCGCTCAGGGGAGTTCGCGGCTTCGGCGACCCGCGCCCGGTCACGCTGGAGAACGGCAAGTCGGTCTGGCACCAGACGGACGCCAACGGCAAGGAGATCCTGCCGTTCCGCCCCGAAGCAGACGATCTGGGCCTGCAGTTCATCCAGGACCTCCCGCACGGCTGGAACGACGGACACGCCGCCTTCAACGGGGGCAAGTACGACAAATGGGTCCCGAACAAAGGGACCACGACCATGGCGTACCTGACCCGCGAGGACATCCCCTTCCACTACGCCCTCGCCGACTCCTTCACCGTCTGCGACGCCTACCACTGCTCGTTCATCGGCTCCACCGACCCGAACCGCTACTACATGTGGACGGGCTACACGGGCAACGACGGCCAGGGCGGCGGCCCGGTCCTCGGCAACGACGAGGTGGGCTACGGCTGGACCACCTACCCCGAGCGCCTGGAGAAGGCCGGCGTCTCCTGGAAGATCTACCAGGACGTCGGCGACGGCCTCGACGCCAACGGCTCCTGGGGCTGGATCCAGGACGCCTACCGCGGCAACTACGGCGACAACTCGCTCCTCTACTTCAACCAGTACCGCAACGCCAAGCCCGGCGACCCCCTGTACGACAAGGCCCGCACCGGCACCGACTACACCAAGGGCGAGGGCTACTTCGACCGGCTGAAGGCCGACGTGAAGGGCGGAAAGCTGCCCCAGGTCTCCTGGATCGTCGCCCCCGAGGCCTTCACCGAGCACCCCAACTGGCCCGCGAACTACGGCGCCTGGTACATCGCCCAGGTCCTGGACGCGCTCACCTCCGACCCGAAGGTGTGGGCGAAGACGGCCCTGTTCATCACCTACGACGAGAACGACGGCTTCTCAGTCGCAAGGCGCTGACCTGGGAAAACGCCGCATTGGGGCTTGCATTGGTCGCATTTTGTCCCGCTTGTAGTTCGCCGACGCCTCGATTCCGGATGCCCCCTTGCCCACGGTGCTGGGGCGGCTCGCGAGGGCGGCGAGGGTCTGGCGGCCGATCACGGGAGGAGCCCGGCGCTGATGTCGCCGCAGTGACCACCGTCCAGGTTCGTGAGGTCGTCGAGCAACTCGTCGCCGCGGGCCAGTGGAAGCCGGGCGGCCCCGAAGTCCTGGTCGTCCTGGACGCCGGATATGACGCACCCCGCATCGCCCACCTGCTCAGTGATCTGCCCGTCGAGATCCTCGGCCGGCTCCGCTCAGACCGTGTCATGCGACGGCCGGCACCGCCGCAGGTCTACGACCCCAAGGGCGGCCGACCGCCCAAGCACGGCGGAGAGTTCGTCTTCGGTGACCGAGTCACCTGGGGCACCCAGCAGGCCGTGACGGCCACGGACACCCGCCTCTACGGGAAGGCGACCGCCCAGGCGTGGGACCGGCTGCACCCGAGGCTGACCCGGCGGGTTGCCTGGCTCAACCACGACGGACCACTGCCCATCGCATCATGTAGGTGCCACTGGTGAAGTCCGCGCCCACCCGGGCGGATCGCTCAGCGAGAGAGGTCGAGGACTCGGACGCCGGCCCCGTCCCAGGCCTTGGGCTGGATGGTGGCGACGCGTGCCCCGTCCACGCGCTCGGGGCTGGGCATGGCCACATGGTGGGTGTGGCACCAGCCCAGAGGCCGCTCGTGGCCCGAGGCGGCCAGGACGGCGGCGAGATCGAGCGGATGAAAAACCACCTGGTCGAGCATGCCGAGGTGGCCGGCGAGTCCGGTGCGCACCCGGTCCGCTTCGGCGAGTGCGGCCAGCGCGACGTGGACGCGCCAGGCCCCGGTCTCGGCGGCCTGGTACAGAAGGCGGGAGGCCAGGACGTTGCCCGAGCCCAGAGCGAGCAGCGCGCTGTCGTCGAGGACTACATCGACAGGGGCGACAGGGTTCACGCGGCGCTGCCGAGTCGGCGCGTGAGCTCATCGTCCGCTGCGCGGTCCTGCTCGGGATCCGGGGCGTAGCCGGAGAGCGCGTGCAGGACTTCGAGGGTCTTCGCAACCTGCTCGTCCCGCTCACTCTGAGTGAGGGTGTGGGTGGCGAATTCGCCGACGAGCCCCGCGATCGTGGTGTCCTTCTCGGCGGCCAGGATCGCCAGCCGGTCCCGGACACTGCTCTCGACCTTGATCGTTGTGTGTGCCATGCCTGACAGAATACATCGGGTATACCCGCCCGGGGAGGCGATTGAGGTAGCTGCTTGTGCTTGCCTCGGCCAGGGGCGAGGGACGGTCGGTAGGTGTGATTTCGCAAGCGAGAGCTCCTCATGGCTGCCGTACAGCGCGGCGAAGTCGACGTCATCATCGTCTACACGCTCTGGCGGAACCGGCGCGAACGGGCAGTGTGACCGCTACTTCGCAGGAGGTGGGGCTCTTGTCGTACCGGATGGCGATGCCGCGGAAGCCTTTGCGCTTGGGGCACCGCCAACGTTGTTCTGTGGCCCCGCCCGATCGTCCTGGTCGCCAACACCAAGGTCCTCGAGCGGCTCGGCGAGGACCAGCGCAAGCTGCTGCACAAGGCGGCGCGGCAGGCAGTGCATGGCGTCGGCGCCCACTTGCGCGAAGAAGAGACCAGGGACCTGGAGGGCCTCTGCGCCCGGGGCCAGAGGTTCGCCCCCGCGATCCCGGTCCAACTGGCCGCACTGCGCAGGGCGCTTCAGCCGGTGTACGACCGGCTCTCCCG
Organism: Streptomyces sp. NPDC048523; assembly: GCF_043199815.1. Lineage (NCBI taxonomy): Bacteria > Bacillati > Actinomycetota > Actinomycetes > Kitasatosporales > Streptomycetaceae > Streptomyces > Streptomyces sp. NPDC048523. Next base: position 1,275,288 of record NZ_JBICWQ010000001.1, on the reverse strand, counting down.
CGACAGGCACACCAAGGAATACCTCGACGCCGTCACCACCCTGGTGCGGGATGCACCGGCCGAGCCACCCATGGCATGCAAAGGCTGACGCCTACGACGAAACGACGTCGCCCCTCACTACGTCCCGCCTCCGCCCGATCGAATCACTAACGAACGGGACCGACCTGGTCGCCCAGCGCGGCCACGCGAACCCGGCTGCTGTCACCCGCCGTCAGCGGGGGGACGGGACGGGAGGGCGTCGGGGGTGGCGCGGTCGGCCTTGGCGGCGTCGGCGAGGGCTGCGGCGGCGGCTTTCGCGGCTTGTGCCGTGTCGTCGGCGGCACGCTCGGCGCTGTCGTCCGAGGGCTTCTCTCGGGTGGCTGGTGACTGGGGCAGCACCTCGGTGAAGGCGCGGGACACGCCCTGGAGTGCGGAGGTGATCTCGCTGGGGATCACCCAGAAGTTGTTGCCGGAGCCTTGCGCGAGTTGGGGCAGTGTCTGGAGGTACTGGTACGCAAGCAGTTTGGGGTCGGGGTCGTTGCGGTGTACGGCCTGGAAGACCTCGTCGATGGCCCGGGACTGGCCCTCGGCCTGGAGGATCGCGGCGGTTCGGTTGCCCTCGGCGCGCAGGACGGCGGCCTGCTTGTCGCCTTCGGCGGTAAGGATCTGCGACTGGCGTTGCCCCTCGGCTCCGAGGATCGCGGCCCGCTTGTCCCGCTCGGCTCGCATCTGCTTCTGCATCGCGTCCTTGATGGACTGCGGAGGGTCGATGGCTTTGATCTCCACGCGGTTGACCCGCAGCCCCCACTTGCCGGTGGCCTCGTCCAGTACGCCACGGAGCTGACTGTTGATGGTGTCCCGTGAGGTGAGGGTCTTTTCCAGGTCCATGGATCCCACGACGTTGCGCAGGGTGGTCACGGTGAGCTGTTCGACCGCCTGAAGGAAGTTCGCGATCTCGTAGAAGGCCGCGCGTGGGTCGGTGACCTGGAAGTACAGGACGGTGTCGATCTCGACGACCAGGTTGTCCTCGGTGATGACCGGCTGCGGTTTGAACGAGACGACCTGTTCCCGCAGGTCGATCACCGGGTGCACGCGGTCGACGTACGGGATGACGAGGCTGAGACCGGGGGTCAGGGTCCGGTGGTAGCGGCCCAGGCGCTCGACATTGCGAGCGCGTGCCTGGGGCACGATACGGACCGCCCGCACCACGGTGAAGACCGCGATCAGCGCGACGATCAGGCCGGCAATGAGGAACGCGGAGGTTTCCATGGGTTCAGTCCCGGGGGTAGACGAGGGCGGTGGCGCCGCTGATCTCCATGACATCGACGGTCTTTCCGGGCGGAATCACCAGCGTCTCGTCGTAGGCGCGGGCTGTCCATTCCTCGCCGTCGATACGGACCCTGCCATCCAGGCCCGTCACCTCCGAGACGACATAGGCCGCCCGGCCGACCAGTGCGTCCACGCCGAATCGCGCCACCTGGGGCTGGAGCACGTGCCGCACTGCGAGGGGGCGGACGAACACCACGGTGACCGTGGCGACGAGAGCGAACACCAGGAACTGGAAAGGCACTGGCAGCCCCACAGCAGCGGACCCCGCTGTGACCAGCGCGGCCGCACTCAGCAGTCCGAGCGCGGCGGTAAGAGTGAAGATCTCCGCCGCAGCCAACACGGCTGCGACGATCAACCAGATCAGCCATGGATCCATAGCGTGCCTCTTCTGACCGGTGCGGGTGCGGAAGGGCCTGACTCTCACCATTGGACCCTGATACCGGACGGCGGCGATACCCCTGGGCGAGGAATCCCTGGCGGGCGACCGGAGGGGTACTGATGCAACGCACTCCGAGCGGCTACTTCGCACCTTTTCAACAATTTTACCCGGATGGAGAAGCCGACGACCGAGATGTGAAGCATTGAGGGCGGCGAGCCGATATAGGCCGAGGCAAGGGCGCCTCAGCAGGGCGGCGGCCGGCGGTCCAGCAGGGCTCGCCATATGCGCCGGAACGATCCCGTGAGGTGGCAGCACAAGGGTTCAGCGTGGGGCCAAGCCACCGTGGTCTCCTGGGCCATTGCCAGGAAGAAGGCTCTTCCCGCCTGGGTTTGTAAGGTCGTGCTCCACCGGTAGCCCGGGCGATGGGCGAGAAGGCAATGGACGAGTTCGCGGCCCAGCCCCTGGTGCTGCCAGGCGTCGCAGACCCAGATGTCCAGGATCCGACCTGTCCGGCACGCCGGGCAGGCGTGGAAGCGCAGCTGCCCGATGAGACGGTCGTTGCGATCACGCAGGACTATCTCGGTAGGTGTTATCGCGGAGGAAGCGGCAAGGCTGTTCCACCGCGGGGAGGGAACCACCCTGACCACCTCTCCTGGAGCCTTGGGTGCCTTGTTTTCAGCAACTGGTGCAGCGATGGTTCGTCGGAGGCGGGCCCAGGCGCTGTCCGCGGCTTCGACGACGTTCGCCGTTCTGGTTCCCTGTCGTTTCCGCTCCCGGCGTGGTGGACAGGTGGACGATGTGGGCGACGAGTGCCCCGGCCAGCACCGCCCACGCAACGGCGGCGATGCCGACTGCCCGCCAGCCCCCGACGGAGAGAAGCACGGAAACGGTGGCTCCGGCGGTCATCGGTCGACGGCGAACAAGAAGGCACCGCTGCCGGCGTGCGCTTCCCGGGTGGCGGATCTCCAGCAGCGCGGCTCGGATCACCAGCAGGGCGACGACAGCCACGGGTGCCAGCAGCGAGGCGTCCATGCGCATGCCTCCTTCCGGTTCGGGCGGCCGTACCCGTGGCGGGTTCGGCAGAGGGCCGGTCAGGCGAGTGCGAAGTAGCGCAGCCACACATAGCGACGACCAGCCGCCCGAGTCGGACGAGTAACGCCGGGGCCGAGACGGCGACGCTTTCGGGTTTCCTGCTACCCCGATTCCAGGCGCTCGTGTAGGGCCCCCTGACCAACCGTACGGTTCTGCGCTGTTGCGGTCGCAGACCAGCCGGACAGCTCAACGCGAGGCGCGGTGCGAGTCGCTCCTCCTTGTCCCGGCGGCGAGCAGAGCGAACCCCAGTGCGAAGCCGAGCATGGTGCATACACCGCGGGGCCAGAAGATGTGGCTGTCTGTGAAGGACCAGCCGGCCACCAGGAGAACCCCCGTGCCGGGAGCAACTCGCACGCCGTGTTTCGGGAAGAGCGCGACCGCCGTGGCCACGACAGCGACGATGAGGGCGTAGGCACCGACCTCCCCGAGCGACTCACCCGCCTCGTAGAGCGGGTACTTGATCGGCCCTACGTTCGCTGTCCCGGCAGCGTGCTCGACCGCGGTTCCCGCCGCGATACCGGCCACCGCGTCGAGACCGGTGTAGAAGGCCGCGTAGGTGAACGCACTCGTCCAGGCCACCGCGGTGGCGAAGCCTGCGAGGTCTGGTCGGGGGCGGTGCCACAGAGGGACGAGGAGGCCGAGCGTAAGCAGCGGAAAGACCGGCAGCAGTGCGATGTGCAACTGGGTCCAGTCCATGGCCGTCGCCCTGGACAGGCCATGTGGGTGCGCGGCGCCCGCCGCAGCCAGCACAAGGGGCGCGACAGTGACGAGTGCGAGGTCTCGGATGGTCAACACGCTGTGATCGTAGGCGCGTTACGTCACTTGAGACGCATGCGTAAGGGCTTCGTAAGATCTTGCGTGGTGCCGTGGAACGCTGGAAACCGTCCGCCTGGGCGATTCCACTCTGAGGTGACACTGGCCTCGCCGATCTTGCGGCGAGGCCAGAGCACAGGACCTTCAAGAGCCATGTGGACGGATGGTGTCTCCAGTCAATGGGTTGAGGCCCTGGGGCCGGGGGAGTGGCGGTCCGGTCGGTCGGGTCAGCCGCAGCGGCGCCCTGAGTTGATGCAGGAGACCGCCTGTTTCATGAGCTGGTCGGTCATCACGTTGATGAAGTCGTTGTGGTCGGTGATGGCGTTGTGCTGCTGTCCCTGGAAGCCGTCGACGGCGAAGTTCGGTGCCGCAGGGGTCTTGTAGGTGAGCCTCATCGTCAGCTGCGGGATGGCCTTGAAGCCGCTCGCGCAGTTGCCGCGTGCGTCGGCGAAGGCGACGTGGCTGCGGTGGTCGGCGCTGTCGGTGTTCCTGCCGTCCCAGCAGCTCTGGAAGGCGAAGCTGCGCACCACCTTGCTGCCGCTGGGACAGATGGGGTACTTGTCGGTGAGCTGGACCTTGTTCTCGAAGCCGGTGCAGCTCCAGTGGGCGTTGGCGTTCTTGGTGCCGTTGGTGAACGCCTTGGCGTCACCGGTGATGATTCGCAGGAAGCGTGGCATGGCCACGACCTTGCCGGTGGGGCTGCCCTGGTAGGTGATCGTCACGGTCCGGGGTACCAGGATGGCTCCCTTGTTGCCCTCGGCGCCGCCGCCGAGGGCGTTGGCGTCGGGACCCTGACGGGTGATGTCCCGCAGGACGGGCCAGTAGTACGCGGACTGGTCGCCGTTGGTGCAGGAGGTGCGCTGGGCGCTCAGAGACTCGTTGGTCGATGTGAAGTCCACCTTCCGGTTGCCCACGTAGTCGTGGACGTGGTGGGCGCCGTTGCTGACACCGGGAGCCACGATGTCGTTGTCCGAGTTGTGCTGTCCCTGCTTGTTGACTCCGCATCGGGAGGTGAAGGCTCCGGTCGAGGCGCCGGCTTGCCTGCGGACCTTGCGCACGTTCGGGGCCACCTTCGTGATGTCCACGAAGTCGGCCGCGGTGGGCCCGTCGTTGCTGCGTCCTGCGGCACCGGATCCGTTTCCTTGCTGTCCGGTGTTGCCCCCCGCGCCCTGGGCGCCGCCGGGGCTCTGGTTCGCGGCCCCGGCGCCGGATGTCTGGGTCGCGGGTGCGTCGAGACCGAGGTTGCAGGCGGCGAGAGCGTCCAGCCCTGTGGGCCTGGCGGCCGTTCGGCCGATGGCGATGGTGATCCGGTCGATGGTCGCCTTCCGCTTGTCTGTCAGAGGGCCGAGGATCGCGTTCTGCACAAAGTTCGGACCCCCTTGCCCACGGGTGTCGACCAGGCGCTGGTTGGCCTCAGCGGTCTGGCGGTCCAGCAACTGCAGGTTCCGGTCCACCTCGGCCTGTGCCTGCTGGGGGATGGCCGGCAGCTTGCCCTTCACATCCGGGCAGCTGATCGTCTGGGCTGACCGCGTCGTAGGAGCAGTGGCGGTGACGTTGGACGCGTTGGCGGCGTAGTTCACGGCTACGAGGCCACCGCCCCCTGCCAGGAGCGCCGTGACCGCCATGATGGCGTTGCGGCGGCTTCGGCCGCGCCTGTGATCTGCTCGCATGAGAACTCCTGATCTGACAACGTGGTTCCTGGCCCGGCGGCGACGCGTATCACCCGCCGCCGTGATGCCCCAGCCTCACCTGAGGGGCCGGCGCTCGGCTGCTATTCACGTTGTGCGTCATGGACACGTAAGAACTAAACCGCGACCGAACTGACTCCCGCCCAGCACGAGGAGTTGCGCCGCCTCGGCATCCTGCGCTTGGCGCTGGAAGAAGCCGGGATCCCATGTGATCCGGGCCTTGTGCGCTATGACGACTTCACCCACTGCCTCGCGCACCACGACGCTCTGGAGCTGCTGGCGTCACCGACCGCACAATGGCGGTCCTCGTCGGCAGCAACCACCAGAGGCTGTACATCAATCGGGCGGCAGCGTCGCTCGGGCTGCGCCTTCCGGACGACGTCAGCGTGGTCCGCTTCGGCGATCTGCCTTTCGCGGACTGAGTGACTCCGCGTCTGACGGTCATGCCCACTCCGCTCACTGTCATAACTGTGCGCGCCACATGCCATGCTCCAGCCGGCTGGGCAAGTCCGGCCCGCATGGCTTGTTTCGGCTGCGGGATCGATGACAGACATCGAGCGCTCCTTGCTACCGGAACGGGTTCGGCGCCTCGGAGAGGAGTCTCCAGGGCGCCGGGCCACGGTGGCAGCTTCTTTACACCGCGGCTATTCCCTCCATGCCGGACTCGGCGAAGGGGGGCAGCCCGGTCGCCGTGGTGACCTTGGTGAGGGAGCCGTTCTTGCCGATGCGGAAGCCGTCGACGGTGCCGGATGTCCCGTTCTGCACGTACAGGAACTTCTCGTCCTGTGTCACCGCCAGGTCGATGACACCCTGGGACATGGCAGACGGCGGGGTGGCTATGCCGATCTCGTTGGTGAGCGCGAGCTTGCCGTGGTGGTCGGTGCGGTAGCCGGTGACGGTGGAGTTGCCGGTGTTGCCGCCGTAGAAGAAGTCGCCGGCGCGTTCCAGCCAGCACAGCGTGTTCTGTCCGTTGGCCAGGGGCTTCTGGACGACCTTGAGGCTGCCGTCGGTGCGCACTTTGTACGTACTGACCGTCGATTTCTCGGCTTCGGCGACCAGCATCCGGCCCGTCTTGTCGAAGGTGATCGCGAACGGCACGCCGCCGGCCGAGTCGTTGACCTTCGCCCGGTGCGTGGGACGTCCGTCGCGCCGCATCGGGAACACCTCGATGGTGTTGGCCGACTTCGTGGTGATGACCAGCTCCCGGCCGCCCGGCGTGAACGCGACCTGGCCGGGCGAGCTGCTGAACAACGGCACCTTGTCGTTCTTCAGCCCCAGGGAGCGATATGAACCGCCCAGCGGCTTGAGTCCGTCGGCTGTGATCCTGAAGCCCTGGACGCTGCCCGCGCCGCCCGCGTTCATGACGTAGGCGAGGTTGCCGGACACCGCGATGGACGAGGGGAAGTCCCCGCCCGAGCGCACCACCCGGCGGCCCGTCAGTTTCTGTCCCTCGACCCGGAACGAGGTCACGGTGCCGCTGCCCGCGTTGACCGCCAGCAGCAGATGCGAGCGCCGGTCGTAGACGAGCGAGCCCTGGGAGGCGAGCGAGTCGGTGGGCGCGTCGACCTGGTCACCGCCCTTGCCGCCGGTCGCGTAGGTACCTGCGGCGGTGAGCTTTCCGTCCTCGCCGCGCCTGAAGACGTGGATGGTGTTTCCGGCGAGCTCGTTGCCCTGGACGAAGACGGCGTGGTCGGCTCCCGCCCTGGCGCTCTTCGTCGTGGCGCCTTCGTGTGCGCGGGGGACTTCCCCCGCCGAGGCGATGGCCACCGTGGTCGCGACCGCCGCCGAAGCGAGGATGCCGCCCCCGGCGACGGTCATCCGGATCTGCGACTTCGACCTGCGCCTGGTATGCCTGCTCACGCCTGACTCCTTGCACCTCGTCGCCACCGCCGGTCGGTGACGTGCAGAGCCAGAGTTGCCTGTGGGGCGGGTGTGGCGAGGATGTTTCGGTTCCGCGTCAGCTTCTCGTAAGAACTTCCGTTCGCCCGGAGAAAACGGCGGCGGTCCGGCCTGCGGGGGAACTTCCGGGAGCTGCCGGACGGGGTATTCCGGCAGGTGATCGAGGTCGACCACTTCGGGACGCCGTACGCCGTGCGGACCGTGGCCCAGGGTGCTGGAGTGCGGGCGGGGGCGTGCGGTCGCGGTGTCGCCGGTCCCGATCTGATCAGGACGGCGGATGAGCCTGCCCGACGGAGTTGGCCCCGAGGTGACGCGCCATGGACTGCATCTGTCGAGATCTCACGGACCCGTGACGTGATGGGCGCGGTGCTGCCGTGCGGGGTGCCCATGCTCTTGGCGTTCGCGTATGCGAGTACTGGTCACCGGCGGAGCCGGGTTCATCGGGTGTCATGTCGTCGAAGCGCTGACCGCGCGGGGGCACGAGGCGGTCGTGTTCGACCTGCGTGACGGTCTGGACGTGCGTGACGCGGAGGCGGTCGCGGCCGCTCTGCCGGGTGTGGACGCCGAGTGTCATCAGGCGGCGATGGTGGGGCTCGGGAAGGGGTTCGGCGACGCGGTCGAGTACGTGTCGCGCAACGACCTCGGTACGGCGGTGGTGCTGTCCGCCATGGCCGAGGCGGGGGTGGGGCGGTTCGTGCTGGCCGGGTCGATGGTCGTGTACGGCGAGGGCTTGTACGGGTGTGAGCGGCACGGGGCGGTACGACCAGGCCCTCGGGCCGTGGCCGATCTGGACGCAGGGCGTTTCGAGCCCCGGTGTCCGCGGTGCGAGGAGGCGCTGACGCCGGGGCTGGTCGGCGAGGACGCTCCGGTCGATCCCCGGAACGTGTACGCGACGACCAAGCTGGCCCGGGAGCATCTGGCTTCGGCCTGGGCCCGGTCCATGGGCGGCTCGGCTGTTTCGCTGCGCTACCACAACGTGTACGGGCCGGGCATGCCACGCGACACCCCGTACGCGGGGGTCGCGTCCTTCTTCCGGTCCGTGCTCGCCCGGGGCGAGGCACCGCGTGTCTGCAAGGACGGCCGTCAGTGGCGGGACTTCGTGCACGTACGGGATGTGGCGGCGGCCAATGTGGCGGCGCTGGAGGTCGAGCCACCAGCCGGAGCGCTGGCGGCGTACAACACCGGCAGCGGGGAGCCCCACACGGTCGGCGAGATGGCGCAGGTACTGGCGTCCGCGTACGGCGGACTTGCGCCCGTGGTGACCGGGGGAGTACCGCCTCGGGGACGTACGGCACATCACGGCGGACTCGTCGCGGTTGCGGGCCGAACTGGGCTGGAAGGCCGAAGTCGGATTCGAGGAGGGCATGCGGGAATTCGCGAGAGCCGGGCTGCGCGAGGAGTAGTACTCGGCCGGGCCTGTCGCGGCGGAGCGGGAGGCGGGCGGCGCCCCGCCGACCGACCGGCGATCGAGCAGCAGCGCGGGCCCCGGGGGATATCGGCTGCTGTCACGGCGGCTGGTTTCACCACTGTGTGGGCCGGCAAGGTGGTCGCCTGCGCCCCACGTCCGCCGGCTCCACGAGCATCGCAGTGACCGCGACAGTGCCGACGAACGAGGGAGACGAACAGCATCCGCACGTCAGTCTCTGTGTCCGGCATCCGGGTGACCCCGCGTGTGGCAGAGCCGGTTCGGCATCGGAGGTGCCTGACGCTCGCGCACCCAACCGGACCTCGGCCGGCGGCACTTCGGTGCTCCGCTCCCTCCTTCGACGTCCGCGTTTCGTAAGGAGCCGAAGTTCCTTACGCCCCTTTTGTCTTCGTAGGGTGAAAACCGTGACGACTTCTCCTGCAACGCGATCGGAAGCGGAGACGCCCGCGGCGACTGTCGACGTGGTGCTCCCCTGTCTGAACGAGGCCGAGGCCCTGCCCTGGGTGCTCGCCCGCATCCCGCCCACATGGCGCGCGATCGTGGTGGACAACGGATCCACGGACGGTTCGCCGGAGCTGGCCCGCGATCTCGGCGCGACCGTCGTGCGTGAGACGCGCCGCGGCTTCGGCGCCGCCTGTCACGCCGGGTTGACCGCGGCCACCGCGGACATCGTGTGCTACTGCGACTGCGACGCCTCCCTCGACCCGTCCCTGCTCGTGCCCTTCGTGCGCGAGGTGTGCGACGGCGAGGCCGACCTGGTGCTCGGGCGGCGCCGTCCGCAGGGCGGGGGCGCCTGGCCCGCGCACGCCCGGTTGGGCAACGTGGTGCTGGCACGGATGCTGCGTCGCCGCACAGGGCTGCGCCTGCACGACCTCGGCCCACTCCGCGCCGGCCGTCGTGAAGAGTTGCTCGCCCTGGCACTCAAGGACCGCCGCAGTGGCTACCCGCTGCAGATGGTCGTGCGCGCGGCCGACGCCGGCTGGCGGGTCGTCGAGCACGACGTGCCCTACCTGCCGCGCGCCGGTGCCTCCAAGGTCACCGGTACCTGGCGCGGAACCTGGCAGGCGGTCCGGGACATGGGCCGCGTCCTGGCCGAACCACCGATGCCCCCGGACGGGGCAGGTGCCGACTCATTCGCCGTACTCCCAGGAGGAACCGCTCAGTGACCACTCTCCTCGTCATCGCCAAGGAGCCGCGGCCGGGACGGGTGAAGACCCGGCTCACCCCGCCGTTCACGCCTCGAGAGGCGGCGGCGCTCGCCGAGGCGGCGCTCGTGGACACCCTGCGTACGGTGGCGGCCACACCCGCCCGGCGCCGCGTGCTGGTACTCGACGGCGCTCCGGGCCCCTGGTTGCCCCCCGGCTTCGACGTCGTCCCGCAGTGCGCGGGAGGTCTGGACGAGCGGCTGGCCGCCGCCTTCGCCGGCTGCGACGGACCCGCGCTGCTCATCGGCATGGACACCCCTCAGGTGACGCCCGCGCTGCTCACCGTCGACTTCGCCGACTGCGACGCGTATTTCGGGCCGGCCGAAGACGGAGGCTTCTGGGCGCTGGGCCTCGCCCACCCGGACCCCGAGCTGCTGCGGGGTGTGCCGATGTCCACGCCCACGACGGGTGCCGTGCAGCGTGAACGGCTCGCCGTCGCGGGCCTGCGAGTACGCGAGCTGCCCCGCCTGCGAGACGTGGACACCGTCGGCGATGCGGAGGCGGTCGCCGCGGCTGCGCCAGGGAGCCGCTTCGCCGCCGAACTGGAACGTCTCGGGGCGGCTGTCGGCCGATGAGCACCGCACATGAGATCACGTCGCCGGGGGCGATCGCCCTGGATTGCCCTGCGCCGGTTGCCTCCGTCAGCGTCCCGCGCCCTTGGGCTGCCGACCCCTATTCAGAGGCCCTGGTCACCGGCCGGGGTCCGCTCTTCCTTCGTCGCTCCGACGGCTGGCTGCTGCCGCTGGAGGTGGAACGCTGGTGTGCCAGGGCCGACGCGGCGGACATGAATGTTCTGGAGCACTGTGAAGGCGCGGTACTCGATGTGGGGTGCGGTCCGGGGCGGCTTGTCGCCGAACTCGCGGCCCGGGGCCGGCCGGCGCTCGGCGTCGACGTAAGCGAAGCCGCCGTCGCCCGCACCGTGCGGCTTGGCGGTCAGGCTCTGCAACGCTCCGTCTTCGAGCCGCTCCCCACCGAAGGGCGCTGGGACACGATCCTCCTCATCGACGGCAACATCGGCATCGGCGGCGACCCGACCGCCCTCCTCCGACGGGTGTCCCAACTCCTCAACCACAACGGCCTGTTGATCGCCGAGACGGCCCCGGACAGTGAGGTCGACGAACGCGTCACCGTGCACGTCGTCCGCATCACCGCCGACACTCACGGCACGGCAGGCCCGCCCTTCCCCTGGGCCCGACTCGGAACAACGGCCCTGCTCCGGCTCGCGACATGCGCCGGCTGGCACCCGGAACGTCAGTGGACGACCGGCGGCCGCTCCTTCGTCGCCCTGCGCAACCACAGGGACCGCAGCAGGAGCACCACCACCGAGCCGCCGAACAGCACCGCGGTGATCAAAAGCCACCGGGACAGGAATCCGTCGCCGGACAGGGTGGTGGCAGAGCTGTAGCGGTCCGCCATCTGCCCGCTGATCAGTGGAAACCAGATCAGCAGCAGAAGGCCGGAGAACGCCGCCGGGACGCGCACGAAGACCGTCCACTCCCGGCGGCCGACCACGCCCAGCCCGCGCGCGACAATCCGGTCCGCGCCCGCGTACAGGGGCAGCAACACCAGGTCGTGCACCAGCGCCGCGCCCACGAACCACAGCACAACAGAGAGCCAGTCGTCCGCGAGCAGTCGCATGCCCGCATACCCTGCCAACGCGAACGAACAGGCGAGAAGCAGGAGTTGAAGCGGGCTGCCCACACCCGGGCGCACCACAAGCCGTCGTGTCACACGTCGTCGCATCACAGATCTCCGAACGTCATCCGTGCCACCCACTTGGTGTTCAGCACGCCAGGCGCCGCAGGAACGATGACCCGCGCCGGATAGCCGTGGTCCGCGGTCAGGGGCTCGCCGTTGACGAACAGAGCGAGCAGGGAACGCGGGTCACGCACCTGGTTGTCGCGCAAGGCGGCCCGGCGGAACGACCCCTGCCGCTGGAGCGACTCCACCAGTACGTCGGGCGCCGCGCCGGTCTCATACCCGACGAGCGCCGCCAGATCCCGCAGGCGTACGCCCCGCCACCACTGGTCCGAGGTCGACCAGCCCTCCACACACGCGATGGGCAACGCAGCGCTGTACAAGGGGAGTTGCAGCAGCTCGGTCCGGCTCAGCCGGACCGTCCGCCCCTGCCCCTCGACGACCAGCCGCCACGCCTCGTCACTCGTCTCCGTCATGTTGATCCCGCGCGACGCGGCCGTCTTGTTGATCTGGAAGCCGCCGGGTCCCGAACCCGGTTCAGGGCCGCCGTGCGGCGCGAGCAGGGCCGTTGCTCGCAGCGGTCCGTCGAAGCTCCGGCCCGCCGTCGTGGTCAGCAGGAGCAGGAAGCCGCCGCCGACGAAGGCGAGGGCGCCGCGGCGCGAGACGGTGGACGGGGCGGGGTTGGGAGAGCCGAGCTCGCTCTCCTGGTCGCCCAGGTGGCGCAGATTGCGTAGCGCGGCCGGCGCCCGCAGCACCGCGTGTGTCACGAACGCCGCGAAGAACACCCAGGCCCCGTAGAAGTGCAGCGGATAGAATGAGCCGGGGAAGAGGTAGTCGAGCTGGACGTTCAGCACGCCCGTGGTGAACTCGAACAGTGCGCCCCCGACCAGCAGAAGCAGTGAGATCCGCTCCAGCGCATGTGCGAGGGATCGCACGGGCGGCAGGGTGAACAGTCGCGGCAGGACCGACCACAGCTTTGCCAGCAGTACGGGGATCAGCGCGATGCCCAGGGTGACGTGGACCCCCTGGGTGAGCCGGTAGAGCCAGGGCGGTCGGTCGGCCAGGCGAAGAGGTAGAAGCCGAGCAGGCCCTTGTCCGGGGTCTTGTCGTTCACCGGTGACAGGCCGGGGTTGTAGGCCGCGTACGACACAAGGCCCGTGGTGAAGAGCACCGTGATCCCGCCGAGCAGCACGATACCGAGCACGGAGGTGAACCAGGGGCTGCGCAGCGGGCTGCGCCAGAAACCGGGAGAAGTGGGGAGTCGATGGTCGCGCCGTCCCGACCGTAGGCCGGGACAGGCCGAGGAGGGGGCCCGCAACTCATGACGAAATGCTGACGTCCAGGCTCACCGGAGCCTCACCCGGCCCTCCCCGGCCTAGCGTGCCGGTGTGAACCGCGATCTTCTCCGCGACCTGTCCGCGGCCCTGGCCGCAGCGCTGCTCGTCACGACGGCGGCTGTGATCGGCACCGTCCTGGAACACCGCTACAGAAACCTTCATGTCAGCTGGCCGCCGCTGTACGGGCATTGGGAGCCGCATGTCGGCTCCGGCACCCCCGCCGCGATCGCGGTGGCCCTCGCCGTGGTCGCGTACGGGCCGCTCCTCGCCGCCCGGCTGCCCTGGCGCGCGCTGCTGTGCACGGCCTGGGGCACGGCCACGGCGTGGACGTTCTCGCTCGCCCTGGTCGACGGGTGGCAGCGCGGGATCGCCCGCCGGCTGACGACCAAGTACGAGTACCTCCAGGTCATCGACCCCGTCAACCGCTTCCACGACATCCCGGCCGCCCTACAGGACTTCACCCACCACATCCTGATCCACTCACCCGACGCCTGGCCCGCACACGTCGCCGGACATCCCCCCGCCGCGACCCTCACCTTCGTCCTCCTCGACCGGATCGGACTGGGCGGCGGGGCCTGGGCGGGCGTCTGGTGCATCACCGTCGGGGCGACTGCGGCGGTGGCGGTTCTCGTCACCGTACGAGCGCTGTCCGGGGAGGCGCTCGCCCGCCGCGCCGCGCCCTTCCTGGTCCTGGCCCCGGCCGCCGTCTGGATGGGCACCTCCGCGGACGGCTACTTCGCGGCGGTCGCCGCCTGGGCGATCGCGTTCCTCGCCCTCGCCGTCACGGGACACCGGCCACGTTCGACAGGTCTCGCCTCCGGGCTCCTCTTCGGCCTCACCGCGTATCTCTCGTACGGGCTGACACTGTTCGCGGTGATCGCCGCCGGCGTCCTGCTGCTCGGCTCCCGACGGCTGCGCCCCCTCCCTTACGTCCTCGCCGGATTCGTCGTCGTCCCCTCCGCGTTCCCCTTCGCGGGCTTCAACTGGTGGGAGGCGTACCACCTGCTGGTCACCCGCTACTACCAAGGGGCCGGCGGCGTCCGCCCTTACGGCTACTGGGTGTGGGCGAACCTCGCGTGCACGGCACTCGTCGTGGGCCCGGCGACGGTGGCCGGACTGCGACGAGCCGGCGCGGCTCCCCTCCGCCAGGGCATTCGCACATGCCTGCGCCGCTCCGCCCCCGGACCCCGCCTCGCCCTGCTCGTCCTCGCCGCCCTGCTCGCGCTCCTCGCCGCGGACCTCTCCGGCATGAGCAAAGCGGAAACAGAACGCATCTGGCTGCCGTTCGCGATGTGGCTCCTCCCGGCCTGCACGTTCCTCACCCGACCCCGCGCCTGGCTCACCGCACAGGCCACCCTCGCCCTGCTCCTCAACCACCTGCTGCTGACGGGATGGTGACCACGGGACCCAGCTCAAGCCTCCGCGGAGGAGCGCCACCGCTCACCGCTTCTCCGGACGGACCTTCCCGGCCCTCGCCTCCAGCGCCACCCCTACCCCGCGCCCAGGATGCCGCGCTGGTACGACACGGGTGCAACGTCCTGCAGAGGGCGATCGGGGCCATCGTGGCGGTCACCCGGGCCGGGACTGGACGCCCGTCAGCAAGCGGCGTGCCAGCGTCATGTGCTGTCAGCCCCTCACCGGTCGTCGTGGGCGAAAGAGCCCGGAGAAGCGAGCGCATCGGCCGACGCGCTGCCCGGCATGATGACGCAGTGATCGACCGGACCGACGGTCACCGTCGTTCCACCTGCCGTGGTCGCGAGGAATCCGGCGCCTATGACATGCAAAGGACTCCTTGGCTTCGCCATCCGGTTGGTGCGCGGCTTGGGCCTGCTCATATCTGGCTCCTCGCGGATCTGCGACCGCCACTGCGGATCCGTGGCGACAGGACCAGGGTCGGTGGTCAAGCGTGGGCCAGGCAGCTGGTCGGCCGTCGCGTCAGAGTCTGGTAAGAATTCCGGCCCACGCGGGCTCCTCCCGCCGTCGGCGATGCCAGGGGCCTGCCAGAACGTGCGAACGGAGGCACGCAGGGGTGCTCGCGACGCCGCGCCTTCCGAGCTCAGGCGCGGGCGCGCAGGCGCCGCCGAGGTACACGGCAACGCCGTACGACGGGAGCGTTGGCCGCGGGAATGGCCAGATTCAAGGGAGGGCGAAACGGGCGTCAAGATCTTACGAAACCCGGACGTCGGGGCGGCCCGTCCGCACGGCAATGAGGCCGGTGGGAAGCTGGGAGCATGCAGCAGCCGCACGAATCCCCAGGCTCCGAACATGCTCCCCGCGGGCCGGGAGGTACGACCCGCGTCCTCGTCGTGGACGACGATCCCACCGTGGCCGAGGTCGTCTCCGGCTATCTCGACCGCGCCGGGTACCAAGTGGACGTAGCCGGGGACGGGCACTCCGCGCTCGCGCGGGCGGCCGCGCACTGGCCGGATCTGGTGGTGCTCGACCTGATGCTGCCCGGCATGGACGGGTTGGAGGTGTGCCGCCGGATACGTTCCCGCGGGCCCGTGCCGGTCATCATGCTCACCGCCCGCGGCGACGAGGGCGACCGGATCCTGGGCCTGGAAGTGGGCGCCGACGACTACGTCACGAAGCCCTTCAGCCCCCGTGAGCTGGTCCTGCGGGTCGAGTCGGTACTGCGCCGGACCCGGCCCGCCGTCGCGGCTCACCCCGTGCACGCGGCTGGCGTCACCGTCGACCCGGCAGCCCGCCGCGCCACCAAGAACGGCACCGAACTCAGCCTCACACTCCGCGAGTTCGACCTCCTCGCCTTCCTCCTGCGCAACCACGGCCGCGCCTACAGCCGCGAAGAGCTCATGCGCGAGGTGTGGGGATGGGACTTCGGCGACCTGTCCACCGTCACCGTCCACGTCCGCCGACTGCGGGGCAAGGTGGAGGACGACCCGGCCCGGCCCCGACTGATCCAGACGGTGTGGGGAGTGGGCTACCGCTTCGATGCCACGCCCTGCGAGGAGGCGGTCCGACCGTGAGCGACACCCTCCTCATCGCCCTCTTCGCCTTCCTCGGCGCCGCCCTGGCCGGGCTGCTCGGGGCGGGTGTGCTGTGGCTGATCCGGCGACGCTCGCTGACCGCGTCCCTCGCCGTGGTCGCCGCAGTGGCCGTGACCGCCATGCTCGCGGGCACGCTGGCCGTGGCGCAGGCGATGTTCCTGTCCTCGCACGACCTGAGCGTCGTCACAACGGTCGTGGCGATGGCTGCCGTCGTCTCCCTGGTCACCGCGCTGCTGCTCGGCCGGTGGGTGGTCGCCCGCAGCCGGGCGCTCACCGCCGCCGCCCGTTCCTTCGGCGACGGTGGCCATTTCGCGGCCCCCGACGGCCCGGCGACCGCGGAACTGGCCGCACTCAGCCGCGAGTTGGCCGCCACCAGTGCGAAGCTGGCCGAGTCCCGCGACCGCGAGCGCGCCCTGGAAACTTCGAGACGTGAACTCGTCGCCTGGATCTCGCACGACCTGCGCACGCCCCTGGCCGGGCTGCGCGCCATGTCCGAGGCCCTGGAGGACGGCGTGGCCGCCGACCCCCACCGCTACCTCCGCCAGATGCGCACGGAGGTCGAACGCCTCAACGGCATGGTGGGGGACCTGTTCGAACTCTCCCGCATCCACGCCGGGGCGCTCGCCCTGTCTCCCTCCCGCATGTCGGTGTACGACCTCGTCGGCGACGCCCTCGCGGGAGCGGACGCCCTCGCCCGCGAGCACGGGGTGTGGCTGGTCGGCGACCGCGTCGAGCCGGTGCCGGTCGAGGTGGACGGCAAGGAGATGAGCCGAGTGCTGGGCAATCTGCTGGTCAACGCGATCCGCCGGACACCCTCCGACGGCACCGTCGCGGTCACCGCCGAGCGCTTCTCCGACGGAGTCGTCCTGTCCGTCACCGACGGATGCGGCGGCATCCCCGAGGAGGACCTGCCACGTGTCTTCGACACCGGTTGGCGCGGTACCCATGCCCGCACTCCTCCCGCCGGTGCGGGCCTCGGCCTAGCCATCGTCCGAGGCATCGTGGAAGCCCACCAGGGCCAGGCCGCCGTACGCAACGTCCCCGGCGGGTGCCGCTTCGAAGTGACGCTTCCCCTGGCCGAGGCGTGATCGGGGGCTCCTGAGCCAAGCGAATCCGCCGACTACCGGAATGGCATCCGGGCTGGACCCATGGCGGTCGGCCATCTGGGTCGGTCAGCAACTTCACGTTCACGCCATCAGCAGTGCTTGGCTGACTAGTCGGCCCGGCCGTCGCCCAGGCGGTCGGACTCCGCGAGCGTTCCCTCGAACAGAACCTAGCCGAAATCGGGTCTCGCGCAGCACCTCGAGCGGGCCCGTGCACGGTCAGCGTGGCTTCGAGGTGACGATTGACGCCACTTATAGGGCAGTGGGGTGCCGATTTGCCGTGGCATGGTCCCCGGTGCGGTACGGCAGCGCCAGAAGGCCAGGTTGGTGTGGCAGGTCAGAGTGGTGGGGTGCTCAGAGCCCAAGGCGAGTTCGGCGTCATCGGCCGCCATGAGGAACTGCTCGACCGCCAGGCCGTGGTCTCCAGCGATCCCGTGCCAGTAGGCGAGGTTGTGCCGGGCGATGATGGTGTCGTGGTGCAGTCGGCCGAGGACGGAGACCAGTCCGTCCACCGCTTCCCGGTAGGTGGCGACGGCGGAGCGCACGTCACCCGTCTCCCCGATCCACCGGCTGAGGTCGGAGAGGACCCGCAGGGTCGACGGGTGTCGTTCGGCCGAGCCTGTGCTCCAGATCCTGGGCGAGCGCGCCGTAGGCGTCGCGGGCGCCGTCGGCGTCCCCGAACAGGCCGCGTGAACCAGCTGTGTCTGCACGGTCGTAGGCGGTCGCTGAGCGGTAATACGAGTCGATGAACCCCGATGACCGGCGGGACCGGGACTGCTTCGCAGCTGGCCCATGCGGCGGGCGGCGGCCGATTCAGGGGGGTGACGGTTACCAGCTACCCCTACAGAGTCAACAGGATCCCCACCCCCTGGACACGTCTCAACCACGCCTGAACCGCAGAGTCCGTGGAGAGCCCGGTACTCGGAGACGGGTAAGAGATCTCGGTCAGCCGCTCAATGCTCTGAGACGCCCCGGGCCGTGGGCGGTCAGATACCTCCATCCCCGCCTCGATGAGTGGATGGCACGCGAAGGCGTTCAGCCGGGACGCCTCCGTGATGTGGTCATGGACGTGCAGACTCTTATTGGGTGTGCGATGCGGCCCGCTCACGGTGACAACCTGGAAAACCGTCGCGGCAGCGATGTCACCGTGAGTTCGAATCCCACACCCACTGCCAGGTGAACGGCCCCGACCAGTCGTTCCCGTGGGGCCAACAGACACCTGGGTGGAGGTCTCATACAAGATCTCCGGGACGTGCGGCGCGGCCATGCATTGGACTGGGGGCAAGACCCTCCAGGCACCACCTCGAACCGTCAACAGGGGTGACGTGGCCGGTCAAGTCCACGTAGCCAACGGCGCTGTACGGCGGCAAGCACGTCAGCCGATGATGGCGACCGGGGCGTCCCAGGTATTGCGGTCGACGTTGATGGTGTAACCGCCACGGGTTTCCTTGCTGTTGGCCTTGTACTGGTGGCCGCGGCTGTGGTCGGTGTACAGCTTCGGGTCCCAGGGCCAGTCCTTGGTGGTGGTCTCCTGGCCGTTCCACAGCGCGTACCAGAGGTTGCCGGGCAAATCCGTGCGGTTTTTGGCGGTGGCGATCGCCTTGGCACTGGAGCTGCTGAAGCCGTAGAGGCCCGCGCGGTAGGTCTTGGCGCGCAGGGTCTTGGTGAAGGACCGCACGTAGGTGAGGGTGGCGTCGTTGCATGCCTTGTCGGCGACGTCGTACGACTCCATGTTGAGGTAGATCGGACTGCCGGGCTTCATACCGAGCGCCGACACCTTGGCTACCGCGTCATTGGCATTGGCAGCTCCTACCGAGGCCGCGGTGGCCGCGGTGAACCTCTCCTTGTTGAGGCTCTTCTGGCAGGGGGGCTGTGCGCCGACGTACAGCGGAATGATCCGCCAGCCGAGGGTGTCGACCGATTTCACCCAAGACTTGGTGAGGTTGGGCTGGGCGCAACCACGGTTCTTGCCGCCGATGTAGACGGCGACGCCGCTGTAGTAGGCGTCCTTCTTCCACGCCTTCATCGCGGCGAGCGAGGGCGCCGTGCAGGCGTCGAAGGCCCGGCCGGTGTAGGTTTTCTGCGCGGGCCACGTTGTGGCGGCCATCGAGGTCTGCGCCGCGATCCCGGCGCCGGACACGACGACGATGCCGGTCGTCGCCAGAGCGATGTAGCGGCCTTTTCTGGACAGCCGATGCTTCGGCATTTCCCACCCCACAAAAATTCAATCAGCCAGGGTTTGTTGCAGCCCAGGCGACTAACGAAAAGAGAAATCGGTGCGCCTTATGACGGCCGAGTAGCGTTCAGCTTGCGGAATTGCGGCCGATGAACCATACGGCCCCTCCTGCGACGACAGCGGCGAGACCCAGCAGCAGGACAGGAAGGCCCGGGCCGGGAAGAACGTACATCGCTGCTCCGGCCGCTGTGAGAGCGACGCCGATCGACATCACTAGGACGCCGACACGGGACTGGGACATGCTTATGCTCCTTGGTCTTCACTGGTGAGAGGCGTTCGGGAAGTCAGGGCGGCTGCCCGGACCGCTGAGAAGCGGTCCGGGCAGCCTGGAATGTACCGGGGTCAGTATCCCCAGTAGATCTTCGAGGAGTAGACGTAGGTCCGCCGGTAGGTGGTCCACCAGGACGACGTCTCGGAGAACCGGAAGTTGGTGTAGGTCTTCCGGTAGGTGATCCGGTCCTGGTACTGGGTGGTGTAGACGGACACCCATTCGGCCAGGACCTTTTCGCGGCTCCACGACAGGAGGGTGCAGCGGACACCGCGCTGGGTGCGCCAGCGCCACCGCTCCTTCCAGCCCACGATCGCCAGGGGCGTCCAGTCGGCGAGCGCGTCCCACATCCAGGAGTACTTCTTGGTGCGCCAGCTGGTGTAGGACCACTTCCCGGACCAGGTGATCTTGATGTCGCTTCGCCAGCCGGTCCACGCGTACCACGGGATCTTGCAGGGCAGACAGCCAGAGACGTCCTCTGCGTTGACCGGGTCGGCGCAGACGTAGTCGTAGTTGCTGCAGCTGCCGCCGGCGACCGGATCGGTCTGCAGGAACCGGCCGGATGCCGGGTCGTACAGGCGCACGCCCATGAGCACGAGGTTGCCGAGGGTGTCGGCGGAGCGCTGTTCGCCGCCGAAGAACCCGTACCGGGCCTGCTCGGTGCTGGTGCGCTTGCCGAACTCGTCCGTGGTCAGGGCCGTGGGGGCCTTGGAGGTGTCGAGCGGGAGCGCGAGGGAGACGTCGTTGTGCAGGTCGACGAGTTGCAGGACGACGTCGCCGGTCTTGCTGGTGGTGGCACCGAGGCTGCGTCCGGCGGATTCCACGTTGCGGGTGATGGCCCCGGTGGTGGTGTTCTCGACGATCCAGGTCGGCTTGTCGCTGTCGCTGCTGTAGTGGTTGACCTTGGTCGCGGTCGTGGCCCAGCTGCCCGAGGCGTTCGACTCGACGGTCCACGAACGGATCCGGCGGGTGGCGTCGAGAGCCCAGGTCTGACGCTGGTCGCCCAACTGCTGCTGCCTCACGAGGTCGTTGAGGTAATAGCCGAGCGTGCCCTCACCGGGAACGGTGGTGGCGCGGCCGAACGCGTCGTAGACGTAGCCGCTGTCGGTCCGCCGGTCTGCCGTGTCGTAGGTGCTGGTGACGGTCGTACCACCGGTCGTCGGGCAGTCCAGACCGGGGGCGGCGGCGGCCGTCGTGACGGAGGTGCGGTTGGAGTGCTTGTCCCAGACGTACGAGCGGCGGGTGCAGACGCTGTCGGCGGTGTCCTCCACCGACAGCAGTCGGCCGGCGGCGTCGTAGC
This sequence comes from Streptomyces sp. NPDC048523, assembly GCF_043199815.1. Taxonomy (NCBI): domain Bacteria; kingdom Bacillati; phylum Actinomycetota; class Actinomycetes; order Kitasatosporales; family Streptomycetaceae; genus Streptomyces; species Streptomyces sp. NPDC048523. Next base: position 1,254,528 of record NZ_JBICWQ010000001.1, on the reverse strand, counting down.
CGTAGGCGCGGTTGGTGTTCTGTCCTGCGCCTCCGGCCCGGGTGGCCCACTGGTCGTGAGCCGTGACCGTGGCGGCGTCGCTGAGCAGCAGGGCGCCGTCGGAGTCACGGGTGTAGGCGCGCTCCGTCGGCTTGCCGGCCGGGTCGTTGGCCTGGGTCATCGTGTAGCCGCCGGGCAGTTTCTCGGTGGCCACGTTGCCGTCCGCGTCGTACGAGGTGCGGAAGGTTCCCGCGACGGAGTCGGTGAGTGAGACGAGCAGTCCGCGCGGCTCTGCCGAGGTGTCGTAGGTGTAGGTGACCGTGGAGGGGGCACCGTCGGTGCTCTTGACCGGCCGGTTGAGCTGGTCGTACTGCACCGAGGTGGTGTTGGTGTCGGCGTCCGTGTAACTCATCTGACGTCCGAGCACGTCGAAGGTACGGGTAATGGCGCCCGCGGTGGTCGAGGAGGTCTTGGTGAGGTGTCCTGCCTCCGCGTCGTAGGTGAAGGTCTGGTCCGGGATGGCGGTGCCGGCGGTGCCGCTGGTGGTCACCGTCGACTGGCGACCTGCTGCGTCGTAGGTGGTCACCAGGGTGCGAGTGGCGCCGTTGGCGCTCTCCACGACCTTCGTCGGCTGACCGTAGACGTTGTACTCGTTGTAGATCACCGGCAGGGCGCCGTTGGTGCCGGCTGCGGCACCGGCGTAGCGCACCTCGCAGACCTGGTCGGCCCACTCAGGACGGCCCGCGCAGGTTCCGGTGCCGGTGGCGGACCAATAGGTGGTCAGCTGGGTTCCGGGGTCGGTTCCGTTCGACTTGGGCATGAGCGACTTGACGGCGCGGCCCTTGTCGTCGAACTGGGTGATCCGGGTGATCGCCAGACCGCCGGGGTCCTGCACGTTCTTCGTGGCCAGGCCCTTGGCCCAGTCGTACTCGGTGGTGGTGATACGACCGTCGGCCATCTGGCCGGGATAGGTCAGCAGTTCGGCGCCGACGGTCTCCTTGGTGGGCTGGTTGACCACGGTGGCGGAGCCGTCGGTGGGACGACCGGCGTCGTAGGCGGTGGTCGTCCACGTACGACCGGGAGCCGCGGTGCCCGCTGCGAGCAGGACCGTGCCGTCGGCGGCCTTGAGGTCCTTCTCCACCGTCAGCATGCGCAGCGGACCACGGGAGTCGGTCGAGCGGGAGCCGTCGGCGGCGAAAGTGGTCTCACTGGCCAGCAGGCGGGCCCGCGCTGCGGATCCGGCCGCGTCGGAGCCCAGTCCGAGCTCGGCGAGGCCGGCCTTGTCCTTGGCAGTCAGCCCGAGAGCGAGAGCGCGGTTCGCGGCCGACAGCTCCATCACCGTGTTGCCGTACCGGTCGTACTGGGTGGTGGTGATGTGGTCGCCAGGGTTGCGCTGGTTGACCTGGCGGCCGGAGGCGTTCATGTAGAGCACCATGGCCCGGGCGTAGTCCGCCTTCGTCAACTGCGCACCGTCGGAGGAGGAGGGCACCTTGTCCGCGGGGAAGACCGCGGTCGCGTCAACGGGAGCCTCGTTCTGTCCCCACTTGGCGACATCGGCCGAGCCCATCGCGGCCGGGGCCGTCGTCCCGGTGAGCGGAACGTTGTAGACGACCGTGGAGGTCGCCGTGCCGGAGACCTGGTCCTTCGTGCCGGCCGCCAGGGTGGGCCTCTGCACGGACAGCAGCATGCCGTCCGAGGCACCCGTCACCGCGGCGACCTTGCCGTAGTTGAACGTCCACGGCAGTTGTCCCGGTGGTGTCAGGGTGCTGATGCGACCGGCGGAGTCGTAGGTGTACGTGGTCTTCAGAGCGGGGCTGATCCGCGGGTCCCACACCTGCCGCAGACGGCCCTGCTCGTCATAGGCGTAGCGGGCCACGCCGACCGCGGTGGAATTGGCGGCGCCGGGTTCGGAGGCCCACACCTTGAGCTCGGAAACCTGGCCTGCGATGTCGCCCAAGGTACTGGCGGTGGCGGTGGTCGTGGTCGCGTAGACGAAGTCCAGGACCTTGCAGCCGCGTGTCGACGGAGTGGCCTCACAGGTCGTGGCCGTGGCCGCGCTCGTAGCGCCGATGATGCGCTTGGGGCGGCTGACCCGCTTGCCGTCGATGGTAACGGCTTCGGATACGACCAGGCTTTCCCCGCCGTCGATACCGGACTTGACCGAGCTGGACAGCTGCCAGGTCGGGGCGTCGGCGGCAGCCTTCTTGAAAGTGGTCACCGAGCCGTCGTCCTCTTTCAGGGTGAAGGAGGATGAGAAACCGCCGGTCAGGGCGAGTTCTTCGAAACCGGGCTCGGGGATCCAGCCGTTCTGGGCCTGGTTGGCCGTGAAGTACGCGGACGCGCCGTCGGTCGAGACGAGGTTGAGCGAGGTGTTGGAGGTCTTCTCGATGTGGGAGTACCCCGAGTCCACCTCGGGGGCGGTGGTGCCGGAGACCCACTCCTTGCCGAAAATCGGCGCCTGGCCCGTCTGCTTGGTGCCCTTGTCCGGCACTCGTGAGGAGGCCGTACGGCTCACCGACAGGCCCAGCACCTCGGCGTCCGAGGCGCCGAGCGAGTAGTCACCGTTGAGCAGGTTCACCGAGCCCGGGCCCACCTGGGAACCGGCGGCGCCGTCCGCGTTGCGGTCGATGACCACGGGATGTGGCTGCGTACTGCCTGCCGCGCCGTTCGGCCCGGTGAAGTCGGCCTTGATCTGGACGCTGCCATCGGGGTCCACGGTGCTGGTGGCGTTCCAGGCGAGGGCGGCGTTTTTACCGTTCACCAGTGGGACCGGCCACGAAGTGAGCGCTTGGCCGTCCTTGAGGACGTCCGACACCGGGATCTTCGTCCAGGTGTCGGCGTCGGAACGACGCCAGGAGAAGGAGACGGAGTCGTACTTGCCTGCTTCGGCCTCGGCGAGAAGCGGCAGCCGGCGCGCGGTGCTCTCACCCTCGCTGGGCTGGACGAAGCCGCCGGGCCCGGCGTGGAAGGTGTACTCCAGGGCCTCGGACTTGTTGTCCGCCTTGTCGACCTGCCGCACCTGCAGGGTGTGGGTGCCGTCCTTGGGCGGGGTGACGCTGATGGCCTTGGCCGCGGTGGACCCGCTGGTGGTGACCTTGGTCCACGTCAGGCCGTCCAGGGACCATTCGAGCCAGTTGTGATCGGTGCCCCGGGGCGTGACCGTGAAAGTGCCGGCTTGTCCGGCGCCCTTGACCCACGCGGTGGACGGGTAGTCCGTCGACGTCACACCGGTCGGGGCCGAGGGGGCGGTGGTGTCGACGGTGAACGTCTTCCACTCCGACCAGCCCGTGTTGTAATGCGCCCCGTCGTACGGCGACGTACGGAACTTGTACGTCTTGCCGTTGGTCAGCACTCCCGCCGGGACGGTCACGGAGGCGACCTGTCCGGAGTTCACCCAGGGCGAGACGATGACGTTGCCGACCTGGGCGTTGGTGGCGGAGTCGAAGATCTGGAAGGTGCCGTTGACCTTGTCCCCGTTAGGGTCGACGAAGGTGTCCCGCAGGGTCGGGGTAGTGGTGTTGACCACATAGGCGCCCCCGTAGGAGAAGAACGGCGCACCCGCCTCCTGCTTCGTGCCCGTGCGCGGCCGGTAGTTGTACGTGACGGTCAGCTTCGGCGGGTTCGAGGCTGCGTTAGCGGAGTTGACACGTTTCCACTGCCCCGTGACAGCCTCATCTGTGGCACGCAGACCCATGTGCGACTTGGCCGCCTTGGCCGAGGCCCACTCCTGCACCAGGGTCGTGACGTTGGCGTTGATCCAGCCGTCCGGCTGCGTGGAACACGAAGCGTTGCCCCGGGTCTCCGAGGAAGTGGCCTTCTTCGCGGTCCATGACGGCTGGGCCGTCCACCGCGACGATGTCGTCGCAGCGCCGGTGGACCACACCTCCCACGGCTGGGTCGGACATGACGATCCGGTGTAGTTGCCGGAGTGGAAGTTCCACAGCGAGAGCTTCGCGTCCGTCACCAGCGCGTCGGCGATCGGCGCGGTGTTCCACGAGACGAACGACCGGGCGGTCCGGAAGGTCCCGTCGGCGTTCTGCGTACCGGGGTTACCCAGGTCCAGCTCGACATCCGTGGACCAGTCGACCGCGGTGCCCTGCTGGACGTAGGTGTCGAAGACATTGGAGAGCGCCGAGGTGGAAGGGTCCACCGTGACGGGGTACTTCGTGGCCGGATCGGCCAGGAAGTCGGCGTCGGGGGTGATGACGAGATCAACACCGCCCTTGACCTTGACCACCTTCATGGCAACGCGGACCTGGCGCGTGTGTTCGCCGGAGACCGGGTCGACCGTGGCATCCCACATGACCGGGGCAGGCATGACCGCGGTCTTCTTCGACTTCTTGTCGGTGAACAGCACACCACCGTCGGCTTGCTGCTCGACCTTCAGGCCCTTGGTCCGAAGCGGCAAGGTGTAAGCGAAGCCGGCCTCCGGCCGCGCCTTGACCTCAACGAACTGCTCGAAGCCGGTACGGGTGGCTTCCACCACCACATCCGCGCCGGGCACCGCGTTGACATAGGTGGCGCGAGTACCGTCCAGCTGAGGCGCCGGCAGCCCACCGCGCCACTGCAGGGTGATCTGCTCGTCCCCCTGGCCGAGCGTGACCAGATCGGCGGCGGGAGCGGCCTGGGCCGCTCGCAGGGAAGACGGCTTGGCGCCCGTCTTCCCAGACAGCTTCAACCCAGCCGGGTGCGCCTTGGCGGCAACCGAACCGTCAGCCTGAGCCGCCAGGTCGACATCCACATCGCGCCAGACACCCTTGGCGGGGTCCTTGAAGCGCACAGGCCCGGCGGTCAGCTCGGTGGTGAGCGACCCGTCCTTGTTGACCCAGGTGGTCGACGTCTCGGTGCGCTCGGAAAGCGCCTCGACCCTCTTACCGGACAACTTCGCGGCGATACGGGCCGAAGCGATGTCAGCGGCCTGCGTCACCGCCTTCTTCTGCGGTACGGCCGCAGGCGCCTGGCGCGGCTGGGCAAGAGCGGAACCAGCGCCGTCCAGCACGGTGATGGCCATGGCCAGGGCGAGACCACTCGCTATGAAGCGCGCTCTCCCCCCGGCCCCCGACCGTCTGCGCCTTCCCGGCGCAGAGCTGTGAGTTGCCACGATTCCCCCGTCTCATGCGTATCTGACACACCGTCTTGTGGTGCTGGTGTGAACGTATCGAAGGAAAAAACGGCAAAGAAACTACAAAGCACACGTAAAGCGTCAGCGTAGGTTCCACTTTTCGGAGTGATCTACGCCACTCTCTTCTGCGGAACTGCTCCATGCTGTCTATGCCGTTCCCGGTCGGCCGCGAAGGCCAGCCGCTTCGGCGGCCTACGGCCCCCTTCAGTAGGCCGTCCCAATCCGGAACGTGCGACCACCCTTCGTCGATGGCGCGGAGGGAGCAGGCGAAGGGCGTCCGTCCACACAGTCCGCAGCTCCGAGCTCTCAGCGCGATCCAAGTGCGGTAGGAATGAGCAGGGGTGATGACAGGTGACGACGGGTCAGGTTTCCGGAACCCGCGACAAGGTGCAAAGGCAACCCAAGATCGCTAACCCTGCCTGGCAACGCCCGCACCGTGCATGACGGGCCCGGCTAGGTAACCGCTGAGGGGGAACGCGTGGCAGCTCGCGATCGGGCTCGCCCTGCTGCGGACGGTGGGAGGCGTTTGAGGCGTTACAGCGACCTGCGGGACGCGTACGACCTCTGCCTTCCGTAATGCGTTGCCATTGGCTGGCTGGCTGGCTGGCTGGCTGGCTGGGCCCGCGGTCCTGCGCCGCAACTGGCGCGGTGGCACTCATCACCTGGCATCCATGCCTTGCGCAACAGGCTAGGTTGCCCACCCCCAGTAACGTCGGGGCGGGATACCGCAGACCCCTGGTAGCAGTGCTCGACGAGGAGGTGGGATGCCTCCCGCCCCCGCCCCCGCCCCCGTGGCCGACGGCGCGACGTAAGGATTCCGTCATCAGCTGGGGGGTGGGGGACGGCCGCCCGTGCCCGTTGAATGGGAGCGCAACAGGAAAATCTCAAGAGGCGAGCGGGGATGGGGCGCGTGCGGAAGGCATTGACCAGGCCGTGGGTCAGCGCGGTTGTGGTGGTAGCGGTCGGGGCAGTCGGCTTCGGGCTGTACTGGTTTCAGCCCTGGAAGCTGTGGCAGGACGAGACCGTCCAGGAGGCCCTGCCCGGGGTCGTGGAGGAGTCCGCTCCTCCTGCCGCGGCGCCCACGGAAGAGACCTTCGCGCCGCCCTCCCCGGCTACCGGTCCGCAGGTGCTGGCCAGTGGTGAGCTGATCAGTCACGAGCATGCGACTTCGGGCACGGTGAAGCTCGTACGGCTGGCTGACGGCTCCCATGTCGTCCGTCTGGAGAACCTCGACACCAGCAACGGGCCGGACCTGCGTGTCTGGTTGACCGACGCGCAGGTGAAGCAGGGGAAGGCCGGCTGGCATGTCTTCGACGACGGCAAGTACGTGAGCCTCGGCAAGTTGAAGGGCAACAAGGGAAGCCAGAACTACGTGCTGCCCAAGGGCGTTACTCCCTCGGACTACCGCAGCGTGAGCATCTGGTGCGACCGTTTCGACGTGTCGTTCGGTGCGGCCGAACTCGCCCGAGTCTGACGGTCCGCTTGTGGCGGCCCCGACTGGCACTCAGCCCAGGGCATCGAGGGCCGCCAGGACGTCGGCGGGTTCGGCGCGCTTGGTGTAGTCCGTGTCGACGAAGGCCCAGCGAATGACGCCCTCGCGGTCGATGACGTAGGTGGCGGGCAGCGGCAGGGTGCGCGGGTGGCCGCCGTTGACGCGCTGGAGGTCGAAGCCGAGCTTGTCGTAGACGGTTGCGAGGTCGTCGGGGAGGTCGAAGGCGAGGCCGTACTGCTTGGCCGTGTCGGAGCCGACGTCGCTGAGGACGCTGAAGGTGAGCTGGTGCTTCTCGGCCAGGGAGAGGGACTCGTCGGGGACCTGCGGGGATACGGCGACGAGGTGGGCCCCTCGTGCGGTGATCTCGTCGTGGTGCTGCTGGAATGCGCGCAGGGCGATGTTGCAGTACGGGCACCAGGCGCCACGGTAGAAGGTCAGGACGACGGGGCCGGTCTTGATCAGGTCGGCCAGGCTCACGGGGTTGCCGGTCGCGGACGGAAGGCGGAAGGCAGGGGCCTGTGCGCCGACGGCCAGAGCGCGGTCGGCCTGACCCGATTCGGCGAGTTCGCGGCCCGCCCGGTGCATGATCTGCCGTATGTCGGCGGGGATCTGCTGCTGGCGGGCTGTGTAGAAGGCGTGCAGCTCGGCGTTGAGGGTCATCGGGAAGGTTCCTCCTGGAGTGCCGGTCATGTCGTGTTCCGTCATCTTGGAACGACCGTTTCAAGATAGCGGGCGTGGCGGTATCTTGGAACCCTCATTTCAAGATGCCGAGGACTGAGACATGCCGGACGTCAAACACTTCGCCCCCGACGCGGCCCTGGACACGGTGATGCGGCTGTTCTGGCGCCAGGGCGTGGAGGCGACAGGCATCCAGGACGTCGTGACGGCGACCGGCCTGAACCGCTCCAGCCTCTACGCCACCTTCGGCGGGAAGCAGGAGCTGTACCGCGCCGCACTGCGCCGGTACGTCGAGCAGCGCTCCCGGCCGGCGTTCAGCCGCCTGGCGGGAGACGGCCGCGGTCTGCCTGCTGTTCACGACTTCTTCGCAGCGCTGATCGAGGCCCGCTGCTCCGGTGCGTATGCCCGCTGGGGGTGCATGGTCTCCAACGCTCACGTCGGCGACGCGAACAGTGACCCCGACATCCGAGCCGTCCTCGACCGGCACCACGCGGAGCTACGGGAGGCGTTGCGCACGGCGCTCGTCGCCGGCGAGGCCAAGGGGGAGCTCAGACCCGGCACCGACCCCGGGGCTGCGGCCGACTTGCTGGCCTTGGTCGCCTACGGGGTCAATCTGCGCTCCCGTGCAGGCGCCGACGCCGGGGAGCTGACAAGGACCGTGACCGGGGCCCTCGATGCGCTGGGGGCCGCGTAGCCGGGCAGTGCGGCGCGGCGTGGGAGCGGGCTCGGGGCTCGATGCGAGTGGGGGCGGGGGCGTGCGGACGGTTGTGATCGTCGTACGCGCTGTCGGCCCGCCCGACCGTGGCGGCGGGCTGTGTCAGACGTCTTTGGCCGGCCAGTCCAGAAGCCGGGCTCCGATCACGGCCGTCTGAAGCATGTAGCGGTGGGTGGGGTCGGCAGGGTTGGCGCCGGTGAGTTTGTGGATGCGTTCCAGGCGGTAGGTCAGGGCGCGCACGCTCAGGGTGAGACGGCGGGCGGCCTCGGCGGCGACACAGCCGGAGTCGAAGTATGCCGTGAGGGTGTCGAGGAGAGGCTGGGCACCACCGCGGGCGGTGGTGAGCGGGCCAAGAGTGTCGGCGACCAGGTCGGCCATGGCTTGGCGATCACGGGTGAGCACGGGGTAGACCAACAGGTCGGCGGCGCGCAGGACGGGGTCGTCGAGGTCGAGGCGCTCGGCCAGTTCAAGGACGCCCAGGGCCTCTTCGTAGGACTGGACGACGCCCCCCGGACCTGGCTGAGGGCGGCCAATGGCGACTCGGCCGCCGTCGGTGGCGGCGTGGGCCTGTTTGGCGAAGTGGGCGAGTACCTCGTCCTGTTGACCGGGAGCGATGCACAGCAGGCGGCCGTCCTTGGTCGTGAGCAGGACGTTGCGGTCGCCGAAGCGGGAGATGAGCGCCTGTTCCACCTGCCGGGGCACCGGGTCACCCTCGTCGTACGCCGTCGGTCCCTGCGCGACGGCGACGGCGTGCGCGTGGGAGAGGCGCAGCCCGAAGCGTTCGGCGCGTTCGGCGAGGCGGCCGAGGTCGCTGCGGCCGTAGAGGAGGTCATCGATGAACTCCCGGCGGGCGGCCTCTTCCTGGCGGACAGCGACAAGCTGGGCGCGTTCGTATCCTTCAGCGAAGGCGTCGATGACCTGCTGCACGGCGGCAAGCGCGCTGTCGGAGGATCCGGGGGAGCTGGGCCAGGCGGTGCGGGCGGCGGTCAGATGGGCGCTGACGAGTGCGCGCAGCCCGTGCCCTGCCTCGGCGGCCTGCTCACCCAGGGCGCGGCGGGAGGCGACCTCGTCCCGGGTGAGGCGTCGGCCGGTGGCTGATACCTCGGCCAGGATCTCGGCGTAACCGTCCAGGTACTGCTCGGGAAGGTCCCGGTCCGTCACGTCGTCCCCCGGTTTTTGATGTGCCGTTGACGGATTCTTAGCGGTCACCGGCATGCAGACCCTATTGAACACTGCCGGGAACCGGCAATGCGCGGCCGCGATCGGATCGTGCAGCATGGCTTGCGGGGAGCACGGCGGATGGTTCCGGTGCCGGACACCGGCAGGTGCCCGGCACCGAGCCCCGGAATGGCCGTGTGCCGTCGGAGCCGGCAGATGCGCGTCGCGGGCGGAGAGGGGGATCAGGGGATGCGGACAGTTCTGACAGCGGCCACGGGCCTGCCCACGATCCTGCTGACCGCCGCCCTCGTCGTGGTCGTCTGCTTCTGGCTCCTGGTCGCGGTGGGTGCCGTCGGCGTCGGCAGCTTCGACACGGACGTGGACCTGCGGGCATGGCGTATGGGCGGGGTGCCGGTGGCGGTCGCCTTCTCTGTGCTGACGGTGCTCGGCTGGTCCTTGAGTGTCGGCGCGGCGGTCGTGGTTGCCGTGTTCGCCCCTTCCGGACCTGTCACCTGGCTGCTGCACCTGGCCGTATCTGTCGGCGCTCTGCCGGCGGCCTGGGCTGCGACCTGCCTGATCGTGCGGCCGTTGCACCGCCTCTGTCCGGATGAACCCGCGCAGTCCGTGCTGAGCGAGGCTCGCACGGGCGGCGACAACACCGGGCTACGAGGTGCCGGGAGCCGCGATCCCTACCGAGGCGCGACCCGCGCCACCGCGCGGCATCGCGCCGCCTGAGCCCCGACGCCTGAGCCGGATCTCACCTCCGGCCCCTTCCTTCTTCGTGCTCAACTCCCTTACGCCTCAAGGACGTATGCCATGACTGCCATGATCGTGGGCATCGGCGTGCTCGTCGCCGTCTGCCTCGTTGTCGTACTCGTCGTCTCACAACTGTTCCGCAAGGTGGAGCAGGGCAAGGCGCTGATCGTCTCCAAAATGCGCAAGGTCGACGTGACGTTCACCGGGCAGATCGTGCTGCCGGTTCTCCACAAGGCCGAGGTGATGGACATCTCGGTGAAGACCATCGAGATCACCCGGGCCGGCAAGGAGGGGCTGATCTGCCAGGACAACATCCGCGCCGACATCCGCATCTCGTTCTTCGTGAAGGTCAACAAGACCGTCGAGGACGTCATCAAGGTCGCCCAGGCCGTCGGCACCGCGCGGGCCAGCGACCGGGACACGCTGCAGGAGCTGTTCCACGCCAAGTTCTCCGAGGCACTGAAGACCGTCGGCAAGCAGCTGGACTTCACCGACCTCTACACCAAGCGCGAGGAGCTGCGGTACCGGATCATCGAGGTCATCGGCGTCGACCTCAACGGCTACCACCTGGAGGACGCGGCGATCGACTACCTGGAGCAGACGCCGCTCACCCAGCTCGACCCGGCCAACGTCCTGGACGCCCAGGGCATCCGGAAGATCACAGAGCTGACGGCCATCGAGCACGTACGCACCAACGAGTTCCAGCGCACCGAGGAGAAGGAGATCACCCGGCAGAACGTCGACGCCCGCGAGGCCATCCTGGAGCTGGAGCGCCGCCAGGCCGACGCCGAGATCAAACAGCGCCGGGAGATCGGCACCGTGCGGGCCCGGGAGGAGGCCGAGACGGCGCGGGTGGTGGAGGAGGAGCGGCTGCGCTCCCAGGGCGCGTTCCTGAAGACCGAGGAGCAGCTCGGCATCCAGCGCGAGAACCAGGCCCGCGAGGTCGCCGTCGCCGCGAAGAACCGCGAGCGGGTCATCGCCATCGAGAACGAGCGCATCGAGAAGGACCGGCTGCTCGAGGTCATCGCCCGGGAGCGGGAGACCGAGCTGACCCGGATCGCCGCCTCCAAGGAGGTCGAGGCACAGAAGCGGGAGATCGCCGAGGTCATCCGGGAGCGGGTGGCGGTGGACCGTACGGTCGCCGAGCAGGAGGAGTCCATCAAGAAGCTGCGCGCGGTGGAGGAGGCGGAGCGGCAGCGGCAGACGGTGATCATCGCCGCCGAGGCCGAGGCGCAGGAGAAGCTGGTCAAGGACATCAAGGCCGCGGAGGCCGCCGAGCAGGCCGCCACCCACCGTGCCGCTGAGGAACTGACCCTGGCCGAGGCGCGGTTGAAGAGCGCCGACCTCGACGCACGGGCCAAGCTGCGCCTGGCCGAGGGTGTCCAGGCGGAGTCCGCGGCGGAGGGGCTGGCCGCCGTGCAGGTCCGTGACAAGGAGGCCGAGGTCATCGAGAAGGCCGGCCGCGCGGAGGCCGAGGCGACCCAGGCCCGGATGCTCGCGGAGGCGGAGGGCACCAAGGCGCAGGCGCTGGCCGAGGCGGAGGCCATCGGTGCGAAGCTGAAGGCCGAAGCGGCCGGTCTGACCGAGAAGGCCGCCGCGATGGCCGCGCTCGACGACGCGTCCCGTGGTCACGAGGAGTACCGGCTGCGGCTGCAGGCCGAGAAGGACATCCGGCTCGCCGGGCTCGACGTGCAGCGCCAGGTCGCCGAGGCGCAGGCCACGGTGCTCGCCACCGGGCTGGAGAACGCCGACATCAACATCGTCGGCGGAGAGTCGGTCTTCTTCGACCGGCTGATGTCCTCGATCTCCCTCGGCAAGAGCGTCGACGGCTTCGTCCAGCACTCCGAGACCGCGCAGGCCCTCGCGAAGCCCTGGCTGGACGGCACCTCGGGCTTCACCGACGACCTGAGCCGGATCCTCGGCTCGGTCTCCACGGCCGACGTGCAGAACCTGACCGTCTCCGCGCTGCTGATGAAGCTGATGAAGACGGGCGGGGCCGATGCCTCCGCACTGCGCAAGCTCCTCGACCAGGCCGGTGAACTGGGTGTCGCCGACACCTCGCTCGCCGCCCTGAACGGCAGCGCCAAGGGCTGACAGGCCGGCGGTACGGAGCTGCCGCACAGGGGACGGCAGCTCCGTACCGCCCCGTTCGACTTCCGAGAGGGATCCCATGACCACCGGCCTGGACACCGGCACCTACGACGCCGTCGACACCGGCACCTACGAGGTACTGCGCGACCGGCTCACCGCACAGGCCACCGAGCTCGCCCGGCGCGCCGAGGCGCTCAACGCCCGCCGCACCGAGGAGTTCGGCTCGACGCGGCTGGAGCTCGCCGGCACCGAGCGGCTGCGCACCGAGCACGCCTGCGTGCCCCGCGACATCGTCTCCGTCGGCGGCGTACTGCTCTTCGGCTACAACGTCTTCCTCGACGTGAAGCCGGAGACGACCGTGAGTGACGTCTTCGCCCTGCACGACCGCGACCTGAACCGGCTGCCCGACGATTCCGTGCCGGGCCTGCTCGACGACCCCGCCTTCGTACGGGAGTTCGCGGCCCTCTACCGCTACTACCGCCAGGCCCACCTGCTCCAGCTGCGCCGCGTCGACGGCAAGGTGCTGGCTGTTTTCCAGACCGGTGACAAGCCCGGCGACATCCGCGTGTTGCGCTGGGCGGTCACCGAGGACGGTCGCGCCGCCTTCCTGGACGCGCGCGGCGACCGGGATCACGTCTTCCCGCCCTCCCACGACTTCGCGTGGACGCAGACGACCCGCGAGGACCACGTCCTGGGCCGCCACCCGCACGTGTCCGTCGAAGGCGAGGTCTTCGTCGACACCCTCGGCGGCGCCCTCACCGTCAAGGCCGAGGACGACACCGAGGCGGGGGAGGGGATCTACTCCGAGCCGGTCGAGGAGCCCCTGCAGTCCCTTGCCGACGCCGATATCGCGTACGCCCGCGTGGGCGCCCTGATCCTGCTGCGGATCCGCCCGTACAAGGAGGACACCTACCGGTACCTGGTCTTCAACACGCTCACGAAGAGCGTCGTACGCCTCGACGGCATCGGGCAGGCGTGCCGCCGCCTGCCCGAGGACCAGGGCATCGTCTTCCCCGGCGGCTACTGTCTGGCCGCCGGCGCCCACAAGACCTACGACCTCTTCGCGACGGACCTGGAGTTCGAGCGCGAGGTGCGCTCTCCGAACGGCGAGGACGTCCTCTTCGCCTTCCACGCGCGCGTGGAAGGCCGCAGTCTGCTGCTGCCCTACAACATGATCCGCAAGGAGGTCGCCAACCCGCTGTCCTGCCACGGCTGGGCCCACTTCGACGACGGCACGCTGATGGTGCTGCGCGCGGACCATGACGAACCGCAGCGTGTGCACCCGCTCCAGGTGTGGAACTCCCCGTACGTCTCCGACACCTATGCCGCCGCCAAGCCGGTCGGCACCGGCCCGCTTGCCCGTGTCGGCAACGCCGACCTCGTGCGCGGCATCTCCGACTGCCTCTCCATCACGCGCGCCGTCACGGAGACGAAGCCGACGAGCGAGGTGTACGAGGCACTGGCCGCCGCCTGCGTCCGGGCCACCGACTCCTACCACTGGCTGGGAGAGCCCGAGCTCGGCGATCTGCACGAGCCGCTCAGCCAGGTGCGGGCCACCGCCGAGCAGGTGCTGGCCGAGTTCGAGACCGTCCAGACCCTCACCCGCCAGGCCGCCGACGCGCTGGCCGAAGCCGCCGCACGGGTAGCGGCGGTCGTTCGACGCCTGCGCGGCGAGGCCCCGCGCAGCGCCGCCGCCTGGGTGAGCGGCCTGACCGAACTGCGCCACGCCGAGGGCCACCTGCTCACCCTCAAGGACATGCGGTACGCGGACACCGCCCGCATCGATGAACTGGCCGCCGACGCCGAGGCCGACCTCGCCACCTTCGGGCAGCGGGCCGTCGCCCATCTCGCCCGCGAGGACGCCTTCGCCGACCACCAAACCGACATCGAGCAGCTCGTGGCCGACGCGGAGGCGATCGCCACCGTCGCCGAGGCCGCGCCCGTCGCCGCCCGTCTCGACGACCTCGCCGACAGACTGCACACGGTGACCGAGGTCGTCGCCGCGCTGGACATCGGCGACGCCAGCGTCCGTACGTCCATCCTCGAGCGGATCGCCGAGGTCCTCGGCGGCGTCAACCGCGCCCGCGCCAGGCTCGACGGGCGCCGCCGCGCCCTCCTCGACCGCGAGGGGCGGGCCGAGTTCGCCGCTGAGTTCGCGCTGCTCGGCCAGGCCGTCATCGGTGCGCTGGCGGCAGCCGACAGCCCCGAGGGGTGCGACGAGCAACTCGCCCGCCTGCTGGTGCAACTGGAGAATCTGGAGTCCCGGTTCGCCGAGTTCGACGACTTCCTCGGCGAGCTGGCGGACAAGCGCGACGAGGTCCACGAGGCGTTCTCCGCCCGTAAGCAGACCCTCGCCGACGCCCGCGCCCGGCGTTGCGAGCGCCTGGCCGATTCGGCGAGGCGTGTCCTGCAGTCAGTCGCCCGCCGCGCCGGCACGCTCGCCGACGCGGACGCGATCGCCACGTACTTCACCTCTGACCCGATGACCGCCAAGGTCCGCCGCCTCGCCGACGAGCTGCGCGAACTCGGCGACCAGGTCAGGGCGGAGGAACTGGACGGCTTGCTGAAGACTGCCCGCCAGGAGGCATTGCGCGCCCTGCGCGACCGCACCGACCTGTACACCGTCGACGGCCGCACCCTGCGCCTGGGCACCCACCGTTTCGCCGTCAACACCCAGCCCCTCGACCTGACCCTGGTCCCGCACGGCGACACCCTCGCCTTCGCGCTCACCGGCACCGACTACCGCTCGCCGGTCAGGGACCCCGACTTCACGGCCACCCGCCGGTACTGGGACCGCCCGCTGCCCTCGGAGTCCCCGCAGGTCTACCGCGCCGAGCACCTCGCCGCCCGCCTTCTGGACGAACACGGCCCGGCGGCCCTGGCAGAGGCCGACCTGCCCGCACTGGTCCGGCAAGCGGCGGAGGCGGCGTACGACGAGGGGTACGAGCGCGGCGTCCACGACCACGACGCCACCTTGATCCTCGCCGCACTCCTGCGCCTGCACGAAGGCGCGGGCATGCTGTGCCACGAGCCCGCCGCCCGCGCCACCGCCCAGCTGTTCTGGGCACACGGTACGACGGAGGACAACCGCGAGAGCTGGACCCGGCGCGCGGTGTCGCTGGCCCGAGCCCGGGATGTGTTCGGGCTCGCGCCCGCCATCGGCGACCTGCAGAGGGAGTTGGCACAAGCGATCACCGGAGACGTCGCCGATGCCGCCGCCGCGTACCTCTTCGAGGAGCTGACCAGCGGCCCCGACGGTTTCGTCATCAGCGCCGGCGCCCGCCTGCTGCTCGACAAGTTCCGCCGTACGGTGGGCACTTCGGCCTACGACGAGGACCTCGCCGCACTCGGCGACCTGGCCGCACGCAAGCAGCTCGTCGAGGCATGGCTCTCCTCGTACACCGCCGCCACCGGCACGGACATCACCGCCGGCGACCTGGCCGAGGCCGTGGCCGCCGAGCTCTGCCCCGGCCTGCCCCGCCACGAGTCCGACGCGCCACTGACCGAGACCGTCCAGGGGCTCCTCGGCGCCCATCCCCGCATCACCGCCGGCACACTCACCGTCCGTGTCGACGAACTCCTCTCCCGGACACACGCGTTCCGCACCCATGACGTGACCGGCCACCGCGCCTACCAGCGCCGACGTACGGCGTTGGTGGCTGCCGAGCGCACGCGCATCCGCCTGGATGAATACCGGCCGCGCGTGATGTCGGCCTTCGTCCGAAGCAGGCTCATCGACGAGGTGTACCTGCCCCTCGTCGGCGACAGCCTCGCCAAGCAGCTCGGCACCACGGGCGAATCCAAGCGCACCGACACCGGCGGGCTGCTCCTGCTCGTCTCCCCGCCGGGCTACGGCAAGACGACGCTCATGGAGTACGTCGCCGACCGCCTCGGCCTGATCCTGGTGAAGGTCAACGGCCCGGCACTGGGGCACGCCGTCACCTCACTCGACCCGGCCGAGGCCCCGAACGCCACCGCCCGACAGGAAGTCGAGAAGATCAACTTCGCGCTGGCGGCAGGCAACAACACGCTCCTGTACTTGGACGACATCCAGCACACCTCGCCCGAACTGCTGCAGAAGTTCATCCCGCTGTGCGACGCCACCCGCCGCGTCGAGGGCGTGTGGGACGGCCAGCCGCGCACCTACGACCTGCGCGGCAAGCGGTTCGCCGTCTGCATGGCCGGCAACCCCTACACCGAGTCCGGCAGCCGCTTCCGCGTCCCCGACATGCTCGCCAACCGCGCCGACGTGTGGAACCTCGGCGACGTCCTCACCGGCAAACAGGACGTTTTCGCGCTCAGCTTCATCGAGAACGCGCTCACGGCCAACCCGGTCCTCGCCCCGCTGACCGGCCGCGGCCGCACCGACCTCGACCTGCTGATCCGCCTCGCCGAAGGTGACACGACGGCCCGCGCCGACCGGCTGACCCACTCGTACGCGCCCGCCGAACTGGAGCGGATCCTGGCCGTACTGCGCCACCTGCTGGCGGCTCGCGACACAGTCCTCGCCGTCAACGCCGCCTACATCGCCTCCGCCGCCCAGACCGACGCCGCCCGCACCGAACCGCCCTTCCAGCTCCAGGGCTCCTACCGCAACATGAACAAGATCGCCCAGCGCATCCAGCCGGTCATGAACGACACCGAACTCGCCGCGCTGGTCCACGACCACTACAGTGCCGAGGCCCAGACCCTCACCACCGGCGCCGAGGCCAACCTGCTCAAACTCGCCGAACTGCGCGGCACGCTCACGGCTGAACAGGCGCTGCGCTGGGCCGAGGTGAAAGCAGCGTACGTCCGCACCCAGACCCTGGGCGGACCGGACGAAGCCCCCCTCACCCGCGCGGTGGCCACCCTCGGGCTGCTCGCCGACCGTGTTGCGGCCGTCGAGACGGCGATCAACCGCGCCGCCGACCCACACCACCCGATCGCCCACTCCGCCGCCCGGCACGCGGCCCGCTCGGGTCACGAGGAGCTCTGAAGTGCCGCGCACCCCTCCGGCACCGCTGCCCCGGCAACCGCCCGACGTCGGCACGGTCCGCCGTCGGGCACGTGCGGCTGCGGGTCTGGCAGTGTGGCTGCTCGTGCTGCCTTCGCCGCCGGCGTCCTGGCCGAGGCGGCTGTGGCACTGGGCCTGCTGACCTGTCCTCTCGCCTTCCTCCTGCTCAGCGAGCTGTGCGAGGAACGCCCGCCGGCGCGCCACAGCGCAACCAGGATGACCGCACGGACCCTGACCGGCGTGCGCTCCGTCGACCTGAACCACATCACCAGCGTCCGACTGCTGACGACGTTCTCGTACGGCACCGTCTACCGGGCTCTCCTTGTCCGCTACACGCAAGGGGTGCAGCTCGGCGTCACCTCCACAGCCGGGCGGCGCGCGCTGCGGCGGGCGCTCGAACGGCAGCCGAGAGTCTGCATGGAACCCCGTCCCCGGTGAGCCGCGCGGCGTGTGCCTGCCTCAGGACCGGGTGCCTCAGGACCGAGTGGCCTGGACAACACACCGTCCACACTGCGCCGTGCTTCTTGCACAGGTGGGGTTTGTCTGCGCGTATGTCGTGGCGCTGAGGCCGGTGGGATCGGTTGACCCGACGGCCCGAGGCCGCTCTGTCATGGTGGGAGACACCCCAGGCAGGCGTGTCTACTCTGGCCCGTATGGGACGGCACAGTCGAAAGCGCGCCTTGACCGGTGGAACCTGCCGTACGGAGAACGCCGGTGTGATCCATGACCGTTACTGGGCGCGGGAGATGCGGAGCGCGGTGATCTGCGGCGCCGTGTTCTTTGGGGCGCTGGTATTGCTCGACTGGGGGCTCGTGGGACTCACCGCGATGCGGTTGGCCGGATGGGCCGCGCTCGCCGTCCTGTTCTGGGTCGTTCTGACGCCGCCACGTGTGAGCGCGCAGGACGGCGGCCTCGACTCACGGGGGCTGGTGAGCCGCCGCCGGGTGCGAACAGACCGCCTCGTGGCCGTGAGGATGTCCGAGGGGATCACGCAGCGATTGGTCCTGAGTGACACATCCGGCGGCCGACTGGAGCTGGATCCGAGGGTCCTGATCACTAATCCCCTGTTGTGGCACCACCTCGAACGCGGTGCACGCCGTGCCCTGGAACAGGGCACGCTGCGGTGCGGTATGCCGGTCCTGGAGCGTTTGGGCAGACGGATCGACGCCGAGGTGTGCCGGGAGATCCTGCGCGCTTCCGGCCTTGGGTAGTCGGCACACGCGCGAGTTTCATTGGCGCGGTTACGTTGTGCTCAACGCCCCTGCCGCGCCCAGCAGTTCGTGCAGGAGGTGCGAGGCCGTGATCACGCCTAGCAAGCGGGTACTGCCTGGTTCCCGGCCGCCCGGTCCGGCTTTGACCTTCTCGACGACCGCCACCAATGGGCTGCGTACCTGTGCCATCAGCGCGGCGACCTCCAGTGCGGTGTAGTCGGGGTCGGCGATCGGCGGCGGGGCCGCCTTGCTGGACAGGCAGTCCCCGACACGGCGGCCGGCCAGTGCCTGGCAGAGCCGGTCGGCGTGCTTCTCGTCGACGACGGCGGCGAGGGCCGGGTCTTCGACGACGTAGGCGGGCACCAGTACTTTGATCATCTGGGAGGCGGGAAGGATCGCCTTTGGCTCGCCCCGCTCGTCGAGCACCAGCAGCCCCGGCAGCTTGTGCTCCGCCATCAGCCGGGCAGCGTCCATGGCGTCGCTGTCGACGCTCACCGTTTCGTATTCGACCGCCAGGTCACGAGCGCGCACGGCGGGCTCCTCTTCCACTGGAAATGTTCCTGTGCTCAGCGTCGTACGGTTTCACGGCACGGGCCAGCTCATTGGCGCGGAACCACACAGTGGCCGAGCTCACCATGGTTGCCCGGCGCTGTCGGGTGCCTGCTCGGCTGCCTGAGAGCGCACAGTCCGCCGGTGGAACCGCTCACTGAGCTGTGATCCGCCGATGAGTCCGGCGGCGAACATCAGCACGCCGACCTCCATCATCGACCCGAAGAATGTGGTGTCCTCGGTGTCCAGGCCGCTGAACCGCAGCAGGGGAACCACCAGCCCGCCGACCCAGATCACCAGCAGCGCCACCCCTCTCACGCGGATGCCCCACGGGCTCGTACGACGTCGGACGCGCCGAGGTGCCCAGCCCCGCAACGAGGCGATCGCCAGGGGGAGGGCGAATGCTGACCAGCCGATCAGCCACAGCCAGGGGAACAAGGTTCACGCTCCATATCGGGTGTCGCCCGACAGCTGAAGGATTTGTGCGGCTACCGCCCCCGTCGGGGCGCCTGCCCATGGGTCGGCGTCCGGACGGTTCGAGAACCGTCCGGACGCGCTGCGCCACCGGGTGCCCTGATGTCAGCTGGTGACCTCGATCTTTCCGTTAGCTTCGACGGGCGCCGCGGCGGCGGACTGTGTCCCGCCGGTCCGCTGGGTGATGTTCTTCAGCAGCTCGGCAAGGTCGACCCCGGTGGTGGAGCTGAGGAGTTCGACGCCCTGGGCGACGTTGTCGGCGACGGTTCGCGAGAGCTGGGAGGCGCCGTCGGTGGAGATGACGGTCATCTTGTCGATGGCGCTGAGCGGCTCGGACGCCTTGGCGACGACCTGGGGCAGAACCTCGACGAGCATCTGCAGCACGGCCGCGTCGCCGTACTGCGCGAAGGCATCCGCCTTCTTCTGCATTGCCTCGGCCTCAGCGGCGCCCTTCGCGCCGATCGCGGCGGCCTCGGCCTCACCCTCGATACGGACGGCGTCGGCGAGCGCGGCGCGGTGTGCCTTCTCGCCCTCACCGGTCAGCCGGGACCGCTGGGCATCCGCTTCGGCCTGCTTGACCAGGGCGATGCGGCGGGCTTCGGCCTCCTGCTCGGCCTGGTAGCGGGCGGCGTCGGCGGGCTTGCGGACCTTGGTGTCCAGTTCGCGGTCGGTCAGCGCGGCCTGCCGCTCGGCGACCTTCTCCTGCTCACTCAGGACCTCCTGCGAGCGGGCGGCCTCGGCCAGCGGTCCCGCCGCAGCCGCGCGGGCGGCGGCCTCGTCCGTCTCGGCCTTGATCTCGGCCTGCTTCAGCGCGAACGTCCGCTGCGCGATCGCGATCTCCTCCTCGGCCTTCAGCCGCGCCTGCTCGGCAGCCCGCCGGGCGACGGCCTCGGCGATGTCGGCCTCCTGCTTGGCGCGGGCGGCCTCCGGGCGGCCGAGGTCCTCCAGGTAGGAGCCCTCGGTGCTGATGTCCTGGATCTGGAAGGCGTCCAGCACCAGGCCCTGCCCGGACAGGCTCGCCTCGGCCTCTTCAGCGACCTGACCCGCGAACGCGGCCCGGTCGCGGATGATGTCCTCCACCGACATCCGGCCGACGATGGCCCGCAGCGCACCGGAGAGCACTTCCTGGGTGAAGCCGACGATGCCGTCCTGCTGCATCAAGAACCGCTGCGCGGCGGCACGGATGGAGTCCTCGCTGCCACCGACCTTGACGATGGCGACGCCTTCCAGGTGCGCCTTGACACCGCGGAGAGTAACCGCGCCGCGCACCGCGACCGGGATGTGCCGCGAGGAGAGGTCGAGGGTGAACTTCTGCTGCACGAACGGCACGACGAACACGCCGCCACCGACCACGACCTTCTGCCCGCTGTTGTCGGTGAAGATCCGGCCGGTCTCTGGGTCGGTGGCCTTCTTGCCGCGCCGCCCGGTGACGATGAACGCCTCACTGGGACCGGCCACCTTGTAACGCGTGACGACAACCAGAGCCAGCAGGACCAGGAGTACGACGACTCCCACGACCGCGACGAGGACAGGACTCATGACAATGCCCCTCTTTTAGAACCCAACCCCCTGAGGCGGGGCGGATCGAACAAACAGCAACGACGAACGGACACAACTCAGCGGTCGACCGGGCGTACTGCCACGGAGGTCACCGACAGGGCTTCCTCGACCCACACCTCGGTGCCGCGCTCGACGGGGCCTGCGCTTTTCGCGGCGTACTTGACCGGCTGGCCCGCCAGGTACACCAGCACCTCGCCGTAGCCGTCGGCCGGGATCGGTGTGACCACGGAGCCGGAAGTGCCCACCAGGTCCGTGCCGCGCGGGGTGGTGCCGGGCTCCTCCCGCATCAGAGCCCGGCTGAGCCGCCAGGTCAGCCAGCCCGCCCCGACTCCCGCGCCCGCACCCGCGACGGCCGCGGTGCCGGCCCCGAGACCCGTCGTGCCCAGCACGATCGCCCCGCCGAAGCCCAGCATCGAGACGAACCCGGCGATGACCGGAAGCGACAGCAGCCCGTCGAACAGCCCGTCCAGCACGCCGACGCCGTCGAAGAACCCTTCGAGGACACCGTCGAAGACGAGCGCGAGCACCAGCAGGATGAGACCTGTGATGCCAAGACCCAGAAACAGAGTCACGGAACTTCACCTCCCCGCTGTCGTTCACGGCACGTCACGGCGAGGGTCTCACGCGTCTCTACGGCAGTCATTGCCGGATTCCGGCAGTCTTTACGCGCCTTTGATGCCTGGCCCACGCGTCTGCGGACCGTCTCCCCGAAGCGCGGCCGACGGCCAAGGAATGCGGCCGGGTCCTGGCGCGCTCGTGCGGGGCGGCAGTCTCAGGGCGAGGACGCGCACGGCCTCCGGGCGGGAGGCCTCGGCTCTGGGGCCTCCTTCGAGAACGTCCGCTCGGGGCGGCTTCCTCGCCCGGTCGTGCTGCCGGGACCTCGCACGGCGGCTGGGGAAACCCGACCGCGCCGTCGGTCAGCTCCAGTTCAGGCGAGCGCGAAGTAGCGCAGCCACACGTATCCCGCCGACAGCGCCACGGTGACGACGGTGACGACCAGGCCGTATTTGGTGAACTGCCAAAAAGAGATGGGCTGCCGGTTGCGTTCGGCGATGCCCAGGACGACCACGTTGGCGCTCGCGCCGATCGCGGTGGCGTTGCCGCCCAGATCGGCGCCGATGGCCAGGGCCCACCACATGACGTGGCCGCCGGATCCGCCCATCGACTGCACCAGGTCGCTGGTGATTGGCGCCATCGTCGCGACGTAGGGGATGTTGTCCACGATGCCGGAGAGCACGGCCGACGCGCCCAGCATCAGCATGGAGCCGCCGAGTTCGTTGTCCCCGATGGCGTCGGCGAGGGCCTTGGAGACCTCGCCGATGACGCCGGTCTCGATCAGACCGCCGACCATGATGAACAGCCCGGCGAAGAACGCGAGGGTGGGCCACTCGACCTCACCCAGGACTTCGCCGGTCTCCACGGCGGACACTGCGATCAGCAGGCCGGCGCCCAGCAGGGCGACGACGCTGGGCTCGTAGTGCAGCACCGGGTGGAGCACGAAGCCGACGACGACCAGGGCGAGTACGACGAGCCCCTGGACGAGCAGCCGGGGGTTCTTGATGGCCTCGCGCTCCTCCAGCGCCATGACTTCCTCGGCGCGCGCCTCGTCGTAGACGAAGGACTTGCGGAACAGGAAGCGGCACAGAGCGATGAGCACGACGACCAGGATCGCGGAGAGCGGCGCGAGATGGACCAGGAAGTCGTTGAAGGTCAGGCCGGCCCGGCTGGCGATGATGATGTTGGGCGGGTCGCCGACCAGGGTCGCGATGCCGCCGATATTGGATGCGAACACCTCGGCGATCAGAAACGGGGCTGCGGGCAGGGACAGGCGCTCGCACACCAGCAAGGTGACCGGGGCGATCAGCAGGACCGTGGTGACGTTGTCGAGCAGCGCCGAGGCCATCGCTGTGATCACGATGAGCATGACCATCACCCGGAAGGGTTTGGCCCGTGCCCGTTTCACCGACCAGATGGCCAGATACTCGAACATGCCGGTCTTCTTGAGCACTCCGACGATCATCATCATGCCCATGAGCAGGAAGATGACGTTCCAGTCGACACCGCTGTGCTCGGAGAAGAAGGCCGACTTGTCGTCGGTCGCGCCGATGGCGAGCATCAGCGCGGCGCCACCGAGGGCTGCCCCCACGCGGTGGATCTTCTCGCTGATAATCAGGCCGTACGTCGCGACGAAGACGACGATCGCCGCCCAACTCTGCCAGCCGTTCACGATCCTCCGATGAGTCGTTCCCTCAGGCGGGCGGCCGTCACGGCGCCTACCAGCCAAGTTTGTTTACCGCTGCGTTCGAGGCGACGCGGCAACCTTCCCCAAGCTCTCAACTTCGTTCGAGCAGGGGGGACACCCGTCGCGACCGTGCGTCCGGTGGGCCCTCCCCGTCACCTCGTCGAGGTCCCGGCCCTCGAGCCCGGCCGCGGGCAGATGATCCGCCAGCGCGTACGCGTACTCGGGCACGAGGCATCTGACGAGTTGCGATCCGGGAACGATGGCGTACGGCTGGTCGTCCCGGTCGACGACCAGCAATGCGGGCAGCCTGCGCTCGGCCAGCACCAGCGCCGCGGCGGTGGACACGTACGGGTAGGGCTCCGCGAGTTCATGCGCCGACATGGCCAGCCTCCTTGGTGCCAGGGGGTGCTTCGTCGCCGCCGGGTACGCCGGCGAGGTCCTCGACGTCGAAGAGCCGGGCGATCGGCACGTCGGTGGAGCTGTGCGCGATGATCGAGAAGGCGATGCACACGGCGATCAGTGTGAACGCCTTCTCGCCCTGCGGGATCCCGGCCTGCAGCACCAGCAGCCCGTACACCACCGACGCGAAGCCCTTCGGTCCGAACCAGGCCGCGACCAGTTTCTCCCGTCGGTCGAACCGGGTGCCGAGCAGCGAGAGCAGCAGCGAGGCCGGCCGGATCAGCACGATCGCCAGGACCACGGCGACGTAGCCGCCGAAGGACAGGTCTCCGAACAGCTGCGGGGTGAGCAGGGCGCCGAAGACCAGCAGTGCCGCGAACTTGGCCAGTTCCGCCAACGCCTCGCCGAGTGGCTCGAACGCCTCTTTCGCCTCCAGGGAGCGCGCGGTGAGCACCGCACCCGCGGAGAACGCGGCGAGGTAGGGGTTGGCGTGCGTCAGGTGGCACGTCGCGTACAGGATGACGCCGATGGCCAGCGGCAGGAGCGGCTGCAGTTTGGGCTCGGCGCCCAGCAGCCGGAACCGGACGAGTTCGATCACCACGAACGGCAGGACGACACCGAACGCCAGCCCGAGGACCAGCTCGAGCGCGATCTTCCCCAGCGACGCCTCGGCGTGCCCGGAGGTCGGCCCAGCGGCGGCGATCAGGACGAGGACGACCGGCAGGGCGAGCCCGTCGTTGATGCCGCTTTCCACGTTCAGCAGCTGCCGCAGCTTCGCCGGGACCTTCTTGCGGCCGACGATCGCCGAGGCGAACACCGGGTCGGTCGGCGCCAGTACAGCGCCGACCAGGAACGAGGTGGTCCAGTCCAGGCCCACCAGGTAGTGGGTTATCAGGGCCATGCCGACGAACGCGAGCGGCATGCCGAGTCCGAGGGCGCGGGCCGGGTTGCGCCAGTTCGCGCGCAGCTTGGGGAACGAGACGTGCATGCCGTCGGTGAACAGCACCGCGAACAGCGCCAGATCGGCCGTCACCGACACGATCTCGCTGTCGGGGGTGATGTGAATCAGCCCCAGGAAACCGTCGCTGACGAGAGCGCCGCCGACCAGGAACAGGAAGGACGTCGACAGCACGGTGCGGGCAGCCAGCCCTGACAGCAACACCGCGATGAGCAGCGCCACCCCGAAGACCACAACGAGCACCATGACCTGAACCCCCGATCAGCGAAGAGACTTGTCCCCCAACGCCGACCAGGCTTCCCGGCACACCGCTGGGAACCCTACACGTTCCGTACGCGGCACTGACAGGTCACCAACGCGCACTCTGACCAGGCGGTCACTGCCGGATTCCGGAAGAAACTCTCAGCCTGCCGATGTGCCGTCGTCCGCTCCGGCAGCCAGCGCGCGGGTGATGCCGATCTGGCGCAGGACCCGGCGTGCCCGGTCGTTCGCGTTGGTGATGACCAGCCGTGTGCCGTGTGCCCGGGCGGCTCGAAGGGCCATGAGCAGCGCCCTGCAGCCGTCCGGGCTGAGGTAATTCACACCCCCGAGGTCGATCTCCAGGATGTCAGGCCCTGCGCCGACCATCCCGACCAGGCGGCGACCGGTCGCTTCAGCGTTGCGGGCGTCCAGGTCGCCGCGCAGCCGGACCACCTCGTAAGCGCGCGGGTGGCGCTGCTGTCGGCGGTGACGCGAGCGGAAGAAGTGCATGGGCGGCTCCGGGGCAGGCGGATGTCCGCCGACCAGACTTCCCGGCACACCTGTGGGAAGCATATGGGGAGCACGGCTGGGGTGCCTGTTCTGCGCCCCCTGGGGGACGATCGGAGTCCTGTGGAGGCGTAAGGAGACAGCTGACGTGCGCGTCGGCTTGGTCGCCGCCGGGGAGCGCGGGCCGACGGCGGCTGCGGGCTCTGCCGCCTCACCTCTCGTCGCCGAAGGCGGGCCCAGGGCCCGATCGGTCAGGCGTGGCCGACGGCGTCTTGGTCGTCGATGGTCTCGTACGTGTGCGGCGGCGCAGGCGGCGCCTCCTGGAGTGGCGGGCCCGGGCGCCGGAGGCGCTGTCGGAGCAGGCGGGTGGCCAGGGGCTCGGTGTAGCGGGCGGTGAGGGGGCCGAGGATGACCAGGATGAGGACGTACGCCGTGGCGAGGGGGCCGAGGGAGGGCTCGATGCCGGCCGTGACGGCGAGCCCGGCGATCACGATGGAGAACTCGCCACGAGCCACCAGGGTCCCGCCGGCCCGCCAGCGCCCCCTGGACGCGACGCCGGCCTGTTTGGCGGCCCAGTAGCCGGTGACGATTTTCGTCAGGGCGGTGACGACGGCCAGGGCCAGAGCGGGCACCAGGACGGGCGGAATGCTGGCGGGGTCGGTGTGCAGGCCGAAGAAGACGAAGAACACCGCCGCGAACAGGTCACGCAGCGGCGCCAGCAGACTGTGGGCGCCCTCGGCGACTTCGCCGGACAGGGCGATGCCGACGAGGAAGGCACCCACCGCGGCGGACACGTTCAGCCTCTGGGCCAGCCCGGCGATCACCAGGGTCAGCCCGAGGACCACCAGCAGCAGCTTCTCGGGGTCGTCGCTGGAGACGAAGCGGGAGATGTGGCGGCCGTAGCGGACTGCGAGGACCAGGACGAGGACGGCCACCCCGAGTGCGATGGCGAGCGTGACGCTGCCTGCGGCGAGGCCGGCGCCGGCCAGCAGGGCGGTGACGATGGGCAGGTAGACCGCCATGGACAGATCTTCGAGGACCAGGATGCTCAGGATGGCCGGGGTCTCCCGGTTGCCCAGGCGGCCCAGGTCGCCCAGGACCTTGGCGATGACGCCGGAGGAGGACACCCAGGTGACCCCCGCCAGCACGACGGCGGCAACCGGGCCCCAGCCCAGCAGCAGCGCCATGGCTGCGCCGGGCAGGGCGTTGAGGACGGCATCGAGGAGCCCGGCGGGGTAGTGCGTCTTGAGGTTGGAGACCAGATCGCTGGCGGTGTACTCCAGGCCCAGCATGAGCAGCAGCAGGATGACGCCGATCTCCGCGCCGACGGCGACGAAGTCCTCGCTGGTGCCCAGCGGCAGCAGCCCGCCGTTGCCGAACGCGAGCCCGGCCAGCAGATACAGCGGGATCGGGGAGAACTGGAAGCGTCCGGCGAACCGGCCCAGCAGGCCAAGGCCCAGGATGATGCAGCCGAACTCGATCAGGAAGACGGCGGAGGAGTGCATGGCCGCTCACTCCCGCCCGAGTATCGCGGCGGCAGCCTCCACGCCTTCGCGGGTGCCGATGAGGATGAGGGTGTCACCGCCGGCGAGCCGGAAGTCCGGCGTGGGGGAGGGGATCGCCTCGGCCCGGCGCAGCACGGCGACAATGGAGACGCCGGTCTCGGTACGCATCCGGGTCTCGCCCAGCAGGCGCCCGTTCCAGCGCGACGTGGCCGACAGTGCGATGCGCTCGGCCACCAGCCCCAGGTCCGTGGTGGACAGCAGGTTCGGGGTGTGGTGGGCAGGCATCAGCGCGTCGATGAGGGTGGCGGCCTCCTCCGAGGTCAGCCGCGCGGACAGGGCGCACGCGTCCGGGTCGTCCTTGCGGTACGCGCTGATCGTTCGCTGCCCGTCGCGGTGCGCGACCACGGACAGCCGGCGGTTCTCCCGCGTCGTCAGGTCATAGCGGACCCCGATACCCGGCAACGGCGTACTGCTGAGGCGTCGTGCGCCCATGGCTGTCCCCCTTCTCTCGGCGTGAGCAATGTTCCTGTGCCTCGCGTGCGGGGGTCGCGCTGACGAGCGCCCAGGTCCAGCCTGTGCGCTTCATCCTAGGCGGCCGGACGGAAGCGGTCCTCTTCCAGCGATCGCCATCCGCCCAGCAGAGGGGACGCCCGACTGGCAGGGGTGCCATTCGCTGCCGTCTCCTTCGCCCACGTGCTGACGCGCGCGAGGCCGGCCGTCCGGGACGGCGCGCGAACTCGTCACCGTGCTGGTGATTGAGGACCAGGGGGCAAAGATGACCGATTGCCCTCTGCACTGGGGTGTACGGGCCCCAGAAACGGATAGAGTGCAAAGAACGCGTCAAGTGGCGCGGGGTGTGCCGGGAAGTCTGGTCGGCGTGGAAGGGGCCGTGGGCCCTTCGTCGCCGATCCCCGGAGGTTCGCCTGTCATGGCCGACGCCCCGCAGTCCCGTTCGCTGTTCCTCGGTGTGCTCCCGCTCCCGGAGCGGCAGGCCGTCGCCCGTGCTCTGCGGACGGAAACGGTGGGTGGCCTGATCCTGCTGGCCGCCGCTGTAGTGGCCCTGGTGTGGGCCAACAGCCCCTTCAGCGGTGCCTACGCACAGATACGCGACGTCCACTTCGGCATCTCCGCCCTCGGCTTGGACCTGTCGCTCGGGCACTGGACCGCGGACGGACTGCTGAGCGTGTTCTTCCTTGTCGCGGGGATCGAGCTGAAACGCGAACTCGTGGTCGGCGAGCTACGCAGCCCGGCAACCGCCGTGCTGCCTGTCATCGCAGCCCTGTGCGGCATGGCGGTCCCCGCAGCCCTCTACGCCGCCACCGCTGGGCTTGGCGGCGGCAGCATGGACGGGTGGGCGGTGCCGATGGCCACGGACATCGCTTTCGCCCTCGCTGTTCTGGCGGTCATCTCCACCCACTTGCCCGCGGCGCTGCGTGCGTTCCTGCTCACCCTTGCCGTGGTCGACGACCTCGGCGCGATCCTGGTGATCGCAGTCTTCTTCACCGCCGATCTCAACCCGTACGCGCTGGCTGGGGCCCTCGCCGGTCTCGTCGTCTTCTACCTGCTCCAGCGGCTGAGGGTGACCGGCTGGTGGTGGTACCTCCCGCTCGGGGTCACGATCTGGGCGCTGATGTACAACGGCGGCGTCCACGCCACCCTCGCCGGCGTCGCCATGGGCCTGCTCCTGCGCGCTACCCGAGACGAGGGCGAGAGTGCATCGCCTAGTGAGCGCACCGGGCACCTGCTGCACCCTCTGTCCGCCGGCGTCGCGGTCCCGTTGTTCGCGCTGTTCGCCGCCGGTGTCAGCGTCTCCACGGGTGCCCTGGGGGAGGTGTTCTCCAGCCCGGAGCCGCTCGGCGTGGTCGTGGGCCTGGTGCTCGGCAAGACGGTGGGGATCTTCGTGGGCACCTACCTCGCGGCCCGTTTCACCCGTGCGCAGCTCAACCCGGACCTGGCCTGGGCCGACGTGTTCGCCCTCGCTGCCCTGGCAGGGATCGGGTTCACGGTCGCTTTGCTTGTCGGTGAGCTCGCCTTCCCGCAGACCGCGGGCGAGCACGTCAAGGCTGCGGTCCTCATCGCCTCGCTGGCCTCCGCCCTCCTGGCCGCGCTTCTCCTGCGCCGCCGCAACCGGATCTACCGGCGCCTGTACGAGGAGGAGAACACCGACGCGGACGCCGACGGCATCCCCGACATCTACCAGCAGGCCACTGCAACACCAGCCGGTGCGGACCGTTCTGACGGGACCTCCCGCTGATGGCCGCCGACTCCTCGCTGCTGGCGCCGGCGATCGTGGCCGCCGCTTTGGTGATCAGGACAGCCGTCGGTGAGCTCAGGCACCCGGGCAGCGCCCGCGAGCAGTGGGCCTTCGCCGCCAGCCGCCGCGCCGTGGCCGCAGGTGCGACGACAGCCGCGGCCGTAGTCCTGCTCGGCTGGCACCAGGCCGGGCCCGCTGCTGCGGCCTGGGCCCTGCTGATTGGGGCGCTCACCGCTCACCTGGTCCACCGCGACGGGAACCGCCCATGACCGCACCGCCGACGCCCTGTGGCCCGGCCGCGTCGGCCACCGGCCCCGCGGACGATCGCCGCCGCTCGCCCGCGTCGACCCGCGCCGCCCGCACACGCATTGGAGCGCTGCCTCTATGACCTGGCACTGGACTGGTCTCGTTTTCTTCTCCCTCACCTTGCTGCCGGCAGGACTCGCGCTGGTCAGCGGCCGGATGCCGCACCGGTTGCGGCATCGGCTTGCCCCCATGCGTCCGCGCGGCTGGGCCCTTCTCGGCCTCTACGCCGTCGCCCCTCTCACCACGATCCCGCACCTTGCCGAGGCACCGCCTGTGACCATCGTGGTGGCTATGGCCGCCGCAGTCGTCCTGGCCGCAGCGGGTTGCACGTATGCCGCCCTCGCTCCGCGCCGGGCCCGGAACGTCGCTCACTGACCGGCAGGCCGCGCCTGTCACGCCTCGCCTTCTCCCTTACCGTCTGGTGGATGCTGATTGGTCTCGGTCTCTGGCTCCTGGGCCGGGCACTGGACCAGCCCGCCTCACTCGGACAGTGCGCCGCCTCGTCTGCCTTTCTCGTCGTTCTGGGGGAGGCTGGTGACTCGCTGCGGCGGCGTTGGAGGTCCGGGCGGATCACGCTCCGCAGCTGGCGCCGTCACGGCCTCAACCGTCGGAGGAGAAGGGGCCACGTAAGCACCTCATGACTACGGCCTCCGAGGGAGGGGGAATCCTCGTGGCGAGTGGTGCTCGGCGGGGACAGCGCAACCTCCGGGAAGAATGAGCTGTCTTCTTTCCGGGCACCAGGTGTCCCAGGAGCAGAGGGAGACCACAGGTCACGCGGCCCGCTCCGAGACGCGCCAGCGGGGCTGAGATCCGCGCTGGTCCGTTCGGCAAGGAGGCACGTGGAATGGCTGTATGGCGGGACGATTCAGACGGCATAGCGCGCCTCCGCAGGCACAGTGAGACCCCCATCGGGGGCCTGCCCGCCGGGAAACGCGTACACGTCACGCAGGAAGTGGTTGAACCGCTGCTGCGCCGCGCCGACCTGTTGTCACAGCTCCTGCGGATCGGGTACGCGTGTGACCCGCAGGGGCAGGAGGCGTAGCAGTCCCGGACATCCCTGGCAGCGCGCGCAGGACCACCAGTACCGAGTGATGACTCGCGCTCGCATGCTCTGTGGGCGTGTTCATCATGACCACCCTGTTGCCCCCGAGTGGCAGGGCTGTCGTCCTCCACGTTGAACGCGCGTCGTCGTCCCGGGCAAGGCGGCGTACGACCGTGATCCGTACAAGATCAGTGCCCCGTAATCCCCGTCAGCACGGGTTCGCCCGATCCCTGGCCAAGGCGGGGGCACATGGCACATACGGGCGGTTCCGGACTGGGCAAGGCGCGCTGGGTCGTCGAGCGCGCCTTCGCCTGGCTGCACCAGTTCAAACGACTCCGCACCCGCGAAGCAGCCTGCTGAAGATGTTTCGCGTGGCCGCCGGGTGGTCCGCATGAGGGCCCTGGGGGTGGTGCGTCAGCCCGAGGCGCCGCCGCGCCGGGCGTAGGCGCGGGCGGCGCGGGCACGGTCGCCGCAGCGTGTGGAGCACCAATGGCGCCGACCGTGGGTGCGCAGGAGGAACCGGTCGCAAGGGGCTGATCCGCAGGCGGCGAGGATGTCGGCGTCGGGACCGGTGAGCAGGTCGGCGGCGTCGGCGGCGAGGGTCGCCAGTGCGTGGTTGACGGCCTGGTCGGTGGGGTGCGCCTGGACGCGGCGCAGCCCCCGGGCCCCGTCCCAGGCGAGGAGGGGGGCGGTGGGCACGGCCGTGAGGGCCTCGTTCACCGCGCGCAGGGACTCCTCGGGCGGGGTGGTGGTGTCGACGCGGGCGGCGAACAGGGCGCGGATGTGGGCGCGCAGCGTACGCATCCGCTGTGCGCACACCTCGTACAGCTGCACGTCCGGGGTGGTCAGGTCGTGGGCGGCGAGCCAACGCATGGCGGATTCCGGGGCGGCGAGCAGGTCGTAGCTCTGGCCGGCGGGCAGGGTGGCGGCGGTGTCGGCGAAGTCCAGGGAGCAGTACCGGTCGGCACCCGGAGCCGGGGGCAGAGCGGTCAGTGCCACGTCGGTGGTCAGGGTGTCGTCCATGCCTCTCATGGTAGCGCTTGCATTTTTCCGTGATGCCTGCCTAGCCTGAATCACGTTAACCGCAGGATTTTTTCGTGAGAAACGGAGACGTGATGTCCCAGTCCAACGCCAGCCAGTTCCCGGTCCGCACGTTCGGTGGTCCGACCGCCCTGTTCGAGTACGGCGGCCTGCGCTTCCTGACCGACCCGACCTTCGACGGCCCCGGCGACTACGCCTCGCCCGGTGGCCCGACCCTGACCAAGACCGCCCCCTCCACCACCACAGCCGCCGACCTCGGCCCCATCGACGTGGTCCTGCTCTCCCACGACGAGCACGCCGACAACCTCGACACCTCCGGCCGCGCCCTGCTCGCGGACGTCCCCCTCACCCTCACCACTCCCGGCGGCGGCAAGCGCCTCGGGGGGAAGGCCAAGGGCCTGGCCGACGGGGAGTCGATCGAGCTGGAGCGTCCGGGCGGCGGCACCATCACTGTGACCGGGGTCCCTGCCATCCACGGCCCCGGCGCGCGCGAGGAGATCGAGCCCTTCGCCGGCCAGGTCGTCGGCTTCGTCCTGACGGGCGAGGGCCTGCCGACGGTCTATGTCAGCGGCGACAACGCCTCGCTCGACGCGGTCAGGGAGATCGCCGACCGCTTCGCCCCGATCGACACCGCCCTCCTGTTCGCCGGAGCACCCAGCTTCCCCATGCTCTTCGACGGCCGACCGGTCGTCCTGGACAGCGGCCAGGCTGCCGAGGCCACCCGGATTCTTGACGCCCGCCGCGTCGTCCCGGTCCACCACGACAGCTGGGCCCACTTCACCGAGGGCCGCGACGAGCTGGAGGCAGCCTTCGCCGCCGCGGGCCTGACCGACCGCCTCGACCAGGACTGGGCGCAGCGCGCCTGAGCCCGGACCGCAGCTCAGGAACCGAGACCCCGTGCCAGGGTCGGGGCTCCCCGCACACCGAGCCCCGACCCTGGGAGCAACCCCTCGCGGCGTCCCCTGCGCCACCCGGGCTGTCTTCAAGGTGGGAAACGGGCGGACGACGGTCTCGGGTACCAGGGGAAACCACCGCGCGCCGGTGCGTCGCAGCGGGACAACGCTTGCATTCCGCGAGACGCTGCCGCCGGGACGGCGCGGAGCCGCCGCCTCCCTCGCCCCGTCCGCTCTCCTCCCGGAGGCCTCAATGGCAGCACCGCACTCGCCAACTGAGCACAGTTACCGTTTCGACGACCTGCGTGCGCTCTTCATCAACTGCACACTCAAACCGTCCCCCCAGCTCAGCCACACCCAAGGGCTGATCGACAAGAGCCGGGCGATCATGGACGCGCGTGGGGTGACCACCGACGAGATCCGTGCCGTCGACCACGACGTCGCTCCCGGTGTCTATCCGGACATGACCGAACACGGCTTCGCCACCGACGCCTGGCCCGCGCTGTACGAGAAGGTGATGGCCGCGGACATCCTCGTGCTGGCCGGACCGATCTGGCTGGGCGACAACAGCTCGGTCACCAAACAAACCATCGAGCGGCTCTACAGCTGCTCCAGCCTCCTCAACTCCCAAGGCCAGTACGCCTATTACGGGCGCGTCGGCGGCTGCCTCATCACCGGCAACGAGGACGGCGTGAAGCATTGCGCCATGAACGTCCTCTACAGCCTCCAGCACCTCGGCTACACCATCCCACCGCAGGCCGACGCGGGCTGGATCGGAGCGGCGGGGCCCGGGCCCTCGTACCTGGACCCAGGCTCCGGCGGCCCGGAGAACGACTTCACTAACCGCAACACCAGCTTCATGACCTGGAACCTGATGCACCTGGCGGCCATGCTCAAACGCGCTGGAGGCATTCCCGCCCACGGCAACCAGCGCACGGAGTGGGACGCCGGCTGTCGGCCGGGGGCAGACAACCCCGAGCACCGCTGAGCCAGACCGGGAAGTCCGGGGCTCTCGCCGATTCGACTACAAGCCCGGCGCCCAAGCACCGGGCGTTGGACAGCTTCTGGCCTCGCGTCAGGGGGCGGTTTCCAGGCGGCCTTGTAATCGCAGGCGTGACGCCCCGGAATCGGACCAGGTCGGCGACACAGCGGCCGTGAGGCACGGGATACCTTGCTCCTCCTGTCAAGATCCTTAACGACAGCCCTAGCCCGAAACGCCAGTGGGGCTCCCCGCCCACAAGAACGGGAAGCCACACCTGCCTGTGCCGGTCAACCGGCCATGGCCGCCATGACCAGCGCAACAGCCGCACCGCACAGCAGCACCACAAGCGGCCATGCCAGCCGGCCGCGCCCGGTACGCCTGCGCCATAGCACCAGCCACAGCGCACACGCCGCCACGAACACAACCGTCACACCGCTCAGCTCGCCCTCCCGCCACGCCATCCGCATGGCGTCATGGTCAGCGCCCCATACAAGGAGCGCAACGAGGACCCCCAAGGTCAGCGCACACACCGCTTCCAGCAGCCTGCTCATGCGGGGCCCTTCTTCTCCGGAGTGTCCGTCAGGTCACCGCGCGGGCGGAACGGACGGCTCGACCTGGGCGGTCTCCGTCTTGCGGCCTTCTGTGTCCCGTCGAGGCGCTCGCACCCTTCCTCGGGGTCAAGGATGCACGGTGCCTGACGCGAACCAGTCATAGGCGTTGGGCAGGGCTTCGTCGGGGACGTCGGTGAGGAAGACGACTGCGAGGCCACGGCGGGCTCTGGAGCACGAGACGTAGAAGAGGTTGCGTGATCGCTCCAGTCGTTTCTCGAGGTCACGGCCTGTGAGCATCTTGCCCATGTTGTACTGGGTCCACGACCCGTCGTCGATGATCACGATGACGTTGTCGAACTCGTCGCCCTTGACTCCATGCTGGGTGTGGAACGGGGTGAGCTGCTCGCGGTACTCGATGAAGCGGATGACTTCCTGGTAGGGGACTTTCCGCAGGGCGTTAGAGAATTCGGCTAGTTTTGCGTCGTAGCCTTCGAGGTCTTCAGACCTCCGTCGGCGTTCGAGGTCGCTGAGCTTGCGGGGCACTGACAGAAGGTGCTGCCGAGCCATGTGGTCGAGTACGTCACCGATTGTTCCGGACTCTCGCACCGTGGTCAGTTGTCTGATGTCGGCTGCGATCCGCTGCTTGTCGGTGTGACTTGTGATGGTGGTCCGTCCTGCCACCAAAAGGCTTGTGAGCTCTGCGTAGTCGAGCGCGTGGAAGGCACGACAGAGAGCCTCGACCCGGCTGAAATATTCGATGTAGGGCTCGTCATTGTCCAGAAGCTTGTCGCGACCTCGAGAGCCGAGGATCTGATACTGCTGCAGAAGGGCACCGTAGGACAGGGCTCCCGCAATCCCTCGGTGGGTGAGCATCAGGTAGCTGGTGGTGTCGTCGCTCCAGCCCAGTTCGGCGAGCTGCAGGCGAGCCGCACCCAGGCGTGCCTGGCCAGCGGGCAGGGCGGAGTTGAGGAAGAGGTGCACTTCCCCGTCTGTGTGCTCGCCCACCGCTTCCTGCTGCAGCTCGGGACGGATCTTGTTGAGTACGGCGACAACCGGGGGAGAGCAGCGGTAGTTCTCGTGCTTGGTGATGACCGTCAGCTTGGAGTGCACAACGGCGCCCTGCCCCGTGGCGTAGATCTTCTGCATGGAGTCGCCGAACAGCCCAACGACGCAGGACTGGCGGCCGGCCCCGGCGAGGTGGTCGAGCAGCAGGCGGATCGTCTTGGGGGAGGTGTCCTGGTACTCATCCACGAAGACAACGGGGTAGCAATCGGCGATGAGACGCGTGAGTTTGGGATGCCGGATCACCATGCGCAGCGCGAGGTCGATGACCTCGTCGTGGGATATCTCCCCCCGGTCCAGGCGCCGTCGCCGGTCGACGTACTGGACAGGCGGCCGAGGGCTGCTGAGCTCGCTGAGATCCTCGGGTGTTGGCAGAGCATCGTTATATTCAATGATCTGCTGCCACAGCTCGGCTCCGAATCCCTTGATGATCTCCCAGAGAAACTCATGGATGGTTGCAACCGCCACGAGCGGGTTGTCGTGGATCCGGTCGGCGATCTTGCGTTTGGCCACGTTGGTAAAGGTGATGCATGCGATGCGACGGCCCTTGCTCGCCAATTCCGCACCCTGGCTCCGGAGACTGTGCTCCAGAGCCTCGACCAGTGTCGTCGTCTTGCCCGCGCCGGCGCCGGCCTCCACCAGGAAGCTACGCCGTGCTTCCAGTTCACCGATGACCTTGTCGATCGTCGTCTTCACGGTAGTGTCAGCCACTGCAGGCCCTCGTCGATGTACCGGGGCACCTTCCAGCCGTCCAGGAGCATGGCGTCGAAGGCGAAGTCTGTCTTGTGGTCACGGAGGTTCTCCGCGATCTGGTAAGCCTGCGTCGCGATTGCTGCCTCGGTGGGGTGTTCGCCCACAGTGCGGTCGAAGTGCCCCTTCAGAGCGAGGCCGGAGATGTTGTCGGCGAGGACAGCGGCGTTGGCGATGATGAAGGCGTCCTCGAAGCTGCGGCCGAAGAATCCGCCTGGCTGTTCGGGCACCTCCTGGTCACCGGGCGGTACCCCCGCAACCGGCATCACCGTCACCGACCGGGCCAGCGGCTCCTGCTTCGGGACTGCCGAATCCACCATGCGCACCGACGCTTGGCGCTGCACCGCCGGCGACCGGATCCTCGACCCCTGTTTCTCTCCGGACTCCGATCCCTCGGACACCAGCGCGCTGTGCCTGGACGGAGCCCCCGACCGCATGGTCGAGCTGTCGGTCGCCGAGGGCTTTCCCGGCAACAACAACCACATGCGGGGCGGACCCGCCATCGAACCGATCACCCTCGTCCTGAGCAACGGCGCCCGCTGCTCGTTCGCGGTGGCGGCACCGCGAGGCTCGCGGGACAGCGCCTGAACTACGGCTGCGAGAACGGAGGCTACCCGTACGGCTACCCGACCAAGACAGCCGCGCTGTGGACCGTCTCCTACGCAGCCCCCGGCAGCGGAGCCAGTGTCTCCGCGCCGATCACCACCGTCTACCAGTAGCCCGCCGACGGTCGCGTCAGCACATCGGGCGGTCGATCAGCCCGACACCATTGCTGCGTCGATGAGTTCTCCGGTTATGGCGAATCTATGGGGGTTCGCTGTCATGAAAAGGGTGTTGGGCCCTCTGAAACTTGTTCGCATGCGCGTGTCTGCATTGGCTGCACAGATCCTGCAGCGCTGCACGCCAGCGACGAGTGTGTTCCGCTAGAACGGTAGTCCGCTGCAGCCAATCTACGTCGTCGGCCCAGCCGCCGAGCGCTCGCCACAGGACCGGGCGTGAGTTGCCTAGCTGACAGCGATCCGGAACGGCGATGCTCTCAAAGATTTCACGCCGGTCTGTGACGTACTGTGAGATGTCAACCTGGTTGTACAAGATGGTGAACGCACTCACCGACGACTGGCGCTTGCTGATCTCAAACTCCAGTTGGACCAGGGGGAAAGGATCGTCCCCCGGCCAACGTGCATAGTCGTCCGTTAGTGGCAGGCGCATGAAGCCTCGTCCTTCTGCGGGACGTTTCCAGCCCAGAGCCTGCAATGGCCCAAAAGACGCGGCGATCTGATCCAGAGCACGCTCGGCCTCGGCTCTTTGGGCAGTTCTTGCAGCGACCCGCTTCTGCGAGCGTTCGGCCGCACCAGCGGGAACGGCAGCGACCTCCTCCGGAGCCGGTGCTTGCGGGGCGGACGACAGCAGCGCGCTCCTGAGCGTCGGATTTCCCACGAGATCCCAGATGCCGATCTTCAGGTCGTAGCGTGCCTGAAGCAGCACCCGGGCGGCTTCGAGATCCGATGGATCACGCCACTCGCCGTCCTGCACCAGCCCCGTGACACCGAACTGCGCCTCGACTGGAACGGGGCAGGTGTAGTGGACCGGATCCGGCAAAGCCGTCGGATCCCACGTCGTGACCGGAGCGGAGATCTTCTTGGCAGCGGGCCGACCGCCACGCACCCATGCCAGATAGCCGCGCACCAGCGATTCGCTGCGGTGGGTATGTGGCATGACGAGGATGCTGTTATCCCCCTTGA
This sequence comes from Streptomyces sp. NPDC048523, assembly GCF_043199815.1. NCBI lineage: Bacteria > Bacillati > Actinomycetota > Actinomycetes > Kitasatosporales > Streptomycetaceae > Streptomyces > Streptomyces sp. NPDC048523. The sequence continues at coordinate 1,217,273 of NZ_JBICWQ010000001.1, read as the reverse complement.
GACGTCGCTGCTCGAAGGCTGCATACCGGTCCGGGAGGAGATCGCCGCCTTGGGTGAGTGTTTCACTCGTGTCGATGAGAGCCGCGGCTCCGATTCTCTCTCCGGCCTTGTCGAGGTAGAACTCGTTTCCTTTGAGGAAACGCCATCGGCGGCTCGGGGTATTGGTCTTGAACCCCACGGTTCCCATGACAGTGCCGTCCCAGCTTTCGAGCCTGTGCGCCTCGGTATAGCTGTTCGGCAGTGGTTCGTCGAACGACGTACGGATCAGCTCCAGCTCTGTCGTGCCGCCGGGCAGTACAGCGCGAAGACCGGTACGGCGCAAACTCCCGTCGTGGCGCAGCTGGACCACCGAGCGCTGGCCGACCAGTAGGGCAAATGCGGATTCGCCTGCCGAGTCGAGGAGGCGACCGACGAGCGAGGATGCCGTCAGCCACCAGAGCAGAGAGCTTGCGAGACTCGCATGCGTCACATGCGAGGTGGGGTCTTCGGCTACCGGCTGGCGCGAGTCCAGCGACGAGCCGTCGTCGACGGTCATCGGCCCGCCGATGAGAATGATCGTCGGGCTGGTGGGGTCAGCGTGCTGGTGATCGCTCATCGTGGCCCGTGCTGCAGGGCGAGCAGCGCTTGGCGCAGTTCCGGCGCGTCGCTGGCTGCCAGGGCCAGGGATTCGGGGTCCGTGCCGGTCAAGCCTTCGCGTTCGATGAACAGTCGTGCGCAGGCCACCAGATCGGCGTGTGAGTCTCGTCCGTCGGTGTCGAACACGCCCCCCTGTTCGCCGACCGTGTTGAGTGCTTCGAACGAGCCCTTGGCTTCACCTCCGTTTCCGTTGCTTACCCGAAGGGCACGTTCTCCGTCCGTGATGAGGACGAGAGGAGGCGGAAGCAGGTCCACGTTCTCAGTGATGCGCCGAGCCATGCCGAGCAGTCGGGGATCCGCTGGGAGATAGACCCGCCCGTGATCGTCGACGTTCGCCGGGTCCGTGCGCACCACCCGTCCGACGATCTGCCGGAACGACAGAAGGGTCAGACGGTTCGTCAGGTAGACCACGGCCCGCAGCCTGGGGATGTCCACTCCTTCGGAAACCATGTTCACCGCGACGATCCATGGATCATGGGAGGCGCGGAACACCCGGATGGCGTTGGCTGGGTCGGGATCGTTGTCGTCATGGAGCCTGGAGCAGGCGACGACCGGACGGAAATCCAGTACCCGGGAAGCCATGTGGCCGGCTACTCGGGCCGCGTGATCGCAGTCGATGCACACGACGAGACCGGCGGCATCAGTGTCTCCGCGCTGTCGCAGGCCGAGAAGATACTGGTTGGCATCGATCAGCATCCGCTCGGCGATCGAGCCGTCATCGATCCACTCGATCGCGGCGCGAAGGCGGCCCCGTTCTCTGATCTGCGTCACATCTGTGTCGTCGAAGGTGACGGAGTGGGTCCGGTGATCAGAGGTCCGGAAGGTCGTCTCGCCGCGAGCCTCGACGAACTGCACGGGCCGGCAGGCCCCGTCGGTGATGGCCTGATCGTACGAGTAGCGGTAGTGGGGGCGGGCGTTGCCCCCCTCTGAGGGTACAAACGCGATCGGGTCGCGAACTGTGCGAAATGGAGTGCCGCTGAGCGACAAGATCCCCCACGCGCCCGCTGCGAATGCCTCCTGGGCCGCGATACCCCAGGCCGCGTCGGCGCCCGCGTGGTGGACCTCGTCGAAGATGACCAGCGTCCGCTGGCCGGGATCCGTCGCGTGGGCCAAGAACATCTCGGTGGACGACAAGAGCGATTGGTAAGTGATGATCGCTCCAAGCCATCCATCCCCAATCGGGTCCACGGCCCGCCAGTCACGTTGCGTCCGCAGCGGCAGCGTCGGCGCCCCCGGCGTTGCCACCGAGCACGCGCGCGCCCAACCGTCCGCGATCGCCAATGAGGGGACGACAACGAGCACACGTGAGATGTGCCCCTTAGTCGCCAGCTCATGAGCCACTTCAAGGCCGAAGCGCGTCTTGCCCGCGCCCGGGCACGCTTCGACGAGAACGGGCTCACGGCCCAGCAGGGAGAGGACGATTGGCATAGCTTCGGCCTGCCATGGCCGCAAGGGCGCCGTGCTCGGGTTGAGCAGGCCGGCGGAGAAGCGGACATCCACGACCGACTGCGCTGTGTTGCCTTTGCGGAGATTGCAGGAACCGCAGATCGCCTGGAGGTTCTCGCTGCTGGTCCGTCCGCCCTGGCTCCACGGCACGATGTGGTCGCCCTGCATCAGATCGAAGGGGATATCGCGCCTGCAGAGATGGCAGACACGGCCCTGCAACTGCCATGCGCGCCAGGTCTCCTGGCGTGTGAATGTTCGCCTGGCATCGAGTGTCACATAGGGAGGGTAACGAGCCGGGGCCACGGAGGGGCCGGTGAACGCTGATGGCTGCGTCGGCTGGACGTCGCGGGGATCGTCGACGGGCTGCGGCCACCGGATTCGCGGGCGGGTGATCGAGGTACTGGTGGCGAACCGGCTGACCGCTCCCGGTTGGGCCCTTCCGTGTCATCCCCTACGAAAGAGCCGCACCCGCCGGGCTTTCGTGGTGCTCCGTCACGACGACGTCACCCCCGACCGGCGCGGCAGTGTGCACAGTGCTGGTCGCACTGTGGTCGCATACGCGCGTGAAGTGGGGTGTAGTCGGGTGTAGTCGGGTGCAGTATCCGTGCAGGTCAGACCCAGTTTCCCGGGTTACGCTGCTGGTGGCGAAACCGCGTGTCTGAAAACGACGGCATCTCAGGCGCAAGGCGCTGACCTGGGAACTTGCCGCACATTGGTCGCATTCCGGTGCCCACCCGCCGGACCTCGGTGCACCCGTCACGGCGGCACAAGCTCGCGACCAATTCCTCGAACTCGGTGCCGGTCATGGCATCCACCTCGGCGAAGGTTCGGCGGCCGTTCCCCCAGCTCGGTGCGGAGGCTGCCCACAGCGGACTCGGCCCACGCCAGAGTGTCGCGGCAGCTGTACGAGTTCGGCCCGTAGCTCGTCATCGCTGCGGGATCCGAGGACGAGAGGAACTGGCCGACGTTGTCATGCTCGGCGGGTCGGGCCTTCAGCCTGTCCGTGAGCTGGCTCGCAGTGGTCTTGAGCTCCCGCAGCACGCTGTCGGTCAGCGCGAACATCAATCGGAAGAGCTCTTTGCGCTTGGGCTCGAACCAGGAGTCCAGGTGGCCGACGACCTGCCGGTCGATCTCGCGGGCCTGGAGATAGACGTACGCGTACAGGTCGGTGAGGTGAGATTCTGCGGCCGTGCTGCTCCCTCGCAGCGCGCGGCGATCTGTACGCGGGGACGGCCGAGAGCGTCCAGCAGGTGGTGGGAGAGCGTCGTGCCGCCGCAGTACTGGGGCGTTCAATGTGCGTGCGCACGCAGGACTTCTGTACCGACTGCCGAAAGACCCCAAGATGGCGTACGCGCTCTCAGATCGCCGTAAGGCCAAGGGAGTTGTTGTTGGGTGGTCGGCCTCGGCGAGCTGAAGGGCTGGCGGATGTGTCCTCGATGGCTCTCACACACACTGGGTTCCCTCATGCCGAAAACTTGTACCCCTCTTTGCATAGGAGGGTGGTAGCTTCTCAGCCGTCTGTGGATCTTCGCAATAGGCAAGTCGGCCCGTGCAGGCTGCTATTGACATCGTGTCACCGACGCCGGTGGAGGCGCCGGTAAGGGGAGGGGACCATGAGAGTCAAGTCTGTTCAAATCAAGGTGGCCGCGGCCGGAACTGTCCTTGCTGCGGGTGCGGCGCTATTGTCCGGCGCCGCACCCGCACAGGCGGCCACCAACAACGTCACCGACAACTGTGATGTCCCATGGATCAGTTGCTCCTACGGTGATCTGTGGCTGTTCTACAACTCGAAGGCCATTGCCATCCAAAATGGCACTATCGAGTCGGCGTACACGACGTTCTACGGCAATGTGGACGACCACTGGGGCACCAGCGCATACCAGGGATCCTCGGAGACGACTTACCGGTATGTCTTCGGCAACGGCGGCAATGGCAACGGCCAGTACATGAAGAACAACGCGGCGTCTGTGCAGAACTGTGCCCCAGACGACAACTACCGCGTGTACTTCAACTCCGGCTACGGCGGCACTTCTCAGTACTTCGCGAAGAACGGGCCCTACGGAGACTGCGACATCACCGACCTGATCTCCGCTTTGAAGAACAACAACGCCTCATCTCACTTCTCATAGGAAGGAACACGCGTGAAGCACATCAAGCGGACCGCCACCGCCGTCGCCCTAGCCGCTTCAGCTCTCCTGGTCAGCGCCTGCTCCTCCAACACGAGCCCGCACACCACGCAGAATGCGGCTGACGGCAGACCGATCGTGAACAAGGAAAACTGGCCCAAAAATATACCCACCAGTGGCCTGACGAAGGGTCTGACCCTTCCGTTGGAGGCGTACATGGCCTCTTACGAGGACCAGGTCGCCGTCGAGCAAGCCGCCAGCGATCTTCAGCAGTCCTGTATGAAGGACTACGGCATTGACCTGACGCTGCCGCGAGCGGGCGCCAACCCGCCCCCCAGTGACAACGACGCCAACATCGAACGCCGTTATGGCATCACTGACCGGGCCGAGGCCGAGAAGTACGGCTACGAGCTCCCCCCCGCGCTGCAAGAGCACACCACGCAGACCATGCGTGACCTGTCCGGTGTCGAGGTCGAGGTGCTGACCGGCCACACCAAGCCTCAACCGCCCGAGAACCCCAAGGACGTCAAGGCCGGAGAGCCGCTCGCCGCCCCCGGCCAGGGCACCAAGCCCGCTCGGGCGGAATACAACGGGAAGAAGCTGAAGACGGGCGGCTGCATCGGCTGGTCCAAGGGCCAACTCGGCGTGCGGGAAACCGACCCGACGTTCGTGGCGCAGCTCGCCGGGGACAGCCTGATGCAGTCGATGAAGGACGACAAGGTCATCCAGGCCATCGCCGCGTGGTCTTCATGCATGGACGGCAAGGGACACTCAGGAATTGCCGATCCGTACAAGGCGATGGACCAAGGGGTCACCAGCGATGGGAAGCCGACGCCGGAATCCATCGCTCTGGCCGTCGACGACATCGACTGCAAGACGAAGACGGATCTGGTGAAGATCTGGTCCGGCGTGGAGGCCGTAATCCAGGACAAGCAGATCGCCGACAACCAGAGCCAACTGACCGGCATCAAGGAACAGCACGGCAAGGAAATCGCCGCCGCGCGCAAGCAGATGGCGGCTTCGACCCAGTGAAGGCTCGCGCAGTAGTGCCCGGACCACGCATGGTCCGGGCACTGTCCCTGATGGCGGCGTGCCTGCTGGCCGCCGGGTGTACGGACGCATCCGCTGACCGGACCCCCGTCTCTCAGCGGCCGGTGACTCCGAGCGCGGAACAGAACAGTCCGCAAGCGCGTCCATCACCTGTGCCTTCGGTGCACTCCGAAGGCCGCACCCGCGTCTTGGAGTACGGAGAACTGACCGTGCGTGCCACACCAGCAAGCAGCGGTGTGCGTACTGAGATCGAGGTAGCCAATACCTACGAGCGGAAGGCGACGTACTCGGTCCAGATCAGTATCGCTGACGGGAAGGGATGGACCGCGTACAACCGGTTCTGGCTTCAGGACGTCCCTCCGGGAAAAACCGGGCGGGATGTTGCGGTGATCGGCTCAAAAGCCATGGGTCCGGTTCCGCAGGTTCCGAGGGTTTACGTCGACCAGTTCACTCCCATCGTCGACCGGAAGTAGGAAAGGGAAAGCTACTGCTCCGAAGTCGACAACCACGGCGTCTACTTGCCCGCAGCGTCAACCACGAGTTCGTGGCCTCCTTGCCAACCGGGAGCAGCACCTGGCTGCCGGCGGCGTACGACACGGGCAGCCCCTTCCCGGCACCACGACGGGCAAGCCACCGCGCACTCCGGCGAGGGACGTCATCGCGTATGTGCCGCAGCATCCTCGGCACGGTGTGCTCACGGTGCCGTTCGCCCATCCATCACGGCAGCAAGCCGTATGCCTACGCGATCACAGTGACCGTCAACGGGGCGACCGATCCCGGATCGCCTCGGAGGGCGCTTAGCGCAATAGACCGGGATGCTGCCCCGAACGCCACGACGGGCACGAAGGTCAGCTCCGAGAGGCGCGACAACATTCCGGGTCAAGCCCATCGGTGTCCGCAATCACTGAGACAAAGAACAGGGAGATAAATGATAGCCCGTCATAGACGGCACTCGGTGACGGTCCTCGCCGTTACCGCGATCTTGTCGGGGCTGATCCAAGCCCAGACCGCCACCGCGAAATCCACGCCCAACCCTGCCCCCACAGCCTCCAAACCGGCGGTCACAGCCTCGAAAGGCGCCGTCAAGTCCCCAGACACCACCCTGGGCAAGGGCTGGAAGACCTCCGGCGACCGGGCCGTGACCAGCGCCGCCGACAGCGACGGACTGCATCTGCTCGTCGCGGACAGCAAGAACGCCTACGCGTGGAAGACGGTCACGGTGCTGAGTGAGCCGCAGCTTCCGGCCGACACCTGGATCGGCAACAGCTGTGTCATGGACGACCACCACGCGGCCGTCGTCTACGCTCCCCGCGCCTTCACCAACAAGCCGGACCTGATGATGGGCGGCGCGTTCACGGCGATCGTGAACCTTGACGACGGCAGCGTCACCAAGCTGCCGTTCACCGCGTCCCTGGCCTACTTCGACCCGAGCTGCAATCCGGCCACGCACACCGCCGCCTTCACCGCGCTCCGTGACGCCCAGACGCGCCTGGTCACGGTGGACACCAAGGGCGCCACCGTCGCCGACACCACGGCGAAGGGCGAGATCACCTCCGCCGTGCCCACCGGGGACGGGGTGATCGCGGCCGCCGGAAACCGGCTCGTCCACGTCGACCGCAAGGGCAAGACAGCCAAGCTCACCGCCACCCAACACGCCCCGTACGCCATCCATGTAACCAGTGACGGCACGGTCACCTACATTGATCGCACGGGCGACACCGACGCCAACGTACAGACGTACACGCGCGGTAGGAAGACGACCGTCGCGAGCGGCAAACTTACTGCGATGAGCCTGCGCCAGGGCACGGACGGCACCGTCTACCTCACGGGGAAGGCCAGTCGCGGCAAGAGCTTCGCGGCCAGTGGCATCAAGCAGTTGAACGTCTCGCCCGACGCGGACCTCTCCACCCGTGGACGTCTGGCCGTCGACCCGGTCGTCTCCCCGGCTGTGCAGGCAGGCGTTGCCAACATTGAGAACGCTGGACGCGGGTTCTCCGGCACCGCGACCAAGGAACCGGCGGCCAACGCGAAGCCGGACCACACCAGCCATGCTCTGACCGTCACCGGCTCGGTTCCGGGCACGGGCAGGCATACGAACCAGAAGGTCGCCGCGCCCGGCAGCACCGCGGGCAGCACGCCGTCGCCGGCGCTGACCGGCTCCCCGAAGCCGCAGATGTCCACGATGACCATGCTGACCACGGCCGACGACGACCCGCGGGCCCACGACCCGGTCGACACCGACGCCTGGTGCTCCGTGCCCCGCAACGACACCGCCACCCAGGCTCTTCAACCCACCCCGAACCAGGTCGAGTGGGCCGTGGACATGGCCGTCCGAGGCGACCTGCGCTCCGGCTACCTCACCCAGGGCGGCTGGCGCGCCCAGACCGGGCTCTCCACCATCGACCCGCAGGGCATGTTCCCCGCCCCCACGCTGAACGGCACCAGCGGCCGTATCCCCGCCCAGGTCGAACTGGGCATCCTCGCCCAGGAGTCCAACCTGTGGCAGGCCGAATCCGGCGCCATCCCGGGCCAGATGGGCAGCCCGCTCGCGGCCGTCGACGGGTACTACGGACACCAGACCGGCGGCACGCTCGCCGACTACTGGACGATCAACTGGGACAAGTCCGACTGCGGCTACGGCGTCGGCCAGGTCACCGACGGTATGCGCAAGGCCGGATACGAGAAGGAGGGCGAAACCTCCCTCCCGGTCAGCACGCAGCGCGCGGTCGCCGTCGACTACGCCACCAACATCGCCGCCTCGCTGCACATCCTCGCCGACAAGTGGAACGAGGTGCACGAGTCCGGCCAGACCATCACCGTGAACAACGACGACCCGGCCAAGCCCGAGAACTGGTTCGCCGCCGTGTGGAACTACAACCTCGGCTTCAACACAAAGGCGGACGAGGGCACCAACGGCAACTGGGGCCTGGGCTGGTACAACAACCCCGCCAACCCCGTTTATCCGGCATCCCGGCCAGCTTTCATGAACACGGATGTCGACCCGTTGGCCGCCAAGGACGCCGCCCAGCCACAGAAGTGGCCGTACGAGGAGAAGGTGATGGGATGGGCCGCCTGGTCCATCGACACCGGCCACTCCTACGCCACCTCGGGACGCCAGGACTGGCCCGGCGAGTCCGGCTTCTCCTCGGCCGGATTCCGCCCCGCCTACTGGAACGGCACGGCCGACCCCTACAACATCACGGGCAGCGCGAAATACAACCGGGCCCATGTCTCGCCGCCGCTGGACGCGTTCTGCAACGCGCAGAACGGCTGTGACGCGGCTAATCCGCCCAACTGCTCCGACGCCGCCTGCTACACCCCGTACTGGTGGAACGCCTCCAACGCCACCTGGAAGTCGACCTGTTCCGCGACCTGCGGCTTCGAGAGCATCAAGTACGTCACCCTGGTCAGTGAGCCCGGGCGTGGCTCTCGCCTCCAGTACGGCACACCCGTCTGCTCCGGCGCACCCTCCGGCGCGAAGGTCGTCGACTCCGATCCCGCTGGCGTCAACACCTGGAGCAGCTGCGGAACGACCAGTACCGACGGCTCGTTCCAGTTCACCTTCTACCCCGATCCGAACGCCACCGGCCCGGGCCTCGGCCAGTATGACGCCAAGGCCGACCTGCACCAGATCGGCGGCGGCTACCAGGGCCACTTCTGGTACGCGCACGCACGCGACTACGCACATCTGGGCGGCACCAGCGGGCGAATGACCGTCCTGGGAACCTGGAAGCTGAACGGCCCGGTCACCGAGAAGCAGGCCGAGGTGTTCGTCCACATCCCCGATACCGGAGCACAGACTCACGAAGCCATTTACAAGATCAACACGGCGTGGGGGGAGGCTCAGGTCCGTCTCGACCAGGACGCCAACGAATCCAACAAGTGGGTCTCTCTGGGTGCGTACCGGTTCAACGACAACACCCCGCAGGTCACCCTCTCGAACTCCTACGGCACCGGATCCGGCGACGACGACATCGCCTGGGACGCAGTTGCCTTCGTGCCCGGCGACTACGGCATCAGCAACGACCGTCCCGTGGACCTGACCCTGCCTGACCCGAACGAGAACAGCGCCAATCCCGACCTGCTCGACCAGCCGGTCAGCACCGAGGCGACCGGAGCCCTGAAGGAGGATGCCTCCAACCCGGCGCAGGACGGCAGCGTCGTGCCCTACGTCAGCAGTCATGGTGTGGCCCCCTGGTGCGACGACGGCAAGATCGTCGCTCGTGCCACCCGCACCATCGAATGCGAGACGCGCGTGGTTCCCTACTACCTGCGAGTGGACGGACAGGTGAAGGCCACCGCCTGGTTCCAGTTCCAGCGCACCATCGAACTGACCGGCACCAACTCCTTCACTGAACATCTCAGCGTGGCCGGGCAGGATATTCCGCCGGATTTCGCCATGATCCAGCTCGCGATCAACGAGCACCTGTGTGAATCCCCGTGCAAGCCCGTCGAGGCAAGCATGAGCGCATGGCAGGGAACTCCAACGTGGACAGCTGGTGACACCCACGAGGCGTCCATCACCTCGTCGTACACCTGGGACACCTCCGCCAGCGGGCAGACCTACTTCTTCCACCCGGACGTCAAGATCGACGGCGACGAGTACCCGTCGGACGACAGCATCCAATACCAGACCACCGGCTACCAGTGGAGTGCGAGCACATCGAGGGCGACCGACCTCGACACGGTCCGCTGCGACACCGTCGTCACGGTAGGCGGAGGCTGCGTCTTCTCCAACTACGCCCCCACCTACACGTTCAATGGGGCCAAGTATCCCCAGGCCGCCGCACATGCCTGGCTGATCCAGACCTTCTCGCCCAAGCACCCCGGGTCCAAGGCGACAGGTCAGCCCCTCTACTACCTGAGCGACACCAGCCAGAGGAACAAGAACCGGGGCCGCATGTGCCCGACCAGCTGGGCAGCCGACAACGGCGACCTCAGTGCCCTGGACGGGGCCGACGATTCGATTCTCAACTGCGACGAGTTCGCCTTCGGCGCCAGCTACAACAGCGGCGGCATGAGCACCAGCGAAGGAGGTCTCAATCCGGCCATCCCCGACGACAGCACCACCGGCGTACCGAATGGGCGGGCCTGTATCCAGACCTACGCCATCAAGGTCAACGGCACGATGCACCTGTACAACCTCAACGGCACGGTTCCCAGCTGGACCGAGGTCTGCGGGCGCTCCGCCATCTCCGACACGGACAATCAGCAGTCCATGTCGCCCTTCGGTGGATTCATCACCAAGATGCGCCTGATGGGCAAGGACGCCTACTGGCTCGACACCGCCACCTCCGGGGACTGCGGCACGCCCAGCGTCTCGACGTCCGTCAAGTGCACCCTGAAGGCAACCAACTGACACCCGGAATCTGACACAGCGCACGCGTGTGAGCCCGCCCCCAGGGGGCGGGCTCACACGCATTCCGACAACCAGATCTGCGCCTCAGCCGCAAGCAGTCACTCCTCGCCCCACCTGAGCGAACCCCTCTCCACCCGCGCAGGCCACCCACCCCAGCTGCCGCTCTCCAGGGCATCCGCGAACGAATCCAGTAGCGCCGCCAGCGACGGGGAAGCTTCGGCCGGAACAGAGCCCTCGCCATACTCCAGCGCAGGGAAGCCGGACGTCCCAGAAGCATCCACGGCGTATCCGTAGTACTGCCCCTCAAAGTCCTGGATGACAGGCACCCAGGAAGCGCTCCAGTAGCCGTCCAGGCCGTTCTTTTCCTCAGTCCGCCGCCACTTGGCGTACTCCTTAGCAATATCTGTGCATCCCAGAAGAATCTTTCCGTAGGGGAAGATCGCCGCATCCAGGTGACGGACAGGCACCACCCGCCCGTTGGGAAGGCTCCGCGTGGAGTCCTTTGCGGTGTTGCCGTTGTTCATCCGCAGCAACGCCTCAAGCACGTTGGGCACCTCGAACCCCAACGCCTCAGACAGACCCGCGATGTCCTCATCCGTCGCCGGCCCGCACAGCGTCTGCGCACTGCCCGGCGCATTCACCGTAAGCCAGTGGACTATCCGCCCCCACGCCGACTGCACTTCTTCTGTCTCGGACACTCCGGCTGCACCGCCTCAGTATTAATCAGAGCTACCAACAACACTGCACGCACCATCGGCATACCGCCCAGCGTGCTGCCCCCAGACGCTCATGGCCTCGCGACGGCGCTCTTTCGCGTGGCCTGACTATAGACGCGCATGAGACGGTGGTGCCCGGAGGAGTAGGACCCTTGGGCCATCGACCGGTCCGATGCAGCTGCGGGTACGGCATCACGCAGGCGTTCTGATGCCTGTGCGGGCATGTTCAGCGGTATCGCCGGCGCGGTGGCCACTGCGACAGCGACCGGCGCAAGGAACCGCCTTCTCAGCTTGACTCTGAAGCTCCTATAGATCGTCGCCGAGGGCGCCGTAGTGGTTCCAGAAGGCGAGTTCGGCGTCACGTACGCCGGCCCGCTCGAACTTGGCGGCGTAGCTGATGAGCGCGCCGGAGTTGCCCATCTCGGCGGGCGTGCCGTACTCCTCGATGGAGATCGGCCGCGGACTGATGCCGAGGCTCGACTCCAGGGACCGGTACGCGGAGACGTGCGCGGCGATGTCCTGGCTGCCCTGGAGCTCGTGCCAGGCGATGACGTCGGGGACGGTGCCGCTCGCCTTGGCGTCGGTGAGGAACGAGCTCATCCAGGACTGGTTCCACGCCGAGTAACTCGGACCCTGGACGGGGGTCGTGGCGTCCTTGGCGCGGACCTCCTTGAACGTGCGTGCCCAACCGGCGTTGAACGCGCCCGCGTTGGTGGTGTCCCAGGTCCAGTCGGGCTCGTTCCAGAGCTCGTACGCGCTGATGTTGGTGGCGCCGGAGGACTGTACCGAGGCGACCTGCTTGTCGACGGCGGACAGCCAGTCGGCCCAACTTTCCCAGTTGTAGGAGAAGTTCGGGTACCAGTCCGGCATGCGGACGACCACCTTGGCGCCGGCGCGGGCCGCCTTGGGCGCTACGACGAGCGCGTCGCCGGCGGGATTCGGCTCACCGTTGGGCAACTGGCTGCCGCCCGGGGCCATCTGCACGAACGTGTTCGGCTTGAGCGCCTGGACCACGCTGTCCGTGGGGGTGGTGTCGTCGGCGAGGCCGTAGAGGCTGCCCGTGCCGACGTGGGTGACCGGGCGCAGGGTCTGGTTGGCGTTGACCACCAGAGTGGTGGAGGAGGTGGGGGTGGCCTGGGCGGAGGTGCCCGTCAGGACGACGGCCGTGGTGGCCAGGGCCGTGGCGAGGGCGGCGGCGGTGGCGCGGCCGAGGGTGGCTCTGCGGCTGCGCTGGGAGCTCAGGTGTGACATCAGCGGCTCTCCTGAGTGCTGGAGGGGACGTGCTGGTGGCGGGGTGCGCCGGGGTGGGGCGGCTCGGGGGGATAGGCCGGACGGATCGCAGGGGACGTGAACCCTTGTGACGGGTGGCAGTCCTACGTGGTGGACGAGCGAGGCGGCGGAGCACGGCCCCGCCTGGCTGGTGGGCCGGGGGCGGTGGGCACGGGTGCTCAGTCCTTGACCGCGCCCGCGGTGACGCCGGCGGCCACGTAGCGCTGGGCGAGGACGAGCAGCACCGCGGCCGGCAGGGACGCGACGACGGCGGTGGCCATGATCGCGTTCCACTCCTGGTTGTTGTTGCCGATGTAGTGGTAGATGCCGAGGGTGATCGGCCGCCAGTCGCCGCCGCCGTCGAGGGTGTTGGCGAAGACGAAGTCGGACCAGGCCCACAGGAAGCTGAAGAGCGAGACCGTGACGATGGCGTTGCGGCTCACCGGCAGGACGACGGACCGGAAGGTGCGCCAGGTGCCGGCACCGTCGATGCGGGCCGCGGCGATGAGTTCGCCGGGGATGCCCGACATGAACGCCGTGAAGATCATGACGCCGAAGGGCACGGCGATGGTCGAGTCCGCGATGATCAGACACCACCAGGAGTTGAGCAGGCCGAGGTCGAGGAAGATGCCGTAGAAGCCCATCGCCATGACGATCCCGGGAATCATCTGGGCGACCAGCAGCACCAGACCGAGGAACCCTCCGCCGAAAGGCCGGAGCTTGGCCAGCGCGAAGCCGGCCGGGGCGGCGAGGACCAGGGTGAGGACGACCGTGCCCAGACCGATGAGCAGGCTGGTGCCGAGGTAGGGCATCTGGTCGTTGAGCACCGCGCGGTAGCCCTCGAAGGTGGGGTGCAGCGGCAGCAGATCGGGTGGGCTCTTGCGCATGTCCTGCTGCGGGGTGAGGGACACGTTGATCATCCAGTACACCGGGAACAGCATCACGGCGGTGAGCACGAGCCCGATGACGGTGTAACGGCGGGATCCGGTACGCGACTTCACGCTTCCTGCCTCCTCTGGACGCGGATGTACAGCAGCCCGAAGACGAGGGCGATGAGGATGAGGATGTTGCCGACGGCCGCGCCCGGGCCGAACTTCGGCAGCAGCGTGCCGAATCCGAGCTGGTAGGACCAGGTGGGCGGGCAGAGCGTCGGCGAGGGTGGCGAAGCACCGCTGGTCGCGCCAGGCGTCGCGGTCGCCGACGACGAACAGGCGGCGCTTGGCGCGGCTGACGGCGACGCTGAGGAGGTTGGGTCGCGAAGGGGCCCAGGCCCGGGCCCAGGCGCGGGCGCCGGGGCGGCGCGGGTCGGTGCTGAGGACGAGGATCACGACGTCGGCCTCCTTGCCCTGGGTGGTGTGGATGGTGCCGACCCGGTTGGCGGGCAACAGATCCCGGCAGGTCTTACGCGCACCGGCGACGACCGCGCGCAGCGACAGGTGGCTCCCGGCGCGGATCTGGACGATGCGGCGGGCCTGCTGGCGTTGCTCGCTTACGGGGGTGAACCTGCGTTCGCGCGCCGGAGCCGACGCCGGTGAACTGACGAGGACCGTGACCGCCGCACTGGACTCGCTGCGGCCCGCGAGTTGATCACCTGACGCGGCGGTCATAACCACCTGGCGCGACCACCACCCGCCAACTTTCTACCTCCATACCAAAGCCCACTGGACACGCTCCCCCTACGCCGACACCGCCCTCGCCCTATGCGCGGCGACCACAGCAGCGGGCGCCCTCTGGATGGCGCTCAGCGGGGGTTCCTGACCGACTCGCGCAACGGGATAAGCTCAGGTCCTTTCGCCGTAGGCTCGCACGAAGATCGCGCGGAAGGTTCAAAGCGGTAGCGGCTCAGGCCCTTCGTGAGCGGGGCCTGAACGGTTGATCCGTTCGTTCCAGGCGGTTGGTCTACGGGCTGGAGCTGCCGGCGCCTGAGTCGGTGAACTGGACCCTCGGCCGGCTCATACTGTGGAGCAACGAGCTCCTGCACACCCTGGTCGGCGACGGCTTCGCCAACCAGCAGCACGCCGCAGCGTTCCTGTGGTGGGCCAAGGACCAGCCCGGAGGGCTGGGGCAGCCGCCACGCCGAGGGCGATCTTGGGCAGGCTCATATCGTCCGGTCACGCAAGCTCGTACAGGCCGGTCGGGCAGTGCACGCGAGAGGGGCGCGGACGGGTGCAAGGCGAGCAGGGCCGCCTGTGATCCAGCCGCGATCCTTGATACTGCAGCAGCCGGCGGGGTGGTCGCTGGTGTCCCTCGACGAGGGTAGGGGACGTCACGGCGGATACCATCTTCGCTGGTGCCGTGTAGCTCCTCAGGTGGGCCCGCCGGGGCATACCAGCGTTGTCCATGGGGAGTTGGCGGGCGGTCATCTCGCGAGCAGAAGGTCCTGCACTGTGGGTCGGAAGGCGCCGGGCAGGGGGCAGTCAACCCACTCCGAGTACCATTCCTGCGAGGGTTTCCGGTCGGCGCTGTGCAAGGTGGCTTTCTTGCGCGCGCTTCGGGATTGCGGAACTCGGCGTCGACACTTCGAACACTAGCCCGCAGTGACGCAGCCGTAGTGGGCGTTCGTACAGAGAGGATCGTGGGGAATGAGCGTGGTGGAGAGCTGGTCCCGCGTGATGAGTCTTCTTCACGAGCACGCCCCGGCCGATCATGCGGATCTGCCCGGGCCGGCCACGGAACAGATGCTCGCGGCCGCCGAGAAACAGATGGGTATCTCACTTCCTCCGGAACTGCGGGCGTGGCTGTTGCAGAACAATCTGGATCTTCCTGAGGAAGACGTGGACGACGATGTGGCCTGTTGCGGTTTCGCCGGATTTCCGGACGAGGGGATGTTCTTTCTGGGCATCCGGGCGATAGAGAAGCTCTACGCGAACCACTCCATGCCCGGTGGGGTCAACCCTCCGGATGAGCGGGACAATCCGTTCTGGCGCAATGAGTGGATCCCGTTCCTGTCGGACCAGGACGGCTGGACTGGAAAGTTCATCGACGTGCGGGACGGCCGTATCGGCAGGTGGTTCGTGGGTGAGAACACGACCACGGGCGAGTACGCGTCACTGGCCCACTATTTCGACTCCGTGGCGGAAATGCTCACGAAAATCGCCGATGGAAGCCATCCGGTCTGCTCGATCGCCGAAGGACGACTCGTCTGGTTGTGACACCAAAGTGCCCCCCGGTTCTTCCGGGGGGCACTTCTCATTGCCCGGTCACGGTGTGGGCGCGGTGAATCCGTCCAGGTCGAGCCAGTAGTCGTCGTCCTCCATCAAGCGTTGTTCCTTGATGAAGTCGCCGAACGGCCGCATCGACTGGGTGTTCTGCCAGTTCGACATCGAGGACCGGCCGCAGGGCTCCTTCCAGGTCGGTGCCGGGGCATCAGGACGCAGGTGCAGCGTCATGGTGTCGTCGGCGTTGCGCTTCAGATAGGTCTGCACGCATTCCTTGCCGCTGTACGTGACAGGGTTGGGGCCTGCTGAGTTTCCGGCGCTCTGGAAGGAGTTGGCGAAGGCGAACTCGTCACAGCTCTTCGAGTCGGTACGTGTCGCCCCTGCCTCCAGGGTCCACATGTCACTGAACAGACCGGTGTCCTTGTAGGTCTTCCACTGCCTGCCGCAGATGAGCTGCCGGTTGCGGTCCGACTGAACCTTGCCGGAGCCGTCGACGGACATCTTGTTGCCCAGGTAGGTGAGCGGCTTGCCACCGTTGCGGTTGCCCCAGTCAAGGGTGGTCTTGCGCCACATCATGTCGATGTGTGCGGCGGCCCCCGGAAACTTCTTGGAGTTCATGACGTACGTCGGGTCGTAGCCCGAGAACACGCAGCCGGTGCCGGCATTGGGGATCTCGCTGTCGCAGCGGATGTCCAGCTTGGCCTTCTCGACTTCGAGCGGATTCGCGATCGGGGTGGTGTTGGCCATACCGCTGAAGTACCAGTACGGGGTGATCGTGTTCTTGGTGGCGCCACTGGGTGTCCACTTGAACCGCGTGGTGATGGTCCGCTGGATCGTGTCGCCCTTCTTGAAGATCTTCGACCCGTCCCAGGTGACACTGGTGATGTTGCAGTACCCGCGGCACTTGGCCTGGTAGTCCAGGTCGACCGTGTTCATCACACCGCTCATCGACTTCAGCCGGATCGTGGTGACCTGGGAGAACTCATCACTCGTCGGGTCGAGATAGATCGTGTTGTAGTAGTCGAAGGAAGCGTTTCCGTCCGGTGTGCCGTTCGCGTAGTGATTCACCCACAGCTCGTCGTGGAGACAGCTGTTGGTGCGCTTGCGGGTGATGGAAAGGGACACCGTCGAGCACGACGCGGTGCTCATGGTCGTCGCCATCGGCGGCGCCGTGGCGGTGTCGGCCGAGAACCCGCTGACATCGGGGAAGAGACTGTCGCTGATGTCCTCACCGGGCTCGACCGGGGCCGGCTCCGGTGCGGTCGGGTCGGCCGTCATGCTGCCCGTCATCTTCAGGCCGTCGTACGTGCCCGGGACGAACGCCAGCGCGTCAAAGGCGATGTCCGCGCTCCCGGTGCCGCCGTTGAAGTTGTCGAGCCGCACCTCGGGGACCTGGTCACCGAAGTCGTAGGCGCCCAGGTCCACCCATTTGTTGGACTCGTTCGCCGTCTGTGAGATGGCCACCTCCTCTTCCCCTTCAGGGGTCTGGATCCGGTAGACGGCGTTGGAGGTCTGCGCCCCGTGGTCGGGGATATGCGCGAAGACCTTCGCCTGCCGCGTGGTGTTGGTCAGCGGAGCGTTCAGCTTCCAGGTGCCGGCGACCTTCATCCGGTCGGCGTTGCCCGGGTAGGACTCCGGCGAGCGGGTGTGCGCGAACCAGAAGTGGTTGCCGTAGCCCGCGCCGATCTGGTGCGTGTCGATCTTCCCCGGATACGTGGTGACGGTGGTCGGGTTGTCCGTCCCGTCGTTGGTGAGATCCATCTGGGTGTCCCACGGGACGAACGTGAAGCTGAATGTGCCGCTGGAAGCCACCGCCCCGCAGCCGCGCTTGGTGTCGACTCCTGCGGGTGTGGTGCCGTCGGGCAGGTCGTCGACCACCAGGGCGTTGGCGGGCAGGCCGGTGGTGGAGCAGTTCGGCGGGTACGAGCCGGCATCTGCCTGTTCGCCGTACGACGTACTGAAGCGGTGCACACCGTTGCCGCACTCGGCGAGCCGTTCACAGTCCTTCCACTGCTCCTTGGTGATCTTCTCGTGCCACCAGCAGTGGAGCCAGTGCGCGTTGGTGTCGCTGTCGCCCGAGTCGAGGGTGCAGGCGCCCAGGCCAGGGTCGTTGGAGTCGTTGTCGCCGATCTTGGACGGGTCGCAGTAGTTCGACGCGTTGCAGAAAAGATCGACGGGAGGCTTGGCGTTGGAGCGATCCTCGTTGGTGGTCCACCACGCGGGACGGTAGCCCGCCTGGAAGTCACCGGGCGCGAACATCGCCGAGATCGGACGGGCCGCCCAGCCGATCACCTTCTCCTGGTACGGCCAGTCCTGCGGGTGTGCGGCATGGCTGTAGTCGTCACCGGCAGGGTTGGACGCGCTCTGCAGGAACGGGACGCGGTTGGCCTTCCACAGCGGGTTGGCCGGGTTGTTGGTCCAGCCGACGCCCCGGTGGCCCTGGGAGTCGGCGGTGTCGTAGAAGCCGGAGTTGTATGCCCACAGGGCGAAGAACCAGTTCTCGATCCACTTGGGGTGGCCGCCGTTGATCGTCATGCCGGCGTTGTAGGTCTGGTTCCACTTCTCCGACAGGATCCGCACACCGGCGGCGATGTTCGCCGTGTAGTCCAGGGCGACGGCTTCCTGCGCGAGGGTCGACAGGGCGGTCTCGCCGGGCTTGGTCTTGCCCGCGAGACGCATACCGTCGGTGGCCTGGGTGATGCCGTAACCGCAGTCGGCGTCCGCCCAGTTGATACGCCAGGGGTCGAGTTGTTCACCGTCGGCGGCGTAGTCGACACCGTAGTAGTTGCCGATCAGGGAGTTGGCGGTGACACCGGGCACGGCAAAGCGGGTGGCCTGCCACATGTTGGACTCCTGCGCGGTGATGCCGAGCATCACCTGCGCGGGAATGTGCCACTTGTCGGTGACATCGGGGTCCTCGTTGTCGAGGGTGCCGTTAGGGTCACCGGCGAGCACGGTCGGCGGAAAGAGGCCCTGAGGCTGGTAGCCACCGGTCCCGGTGTTCTTCCAGTTCCCCGCGCGGTAGAAATCCAGTTCGCCGACCACTGCCTGGTCCACGGCCCATTCGACCTGGCGCGGGGTGGGCTGGAAGGCCTGCTTCTTCGCATCGTTACGGGCCACCGCGCAGTAGCGTTCCCCGGTGCCCTCGCTGGGGTCGTCGGCCTGTGCGGTCCGGGCCCGGGTGCTGACGGTCTGCGTGGACAGGCCTTCTTCGCCTTGCCGGCCTGTGTCCGGGCCGGACTCGACCGGGCCGCCGGTGGGCAGGGCGGGGGACAGGACATGCCCCTGGGCCTCCTCGCCCACGCGGTGGGCACCGGGACGCAGATCGAGGGTCACGGACCTGCCGGAGTCCAGCATGCGCAGGACCGTACGCGCGGGACGGGGCTTGGCGGCGTCCTCCGGGTTGACCAGGGTGGTCTTCCCGTCGGACCACGTGGTGGTCAGGGCTGTCCGGGCGTGGCTGGAGATCGCCGCGCCTTTGGGGAGTCTGCCTGGGTTGTGCACCCGCTTGGGCAACGTTCTGGACGTGGCGGCACCGGTGACGAACACCTCGCCGCGTGCCGAGCGGGTCAGGTCCCAGGCTTCGAGCTTGCCGGAAACGACGGTGACGGGCTCGGTCTTCTGGCCCTTCTCGACCTTGGCACGGTCGAGGTGCTTGGCCCAGCTGGTCGGCGTCTTGGACGCCTTCTTGTCCAGTTCGCGGTCGATGAAGGTGATGCCGCCATCGGCGTCGGCGGTGATCTCGAACGGCACCGTTGTGGTGGACGCCAGTGTCTTCTCGGCCGTGCCGTTGACCCGTACCAGCTTGTTGCCGTGCGCGGCGATGATGCCCGTGTCCGTGGGGATGGCCGAGGTGACCGCGCCTGCGAGCGTGACCGGCTTGGACGCCTTGCCGGTTGCCGCGTCGACGGTGATCAGGCGGGTCTGCTGCTTCTTGTCACCGTCGTGGCTGAGCTGAGTGAACACCGCCTTCTCACCATGCCCGCAGCCGGGCGAGAAGTAGGCGAGCGACGACTGGAACGGCAGCTTGGTGACCTTGCCCGACTGAAGATCGACCACTGCGGTGAACGCGCCGCGCACCATCAGCTCGGGCTTGTTGGTGAACATACGCGGCGCGTACGAGACGGCCGCGTACTTGCCTGACTCGGTGACGCAGTGGTTGCCGATCCAGGTGTCCGAGGCGAAACCGTCCTCGAACAGGCTGGCTATCGTGCGCAGTTGATAGCCGTTCTGCTCCTTGCCCGCAAGGAGGTGGAAGCCGGTGCCGTCGCCGGTCGTGGTGACGGCGGTGTCGGCGGATGCCGCGTAGTCCTTGCCGAGCAGGCCGGCGCGGTCCTTCGCGGGGATCGCGGAAGGCTTCAGGGAGAGCTTCTTCTGCTCCTGTGTGGCGTCATTCCAGCCCTGCGCCGCGCCCTTGGGCGGCTTTGGTCCCTCGGCCTGTGCGGGCAGGCTCAGCGGTATCGCCAGCACGGTGGCCACCGCGAGGGTGAGCGGCACGCGCAGGCGCATACGTTTCTGTCTCAACTTCGTTACCCCCTGGGTTACTTGACAGCCTTGGCGGCTGCAAGGGCCTTGCTCAGGCGCGTTTTGACCGCGGCGAGCTGGTCCTTGTTCTCCTCGATCAGCCGCTTCTGGATTGCCGACTCCTCCTTGAACCAGACCTCGATCAGACGGGTCTGCTCCTTGCAGTCGATGTCGTCCAGGGCGAGCTCGATCGCGTCTTCGGTGGTGCCGTCGCCGTTGGCGTAGCCTTGCTCCATGGCCCTGTACGGGTCCGCGGCGGACCGTCCCTGCTTCTTCATGCAGGCTGACCAGTCCTTGATGGCCTTCTTGACCGGCTTGCGCGAGCGGGACTCGGAGAGGCTTGTCGAGGCGAGTTGTGAGACATAGCCCGCATCTGACTCGTTCAGCTTGAGCTGTTGCTTCGACCGTGCGGTGCAGCCACCCTTGTGCAGCTTCTTGCCCTGGTACTCGGCGCGGGCGGGTCCGGAGTCCGCACCGGTGAAGTACGGCCCGTCACCCTCGGCACCCTGGGGCGGAAGGAACTCGGGCTTTGTACGCCCGGTCAGTACCTCGACCTCCACACCCGAAAGCCCCTTGTCGACCGCTTCGGTGCTCCGGGTCAGCTCCTTCGGCAGCCCGTACCCGTACTTCTCCGCCCGGGTGCGGTCGGTGATGCCGTAACGGGCCTCGATCGACATGGCGTTGCTGTACGGCGGCGGATTCATACCGGGGCGCGGCAGGTCGACAGTGAGCCCGTACTCGGCCATGCACCGCGTCTGGAGGGTGCGCAGCGCGGTGTCTACGGTGACCTGATCCGCGTACGAGGACATATAGGCCTCAAGCGGCAGCTCCAAGCCTTTGACCAGTCCCGAAGCAGGGGTCTCCGCAGGCCAGTTGCTCCGGTCGACCGGGGTCTGGTCCTTCGCCGAACTGGAGCCCGATCCGGACGAAGAGCATGCCCCGAGAGACATTGCCGCGAGCATGACAGCTGCTGCGGTGGTCGTTGGCTTGAGGACGTGCACGGGCACTCCTTGTCTACCTAAGTGCTGGGGAAGAATGCTGTCGTTGTGCAGCTGGTCAGCGGGCGTCGAAGACGGCCCGGGCGATGCCACCCGGGCTCGCAGCGCCCCGACCGAGGTCTGTTGCCACGGCGGCGGCGAGGTCTCCGCTGAATGCGGTGAACCATGCGTGATCTGCCCGTCCCGTGCCCTGCTCCGCGATGCCGGCCCTGGAGCCGACAGTGTCGGTGGTGCGCCGTCGGGACGTCCACGGAAAGGGGCACCGCCGCGCGTCACCCCACAGGTGAGGGCGGTGACGCGCGGACAGGGAGGCGGGGCTAGTACCTCTTGTGGGATGCGTTGTCGTTCTTCAGCTCGGGCACGAGGTTTTCCGCCAGGCCGCCGTAACCGCCGCAGGAACCGTAGATGGCCTGGGAGATGCTCTGGTAACCAGAGCCCCAGTAGACCCGGTTGTAGACGCCGCATTCGGCGTTCGCAATGGAAGCGGCGTTGTTCTTGAGGGGTGTCCCGTCTCCGCTGTCAGTGGTGCAGGTGCCGGGAAGCAGGCCGTAGTGGAACACCAGGCGGACGAGAGTTGCCCCGTTCGGGGAGTAGCCGTAATGGTCGGGGACGCTCCTGTTGGAGATGTAGCAGGAGCCCTGTCCGGAGTTGGTGGTCGAGCCGACGCTGTTGTAGTAGAGCACGAAGCAGTACTTGTTGCCGCTGGAGGTGCAACCGTCCGACTCGTAGGAGGTGGCGGCCTGCGCGGGCTGGGCGCAGAAGATGCTTGCGGCGAGGAGCAGGGCGGCGATGAGCGACCGGATCAGGTTGCGTATGGTCGGGGTCACTTGTCACTGCCTTCCGAGATCACTCTTCGCGCGGTCGTCTTGACGGTGTTCGTTCGGGCGAGTTCGGCGTCGAGAGAGGTCTTCTTGGCAGCGATCTGCTGGTTCTGGAGGGCGATCTCCTCTCCGGACCAGACCTTGATGAGGCCGGTTTCGCCCTTGCAGGCGACGTCGGCCGTGGCCACCTCGATCTCCTCTGCCGACGCCGTTGGCGTCGACAGGTCGAAACTGGCAGCGGGCTTGTACGGATCGTCGAACGCGTGGCCCTTGTCCTTCATGCACGCCGCCCAGCCGTCGATGACGTTTTGGACGGCGGGCTGCTTCAAGGACAAGGTCATGCTCGACGCGTTGACTTGCGATGCGTCCTCGCCCTGTGTGAGATGCCCGAGCTGACGTTCCGTCTCTCCGCGGCACCCTCCCTGGGGAACAGTCACCCCGTTGTACGTGTCGCCCGTGAGCTCCGGCCCGTCCCCGAGGAAAACGGCTTCCTCCGCCCCGGCGGCCGGCTCCCATGCCGGCGGCTCGTCCAGCTGCTCCGGCGGCAGGTGGTAGCCGTATTTCGCCGCTTGTGTCGCGTCGGAAGCCCCGTATCGCCTGGGCATGTTGGCGTCGTTGAACTCAACAGGCGGGTTGACCCCCGGAACCGGGGGGCTGAACTTCTCGAAGCCGAACCGAGCCATACAGCTGATCCAGAGGTCGCGCTGGGCGCGCTGCCAATCCACGACGTCCGTGTAGCCGACGAGATACTTCTCCACCGGCAGGGACAGCCCCTTGGCAAGCCCACGTTCGGGAGTGCGACTGGGCCACTTGCTCTCGTCGACAGCGTTTGCTGCCACCGTCTTCGGTGAAGGCTCATCCGGTGCCGCCCCACCCCCGCCGGCGACACCCACCACAACACCGGTGGTGAGTGCTGCTGCTGCGAAGAAACCGGCAAGCGCTTGCCGCTTGCGCATCAACTACCCCCTCATTTGCTTTGCATGTGCATGACATGTAAAAGCTATGCCAGGTCGCTTCACAGTGGCTACACAGAGATGATCACGGGATGGCAACGACTGGTCTGGACCCTTGCGGGCCGCAGGGGGTGCAGCCGACGATTATGCGGGCGAAGCCGTATGGCGTGCTTGGAGCAGTCGACTTGGGTGGCAAGGGGAGTGTTCGTGCCCAGAACCGCAGGGTGGGGTGCGGTTGTCGCCGTGACTCTGGCAATGTTCGGTGCGTCGTGCAGCGCAGGCTCTGATTCCGACAATCCGGGCGGTACCCCGGCTGTCGCCAGCCGGCCGGCCGGCAATGCACCCACCGCCGAGCCTTCACCGCCACTGATACCGACTGCAACGCCAGTCGAGAAGGTCCGCGACGCCTTCGCCGGACTGCAGGCGACCTTGGATGATTCCTGCAGGCCTGCCGACTGCGCCTACGTTCTGCGCCGTGTCTTCGATGAACTCCACCGCCTTGACGGCGCCATGAAGGCGTCTGAGAAGGGCCCCAGCCACTTCGCCGAGCCAATCAAGTTGATCAAGGATCTCGACACGCAAGTCGGCAGCGATCAATCCTTCGAAAATCTCAAGGAACACCAGGACGCATTGATCGACACTCGCAACAAGATCAACACATGGATGCAGGGCCACCCAGACGACTACCGCTGATGCAAGGCGCCGGCTTTGGTCAAGTGGCAGTGCATATGTAACTCGGTGTGTGGCGAGGCCGGTGCAGGGGCGTCATGCGGTCGGTCCTGGGGAGTCAACGCTGTTCGGGGTGGCGTCCCGCCGGGTGGTGTAGCCGCGTGGCCTTCGTGACGCCGCAGGTCGCGGCAGTGATCGGCCCGGAGCTCGGGCGTCGGGCGGCGTACGCCGTCGTGACCGGCTCGCGCAGTGGCCCGAAGCACTCGGCCGCACCGCGCGGCCACAGCCACCCGGACTGCCGCCGTCCGGATGACCGCACCACGCCGCGGGGCACGCCCCTGCTCGGTTCGAGCCCTGGAATCTGCGCCGATACGAGCCCGAACGAGTGGTGCCGCGGTTCGCCTCCCACCCCAGGCCTGGCGATGCTGCTGTTTCCTGTACAGCCGGCGCCAACCTCGTATCACGCGCAGCCACTCCAGGCCCTATGCGTCAACTGCACTGTTGCGTAGGCAATCCATAGCATTGCCTCACTATGGCGGGCAGCTTGATCATCTGATTACCAACATTGACGTTTCCGTGGGAACTTGATGGGCAGTCCATGGACGTCATGTGACCCGAGTGCACCATGCACCGATCAACTCGGCGTCGAATCAGTGTATAAGCGGCAAGACGTGCTGCGCTTGATGCGGCGCGGAGGAGAAAGGTCTGAGGTGATGTGTGTGCACGGCATACGCAGATGGGGGCCGGCAGCGGTCGCACTGACGCTGCTGGCCGGAGCGTTCCAAGGGATTCAGGCATCCCCGGCAGCCGCGGTCGGCTGCTTCCGAGCCACCTGTTCGGGCAAGGACCCCATCGAAATGGGGTGTGACGACGACGCCGAGCTTCTTCAGCAGGTCACCGAGCCGGACGGGTCGGTCGTGATACGGCTGATGTGGTCGTACATGTGCCAGGGGGTGTGGGCGAAGATCTCACGCGATCTCGACACGTCGCCCGACTATGTGTACGGGACGCTGTGGACGACACGTGATCCCGAAGGCGGCGTCCAGCAAGCCGACACGACGGGCCTTCTCGCCGACGGCGTGGCAGGCGACTACACCAAGATGCAGAACTGGAAGAAGACGTCGGCGAAGGCGTGTTGGAACGACGTCGACGCGCAGTACGACCCCATGCCGCTGAGGTACATCGTGAACAACAACGACGCGAGCATGCCGACCGTGCACGGCTCGTGCACCGACTGGCTGTAGGGGGAGAAGATGCGCAGAAGACGTCTCCGGAGATTCTTCTCCACGAATCCGCTGATAGCCCTGAGCGTGCTGGCGGCTTCCGCCGCGCTACTCCCGCCGGCTTCCCCGGACACCCCGGTGCAGACGGCCGCCGCTGACGGCACGGCACCCCGCATGTTCTCCGCACCCGGCAAGGAGCTCGGATCGGGCTACGCCTCGTCATCGGACGCGATCGTCCAGGCCACCGGCGACGCCGAGGGACTGCACATCCTCGCGGCGAAGGAGAGCGACGGGTTCTCCTTCTACGAGATCGCCCGCCTCAACCGTACGGACCTGTCCGAGGTCGGCCCCTGGACGGGCTATGTCTGTACCACCGGATCAGGGAACTACGCGGCTGCGGTCTACGCCCCGTCGGTCTGGTCCAACCAACCCGGCGCGTACGACAACGGTGCCTTCGCCGCGGTGATCCGGCTCTCCGACGGCAAGGTCACCGAGGTTCCCGACCGGGTGCAGCTGGCCTACTTCACGCCGGGCTGCGGAACGGGCGACGAGGTGGCGTTCACCTCCAGCTCGGCCACCGACAGGTCCGTCGGCGACACGACCGTGATCTCGGTCGACGCGGCCACCGGATCGGTGACCTCCCGCCGCACGGTCGACGGCTACCTGACGCACGTCACGCCCACCGAGAAGGGCACCGTCGGTGTGCTCGGCGGCAACCTCGTCGACCTGAAGGGCGACGGCAAGAAGCTGTCCGCCCGCAAGCTCGCCGCGGTACCGGGCCCGATGTTCGCGCTGACCGCCTCGAAGAACGGCACCGTCGACATCGGCACGGTCGACGGCGAGAACAGCGTCATCTCCCGCTACGACGGCGATGACTTCACCGAACTGGGCCGCGCCCCGAAGGGGGACGTCAAACTCCTCCCGGTGGCCGACGGCGACGCGGTCGTCGGCGACGTGGAGGACATCGACACCAGCAAGGCGCCGGGGCTCGCCAAGCACCCGGTGGACGGCCGTGTCGTAGGCATCTCCCGCCAGGGCCACCTGGTGACCAACTCGGTGTTCTCCGAGCAGATGAAGGGCATCACCACCAACATCGGCTCGCCCTCGGAGGAGGGTGTCGGATCCCTGACCGTGAAGGCTACGGCGGTCAAGACCGGCGTGAAGGCCAGCACCCTCGTGGACGCCGACCGCGAGCGGCCGCAGACGGACTCATCGCTGTCGCTGGACCCGGCCGCGTTCGCCGCGGCCGAAGGCGATGACGACGACCCGCTCACCTGCGGCGAGGGCGGCCCGGAATCACAGTGCCTGTCCGGATCCGGCGCGCAGGTCGTCGGCAAGATCGCGGACATGGAGAGCCCCTGCATCGTCAAGCGCAACGACCCCAAGCGCCAGGCGCTCCAGGCCAGTGCGAACCAGGTGGAGTGGGCGGTCGACCAGGCCGTGCACGGGGACCTGACGGTGTCCCGCGAGGCGGACTGGCACGACACGGGCCTCGCCGCCTACACCCCGCAGGGCCTGTTCCCCAAGCCGTCACTGACCGGCGGAGGTGAGATTCCCGCACAGGTCATGCTCGGTATCCTCGCCCAGGAGTCCAACTTCAAGCAGGCGTCCTGGCACTCCGTGAACGGCGACTCCGGCAACGTCACCAAGTCCGACTGGTACGGCAACCTCAACGGCATCCACGACTACCCCAGGCGGGGCTTCGCCGACTGCGGCTACGGCATCGCCCAGGTGACGACCGGCATGTCCGAACTCCACGGCGAGCAGCTCGACGCCCTGCACGCCGGTGCCGTCACCACCGACTACGCGGCGAACATCGCCGCCGGGCTGAGCATCCTGGCCGAGAAGTGGAACCAGCTCAAGGCCTTGGGCATGAATGCCAACAACGGCAGCGCGGACTACATCGAGAACTGGTACATGGCGCTGTGGGGCTACAACTCCGGCGTCTACACCTCCGGTTCGGTGGGCCTGGGCTACTTCAACAACCCGATCAAGCCGAACTACCCGGCCGACCGGGAGCCGTTCCTGCGCAACAGCTACGACGACGCCTCCCACCCCGGTGACTGGACCTACCAGGAGAAGATCCTGGGCTGGGCGGAAGTACCGCAGATGACCTGGGACGGCGTGGCCTCCTACGTCAAGCCGACCATGCCGTTCAACGTCATCACGGCCGCCCCGCTCGACGCGTTCTGCGACTCGTCCAACGCGTGCGACCCGGACGCGGCCGACCCCTGCCCGACCTGGGACTCGGCGTGCTACTGGAGCGGCAGCGTGAGCTGGATCGGCTCGCAGAGCAGCGCCAACTCCAGTACCGAAGCGCTGAGATACACGCTCGGCTCGTCGGAGCCCGCACTTGAGAGCAAGTACGGTCACGGCCCGTGCATCGACCATCCGAGCGTCTACACGAACGCCATCATCGTCGACGACCTCGGCGAGCACGAGGACACCTATGGATGCGGGGACTTCGAGGGCGCCGACGACGGCAAGTTCACCCTCCAGACCGGTGACAACATCACCATGGAGCGGGACGACTACACCTACCGCGCCACCCCCTACATCGCCCCCATCGACCTGCACCAGCTCGGCGCCGGGTACGACCACCACGTCTACTTCACGCACAGCTACCCGGACACCGACTACTTCCACAAGGTGACCGGCCGCTGGCAGGTCAACCAGTCCGACCTCCCCTCCGGAGACGAGTTCGGCGGCCAGCGGTACAAGGTCTACGTCCACCTGCCCAGCCACGGTGCGGAAGCGATCGTCCGCTACCGCTTCATCCCGGGCGACAACGCGTTCGGCGCGGAGGCCGACTACTGCCGGGTCAATCAGGCGACCCGCAGCAACGGCCAGGAGACCTGGTTCGAGATGGGCACGTTCTCCTTCTGGAAGGGCGGCTATATCGAGGCGGACAACCTCCACGACGCCGGCACCGGAGACGACAACGTGGTGTTCGACGCGATCGCCTTCGTTCCGTTCACCAGCGCCGATCCCGGCGCGTGCGCCCTGAACGACGGTGGTGCGTGATGCGCGTCGCCACCCGTGTTTCCGCCGTGCTGATGGCTGTCGCCATCGGCACGGCGGGAGCCGTCTCTTGCGGCGGGAGCGACTCCGGCAACTCCGGTACGGCGGCATCCGACCGTACGAAGGCCGCGGCGTCGCAGCCTTCGCCGTCCAGGACGCGGACCGCGCCGCGCGCCGCCGATCTGCCGAAACACGCGGTGACCGGCGACAAACGGCCGACCTTCGGTGCGGCGGACACCATAGCCGCCGGATACACCGGGCAGGAATTCCTCGCTGGTCTCTCGAAGCACTGGAAGCTGAAGCTGGACAAACCCGTCGAGCAGGAGATGCCCGACGGAAAGAAGAGGACGTATGTCAACGGGAGCGGCGGGAACGGGGTGACGATTTCGGCCGGTTATGTCGACAGCGAGAACATGTCGTCTCTTCTGTGCAGAACGAGCACCGATCAATCGGACGAATTCGGCTTTCTCGCCGCCTGCACCGGACTCGACGTGCCGGGAGCCGACCACGACAAGGCGTCTTCGTGGCTGAAGCAGGCGAAGAAGGAGACCGACTCCCTGTACGAGAAGCAGGTCGCCGAGACGGGAAACAAAAAAGAGTACGTCGTCAGCGGGGTCTTCGTCTCGGGGCCGGTGACGATGATTCTGCACCGAGCGTACGACAAGTATTCCCTGAGGATCCTCGGGGGCGCGGTGGCCTAGGGCGAGCAGAGGAGGTCTTCGACCTTCTCCTTGTAGTCCTGGGCTTCGCCCGCCTCGTAGCCGGCTTCCTTGAGGCTCTTCATGAGTGAGGCAGTGTCCCCGCACAGGGTGGGGCGCTGCCGCTCAAGGTAGGACTTGACGCCTTCGGCGGACAGTTCTTCCCATGCCCGTTTGGTCTCGTCGCTCTTCTCGTGCGCGTAGGAATACTCGACCCACTCCTTCTCGTGGTCCGACAAGGCGGACGTGTCAACGGTCGAGTCGCTTCCCCCGCATGCGGAGACCAGGAGAATGCACGTGAATACGAGACATATGCGCGCCTTCTTCACAGTTCCTCTTCTGCGTAGATTGCCGGAGGCGCATTCTATTGTAGGTTCCGCGAGTTCGTTGGCACTGGCTCCTGCAGAAACGTCAGAATCCGGGCTTTGTGCGCAGCGCTGGGGTCGGGCGACGATGCGCAGTCTTGGTCTCGTGGGTGAGGTCGCAGGTTACCCAGGGTGTTGACGCTTGCCCATCGAATGAGAGGTCGCGCAGGTAGGCGCGTTGGTGGACCCCGGCAGCACAGCAGGCACAGGTCTTGGCGATCATGGAGTTGCGATGCTCTGTGATCACCGGGGAGACCTGTGCCTGTACTGCCATCATGGCTGACCGAACCACTCTGGGGCCAATTCGCCGCCCTGCTGCCTGCGCGATCGGCCTACGTGCCGACCCATCCGCTGGGCTGCCACCGCCCACGCATCAGCGACCGCATCGTCTTCGACAAGCTGCTGCAGCTCCTGCGCTTCGGCTGTTCCTATCAGGCGATCGCCGACACGACCTGCTCGGCCACCACGATCTGCAACCGCCGCGGCGAGTGGATCGCCCTCGGCGTCTTCGCCTAACTCAAGCAGATCGCGCTGGCCTCCTACGACCGGATCGTCGGCCTTGTCCTGGAGCAGATCGCCATCGACGGCTCGATCACCAAAGCCCCCGGCGGCGCCGAGGTCGCGGGGCGTTCACCGGTCGATCGCGGCAAACGGGGCCTGAAACGCTCGGGCATGACGGATGGTTACGGGGTCCCACTGGGCCGCGTGTTGGCTGGAGCCAACCGTCACGAGTCCCCGCTGCTTGCCTCGACCCTGGACCGCCTGGACGACCTGCGACCACTGCCCGACGACATCACCATCCACCTGGACGCCGGCTACGACTCGGACAAGACCCGCGCCCTGCTCGACGAACGTGGCCTGCACGGCCGCATCGCGCACAAGGGCGAGAAGGCACTCTGCGCATGATCCTCCGCCACCACCTCGGCACGGTCCTGGACGAACCCGTACCGCTGCCCATGAGCACACGCCTATCCGCGCGACCTCTAAGGGGTGCTTGCAGAATGATCCTTTTGTGGCACGGTGGAGATGTATGTGATCCCGTCGTTTGCGGGGTGTGACCATGGCGCGGCGGAAGCCGTGGGAGGTCAGCGACGAGTTGTGGGCGGTGATCGAGCCGTTGTTGCCGCGGCATGAGCGTCGTTACAGGTATCCGGGCCGCAAGCGGATCGATGACCGCAAGACGCTGCAGGGCGTGCTGTTCGTCCTGTACACCGGTGTCCAGTGGGAGTTCCTGCCGCAGGAGTTGGGGTTCGATTCGGGTCCCACGTGCTGGCGGCGGCTGGCCGAGTGGCAGGAGGCCGGGGTGTGGGAGGAACTGCAGCGGGTGCTGCTGGATGGGTTGCGGGCGGCTGCCTGCCTGGACTTCTCCCGCGTCACCATCGATGCCTCCCATGTGCAAGCCAAGCGGGGGCGAAGCAGCCCAAAAGTCGGTCCGAGCCCGGTTGACCGCGCACGTCCGGGCTCGAAGCATCACGTGCTGACCGAGGCGCACGGCATCCCGCTGCGGAGGCAAGGGATACGCCTCCGAAGCCCTCCGCGGACTGCTGCTGTTCGCGCGGGCACGCGGCGTCACCTGCGTGAAAGGCGACGGCGACCACGACAACATCCCGTCCCAGCACGTCATGATGGCAGCCGGCATGCGGCCGACCGGACAGGACGAACGCGTCAGATACTTCGAGATCGCCTGGACCGCCACGATGGCAAGTACTGACCCACGCTCCCAGGTCTGTGCCCCGCCGTGAGCGCAGCACTACCCGTCCGGCCTGAACCACGAGCAGGGCCCGCCACCCGTCCCAGTTCAACTCTCCCGCCCATCCCGGCAGCAGCATCGGGTCGGGCACGGGGGCGGCGAGCATCGGCTTCGGCAGCGTCCGCATCACGATCCCCGTGCCTTCCATCCAGCCGCTGCGTCCGCGAACCGAGCGGCGCGACCCGACCACAGGGCCGACCACGGCCTGCATCGCCAGACCATGACGCCGACCACGGCAGGTCAGCGCTAACCGCACGACGCCATGCTCACGTGTGTCGGGTGCTACGACCGAGGTTGCACGAGGTGACGTCACACCGTCCGGCAGGGGGCCGCAGCATTCGTGTTTCTCCGTCACGACGACGTCACCCCCGACCGGCGCGGCAGTGCGCACAGCGCTGGTCGCACCGTGGTCGCATACGTGCGTGAAGTGGGGTGTAGTCGGGTGTAGTCGGGTGCAGTATCCGTGCAGGTCAGACCCGGTTCCCGGGTTACGCTGCTGGTGGTGAAACCGCGTGTCTGACAACGACGGCTTCTTCGACCACGTGGTCCCCGCCTTCCCTGCGGGTTCCGCGGCGCAGGGCAAGTCCACCGTCGACCCCGCCCTCGACCTGTTCAAGGGCGACACCAGTCACCCGGCCGGCCCCTACGGCCTCGGCCAGCGCGTGCCCATGCTCGTCGTCTCACCCTGGAGCAAGGGCGGTTACGTCTGCTCCGAGACGCTCGACCACACCTCGATCATCCGCTTCCTGGAGACCCGCTTCGGCGTCCACGAGCCCAACATCTCGCCCTGGCGGCGCACCGTCTGCGGCGACCTGACCGCCGCCTTCGACTTCTCCCGCAAGGACACCAGGCCGGTCGCCCTCCCGGACACCGACGGCTACGAGCCGCCGGACCGCGAGCGCCACCCGGACTACGTGCCCGTTCCGCCCGCCGTCGGCGCCCTGCCGAAGCAGGAGCGCGGCCTGCGCCCCGCCCGCCCCCTCAAGTACGCCCCGCGCGTGGACGGTTCGGTGGACGCGAAGAACGGCAGGTTCACGCTCACCTTCGCCTCCGGCGCCAAGGCCGGTGCCGCCTTCCTGGTGACCTCCGGCAACCGCACCGACGGACCCTGGAGTTACACCACCGAGGCCGGAAAAGCCGTCTCGGACACCTGGAACTCCGCGTACTCCAAGGGATCGTACGACCTGACCGTGCACGGCCCGGCCGGTTTCCTGCGCGTCTTCAAGGGGCCGAACAAGAACGCCGGTCCCGAGGTCACCGCCCGTCACACCGGGGACGACGTCGAGCTGACCTTCACCAACAAGGGCTCCGGCACGGTCCGTCTGAAGGTGGTGAGCGGCTACGGCGCCCCCGCGAGGACCTTCACCGTGCGGGCCGGCGCCACCGCCCGCCACACCTTCCGTCTCGCCAGGAGCCGTCGCTGGTACGACCTCACCGTCACCTCCGACACCGACCCGGCGTTCCTGAGGCGATTCGCCGGACATGTCGAGAACGGGCGTACAGGAGTGAGCGATCCGGCCGTCATCACCAGGTAAAGCCGCGGCCGGAGCTGTCGTTCACCCGGCCGGATCGCAGTGGTCCCGGGGTAGTGTGCCCCGGTGACCACGCATTCGAACACACCTGCAGGCTGGTACCCCGATCCGCACGGAGCGGCCCAGACGCTCCGGTACTGGGACGGCGCGCAGTGGACCCAGCACACCCACCAGGACCAGCAGGGAGCGGGGCAGGGCACCGCTCAGGCCGTGCAGGCCCCGCCCGCCCCGCCGGTCCAGCAGGCACCGCAGATGCCTCAGCAGTCGGCCGGTCCCGACCAGCGCGTCCAGCGTCAGGTGCAGCAGCAGGCCGGGGTCAGCGGGGGCGGGGCGGGCGGCGGCACGCTGTTCACCGAGCCGGTGCTCGTGGTCAACCAGAAGGCCAAGCTGATCGAGCTGACCAACGAGTACAAGGTCATGGATCAGAACGGCAACCAGCTCGGCTCCGTCACCCAGGTCGGGCAGAGCGCCTTCCGGAAGATCGTGCGGTTCTTCTACAGCATCGATCAGTTCATGAAGATCAAGCTGGAGATCCGCGACGCCCACGGGCAGCCGCTCATGCTGCTGACCCGGCCGGGGAAGATCTTCAAGTCGCGGGTGATCGTGGAGCGTCCGGACGGTTCGCCGGTCGGTGAGATCGTCCAGCAGAACATGATCGGGAAGATCAACTTCGCGCTGATGGTGAACGGGCAGCAGGTCGGCGCGATCAAGGCGGAGAACTGGCGGGCCTGGAACTTCGCGATCGTCGACCACACGGAGAACGAGGTGGCCCGGATCACGAAGACGTGGGAGGGGCTCGCCAAGACGATGTTCACGACCGCGGACAACTACGTGCTGCAGATCCACTACCAGCTGCCCGAGCCGCTGTTGAGCCTGGTCGTCGCCACCGCGTTGACCGTGGACACGGCGCTGAAGCAGGACGCGCGCGGGTTCGGCTGAGCCTGTCTAGAGCGGTGTGAGGTGTCCCGGCTCCGGCTGCCGGGGCACAGTCATGTCCCGCAGGGACGGTTCCACGGACGCAGTCGAAGGCTCCAGGGCCAGGACCGCCGCCACCGGGTGGTCGTCGTCCGCCGGCACCGGGGGCTTGCGGGTCAGCAGCACCACACCCCAGGCCGCCAGGCCCGCTCCGGCCAGCGCGAGCAGCATGCCCGCCGCGCCGCCCCGCAGGCCCTCGCCCAGCAGGGAGAGGCCGATCACCGCGGCGGCCAGCGGGTTGGCCAGGGTCACCACCGCCAGCGGGGCGCCCAGTCCGTCACGGTAGGCGGTCTGGGAGAGCAGGAGTCCGCCCGCGGCGAAGGCCGCCACGAGCAGGGTCACGCCGATCACCTGGACGCTGAGGAGCGACTCGGAGCGGTCCGTCGCGGCCACCGTCACGGTCTGGGTGAGCGCGGAGGCCACGCCCGAGGCGACCCCGGACGCCGAGGCGTGCCGTATGCCGGGCCGGGCGCCCGGACGGGCCAGGAGACCGATCAGCGCCGCCGTCACGGCGGCCACCGCCACCGCCTCGGAGGTGCTCAGTACCCTCCCGGGCGCGGATCCCGACGCCACCACCAGGATCGCGGCGAGACCGGCCAGGGTGTACGCGGTGCCCCGCCACTCGGTCGTGCTGACCCGGCGCCCCGCGATCCGCGCGCCCAGCGGCACCGCGGCGACCAGGGTGAGGGCGCCGAGCGGCTGGACCACGGTCAGGGGGCCGTACTTGAGGGCGACGACGTGCAGCAGCGCGGCCGCCGCGTTGAGCGCGACCGATCCCCACCAGGCGCCCGAGCTCAGCATCCGCAGCACACCGGAGCCGGGGTCGCGGGAGGCGAGGCGCTCCTGGGCGACGGCGGCGGCCGCGTAGGCGACGGAGGAGAGCAGGGAGAGGGCCAGGGCGAGCAGGGTGGCGTTCATCGGGCCGCTCCGACCAGGACGTTCTTCTCGGGTTCGGCCGGGGTGAGCTTCTCCTGCGTCCGGCCCGCGGTCGTGGCCGTGCGCTGCGGCACCTGGATGACCGCCAGGGCGATGCCGAGCAGGGCCGTGGCCACGATCGCGTCCATCCAGTAGTGGTTGGCCGTCCCGACGATCACCAGCAGGGTCACCAGCGGATGCAGCAGCCATAGCCAACGCAGGCGTGAGCGGGTCGCCACGATCAGGCCGATCGCCACCATCAGCGCCCACCCGAAGTGCAGCGAGGGCATCGCGGCGAACTGGTTGGAGAGGGTGTCGGTCTGCGGCGGCCCGTACACCGAGGGGCCGTAGACCTTCGCGGTGTCGACCAGGCCGGCCGCCGCGAGCATCCGGGGCGGGGCCAGCGGGAAGACGAGGTGCAGTACCAGGGCGGCGCCGGTGAGGGCGGCCAGGACGCGACGGGCCCAGACGTAGTGGGCGGGGCGCTTCAGGTACAGCCAGACCAGGAAGGCGACCGTGGCCGGGAAGTGCACGGTCGCGTAGTAGGTGTTCGCCAGGTGCGCGAGGGTGTCGCCGTGCAGCAGCAGCGACTGCACCGAGCCCTCCGAGGGCAGGTGCAGGGCCCGCTCCCAGTCCCACACCCGGCCGGCGTTGCGGAAGGCCTCGGGGGTGTGGCCCGTGACCAGTTGCCGGCCGAACTTGTAGACGAGGAAGAGTCCTACGACGAGCAGGAGTTCACGGACGAGCGGCGGCCGCGCTGTGGCGTCCGGTTCCGCTTCTGAAGGCTCGGTGCGGGCATTCATTCCCCCGGCCCTTTCGCTGGCGGTGGTGCAGGTGGTGAATCCGAACAGGGTGGTGACCCGTTCCGATTCCAAAACTCATCGGTACGACATCGTACCGATACGCCAGTGTACCGATACGGTCGGGTACCGGTACACTGGCGTTTCGATTGACATACGACACACTGGAATCCGGGAATGAAACGCGACGGCCGTGCAGCAGGCCCGGCCGGCGGAGTGAGTGAAGGGGAGAGCTGATGACGTCGCAGGCCGCGGACGGACCGGAGACGGTCGCCGCCTCGCGCCGCTCCAAGATCACGCCCGAGCGTGAGCAGGAGTTCTTCGACGCCGTGCTCGAACAGGTCCGCGAATGCGGATACGAAGCCGTGACCATGGAGGGCGTGGCCGCCAGCACCCGTTGCAGCAAGTCCACCCTCTACCGGCAGTGGAAGACCAAGCCCCAGTTCGTGGTGGCCGCCCTGCGCTCCCGCCGCAGGTCGAAGTTCGACGGGATCGACACCGGTTCGCTCGCCGACGACCTGCGCGAGGCCGCCCGGGCCGCGGCCCGGTGGTCGATGCACGACACCAAGCTGCACCAGGCGCTCGGCCACGCCGTCACCCAGGACGCGGAGCTCGCGCAGGCATTGCGTGAGGCGCTGGTCGAACCGGAGATCGCCGCGCTGAGGCACATTCTCCAGCGTGGGGTCGACCGGGGTGAGATCGCCGACGGACACCCGGCGCTGGAATACATCCCGTGCCAGATGTTCGGTGTCATCCGCGCCCGGCCCGTCGTCGACGGGCAGTACGCCGACCAGGACTACCTGGTCCGCTTCGTCGAGGCCGCCGTACTGCCGACGCTCGGCCTGGCCTGAGACCCGGGCCGCCGTCCACGGGATGACCGGACGGTGGCCTGCTCGCGCCGCACCGTGGGGACGGGGGCGGCGCGCACCCCCCGGCCGGGTGGGGTTCCTCTCGAGCAAAGAGGCGCCCCTCCCGGCCGACCGGGTGTGCGGGGCCGGCGTCAGACGTCCTGGCCGCTGCCGCCGCCCGTCGACACCTTGATCCCCTTGGTGATGTCGTCGATCACGCTCTGGCCCTCCTCGACGTCGACACCGAAGCGCACCACGACGATCTGCTGCGGGTTCGCGGGGGACGGGAAGGCCAGCGACTCGACATAGCCGTCGGAGCCCTTGCTGGTGACCGCCTTCCAGCGGACCAGATAGCCCTTCTGCCCGGCCACGGTCACCGCCTTGGAGGCGAGGACGTCGTGCGAGGTGATCGAACCGTAGGTCTTGCCGCCGTAGGACTGCTCGGCGTTGGCCTCGATGTCGGCCTTGGCGACCGCCTCGGCCGTGCTGCCCTTGGTGCGCAGTGCCTGCGCGGGCGCCGAGTAGGCACCGCCCTTCGTGCACTTCTCGGAGGTGTCGCCGGGGCAGGCATAGGAGTCGTTCGAGGTCACGGACGCGCCGACCTGGATCTCCTGGCCGTACCAGTCGTCCGGTATGGGCAGGCTGATCCCGTCGATCGAGTCGGTCACCGAACCGCTCTCGATCTTCGGTGCCTCGGACTCCTGCGGGGAGGGCGACGCGCCCCCGGAACCCCCGCTGCCACCGGAGCCGCCCGAGCCGCCGGACCCTCCGTTGCCGCCGAAGGGCCCGCCCTGGCCCCCGGTGCCGCCCGGGCCGCCCTGGCCTCCCGGCCCCTGCGAGGTGGCGGAGTCACCGTTGCCGTTGCCGCTGTCGGCCAGTGCGTAGACACCCACGCCTATGCTCGCCAGGACCACGACCGCCACCGCCACGGCTATGCCCATGCGGCCGCGCCGCGACCGGGCCGGCGGCTGCGCGGGATACGGCGGAAAGGCCGGGTACTGCCCGGCGTCCCCGGGGCTCGCGACCTGTTCCGGGGGACCCCATGCGGCGGCCGAGCCGGCGGGCCGGGTCCGCTCCGTCCACGCCTTGCCGTCCCACCAGCGCTCGGCGGCGGGACCGTCACTTGTCTGCCCGGGATCGGGGTACCACCCGGGGGGAGTCTCCTGCGTCATGCCCCCACCGTATGAGCACTCGGTGAAAGAGGGATGAGAGGGCCCCGGCCGATTCCGGACGACCGGCACGGGAACGCCCGGGGCGGCGCGTGCGCGGGCGCGTGTGCTCGCCGGGGCGGGGTGCTTGCCGATGGGCTGCGGGATGTCGAGGTCGAGGCGGTCGCGCAGGACGAGGCGGCGGCTCTCGTCGGCGACGTCCTGGTCGTGGAGGCCGACGGTGGTGGGTGGCCTCCCGCAGTTCGGCCGGCTTGAATTCGACCAAGGTGTCCGCCTCGGTGCGCGCGGTTTGCGCGCGGCCTTCGGCGCGAGCACGACCCCGGGCCTCGGTGTCCCGCGCCCGACGCTGCGAGCGAGGTGATCAACTCGGCTCGGACGAAGCACAGTTCGCTGCCGGAACGCGCGGTGGCGCCCACGGCTGACTGTCGGTCAGGTGTGTCGGCGGCAGGTCGCGGGCAGGGCGCGTCGCCTGCCCGTACCGCAGGTCACCCGTCAAGGCAACAGGTACCCCGACCGCCCTCCGCTTCCGCACCCGGACGGCTACGCTCGAGATCTGCACGTCGTTCGGGCGACTTGGGGAGGTAGCGGGATGACGGAGGTACGGCCCATTGCGGCCGCCCCGGCCTCGCTGTGGGAGCGTGACGAGGAACTCGCCGCCGTCGAAAGGGTGATTGACTCCCTGTGCGCGGACCGCGCGTCCTCGGGCAGCGTGCTGGTGATCCGCGGTGAGGCGGGCTTCGGCAAGACCGCCCTGCTCGCCGAGACCCGCCGCATCGCCGAGGCCCGCGGCTGCACGGTCTGGTCGGCCCGCGGCGGCGAGACCCTCAGGTCCGTCCCCTTCAACGTCGTACGACAACTGCTGCAGCCCGCCCTCCTGTCACTGATGCCGGAGGAGGCCCGCGAGTACCTCGGCGACTGGTACGACATCGCAGGCCCCGCCCTCGGCATCGCGGACCCGGGAGAGCGGCAGGCCGACCCGCAGGGCGTGTGCGACGGACTGGTCGCCGCGGTGCGCCGGCTGGCCCGCCGGGACTGGCCGCTCGTGCTGATGGTCGACGACGCCCACTGGGCCGACCAGGAGACTTTGCGCTGGCTCGCCGCCTTCGCCGAGCGCCTGGACGACCTGTCCGTCCTGGTCGTGGTGGCCCGTCGCCCCGGGGAGGCCGACGGCGAACGCGCCCGCCTCCTGGAGACCGTGGCCGGCGCCGCGGGCCGCCCCGTCACCAGCCTGAGCGCCCTCACCCCGGAGGCCACCGCGGGGCTCACCCGCGCCACCCTGGGCGAACACGCCGACGCCCCGTTCTGCCGCGAGGTGTGGGCCGTCACCGGCGGCAACCCGTACGAGACCGTCGAGCTCCTCGCCAAGGTCCGGGACAGCGACATCGAGCCCAGCGAGGGCTCGGCGAACGAACTGCGCGAACTGAACCGCTCGGCCCGCGGCGGCGGACTCGTCAGCCGCCTGGAGGAACTCGGCATCGACGCCACCCGGTTCGCCTGGGCGGCCGCGATCCTCGGCACCGACATCTCCGTCGGCCTGGTGGCCAGGCTCGCCACCCTCAAGCCGGACCAGGCCGCGCTCTGCGCCGAACTCCTGCGCAACGCCCGCATCCTGACCGGTTCCGGCACGGAGGACGACGAGCTGGAGTTCGTGCACCCGCTGATCGCCACCGCCGTCTACGAGTCCATCCCCGACGCCCTGCGCAAGGCCATGCACGGCATCGCCGCCCAGCTGGTCACCGACTCCGGGCTCGGCGCCGCGGCCGCCTCCCGGCACCTGCTCCAGGTCCACCCGGACGACGACGAGGAACTCGTCGAGCAGCTGCGCGAGGCCGCCCGCGAACACCTCCTCGTCGGCGCCCCCGACGCCGCCCGCCGCTGCCTGGAGCGCGCCCTGGTGGAGCCCCCGCCGCCCGAGGTCCACGCGCGCGTGCTCTTCGAACTCGGCTGCGCCACCCTCCTGACCGCCCCCGCCAAGACCATCGGCCATCTCCAGACCGCGCTCGCCATGCCGGGCCTGGAGGGCTCCGCGCGGGTGGACGCCGTCGTCCGCCTGTCCCAGGCACTCATGCACAACAACCAGCTGGAGGAGGCGGTCCGCACGGTCGAGGCGGAGGCCGCCCGGCACGACGAAGGCCCCGCCCGACTGCGCCTCCAGGCCGTGCAGTACACCTGGGAAGGGCTCTACCCGGGCGAGGCCACCTCCCCGGCGCGCTCCGAGCGTCTCGCCGCGCTGGCCGCCACCTGCACCGGCCGGGACAACTCCGAGCGGGCCCTGCTCATCCTGCGCGGGTTCGACGCGATGGCCCACGGCGAGAGCGCCGAGGAGATCGCCGAAGTGTGCGACCGCGCCCTGGTCAACGGCCGCCTCGCGCCCGGACTCGGCTGGACCGACACCGAGTGGGGCCTCGAACTGCCGCTGATGCTGGCCAGCGCCTACGCCTTCACGGACCGGCTGGACCGCGCCGAGGCCCTGTACACCGACGCCCTGCGCACCTACGAGTCGGCCGGCTGGAGCGGCGGCCACCTCGCGCTCGCCCATGCCTACGTCGGCCTGGGCCACCGGCGGCGCGGGCGGCTCAGGGAGGCGGAGACCTCCCTGCGCGAGTCACTGCGGCTCGCCGAGCGGGTGGGGCGAGGACTGCCCCTGTACTGGTCGGCGACCTGCAACCTCGTCGACACACTGCTCGCGCGCGGGCATGTCGAGGAGGCGTGGGCGATCGCCGAGCAGTACGGGTTCGCGCCGCCGTATCCGTCCACGATCGTGCTGCCCGATCCGCGGTCCGTGCGGGGGCGGCTGCTGCTGGCCGTCGGCAGGACCAAGGACGGGATCAACGAGCTGGAGGCCGCGGAGAAGGCGGCGGCGGTCCGGGGACACCACAATCCGGTGCTGGTGCCGTGGGCCGTCGATCTCGCGCGCGCTCTCGCCGTCGAGGACCCGGTGCGGGCCGCCCAGTTGGCCACGGAGGTGCGCCGGCACGCCGAGCGGCTCGGCACGGACACCGCGATCGGTGAGGCGCTCAGGTGCGCTGCCGCGCTGGAGACCGGGCAGCGGGCGGTACGGCTCGCCGCGCAGGCGGTCGCCTACCTGGAGGCGTCGCCCTGCCAGTACGAGCATGCGGCGGCGCGGGTGGAGTACGGGATCGCGGCACGGTCCGTGGCGGAGCTCAACCGTGGCCTGGCGCTGGCCCGTTCGTGCGGGGCGGACGGGCTGGTGACGCAGGCCAGGGAGGTGCTGGAGACCGGTCGGGGACTGCGGTGACCGGCGTTTTCGCCTCCTCAGGACACCAGTAGCCGGTCGGTGACGGCCGACAGGCGCTTCTGCACCTCCCGGTCGTACGTCCCCTCGTGTGCCCGCGCCGGATTCGTCCCGTCGAAGAAGCGGCCCGTGCCCAGGTCCTGGGTGGCCAGGGCCAGCACACCCGGAGCCCCGTCCGCCACCGTCGACCACGGGGCCACCCCGCCCTCGCGGACCATCGCTGTGTCCATGAAGGTCGCCGGGTGCAGGACGTTGACCGCGACCCCCGTTCCCGCCAACTCCTCGGCCAGGGCGAAGGTGTGGGCCGCCAGGGCGAACTTGGCGCGGCGGTACGCGGCGAAGCCGTCGTAGCCGCGGGTGAACTCGATGTCGTCGAAGTCGACCGGCTCCTGGCCGACCGACCCGACGTTGACGATCCGCGCCGGCCGCGTCGGCAACAGTGCTCTGGTCAGCGCGACCGGCGCCAAGTAGTTCACCGCCAGCCGCAGTTCATGCCCGTCCGCGCTCACCTCCCGCCCCGAACCGGGCGAACCCGCGCCCACGCCCGCGTTGTTGATCAGGACGTCCAGCCCGGGGTGGGCCTCGGCGACCCGCGCGCCCAGCTCGCGCACCTGGGCCAGGGAGGCGAGGTCGGCCACGAAGCCCTCGGCCGCCCCCTCGGACCGCAGCTCCTCCACCAGGGTCCCGGTACGGCCCGGGTCCCGGCCGTGGGCGAGGACGGTGTGACCGGAGCGGACCAGTTCGAAGGCGACGTAGCGGCCGAGACCGGAGGTGGCACCGGTGATCAGAATGGTCGACATGCCCCTACCGTAGGCACATCCGCACAGCCGGCGCCTGTCCCTGCCGGGGTCACCCTTCCGTCTCCTCCGCCAGCACCCGCTGCGCCGTGGCGAACGCCGAGTTCGCCGCCGGCACCCCGCAGTAGACGGCCGTCTGGAGCAGTACGGCCCCGATCTCCTCCGGTGTGAGGCCGT
Source organism: Streptomyces sp. NPDC048523 (assembly GCF_043199815.1). Taxonomy (NCBI): domain Bacteria; kingdom Bacillati; phylum Actinomycetota; class Actinomycetes; order Kitasatosporales; family Streptomycetaceae; genus Streptomyces; species Streptomyces sp. NPDC048523. The sequence goes on along the minus strand of NZ_JBICWQ010000001.1, from coordinate 1,176,022 downwards.
TGCGCCGCGCCGCCCGCACATGCATGGCCAGCTCGTCGTAGTGGCCGTGTGCGACCAGCGCCGTCAGCGTGATCATGCTGCGCTCGCGGCGGCTGAGCGTGGGGTCGGTCCAGATCTCGCCCCACGCGTAGCGGGAGATGAAGTCCTGGAAGCGGGCGGTGAACGGTGTCTGCCGGGCCTGTGCCCGGTCCACGTGCGTGTCCCCGAGCACCTCGCGCCGCACCTCCATGCCCCGCCCGGCGCCCCCGTCGAGGTGGGCGCGCAGCGCGGTGAGGACGGCTTCCGGGCACTGCGCCGGTGCCAGATGCGAGGCCCCCGGGAGTTCGACGAGCGTGGCGCGCGGCACCGCGTCGGCGATCTCCCGCAGATGGGGCGGCGGGGTCGCCGGGTCCTGGCGGCCGGCGATCAGCAGGGTCGGCGCGGAGATCCGGTTGAGCCGGTCGCGCAGGTCGAAGGAGCCCAGGGCGTCACAGCAGGCGGCGTACGCGGACGGATCGGCCTCGGCGTGGTCCCGTACGAGCTCCGGCACGGTGAAGTCACCGGCGAACCAACGGGAGTTCGCGCTCTCCAGCAGCCACTCCAGCCCCTCGCGGCGGACCCGCTCGGCTCGCTCCTCCCAGGGACCCCGCCCGTTGAAGTGGGCACTCGAACAGATCACGGCCAGCGACTGGACACGCTCCGGGTGATGCGCGGCCAGGTGCAGACCGACCGCACCGCCCAGCGACACCCCGGCATACGCGAACCGCTCCACGCCGAGTGAGTCGGCGAGCGCCAGCACCAGATCGGCGAGGTCACCCACGGTGGCGCCGGGACCGATCAGGCCGGCCGCCGAACCGCCGTGTCCGGGCAGGTCCCAGCGGATCACCCGGTGGCTGATGGACAGCTCGGGCGCCACCTTGTCCCACAGGGCGTACGAGGTCCCGAGCGAGGGCCCGAGCAGCAGCGGGGGAGCCGACGCGGGGCCCTCGGCGCGGTGGTTGAGGAGTTTCTCGGTCAACGTCGCTCCAGAGCACGGTCGGTGAGGGCACCGGCGGAGCCGGTGTAGCGGGCGGGGTCGGTGAGCTCGTCGAGGTCGACGTCCTTCAACTCGGGCTCCTGGGCGAGGAGTTCACTCAGCGACACGCCTTCGGCGTAGGTCCGCTCGGCGAGCTGCGTGAGCAGGGCCTTGGCGCGGGCGCGGCCCAGCACGGACGCCAGCTCGGCGGACAGCCGCTCGGAGACGATCAACCCGTGGGTGAGGTCGAGGTGTTCGCGCATGGTGTCCGGGTGGACCCGCAGCCCCTCGGTCAGTTCGGCGGTGTCCCGGGCGGCTCCGCCAACCAGCCGCAGCAGGTCCCTGAGCGGCTCCCACTCGGCGTGCCAGGCGCCGGCCGGCCGCTCGTCCTCGGCGGCGAGGGAGCCGTACAACGTGGCGGCGAGCTGCGGCGCGCGCCGGGCGGCGGCGGCGATCAGCGTGGACCGTACGGGATTCGCCTTGTGCGGCATGGCCGAGGAGCCGCCCCCACTGCCTTCCGCGAGCTCGGCGATCTCGGTACGGCCGAGCACGAGGACATCCGCGGCGATCTTGCCCAGCGCGCCGGCGGTGAAGGCGAGACATCCGGCGAGGTCGGCGACAGGGGTACGGAGGGTGTGCCAGGGAAGCAGCGGCGTCCGGAGTCCCAGCTCCGCGGCGAAGGCCGTCGTAAGCGCCTGGGTGTCCTCGCTGCCGTACGCCGTGAAGGCCGCCAAGGTCCCGGCGGCGCCGCCGAGTTGCGCGGGGAGGGAGTCCCGTACGGCCGCGACCCGGTCCCGCGCGTCCAGCACCAGTTCCCGCCACCCGGCCGCCTTCAGCCCGAACGTCGTCGGTACGGCGTGCTGGGTGAGCGTCCGCCCCGGCATCGCGGTGTCCCGGTGCTCCGCGGCCAGCCGGGCCAGGGCCTGCTGGACGCGGTGGAGGTCCGCCAGCACGAGGTCGAGCGTGCGCGCCGCCACCAGCATCGTCGCCGTGTCCAGGATGTCCTGGCTGGTGGCGCCCCGGTGCACATACGGGCCGTACTCCTCGCCGACCGCCTCGGTGAGGTCGGCGACCAGGGGGATGACCGGGTTGCCGCCGCCGCGCGCACGCCCGGCGAGGGACCGTACGTCGAAGCGGTCCGCGTGGGCCGCCTCGGTCACCGCGCCGGCCGCGCCGTCCGGGGCGAGACCCAGCCGGGCCTGTGCCCGCGTCAGCGCGGCCTCCGCGTCCAGCAGCGCCCGGAGGTAGGCGCCGTCGGCGGTCGCCGAGGCGGCGGGGGAGCCTGCCCACCCGGGGGCGAGCAGGCCGGTGTCGGGATCGGGAGAAGTCACTGGTACTCCAGGAAGACCGTCTCGCCTTCGCCCTGAAGGCGGATGTCGAAACGGTAGGTGCCATCGCCCTGCCGGCGTGCGATCAGCGTGTCGCGCCGCTCGGCCGGCACCCGGGCCAGCAGCGGGTCGGCGGCGAGGACCGTCTCGTCGTCCGGCAGGTAGATCCGCGTGTACAGGTGAACCAGCAGCCCGCGCGCGAAGACGCACACGCTGATGTACGGGGCGCTCCGCCCGCGCGCGCCCGGCCGCAGGGTCCGCGCGGTCCAGTGGCCGTTGGCGTCGGTCTGGATCCGGCCCCAGCCGGTGAACTCCACGCCGTTGCGGCCCAGGTAGCCGCCGCTCGCGGGGTCGCGCCTGATCGAACCGTCGGCCTGCGGGATGTTGCCGTCCGGGTCGGCGCTCCACAGCTCCACGAAGGCGTCCGGGAGCGGGTCGCCCTCGCCGTCGGTGATGTAGCCCTGGAGGGTGAGGGTGTCCGGGTGGCCGACGGGCGCGATGTCGCCGCCTCCGGGGAAGGGCAGGGCATGGCCGTAGAAGGGGCCTACCGTGTGCGACGGGGTCGGCAGCACGGTCTCCGGACGACTGGTGTCGATCTTCGTCATGGCGGGTCAGCGTCCTTCTTCGAGCCAGGTGGCCTGCGGTCCGTCGAGCACGATGTCCCAGTGGTAGCCCATCGAGAACTCCGGCACCGACAGGCTGTGGTCGTACGTGGCCACGAGCCGCTGACGGGCCGCGTCGTCGGTCACCGACTGGATGATCGGGTCGTAGGGGAACAACGGGTCGCTCGGGAAGTACATCTGCGTCACGAGCCGCTGGGTGAACGCCGTGCCGAAGATCGAGAAGTGGATGTGGGCCGGCCGCCAGGCGTTGACATGCTGGCGCCACGGGTAGGGGCCCGGCTGGACGGTGGTGAACCGGTAGCAGCCGCTGTCGTCGGTCAGGGTGCGGCCGACCCCGGTGAAGTTCGGGTCCAGCGGGGCGTCGTGCTGCTCCCGCTGGTGGGCGTAGCGGCCGGCCGAGTTCGCCTGCCAGATCTCGACCAGCTGCCCGCGCAGCGGACGGCCGTTGCGGTCCAGGAGCCGGCCCTCGACGGTGATCCGCTCACCGATCGGCTCCCCGGTGTGCTGCCGGGTCAGGTCGTTGTCGATCTCGGTGATGTCCCGCTCCCCGAAGGCGGGCGAGTGCAGCTCCACCAGCTCCGGGTCCTTGGACACGTCGATGCCGATCGGCGGCTGCTTCGGATGCCGCAGCACCGAGGAACGGTAGGGCGCGTAGTCGCGCCGCGGCTGGTGCTCGACGGGAGCGCCGTCGGCGAGCCGCTTCTCGTAGGCGGCGTGCTCGGCGGCGATTTCCCGGTCGATGTCGTGCTGGGTGAGAGTCATGACGATTCCTGCGTTCCGTTAACGTTCGAGGACGAGAGCGAGACCCTGGCCGACGCCGATGCACAGGGTGGCGACGCCGACTCCGCTGCCCCTGCGGGCGAGTTGATGGGCGACCGTGCCGGCCAGACGCGCGCCGGAGGCACCCAGCGGATGGCCCAGCGCGATCGCCCCGCCCTGCGGGTTGAGGATCGCCGGGTCGAACTCGGGCCACTCGGCGACACAGCCCAGCACCTGGGCCGCGAAGGCCTCGTTCAGCTCCAGTACTGACAGGTCGTCGAACTCCTTGCCCGCCTTGGCGAGTGCCCGGTTGACCGCCTCGACGGGGGCGAGCCCGAAGTAGTGCGGGTCGAGCGCGTTGACCCCGGTCGCGGAGATCCGGGCCAGCGGCTCGCGACCGGTCGCCGCGAGGCCCTCGTCGTCCACCAGCAGCAGGGCCGCGGCACCGTCGTTCAAAGGTGACGCGTTGCCCGCGGTCACCGTCCCGCCGTTCTCGCGGAACGACGGCTTGAGCTTCGCCATCGCCTCCAGCGACGCGTCCGGCCGTACGCACTCGTCGGCGCCGAAGGCGACCGGCTCACCCTTGCGCCGCGGGATCGACACCGGCGCCAGCTCGGCGTCGAACAACCCTGCCACCTGTGCCGCGGCCGCCTTCTGGTGCGAGGCCAGCGCGAACTCGTCCTGCTGCTCGCGGCCGATCTTGTGCTTGTCGGCGATGAGCTCGGCCGACTCGCCCAGCGGGATCGTCCACTGCGGCTCCATCCGCGGGTTGACCATGCGCCAGCCCAGCGTGGTCGAGTACAGCTCGGTGTGCCCGGCCGGAAACGGCTTGTCGGACTTGGGCAGCACGTACGGCGCCCGGGTCATCGACTCCACGCCACCGGCCACGGCGATGGAGGCGTCCCCGAGAGCGATGGCGCGGGCCGCCTGGATCACGGCTTCGAGGCCCGAGGCGCACAGGCGGTTGACCGTCACGCCGGGCACGCTGGTCGGCAGGCCCGCCAGCAGCGCGGCCATACGGCCGACGTTGCGGTTCTCCTCACCGGCTCCGTTGGCGTTGCCGAAGTACACGTCCTCGATCCGGGCCGGGTCCAGGTCGGGCGTACGGCCGAGCAGTTCACGGATCGCGTGCGCGCCCAGGTCGTCCGGGCGTACCGAGGAGAGGGCTCCGTTGTAGCGGCCGACCGGAGTACGGACCGCGTCGACGATGTAGACGTTCTTCACTGCAGGCCCTCCGCGACGGTCAGCTCGGCGTCGGTCTTGGCGGTGATCTCCTCGACGCCCACCCCGGGCGCCGTCTCGACCAGCACCAGGCCGTCCTCGGTGACGTCCAGGACGCCGAGGTCGGTGATGATCCGGTTCACGCAACGCTTGCCGGTCAGCGGCAGCGCGCACTCGGTGAGGATCTTGGGCGAGCCGTCCTTGGCGGTGTGCGTCATCACCACGATGACCGTGCGGGCGCCGTGGACCAGGTCCATCGCACCGCCGATTCCGGTGATCAGCTTGCCGGGGATGGCCCAGTTGGCCAGGTCGCCGGTCTCGGACACCTGCATGGCGCCCAGCACGGCCACGTCGATGTGCCCGCCCCGGATCATCCCGAAGGAGAGCGCCGAGTCGAAGAAGGATGCCCCCGGCAGCACGGTGACGGTCTCCTTGCCCGCGTTGATCAGGTCGGGGTCGACCTGGTCCTCGGTGGGGTAGGGACCGGTACCGAGGATGCCGTTCTCGGATTCGAGGATCACCTCGACGTCCTCGGGGAGGTAGTTCGGGATCAGCGTCGGCAGTCCGATGCCGAGGTTGACGTACTGACCGTCCCGGAGTTCGCGCGCGGCCCGCGCGGCCATCTGTTCCCGTGTCCAGGCCATCAGCCGCTCACCGTCCCTCGTGCCGCGGGCGTGGAAACCGTCCGCTGCTCGATCCGCTTGTCCCTCGCCTGCTCCGGCGTCAGCGCGACGACCCGCTGCACGAAGATGCCCGGCAGGTGCACCGCGTCCGGATCGATCTCGCCGGGCTCCACGAGTTCCTCCACCTCGGCGATCGTGACCTTGCCCGCCATCGCGGCGAGGGGGTTGAAGTTCCGGGTCGACCTGTTGAAGACCAGGTTGCCGTGCCGGTCGCCCCTCGCCGCCCTCACCAGCGCGAAGTCGGTGCGGATCCCGCGCTCCAGGACGTACTCGGTGCCGTCGAACTCGCGGACCTCCTTCGGCGGGGAGGCCACCGCGACGCCGCCGGAGCCGTCGTAGCGCCAGGGCAGTCCGCCGTCGGCGACCTGGGTGCCCACGCCGGCCGGTGTGAAGAACGCGGGGATTCCGGCGCCGCCCGCCCGCAGCCGCTCGGCGAGCGTGCCCTGCGGGATCATCTCGACCTCCAGCTCACCGGCCAGGTACTGGCGGGCGAACTCCTTGTTGGCGCCGATGTAGGAGCCGGTCACACGGGCGATCCGCCCGGCGGCGAGCAGGACCGCGAGGCCCGACTCCATCGCTCCGCAGTTGTTGGAGACCACCGACAGCGAGCCGGTGCCCTGCTCGTACAGGGCCTGGATGAGCACGTTCGGCACACCGCTCAGCCCGAAACCGCCCACCGCGAGCGACGCGCCCTCCGGCACATCCGCCACCGCCTCCCGGGCCGTGGCGACCACCTTGTCCATCCGCGTAGCCCCATCTCTCCAACTGCTCAGTGCACTGAGTATTTCAGCGAGGTTTCTCTTAAGCTGCCACTGTGGCAGCCTGGCGTCAAGACTCACTACTCTTCAGTGCACCAACCAAATGCACCAACCAAATGCACTGACCAAAACGCCCACCAACCTGACTCGGGAGCGCACATGGCCGCGGTGGATCTCACCACCCACCCCGGGCACCTCGCCCGGCGGCTCCAGCAGGCGCACTACCTGCTGTGGAACACGATGGTCTCCGAGGAGATCACCTCGCCCCAGTTCGCGGTCCTGAACGCGCTCGTCGCCGAGCCGGGGCTCGACCAGCGCACGGTGGGGGAGCGGGTGGGGCTCGACCGGTCCACGATCGCCGAGGTGATCAGCCGGCTCGGCCGACGCGGACTGCTCGACAAGGTGCGCGACCCCCAGGACGGCCGCCGCTTCCTGCTACGCCTGACCGAGGACGGGGTGCGCACCCACCGCAAGCTGACCGTGCGCACCGCCCGGATGAACCAGGTCTTCCTGGCCCCGCTCTCCGACGAGGAGCAGGGCCGCTTCTTCGAGCTGATCCGCCGGGTCGCGGACGCGGCGGAGGGGCTCCGCAATCCCGCGGAACCCCTTCTCACCCAGCGCTGATCAGGACGCCTTCGCGAAGACGACCCAGACCTGGCCCTCGGCGAAGTTCACCGCGGAGCCGTCCTTCGTGGTGAACTCCGTGCCGTCCGTGGCCTTCGCCCGCTTCCAGTTCACGTCGTAGGCGCGGCCGTCGCGCAGCACCTTCGCCTTCCCCGAGCCCACCGTCACCGTGTACGGCGTGTAGTTGCCGAGGAAGTCGTGGAAGGCGGACTTGCGGACCTTCACGTACTGCACGACGACCGTGGCCGGGGCCAGCCGCTTCCCGTCGGCCGTCATGTCCGGGGCGCCGTCCATCGAGACCAGCCAGCGCTCCCGGCTCTGTGACCAGGTGAAGGAGAAGCGGGCAGCCGGGAAGCGGACCGTCTCCGAGGTGTCCCTGGTGCCGCCGGCGGGCGCGGGGCCGTAGTGGAAGCCGGTCGTCAGTGCGGCGGCGCCCGGCGTGGCGGGCACCAGGCTCTTGGGGCGCAGGAAGAGGTTGTGCGGGGAGACCTTGTCGGCGCCGCGGAAGTAGGCGCCGGTTGCCTTGTCGGGGGTCCGGGCGACCAGCGGCGCCCCGTTGATCAGGGGCATCAGTTTGCTCTGGGCGCCGGAGAAGGCGAGCGTCGGGTCGTCGAACTGCCGCAGCAACTCCAGGTCCGACTCGCGGGCGCTGCGCACGGGGCCGACGGCCTTCGGCAGTTTCGTCGCGTACACCGCCATGAGGCGGCTGAGCCCGCCCTCGACCTGCTCGGCGTAGACGACGTCGGCGGAGTCGATGCCGGTCTGCGGGCGCGCCTCCCGCACGTTGTCGATCTTCACGGCGAGCACGGAGGGACCGTGGGCCTCCTTGCTCGGTTCCGCTGTGTTCGGTGGTGACGTGCTCGGTTGATCCGTGCGGAACTGTCCGCGTCCGTCGTCGGCCGGGACCCGGGGTGTGCCGTGTCCCGTGCAGCCCGCGACGAAGAGGCCCGTGACGGTCAGCAGCGCCGCCGCCGTACGGGCGCGCCGCGTGCGCACCCCTTGCTCCCTACCCACCATGCCCGCCATGCCCACAGTGCCCGCCCGTCTCGTGTCTTTGATTGTGCGCTTATAAGTTCATTGATGGCCATACCCGTCCGTTTCTGATTCGTCGCGTCGACTAGGCCGATCGGCCCTGGATCACGGTTCGGCGGGAGTCCGCCCGGGTACCCGGGGCGCCTCACCCCAGGACCGACACGCGACGTGACGGAGGGAGAGCCGGGCGATGAAGGCTGTGACCTGGCAGGGCAAGCGGGATGTACGGGTGGAGGAAGTGCCCGATCCGAAGATCAAGGAACCGACGGACGCGATCATCAGGATCACCTCGTCCGGGTTGTGCGGCTCCGACCTGCATCTCTACGAGGTGCTCACCCCGTTCATGACGCCGGGCGACATCCTCGGCCATGAACCCATGGGCATCGTCGAGGAGGTCGGCGCCGGGGTGCCGGACCTCTCGGTCGGCGACCGGGTCGTCGTGCCCTTCCAGATCGCCTGCGGCAAGTGCTGGATGTGCATGACCGGGCTGCCGACCCAGTGCGAGACCACCCAGGTCACCAGCGAGGGCATGGGAGCCGCCCTGTTCGGCTACACCCGCCTGTACGGCGCCGTACCGGGCGCCCAGGCCGAGTACCTGCGCGTCCCGCAGGCCCAGTTCGGCCCCATCAAGGTCCCCGAGGGCCCGCCGGACGACCGTTTCGTCTACCTCTCCGACGTGCTGCCCACCGCCTGGCAGGCCGTCGCCTACGCGGACGTCCCCGAGGGCGGCAGCGTGGCGGTGCTCGGACTCGGGCCCATCGGCGACATGGCCTGCCGCGTCGCCCAGGTGCGCGGCGCCGGGCGCGTCTTCGGCGTGGACCTCGTGTCCGAGCGGCTGCGCCGGGCCCGCACGCGGGGCGTGGAGACGTACGACCTCAGGAGCTTCGACAGCGAGAAGGAGCTGGTCCAGGCGATCCGCGACGAGACCGACGGACGCGGACCGGACGCCGTGATCGACGCCGTCGGCACCGAGGCCCACGGCAGCGCGGTGGCCCGCCTCGCCCAGAACGCCTCGGCCCTGTTGCCGAGGAAGATCAGCGGACCGTTCGCCGAACGCTTCAGCGTCGACCGGCTCGCCGCCCTGCACACCGCCATCGAACTGGTGCGCCGCGGCGGCACGCTCTCCCTCACCGGCGTCTACGGCGGCATGGCCGACCCGCTGCCCATGCTCACGATGTTCGACAAGCAGATCCAGATCCGGATGGGCCAGGCCAATGTCCGGCGCTGGAGCGACGAGATCATCCCGTACCTGACCGACGAGGATCCGCTCGGCGTCGACGACTTCGCGACCCATCACGTGCCGCTGTCGGACGCCCCGCACGCCTACGAGATGTTCCAGAAGAAGCAGGAGGGCGCGGTCAAGGTGCTGATGCGGCCCTGACCCCGCCGCCGGAAGCGGGCGGTGTGGCGGAATTGTGTGCCGTGGCTGTCCGGAGACGTCCTTCGTCCGCGTACTGACGCGGTCCTGACCTCGCGGCTCAGCCCAGGATTTCGTCGAGGTCGTAGCGCACCGGTTCCTCCAGTTGTGCGTAGGTGCAGCTCTCGGGGGTCCGGTCGGGTCGCCAGCGGCGGAAGCGGGCGGTGTGGCGGAATCGTGCGCCGTTCTCCATGTGGTCGTACGCCACCTCCGCCACCCGCTCGGGCCTGAGCGGCACCCAGGACAGGTCCTTCTTTCCCGACCAGCGGCTCGGCGCCCCGGGCAGCCGGGCGCTCTCGTGCGCGGCCTCCTCGGCCCAGGCCGCCCACGGGTGTCCGGAGGCGTCGTCCATCCGGAGCGGCTCCAGTTCGTCGATCAGCTCGGCGCGCCGCTTCATGGGAAAGGCCGCGGACACGCCGACATGCTGGAGGACGCCCCGGTCGTCGTGGAGCCCCAGCAGCAGGGAGCCCACGACAGGGCCGCTCTTGTGGAGCCGGTAGCCCGCCACCACCACGTCCGCGGTGCGCTCGTGCTTGATCTTGAACATGGCACGCTCGTCCTGGAGATAGCGCAGGGTGAGCGGCTTGGCGATGACACCGTCCAGGCCCGCGCCCTCGTACTCCTCGAACCACTGCAGGGCCACCTCGATGTCCGTGGTCGCCGGTGCGAGGTGCACCGGGGCCGTGACCCCGGACAGAGCCGCCGTGAGCAGCTTCCTGCGGTCGGTCAGCGGGACGTTCAGCAGCGATTCGTCCTGGAGCGCCAGCAGGTCGAAGGCCACGAAGGAGGCCGGCGTCCGCTCCGCCAGCGTGCGCACCCGGGAGGCCGCCGGATGGATGCGCTCGGTCAGCGCGTCGAAGTCCAGCCGGCCGTCCCGCGCGATCACGATCTCGCCGTCCATCACGCACCGCTCGGGCAGACGCGCCGCGAGTGCCTCCACCAGCTCGGGAAAGTACCTGGTCAGCGTCTTGCCGGTACGGCTGCCCAGCTCGACCTCCGCCCTGTCCCTGAAGACGATGGCCCGGAACCCGTCCCACTTCGCCTCGTAGTGCATCCCCGGCGGGATCTTCGCCACCGACTTGGCGAGCATGGGCTTCACTGGGGGCATCACCGGCAGATCCATGGTCCGATTCTGCACGCGGGTGCCCCGAAATGCCTGATATGCCGGGCTCGCTTACCGTGGCTCGCATGGGTGACGCGGTGGAACTGGAGGCGGGCGGCCGGACCGTACGGCTGTCCAGCCCGGACAAGATCTTCTTCCCGGAGCGCGGCTTCACCAAGCTGGACCTCGCCCGCTACTACCAGGCCGTCGCCCCCGGCATCCTGCGTGCCCTGCGCAACCGCCCCACCACCCTGGAGCGCTACCCGGACGGCGTGACCGGCGAGAACTTCTTCCAGAAGCGGGCGCCCAAGAACATGCCCGACTGGATCCCGACCGCCCACATCACCTTCCCCAGCGGCCGCAGCGCCGACGAGATGTGCCCGACCGAGGAGGCCGCCGTCCTGTGGGCCGCCCAGTACGGCACCCTCACCTTCCACCCCTGGCCGGTCCGCCGCGACGATGTGGACCGCCCCGACGAACTCCGCATCGACCTCGACCCGCAACCCGGCACGGACTACGACGACGCCGTGCGCGCGGCGCATGAACTGCGGTCGGTGCTGGAGGAGTTCGGGGGTCTGCGCGGCTGGCCCAAGACCTCCGGCGGTCGCGGTCTGCACGTGTTCGTGCCGATCGAACCGCGCTGGACCTTCACCCAGGTGCGGCGGGCCGCGATCGCGGTCGGGCGGGAGATGGAGCGCCGGATGCCGGACCACGTGACCATCAAGTGGTGGAAGGAGGAGCGGGGCGAGCGCATCTTCATCGACTACAACCAGACGGCCCGCGACCGTACGATCGCCTCCGCATACTCGGTACGGCCCCGCCCGCACGCTCCCGTCTCCGCGCCCCTGCGCTGGGAGGAGGTCGGTGAGGCGCACCCGCAGGACTTCGACATCGCGACCATGCCCGCGCGCTTCGCCGAACTCGGCGATGTGCACGCGGACATGGACGATCACGCGTTCTCGCTGGACGCCCTCCTGGACCTGGCCCGCCGTGACGAGCACGACCACGGGCTCGGCGATCTGCCGTACCCGCCCGAGTATCCGAAGATGCCGGGGGAGCCCAAGCGGGTACAGCCGAGCCGGGACACGTCGAGGAAGGCGCCTCCTACAGCTCCTTGATCCTGATGTCCCGGTACGAGACCACATCCGTTGTGCTGTGCACCTGGAGCCCGATGTAGCCGGAGGAGAACCGCCGCCCGTCCGTGCCCGGGTCGTCCGAGCGGGCCGGGTAGAAGTCCTGACCGCCGATATTGTCGAACTCGTTGATCAGCACGCCGTTGCGGTAGACCGAGTAGTGCTGGTCGACCACCCGGATCTCGTAGTCGTTCCACGTGCCCTTCTGGGTGACGCCGGCCCCGGCGAGCCCCACCCGGTCGAAGCCGTAGACCGACCCCGTCTTGTACATGTCGCCGTCGGGCCGGTCGAGCACCTGCACCTCATGGCCGTACTTGATGGCGACCCACTCGGGGCGGGACTCCTCCGGGTGGTCGTGGACCCACGGGAACCGCACGAACACCCCGGAGTTGGCGTTACCGGTGCCCGGGGCGTCGTCCCGCCACTGGAGCTTGAGCGAGAAGTCGCCGTACTTGTGCTCCGGGAACCAGAGCATGCCGAGGCCGTCCTTCGTGGTGCCGGACGTGATGGACCCGTCGCCGTTCGGCGCGAACGAACCGCCGCCCACCTGCTGCCACTTGGCGAAGGAGGCTGCGCTGCCGTCGAGGATCGTGCGGTACCCCTCGGTCTGCCCGGGCCTGCCGATCCCGGACTCACGGGCCGCCGCGTCGATCGCGTCGTACTCGCGCTCGTCGACGACCCCCTCCCGGAAGAGCTTGTCCAGGACCGTCTTCACGTGCTTGAGGAACAGAGCGTGGGACGTCCACTCCTTCTCGTCCTCGATCAACTCGTTGATCCGGCACCGGCTGTTGGTGATCCGGTTCGGGACCCCGGAGTCGACCGTGCCGACGATCACCGTCAACCGCTCGTCGAACTCCGCGCAGTTGGGCGCCGGGACCTGGCCGGCGACCACCGTGAAGGTCACCGTGCGCGCGGCCGAGGTGTTGCCCGCCTTGTCGGTCGCCCGGTACGCCAGGGTGTGCGTGCCCGCCCGGTCGACGACCACCGGAGCGGTGTACGCCAGGTAGGGCCCGGCGTCGATCGAGTACTCGACGCCCGCGACACCCGAACCGCCCACGTCCGTGGCGCTCACGGTCACCTTGGCGTTGCCCACGTAGGCCCCATCCGAGTTCCGGGTGCCGTCCACGGTCACTCCGGTCACCGGCGGGGTGGTGTCCTGCGGGGCCGCCGCGACCACCGTGAACCGGACGCTCTTCTCGGCGGCCACGTTGCCCGCCTTGTCGGTCGCCCGGTAGCGCACGGTGTGGCTGCCGACCTGGTGCACCATCACGGGCATGGTGTACGGCTGCCAACTCCCCTCGTTCACCGCGTACTCGATGGTGTTCACCCCGGATCCGGTGTCCGAGGCCGACACCGTCACCGTCGCCATGTCGACGTACGTGCCGTCCGGGTTCTGCTCGCCGCTCACCGTCGCCGAGGTGTCCGGCGGGGCGGTGTCGTCGGAGGGCGGCGGGACGACCGTGAAGTCGACACTCTTCTCGGCGGAGACGTTGCCCGCGTTGTCGACGGCCCGGTAACGCACCGTGTGGCTGCCCACCTGGTCGACGACGACCGGGGCGGTGTACGGCTGCCAGGCGCCCGTGTCCCCGATCGCGTACTCGATCCGGTCGACGCCGGAACCCCCGGCCTCGTCGGTCGCCGTGAGGGCCACGCTCGCCGAACCGACGTACTGGCCCTGCGCGTTCTGCGTACCCGTCACCTGCGCCTGGGCCGTCGGCGCGGTGGTGTCCTCGCCGGTGCCCTCGGTCACCACGAGGATGCCCTGCATCTGGCCATGGCCTGGGATCGTGCAGTGGTAGAAGTACCGGCCCGGCGTGAGCGTGACCTCGGCGGTGTGGCGGCCGCCCATGTCGTCATTGGGGTTGGCGAGGATGTTGAGCTGCACGTCGTTGTTGAACTCGGGGTCGCTGGTCACGAAGGTCAACGTGTGCGGCATGCCGGTGGTGTTGCCGGTGGCCGCGCTGTTCTCGAAGACGATCGTGGCCGTGCCGGCGACGGCGGTCGTCGGGGCGGAGGTGTACTTGGTGATGTCGTCGCCGGCGGTCCAGGTGAGTGTCTGGGCCGCCGCCGGGACCGTGTCAGGGCGTGCCTGGGACGTCGACTGGAGGCCGAGCACCATCAGCAGGGCGGCCACCAGGACGGTCAGAGCTCCTCGGGGGCGCATCACTGCCCTCCTCTCACCAGTTGTCCGGCGGCCGGCGTCGGGCCGCCGCCCGTGTAAGTGACGCGCCACAGGGCCGACTTGGCGTCCGAGGTGAAGAACCCGCGCCCGTAGTCGAGGACGTACAGCGCGCCGTCCGGGCCGAACTTCCAGTCCATGAGGTTCTTGATGCCGTCGTTGCCGATCGGCACGATCTTCTTGAGCGACTCCGAATGGACGGGCAGTCCGCCCTCCCCGTGGGTCTTCGGATCGGTGATGACCGCGTTGCGCGGCTGGTCGGCGTCGTAGAAGTCACCGATGAACCACTTGCCGTCCCAGTAGGAGGGCCACTTGACGGTGCTGGTCGCCGAGGCGGCGTCGTAGCGGTAGACCGGCCCGTTCATCGCGGCCTGGCCGCCACCCTTGAGCCACGGCAGCAGGTACGTGGCGTCCGCCTGCTTGTAGGAGGGGATGCCGTTCGCATCCCGCGGGTAGTCCGGGGCGCCGCCCTGCGGGGAGTACCAGATGTTGTTGCCGGTGACCGGCGGGAGATTGACCAGACCGTCGTTGTTGGGCGACTCGTTCTTCGGGTGGCCGCAGTCGTACCAGCCCAGCGGCTGGTCGGGGTTCGGCAGGTTGCGGTCCCGGTAGGGCTGCTTGTTGCCCATGCAGTACGGCCAGCCCCGGTTGCTCGCCTTGGTGATGACGGCGAAGGTGTCGTACTTGGCCGGGCCCCAGGTCGTCGAGGGCTCGCCCGCGTCCGGGCCGACCCATCCGGCGTACAGGATGTCGGTCTTCTTGTCGACGAAGATGCGGGCCGGGTTCCTGACGCCCATCACATAGATCTCGCCGCGGGTCTTGCCGCCGCCCTCGGCGGTCTCCTTGCCCGTGAAGAGGTTCCCCTCGGGCAGGGTGTACGTCCCGTCGGGCTCCGGGTGGATGCGCAGGATCTTGCCGTTGAGGTTGTTGGTGTTGCCGGCGGTGCGGCGCGCGTCCGCGAAGGAGACGCCCTTGTAGTTCGGCTGCGGGTTGTTGCCGGAGTAACCGCCGCTGAAGCCACTGGAGTTGTTGTCACCGGTCGCGATGTACAGGTTGCCCTTGGAGTCCCAGGACATCCCGCCACCCGCGTGGCAGCAACTGTGCACCTGGACCGGCCACTTGAGCAGGACCTTCTCGCTGCTCAGGTCCAGCTTGTTCGTGGCGAGGTCGAGGGTGAAGCGGGAGACCCGCCGCTCGGCGATCCGGGTGTCGCGGTTGAGCCGGTCGTGCGGGGTGTAGTGCAGATACACCCAGCCGTTCTGCTCGAAGCGCGGGTCGAGCTCGATGCCGAGCAGTCCCTCCTCGACCTTCACCAGCTCGTCGCCGCCGCCCTTGTTGCCGAAGACGGTCAACTCGCCCGCCAGGGTGGCCTTCTTGGTCGCCGGGTCGTAGACGTGGATCTGGCCCTTGCCCTTTCCGACGTCCGGGTTGTTCCAGTCGGTGATCACCGGCTGGGAGGAGTCGGCGCCGCCCCGCCCGATGTACAGGACCCGTCCGTCGGGGGCGGTGACCAGCCCGTGCGGTTCGCCGATCTGGTCGTTCTGCCCCGCCTGGTTGGGCTGGGTGAGCCGCTCGGCCCTGTAGTTGCCGTTGATGGTCGCCTTGCAGTCGGCCTGCACGAGCCGCGAGGTCCACAGCAGTGCGCCGCGCAGATGGGTCCGGAAGTCGGTCTCGTCGTACGAGGACACCGTGCCGCCCATACCGGTGTAGAAGGACCGGCCGCCGTCGTAGTCCCGGCACCAACTCACCGGGTGGTCCCAGCCGTTGGCGCTCGCTCCCGGCCGGTACGTCGACTCGCGCACCCGGGCCACGGTGTGCACGTCACCGGACGGGTTCTTCGTCCAGTTGAACCACTGGTCGGGACGCTTCCACTGCACCGGCAGCTCCCTGGTCGCCGGATGCTGCCGGTCGCCGACCTCAACGGTTGCCCGCTGGACGGCTGTTGGACTGGAGGCGGCCGGACGGGCGCCGACGAGGCCCGTGAACCAGTCGGAGTACGGCTCGGCGCGGGCCGCGTCATGGATGCCGACGAAACCGCCGCCCGCCTCCATGTAGGCCTCCAGACCGGCCTCCTGCTCGGCATCGAGGACGTCACCGCCGCCGGTCAGGAAGACGATGGCGTTGTAACTCCCCAGCGCCCTCTCGTCGGTGAAGACTCCGGCGTCGTCGGTGGCCTCGGTCTCGAACCGCTGGTTCACCGGACCGGACAGCCCGATCTGCTCGACGGCGGCGATCCCGGCGTTGACGACCGGTGACTCGTCCCCGGCCGCCGCGGACCCGTAGAACACCAGCACCCGTACATCGGCGCCGCCCGGCGGCGACTTGACGGACATCGTTGTCGCGGACGGATCGGGAGCCGGTAGCGCCCCCGCGGCCGGTCCGGACATCAGCCCGGCGGCGACGATCCCCGCGGTCACGGTGGCCGTCCAGACCCGTCTCCTCGCGCTTCCTCCGCTTCTCGCGCTCAACCCTCGTAAGTGCATGGGCACCTCCTCGGTCACAGCAACAGCGCCATGGAAGCTAGACCCCTTTGCGTCGCTCGCCAATACCTATGACCGGGATCGCACGAACTTTGTCCTGAGTGTGGATAAACGGCTCGGGGGCCGGTACCGTCTCACAGGTTCATCACAGGTACGTCTCCGCAAAATCCGTATCACGGTGGGGAGTTCTGCGTGGGTGCACTGGACAGACGTGGCTTCAACCGGCGGGTGCTGCTCGGTGGTGCCGCCGTCGCGACATCGTTGTCCCTGGCGCCGGAGGCCCGGAGCGACACAGGTCCGGCGAAGGCGGCCCCGGGCGGCGGCGAGGTCAAGCGCATCAGGCTGTACGCCGAGAAGCTCGCCGACGGGCAGATGGGCTACGGCCTCGAGAAGGGCAAGGCGACCATCCCGGGACCCCTCATCGAGCTCAATGAGGGCGACACCCTGCACATCGAGTTCGAGAACACCATGGACGTCAGGGCGAGTCTGCACGTCCACGGCCTGGACTACGAGATCTCCAGCGACGGCACGAAGTTGAACAACAGCGACGTCGAGCCGGGCGGCACCCGCACCTACACCTGGCGCACGCATCTGCCGGGCCGCCGCGGCGACGGCACCTGGCGGGCGGGCAGCGCGGGCTACTGGCACTACCACGACCACGTGGTCGGCACGGAACACGGCACGGGCGGTATCCGCAAGGGCCTCTACGGCCCGGTGATCGTCCGCCGCAAGGGAGACATCCTCCCCGACGCGACACACACCATCGTCTTCAACGACATGCTCATCAACAACAAGCCGGCGCACTCGGGGCCCAACTTCGAGGCCACGGTGGGTGATCGGGTCGAGTTCGTGATGATCACGCACGGTGAGTACTACCACACCTTCCATATGCACGGTCACCGCTGGGCGGACAACCGCACGGGCCTGCTCACCGGACCCGACGACCCGAGCCAGGTCATCGACAACAAGATCGTGGGCCCGGCGGACTCCTTCGGCTTCCAGGTGATCGCGGGGGAGGGGGTCGGGGCGGGCGCGTGGATGTACCACTGCCATGTGCAGAGCCACTCCGACATGGGGATGGTCGGGCTGTTCCTGGTGAAGAAGACGGACGGGACGATTCCGGGATACGAGCCGCACGAGCACATGGAGCACCGGGCCGGGCACGCGCACTGACGGATCATGGACGGGTGACTCTTCTTCTCACGCGCGGCGATCTGGAGGCGGTGCTGGAGCCGGAGGCCTGCCTCGACGCACTGCGGGACGGCTTTCGCACCGTGGACAGCGAGTCGATCGCGGGACAGCGGGTGCGCACGGACCTCCCGTTCCCCGGTACGGCCACCGCTCTGATCCCGGGCCTGCTCCCCGGCGTCCCTGCCTACACGGTGAAGGTCAACGCCAAGTTCCCCGCCGCCCGGCCCGCCCTGCGCGGGGTGATCTGCCTGCACAGCGGCACCGACGGCGAGCTGCTGGCGCTGCTCGACTCCGCGACGGTCACGGCGTGGCGGACGGGGCTCGCGGCCGCCCTGGGCACCGATCTGCTCGCCGGCCCGGCAGACGTGGTTGGAGTGGTCGGGGCGGGAGCGCAGGCCGAGTTGATGGTGCGGGGGCTTGCGGCGCTACGGCCCCGCAGCGCCCTGGTCGTCCAGGACACGTCCGCCGACCGCGCCGCGGAGTTCGCCGCGCGGCACGGTGGCCGTGTGCTGTCCTCCGCCGCGGAGGTGGCCATGGCAGCCGACATCGTCCTGTCGGCGACCTGGTCGAGGCAGCCGCTGCTGCACCTGCGTGACACCAGGCCGGGCCAGCACTTCACGAGCCTGGGCGCGGACGAGCCGGGCAAGGCGGAACTGGCGGCGGATCTCCTGGACACGGCGCTGCTGGTCGTCGACGACCGTGAACTGGCCTCACGTGTCGGCGTGTTGAGGCCGGCCGACGCCACCCTCGGCGAACTCCTGCGCTCGGAACACCCCGGCCGCACGAACGACACGGACCGCACGGTCTACGCACCCGTGGGCCTGCCCTGGCAGGACCTCGCCCTGGCCTGGACGGCGTACGAGCGGGCCGAGCGGGAGGGAATCGGGCGGCGGGTGGATCTGCTGGCCTGAACCCGGTCACGCGATGGCCGGCAGGGACCGGTCGGCGGCCGAGTGTGCTGCCGGTCGGGGCGGCGGTCGGTCGGGATACCTGGGCCGTACGTCTCTTCCGTCGACCCCGAGAGCGCTCTCACCGGTGACCTCGTCCGGGGCTATCCTGATCCGCACCCGCCGACGAGGAGCCCCGAAGTGACCGAGACAGCGCCGCGCCCCACGCTGGAGGCCGTGGCGGCCCGGGCCGGGGTGTCGCGGGCCACCGCGTCGCGGGTGGTGAACGGCGGGGACGGGGTCAGGGAACCGCTCGTCGAGCGGGTACGCAGGGCTGTCGAAGAGCTTGGATACGTGCCCAACCAGGCCGCCCGCAGTCTCGTCACCCGGCGCCACGACGCCGTCGCCGTGGTCGTGGCCGAGCCGGAGACCCGGGTCTTCGCCGACCCCTTCTTCGCACTGCAACTCCGCGGAATCAGCAAGGAGCTGACCGCCCACGACAATCAACTGGTGCTGCTGCTCACCGAGGGCCGCGACGACCACGCGCGCGTCGGACGCTACCTCGCCGGAGGACACGTCGACGGCGCGCTCGTCTTCTCCCTGCACCTCGACGACCCGCTGCCCGGACTGATCCAACGGGCCGGTGTCCCCACGGTGTTCGGCGGACGGCCCGGCTGGAGCGACGGCACGACGGACATCCTGTACGTCGACAGTGACAACCGGGGCGGAGCCCGTGAGGCCGTACGGCATCTCACAGGGCTCGGGCGCACCCGTGTCGCCCACATCACCGGCCCCCTCGACCAGACCTCCGCGGCCGACCGGCTCGACGGCTACAAGGACGTCATGGGCGACGCCGACCCGCGGCTCGTCGTGCCCGGCGACTTCACCCCGGCCGGCGGGGAGCGGGCGATGCGGACGCTCCTCGACACGTTCGAGGACGTGGACGCGGTCTTCGCCGCCAACGACCTCACCGCGTCCGGTGCCCTGCGTGTGCTGCGCGAGCGCGGGCGCCGGGTGCCCGAGGACGTGGCGGTGATCGGCTTCGACGACATGCTGCCGGTCGCCGAGCAGACCGATCCGCCGCTGACGACGGTCCGTCAGGACATCGAGGAGATGGGCCGGTTGATGGCCCGCCTGCTCCTGGGAGGTCTCGACCCCGCGGACGCGGGGGCCGCGCCGGCCGGTGTCGTGCTGCCCACCACGCTGGTACGGCGCGCCTCGGCGTGAACCCTGCCGCCCCCCTATGGCGTCTGCTGCGGCGCGCTCTTGATCACCGCGAAGCGGGCGCCGTACGGGTCGGCCAGCTTGGCCACCCGGCCGACGCCGGGCACGTCCGTGGCGGGCAGCCGGACGCTGCCGCCCAGCTGCTGTGCCTCGGCCACCGTCCCGTCCGTGTCCGTGACCTCGAAGTACGGCATCCAGTACGCCCCGTCCCGCGCCTCCAGCGGGTCGTCGGCGAGCGGGACGATGCCGCCGAACATGCCGTCCTCGCTCTGCCCGTCCGGCAGCACGGTGGTGTACGTGCCGCCGGGGAACTCGACCCCGTAGGTCTCCAGGCCGAGCGCCGCGCGGTAGAAGTAGGCGGCCATCGGCAGGTCGGCCGTGTACAGCTCGACCCAGCACAGCGAGCCCGGCTCCTGGGTGACGTCGAGCCCCTTGTTCCGCCCGGGCTGCCAGATACCGAAGGGCACGCCCGCCTTGTCGGCGAGGATCGCCATGCGGCCCTGGTCCATCACGTCCATGGGCTGCATCAGCACCGAGCCGTGCGCCTCCTCGGCCGCCTTCGCGGTGGCGTCCGCGTCCGGGGTCTGGAAGTAGACGGTCCAGGACGGCGGGCCCTGTTCCGATGTGGTCTGCATACCGCCCGCGGCGGTCCTGCCGGCGAGCTGGAAGAAGCCGTAACCGCCGGCTTCGGGCGGACCCGGCTGGAACTCCCAGCCGAACAGGCCGCCGTAGAAGGTGGTGGCGCCGTCGATGTCGGGGGTGCCGAGGTCGAGCCAGTTGGGAGCGCCGGTGACGTAACGGGTCGTGAGCATCTCTGCCCTCCTCTGAGGGGTCCCGCTGCCTGTACCGCCGAGTCTTGCACCGTCCACTGACAATCGCCGCCGGTACGCCGATGCGGGCCGGTCGGCGAGTCGAACCGTTTCCGCGCGCCGCCGTGCACCCCCGCACCGGGCGGAGGACCATCAAGGTGGCCGGGGGCATGAACGCCGCTGTTGATCCCGCGTTGATCGAACGTTTTTCGCTGCCCGGCACGATCTCGGCATGCACATCGACACCATCACCCCGACCGACCCCGCCTGGCAGGCGCAGGCGTTGTGCGCGCAGACCGGGGCGGACTTCTTCTTTCCCGAGCCGGGCAGCTCGGTGCGAGAGGCGAAGCGCATCTGCGGCATGTGCGAGATGCGCCCGGCCTGTCTCGAGTACGCCCTGGCCAACGACGAACGCTTCGGCGTCTGGGGCGGCCTCTCCGAGAAGGAACGGCTGGCCATCAGGCGGCTGGAAAACCGTGAGCCGACGGCCCGGGAGTGCGGTTAGGATCCCGGAGCGCACCCGGGCGTAGCGCAGAGGCAGGCGCACCGCCTTGCCAAGGCGAAACACATCGGTTCGAATCCGATCCCCGGGCTGCGTCCGCGGGCCCTGTGGAGCAGAGGCAGACTCGCCGCCTTCTCAGGGCGGATACGCCGGTTCGAATCCGGCCGGGGCCCATGGCAAGGGCTCGGTAGCGCAGAGGCAGGCGCACCTTCACCGCATGAAGGGAACGTCGGTTCGAATCCGACCCGGTCCACGACAGGGCACGAACGGGGCGGGGACGCATGGGGGACATGATCGACGAGGGCGAGCTGGCCGCCTTCCACCGCATGGTCGGCAGGCTGCGCGAGCTGCCCGTCGACGACCCCGTGCGGTTGCGCGCCGAGCAGGTCGCCGCGTCCTTCGCCCGCGACGGACGGCTGCGGCGACGCAAGGCACGGGGTGCCGAGACGGCGGCCGCCGACGCGGGGGCGATGGCGGCCACCGCGACCGGCGCCCACGACCGGCGCGAGGACGCGCCCCTGACGGTGTCCGGCGACGGAGGCGTCTACCGCAAGCCTCGCAATTGCTATGTCTGCAAGTCGTCCTATCGACAGGTGGACGCCTTCTACCACCGTCTCTGCCCGCGCTGTGCCGCCGACAACACAGCCCGCCGGTCCCTGGCCACCGACCTCGACGGGCGCCGCGCGCTGCTCACCGGCGGCCGCGTGAAGATCGGCTTCCAGCTGGCCCTGATGATGCTCCGGGACGGCGCGGAACTGCTGGTGACCAGTCGTTTCCCGCACGACACCGTGCGCCGCTTCCGGTCCGCGCCGGGCAGCGATCAGTGGCTCCACCGGCTGACCGTCATGGCGGTCGACCTGCGCGACCCGCGCCAGGTACTCGGCCTGTGCGAGGAGCTGAGCCAGGAGGGCGTCCCCCTGGACATCCTCGTCAACAACGCCGCCCAGACGGTACGCCGGCCGCCCGAGTCGTACGCCCTCCTCGCCGCCGGCGAGCGCGACGAACTGCCCGAAGGGGTACGGCGGGCGCCGGGCTTCACCTCGATGCGGATGCTGGAGGGCGGCGCCGCGGCGCTGCCCGTCGCGCTGCGCGAGGCCGACGAGGCGGGGCTCCTGCCCGACCCGTCCCCGGAGAACTCCTGGTCGGCCCGGCTCGGCGCGCTCGACCCGGCCGAGGTCCTGGAGACCCAGCTCGTCAACGCGCTCGCCCCGGCGCTCCTGTGCGACCGCCTGCTGCCTCTGCTGCTCGCCTCCCCGCACCCCCGCCGGTACGTCGTCAACGTGACGGCCGTGGAGGGCCGTTTCGCCGTCCGCAACAAGATGGCCGGGCACCCGCACACCAACATGGCCAAGGCCGCCCTCAACATGCTCACCCGCACGAGCGCCGCGGAACTCGCCGCGCAGGGCGTGCACATGTGCGCCGTCGACACCGGCTGGATCACCGACGAGAACCCGGCGCCGAAGAAGGAGCGGATGGCCCGCGCCGGGTTCCGCACACCGCTGGACGTCGTGGACGGGGCGGCGCGGGTGTACGACCCGATCGTGCGCGGCGAGGCGGGCGACCCCGTGTCCGGGGTGTTCCTGAAGGACTACCGGGCAGCGGAGTGGTGAGCGGGCGGGGCAGGGAGCGGTACCGCTCCCTGCCCCGAGTCACCGGCGCATCGCGATGAACACCTCGGTCCAGAACCGCTGGTGCTGCGCGGACGCGCCCACCAGATAGGTCGCCCGCAGCTTCGCCGGCAGCAGGGCGACGAGGCGGGTGACGGCGGCGCGGTGCTTTCTGAGCTGGGACAGCTCCGCGTTGGCGAGGATCTGGTGGACGACGTCGCTGTCGTCGCCCCCCTCCGAGGAATGTCCTGCGGCGCGGCTCAGGCGGGCCTCCCAGGCCTCGACGTCCCGCGCGACTTCGCGCAGACCGGTGACCTGGCGGCCCCGGAAGCGGTCGATCAGCGCGGTGAGCGGCACGGGCGCGTACTCGCCGTCGCCCAGGTAGACCGTGCCCATCTCCAGCGGCAGCCCGCGCCGGTGCAGCTTGATCAGCCGCTCCAGCGTGCGCTTGGTGATCCAGGCCCGTCCGTCGTCGTCGATGTCGTGCTTCCACCACTCCAGGACCGTCTCGGCGTCCGAGCCGTACCGGGCCAGCAGCCACTCGTTGGCCGGGATGTCCTCGGGCTCGACCTGGAGCGAGGCCGTGAACCGGGTCGCCTGCGCGATGTTGTTCCGCGCCACCAGCATCTTGCGGCCCAGGTGGTACGGCGGATTCTGCACCGCGATCTGCGCCCGGAGGTTCTCGATCCGGCGCCCTGCCAGTGACCACTCCTGGGTGATCTCCATGAGCTTGGCGAACGCGGTCTTGTCCTTGGGCCGGTTGTACTCGTCCCACACGATCGCCTTGGGCTCCGGCCCGGTGAACTTCGCGGCCAGCAGGTTGTCCAGGGTGCCGTCCGCCGAGGGGATGGGCGCGCACAGGTCCTCGACGTTCGTCACGGGCAGCGAGAAGTACAGCGGCTCGCGGCCCAGTCCCGCCCGCACCGTCTCCCGCACCAACTGCGTCTTGCCGCAGCCCGGCGGGCCCTGGAGCAGCACCGTCCAGCGGCCCCGCAGCGTCGCCCGCACGACCTGTCGTACCGGGTCGGGGATCGTCGCGGGGTTGGGTACGCCGAGCGACTCCGCGACCCGGTCCAGGATCTCGGCGGTGCGGTTCTGCCCGGGTCTGCCGTCCCGGCCCGGCTCGGCCAGCCGCAGCCGCTCCCCGTCGACCAGCGGGAGCCCCCAGCGCAGCGGGAAGCCCTCCCGCGCGTTCGCCAGGACGTGGTCGAGGGTGCGCGGGGACAGCAGCTCGCGCAGGGCGGGGGAGAGCGACGCCCACAGCGAGAACACCGGACGCAGGTCCCATGGGCGGTACTTGGCGGCCAGGTGCGGCCGCCACGCGGTGTCGTTCGCCGTGATCCGCAGTGTCACCATGCGGTCGAGGAGCGCGAGGTCGCTGCGCCGGGCCGAGGTCTCGGCCAGCGACTCGTTGTCCGTCAGGAAGACGCCGACGCAGCCCAGGGCGCGCAGATCGTGCTCCCCGAGCGTCCAGTCGCAGGCGATCTGCATCAGCTGCGACTGGATCGTCCCACCCGCCTGCAGGGAGTCGTCGATGAGCAGCACGAACGGCCGCCCCGGCTTCAGCTGGCTCATCACCAGCTGGCGCAGGACCAGTTCACCGGTGCGCGGGTCGCGCACCGGGGCGTTGACGAGCAGGTCGTCCGGCGTGAGGTTCGCGGCGGGGACGTACACCAGCCCGGCGTCCGGGTACGCCCGGGCGATGTGCGAGAAGAACGTCGCCGTCTTGCCGATGCCGTGCTCGCCGAAGATCTGCCCCGTCTGCCCCATGTCGATCATCGCGTCGATGAAGGACTCCAGGCGCGAGGTGGTCAACTGCTCGGTCTTCGTCGTCATTACCGCGATCCTGTGATGACGCGATGGCAGTCCATCGCGGGGGTGTGCGTCTCCGGCCAGTCGTTGCCGCCCTCCGTGATCAGCCAGATCCATTTGTCCGGCTCGGCGGGCGTGATGGGCGGGGCGTATCCGTCGGTGAGCATCACGACGGCGTCCGGGGTGACGTCGAACCGCCGCCCGTCGACCTCCGTGCGACCCTCCACGTAGTCGGCGACCACCTGGAAGCTCGTGCCGCCTCCGCCGTAGACCCGCTCGCCGGGCCGGAACGGCATCACCGCTGCGTCGAAGGCGAGCCAGTGCGCCTCGACCCCGTCGATGCGCCCCACGAGCCGGGTGAGCCACTCGACGACGTGGTCCGGCATGGAGCCCGAGGTGTCGTAGGCGACGACGAGCACCTTCTCCCGCACCGGACCCCGCCGCGAGAGCATCGGGTCCTGGCCCAGGGCGGCGAGCAGCGCGCCCCGCTTCTTCGGGTACACCAGCCGCTCGCCGTCGCGCAGTCTGGAGCCGAGCACGTCGACCAGCCAGCGCTGCCACCAGTCGACCGTACGCGTGCGCGTGGTCTCGCCGCGCAGGGCGCCCGCGCCCAGGCTGCCCCAGATCCGCGAGGCGCGGCTGTTGCCGTCCTCGGTGCGGCCCATGAGGTCGAGCAGCTCCCGCTCCGCGCCCGCGTGCCCCCGCCGGGCCGCCAGCAGGGAGTTGAGCAGCGCCGAGGAGGCGACCGCGTCCACGGTTTCCTGGTCGGCCGGAACGCCTCCCTCCCGCAGGTGCACGCACAGCCGCCGCTCGGGGACGGGCGGGGCGTGCATGCGTTTGAGCTCGCCGTACACCCGCATGTCCGTCTCGGTGAACGTGTCGTACCCGACCGGCTCCAGGCCGTGTTCCGTCAGGTCCAGGACGTAGAGGTCGTAGATCCCGCGCGGGTCGACTCCCGTCGGGCGCCCGTCCAGCAGGGGGAGCTGCGGCCGCCCCAGCCGGACCAGCGCCACATGGTTGACGGACACCTCGCAGGCCAGCTCGAACACCGGGTCCGCGCGTAGCCCGGGGTCGGTGAACAGATGCCTCTGCACGAGGTGCCGGGCCTCGTGGAACAGCACGAACTTGACGCCGTCCAGGCCGAGACCGACGAAGAATGCCGGGTTGTACAGCAGCAGGCAGGAGCCGTCGCCGGACGCCACCACAGCCGCGGTGTCGATGGCGGTCGTCGGGATCTGGTGCCGGCACTTGGCGTACAGCCAGGACGCCACCGCCGACTCGGTCAGCCCGAAGTCCAGCAGGGCGGCCTCCTTCAGCCGCCGAGCCTCCTCGATCAGTCCCGAGTCCGCCGGGCGGTACCGCTCCAGCGCCCTGCGGTCGGCCAGGTCGACCACCGGGACACGCCGCCCCCGCTCTCCGTACGCCATGCCGAGCCCCCCGTACCGAAATCCCCCGTGCCTCATTGGTAGCAGCGCGCACTGACAACGGGCCAACGCATTACGCTCGGGGACCAAGGGCGGGGCCGTAGCGCAGAGGCAGGCGCACCGGTCTCCAAAACCAGAACACGCTGGTTCGAATCCAGCCGCCCCGCCCCCCTGACGACTGACGACTGACGACGAGGTCAGGCGATCGCGCCCGCCGTCATGATCAGCTCGGGCGCCGTTCCGTGGTACGTGTCGAGGAGCTGAGCCAGCACCGCCCAGGCCTCCTCGCGCTCGCCCAGGTGCTCGCGCACGAGGGGGCGCAGCGCGTCCTCGGCGGCGCGTACGCGCGCGGGGAACATCGCAGGGCCCAGGGAGAGCACCCTCAGAACCTGCGCGGCCGGCCCGTGCGCGGTCGCGTACGCAGCGGGACCGGCCAGGACACCGGCCTGCCGGACGCGGTGCTCGAACTTGGCGTGGCTGCCGAACTGTGCGCGCAGGGCGGGCGGGCAGTCCGGGCGGACGGACAGGGCCCAGCGGGCGTAACCGGGCAACGGCCGCTCGCGGTCGGCCGCGGTGACCGTCTGCCAGTCGCGGTGCCCGAGCACCATGGACGCCGCGTCTCTGGCCGGCCCCATGGCGGTGGCGGCCCGCAACGCCCCCACGAGCCCCCGCGTCACGACGGACTGCGGCACCGGCGGCTCGTCCGCGTGCTTGCGCAGGACGGTGTCCACGGGCAGGGGGCCCGTGCGGCCCGTACCGAACGGCACGCCTCGCAGCACCGCCCGCCGCATCGTCGGGTCGGCCGAAGCGTGCCCGTGGACGGCCGCGTTGAGCTCCGGGTCGTCCTCCTCCAGGATCCACACCAGCACGGAGGAGGGGACCGGGGTCAGCTTCAGGGCGGCGTAGGCGGCCCGGCGTTCGTTCCCGCGCGTGCGCGGCGCGCCGATCCGCCGCCGTACCCGCGCGGCGGCGTCGGCGTCGATCAGGCCCAGCAGGAAGCCGACGGCCCGCTGATCCTTGCTGCTGTCATGCATGGCCGCATGATGCCCCGGCCGGCGGGCGGCCCGCACCGGATATTCGGCGTGCGGCCCGCACCTGGTGGTCGGCGGACCGGCCGGACCGGCGTCAGGCCCCCGCCGCGCGGGCCGCCATCCGCGCCTTGCGCGCCGCCAGCTTCTCGTCGAACTTCGACGCCTCGGAGTCCAGGCCGCTCATGTACAGGCCGAGCTCCTCCTGGGCCTTGAGGCCCTCGGGGCCGAGGCCGTCGATCTCGAGGACCTTCAGGAAGCGCAGGACCGGCTGGATGACGTCGTCGTGGTGGATGCGCATGTTGTAGATCTCGCCGATCGCCATCTGCGCGGCGGCCCGCTCGAAGCCGGGCATGCCGTGACCGGGCATCCGGAAGTTCACGATGACGTCGCGCACGGCCATCATGGTGAGGTCGGGCGCGAGCTCGAAGGCGGCCTTCAGCAGGTTCCGGTAGAAGACCATGTGCAGGTTCTCGTCGGTGGCGATGCGCGCCAGCATGCGGTCGCAGACCGGGTCCCCGGACTGGTGCCCGGTGTTGCGGTGCGAGACGCGGGTCGCGAGCTCCTGGAAGGAGACGTAGGCCACCGAGTGCAGCATCGAGTGGCGGTTGTCCGACTCGAAGCCCTCGCTCATGTGGGCCATGCGGAACCGCTCCAGCTGGTCCGGGTCCACCGCGCGCGAGGCGAGCAGGTAGTCCCGCATCACGATGCCGTGCCGGCCCTCCTCGGCCGTCCAGCGGTGCACCCAGGTGCCCCAGGCGCCGTCACGGCCGAACAGCGAGGCGATCTCGTGGTGGTAGCTGGGGAGGTTGTCCTCGGTGAGGAGGTTCACGACCAGGGCGATCCGGCCGATCTCGGTGACCTTGGACTGCCCCTTCTCCCAGGCCTCGCCGTCCTCGAAGAAACCGGGGAAGTTGCGGCCGTCGCTCCACGGCACGTACTCGTGCGGCATCCAGTCCTTGGTGACCTTCAGGTGCCGGTTGAGTTCGTTCTCGACGACTTCCTCCAACGCGTACAGCAGACGGGCGTCGGTCCAGGCCGAGGACGGGCTGCCGAGGTGAGGGGAAGTGATCGTCACAGGTACTCCAGGGGGACGCGGCAAACATGTGGAGGGGTCGGCGAGCGGTGCCGATAACTTACGGAATCGTAGGCTACGAAACCGTAGGTTACGAGACCGTAGGTTAAGGGCGCCGTAAAAGATCCCTGATCAGCCGTGTTCCCCGGGCATGACAAGCAGTCCCGGAACCGCAGGTCGGGCCGCTGGAGCGACCGGTCCGCACGGTCAGGCGTACAGGTCCCGCAGCCGTACTGAGAGGCACGTCACACAGCCTTCGAGCTTCTCGAACTCGCTGATGTCCACCACCACCGGTTCGAATCCGAGGTCGGTGAGCAGCTCCGCGGTCTTGGGCGCGCTCGCGGCCATGAGCAGCTTGGGGCCGCCGAGCAGGACGACGTGGGCGCCGGCCTCCTCCGGCACGGACAGGAAGCGCGGGAAGAGGGCGGGCCGGTCCACCTTGGGGATGTGCCCGATGACGGTCCCGTCGGGCAGCGCGGTGACCGCCGACTTCAGGTGCAGCACCTTGCTCACCGGTACGGCGACGACCTGCGCCCCGAGCGGTTCGAAGGCGGCCCGCAGCTGCTGGACGCCGGCCGCGTTGGTACGCCCGCCCCGGCCGACGTAGATCGTGTCGCCGATCTTCAGCACGTCGCCGCCGTCCAGGGTGCCCGGCTCCCAGACCCAGTTCACCGAGCAGCCCAGACGCGCCACGGCCTCCTCGACGCCGGCGGTCTCCTCGCGCCGGGACTCGGCGCCGGAGCGCGCGATCAGCGCGACGTTCTTGTACATGACGACGGTGTCCTCGACGAACACCGAGTCCGGGCAGTCGTCCTCCGGGTCCACCTCGACGGTCTCCCAGCCGTGCGCGCGCAGCGCCTCGACGTACGCCTCCCACTGTTCGAGCGCGAGCTCGACATCGACCTTCTCCCGCTCGACGTGCGTCACCAGACCTTCGGCGAGGCGAGGGCTGGGGCGGCGGACGAGGGCCTTCTTGCTGGGCACGAGGGAACTCCGTATCGGCGGGACAGGGACGGCTCCCGTGACGGGCGCCGGTCAGCCATCATGCAGCGCCGGTCCGTGTCGACAAAACCCCCGTACCCAGGCTGTGCCCCTCCTGAGACGCGCACGGCAGACGCTCCACGGCTCACGAGCACCGCCGCACCGCACGCGCGCGTGCCGCCTCGTGGGCCTCGCGCAGCAGTCGTACGACCGTCCCGGTGGTCCGCTCGCCGGGATTCACGACGCAGACCCAGCCGAGGGCGCCGTGGACCGGGTGCGGCAGCACCACGTCGGCCGCCGCGGGGTCGTGCCGCTCCCCGAGGAGTCCGGGGAGCGCCGTACGGCCGACCTGGACGTTGACCCGCCAGCGGCCCGGCGGGTCCAGGTCGGAGGCGGTGTCTTCGGGGTAGTCCTTGGTGACGATCGTCCCGTAGGGCTGGGTGTTGCGGGGCATCCGACCGTCGGGGGCGTAGTAGAAGAACGCGTCGCCCCACGCGATCTCGGGGGAGTCCCCACCGGGCTCCGGGACGACCACGAGTGCCCCGTCGAAGCCGCGCACGGTTGCGATGATCTGTTCCATACTCATGGTTCAAGCGTGACCTTCAAGTGCTTATGTGGGGTTTGGTCGAACGATGCGCACAGCCGACGTCGCCAGGGAGTCCGGGTACTCGGTGCAGCAGGTGCGCGACCTGGAGCGGCTGGGGGTGATCCCGCCGGCCGTACGGTCGGACAACGGCTACCGCTCCTACACGGCGCTCCACGTGCACGCACTGCGCGCCTATCGAGGGCTCGCCGCCGCAGTCGGCCCCGTCGAGGCGCGGCGGCTGCTCGCCGAACTGCGGACGGCGACGATCACCGAGGCGGCCTCGGCGGTCGACGAGGTCCACGCCCGGCTCGCGCGGGAGCGCGCGGAGGTATTGCGCGCCCAGCGGGCACTCCAGGGCATCCGGGCCGAAGAGGGCGGTGAGGGCGACGAGGAGGACGAGGGCGGCGGCTCCATGACCATCACGCAGCTCGCGGAGGCGCTCGGCGTGCGGTCCTCGACCCTGCGGTTCTGGGAGGAGGAAGGGCTGGTCCTCCCGGAGCGGGTGACCACGCTGCGCGCCCGTCGCTACGGTCCCGCGGCGATCAGGGCGGCGCGCGTCGTCGTCGCCCTGCGCGCCGGCGGGTACGGCATCCCGGCCGTGCGCGAGGTGATGGGCGCCCTGGAGAACCTCGACGGCCTCGACGGACCGGAGGACGCCCGACGCATCCTGCGGGAGCGGCTCGACGGGCTCGCCGCCCGGAGCGTGGGGCTGCTCCGGGCGGGCGCCGATCTGGCGGTCGTTGTCGCCGCCGCGGACGCTACCCCGGGAGCTCCAGGGTCTCGGGAGTGACCTCGCGCAGCTCGCCGTCCAGCATGAGCCAGCGTGTGATGCCGATCGACTCCAGGAACGGCAGGTCGTGACTGGCCACGATCAGCGCGCCTTCGTAGGACTCCAGGGCGGAGGTCAGTTGCCGCACGCTCGCGATGTCGAGGTTGTTCGTCGGCTCGTCGAGCATGAGCAGCTGTGGTGCGGGCTCCGCCAGCATCAGCGCGGCCAGCGTCGCCCGGAAGCGTTCGCCGCCGGACAGCGTCGACGCCTGCTGGTCGGCCCGGGCGCCCCGGAACAGGAAGCGGGCGAGACGGGCCCGCACCCGGTTGTTGGTGGCGCCCGGCGCGAACCGGGCCACGTTCTCGGCGACCGACAGCTCACCGTCGAGGACGTCGAGGCGCTGGGGCAGGAAGCGCAGCGGCACATGGGCCGTCGCCTCGCCCGACACCGGCTCCAGCTCCCCGGCGATCGTCCGCAGCAGCGTCGTCTTGCCCGCACCGTTGCGCCCGATCAGCGCGACCCGCTCGGGGCCCCGCAGGTCGAAACCGCCCTTGACCCGTGCGCCGTGGGCCAGTTCCAGGTCCATGAGGGTCAGCACGGTACGGCCCGGCGGCACGGCCGTGTACGGCAGGTCGACGCGGATCTCGTCGTCGTCCCGTACGGCCTCCACCGCCTCGTCGAGCCGGTCCTTGGCCTCGGCGAGCTTCTCCTCGTGCATGATGCGGTGCTTGCCCGCGGACTCCTGCGCCGAGCGTTTGCGCGCCCCCATGACGATCTTCGGCTCGCGCTTCTGCTCGAACATCTTCTGGCCGTACCGCTTGCGCCGTGCCAACTTGACCTGCGCGTCCGCCAGTTCGCGCTTCTGCTTGCGGAAGTCGGACTCGGCGACCCGCACCATCCGCTCGGCCGCCTCCTGTTCGACGGCGAGGGCCTCCTCGTAGGCGGAGAAGTTCCCGCCGTACCAGGTGACCTCGCCCGCGCGCAGATCGGCGATCTGGTCGACCAGGTCGAGGAGTTCACGGTCGTGGCTGACCACGACCATGACCCCGGGCCAGGAGGCGACAGCCGCGTACAGCCGCCTGCGGGCGTACAGGTCGAGGTTGTTGGTGGGCTCGTCGAGGAGCAGGACGTCCGGTCGGCGCAGCAGCAGTGCCGCCAGCCGCAGCAGCACCGACTCGCCGCCCGACACTTCGCCGATCCCACGGTCCAACCCGATGTGCCCGAGCCCGAGTTCACCGAGGGTGGCCAGGGCCCGCTCCTCCACGTCCCAGTCGTCGCCGACCGTCTCGAAGTGCTCCTCGGCCACATCGCCCCCCTCGATGGCGTGCAGGGCGGCGCGCTGAGCGGAGATACCGAGCGCCTCGTCGACCGTCAGGCCGGTGTCGAGGGTGACGTTCTGCGGGAGGTATCCGACCTCGCCCGCGACGCGCACGGCGCCGTCGGCCGGGGTGAGTTCACCGGCGATCAGCTTCAACAGGGTTGATTTACCTGAACCGTTGACGCCGACGAGGCCCGTCCGGCCGGGGCCGAAGGCGATGTCGAGGCCGTCGAGGACAGGGGTTCCGTCGGGCCAGGAGAAGGTGAGCGAGGTGCAGGTGATGGAAGCAGACATACAAGTCTCCGCGGTTGCTCGAAGCGAGAAGGGGCAAACGCGTATCGAGACACCCGCGACCACGGGAGACGACGGAAAACCGGAGGGCACGGACCAGGTCCTGCTCGTCGGAACGGCTCGTATGCCGAGGTCGCACGCGGCGCACACACCTCAGGTGTGTGACACGGTGTCTCAGGACCTCAGACGAGCAACGTCCTTCTCCGATCGACGGCAACAGAAGCGTTCTACACCGTACGAGGCGGCCATAGAGCTGTCAACGAGTTAATGCGCCTTAGGAGGCCCCGTGCCCGACGGCTCGCTCTCTCTGCCGGCCCACCTCTATCTGCTGGCCTGGGACACCTCGAAGTCCGAGACGGCCGGCGTCGGCCAGGTCCCCCAGCTGGTGCGGGCCGGTGCCCTGACCGAGCTGGCCCGGCGTGGTCTGCTCCTCGACGAGGACGGCATCGCCACCCCCGTCGACATGGACGCCGAGACCGGGGACCCCGTGCTGGACGGGCTGCTCGAACTGGTCCGTGAATCCCGGCCGCACCGGTGGCGGGGCTGGGTGACACCGCACACCCGGATCACCCTGGACGCCGTACGGGAGCAGCTCACCGCGGGCGGACAACTGCGCGCCCGGAAGAGGCGGGCCCTCGGGCTGTTCCCCACGGTGGAGTACGACCTGGCCCGCCCGGTCGTCGTCGAGGCACTCCAGGAGGAGGCCCGGCAGGTCCTGCGGGGACCGGTGCCGGGCGTGGACGTCTCCGACCGGGACGCGGCCCTCGTCGCGCTCGCCGCCGCGGCCGGTCTGCGCACCCTGCTGCCCCGCGGGGAACACCCCGAGACACGGGTCGAGGAGCTGATCGAGCGCAGCGGGCAGGTCGCTCCGGTGCTGCGGGAGCTCGTCCACGGGGTGCGCGGGGCGGCGGCCTCGGTCGCGGCGCGCGCCTGAACGTCGACGCCGGAGTCCTGCCGGCGCTGTCGCGGGCGCAGCCGGTCGGGCCAGGTGCATGGCGAACCAGGACAGACTCCGCGAGCGCGCCGACATGGAGGGCATGTTGCTCGTCAACGCCGGTATCGACACGTCTCTGCCCGGCGCCGGAGCCGTTGCCCTCACTCCGGAGCGGCCCGCGGCCTTCCTCGCCGCGGGCGCCGATGGGAGGTCCCCGGGGCCGTCGACCCGGGGACCGTCGAGCTCCTGGTCGACGGGGCCGACCGTCCGCTGAACGTCATGGCCGGACCCGGCGCCCCGTCCGTCGCCGATCCGGTCTCACTCGGGCCGCGCACGTCCTGATCCGCCGCGCCGCGCGGGAGCTGCTGGGCGCGGGGGACGTACGACGTGCCGGCCGGCGGGCTCGACCACGGCGAGCGCAACGCCCGCCCCGGCGACCGCGTCAGTACGCGTCGCGCATCAGCTCGGCCAGGTCGTGGTCGAGGTCGAGCTGGAGGTGCTCCAGACCGGCCGGCACGAGGTCGTTCGTGGCCTCCAGGAACCGGCGCAGCTCGCCCGTGCGCACATGCACGACGGCGGTGCCCTCGGGGGCGTGGAACTCGAGAACGGTGCGGTCGTAGCCGTACGGCCGCACCCGGACGTCGCCGTGGCCCTCGGGCTCGTGCAGGCCGGTGGTGAGCAGTTCGCGGCTGAAGGTCCAGCAGACCTCGACGCCCTCCAGGGTGGCCGGGGCGGGGAAGGTCATACGGACGGCGAACGGATCACAGCGGTCGTAGTGCAGGGTGGCGGGAATGCTCGGCATCCGCGGTGCCGCGGCGACGAGTCGGGCCTCTACGGGCTGCTCGATGACGGTGGACAACGCCTTGCTCCCTTGTGACGGCTGGTGGGGCTTCCGGGGTGGGACGGGCACTGGAAGAGACGTCGGAATGAGCCAATCCGTGTACACGAAGGGCGAGTGACCTCTGTCACCGTCTTCATGCCCCGGTGCGATCCGGTCCTTCTCCCGTGCCCCGAGAGCCACTTGTGACACCCGCGCACCGCTCGGCGGGCGGCCGAGGGCATCTGGACGGCGCCGGGAGCGTGGGCTAGCTTCGCCCGCCATGAGGCGCTTGGGGAACACGCGAGGCAAGAGACGAACGGGTCCGGTGTTCCGGACCATCACCGCGGGAGCGGTCTCGGCGGTGGCGCTGGCCGCCCTGACCGCCGTACCGGCCGAGGCGCACGACCCGGACGGCCGTACACCGCACTGGGCACTCAAGGACAGCGGCACCCCCGAGGTGCGGTTCCGCGGGCTGTCGGCGGTCAGCCGCAACACCGCCTGGCTGGCCGGCACCCAGGGCACCGTGCTGCGCACCACGGACGGCGGGGCGAGCTGGCGGAACGTCTCACCGCCCGGTGCCGCCGAGCTCCAGTTCCGCGACATCGAGGCCTTCGACGCGCACCGGGCGGTGGTGCTGGCCATCGGGGAGGGCGAGGCGTCCCGCGTCTACCGCACCGAGGACGGCGGCGCGACCTGGACCGAGTCCTTCCGCAACACCGACGCCAAGGCCTTCTACGACTGCCTCACCTTCTTCGACCGCCGCCACGGCCTCGCCATGAGCGACCCGGTGGACGGGAAGTTCCGTGTGCTGTCGACCTCCGACGGCGGCCGTTCCTGGAAGGTGCTGCCGGACAAGGGCATGCCGGCCGCGCTCGACGGCGAGGCGGGCTTCGCGGCGAGCGGCCAGTGCCTGGTCAGTTCCGGGCCCCGGGACGTCTGGCTGGCCACCGGCGGCGCCGCACGCGCGCGTGTGCTGCACTCCGCCGACCGGGGGCTGACCTGGACGGCGTCCGACACGCCGATCCCGGCGGGCGACCCGGCCAAGGGCGTCTTCGCGCTCGCCTTCCGCGACCGCGCCCACGGACTCGCGGTCGGCGGCGACTACCGGGCCGACCAGAGCTCTCCGCGGGCCGCCGCCCGCACCGGCGACAGCGGTGCGACCTGGAGGCCCGCCGCGGCCCCGGTGACCGCCTACCGCTCCGGTGTGGCGTGCCTCCCGTACAGCCGCGCCGCAGCCCTCGCGGTCGGCCCCACCGGCACGGACCTCACCGGGGACGGGGGCAGGACCTGGCGGACCGTGGACACCGGCTCGTACGACACGGTGGACTGCACGGCCGACGGCGGCTGCTGGGCGGCCGGGGAGAAGGGACGGGTGGCTCGTCTGGAGAAGTGAGTGGAGAAATGAGTGGCGGAATGTGGGTACCCGGTCGCCGACGGCGAAAGGAGTGATCCCCCATGCCAGCCGGCTCCAACTCGAAGCGCGAACGCCAGTACGAGCACATCAAGGAGAGCGCCCAGGACCGGGGCGAGAGCACCGGACGGGCCAAGGAGATCGCGGCGCGGACGGTCAACAAGGAACGCGCCCGCTCCGGCGAGTCCAAGACCGCCAGCCGCACCTCGACCCAGGACATGTCCTCGGGGAAGCGGGGCGGCCAGCGGTCCGGAAAGGGCTCGCAGGGCCCGACGTACGACCAGCTCTACGAGGAGGCCAAGCGCAAGGGCGTCAAGGGCCGCTCGGACATGAACAAGAGCCAGCTCCAGCGCGCCCTCGGCAACAAGGGCTGACCGGTCAGGCTGGCGTCTCCCGGTACGGCTCCAGCGCCGGGGCCGTCTTCGTCGCGGCGAACTCGGTGACGCGGTACGCGCACACCCCGGCCGAGACGAACGGGTCGCCCGCGGTGACCTCCTCGATGCGCGCACGGTCCTCCGCGACGGCGATGATCACCCCGCCGTCGCGGGGGTTCTTGGGCCCGGACGCCAGGAACAGGCCCTTCGCGTACTGCTCGTCCAGCCAGACGACATGCGCCGGCAGTACGGCGTCCACGGCCTCGAGCGGGGCGGTGTAGGTCAGTTCCAGTACGAACATGATCGCGAGCCTACGCCGCCGAGCCGTACGCTCGTCCCCACCATGACGACAGTGGACATTCCCGCGGGCTGGCCCGCGACCGAGGAGCAGGCCCGCGCGGTCCAGGACGAGTTGAGGGCGAGCACGGTCCTCGACGAGACGGGCCCGCCGCCGGGCACCGGGCATGTCACCGGGGTCGACGTGGCCTACGACGACGAACGGGACGTCGTCGCGGCGGCGGCCGTGGTGCTGGACGCGGCCACTTCGGAGGTCGTGGCCGAGGCGACCGCGGTGGGCCGGATCTCCTTCCCGTACGTCCCGGGCCTGCTCGCCTTCCGGGAGATCCCCACGGTTCTCGCCGCCCTCGCCGCCCTGCCGTGCCCGCCCGGCCTGGTCGTCTGCGACGGCTACGGCCTCGCCCACCCCCGCCGCTTCGGCCTCGCGAGCCACCTCGGCGTCCTCACCGGCCTGCCGACGATCGGCGTCGCCAAGAACCCGTTCACCTTCACCTACGACGATCCCGGCGCCCGGCGCGGCGCGTGGACGCCGCTGCTGGCGGGCTCGGAGGAGGTCGGCCGGGCCCTGCGCACGCGCGAGGCGGTGAAACCGGTCTTCGTCTCGGTCGGCCACCGCGTGAGCCTGGACAACGCCTGCGCCCACACCCTCGCGCTCACGCCGGCGTATCGCCTGCCGGAGACGACGCGCAGGGCGGACGCGTTGTGCCGGCAGGCGCTGCGGGAGGCGACGTCCCGGCAGGGGGCCTGAGGGGGCCTGAGGGGGCCTGAGGGGGTACTGAGTACGTCGTCTGAGTATCTGTACGGATGTGCGTGCCCCGGTGTGCTCGGCAGGCTGTCCCGCATGACGACGCACCGCGTGACCCACCGTTCTCCCAAGCCCCTGGCCGACCCGAACCGGCCCGTCGAGCGCGCCGTGACCGCCGCGCTGGTCCTCGGCGTGCTCGCGGGGCTCGGCTGGATCGTAGGGATGAT
This sequence comes from Streptomyces sp. NPDC048523, assembly GCF_043199815.1. Lineage (NCBI taxonomy): Bacteria > Bacillati > Actinomycetota > Actinomycetes > Kitasatosporales > Streptomycetaceae > Streptomyces > Streptomyces sp. NPDC048523. Next base: position 1,139,377 of record NZ_JBICWQ010000001.1, on the reverse strand, counting down.
CTACACGGTGGCGGGCTGGTCCTTCTAAGCCCGGTCCACCGGTGTGCGAGGCCCGGGTGTACGGTCCGCGCTCACCGGCTCGACGCCACCCGGAAGGTGATCCCGGCCCGTCGCAGCCGCTCGATCAGGGCGTCACCCATCGCGACCGCCGTGGTGACCTGGCCGGACGTCCCCGGAAGGTCGTCGAGGGCCAGGGACAGGGCCGACTCGGCGAACATCTTCGCCGTCTCGTCGTACCCCGGGTCACCGCCCGCGACCTCCGTGAACACCCGCCGGCCACCGCCCTCGCCGACGAAGCGCACCGAGAACCAGCTCTTCGCGCGCTTCTCCGCGCTCGGCCCGTCCCCCGGCTTGAGCCGGTCGGACAGCCAGTGGCGCGCGGGCGGCAACTGGGCCGCCGTGACGAGCGCGCCCATCGCCGCCACACCGCCCAGCGCGACGGGCAGACGTCGTACGGCCGCGTAGTGGCGGTAGCGGAAGTCGGGGCCGTAGCGATCGAGCGCCTTCGCCGACCGGCGCACGATCTGCGGGTCGATCGTCGGCAGCGGCAGCGCCCACGCGCCGATCTCCTTGGCGAACCGGGGCGCGCCCGTCGGCGCGGCGGCACGCCGGCCCACCAGGCGCGGCTCGTGCCGCCGCCGGTCCCGCTCGGCGGCCAGCATCGGCCGCAGCCGCGAGAACTGGTTCAGCGCGGACGCGAACGTACCGCCCGAGAACGTGGCGTCGGCGGTGACGAACCCGTCGACCGTCAGCGGCACCCCCTCGGGCAGCTGCTGGACGGTGAAGTAGGCACCCAGGTCGTGCGGGATCGAGTCGAACCCGCAGGCGTGCACAAGGCGTGCGCCGGTCTCCCGCGCGCGTGCGTCGTGCCGGACGTACGTCAGGTCCACGAACTCCGGCTCGCCGGTCAGATCCAGGTAGTCGGCACCGGTGTCCGCGCAGGCCGCGACGAGGTCCTCGCCGTAGTTCACGTACGGCCCCACGGTCGTGGCCACCACGCGCGCGTGCTCGGCGAGTTCGCGCACCGAGCCCGGCTCGGCCACGTCGGCGCGCAGCACTCCGACGCTCTCGCCGCCCGGCAGCCGTTCGCGCAGCCGTTCCAGCTTCCGCTCGCTGCGGCCCGCGACGGCCCAGCGCAGCCCCTCGGGAGCGTGCGCGGCGAGATACTCCGCGGTCAGCGTGCCGACGAAGCCGGTGGCTCCGAAGAGCACGATGTCGTACGGACGGTCCGTTGCGTTCAGCCTGCTCATGACACTCCTCGGTCCGCACCACGCGCCGTTGTCGGTGGCCGAGGCTAGCGTGAGGAGTGCGGAGCCCGACGACGAGCCCGGAGGTGGAAGGTGGCCGTGCCCGAAAACGCCCTGAGGAAGAGGGAGAAAGTGCGCGAATTCGCCCTCGGGCTGCCGGGTGCCGTCGAGGAGTTCCCGTGGGGCGAGTCCGTGGCGAAGGTCAAGGGGAAGGTGTTCGTCTTCCTCGGCGTCGACGACGGCAGCCACCCGCCGGGCATGACGGTGAAGCTCACCGACGAGGCCGTCCACGCGCACGCGCTGGCCTGTCCCGGCGCGGCGCCGTCCGGGTACGGCCTGGGCAGGGCCGGCTGGGTGCGCGTCCCGCTGGAGGGCGAGGGCGTCCCGGCCGCGGAGCTGCTGTGCGACTGGGTGGAGGAGAGCTACCGCGCGACCGCGCCGAAGCGGCTGACAGCCGAGCTGGACGGACGCCGATCCCCGACAATTGGCTAAGCGCTTGCTCGCTCAGCTCTTGTGCTCGGTGGAACACGTTCTTAGCATCACTGGTGTTACATCAGTTGTGTCATACCTGTGGGACTTGGGGGCCGAATGGCGACGACGCCAGGACAGGGGCCGCTCACCGGCGTGCGCGTCGTCGAGCTGGCCGGGATCGGGCCGGGCCCGTTCGCCGCGATGCTCCTGGCCGACCTGGGCGCCGACGTCGTGCGCGTCGACCGACCCGGCGGAGTCGGCCTGGCGATCAAGCCGGAGTACGACGTCACCAACCGCAACAAGCGTTCCGTGGTGGTCGACCTGAAGTCCCCGGACGGCCCCGCCCGCGTCCTCGACCTCGCCGCCCGCGCCGACATCCTCATCGAGGGCAACCGCCCCGGCGTCGCGGAACGCCTCGGCGTCGGCCCCGAGGACTGTCACGCGCGCAACCCCGCCCTCGTCTACGGCCGCATGACCGGTTGGGGCCAGGAGGGGCCGCTGGCCCAGCGCGCCGGGCACGACATCGCCTACATCGCCCTCACCGGCACCCTCGGCCTGATCGGCGAACCGGGCCGTCCCCCGGCCGTGCCCGCCAACCTCCTCGGCGACTACGCGGGCGGCTCCCTCTACCTCGTCGTCGGTGTCCTCGCCGCCCTGCACCACGCGCGCGCGACCGGCACCGGCCAGGTCGTGGACACCGCCATCGTCGACGGCACCTCCCACCTCTCCGCGATGCTCCACGGCATGGCCGCGGCCGGCGGCTGGCAGGACCGGCGCGGCGCCAACCTCCTCGACGGCGGCTGCCCGTACTACGGCACCTACGAGACCGCCGACGGCAAGTACATGGCTGTGGGCGCGCTGGAGCCGCAGTTCTACGACCTCTTCCTGGACCTGCTCGGCCTCCCGGACTTCGCGGACGCCCGCAAGGACTGGACCCGCTGGGGCGAGCTGCGCGAGGCGGTCGCGGCCCGCTTCCGCAGCCGTACGAGAGACGACTGGACGGCCGTCTTCGAGGGCACCGACGCGTGCGTGGCGCCCGTGCTGTCGCTGCGTGAGGCCCCGCACCACCCGCACCTCGCCGCCCGCGGCACCTTCACCGACCACGGCGGCATCACCCAGCCCGCCCCCGCGCCCCGCTTCTCCGCGACCCCCACGGCCGTCCGCACCGGGCCCGCCCGGGCCGGCGCCCACAGCGCGGAGGTGGCACGCGACTGGGACGTACCGGATCTTCTGAAAGGCCCGAATGCAGGCCCTGATGAAGGCCCCAGATGAAAGGCCCCGAATGAAGCGGCAGCTCTTCGCCCCCGAGCACGACGCGTTCCGCGCGACCGTGCGCGCCTTCCTGGCCAGGGAGGTCCTGCCGTACTACGCGCAGTGGGAGAAGGACGGCATCGTCTCCCGCGAAGCCTGGCGGGCGGCCGGCAAGCAGGGCCTCCTCGGGCTCGCCGTGCCCGAGGAGTTCGGGGGCGGCGGCACCACCGACTTCCGCTACGCCACCGTCCTGGCCGAGGAGTTCACGCGCGCGGGCACTCCCGGGCTCGCCCTGGGCCTGCACAACGACGTCATCGGGCCCTACCTGACCTGCCTCGCCACCGAGGAGCAGAAGCGCCGCTGGCTGCCCGGCTTCTGCGACGGCTCGCTCGTCACCGCCATCGCCATGACCGAACCGGGCGCGGGCTCCGACCTCCAGGGCATCCGCACGCACGCGCAGGACCGCGGCGACCACTGGGTGCTGAACGGCTCCAAGACGTTCATCTCCAACGGGATCATCGCCGACCTGGTGATCGTCGTCGCGAAGACCACCCCCGAGGGCGGGGCCCGCGGACTGTCGCTGCTGGTCGTCGAGCGCGGCATGGACGGCTTCGAGCGCGGCCGCAACCTCGACAAGATCGGCCAGAAGGCCCAGGACACGGCCGAGCTGTTCTTCCACGACGTACGCGTGCCCAAGGAGAACCTCCTCGGCGAGCGCGACGGCGCCTTCGGGCACCTGATGACCAACCTCGCGCAGGAGCGCCTGAGCATCGCCGTCGCCGCGGTCGCCGCCGCCGAGCATCTCCTGGAGATCACCACCGAGTACGTCAAGGAGCGCGAGGCCTTCGGGCGGCCGCTCGCGACCAAGCAGCACATCCGGTTCGAGATAGCCGAGATGGCCACGGAGTGCGCCGTCACGCGGACGTTCCTCGACCGCTGCGTCGAGGACCACTGCGACGGGGGACTGGACGCCGTCCACGCCTCCATGGCCAAGTGGTGGGCGACCGAGCTCCAGAAGCGGGTCGCGGACCGCTGCCTGCAACTGCACGGCGGCTACGGCTACATGAGCGAGTACCCGGTCGCGCGGGCCTTCACCGACGGCCGGATCCAGACCATCTACGGCGGCACGACCGAGATCATGAAGGAGATCATCGGCCGTTCCCTGCTGAGCTGACCCTCATTGAAAGGCTTCCCCGTGAGCACCGAAGCGTACGTGTACGACGCGATCCGCACCCCGCGCGGCCGCGGCAAGGCGAACGGCGCCCTGCACGGCACCAAGCCCATCGACCTGGTCGTCGGACTCATCCACGAGATCCGCGCCCGCTTCCCGGACCTGGACCCGGCGGCGGTCGACGACATCGTGCTCGGCGTCGTCAGCCCGGTCGGCGACCAGGGCTCCGACATCGCCCGCACCGCCGCGATCGCCGCGGGCCTCCCGGACACGGTCGCGGGCGTGCAGGAGAACCGCTTCTGTGCCTCGGGCCTGGAGGCCGTCAACCTGGCCGCCGCCAAGGTGCGTTCCGGCTGGGAGGACCTGATCCTGGCGGGCGGTGTCGAGTCGATGTCCCGGGTGCCGATGGCCTCCGACGGCGGCGCCTGGTTCAACGACCCGATGACCAACCTCGCCGTCAACTTCGTGCCGCAGGGCATCGGCGCCGACCTGATCGCCACGATCGAGGGATTCTCGCGGCGTGACGTCGACGAATACGCCGCTCTGAGTCAGGAGCGTGCCGCGACGGCCTGGAAGGAGGGCCGCTTCGACCGCTCCGTCGTCCCGGTGAAGGACCGCGCCGGCCTGACCGTCCTCGACCACGACGAGCACCTGCGCCCCGGCACCACCGCCGACTCCCTCGCGGGGCTCAAGCCGTCCTTCGCGGACATCGGCGACCTGGGCGGCTTCGACGCCGTGGCCCTGCAGAAGTACCACTGGGTCGAGAAGATCGACCACGTCCACCACGCGGGCAACTCCTCCGGCATCGTGGACGGCGCCTCGCTGGTCGCGATCGGCTCCCAGGAGGTCGGCGAGCGCTACGGCCTCACCCCGCGCGCGCGGATCGTCTCCGCCGCGGTCTCCGGCTCCGAGCCCACCATCATGCTCACCGGCCCCGCGCCCGCCACCCGCAAGGCGCTCGCCAAGGCCGGGCTGAGCATCGACGACATCGACCTCGTCGAGATCAACGAGGCCTTCGCGGCAGTCGTCCTGCGCTTCGTCAGGGACATGGGCCTGTCGCTGGACAAGGTCAACGTCAACGGCGGCGCGATCGCGCTCGGCCACCCGCTCGGCGCCACCGGCGCCATGATCCTGGGCAGCCTGATCGACGAACTGGAGCGCCAGGACAAGCGGTACGGCCTCGCGACGCTCTGTGTGGGCGGCGGCATGGGCATCGCCACCATCGTCGAGCGCATCTGACCCCCTCCCACGGATACGACGGATCACACGGAGCACATCCACATGAGCACTCAGCCCACGACCATCCGCTGGGAACAGGACCGCACGGGCGTCGTCACCCTCGTCCTCGACGACCCGAACCAGTCCGCCAACACCATGAACCAGGCGTTCCGCGACTCCCTCGCGGTGATCACCGACCGCCTGGAGGCCGAGAAGGACACCATCCGCGGTGTCATCATCACCTCCGCCAAGAAGACCTTCTTCGCCGGCGGCGACCTGCGCGACCTCATCCGGGTCACGCCCGAGACCGCGCAGGAACTCTTCGACGGCGGCCTCGCGATCAAGCGCAACCTGCGCCGCATCGAGACCCTGGGCAAGCCGGTCGTCGCCGCCATCAACGGAGCGGCCCTGGGCGGCGGTTACGAGATCGCCCTGGCCTGCCACCACCGCATCGCCCTCGACGCGCCCGGCTCCAAGATCGGCTGCCCCGAGGTCACCCTGGGTCTGCTCCCGGGCGGCGGCGGTGTGGTCCGCACCGTCCGTCTCCTGGGCATCGCCGACGCCCTGCTGAAGGTGTTGCTCCAGGGCACGCAGTACGCCCCGCAGCGCGCCCTGCAGAACGGCCTGGTCGACGACGTGGTCACCACCCAGGACGAACTCCTCGCCAAGGCCCACGCGTTCATCGAGGCCAACCCCGAGTCCCAGCAGCCCTGGGACAGGCCGGGCTACCGCATCCCCGGCGGCACCCCCGCCCACCCGAAGTTCGCGGCGAACCTGCCCGCCTTCCCGGCGAGCCTGCGCAAGCAGACCAACGGCGCGCCCTACCCGGCCCCGCGCAACATCCTCGCGGCCGCGGTGGAAGGCGCCCAGGTCGACTTCGAGACCGCGCAGGTCATCGAGGCGCGCTACTTCGTCGAGCTGGCCGCCGGCCAGACCTCGAAGAACATGATCCAGGCGTTCTTCTTCGACCTCCAGGCGGTGAACTCCGGCGCCAACCGACCCAAGGGCGTGGCACCCCGCCCGGTCCGCAAGGTGGCCGTGCTCGGCGCCGGGATGATGGGCGCGGGCATCGCGTACTCCTGCGCCCGGGCGGGCATCGACGTCGTCCTGAAGGACGTGTCACCGCAGGCGGCGGCCAAGGGCAAGGCCTACTCGGAGAAGCTCTGCGCGAAGGCGGTCTCCCGCGGCCGTACGACGCAGGAGAAGGCGGACGCGCTCCTGGCCCGCATCACGCCGACGGCGGACCCGCAGGACCTCGCGGGCTGCGACGCGGTCATCGAGGCGGTGTTCGAGGACACGGCGCTGAAGCACAAGGTCTTCCAGGAGATCCAGCACATCGTCCAGCCCGACGCATTGCTCTGCTCCAACACCTCGACGCTGCCGATCACGGCGCTGGCCGAGGGCGTGGAGCGCCAGGACGACTTCATCGGCCTGCACTTCTTCTCACCGGTCGACAAGATGCCGCTGGTCGAGATCATCAAGGGCGAGCGCACCGGCGAGGAAGCCCTGGCGCGCGCCTTCGACCTGGTGCGGCAGATCAGGAAGACCCCGATCGTCGTCAACGACTCCCGCGGCTTCTTCACCTCCCGTGTGATCGGCCACTTCCTCAACGAGGGCGTGGCGATGGTCGGCGAGGGCATCGAGCCCGCGTCGGTCGAACAGGCGGCGGCGCAGGCGGGCTACCCGGCGAAGGTCCTGTCGCTGATGGACGAACTGACGCTGACGCTCCCGCGCAAGATCCGCAAGGAGACCAGGCAGGCGGTCGAGGAGGCGGGCGGCACCTGGACACCCCACCCCGCCGAGGCGGTCATCGACCGCATGGTCGACGAGTTCGGCCGCACCGGCCGCAGCGGAGGCGGCGGCTTCTACGACTACGGCGACGACGGCAGGCGCACCTCCCTGTGGCCGGGCCTGCGCGAACACTTCACGCGCGCGGGTTCGGAGATCCCCTTCCGGGACATGCAGGAACGCATGCTCTTCTCCGAGGCCCTGGACACGGTCAAGCTCCTGGAGGAGGTAGTCCTGACCTCGGTCGCCGACGCCAACATCGGCTCCGTCTTCGGCATCGGCTTCCCCGGCTGGACGGGCGGCGTCCTCCAGTACATCAACGGCTACGAGGGCGGCCTGCCGGGCTTCGTGGCACGCGCGCGTGAACTGGCGGACCGATACGGCGAGCGCTTCACGCCTCCGGCGCTGCTGGTCGAGAAGGCGGCGAACGGGGGCCGTTTCGCGGACGAGTGAGACGGACGCTGCGCACGCCGGGCGGGCGAACTCGGCTCGCCCGGCACGCGGGGCACCCTTCACCGTCTCAGGAGGCCCCGCCCACCTCTGACGTCCACTGGCGCAGTTCCTCCTTCAGGGACCGCTGGAACGTCGTCAACAGGGCCTGCACGACCAGGGGTTCCATGTGCGCGGACAGCGACCTCACGTCCTGCGCGTCCCGCTGTGCCACCTCGCCCCGGAACAGCTGCGACAACTCGTGCGCGGCGGCCCGGGAGTGCTCGATGAGCACCTTCCGCGAGGCGAGGATCGCCTCCTGCGACAGGGGGACGTCGAGCAGTCCGACGCCGAGCCGGAGCAGCCCCAGGTCGACGCGGTAGCCGTCACCGTCCCGCCGTACGACGTCCATCGCGGCGAGCCGCTCCAGGTCGTCGTCGCTCAGCGCCCGCCCCGCCCGCCGCCGGAGTTCCTCGCGCGTCACCCGCTCCACCACGTCCGGGGCCCAGGAGGCCACGACCGCCCGGTGGATCGCGAGGTCATGGGCGCTCAGGTCGGCCGGGAGCTGCTGCATGTACCGCTCGATCGCCGCCAGCGTCATGCCCTGGTGCTGGAGCTCCTCGATCAGTGCGAGGCGCGCGAGGTGCTCGCGGCCGTAGCGACCGACCCGGCGCGGACCGATCACCGGCGGCGGCAGCAGTCCTCGGGTGCCGTAGAAGCGGATGGTGCGGACCGTGACCCCCGCCCGCGCGGCCAGCTCGTCGACGGTGAGGGCCGGCTCCTCGGCATCGGCATCGGCGTCGGCATCGGCGTCGGCGTCGGGGGAGGGGTCGGTCGTCATGTGCAGCAGTATCGCTGTCTCACCATCGCTGTGACACCCGATCGGCGGTCCTTTCCGATCATGTGAGGTGCCCTCGCTGTGACGCCCGCCACCGCGTGCGAGGACGGTTCCGGGGAAGGCGAGCCCTCGGCCGGTGCCTTGTGCCAGGAGGCAGGGGCCGACGCACGTCCGGAGACCCGGGCGAGACCTGCCGGGGCGCACCAGAGAGTGGAACCACCTGTGAGCAAGGACGCCGTGCAATCGGCACAGGCCGCCTCCCGCACCGACGTGGCCCAGGTGCCCGCCGACGCGGGCGACGCCGGCTACAGCAAGGACCTCAAGGCCCGCCACGTCAACATGATCGCCATCGGCGGCGCGATCGGCACCGGCCTCTTCCTGGGCGCCGGAGGACGACTCCACACCGCGGGCCCGGCGCTGGCGCTGGCCTACCTGGTCTGTGGCATCTTCGCCTTCTTCGTCGTCCGCGCCCTGGGCGAGCTGGTCCTCTACCGCCCCTCCTCGGGCTCCTTCGTGTCGTACGCGCGCGAGTTCCTCGGCGAGAAGGGCGCGTACGTCGCCGGCTGGATGTACTTCCTGAACTGGTCGACGACCGGCATCGCCGACATCACCGCGATCGCGCTCTACACGCACTACTGGAGCCTGTTCACCGACATCCCGCAGTGGACGCTGGCGCTCATCGCCCTCGCGGTGGTGCTGACCGTCAACCTGATCTCGGTGAAGATCTTCGGCGAGATGGAGTTCTGGTTCGCGATCATCAAGGTCGCCACCCTCGTCGGCTTCATGCTGATCGGCATCTTCCTGCTGGCCACCCGGCACGAGGTGGGCGGCGGGACACCCGGCACGGGCGTGATCACCGACAACGGCGGCGCCTTCCCGTACGGCGTGATGCCGGTCGTCCTCGTCATGCAGGGCGTGATCTTCGCGTACGCCGCGCTGGAGCTGGTCGGTGTCGCGGCGGGGGAGACGGCGGAGCCGGAGAAGGTCGTCCCGCGCGCGGTGAACTCGATCATGTGGCGGGTGGCCCTGTTCTACGTCGGCTCGGTCGTGCTGCTGGCCCTGCTCCTGCCGGCCTCGGTCTACTCGGCCGACGAGAGCCCCTTCGTCACGGTCCTGTCGAAGATCGGGGTTCCGGCGGCCGGTGACGTGATGAACCTGGTGGTCCTGACGGCGGCGATGTCCTCGCTGAACTCCGGCCTGTACTCCACGGGCCGCATCCTGCGCTCGATGGCGACGGCGGGTTCGGCCCCGAAGTTCACCGCCCGCATGAACCGCAGCCAGGTCCCCTACGGCGGCATCCTGCTCACCTGCGCGGTCTGCGTTCTCGGCGTGGGCCTGAACTACCTGATGCCGAGCCAGGCCTTCGAGATCGTGCTGAACATCGCCTCCCTCGGCGTCATCAGCACCTGGGTGATCATCATGGTCTGCCACCTGGTCTTCGTCCGCCGCGCGCGGTCCGGCCTGGTCACCCGCCCCTCCTTCCGACTGCCCTTCAGCCCGGCCACGGAGATCACCACGATCGCCTTCCTGCTGGCCTGCCTGGGCATGATGTGGAACGACCCCGAGGTCGGCCGCAGGACGCTGCTGCTCATCCCGGTGATCGCGGTACTCCTGGTGGGCGGGTGGTTCGCCATCCGCCGCAGGGTCGAGCAGACATCGGACCGCGAGCTGACCGACCTCACGGACTGACGGGGCACCGCGTTGTCAGTGGTGCCCTCTACGGTGGAGTCATGGGGGAGATCACGTACGTCCGAGGCGACGCCACCGCACCATCGGTGAAGGGCACCAAGCTGATCGCGCATGTCTGCAACGACATCGGCGGCTGGGGCAAGGGCTTCGTCGTGGCGGTGTCGCGCAGGTGGCCCGAGCCGGAGAGCGCCTACCGCGCCTGGCACCGAAGGCGCGCGTCGAACGACTTCGGGCTGGGCGCCGTGCAGTTCGTGCAGGTCGAGCCGTACGTCTGGGTGGCCAACATGGTCGGGCAGCGGGGGATACGGAGCGGCAGCAAGGGCATCCCGGTCCGGTACGAGGCGATCGACGCGGCTCTGGGCCGCCTGGCCGACAAGGCCCTGGAGCTCGACGCGTCCGTGCACATGCCACGGATAGGCTGCGGACTGGCCGGCGGAAAGTGGTCCCGCGTGGCGCCGCTGATCGACGAGCGGCTGGTGAAGCGGGGCGTCGCGGTCACTGTCTACGACCATGGGGAGGGCGGGAGTTGACCCGATGCACTTCTCGCCCGCGTGGCCGATGTCTCGACTCGCGGTGAATCGGTCACCCTCACCGGGTGAGGACGCCGTCGGAGCGGCCCGCACCTCGACGGGAGTCGAAGGACGGGCCGCCCCCAACCCCCTAGTCGGTGTGCACGTCGTTCGTCGCCGCGATCTGCTTCCACGACTTGGGCTGCACAGGAGCCTGCGCGGTCCTCGCGATCGACGCACCCCGCGCCGCGGGCGCCCCCGGCTTCGACGGCTGGAACAGCCACGTGTCGAACAGCGCGGCCAGCGACTGCCCCGACACCTCCTCGGCGTACTTCTGGAACTCGGCGACGGAGGCGTTGCCGTACGCGTACTTCTGCGGCCAGCCCTTCAGCACCGCGAAGAACGCGTCGTCACCGATCTCGTTCCGCAGCGCCTGCAGGGCCAGCGCGCCCCGGTCGTAGACGGCGATGTCGAACTGGTTCTCCGGCCCGGGGTCACCCGGCTTCACCGTCCAGAACGCGTCGTCGGCCGGGTGCGCGGCGTACACGTAGTCGGCGAGTTCCTGCGCGGTCCCTTCGTCCTCGTGCTCGGACCACAGCCACTGCGCGTACCGCGCGAAGCCCTCGTTGATCCAGATGTCCTTCCAGTCGTGTACCGACACCAGGTCGCCGTACCACTGGTGGGCCAACTCGTGCACGACCACGGAGGTGTTGGACCCGTTCGCGAACTGGCGCGGGCTGTAGAAGGGCCGGGTCTGTGTCTCCAGCGCGTACCCGGTGTTCGTGTTCGGCACATAGCCGCCGAGCGCGTCGAAGGGATACGGCCCGAAGTACCCGCTCAGCCAGTCGGCGATCTCCCCGGTCCGCTCCACACTGGCCCGCGCCGCGCCGTAGTTGGCCCCGAGGTCCTTGCTGTAGGCGTTGACGACCGGAATGCCACCGTCTGTCGTCCCGGTGGTGAGGTCGAACTTCCCGACGGCGAGCGTCGCGAGATACGTGGCCTGCGGCTTGTCGGAGCGCCAGTTCCAGCGGGTCCAGCCCAGGCGTGAACTCGTCGACTGGAGCGTGCCGTTGGAGATGGCCTGGTTGCCGTCGGGCACGAGGACCGAAACGTCGTAGGTGGCCTTGTCGAGCGGGTGGTCGTTGCTGGGGAACCACCACCAGGCCGCCTCGGGCTCGTTCGCCCCGACCCCGCCGTCAGGGGTGCGGTGCCAGCTCGTGAAGCCGTACGCCTGCTTCGACGACGGCACCCCGCTGTAGCGGACCACCACCGTCACGGACGTTCCCTTGGCCAGCGGTGACTTCGGCGTGATCTCCAGCTCGTGCTCACCGGAGGTGGTGAACGAGGCCTTGGCGCCGTTGACCCGCACCTCGCTCACGTCGAGGAGAAAGTCCAGATCGAAGCGGGACAGGTCCTGCGTGGTGCGCGCCAGAAGGGTGGCTGTGCCCTCCAACTCGTCCGTCGCCGGCTGGTACTTCAGCCGCAGGTCGTAGTGGGAGACGTCGTATCCGCCGTTGCCGTAGTCCGGGTAGTAGGGGTCGCCGATGCCCGGAGCGCCGGGGGAGAAGCCCGCCGCCGACGCCGGGATCGCCAGCATCAGGGAGGCCGCCGCGAATGCGCCCGGTGCGATGAGTCTGCGGTGCACGAAAGCTCCAAGTCGTGGGGAGATGAAGTCTGTTCGCAGCCTATTCACCACCTGTGAGCCGGACGTGTCCACGGTCCCTCCTGTCACACGATCGCCATTCGGCCGTCATGGACTCAATGGGCCCTCTTTTGTGCGGGAGTTGACCGCAGTACCGTCCGCCCATGTCGATACGCACGCGCTTCACGACCTGGAGACCGCTCGCGACAGCCGCCGCGGCCACCGCCGCCCTGCTGGCTACCTTCCTCGCGCCCGCGACCGCACAGGCACAGACCCGCACGGCCCCGCGCGAGAGCCAACCGATCTACTCGTACGACAACGCCGTCCGCGAGGCCGTCTGGGTGGACACCCGGCTCGACGGCGACGGTGACGGAAAGACCGACCGTGTCGCCGTCGACATTGTCCGGCCCCGCGAACCCGCCCAGCGGGGCCGCAAGGTCCCGGTCATCATGGACGCCAGCCCGTACTACTCGTGCTGCGGACGCGGCAACGAGAGCCAGCTGAAGACGTACGACGCCCAGGGGAACGTCGTCCGGATGCCGCTGTTCTACGACAACTACTTCGTGCCCCGCGGCTATGCCTTCGTCGGGGTCGACCTCGCCGGCACCAACCGTTCCGACGGCTGTGTGGACGTCGGCGGCCGCTCCGACATCCAGTCCGCCAAGGCGGTGGTCGACTGGCTCAACGGCCGGGCCACCGCGTACACCAGCCGCACGGGCACAGCGAAGGCCAGGGCCACCTGGACCAACGGCAGGACCGGCATGATCGGCAAGAGCTGGGACGGCACCATCGCCAACGGCGTCGCCGCCACCGGCGTCAAGGGACTGAAGACCATCGTCCCGATCAGCGCCATCTCCACCTGGTACGACTACTACTTCTCCCAGGGCGCCCCGCTCTACGACTCCGGCCCCGACTGGCTCTCCGACTACGTCGACAGCCCCGACGCCCGCGCCAAGTGCGCCGCCGTCCAGCAGAAACTCGTCGACCAGGCACCCCGCACCGGCGACCGGACCCCGCTGTGGACCGAGCGCGACTACGTGAAGGACGCGCGCAAGGTCACGGCCAGCGTCTTCCTCGTCCACGGAATGCAGGACCTCAACGTCCGTCTCCAGCACGTCGGTCCGTGGTGGGACGCCCTCGCGAAGAACGGCGTCGAACGCAAGATCTGGCTCTCCCAGACCGGCCACGTCGACCCCTTCGACTTCCGGCGCGCGGAGTGGGTCGACACCCTGCACCGCTGGTTCGACCACGAACTCCTCGGCTACGACAACGGCATCGACCGCGAGCCCATGGCCGACATCGAACGCCACCCCGACCAGTGGGTCACCTCGAAGTCCTGGCCCCCGCGCGGCACTTCGGCGACCACTCTGCGCCCGGCGAAGGGCGCACAGCCGGGCGTCGGCACCCTCGGCCTCGCCAAGGCCAAGGGCACCGAGACCTTCACCGACGACCCCGCGCTGAGCGAGACGGACTGGGCCGCCCGGATCGACACGTCGACCCCCGACAAGGCGGGCTTCACCACCGGAACCCTCACCAAGGACCTCCGCCTGTCCGGATCCTCCAAGGTCACGGTCACGGCGACCCCGACCACCACCACGGCCCACCTCTCCGCCGTACTCGTGGACCTCGGCCCCGACACCATCCGCGACTACGCGGCCGGCGGCGAGGGCATCACCACCCTCACCGACCGCACCTGCTGGGGCGCGAGCACGACCGGCGACAGCGCCTGCTTCAAGCAGACGCAGGCGAAGACCACCGCGGTCGACTACACCGTGGTCAGCCGCGGTTGGGCCGACCTGGGCAACTACGCCTCGGACCGCAAGGGCGTCCCGCTCACCCCGGGCAGGGCGTACACCATCACCCTCGACCTGGGCGCCACGGACCACGTCGTCCCGGCGGGCCACCGCCTCGCCCTGATCGTCGCGGGCACCGACAAGGACCTCATCGACCCGCCGTCCACCAAGCCCACCCTCACCATCGACCTGGCCCGCACCTCGGCCCGCGTGCCGCTGGTCGGCGGCGCCGCCGCCTTCGCGCACGCGACGAAGGGCGCCGAGACGGTCGTACCGGATGCGGCGCGAGCCCTCGACGGTGTCCGCGCTCCGCGCGCCACCCAGCGTGTCCCGGAGGTGGGCCGGTGATCGGAACCGTCACCGCCGGGGAGCCCGACACCGGCTGCTGAATCGGTCGAGATCTGCGGCACCTGTGGTAGGTCCTGGGGAACTTGGTGAAAACCGGCGTATCCACCGCCCCAGGGGAAGGTGCCGCAGATGACTGAAGACCTGAAGAAGAGAGGCGGCCGGGAAGGTGCCGCGGGCATCCTCGGCCACGAGACCGACCGGGTGGTGTTCGGTGTCACCGCCGTCATCACCCTGGCCTTCGTGATCTGGGGCTGGGCGGCGACGGACTCCCTGGAGGACGTCTCCACCACCCTGCTCAAAGGGCTGATCCACAACGGCGGTTGGGCCTTCATGCTGGCCGCCTCGTGCTTCGTGGTGTTCGCCCTGTGGCTCGCGATGAGCCGCTACGGCCGCATCCACCTGGGCGCCGAGGGCGAGGAGCCCGAGTTCAAGACGGTGTCCTGGGTCGCGATGATGTTCAGCGCCGGCATGGGCATCGGCCTGATGTTCTACGGCGTCAGCGAGCCCCTCTCGCACTACACGACCCCGCCCCCGGGCACGAACCCCGCCAACTCCGGTGAACGCATGGAGACGGCGATGGCCACCACCCTCTTCCACTGGACCCTGCACCCCTGGGCGATCTACGCGGTCGTCGGCCTGGGCATCGCCTACAGCACCTTCCGCAAGCGCCGGCGGCAGACCATCAGCGCCGTGTTCACCCCGCTCATCGGGGAGAAGCACGCCAACGGCACGGTCGGCCGGGTGATCGACATCCTCGCGATCATCGCCACCGTCTTCGGCTCCGCGGCCTCCCTGGGCCTCGGCGCCCTCCAGATCGGCTCCGGTTTCCGGGAACTGAACTGGATGGACGACGTCAGCACCGGCCTGCTCGTCACGATCATCGCCGTGCTGACCCTGGCCTTCGTGCTCTCGGCCGTGTCCGGCATCGAGCGGGGCATCCAGTGGCTGTCCAACACCAACATGGTGCTCGCCCTGATCCTCGCCGTGTTCGTGTTCATCGCGGGCCCCACGATCATCGTGCTCGACCTGCTGCCCACCTCGGTCTTCTCCTACCTCGGCGACCTGCCCCAGCTCGCCGGCCGTACCGAGGCGAGCGGCGGCAAGGGCGTCGCGGACTGGCTCGGCAGCTGGACCGTCTTCTACTGGGCCTGGTGGATCTCCTGGACGCCCTTCGTCGGCATGTTCATCGCCCGCATCAGCCGCGGCCGCACCATCCGGCAGTTCGTCGGCGGCGTCATCCTCGTGCCCAGCACGGTCAGCCTCGTCTGGTTCGCGATCTTCGGCGGTACGGCCATGAAGCTGAAGGAGGGCGGCGCGCTCGGCGGCGAGTCGACTCCGGAGGGCCAACTCTTCGGCGTCCTCCAGGAATTCCCCATCGCCACCGCCACCAGCCTGCTCGTGATGATCCTGGTCGGCATCTTCTTCGTCTCCGGCGCCGACGCCGCGTCCATCGTGATGGGCACGCTCTCCCAGCGGGGCGCACTCGAACCCGGCCGGTTCGTCGTCGTGTTCTGGGGCGTGGTCACCGGAGCGGTCGCCGCCATCATGCTGCTCGTCGGCAGCGGCCAGGGCGACGCGCTCACCGGCCTGCAGAACCTCACCATCCTGGCCGCCGCGCCCTTCGTCCTCGTGATGATCGGCATGTGCGTCGCCCTCATGCGCGACCTGCGCCGGGACCCGCTCATCGTGCGCGGCGAGATGGGCTCCGAGGCCGTCGAACTCGCCGTGATCGAGGGCCACCGGAAGTACGACGGCGACTTCGGGATCCAGATCGGCCCGGGCCCCGGCACCGAGACGGAGGGCGACCCACTGGGCCACGACCACAGCTGATCCGGCGCACGCCGAGGAGGCGGTCACACCCCCTCCGACCGGTCCTCCTTCGACCATGCGTACGCCGCTGACGCCGGGCCGCGCCGCCAACTCCCCGTACCCGCCGAGGTGCACGTCGGACGACCGCGCCGCCCGGCGTGAGCGGAATGACCCATGCCGTGCTCAGACCGGCCCAAAGCCGGGAATACTCACACCATGTCTGCCGCCTACGCGACCTTCGGCCTGGCACCGGCGATGCGTGCCGGTGGAGTCCTCGCCAACGGTGACTTCCAGGTACACCGGGACTTCGTGGACTTCATCGTCGACGGCCGCCCCCTCCTCTTCCAGCTCTCCGACCTCGACGCGGTCTCCCCCCTCGCCTCCGACGTGCCACCCGCGATCTTCACCGCCCAGGTCCGCAGCCTCCTGGGCGAGACGGACGCCCCGCTTCCGAGCGGTCGTCACGTCATCTACGGCTGCCCCGAGTGCGAGGATCTCGCCTGCGGAGCCGTCACCGCCGTCATCGAGCGGGACGGCGACGATGTCATCTGGAAGGACTTCGCCTGGCAGAGCACCGAGGACGTGGACCTCCGGCTCAGCGGCTACCACGGCATCGGACCGTTCCGTTTCCGGGGCGCCGAGTACCGCGCGGCGCTCGACTCCCTGCTCCGGGGCGGCAACGGCTCCGAGGGAGCCCGCCGCCGTGTCCTGCTCATCGGCGCCCGCGTCGCCGTCCTCGCCAAACTCGCCGCCGCCCTGCGCACCATCGGCATCGGCGCCGACATCACCCACGAGGTGGGAGCCGTCCACGCCGACGAACTGCGCGGCTACGGCGCCGTCGCCTTCGGCCGCGCGGTCACCGAGGAGGAACGTGCCGCCGTACGCCGCTCCTTCGAACACGCGGGAGTCGACGTGGCCTACGTCGACGGTCTCGCCCCGATCGTCCCGCTGCTCGTGGCCCAGATAGAGCACGCCCTCGACCGCAGCCCCGCCGAACGGCGCCGGCTGACCCGGCTGGTCGCCGCCGCCGGCGAGGCGGGCGTCGAGGTCACCTCACCGTGCCGGGTGCGCCTGACGGCGTACCGCCTCGACCGCCTCTACCGCACCCACGCCCAGGAGGTCTTCGACGGCGTCCTGGAGGCGGGCCGGCATCGGATCGCCCTGGACGCCAAGGCGGTGAAGGGTCAATCGTTCGTGGTGGCGCGGACCTCGGGAAGTGTCCTGGTGGAGCCGATGGCCCGCTGAGAAACCCGCGCGCCGGGCAATCGCCGCCGCCGTTAGGATCGACGGTCTGATGACTGCCACCCTCGTCGCCAAGAACCTCGCCGCCGGCCACGGCGACCGTTCCCTGTTCAGCGGGCTCGACCTCGTCGTCGCGCCCGGAGATGTGATCGGCCTGGTCGGGGCCAACGGCGCGGGCAAGTCCACGCTGCTCAGGATGCTCGCGGGGCTGCTCGCGCCGGAGGAGGGGGAGCTCAGGCTCTCCCCGCCGACGGCCACCGTCGGGCACCTCCCGCAGGAGCCGGAGCGGCGCCCGGGGGAGACCGTGCGCGCGTTCCTCGCCCGCCGCACCGGAGTCGCCGAGGCCCAGCGGGTGATGGACGAGGCGACCCAGGCCCTGGTCGACGGGGCCCCGGGCGCCGACGACGCGTACGCCACCAGCCTGGAGCGCTGGCTCGACCTCGGCGGCGCCGACCTCGACGAACGCGCCGAGGAGGTCACCGACTCCCTGGGACTCGCGGTCGACCTGGACCTGCCGATGACCTCCCTGTCGGGCGGCCAGGCGGCCCGCGCGGGCCTCGCCTCCCTGCTGCTCTCCCGCTACGACGTCTTCCTCCTCGACGAGCCGACCAACGACCTCGACCTGGACGGCCTGGAGCGCCTGGAGCGCTTCGTGAAGGGCCTGCGCGCCGGCACGGTGGTGGTCAGCCACGACCGCGAGTTCCTCACCCGCACGGTCACCAAGGTGCTCGAACTCGACCTGGCCCAGCAGCGGATCACCCTCTACGGCGGCGGTTACGAGGCCTACCTGGAGGAGCGCGAGGTGGCCCGCCGGCACGCCCGGGACGACTACGAGGAGTTCGCCGACAAGCGGTCCGCCCTCCAGGACCGGGCGCAGATGCAGCGCTCGTGGATGGACAAGGGCGTGAAGAACGCACGTCGCAAGGCGAACAACGACAACGACAAGATCGGCCGCAAGTTCCGCAGCGAGGCCAGCGAGAAGCAGGCCGCCAAGGCCCGCCAGACCCAGCGCATGATCGAACGCCTCGATGTCGTCGAGGAGCCGCGCAAGGAGTGGGAACTGCGCATGGAGATCGCCTCGGCCCCCCGCTCGGGCGCGGTCGTGGCGACACTGCGGGACGCCGAGGTGCGCCAGGGGGACTTCGTCCTCGGTCCGGTGTCCCTCCAGATCGACTGGGCGGACCGGGTGGCGGTCACGGGCGCGAACGGAGCCGGAAAGTCCACCCTGCTCGGCGCCCTGCTGGGCCGGGTCCCGCTGACCTCCGGCCAGTCCTCCCTGGGCTCCGGCGTCCTGATCGGCGAGGTCGACCAGGCCCGCAAGCTCTTCCACGGCGAGGAGTCCCTGCTGGACGCCTTCTGCGCGGCGGTCCCCGACACGGAACCGGCGGAGGTCCGCACCCTCCTGGCCAAGTTCGGCCTCAAGTCCGACCACGTCACCCGCTCGGCGGCGACGCTGTCGCCGGGAGAGCGGACGAGGGCGGCCCTGGCACTGCTGCAAGGCCGAGGAGTGAACCTGCTGGTCCTGGACGAGCCCACCAACCACCTCGACCTGCCGGCGATCGAACAGCTGGAGTCCGCCCTCGACGCCTACGAAGGCACGCTGCTACTGGTCACGCACGACCGCAGAATGCTGGACGCGGTGAGGGTGAACCGTCGCCTGGAGGTCCAATCGGGCAAGGTGACCGAAGCGCCCTGAAGGGGCGCGGGGAACTGCGCGCCCAGCCCCACCGGCGCGCAGTCCCCCACCACCGCTACCGCCCCTTTTTCTTGGAATCGAGCAGCCCCGCCTTACGCAGAGCATCAGCCATCGCACCGTTGGCCGGAGCAGGCGCCGCCTGCCGTTGCTGCCGCTGCTGAGGCGGCCGCCCACCCCGCTGCGGCTGACGACGCTCCCCACCGGAAGGCTTCGCCGCCGCTTCGTCATCGAGCCGCAGCGTCAACGAGATCCGCTTCCGCGGAATATCGACCTCCAGCACCTTCACCTTGACGATGTCGCCGGGCTTCACCACATCGCGCGGATCCTTGACGAACGTCTTCGACAACGCGGAGACATGCGCCAGACCGTCCTGGTGGACACCGACGTCGATGAACGCCCCGAACGCCGCCACGTTCGTCACGACCCCCTCCAGCACCATCCCGGAGACGAGGTCGGAGATCTTCTCGACGCCCTCCTTGAAGGTCGCCGTCTTGAAGGCGGGCCGAGGGTCGCGCCCCGGCTTCTCCAGCTCCTTGAGGATGTCCGTCACCGTGGGCAGACCGAAGGTCTCGTCCACGAAGTCCTGCGGCCGAAGCGAACGCAGCGTCGCCGTGTTGCCGACGAGGGAGGCGACGTCCTGTCCCGCGGTCTTCACCATGCGCCGCACCACCGGATATGCCTCGGGGTGGACGCTGGAGGAGTCCAGCGGGTCGTGGCCGTCACGGATCCGCAGGAAGCCGGCGCACTGCTCGTACGCCTTGGGGCCCAGGCGGGCCACCTTCTTCAGCTCGGTGCGGGCCTTGAAGGGGCCGTTGGCGTCCCGGTGGGACACGATGTTCTCGGCCAGCCCGGAGGTGATCCCGGAGACCCGGGCGAGCAGCGGGGCGGACGCCGTGTTGACGTCGACGCCCACGCCGTTCACACAGTCCTCCACCACCGCGTCCAGAGAGCGCGACAGCTTCACCTCGGACAGGTCGTGCTGGTACTGGCCGACGCCGATCGACTTCGGGTCGATCTTCACGAGCTCGGCCAGCGGGTCCTGGAGCCGGCGCGCGATGGACACCGCGCCGCGCAGTGACACGTCCATGTCCGGCAGTTCCTGCGAGGCGAACGCGGACGCCGAGTACACGGAGGCCCCCGCTTCGGACACCATCACCTTGGTGAGCTTCAGCTCCGGGTGCTTGGTGATGAGTTCACCGGCGAGCTTGTCGGTCTCGCGGGACGCCGTGCCGTTGCCGATCGCGATCAGCTCGACCGCGTGCTCCCGGGCCAGCCGGGCCAGCTTGGCGATCGCCTCGTCCCACCGGTTGGCGGGGACGTGCGGGTGGATGACATCGGTGGCGACGACCTTGCCGGTCGCGTCGACCACGGCGACCTTCACGCCCGTACGGAACCCGGGGTCCAGGCCCAGCGTCGCGCGCGTGCCGGCCGGGGCGGCGAGCAGCAGGTCGCGGAGGTTGGCCGCGAACACGTTGACCGCCTCGTCCTCGGCGGCCGTCCGCAGCCGCAGCCTGAGGTCGATGCCGAGGTGCACGAGGATGCGGGTCCGCCAGGCCCAGCGGACCGTGTCCACCAGCCACTTGTCGCCGGGGCGGCCGCGGTCGGCGATGCCGAACTTCCCGGCCACGATCCCCTCGTAGGAGGAAGGACCGGGCTGCTCGGACGGCTCCTCGGGTTCCAGGACGAGGTCGAGGACCTCCTCCTTCTCGCCGCGCAGCATCGCCAGGACGCGGTGCGAGGGCAGATCGGTGAATGCCTCGGCGAAGTCGAAGTAGTCGGCGAACTTGGCGCCCGCCTCCTCCTTGCCGTCCCGTACCTTGGCGACCAGCCGCCCGCGCACCCACATGCGCTCGCGCAGCTCACCGATCAGGTCGGCGTCCTCCGAGAAGCGCTCGGTCAGGATCGCCCGGGCACCGTCCAGCGCGGCCTGCGCGTCCGGGACGCCCTTGTCGGCGTCGACGAACGCGGCGGCCGCGGCGAGCGGCGCGACACCCGGGTCCCCGAGCAGGCCCTCGGCGAGCGGCTCCAGACCTGCCTCGCGGGCGATCTGCGCCTTGGTGCGCCGCTTCGGCTTGAACGGCAGGTAGATGTCCTCCAGGCGCGCCTTGGTCTCCGCGCCGCGGATCCGCGCCTCGAGCTCCTCGGTGAGCTTGCCCTGCTCGCGCACCGAGTCGAGGATCGCCGTCCGCCGCTCCTCCAGCTCCCGCAGATACCGCAACCGCTCCTCGAGCGTGCGCAGCTGCGCGTCGTCGAGCATCTCGGTCGCTTCCTTGCGGTAGCGGGCGATGAAGGGAACCGTGGAACCGCCGTCCAGCAGCTCCACGGCAGCCTTCACCTGCCGCTCCCGTACGCCGAGTTCCTCGGCGATCCTGCTTTCGATCGACCCTGCGCTGGTGGACCCGCTGGACCCGGGTGTCGTCACGATCCCGTACCGCCTTCTCACTGAGGTTGCGCGGCAATTGTGGCAGGCGGCACCGACAGTCGGGGATCAGGGCGCGGTCATCAGGCCGAGGTCATCAGGCCCTGCTGCTCCTCGTGGAGCCGGACGCACCGCCGAAGAGCCGGGCCACCGCCCGGAAGGGCAGGGTCACCACGGTGGCGATGGCGCCACCGATCTGGCGCAGGACGTCTGCGATCGCGCGGAACATGTGTATCCCCTTTCCTCTCCCGGCCGCGACGACCGGGAAAGGAACGGGTACCTCCGAGACGGCCGGGCAATCTTCGTGGCCCCGTGTTTCAGCGCTTGCCGATCAGGTCCGCGGGATAGGCCCCCGCGGTCGACGCGGCCCGGGCGAAGCCCACCGCGAGCTCTGTCAGCCGTCGTACGCCGTCGGCCCCGAGGTGCTCGTACGGGGCCCGGTCCAGGCGGTCCGTCTCCGCCTCGATCTCCTCCCGCAGGGCGACACCCCGCCCGGTCAGCTCACCGTCGGCGTCCAGCAGTCCGCGCTCCCGGAGCCGGCCGGCGGCCGCGTCCCACTCCTGGCGGGTCCACCCGCGGGTGGTGAACACCCATGACGGTGTCATGCCCCGGCCCGTCGCGGTGTGGGTCACCAGGGCCTCCAGGCCGTCCAGCTCCGCGGACATCAGGGCGGCGAGATGTCCGTCGCCCCGGTGCTCGCGCAGCAGCGTCGCGGCGTGCCAGAACGCCAGGTGGGGTGCCTCGGGCACCGGCAGGTCGGCGTGCGCGGAGTACAGCGGGCGGGCGGCGCGCGAACAGGCCTCCGTGGCCCGCAGCGCGAGCCGCGCGGCCTCGGCCATCCCCTCCGACGCCACGGTCTCGTCGCCGAGCAGGCGGCGCAGGGTCGAGTCGACGGCACGCGCGCGTGCCGCCAGGACCTGTTCGGGCGTGGTGGTCCGCCACACGGCGGGCACGTGCTCGGCGACCAACTCGTGCTTGTAGTTGTAGAACGCCGCCGTGACCGCCCCCGGCCCGACCGGACCCAGCGCTGCGGCCCGCACCGCGAAGTTGACGGCCCGCGGATGGGTGACGCCGATCGCGGCCAGCTCCTTGTCCAGGTCGGGAGAGAAGTAGTGCGCCGCGTGCAGGGAGTTGAGCGGGTTGTGACAGCGGCGTCCGGCACGTGGTTCCAGGGCGGCAGTAGTCATGACGAGCAGGTTACCGACCGCTTGGTATCCGTTCGACGGCTGTGCCGGGCATGGCAGAAAAGGTGGGGAACTCGTCATTGCCGCCATCGCGCCCCGCCCCAAGAATCAAAGGCATGGCCCAGCGAACCGTTCTCTTCGTCCTCTTCGACGGCGTGCAGAGCCTCGACGTCACCGGCCCGCTGGAGGTCTTCGCCGGGGCCGAGCAGCTCACTCCGGGCACGTACCGCATCCGTACGGCCTCGCTCGACGGCGCTCCCGTACGCACCTCCAGCGGCCTGACCGTCGTACCGGACGAGGCCCTCGCGCGGGCGGATGCCCCGCATACCCTCCTCGTGCCCGGTGGCCGGGGCACCCGGCACCCCGACGCCCGCATCGCCGACTGGCTGCGCGAGCACGGGCCGCGGGCCGAGCGCCTGGTCTCGGTGTGCACCGGCGCCATCCGGCTCGCCGAGGCGGGGCTCCTGGACGGCCGCCGCGTCACCACGCACTGGGCGTACTGCGACAAGCTCGCCCGCGACCACCCGTCCGTGGAGGTGGACCCGGACCCGATCTATGTGCGCGACGGACATGTGTCGACGTCCGCCGGCGTCACCTCCGGGGTCGACCTCGCGCTCGCCCTGGTCGAGGAGGACCTGGGCCGGGACGCCGCCCTCGTCATCGCCCGCCACCTGGTCGTCTTCCTGCGCCGGCCCGGCAACCAGGCCCAGTTCAGCGCCCAGCTCGCCGCCCAGACCGCCCAGCGCGAGCCCTTGCGCGAGGTCCAGCAGTGGATCACCGAGCACCCCGCCGACGACCTGAGCGTCGAGAGCCTCGCCGCCCGGGCCCGCCTCTCGCCCCGCCACTTCGCCCGCGCCTTCCAGACCGAGACAGGCATGACACCGGGCCGGTACGTCGACCGGGTCCGGCTGGAACACGCCCGCCGCCTCCTGGAGGACACCTCCGACGGCATCGAGGAGATCTCCCGCGCCTGCGGCTACGGCACTCCCGAGGGCATGCGCCGCGCCTTCGTCAAGGCCCTCGGCACGGCCCCCTCCGAGTACCGCCGCCGCTTCCACCCGACCCCGGCCCACTGAAAGGACTCCCTGTGCAGATCGCCATCGTCCTCTTCGACCGCTTCACCGCCCTGGACGCCGTAGGACCGTACGAGACCCTCGGTCGCCTCCCTGACTCCGAGGTGGTCTTCGTCGCCGAGCAGACCGGTCCCGTCCGTGCCGACAGCGGCAGCCTCGCACTGATCGCCGACCGGACCCTGGCCGAGGTGCCGAACCCGGACGTCCTGGTCGTCCCGGGCGGCCCGGGGCAGACCCCGCAGATGGAGAATCGGGCGCTGCTCGACTGGATCCGCGCCGCTGACGCCACCAGCACCTGGACGACGTCCGTGTGTACCGGCTCCCTGCTGCTCGCCGCCGCAGGCCTCCTCGAAGGGCGCCGCGCCACCTCGCACTGGCTGGCGCTCGACGAACTGCGGAAGTTCGGGACCGAGCCGACGGGGGAACGGGTGGTGACCGACGGCAAGTACGTCACCGCGGCCGGCGTTTCCTCCGGCATCGACATGGGGCTCACGCTGATCGGCCGCATCGCCGGGGACTTCGTCGCACAGGCCGTACAACTCGGCATCGAGTACGACCCGCAGCCCCCCTACGACGCCGGTTCGCCGCAGAAGGCGCCCGCGCACCTCGTCGAGGAGTTCCGCTCCAAGAGCCGCTTCATCCTGACGTAGTCCAGGTGAAGCGCGGTGTCCTGCGCTCCAGGAACGCGGCGACCCCCTCCGCGGTGTCGCCGCTGCCCCGCGCCTGCCCGGCCCAGTACGCGTCCCGGTCCGTACGGCCGTTCGCGAACTCCTTCGCCGCGGCCTGCGTGAGCTGCGAACGGGACGCCAGGATTCGCGTGAACTCCCCGACCCGCTTGGCCAGTTCACCCGTCGGCAGTACCTCGTCGACCAGGCCCGTACGCAACGCCCGCTCCGCGTCGATCAACTCACCGGAGAACAATAGGTACTTGGCGGTGGCGGGACCGACCAGCGACACCAGTCGCCGGGTGGAGGACGCCGCATACACGATCCCGAGCTTCGACGGTGTCACCCCGAACAGCGCGCCCTCCTCGGCGAACCGCAGATCGCACGCCGCCGCGAGCTGCGAACCGCCGCCCACACAGTGCCCCCGGACCGCCGCGAGCGTCGGCTTCGGAAACGCGGCGAGGGCCTCCTCGGCACGCACCGCCAGCTCCTGCGCCTCCTCGGACGATTCACGCAGCGTGGAGATGTCCGCGCCCGCACAGAACGTCCCGCCCTGACCGGTCAGCACGAGCGCCCGGACGCCCGGATCGGCGGCCAGCGTCTCAAGGAGCGGCGGCAGCGCCCGCCACATCGCGGCCGTCATGGCATTGCGCTTGGCCGGATGGTGCACTACGACGGTAGCGACCGAGTCGGTGACGGTGTGCAGCAGCTGCGGCTCCGGGAGCTCCATGCGTCGGATGCTAGCCCCACGCCCCGACCGTACGATCAAGAAGGGGTCCGCAGCGCGAGGAGGCCCCCGCATGTCAGTGAACAAGGCGGAGAACCCCGAGGCGGCCAAGTTGAGCCGCGGTTTCGGCTGGCTGGCGGCGCTGGGCGTGGTCCTGGTGATCGCCGGACTCGTCGGGCTGATCTATACCGGGGTGGCCACGCTCACCTCGATGATCCTTTTCGGCTGGCTCCTGCTGATCGGCGGCGTGGTCGGACTCCTGCACGCGGTCCAGGCCCGGGACTCCAACTTCTTCTGGCTCGGTGCCGTGGTCGCCGCCCTGAACATCGCGGCCGGCGTGGTCGTCATCGGGCGACCGGAGGCGGCGGCAGCGGCACTGACCATGTTCGCCGCGCTGCTCTTCCTGACCGGCGGGGTGTTCCGGCTGGCCGGCAGCCTGGTGGTGCGCGGACCGCAGTTCGGCTGGACGCTCGTGCAGGGCGCCTTCGACCTGCTGCTGGGCATCCTGGTGCTGGCGTCCTGGCCGAGCAGCAGCAAGTACGTGATCGGCTGCTTCTTCTCGCTCGCCCTGCTCTTCGACGGCCTCGGCCTCGTCGCCACCGGCTTCGGCGGACGCAAGGTCGTCGGCATGGTCACCGAGCGGCAGGAGGCGGCCGCGAAACCGACACACCTTGAGTAGCTCCGTGCGGAAACGGTCAGAGCCACTCGATATGCGCTGACTTCTGTTCAGTACGGCGGGCCGGGGTGACATGCTGCCAACACTCGACGTGTGGTGACAATCGAGCGCAAGGGTGGCGACCGAAGAATGGACGACCATGGGCGTGGGTCCGGCCCTCGCCCAACGGACAGCGGAGAAGACCCCCTCGAACCGGACCCTCTCGAACAGGATCCCCCCGGCCCGGATCCCCTCGGACCGGACTCCCTCGGCCCGGACTCCCTCGACCCGGACTCCCTCGACCCGGGCGCACCGGACCCGCTGCCGTACGAGGGCGTGTGGCGGTTCACCGCCCCCGCCGTCGACGCGTCGGTCCCACAGGCGCGACACGCCGTGCGGGACCTGCTGTACCGCCAGGGCGTGCCCGTCTCGGACGATCTCGTCCAGGGCCTCTTGCTGATCGTGTCCGAGCTCGTCACGAACGCCGTCCGGCACGCGGCCCTGCTCTCGCCGATGCTCGCCGTGGAGGTGGCCGTCGGCGCGGAGTGGGTGCGGGTGTCCGTGGAGGACAACCACCCCTACCGGCCGACCGCCCTGGAGACCGATCACAGCGGCGAGGGAGGCCGGGGACTGCTCCTGGTCCGCGAGATCACCCGGGAGGCGGGCGGAGTCTGCGACGTCGAGCACACGGCCAGTGGCGGCAAGGTGATCTGGGCCGCCCTGCCGCTCATGGCCGTGCGCGTGCCCTGAGCGGCAGAGAATCGCTCACCAGCCGGCGGACGGGCCCGTCAGCTCCCTGACCGCGGGACGGGCCGCGTCCAGCACCGTCATGAACCACGCCGAGAAAACGTCCTTCGCGTGCCGCTCCGCCAGCTCGTCCGGGGTCACGAAGGCGGTCGTGGCGACCTCCTCCGGGTCCGGGGCGAGCGAGGACTGCACCATGCCGACGAAGAGGTGGTTGTACTCCTGCTCGACCAGGCCCGAGTCCGGGTCCGGGTGGTTGTAGCGCACCGTGCCCGCCTCGGCGAGCAGCGACGGGGAGACCCCCAGTTCCTCGTACGTCCGCCGGGCCGCCGCCGCGAAGGGCGCCTCGCCCGGGTAGGGGTGGCCGCAGCAGGTGTTGGACCACACACCGGGGGAGTGGTACTTGCCCAGCGCGCGCTGCTGGAGGAGCAGTCGGCCGCGCTCGTCGAAGAGGAACACCGAGAAGGCGCGGTGCAGTTGTCCCGGGGGCTGGTGGGCGGCGAGCTTCTCCGCGGTGCCGATCGTCACACCGTGCTCGTCGACCAGTTCCAGCAGGATCGCGTTCGCGGCGCCGTTCGACGGAGTGTGCGTCGTGGTGGCAGGTGTGGTCGGCATACCCATCCTTCACATCGGTCTTCGCGCCCCAAGTGTGCCGCACGGATCGGGCACTCCCGGCAGTTGATCGTGCCCGGCGCGGCGGGCGGGGAACCGCTCGGGGTGGTGCTGTGCGGTGGAGGACGCAAAGGTGCGCCGGATCGCTGCATTCCGTCAGAACGGGCGTTTCATGCACCGTACACGTGTGTCACTGGTACACCCGTCAGTGGCACAGCCGTGCCTCGTGTTCCGCGTGCCCGCTCGGCTCCAGCTGGAAGGTGCAGTGCTCCACGTCGAAGTGGTCGCCGAGACAGTTCTGGAGCTCGTGCAGCATCTTCTCGTGGCCGATCGCGCTGAGCACGTCGGAGCGCACCACCACGTGCGCGGACAGCACCGGCATCCCCGAGGTGATCGTCCAGGCGTGCAGGTCGTGGACGTCCTCCACGCCGTCCAGGGCCAGGATGTGCATCCGCACCTCCGTCATGTCGACGTCCTTGGGTGCCGACTCCAGCAGGACGTCGAGGGTCTCGCGCAGCAGCTTGACGGTGCGCGGCACGATCATCAGGCCGATGACGAGCGAGGCGATCGGGTCGGCGGCCTGCCAGCCCGTGGTCAGGATCACCGTCGCCGCGATCAGCACCGCGAGCGAGCCCAGCGCGTCCGCCGCGACCTCCAGGAACGCCCCGCGCACGTTCAGGCTCTCCTTCTGACCGCGCATCAGCAGGGTCAGCGAGATCATGTTCGCGACCAGACCGATCGCACCGAACACGATGGTCAGCCCGCCCTCGGTGTCGGCCGGCGTGACGAACCGCTGGATCGCCTCGTACAACACGTAGCCGCCGACCCCGAGCAGCAGCAGACAGTTCGCGAGGGCGGCGAGGATCTCGGCGCGGGCGTACCCGAAGGTGCGGTTGCCGGTCGCCGGGCGGTTCGCGAAGTGGATCGCGAGGAGGGCCATGCCGAGACCCAGCGCGTCCGTCGCCATGTGCGCCGCGTCCGCGACCAGGGCGAGCGAGTCCGCGACGAAGCCGCCGACGATCTCGACCACCATGACGGTGAGCGTGATCGACAGCGCCACCCGCAGCCTGCCGACGTACGCCGCGGTCGCCGTACCGCCGGTCGGCGCATGCGAGTGCGCGTGCCCGTGATCGTGCCCTGCCCCCATGGAAGCCGCCTCCTGCGCGTCGATCCGGAACACCCGTCCGGGATCACAGTGAACTACGCCCTGGGGGTATCCGGCAACGCGGCACTGAACACCGTTGTCATATGTCCTGACCTGCGGAAACGAACCGCAGGTCAGGACAGCCTCAGTGGTGGTGCAGCAGCCATCCGCGCCAGGCCGACTCGATCATCTCGCGCACCCCTCGCCGCGCGCTCCACCCGAGCGTCTCGGCGGCCAGCGCGGCCGAGGCCACCGACACGGGCGCGTCCCCGGGGCGCCGGGGCTCCACGACCGCGGGCCGTCGGTCTCCGGTCACCTCGCCGATCACCGTGACCATCTCGCGTACGGAGACGCCCTCGCCGCGACCGATGTTGACCGTCAGGTCACCGCTCTGTCCGCCTTCCGACAGTCGCCGGGCCGCCGCGAGATGCGCCTCGGCGAGGTCGGACACATGGATGTAGTCACGGACGCAGGTGCCGTCCGGCGTCGGATAGTCGTCGCCGAAGATCCGCGGGGCCTCGTCGCGGGTGAGGCGGTCGAAGACCATGGGCACGATGTTGAAGACACCGGTGTCCGCGAGCTCCGGCGCCGCGGCGCCGGCGACGTTGAAATAGCGCAGGCAGACCGTGGAGATCCCGTGTGCCTGTCCGGCCGCCCGCACCAGCCACTCCCCGGCGAGTTTCGTCTCGCCGTAGGGGTTCACGGGGGCGCACGGCGTCTCCTCCGTGATCAGTTCCGCCGCGGGGTTGCCGTAGACGGCCGCCGAGGAGGAGAAGAGGAAGCGCTCGATCCCCGCCTCCGCGACCGCCTCCAGGAGGGTCGCGAGACCGCCGACGTTCTCCTGGTAGTAGCGGGTCGGCTGCGCCACCGACTCGGCGACCTGCTTGCGCGCCGCGAGATGCACCACACCCGTCACCGCGTGCTCGGCCAGCACCCGCTTCAGCAGGCCGCCGTCCAGCGAGGAGCCCCGCACCAGCGGCACGTCGGCGGGCAGCCGCGCGGGTACCCCCGCCGACAGGTCGTCCAGGACGAGCACCCGCTCCCCGGCCCCCGTCATGGCCCCCGCCACATGCGCCCCTATGTACCCGGCACCGCCGGTGATCAGCCACGTCATGGTCGCCCACCCTATGCCGAGGCACCCGGACCCACGCGATGTCCTGGATGTCCGCTCTGTGGAGCGCGGTTTGTGGGCGGGGGCCCACATCACCGATGATGATCGCGGCAAAGGCCGGGGGAGACGGTGTTGATCGGCCCGTGAACGGGCGGTGAACGCGGCCTTCTTGGCATCCGATAGCCTCTGCCGACATGCCGCCCGCCTGGTCCAGCCAAGGGGCGCCCCCATCGTGCACATGACCGGCGCCCGCGCGTCGGCACCCAGGGAGTGAGTTCGGTTGTCGACCGCCATCCTCACCGGTCAGCCGGTCCCCGGATCGTCGATCGAGGGTGATCTGCGGTCCCTCGGCTTCGACGTGCGGGTCGCCGCGGACGCCGCCGACGCCGAGCGGCTGATCGCCGAGACGCCCTGCGACCAGCGCGTCGCCCTCGTCGACACCCGGTTCGTCGGCCACGTACACGCGCTGCGCCTGGGCCTCAC
This sequence comes from Streptomyces sp. NPDC048523, assembly GCF_043199815.1. Classification (NCBI taxonomy): domain Bacteria; kingdom Bacillati; phylum Actinomycetota; class Actinomycetes; order Kitasatosporales; family Streptomycetaceae; genus Streptomyces; species Streptomyces sp. NPDC048523. The sequence goes on along the minus strand of NZ_JBICWQ010000001.1, from coordinate 1,109,419 downwards.
CGACCCCCGCTTCCCCCTCGCCGCGCTGCCCGGCGCCGTCACCGCACAGCCCGACGGACGCGTGACCCTCACCCGGGCACTGGCCCGCGAGAACTCCGCGGGCGGCGGCACGGCAGTCGCCGTGGACAGCCTCCCCGACCGCATCGTCACCGCGCTGGCCGATGACGGCGCCGAGGTGTACCGCCCCGAGCTCGGCAGTCTGGTCGCCACCGTCCCCGCCGACCCGCAGGCCCGCAACGAGGCACGGCAGGCCGTCGCGGACGTCGACGACGAGGCCGTACGCCTGAAGTCCGCCGTGAAGTCCCGCGACGGGTTCTTCACCACCCACTTCATCAGCCCCTACTCCCGCTACCTCGCCCGCTGGTGCGCCCGTCGCGGCCTGACCCCGAACCAGGTCACCACGGCCTCCCTGATCACCGCGCTGATCGCGGCGGCCTGCGCGGCCACCGGCACCCGGGGCGGCTTCGTCGCCGCGGGCGTCCTGCTCATCGCGTCCTTCGTCCTGGACTGCACCGACGGCCAGCTCGCCCGTTACTCCCTGCAGTACTCCACCCTCGGCGCCTGGCTCGACGCCACCTTCGACCGCGCCAAGGAGTACGCCTACTACGCCGGCCTCGCCCTCGGCGCGGCCCGTGGCGGCGACGACGTCTGGGCCCTGGCGCTCGGCGCGATGATCCTGCAGACCTGCCGGCACGTCGTCGACTTCTCCTTCAACGAGGCGAACCACGACGCGACCGCCAACACCAGCCCCACGGCGGCCCTTTCGGACAAGCTCGACAGCGTCGGCTGGACGGTGTGGGTCCGGCGGATGATCGTCCTGCCCATCGGGGAGCGCTGGGCGATGATCGCGGTGCTCACCGCGGTCACGACTCCGCGGATCACCTTCTACGCCCTTCTCGTCGGGTGCGCCTTCGCGGCGACGTACACGACGGCGGGCCGGGTGCTGCGGTCGCTGACCCGCAAGGCACGGCGGACGGACCGGGCGGCGCAGGCGCTGGCGGACCTCACGGACTCGGGCCCGCTCGCGCAGGCCATCGCGGGGCTCCTCAAGGCTCCCGCGCGCCGCCTGCCCGGTTTCGCCGCCCCTGCTCTGGCCCTGCTCGGCGGTCTCGTCCTCGTCGGTCTCGCCTGGCAGCCCGGCTTCGGCGGACCGCTGACAGTGGTCGGAGCGGTGATCTACGCGGTCACCTCGGCCCTGGCCGTGGCCCGCCCCCTCAAGGGCGCCCTCGACTGGCTGGTCCCGCCCTTCTTCCGCGCCGCGGAGTACGGCATCGTCCTGCTGCTCGCGGCCGAAGCGGACGTGAACGGGGCCCTTCCTGCGGCTTTCGGCCTGGTGGCCGCCGTCGCCTACCATCACTACGACACGGTGTACCGCATCCGCGGCAACGCCGGAGCGCCCCCGGCCTGGCTGGTGCGTGCCGTCGGGGGGCAGGAGGGGCGGACACTTCTCGTCGCCGTTCTGGCCGCGGCGCTCACCGCCTCGCAGTTCACGGTCGCGCTCACGGCCCTGGCCGTGGCCGTGGCCCTGCTGGTGCTCGTCGAGAGCATCCGCTTCTGGGTGTCCGCTGGGGCGCCCGCCGTACACGATGAAGGAGAACCCGCATGATCGGCCTCGTGCTGGCGGCCGGCGCCGGACGCCGTCTGCGCCCCTACACCGACAGCCTTCCCAAGGCTCTGGTGCCGGTGGGGCCTGCGGGCATAGAGGGCGAACCCACGGTCCTGGACCTCACCCTCGGCAACTTCGCCGAGATCGGTCTGACCGAGGTCGCGGTCATCGTCGGCTACCGCAAGGAGGCCGTGTACGAGCGCAAGGCGGCGCTGGAGGCGAAGTACGGCCTCAATCTCACCCTCATCGACAACGACAAGGCCGAGGAGTGGAACAACGCCTACTCCCTGTGGTGCGGCCGTGACGCCCTCGAGGACGGCGTGATCCTCGCCAACGGCGACACCGTGCACCCGGTCTCCGTCGAGAAGACGCTGCTCGCCGCCCGCGGCGAGGGCAAGCGGATCATCCTCGCCCTGGACACCGTGAAGTCCCTCGCGGACGAGGAGATGAAGGTCGTCGTCGACCCCGAGAAGGGCATGACGAAGATCACCAAGCTGATGGACCCGGCCGAGGCCACCGGCGAGTACATCGGTGTCACCCTCATCGAGGGCGCCGCCGCCCCCGAACTGGCCGACGCCCTGAAGACCGTCTGGGAGACCGACCCCCAGCAGTTCTACGAGCACGGCTATCAGGAGCTCGTGAACCGCGGCTTCCGCATCGACGTCGCGCCGATCGGCGACGTCCCGTGGGTGGAGATCGACAACCACGACGACCTCGCCCGTGGACGGGAGATCGCGTGCCGCTATTGACCAGGCTGATCCCCGCACCGGTCGTCGTGGACATCCGCCCGGGTGCCCTCGACGACCTGGCCGGTGTGCTCGCCGACGAGCGCATCTCGCACTCCGGCAAGCTGGCCGTCGCCGTCAGCAACGGCTCCGGCGCCAAGCTGAAGGAACGGCTCGCTCCCGCCCTGCCCGGCGCCACCTGGTACGAGGTCGGCGGCGGCACCCTCGACGACGCGATCCGGCTGGCCGGCGAGATGAAGGCCGGCCACTACGACGCGGTCGTCGGACTCGGCGGCGGCAAGATCATCGACTGCGCCAAGTTCGCCGCGGCGCGCGTCGGGCTGCCCCTGGTCGCCGTACCGACGAACCTCGCGCACGACGGCCTGTGCTCGCCCGTCGCGACCCTCGACAACGACGCGGGCCGCGGCTCCTACGGTGTGCCCAACCCGATAGCGGCCGTCATCGACCTGGACGTCATCCGTGAGGCCCCGGTGCGCTTCGTGCGCGCGGGTATCGGCGACGCGATCTCCAACATCAACGCGATCGCCGACTGGGAGCTCGCGAGCCGCGTCAAGGGTGAGAAGATCGACGGACTCGCGGCCGCCATGGCCCGCCAGGCCGGCGAGGCAGTGCTCCGGCATCCCGGCGGGGTCGGCGACAACAACTTCCTCCAGGTGCTCGCCGAGGCACTGGTCCTCACCGGGGTCGCGATGTCGATCTCGGGCGACTCACGGCCCGCGTCCGGCTCGTGCCACGAGATCAACCACGCGTTCGACCTGCTCTACCCCAAGCGCGCCGCCGCCCACGGCGAGCAGTGCGGCCTGGGCGCGGCCTTCGCGATGTACCTGCGCGGAGCCCACGAGGAATCGGCGTACATGGCCGAGGTACTGCGCCGGCACGGACTTCCGGTACTGCCGGAGGAGATCGGCTTCACGCCCGCGGAGTTCGTGCGCGCCGTGGAGTTCGCTCCGCAGACCCGCCCCGGCCGCTACACCATCCTCGAACACCTCGACCTCAAGACCGACCAGATCAAGGACATCTACGCCGACTATGTCAAGGCCATCGGTAGCTGAACTCCGTCCGGTCGTCCACCCCGCAGGGGTCAAGGACCGGCGCAGCGGTGAGCACTGGATGGGACGCCTCTACATGCGTGAGGTGTCCCTGCGGGTGGACCGCTACCTGGTGAACACCAGGGTCACGCCCAACCAGCTCACGTACCTGATGACCGTCTTCGGTGTCCTGGCGGCCCCGGCCCTCCTGGTGCCGGGGATCCCGGGGGCCGTGCTCGGTGTGGTGTGCGTCCAGATGTATCTGCTGCTCGACTGCGTCGACGGCGAGATCGCGCGCTGGAAGAAGCAGTACTCGCTCAACGGCGTGTACCTGGACCGCGTGGGCGCGTACCTGACCGACGCGGCCGTGCTCGTCGGCTTCGGTCTGCGCGCCGCCGACCTGTTCGGCAGCGGCCGTATCGACTGGCTGTGGGCCTTCCTCGGCACGCTGGCCGCCCTCGGCGCCATCCTGATCAAGGCCGAGACCGACCTGGTCGGTGTCGCCCGCCACCAGACCGGGAAGCCGCCGGTCCAGGAGGCGGCCGCCGAGATGCGCTCCTCCGGCATGGCACTGGCCCGCCGGGCCGCCGCCGCGTTCAAGTTCCACCGGCTGATCCTCGGCATCGAGGCGTCCCTGCTGATCCTGGTCCTCGCGATCGTGGACCAGATGCGCGGCGACCTGTTCTTCTCCCGGCTCGGCGTCGCCGTGATGGCCGGCATCGCGCTGCTCCAGACGCTGCTGCACCTCGTGTCCATCCTCGCCTCCAGCAGGCTGAAGTGAGTACGGGCATGAAGGTCGGCGCGGTCATCATCACCATGGGCAACCGCCCCGAGGAGCTGCGTGCCCTGCTCGACTCGGTCGCCAAGCAGGACGGCGACCCGGTCGAGGTGGTCGTCGTCGGCAACGGCTCGCCCGTCCCGGACGTCCCCGCCGGCGTGCGGACCGTCGAGCTGCCCGAGAACCTCGGCATCCCCGGCGGCCGCAACGTCGGCATCGAGGCCTTCGGCCCCAGCGGCCGCGACGTCGACATATTGCTCTTCCTGGACGACGACGGTCTCCTCCCGAACCACGACACCGCCGAACTGTGCCGCGAGGCGTTCACCAAGGACCCCGGGCTCGGCATCGTCAGCTTCCGCATCGCCGACCCCGATACCGGGGTCACCCAGCGCCGGCACGTGCCCCGGCTGCGGGCCGCCGACCCGATGCGCTCCTCCCGGGTGACCACCTTCCTCGGTGGCGCCAACGCCGTCCGCACCCAGGTCTTCGCCGAAGTCGGCGGCCTCCCGGACGAGTTCTTCTACGCCCACGAGGAAACCGACCTTGCATGGCGGGCCCTCGACGCGGGCTGGATGATCGACTACCGGTCCGACATGGTGCTGTACCACCCGACGACCGCGCCCTCGCGGCACGCGGTCTACCACCGCATGGTCGCCCGCAACCGCGTCTGGCTCGCCCGCCGCAACCTGCCCGCGCTGCTCGTCCCGGTCTACCTCGGTGTCTGGATGCTGCTCACCCTGGTGCGCCGCCCCTCACGGCCCGCTCTGAAGGCCTGGTTCGGCGGCTTCCGGGAGGGCTGGAGCACGCCGTGCGGACCGCGCAGGCCGATGAAGTGGCGTACCGTCTGGCGACTGACCCGACTGGGCCGGCCCCCGGTCATCTGACAAGCTCGTTCCCGAGAGCGGCAGGGCCGCACCCCGGCCCGCGCTCCCGCCCTGTCCGCACAGGCGCGCATCCCGAAGCATCCCGAAGAGGAAAGCTATCCATCAGTGAGTGAGACAACGCACGACGGCACGGTCGCGGTGAGCGCGCCCGCGTCGCCCGACGAGGGCCTCACGGCGGCACAGCTCGCCGACCGGTACGGCCTGACCGTGAGCGGCGCCAGGCCCTCACTCGTCGAGTACGTCCGCCAGCTCTGGGACCGGCGCCACTTCATCCTCGCGTTCTCGCGGGCGAAGCTGACCGCCCAGTACAGCCAGGCCAAGCTCGGCCAGCTGTGGCAGGTGGCGACGCCGCTGCTGAACGCGGCCGTGTACTTCTTCATCTTCGGCGTCATCCTGAACGCCAGCCGGGGCATGCCGAAGGACGTCTACATCCCGTTCCTGGTCACGGGTGTCTTCGTGTTCACCTTCACGCAGAGCTCCGTGATGGCGGGCGTACGCGCCATCTCCGGCAACCTCGGCCTGGTCCGCGCCCTGCACTTCCCGCGGGCGTCCCTGCCGATCTCCTTCGCGCTCCAGCAGCTCCAGCAGCTGCTGTTCTCGATGGTCGTGCTGTTCGCCGTGGCGATCGGCTTCGGCCACTACCCGGACCTGTCCTGGGCGCTCATCGTGCCGGTGCTGATCCTCCAGTTCCTCTTCAACAGCGGCCTGGCGCTGATCATGGCCCGCGCGGGTGCCAAGACCCCCGACCTGGCGCAGCTCATGCCGTTCGTGATGCGTACCTGGATGTACGCGTCCGGCGTGATGTTCTCCATCCCGATCATGCTGGCCGACAAGCCGCAGTGGGTCGCCACGGTGCTCCAGTGGAACCCGGCGGCCATCTACATGGACCTGATGCGCTTCGCCCTGATCGACGAGTACGGCGCCGAGAACCTGCCCGACCACGTCTGGGCGGCCGCGGGCGGCTGGGCGGCGCTCTTCGCGCTGGGTGGCTTCGTGTACTTCTGGAAGGCGGAGGAAAGGTACGGCCGTGGCTGAGGACACCAGGGACGAGCAGATCCCCACCGTGATCGCGGACGAGCTGCACATCGTCTACCGCGTCAACGGCGCCAAGGCCGGCAAGGGCAGCGCGACCGCCGCGCTGAGCCGCATCCTCAAGCGCGGTGAGGAGCGGGGCGTGCGCAAGGTGCACGCCGTCAAGGGTGTCTCCTTCGTCGCCTACAAGGGCGAGGCGGTCGGCCTGATCGGTTCCAACGGCTCCGGCAAGTCGACGCTGCTGCGCGCCATCGCCGGCCTGCTGCCCGCCGAGAGCGGCCGCGTCTACACCCACGGTCAGCCGTCCCTGCTCGGCGTCAACGCCGCCCTGATGAACGACTTGACGGGCGAGCGCAACGTCATTCTGGGCGGCCTCGCCATGGGGATGACCCGGGAGCAGATCAAGGAGCGCTACCAGGAGATCGTCGACTTCTCCGGCATCAACGAGAAGGGCGACTTCATCACCCTTCCGATGCGCACCTATTCCTCCGGCATGGCGGCCCGTCTGCGCTTCTCCATCGCCGCCGCCAAGGACCACGACGTCCTCATGATCGACGAGGCCCTGGCCACCGGTGACCGCAAGTTCCAGAAGCGTTCCGAGGAACGCATCCGGGAACTGCGCAAGGAGGCCGGCACGGTGTTTCTCGTCAGTCACAACAACAAGTCGATCCGTGACACCTGCAACCGCGTCCTGTGGCTGGAGCGCGGGGAACTTCGCATGGACGGCCCGACCGACGAGGTCATCAAGGAGTACGAGAAGTTCACGGGCAAGTAGTCCACTCCGCCCCGGACGAACGTGACCGCTCCGCTCGACCTGGCCCCGCCGGAACTGTTTCGGCGGGGCCACACGTCTGCAAAGGAAGCGTCAACTTCGGCGCCCCTTAGGAATCTTGAGGCCAATCGGTGTGTTGTTGTGATGTGCAGGACACCCCGACGATCCTTGCCGCGTTGTACAACGTAAGCTGTACCGGTGCCCAATCGCGGCAAGTGGGGCGATAATGCGCGACACCCGATCACGGGGACGCCGCGCGGACGGCCGGGCGGCGTGTCCGAAATAGTGTGCATTGGGTCGGCGGTGTAGAACGGGAGATGTGACGGCGATGGCTACGGAAACTCCCCAGCTCAACGCAGCACGTGCCGTCCCCGCCGCGGGCAGGCAGCGATGACGGAGACCGGCACGACGCGCCCCGGAGTGACGGAGCGCGGAACGCTCGACAAGGCCGCGGCGGAGAACTTCCCCGTGGCTCCGTTCTTCCTGCCCAAGGACTGGCGCACCGACCTCATGGCGGTCTACGGCTTCGCGCGCCTCGTCGACGACATCGGCGACGGCGACCTGGCCCCCGGCGACGCCGACGCCGCCCTGCTCGGCGTGTCCCCCGCGGAGGCCGGGGACCGGCTGGTCCTGCTGGACGCCTTCGAGGCCGACCTGCACCGCGTCTTCTCCGGAGCCCCCCGCCACCCCTTGCTGCGCCGCCTCCAGCCCACGGTCCGCCGTCGCTCCCTCACCCCCGAGCCCTTCCTCGGCCTGATCGCCGCCAACCGCCAGGACCAGCTCGTCACCCGCTACGAGACCTACGACGACCTGCTCGCCTACTGCGAGCTGTCCGCCAACCCCGTCGGCCGTCTCGTGCTCGCCGTCACCGGCACCTCGACCCCGGAGCGGATCCGTCTCTCGGACGCGATCTGCACGGCCCTCCAGATCGTCGAACACCTCCAGGACGTCGCCGAGGACCTCGGCCGCGACCGGATCTATCTGCCCGCCGTGGACATGAAGCGCTTTCACGTCCAGGAGGCGGACCTCGCCACGAAAACCGCGGGCGCATCGGTGCGCGCTCTGGTTGCATACGAGGCACAACGCGCCCGTGAACTCCTGAATGAAGGCGCCCCCCTGGTGGGTAGCGTCCACGGCAGACTGAAGCTGCTGCTCGCAGGGTTCGTGGCGGGAGGAAGGGCGGCGCTCCGCGCGATTGCCGCCGCCCAGTACGACGTACTTCCCGGCCCGCCCAAGCCCGGCAAGCTCCAACTGCTGCGCGAGGTGGGCGTCGCTCTGCGAGGAGAGGGGTGATCCGGACCGTGGAGTCACCGTCGCACGTGTCCGCACCGGTACTCGCCGCCTACAGCTACTGCGAGACCGTGACCGGACAGCAGGCCCGTAACTTCGCGTACGGCATCAGGCTGCTGCCGACGTCCAAGCGGCGTGCGATGTCGGCGCTCTACGCGTTCTCGCGGCGCGTCGACGACATCGGCGACGGCGCCCTGGCGGAAGGAGTCAAGGCCGCGAGACTCGAGGACACCCGGGCGATGCTGACCCGGGTGCGGGAGGGCTCGGTCGGCGAGGACGACACCGATCCGGTGGCCGTCGCCCTCGCCCACGCCGCCGAGACCTTCCCGATCCCGCTGGGCGGCCTGGACGAACTGATCGACGGCGTCCTGATGGACGTACGCGGCGAGACCTACGAGACCTGGGACGACCTGAAGGTGTACTGCCGCTGTGTGGCCGGCGCCATCGGCCGGCTCTCGCTCGGTGTGTTCGGCACCGAACCCGGGGCGCGCGCCGCCGAGCGCGCGCCGGAGTATGCCGACACGCTCGGTCTCGCGCTCCAGCTCACCAACATCCTCAGGGACGTCCGTGAGGACGCCGAGGGCGGGCGCGTCTATCTGCCTGCCGACGACCTCGCGAAGTTCGGTTGCTCGGCCGGCTTCAAGGGGCCGAAACCACCGGAGGGCGCCGACTTCGCGGGCCTCGTCCACTTCGAAGTGCGACGGGCCCGCGCCCTTTTCGCCGAGGGCTACCGGCTGCTGCCCATGCTCGACCGGCGCAGCGGTGCCTGTGTCGCCGCCATGGCCGGCATCTACCGCCGACTGCTCGACCGCATCGAGCGCGATCCCGAGGCGGTGCTGCGCGGCCGGGTCTCACTGCCCGGACGCGAGAAGGCGTACGTCGCCGTCCGCGGCCTGTCCGGCCTGGACGCCCGGCATGTGACGCGGCGGACGGTCAGGAGGCGCGCCTGATGGGTGAGGTGGACAATTCGGTCCAAGGTGATGCCGCCGGAGAAAAACGGCACGCAACCCTCCGCTCGAGGACGGCGTCCCTGACTGCAACGGCCGGCCGTGCACCGTTCAAGCACCACGGCGTCCGGGCAGGGGAGGATGTGCGATGACCGACGGACAGCGGTCCGGACGGGATGCCGTCGTGATCGGCGGTGGGCTCGCCGGTATCACCGCCGCGCTCGCGCTCGCCGACGCCGGAGTGCGCGTCACCCTGCTCGAAGGCAGGCCACGCCTGGGCGGACTCGCCTTCTCCTTCCAGCGCGGCGAACTGACCGTCGACAACGGACAGCATGTCTACCTGCGCTGCTGCACCGCCTACCGCTGGTTCCTCGACCGCATCGAGGGGACGGCGCTGGCGCCGCTGCAGCATCGTCTCGACGTGCCCGTACTCGACGTGGCCCGGCCCGCGGGCCGACGGCTCGGCAGACTGCGACGCGACGCGCTGCCGGTGCCCCTGCATCTGGGACGCAGCCTCGCGACCTATCCGCATCTCTCGCTCGCCGAGCGGGCCAGGGTGGGGCGTGCCGCGCTCGCGCTCAAGGGGCTCGACCTCGCCGATCCGAGCCTGGACGCACAGGACTTCGGCAGCTGGCTGACCGCGCACGGTCAGTCGGCGCGTGCCGTCGAGGCCCTGTGGGACCTGGTCGGGGTCGCCACCCTCAACGCGGTCGCGGGCGACGCCTCGCTGGGGCTCGCCGCGATGGTGTTCAAGACCGGTCTGCTGTCCGACCCGGGCGCGGCCGACATCGGCTGGGCGCACGTCCCGCTGGGTGAACTGCATGACCGGCTCGCCCGCAAGGCGCTCGACTCCGCGGGCGTGCGTACCGAGGTCCGTACACGCGTCACCTCCATCTCTACTGACGAGAACGGCACTTGGAGCGTTCAGGTTCCCGGGGAGACGCTCCGGGCCGACGCGGTCGTGCTCGCCGTCGCCCAGGGCGAGGCGTGTGACCTGCTGCCGGAGGGGGCGCTCGACGCCCCGGAAAATCTTCGGGAGATCGGCACCGCGCCGATCCTCAACGTCCATGTCGTCTACGACCGCAAGGTCCTCGACAAGCCGTTCTTCGCGGCCCTCGGCACCCCGGTGCAGTGGGTCTTCGACCGCACCGACGCCTCCGGGCTGCGCGAGGGCCAGTACCTCGCCCTGTCCCAGTCGGCCGCGCACGACGAGATCGACGAGCCGGTGGCCGTACTGCGCGAGCGGTATCTGCCCGAGCTGGAGCGGCTGCTGCCGCTCGCGCACGGCGCCGAGGTGAAGGACTTCTTCGTGACCCGGGAGCGCACGGCGACGTTCGCCCCGGCCCCCGGCGTCGGACGGCTGCGGCCCGGCGCCCGTACGAAAGCCCCCGGCCTCTACCTGGCCGGCGCGTGGACCGCCACAGGGTGGCCCGCGACCATGGAGAGTGCGGTCCGCAGTGGTGTGAGTGCGGCGGACGCCGCCCTCGCCGCCCTGGGCCGGCCCCGCCCCGCCCGTCTCTTCGAGTTCGAGGAGGCCGCGTGATGCTCGACCAGCACGGCGTATCCGGCCCCAGCACCTCCGGTACCGCAACAAGAGGAGAGACTGTGCCCACTGTGCCCCCGGCCGAGACGACCGCTGCGAGGAACGCGGTGGACGTGACCGCGCTCCTGGAGCGCGGCCGGACCCTGGCCACTCCGGTGCTGAAGGCGGCCGTCGACCGTCTCGCATCTCCGATGGACACCGTTTCCGCCTACCACTTCGGCTGGATCGACGCCCAGGGCAACCCCGCCGACGGCGACGGCGGCAAGGCCGTGCGCCCCGCCCTCGCCGTCCTCTCCGCCGAGGTCACCGGCGCCCCGCCGGAGACCGGCATCCCCGGCGCGGTCGCCGTCGAACTGGTCCACAACTTCTCCCTGCTGCACGACGACCTGATGGACGGCGACGAGCAGCGCCGCCACCGCGACACCGTCTGGAAGGTGCACGGCCCCGCGCAGGCCATCCTGGTCGGCGACGCACTGTTCGCCCTGGCCAACGAGGTGCTGCTGGAGCTCGGCACCGTCGAGGCCGGCCGCGCCACCCGCCGGCTGACCACCGCCACCCGCGCCCTGATCGACGGCCAGGCCCAGGACATCTCCTACGAGCACCGCGACCGCGTCAGCGTCGAGGAGTGCCTGGAGATGGAGGGCAACAAGACCGGCGCCCTGCTCGCCTGCGCCAGCTCCATCGGCGCCGTGCTCGGCGGCGCGGACGACCGCACTGCCGACACCCTGGAGAAGTACGGCTACCACCTCGGCCTCGCCTTCCAGGCCGTCGACGACCTCCTCGGCATCTGGGGCGACCCGGTCTCCACCGGCAAGCAGACCTGGAGCGACCTGCGCCAGCGCAAGAAGTCACTGCCGGTCGTGGCCGCGCTCGCGGCGGGCGGTGCCGCCTCCGAGCGGCTCGGCGAGATCCTCGCCGCCGACGCCAAGAGCAGCGACTTCGAGAACTTCTCCGAGGAGGAGTTCGCGGCCCGCGCCGCCCTCATCGAGGAGGCGGGCGGCCGCGAGTGGACGGCCGCGGAGGCCCGCCGTCAGCACACCATCGCCATCGAAGCCCTGAACGCCGTCGACATGCCGGACCGGGTCCGGGACCGGTTCACTGCGCTCGCCGACTTCGTCGTCGTACGAAAGAGATGATCACTATCGGTCGAATAGCCCTCGCGTAGTCGCCGGCCGGTGCTGCGAGGAAAGGAAAGGCACCGGCCGACGGCGGACCCACAGCAGAGCACCACATTGCACACTGCACGAAGGGGAAGCCATGACAGCGACGACCGACGGAAGCACCGGGGCCCTGCCGCCCCGCGCTGCCGCGGCCAGCGAAACCCACCTCGACATTCCCGTCGCGGCCGGGATACAAGAAGCCGCCGTGCGTGCCGTCCAGCGCGCCACCGACCACCTGCTCGCCCGGCAGGACGCCGAGGGCTGGTGGAAGGGCGACCTCGAGACCAACGTCACGATGGACGCCGAGGACCTGCTGCTCCGTCAGTTCCTCGGTATCCGCGACGAGTCGACCACCCGCGCCGCCGCCCAGTTCATCCGCGGTGAGCAGCGCGAGGACGGCACCTGGGCGAGCTTCTACGGCGGGCCCGGCGAACTGTCCACCACCATCGAGGCGTACGTCGCCCTCCGCATGGACGGCGACGCCCCGGACGCCCCGCACATGGCGAGGGCCTCCGCCTGGATCCGCGCCCAGGGCGGTATCGCCGCCGCCCGGGTGTTCACCCGGATCTGGCTCGCCCTGTTCGGCTGGTGGAAGTGGGAGGACCTGCCCGAACTCCCGCCGGAGCTCATCTACTTCCCCAAGTGGTTCCCCCTCAACATCTACGACTTCGGCTGCTGGGCCCGCCAGACCATCGTCCCGCTGACGATCGTCTCCGCGAAGCGCCCGGTCCGGCCCGCGCCCTTCCCACTCGACGAGCTGCACATCGACCCGGCCGACCCGAACCCGGCCAAGCCCCTCGCCCCGGTGGCCAGTTGGGATGGCGCCTTCCAGCGTCTGGACAAGGCGCTGCACCAGCTGCGCAAGGTCGCCCCGCGCAGACTCCGCAGAGCCGCCATGAACAGCGCGGCCCGCTGGATCATCGAGCGGCAGGAGAACGACGGCTGCTGGGGCGGCATCCAGCCCCCGGCCGTCTACTCGGTGATCGCCCTGCACCTGCTCGGCTACGACCTGGAACACCCGGTCATGCGGGCCGGGCTGGAGTCCCTGGACCGGTTCGCCATCTGGCGCGAGGACGGATCCCGGATGATCGAGGCCTGCCAGTCGCCGGTCTGGGACACCTGCCTCGCCACCATCGCGCTCGTCGACGCCGGCGTGCCGGCCGACCATCCGCAGCTCGTCAGGGCCGCGGACTGGATGCTCGGCGAGGAGATCGTGCGGCCCGGGGACTGGTCGGTCAAGCGGCCCCAACTCCCCCCGGGAGGCTGGGCCTTCGAGTTCCACAACGACAACTACCCCGACATCGACGACACCGCCGAGGTCGTCCTCGCCCTGCGCCGGGTCAGACACCACGACCCCGAGCGGGTGGAGAAGGCCATCGGGCGCGGGGTGCGCTGGAACCTCGGGATGCAGTCGAAGAACGGTGGCTGGGGCGCCTTCGACGTCGACAACACCAGCCCCTTCCCCAACCGGCTGCCGTTCTGCGACTTCGGCGAGGTCATCGACCCGCCGTCCGCCGACGTCACCGCCCACGTGGTGGAGATGCTCGCGATCGAGGGCCTCTCCCACGACCCGCGCACCCGGCGCGGCATCGAGTGGCTGCTGGCCGAACAGGAGCCGGACGGCTCGTGGTTCGGGCGCTGGGGCGTCAACTACATCTACGGCACCGGGTCGGTGGTGCCCGCGCTGACGGCGGCCGGACTGCCCGTCTCGCACCCGGCGATCCGGCGGGCGGTGGCCTGGCTGGAGAAGGTGCAGAACGACGACGGCGGCTGGGGCGAGGACCTGCGCTCCTACAAGTACGTCAAGGAGTGGAGCGGCCGCGGCGCCTCCACCGCCTCGCAGACGGCCTGGGCCCTGATGGCGCTGCTGGCCGCGGGGGAGCGGGACTCCAAGGCCGTCGAGCGGGGCATCGAGTGGCTCGCGAGCACCCAGCGCGAGGACGGCTCCTGGGACGAGCCCTACTTCACCGGCACCGGCTTCCCCTGGGACTTCTCCATCAACTACCACCTCTATCGGCAGGTCTTCCCGCTCACCGCCCTGGGCCGTTACGTCCACGGAGAACCGTTCTCCCGGACCGAGGCCCTCTGATGACCACCCAGCCCGCCACCGCCCCGCTGCTGATCGCCTGCGCCCTCGGCATCGAGCACCTCGCCCTGCGCACCGGGGACCGCGGCGGGGCCGGCGGGCCGGTCACCCTGCTCCGGACGGGCATGGGCCCCAAGGCGGCACAGCGGTCCGTCACCCGGCGCCTGGCCGACCCCGCCCTCGCCGGGGCCGCCGTACTGGCCACCGGGTTCTGTGCGGGCCTCGCCCCCGGGATGCACCCCGGCGACCTGGTCGTCGCCGAGGAGACCCGGGATCCGGACGGAACCGTTCCGTGTCTGGAGACCGACCTGCTCGTCAAGGAGCTCGTACGGGCCCTGCCGGGACGTACCGTGCACACCGGACCTCTCACCGGCTCCGATCACATCGTCCGTGGTCACGAGCGGTCGCAGCTGCTCGCGACCGGCGCGATCGCGGTTGACATGGAGTCCGCGGCCACACTTCTGAGCGCCGTGCGCACGGGCGAGCGCCCGGTTGCGGCCGTCCGGGTGGTCGTGGACGCTCCACAACATGAACTCGTCCGGATCGGCACGGTACGCGGTGGAATATCAGCCTTCCGCGTTCTTCGTTCCGTCCTTCCCGCTTTTTACGAATGGCACCGTTCCTTGCTGCTCCCCAGGAGGTGAGCCAGATGGCCATGCCGCTGCGCCAGTCCATCAAGGTCGCTACATACTTGGCCGAACAAAAGCTCCGCAAGCGGGAGAAGTTCCCGCTGATCGTGGAGCTGGAACCTCTCTTCGCATGCAACCTGAAGTGCGAGGGCTGCGGCAAGATCCAGCATCCGGCGGGTGTGCTGAAGCAGCGCATGCCGGTGGCGCAGGCCGTCGGAGCGGTGCTGGAATCCGGTGCGCCGATGGTGTCCATCGCCGGCGGTGAGCCGCTGATGCATCCTCAGATCGACGAGATCGTGCGGCAGTTGGTGGCGAAGAAGAAGTACGTCTTCCTCTGCACCAACGCCATGCTGCTGCGCAAGAAGATGGACAAGTTCACGCCCTCGCCGTACTTCGCCTTCGCGGTGCACATCGACGGGCTGCGCGAGCGGCACGACGAGTCGGTGGCCAAGGAGGGTGTGTTCGACGAGGCGGTGGAGGCGATCAAGGAGGCCAAGAAGCGCGGCTTCCGGGTCACCACCAACTCGACCTTCTTCAACACCGACACCCCGCAGACCATCATCGAGGTACTGAACTTCCTCAACGACGACCTCAAGGTCGACGAGATGATGATCTCGCCCGCCTACGCCTACGAGAAGGCGCCCGACCAGGAGCACTTCCTGGGCGTGGAGCAGACCCGTGAGCTGTTCAAGAAGGCCTTCGCGGGCGGCAACCGCAAGAAGTGGCGGCTCAACCACTCCCCGCTCTTCCTGGACTTCCTGGAGGGCAAGGTCGACTTCCCGTGCACGGCCTGGGCCATCCCGAACTACTCCCTGTTCGGCTGGCAGCGGCCCTGCTACCTGATGAGCGACGGATACGTGCCGACGTACCGCGAACTCATCGAGGAGACCGACTGGGACAAGTACGGCCGCGGCAAGGACCCGCGCTGCGCCAACTGCATGGCGCACTGCGGCTACGAGCCGACCGCCGTCCTCGCCACCATGGGCTCGCTCAAGGAATCGCTGCGCGCCATGCGCGAGACGGTCTCCGGAAACCGCGAGTAGTGCCATGACCGCCATCTCCTTGGGCGTCCCCGAGGTACCGGTCCGGCCGATCGCCGAGCGGCGTGTGTCGCGGCAGATCATGGTCGGGCCGGTGGCGGTCGGGGGCGGGGCCCCGGTGTCGGTGCAGTCGATGACGACGACCCGTACGTCCGACATCGGCGCCACCCTCCAGCAGATCGCCGAACTCACCGCGTCCGGCTGCCAGATCGTCCGCGTCGCCTGTCCCACGCAGGACGACGCGGACGCCCTCGCGACCATCGCCCGCAAGTCGCAGATTCCGGTGATCGCGGACATCCACTTCCAGCCCAAGTACGTGTTCGCGGCGATCGAGGCAGGCTGCGCGGCCGTACGCGTCAATCCCGGCAACATCAAGCAGTTCGACGACAAGGTCAAGGAGATCGCGCGGGCCGCCAAGGACCACGGCACGCCGATCCGGATCGGGGTCAACGCCGGATCGCTGGACCGCCGGCTGCTCCAGAAGTACGGGAAGGCGACTCCGGAGGCGCTGGTCGAATCGGCGTTGTGGGAAGCCTCGTTGTTCGAGGAGCACGGCTTCCGGGACATCAAGATCTCCGTCAAGCACAACGACCCCGTGGTGATGGTGGCCGCCTACCAGCAGCTCGCCGAGCAGTGCGACTACCCGCTGCACCTGGGGGTCACGGAGGCCGGTCCGGCCTTCCAGGGGACGATCAAGTCGGCGGTGGCCTTCGGGGCGCTGCTGTCCAGGGGGATCGGCGACACCATCCGGGTGTCCCTGTCCGCGCCGCCCGCCGAGGAGGTCAAGGTCGGCATCCAGATCCTGGAGTCGCTCGGGCTCAGGCAGCGGCGCCTGGAGATCGTCTCGTGCCCGTCCTGCGGGCGCGCGCAGGTGGACGTGTACAAGCTGGCCGACGAGGTCACGGCCGGTCTGGAAGGAATGGAAGTGCCTTTGCGGGTCGCGGTGATGGGGTGTGTGGTCAACGGTCCCGGTGAGGCGCGGGAGGCCGACCTGGGGGTCGCCTCCGGCAACGGCAAGGGGCAGATCTTCGTCAAGGGCGAGGTCGTCAAGACCGTCCCGGAGTCGAAGATCGTGGAGACCCTCATCGAGGAGGCGATGAAGATCGCCGAACAGATGGAACAGGACGGCGTCGCGTCGGGGGAGCCGGCCGTCACCGTGAGTTGAACAGCACGGACCGAAGGGGGCCCGAGCGTGACCATGCTGGAGAACATCCGGGGACCACGCGACCTGAAGGCGCTGTCCGAATCGGACCTCGGTGAACTGGCCGAGGAAATCAGGGAGTTCCTGGTGCACGCGGTCGCCAGGACCGGCGGACACCTCGGGCCCAACCTGGGGGTGGTGGAACTGACCATCGCGCTCCACCGGGTCTTCGAGTCGCCGGTCGACCGCATCGTGTGGGACACCGGCCATCAGAGCTATGTGCACAAGATCCTGACGGGGCGTCAGGACTTCTCCAAGCTGCGCGGCAAGGGCGGCCTGTCCGGCTACCCCTCGCGCGAGGAGTCCGAGCACGACATCGTCGAGAACAGCCACGCCTCCACCGCGCTCGGCTGGGCCGACGGACTTGCCAAGGCCCGTCAGGTCCAGGGCGAGAAGGGTCATGTCGTCGCGGTCATAGGCGACGGCGCCCTGACCGGCGGCATGGCCTGGGAGGCGCTGAACAACATCGCGGCCGCCAAGGACCGGCCGCTGATCATCGTCGTCAACGACAACGAGCGGTCGTACTCGCCGACCATCGGCGGCCTCGCCAACCACCTGGCCACCCTGCGCACGACCGACGGCTACGAGAAGGTGCTGGCCTGGGGGAAGGACGTACTCCTGAAGACGCCCCTGGTCGGCAACACAGTGTACGAATCGCTGCACGGCGCGAAGAAGGGCTTCAAGGACGCCTTCGCGCCGCAGGGCATGTTCGAGGACCTCGGGCTGAAGTACGTCGGTCCCATCGACGGACATGACATCGGGGCCGTCGAGTCCGCTCTGCGCCGCGCCAAGCGCTTCCACGGGCCGGTGCTGATCCACTGCCTCACCGAGAAGGGGCGCGGATACGAGCCCGCCCTCGCTCATGAGGAGGACCACTTCCACACCGTCGGTGTGATGGACCCCCTCACCTGCGAGCCGCTCGCCCCGTCCAACGGGCCTTCCTGGACCTCGGTGTTCGGCGACGAGATCGTGGCGATCGGGGAGGAGCGCGAGGACGTCGTGGCGATCACGGCCGCCATGCTGCATCCCGTGGGGCTCGGGAAGTTCGCGGCGCGTTTCCCGGACCGGGTGTGGGACGTCGGTATCGCCGAGCAGCACGCGGCGGTCTCCGCGGCCGGTCTCGCGACGGGGGGCCTGCACCCGGTCGTCGCCGTGTACGCCACCTTCCTGAACCGGGCCTTCGACCAGCTCCTGATGGACGTCGCCCTGCACCGGTGCGGGGTCACGTTCGTCCTCGACCGCGCCGGGGTCACGGGCGTCGACGGGGCCTCGCACAACGGCATGTGGGACATGTCGATCCTCCAGGTCGTGCCCGGACTGCGGATCGCCGCTCCCCGCGACGCCGACCAGCTGCGGGCGCAGCTGCGGGAGGCGGTCGCCGTGGACGACGCGCCGACCCTGGTGCGGTTCCCGAAGGAGTCGGTGGGACCCGTGGTCCCGGCTGTGGACCACGTGGGCGGCATGGACGTACTCCACCGCGGGGAGCGGCCCGAGGTGCTTCTCGTCGCCGTCGGCGTGATGGCGCCCGTCTGCCTCCAGGCCGCCGACCTGCTGGAAGCGCGGGGCATCACCTGCACGGTCGTGGACCCGCGTTGGGTCAAGCCCGTCGACCCGGCGCTGCCGGGCCTCGCGGCAGAACACCGGCTGGTGGCCGTGGTCGAGGACAACAGCCGGGCCGCCGGGGTGGGAGCGGCGGTCGCGCTGGCGCTCGGTGACGCCGACGTCGACGTGCCCGTACGGCGGTTCGGGATCCCGGAACAGTTCCTCGCGCACGCCAAACGGGGCGAGGTACTCGCCGACATCGGCCTGACGCCGGTCGAGGTGGCGGGACGGATCAGCGCGAGCCTGGCCGTGAAGGCACAGGCCGACGTCAAGGAGAAGGCTGAATGAGCACGGAGTTCGACCTCGGCAGACTCCTGGCCGAGCGCGGAGCCGAACGCTACGAGCTGCACACCAGGTACCTGAACCACCAGCTCCCGCGCATGCTGCACACCATCGGCTTCGACAAGGTCTACGAGCGCGGCGAGGGTGCCTACTTCTGGGACGCGGACGGCAACGACTACCTGGACATGCTCGCCGGGTTCGGCGTGATGGGCCTGGGACGCCACCACCCCGTCGTCCGGAAGGCACTGCACGACGTCCTCGACGCCCGGCTCGCCGACCTCACCCGCTTCGACTGCCAGCCACTGCCCGGGCTGCTGGCGGAGAAGCTGCTCACCCACAGCCCGCACCTGGACCGGGTGTTCTTCGGCAACAGCGGCACCGAGGCGGTCGAGACCGCGCTGAAGTTCGCCCGGTACGCGACCGGGAAGCCCCGTGTCCTGTACTGCGACCACGCCTTCCACGGGCTGACCACGGGCTCGCTGTCGGTCAACGGCGAGGACGGCTTCCGGGACGGGTTCGCGCCCCTGCTGCCCGACACCGCCGTACCCCTCGGCGATCTCGACGCCCTGGCAGGGGAGTTGAAGAAGGGCGATGTCGCCGCCCTGGTCGTCGAGCCGATCCAGGGCAAGGGGGTGCACGAGGCGCCGCCCGGCTATCTGCGCGCCGCGCAGGAACTGCTGCGCCGGCACAAGGCGCTGCTCATCGCCGACGAGGTGCAGACCGGGCTCGGCCGGACCGGGGACTTCTACGCCTACCAGCACGAGGACGGGGTCGAGCCCGACCTGGTGTGCGTGGCCAAGGCGCTCTCCGGTGGCTATGTCCCGGTCGGCGCCACCCTCGGCAAGGACTGGATCTTCAAGAAGGTCTACTCGTCGATGGACCGGGTGCTGGTGCACTCGGCGAGCTTCGGCTCCAACGCCCAGGCGATGGCGGCCGGGCTCGCCGTCCTGTCGGTCATGGAGAACGAGCAGATCGTCGCGAACGCCCGCGCCACCGGTGACCTGCTCAGGTCCCGGCTCGCGGCCCTGGTCGACAAGTACGAACTGCTTGCCGATGTGCGAGGCCGGGGCCTGATGATCGGCATCGAGTTCGGCAGACCGAAGTCGCTGAAGCTGCGCAGCCGCTGGACCATGCTCCAGGCCGCCCGCAAGGGCCTCTTCGCGCAGATGGTGGTCGTCCCCCTCCTCCAGCGGCACCGGATCCTCACCCAGGTCTCCGGCGACCACCTGGAGGTCATCAAGCTCATCCCGCCGCTCGTCGTCGGGGAGAAGGAAGTGGACCGGTTCGTCGACGCCTTCACGGACGTCATGGACGACGCGCACAGCGGCGGCGGGCTGATGTGGGACTTCGGCAGGACGCTGGTGAAGCAGGCGGTGGCCCACCGGTAACGGCCCGCTCGGACGGTCTTTGCCTCTGAGGCAAGAAATTTGCCGCAGAGGCAAGGCTCCGGCTCAATGGAGGCATGACCTCCTCGGAAGCCTTCAGGGAGCTGCCCTCGGTGGCTCCCCAGCTTCGCGCGCTGCGCCGTCGGGCCTCCCTCACCCTGGAGGCCGCGGCCGGTGCCGCGGGCCTGTCGCCCGCCCATCTCTCCCGGCTGGAGACCGGACAGCGCCAGCCTTCGCTGCCGATGCTGCTCGCGCTGGCCCGTATCTACGGTACGACCGTCTCGGAACTGCTCGGCGAGACGGCCGCCGACCGGGACGCCGTGGTGCGCGCCGCCGACATGGAACCGACCGTGGCGGGCGGCTGGACCTACGTCCAGGCGGGTGCGGCCGGCCGCGGGATGCAGGCCCTGCGCGTGCGGGTGCCACACGGCTCCCAGGGCGACATCGTGCGCGTGCACCCCGGCGAGGAATGGCTGTACGTCCTCAAGGGGCGGCTCAGGCTCCGTCTCGCGGACACCACGCACCGGCTCGGCCCGGGCGACAGCGCGCACTTCGACTCGCTGACCCCGCACCGCATCGCCGCCGAGGACCCCGACGGCGTCGAGCTCCTGTTCGTCCACACCCTGCTGCAGAGTCCCACGGCCACGCTGTGCCTGGGCCCCACCCCCGGAGAGACGCCATGAGCGACATGGAAGAGAAGTTCCCCCGCGCCCTGTGGGTGCGCCTCATCATCTATCTCGCGGTCGGCCACATCTTCGCGGCCTTCGTCTTCCTGCTCTTCGAGGTGGGAGCCGGGCAGTAGCGGCCCTACGCGCAGCTCAGTCGAGCAGACGCTCCCGCAGCCGCTCACGGATCTCGGGGGTCAGGCCGAGGCCCTTTTCCAGATACGCCTCGACGCCGCCCCACGTCTCCTCGATGGTCGCGAAGGCCGCCGTCAGATACTCGGCGCGTGCCTCGAACAAGGGGCTGAGCAGCTCCATGACCTCGGGGGAGTAGGCGTCGGCGGAGGTGCTGGTGCGCCGCACCTTGTAGCGGCGGTGCTTGGCGTTCGACTCCAGGTAGTCGGCGATGATCGCCTCACGCTCCACGCCCAGGGCGAGCAGGGTCACGGCGACGGCCAGACCCGCGCGGTCCTTGCCGGCCGCGCAGTGCATGAGGGCGGGCACGCTGTCCTCGGCGAGGGAGTGCAGCACCTGGGAGTGCTGGGCGGTGCGCTCCTTGATCATCGTGCGGTAGGAGTTGGTCATGCGCTCCGCGGCCTTGCCGTCACCGAGGAGCTCACGCAGCTGCTCTATGTCGCCGTCGCGGACCATCTTCCAGAACGAGGTGCCCTCCGCGGGGTCGCTCAGCGGCAGGTTCACATTGGTGACGCCCGGCAGGTCGACGTCGGGGCCCTCCAGCTTCTGGTCCGCCGCGTTGCGGAAGTCGAAGATCGTGTGCAGGCCGAGCGAGGACAGGAAGGCCGCGTCGTCCTCCGTCGCGTGCGCGAGATGGCCGCTGCGGAACAGCACCCCGTACCGCACCCGCCGCCCGTCCGCCGTCGGCAGCCCGCCCACGTCGCGGAAGTTGCGCACACCTGCCAGCTCGGGTTCGGTCGACGGGATCTGCTGCGTCACGGGGGGTCCTCCCAGCCAGGTTCCGCCGGCGCGGCTCGCCGGCGGAGGCACGCTCTCGACGATACGACATGGATTCCTGGGGCAATGAGTTGTCCACAGGGCCGGCAACGACTTGTCCACAGCCGTTGCCACCAGGGCCGGTGCCCGCTGATGATGTTGGTGCCTGAGTGCACCTGTTGGCACCTGTTCGAATCTGTGAGGAAGCGCCATGCTGGAGATCGCCGAGAACGGCCGTACGTGGATTCTGTCCGGGCCGGCCAGCAGTTACGCCCTGCACCTCACCGCCGAGGACGAGCTGCTGCACCTGCACTGGGGTCCGAGGATCACCCGGGCCGACGCCGAAGCCCTCGCCGTCCGTCCGCTGCCCGAGTACTGGCCCTTCGAGTCCCCGCTCGACGGACGCGAGGAGTACCCCGTCGAGGGCGGCCCCCGCTTCACCCGCCCCGCCCTGTCCGTGCGCACCGACGAGCGGCGCGGCACCGAGTGGAGCTTCGAGGCGTACGACACCGAGGGCGACGAGCTGCGGCTGCGGTTCCGCGACGGCGGTCTGGCCATCACGCTGCACTACCGGATGCGTGACGACGTCCTGGAGCGCTGGGTGATCCTGGACAACCAGGGGCAGGACCCGGTCGAGCTGCTGCGCGCCGACTCCGCCACCTGGACCCTGCCGGACCGCGAGGACGGCTGGCGGCTGTCCCAGCTGCACGGCCGCTGGGCCGCCGAGTCCCTGCTCACCCGGACCCCCCTCACCTACGGCGAGAAGGTCATCGGCAGCCGCCGCGGCCACACCGGGCACCAGCACCTGCCGTGGGTCGCCCTCGACACCGAAGCCACCGAGGAGCACGGCGAGGTCTACGGCGTCGCCCTCGGCTGGTCGGGGTCCTGGCGGATCGCCGTGGCGCAACTGCCCGACGCGCGCGTGCAGATCACCGGCGGCGCCGGATACGACGACTCGGGTCTGCTCCTGCTGGCGGCCGGGGAGTCCTTCACGACGCCCGTCTTCGCCGGACTCTGGAGCGACGGCGGCTTCGGCGGCGCGAGCCGCACCTGGCACGCCTACCAGCGGGCCCACGTCATCCCGCACGCGGACCAGGACCGACCCGTACTGTTCAACTCCTGGGAGGCCACGAACTTCGACATCTCCGAGGAGCAGCAGCGCACCCTGGCGCGACGGGCCGCGGCGATGGGCGTAGAGCTGTTCGTGGTCGACGACGGCTGGTTCGGTGCCCGCACCAGCGACCGGGCCGGGCTCGGCGACTGGACGCCCAACCCCGACCGCTTCCCCGCCGGCCTCAAGCCGCTCGCCGACTACGTGCGCACGCTCGGCATGCAGTTCGGCATCTGGGTCGAGCCGGAGATGGTCAACCCGGACAGCGAGCTGTACCGCGCCCACCCGGACTGGGTGCAGTACCAACCGGGACGGAAGCGGACGGAGCTCCGCAACCAGCTCGTACTGAACCTCGCGCGCGAGGACGTCCAGGAGTACCTGTGGGAGCGGCTCGACGCTCTCCTCTCCTCGGCCCCGATCGACTATGTGAAGTGGGACTTCAACCGCTGCTTCACGGACGCGGGCTGGCCCGGTGAGTCCTACCCGCAGCGCCTGTGGGTGGACCATGTGCGCGGCTTCTACGCCCTCTTGGACCGGTTGCGGGAGGCCCACCCGGGCGTGGCCTTCGAGTCCTGCTCGGGGGGTGGCGGCCGGATCGACCTCGGGGTGCTCAGCCGCACCGACCAGGTGTGGACCTCGGACAACACCGACCCGCTCGACCGGCTCGCCATCCAGCACGGCTTCAGCCAGATCCATCCCGCGCGTGTGATGGCCGCGTGGGTGACCGACAGTCCCAACACCCAGCTCAACGACCGGGTGAGCTCGCTGCGGTTCCGGTTCGTCAGCGCGATGGCCGGGGTTCTGGGGGTCGGCGGGGACCTCGCGGAGTGGACCGAGGAGGAGCTCGCCGAAGCCGCTCGGTGGGTGGGTCTCTACAAGGAGATCCGGCCGGTGGTGCAGCGCGGCGACCTGTACCGGCTGCGGCCTCCGCAGGGCGGGCTGAGCGCGGTGCAGTACGTCCTCGGGGACGAGGCCGTCGTCCTCGCCTGGCTGCAGGCGCAGAAGTACGGTGAGCCCGCGCCCTCGCTGCGGCTGCGCGGGCTCGACCCGACAGCGTCGTACGAATGCCTCGAAACGGGCGAAGTACACCGAGGGGGCGTATTGCTTCATCACGGACTCCGTACCGGTGTGCGCGGTGACCTCGATGCGACGGTTATCCGACTGCGTCGCATCTAGGGCTTGTGCCCGAATTGGCAGGTTCTCTCCCAACTCCTTTCGGCTTGAGGGTTCCTGTGAATTCGTGACGTGAGCAGCGTCATATTCGTGACGGTGTGTCGCCCGTCATGTTCACGTAATTCGCAGGTTTCTCAAGGGGATTCGGGTCGGGTGAAGGGCGTCCGATTCACGCAGGGTGACCGGTAATTCTCATACGGGATCAACAGGAACGCAGGCACAGGGAACCCTTCACTTGTCCCTTTGCGTCTTGCTCGCTTACGTTCACCCCCGATCCGGTCGGACGCCCAATCCTGCCGCCGAGCGGATTCCCCACACTCACCCACCCGTGCAAGGCAGGAGCGGGGGACCCACAGGTAGAACCGCCTGTTCCGGTCTCCGGAACGGCTTGGGGTTAAGGCGCGTCCAGGCGCGTCCGGGCATCTCCAGCCCGCACCCGACAGCTCACCTCGCAGGCGCCGGAGAGGAATTCGTCATGCCCGCGAAGGGTAAGCACCGCCGTCCGAAGTCTCAGCGCTTCACCCGCTCGATCGCCGTCGCCGGAACCGGGGGCGCCGCGCTCGCCCTCCCGCTCATAGGGGCCACCGGCGCGCACGCCGCCACTCCCCAGTCCGTGCCGGAAAAGGCCGTTCAGTCGCTTCCGGTCACGCAGAAGTCCGCCGAAAAGGCGGCCGCGAAGAAGACCTCTACGGTGCGCACCTATTCGGTGCGCGTCGGCGACTATCTCTCGAAGATCGCCGATGAGCAGAACGTCAGCGGTGGTTGGAAGAAGCTGTACGCCGACAACCGTTCGGCGATCGGAGACGACCCGTCGCTGATCCACCCCGGTCTGAAGCTCTCGATCGGCAAGAAGGTCAAGGCGAGCACGACGAAGACCCAGTCTTCCTCTTCGTCCTCGGCGAAGACCGAGAAGGCCGAGTCGAAGAAGTCCTCCGCGAACTCGACGGCCGCCACCCAGAGCTCCGCCGCCACCAGCTCCAGCGGCTACACCCTTCCGGTCACCGGCGCCACGATCGGCACCGGCTACCGCGTGGCGGGCAGCATGTGGTCCAGCGGCTACCACACCGGCGTCGACTTCGTCGTCCCGACCGGCACCTCGCTCAAGGCCGTGGCCGCGGGCACGGTCGTCTCCGCGGGCTGGGGCGGCGCCTACGGCAACCAGGTCGTCATCAAGCTGAACGACGGCTACTACGCGCAGTACGCCCACCTGTCCCAGCTCTCCGTCTCGGCCGGCCAGACCGTGACCGAGGGCCAGCAGATCGGCCTCTCCGGCGCGACCGGCAACGTCACCGGCCCGCACCTGCACTTCGAGATCCGCACCACGCCGGACTACGGCTCCGACGTGGACCCCGTCGCCTACCTCCGCTCGAAGGGTGTCGCCGTCGGCTGACGCCCCCCTGTGCCACTGAAGGCCGGACCCCGATCCCCGGGTCCGGCCTTCGGTGTTTCCTCATGATCACTTCGTTGCGTTCTTGTGGCGGATGCGCTCGGGGCGTCGACAGGGGGAGGAAGGGCGCGGCACAGTGAACTCTCCAGCCGAGTAAGCGCTTTCTGGGATCCTCGTCTCTTCAGGGTCCTCGTCCCTAGGGTCCTCGTCCCTAGGGTCCTCGTCCCTTCACGGAAGGAACCGTCCGTCATGACGACCACGCGCAGAGCCTTCGGGGCCCTCGCCGCCGGCGCCGCCCTGGCCGCCCTCGCCCCCGCGGTCACCGCGAGCGCCTCGCCCCGACACCGCCGCCTCATCGCTCACGACGACTTCCGCCACGGCCTCGGCCGCTGGGCCGTCGAACTGGAGCAGGGCGGCACGGTCACCGCGCGGCGCGGGGTCCTGGAGGTCGATGTGCCGGCCGGTGCGACGATCTGGTTCAGGCAGCCGCTCGAAGGGCCGTACGTCCTGGAGTACACCGCCACACCCGTGTCCGCGGGCGGGGTCAACGACCGGGTGTCCGACCTGAACAACTTCTGGAACGCGGTCGACGTCCGGTCTCCCCACGACCTCTTCGCCACCCACCGGGGCGGGGCGCTCGCGGAGTACGACTACCTGAAGACGTACTACTCGGGCTACGGCGCCAACTACAACACCACGACGCGGCTGCGCCGTTACGTCGGAGAATCCGGGGTACGGCCCCTGGTCCACGACTACACCGAGCCGCTGCTGGTCGCGAACGAGCCGAACCGGGTGCGGATCGTCTCCGACGGCTCCACCGTGCAGTGGTGGAACAACGGGCGGCTGGTCTTCGACTACACCGACCCGCAGCCGTACACGCATGGGCACTTCGCGTTCCGGACCACCTGGAGCCACTTCCGGATCAGTGACTTCAGGGTGTGGCGGTCGCAGCGTCAACATTCCTCATGAGATGCCTATTCCTGGTTTGGCCAACACTTTAGGAGTGGCTTATCTCACCGACCGTCAAGTCCTTCTTACGGTCGCGTAGGTCACATTCGAAGGTGAATCATGAACGGCTGTGGCAGACGATTCGAAGAACGACAGCAGCTCAGTGATCGGGTCGTACGTGGCGGTGGGGGACAGCTTCACCGAGGGCGTCGGCGACCTCGGCCCCGACGGGGCATTCGTCGGCTGGGCCGACCGGTTCGCGGTGCTTCTCGCGGACCGGCGGCCCGAGGGCGACTTCAGGTACAGCAATCTCGCCGTACGCGGGAAGCTCCTCGACCAGATCGTCGAGGACCAGCTTCCGCAGGCCGTCGAACTGGCACCGGACCTGGTGTCGTTCTGCGCCGGCGGCAACGACATCCTCCGGCCCGGTACCGACCCCGACGAGGTCGCCGAACGCTTCGAGCGGGCCGTGGCCCGGCTCACCCAGGCGTGCGGCACGGTCATGGTGACGACCGGCTTCGACACCCGTGGTGTGCCCGTGCTCAAGCATCTGCGCGGCAAGATCGCCACGTACAACGGACATGTGCGGGCCGTCGCCGACCGGTACGGGTGCCCGGTGCTCGACCTGTGGTCCCTGAAGACCATCCAGGACCGGCGGGCCTGGGACGGCGACCGGCTGCACCTCTCCCCTGAGGGGCACACGCGCGTGGCGCTCCGTGCGGGACAGGTGCTGGGACTGGAGGTGCCGGCGGATCCCGACCAGCCCTGGCCGCCGCTTCCCCCGCGCGGGCCGCTGGACGTGCGGCGGGACGATGTGCACTGGGCCCGGGAGTTCCTGGTGCCGTGGATCGGGCGTCGGCTGCGCGGCGAGTCCTCCGGGGACCACGTGACGGCCAAGGGCGTGCTGTCGCCGGATGACATCAAGAGCCGGATCGCTCCGGTGGCCTGAGTCGTGTGCGAGACCGGTGCCGGGCGGGGCGGATCTCGCCCGGCGGCCGCCGTGAGGCCCTCCACCTGGCCTTCGTGAGGCCCTTCGCCTGGCCTTCGTGAGGCCCTCCACCTGGGCGCCGGCCCGCGTATCGCCGCTACCCGGACCTCGTGCCGTCCAGGCCGAGTTCCCGTGCCAGGGCCTCGTCCACCCACTCCTGGGCCCGGGACCTGGCCACCGCGCCCGCGTAGGACGTCAGTTGGACGGCCAGACCGTCCAGGAGGGCGGTGAGGCGCAGAGCGGTGGCTTCCGGGTCCGGGCAGGAGAACTCGCCCGCGGCCACGCCCTCGGCGATCACCTCCGTGAGCGCCGCCTTCCAGCGTCTGTCCAGGTCACGGGTGACCTCCTGGAGCGTCGGCTCACGCAGGGCCACCGCCCAGCCCTCGATCCACAGCCGCCAGCCCTTGGCCTGGCCCGTCGGGGCGTACCAGCGCACGGCCGACCGGAGCCGGCGCAGGGCGCTCGTGCGGCGGCCGAGAAGCTTGCGCAGATGGGCCAGGTCGTCCTCGGCGGCGTAGGTGAACGCGGCGGCGACCAGCTTCTCCTTCGTGGAGAAGTGATAGAGCACCAGGGCGTTGCTCACCCCGAGCGCCGAGGCCACGTCGGCGATCCTGACGGCCGCCACGCCCCGAGCCTCGATCTGCTCGATGGCGGCCCGCAGCAGCTCCTCGCGCCGCTCCGCCACTGTCAACCGCACTCTCGCCACGGGATCACCCTAGCCGTCCCCCTGCGGGTCCTCGCCTGTCGGGCCAGGTCAGCGGTACCAGCCGAACCGCTCCGCGATCACCGGCAGCCGGTCCGCGACCAGTGCGTGCGCGGCGGCGCGCGGTGAGGTGCCGTCCGCCTCCGCACGCGCCAGCAACTGCCCGGCCAGAGCGCGCATCGAACGTCGAATGTGCGCGAAGGCCTCGTCCGGATCCGCGCCGATGTCGCCGAACAGGGTCCACCACCACCAGGCATTGGTCCCGGAGTTGACCACGACGTCCGGCAGGACGGTCACCCCGCGCGCGGCCAGCAGAGCCTCCGCCGCGGGCAGGACGGGCATGTTGGCCGCCTCGACGATCCAACACGCCCTGATCCGCTCCTGGTTCCCGCTGTCGATCGCGTACGAGACGGCCGCGGGCACGAGCACCTCGGCGTCGAGCGACAGCCAGGCATCGCCGGGCAGTTCGCGGTCGGCGGGGCGCAGGGCGGAGCGGTCCACGGTGCCGTAGGCGTCCCGGGCGGCCAGCAGCGCCTCGACGTCGAGCCCTTCCGGGTTGAAGATCGTGCCCTTGATGTCGGCGACGGCCACGACCGTCAGCCCCGCGCGCGTGAGGAAGCGGGCCGTGGCCCCGCCCATGGTGCCGAGCCCCTGTACGGCCACACGCGTGCCCGCGTACGGCACTCCGGCCGCGTCCAGGGCCGCGAGCGCCGACTCGGCCACCCCGCAGCCGCCCGCCAGCTCGTCGAGCCCGATGCCGTCCACCTCCACGGCGAACGCGTCCGCGAGCCGGCGCCGGGCCGCGGCCTCGTCGTCGAGCAGTGGATAGACCGCCTGGATCGAGGAGACGAGACCGGCCTCCGCGGCCGCCCGGTCCACCAGGTCCTGGCTGAGACCGAGGTCCTCCCCGGTCGTCCAGCAGCTTTCGACGTACGGCCGCATGGCGCGCAGGTAGCGCACGAGCAGCCCGTACGCCTCCGGGTCCCGGGGGTCGCAGTCGATGCCGCCCTTCGCCCCGCCCAGCGGGACGTACCGCGCCGCGGGGTCGTAGTGCAGGGCCTCCTTCATGGTCATGCCGCGAGCGAGCCCGGCGACCTCGTCCAGCGTGCAGCCCGGGCGCATCCGCAGGCCGCCGCTGGCGACACCCCGCACCAGCCGGTCGACGACCAGGAAGCCCTGGCGGCCGGTGACGTGGTCGGTCCAGGTGAGCGACAGCAAGGGGGTGGTCACGCGGGCTCCGGGGTGGGCAGGCTGCTACTGAACGGGGGGTCAGTATTGGTATCCGGGTACGCCCTGTCAACGTGATCCGCCTCCACGGCGTCCTTGTCCGTGTGACCGGGCAGACCCCGGCGCTGTCAGAGGGGCGGACCATAATGGGTGCCTCAGCGACTCCACATGGAGGTACCGTGACCGGCTTCCGTCCCCTGAGCTCCGGGCTCCGCGCGCTGCAGCCCGCGGCCTTCGGCGCGGACCCGAGCGGTGAGCGCATGGCGCGCATCCGTAGATCCCCCCACTTCGAGAACGGTGTCTTCCAGAACCCCGGCGGTACGGCCCGGACCCGTCCCGACGCTTCGGCGATCGACCTCGCCAAGGCCTTCTTCGACAGCGACGGCCGCCGGCAGCGGGCTCCCGAAGGCCGGATCCCGGTACACGCCACGACGCTCGCCGACCTCTCCAAGCCCCCGGCCACCGGGCTGCGCCTTACCTGGATGGGGCACTCCAGCGTGCTCGCCGAGATCGACGGGCGGCGGGTGCTGTTCGACCCCGTGTGGGGTGAGCGCTGCTCCCCGCTCCCCGTCGCCGGGCCCAAGCGGCTGCACCCCGTGCCGCTGCCGCTGGCCGCGCTCGGGCCGGTCGACGTGGTCGTCATCTCCCACGACCACTACGACCACCTGGACATGCCCACGATCAAGGAACTGGCCGGGACCGACACCGTCTTCGCGGTGCCGCTCGGGGTGGGGGCCCACCTCGAGCACTGGGGAGTGTCCGCGGACCGGCTGCGTGAGCTGGACTGGCACGAGTCGACCCAGGTCGCCGGACTGACGCTGACGGCCACCCCGGCCCGGCACTTCTGCGGACGGGGGCTGCGGAACACCCAGCACACGCTGTGGGCGTCCTGGGTCGTCTCCAGTGGGGAGCACCGGGTCTACCACAGCGGCGACACCGGGTACTTCGACGGATTCAATGACATCGGCGCGGCCTTCGGGCCCTTCGACGCCACGATGATCCAGCTCGGCGCCTACTCGGAATTCTGGCCGGACATCCACATGACACCCGACGAAGCGGTGCGGTCCCATCTGGATCTGCAGGGCGGGGACGCGGCGGAAGGCGTGCTGCTGCCGATCCACTGGGGCACGTTCAACCTCGCGACGCATCCCTGGGCGGAGCCTGCGGAGCGGACCATGCTGCTGTCCCACAAGGCCGGGGTGGTCATGGCCACGCCTCGGCCGGGGGAGCCGTTCGAGCCGGGGGCGGTACCGGTGGCCGATCCTTGGTGGCGGCGGGTGGCGAGGGCGCCGGCCGGGGGGTGGGCCGAGCTGCCCGCGGCTTCGGGGGAGCGGGAGCCGGAGCGGGAGCCGGTGGCTGAGCGGTGACGTGAGGTTGGGGGCGGGTCTTGGCTGCCCCAGGGTGGGTGCCGTGGCCCTGCTGTCGCGACGGTCCGGGCAGGTCTCCCCGTCTTCGCGGTGCGGCGTGGCGCGGTGAACATCTCTACTGGGGCAGGCAGTACGGTCCGGACCCCGGCATCGAGGTCGGTGACGGGGCGGCAGCGTGCGGCCTCGGCGGGGCCCGTCGAGAAGGCGGTAACTGGAGTAGCAGGTGGCGCCGGACATCCTCGGCAAGACCAACGGCCGGCGCGGGGGATGCCCACGCCGTGGCTCGGGGACGAAGCGGCCCGGCGTCGCGGCCGACCGACACGGTCAGTGACGGTCCGGAAGGTTCGGGCCAAGGGTCCGGGAGGGTGCGGTGAGTCCGTCGCGCCCGAGGAACGGGCCGCGGCGACGACCGAGGCTCGCGTACGGCTGGAGTGCTCGCCGGTCGTGTGTGAACGGTTCTGACCAGGGCTGATCGGTATTCACTCGTTCGAGAGTGCTCGACCGATCAGCTTGTCGGTCTGTCGTGCGAAACCTCATACCAGAGCGGGATGCTGCCCGGGGCAGTTTGTCAACTGCCGCTCGCACATGATGCCTTGGCGACTACTGTGAGTGTCCACCGGGCAACGAGGGGTTGAAGTCTTCGGTTCTCTCGACCGGTACGCCATGACGCATGCCCACGGCGCTCAGCCGAGGTGCGGGGAGGAGGGAGGCGACGCGCCGGTGACCGACGACCATGCCGCGCGAGCCGCCCGGCGACCCGCCCCGACGCCCGTGGGGGCACGCGCCGCAGCCCGCCGATCCGGGCCGGCAGGCCCGGATCCCTCCGGCCAACAGGACCGACGGACCAGTACAAGGACACCGATGTCTCACCTCCGTGCACCTGCCGCACGCGCAGACCGCCGCGAGAGCGGGCGGCACGGGCGGCCGGTCGCCCGCCCCACCCCCTCGCTGCCTGAGACGCACATACGGCCACAACTGCTGCGGCTGGCCGTGCTCCCGCCGATCGCGGTCGCCCTCAGCGGCTGCGCGGCCGTCCTGTTCACCGTCCGTTCCACCGGGGCGCATCCCAACCTCATCCTGTGGGCTGTCCTGGCCGGCACGGTCTCGGTGGCCCTCGCGGGGATCCTCATCGCCGCCGTCGCGGCCGACCGCGCCGCAAAGACGGTGGGCGACCGCGTCGGCGCGCTGCGCCGCAGCAGCGCGCGCCGCGAAGCCGACCTGCGGGCGCTGGTCGAGGGGCTGCGCCGCGGCGAGATTCCGCCGGGCCTCAGCCCGCGCAACGGTCCGCCCGACGACGCCGACGACCTCGAACTGCTCGCCGCCGACCTGGACCGCGCCCACGACGGGGCGGTCACCGCCGTCGTCCAGGCCGCCCAGCTCTCCAGCCAGGCCGGCAGCGAACAGAAGCTGGAGGTCTTCGTCAACCTCGCGCGGCGGCTTCAGTCGCTGGTGCACCGCGAGATCTCGATCCTCGACGAGCTGGAGAACGAGATCGAGGACCCCGACCTGCTCAAGGGGCTCTTCCACGTCGATCACCTCGCCACCCGGATCCGCCGGCACGCCGAGAACCTCGCCGTCCTCGGCGGTGCCGTCTCGCGTCGGCAGTGGAGCAACCCCGTCTCCATGACCGAGGTGCTGCGCTCCGCCATCGCCGAGGTCGAGCAGTACTCGCGGGTGAAACTCGTGCCGCCGATCGACGGCACACTGCGCGGGCATGCCGTCGCCGACGTCATCCATCTGCTCGCCGAACTGGTGGAGAACGCCACGGTGTTCTCGGCGCCGCACACCCAAGTGCTGCTGCGCGCCAACCTCGTGACCTCCGGGCTCGCCGTCGAGGTGGAGGACCGCGGGCTCGGCATGCCGGTCGCCGAACAGCACCGCATGAACGCCCTGTTGGCGGATCCGGACCAGGTCAATGTCGCAAGTCTTCTGGCGGACGGGCGCA
This sequence comes from Streptomyces sp. NPDC048523, assembly GCF_043199815.1. Lineage (NCBI taxonomy): Bacteria > Bacillati > Actinomycetota > Actinomycetes > Kitasatosporales > Streptomycetaceae > Streptomyces > Streptomyces sp. NPDC048523. Next base: position 1,076,946 of record NZ_JBICWQ010000001.1, on the reverse strand, counting down.
TCGGGCTGTTCGTGGTCTCGCAGCTCGCGAAGCGGCACGGGATCCATGTCCGGCTCCAGACCAATATCTACGGCGGCGTCCAGGCCGTCCTCGTCGTGCCGCAGGCGTTGCTGGGTTCGGCGCCGGGGGCGATCGGTGCGCAGCAGCCGGAAGCGGCGGGGACGGGCGGGGGCGCGGGGGCGGTCGTATCGCGGCAGGGTCCGGGTCATCCGCGCGCCTGGCACGAGCCACGGCACCGGGGAGCGCCCGCGGAGCCGCGTCCCGGTCTCAACGGTGGTGCGACGCCGACGGCGGAGAGTGGCGCGGCGGTTCCGCAGGTCGTCGGGCATGGGCGGAACGGCCGTGGGCCCGGACCGAACGGGAGTGGTCGCGGGCCGAACGGGAGTGATCGCGCGCCGGGTGGCGGCGGAGGCGTACCGGTCGGCGAAGGGGCTGCGCCGGATCGCGGCGCGGCCGTGTCGAGCGGTGGGGGGCGTGGGCCTGGTGGCAGCGATCCCCTGCCGAGTGGCAGCGGGCCGTTCTTGAACGGCTCGGGGACACCGGCCAGCGGTGGAAGCGTTCCGCATGAGGGCGGGCGCTTGCCGGGCGGCGGCGGACAGGTGCCCGGCGGCGAGGCCCTGGCGGGTGGCGCCGGAGCGTTTCCGGACGGTTCCTCGGGGGTTCCGGTTGGCGGTGGGCAAACGTCCGGTGCCGACGCCCTGGCGAGTGGGGGCGGAGCCTTCTTGGACGGTGCCTCGCGAGCCCCGGGTGACGGTGGGCAAGTGCCTGTTGGCGACTCCCTGGCGCGTGGCAGTGGGCCCTCTCCGAGTGGTGGCTCGGCCGTACCCAGTGGTGGCGGGGGTGTTCCGGGCGACGGTGGGCACGGGCATCTCGCAGGCGGGGCCGTGCCCGGCGGGGGCGGGTCCCCGGCCCGTGGCAACGGAGCGGGGGCCGATCGGCAGCCCGGTCGTGCGAGCGGGCCGGAGGGAGCGCCCTCGGGGCGTCCCGCACCGCTGCCCGTGCGTGGGGCCCGCGGGGCGCGGCCCACCCCTGCCGAGGCCGTGCCCGGGATCAGGCCCGACGACCGGCGGCTGGTCGCGGAGCACATCGCCGCGCCGCCCACCCCGCGTACCGGGACCGTGCGCGGCACCATGGGCAAGCCCCAACTGCCCCGCCGCCGCGCCCAGGAGCACATCGCACCCCAACTGCGCGGCGGACCGGCACCACGGCAGGACGCCGAGTACATCGCCGGCCACGACCCGGGGCTGATGGCGGCCTTCCAACGCGGGATCAACCTCGCCGAGGCCCAGCAACACGTGGAGCCGGAGCGCGGTGAAGCGACCACGCCCTTGCCCTTGCCGTCGCCGCGTACGGAGGCGGGACACATGGAATCGGCATACACCACGGGCCGCCCCAGGGCGGTGTCCGCGGCGCCCATGTCCCGCCCCGCTCCGTCCCCCGACCCATCCGCCTCCTTCGACTTCGACAGCAACAGCAACAGCGACATCGACCTGGATGCGAGCCACACGGACGCCACACACACGACCGACGCCGCCACCCTCGACGTAACCCCCATGGAGCGGCCCCACATAGCCGAGGCGCACGGCCTCGATCCCGACCGCACCACCCACCGGCACGACGGGAGCGCACCCGCCGGATGACCACCCCCGCGTTCACCCCACCCCCCAGCGCTCCCGCAGACCTTCGTACCTCAAGGAGTCGATCCACCATGGCGAGCGAAGCGCCGACCGGCCATGTATCCGATCTCGACTGGCTGATGAGCGGCCTCGTGCAGCGCGTGCCGCACACCAGCAGCGCGGTCCTGCTGTCCTGCGACGGGCTCGTGAAGTCGGTCCACGGCCTCGACGTGGACAGCGCCGACCACATGGCGGCCCTGGCCTCCGGCCTCTACTCCCTCGGCCGCAGCGCGGGCGTCCGCTTCGGCGACGGCGGAGACGTCCGCCAGGTCGTCGTCGAACTCGACTCGACGCTGCTGTTCGTGACCACCGCCGGCTCCGGCACCTGTCTCGCCGTCCTGGCAGAACGAGAGGCCGACGCCGCCGTGCTCGGCTACGAGATGGCGATGCTCGTCAAGAGCGTGCGCCCCTACCTGGTGACCGCGCCCCGGCAGCACGCCGTCGAATCCTCGGCGATGAGGCCTTGAGCGTGGCGGCGGCCGGCGACGGGCCCTGGCTCGACGACGCGGCCGGGCGGCTGGTGCGGCCCTTCACGGTCAGCAACGGCCGCACCCGGCCGTCCATCGTGTTCGATCTCCTTTCGCACGTGATGGCCACCGGTGCCACCCCCATCGGCTACCTCGGCCCCGAGCACGCGCAGGCGCTCGACCTGTGCCGCGCGCCCGTCTCGGTCGCCGAGGTCGCCGCCCATCTCAAGCTGCCGGCGGTGGTCACCAAGGTGCTGCTGTCCGACCTCGTCGACTGCGGGGCGCTGACCACCAAACCCCCCGAGTTCACCCACAACCCGACTGACCGGGCTCTTCTGGAGGCAGTGCTCGATGGACTACGACGACAGCTCTGACCCCTTTCCCACCGCACTGAAGATCCTGGTGGCGGGAGGGTTCGGGGTAGGCAAGACGACCTTCGTGGGCGCGGTCAGCGAGATCGCTCCCCTCAGCACGGAGGAGCTGCTCACCACGGTCAGCGCCGCGACCGACAGTCTCGACGGCATCGAGAACAAGGTCGAGACGACGGTGGCCATGGACTTCGGAAGGATCACGCTCGACCCGGAACACGTCCTGTACCTGTTCGGCACACCCGGCCAGGAGCGGTTCTGGTTCATGTGGGACGAACTCTCCGAGGGCGCGCTCGGCGCGGTGATCCTCGCCGACACCCGCAGACTGGAGGACTGCTTCGCCGCCGTGGACTTCTTCGAACAGCGCGGCCTCGGATTCATCGTCGCGATCAACGAGTTCGACGGGGGGTACCGCTACGACCCCGAGGAGGTCCGTGCCGCCATCGACCTCCCGCCGGAGATCCCGATCGTGCGCTGCGACGCCCGGATCTCCAGTTCCGGTGTGCAGACCCTGCTCACCCTCGTACGGCATCTCATCGCCCACAGCCCGGCCCCCGCGCCGAGCCATGGCGCCCACATGTGACCCCCGCACACACTGCTACGGAGCCGCATATGACCGACGTCCACAGCGACGGCCGCCCATGAGCTACGACCCACCGCGCCCGGCCGGTCGACTGCTGCTCACACCGGAGGACAAGGAGGCCCCGGACCGGACGCGCCGGCTGCGTCTGCTCGGGCTCGGGGAGCATCCGGAGCCGGTGCTCGATGCCTTCGCCGAGCGGCTCGCCGCGTGCACGGGGGCGCCGTACGCGATGGTCAACTTCCTTGGTGAGAACCGGCAGTTCTTCGCCGGTCTCAGAATTCCCGCGCCCCGGCCGCCGGCGGCCGGCGAGGAGGCCAAGCCGGAAGTGGGCCGCTATATGGCGCGCGACCATGGGTTCTGCCCCCATGTGGTCGCCCGCCGCAAGGCGCTGGTGCTGGAGGACGTCCGTGACTACCCGCGGTTCGCGGGCAACCCGGTCGTCGACGAGTTCGGCATCCGTTCCTATCTGGGCGCTCCGCTCATCGACTCCACGGGGATGGTCCTCGGCACGGTGTGCGCGGCGGACGTGCGGCCGCGGACCTGGGGGAGGTCCGGCCTGGACACCATCAAGTCGTCCGCGGCGGAACTGGTCGCACGGCTGGAACGACGGGAGGCCGACGGGCTCCCGGTGCTGTGACGGGCGGGACGGCCCGTCGGGGGAGCCCGGCTGGAGGGCCGGGTATCCGGCTCGCCGGCTCCTAGTAACCGCGCCAGACATTGTCGAACGCGGCGTTCTCGATGACCTTCCGCTGGCGTACGGCCTCCAGTTCCATCACCGCGTCCCCGACCGCGGCCAGCACGGTGGCCGCCTCGTCGGCGTGTTCCCCGGCCGGTTCGTCGCCGATCCCGGCGGCGGCCACCAGGGCTGCGAGGACGGGCTCGCCCGCCGCCCAGCGCTCCTCGGCCTCCCGCCGGGCCGCCGACTCGACCAGCTCCGTCCGCCCGGTCCGCAGCGGGATCCGGCGGCCCCGCGAGCGGGTGGTCAGCCCCTTCCGCTCCAGGTCGTCGACGTAGGCCGCGGACAGCCCGCGGCCCCGGCGCCACAGCCAGTCCTCGACCGTCTCGTACGGTTCCTGCCGCACGAGCGCGTCGGCGGCCTCGTCCAACAGCCGGTCGCCGGTGGGGGACTGGGCCTGCGGCAGGATGCGGTCGCCGTCCAGGGCGACGGCGTGGGCGTCGAGGAGGTCGAACACCTCGGCGCCCGCAAGCGCGAGCGCGAGGTCACCCTGTTCCACCGGCTTGTCGGCGGCCACATCGAGGGCGACGATCGCGAGGTCCCGTGCGGTGGTCATCAGCGGCTCCACGTCAGTTTGGCCGGGTACGGCGGTGAGCGTTCAGGGGCCGGCCGCGGCGGGCCGGGCCTTCCCGGTCGATTCTCGCTGCTGATCGGCGACCGTGTGACCTGATACGACCATGTAGTGCGAGAACCGGGCCGAACCGCCCGGCGGGTGTGAAGCGGAGCTGTGGCACCGCTTAAGAAATCCTCGATGGACCAGGACGGTGCCGTACGGCAGATTGCTGGGCGTTTCCACCCCTCGCACCCACAGGAGCCGTACCGTGAAGGCGCTGGTCAAGGAGAAGGCCGAGCCCGGGCTGTGGCTCGCGGACGTCCCGGAGCCGGCCGTCGGCCCCGGCGACGTACTGATCAAGGTGCTGCGCACCGGTATCTGCGGCACCGATCTGCACATCCGGTCCTGGGACGGCTGGGCCCAGCAGGCGATCCGGACCCCGCTTGTGCTCGGACACGAGTTCGTCGGCGAGGTCGTGGAGACCGGGCGCGATGTCTCGGAGATCGCCATCGGGGACCGGGTGAGCGGCGAGGGGCACCTCGTCTGCGGCAAGTGCCGCAACTGCCTCGCCGGGCGACGGCACCTGTGCCGGGCCACGGTCGGACTCGGCGTCGGCCGGGACGGGGCCTTCGCGGAGTACGTCGTGCTGCCCGCCGCCAATGTGTGGGTGCACCGCGTCCCCGTGGACCTCGATGTGGCGGCGATCTTCGACCCGTTCGGCAACGCCGTGCACACCGCGCTGTCCTTCCCGCTGGTCGGCGAGGACGTGCTGATCACCGGTGCCGGGCCGATCGGACTGATGGCGGCGGCGGTGGCCCGGCACGCGGGTGCCCGCAACGTCGTCGTCACCGACGTCAGCGAGGAGCGCCTGGAACTGGCCCGCAAGATCGGAGTGAGCCTCGCGCTGAACGTCTCACAGGCCCGGATCGCCGACGGACAGCGGGAGTTGGGGCTGCGCGAGGGCTTCGACATCGGCCTGGAGATGTCCGGGCGGCCCGAGGCCCTGCGCGACATGATCGCCAACATGACGCACGGCGGCCGGATCGCCATGCTGGGACTGCCGGCCGCGGAGTTCCCGGTCGACTGGGCCCGGATCGTCACCTCGATGATCACCATCAAGGGCATCTACGGCCGCGAGATGTTCGAGACCTGGTACGCGATGTCGGTCCTCCTGGAGGGCGGCCTCGACCTCGCCCCCGTGATCACCGGCCGGTACGGCTACCGCGACTTCGAGGCGGCGTTCGCCGACGCGGCGAGCGGCCGCGGCGGCAAGGTCATCCTCGACTGGACCGACTGACTCGACCGGACCGACCGACTCGACTGGATCAACCGACTTAGGGATTGACGATGTTCGACTCCGTGCGCGACGACCTGCGCGCCACCCTCGACGAGATCCGTGCCGCCGGACTGCACAAGCCGGAGCGCGTGATCGACACCCCGCAGTCCAGGGCCGTGAACGTCTCGGCGGGCGGCCGCCCCGGCGAGGTCCTCAACTTCTGCGCCAACAACTACCTCGGCCTCGCGGACCACCCCGAGGTGGTCGCCGCCGCGCACGAGGCCCTGGACCGCTGGGGCTACGGCATGGCCTCGGTCCGCTTCATCTGCGGCACGCAGGAGGTCCACAAGGAGCTGGAGGCGCGGCTGTCGGCCTTCCTCGGCCAGGAGGACACGATCCTGTACTCCTCCTGCTTCGACGCCAACGGCGGCGTCTTCGAGACGCTGCTGGGCCCCGAGGACGCGGTGATCTCCGACGCCCTGAACCACGCGTCCATCATCGACGGCATCCGCCTGTCCAAGGCCCGCCGCTTCCGCTACGCCAACCGTGATCTCGCCGATCTGGAGCGGCAGTTGAAGGAGGCGTCGGGGGCCCGCCGGAAGCTGGTCGTCACCGACGGCGTCTTCTCCATGGACGGTTACCTCGCGCCCTTGAAGGACATCTGCGACCTCGCCGACCGCTACGACGCCATGGTCATGGTCGACGACTCGCACGCCGTCGGCTTCGTGGGCCCCGGTGGCCGCGGCACCCCCGAGCTGCACGGCGTCATGGACCGTGTCGACATCATCACGGGCACGCTCGGCAAGGCGCTCGGCGGTGCCTCCGGCGGCTACGTGGCCGCCCGCGCCGAGATCGTCGCGCTCCTGCGCCAGCGCTCGCGGCCGTACCTCTTCTCCAACACGCTCGCCCCGGTGATCGCCGCCGCCTCCCTGAAGGTCCTCGACCTGCTGGAGTCGGCGGACGACCTGCGGGTGCGGCTGCGGGAGAACACCGCGCTGTTCCGGCGCCGGATGACGGAGGAGGGCTTCGACGTCCTGCCCGGTGATCACGCCATCGCGCCCGTGATGATCGGGGACGCGGCGAAGGCGGGACGCCTCGCGGAGCTGCTCCTGGAGCGGGGCGTGTACGTGATCGGCTTCTCGTACCCGGTGGTTCCCCAGGGGCAGGCGCGCATCAGGGTGCAGCTCTCGGCGGCCCACTCCACCGAGGACGTGAACCGCGCGGTCGACGCCTTCGTCGCGGCCAGGGCCGAGCTGACCGGCTTCTCGGGCGCTCTGTAGTCCGGACGTATTGCGATAATCGATCCCATGATCGAAGCGCGGCGGCTCCACATCCTCCGTGCGGTGGCCGACCACCGCACGGTCACGGCGGCTGCCGCCGCGCTGTATCTCACCCCCTCCGCGGTCTCTCAGCAGCTCACGGCCCTGGAGCAGGAGACCGGCCACCGGCTCGTCGAGCGCGGTGCCAAGGGTGTACGGCTGACCCCGGCCGGCGAGATCCTGCTCAGCCACACCAACGCCGTCCTCGCCCAGCTGGAGCGGGCGGAGGCCGAGCTGGCCGCCTACAGCTCGGGTGCGGCCGGCACGGTCACCGTCGCCTCCTTCGCGACCGGGATCGCCCTGGTCGTGGCCCCTGCGGTGGCCCGCCTCGCCTCGACGGCCCCGGGCATCCACCTCCGCGTCCAGGACGCCGAGGGCGACGCCAGCCTGCCGATGGTGCTGGACCGGCAGGTGGATGTGGCGGTCGCGGTGGAGTACCGCGGGGCGCCGCCCGCCGACGACCCCCGCCTGGCGCACGTGCCGCTGTACGCGGAGCCTTTCGACGCGGTCGTGCCGGTGAGCCACCGGCTGGCCGACGCGAGCGAGGTGCCGCTGGCCGAGCTCGCCAAGGACCCGTGGATCGGCCCCTACCCGGGCAACCCCTGCCACGACGTCGTGGTTCTGGCCTGTGAGCACGCCGGATTCCAGCCCCGCCTGGAGCATTCCTCGGACGACTTCCGCGCCGTGGTCGCACTGGCGTCGGCGGACGCCGGAGTGGCGTTGGTGCCGCGTTCGGCCCTGATCGGGATGGACCTGACCGGAGTGGTCGTACGGCCGGTCGACGGGGTCGCCCCGACGCGCCGGGTCTTCGCGGCCGTACGGCGGGGAGCGGAGGAGCATCCCCTGATGCGTCCGGTGCTGGACGCGCTCGGAGCCATTGCCGGGGCATAGGGACTGGCACGGTTTCTCGTAAGTGGGATAGCGTCCCGAATGTGAGACGTGATGAACCCGGACCCGACCCCGTCGACACCCGCCTCGGCCTCCGGCTCGCCGAGCTACGGGGCGAACGCGGCTGGTCCCTGGGCGAGTTGGCCGAGCGCAGCGGAGTCAGCAGGTCCACCCTCTCCCGTGCCGAGCGGGCCGAGACCAGTCCCACCGCCGCGCTGCTGAACCGGCTGTGCGGGGTGTACGGGCGGACCATGTCCCAGTTGCTCAGCGAGGTCGAGGCCGAGGCGGAGCCCCCGCCGCTGGTGCGGGGCGCCGAGCAGCCGGTGTGGGAGGACCGGGCCTCCGGGTTCGAACGGCGGTCCGTGTCGCCGCCGCACCCCGGGCTGCGCGGCGAACTCGTCGAGGGACGGCTCGCCGCCGGTGCCGACATCGCCTACGACCGGCCGCCCGTGCCCGGCCTGGAGCAGCACATCTGGGTCCTGGAAGGGGCGCTCGACGTCACCGCGCAGGACGCCGAGCACCATCTCGGCGCCGGGGACTGTCTGCGGCTGCGGGTGTGGGGCCCGACGCGGTTCCGGTGTGCGGGCCCCGACGCGGCGCGGTACGTGCTGGCGGTGGTCCTGCCGTGACCGTCACCCGCCTGGACCAGGCCCAACTGTCGGCCTCCGTGGATGAGTTGGCCGGCCTCCTGGTGGACACCGTGGACGGTGGGGCCTCCATCGGGTTCCTCGCGCCGATGGACCACGCGGCGGCCGTCTCCTGGTGGAAGGAGCGCGCGACCGCGGTGGCCGCGGGACACCTGGCGGTGTGGGCGGCGCACGACGGTCACCGCGTCGTCGGCACCGTCAGCCTCGCCTTCCCCGACAAACCCAACTCCTGCCACCGCGCGGAGCTGGTCAAGCTGATGGTGCACCGGGATACGCGCGGTCAGGGCCTCGGGCGGCGGCTCCTCGACACCGCGGAGAAGGCCGCCCGCGCGGCCAAAATCACCCTGCTCCACCTCGACACCGAGACCGACAGCCCCGCCGAGCGTCTCTACGGCTCGGCCGGCTGGACCCGGGCCGGTGTCATCCCCGACTACGCGGCCGATCCCGCCGGCGTGCTGCGGCCGACGACCCTGTACTACAAGCGGCTCGAGCCGACCACTTGACCAGGTGATTGTCAGTGCCGGCCGCTACGGTGCCTGTCATGCCGGACGCCGAAGACGTACGCCGTATCGCCCTGTCCCTGCCGGACACGACGGAGAAGATCGCCTGGAGCATGCCCACGTTCCGGGTCGCGGGCAAGATGTTCGCCACGCTGCCCGAGGACGAGACGTCCATCGCCGTGCGCTGCCCGAAGGAGGAGCGCGACGAGCTGGTGCTCGCCGAGCCGGGGAAGTTCTGGATCGCCGACCACGAGGCACAGTTCGCGTGGGTGCGCGCCCGTCTCGCCGCGATCGAGGACGAGGGCGAACTGCGGGACATCCTCGCCGACTCCTGGCGGCAGGCGGCGCCGGCCGGGCTGCTCGACGCGTATCCCGAGCTGGGGCTGCCCGATCCGCCCAGGGGGTGAGGAGCGGGAAAGGGGTGCGCGATCACCGACGCGAGTGCGGTATGGTTTCTTTGCACGTTCGGCCAGGGGAAACCCCAGGTCAGACGGGCACCGGGACGTGGCGCAGCTTGGTAGCGCACTTGACTGGGGGTCAAGGGGTCGCAGGTTCAAATCCTGTCGTCCCGACTGGAGACAGTTGCAGGTCAGGGCCGGTTTCGGAGGTATCCGAAACCGGCCCTTGATCATTTTTGAGGATCAGGTGGGGCCCGGCGTGACCTTGTGTACGTCGAGGTGCATCGGAGCATGCCGAATACGGTGTCTTGGTCGTTTGAGTGGCAGGGTGGCCACCGGACCCTGGCCTCGACCTCCGAAGTGGTCGGCCCCGCGCAGGGAACCGGGATGATCGGCCGATCGTCCTAGTGGTCGTGCCTCGTGCTCTCACCCCTGGAATCGGCCCGTACACGGTGCCTGGCATGGGTGACGACGTCACGCGTGCGGCTTTTGACCGGAAGCCGGCGCGCCTTGGCGAACGTTCCACTCACGAGGCGGCGGCGAAGCGGCGACTGTGACCGAGGGATGCGCCCTGCCCCGTGCGCAGGCACCGGGTCGGCGGAAACCTCCAGGCGTCTCTACAATCCTGGCGACCACATCGGGGGAAAGTCGGTATGGAAACGATCATTGTGCAACCGCCCGGTCCGTCACGGCCGAGTGAAGTCGATGTCGGCGGCCCCGAGTTGCTGCACATGGGACCGGGGGACGTGGCCGACTTCGGGCGCGGGATGCCCGGCGGCCGGACAGTCTCCATCGTCCTGCCCGACCCTGGAATCTCCCGGCGGGCGGGACGGCTGGAGGCGGCCGAGGACTACTGGCGGCTGTCGAACTTCAGCCGTGACACCGCGTATGTGGTCGAGAACCTGGAGGGGGCCGGCGAATACATCACCGTCGCGCCAGGTCGGCTCGGAGCGCCGGTACCCTTCGAGTTCTCCAGAGTCGTCCTGCCCGCGCTGGGCGGGACCGTCGACTTCAAGGTGTTCGCACCGCAGCACGCCTATCTGGACGAGCAGTCTCCGCCAGGCGGCGGGGAGTTGACCGTGCATCCCTACGCGCTCGATACGACGGCGAAGTACTTCCTGGTGCTGGTGGCCCTGTGCGAGCCGCGGCTGCGCGACCCCTCGGACGACGTACTGCCGGGCGCCGGGGACATCGCGGAGCGACTTCGCCCGCTGGAGAGCTGTCGTGGTCTGACCCGCTCCGCGGTGAACTACCACATCGACTACCTGTCCTTCGCCAAGCTGCGCCTGGACCTCGGCGACGAGCCCGGAGCCGACGGCAACGGCCGCACCGGCGTCAAGCGCGCTCGACTGGCCTCCCTGGCCCTGCGCTTCGGCCTGGTGCGCGAGGAACACCTCGCCCTGTTGCCGTCCCGCAGACGGCCCGTCCCGCAGGAGAGCGGCGCATGACCTCCTCAGGCGCCGAGCAGGGCGCTCTCGAAATGCCGCGTCTGCCGGCGGGTTTCCGCATCGAGGGCTGGCAGTTGGACGCCGTCATCGGGTCGGGCGGCTGGGGGACCGTGTACGAGGCCCGCGCGGTCGCCGACGGCACGGTCGTGGCGGTGAAGGTGCTGCCGACCGGCGCCTTGGCACCCGGTCAGCGTGCCGCACTCGGCGAACTCGTCGCGCGCGAGGTGCGTTTCAGTGCCGAGGCGGACCACCCGCACCTCGTACGGACACACGCGGTGTGCACCGTGGACGCGCCGGACCTGCCCGCGCTGGACGGGGCCATCGCGCTCGTCATGGACCGGGCCGAGGCCAGTCTGCGCCAGGTGCTGGATGCTGCCGCGGCAGGCCGCCCGATCCCGGACGCCGCGCGGGTCCTGCGCGGCGTCGCCGCCGGACTTGCCCATATGCACGGCGCCGGCTGGGTCCACGGCGACCTCAAACCTGCCAACGTGTTGCTGGGCGCGGACGGAGCGGTCTGGCTCGCCGACTTCGGCCTGGCCACCGAACTGGAGGGCACCCACGCCTATGTGCCGCCGCTAGGCACGCTCGACCATGTGCCGCCCGAGTGGTGGTCCCAGCGCACCGGGGCGGACGGGACGATGGTGCGGCCGACCGCCGACATCTGGGCTTTCGGCGTCCTGGCCCACCAGGTGCTCACCGGTGGCCTCCACCCGTTCCCGGGCGCCACCGCCCGGGCTCGCTCGCTCGCCGCGCAGGCCTACGCCCGCGGCACCGCGCCACTGCGTCTGGATGCGGGACTCGACGAGAACTGGCGCCGGCTCATCGGGGACTGTCTGGCGCCCGATCATGCGGGCCGCCTGCGCCACACCGCCGCGAGCCTGTCCGCCCGGGTCGAGCAACTGGCGAGCCCGCGTGGCCGGCGTCGCCTGCTGCCGGCCGCCGCCATGGCGCTGGCCGCGGCGGCGGCTGCCGCCATCGCCGGGCCCGCGCTGCTCGGGGGTGGTGGAGGCGGGGAAGACGACGGTGAAGACCAAGGGCGGCGTGCACCGGCCGTCACCGTCACGCACAGCCCGGCCGACGGGGAGATCCCGGAGGACTCCGACGTACCCGAGGCACTGCGACCGGTCATGGTGAAGGCAGCCCACCGCTGCACCGACGCGGAGGTCACGCCCGCGTTTCTCGCCGCCATGGTCAAGGCGGAGAGCGGTTTCGACGTGAACGCGGCCCGCCCGGCGAGCGAGGAGTACGGCATCGCCATGTGGACGCCGTCGGTGTTCCGGGCCTGGGCGGTCGACGGCGACGGCGACGGGGACAAGGACTACCGGTCGCCGCCGGACGCGATCTCCACGATGTCGCTGTACGTGTGCTGGCTGGACCAGCAGTTCAAGAAGGCCGACATGCCCGCCAAGGACCTTCCCGCGCTGATGGCGGCCGGCTACCGCACGAGTGACCGCACGGTCATCACAGAGGGCGGCGTCCCCGAACGGGTGAAGCCCCACGTCGAGAAAGTGCTCCGCTACCTCGCCGACTACGAGGGGTGAGGTGGCGGAGCTGTCGTCCAGGGCCGCTCAGCAGTCCTTGACGTCCGGCATCTTGTTGTCGGGCGAGTTGATGTAGATGTTGGAGATCCAGCCGTTGTACTGGGGGAGGTACGCCCACCATTCGTTGGTGTAAGGCGGTACGTTCACCACCTCGCCCCTGGCCTGGCAGCCCACCAACACCTCGACGCCTGCGGGGAGTTGGGTGATCGGTGAGTTGCCGGTGCCGGTGCCGGGGCGGACGTTCACATGGTCGCTCCACGTGCCGTACCACCATCCCGCGGGCCGCGCGGCTCCGGGGACGTTCAGGGAGCGGGTCAGCCGTCCGATGTCCGTGTACGCCTTCCCGTACGAGGTGCCGACGGGATGCAGTGTGAACACGGCCACGATGGATCGGTCACCGGCGCCCACGGTGCCCGTGCTGTGCAGCGCGGGCCGCGTCAGATCCAGGTCCGCGGCCGGACTCCCCGCACGCGCCACTGCCGCGGTCGCGGTGCGCTTCTGGCCGCAGGTGCCTTTCTCGTACGAGGATCCCGACCAGCCCTGCTTCACCGCCCACGGCCTGTCGAACGCCCCGGCGATGCCGAAGTGCTGGTCGAAGCCGTCCGAGGCACAGCGGGTGGACTGGCGCAGGTTGCCCATCATGAAGTCGCGCACGGGGCCGGGCGCCGAGTCCAGGAGGTAGCGGTAGATCGTCACCGTGTCGCGGGCGGAGAGTGCGGTGTAGCCCCAGTAGCCCTCGTACCCGATGGGCGGCGGTGCCGTGTCCTTGAGGGCGAGGCGGTCGACCATGCGGGTGATGATCGCCGTACCGCCGTGGTCCGACCAGTAGGCGCTGGCCGCGTCGTCGTCGCTGCTGCGCAACATCGGCTCCAGCCACGCCCGGTCGGCGGCCGGCACGGTGTAGTCGGGGCCCCGGTTCCACAGGTAGTCCAGGGCCAGCAGCAGCTTGACGACCGAGGCGGACCGGAAGCGGGTGCTCGTGTTGAGCTGCTCGGTGAAGGTACCGGTCTGCCGGTCGAAGACGGCGACCCCGGCGCTGACGCCGGCGGGTACCTCGGCGGACGCGGCGGCGGGACGGGCCGGCTGTCCGGCCGGGGCGTCGGCAGCGGCGGAGCCGGCCGCGCCGCCGATCAGCAGCAGCGCAGCGGTGGCAGCGAGAAGTCGGCGCCTCACTGGTAGTGCTCCCTGAGGTTGAGGGAGTTGATCGGCCCGAGGTCGACGTACCAGCCCTCCTGCGGAGGGATGGACTCATGGCAGTCCGTGTTGACGGACTTGCACAGCTCGACGAGGGCGCCGTCGTACTGGTTGTTGAAGACCCAGTGGTTGCCGTACTGGTTGTAGATGGGGTGGAAGCCGTAGGAGTAGAAGATGTGGCTCGGGTGCGGGCTGGTGGCCGGCGTCACGTTCTCCGGGTAGATGCAGACGGCGCCGTAGGGGCAGCCGTCCCATGTGCCGCCGTCGGCCTGGGCCTGGGCGGCTCCGGTGAGAACGGCGGCGGCGGTGAAAGCGAGCGCGGCGGCGCCGCGCAGGATTCTGCGCATGGTCATGCCTTTCGGGTGAATGCCGGGTAGCGGGAACGGCGGGCGGGCTCTACCACCAGTTGGAGCAGCGGACCGCGCCGTCCGACTTCAGCGAGCCGCAGACGCGGAACTGGTACTGCGGGTCGGTGCTGGTGCGGCGGAACGGTGTGGTCAGGCTCTGCCCGGCTGAGCGGACGGTGAAGGGCCCGCACTGCAGCCAGGGGGACACGGCGTTCCGATCGCGGTCCCAGCCGTCGGCACGCCAGTCCATCCAGACGTTGTCGCCGGGCTGGGTCCGGCCGCTGATCTTTCCGAAGGCGATCTGCTGGCCGACGTAGACGCCCTTCTCCAGCGTGATGCGGACGCTGCCGAGGCTGAAGTCGGCGGGCTTGTCGGTGTCGCCCTCGGCGTCGTCGGGGTGGTCGCGGAAGCCATGTGCGCCGCCTTCGCAGTCGGAGGCCAAGGCGTGTGCGGGCTGCGCCGGTTGAGCGACGAGGACGCCGGTGGTGATCGCGGTCAAGGCGGCGGCCGCGGCGAGAGCGGAGCGGAACGGACGCATGGGAGCTGTCTCTTCCTGTCTGTTGGAGGGTGCCCTGCGATACCGCCGGGCCTGGAAGACGACTCGAACCTTAGAAAGCGGAAGGGGACCGGCGGTCCTGACGGATGTCAGGGTGCCGTGGGCCCTGCGGTTGCCCTGACATTTGTCAGGACCTCGGCAGCCGCTCCCTCGCTAGGTTCTGGCCACGTCGCTGTTTCGGGTCAGCACCTCTACTTCCAAGGCCTGTTCGGCCGTCCCAAGGGGGAATCACTCATGATCCATTCCGTGAGAGCCGCGGCCGCGGCCACGGCGTCCACCGTCATCGCCGCCGCCGGCCTCGTCTTCGGTACGGCGGGCGCTGCCCACGCGACCGGTCACGGCGAGGGCTACTACGGCGTCTGGGCCTCCGGCGTCAATGTCCGTGCCGGTGGCGGGGAACAGTGCTACCTGTATCCGTCGGCCACCAACTGTCCGGACGTGCAGACCACAGTGAGCAGCCCGGCCCGGGTGTGGGTGTACTGCCAGCAGGAGGGGGCTCAGAGCGTCGGCGACAACCCCTACTGGGTCTGGGTGCTCACCGCGAGTGGTCACCGCGGCTACATGGCCAGTTACTACACCGACAACGCCACCAACTGGATCGACGGTGTCGAGCGCTGCTGACGCGGCCTCGCAGACACGACCACGTGGAGAGCACCTCTTTCCGGGCCGGTGCGCGCATCGGCCCGGGCAAGTCGTCAATCGCGTCGTAGGCCCGCCGGTCTGCCCCGCTGGTCCCGCAAGCCCGGGTTCGCAGCGAGTACTTCGTAAGCCGGGGCGGCAAGGCGGATGTCCACGCCGGCGCATCCGACCCGTTCCCGCCGCAGCCCAGGTGCGCGTGAAAGGACACAGCATGGCCGACCAAATGGTCATCGAGGCACAGAAATTCATCAACTCCTACAACGTCGCCGGAATCCCGAAGGTCGAGGAGAACGGCCGCACCGGCTGGGCCGTCATGTTCGCGCTGACCCGGGCGCTCCAGTACGAGCTGGGCATCACCTCCCTGTCCGACAGCTTCGGCCCGACGACGCTCGCCACCCTCCAGGCCCGCCACCCCGTCATCAATGCGGGCACCCGGCACGAGAAGGTCCTCAAGATCGTGCAGTCCGCGCTGTACTGCAAGGGCTACGACGGCGGCGGCATCGACGGTACCTACAACGACTCCGTAGCGGCGTCGGTCCGCGAGCTGAAGCAGAACATGGGCGTCGACGGCGCCTTTGCGGACGGGGTACCGCCGAAGGTGTTCAAGGCGCTGCTCACCATGGACGCCTATGTCGTCACCGAGGGCGGGAGCGAGCCGACCCGCGCGGTACAGCAGTGGATGAACGGCCGCTATGTCGGCCGCCGAAACTTCTTCATCGTGCCGTGCGACGGTCACTTCTCACGGGACGTGCAGAAGGCATTGATGCTTGCGATCCAGTACGAGATCGGCATGAGCGACGACGTCGCGAACGGGGTCTTCGGCCCTGGTACCCAGCAGGGCATCAGGAACAACCCCCTCTCGGAGGGCTCCTCGGGGACCTGGGTGAGTCTCTTCACCGCCGCCATGATCTTCAACAAGCGCGATGGCGTGTTGTTCAGCAGCGCCTTCAACGCCGACCTGGCAACACGCGTGCGCAGCTTCCAGAATTTCGCGAAGCTCCCGGTCACCGGCCGAGGAGACTTCCAGACCTGGGCCTCGCTGCTGGTGTCCACCGGTGACGCCACCCGCAAGGGGACCGCGGCCGACTGTGTCACCGAGGTCACCGACGCGCGGGCGGCGGCGCTCAGGGACGCGGGGTACCAGATCGTGGGGCGCTACCTGTCCAACGTCCCGGGCACCTCACTCGACAAGAAGATCAAGCTCGGTGAGCTGAGCCGGATGGCGGCCTACGGTCTGAGCTGCTTCCCGATCTACCAGACCTGGGGCGGGGAGGCGGCCTACTTCCGCCGCGCGCAGGGAATCGCCGACGCCTTCGCGGCCATCGAGCGGGCCAAGTACTACGGCTTCAAACCCGGCACTCGTATCTACTTCGCCGTCGACTTCGACGCGCTCGACTACGAGGTGACCGACAACATCCTGCCGCATTTCCGGGGCATCCGGGACATCATGAACGAGCACGGCCAGGGGTACCTGACCGGCATCTACGGACCCCGGAACGTCTGCAGCCGGGTCGCCGCCGCGGGCTACACCTCGGCGAGTTTCGTCTGCGACATGTCCACGGGCTTCTCCGGGAACCTCGGCTATCCGCTGCCCGACGACTGGGCCTTCGACCAGGTCTCCACGGTCTCGGTGGGAGCGGGCAGCGGTCTCATCGAGATCGACAACGACATCGTGTCGGGCCGTGACGCCGGCCAGAACACCTATGGCACCGAGCAGGTCACCGGAATCCTGGACGTCAATATGGACATGTCCATGCGGGGCGCCCTGCTCGCGGACGTCCAGTCGTATCTCCTCAACAGCATGGGCGTGCCGGAGACGGGCGGAAACCAGGGCGCCCAGGTGCTCACATACCGGTCGACCACCGAGGCGTTCGACCTGATGATGAGCTTCGACGGGCTGGTGACCCAGCTCGCGCGCACCTTCAGAATGCGCAAGGCCATCATCCAGGCCCCGCTCCTCTGGGAGATACGGATGTACAACAGCCTGGACGTCGTCGGCGACGAGGCGGTCATCGACCACTACGACGGGACAGGGCTGAGCACGAAGACCGACTCCAGCACCGGTCTCGCGCAGATCTTCGCGGCCACCGCCATCCGCGGCCGCAACCACTGCATCCTGGCCGGCCTGATCGGCGGCAGCCTCATGCTCCCCTCCGACGAGAACGACCTGTGGAACGTCTGGCAGCAACTGCACAACGACCACGACTACAACATCCGGACCGTACCGACGGTCCTGATCGAGGGTGCCAACGACGTCGGCGTTCCCCGGCCGTCCATGTTCACGGGCGAGGAGGACACCCGCCGCACACTGGCCCGCTACAACGGCAATGACAGCGAAGGGCGGGCTGACGCCTACGGCACCGCGATGCTCGGCCTCCACCGGGTGTTCGAGAAGTACAACGCGCCCCTGCGCGGCCTGTGACGTCCGATCGCACCCATCGCACCCATCGCAGTCCACACTCTCAGACAGGACGAACGTGACCATCTCATCCCCACACCCGCCGCGCCGCCGCGTACTGCGCACCGGCCTCGGCCTGACCGCGGCGGCCGGCCTCGCCACTCTCGCGGTCCCCTCCCCGGCGTCCGCGTCCACGCGAACGGCCGCGGACGGCTCGCCCGCGCACCACACCAGCGCCAACGGCTGGCCGACGGAATCGCAGGCCGACACCTCGGGAGCCATCTGGACCCGTCAGGTGCCGGGCAGTTCGGTCTCCGTGGCCCTGCGCATCGGCGAGGCCGCCACCGTGCTCGTACACGTCATCCGCCGCTACCACTACGAGATCGACACACTCGTTGACGGGGAGGTGATCGGCTTCCGCCCCGCGGACGGCACGCTGAAGGGCCGCGCGACCAACCACGCCTCGGGGACCGCGGTCGCGATACGCCCGACCTGGTACCCGGACGGCGCCAAGGGCGGTCTCTTCCCCCACCAACTGGCCACGGTCCGCGACATCCTCAGGGAATGCCAGGACGTGGTGGCCTGGGGTGGAGACTTCCGCCGCCCGAACGAGTCCCACTTCCAGATCGACGTAGCCCCCTCGGACGCGCGCCTGAAGCGGCTCGCGGCCAGGATCCGAGGCTGGGAGGACATGCCCGGCCAGGGGGCGGGGACGCTCTCCCTGGGCGCCTGACAGTCGATGTCGGGGACCGCACGGTGTGCGCGATGGCGCACGACGGAGCGTCCGCTTTACGGTCGGCCGTACTCGCCCATCGCGTCGATGAGCCAGCGGGCCAGATAGTCGGCGAACGAGGACCGCGGAAGCAGGCGGTACGTCGGAGCGTCGTCGAGCTGCCAGAGCAGCACCGCGATCGGGCCCACCGTGGTCGACACCGCGTGGCCGGGGCCGAAGACGCGGGGGTGCAGGTCCAGTGGGCAGCCCTTCTCCAACACCTCCCGGGCGGACGGGCCGCTCAGTTCCAGTACGGTGCGGTTCGCCGAGACGTCCACGGCCGAGCCGGGGTCGCCGTCGAGGGCCCGCCGTACCTGGGCGCTCACGGCGCCCGCGTCGGCCCGGGACAGCACGAGCCACTCGTCGGGGCCGAGCCACATGATCGTATGGAGGCCCGAGGCAGTCGTGTTGCCGCACCGGCGGGGGAGCGGCGCCCCGAGAGTCCTGCCGATCCGGCCGGCCGCCGCGGACGCGGGGTCGACCCGCACGTTCACCATCGTGAGGAACGGCACCTCGCTCAGCGTGACGCCCCGGGCACCGGTGACGGCGGCGGCGCGCATCCGCTCCTGAAGGTGGGACAGGGGGCTGGTGCGCAGGGCCACCGGTCCCGCCATGATCGGTTCAGCCATCTCGCCGGGTCCCTTCGGGGTCGTAGAGCACGAAGTCGGTCACCTCGACCGGCACCAGCGCCTCGCCCACCGGAGCGAGCAGGGTCTGGCCCTTCCTCGCCTGTCCGTCGGCGACGAGGGCGAGGGCGAACGGACGGCCCAGCGCCGGACTGTGGTAGCTCGAGGTGACATGGCCGAGCATCGGCACGGGCACCGTCTCCAGATCGACGTCCGGTGCGACGAGCTGGGTGCCCTCGGGCAGCCGGGTCGTGCGGTCGGCCGGGAGCAGGCCGACCAGTTGCTTGCGGTCGGTGCGGGCGGTGTCGGCGCGGGCGAAGGACCGCTTGCCGATGAAGTCCTTCTGCTTGGAGACCACCCAGCTCATGCCCGCGTCCTGCGGGGTGACCGTGCCGTCGGTGTCCTGGCCGACGATGATGTAGCCCTTCTCGGCCCGCAGGACGTGCATCGCCTCGGTGCCGTACGGGGTGATGCCGTACGGCCGGCCGGCCGCGTCCACCTCCTCCCAGACCGCGAGTCCGTACCAGGCGGAGACGTTGATCTCGTAGGCGAGTTCGCCGGAGAAGGAGATCCGGCAGATCCGGGCCGGAACGCCGGAGGCCAGGGTCGTCTCGTGGAAGGCCATGAACGGGAAGGCCTCGTTCGACAGATCGACGTCCGGGGCGAGTCGGGCGACGACCTCGCGCGACTGCGGACCGACGACGGCGATCGTCGCCCACTGCTCGGTCACCGACGTGCAGTGCACGTCGAGCTCGGGCCACTCGGTCTGCAGCCACTCCTCCAGCCAGTCCAGGACGTTCGCGGCGCCGCCGGTCGTGGTGGTCATGAAGTAGCGGTTGTCGTCGAGGCGCAGGGTCACGCCGTCGTCGAAGATCATGCCGTCGGGCTTGCACATCACGCCGTAGCGACCCGTGCCGGGCTTGAGCTTCTTGAAGGCGTTCGTGTAGATCCGGTTGAGGAACTCGCCCGCGTCCGCGCCCCAGATCTCGATCTTGCCGAGGGTGGAGGCGTCCATGAACGCCACCCCTTCCCGGGCCGCCCGGCACTCGCGCGCCACGGCCGCGTCCATGTCCTCACCGGCCTGCGGGTAGTACCGGGGGCGCTTCCACTGACCCACGTCCTCGAACTCGGCGCCGTGCGCCACGTGCCAGCTGTGGATCGACGTGGTCCGCTCCGGGTCGAACAGCTCGCCGCGCTCACGCCCGGCCAGCGCGGCGAAGGCGATCGGCGTGTACGGCGCCCGGTAGGCCGTGGTGCCGATCTCGCCCAGCGAACCGCCCAGGGCCTCGGCGATCACCCCGATCGCGTTGACGCCGGACGTCTTGCCCTGGTCGTTCGCCGTGCCGAGCGAGGTGTACCGCTTGACGTGCTCGACCCCGCGCATACCGGCGCCGGTGGAGCGCCAGACGTCGGCGACCGTGACATCGCGCTGGAGATCGACGAAGTGGCTGTCCCAGGTGCCGGGTTCGCCCCCGGGGGAGGGCACCAGCCACAGGGCGCGTGTCGGGGCGGGTGCGCGCCGCGCGGGCTCGGCCGGTACGGGCACCGGGAACCCCGCCGCTGTCGCCGCCAGCGCTCCGGCCCGTGCCCCCTCGGTCAGACAGCCCGCCAGGTCGTACGTCCCCCGGGCCGCCCCCACCACCTGCTGATCCCGCACGTCCCCGTCCGGCACGAACGCGGCGAGCCCGGAGTCCCAGCGCAGCTTGCCCTGACGCTGGCTGTGCAGATGCACCACCGGACTCCAGCCGCCCGACACGGCGAGCAGATCGCAGGCGAACGACTCGGGCTCACCGGTGAGTCGGCCCTCGCTGTCGAGGGCCTGCACAGTGACGCCGGTGAGCCTGTGCTCGCCCGCCGTGTCGACCACCGCGCTTCCCGTCAGCACCCGGACCCCGGTGGCCGCGGCCACCTCCGCTGCCCGGTCGGACAGTTCGGAGCGCGCGTCCACGACGACGGCAACGGGGATTCCGGCCGCACACAGGTCGGCGACCGTGTCGTAGGCGCTGTCGTTGGTCGTGCTCACCACGGCCCGTGAACCCGGGGCCACGGCATACCGGTTGAGGTAGGCGCGTACGGCCCCGGCGAGCATCACGCCGGGCCGGTCGTTGCCCGCGAAGACCAGCGGGCGCTCGTGCGCTCCCGTCGCCAGGACCACCTGCCCGGCCCGGATGTGCCACAGCCGCTGCCGCGAGACGCCCTCGGGGGCGGCCGCGCCGAGGTGATCGGTGCGCCGCTCCAGCGCCAGCACGTAGTTGTCGTCGTACGAACCGAAAGCTGTCGTCCGATGCAGTACGACGGCCTCCGGGGCGGCGTCGAGCGTCGCGCGCAGCTCGTCGGTCCCTTCCCCGTCACCGGGCTCGGGCCGCTCGTCGACGAGGATCACGCGGGCGCCGGAGGCGGCGGCAGCGGCAGCCGCCGCGAGGCCCGCGGGGCCGGCGCCGACGACCAGCACGTCGGTGTGGACGTACTTCTTGTCGTAGACGGCGGGATCCGGAGTGGGGTCGAGGCGGCCCATCCCGGAGAGCGTGGTGGCGGACAGGCCGTCGTAGAGCTCGACGGTCGTGGCCGGGAGCATGCCCTCCGAGTGCGAGCCGCCCAGCTGTACCAGGGCGTTGGGCTCCTCGACGCCCGCGGCGACGATGCCGCGCGGGCGGCCGCGGTAGAGCGAGGGGGCGACCTCGACGAGGCCGTTCGCCAGCATCGCGGAGGCGAGGGTGTCGCCGGGGTGACCGGTCAACTCCTGTCCGTCGACGGTGAATCGCAGCAATGTGCCGCGGTCGACTCGGCCGCCTCGCGGCAGCCGGAAGCGCTGGTCGGTCATCGGTTCCCTCCGGGGCGTGGCTCGTCGGGCCGGTACGAGGTCAGCACCTCGTGGGTGGCGGTGTCGCGCAGGACGTTGAACCAGCGGCGGCAGCCGATGCTGTGCATCCACCGTTCCGCGAAGGGGCCCTTGGGGTTGTCGCGGTAAAAGACGTACTCGGCCCACTGCTCGTCGGTGAGGTCCGCGGGGGAGACGGGGTGGGGGACATGGGCCTGTCCGCCGTAGTGGTACTCGGTCTCGTTGCGCGGGCCGCACCAGGGGCAGGTGATCAGCAGCACGGTGTCCTCCTCAATGCCTCAGTGGGCCACGGCTGCTGCGCCGTGTTCGTCGATCAGCGCGCCGGTCGTGAAGCGGTCGAGGGCGAACGGGGCGTTCAGCGGATGCGGTTCGCCCGTGGCGATGGTGTGCGCGAAGGTCCAGCCGGCCGCCGGAGTGGCCTTGAAACCGCCGGTGCCCCAGCCGCAGTTCACGTAGAGGTTCTCCAGCGGAGTGCGGCCGATGATCGGTGAGGCGTCCGGGGTGACGTCGACGATGCCGCCCCAGGTGCGCAGCACATGCGCCCTCGCGAAGACCGGGAACAGCTCGACGGCGGCCGCCATCTGCTGCTCGATCACATGGAACGAGCCGCGCTGGCCGTACCCGTTGTACGAGTCGACGCCCGCGCCCATCACCAGCTCGCCCTTGTGGGCCTGGGAGACGTAGACGTGCACGTGGTTCGACATGACGACGGTCGGATGCACGGGCTCGTGCAGTTCGGAGACCAGGGCCTGGAGCGGGTGGGACTGCACCGGCAGCCGGATGCCCGCCCGCTCGGCCAGCACGCTGCTGTGTCCGGCGGCCGCGAGACCGACCCGGCCGGCGTGGATGCGGCCGCGATTGGTGTCGACGCCCACCACCCGGTCGCCGTCCTTGAGGAAGCCGGTGACCTCGCAGCCCTGGATCAGGTCCACGCCCAGTTCGTCGGCGCGGCGGGCCAGCGCCCAGGCGACATGGTCGTGCTTGGCGATGCCGGCCCGGGGCTGGAAGGTGGCGCCGAGCACCGGATACCGGGTGCGGGACGAGACGTTGAGGATCGGGCAGACCTTGGCGACCTCCTCCGGCTCCAGCCACTCGGCGTCGACCCCGTTGAGGCGGTTGGCACCCACGCGGCGCATGCCCTCGCGGACGTCCTGCAGGGTGTGCGCGAGGTTGAGGACACCGCGCTGGCTGAACAGGAAGTCGTAGTCCAGCTCCTCCGGGAGTTGTTCCCACAGTTTCAACGCGTGCTCGTAGATCGCCGCGCTCTCGTCCCACAGGTAGTTGGAGCGGATGATCGTGGTGTTGCGGGCCATGTTGCCGCCCGCGAGCCAGCCCTTCTCCAGGACGGCCACATTGGTGATGCCGTGGTTCTTGGCGAGGTAGTAGGCGGTGGCGAGGCCGTGGCCGCCCGCGCCGACGATCACGACGTCGTACGACGAGCGCGGCTCGGGGTTGCGCCAGAGGAAGTCCGGGTGTTCCGGCAGCGGTTCGGCGGTCATGCCGGGCCTCCGTCGAGGTGGGGATAGAGCGGGAAGGCGGCGGCGAGCTTCTCGACCCGGGCGCGCAGTTCGTCCTCGGACCGCTCGCCCTTCAGGGTCTCGGCGATGATGTCGGCGACCTCGCGGAACTCCGTCTCACCGAAGCCACGGGTGGCCAGGGCGGGCGTACCGATCCGCAGGCCGGACGACACCATCGGCGGGCGCGGGTCGAACGGGACCGCGTTGCGGTTGACGGTGATGCCGACGCGGTGCAGCAGGTCCTCGGCCTGCTTCCCGTCCAGCTCGGACTTCCTCAAGTCGACGAGGACCAGATGGACTTCGGTGCCGCCGGTCAGGACGGTGATGCCGGCCTCGGCCACGTCGTCGGCCAGCAGTCGTCCGGCGAGGATCTTCGCTCCCCGAAGCGTGCGCCGCTGGCGCTCCTTGAACTCCTCGCCCGCCGCCACCTTGAACGCCACGGCCTTCGCCGCGATCACATGCTCCAGCGGGCCGCCCTGCTGGCCGGGGAAGACCGCCGAGTTGATCTTCTTGGCGAGGCCGGCGCGGCTGAGGATGACACCGCCGCGCGGCCCGCCGAGGGTCTTGTGGGTGGTGGTCGTGACGACATCGGCGTACGGCACCGGGCTCGGGTGCAGGCCCGCGGCGACCAGACCGGCGAAGTGCGCCATGTCCACCAGCAGATAGGCGCCCACCGCGTCGGCGATCCGGCGGAACTCGGCGAAGTCCAGCTGCCGTGGGTAGGCCGACCAGCCCGCGACGATCATCTTCGGCCGGTGGGCGAGGGCGAGCTGTTCGACCTCGTCCATGTCGACGCGCAGGTCGGACTCGCGCACGTGGTACGGCACGACGTCGTACAGCTTGCCCGAGAAGTTGAGGCGCATGCCGTGGGTCAGGTGCCCGCCGTGCGCCAGGTCGAGGCCGAGGATCGTGTCACCGGGATCGAGCAGGGCGGACATCGCGGCCGCGTTGGCCTGGGCGCCCGAGTGCGGCTGGACGTTCGCGGCCTCGGCGCCGAAGAGCTCCTTCACCCTGGTGATGGCCAACTGCTCGATGACATCCACGTGTTCGCAGCCGCCGTAGTAGCGGCGCCCCGGGTAGCCCTCGGCGTACTTGTTCGTCAGGACCGAGCCCTGGGCCTCCATCACGGCGGCCGGGGCGAAGTTCTCGGAGGCGATCATCTCGAGGGTGGACTGCTGGCGGTGCAGCTCGGCGGCCACCGCGTCGGCGACGTCCGGGTCGATTTCGCTGAGGGGGAGGGAGAGCGGCGAGGTGGGCGTGGTGAGCGACGTACTCGTTGCCATCTGTGCACCGTCCTGAGAGCCAGCTAATGAGCAACTGATATATCAGCCTGTGCGGTAAGGTATGGGAGCTCGCCGCACAGGTCAAGGGGGCATCCATGCAGCAGGTCGCGACCGAGATCGAGGAGCTGTCGCTCGCCGAGCGCGCGTACCGCGCCATCCGGGACCGGCTGGTCATGCTGGAGATCCGGCCCGGAGCGCCGATCAACGAGGAGCAGCTGGGGCAGTCCCTCGGCGTCGGACGCACACCGGTGCGCGAGGCCCTCAAGCGGCTCCAGTACGAGCGGCTGATCACCACCTACCCCCGGCGCGGCACCTTCGCCACCGAGGTCAACATCACCGACCTCGCCCACATCTCCGAGGTGCGCCAGGAACTGGAACCCCTGGCCGCGGCGCAGGCCGCCCGCCGCGCCACGGCCACCGACCGGGCGAACCTGACGGCCCTACGGCGGGAACTCGACACCGCGGGGGCTCCCGGGCGGGACTCCGCCGAGCTCATGCACCTGGACCTCCAGGTCCACCGCGCCATCTACACGGCCACGCACAACCCGTACCTGGAGGACACCCTCGTCCGCCACGACAACCTCGCCACCCGCATCTGGTGCCTGTTCGTGGACCGGCTCGCTGACATGGCCGGCCATGTCGAGGAGCACGGACCGCTGATCGAGGCGATCGTCGCCGGGGACCCCGACACGGCGGCGCGGCTCGCCCGCAGTCACGTTACGGGCTTCGAACAGGCGATCCGCGAGGCGATCTGAGGGCGGCGGGTCTTTGCAAGGGGGCTCTGCGGGGTTGATCAGACGCGCTACGCCAAGGGGAACCAACTACTCACCTGACGGCGCGGGCAGGGTGACCCCGAGCGCCACCGGGGTGCCGAAGTTCGGAGTGCCGTCGGCGTTCCAGGTGAACTTCTGGGCCCTGGTGGTGCGGTTCATGTCGCAGCCGCCGCTCGCGGAGCTGTTGGCGTGGTAGACGATCCAGTCCTCGGTGCCGTCGGGCGACTTGAAGAAACCGTTGTGGCCGGGGCCGTACACGCCGTTGGCGTTGGACCGCTGGAAGACCGGGTTCGGCGACTTGACCCACGAGGAGGAGCTGAGCGGATCACCGCCGTTGTAGGTGAGCATTCCCAGCTTGTAGTCGGGCGTCGAGCAGTGGCTGGCCGAGTAGACGATGAACGTCTTCCCGCCCCGCTGGAGGACCTCGGCGCCTTCGTTGACCGCGCCGCCCGCCGTCTCCCAGCTGTAGGTGGGCGTGGACAGCACGCGCCGGGTGCCGCTCGCGGTCCAGGGGTTGGACAGCGGCCGGATGAACATGGGCTGTGAACCGTTGTAGAAGGTGCCCAACAGGTAGAGCTGCCCGTTGAGTTGGAGGATGCCCGGGTCCAGTTCCCAGGTGTTGTCCTGGGTGGGGTCGAGCAGGTCGGCCTTGAAGGTGTAGGGGCCCATGGGGTCCAGTCCCGCGCTCTCCAGTACATGGATGCGCTGGGTGCCGAGGTCGTACGGCTCGCGCCCGGCCGTGTAGTAGAAGTACCAGCGCTTCCCGTTGGGGCCGTCGAGCAGGTGGAACTCCGGAGCCCACATGGTGCCCGCACCGTTGGGCCGGGTCAGGTTGAAGATCACCTGGTCGGAGGCGGTGGCGAGTCCCGCGAGGGTGCTCGCCCTGCGCATGGTGACCGTCGAGTTCCAGGTCGTGGTGGCGAGGTAGTAGGAACCGTCGTAGTACGTCAGCCAGGGGTCGGGCCCGTGCTGGGAGAGCGGGTTGGTGAAGGTGCCCGGGCCGGTGCCGCCGCCGGTGAAGGCGGGCAGTCGCCACACTCGGCCGTTGCTTGTGGCGCACGGCAGTTGGACCAGGCTGGTGTTGGATGCCGACGAACCACCGCTCGGCGCGACGCACTTGCCGGAACTCACGGACACCAGGTTGAAGGTCTTGTCGGTGCCCGCGACCGTCACCGGGACGAGCCGCCACTGCTGGTTCGTCGCGCCGTGGCAGGGCCACTGGATGATCGCCGCGTTGTCCGCCGTGGAGGCGCCGCTGACGTCGACGCACTGACCGGAGCGGGTGGTGATCGTGTACGTGTCGCTCGTACCGGAGACGGGCGTGTAGACGAGGTTCTGGTCGGCGCCCGAAGAGCAGGTGAACGCCCGGAGTTGAGCCCCTGCGGTCGTCGAACCCCCGGGCAGATCCAGGCAGTTGCCGCCGCTCTGGTTCACCGCCGTCGAGGTGAAGGTCGCGGCGGCGGACGCGGACGGTGCGACGAGCAGGGCCGTTGCCAGAACGATCAGGGCCAGGAGGATTCTCGGTCTGGTCACGGGCCGTACACCTTCGCTTCGAGGAGGCCGACGGAGTTCGTGCCGTTGCTCGTGAGCAGCACCCGCAGCCGGGTGGTGCTGGTGGCGGAGAAAGTGACGCTGTTGTACTGGTTCTTGGCCAGCGGATAGCCGCTCGCCCCGGGCACGTCGACGTACGCGCTGCCGTTCCAGTACTGGAGTTTCCAGGAGGCGGGCATGTCGATGCCCTGGTCGTCGTCGAAGAAGTACACGTCGGCCTTGTTCAGGGTCTTCGCCGACGGCCAGGTCAGTTCGGCCCACTGCTGGCCCGTCTCCGGCCAGGTGCCCCAGCGCGGGTTGACGGTGTCGTTGGACGAGGGCGGATCGATGCCGTCGTTGACCGCCGCGACGCTCTCCCAGGAAGAGGTGTACGACGCCGAAGCCGTCGCCGATGCCGCCTGGTTGGCCGGCGGCTGGGCCCCGCCCCGGTTGAACACCTTGACCTCGGTCAGGCCCGTCCTGGCGCCGGACGCGTTGGTGGCCAGGATGCGGACGCGCTGGGCGCTGATCGCCGGGAACCTCACCAGGTTGTAGTTGGCGCGCGGTGCCGCGGGACTCTTCGTCTGGCTCGGGGCGTCCACCCACGAACTGCCGTTGTGGTACTGGACGGTGTACGCCGAAGGTGCCCGGTAGGTCGTACTCGCCGGGCGGCTGTCCTTGAAGTACAGGCGCACCTCGTTGAGCGTGCGGGCGGTGCCGAAGTTCAGCTCGTACCAGTCCTGGGCGGCCGATCCGCCGGCGCCCCAGAACGGTTCGTTGGTGGGGTAGCCGTCGACCGCTCCGCCCACCGTGCTGCCGGAACCGGTGGAGGAGGCGGACACGGTCGCCCCGGCGGCGAGGTTCGTCAGGTCGGCGGTGAGGTCGACGCCGGCCTTGGCGAGCATGTCGACCATGCGCGGGCTGTCCTGCACGACCTGGTTCGGCGCCTTGAGCCCGGCGACGGCCGTGTGGTGCGTGACCGTGCCGCTCGTGGTGACGGCACCGGTGGCCGGATCCCAGGTGAAGGGCAC
Source organism: Streptomyces sp. NPDC048523 (assembly GCF_043199815.1). NCBI lineage: Bacteria > Bacillati > Actinomycetota > Actinomycetes > Kitasatosporales > Streptomycetaceae > Streptomyces > Streptomyces sp. NPDC048523. Next base: position 1,049,041 of record NZ_JBICWQ010000001.1, on the reverse strand, counting down.
CAGCGAGCCGACCGTGGCGACCCGGTTGCCGTTGACGTAGATCGAGTAGCCCTCCGGGATGCCCGGGTAGCGGACCACACCGTCGGCCGGGTCGTCCCAGACGATCGACAGGTCGGCGCCCCGGTAGCGGAGGTTGTTGACCGTGAAGTGGTCCCAGCCGATGTCGATGGGGGAGAGCTCCACCTTGGCGTCGTTGCGCGGCCGCAGCCCCGCCACGTCCTCGATCACGGTCCAGTTGCTGCTGCCGAGGATGTTGTGGTGGATCCAGGAACGGTAGTCGATGCCGCTGCCGTTCCAGTCCGCCCAGAACTCGTTGGCGTCCGGCCACCGGGTGTCGCCGCCGACGTACTGGGCCCAGGCGTTCCAGTAGAGGAGTTTCTTGTAGTCGGCCGCCTTCATCCAGGAGTTGGGATAGTTGCGCAGCACCGAGGAGTAGAGCCGGAACTGGACGGTGGAGTTGATCGTCGAGAAGTTGTTGGAGCCGGGCTCACCCGCGTCGGCGGCCGCCTTCTTGTCGACCTGGTTGGCCGTGTAGAACGGGAAGACCGGGTACTGGGCGGGGTCGTCATAGAGGCGCAACGCCTGCTTGTACGTGGCCGTGTCGGGGACCGCCCCGACCGAGAACGGGTAGTAGTTGTTGATCTCCTTCCAGGGCACCCACTCGTTGGTCGACTTCAACCGGTGCTCGAACAGCTGCCTGTTGGGGTTCCAGAGCACGTTGACGATGGCGTCCTTGATCTGGTTCGCCAGCGTGCGCATCTCCGTCGCCTTGGCCGTGTTGCCGGTCGCCTCGTAGGCCTGTGCGGCGGCGAGAGCCCCGCTGTACTGGTAGGCGGACTCGGCGCGGTCCATGTTCCCGGGCTTCCAGTGGAAGGAGACCGCGTCGGCGTCGTTGCCGGTCAGGGCGCCCCAGTCGTACTCGATCAGCTTGTTGTTGTCGTGGTCGTAGTGGGCGAGCTGTCCCTTCACGTCGCCCTCGGCGTAATGGGCGAGCTGTCCCGCGATCGCCGGCTGGCCGCCGTGGATCTGGTAGCTCTTCCAGGCCGCCTCCGCGATGTACTGGGTGTAGCTGTTCGACCAGTTCTCGGGGTCGCCCGGGTTGTCGAGGAAGCGCCCGCCCTTGGAGACTTGGCCGACGCTGAGCCAGTCCCCGTACGAATACGCCGGGTTGCGCAGGTACTTGAGGTCGTCGATGTGCATCGGCTGGGTCAGCGCGATCGCGTTGTTGTAGCCGAGGACGCCCTCGGTGGAGGTCGGGAACTGGAAGGTCTGCCCGGGGATGTCGGCGTCGAGGTTGTTGAAGCGCATCAGCCACCAGCGGTAGTAGATGTTCTTCTTGATCGCCGGCTCGGGTACGTCGATGTAGGGCACGTTCTGCGCCCACCACAGGTTGTAGGCCCGGACGTGGGTCGCGAAGGCGGTCGCGTTGGAGTAGCCCGCGTAGGCCTGGTACTCGCTGAGCGACTCGGGGATCTCGTCGGTGACGAAGCCCATGACCACCTTGGCGGTCGCCGTGGCCCCGGCCGCGATGGTCACCGACCGGTTGAGGCCGCCCCCGGACGCGGTGAAACCGTCGCCGGTGAGCCGGGGCCGGAGGGTGGTGAGGTTGTTGTAGGCGTTGACCTGGCCGGTCAGCTCGCTGCCGGTGCCCGTGGTGGCGTACGGCGAGGTCGCCCGCAGTTGCAGGGTGGTCGAGCTGCTGCCGTTGTTCCTGATCGACAGGTTGGTCACGGCGACGTTGTTGTCGGTGATGAACTTGGTCTGCTCGACCGAGACCGAGCCGCTGGTGTGGACGCTCTTCCAGTGGCTGGGCGTCTGACGGCGCTGGGAGACCTGCTCGGTGAAGGTGCCCGGGGTGATCGCCACCGTGTAGGCGCTGTTGTCGTTGATGCTCTCCCAGTAGGCGACCTTGCCGGCGAACCCGAGCCGGGCGGGGTCGTGCTCCTTCATGAAGAGGGCCCGTCCGCGGCTCATCAGCCAGGGTCCGGCCGGGTCGTCGCCGGTGCGGGCCAGCAGCCGGTCCATCCAGAAGTCGGTGCCCGAGCTCTCCGCGTCGTAGATGGCCCGCATCATGTCGCCGGTGGTCTGGGCGACGGGCGGAGCGGGGATCGCGGGCCCTGTGAACGTGGGGAACCCGATGGTCTGCGCGGCGCGGGCGGGGGCCGCGAGGGAGACGGAGCACAGGAGGAGCGCCAGGATCACCAGGAGGCGCTGGGGGACGGTCCCGGTTCGCCTTCGCGGCGCAGTTCGTCTTCGCATCGGATGCTCCCCTTTGCTGAAACGACCTAAAAGGTTTTCGCAACGTAGGAGCGAGCTGATGGAGTGTCAAGAGAGGTCGCCGATGACCGAGTTCGGCAACCGCATGGTTCAGGACAGCTGAGCCGTGGACCCCCGGATCACCACCCGGCACGGCAGCGTCTCCACCCCCGAGCGGGGAATGCCGTCGATCGCCCCGAACAGTGCCTGGGCGGCCGCCCGCCCGACCTGCTCCAGGTTCATGTCGACGCTCGTCAGCGGCGGCCGGGAGGCCGAGGTCAGGACCTGCCAGTTGTCGAAGCCCATGACCGCCACGTCTTCCGGTACCCGGTGCCCGCGCTCCCGCAGGACCTCGATGACCCCGCGCGCGATCTGGTCGCTGCCGCACAGCACCGCGTCCACGTCGGCGTGCCCCTCCAACAGCATCGCGGTGGCGGCACGCCCCCACCCCTCCGACCACTCCGCGAACCGCGGTTCCCCGACAAAGGCCAGCCCCGCGCCCGCGAGCGCCTCCCGGGCGCCGTCCGCACGGTCCCGCGCGGCGAGATAGCCCGGGTCGCCGGTGATGTGCGCGATCCGGGTGCGCCCGCAGGCCAGCAGGTGCTCGACCGCGATCCGGCCCGCGTCCACGTTGTCGGGCACGATCGACAGATCCGCCGGGTCGTCGGAGGGGGCGTACGCGTACACGACGGGAACGGGCAGGTCACGGCCCAGGGAGGGGCGTGGATCGGTCCGGCTGCCCACCACGATCAGCCCGTCGACCCGGCGCCCGAGCAGCGCGCGCACATGATGCTGCTCGCGGATCGCGTCACCGCGCGCGTCGCACAGGAACACCGCGACCTCGCCCGCGCCGAACGCGTCCTCGGCGCCCATGAGGATCGGGATGCTGAACCTGCCCTCCAGGTCGCTGGTGAGCAGTCCGACCGTGCCGGTCCGCCCGGCGAGCAGTCCCCGGGCCAACTGGTTGGGCCGGAACGACAACCGCTCCGCCGCCTCGATCACCCGCTGCCGGGTCTCGGCGCGCACCTGGCTGCGGCCGTTGAGTGCCTTGGACGCCGTGGCCACCGAGACGCCGGCGAGCCGGGCGACGTCGGTGAGGGTGGCGGTGTGCGAACGAGCGGGGCCGGGGGCGGATGTCATACGGGGGTCTCCTGTCTCGCGTCGCGCACTCCCAACCGTAACCGAGAATTTTCGGTCGCCCACCTGAACTCGTTGTTCTGCGCGGGGGATTGACGGACAGTGAGCTCGGTTCTAGCTTGACGAAAGCCTTTTCGGTTCGTTTCTTCCGGGTGCTCATCACGTAGGGGGATCGTCATGGGGAGCCCGTTCGGATCGCGTGGACCCGTCCGCCGACTCGTCACCGCCGCAGTCGCCCTGGCCGCCACCGTCGGCCTGGCCACGGCCTGCGGATCGGGGGACGACGACTCCGGCGGCGGGGGAGGGGGCACAGCGGACGCGAAGGGGGCCGACGACGGCGCCACGCTGACGATGTGGACCCGCGCGGCGACCCGCCCGCAGAGCGAGGCCCTGGTCAAGGCGTACAACGCCCACCACAGGAACAAGGTCGAACTGACCGTCGTCCCCACCGACGACTACCAGGCCAAGGTCGGCGCGGCCGCCGGTGCCAAGGACCTCCCCGACCTGTTCGCCTCCGACGTGGTGTTCGTCCCGAACTACACCTCCAGCGGGCTCTTCGCCGACCTCACCGACCGCATCGACGCCCTGCCCTTCGCGGACGACCTCGCCCAGTCGCACATCAAGGCGGGCACGTACGACGGCAAGAAGTACGTCGTCCCGCACACCCTCGACCTCTCGGTGCTCTTCTACAACAAGGACCTCTACCGCCGGGCGAAGCTCGACCCCGGCAAGCCGCCCACCACGCTGGCCGAGTGGGACCAACAGGCGCGCGCGGTGGACAAGTTGGGCGGTGGCGTCAGCGGCACCTTCTTCGGCGGCAACTGCGGCGGCTGCGGCGTCTTCACCTGGTGGCCGTCGATCTGGGCCGCCGGCGAGGACGTACTGAACAAGGACGGCACCGAGGCCCTCCTGGCCTCCGGCACCGCCGAGAAGGTCTACGACACCTACCGCGGCTGGGTCCAGGACGACATCGTGGCCCCCGGCGCCCGCGACGAGACCGGCGTGACCTGGACCGGAGTGTTCCCGAAGGGCAAGGTCGGCGTGATGCCCATGCCCTCGACGACCCTGGGCCTGATGCCCAAGGACCTCGACCTCGGTGTGGCCGCCATCCCCGGACCCGACGGCGGCAAGTCGACCTTTGTCGGCGGGGACGCCATCGGCATCTCCGCCACCAGCGACAAGACCGACCAGGCCTGGAACTTCCTCGCCTGGTCCCTGGGCGACGAAGCACAGGTCGACGTGGTCGCCGCGCACAAGGACGTGGTGGCCCGCACCGACCTCGCGTCCAACAAGTACTCCACGGCCGACCCGCGCCTGGTCACCATCAACCAGCTGGTGGCGGACGGCCGTACCCCCTACGCCCTGAAGTTCGGCCAGACCTTCAACGACCCCAACGGGCCCTGGCTGACCCTGATGCGCGACGCCGTCTTCGGTGACGCGGCGAAGGTCGCCAAGGACAACGAGGCCGTCACCGCCTCACTGGGCGACTGACCGTGACCCAGGGCTTAGGGCTGAGGAGGGACACGCAGGTGCAGACGCCGGACCGGGAGGCGGTCGAAACCCCGGTCCGGACGGAACGCCGGCACCGCCGCCTGCGGCACTCCCGCACCCTCCAAGGCCTCGGATACGCCACCCCGACAGCCGTGTTCGTTGCCGTCCTCTTTGTCCTGCCCCTCCTCCTCGTCGGCCAGATGTCGCTCCACGACTGGCCGTTGCTCGCCGGAGACCAGGGCGGCAACACTCCCGAGAACTACACCGACGTCACCGACAGCAACCTGTTCTGGCCCGCGGTCCGCTTCACGCTCCTCTACACGGGGATCGTCACCGTCCTCCTCCTCGGCCTCGCGCTCCTCCTCGCACTGCTGGTGCAGGAGTCGCGCCCCGGCACCGGCTTCTTCCGCACGGTCTATTTCCTGCCGGGCGCCCTCGGCCTCGCCTCCGCCTCCCTCCTCTTCTGGGGCATGTACAGCCCCACCACCGGCCCGCTCAGCCGCCCGCTGGAGAAACTCGGCCTGGTCGACGGCCCGGTGTCCTTTCTCGGCACACCGAACTCCGCCCTGCTGTCGACGGTGTTCCTCGTCGTCTGGAAGTTCGCCGGCTTCTACATGCTGATCCTGCTCGTCGGCCTCCAGCGCATCCCGCACCAGCTGTACGAGGCGGCGCGCATGGACGGAGCGAGCCGCGGCCAGGTCTTCCGCTCCATTACCCTGCCGCTGCTGCGGCCCTCCCTCGCCCTGTCCCTGCTGCTGTGCGTGACCGGATCGCTGCTCGCCTTCGACCAGTTCTTCGTCCTGACCAAGGGTGGCCCGGACAACAGCACGGTGACATTGGTGCAGTTGATCTACCGGGAGGCGTTCCAGCGGCTCGACCTCGGTACCGCGGCGGCCCTCTCGATCATCGTGCTGGCCACGCTCCTGCTCCTCAACGCCGTGCAGTTCCGCGGTCTGCGGCAGGCCGACGAATCATGAAGGGGGACCGCGCCGTGCGCACCCGCGCCCTCGGACAGACGCCGTACTACGTCGTCGCCTCCGGCCTCGCCGTCATCTTCCTCTTCCCGCTGCTCTGGAACACCTGGGCCTCCGTCAGCGCCCAGCCCGGCACCGCCCAGGAGTCCGGCTACGGCCTCGGCAACTACCGCACGCTCCTCGACTACGACGCCGGACTGTGGCGCTACCTCCTCAACTCGACCGTTGTCTCGGCCCTCACGGTCGCGCTCACCGTCGGTGTGTCGCTCCTCGGCGGCTACGCCTTCGCGCGGTTCAGCTTCCCCGGCAAGAACCTGCTGTTCCTGCTGACCCTGGCCATCCTCATGGTCCCGTACGCCACCCTCCTGATCCCCCTCTACGTCCTCCTCGGCCGGCTGCACCTCCAGAACTCCCTGCTCGGGCTGAGCCTGGTGCTGGCCATGTTCCAACTCCCGTTCGCCACCTTCATGATGAGGATCTCCTTCGAGGCGGTCCCCCGCGAACTGGAGGAGTCGGCCCTCGTCGACGGCTGCGGCACCGCGGGCGCCCTGCGCCGGGTACTGCTCCCGGCAGTGCGTCCGGGACTGATCACGGTGGGCCTCTTCGCCTTCCTCGCGGCCTGGAACGACTTCATCGCCCCGCTGATCCTCATCTCCGACAGCGAGAAGGCACCCCTGCCGCTGGCCGTGGCGAATCTGCGCCAACAGAGCATGGGCGCCGTCGACTACGGCGCCACCGAAGCGGGTGTGGTGGTGCTCGCCGTGCCCTGTCTCCTCGTTTTCCTGCTTCTGCAACGGCACTACGTGCGCGGGTTCATGTCGGGCGCCCTGAAGGGATGACGCGTTGTTGAAGGAGAACAGGGACCTTGTCGTACCGGTCGCACCGAGTCGCGGTCGGCTCCGGCCGCTCGGACTCGACGAGGTCAGGATCACCGGCGGCTTCTGGGCCCGGCGCAGGGAGGTCAACGCCGGCGCCACCCTCGACCACTGCCGCGACTGGATGGAACGCGTCGGCTGGACCGGCAACTTCAGCACACCGGTGGAGCAGCGGCGGGGACGGGAGTTCGCCGACTCCGACGTCTACAAACTGCTCGAAGCGATGGCCTGGGCAGGCACCGGCTCCGACACGATCACCGAGACGATCGCCTCCGCCCAGGAAAGCGACGGCTACCTCAACACCGCCTTCGGCCGCCCCGGCCAGCAGCCCCGCTACAGCGACCTCGAATGGGGCCACGAGCTGTACTGCTACGGCCACTTGATCCAGGCGGGCGTGGCGCAGATCCGCACCCTTGGCGAGGGCGAGCTGGCGAAGATCGCCCAGCGGGCCGCCGACCACGTGTGCGCCACCTTCGGCCCCGGCGGCATAGAAGCCGTATGCGGACACCCCGAGATCGAGACCGCCCTGGTCGAACTGGCCCGAGCGACCGGCGAACAGCGCTACCTCGACCAGGCGGCACTCTTCATCGACCGAAGAGGCCGAGGCACGCTCGCCGACGGCGAGTTCGGCCGCGCCTACTACCAGGACGACCTGCCCGTCCGGCAGGCCACCGTCCTGCGCGGCCACGCCGTCCGCGCCCTCTACCTCGCGGCCGGCGCCGTGGACGTCGCCGTGGAGACGGGGGACGAGGACCTCCTCGCGGCCGTCGTACGGCAGTGGGAGACCACGGTCGCCCGGCGCACCTACCTGACCGGCGGCATGGGCTCCCACCACCGCGACGAGTCCTTCGGCGACGACTTCGTCCTCCCACCCGACCGCGCCTACTCGGAGACCTGCGCCGCGGTCGCCTCCGTGATGCTCAGCTGGCGGCTCCTCCTCGCCACGGGCGAACCGCGCTTTGCCGACCTCGCCGAACGGACCCTGTTCAACGTCGTGGCGACCTCGCCCTCCGAGGACGGCCGTTCCTTCTTCTACGCCAACACCCTGCACCGCCGCCGACGCGGCACCGTCCCGGTGGCGGACGCCGTGAGCCCACGTGCCGAATCGAGTCTGCGCGCCCCCTGGTTCGCGGTGTCCTGTTGCCCGACCAACGTGGCCCGCACCCTGGCCCAGCTGCCCGCGTATCTGGCTTCCGTCGACGACCATGGCATCCAGCTCCACCAGTACGCGGACGCCGAAATCTCCGTCGACCACATCGCCCTGCGCGTGCGCACCGGCTACCCGTCCGACGGAACCGTGACCGTACGGATCGCCCGTTCCCCGGACCACCCATGGACCCTGTCCCTGCGCGTCCCGGCGTGGACGGAGGGAGCCACGGCCCGGCTGGTCGACGCCGACGGAACCCGCCGCACCGTCGCCCCGGGCACGGCGACGGTCACCCGAGTCTTTCGCCCCGGCGACGAGATCCGGCTCGAACTGCCCGTCGCCCCGCGCTGGATCGTGCCGGACCCCCGCATCGACGCGGTACGTGGCACGGTCGCCGTCCAGCGCGGCCCCCTGGTGTACTGCGCGGAGTCTTTGGACCTGCCGGGCGGACGGGAGGTCGACACCGTACGGGTGGACACCGCCGCCGAGCCGGTGGACCGGCCGGGTGACACCGTCGTGGCCCCGGGTGAACTCGCCGAGCCGCACGACGAGGAGTGGCCGTACCGGCCGCCGGACCAGGCCGAGGTGCCCGCCGCCGAGCGGCAGGGGATCGTGCTGGTGCCGTACCACTCCTGGGCGAACCGCGGCCCGTCGACGATGCGGGTGTGGCTGCCGACGACCCGGCACTGACGATGTCCGGCTCAGACGATGTCCGGCTCAGAGACCGGGACCAGCACAGTAACAGGGAGCAGTACAGAAACGGGGCCCAGCACAGACGCGACCGACGATCGGAGACCCGGTATGTCCCAACCCCCCACCCGCAGAGGCGTGTTGGCTCTGGCCGCCGCCACGGCGGCCGCCGTACCCCTCGTGCAGCTCGCCACCCCGTGCTACGCCGCCGCGGCGCCCGACTGGCCCGTGCGGCCCTTCCCCCTCGACCAAGTGACCCTCGGCGAGAGCGTGTTCCGCCGCAAGCGCGACCTCATGCTCGACTACGCCCGCTCCTACCCCGCCGACCGCATCCTGGCCGTCTTCCGCGCCAACGCGGGCCTCGACACCAGGGGTGCCCGGCCGCCCGGCGGCTGGGAGACCTCCGACGGCAACCTGCGCGGCCACTACGGCGGCCACTTCCTGACCCTCGTCGCCCAGGCGTACGCCGGTACCCGGGAGACCGCCCTCAAGGCCAAGCTCGACTATCTCGTCACCGCGCTGGACGAGTGCCGACAGGCCTTCGCGGAGCGCGGCTCACCGAAACCGAGCCATCCCGGCTACCTGGCGGCGTACCCGGAGACGCAGTTCGTCCTGCTGGAGAGCTACACGACGTACCCCACGATCTGGGCGCCGTACTACACCTGCCACAAGATCATGCGAGGCCTGCTCGACGCGCACACCCTGGGCGGCAACCAGCAGGCGCTGCGGATCGCCTCGGGGATGGGCGACTGGATGCACAGCCGCCTGAGCCGGTTGCCCAAGGCCCAGTTGGAGCGCATGTGGTCGATCTACATCGCCGGTGAGTACGGCGGGATGAACGAGGTGCTGGCCGACCTGTACGCCCTCACCGGACGCCCCGAACACCTCGCCGCCGCCCGGTGCTTCGACAACACCACACTCCTGGACGCCTGTTCCGAGAACCGGGACATCCTCGACGGCCGGCACGCCAACCAGCACATTCCCCAGTTCACCGGCTACATCCGGCTGTTCGACCACACCGCAGAGCAGCGCTACGCCGCGGCGGCCCGGAACTTCTGGGGCATGGTCGCGGGCCCCCGCACCTACAGCCTGGGCGGCACGGGGCAGGGCGAGATGTTCCGGGCCAGGGGCGCCATCGCGGCCACCCTGGGTGACAACAACGCCGAGACGTGCGCGACCTACAACATGCTCAAGCTGAGCCGACAGCTCTTCTTCCGCGACCCGGACCCCAAGTACACGGACTACTACGAGCGGGGCCTGACCAACCACATCCTCGCCTCCCGCCGTGACACTCCCAGCACGAGCAGCCCGGAGGTCACCTACTTCGTCGGGATGGGCCCGGGGGTGGTGCGCGAGTACGACAACACCGGAACCTGCTGCGGCGGCACCGGCATGGAGAACCACACCAAGTACCAGGACTCGATCTACTTCCGCTCCGCCGACGGCACCGCCCTGTACGTCAACCTCCACATAGCCTCGACGCTGCGCTGGCCGGAACGCGGGCTCGTCGTCGAGCAGAGCAGCGCTTTTCCGTACGAGGGCGTGCGCACGCTGACCTTCCGCGAGGGCGGCGGCAGACTGGACCTGAGACTCCGCATCCCGTCCTGGGCCACCGCAGGCGTCACCGTCACGGTCAACGGCGTACGGCAGCGGGTCCCGGCCGTGCCGGGCAGCTACCTCAGCCTGAACAGGGACTGGCGGACCGGCGACCGGGTCGGCCTCTCCACCCCCTACCGCCTGCGCGTCGAGCGGGCCTCGGACGATCCGACGGTCCAGTCGCTCTTCCACGGCCCGGTCCTGCTGGTCGCCCAGAGCCCGGCCACGACCTTCCGGGAGTTCTCCTTCTACAAGGACCTCACGCTCCGCGGCGACCTCGCCGACGCGGTCCGCCCCGAGGGCCGCCCGCTGCACTTCACCACGCACGGCCTCACCCTCGCCCCCTTCCACCTCGCGGACGACACCCGCTACCACGCCTATTTCAAGCGCGTCGAACCGCTCATCCGCTTCGGCCGGGCCGACTCGGGCGTCCCGAACCGCGCCCGCGGCGACGGCCTGACCTTCCTCGACGTGCTCTGGGCCGAGGCGCCCTTCGCGTCCTCGGGAGTGTTCGTGCAAGCGGTGCGCGCCCTGGCCGACACCTGGACCTCGGAAGCGCTGATGAGCACCACCGAGCGGGACCGGGTGATCACCGCCGCGCAGAACGCGGGCCTCAGGCGCTGATGTCGTCGCCGTCGAGGTCGGTGCGCTGCCGCAGCACCCGCAGCTCGTCACCGTCGATCCGCATCTCGTACAGCTTGCCGCGGGCGTTCTCGAAGGGACGGTGGAGGATCATCATCAGCCGGCCGTCGAAGGTCCGGAACAGCATGCCGTGCCCGCTGTCCTTGCGGACCAGCGGCCGGCGCTGCTCCCAAGGGCCGTGCAGCTCACCGGACTTGGAGACGGCGTAGGTCTGCACGTACCCGCCGCTGACGGTGCCGTCCGTACCGGCCGTGTCCTTCTCGTACGTCGACCACAGCATGAGAAGGGCACCGTCAGGGGTGCGGTGGAGCTGCGGGCCGTCGGTGACGTAGGGCGCGAGCTGGTGCGGTACACCCGCGGGGATCTGCTCACCGAGCCAGAACGCGTCCGAGCCCTTGAACAGGAAGACGGGCTCACCGACCGTCCCGGTCAGATCGGGGGCCAGCCGGACGGCTTCCATCGTCCCGTCGACGGTCTGCAGCCACTCGTGCGCGTACACCATCCAGGGCTGCCCGGCCGGATCGACGTACAGCGTGCCGTCGAGAGTCATCAAGTGCGCGGGCGGGGTGGGCCCGGACGGATCGACGACGGTGAAGGGGCCGAGCAGCGAGTCGGACACGGCGGTGACCGTGCCGCGCGCGTGGTTCGGCAACTGGAAGGGCGTGCCCCAGCGCCCGGCGGGCGGCACCGGCAGCATCCGGCCCTCGTCGTGCAGGGTGGTGAACAGGTAGTACCTGCCGCCCCACGCGTGCACCTCCGGCGCCCAGGCTCCGTCCCGCGCCCAGATCCCCTCCTGCTCGTCCGTCCGGAACACCACGTCGGGCCGCGTCCAGTCCCGCAGGTCCTGACTGCGGTAGACCATCGTCCCGACGCCCTCCACCCCGGAAACGGACGGCTCGTTGGACGTGTAGAGCCAGTACGTCCGCGTCTCCTCGTCGGCGACGACGAAGGGGTCGTGCAACGGCATGTCGGGCAGGTGGAGGGGCTCGTTGTCGGTCACGGGGGCACGATACGTGGAGGTCGTGATCAGCGGGCCGCGAGGCATTGTGCGCCGGTGCCGCCCGGTCCGGCCGCGCCGGGGTTCATGAGGACGGCGTACAACCTGCGCAACGCCCGCGCGGGCGCCCGCCTTTGTCCCGACGGCGTCAGGACGGTCCGTACCGCGCCGCGATGTCCGTGAGATATCCGCGCAGCAGGATCTTCGCCTCCTCCAGCAGCGCGATGTCCCCCTTCGTGTCCCGGCGGAAGGCCTCCTGGGCGAGGGCGTCGGCGGTGAGGATCGCGGCGTGACAGACGCGGGCGAGGGCCTCGTCGTCCTCGGCGAGACGCAGCGCGAGCAGGATGCGGCGGATCCCGTCGGCCATCCGCAGCTTGTGCTCGCGGTCCGCGGCCCGGGTCCGCTCGGTCAGTCCGCTGCCGAACCACAGGGCACGGAAGCCGTGTTCGCTGCGGTAGATCTCGGCGTACGCGTCGACGAGGACACCGACCGGGTCCTCCCAGCGCTCGGCGGCGGCGGCCTCCACGAGCGCGTCCATCGCCGCTTCCAGCTTCGCGAAGTAACCGGCCGCGAGCGCCTCGATGATCGCCCCGCGGTCGGGCAGGTACTGGTACAGCGAGCCGACCGACACCCGCGCCTCGGACGCGATCCGGGTCGTGGTGAGCGACTCGACGCCCTCCTCGACCAGGATGCGCTCCGCGGCTTCGAGCACCCTGGCCAACCGGGCCCGGCTGCGGGCCTGTTGGGGAGTGCGGCGCAGGGAGGCGATCCATGCGGCCGGGTCGGCGTTCGGGGCGGCATCCGGGGCGGACTCAGCCACGGCACGACCTCCGCTCACCCACGTGACCACCTCACGGGACAACCTCCGAACGTGAACGTGACTTTGTTTCAGGTTTAGGTTAGCGTCCCGCGCATGACCGACTCAAGCCCGGTGCTGAGCGAGGAACGGGCCGCCGTGGCGGACGCCTGCCGCCGTCTGGGGGCCGAGGGCCTGCTCATCGGTACGGCGGGAAACGTCAGCGTCCGTGTCGAGGACCGGGTGGCTATCACCGCGACCGGCGCGATCCTGGCCGAGCTCACCCCGGACCAGGTCACCGTCGTCGACCTCGACGGCGAGATCGTCGCCGGAGGTCTGCTGCCGACCTCGGAACTCGACCTCCACCTGGGCGTCTACCGCCGTTACGGCACCGCCGCCGTCGTGCACACCCACGCCCCGATGGCCACCGCCCTCTCCCTCGTCCTCGACGAACTTCCCTGTATCCACTACCAGTTGCTGGCCCTCGGCGGCACCGTCCGGGTGGCGCCCTACGCCACCTTCGGCACCCCTGACCTCGCCGAGTCGGTCCTCACCGCGCTGGAGGGCCGGGGCGCCGCCCTGATGGCCAACCACGGGGCCGTCACCCACGCCCCGACTCTCGACAAGGCGGTCGAGCACGCACTGCTCCTGGAGTGGGCCTGCGGTGTCTACCAGCGCGCGGCCGCCCTGGGGCAGCCCCGCGTCCTCGACGAACAGCAGCAGATCGCGGTGATCGAGGCCGCCCTCGCCCGCAACTACGGCACCACGCAATCCGCAGATTCCGCACCATCCGCGCAGGAGGGGAACCGATGAACGTCGTCACCATGGGCGTGCACGTGCTGGACGTCCTGGTCCGGCCGGTCGAGGAGATACCCGAGGGCCAGGGCGCGACCCTGGTCGAGGACATCCGCATGACCGCCGCCGGCACGGCCGCGGGCACCGCCCTCACCCTGGCCAAGCTGGGCGCCTCGGTGCGCACCGCCGGGGCGATCGGCACCGACCCGACGGGCGACCTGCTCACCCAGCTCCTCGACCAGGCCGGGATCGACACCGGGTTGCTCGTCCGCCGCATCGACACCTCCACCTCCGCGACGGTCCTGCCCATCCGGCCCAACGGCGACCGCCCCACCCTCCACCTGCTCGGCGCCAACATCACCTACGGCCTGGACGACGTGCCCTGGGACGCGGTCGCCGAGGCGAGCCACCTGCACCTCGGCGGCCCCGAACTGATCGGCGCCGACGTCGCCGCCCGCATCCTGGCGCACGCCAAGGAGCACGGCGTGGTCACCTCGGTGGACCTCCTCGCCCCGGGCGAGCTCGGCACCTTCGACCAGATCGAACCGCTGCTCCCGTACGTCGACTTCCTGCTCCCCAACGAGGACCAGGTCCTCGGCTTCAGCGAGGAACAGGACGTCGTCACCGGCGCGAAGAAGTTCCTGGCCGGCGGGGTGGGCCTGGTCGCGGTCACCCGCGGCGGCGACGGCGCCCTCCTGGTCACCGCCGAGGGCACGGAGACCGTCCCCGCCTTCGAGGTCGAGGTCGTCGACACCACCGGCTGCGGTGACGCCTTCTCGGCGGGCTTCCTGCGCGGGATGAGCCTGGACCGCTCACCACGCGAGGCGGCGATCCTGGGCAGCGCCGCGGCGGCACTGGTGGCGCAGGGCCTGGGCAGCGACCACGGTGACTTCGACCTGGCGGAGGCCGACGAGTTCTCCATGACGAGCGCGACCCGCGCATAGGCCGCACTCCCGCTTCACGGGCGCGAGGGGTGCGGAATGGGGGTGCGGAATGGGCGTGGGGCGGCCGGTGTTGCGGCAGCATCGAGTCCGTACCGCGCCCTCGCACTCCTGGGAGTTCCGATGCCCCGCTCCGAAGCCCGCGTCGCCACCGACCGGCCGCACCGCTACGCCAAGCAGCTCGCCTCGCACCTCGGGCGTCGCAGCCGGACCACGTGGGACGAGGAGAGCGGTGAGGGCACCCTGCTCTTCCAGAACGGAGGCAAGGGCTCCCTCACCGCCACCGAGGACGCGCTGCTGCTGACACTGGAGACGGAGTCCGAGCACCTCGATCTCCTGGAGAACGTCGTCGGCAGCCACCTGGTCCGCTTCGGCACCAAGGACGAACTGGTCGTCGAGTGGACGCGGGACGGCGGCGAGCCCGGCACGACGCAGCGCAAGGAGACCGACTGACCGGGCGCCTCAGATCGCGCAGCCCACGTGGGCCAGCGCCTGCTTGAGCAGCACCCCGTGACCGCCGGGCATCTCGCTCGCCACCGCCGGTGACAGGGCCTCCTGCGGACTGAACCACACCAGGTCCAGCGCGTCCTGCCGGGGCCGGCAGTCGCCGGTCACCGGGACGACGTAGGCGAGGGACACGGCGTGCTGGCGCGGGTCGTGGAACGGCGTGACCCCCTGGGTGGGGAAGTACTCGGCCACCGTGAACGGCTGGAGCGAGGACGGGATCCGGGGCAGCGCCACGGGGCCCAGGTCCTTCTCCAGGTGACGCAGCAGGGCGTCCCGGACCCGCTCGTGATGGAGAACGCGGCCGGAGACCAGAGTCCGGCTGACCGTTCCGTCGGGTCCGATGCGCAGCAGCAGGCCGACGCTGGTGACTTCGCCGCTGTCGTCGACGCGCACGGGCACGGCCTCGACATACAGGATGGGCATCCGGGCGCGCGCGTGCTCGAGATCGTCGGCGCTCAGCCAGCCGGGCGTGGTATCGGTCAAGTCAGACATTGCTAGATCATACTTTCCGGGGACAGCGGGCGCTCAGTCGCGCTCGCCTGGTGGGACGGGGACCGGGGCGGGAAGCACGTAGAGACGGCGGGCGTTGTCGCCGCTCGTCCAGGCCGCGACGCGCAACGCGTCCGGCAGACTCAGCTCGTCGGCGTCCACCCGCTCCTGGAGCAGAGCGGCGAGGCCCTGCCGGAAGGACAGCGCGCCGAGCAGATGGAATTCGGCCACTCCGTACGCGTCGGAGCTGTACAGCAGCTTGCGGAACGGCGTGATCTCCAGCGCCTCCGCCAGGATCGCCCGGGACCGCGCGGGCCCGACGTAGTGCAGGGTCAGGCCCACGTCCAGGTACACCTGCTCGAACACCGCGGCCAGATAGGCGGCCTGCCGCTGGTACGGCCAGCAGTGCAGCAGCAGGACCGGGACGGTGCCCGCGGTCAGGTGCAGCCAGTCCGTGAGGTGGGTCGGGTCGACCCGGTGCATCCGGATGTCGCTGTCGCCGAACCCGGTGTGCAGCTGGAGCGGCAGCCCCAGGTCCACGGCGGTCCACAGCAGATGCCGTACGAGAACCGGATCGGCCAGTCGGCCACCGCGAGCGAGCCAGTCGGCGGCGGCACGGGTGACCTCCGCGTCCGAGGGGCGCGCCGGGTCCAGGTCGAAGCCGGTGCGGTAGGCGGCGACCGACTTCACGGCCACCACACCGGGCCGCCCCACGGCCGCCACAGCGGCGTCCCGGAACACGTCGGCGTACGCGCCCGGCTCCACGCCCCGCTCGGCCACGGCTTCCGCAACGCTCTCCAGCCGTACGACCTCGTAGGCCGTCCCGCCCGCGATCCGGGCCAGCTCCCCGGGCGAGGTGATGCGGTCCGGCGCGTACCCGGTGTCGACGCAGAACACCTCCGTGCCCGCGGCGGCCAGGAAGCGGCGGTTGACCTCGTGCGGGCCGAGTTCGGCACGGCGGGCCAGGTAGGCGTCCGGCGGCGCGTGGCGGGGGAGGTCCAGCAGGGGTGCGCAGTGACGGCGGACCGCCACACCGACAGGGCTGTCGAACGGGGAGATCCCGGGCCAGACCGTGCCCTCGGTGAGCAACGACTCGAAGCCCGTCCGGTCGAGTCCGTCGGTGACGACCCCGTGGCAGTGGTGGTCCACCAGCCGGGCGGAGGCGAGGGCCTCGTGGACAGCTCCGCTCATGCTCAGTACTTCCAGCGGTACGCCGCCGCGATCTGCTCGTCGTCCAGCTCGGCCACGGAATCGCTCTCTCCGAAGCGCACGGCGACCACGGCGTCGGCGAGAACCGGGCCCAGCGCGGCCCGCAGCTGTTCGTCGGCGCGGAAGGCCCGGACCGCCTGGGAGAGAGAGGTCGGCAGCCGGCGTACGCCCATGGCGGAGGCCCGCTCGGCGGGGAGCAGGGCCGGATCCCCGGTGATCTCCCTGGGCAGCGGCAGGGCCGAGGTCAGCCCGTCGAGTCCGGCGGCGATCAGACCGGTGAACGCGAGATACGGGTTCGCGGCCAGGTCGACCGGCTTCAGCTCCAGGTTCGCGGCCCGATGAGTCCGGCCCGCCGTGCCGGTCACGATCCGGACCGCCGCCTCCCGGGCCTCACGGCCCCAGGCGGTGAACACCCCGGCCCACTGGGACGGTTTGAGGCGCAGATAGCTGGCCGGGCTCGGCGCGGTCAGGGCCGCGAGCGCGTGCAGGTGGGCGAGGACACCCGCGACGAACGACTCGGCCTCGGGCGTCATGCCGTACCGGCCCTTGCCGCTGGAGTGCAGGTTCTCGCCGTCGCGCCAGGCGGAGAGGTGGAGGTGGCCGCCATTGCCGACGCCCTCCGCGAAGACCGCCGGGGCGAAGGAGACGACGAGCCCGTGCCGCTGGGCCACCGCCCGGATCGTCTGCCGTACGAGCACGCTGACGTCGGCCGCCGCCACCGGATCCAGCGCGCCCGTCGAGATCTCGAACTGCCCGGCCGCGTACTCGGGGTGGAGCTGCTCCACCTCGATGCCCTGCTCGGCGCAGGCCGCCAGCAGGTCGGCCGCATAGTCGCCGAGCTCCACCTGGCGGGTGGCACCGTACGCCGGTCCCGACACGGCGGGCACGAAGTCACCCTCCGCCGCCGGGCCCCGGCCCACCGCCCACTCGATCTCGATGCCCGCCTTGAAGGTGATCCCGTGCCGCTCGGCCGCCTCGGTGACGATCCGCCTGAGGACCGTGCGGGAACAGCCCGGATGGCGCTCGCCCTCCTGTGTGATCCGGTCGACCGGTGCCCATGCCCAGCCGGGCTGCCCGGCCAGTGCCACGAGCCGGTCGAGATCGGGGTACAGGCGCAGATCGCCGTCGGGGGAGCCCAGGGTGTCCGTGGTGACGATGGAGTCGTTCGCCAGGAAGGTGTCGAACACCGGCGACATGCCCACGCCCCAGGCCGCGGCGGACGGCAGCTTCGCCGTCGGGATCGTCTTCACCCGGCAGATGCCCGCGGTGTCGACATAGGCCAGGACCACGCCGTGCACACCCTTCGCGGACAGCTCCTCGCTCAGTGCGGCGGCCCGGTCCACCTCCCCGGGACGGCCTCCGGGGACGGGGTCGGCAAGGGTGGTCATACGTCCTCCACGACGGGCTCGGCCGATCGGATCCCGCGTCAGGGTTTCACGGCCACCGCACCGAACTGCGGTACCACGGCCGGGGAGTCGGACTCGGCACGCCACTGCGAGCAGGAGACCAGGCCCGGTTCGAGGAGATCGAGTCCCTCGAAGAAGGTGGCGATGTCCTCGCCGCTGCGGGCCGTGATCGGCGGAGTGGCGTTCTCGTTCCAGAACTTCATGGCCGGGATCTGCCCCTCGCCGCCGAGGTCGGCGTCGAACGTGGGGTGCGTCAGGGCCAGATGGCTGCCGGCGGGCATCGCGGCCATGATCTCGCGCGCGATCCTGCGCGCCTCGTCGGTGTCGAGGACGAAGTTGAGGATTCCGAGCATCATCACCGCGACCGGCTTGCTGAAGTCCAGGGTCCCCGCGGCCCGTTCGAGGATGGCGGCCGGGTCGTGGACATCGGCGTCGATGTAGTCGGTGACGCCCTCGTGGGTGCTGGTCAGCAGGGTGCGGGCGTGGACGAGGACGATCGGGTCGTTGTCGACGTAGACGATCCGTGAGTCGGGCGCGATGCGTTGGGCGATCTCGTGGGTGTTGTCCACCGTCGGCAGCCCGGTGCCGACGTCGAGGAACTGCCGGATGCCCTGCTCCTCGGCGAGGAAGCGCACCGAGCGGCCCAGGAACCAGCGGTCCGCGCGGGCGATCTCCCGGATGATGGGGAACATCCCGGCGACGTGGTCGCCGACCCGCTGGTCGACCTCGTAGTTGTCCTTGCCGCCGATCCAGTAGTTCCACACGCGCGCGTTGTGCGCCACACCTGTGTTCAGCCTCGCCGACGCACCCGACGAGGTGTGGCTCTCGCTCACGACTGTGCTCCTTCTCGCGCCTGCGGCCGTTGCCGCCATTGTGCCGTCCGATGATCAGCTTGTCCTGGAAACCGCGACTCGAACGCCCTGTCCGAGGTGCCGGGCGCCCTCCCGGCGGTGACACTGGCCCGGTACGCCCCGCCCCTGCCCGCGGACTGCCAGGAGTGAGCATGCTGCCCGGATTCCTCGTCAGGGTCGTCGGGTTGATGCTCGGCCGGGAGGGGCGCTCGCTCCACATGAAGGCGGCGGGCGGTGCGACCCTCGTGCTCCTCGCGGTGATGCTGACGGGTTCCTGGGCGGTGCTCGTCGCCGAGGAGCAGACGCGTGGCGCGAACCTCACGTCCTACCCGAAAGCCCTGTGGTGGTCGGTGGAGACGGCGACGACCGTCGGATACGGCGACTTCTACCCCGTCACCTGGTGGGGCCGGGTCGTCGGCACGGTGGTCATGGTCGTCGGGATCACGACGTACGGCATGGTCACGGCGGCGCTCGCCACCTGGTTCGTGGGGCGGGAGCAGAAGCGCCTGCACTCTGTGGGTGCCCGGACGGTGCATGCCCTGCACGAGCGGTTCGACCGGCTGGAAGAACTGCTGGAGGCCAAGAAGAACGGGTGACTCAGCTCTCCGGCCGCGCGTGCCCGTGCTGCCAGGCCCAGGCGGCGATCTCCACGCGGTTCCGTGCGGCCAGTTTCAGCTGGACGCTGGACAGGTGGGTCTTGACCGTGGAGAGGGAGACGTACAGCTCGGCGGCGATCTCGGCGTTCGTACGGCCGAGGGCGACCCGGCGGACCACGTCGAGCTCACGGTCGGTCAGGGGTTCGGTGGCCGGTGCGGGGCGGGCCGCGACGACCGGCGCGGGCGCCGGGCCCTGCGTCAGGTGCCGGAGCAGGCGCACGGTGACCGAGGGGGAGACCAGCGAGTCACCGGCCGCGGCGGCACGGACCGCCTCGGCGAGGAGGGTGGGCCCGGAGTCCTTCAGCAAGAACCCGCAGGCACCGCCGCGCAGCGCGCCGTAGACGTACTCGTCGAGGTCGAAGGTGGTGACCACGACCACCCGCAGGGGATCGGCGACCTCGGGCCCCGCCAGCAGCCGGGTCGCCTCCAGCCCGTCCAGCTTCGGCATCCGGATGTCCAGCAGACACACATCGGGCCGCGCCTCCCGGGCCAGCCGCACCGCCGTCTCCCCGTCGGCGGCCTCGGCGACCACGGTGATGTCCGGCTGCGCGTCCAGGAAGAAACGGAAGCCGGTACGGACCATGTCCTGGTCATCGGCGATCAGCACACGGATGGGCACGGCCGGCGGGGTGGGGCTCGTCATGGGTCGATCATGCCTCAGGGAGAGACGGGCGCGATGGCGCTGTGGACGGGGCGGAACGGGACGGGACGGGCTTGTGGCACCGGGCCCGGCCGGAGGGTGACGGTCGGGCCCGGTGCCGGTTCGAGGGCGGGTTGTGTCCTGGTCAGGGCTGGTGCTTCGCACCAGTTCCCGAGGCGGCGCGAGGACGCCATCGGGTCCATGCCGGGCCGGGAGCCGACGGTGGGGCGCCCGACCGGCCCCGCCGCTCGGGCGGGGGCCTGCTCCTGGTCGGCACTGCCTACGCCGGAGGGGCACGCCGGGCCGGGAGCTGATGGGCGTCCGTTCGTCTGGTCGTCAGGTCGGCGGGCTCGCACCCCGCTCTGGCGGGAGCCGACTTGTGGCCGGCACTGCCTACGCCGGAGGGGCACGCCGGGCCGGGAGCCGATGGGCGTCCGGTCGGCCGGCGCGCCCACCGCTCTGGCGGGAGCCGGCTCGTATGCCTCGGCACCGCCTCCGAGCAGCGGGAGCCGCTCCGGCCTGTGTCTCAGTCCGTGCTCCGCGCCGCGTCCTCCGTCACTCTCCGCAGCAACGGCCTGCTGCCGCCGATCGCCGCGAACATCGCCAGCGCGCCCACGGCCACGCACACGCCCAGTTCCAGGACACCCGTCATATTGATCGAGGCGCCGACGGCCTGGTTGAGGCGGTAGGAGACGTAGACGCCGACGGCGGTGGTGCCGCCGGCCAGGACGACCAGGGGGATCACCGTCTCGCGGACGCGAGCCCGGTCCAGCACCTTGAGGGGAGTGCCGGCCAGGCGGAGAAGGCCGTAGATCCGGCGTCGATCCAGGACACCCGCGGCGGCGGTGAGGCCGGCCGAAGTGGTGGCGACGAGGAAGCTCAGCGCCAGAGTCGCCGTGCTGACCTCGGCGAAGCGGCCGATGGCGGTACGGTCGCCCGCCGTCACGTAGTCCTGGGTGAGGGGCGGCCGCGCCGGGTTCGCGGCCGTCAACGCGGTGACGGCGGTGTCGAGACGGGCCCGGCCGCCGCCGGATATGTGGGCGACCACGCCCGGTGTGCCGCTCAGCAGCCCGTCCCAGTCGTCCTCGCCCACCGTGTCGAAGGTGGCGGTGACACCGGCGTCACGGAGCAGCGTACGGACCTGGGAGGCGTGCGCACCGGCCACCGCGACCTGGTCCCGGTGGGCCGAGCCGTCCATGCCGACCATGCTTACGGCGAAGAACCCCGCCGCGAACCCGGCCAGCACCAGACCGCTGACCGTACGCCAGGCACCGCGCGGGTCGTCGCTCAGACGACGGCCCGCCAGCAGGGTCGCCGGGCCCCGGGCGAAGCGGCCGACCAGTCGGCCGAGCCGGTCCACCACCCACGGCCCGACCAGCCAGAACGCTCCGTAGAACAGCAGCAGCAGACCGATCACCTGCCGGGTCGACAGCTGCCCGCCGCCCGTGGAGCCCCACAGATACAGCAGGACCACGACGAACAGGACGAGCCGGATGATCCTGGTCCGCCGCGGGTCCGCCTGCTGGGCGACACCGAGCGGCGAGGTCGCCACCCGACGCAGCATCGACACCGCGCTGAGAGTGATGAGCCCGGTGACCGCCACGACGACCGTCGCCAGCCACGGCAGCCCCACCCACAGCTGACTCACGTACCAACCCCCGATGCCGTACGGGATCTCGGCGAGCAGGGGCAGCAGTCCCGCGTACAGCGCCGCACCGGTCAGGGCACCGGCCGCCCCGAGCGCCGCGGTCTCCAGCGCGGTCATGCCGATGATCTGCCGCGGGGTCGCCCCGGCCAGTCGCAGCGCGGCCAGTTGCTGCTCGCGCCGGGCCGCGCCGAGCCGCCCGGAGGCCGCCGCGAGGACCACCACCGGCATCACCAGCAGCGCCATACCCACCAGGGCGATCTGTTGATCGTAGGCGGTGAACAGGCTCGCGTGGGTGCCCGAGAAGCCGGTGATCTCGGCACGCGCCGCCTGATCGATGTCGGAGACCGTGGACCCCTCGGCCGCTCTGGACACCGCGGGATCGGTCGGGGCCCGCCCGACGACGGCCACCAGCTCGTCCGGCGAGGCCAGACCGGCGGCGCCGATCGTGCCGTACGAGGACACCTTCGGGAAGCGGTCGGCCAGTTGGTTCGCGGGCAGCTCGTGCAGCAGCGAGGCCAGGGCGGGGGAGACATACACCTCGCCCTTCGCCGGGAAGGACGTCAGGCCGGGCGGTGCGGGGGTGCCGCTGCGCCCGGGGAGTTGGGCGAGGGAGACGACGGTGACCGGCTCGTGGCGGACGTATGTCGTCGCGAGCGCCTGGATCGCGGTGCCGTGCTTCGCCGGCTGGGGGGTGCGCCAGGCGGTGCGGTCGGCGCGGGCGCCGGAGCCGAGGGCGGCGGCGACGATGACCAGCAGGACGAGCGTGCCGACCGCGGCCGCGCCGGCCGCCAGCAGCCGGCTCTGCAGGCCACGGCGGCCGGAGGACCGGACGATGTGCCAGGTCAGCGGAATGAGGGGGGAACGCATGGCATCTCCTGCCGCTCAGGCGACCGTGTATGGGCTGTGGCCACTGACGCGGCCGTCGCGAACCTGGAGGACCCGGTCGCAGTGGCCGGCGACCTCCGCGTCGTGGGTGACCACCACCAGGGCGGCACCCTGTTCCCGTGTGACAGACGTCAGCAGCCGGACCACCTCCGCGCTCGTGGCCTGGTCCAGGGCGCCGGTCGGCTCGTCGGCGAAGACCACGTCCGGTTCGACCGCCAGGGCCCGGGCGATCGCCACGCGCTGGGCCTGACCGCCGGAGAGCTGACCGGGCCTGCGGTGCGCGAGGCCGTCTAGGCCCAGCGGCGCGAACCAGCGGCGGGCCCGCTCGACGGCCTGTCTGCGGGGCATGCCCTCCAGCATCAGCGGCAGCGCGACGTTCTCCTCGGCGGGCAGCTCCGGGAGCAGCTGACCCGACTGGAAGACGAACCCGAACCGCTTGCGGCGCAGCGCGCTCAGTCTGTTCTCGCCGAGCCGGTCGATGCGCTCGCCGCGCAGCAGCACCTCGCCGCCGTCCGGTCGGACGATCCCCGCGAGAGTGTGCAGCAGGGTGGACTTGCCGGAGCCGGACGGGCCCATGATCGCCAGCGAGTCGCGCTCGCGGACATCGACGTCCACTCCGGCGAGCGCGGTGGTGGAGCCGTACTTCTTGACGAGGCCGTAACCGGCCAGGACGGTGTTCATGATGTGAGCCGGTCCTCTTGTCAGCGGTCTTGTCAGCGGCCGAATTTCCAGGTGACGGACGTGTCCGAGGCCTTGACCACGGTCACCGGTATGTCCACGGTCCCGCCGCCGCTCCTCGTGCCGGTGCAGGTGAGGGTGGCGCCGGCGACGGCCTTGAGCCCGCTCGGGCACGAGACGTCGGTGACCTTCACGCCGACCCACGGCAGCGGGTGGTACTTGCTCTGGGTGCGGCCCTCGACGACGTACGCGGCCAGTGCCTTGTGGCCGCCGACGGACGCCGAGCTCTGGGTGTCCAGGGAGGTGGTGGACTCGGTGCCGGCCAGGAAGTGGCTGCCGAGTCCGAAGACGACGGCCGCGCCGGCCACTGCGCCGACGGCGCCGACGAGGTACTTGCTCTGCATCACGTACTCCTGAGGACAGGGGAAGGAGGGGCCTCCGGCGGGAGAGGCGTCTCCTCGGAAGTGCCTCCACTCTCGCCCGCGGAGCCGGGCGCCCGCCTCGGCCGAACGGCCAGGGTCTCCGGGCCCGGCACGGCGGCGTCTCGACCGTTCGGCCGATCCCGTGAGCGGCGGCTGCGCATAGCGTGAACGGCATGAAGTCCGTTTCCGCCCGGGGCTGCGCAGGGGCCGCCGGCATCGGTGCCCTCGTCGCGGCGGCCGCTGTCGACCTCTTCGCCTCGGGCACCGACAAGGGCGTCGGCTGGCCGCAGGCGGCCGTGCTGCTGCTCGGCACCGCCGCCGTACTGTGGCCGGCCCACCGGCGCCCGCCCTGGCTCACCCCCCAACTGCGCGCCGCCGTGCCGGCCTTGGCCTCCCTCCTGTGCACGGCTGACTCCGTGCTGCGCTCCGGTGCCCTGTTCGGACCTGGCGAGCCGGCGATCCTGCTGTGCCTGCTGTTCGTCGCGGTACGGCACTGTCCGCGCTCCTCGGTGATGGCGTGCGCGACGCTCGACGGCGCCGCCGTCCTCGCGTTGCCGGTACGGCCGTTCCTCGACGACGAGGACATCATGCTGGCGTACATGCTGATCGGGTTCGTCCTGATCGGCCTCACCGTGGCGTTCGCCGCGTATCTGCGCTCGCAGGACTACCGGCGGACCGTCGCCGTCAGCGAGACCCGGCGGGCGGAGCGCCTGGCCATCGCCGCCGACCTGCACGACTTCGTCGCCCACCATGTCACCGGCATCCTGGTCCAGACCCAGGTGGCGCGCATGATGGCGGACACCGGCGCCGACGAACTCGACCCGGTCCTCGCGGGTATCGAGCGGGCCGCGACCGAGGCGCTGGCCTCGATGCGCCGTACGGTCGGTGTGCTGCGCGACACCGAGGACCCGGCCGACCGGCGCCCGGTGGGCGACCTCGCGGGCGTCACCGGTCTCATAGAAGGTTTCGCGAGTCCCATCCAGAAAGCCGCCCTCAACCGCGCACCCGAGGTGCCCGACGACCTTCCGCACGAGGTTCAGGCGGCCGCCTTCCGCGTGGTGCAGGAGGCGCTGACCAACGTACGGCGACACGCGGGCGACGCCGGCCAGGTCACCGTGGAGCTGCGCTACGAGCGGGCCCGCCTTGAGGTGACGGTGTCCGACGACGGGCGCGGCGGCAGCCAGTTGCCGCCGGCGGCGCACGGGGGCGGCTTCGGCCTCGTCGGCCTGAAGGAACGGGTGACGGCCCTCGGCGGCGAACTGCACGCGGGACCGCGGGCGGAGTACGGGTGGGAGGTGCGGGCGCTGCTTCCGGGATGACGGGGGGCTCGAGGGCGGCGGGGGCGCGGGTGGTCTCTGCCGGATGGCACGCGGGCTCTTGCCGTGGGTACGGGGCTCCCGTTGAGGTGCGGGTGTTCTGTCCCGGAGACGCGCGCAGTCTTCCCCGGACGGCGCGAGAGCTTCTCCCAGGACTGCGGGCGGCCCAATCCAGGCGTACTCGGCGCTCTCGCCCCGATCACGTGGGCAGTCTTCCCCCGCCGTGGGGCCGGGCTGTTCAATGGTGCTGCACAGGAGAGGAGCCCGCCCGTGTCCCCTGTTCCCGTGCCGGCCGTCGGGGCGCGCATTCGGCAGGCGCGGCTGGAGCGTGGTCTGGGGTTGCGTGCCCTGGCCCGTGAGGTCGGCGTCTCCGCGAGTCTGGTCTCCCAGATAGAGACCGGGAAGAGCCAGCCGTCGGTCAGCACCCTGTACGCCATCACCACGGCTCTCGGCATCTCCGTCGAGTCGCTCTTCGATGGCCGGGAGGCCGCTGCGGCGCGTGAGGCCTCCGTCGTACACGCCCTGGCGGCCTTCGCGGCCGACCCCGGCCGACGCATCGGCCCCCTGGTCGGCCCCGGTGAGCGGGAGGTACTGGAGCTGGACTCCGGTGTCGTGTGGGAGCGGCTCGGGCACGTCCCCGGCACGGACGTGGACTTCCTGCTCGTCACGTACCGGCCCGGCGGCTCCTCGTCGGGCTCGGGCGGCCTGATGCGGCACGCCGGCACCGAGTACGGCTATCTGATTTCCGGCGAACTCGTCCTCACCCTCGGCTTCGACGAGCAGGTCCTGCGCCCCGGCGACGCCGTCAGCTTCGAGTCCACCACCCCCCACCGGTACCGCAACGACGGCGACGAACCGGCCGTCGGTGTCTGGTTCGTGTCGAGCCAAACTGTTCAGTGACGCTTGACACTCCTCGCGGACGGTCGTTGACTCGATGGTGGGGGTGGTCGCGATGGCGATCCGTACATACGGCCCCAATGCCGTCGACTGGGAGGAGCGCGTCGACCTGGACCGGCTGCGCAGACAGCGCCTGGCCCGCCTCCACGACACGCTGAACCGCTCCGAACTGGGCGCCGTGCTCAGCTTCGACTTCGCCAACATCCGCTACATGACCGCCACCCACATCGGCACCTGGGCGATGGACAAGCTGATCCGCTTCGCCCTGCTGGTCCGCGGCGGCGAACCGATCGTCTGGGACTTCGGCTCCGCCGCCCGCCACCACCAGCTCTACAACCCGTGGCTCGACCACAGCGACGGCAAGGACGGCCCGCCCACTGGCCCGCCCACCGGAGCCCGCGCCGGCATCTCCACCCTGCGCGGCGCCTTCCACCCGGGCGCGGGGATCGCCGAGGACGTCGCCGCGAAGATCGCCGCCGAGCTGCGCGAGCACGGCCTCGCGAACGAACCCCTCGGCATCGACGTCGCCGAGAGCCCGTCCTCGCCGCCCTGCGCGCCGAGGGCATCGACGTCGTCGACGGCCAGCAGGTCTTCCTGGAGGCCCGCCGCATCAAGACCGGCGACGAGATCTCCCTGCTCGCCCAGGCCTGCGCGATGGTCGACGCGGCCTACGAGGAGCTCTACGCCCACCTGCGCCCCGGAGTCCGCGAGAACGAGTGCGTCGGACTGGTCAGCAAGGTCCTCTACGACCTCGGCAGCGAGTACGTCGAAGGTGTCAACGCCATCTCCGGGGAGCGCTGTTCGCCTCACCCGCACGTCTACAGCGACCGGCTGATCCGCCCCGGCGACCCTGCCTTCTTCGACATCCTGCACAGCCACCTCGGCTACCGCACCTGCTACTACCGCACCTTCGCCGTGGGCAGCGCCTCCCGCGCGCAACGGGACGCGTACACCAGGTGCCGCGAGTACATGGACCAGGCGATCGCCCTCGTGCGGCCCGGCGCCACCACCGCCGACGTCGTCCAAGTGTGGCCGCGCGCCGAGGAGTTCGGCTTCGCCGACGAGACCGCCGCCTTCGCCCTCCAGTACGGCCACGGCGTCGGCCTGTCCATCTGGGAGAAGCCCATCTTCAGCCGCCTGGTCTCCCTCGACCACCCCGAAGTCCTCGAAGAGGGCATGGTGTTCGCCCTGGAGACCTACTGGCCCGCCGCCGACGGCTGGTCCGCCGCCCGGATCGAGGAGGAACTGGTCGTCACCGCCGACGGCTGCGAGGTCATCACCAAGTTCCCGGCCGAGGAGCTCCTGGTCGCGGGACGCAAGTACTGGACGGTGGGCGGCGAACTCAACACCGCCCGGGAGGCTCAGTCCCACCTGAACACGGGGACCGGAACCGCTCACGGACACCAGGGGACCGGCGATGGACACCGCTGAACTCCTCGCCCTCTACGAGCAGATGGCCCTCATCCGCCGTACGGAGAAGGCCGCCCACGACCTGTTCCTCCAGGGGCTCGTCAAGGGCACTACCCACCTCGCGGCCGGCCACGAGGCGATCGCCGTCGGCGCGAGCGCCGCCCTGCGCGACGACGACTACGTCTTCGCCACCTATCGCGGCCACCACCACGCCATGGCCCGGGGCGCCACCCCCGAGGAGTGCCTCGCCGAACTCATGAGCAGGGCAACGGGGTTGTGCAAGGCCAAGGGCGGCTCCATGCACCTCACCAAGGCCGTGACCAACATGCTCGGCTCCTACGCCATCGTCGGCGCCCATCTCCCCATGGCGGTCGGCGCCGCCTGGTCGGCGAAGCTGCGCGGCACCGGCCAGCTCGCGGTCGCCTTCTTCGGGGACGGCGCCACCAACATCGGCGCCTTCCACGAGGCGCTGAACCTGGCCGCCGTGTGGAAACTGCCCGTGCTGTTCGTCTGCGAGAACAACCTGTACATGGAGTACACCCCGATCGCCGACGTCACGGCGGTGCCCCGCCCCGCCGCCGACCGGGCGTCCGCGTACGGCATCCCCGGCGAGGTCGTCGACGGCAACGACGTCGTCGCCGTCCAGGAGACGGTGGCACGGCTGGCGCGACGGGCCCGGGCCGGAGACGGGCCCGCCGTGCTGGAGGCCGAGACCTACCGCCACTTCGGGCACTCACGGGCCGACCCGGCGACCTACCGCCCGGCCGAGGAGGTCGAACGCTGGCTCAAGCACGACCCGTTGGACATCGCGCGAGGGCGGCTCATCGAGGCCGGGGTGCCCGAGGACACGGTCACCGCGGCCGACGAGCGCGCACGGACGGTCGTACGGGAGGCGGTCGAGGCGGCGAAGAACGCGCCGCCGCCGGATCCGCGCGAAGCGTTCACCGACGTATGGGCGGACGGGGGTGCGGCATGGCGGACGTGATCACGTATCGGGAGGCGGTCGCCGAGGGCATCGCGCGGGAGATGCGGCGCGATCCGTCCGTCGTCTGCCTGGGAGAGGACATCGGCGAGGCGGGCGGGGTGTTCAAGACCACCGCGGGGCTGCACAAGGAGTTCGGGTCCGAGCGGGTGTGGGACACGCCGATCTCCGAACAGGCCATCGTGGGCGCGGCGATGGGGGCCGCGATGACCGGGATGCGGCCCGTCGTGGAGATCATGTTCTCGGACTTCCTGGCCTGTTGCTGGGACTACCTCGCCAACGAGATACCCAAGGTGCGTTACATGACGGGCGGTCAGGTCACCGTGCCCCTCGTCGTGCGCACCGCCAACGGCGGCGGGCTCGGTTTCGGCGCCCAGCACTCGCAGGCCACCGAGAACTGGGCGCTGACCGTCCCCGGGCTGAAGATCGCCGCGCCTTCCACGCCCGCCGACGTGATCGGGATGATGGCGGCCGCGATCCGCAGTGACGACCCGGTCGTGTTCTTCGAGCACAAGGGGCTGCTGGCCACGAAGGGGCCGCCCGCGCCGCCGGACCATGTGATCGACCTGGGGCACGCCGCCGTCGTGCGTGCGGGCGCCGACGTGACGCTGGTGGCGCTCGCCTCGATGGTGCCGGTCGCGCTCACGGCCTCGGAGAGGCTCGCGCAGGAGGGCATCGACGTCGAGGTCGTCGACCTGCGCTCCCTGGTGCCGCTCGACATGGCCACCGTCCTCGCCTCGCTCGGGCGGACCTCCCGGCTGGTGACCGTCGAGGAGAACCCGTACCAGGGCGGCTGGGGGGCCACCCTGGTCTCCGTCGTGGCCGACGAGGGGTTCGGGCTGCTGGACGCGCCGGTGCGCCGCGTGGCGGGGGAGTGCGTGCCGCTGCCGTTCGCGGACGCGTTGGAGGAACAGGTCATTCCCACCGTCGACAAGGTCGTGGCGGCCGTCAGGAGCCTCGCCGCGTACTGAACATCCCCTAGGAGGAAGCGCGATGACCCATCGGACACTCCTTCGAGCCGGACACGTGCTCTCCATGGACCCCGACATCGGGGATCTGCCGAGCGGGGACGTCCTCATCGAGGACGGGAGGATCGCGGCCGTGGACCGCGAGATCGCCGCGGACGCCGAAGTTGTCGACATGACCGGCCGCATCGTGATCCCCGGCTTCGTCGACACCCACCGCCACACCTGGGAGGCCTCGATCCGGAACGTGGCGCCCGACGCCACCCTCGACGACTACTTCGTCGACATCCTCGACACCTTCGCCCCCCTCTACACCCCCGAGGACGTGTACGCGGCCAACCTCGCGGGCGCCCTGGAGTGCCTCAACGCGGGCATCACCACGCTCGTCGACTGGTCCCACATCAACAACACGCCCGAGCATCCGGACGCGGCGATCCGGGCCCTCACGGAGACCGGCATCCGCGCCCAGTACGCGTACGGCAGCGCCAACACCTCCCTCGCCGACTACTGGTTCGAGAGCAAGATCGCCATCCCCGGCGACGACGTCCGCCGTATCCGCGGCGAGTACTTCGCCTCCGACGACGGCCTGCTCACCCTCGCCCTCGCTACCCGCGGCCCCGGCTTCTGCGTGAACGACGTCGTCACCTCGGAGTGGGCCCTCGCCCGCGAGCTGGACATCCCGATCACCGTGCACGTGGCCATGGGACGGCTCGCCGGCCGCTTCGGCATGGTCAAGCAGCTCCACGACCTCGGACTGCTCGGCCCCGACACCACCTACGTCCACTGCTGCTACCTCAGCGAGGAGGAGTGGCGGCTGGTCGCCGACAGCGGCGGTACGGTCTCCGTCGCCCCGCAGGTCGAGACGCAGATGGGACACGGCTGGCCGCCGGTCATGAAGGCGATCGAGCACGGTCTGCGGCCCTCCCTCAGCATCGATGTCGTCACCACCGTGCCCGGCGACATGTTCACCCAGATCCGCGCGGCCTTCGGCGCCGAGCGCGCCCGCGTCAACGCGGACAGCTGGCAGGCGGACGTCCCGGTCCCCGACACGATGTTGACGGCACGTCAGATGCTGGAGATCGCCACCCGCAACGGCGCGCATGTCGCAGGCCTGGAGGACCGCACCGGTTCCCTCACCCCCGGCAAGCGGGCCGATGTCGTCGCCATCGACGCAACGGCCCTGAATGTGGCCCCGGTTCACGACGCGGCCGCCGCAGTGGCCCTCAGCGCCGACGTGTCCAACGTGGAGACGGTCATCGTCGACGGTGTGGTCCGCAAGCGCGACGGCAGGCTCACGGCCGACGTGGCACGGGCCCGGCGCCTGGTCGAGGAGTCCCGCGACCGGCTGCTGGCCGCGAAGGAGACCCCGGCGTGACGCGACACCTGGTGCGCCGGGCCACCGACCTCCCGGAGCCGCCGTACGACGAACACGGCTACCGGCGACGGGAGTTGGTCGGCGAGGCCGACGGCAGCTCGCACACCGGTTTCGGGGTGTGCGAGCTGCGCCCCGACGGCGCGGTCGCGGCCCATGTGCACTCGTACGAGGAGAGCTTCCACGTCCTCGACGGGACCGTGGTCCTCGATGTGCCCGAGGGGTCGTATCTGCTGGAGGAGGGCGACTACGGCCTCCTCCCGACCGGTGTCCCGCACGCCTGGCGCGGCGCCGGGGACGGTGTCGCCCGCTGGGCGGACATGCTCGCGCCGGTACCGCGGGCCCGGTACGGGTACGACACCCAGACGGTCCCTCCCTGGCCTGCGCGCCCGCCCGTCCGCATCGATGTCCGCGACCCGCGCACCCGGTCCTTCGGGCATTTCGAGCCCGTCCAGATGGACCCGGGGAAGCAGTCCCAGGACCTGCTCGCGGTGTCGGCGAGCATGCGGACCGCGCTCCTCGTCTACAGCGGGATCACCGTGAAGACGATGGTCGACAGTGATCTGGGCGCGGTGGCCTCGACGATGTTCATGGTGCAGTACGCGCCCGACGGCGTCGCAGGGACCCACGACCACCCCTTCGAGGAGACGTACCTGTTCCTCGAAGGCGAGGCGGACGCGGTGTTCGACGGTTCGCCGTACCGGCTCGGGCCGGGCGACTGCGCCTGGGCGGGGGCGGGTTGTGTGCACGGCTTCTCCAACGCCGGTGACGGGCCGCTGCGTTGGCTGGAGACCCAGGCGCCGCAGCCGCCGGTGAGGCACTCCTACCGGTTCACACGGGACTGGGAGTACCTGAGGGAGGCTTCCCGATGAGCGGTGTGGTGGTGGTCGGCGGGACCTCGGGGATCGGGCGGGAGTTCGCCCGGGTGCGCGCGCGACGCGGCGACGACGTGGTGATCACCGGTCGGGACCCGCACCGCACCGGCACCGCGGCCAAGGAGATCGGCGCCCGGGGCCTCGCCCTGGACCTCGCCCGGCCGAAGGAGATCAGCGACGCGCTGAGCGATGTGGGAGCCGTCGACCACCTGGTGATCGCGGGCGTCTCCCGCGACGAGAACCGGGTGGCCGCGTACGACATCGACGCAGCCGTCCATCTCGTCACCCTCAAACTCGTCGGCTACACCGCCGTCGTGCACGCGCTGCGGTCCCGGCTGCACGACGACAGTGCTGTCGTGCTGTTCGGCGGACAGGCCAAGGAGCGGCCCTACCCGGGGGCGACGACGGTGGCGACCGTCAACGCCGGGGTGACCGGGCTGATGCGCACCCTGGCCGTCGAACTCGCTCCCGTCCGGGTCAACGCGATCCATCCCGGTGTGGTGGGGGACAGCCCCTACTGGCGGGCCAAACCCGAAGAGATCCTGGCGGGCCTGCGGGCCAGGACCCCGACCGGACGGCTCGCGACCGTGGCGGACGTGGTGGACGGCGTGGACTTCCTGCTGTGCAACGGCTCCGTCAACGCGGTGGAGTTGAGCGTGGACGGGGGATGGCTGCTGGGGTGAGGGCCGGCTCGCGGGTTCGGCGCCCGATGCCCACCGCCCCGTGCAGGGTTCAGCGCTTGACGCCGACCGCCCCGTACAGCGACACGGGCTCGCCGTCCTCGGGCTCGTCCGGGCGCCACCGCGACAGGGACACGATCCCGGGCTCCAGCACCTCAAGTCCCTTGAACAGGCGGCTCACCTCGTCGTGCGAGCGGGCCACGAGAGTCACTCCGCTCGCCGTGTACGCCGCGATGCCCGCGTTCACCTTCTCCGGGTCGAAGTCCGCCGTCATCGCGGACAGCACCAGGCAACTGCCCGGCGCCAGCGCGTCGACCAGTGTGTCCACCAGCTCCTGGGCGCCGTCCTCGTCGGAGATGAAGTGCAGCAGTGCGACCAGCGACAGCGCGACGGGCTGATCGAAGTCGAGGACGGCGGAGGCTCCTTGGAGGATCCGCAGCGGCTCGCGGGCGTCGGCCTGGAGGTAGTGCGTCGCCCCCTCCGGCGTGCCGTGCAGCAGGGCCGCCGCGTGGGCCAGGACGATCGGGTCGTTGTCGACGTACACCACCCTGGCGTCCGGTACCGCGGACTGGGCGATCTGATGGAGGTTGGGCTCGGTGGGGATGCCGGAGCCGATGTCGAGGAACTGGCGAATTCCCGCCTCCCGTACGACGACCCGCGTGGCCCGCTCCATGAACCGGCGGTTGGCGCGGGCCTGCCGGGGAGCGTCGCCCTGCGCGGTGATCTGCCGTCCGAGCTCCTCGTCGACGGGGTAGTTGTCCTTCCCGCCGAGGAACCAGTCGTACACCCGGGCCGGATGGGGCCTGCTCGTGTCGATCCGCCGGCCGGCCGACTCGGTCCCGGTCACGCAAAACTCCTCTGCTCGACAAGATGTGCGAGCAGTGTGCCATGTCACCCGGGCGCGGCGGAGGCGGTCTTCGGCCACCCCTGCGCCGGTTGCGCCCGGTACAGCCACGGCGACGCCGCGGAGGCGGGCACCGCGCGGAAGGAACGGCACCAGCAGCCGGTACTGGGGCTGCGGGGTGTCCTTCGGCGTGATGCCCGCCTCCGCGGCGTGCGTCCGTCCGTGCGCGCCGACGCGTTCCGCTACGACGCCTCGGCCCCGGTCACCGCCTGAGCGGGTCGTGTCCGACGGACATCAGCCGCTGCCTGCGGACACTGTCCTCGGCCCGGGGTTCGTTCTCCACGTCGGCATCCGCGGTGACGGTGTCCACCACCTCGTACATGACCTCGATGTCGTCGTCGGTCAGGTCCGTGCGCCGCTTCTGGAGGATCGCGAGGACATGCTGCCCGGTCGGCTCACCCGCGTGCTCCGGCAGCGGCTCCGTGGACTCGGCGGCGTCGCTGACCCGCAGCCAGGCGGCCAGTTCCTGTGAGGTCATGTTCACCACGCGGTGGAAGTCCTCCCACAGCGCGTCGAGTTCGAGAGGGTCGGTCATCGCCTGCGCCTTTCCGTGGGGGTTTCGGGCCGGTCAGTCCCGGGGCCAGTTCTCGGCCTCGAACATCCAGCGCTGCTTCTCCAGCTCGGCGGTGATGCCGATCAGCAGGTCCTGCGTGACCGGATCGGCCTTCTCGGTGGCCTCGATGCGCTCGCGGAGCCGGCCGATGGCCGCCTCCAGCGTCTCCACGATCAACCGGACGACGTCGTCGTCCCGGATCCAGCCGTTCTTCGAGCCCGGCAGCGTGTAGGCGGCGGCGATCGTCTCGGGGCGGCCGTCGGGCGACACACCCAGGGCCGCGGCGCGCTCCGCCACCGTGTCGGAGAACGAGCGGGCCGTCGACACCACCTCGTCCAACTGGAGGTGGATGGACCGGAACCGCGGGCCCACGATGTTCCAGTGCGCCTGCTTCCCGATCAGCGACAGCCCGATGAGATCCACCAGGGTGCTCTGCAGGGCGTCCCCGGCCGTCTCGCGGGCCGAATCGGACAGGGTGCTCCTGACCACAGTCATACCGTGCTCCTCCTTCTGGCATGGTCAATGCCGGTGCGGAGCAGTTCGTCGCGCTCCTGCTCGCCGGTCCCGCCCCACACGCCCGAGGTCTGCCCACTGCTGAGCGCCAGATCGAGGCACTCGGGGGCGACCGGGCAGCGGGCGCAGACGCGTTTCGCCGCCGCCATGTCCCGCAGCGCGGGTCCTTGCGTGCCCACGGGGAAGAACAACTCGGGGTCCTCTCCCACACAGGCCGCTCGACGCAACCACTCCATGGGGGCGCGAGTGCCCCGGCCGCAATCGTGCAAACAGCGGCGTCTCAGGGTGTGAGCACACCGCCGAGGAAACCCGTCACATCTGCGAAGACCTGCGAGCTGGCAGGCGGGCCCCGTGCTCGCCCCCGTCTGCTCCGGCTATAGTCCGAAACTAGCGGTGCTAATTAAGTGTTGCCGAGGAAAATCCTCTCGGTTCCCCGGATCCCGACGGTCAGGAGTCAAGTCGTGCGCCCCGTCCACTTCGCGGCCGCCCGCCGCACCCCCATCGGCAGACTCCGCGGCGCCCTGTCCGCCGTACGCCCCGACGACCTCGCCGCCACCGTGATCCGCGCCCTGGTCGCCGACGTCCCCGCGCTCGACCCGGCGCGCATCGACGACGTCTACTGGGGCGCCGCCAACCAGGCCGGCGAGGACAACCGCAATGTGGCCCGCATGGCCGCGCTGCTCGCCGGACTGCCCGAGACCGTGCCCGGCGCCACGGTCAACCGGCTGTGCGCCTCCGGCCTGGAGGCCGTGACGCTCGCGGCCCGTACCATCGCCGCCGGTGAGGCCGACATCGTGCTCGCGGGCGGCTCCGAGTCGATGAGCCGTGCCCCCTTCGTGCTGCCCCGCCCCGACGAGGCCCTGCCGCACCGGATGGAGACCCACGACACCCGGCTCGGCTGGCGCCTGGTCAACCCGGCCATGAAGGAACTCCACGGCCTGCTGCCCATGGGCGAGACCGCCGAGGAGGTCGCCCAGCGCCACGGCATTCCGCGCGAACGCCAGGACGAGTTCGCCCTGCGCAGCCACCGCCTCGCCGCCGAGGCCCGCAAGAACGGCCACTTCGACGACGAACTCATCCCGGTGGAGCGCCCCGACGGCGTGCTCGTCGACAGCGACGAATGCATCCGCGAGGACACCTCCTACGACAAGCTGGCCCGCCTGAAGCCCGTCTTCCGGTCCGGCGGCACGGTCACCGCGGGCAACGCCTCCCCCATGAACGACGGCGCGGCAGGACTCCTCCTGGTCAGCGAAGAGGCTCTGAACGACCTGGGGCTGGAGTCCCTGGGCCGCTACGTCGCCGGCGCCTCGGCCGGCGTCCACCCCGACGTGATGGGCATCGGCCCGGTCCCCGCCACCCGCAAGGCGCTCGCCCGCGTGGACTGGAGCATCGGCGACATCGAGGAGGCCGAGTTCAACGAGGCCTTCGCCGCCCAGGCCCTGGCCTGCGTCGACGAACTCGGCATCGACCCCGAGCGGGTCAACCCGACCGGCGGCGCGATCGCGCTGGGCCACCCGCTCGGCTGCTCGGGCGCCCGCATCCTCACGACCCTGCTGCACCGGATGCGACGGACGGGGGCGGCGCGCGGACTGGCGACGATGTGTGTGGGAGTCGGCCAGGGGAGCGCGGTCCTGGTGGAACGGCACTAGCCCGAGGGCGCCGACAGGACCACTCGGCGAGACGGCACTTACGACACCGGTTACCTGCACTTAGCATCGGTCTCCGCATGGACACGATGACGCTCTGGCACATTTCCGTCTGGGGGTTCGCCGCGCTCGCCGCCGCGGCCCTGCTCGTCGGCTTCTCCAAGACGGCCGTGAGCGGGGCCAACACGGTCAGCCTCGCGATCTTCGCCGCGGTGCTGCCCGCCCGCGCCTCCACCGGCGCGCTGCTGCCGATCCTGATCGCCGGGGACGTGCTCGCGGTGCTCACCTACCGGCGGCACGCCCACTGGCCCACCCTCTGGCGGCTGTTCCCGGCGGTCGCGGTCGGCGTGGTCGCCGGCACGCTGTTCCTGCAGTGGGCGGACGACGGGATGGTACGGACGTCGATCGGCGCGATCCTGCTGTTCATGGCCGCGGTGACGGTCTGGCGCCGCCGCACGGCCGACGCGGAGCAGGACCCCGACTCGGTCGTCACCCGCACCGGCCGTGTCAAGGCCCGCTCCTACGGCGTCCTCGGCGGCTTCACCACCATGGTCGCCAACGCCGGCGGCCCGGTGATGTCGATGTACCTGCTGTCGGCGGGCTTCCGCAAACTCGGCTTCCTCGGCACCTCGGCGTTCTTCTTCCTGATCGTCAATGTCTCCAAAGTGCCCTTCAGCGTCGGCCTCGGCCTGATCGACGGCCACTCGCTGCTGCTCGACCTCGCGCTCGTGGCGTTCGTCGTGCCCGGCGCGCTCCTCGGCAAATGGGCGGTGAACCGGATCAACCAGCGGCTCTTCGAACAGCTGGTGATCGCGGCGACGATCGTGGGCGGCGTACAGCTCCTGCTCCGCTGACGCGCCGAGCGGCGCCGACAGATCCCTTGCCCCAGAGTTCCCGGCGCTCATCACCCGGCCCGCCGGGCCTCGCCCCTGACCTCGTACGCTACCCGCCATGTCCCCGCACATCCTGATCCTCGGCGGCACCACCGAGGCCCGTGAACTGGCCGCCGTGCTCGCGTCGCGGCCGGGAGTCCGCGTCACCACCTCGCTCGCGGGGCGGGTGACCCGGCCGGGCACGGTCGCGGGGGAGGTGCGGATCGGGGGGTTCGGCGGGGCGGAGGGGCTGGCCGACTGGCTGCGGGAGGAGCGGGTCGACGCACTGGTCGACGCCACGCATCCCTTCGCCCGGGCGATCACCGCCCATGCGGCCCGGGCGGCCGCCGCGACCGGCGTGCCCTCCGTGGTGCTGAGCCGCCCCGGCTGGCGGCCCGGACCGGGGGACCGCTGGCACGCGGTCGACTCCCTGGACGAGGCCGCTCAGTTGCTGCCGAGCCTCGGCCGACGCGTGTTCCTGACCACCGGCCGCACGGAACTCGCCGCCTTCGCGCACCTCACCCAACTGCACTTCCTCGTACGGTCGGTGGAGCTGCCCGAGCCGCCCATGCCCCCGCACACCGAAGTCCTCCTGGCCCGCGGCCCCTTCACGGTGACCGACGAGTCGACGCTCCTCCACGACCACTGCATCGACGTCCTGGTCACAAAGGACAGCGGGGGAACGGCCACGTCCGCCAAACTCACGGCCGCCCGCGAACTGGCCCTGCCCGTGGTGGTCGTACGCCGGCCGCCCCTCCCGGACGGGGTGAGGACGGTGCCCGACGTGGCGGGCGCGCAGGGGTGGCTGGACCAGCTCGGCACACCGTGAGGATCACCCCTGCCTACGGGGCGGTCCGCCGGGTGCCCACCCGGCTTCCGGCGCCTACCGCTGCTTCGGATTCCGGCGCAGCAGATACGTGTCCATGATCCAGCCCTTGCGCTCCCTGGCCTCGGCGCGCAGCCGCTCGATCCGGGGCGCGGTCTCGGCGATCGGACCGGCGGCGAGGATCTCGTCGGGCGTGCCTATGTAGGCGCCCCAGTAGATGTCGATGTCCTGGTCGGCGTACGCGCGGAAGGCCTGGTGGGCGTCGAGCATCACGACCACGTCGTCCACCCCCTCCGGGAACCCCTCGGCGAGGCGCCGCCCCGTGGTGATCTGGACGGGCCGTGCGACCCGGTTCAGCCCGGTGCGATGCCGTGCCACCAACGCCGAGACACTGCTGATGCCGGGCACGACGTCGTACTCGAAGGACACCGAGCCACGCTCCAGGATCTCCTCCAGGACGCCGAGCGTGCTGTCGTACAGCGCAGGATCCCCCCACACCAGGAACGCGCCGCTGTCCTCCTCGCCCAGTTCCTCGGAGATCAGCCGCTCGTAGATGTCGGCACGGGCGCTGCGCCAGTCACCGACGGCGGGGGAGTAGGCGGCGCCGCCCGCCGCACGGTCCCGCTCCGGGTCCCGGGCCTCGACCACCCGGTACGACCCCTCCGGTATGTGCGCGTCCAGCATGTCCCGGCGCAGCTGGGTGAGATCGCTCTTCACCTCGCCCTTGTCGAGGACGAAGAACACGTCCGTGTCCCGCAGCGCCCTGACCGCCTGGAGGGTGAGCTGCTCGGGGTCGCCCGCGCCGATACCGATGACATGAATCTTTCGCACACCCCGAGTCTGCCCCACACCACTGACAGCACGTACACCGCGTCCACCAGGGCTCCCCAGGGGCGCGGGGAACTGCGCGACCAGTCCCCACCGCCCTGAAACCGCGCAAGAACCCGGCGAGGCACCCCGTAGGCGCCCGGCTCAGCCCCACGTACCCGCCCCCGCCCCCGCCCGACAACCCGACCGGCACCCCTCGATGAGGCCTATCCGCGCAACCGCGGTGCCCGTGCCCCCGCGTCGACGCTCGTGCCGGTCTCCTCCACGAGGTCCGCGAGCCGCCGGGCCCAGTCCGCCAGCCCCGCGAGATCCATTCCGTACGGCCGCCCCCGCCCGGTCTCCGACGCGGCCCACTCCTCCGCGGCCCCGGCGCCGCGCCGCAGCAGCCTCGCCCCGCCCGTGACGTTCCCCCGGGCAGAGTGGGTCAGCCCCACCGCGAGCTGGGCCAGCCCCCGCCACAGAGCCCGTTCCTCGTCGGGGCCCGACTTCCAGGCGTCCTCGAAGACCTCGTGCGCATGGAACGGGCGTCCCGCGTCCAGCAGTTCCTGAGCCTCGGCCACGGTCTGCTGCGGGGTGCGCACCACGCCCTCCGGCTGCCGGGCGACGCCGTCGGCGCCGTACGGAAGTGGCCGCCCGAGCCCGTCCCGCGGCCGGGCGTTGCGCGCCCGCCCCTCGCCGTCCCGGTCCCGCGCGCCCGTCTGCCGTCCTGAGGATGTACTGGCCATACGTCGATTGTCCCGCGCCCGGCGCCGGCTTCGGTCCGGCCCCCGACGTGGGGTAAAGTTCTGTCGGCGCGCTCCCGCGATCCACCGCGGGGCAGCGCACCGGGACGTGGCGCAGCTTGGTAGCGCACTTGACTGGGGGTCAAGGGGTCGCAGGTTCAAATCCTGTCGTCCCGACGGTGCGGAAACGCAGGTCGGAGGCCGTCCTCTCATTCCATGAGAGGACGGCCTCGTGTGCGTCGGGGGGAAGCGGTCGTAGGCCTCGATCGACCGGGAGTCAGCGGCCCCAGCGCAGCGCGGCGGTCTGTACAGGCGCGTCCCACAGCCGCAGCATTTCCGCGTCGGCCCGGCACAGCGTCACCGAGCAGCCCGCCATGTCCAGCGACGTGACGTAGTTGCCCACGAGCGTCCGCGCCACCGGCACGCCCCGGGCCTCCAACAGTCGGGCCACCTCGGCGTGGAACCCGTACAGCTCCAGCAGCGGCGTCGCACCCATCCCGTTGACAAGGGCCAGTACCGGCCCGTCGGCCGGAGCCACCTCCACCAGCTCGTCGAGTACGGCGCCCACCGCGACCTCCGCGATCGCCCGGGCCGGCATCATCGCGCGCCGCTCCCGGCCCGGCTCGCCGTGGATCCCGACGCCGAGCTCCATCTCCCCGTCCGGCAGGTCGAAGGTCGGGCCGCCTTTCGCGGGAGTGGCGCAGGCGCTGAGCGCCACGCCGAAGCTGCGCGAGGACTCGTTGACGCGCCGGGCGATCGCGGCCACCTGCTCCAGCGGTGCGCCTTCCTCGGCGGCCGCCCCGGCGATCTTCTCCACGAACAGGGTCGCCCCGGTGCCCCGCCGACCGGCCGTGTAGAGGCTGTCGGTGACGGCGACGTCGTCGTCGACCAGGACCCGCTCGACCCGGACGCCGTCCTCCTCGGCGAGCTCGGCGGCCATCTGGAAGTTCAGCACGTCCCCGGTGTAGTTCTTGACGACGAACAGCACGCCCTGTCCGGCCTCGACGGCGCTCGCCGCGCTCAGCATCTGGTCCGGAACGGGCGAGGTGAACACATCCCCGGGACACGCGGCCGACAGCATCCCGTACCCGACGAACCCGGCGTGCAGCGGCTCGTGCCCGGAGCCTCCGCCGGACACCAGCCCGACCCGCCCGCCTTCCCGCGCGTCTCGCCGTACGACCACCCGCCGCTCCACGTCCACGTCCAGCTCCGGGTGGGCGGCGGCCACCCCCCGCAGGGCATCGGCGACCACGGTCTCCGGACTGTTGATCAGCATCTTCATGGGAACCTCCCGGGTGGAACCGGCGGCGGAGCCTCTGCCGCAGTGTCCGTCTCCAGTGTCCGTCTCCCCGTGGACATCCGCGACGGGTGCTCGCTGCCGACCTGCACCGCCGAAAGCTGCTTGTAAGCCGAAGTGTCGGCTCGCGCGCGCATGGCTCTGGCCCGTTTTACACTGATGTGTGGAGTACTCGGGGGAGTCGACGGCCGGTCCTCGGGCCGGCGGGAAGCGGGTACCCATGGCTGAGCGACTCAAGAGATCAGGACTGGTCGGCGAGCTTTCAGCGGAATTCGCCGGCACGATGATCCTCATCCTCTTCGGTTGTGGCGTGGTGGCTCAGGTCGTGGCAGGCGGAGCCCTCACGACTCCGCCGGGTGGTCTGGGAAATCACGACAGCATCGCCTGGGCCTGGGGCCTCGGCGTCACCCTGGGTGTGTATGTCGCGGCGAGGCTGAGCGGTGCTCACCTCAATCCCGCGGTGACCGTCGCGCTGGCGGCGTTCAAGGGTTTCCCGTGGAGCAAGGTCGCTCCCTACGCGCTGGCCCAGACGGCCGGCGCCTTCGTGGCGGCCCTGCTCGTCCGGTGGAACTACACCGAGGCGCTGGCGAAGGCGGATCCCACCCACACGATCAAGACGCAGGGCGTGTTCTCCACACTCCCCGCCAACGGCAACCCGAACCTGCCGGTCAGCGACTGGGGCGCACTCCGCGACCAGATCATCGGCACCGCGATCCTGCTGCTGCTGATCCTCGCGGTCACGGACCTGCTCAACACGCCCCCCGGCGCCAACCTGGCGCCGTTCATCGTCGGTCTGATCGTCGTGGCCATCGGTATGGCCTGGGGCACCAACGCGGGGTACGCCATCAACCCGGCACGTGACTTCGGTCCCCGGCTGGCCAGCTTCTTCACCGGGTACGGCGGAGCGTGGCGAGATCAGTACGGGCACCTCTACTTCTGGGTGCCGATCGTCGGCCCGCTGATCGGAGGTCTGCTGGGAGCGGCCCTGTACAAGGTCTTCATCGGCCGGTTCCTGCCGACCGCCGAGCCGGAGCCCCCGGGACGGGTACCGGCCCCGGACGAGACCGAGACCTGACACAACAGCGGCACGAGAGCTGACCGGCTTCCGGGGTTGCCGTGATCCGGCTGCCCCGGGAGAGCCCCAAGGAGAGGCGGCATCCCATGGCGGACTTCGTCGGCGCGGTGGACCAGGGGACCACCAGCACCCGTTTCATGATCTTCGACCATGCCGGCAACGAGGTGGCGAGACACCAGCTGGAGCACTCACAGATCCTCCCGCGCTCGGGGTGGGTCGAACACGACCCGGTGGAGATCTGGGAGCGCACCAACTCGGTGATCCAGAACGCCCTCCGGCACGGAAACCTCGCGCCGGAGGACCTGGCGGCCATCGGTATCACCAACCAGCGGGAGACGACCGTCGTCTGGGACCCCCGCAACGGCCGCCCCTACTACAACGCCATCGTCTGGCAGGACACCCGTACCGACTCCATCGCGGCGGCGCTGGACCGCTCGGGCCAGGGCGACGTCATCCGCCGCAAGGCGGGGCTGCCGCCGGCCACGTACTTCTCCGGCGGCAAGATCCAGTGGATCCTGGAGAACGTCGACGGAGTCCGCGAGGCGGCCGAGCAGGGCCATGCCCTCTTCGGCAACACCGACGCCTGGGTGCTGTGGAACCTCACCGGCGGCCCCGACGGCGGCGTCCACGCCACCGACGTGACCAATGCCAGCCGCACCATGCTGATGGACCTGGAGACCCTCGACTGGGACGACGAGCTGCTGGGCTTCTTCGGCGTTCCCCGGGCGATGCTGCCGACCATCAGCCCGTCCTCCCACCGGGAGGCGTTCGGACAGACCCGTACGTCCCGGCCGCTGCGGGCCGCCATCCCCATCACCGGGGTGCTCGGCGACCAGCAGGCAGCCACTGTCGGGCAGGTCTGCTACGCGCCGGGCGAAGCCAAGAACACCTACGGCACCGGCAACTTCCTGGTGCTCAACACCGGCACGGAACTGGTGCGGTCCCAGCACGGCCTGCTGACCACCGTGGCGTACCAGTTCGGCGACAGCCCGGCGATCTACGCCCTCGAAGGCTCCATCGCCGTCACGGGCTCCGCGGTGCAATGGCTGCGTGACCAGCTGAAGATCATCAATGACGCCGCCGAGAGCGAACGCCTGGCGCGTACCGTCGAGGACAATGGCGGGATCTACTTCGTCCCCGCGTTCTCCGGCCTGTTCGCCCCGTACTGGCGTTCCGACGCCCGGGGCGCGATCGTCGGCCTCGCCAGGTACAACGACGGCGGCCACCTGGCGCGGGCCGCCCTGGAAGCCATCTGCTATCAGAGCCGCGACGTCGTGGAAGCCATGGAGCAGGACTCCGGCGTCCACCTCGACGTGCTCAAGGTCGACGGCGGTGTGACGGCCAACGACCTGTGCATGCAGATCCAGGCCGACGTCCTCGGCGTCCCGGTCAGCCGCCCGGTCGTCGCCGAGACCACCGCGCTCGGCGCCGCCTACGCCGCCGGCCTGGCCACCGGTTTCTGGCGGGACACGGACGAACTGCGCACCCACTGGCAGGAGTCCAAGCGCTGGGAACCCCAGTGGTCCGAAGATCAGCGCGAGGAAGGATACGCGGGCTGGAAGAAGGCGGTGGAGCGCACGCTCGACTGGGCCAAGGTCGAATAGGCCCGGCCGGGAGCGACCGAACGGGGCCGCGCGAGCCGCGAGCGCGGCCCCACCCGCACCCGCTGCACGAGGAGGACACCATGGCGAACCCGGTGGCTCTCTCGCCCGGGGCACGCGCGGAGGCCCTCGTCCGACTGGGAGAGGGTGAGCTCGACGTCCTCGTCGTCGGGGGCGGCGTCGTCGGCGCCGGCGCGGCCCTGGACGCCGCCACCCGGGGCCTGAGAGTCGGCCTGGTCGAAGCCCGCGACTGGGCCTCGGGCACGTCCAGCCGCTCCAGCAAGCTCATCCACGGCGGTCTGCGCTACCTGGAGATGCTGGACTTCCGCCTCGTCGCCGAAGCCCTGAAGGAACGCGGACTCCTGCTCCAGTTCCTGGCCCCTCATCTGGTGCGTCCGGTGCCGTTCCTCTACCCCCTGCGACACCGCATCCGGGAGCGGCCGTACGTCGGCGCCGGCGTGCTGCTGTACGACACCATGGCCGCGGCCTCCGGTACCTCCAGAGGTC
The DNA here is from genome assembly GCF_043199815.1 of Streptomyces sp. NPDC048523. NCBI lineage: Bacteria > Bacillati > Actinomycetota > Actinomycetes > Kitasatosporales > Streptomycetaceae > Streptomyces > Streptomyces sp. NPDC048523. The sequence goes on along the minus strand of NZ_JBICWQ010000001.1, from coordinate 1,005,472 downwards.
TGCCCCACCACCGCCACCTGCTCAAGCGCCGAGCCCTGCGCGAGGCACCCGCGCTGCGCTCCGACGCCCTGGTCGGCGCGATCCAGTACTGGGACGCCCAGGTCGACGACGCCCGGCACACCCTGTTCCTCGTCCGCACGGCCGTCGCCTACGGAGCGCTGGCCGCCAACCGCACCCGCGTCAGCCGCTTCCTGCGACAGGGCGAGCGGGTGGTGGGAGCCGCTGTCACGGATCTGGAGACCGGCGACGAGACCGAGGTGCGAGCCAAGCAGGTCATCAACGCGACCGGCGTGTGGACCGACGACACCCAGGCCCTCACCGGCACGCGCGGCCAGTTCCACGTCCGCGCCTCCAAGGGCGTACACCTGCTGGTCCCCCGTGACCGGATCAACTCCCGTACCGGGCTGATCCTCCGCACCGAGAAGAGCGTGCTGTTCGTCATCCCCTGGGGACGACACTGGATCATCGGAACCACGGACACCGACTGGACACTGGACAAGGCCCATCCCGCCCTCAGCTCCCAGGACGTCACCTACCTGCTGGAACACGTCAACAGCGTCCTGGCCACGCCCTTGGTTCCGGAGGACGTCGAAGGCGTCTACGCCGGTCTGCGTCCCCTCCTGTCCGGCGAGGCCGCGGAAACCAGCAAACTGTCACGGGAGCACCTGGTCGCCCACCCGGTGCCCGGTCTCGTCGTGGTCGCGGGCGGCAAGTACACCACCTATCGGGTGATGGCCAAGGACGCGGTCGACGAGGCGGCCCGCGGCCTGGACGAGAAAGTGCCCGACTGCGTCACGCACCGCGTTCCGCTGCTCGGCGCCGACGGCTATCCGGCCCTCTGGAACTCCCGCCACAACCTCGCCCAGGGCTCCGGGCTGCATGTCGCCCGCGTCGAGCACCTGTTGAACCGCTACGGCTCCCTGGTGCACGAGCTGCTCGCCATGGTCGCGGCCGACTCCTCGCTCGGCGAGCCGTTGCCGAGCTCCGACGACTACCTGCGGGTCGAGGCCGTGTACGCGGTGACCCATGAGGGTGCCCGTCACCTGGAGGACGTGCTCGCCCGCCGTACCCGGATCTCCATCGAGTCCTGGGACCGTGGGGTGGACGCGGCGCGGACCGTCGCGGAACTGATGGCGCCGCACCTGGGGTGGGACCAGGCGCACCGGCACCGTGAGGTCGACCAGTACCTGAAGCGGGTGGCCGCCGAACGGGAAGCGCAGCAGCAGCCGGACGACCGGACCGCCGACGCGGTCAGGCTCGGCGCCCCCGACATCATTCCGGTGCACTGAGCAGGGCGACCGCCTCGCGTGGGGGATGCGTCCGCCGACGTGCGTCCGCGTGTGGCGGGGAGTCCCGGTTGGCAGAGGCGCGGTGGCGCCGTCGAGGGGCATTCGGGGGCCAGGAGGCCGCCTGAGCGTCCGGACGGGCGGTCGCGGCGGCCGCCGTGAGGACTTGGTCGGCGGCGCGAGGCGGGTGCCTGCGGGGCCCTTTTCGTGTGTCCCGGCGACTCCGGACGGCTTCCGTCACGCGGGCGGCAACCTCGCCGGGACCGGCGGCCACCTACAGGCGAAGTCCCGGCGGTCTCCCGCCCCGGTGCCGGTCGGCAAGCGGCTCGGCCCGTCGGCGGGAGGCGTTCCGTATCGCCATACCCCCACCCGGGCCGTCCGCTGTCCGGATCCGATGAACCGAGGAACCCCCACATGACCGACACCGAACGAACCGGCCCCTCCGGCTTACCGCGGCGCACCCTCCTGCTCGGCGCGGCAGCCGGCGCCGGCGCGCTAGCCCTGGGCACGGGCCCCCTGGCGACCCCCGCGCAGGCCGCGACCTTCGTCAAGGGCGCCGACGTCAGCTGGCTGCCGCAGATGGAGGCGCAGGGCTACTACTGGAACAACAGCGCCGGAGTGCGCCAGGACCTGTTCACGATCCTCAAGGGGTACGGCATCACCGCGGTGAGCCTGCGCACCTGGGTCAACCCCTCCAGCGATCCGGCCAACGGGCACTGCTCCATCGAGGAGACCGCCCAACTCGCGCAGCGGGCCAAGAGCGCCGGCATGCAGGTCCTCGTCGGCTTCCACTTCGGCGACACCTGGAACTCGGTCGGGGTGCAGAACCCGCCGGCGGCCTGGGCGGGCATGACCTACAGCCAGATGCTCGACGCCATGTACGACTACGTGTACCACTCGTGCAACGTCATCAAGAGCCATGGTGTCACCCCGGCCTGGGTGAAGATCGGCAACGAGTCCAACTCCGGTATCTGCAAGCCGGTCGGCAGCGTCACCCGGCCGGCTCAGATGACGGGCCTGCTGAACGCGGCGTACGACATGTCCAAGCAGGTCTTCCCGAGCACACCGGTGCTGGTGCACCTCGCCCAGCCGCAGAACCTGGCGAGCGTCCAGAACTTCCTCAACGCCTACCGGGACAACGGCGGGAAGTGGGACATCACCGGCCTCTCCTCGTACGCGCAGGGCGGCAACGTGCCCGCCGTGCTGGCCAACATGCAGACCATCCAGTCCGCTTACGGCAAGCCGGTCATGCAGGTCGAGTACGGCGGACCGGTCGGCAAGCCCACCCAGGTGCGCGACTCGCTGAAGGCGTTCGTCACCGGGCTGCAGGGCTTCGGCGGCCTCGGCACCTTCTTCTGGGAGCCCGAGGGCTATCCGTCGTTCAACGGCTACAACAGCTCGGCCTGGGACGAGAGCACGCGGCGCCCCACGGCGGCCCTGGACGGATTCCTCAACGGATGAACCTGGAGTCAACGATGAGTTCTGCCCAGCTCGTGGGGCGGGCGCTGCTGATCTCGGCGGTCGCCCTCAGCCCCCTCGCGATCCCGACCGGTTCGGGGGCCGTGAGCAGCGCGGCGGCCGTGACCACCTATTACGTCTCCCCGAACGGCAGCGACAGCGCGGCAGGGACGCAGGCCGCCCCCTGGGCGTCCATCGCCCACGCGCAGGCCGTCGCCCAGCCCGGCGACACCGTGTACTTCCGGGGCGGCACCTACCGCTACACCCGCGCCAACAGCGACTGCACGAGCCAGACGGCCAGGGTCGACGCCATCACCCTGAACAAGAGCGGCAGTTCGGGAAGCCCGATCCGCTACTGGGCCTATCCGGGGGAGAAGCCGGTCTTCGACTTCTCCGGGATGACGGACGACTGCCGGATCAAGGGCTTCGACATCACCGGCAGCTGGATCCACCTCAAGGGCCTTGAGGTCACCGGCGTCCGGCAGAACAACAAGCTGAACCACGAGTCCTGGGGCATCTGGATCTCGGGCAGCGACAACACCTTCGAGCAGATCGACACCCACCACCACATGGGACCCGGCCTGTTCCTCCAGAACGGCGGCGGCAACCTCGTCCTCAACTCCGACTCGCACGACAACTACGACACCAACTCCTCCAACGGGGCGGGAGAGAACGCCGACGGGTTCGGCGCGCACATCCCGGCGGGCCGCTCCGGCAACGTGTTCCGGGGCTGCCGCGCGTGGTGGAACGCCGACGACGGCTTCGACCTCATCAGCGCCTACTCGTCGGTGACCATCGAGAACTCGTGGGCGTGGCGCAACGGCTACATGCCGGGCACGACCACCGCGGCCGGCAACGGCACCGGCTTCAAGGCGGGCGGCTACGGCGGCGACTACGACGCCGGTGCCGTCAAGCACACCGTGCGCAACTCGGTGGCTTTCCTCAACCGGGCGTCCGGCTTCTACGCCAACCACCACCCGGTCGCCAACGACTACTTCAACAACACGGGGTACGGCAATCACCCCGACTTCAACATGCTGGGTGTCGACGCGACCGGCGCCGCCGTCGGCCGGGGCAACCTGCGCAACAACCTCGCGTACACCGGCACGTTGACATCGAACATGACCGGCACGAGTGCCGCGAACAACTCCTGGAACCTGGGCGTCACCCTGTCGGACGGCCAATTCCAGAGCGTGTCGACGTCCGGCTGGGACGCGCCCCGCCGGACCGACGGGAGCCTGCCCGTGCCGCCCGGTCTCCGCCCCAGGGCCGACAGCACCTTGATCGACAAGGGTGTGAACGTCGGACTGCCGTACCAGGGACAGGCGCCGGACCTCGGAGCGTTCGAGATCTCCTGAGCCGAGGGAGGTCCCCGGTCAGCTCAGCCAGGACCGCCGATTCCCTGTCGGGCCGGTTCGGGGCGGTGGATGCCGCGGGGGCGGTAGCCGAGTTCGTCGGAGCGGCCCAGCAGGTCGGCGAGGTACCAGGTGATGGCCAGCCACATCTCCGTGCCCTGGAGGCCGGGCTCGGGGCCGGGCCCCGCGGCGCCGGGGCCGAAGCCGAGGCCCCGGCCGTCCTGCCGGCGGCGCAGGACCGTGGACAGCTGCCGCTCGGCCCAGTCGCGGATCTCGGCGGAGCGGTAGCCGCCGGCCGCCTGGCCGAGCTGCCGGGTGCACAGCCACAGGGGGTGGGCGACGTCGAGCACATTGCAGGCGTTGCCCCGCCCGGGCCCGAAATGCCGGGTGTCGCGGGCGTGGTCCAGGACCGTGTCCACGACCCGCTCGGGATACGGCACCGGCAGCCCGAACTGCGCGAACGATCCCCGCGTCAGCCGGTAGTAGCCGTTGACCATCTGGAGCCGGCCCTCCTCGGCGGAGGGGCTGCCCCACATCCCGGTCCATGGATCGACCCTGGTCAGCAGCCAGCCGAACAGCGACTCCGGCGTCCCGTTGCCCGCGCCGCCACCGTCGCCGTGCCGCAGGTTCCAATGGGCCGCGGTGGCAAGGCTGTCGACCCAGGCACCGGCTCCCCACGCCCCGGTCCGCCAGGGCAACGCGTCCAGTTGCGCAAGGAGTTGACGCGCGGTCATGTCCTCGGCGTCGCACACCGGATGAGGGAGACCGGTGCCCAGCAGATCGAGGGCGTATCCCACGCACAGCACGTGATAGAGCGCCGCCCCCTCGCCGATGAACCCGTCGGCGTCCGTCACCGGAAGCGGTTCGCCGAACTCCGGCACGAGACCGCTCTTCGCATCCTGGAGCCCGCTCAGCCGCTCGATGTGCTCCTCGGCGGACATGTGCTCCGGCACGGACCCGAGCAGCAGGTCGGCGATCTCCACGGCATCGCAGTGGGCCCGCACGGTCGGCGCGGCACCAGGACGGTCGACGTATCGCCCACCGTCCCAGCAACGGTCGAGCAGCTCGCCGGCCTGGGCCCGCGCGGTGTCGGCGAAGGCGGCCAGATCACCATCGCCGGGTCCGAGTCCGAGTCCGAGTCCCAGTCCGAGTCCGGGTCCAAGTCCGGGTCCGGCGCCGGACACAGGCGTACGGCCGCCTCCTGGCCGCGCCTCCGCCAGACCCACCGCTGCCCCTGCGCTCCCGACCGTGGGAGCCTCCGCGTCCTTCGCCGCCGGGCGGGTCGTAGCCGTGGGGCCACCGGCCGACCGTAGCTCGGCCCGTCCCGTCGCCGTCTCCCGGCGATCCCGCAGCACGCGTGCCGGATTGCCCGCGGCCACCGACCATGCCGGGAGATCTCGGGTGACCACCGCTCCCGCCCCGATCACGCAGTGGTCGCCGATGGTCACGCCGTCCACGACGATCACGTGTGAGCCGATCCAGACGTCGTCCCCGACCCGGATGCCTCGGCTGGTGAGCGGCTGGCGGAAGACGGGCCGGTCGGGGGCCATGGAGTGGTTGAAGCCGAGCAGCGAGGTGTGGGCGCCGATGCGGACCCCGTCGCCGAGAACGACGTTCCCGCGCACCGTGGTGAACGGGTTGAGCGTGCAGTCCGAGCCGGTGGTCAGCTCGTCGGTGACATAGGCGTGCGCGGCGATGTACGAGTCGTCGCCGAGCCGCAGCCGGTCCGCGAACACCGCGGCGGACTCGGCGACGTAACACCGCTCACCGATCCCGGTGTCGCCGCCGATCGCCTCCTGCACCTCCCGCTGTGCGGCGCGCTGTTCCTCGGTCGCCTCGTCGGCGAAGAGCCAGGGGCAGTGGTCGAAGTGCCGGAGGGACGGCTGCCGCGGATGATCCATACGAGCACGCTAAGCACCGTGCGGCCCGCCGGGGAAGGGGTGCCGCACGGGACGCGGCCCGCCCCGGAGTGGTAGAAGCGGTCATGACCAACTCGCACTTCTCCCGCTCCTCCTCCCGCCCGGCGGGTGTCCGATGACCGAGGGCGCCGACATCCCCGACCGCCGGGGCCGCACCGGACTCGACCGCACCGGCCTCGACCTGACCGGCAACCCCCGCGTCAAGGTCCGGGAGGTGAAACTGCTGTCCAGCCACTGGTACGTCGAGCGGGCCACGACCTTCGACCTCCAGCGCGCCGACGGAACCTGGAGCACCCAGCAGCGCGAGACCCACGACCGCGGCAACGGCGCCACCATGCTGCTGTACGACACGGAACGCGAAACCGTCCTGCTCACCCGCCAGTTCCGCTTCCCGGTGTATGTCAACGGCCACCCCGACGGACTGCTGATCGAGACCCCCGGCGGTCTGCTCGACGACGATGACGAGCACCCCGAGCTCGCCGTACGGCGCGAGGTCGTCGAGGAGACCGGGCACACCATCGGCGAGGTCCGCCACGTCTTCGACGTCTACATGAGCCCCGGCTCGGTCACCGAGCGCGTCAGTTTCTACGCCGCCGAGTACGCCCCGTCGACCCGCACCCACGAGGGCGGCGGCCTCCACGAGGAGGGCGAGGACATCGAGATCCTCGAACTGCCCTTCCGCAGGGCCCTGGAGATGATCCGGACCGGGGAGATCGCCGACGCCAAGACGATCATGCTGCTCCAATGGGCGGCGCTGGAGGGGCCGTTCGCCAAGTGAGCGCGTTCACCAAGTGAGCCCGCGGGCCCTTGACTTGAAGTGCGCTTCAAGATGAAGACTCCCGTGTGTGCCCCGAAGACGGGTACACACGGGAGGGAATCACCATGAAGTACCGCACCATCGGCACCGATCCGGCGACCCGTCGCGAGGTCAGTGTCCTCGCGCTCGGCGCGATGCTGTTCGGTTCACGGACCGACGAGGAGACCTCCTTCGCCGTCCTCGACCGCTATGTCGAGGCCGGTGGCACCTTCATCGACACGTCCGACAACTACGCCTTCTGGGAGGACGGCGGCCAGGGCGGCCAGAGCGAGGAACTGCTGGGCCGCTGGCGGCGCAGCCGCGGCGTCGGCGACGAGATCGTCATCGCCACGAAGCTCGGCGCCCGCCCCCTGGCCCCCGGCACGAGCCACCTCGACAACGCGGAGGGCCTGTCGGCCAAGGTGATCCGCGAGTCCGCGGAACGCAGCCGGGAGCGCCTCGGCGTGTCCAAGCTGGATCTCCTCTACGCCCACATAGAGGACCCCAGGGTCCCGCTCCAGGAGACGGTGGAGGGGTTCGCCGAACTGGTCGCCGAGGGCACGGTGGGCCTGCTCGGCGTGAGCAACCACGCGGTGTGGCGGGTGGAACGAGCCCGGGCCCTCGCGGCAGCGGCCGGCCTTCCCGGCTACGAGGTCCTCCAGTACGCCCACAGCCATCTGCGCCCCCGCACCGACGTACCCGACGACCTCTTCCCCGACGGCAGCCTCGGCCACGCGGGCGCGGACCTGCTGAGCTACCTGCGCGCCGAGCCCGCCCTCACCCTGGTCGCGTACTCACCCCTCCTGAAGGGCGCCTACACCCACCCGGACCGCCTCCCCGCGGACTTCGACCACCCCGGCACCGCGCCCCGACTGCGGGCCCTGGCCGAGGTGGCGAAGGAAACGGGCGCCACCGTCAACCAGGTGGTTCTGTCCTGGCAGATCGGCTCGGACCTCCCGATCCTCCCGCTCGCGGGAGTCTCCTCCCTGGCACAGCTGGAGGAGAACCTGGAGGCGGTGGATCTGGAGCTGACAGGGGAGCAGCGGGCGCGGCTGGACGGGGCGCACTGAGCCGGCCCCATGTGTCAGGGCCTGACCAGCAGCTGGAAGTCGAACGTGTACCGCGACGCCCGGTAGATGTGGCTGCCGTACTCGACCGGGCGGCCGGTGTCGTCGTAGGCAGTGCGCTGCATGGTCAGGACCGCCGCGCCCTCCTCCTCGTCGAGGCGGGCGGCCTCCTCGGCGGTGGCCGAGCGGGCGCCGATGGTCTGGCGGGCGCTGTGGAGGGTGACGCCGGCGGTGCGCAGCATGCGGTAGAGGCCGGTGGACTCCAGGCGGGCGTCGTCGAGGTCGAGGAGGTCGGTGGGCAGGTGGTTGCAGAGCAGGGCCACCGGTTGGCCGTGGGTCAGGCGCAGGCGCTCCAGTACCGTGACCGCGCTGCCCTCCGGGAGGGACAGGGCGGCCGCCACGTCGGCGGACGCCGGCACGGTCTCGTGGCGCACGACGCGCGTCGCCGGACCCTGCCCGGCCGCCTCGAGGTCGTCGTAGAGGCTGCTGAGTTCCAGGGGGCGCTTGACCTGGCTGTGCACCACCTGGGTGCCCACCCCGCGCCGGCGGACCAGCAGGCCCTTCTCCACCAGGGTCTGGATGGCCTGGCGGACGGTCGGGCGGGACAGACCGAGGCGGATCGAGAGGTCGATCTCGTTGCCCAGGAGGTTTCCCGGAGCGAGCTTCCCGTGCTCGATCGCCTCCTCCAGTTGCCGGGCGAGCTGGTAGTACAGCGGCACCGGACTGCCCCGGTCCAGGGCGAAGTCCAGGCAGTCGAGCGCGGGCGCGGTCGCGGCACGGGACGTGGCGCCGGGTTTCGCCATGGAGATACCTCCCTCAAAGGGTCGGGGGCGGGACGTCACAGGTGGGTGCGGCGAGCGGCCGCCTGACGGTCGTACTCCGTCCGCGCCCGCACGGCGGCCTCGCGCGACGCCGTCTGTGCCACCGGCACGTCCCACCAGGCCTCCGCCGGGGGAGCGGTCGGGGTCGCGGTGTCCGTCTCGACGTAGACGCAGGTCGGGCGGTCCGAGGCGCGGGCCGTGGCCAGGGCCTCCCGCAGCTCCCGGACGGTCTTGGCGCGCAGGACGTCCATGCCGAGGCTCGCCGCGTTCGCGGCCAGGTCGACCGGGAGCGGGGCCCCCGTGTACGAACCGTCGGCAGGATCACGGTGGCGGTACGCCGTGCCGAAGCGCTCGCCGCCCACCGACTCCGACAGGCCGCCGATGGAGGCGTAGCCGTGGTTCTGGATGAGGACCAGGTTGATCGGCAGGCCCTCCTGGACCGCGGTGACCAGCTCCGTCGGCATCATCAGGTACGTGCCGTCGCCGACCAGCGCCCACACCGGGGTGTCCGGGGTCGCCTGCTGGACCCCGATCGCCGCCGGGATCTCGTAGCCCATGCAGGAGTAGCCGTACTCCAGGTGGTACTGGCGCGGGCTCCGGGCGCGCCACAGCTTGTGCAGGTCGCCGGGGAGCGAGCCCGCCGCGTTGATCACCACGTCCTCGTCGCCGACGACCGCGTCCAGCGCGCCCAGCAGCTGGGTCTGGGTCGGCACCGCGCTCTCGTCCGCCGCCTCGAAGGCCCGGGTCACGACCTGCTCCCAGCGCTCCTTGCCCGTGCCGTACTCGGCCTCGTAGGCCGCGTGCACGCGGTGGCCCTCCAGCGCCGACGTGAGCGCGTCCAGGCCCGCTCGCGCATCGCACACGACCGTCCGCGCGGCCAGCTTGTGGGCGTCGAAGGCGGTGATGTTGAGGTTGAGGAAGCGGACGTCCGGGTTCTGGAAGAGGGTGCCGGAGGCGGTGGTGAAGTCGGAGTAGCGCGTGCCCACGCCGATGACCAGGTCGGCGGTGCGCGCGAGGTCGTCGGCGACCGCCGTGCCGGTGTGGCCGATGCCGCCCACGTCGGCGGAATGGTCGTGGCGCAGGGACCCCTTGCCCGCCTGGGTCGAGGCGACCGGGATGCCGGTGGCGTCCACCAGGGCCTTCAGTGCCTCCTCGGCCTCACTGTGGTGGACTCCGCCGCCCGCCACGATCAGGGGGCGGCCGGCGGACCGGATCGCCCTGACCGCCTCCGCCAGCTCCACCGGGTCCGGCGCGGGCCGCCGTACCCGCCACACCCGTTCGGCGAAGAACTCCTCCGGCCAGTCGTACGCCTCCGCCTGCACGTCCTGGGGGAGGGCGAGGGTGACCGCGCCGGTCTCGGCCGGGTCGGCCAGCACCCGCATGGCCTGCAGGGCGGAGGGGATCAGGGCCTCGGGGCGGTGGACGCGGTCGAAGTAGCGGGACACCGGGCGCAGGGTGTCGTTCACCGACACGTCCGCCTCCGTGGGGTGCTCCAGCTGCTGGAGGAGCGGGTCGGCGGCGCGGGTGGCGAAGTAGTCGCCGGGCAGGAGCAGGACCGGGAGGCGGTTGATCGTCGCCAGGGCAGCGCCGGTGACCAGGTTCGTGGCGCCCGGACCGATCGACGTGGTGACCGCCTGGGCCGACAGGCGGTTGAGCTGGCGGGCGTGGCCGACGGCCGCGTGGGCCATCGCCTGCTCGTTGCGGCCCTGGTGGAAGGGCATCGCGTCCTCGCCCGCCTCCAGGAGGGCCTGCCCGATGCCCGCCACGTTGCCGTGGCCGAAGATGCCCCAGGTCCCGGCGATCAGCCGGTGCCGTACGCCGTCCCGCTCCGTGTACTGGACGGACAGGAACCGGACCAGGGCTTGGGCGACGGTCAGACGGGTGGTGGTGCTCATCAGGACTTCTCCGGTGCGGTGTAGAGGGGGAAGGAGGACCGGTTGCCGCCGGGTGCCGGGATCGTCGTACGGCAGCCCCGTGGCCCGTACGCGGAGCCGCTGACGGGGGGGCCGGTCACGACGGGACGCCGTTCAGGAGACCGTCGACCTCCGCCTGCGTCGGCATCGCGGAGGAGCAGGCGAGGCGGGCGGCGACATGGGCGCCGGCCGCGCCCGCGTACCGGACGGTCCTCTCCAGTTCCCAGCCGGACAGCAGGCCGTGGCAGAGCGAGCCGCCGAAGGCGTCACCGGCGCCGAGACCGTTGACCACCTCGACCGGGATCGGCGGGACCTCGGCCGTGGTGCCGTCCCGGTGCACGGCGAGGACACCCTTCGGGCCCTGCTTCACCACGGCGAGCTCCACGCCCGCCGCCAGCAGGGCCTCGGCGCACGCCCGGGGTTCGCGGACCCCGGTAACGATCTCGCACGCGTCGAGGTTGCCGATCGCGACCGTCGCGTGCCGCAGGGCCTCGGCGTAGTAGGGGCGGGCCTCGTCGGGGTCCGCCCAGGCCGTGCCGCTCCACAGCTCGGGCCGCCAGTCGAGGTCGAAGACCGTGGTGCCCGCCCGGTCGCGGCACTTCAGCGCGGCGAGCGTGGCCGAGCGGCTCGGTTCCTCGCTCAGTCCGGTGCCGGTGATCCAGAAGATCCGGGCCGCGCGGATGGCGAAGTAGTCGAGCTCGTCGGTGTGTATCCGCAGGTCAGGCGCCGTGCGTTGGCGGTAGGAGTACAGCGGGAAGTCGTCCGGCGGGAAGAGCTCGCAGAAGGTGACCGGGGTCGGACAGGCCTCCACCGGCGTCACCCAGCGGTTGTCGACGCCGAGATCCGTGAGGGTCCGGTGGAGATACGTACCGAAGGGGTCGGCTCCGGTGCGGGTGATGACCGCGGCGGAGCGGCCGAGCCGGGCGGCGGCGACCGCCACGTTGGCGGCCGACCCCCCGAGGAACTTCCCGAAGGACCGGACCTGCGCCAGCGGCACCCCGGACTGCTGCGGGTAGAGATCAACTCCGATCCGGCCCATACTGATCACGTCGAACTGCTGGACTGGCTCGACCATGCGCGACGCTCCTCGATCCGGACTGGGGATGCGAGGCCCTCCGGGCCCGTTGCATCCCAGGTGTAGGGCTCGAAGGGCGACGCTGTCAATAGTTTGTACTTACATTCGGACCTGATCGTGAAATGATGTCTTAACAAAGTATTGACAGCGGCCGCGCCAGGGGAGTTGGATCCCGTCCCAACGCAAGTTGGCGCGTTTTCGTAGATCCCGCCCCCTTTCCCGACGTTCCCCCGTCGCACAGTGAGGTGCAAGGAAAGATGGACCGCTCTTCTCTCTCCCGTTCGCGGAGATTCGCTCCCGCCGTGGCCCTGGCTGCGGCCGCGGCCCTGACGCTCGCCGGCTGCTCCAGCAGCTCGGGCGGCAAGAAGTCCGAGGAGAGCGCGGACGGCGCCTCCGCGGGCAAGGCCACCACCCCTCGGATGACCATCGCGCTGGTGACCCACCAGTCGCCCGGCGACACCTTCTGGGACATCGTCCGCAAGGGCGCCCAGGCCGCCGCCGCCAAGGACAACGTCAAGCTGGTCTACTCCGCCGACCCGAGCGCGGGCGGCCAGGCCAACCTCGTCCAGAACGCCATCGACCAGAAGGTCGACGGCATCGCCATCACCCTCGCCAAGCCCGACGCCCTCAAGGACGTCGTGGCCAAGGCGAAGAAGGCCGGCATACCCGTCGTCGGCCTCAACTCCGGTGTCAGCGACTGGCAGAAGCTCGGCCTCATGGAGTTCTTCGGCCAGGACGAGACCGTGGCCGGTGAGGCGCTCGGCAAGCGGCTGAACGAGGAGGGCGCCAAGAGCGCCGTCTGTGTCATCCAGGAGCAGGGCAACATCGGCCTCACCCAGCGCTGTGACGGAGTCAAGAAGACCTTCTCCGGCAAGTTCCAGACGCTGAACGTCAACGGCGCCGACATGCCGTCCGTGAAGTCGACGATCACCGCCAAGCTCAGCCAGGACAAGTCCATCGACTACGTCGTCGCCCTCGGCGCCCCCATCGCGCTGACCGCGTCGCAGGCGGGCTCCGACGCCGGCAGCAAGGCCAAGGTCGCCACCTTCGACCTCAACAAGGACCTGACGACCGCCATCAGCAAGGGCACCATCGCCTTCGCCGTCGACCAGCAGCCCTACCTCCAGGGCTACCTGGCGATCGACTCGCTGTGGCTCTACAAGAGCAACGGCAACTACATGGGCGGCGGCGAGCAGCCGGTGCTGACCGGTCCGGCCTTCGTGGACAAGTCGAACGTCGAGGCCGTGGCCAAGTTCGCCGCGAAGGGCACCAGGTGATGGGTATGACCCAGCACGCCGAGCCGGCGGTGACCACACCGCCGGCCTCCGGCCCCAGCAAGGTCAAGGACGGCCGGACCACGGAACGACCACTCGCCCTGCGGCTCCTGGCGCGCCCCGAGGTGGGCGTGTTCCTGGGCGCGGTGGCGGTGTGGGTGTTCTTCCTGATCGCTGCCCCGCCGGTGCGCGACGGCAGCTCGATGGCGAACATCCTCTACCAGTCGTCGACGATCGGGATCATGGCGTTGCCGGTCGCGCTGCTGATGATCGGCGGGGAGTTCGACCTCTCCTCCGGTGTCGCGGTGATCACCTCGGCGCTGACCGCGTCGATGTTCGCCTTCCAGCTCACCCTGAACGTGTGGGTGGGCATCGTCGTGGCGCTGCTGGTGGCGCTGGCGATCGGGTTCCTCAACGGCTGGCTGGTCGTCAGGACCGGGCTGCCCAGCTTCCTGATCACCCTGGGCACGTTCCTGATCCTGCAGGGCGTGAACCTGGCGGTGACCAAGCTGGTCACCGGCAACGTGGCCACCGACGACATCTCCGACATGGACGGCTTCGACCAGGCCAAGAAGGTCTTCGCATCGTCCTTCGACGTCGGCGGCGTCCAGATCAAGATCACTGTCGTGTACTGGCTGATCTTCGCCGCGCTGGCCACGTGGGTGCTGCTGCGCACCAAGTACGGCAACTGGATCTTCGCGGTGGGCGGCAACAAGGACTCCGCCCGGGCCGTGGGTGTCCCCGTGACCTTCACCAAGATCAGCCTGTTCATGCTGGTCGGCTTCGCCGCCTGGTTCGTCGGCATGCACAACCTGTTCTCCTTCAACACCGTGCAGTCCGGCGAGGGCGTCGGCCAGGAGCTCATCTACATCTCGGCCGCGGTGATCGGCGGCTGTCTGCTGACCGGCGGCGCGGGCAGCGCGATCGGACCGGTGTTCGGGGCGTTCATGTTCGGCATGGTCCAGCAGGGCATCGTCTACGCCAACTGGAACCCGGACTGGTTCAAGGCCTTCCTCGGCGTGATGCTGCTGGGCGCCGTCATGATCAATCTGTGGGTCAGCCGCACCGCGACCCGGAGGTAACCGCACTATGACCACTGAAGAGACCGGCCCGCACGGCGCGATCCTCGCCGACACCCCCGAGACCGCCCCCGGCGGCGACGGCGGGGCGATCGTCGAGCTGCGCGGCGCGGGCAAGTCCTACGGCAACATCCGCGCCCTGCACGGGGTGAACCTGACGGTCCATCCCGGCCAGGTCACCTGCGTGCTCGGCGACAACGGGGCCGGCAAGTCGACCCTGATCAAAATCATCTCCGGGCTGCACCAGCACACCGAGGGCGACTTCCTCGTCGACAACACCCCGGTGCGCTTCACCACCCCGCGCGAGGCCCTCGACAAGGGCATCGCGACCGTCTACCAGGACCTGGCCGTGGTCCCGCTGATGCCGGTGTGGCGCAACTTCTTCCTCGGCTCCGAGATGACCAAGGGCCCCTGGCCGATCCGGCGTCTCGACATCGAGAAGATGAAGCAGACCGCCGACCACGAGCTGCGCGAGATGGGCATCGTCCTGGACGACCTCGAACAGCCCATCGGCACCCTCTCCGGCGGCCAGCGCCAGTGCGTGGCCATCGCCCGCGCCGTCTACTTCGGCGCCCGCGTCCTGATCCTGGACGAGCCCACCGCCGCCCTGGGCGTCAAGCAGTCCGGCGTCGTCCTCAAGTACGTGGCCGCCGCCCGCGACCGCGGTCTCGGGGTCATCTTCATCACCCACAACCCGCACCACGCCTACATGGTCGGCGACCACTTCAGCGTGCTGCGCCTGGGCACCATGGAACTGTCCGCCGCACGCGACCGGATCACCCTCGAAGAACTCACCAACCACATGGCCGGCGGCGCCGAACTCGCCGCGCTCAAGCACGAGTTGTCCCAGGTCCGCGGCGTCGACACCGAAGCCCTCCCCGAGGAGGACGACCTCACCGCGGCCACCGCCGGCGAGGGGAAGGCCTGAGATGGCGGCCCCGCTCGACCGTATCCGCGTCGGTTCTGCCCCGGACTCCTGGGGCGTCTGGTTCCCCGACGACCCGGTCCAGGTGCCGTGGGAACGCTTCCTGGACGAGGTCGCCGAGGCGGGCTACTCCTGGATCGAGCTGGGGCCGTACGGCTATCTCCCCACCGACCCGGCCCGCCTCACCGACGAGATCGCCCGGCGCGACCTCAAGGTCTCGGCGGGCACGGTCTTCACCGGTCTGCACCGCGGCCCCTCGGTGTGGGAGCCGACCTGGGAGCACGTCAGCCAGGTCGCCGCGCTCACCCAGGCCATGGGCGCCCGGCACCTCGTCGTCATCCCGTCCTTCTGGCGCGACGACAGGACCGCCGAGCTCCTGGAGCCGCCCGAGCTGACCCACGAGCAGTGGGCGCACCTCACCAAGGGCATGGAACGGCTGGGCCACGAGGTGAAGGAGGTGTACGGGCTCGACCTCGTCGTCCACCCGCACGCCGACACCCACCTCGACACCGAGGACCACGTCGAGCACTTCCTGGACTCGACGGACTCCGAGCTCGTCAACCTCTGCCTGGACACGGGGCACTACGCCTACTGCGGCGGGGACAGCGTCAAGCTCATCGAAACGTACGGCGAGCGCATCGGCTATCTGCACCTCAAGCAGGTCGACCCGGAGATCCTCGCGGACGTCGTCAGGGACGGGGTGCCGTTCGGCCCGGCCGTCCAGCGCGGGGTGATGTGCGAACCGCCGTCCGGCGTACCCGAGTTGGAGCCGGTCCTGGTGGCCGCGCAGAAGCTCGGTGTGGAACTGTTCGCCATCGTCGAGCAGGACATGTACCCGTGCGAGCCGGACAAGCCGCTGCCGATCGCGGTGCGCACCCGTGAGTTCCTGAGGTCCTGCGGCGCCTGAAGGGATGACCATGACCGAGCGAGCCACGCTGGGCGTCGCCGTCATCGGCACCGGCAAGATGGGCGCCGACCACGTCCGCCGTCTCCACGAGGTCGTCAGCGGTGCCCGGGTGAGCGCCGTGGTGGACCTCGACACGGACCGCGCCAAGCAGATCGCCGCCCGCGTCGAGGGCTGCACCGCCTACACCGACCCGGCCTCCGCGATGGCGGCGGCCGACGTGGACGCCGTCCTGATCGCCTCACCCGGCCCCGCCCACGAGGCGGCCCTCCTCCATGCCTTCGAGCACGACCTGCCGGTGCTCTGCGAGAAACCGCTCACCCCCGACGCGGCCTCCGCGCTGCGCGTCATGGAGGCCGAGCAGCGACTGGGGCGGCGGCGGGCCCAGGTGGGCTTCATGCGGCGCTACGACGCCGAGTACATGAAGCTCAAGTCCCTTTTGGGAACCGGCCAGTTGGGGCGGCCACTCATGCTGCACAACCGGCACCGCAACACCGCGAGCCCGCCCTTCTTCACCAGCTCCATGCTGATCAGCGACTCCGTGGCCCACGAGGCCGACGTGACCCGCTGGCTGCTCGGACACGAGATCACGGCGGTCACCGTGCTGCGCCCGACCCCTTCGGCGAACGCCCCCGGCGACCTCCAGGACCCCCAGTTCGTCATGTTCGAGACCGACGGCGGCGCCCTCTCCGACGTGGAGATCTTCGTCAACTGCGGCTTCGGCTACCAGGTCCAGGCCGAGGCGGTCTGCGAACGCGGCACCGCCCGCATCGGGGACGGCCACGCCATGGTCACCAACATGGCGGGGCGCTGGGGCGGCACCATCGCCCAGGACTTCGTCGAACGCTTCGCCGACGCCTACGACCGTGAGGTCCAGGCCTGGGTCGACGCCACCCGCCGCGGCGAGGTCACGGGCCCCGGCGTGTGGGACGGCTATGCGGCGGCCGCGGTGTGCGAGGCGGGCGTACGGTCGCTGAACGAGGGCGGCCGGGTGCCGGTGGAACTCGTGGAACGGCCCGCGCTGTACGACTGACTGCGTGCTGTGCGGGAGGAGTTCGGCGAAGTTCCCCCGTGCTCGCTACGTACTCGGTGAATCGCGGCATCGGCGTGAGCCCCTGTGCCACCATGGCGCGGCTGTCCTCGGCGGGGCGGCGAGGGGGTGCGCATGGGACTCGTACGGATACTGCTGCCGTTGCCGCGCGCGGCGGCCCGGCTGGCGCCGGAGAAGGGCGGACCATTGCTCGGGGCGGCACTGTCGCACTGCGTCACGCCGTCCTGGGCGGGGCTGCGGTCGCCGTCGGCCGCCCGGCGGCTCGCCTGGGCCGACGAGGCGGTCGCGGTCTACCGCGCGACGGCCGATGAGGACGGTCTCGGGCGCGCCCTCGCGCTGCGCGCCCACGCGTTGCTGCTGTCCGGCCGCCACGAGGATGCGTACGCGGCCGCAGCCGACGTGCCGGACCAGGAGTCGCCGGCGCTGAGTGCCTTCCTGGGGGACGTGCGGGCACAGGCGCTCGCGGGCATCGGCCGGGCCGAGGAGGCCGTGGCGGTGGCCCACGCGAGCGTGGAGGCCTACCGCGCGTTGTCCGCCCCCGACCGCGGGGACCGCGCGCTCGGAAGCCTGCCAGGGGCGCTGCGCACCTACGGGATGCTGCTCGCCGCGGTCGGCCGCAGCGAGGAGTCCGTGGCCGTCTACGAGGAGTGTGCCGCGCTCCTCGCCGCCATGTCACTGCGGGAGTTGGCGCACGTCGAGCTGGTACGGCCGCAGGTGCTTTCCGAACTGGTCGGTGTACTGCGGGCGTTGGGCCGGTACGAGGACGCGCTGGGCGTGGGCCCCGAGGCCCGGGCGGCGCTTCGGGGCGCCCTCGCGTGGGCCGCCCCCGAGATCGTCCTGCCGTTGCGGGTACGGCTCCTGGTCGACCTCGCCCGCTGCCACAGCGCCACCGGCGACCCGGCCGAGGCCGGCGCGTACGCCGTGGAGGCGGTGGCCGAGGCCCGCAAGCCGCACGGCGCGGGCGAGTTGACCTCGGCACTGGACTGCCTGGCCGAGCTGCGCGACAGCTAGGACACGCGCGGCCGCGGCTCGAACCCGGCCGCCCGGTAGGCGGCGTCGATCAAGGTCATCGTCGACAGCGCGTCGTCCGCGTCCAGCGGCAGCGGCGCACCTCCGCGCACCCGGTCCGCGAACGCCTCCAGTTGGTAGGTGTACGACGACCGGGTGCCGAGCCGCTCGGTGCGCTCGCCGTCGGCCGTGCGCACCACGACCCGGTCGTCCGTGTGCGGCAGCACGAAGTTCGGCGCGCGGACGTCACCCTGCGAACCGATGATGCGGCAGCTCATCTCCAGCCGGTCGTACGCCATGTGGCAACGCGCCGACCCGGTCGCACCGCCCGGGAAGGCCAGATCGGCGTCCAGCCACTCGTCGACGCCCGGAGCGCCCGCCCTCTCGCCGCCCCGCGCGGACATCAGGCGCGGGGCGCCGCCCGCCCAGGGGGCCAGCATGCGCAGCGCGTGCAGGCTGTAGCAGCCGAGGTCCATCACCGCCCCGCCGGCCAGCGGCAGCGACCAGCGGGGATCGTCATCCGGCGGCGCCTGGATCGCGACCATGGTCTCGACGTGCCGCAGCTCCCCGATCTCCCCGCTCGCGAGGATCTCGTGGAGGCGCCGGGTGACCGGGTGGAACAGGTAGTGGAAGGCCTCCATGAAGACCGTCCCGGCCTTCGCGGCCGCCTCCCGCACCTCCGCGGCCTCCTCGGCATTGCTCGCCGACGGCTTCTCGCTCAGCACATGCTTGCCGGCGGCGAGCGCCGCGAGGTTCCACGGCCCGTGCAGCCCGTTGGCGAGCGGGTTGTAGACGGCCTCCACCTCGGGGTCGGCGATCAGTTCGGCGTACGACCCCGCCACCCGCTCCACACCGTGCTCGGCCGCGTAGGCCTCGGCGCGGGCCCGGTCGCGCGCGGCCACCGCCACGACCCGGTGGCCGGTCGCCCGGGCCGGGCCGATCAGCGAGGCCCCGCTGATCCGCGCGGCTCCCAGGACTCCGATGCGCAGCGGTTCGCTCATGTCTGCCGTTCCTCCTCGATCGTGGCAGGGCCGTGATCCTGCCGGGTCAGTGTGCCCCGGTGGGCGGGAAGTGGCGGCGCGCGAGGTCCTGGGCGTGGGCCACGGCGCACTCGACGAGCTCGAACGCGGGCAGCCCGCCGACGTAATAGGTGCGGTTGCGGCCCTGCAGCGCGTCGAGCCGGTCCAGCGCGCCGTCCATGAGGTCGGCGCTGCCGAAGTGCGGCATGAACGCCCACTCCCGCTGGAGATGCACCTCGGTGAGGCGCCCGCCGAGCGTCTCGATGTCCTCCCGCAGCAGCGCGGTGACGCCACCGGGGCGGCCGTAGGAGTAGAAGGTCCGCACCTCGCTGCCGGGGTAGCGGTGGTGGTACGACACACAGTGGCCGGCCCTCTCGCGGCTCGCGGTGTGGGCGGCCAGGAAGTAGAAGGCGTCCCCCGGGAGCCCGGACACGGCGGCGAGGGTGGTGTGGTAGGCGTTGCCGCGGATCCGCGCCGCGAGGTCGCGCTCCTCGTCGGTGGCGTCCAGGACCGGCAGGACCCGGTCCGGCGCGACCGCGATCACCACGTCGTCCGCCTCGACCGGCCCCGATTCGGTGCGCAACCGCACCCCGTCCCCGCGGCGCTCCACCGACGTCACGCGCACCCCGCACCGCACGTCCTTCAGCTCTTCCGCGACCCGGCGCCACAGCGTGGCGAACCCGCCCACGAGGGTGAAGTCGCCGCGGTGGCCGAGGAGTTCGCGGCCCGGGTCCAGCAGCCCGGTCATCTCCGCGTACTTCACGAAGTACAGCGCGGGAATGTCGTCGTCGAGATGGCCGTACCCGGCGGCCGTGTACCCGGTACCGAAGGACTCGGCCATGGAGTCGAGGCCGTGCTCGTCGATCCACCGGGCGACGGGCGCGGCGAGGGCTCGCGCTGAGTGGGCGAGCCCGGGTTCGCCGATGCGGGGGAACTCCCTCTCGCGCAGGGCCCGGTAGCGCTGCAGGGAGCCGTCGCGCAGGAACGCCATCGGCTGCCGCAGGACATGTCCCCCGGCGTCCAGGACGCGGTAGCGGCTGGTGCGCTCCGTCTCCACGTCCAGTTCGGTCAGCAACTGCGCGATCCGCTCGTACCTGTTGGTGCAGATGTGACCGCCGAGGTCGAAGGCGTACCCGTCGACGTGCACGCTCTGGCACTTCCCGGCCACCGTGTCCTGCTCCTCCAGCACGGTCACCCGGTGCCCGGCGCGCTCCAGTTCACGGGCGACGGCCAGACCGCTCGGTCCCGCACCTACGACGGCCACGGTTCGGGGGCCTGCGGTCTCGCGTAACTCCTGCATGCTCGTGACTCCTGGGTCGGTCGGACGTGGGAGGCTCTCATGGTCGTACGGAGAGATCACGTGACCGTAAACGGGCGTCGCGGGCGCGGCGTTCACCCCCGCGTGTCCCGGGCACGGGCGCCCGGGACACGGCGGCGGACTCAGGCGGAGCTCAGGCGGAGCGGACCTCGGCGATCGTCACCGGGCGGTGCTCGTGCAGGGACAGCGTGCACGCCTCGGCGATCCAGCCCGCCTCCAGGGCGTCCGCGATGGTGCACGGGGAGGGCCGGGTGCCGGCCACGACCTCGGTGAACGCGGTGAGTTCGGCGCGGTAGGCCGCGGTGAAGCGGTCCATGAAGAAGTCGTGCGGGGTGCCCGCGGGGAAGGTCACACCGGGCTCGACCGAGCGCAGCGGGAGCTTGTCCTCCAGGCCGACGGCGATGGAGTCCGTGAAGCCGTGGATCTCCATGCGGACGTCGTAACCCCGGGCGTTGTGGCGGGAGTTGGAGATCACCGCGATGGTGCCGTCGTCGAGGGTGAGGATCGCGCCGGTGGTGTCGGCGTCGCCCGCCTCCTTGATGTAGTCGGCGCCCCGGTTGCCGCCGACGGCGTACACCTCGACGACCTCGCGGCCGGTGACCCAGCGGATGATGTCGAAGTCGTGCACCGAGCAGTCCCGGAAGATGCCCCCGGAGGCGGCGATGTACGCGGCCGGCGGCGGGGCCGGGTCGAGGGTGGTGGAGCGCACGGTGTGCAGCTTGCCCAGCTCACCGCTCTGCACGGCGGCCCGCGCGTTGACGAAACCGGTGTCGAAGCGGCGGTTGTAGCCGATCTGGATCGGTACGTCGCTGCCCTGGACGGCCCTGAGGACCGCGACGCCGTCGCTCATGTGCTTGGCGACGGGCTTCTCGCAGAAGACGGGGATGCCGGCCTCGACGCCGGCCAGGATCAGCCCGGGGTGGGCGTCCGTCGCCGCCGCGACCACGATGCCGTCCACGCCGGAGGCCAGCAGGGCCTCGGGCGAGTCCACGACCTCACCGCCGAACCGCTCCGCGGCGGACTTGGCGGCCTCCGCGAAGGGGTCGGTGAGCACGAGTGACTCGACCGCGTCGAGTCCGGAGAGGGTCTCGGCGTGGAAGGCGCCGATACGGCCGAGGCCGAGGATTCCGATACGCATGAGGGTGCAGCTCCTTGAGGGTGTTTCTTGCGAGCGGTGTTTCTCGGGGGCGGAACGGTCAGTCGAGGCCGCCCAGGACGTTCTGGTCCCAGTCGATCACCGAACCGGTGACCACGCCCGAGCGGTCGGACAGCAGGAGGACCACGAAGTCGGCGATCTCGTCCGGCTGGCCGAGCTTGCCCATGGGGAGTTTGGCGGCGGCCTCCTCACGCCAGTCGTCACCGGCGCCGTGGAAGGTCTTCTGGGTGGCGTCCTCGCCCTCGGTCGCCGTCCAGCCGATGTTCAGGCCGTTGATCCGCACCCGGTCCCAGCGGTGGGCGTGCGCCGCGTTGCGGGTCAGGCCGATCAGGCCGGCCTTCGCGGCCACGTAGGGCGCGAGGAACGGCTGCCCGCCGTGCGCCGAGGACGTGATGATGTTGACGACCGTGCCGGGTGCCTTGCGGCCGACCATGTCCCCCACCGCCGCCTGCATCGCGAAGAACGGCGCCTTCAGGTTGATCGCGATGTGCTGGTCAAACAGGTCGGGCGTGGTGTCGAGGAGCGTGCCCCGGGAGGTGAGCCCGGCGGAGTTCACCAGGCAGTCGACCCGGCCGTACGCCTCGACGACCCGGGTCACGGACGCCTTGGCCTGCTCGGCGTCGGCGAGGTCGGCGCGGACGAACAGCGCCTTGCCGCCGGCCGCCTCCAGCTCCGCCACCAGCGCCGCTCCGGGCTCCGGGCGCCGGCCGGTGACGGCCACGACCGCGCCCTCGCGGACGGCGGCCCGGGCGATGGCGGCACCGACGCCCTGGCTGCCGCCGTTGACGAGGACGACCTTGTCGTCGAGAAGTCCCATGAATGTGCCAGTACCTTTCAGTTCGTGCGGCGCCGAGTCAGCTCGTGCGCCGCTCGGCGCCCGCCCGCAGTTCGTCCCGGAGCGTCCGCGCGGTCCAGCCCTCGGCGAGGGCCCGTCGTACGAGGTCCGCCTGGGAGGGCGGGGCGAGCCCGTCGACCGGTGGGTCGCTGTCGAGGTTGGTGGGGAAGGGATAGCCCTCGGCGCTCGCGGCGATCACGTTGTCCAGCCACTCGGCGTCGGCGCCGTCCGCCTTGCGGCGCAGCAGGGCCGGGTAGACGGCGTTCGACACGGCCTCCCGGTCCACGGTCTCCATGGCACGCCCGAAGGCCGAGGACACCTGCAGGAGATTGGCCATGCGCCGCACGCCGGTGGTGCGGTTGGTCCCGGCCGCGTGGAACAGCGCCGGGTTGAAGAAGACGGCGTCGCCCTTCGAGAGCGGCAGCTGGACGTGGTGCTCCTTGAAGTACGCCTGGAACTCCGGCCGCCGCCACGCCAGATACCCGGGCTCGAACAGCTGCGAGAACGGCAGGTACAGCGTCGGCCCCGACTCCACGGGCATGTCGCAGTGCGCGACGGCGCCCTGGAGCGTGAGCACGGGCGAGAGCCGGTGCACGTGCGCCGGATAGGCCGCGGCGACCTCGTCGGAGAGGAAGCCGAGGTGGTAGTCGCGGTGCACGGTCTGCGCGAGGCCGCCCGGGTTGACCACGTTGACCTGCGAGGTGACCTGGTAGCCGGGGCCGAGCCAGGCCTCGGACACCAGGGCGACGACGGGGTTGGCGTAGTAGTCGGCGAACGCGGCCGGGTCGTAGAGTGCGGCCTTCTCCAGTGCGTTCCACACCCGCTCGTTGGCGCCGGGCTTGGCGAAGTGGTCGCCCGCGGTGGTGCCCGCCGCGTACTGCTCGCGGATCAGCGAGTCGAAGACCTCGGTGAACCGATCCACGACCGCGTGATCGGGGAACGCCCCCTGGAAGACCACGACCCCGGGGCCGTCGGCCAGGGCTCGCACCAGCTCCTCCTGGACCTCCCTGCGGCCCTTGGCACCGAGGACGCGCTCGGTGTCGTACAGCAGGACGTTCCGCTCCACGGCGGCGGCGTGCGGGTAGTCGGCGGGGTCGGCCGTCCGCTCGACGAGCGCGCGGAACGAGTCGAGGTCGCAGTCCTGCTCGGACAGCCAGGCACGGCGGTGTACGGCGGTGAAGGACATCGGCGTCCTCTCGGTGACAGGGGCGACTCAGCGCTGTCATTCTTGTCATGACAAAGCCGTCGAACAACCAGCAGGCAGCCATCAAAAACCCCTCAAGGAGCACACGCGTGGGCCACCCCTATCCGATCCGGGAGATCGCACGTCAGGCGGGGCTGAGCGAGGCCACCGTCGACCGGGTCCTGAACGGCAGGGGAGGGGTCCGGGAGAACACCGCCCGCGAGGTCCGTCAGGCGATCACCGACCTGGACCGGCAGCGCACCCAGGTCCGGCTGGTCGGCCGCACCTTCATGATCGACATAGTGATGCAGACACCGGAGCGCTTCTCGACGGCCGTGCGTGCCGCCCTGGAGGCCGAGCTGCCCGCGCTGCACCCCGCGGTCCTGCGCTCCCGCTTCCACTTCCGTGAGACCGGGCCGGTGGCGGAACTGACGAAGACCCTCGATCGGATAGTCCGGCGCGGCTCCCAGGGAGTGATCCTCAAGGCTCCCGACGTCCCCGAGGTCACGGCCGCGGTCGGCCGGCTCGCGGAGGCGGGCATCCCCGTGGTCACCCTCGTCACCGACCTGCCGTCCACGGCCCGCCTCGCCTACGTCGGCATCGACAACCGGGCGGCGGGAGCGACCGCCGCCTACCTCATGGGCCAGTGGCTCGGCGACCGCCCCGGCAACGTCCTCACCAGCCTCAGCAGCGGCTTCTTCCGCAACGAGGAGGAGCGCGAGATGGGCTTCCGCAGCGCCATGCGCACCCGGCACCCGGAGCGGGCGGTGGTGGAGATCGCCGAGGGCCAGGGCCTGGACGCCACGCAGTACGACCTCGTCAGGGCCGCGCTGGACCGGGATCCGGAGATCCGCGCGGTCTACTCGATCGGCGGCGGCAACATCGCCACCCTGCGGGCCTTCGAGGACCTGGGCAGGGAGTGCGCGGTGTTCGTGGCCCACGACCTCGACCACGACAACGACCGGCTGCTGCGCGAACACCGCCTGTCGGCGGTCCTCCACCACGACCTGCGGCAGGACATGCGGGAGGCGTGCCACATCGTGATGCGGGCGCACGGGGCGCTGCCGCCCGCGGGGCCGGCGACGCCTTCGGCGATACAGGTGGTGACGCCGTACAACATGCCGTACTGAAGGGGCTCCTCCTACACGTCCACCCACGAACCGCTCTCCGCGGACCGGGACATCGCGTCCAGTACGGCCGCGCTGTGCACGGCGTCCCGCAGAGTCGCCCCGTACGACGTGCCCTCGGCGACCGAACGCAGGAAGCGGTACGCCTCCACGACCTTCAGGTCGTCATAGCCCATGGCGTTGGCCGCGCCCGGCTGGAAAGCGCCGAACTCACCGTCGCCCGGGCCGACATACACCGTGCTGACCGGCTGGTCCTGGTAGCCGGTGCCGCGGCTGATGCCCAGCTCGCCCATACGGCGGAAGTCCCAGAACACCGCGCCCTTGGTCCCGTGCACCTCGAAGCCGTAGTTGTTCTGCTCGCCGACCGAGACCCGGCAGGCCTCCAGGACACCCCGGGCGCCGGAGGCGAACCGCAGCAGGCAGTTGACGTAGTCCTCGTTCTCGACCGGCCCGAGTTCTCCCGTGGCGAGGGTGTGCCCGGCGGTCGCGCCGGTGGGCCGGGCGCGCTCCGGCACGAAGATCGCGGTGTCGGCCGTGAGGGAAGCGATGTCGCCGAGCAGGAAGCGGGCCAGGTCGGCGCCGTGCGAGGCGAGGTCGCCGAGCACTCCGCTGCCTCCGCGTTCACGTTCGAAGCGCCAGGTCAGGGCACCCTGCGGGTGGGCCGCGTAGTCGCTGAGGAGCCGGATGCGGACATGGGTGACCGTGCCGATCTCGCCGGAGGCGATCAGCTCGCGGGCGGCCTCGACAGCGGGCGCGTTGCGGTAGTTGAAGCCGACCGTGCTCCGCACCCCCGCCTTGGCGGCCGCCTCGGCCACCGCCCGGGCGTCCTCGGCGGTGAGGCCCACCGGCTTCTCGATCCAGATGTGCTTGCCGGCCTCGGCCATCGCCACGCCGATCTCGCGGTGCAGGAAGTTCGGCGCGGTGATGCTGACCGCCTGGACCCGAGGGTCGGCGGCGACCTCGCGCCAGTCGCGGGTCGTCGAGGCGAACCCGAACTGCGCGGCGGCCTCCTCGGCCCGCCCCGGCACCTCCTCGGCGACGGTCACGAGCTGCGGACGCAGGGGAAGCCGCGGGTAGTGGTGCGGGACACGGGCGTACGCCTGGGTGTGCACCCGCCCCATCCAGCCGAATCCGACGACGGCGACGCCGAGCGTGTCCACCATGACTGACAGCCCCTCTTTGGACCGGTCCATATTCTGTCCAGGTCACCTTGGGTGCCGTCTTGGCTCGCTGTCAACCCTTTGACAAGCCGCCGGACGGCGTGGAACGGTCCATACCCATGAGACCGCCGACGATCCGTGATGTGGCCGACCGGGCCGGTGTCTCGAAGTCGCTGGTCTCCCTCGTGCTGCGGGGCTCCGACCAGGTACGCCCGGAGAAACGGGAGGCCGTGCTGCGGGCCGTGCGCGAGCTCGGCTACCGCCCGAACGCCGCCGCCCGCAGCCTCAGCGAACAGCGCACCCGCACGGTCGGGGTTCTCCTCAACGACCTGCGCAACCCCTGGTTCGTCGACCTGCTCGACGGCCTCAACTCCCTGCTCCACGACAACGGCCTGCGCATGCTCCTGGCCGACGCCCGTCTCAACCGCCGTACCGGGCAGGACCCTGCGGGCCCCTTCCTCGACCTCGGGGTGGACGGCCTGATCGTCGTCGGCACACTGCCCGAACCGGCCGCGCTCGGGGCGGTGGCCGAACGCCTCCCGGTGGTCGTGGCCGGCGCACGCGAGCCCAGGCTGCCGGGGGTGGACGTGGTCGCCAACGACGACGAGCGCGGCGCCCGCCTGGTCACCGAGCACCTGATCGGCCTCGGCCACCGCCGTGTCGCGCACATCGCGGGGTACGGGGCCGTCGGTGAACTGCGCCGGGGGAGCTTCGAGGCGACGATGCGGGAGCACGGTCTCGAGGACGAGACGCTCGTCGAGCCGAGTGACATGACCGAGGAGGGCGGCTACCGCACGACGGTCCG
Organism: Streptomyces sp. NPDC048523; assembly: GCF_043199815.1. NCBI lineage: Bacteria > Bacillati > Actinomycetota > Actinomycetes > Kitasatosporales > Streptomycetaceae > Streptomyces > Streptomyces sp. NPDC048523. The sequence goes on along the minus strand of NZ_JBICWQ010000001.1, from coordinate 978,938 downwards.
GCTGCTGAGCCGCCCCGACCGGCCCACGGCCGTGTTCGCCGTCAACGACATCGCCGCGATCGGCGCGCTGTCGGCCGCCGAGGAACTGGGCCTGAGCGTCCCGCGCGACCTGTCCGTCGTCGGCTACGACAACACGAGCATCGCCCGGCTGCGCCACGTCTGGCTCACCACCGTCGACAACGCCAGCCACGAGGTCGGCCGCCGTGCCGCCCGCTGCCTACTGGACCGGTTCGAGGGCCGCGGGGGAGAGGGCCGTACGGATCTCGCCGCGCCGGCGCTGGAGATCCGGGGGACGACGGCGGGCCCGCCGGACGGCAAGTAACGGCGCCCCCGCCCCCGTCACAGGTTGATCGCGTACGCCTTGCGCAGCGTCTCGTGCACGGTCCATGTCGTACGGTCGCCCTCGCGCAGTACGGCCATGTCGCCGGGCCCCACCTTCAGCGTCGGCCCGCCCTCCACCTCGATGGTCGCCGAGCCGCTGACGACGACGAACAGCTCGTCCGCCTCCGTGTCGGTGACGACCCCGGGAGTGATCTGCCAGATGCCCCGGATCTGCCGTCCGTCCTGCGACTCCCAGACCACCTTCCCGGTCACCTCGGGCGTCCCGGAGACGATCTGCTCCCGGGCGAGGGGCTCGGACTCGAGCTCGGCGTCGGGGATGTGCAGTACGAAGCTGTGGTCCATGGAGCGACCCTAGCGAGATCGTTCCCGGCCCGTCCGCCGACAGTGTGTGGAGTGTCGGCGCAGGTGGGCGTACACTCCGTCGCGAACTGGCGGCACCTGGCGGCCCGGGTGATCGTGGAGGACATGGTGGACACCGAGACTGCCGCGTCCCGGCCGCACCAGCACGACACCCGTGAGGCCGTCCTCTTCGGCGGCGTCTACGGCTCGGTCCTCGCCTGCTCCATGGTGGCCGCGCTCACCCAGTACGGGCACACCTCCCAGGCCAGCCGCCGCTACGACGCCGCGTGGCTCCTGGTCACCGCCCTCGCCTCCGCCCTCGCGCACGGCTACGCCCACTACATCGCCGAGCGCGCCCCGCACCGCCGCGGGGACGCCCTGCGCACCCTGGTCGCCGAGTGGCCCCTCATCGCCGCGGTCCTGCCGACGGTCGCTCTCCTGGCCGGGGCGGGCTGGGGCTGGTGGCCCGCGAACGGCGTCGAGTACCTGGCCTTCATCCTCAACATCACCCTCCTCTTCGCCCTGGGCCTGGTCACGGCCCGCTGGTCCCATCGCCCGTGGACGGTCGCGATCGGCATCGGAGTGGTGGACGCGATGCTGGGGGTCGTGGTCGTGGTGGCGAACGCGGTGATCAAGTAAGGGGTGCGGGGTGTGCCCGACCCCGCAGTTTCCGTCGATCGCGGGGATGGTCGTACGCCTGCTCCGAGGACGGTGTCGCCGTCCGGCGATGCCACGGCGGACCGAGTCGTGCTGCTCGCCGAGCCGGCGCTCGGGTGACTGGCCCCATCCCGCAGCCCCGCAACGCAGATCGGCCGCCCCTCCCACAAGGAAGCGGCGGCCGATCCATCTGCGACAGACCAGGCCCTACGCCTTGGCGCCGACGCCCGCCGGCTCCACCGGCCCGTCCGTCGGGGCCTGCGGTGACGTCCGGCGCCGGCGCGGGATGAACGTCGCGACGGCGAAGGCGAGCAGCGCCGCCCCCGCACCGATCACCATGACGACCTTGAAGCCGTTCTCCGAGGGCAGCGCGTAGCCGCCGAAGTCGGTGGTCATCTGGGCCAGGATCACACCGGCGATGGCGCTGGCGAAGGAGGTGCCGAGGGACCGCATCAGGGTGTTGAGACTGTTGGCGGCGCCCGTCTGGGTGGGATCCACGGCGCCCATGATCAGGGCGGGAAGCGCGCCGTAGGTGAAGCCGATGCCGGCGCCGATGATGCAGGAGACCAGGACGAGGTGCCAGACCTCGGACATCAGGACGATGTTGAGCCCGTACCCCGCGGCCACGATCAGTGTGCCGATCAACAGTGTGATCTTGGGACCCTTGGCCTTGGTGAGGGCCGCGGAGACCGCGGACATGGCCATCATCACCAGTCCCTGCGGGGCCAGCACCAGACCGACGGTCAGCATGGACCTGCCGAGGCCGTAGCCGGTCTGCTCAGGCAGCTGGAGCAGCTGCGGGAGCACCAGGGACATCGCGAACATCGAGACGCCGAGGGCGATCGAGGCGAGGTTGGTGAACAGCACCTGCGGCTTGGCGGTGGTCCGCAGGTCGACCAGCGGCTGCGGGCTGCGCAGCTCCCACCAGCCCCAGGCCAGCAGGATCACGACCGCGGCGGTGCCGAGGCCGAGCGTCGTGCCGCTGGTCCAGCCCCAGTCGCCGCCCTTGGAGACGGCCAGCAGCAGCGAGACCAGACCGGCCGACAGACCCAGCGAACCGACCAGGTCGAACCGGCCCCCGGCGCGCACCGTGGACTCCGGCACGATCAGCAGGACGAGCACGAAGGCGACGACACCGAGCGTGGCGGAGACCCAGAACAGGATGTGCCAGTTCCAGTTGTCCGCGATGAACGCGGCGGACGGCAGCCCCAGCGCGCCACCGACACCGAGCGAGGCGCTCATCAGCGCGGTGGACCCGGCGAGCCGGTCGGCCGGCAGCGCGTCCCGCATGATGCTGATGCCGAGGGGTACGACCGCGGCGGCCAGCCCCTGCAGGGCCCGTCCGATGATCATCGGGACGAGGGAGTCGGCGAGGCCGCAGACCACCGAACCGGACACCAGCAGCACGATGCTGAGCAGCAGCATCCGCCGCTTGCCGAACATGTCGCCGAGCCGCCCGACGACCGGCGTGGCCACCGACGCGGCGAGGAGCGTGGCGGTGACCGCCCAGGCGGTGTCGGAGGCCTCCGCGTGCAGGAGCTTCGGCAGCTCGGGAACGATCGGGATGACCAGGGTCTGCATCAGCGAGACGACGATTCCGGCCAGGGCCAGCACCGCCACCACGGCGTTCGGTTTCGGCGGGGCGGACGACCCCGCTGCGACGGGTTCGGCAAGGGCGTCGGACATGGCTGGTCCTCCGGTCGGGAGCAAGGAGAGAAGAGGGATTGCTTGACTTACTCAAGTGAATCGCAATTGATTGACTTAAGCAAGTTCAGTGGGATGCTGGCGTCTCGAGGGCTTCCTGGACGATGCGGTACGCCGTGAGGTCGGTACCGGCGGCCAGAGGCCTCGCTGTTCCTTCGAGGGTGAGGGTGACCGTGAGCCCGGGTGGGCTCCGGCGCCTTGTCGGCGTCAGCCGCACGGTCGGTGTGGTGCCGCAGCAGGCCCACGGTCGCCTTGAGTTCGCGCAGCACCGTCGCCGGGCCGCGCGGGCGGCATCCGGCTGACCGCGCCGGCCCGGACGTTGGCCAGGAGGAGATGGTGGGCGACCGTGTCGTGCAGATCGCGGGTGATGCGCATCCGCTCCGCGGTGACCCGGTGCCGGGCCTCCTCTGCACCGACTCCGATGCGACGGCCTCGCGAAGTCGGCGCTGCGCGACGACCCCCCGGCGATCCACCGGCCCGCCATGCCCGCGATACGGCAGACAAAATTGTTGACAATCTTGTTTGGCTAGATTTAGGTTCGACAGGCACTCACTCAGGGAGGGCAACAATGCCGAAAGAAGCCCGTCCGAGCACCGGGGAGCAGGCCAAGCAGCATGCGCTCGCGCAGCTGCGGCAGGCGATCCTGCACGGCGAGATGGCACCGGCGCAGCGGCTGGTGGAGAACGAGCTCGCCGAGCAGTTCGGTGTGACACGGGCCAGCATCCGGGCCGCACTCATCGATCTGGAGGCCCAGGGCCTCGTCGAGCGGATCCGCAACCGGGGTTCCCGGGTGCGGGTGGTGACCGTCGAGGAGGCGGTCGCCATCACCGAGTGCCGCATGGTCCTCGAAGGACTGTGCGCGGCCAAGGCGGCGACCCTGGCCAGTGACGAGCAGCTCGCCGAGCTGACCGAACTGGGCACGGCGATGACCAAGGCCGTGGTCGACGGCGAACCGATGACCTACTCCGAGCTCAACCAGGAGCTGCACGCCAGGGTGCGAGAGTTCTCCGGCCAGCGGACCGCCGTGGATCTGCTGGAGCGACTCAACGCCCAACTGGTTCGCCACCGCTTCCAGTTGGCGCTGCGGCCGGGACGCCCGCAGCACTCCCTGAACGAGCATCTGGCGATGATCGAGGCGATCAGGGCCAGGGACCCGCAGGCGGCCGAGAAGACCGTCCGCGCCCACCTCACCAGCGTGATCGAGGCGCTGCGCGACTGAGCGACGCAGAGGTGGGCGCGAACCTGTCCATTCCAAGGAGATTCACGTAATGACGCAGTCAGGCGCGCCCGCCACTCCACGTTCGACACTGGTGATCACCGCGCACGCCGGGGACTTCGTGTGGCGGGCAGGCGGAGCCATCGCCCTGGCGGCTTCCCGGGGCGAGAGGGTCACCATCGCCTGTCTGACCTTCGGTGAGCGCGGGGAGTCCGCGAGGGCCTGGCGCGAGGGGAAGGGGCTCGACGAGATCAAGGCGATACGCCGGGGCGAGGCCGAGCGTGCCGCCGCGACCCTCGGCGCCGAGGTCCGTTTCTTCGACGCCGGCGACTACCCGCTGCTCCCGACCGCCGAGTTGACCGACAGGCTCGTCGAGGTCTACCGGGCCACCCAGCCCGATGTCGTGCTCACCCACCCGGTCGAGGACCCGTACAACGGCGACCACCCGGCCGCCAACCGCATGGCCATGGAGGCCAGGATCCTCGCGCAGGCCATCGGCTATCCGGGCGAGGGCGCGATCATCGGGGCCCCGCCGGTCTTCTACTTCGAGCCGCACCAGCCCGAGATGAGCGGCTTCAAGCCCGAGGTCCTCCTCGACATCACCGAGGTCTGGGAGACCAAGCGCAAGGCGATGGAGTGCCTCGGCGCCCAGCAGCACCTGTGGGACTACTACACCGACCTGGCCGTGCGCCGGGGCGTCCAGCTCAAGCGCAACGCGGGCCCGAACCTGGGCCTGGCCCACAAGACCATGGCCGAGGCGTACATGCGCCCCTACCCGCAGATCGCGAAGGAGCTGGCATGAGCGGCGTGATCGTCACCAACCCCCCGAAGGCGGCTCTGAAGGACGTCGACGCGCTCGCGCGGTACGGCGTGGCCACCGTCAGCGAGGCCATGGGCCGAACGGGCCTGCTGGGCCCGGCGATCCGCCCGATCCAGCAGGGCGTACGGGTCGCGGGCACGGCCGTCACCGTGATCGGCTGGCCCGGTGACAACCTCATGATCCACGCGGCCGTCGAGCAGTGCGGCGAGGGCGACCTCCTCGTCGTCACCACCACCTCGCCCTGCACGGACGGACTGTTCGGCGAGCTCTTCGCGACCGCTCTGCGGCAGCGCGGAGTACGCGGGGTCGTCACCAACACCGGCATCCGTGACACACAGGAGCTGCGGGACATGGGCTTCGCCGCCTGGTCCCGCGCGGTCTCCTCGCAGGGCACCGTCAAGGCCACCGGCGGCTCGGTCAACGTGCCGATCGCCATCGACGGCCAGGTGATCGACCCGGGCGACGTGATCCTCGCCGACGACGACGGTGTCGTGGTCGTCCCGCGCCGACGCGTGGCCGAGACGGTGGAGAAGGCGGAGGCCCGCGAGGCCAAGGAGGCCGCCACCCGCGCCGCCTTCATCGAGGGGCAACTCGGGCTGGACCGTTACGGGTTGCGGGAGACGCTGCAGAGGCTCGGAGTGGAGTACCGCACGTACGAGGAGTACGAGGGAGGGCGGTCGTGAACGAGCAGGTGCCCTGCATGCTGATGCGGGGCGGCACCTCCAAGGGCGCCTATTTCCTCGCCGACGACCTGCCCGCCGAACCCGCCCTGCGCGACGACCTGTTGCTGCGGATCATGGGCAGTCCGGACGACCGGCAGATCGACGGCCTGGGCGGCGCGCACCCGCTCACCAGCAAGGTCGCCGTGATCTCGCCGAGCGCCGACCCGCAGGCCGACGTGGACTATCACTTCCTCCAAGTCGCCGTGGACCGCGCGGCGGTGAGTGATCGTCAGAACTGCGGGAACATCCTCGCCGGCGTCGGCCCGTTCGCCGTCGAGCGCGGAATCGTCACGGCGGGGGAGCGGGAGAGCTCCGTCCGGATCCGCATGGTCAACACCGGCGACTACGCGACCGCGACCTTCCCGACCCCGGGCGGCCGCGTCGACTACACCGGGGACGCAGAGATCTCGGGTGTGCCGGGTACGGCCGCGGCCGTGGTGATCGAGTTCCCGCCGGGCGCCGGGGCGTTGCTCCCCACCGGCAATGCCGTCGACGTCATCGAAGGCGTCGAGGTGACCTGCGTGAACAACGGCATGCCGACCGTCCTGATCACGGCGACCTCCCTCAGGGTCACCGGCTACGAGCCGCCCCGGGACCTGGAGGAGGACGTGGCCCTGGCCGACCGCCTGCGCACCGTCCGCCTGGCGGCGGGCCGCCTGATGGGCCTCGGTGACGTGTCCGACGCCACGGTCCCCAAGCTCACCCTGCTCGCCCCGCCCCGCGACGGCGGTGCGGTCACCACGCGGACCTTCATCCCCGTGCGCTGCCACACCTCCATCGGCGTCCTGGGCGCGGCCAGTGTGGCCGCGGGCCTGCGGATCGACGGGAGCGTGGGCGCCGGGATCGCGGAGATCGATCCCGGGAGCGACCGCGTGCGCATAGAACACCCCACGGGGTTCCTGGACATCGAGAGCAGCCTGGCCGTCACCCCCGACGGCCTGCCCTCCGCCCGCCGTACCGCCGTGGTCCGCACCGCCCGCAAGATCTTCGACGGCACCGTCTTCCCCCGGGCCGCCGACCGACCCACAGGAGGTCACTGATGACTCCGCCGCTCGGCGACATCGCCCACATCGGCCACACCCAGCTGTTCACACCGGACCTCGACGCCAGCGTCGCCTTCTTCACCGACTTCCTCGGCCTGACGGTCAACGGCCAGGACGGCGACACCGTCTACCTGCGGACCTACGACGACTACGAGCACCACAGCCTCGTCCTCACCGCCCGCGAGCAGCCCGGCCTCGGCCGGCTCGCCCTGCGCACCTCCAGCGAGGAGGCACTGCACCGCCGTATCAAGGCAGTTGAGGACGCGGGCGGCACCGGCACGTGGGCCGAGGACGAGCCCGGTCTCGGCAAGCTCTACGTCACCACCGACCCGGACGGCCACGAACACGCCCTCTACTGGGAGAGCGAGTACTACCGGGCCCCCGACGAGCTCAGGCCCGCGCTGAAGAACCAGCCGCAGGCCAAGCCCAACAGGGGAGTGGGCGTACGGCGGTTGGACCACATCAACTTCCTCGCCGCCGACGTGCTCGCCAACGCCGAGTTCCAGCAGAACATCCTCGGCGCCCGGCCCACCGAGCAGATCCGGCTGGACAGCGGGAGGATCGCGGCGCGCTGGCTGACGTACACGAACAAGTCGTACGACGTCGTCTACACCTCGGACTGGACCGGCAGCGAGGGGCGGCTGCACCACATCGCCTTCGCGACCGACACCCGAGAGGACGTCCTGCGCGCGGCCGATCTCGCCATCGACAGCGGGGTGTTCATCGAGACCGGCCCGCACAAGCACGCCATCCAGCAGACGTTCTTCCTCTACGTCTACGAACCCGGCGGCAACCGCATCGAGCTGTGCAACCCGCTCACCCGGCTGGTGCTCGCGCCCGACTGGCCGCTCGTCACCTGGACCGAGGAGGAGCGGAAGAAGGGGCAGGCCTGGGGGCTGAAGACCATCGAGTCGTTCCACACGCACGGGACGCCGCCGGTCGGCTGAGGCGGCGCGAGCGGCACGGGGGAGCCACCCGGCGAAGACTGTCGATGAGATTGTTGACAAAAGCGTTGACACTTCGCGGGGTGGCTCCTTAGCGTCTGGCGCACCACGTACGAGAGGTAACCAACGATGTCTTCCTCCCCCTCCCCGCTCCTGTCCGCCCGGGGCAGCGGACTGGCCCTCCTGGTCGTCGGTCTGTGCTGGCTGGCCGTGCTCTTCGACGGTCTCGACATGTTCATCTACGGCTCGGTGCTGCCCCACCTGCTGGAGACCAGGACCTTCGGCCTCACCGCGGACCAGGCCGGCGACCTCGGCAGCTACGCCACCTTCGGCATGCTGGTCGGCGCCCTCGTCGCCGGCACGATCGCCGACCGCGTCGGGCGCAAGAAGCTGATCGTCTGCTGCGTGATCCTCTTCTCGCTGGCCTCGGGCGTGTGCGCGCTGGCCGGCAGCGTCGAGGTCTTCGGCGTCGGCCGGACCCTGGCGGGCCTCGGCCTCGGCGGTCTGCTGCCGACCGCGATCAGCATGGTCTCCGACTACGCCCCGCGCGGCCGCGGCGCCCTCGTCATCGGCCTGCTGATGACCGCCCACCACGCGGGCGGCATCCTCTCCGCCTATGTCGCCAAGTGGCTCATCGACCCGGTCGGCTGGCGTGCCGCGTTCTGGGTCTGTGTGCTCCCGCTGCTGTTCGCCCCGGTCTTGGCGAAGTTCCTGCCCGAGTCGCTGAGCTTCCTGGTCGCCAAGGGGCGCGGCGAGGAGGCCAGGGCGCTGGCCGAGCGGTACGACGTCGAGGTGCCCGCCGCGAAGGCCGGCGGCGCCGGTGACCGCTGGGTCAACCTGGCGAAGCTCTTCCGCGGCGACGAGTGGATCCAGACCCTGCTCTACTGGGTGGCCTCCTTCGGCGGTCTGCTCCTCGTCTACGGCGTCGCCACCTGGCTGCCCACCCTGATGCGCGCCGAGGGCTACGAACTGGGCTCCGCCCTGTCCTTCGTGGTCGTCTTCAACCTCGGCGGCATCGTGGGCATGCTCGTCGCGGGCCGGGCCGCCGACCGCTTCGGCGCCCCGCGCATCTCCGCGCTCTGGTTCGCGCTGACCGCCGCGGGCGTCTTCCTGCTCAGCGTCCACATGCCGATGACCGTCACGATGATCGTCGTCTTCCTCACCGGCGTCTTTCTCAACAGCGCCCAGACGATGATCTATGCCACCGTCTCGATCCGCTCCCACCCGGACCACCGCGCCACGGCCGTCGGCTGGACCTCGGGCATGGGCCGCTTCGGCGCCGTCTTCGGCCCCTGGCTCGGCGGCCAGCTGCTCGCCTCGGGCAACGGCGACCGGGGCTTCACCGCCTTCGCCCTCGCCGGCCTCTCGTCCATGGTCTTCATCGGCCTCGCGGCCCTGCGCAGCGCCCGGCAGGTGCCGGTCGGCAGTGAGCAGGAACTGGTCACCGCCCACTGACGCCTGTCAACCAGGAGTCGTCTCACCTACCCAGGGGCGCGGGGAACTGCGCGACCAGCCCCCACAACCCGCACCCGCGAACGACGAGACGGGCCCGAGTCCCTAGGCGCTCTCCGCTCCAGACACCGCCCGCACCCCGTCCAGCGCGATCGACAGCACCCGGTCGCGCTGGGCGTCGTCGTCGAAGGCGGTCGCCGTGATGCCGGCGACCATGCGCAACAGGTCCACGAAGTCCATGTCCCGCCGTGCCTGGCCCGCCTCCTGAGCCCGTTCGAGCAACGGCCCGCCCGCCGCGTACATCGACTCCCGGCACGCCGCGAAGATCTCCGACTCGTCGTTGAGCGCCTCGCGCACCGCCCGCTTGGTCACCATGTAGCCCGCGAACCGGTCGAGCCAGGCCGTGAGCGCCTCCCAGGGCTCCCGGTCGGCGACCTCCTGGGCCACCCGCACGAGGGTGTTCACCTCGTCCGCGTAGACGCTCTCGAAGAGGTGACGGCGGGTGGGGAAGTTCCGGTACAGCGTGCCGATGCCCACGCCCGCGCGCCGCGCGATGTCCTCCAGGGACGCCTCCGCCCCGTGCTCCGCGAACGCCTCGCGGGCGGCGGCCAGCAGGGCGTCGTAGTTGCGGGCGGCGTCCTTCCGGTGCGGCCGGCGGGACGCGACGATCTCGCTGACGGGGAACGACGGGGCGGTCACGACTGCCTCCCGGGGCTGAAACGGAGGTGCACCTCCGGTACGGGTTGAAGCGGAGGCGTGCCTCCGCTAGAGTGGAGGCGTACCTCCACTTTAGCAGTCGAGGTGCGTCCACCGTCCTTTCCGCGACCGCTTCCCACGAGGCTCCGGCCGCACTCTGTGTTCGGAGAGGCTCTCCATGCCCCGCTCGTCCACCCGCCTCACCTTCGCCGTCCTCGCGGCCGGTGCCGGCGTGTTCTCCATGCTCCAGTCCCTGATCGCGCCGGCCCTGCCGACCGTCCAGCACGCACTACACACCTCGCAGTCCATCGTGACCTGGGTGATGACCGCGTATCTGCTGTCCGCCTCGATCTTCACGCCGATCCTCGGCCGCGTCGGCGACCTGATCGGAAAGAAGCGCACCCTCGTCGCCGTCCTCGTGACCGTGGCCGTCGGCTGTCTCCTCGCCGCCCTCGCGCCGAGCATCGGCGTCCTGATCGTCGCCCGGGTCGTCCAAGGTGTCGGCGGCGCCCTGTTCCCGCTCTCCTTCGGCATCATCCGGGACGAGTTCGCCGCGTCCCGGGTCAGCGGCTCCATCAGCAACCTGTCCGCCGTGATCGCCGCCGGCGGTGGCGTCGGCATGGTCGCCGCCGGTCCCATCGTGACCGCGCTCGACTACCGCTGGCTGTTCTGGATCCCGGTCGCCATCGTGATCGCCGCCACGCTCATCGCCGTACGGTATGTGCCCGAGTCGCCCAACCGCGCGCAGGGCAGCGTCAATTGGCTGGGTGCCGTCCTGCTGTCCGCGTGGCTGGTCGCGCTGTTGCTGCCGCTCAGCCAGGCCGGCCGGTGGGGCTGGGGTTCGGCAAGGGTGCTCGTCCTGTTCGCCGCGGCCGTCGTGCTGTTCGCGCTGTGGCTGTACTCCGAGGCCCGCTCGCGCACCCCGCTGATCGACCTGAAGGTGATGCGCCTGCCCGCCGTGTGGACCACGAACACCGCCGCGCTGCTCTTCGGCGCCGGGATGTACTCGATCTGGTCCTTCCTGCCGGGCTTCGTCCAGACGCCGTCGTCGGCCGGGTACGGCTTCGGCGCGAGTGTCACCCAGGCAGGACTGCTCATGCTGCCGATGCTGGTGGCGATGTTCCTCTCCGGTGTCCTCAGCGGCCGCCTGGAGCCGGTCGTCGGCGCCAAGGCCCTGCTCACCACGGGTGCCGCGCTGGGCGCGGTGGCCTGCGGGTTCCTCGCCCTGTGGCACGACGAGCAGTGGCAGATCGCCGTGGTCGCGGGCCTGTTCGGCCTGGGCATCGGGCTCGCCTTCGCCTCCATGGCCAACCTGATCGTGGGCAGTGTCCCGGCCGACCAGACCGGTGCCGCGACCGGGATGAACGCCAACATCCGCACCATCGGCGGCTCCATCGGGGCGGCGGTCACCAGCGTCCTGGTCACCGGTCGTCTGCAGCCGTCGGGGCTGCCGTACGAGTCCGGCTACACGCACGGTTTCTCGCTGCTGGCCGTGCTGTGCCTGGCGGCGGCGCTGGCCGCGCTGCTCGTTCCGGTACGGCGGAGCGTGCGCCGGGTCGTCACGGGGACCACGGAGGTCCGCGAGACCGTCGCCACCCGGGGCTGACATCCCGCCAGTCGGTCCGGCCGCGTGCGTGAGGTAAGGTCTACCTGCGCGATCACACGGAACACCGTGGGCATCGCGGCCGGGACGTGGCGCAGCTTGGTAGCGCACTTGACTGGGGGTCAAGGGGTCGCAGGTTCAAATCCTGTCGTCCCGACGGTGACGAGCGGCGGGTCTGCCAGAAATGGCGGGCCCGCCGCTCGCGTTGGTCAGGCCTCCTCGCGGACCAGTCCGGCGTAGGCGGCGCCGAGCCTGCTCGCGAGCTGCTCGACGCCGAGGGTGTCGAGGCCCCGCTGTCCGGACACCGCGGCCCTGGCGGCCTTGCGTGCGGAGGCGAACAGGGCCCAGGAGTCGGCCGTGTAGTCGCTCCGGTCCGGGGAGCCCACCGCCTCCAGGGCAGTGCGGACCGGTGACGTGTCGACCCGGCCGTCCACGTCCCCCGAGAGCGCGGTGAAGGCGTCGAGGACGATCTTCCCGGACTTCAGGGTGAAGGTGACCGAGTGCCTGCCCTCGGGCAGGCCGCGGAGCGAGTACGTCGCCTGGCGTTTGTCGGTGGCGGTGGTCCTGGCGTCCCGGGCGACGGGCCTTCCGTCCACAAAGACGTCGAGAACGGCGCTTCCGTCGTTGCCGCCGATGACGTCGACGCCCGTGCCGCGGAACGGGACGGTGACCGTCGCGCCGGCGGTGGTGCTGGTCGACGTCGACCGGTACCAGTTCATCGCGTCACCGAGGGCGGCGTTCCGGCTCCAGGTGCCGGCGTAGGTGACCGAGCTGTCCATGTTGTCGGTCAGCGTGGTGGCGTACGGGGTGTATCCGGCGACCTTCTCGACCCTCAGGTTGTCGAACGCGGTCCGGTGGAAGTCGGTGCCGAGCTTGACGCGGCCCTCGGTCACGGGCACCGGGTCCAGGTAGGTGGCGACGGCCTGTCCGTCGACGTACGCGGTGACGGTCGCGCCCCTGGCCTCGACGGCGAGGCGGTAGCCGTCGGACGCGGCGACCGTCCCGGTGCGGATCGCCGTGCCGTAGCGGGAGAAGGTCCAGCTTCCGGCCGGGCCGATCCCGATGCTGTACGCGGCGTCCGTCGCGGCCATGCCCTTCTGCTGGCGTACGCCCAGGGTGGCGAGGCCGCCCTGCGGGTCCGGGAAGGAGACGTCGACCGAGGCCTTGTAGTTCTCCCAGCGGAAGTCGCCGACCGTGGTGTTGGGGGTGTTCCGGTTCCAGGCCCCGGTGTCCTTCATGGACTGGTCCAGGTACTGGTAGAGGACGTTGTCGCCGTCCGTGTCCTTGCCGACCTCCCACGCGCCGGTCTGGTCGACCAGGTAGCGCGGTTGGTTACCACGGGACGCGAGGTACGGCTGGGAGACCTTGCGGGCCCCGTCGTCCGTGCCGACCCGGACCCGGCCCTCCTCCTCGTACCCGAAGTCGTCGGCGTACAGGACGGTGTCACGGGTGTCGTGCCGCTTGCCGGTCGCGTCGGTGTCGAGCACGGTGCGGGCCGCGGTCTCGGGCAGGCGCTGCCGGGTCGCCTTGTCGTGGCTGCGGTCGAGCGTGGTGAACGTGACGATCGAGCGGGGCTGCACGGTGTAGGTGTAGAAGCCGTCGCCGTCGGGGCGGAGTTCGGCGGCGAGGTGCTTGAAGTTCGCGTCGTAGGCCTGGCCGGGGTCCGCCGCGCGGGTCTCCCAGACCTCCATGGTGGGATCGCCGCCCAGGTCCATGTTCTCGGCCTTGATCCGGTACGTCTTCGTCCGGTCGCTGTCGTTGACGGCGATCGTGGAGAAGTCCTTCTTCTTCGGGTCGGCGAGCGTCATGTAGCTGGGGGCGCCGTTCGAGCCGTCGACGTTCTCGGTGCCGCTCACGCCGCTGTAGCTCGCCTCCGGCACGGTGCGCCAGATGCCGGCCGTGTTGGTGTCGTTCTCCCAGCCGGTCCTCGCGAACTGGGTGAAGTGCTGCATCACGTACACGGCGGCGTCGTAGTGGATGCTCCCGGACCACGGGTCGCGGGCGCTGACCAGCTCCTTGTGGCTGTACTGGGCGCCCTCGTAGAAGGCCCCGATCGCCGGCTGGAAGATGTAGTGCGTCCGCTTGGAGTTGGCGTAGCTCTTCACGGAGCGGTTGGCGATGTCGAGGGCGCTCTGCACACCGCCGATCCCGGTGCTCGCGCCGCCCGGCCCCTCGGTGTTGGCCACCCGGTAGTCCGTCCAGCCGAAGGAGCCGACGCCCTCGCTGTACCAGACCTCCTTGTCCTGGCCGGAGGCGTTGTCACCGGTCGCCAGCTTCGAGTAGGGCCGGTAGGTGGCGCTGTCCGGGGTGCCGTCGAGACGGTCCTCGGTGGTGTAGTGGTAGCCCACCGCGTCGACCGCGCCGAAGAGTTCGGTGTCCGTGAGCATCGCGGGACCGATGTTCTTCGTGGTGTTCTCGTCCGAGGCGACGATCTTGATGGCGTGGTACGCCTTCGCGGCCGATGCCTGCTGACCGGACGTCAAGCCGTAGCGGGGGTCGGCGAATTCGGTGTCGTTCGCCACGGCGTTCTTGTACCACTTGACGAAGGAGAGGTCGGGTTTCGTGGTCTCGTTGGTGTCCGGGTTGACGTAGTCGACCATGTACCCGTACTTCTGGTACGCGTCGAGGATCGTCTCCTTGTACCACTTGTACATCTCGTCGGTGCCGGTGCCCTTGTTCCACTCGGTCTGCACCCACTGGGGCATGACCCAGCGCAGGATCGAGACCTTGAGCTTCGGGTTCACCGTCTTGGCGTCGGCGGCCAGCTGGAAGCCGGGGGAGCGGGACGCGTCGGCGAGTTCGTCCGCCGTGCGCATGGTCGCCGGATCGGAACCGGTCGACGTGTTGGTGTCCGACCCCATCTCGATCTTGACGTGGTTGATGAGTGGGTTCCGGCCGCCGAACAGCACTCTGACGAGCTGCCAGTAACGGTCGGGGTGCTCCGCCTTGTAGTCCATCAGCAGGTTGCTCGTGCTGTTGCAGCTGAGCAGGCCGAGGCCCTTGTAGGTCAGGCCGTTCACGTTGCCGGCGCGTACGTCGTTCCCGTCGACCACGATCCGCACGGGATCGTCCGCGGAGTGTGCGGCCGGTGCCGCGGTCACCCCGGCCGCCAGTGCCATGGTGGTCGCCGCGGCGAGCGAGGCCCATCCGAATCTTCGCTGCATACCCATTCGGGGGACCGTAGGTGGCAAGCGCTTTCTGCGTCAATCCCCTTGCGCCACTTGAGATTTCGTCCGTCACCGTGGGCCTGACCTGCCGAAAAACGCGTGGACCGGGAAGGGGCCGTCGCGGGACACTGCCGAACTCGGACCGCTACTCCCCATACACACAGGGTTAGGATGCATACGCCTGAGCTGGAGAAGATCACCCCGCGCAGGGGCGCGGTGCTCCTCGCACTTCGTTACTACGGACGGGAGTTGGCCCGGCTCCGCCGGCTGACGGCTCCCGCCATGCTGCTGTTCGCGCTGGGCGGCATCGGCCTCAACTACATCGCCCCGCTGATCGTCGCGAAACTCGCCGGAGACATCGCCGACGGCGGCGGACTCACCATCGGGTCGGCACTGCCGTACGTCCTGGGTTTCGCCGGTGTCCTGCTGCTCGCGGAAGGGCTGTGGCGGGTCGCCCTGCACTGCATGAACCGTCTTGACGCCCTCGGCATCGAGCAGCTGTACGTCATCGGGATGGACGAACTGTTCGCCAAGGACGCGACGTTCTTCCACGACAACTTCGCCGGGTCGCTCACCAAGCGCGTCCTGAGCTTCGCCACCCGTTTCGAGCCGTTCGTCGACACCCTGGCCTTCCAGGTCGTGGGCAATGTCGTGCCGCTGCTGTTCGGCTCGGTGGTGCTCTGGCGCTACGAACCGCTGCTCGTCGTCGGCCTGTTGACGATGATCGCGGTGACGGCGCTGTGCGCGGCGCCCCTCATCCGGCGCCGCCAGGCGCTGGTCGCCGAGCGCGAGGCGGCGGTCGCCCGGGTCTCCGGGCACGTCGCCGACAGCCTGATGAACATGGACACCGTCCGGGCCTTCGGCGCCGAGGAACGCGAGGCCGCCGAGCACCGCTCCCGCGTCGCGGCCTCACGCCGGCTCATGCTCCGGTCGTGGGACTACGGCAATCTGCGCATCGACACCTTCGTCGCGCCGATGTCGGTGCTGACCAACGCGCTGGGCCTGCTGCTCGCGGTCACCCTCGGCGGGGGCGAGCACGGCGTGGAGGCGGTCGTGGTCGCCTTCACCTACTACTCCAACGCGACCCGGATCATGTTCGAGTTCAACCAGATCTACCGTCGTCTGGAGAGCTCGATGACGGAGGCAGCGCAGTTCACCGAACTGCTGCTGACCCCGCCGACCGTGCTCGACCCGCCGTCGCCCGAGCCGCTGCTGCCCGGGCCCGCCGAGGTCCGCTTCGAGCGGGTGAGCTTCGCCCACGCGGGCGCCGAGCGGCTCTTCGAGGGGCTCGACCTGGTCGTGCCCGGCGGGACGAAGGTGGGGCTCGTCGGCCGCTCCGGCGGCGGCAAGACCACGCTCACCCGGCTGCTGCTGCGGATGCAGGACATCGACGGCGGCCGGATCCTGGTGGGCGGACAGGACATCAGCAGACTGCGCCAGACCGACCTGCGGGGTCTGATGGCCTACGTCCCGCAGGACCCGGCGATGTTCCACCGGAGCCTGCGCGACAACATCGCCTTCGCCCGGCCCGAGGCCGACGACGCCGAGATCCGCCGTGCCGCCGAGGCGGCCCACGTCACGGAGTTCGCGGACGCGCTGCCGGAGGGCTTCGACACCCTCGTGGGCGAGCGTGGCGTCAAGCTGTCCGGCGGCCAGCGCCAGCGCGTCGCCCTCGCCCGGGCGATCCTGCGCGACGCGCCGATCCTGCTGCTCGACGAGGCGACCAGTGCCCTGGACTCGGAGAGCGAGATCCTGGTCCAGGAGGCGCTGTGGCGGCTCATGGAGGGGCGGACGGCGCTCGTGGTGGCCCACCGGCTGAGCACGGTCGCGGGCATGGACCAGCTCGTCGTCCTCGACCGCGGGCGGATCGTGGAGCAGGGCAGCCACCAGGAACTGCTCGCCCTGGACGGCCCGTACGCGAAGCTGTGGCACCACCAGTCGGGCGGGTTCCTCGAAGACGACCCCGTGGAGGCCGAGTTGCACTGACCCGAATCGCACTGACCGCGATCTGCTACAGGGGTGCCGGGGAGGACGCGCCCGCGATCAGCAGACGCGGCGTGCCCGTGCCGTTCGCCGGGACGCTCCACAGGTCGCTGGTACCGACCTTGCCCTCGGCGGGCAGGGCGTAGGCGACGGTCCTGTTGTCGAGCCAGGTGGCCTGGTCGTCGACGCTGTGGCGTTCGGCGAGCGGGGTCTGCTTGAGGGTGCGCAGGTCCAGGACGTACTCGTGCCACAGGTCGGTACGGGACAGCACCCGCTTCTTGAAGGCCACCCGGGTTCCGTCGGGGGAGAGCGAGGGGCACTCCACGTTCTCGACCAGAGTGGTGACCTCGCGGGCGGACAGCGAACCCCGCACCAGGTAGGTCTTGTTGGCGGAGTTGAGGGTGGCGTAGAAGGTGTCGTCGTCCGAAGCGAAGGTGACGCCCCAGAAGTTGACGTCCGCGGCCCGGTAGGACCTGCCGTCCAGGGTGATGGCGAAGGACTCCAGGCTGGGCGTCAGTTTCATGGTCCGGGTGTCCAGGACCGAGGTCCGGGTGGAGAAGAAGGCCGACGCGTACGACTCGCCGGAGACGAAGACGGTCCAGGCGACGAAGCGTCCGCTGGGGGAGACCCGGGCCCGGCTGGGGGTGCCCGCGAGCGCGTAGGTGTGGCGGGTGCGCAGGTCGGCGTCCAGGAGCAGGGCGCGGTTGCTCTGCTTGAGGACGCCGGGGTTGGACTGGAGGCAGATACCGGTACCGGCGGCCGCGTAGAAGCGCGCGCACTTGAGGTCCGAGGCGGTGCGTCCGGCCTTCGGATCGGCGGACGGGACCGAGGCGACCGCGGTGCGGTGCGGGCCCGCGGCCGCGTTGATGAAGGTCAGGCGGTTCTTCTGGTCGAGCGTCAGCTTGCCCGTGCCGACGGCGGGGCCGCCCGACCGGGGCCGGTTCGCCCGGTCCGCGCGGTCGGCGGCGTGCAGCACCAGGCCCGTGCCCACGCCCGCGAGCAGCAGGACCGCCGTGAGCAGAACGAGCAGGCGGCGGCGTAGCGGTGTCATGTGGTTCCTCGATGTGGCGGTGGTGGTCGTCGGGGCTCCCTCGGTGGCCCGGGGGCTCGGAGGCGAACGGGGCGCGGCATGTCCCGGAGCTTCTCTCGGGCGTCGGGCCTGTCGGTCCCGGTGGTCGCGCGGGAGGACTGGAGCCGCCGTACGGTCCGCTCCGGCATGCGGGCGCGCAGGCCGGCCGGCGCTCGGCCGGGGAGCCCGTGTGGCGGTGGTGGTCGTCGGGGCCCCTGGACCGTCGGGGCCCTGGTGGTCATCGGTTGCCGCCCGTCGGGCGCAGCACCCTGCTCGCGACGGCCGCGCAGCACAGCAGGCCGACCGCCGACGCGGCCAGCGCCGGGCCGTCCCCCCACACCGTCCAGGCCGCGCCGAAGGCCAGCGAGCAGCAGAACCGGGCCAGTGCCTGGCTGGTGCCGACGATGGCGAGGCCGCTGGCGCGCAGCTTGGCGGGCACGATGTCCGCGAGGGCGGCCGGGAGTACGCCGTCGGTGGCCGCGTAGAACACCCCGTGCAGGGCGAGCACGAGGAAGGGCAGCGCCGGTGTGGCCGGCGCCCACAGCAGGAGGGCGTAACCCGTCAGCAGTGCTCCGTGCCCCGCGAGGAACACGGTGTACCGCCCGACCCGGTCGGCCAGCGCCCCGACGGGCACGGCCAGCAGCAGGAACACGACGGCGGTGCCCAGCGGGAGCAGCGTGAACCACTGTTCGGCGATGCCCGCGCGGCGTTGCAGGAGCAGGTAGACGAAGGCGTCGCTGACGGTGGTCAGACCGAGGAGTGCGGCGCAGCCGGCGAGGGCGCGCAGCCGGGGCAGCCGCAGGAGCGCGAGCGCTTCACGGACGCGGACCGGGGGCCTGTCGTCGCCGGCACCGGGCTCGTCCGCGCCGGTGACCTGCCGCCCGACGGGTGCGACCAGGTCCGTGCCGGGCGCCTGGTCGGTCGGCGCGTCGTGCCGTGCGCCGGGCACGAACGCCTGCGGGGCATCGCCCGGGTTCTGCCGCCCTGTGGGTGACGGCTCCGTGCCGGCCGTCGGCCCTCCCTGCCGACGTCCCGGCACGAACAGCACCAGGACGACCACGCCGAGCACCGCCACACACGCGCTCACGCCGAACACCGCGTCGTAACCGTCGGCCGCCGCGCTCAGGATGAGGAAGGCGGCGAGCGGGCCGAGCATCGCGCCCGTGGTGTCCATCGCCCGGTGCACGCCGAAGGCCCGGCCCTGTTTCCCGGACGATGTGGACAAGGAGATCATCGCGTCGCGCGGGGCGGTGCGCAGGCCCTTGCCGGTGCGGTCCAGGGCGAGGACCGTGCCGAGCGCGCCGATGCTGCTCACGAGCAGGAGCAGCGGCTTGCACAGCGCGGACAGGCCGTACCCCAGGCCGGCGAGGAGTTTGTGGTTGCGAATGCGGTCGGCGAGGTGGCCGCCGGTCAGCTGGACCAGCGCGCTGACACCGTTGTAGACGCCGTCGAGGGTGCCGAAGGCCAGCGGGCTGAAGCCGAGCGTGCTGACGAGGTAGAGCGGCAGGACCGCGGTGACCATCTCCGAGGAGATGTCGGTGATCAGGCTGACCGTGCCCAGCACGAGCACGACCGGGGCAACCCCGGGCCGCAGACCGCGTCTTCGGCCCTGTCCGGTGTCCGCCTCCGCGGGCGCGGAGCGGTCGGTGAGGTACATGTCGGTACTCCGGATCTGGTGCGCTTCAGTGCTGTCTGCTGCTCTCGTCCCGCAGCCAGGTGCCGAAGTCCTGGGCCCGGATGGCCTTCGCGGCCCCGCGCCGGGCGACGACCGCCGCCGCGAGGAAGACTACGACACCCGTCAGCAGCCTCGGTTCGGCGCGGACCAGGGCGATCAGGTCCGCCTTGCTCGTGCGCGCCGAGACCTCTTCCGGGCGCTGGTGCTGCTGTTCGACCTGGGCCGTGGACACCGCCGCCCGGATCCGCCGTTTGATCAGATCCGGCCATGTTCGCGGCGGCTGGACCACGACCCGCGCCCCGTCGACCACGAGCCGCTCCTCGGGCGTGAAGGCCAGGGAAGCGGCCAGGTCGTCGGCCATCAGCGGCGGCAGGGCCGCGATCCGGGCGTGCCCCGCCTTGGAGACCGCGATGACGCCCCGGCCGAACAGCCCTTCACGGACCGCGGGCAGCCGCTGCCACACCCGGTAGTAGGCGCGCACCCGCCAGGCACAGCCGGCCAGCGGAATCCGCCGCTCCGGCGCGGTGGCGAGGATGCCCGAGGTGTCGTCGTCGAGGGGCGCGGTCAACGCCCGTACATCGGCGCCGCCGAGCACGACGTCGGCGTCCACGTAGAGGCGGGGGAAGTCGCGCGCGTGGTCGTCACCCACCCGCAGAGCGGCGTGTTTGGACGGCATGGGGATCTCGACCACCCGCACGCGCGGACCGCGGGCGGCCGCGGTCCGCGCGGTGTCGTCCGTGCAGCCGTTGCACACGACCACGATGTCTGTCTCGTCCTCCGAGGAATCGGCCAGAAGTGAGTCGAGGAGCCGGCCGATGACTTGCGCCTCGTTGTGGGCCGGGATCACGATGCTCGTCACCTGGGCAGTATGCAGTCGATGTCACTATTGCGATGTGTGTTTCGTCCAACTGTTCCCGTGACTGCGTTCGGTGGTCTAGATTGAGGGCCGCCGAACCGGTTTGGGTGGGGAACGTGAGGCGCTAGCCGACATGTATGGGGACATGCGGCGGTTGGGGAACCGCTGAGGCTTCCTTTGTTTTTCAGCTGCCGCTGTGTTGGGGACACATCGGTGTTCGGTCAGGGGTAACCGTGCACGTGTGGGGGGCGCATGACCATTGAGGTCACGCATGAGCAATTGCTTGTGGAACACAGGACTCCGCAAGGTCGCCGAAGACCTTGGGAGCAGAGATACCGGATCGTCCTGCTGGTCGCGGACAGCCTCGCGGCTGTTGCCGCGGCCTTCGTGATCCACGCGGTGTACGGCCGCTGGGCGGTGGCCCTGGTGCTGCCTCCGACGTGGATCGTGGCCATGGTGGCCCACCGCTCCTACGACCGCAGCGCCCTGGGACTGGGCTCCGAGGAGTACCGACGGGTGCTCCGAGGCGCCGTCGCCCTGCCGGCGCTCGCCGCGGTCGCGCACTGGTCGTTCACCCACGATGCGGGCCTTCTTCATGACATGATCATGGCCGCGTTGCCCGCCGGTCTCCTCGCCGTGCTGGTCCGGTACACGCTCCGGCGCCGACTGCACCGCAGGTGGGCGCGGGACCGGGGCCGCAGCGCCACGCTCCTGGTGGGGCCGGCGCACGGCATCGCGGAGCTGGTCGCCGTGCTGCGACGCGACGGTGTCCAGGAACTCCGGGCCGCGGGCGTGTGCCTGAGCGATCCGGAGAACGCTTCGGCGGTCCGCAAGCTGGGGCTGCCGGTCCTCGGTGGTGTGGACACCATGGACGACGTCATCCGGGCCATGGGCATCGGCACCCTGGTGGTGCTGCCCGCGCCCGAGTTCGACGCCTCCGTCCTGCGCCGGATGTCCTGGACCGCGGCCGCGCGGGGCGTGGACTTCCTGCTGGCTCCCGTCCTGGCCGACGTGTCCGCGGCACGGCTCGCGGTACGGCCCACCAACGGGGTTCCGCTGGTGCGCGTCCAGGCGCCGAACCTCTCCCGGACCTCCCGGCTGCCGAAGGAACTGCTGGATCGTTCCTTCGCCGCCGGCCTGCTGCTTCTGCTCGCCCTGCCCATGCTGCTCGTCGCCCTGATCGTCCGCCTGGACAGCTCGGGACCGGCACTCTTCCGGCAGCAGCGGGTGGGCCGGTACGGCGACCACTTCACCATGTTCAAGTTCCGCACCATGCGCCCCGACTCGGAGGCCCTGCGCGCGGAACTGGAGCACCTCAACGAGAACAGCGACGGTCTGCTGTTCAAGGTGAAGGGGGACCCGAGGATCACCCGGGTCGGCTCGTTCCTGCGCCGCAGCTCCCTCGACGAACTGCCGCAACTGATCAACGTGGTCAAGGGCGACATGTCGCTCGTCGGCCCGCGCCCGCCCCTGCCCGAGGAGGTGGAGGAGTATCCGGCGGAGGTCAGACGCCGGCTGCTCGTGAAGCCCGGCCTCACCGGGCTGTGGCAGGTCAGCGGCCGCTCGGACCTCCCCTGGGAGGAAGCGGTCCGGCTCGATCTCGCATATGTGGACAACTGGTCGACCAGCCTCGACCTGTCCATCCTGGCGCGCACCACGACAGCGGTGGTGCGCGGAACGGGGGCCTACTGATGGACCGAAGGAAGAGGGACCACGTGACGCAGAGCAGCGAGCCGTTGGGGGTGGCGGTCGTCGGGGCCGGCTACTGGGGACCCAACCTTGTCCGCAACTTCCAGGCGAGCGAGCAGTTCCGGCTGCGTTCGCTGGTCGACCTCGACGTGGACCGGGCCCGGCGGGTCCTGGGCGGCTACTCGACCGTCGAGGCCACCTCGGACTACGCGGCCGTCCTCGCCGATCCCGAGGTGGCCGCCGTCGCCGTGGCCACGCCCGCCGGCACCCACCTCGACATCGCCCTGGCCGCCCTGCGCGCCGGCAAGCACGTCCTCGTGGAGAAGCCGCTCGCGGCGACTTACGCCGACGGGATGCGGCTGGTCGCCGAGGCCGAGGAGCGCGGGCTGACCCTGATGTGCGACCACACCTACTGCTACACGCCCGCCGTGGGCCGCATCAGGGACCTGGTCCACTCCGGCGAGCTCGGCGAGGTCCACTTCGTCGACTCGGTCCGCATCAACCTCGGGCTGGTCCAGAAGGACATCGACGTGCTGTGGGACCTGGCCCCGCACGACCTGTCGATCCTGGACTTCATCCTCCCCGAGGGCGTCGAGCCGGTCGCCGTCGCCGCCCACGGGGCCGACCCGATCGGCGCCGGACAGGCCTGCATCGCCTATCTGACGCTCACGCTCAGCACCGGGGCCATCGCCCACGTGCACGTCAACTGGCTGTCGCCGACGAAGGTGCGCACCACCATGGTGGGCGGCTCCAAGCGCACCCTCCTCTGGGACGACCTCAACCCGCTGCAGCGGGTGTCCGTCTACGACCGCGGTGTGGACATGGCCGCACCGCAGGAGATCGGCGCCGACGAGCGCCGGGACATGCTCATCTCGTACCGCTCGGGAGACATGGTCGCGCCCGCGATCGGCGAGAAGGAAGCGCTGCGCAGCATGGTCGACGAGTTCGCCGACTCGATCAGGACGGGCCGGGCGCCGCTGACCGACGGCCGGGCGGGCCTGAGGGTGCTGGACATCCTCGAAGCGGCCTCCCGGAGCCTGCAGTTCAAGGGCGCGGTCGTCGGCCTGCGCGCCGGGCGTTGACAGATCCCCATCACCTGAGAGGCAACCGCAGTTGAGCACCGTACGTGGCAAGAAGATCCTGGTCACCGGGGGAGCCGGCACCATCGGCTCCAACCTGGTCGACCTGCTGGCCGAGGGCGGCGCCCGCGAGATCGTCGTCCTCGACAACTTCGTGCGCGGGCGCCGGGCCAACCTCGAAAAGGCCCTGCCCAGCGGTGTGGTGGAGGTCGTCGAGGGTGACGTCCGGGACGTCGACACCGTCAAGAAGGTCACCGAGGGCGCCGACCTGGTGTTCCACCTCGCCGCGATCCGCATCACCCAGTGCGCGGAGGAGCCGAGGCTCGCCAACGAGGTCCTCGTCGACGGCACCTTCAACGTGCTGGAGGCGGCGGCCGCGGCCGGTGTCGGCAAGGTGATCGCCTCCTCCTCGGCGTCCGTCTACGGCATGGCCGAGGTCTTCCCGACGACCGAGCGCCACCACGCCTACAACAACGACACGTTCTACGGCGCCGCCAAGGCCTTCAACGAGGGCATGCTGCGCAGCTTCCACGCCATGTACGGGCTCGATTACGTCGCCCTGCGTTACTTCAACGTCTACGGCCCCCGGATGGACATCCACGGCCTGTACACCGAGGTGCTCATCCGCTGGATGGAGCGCATCGAGTCGGGCGAGCCGCCGCTGATCCTCGGCGACGGCACGCAGACCATGGACTTCGTCGACGTCCGCGACATCGCCAGGGCCAACATCCTGGCCGCCGAGTCGGACGTCACCGACGAGGTGTTCAACATCGCCAGCGGCAGCGAGACCTCGCTGCGCGAGCTCGCCGACGGGCTGCTGGAGGCGATGGGCGCCGAGGGGCTGGAACCGGTGCACGGTCCCGCCCGGTCGGTGAACTCGGTGGTGCGCCGGCTCGCGGACACCACCCAGGCCGCCGAACGGCTCGGGTTCACCGCCGAGATCGACCTGCGCACGGGCCTGAGGGACCTGGTCCAGTGGTGGCGCGCGGAGCGCTCCGCCAAGCAGGAGGCCAAGCAGGGGGCCGCCGAGTGAGCACCGACCGCATCCCCGTGATGATCCCCTGGCTCGGTGAGGAGGAGGCCCGCGCGGCCTCCGACGCCGTGCTCTCGGGATGGGTCGCCCAGGGCCCCCGGGTCGCCGCCTTCGAGCGGGCCTTCGCCGAGCGGGTGGGCGCCGAGCACGCCGTCGCGGTCAGCTCCTGCACCACCGCGCTGCACCTCTCGCTGGTCGCCCTCGGTATCGGGCCCGGCGACGAAGTCGTGGTGCCCTCGCTGTCGTTCATCGCCACCGCCAACGCCGTACGGTACGTCGGCGCCGAGCCGGTGTTCGCCGACGTCGACCCCGTCACCGGCAACCTGACCCCGGCCACCGTGGAGCAGGTCCGCACCGCCCGCACCGAGGCCGTCCTCGCCGTCCACCAGGGCGGCGTACCGGCCGACGTGCACGCCCTGCGCGCGGCCTGCGCCGACTGGGACCTGCCGCTGGTCGAGGACGCGGCCTGCGCCATCGGCTCGACCGTCGGCGGCAAGCCCGTCGGGCACGGCGCGCTGCTCGCCGCCTGGTCCTTCCACCCCCGCAAGCTCGTCACCACCGGCGAGGGCGGGATGGTCACCACCGACGACGCGGAGTGGGCGACCCGGCTGCGCCGGCTGCGCGAGCACGGCATGAACGCCTCGGCGGCCCAGCGCCACGCGAGCAACAAGCCGATGCTGGAAAGCTATCTGGAAGTCGGCTTCAACTACCGGATGACCGACGTGCAGGCCGCGATCGGCCTGGTCCAGCTCGGCAAGCTCGACGCGATGATCGCCCGCCGCCGCGAACTGGCCGCCCGCTACGACGTGTTGCTGCACGACGTCCCCGGCCTCACCCCCGTGTGCGACCCCGCGCACGGGCAGAGCAACTTCCAGTCCTACTGGGTGCTGCTCGCCGAGGACTTCCCCGTGGGCCGCGACGACCTGCTCGAAGCGCTCGCCGACGCCGGTGTCTCCGCCCGGCGCGGGATCATGGCCGCGCACCTCGAACCGGCCTACGCGGACCACCCGAGCGTGCCGCTGCCGGTCACCGAGCGGATCAGCCGCGACTCGCTGATTCTGCCGCTGTTCCACACGATGACCGAGGCCCAGCAGGACCGGGTCGTCGCGGCACTGCGCGCACAGGCCCGCGGATGACCGGACTCGTGATCGTCGGCGCGGGCGGCTTCGCCCGGGAGACCGCCCAGGCGGTGGCGGACACGGGCGCCTTCGAGCTGCTCGGACACCTCGACGACAACGCGGACCTGCACGGCACCGATGTCGCCGGCGTGCCCGTCCTCGGCGGCTGCGAGCTGGTCCACGAACTGCCTGAGGCGCGGGTGGTGATCTGCGTGGGCAACCCGCGCGACTACGCGGCCCGCGCCCGGCTGGTCCGGCGGCTCGCACTGCCCGAGGAGCGCTACGCCACCGTGGTCCACCCGAGCGCGGTGGTCTCGGCGGACTCCGGGATCGGCCCCGGCTCGGTCCTGCTCGCGCACTGCGTCCTGACCGCCGCCGTACGGGTGGGCGCCCATGTGGCAGTGATGCCGCAGGTGGTCCTCACCCATGACGACGTGGTCGAGGACTACGCGACACTCACCTCCGGGGTCCGCCTGGGCGGGGGAGTGCGGCTGGAGCGCGGCGCCTACGTGGGCTCCGGCGCCCTGGTCAGGGAGGGCGCGACCGTGGGCGCCTGGTCGCAGATCGGCATGGGCAGTGCCGTACTCGACGACGTACCGCCGGGTGAGGTCTGGGTGGGGAGCCCGGCCCGACGGCTGCGCGCGGCGGGCACGCCCGCGCTGGACGAACTCGCAACACCGACAGTGGGGGGACCACTGACATGAACCAGATTCCGCTCGTGGACCTCAAGGCGGCCCACGAAGAAGTCGCCGACGAGGTCCGGGCCGGTTTCGACCGGGTACTGGCGAACACCGCGTTCATCGGCGGCGACGAGGTCCGCCAGTTCGAGCGCGAGTACGCCGAGTTCGGCGGGGTCGCGCACTGCGTGGGGGTCGCCAACGGCACCGACGCCGTGGAACTCGCCCTGCGCGCGAGCGGGGTGGGGCCCGGCGACGAGGTCGTCGTGCCCGCCAACACCTTCATCGCCACCGCGGGGGCCGTGGCCCGGATCGGCGCCCGCCCGGTCCTCGCCGACTGCCTGCCGGACAGCCATCTCCTCGACCCGCAGGCCGCCCTGGAGGCCGTCGGACCGGCGACCCGCGCGGTCGTACCGGTCCACCTGTACGGACAGATGGCCGAGGTGACCGGCCTGGCCGCCCGGCTGCCCGAGCGGGTACGGGTCGTGGAGGACGCCGCCCAGTGCCAGGGCGCCACCCGCGACGGCCGCTCGCCCGGCAGCGGCACCGTCGCGGCCACCAGCTTCTACCCGGGCAAGAACCTCGGCGCCTACGGCGACGCCGGTGCGGTGCTGACCGACGACGAGGAACTCACCGGCCTGGTACGGGCGATCGCCAACCACGGCGGTGTCGCCAAGTACCGCCATGACGTCCCCGGCTTCAACAGCCGCCTGGACGGACTCCAGGCCGTCGTCCTGCGGGCCAAGCTCAAGCGGCTGGCGGACGGCAACGCGGCCCGCCGGGCCGCCGCCGCCCGCTACGACGAACTGCTCGCCGACCTCGCGGCCGCCGGCCGGGTCGTCCTCCCGGTGACGGCCCCCGGCAACGTCCACGTCTGGCACCTTTACGTCCTCCAGGTCGCCGGAGCCGACCGCGACGACCTCGTCGGCAAGCTCAACGCCGAGGGCATCGGCGCCGGGGTGCACTATCCCGCCCCCGTCCACCTCACCCCGGCCTACCGCCATCTCGGCCACGAGCGGGGCGACTTCCCGAACGCCGAGAAGGCCGCGGAGCGGATCCTCTCGCTCCCGCTGTACCCCCAGATCACCCCCGACCAGCAGCAGCAGGTCGTGGCCGCGCTCGCCGAAGCGCTCCGAGGCTGATCGGTCCCCTCACCACACGCCTCACCCCCGACTTTCAGGGTCGGTCCTGCACAGCACCGCTGAGAGGTACACATGAACAGATGGAGCAGACGGTTCCGGGGCGGGCGCCTCGCCGTCATAGCCGCTTTGGTATGGGCTGTGCTCCCGCAGGCGGGGTCCGCCCAGGCGGCTTCCGATCCCTGCGGTACGGGCTCGAACCCTGTCGTATGCGAGAACTCCAAGGCGGGCAGCCCCATGTCCGACTGGTACTCGCCCAACGCCTACGGTGACATCAAGGGGTTCTCCACCAAGGAGAGCGTCCAGGCCGGTGACAACGTCCAGTTCAAGGTCCAGTCACCGGTCTCGTACCGGGTGGAGATCTACCGCCTCGGCTGGTACGGCGGCGACGGGGCGCGGCTGATCTCGACCACGGCCCAGGCGGCGACGACCTACCCGGCCAACTACACGACGAAGCCGGCCAACTGCACCACCAAGGCCGCCACCGGCCTGGTCGACTGCGGCAACTGGCCCGTGACCGTGAACTGGACGGTGCCCGGCGACGCCGTCTCCGGCCTGTACATCGCGAACCTCACGCAGACCGACGGCGACGGCCTGATGCCGTACCCGTTCGTCGTCCGCAAGGACTCCAGCACCTCCGACGTCGTCGTGCAGACCAGTGACCAGACCTGGCAGGCGTACAACGACTACGGCGGCCAGGACCTCTACGGCGGCACGGGCCCGGCGCCCGACGGCCGTGCCTACGAGGTCAGCTACAATCGGCCGCTGGACATCGGCGGCGACAACGGCATCTACGGCTCCGAGTTCATGATGCTGTCCTGGCTGGAGCGCAACGGCTACGACGTCAGCTATCTGTCCGGCGTGGACGTGTCCACCAACGGCGCCACCCTGCTGAAGAAGCACAAGGTGTACCTGTCCTCGGGCCATGACGAGTACTGGACGCAGAGCCAGTACTCCAACGTCCTGGCGGCCCGGAAGGCAGGCGTCAGGCAGGCCTTCTTCAGCGGCAACGAGGTGTTCTGGAAGACCCGGCTCGCCCCGAGCATCGACGGCGCGAGCACGGCCAACCGCACCATGGTCTGCTACAAGATGACCAAGATGGCGCAGAACAACGGCATCGCGGATCCCAGCGGCGAGTGGACCGGCACCTGGATGGACCCGGCCAGCACGAACTACGGTCAGAGCTACCAGCCGCCGAACATCCTCACCGGCTCCATGTTCACGGTGAACGGCTACCGCGCCGACGCCATCACGGTCCCCGGCTCGTACGGCAAGAACCGGCTGTGGCGGGGCACCTCCATCGCCAACCTCACGGCGAGCCAAACGGCCACCTTCCCGACCGGCACGCTCGGCTACGAGTGGGACAGCGACATCTCCAACAGCACCAGACCGGCCGGCGCGATCGACCTGTCGTCCACCACGGTGGACATCAACGACGGGAAGTACCGCCTCGACTGGGGCAACATGTACGGCAACGGCACCGCCACGCACAACCTCGTCGAGTTCCGCGACCAGGACTCCGGAGCCCTGGTGTTCGGGGCCGGAACCGTGCAGTGGTCGTGGGGCCTGACCAACCTGCCGACGTACGACCCGGCGGACACGGTGGTCACCGAGGACGCCCGCATGCAGCAGGCGACCGTGAACATCCTCGCCGACATGGGCGTCCAGCCGCTCACCCGGCAGAGCAACCTCGTCGCCGCCACGGCCACCACCGACACCACCGGCCCGGCCGTCACCGTCACCAGCCCGGCCTCCGGGGCCACGGTCCCGGCGCTGAAGCCGGTCACCGTCAAGGGCACCGCCTCCGACTCCGGCGGCGTCGTCGCCCGCGTCGAGGTGTCCACCGACGGCGGATCGACCTGGAACGCCGCCACCGGCCTCACCTCGTGGAGCTACACCTGGACCCCGACGACCCCGGGTGCGGCGTCGATCAAGGTCCGCGCGGTGGACGACAGCGTCAACATCGGCGCCACCACCACCCTCGCACTGACCGTCGGCCCCCAGGCCTGCCCCTGCACCATCTGGCCGGCCTCCGCCGTTCCCGGCACCGTCAACGCGGGTGACGGCAGCTCCCTGGAGCTCGGCGTCAAGATCCGTACCACGGTGGCCGGTTCGATCACCGGTGTCCGCTTCTACAAGTCGCCCGCCAACACCGGCACCCACACCGGCAGCCTGTGGAGCGCCTCCGGCACCCGCCTGGCCACCGGCACCTTCACCAGCGAGACGGCCTCCGGCTGGCAGCAGCTGAACTTCTCCACCCCGGTGACCGTCAAGGCCAACACCACCTACGTCGCCTCGTACTTCGCCCCCAACGGCGGATACTCCTACGACGGCGGCTACTTCTCCGACAAGGCCGCAGGCCTCGCCCCGCTCACCGGACTCCAGTCCGGCACCGACGGCGGCAACGGCGTCTACCGCTACAGCTCCACCAGTGCCTTCCCGTCCTCGGCGTCCTCCGGCAGCAACTACTGGGTCGACGTGGTGCTGGACACCTCGACGGCCAGCACGACCCCGCCGGCGGTCACCTCCACCTCGCCGACGTCCGGCGCGACCGGTACGTCGATCACGGCACCGGTGTCGGCCGTCTTCGACCACGCCATCGACGCCGACAGCCTGACGTTCACCGTGAAGGACCCGGACGGCAACACCGTGCCGGGCACCAAGACGCTTCCCGCGTCGAACAAGGCGACCTTCACCCCGTCGACCGAGCTGTCGCTGCACACCACGTACACCGCGTCCGTCCAGGCCTCCGACCTGTGGGGCAACGCCATGGCGGACCCGGTCACGTGGAGCTTCACCACCAGTTCCCAGCCGCCGGCGGTCACCTGCCCCTGCACGCTGTGGAACTCCTCCGCCACCCCGGCCACGGCCGCGGTGACCGGTGACGGCAACTCGGTGGAGCTGGGCACCCGGTTCACGTCCTCGGCGAACGGCTGGATCACCGGCGTCACGTTCTACAAGGGCGCGACCAACACGGGCACCCACACCGGCAGCCTGTGGTCCGACGACGGCACGCTGCTCGCCACCGGCACCTTCACCACCGAGTCGGCCTCCGGCTGGCAGACGTTGACCTTCGCCACCCCGGTGGCCGTCACCGCCGACACCGCCTACGTCGCCTCCTACCACGCGCCCAACGGCAACTACGCGGTGGACGGCGGCTACTTCTCGGCGGCCCACCAGTCCTATCCGCTCACGGCCACGGCCGACACCAGCGCCCACCACAACGGGCTCTACCGGTACGGCAGTTCGGCGGCCTTCCCGAACGGCTCCTACGGATCCGCGAACTACTGGGTCGGCCCGGTCTTCACCGCCGACAACCCGAGCGCGTCCCTGGCGACGGCCAACGCCTCGGAGGTGACGGCGTCCTCGCTGGCGCACACCGCCGACACGACGAGCCCGCTCGTCACCACCCTGCCCGCCTCGGCCAAGCTGTCGTCCGTCAAGGCGACCGTGACCGTCCTGAGCGGCTCCAAGGCCGCCAAGAAGCTCCATGTCACGGCCGTCACCTCCTACAACAGGGCCACCCACAAGGTGTCCGTCCACCTGTCGTCGCCCCTCCCGGACGGCACCCGGTTCAAGGTCGGCGTCAAGGCCCTGGACAAGAAGGGACACACGGTGAAGTCCAAGACCTGGACCCTGACCAGCAAGACGACCGTCCGCAAGAAGAAGAACTGACCGACCAGAACCCACCGGTGGTGGTCCGCGCCGAGTCCGGCGCGGACCGTCACCGGGGATTGGCTTCCCCACAGATGAGCACCGTCAGTGTTGTCATCCCCTGCTACAAGTACGGCCATTTCCTGGCCGACTGTGTGAGCAGCGTCCTGGACGAGCAGGACGGCGTCGACGTCCGGGTGCTCATCATCGACGACGCCTCGCCCGACGACTCGGCGGAGGTGGCGCAGAAACTGGCCGCCTCCGACCCGCGGATCGAGGTCCACGTCCACGAGACCAACAAGGGCCACATCGCCACGTACAACGAAGGCCTGCTGGAGTGGGCCGACGGCGACTACGTGGCCCTGCTCTCCGCCGACGACCGGCTGGTCCCGGGCGCGCTGGTGCGGGCCGCGGCCCTCCTGGACGCCCACCCCGAGGCCGGCTTCGCCTACGGACGGCCGCTGCGCTTCCAGCACGGCGGTCCGTTGCCCGAGGCCCGTACCCGGAGCACCGGTTCGGTCGTCTACCCCGGCCACTGGTGGCTCGACCGGCGTTTCCGTGAGGGCACCGGCTGCATCACCTCGCCGGAGGTCGTCGTGCGTACGAGCCTCCAGCGCAAGGTCGGCGGCTACGATCCGGCACTGCCCCACGCCGGCGACATCGAGATGTGGATGCGGCTCGCCGCGCACGCCGACGTCGGCTACGTCCGCGGCGCCGACCAGGCGTTCTACCGCGTCCACGGCAAGAACATGTCCACCGTCGACTTCGGCGGCCAGCTCGACGACCTGCGCCAGCGGCTCGTGGCCTTCGACTCGGTGCTCACCAAGTGCGCCGACCGGCTGTCCGACGCCGACCGCCTGGCCGACCAGGTCCACACCCGGCTCGCCCGCTTCGCGCTGCGCCGCGCCTACCGCGCATACGACCGGGGACGTACGGCAGTCGTCCCGGTCGAGGAGTGCGTCGCGTTCGCCGAGGAGTGCCTGCCCGGCTACCGGAGCCTGCCCGAGTACCGCGCGCTGCGGCTCAGACGGCGGATCGGGCCGAAGGCCATGCCCTGGCTCCAGCCGCTGGTGTGGTCGGCCGTGGCCGAGCGGGGGCGGGAGTGGCTGTGGTGGGAGTCCTGGAAGCGCCGCGGAATCTGATGAACGACCCGTTCCCCTCAGCTCACCACGGGCACCGGATCGGTGCGACGGCGGCGCCCCGGAGCGTCCGTGCGGCGGCTCAGCAGAAGCCGGTCGAGCCACAACGCGCCGACGATCCCGCCCGCCGCGCCCAGCAACGCCGTACCCGCGAGGCCCCGCATCCTGTCGCCCTGCACCTGGGCGGCGCTCGGGGAGGTCAGGACCGTCGCCGTGATCCGCGCCCCGGCGGGCACTCCCTGGGCCTTCTGCAGCGCGTCGACATGCCGGGTGTAGACGTCGATGATGCGGCTCACCGCCGTCACCGCGGCCTTCGCGCCGGACGCCTGCGACTGCACCTGCAAGGAGGGGATCAGATAGCGGGGCGTCGCGCTGGTGCCGCTGTTGCGGGGGACGAGATGGTAGGTGCCGTGCACGCCCGCCGCCTTCAGCTCCTTGGTCCCGGCGGGGGATTCCAGCTGCCGTACGACGCCGTAGGAGAGCACGGCGAGCGGCGGCTGGAGGTTGGTCAGCTGGTTGGGCTGGTTCTGGGTGACCGGCGGCTTGAGCACCACCACCGCGGAACCGACGTACTGGGGGGCGGGGCGCACCACGTGGTAGGCCCCGGCAGCCGTCAACAGCAGCGCCACCACCAGGACGTACCAGCGGCGGAGCAGGGCGTCGGCGACGTTCCCGGGCGACATGTGAGTTCCTTCCGTCGCCCCCGATACTGGCAGGACATGTGGCCGGATGCCACCGAAAGGAGGAATGGTTCGTGAGCATTGGTGAGATATGGGCCATTCTGCGCCGACGGTGGTACTTCATGGTGCCGTTCACCGTCCTGAGCCTGCTCGGCGGCGCGTATCTGTACGAGACGGTCCCGGTCTCCTACGAGTCGCAGAGCTCGGTCGCGCTGCTGGACTCCTCGGCCGTCGCCCGGCTGGCCCCCACCTTCGGCAACCCCATCTCGAACGCGGGCGGTTCGCTGATCGTCACGGCCGACGTGCTGATCAGAACCCTCGAATCGAGTGACGCGGCCAAGGAGTTGCACGGCAGAGGCGTCACGGACCCCTACACGACCGGATTCGCCCCGGACAGCGAGAGCCCGCTGCTCGTCCTCAGCGTCACCGGGACCGACCGGGAGAAGGTGCTCGAGGAGACCGACATCCTGACCGCCTTCGCGGGCGAGCAGCTCGACGCCCTCCAGGCCGCCGCCAAGGTGCCGCCCGCCTATCTCGTGCAGACGGCCCCCGTAGTGCTGCCGCAGACCCCGGTGGCGGAGTCGAAGAACCGCTACCAGGGCATCGCGGCCGTCGTCATCGTCGGCGTCGTCAGCGCGTTCCTGCTGTCGATCCTGGTGGAGGGCATCACGGTGGTCCGCCGCCGGCGCAACGCCGCCGCCCGGCCGCGCCAGGCCCGCGCCCCCGCCCGCGAACGGGTGGGCTGGCTGAACCGCCGCGTCGACGCCACCGCGATCCTCACCGTCTACCTGGCACTGGCCTTCTTCATCCCCTCCAACCTCGCCCTGCCCGCACTCGGCGGCGTCGGCACACCGGCCAACGTCTTCGCCCTGCTCGGGCTGCTGTGGTACCTCGCGACCTGGCTGGGCGGCCGCATCCTGCCCGCGCCGGGAACCAGGTTCGTGCGGGTCTCGATGTGCGTGCTCGGCACGGCCGTCCTCATGGCCTACATCGCGGACGCGATGCGCGAGAGCTCGCACCAGGAGATCCTCGGGGCCGACCGCGGGCTCATCGGATACCTGGTGTGGGTCTCGCTCGTCGTCCTGACCTCGGCGGCCATGCAGGAACGCGGTCGCCTTGACGTCCTGATGCGCCGGGTGGTCGTCCTGGCGTCCGTCGTCGCCGCGATCGGCTTCTACGACTTCTTCGCGGCCACCAACATCGCCGACTCCATCCACATCCCCGGCCTGCAGACCAGCGTCGCCCAGGTGAGCGCCATGGACCGCGGTGCCTTCACCCGGCCCCGGGCCACCACGGCCCAGCCGCTGGAGTTCGCCGGCATGCTGGCCATCCTGCTGCCCTTCGCGATCCAGCAGGCCTTCGATCCGGTACGACGCCACCGCCACGTCCTGCGCCGCTGGGCCCCGGTGGTGCTCATGGGCGGCGCGCTGCCGCTGTCGGTCTCGCGGACCTCGATCATCGGGCTGCTGCTGGTGGCCCTGGTGATGGTGCCGCGCTGGAAGCCGGCCCGGCGCTGGGCCGCGATCGGCGTGATGACGGCCTCCGTGGCCGTCTTCAAGGTGCTCGTCCCCGGACTGATCGGCACGATCACGGGTCTGTTCGCGTCGTTCCTGTCCAACTCCGACAGCAGCACCCAGGCCCGCACGGTCAAGTACAGCGCGATCGTGCCCTATCTGAAGGAACACCCGCTGTTCGGGCGGGGCTTCGGCACCTTCACCCCGGACCTGTACTTCTTCACCGACAACCAGTACATGCTGACCCTCGCCGAGATGGGGGCGCTCGGACTTCTCGCCCTGCTCGTCCTGTTCATTACCGGTATCCACCACGGCGGCGCCGTCCGGCGGCTCGCCCGCACCGAGTCCGACCGTGAGCTCGGGCAGGCGTTCTTCGCCTCGTCGCTGGTCGCCCTGGTCAGCAGCGCGACCTTCGACTCGCTGAGCTTCCCCATGTTCGCCGGCATGTTCTTCCTCGTGCTCGGGGCGGGGGGCAGCTACCTCGGTTTCGTCCGGCGCGAGGCGGCCGCCGCCGCACTACCGGCCGTCCCCCGCAAGGCCTCCGAAGGCCGGCTTCCCCAACTCGTGGAGTCCCGTTGAGCCCCGTCGCCGTCATCGTCGTCACCTGGAACAGCGCCGAGGTGCTCCCCGGGTTCCTCGCCGCCCTCCCGGACGGCATGGCCGGCCTGGACTGGCGGCTGGTCGTCGCCGACAACGACTCCGCCGACGACACCGTCGAGCTCCTCGGGAAGCTGGCCCCCGACGCGACCGTCGTGCAGACCGGCCGCAACGCCGGGTACGCGGCCGGCGTCAACGCGGCGCTGAAGGCCGTCGACCCCGGTTACGTGGCCCTGATCTGCAACCCCGACATCCGGATGCGGCAGGGCTGCGCCAAACGTCTCGTCGACAGCCTCGGCGACGGCGTCGGGATCGCCGTACCCCTGCTGTACGAGGAGGGCCGGGACACGCCCCACTACTCGCTGCGGCGGGAGTCGAGCGTGCTGCGGGCTCTCGGCGAGGCCGTCATCGGCAACCGGCGGGCGGGGCGCTTCCCGTGGCTGAGCGAGCTGGTCACCGACCCCGACGCCTACCGGCGCCCCACACGTGCGGACTGGGCGACCGGCGCGCTCATGGCCATCTCGGCCGAGTGCCGGGCCGCCTGCGGCCCGTGGGACGAGTCCTTCTTCCTCTACTCGGAGGAGACGGAGTACTGCCTGCGGGCGCGGGATCTGGGCCACGCCACCCAACTGGAGCCGTCGGCCGAGGCCGTGCACCTCGGGGGCGACTCCCAGGTGTCGCCCCGGCTGTGGGCCCTGCTCACCCTCAACCGGGTGCGGCTGTACCGACGGCGCCACGGAGCGGTCCCGACCGCCTGTTTCCGGGCCGCCGTACTGCTGCGTGAGACGTCACGGGCGGTGCTGGGCCGGCGGGCCAGCAGGGCCGCGGTCGGCGCGCTGCTCCGACCGGGATCCGCTCAGCCGGACCACGTGGTGTAGAAGCTCCCGGGGTTCACCAGATACCGCACGGTGGCGTGCGGCACATGGCGTACGGCGTGATGGCGGCTGTAGCGGTACACCAGCTCCCAGTCCTCGCGCGGCAGCACCCGAGGCGTCCTGCGCAGACGGCTGAAGTGCAGGGAACCGTCACGCCGGGCGACGAACGCGTTGGTGTCCAGGAAGGACTCCCGGGCGGCCTTGTGGCGGTCGAACTCCACGGACAGGACGTCCCGTTCGGTCCCGTCCGGCAGGAGGCGGCGCAGCGCGGTGTAGACGCCGTCGGGCCCGCCGGGGGCCTCCAGGACCGCCAACGCCCGTTCCAGGTGGTCGGGTTCCCACAGGTTGTCGTCGTCCAGGAACGCCACGTACCGCGAGCGGGTGAGGCGGATGCCGACATTGCGCACGACACCCGCCACGGCGGTGTTGCGTGCCAGCGAGACGGCGAACAGCCGTGGATCGTCCGGGAGTTCGGGGAGCCCGGCGCCGTCGTCGATGACGATGACGACCTGGTCGCGCACCGTCTGGGCCAGCGCCGAGGCGACCGCGGCCCGCAGCGCGTCGGGGCGTCGGTGGGTGGCGATGACGGTGGCGACGAGGGCTTGCGGTACCGGCCCGACGACCGCCGTGAGGCGGCGCGTCTCGGCGTCTTCGAGACGACGCAGCCGCACCGCCGAGGGCAGCAGCAGCACCTTGTTGCGCAGCTCGAAGAGGACGAGCCAGCCGAAGGCGCGCTTGAGGAGCTCCCAGGGGGCGCGGGCGATGCGTCGCATGATCCTCTTCCTCAGCCTGCCGGTTCGGGGGTGATGGGAGTGCCGTCGTCGAACCGGTTGCCGCGCCACACGTTGCCCGCGCCGCCCGCGTTCCAGGCGGTGACGGCGCCGTAGACGCCGGAGTAGCGGTGGTACCGGGTGGAGAACACGTTGTTGGTGACGGTGATCCCGGTGGCACCGTCGCCGCCGCCGTACAGGGCGTAGGCCCCGCCGGCCAGCAGGTTGCCGTCGATGACGGTGTTGGAGACGTGGCCGGTGTCCGCGAACAGGCCGACGGCGGCGGACGCTCCCTGGTCGACGGGGACCGCGTTGAGCAGGGTGTTGTGCCGGACGACCAGCGTGCCGCTGCTGCCGCCGCCGCTGATCACCGCGTCGGTGTGCTGCCACTCGCCGCCGTTGTTGCGGAAGGGGACCAGGCCGTGGACGTAGTTGTCGTGGAGGGTGCCCTGGCCCATGGAGAGGGCGTTGCCGAACACGGAGATGTCGCACCAGCCGACCTCGATGGAGCTGCTGCCCATGTTGGAGACGGCGTAGTCGACCCCGCCGTTGTCGGGGCCCTTGCCCGGTACGGCGGTGATGGTGGTGTGCAGGACACGCAGACCGCTGTAGCCGGGGCGCAGGTTGATCCCCCACCAGTTGGTGGAGGTGATCCTGCTGTCGATCACCGTCACGTTGTTCGCGTAGATGTCGAGCGAGCCGGTGATGTCCTGGCCCCTGATCACGGCCCCGTCGGTCCTGATGCTCATGTTCCCGGCGGCACGCGCCTTGAGCCGGATCCGGGGGCCGGTGTTGCCGGCGTCCGGGAACCCCGCTCCCGCGGGCGCGGCAGTGGGGGGCGGGGTCCTGTCAGGAGAACGGGAAGGCGACGCGGACGGCTTGGGCCTGTGGGTGGGCGACGAGATACCCGGACTCACGGAGGTCGAGGCGCTCGCGGACGGTGTGGGGTCGGCGACGGCTCGCGAGGGCGTCCGCGTCGGCTCGGCACGGTCCGCTTTTTCACCCCCCGAGGAGCAGGCGGCCGTCAGTAAAAGCGCCAGGCCGACGAGGAGTCGGCGGAGCGTCGTCATGCGGTCTCCGGGGTCCGGGAGCCGAGCAGGAAGCGGCGGCTGGGCAGCGCGCACGCGTGGGGGGTCGGGGGAGGTCCGGGGCGTTCGTGTGGGTGTGGGCTCGGCGCGGTGGGCCCTTTCGCCTCCGGAGGTGTGGGCGGCCGTCAGGAGAAGCGCCAGGCCGATGAGGAGTCGGCGGAGCGTCGTCATGCGGTCTCCGGGGTCCGGGAGCCGAGCAGGAAGCGGCGGCTGGGCAGCACGCACACCACGTAGCAGGCCAGGGCGGTCGCGGCGATGGCGAACAGGGCCAGCGTGCCGTCGCCCAGCAGCCGCTTGGCGCCGAGGAGGACCAGGGTCATCGCCGCGCCCCCGAGGAACGGCCAGGCACAGGCCCGCGCGACGGGGCCGAGGCCGATCCCGGCGCGGGCGAGGGCGTAGAGGAACACGGGGACGACCAGACCGGCACCGACCAGGACATGGCCCTGGGAGACACCGACGATGCCGTTCATACGGGAGCCGACGATCAGGACCGGGATCAGGGCGGCGACCCACAGCCCCTGGACGAGGATGAGCGAGCGGCGCCGGCCGACCGCGACGAGACAGTCGTAGGCCAGTTCGCAGACGATGCGGATGAGGCCCAGGGCCATCAGCCACGGCAGCGCCTCGGCGGCCGGCAGCCACTTGCCGCCGTAGACGAGGTGGATGACCGGGGCCGCGAGGCCGCCCAGCAGGACGCACAGCGGCACGGTGCCCGTGACCAGGACGCCCAGGGCGCGGCTGAAGCCCTGCGCCAGGGCCTGCGGGGAGTCGGCCAGGCGGGAGAAGCCCGCGAAGGAGACCCGGCGGGCGGCCTCGGAGATGACGCGGACCGGCCAGCCCGACATGTTGAACGCCAGGACGTAGAAGCCGAGCGAGATCTGGCCGAGGGAGGAGCCGACGACCATGGTGTCCACGTTGACGACGGCCAGGGCGAGCAGGCTCGCGCCGGCCAGTGGCAGCCCGAACTTCAGCAGGGCGCGGGCCTGTTTGCGGTCCCAGCCGAACCGCAGGGTCCCGGGGACGGCGATCGCGCAGCCGACGAGGGCGGCCACGTTGCCCACGACCGCGCCGCAGGCGAAGCTCATCGCGCCCCAGCCGTGGAAGGCCAGCAGCAGGGTCACGGCGGTGCTCAGGACGAAGTTGAGCGCGTCGATGACCATCCGCCTGCCCTGGGCGAACTCCCGGGTCAGGATGCCGGCGGGGACATGCGCCACCGCGTCGATCACCAGGCACAGGCACATCACCCTGAGGACGCCGGAGGCGTCGGGCGAGCCGAGCAGCCCGGCCACCGTCGGCGCCGAGACGAACAGGGCGATGTACAGCAGGCCGCTGGACAGGACGCTCAGGGTCAGCACGGTCGGCGCGAAGCGGCGCGGGTCGCCCTCCCAGCGGATGATGGCGAGGCTCACGCCCAGTTCGTTCGCGGAGAGCAGGACCAGGAGCACGGTCTGGGCGATGCCGTAGACGCCCCACTCCGCGGGCCCGAGCGCGAACCGCGCCAGCAGGATGCCGGTGGCGAAGTTGCCGAGGCGCATGACCAAGGTGTTGATCAGGCTCCAGCGGGCCGCGGAACGGACCTTGCTGCCGAGGGAGGCAGGGGAGGGAGACGACGGGCTGTCGCCCGTCTCAGCTCTCTCGCTGTCCGGTGTGCGAACGCTGTCCATGTGTCGGCTCCTCGTCGAGCGCCTCGGCTGCGGGGGCCACGGTCATGACGGACCGCCCGGCCCGCGGCCCGTCGGCGCGCCTCTTCTCGGCGGACCGCGACCAACTGGGCGGCGTCCGCAGGGCCATGGTCTGCTCGGCGACCGATTCCGCCGCTTCGGGCGCCGGCTCCGGGTCGGCGACACGCTGCGCGGGCTCCTCCTGCGGTGCCGCCGCCGGGCGGGGGCGTCGGCGCGCCTCCACGTAGAAGGTGGCGACCAGGCTCAGGACCAGTCCCAGACCGCCCGCCATGACCATGTACTCGAGCCGGGTCTTGGTCTGCGCGGCCGGGTTCTGCGGGGCCACGATCGTCATCATGCGGATCCTGGCGTTCTCGCTGACCGACTGCTGCTTCTGGAACTCCACCAGCCGCTCGTCGGCGTACTCGGTCAGGAGGCGGTCCGATTTCAGGACGGCCTTCTTGTCCGTGCCGGTCACCGTGAGCCACATGAGCGGCCCCTGGGCGTTGTCGGCGAGCTTGGCCTCGAACGTGCCGGTGGCCCCCCGGGACTTGAGCTCCCGGAGGGAGACGTCGGAGTTGAGGTTGCGGGCCAGGCTGTCGGCCATGCCGGTCAGCGAGGTCTGGGTGCTGAGGAAGGGGTTGCCGTCGTAGGCCTTGGTGGCCTTCTCGGAGTTCAGCAGGACCACCGTGCTCTGCGACTGATAGGTGACCGGGACCGTGATGGCCACGGCGACGGTCAGGCCGATGGTCAGCAGCAGCCCTGGCAGCAGGACGTACCAGCGCCTGCGCATCACCCGGAAGATCTCAGCGAGATCCATGGTGGTCCCCCCTAGCGCCCAAATGTTCGACGAGCATATGTTGCAAGCGGATCATATGGGGAACGATCGATCGGTGGGCCTCGGTCGGGTGTGCGCCGTGCCTCCCTCCAGCAGGACCTCGGCGATCCGGTCACTGGCGTGGCCGTCCCACAGTTCCGGCCGACGCGGTGCGGGAGGCGCGTCCAGCACCTGGTTCACGACGGACACGATCCGGGCCGGGTCCCGGCCGGCCAGCACATTGGTGCCCTGTTCGACGGTGATGGGCCGCTCGGTGTTGTCCCGCAGGGTCACGCAGGGCACGCCGAGAGCGGTGGTCTCCTCCTGGATGCCGCCCGAGTCGGTCAGGACGACACGCGCGGCGTCCTGGAGGGCGATGAAGTCCAGGTACCCGGCGGGCGGCACCAGTCGGATGCCACCGGGTACGCCGAGCTCGGCCAGCCGGCCGGCCGCGCGCGGATGCACGGGCAGCAGCAACGGCAGCCGGCCGGCGATCTCGCCGAGCGCCTTCAGCAGCCCGGCGAGGATCTCGGGGTCGTCCACGTTGGCCGGGCGGTGCAGGGTGACCAGCCCGAACTCGCCCCTGGTCAGGCCGTGCCGGTCCAGGACGTCCGAGGCCCTGGCCCGCTCCAGGTTGGCGAGGAGTGTGTCGATCATGACGTTGCCGACCAGGTGGATCTGGTCGTCCCGGTACCCCTCGGCGCGCAGGTTGTCGGCGGCGTCGGGGGAGGGGGCCAGCAGATAGTCGCTGACCCGGTCGGTGGCGACCCGGTTGACCTCCTCCGGCATGCTCCAGTCCCGGCTGCGCAGCCCGGACTCGACATGGGCGAGAAGCGGCCCGGCCTTCGCGGTGACCAGGGCGCAGGCCAGGGTGGAGTTGATGTCGCCGACCACGACGACGATGTCCGGGGCGAGCTCGGTGAGCAGCGGCTCGAACGCTGTCATCACGCGTCCGGTCTGCTCGGCGTGGCTGCCCGAACCGACCCCGAGGAAGCGGTCGGGCGGGCGGATGCCGAGATCGGCGAAGAACACGTCGTTCATGGCCGGGTCGTAGTGCTGCCCGGTGTGGACGAGGATCACCTCGGCGCCCCGGCTCTCCAGGGCGTCCATCACCGGTTTGATCTTCATGTAGTTGGGGCGGGCCCCGGCGACGCAGACGATGCGCACCATGGTTCAGAGCACCTCGATCGTGGGTCCGGACGGCAGCCGACGCCTGCAGTCGAGGACGAAGGGGGCGTGCGCGGCGACGAGGTCGTAGTCGAAGGCGTCGTGATCGGTGAGCAGGACCACCACGTCGGCGGACGCCAGCTCCTCGGGCGTCGGTTCGACCCGCACCAGCCGGGTGTCCACCGGCAGGCTCTCGACGACGTGCGGGTCCGCCGCCCTGACCTGGGCGCCCATGTCGAGCAGCAGCTGCGAGATGCGCAGGGCGGGCGACTCGCGCGCGTCGCCGGTGTTCTTCTTGTACGCCAGGCCGAGCAGCAGGATGCGCGAGCCGTTGACCGAGCGGCGTCGCTCGTTGAACAGGTCGCTGATGCGGCGTGTCACGTACTCGGGCATGTGGTTGTTGATGTCGTTGGCCAGCTCCACGAAGCGGAAGCTCTGGCCGAGTTCGCGCTGCACCCGCCAGGACAGGTACGAGGGGTCGATCGGCAGGCAGTGGCCGCCGACGCCGGGGCCAGGGGTGAACCGCATGAAGCCGAAGGGCTTGGTGGAGGCCGCGTCGATGGACTGCCAGACGTCGATGTCCAGGTGGTGGGCGAACATCGCGATCTCGTTGACCAGCGCGATGTTCACATGCCGGAAGGTGTTCTCCAGGAGCTTGGCGAGCTCGGCCTCCTTCGGCGAGCCCACCGGCACCGTGGTGTCGACGAGTTCGTCGTAGAAGTCCTGAACGGCCTTGAGCGAGGTCTCGTTGACACCCGACACGACCTTGGGGGTCTCCTTGAAGCCCCACACCGTGTTCCCGGGGTCGATCCGCTCGGGGCTGTAGCCGAGCTGGAAGTCGGTGCCCGCGGTCAGCCCCGAGCCGTCCTCCAGGATCGGGGCGAACATCTCCTGGGTCGTACCGGGATAGGTGGTGGACTCCAGGATGACGGTCGCCCCGGGTCTCAGATACCGGGCCAGGGTGACCGCCGACTCGCGGATGTACCGCAGGTCGGGCG
The DNA here is from genome assembly GCF_043199815.1 of Streptomyces sp. NPDC048523. NCBI lineage: Bacteria > Bacillati > Actinomycetota > Actinomycetes > Kitasatosporales > Streptomycetaceae > Streptomyces > Streptomyces sp. NPDC048523. The sequence goes on along the minus strand of NZ_JBICWQ010000001.1, from coordinate 936,955 downwards.
TGCCCTCGTGCAGCGGGGTCGGCACGGTGACGACGGCGACGTCGAAACCGCCGCAGTCCTTGGCCGACTCGCTCGGCCGGTAGGCACCACTGTCCAGTGCAGCCCGGATCCGCTCGGAGGTGACGTCCTCGACGAAGGACTCACCGGCGGCGAGGCTCTTGACCCGCCGGGAGTCGACGTCGTAGCCGATCACCTCGTGGCCGACCTCGGCGGCCCGGATGGCCAGCGGCAGGCCGACGTATCCCTGTCCAACCACGACGACACGCATCAATGACTCCTGTTCGCGGGAGCGGCCTGCGGGATGAGCCGGATGAACTCCCGTGCCGTCATGAGAAGGAAGGCGGTGTTGGTGGTGACGTAGCGCCTGCCCAGCCGGCGGGGCTCCTGGAGCGCGCGGTAGAGCCACTCGACACCGAACCGCTGCCAGGCCGCGGGGGCCCGCTTGGTGACCCCGGCGAGGATGTCGAAGGAGCCGCCGACCCCGTGCACGACGCGGGCGCCGGTGCGCTCGCCGTACGCGGCGGTGAAGATCTCCTTCTTCGGCGAGGTCATGCCGAGGAAGAGCATCTGGGCGCCGCTGTCGGCGATCGCGCCCGCGATGGTCTCCTGCTGGGAGTCGTCGAAGTAGCCGTTGCGGCTGCCGGCGACCTTCAGCGCCGGGAAGCGGTCGGCCACCCGGCGCAGCATCTCCTCCAGCACCTCCTCCTTGGCGCCCAGGAAGTACACGGAGATGCCCGCCGACTCGGCCTCGGCCAGCAGCCGCAGGAACAGGTCGATACCGGCCACCCGCTCGGGCAGCGGGGCGCGCAGGACCTTGCCGGCCCACACCACGGCCTGGCCGTCGGCGAGGACCAGATCGCAGCCGGAGACGGCCTCGGCGAGCCGGGGGTCGCGTCGCATGTTGACCAGCTTGGCGGCGTTGACCACGCCGATCTCCAGCTGCCTGCCGTCCCGCACCGCCGCGAGGCAGCGTTCGACGGTCTCGTCCATGGTCAGCGGGTCCAGTTCGACCCCGAACAGGGTCTGGCGCTCGCTCATATTCGTCCCCCGTGCCAGGCATAGAGCATCCAGCCGAACTCGTACGGCCGGCATTCGCGGTCCACGGAGAGCGGGCGGTACACCCGGTCCAGGGTCTTCAGGCGCAGGCCCGGAACGACTCGGGTGGACAGTCCCCGGGCGGCGCGTACGGCCTTCTTCGGGTCGCCCCGGTAGACCTTGCGCCAGGTCACGCCGAGCTCGTCGAGGATCATCGGCTCGGGGTGTCCGGCCAGTTCGGGCACGTCCGTCATCCAGCGCAGGCCCTTGCGGATCGCCGCGCCGAAGTCGCTGCCGCCGGCGTCGGTGAGGTCGAACAGCGCGGTCGGCGCCATCGCGTGCTGGTGGACGCTGTAGACCGGGTAGCCCTCGATGACCTGGCCGGTGCGCGCGTCGTAGTGCCACCACCACTGCCCGCCGTCGCCCTGGAGTTCGCAGATGCGCGCGGCGCACGCCTCGGAGGCGGCCAGTGCCTCGGGATCGCCGGCCCCGTCGCTCGCGTGGGCGCGGGCCAGGGCCTGGAGCGGATACGTCTGGTCGGCGAAGCAGGCCACATGAGCCCGGTACCAGGGCACCAGGCCGGGCCCGGTGGCGTGCGGGAAGAGCGGGCTGTCGCCGATGCGGGCCCGCAGCAGACGGTCGCGAGCTGTGGAGAAACGTCTCTCCACGTCGACCGTGTCGCGAGCGGCCGCCAGGGCGGACAGCACCCAGGCCGCCTCGACGGTGTACTGCGGCCGGCCCTCCTCGTCCAGGTCGTCGACCCGGGCCAGCGCGTCGGACAGCTTGGGGTGCCCGGTCTCGGCGGCGGCCCAGGCGATGAGTGCCGCGTCACCGAGGTTGGTGACGCCGGGCAGCGACTCGATCAGCAGGCCCGTGAACTCCTCGGCGGTGCGCCCGCCGAGGACCGCGCGCTGGCGGTCCTCCGGGAGGAACCGGACACCCAGTGCGGTGATGGCCGCGTACCGGGTGCTGGTCCCGCGCCGCTCCAGGGTCCAGGAACCGGCGGCCGTCTGCCGCCCGGCCATGGTGAAGGCGAAGGCCTCGCCACCCGGCAGCAGCATCGACGGCAGCCCCGACTCGGCGACCGCGACGAGTCGCCGGGCGAGTGGGAGCAGCGTCGGATCGTCCTGGCCGAGCGCGGCCAGACGTGTGATGCTCATCGGTTGGTCACACCAACCCCCCTGTTTTTGCGCAGACTTGTGAGCGCCGCGGCGCGGACGGCCGGGCGGTGGAAGGCAGGCGGACGTCAGACGTCGGAGCTGGTGCCGATCCCGATTTCAGGCATAGGTGTTTCCACCCGGTAACCCCCCCTGGGCACTACTGGTTCGTGCGCCCATTGTGCTTGGTCTGCACAGATCGCACACATGTTATGCCGGTGAATGTTCGAAGATTTGCGATTTGGCGGAAACAGGAGTCATGCGCGCTCGACGAGTCCGCCGTCCTTCTCGTCGTACAGCGCACCCGTCTCGGGGCACTCCCACACGTCCGGTTCGCCCTCCCGCTCGACCAGTCGTACGCCGGCCCGGCCCACCCAGCCGATGCGGCGCGCCGGAACGCCGGCCACCAGCGCGTGGTCGGGCACGTCCCGGGTCACCACGGCGCCCGCCGCGACCAGTGCCCAGCGGCCGACGCGGACCGGTGCCACACACACCGAGCGGGCCCCGAGGGACGCTCCTTCGGCCACCTCCACCGCCACGGCCTGCCAGTCGCCGCCGCGCTTCAGCTTGCCCTCCGGGTCCACCGACCTGGGGAAGTAGTCGTTGGTGAGGACCGCGGCCGGGCCGACGAACACCCCGTCACCGAGCACGGCGGGCTCGTAGACCAGTGCGTAGTTCTGGAGCTTCACGTTGTCGCCGATGCGCACCCCGGGGCCGACGTAGGCGCCCCGGCCCACGATGCATCCACTGCCCAGCCGGGCGTCCTCGCGGATCTGGGCCAGATCCCAGACGGTCGTCCCGTCGCCGATCGCCGCCGTCTCGTCGACCTGGGCGGTGGGCTGCACCTTGAAGTTCACGGGGCTGAATCCTTCGTCTCGTCGAGCATGTCCGGTCGCCGAGCATGTCGACGGTGTCCTTGTCGGACCGAGTCTGATCACCGCGTCGGCGGAATACCAGCCTCCGTTCGTGACTGCGTCCGCTGCGGGGACGGTCTCAGACCAGGCCGGGATCGACGTGGATCTTCGGGCCGGCCCCGGCACCGGGTGGGCGTCCGCCCGCGAGTACGGCGCCGATCGCGTCCAGTGCGACGGTGGCGGCCACGAGCGGCCTCGGGTCGATGACCTTGTCGGCGTACGCCCTGATGGTCGCGTCGAGCCCGGGGGAGGCCGACAGTACGCCCACCGCCGTCACGTCCTTCAGGACGAGCGTGCGGGTGTCGATCCGGCTGGGCTCGCCGGCCAGCCCGATGTACACGAGCCGCCCGCCCGGTTCGACCAGTTCCTGGGCCAGGGCGGGCAGACGGACCGCGTTGGTGGCGTCGACGACCGCGTCGAACGGCAGGTCCGGCAGCGTGTCCTCGCGCCAGGCGTGCGGGAAGCCCAGTGAGCGCGCGAAGGCGAGGGAGCCCTCGGTGGCGCCCATCAGGTGCACCTCCGCCCCCGCGGCCCGGACGAACAGCGCGACCAGCAGCCCGATGGTGCCCGGCCCCAGCACCAGGACCCGGTCGCCGGGCCCCGCACCGGTGGCCCGCGCGGCCCGCAGGGCGTTGCCACCGGGCTCGACGAGCGCGCCGAGCTGCGGGTCCACGGAGTCCGGCAGGACGTGCAACGAGTGTGCGGGTACCGCGAGTTGCTCGGCCAGGGCGCCCGCCCGGCCGCCCCGGATGCCCACCTCCTCCCGCTTCTCGCACACATGGCGGCGTCCCCGCCGGCAGCGGCGGCAGGTCCCGCAGCCGAGCATGGTGTCGCCCATGACCCGGCGCCCGACCCAGCCCGGATCGACCCCGGCACCCACCGCACGCACCCGGCCGGCCCACTCGTGGCCCAGCCGCATCGGATAGCCGGCGTGCCCTTGGTGGAGGTAGGCCATGGCACCGGTGAAGAACTCCAGATCGGTACCGCACACGCCGACCCGCTCGACGTCGACGACGACCTCACCGGGAGCGGCGACGGGCGCGGGCACCTCCTGGACCGCGAACTCGCCGGGGGCCGTGAGGACGAAGGCCCGCATCGGCCGGCCCCCCGCGGAGGAGAGGTTCAACGCACAGGCTCCTTCGGGAGACCGTGGACGAGGTGCCGTACGGGGCCCGGAACGCCGTCTCGCCGCACCGGGCGGACAGCGTCGTCGGGTCCCACGGGACGGTCGCCCTCGGCGCGGTCCGTGGCGGGGGCTGTCGAAGCGGAGAACGGCTGCGTATGCTGCATCGCGTTCCGGATGGTAGACCGCCGTACCGATCACCCGAAAGAGCCGAGCGATGGGCCTTCGCAGCGCGCAGTGGTACGCGGGACAGGACCGCAACGCCTACATCCACCGGGCCTGGATGCGCCGGGGCGTCCCGGCCGACGCGTTCACCGGCCGGCCCCAGATCGCCATCGCCAACACCGCCTCCGACCTCACGCCCTGCAACGCGCACCTGGACGAGGTGGCCAGGTCCGTGCGCGACGGTGTGTACGAGGCGGGCGGCATCCCCCTCGACCTGCCCGTGGTGTCGCTGGGCGAGACCAACGTGCGGCCCACGGCGATGCTCTGGCGCAACATGGCGGCGATGGCCACGGAGGAGATGCTGCGGGCCAACCCCCTCGACGGAGTGGTCCTGCTCGGCGGCTGCGACAAGACGATCCCGTCCCTGCTGATGGCCGCCGCCTCGGTGGACCTGCCCGCCGTGGTCGTGCCCGGCGGACCCATGCTCACCGGCACCTTCCGCGGCACCCCCCTGGGCTGCGGCACGGACGTGTGGCGGCTGTCGGAGGAGGTCCGCGCCGGGACCCTGTCGCAGGAGCAGTTCACCCGCTCCGAGTCGTCGATGATCCGCAGCCGCGGGCACTGCAACACCATGGGTACGGCCTCGACGATGGCGCTGGTCGCCGAGGCGCTGGGCACGGTCGTCCCCGGGGTGGCCGGAACGCCCGCGCCGGACAGCCGGCTGCTGGAGGCCGCGCACGGCACCGGACGCCTCGCGGTGGAGCTCGTGACGGCAGGGCGCCGTCCGAGCACCTTCCTGGCCAAGGGGTCCTTCCACAACGCGATCGTGGCGCTGGCCGCGATCGGCGGCTCCACCAACGCCGTCGTCCATCTCCTCGCCATCGCGGGCCGGCTGGGCATCGAGCTGACCCTGGACGACTTCGACCGCATCGGCTCCCGGGTCCCGGTTCTGGTGGACCTCCAGCCCGCCGGGCGCTTCCTCATGGAGGACTTCCACCGGGCCGGCGGACTGCTCGCCGTGCTGCGCGAGGTCGCCGACCTCCTGGACCCCGACGCGCTGACGGTGACCGGAAGGCCCCTGGTGGACCACCTCACCGACGCCCCGATCTGGGACCCCGAGGTGATCAGGACCCGGGACCGGCCGCTCGTCGAGGAGGGCGGCATCGCCGTCCTGCGCGGCAGCCTCGCACCCGATGGGGCACTGATCAAACCCGCGGCGGCCTCGGCGCATCTGCTGCGCCACCGGGGCCGGGCCGTCGTCTTCGACAGCATCGAGGACTTCCACGCCCGCGTCGACGACCCGGACCTGGACGTCGACGCCGACTCCGTCCTGGTCCTGCGCGGCTGCGGACCCAAGGGCTATCCGGGCATGCCCGAGGTGGCCAACATGCCGCTGCCCACCAAGCTGCTGGAGCAGGGCGTGCGGGACATGGTCCGCGTCTGCGACGGCCGGATGAGCGGCACCGCGTACGGCACCGTCGTGCTGCATGTCGCCCCGGAGGCGGCGGCGGGCGGCCCGCTCGCCCTCGTACGGACCGGCGACGTCATCAGCCTCGACGTCGCCGCCCGCCGCATCGACCTGGAGGTGCCCGCCGGCGAACTCGCCGCCCGCACCCCGAACGCGGCCACCGTGGAGGGCTTCGCGAACCCGAGGCGCGGCTGGGAGCGGCTGTACGTCGACCACGTCCAACAGGCCGACCGGGGCGCCGACCTCGACTTCCTCGTCGGCTCCAGCGGCTCGGAGGTCAGCCGCGAGTCGCACTGACCAGGAGCGCTCCGGCGGCCCCGCGTTCGCCCACCTCGTGGACGCCCCCTTGACGTGCGCCCCGGCCCGATCGACACTCCACATGGGAATCCTAGTGAACAGGTAGGGAAACATGGGGCGCCTTGAACCGGCCATCGGCCGAGTGAGCCGTACACCTCGGCCTTCGCCTCTCCTGACCTCCCGCCGGCACATCGACCTGCTGCGTGTCTGCAGCGCGATCAGGGCCCTGGGCTGAGCCCGGCCGCAGCCGCCCCGCCGCCCCGCCGCCCCTTCCTGTCCCGACCCCCACTTCCGGCCCGACGACGCTTCCGCCGCGCGTACGTCTGCGCACCGACACCCTGGGGAGACCTATGTCCGTCACACCGCTCGCCCATGTCCCCGCCACCCACCCGGCCCCCGCGTTCCGGGGCAGGATCGGACGGGACGCGCGCAGTGGGCACTACGCCGTGCCGCGCCGCTACCGGCTCCATCTGGCCGCCGCCTGTGCCGACGGCCTGCGCATCGCCGTCGTGCACAGCCTGCTCGGCCTCGACGACGTCTGTCCCGTGACCTTCCTGGACCCGGTCCCCGACTGTCCGGACGGCGGGCACTCCGCGCTGCGCCCGCTGTACGAGGCCAGCGCGCACCGGTACACCGGCGCGGCCGTCGCGCCGGTGCTCAGCGACGACTGGTCGGGACGGATCGTCAGCACCCACGCCGCCGACATCACCCGCGACCTCGCCCGGCACTTCGGCGGCGGCCGTCCGGCGCTGTACCCGTGCGGAGCGGAGTCGGAGACCGACGCCGTCGAGCGGATGGGCAGGGCCATCGAGCAGGCCGCACAGCAGGCCGGGTCGGCGGGCGGCGACGACGCGGACCGCGTCGCCGCGCTGGAGCGACTGCTGGACACCTTGGGCTCGTTGGAGCGCTGGCTGGAAGGCCGCGCGTATCTGATCCGGGATCACATCACGGCGACCGACGTCGAGTTGTGGGTCACGCTCGTGCAACTCGACACCGTGCACCGCGACCACCTCGACGCCGCCGCGGTCCAGCGCATCGCCGACCACCCCACCCTGTGGGCCTACGCCCGCCGGCTGACCGCCCACCCGGCCTTCGGCAGCCACCTCGACCTCGACGGCATCGCCCGCCGGCACCACGCCCACTGCCGGGGCCTGGAGGCCGCCGGGGCCGCCGTACAGATTCTGGACTGGGCCTCGCACACCGCCCGCACGCCCTGACCGTTCCAGTTGTTGGACCACGATTGACATTCGTTCGGGCATTTGTCTTAACTACGGCCCAGAACGGTCATGAGTGTCAGCGACAAGCCCTGGCTTGCTGACCGGCAACCCTCGCTCGGCGGTGGGGTGCCCCAGGTGACGACCGGACCGGACGACGTTTCGGTAAGCGCGAGGGCCCAAGGGGCCGGAAGAGCACGGTGACGGACATGTACGCAGTCTCCAGGACGGCCACGCGCCGCTCCCCGGGCTGCGTACAGCCGTACACGAACGTGCTCGTGGCCGACCGGAGCGTCGATCTCCTCCGCGTGAGCAGCGCACTGTGTACCGCACCGGGCCGCGCCCGCTGTCGGGGCTGACGTTCCGCCTCCGCAGCCCCCGCGTTCCTGACGAACACCGCCTTCGCGGTGTGCCGTCGTCCGCCCAGCCCCCGGTGCCCGAGCATCCCGTACTGCCGCCGTAGTACGCCGTGTTCGCCGTGCCCCAGGGGAAACCCGACTCCGCCGGAGCCCCTCATGAGTGAACCCCCAGGCGCCGCAGTGTCCGTCACCGAGGCACCGCCGCAGCCCGACACCCCGTCAAAGCCGCTCGCGGCGCAGCGAGTTCTGCCGTTGCGGCGACCGGGCCGCTGGATCGCCACCGCCGTCGTCCTGGTGCTGACGGCACAGTTCGTCCACGGCCTGGTGACCAACCCGTTCTACCAGTGGGACCGGTTCGCCTACTGGTTCCTGCGGCCGACCGTCCTCGACGGGCTGGTGATCACCCTTGAAGTCGCCGCCTACAGCGCGGTGCTGGGCCTGGTCGGCGGCATTCTGCTCGCCCTGGCCCGGCTCTCGAAGAGCCCGGTGCTGCGGGCGGTGAGCTGGACCTATGTGTGGGCTCTGCGCTCCATTCCCCTGATCGTCCTGCTGCTGTTCCTCTACAACTTCAGCGCCCTGTACAAGACGCTGAGCGTGGGTGTCCCCTTCGGGCCGGCCTTCTTCTCCTTCGACGAGTCCCGGCTCGCCACCGACATGGTCATCGCGGTGATCGGCCTCAGCCTCAACGAGGCCGCCTACGCCGCGGAGGTGGTCCGTGGCGGCATCCTCTCCGTCGACCAGGGCCAGCACGAAGCGGCCTCGGCCCTCGGTCTGCCGAAGGGCTACCAGTTCCGCAGGATCGTCTTCCCGCAGGCGTTGCGCTCGATCACCCCGAACTACGTCAACCAGCTCATCGGCCTCATCAAGAGCACCTCGCTCGTCTTCTACGTCTCCCTGCTCGACCTGTTCGGCACCGTGCAGTCCATGGGCTCCACCTACCCCGGAGACATCGTGCCGCTCCTGCTGGTCGCCACCGTCTGGTACCTGATCCTGACCAGTGCCGTCTCCGTCGTGCAGTTCTACGTCGAGCGGTACTACGCCCGCGGTGCCACCCGCTCCCTGCCGCCGACCCCGCTCCAGAAACTGCGCGCCGGTCTCACCGACCTCACGGCGCGCGTCCGCAGGGAGACCGCGATATGACCGTTACCGACATCACCCCCGTCGCGCTCGAAGTGCACGGTGTGCACAAGTGGTACGGCACCCACCGGGTCCTGGACGGGGTCGACCTGACCGTGCGGCCCGGCGAGGTCACCGTGATCCTCGGCCCGTCCGGCTCCGGGAAGTCCACCCTGCTGCGGGTCATCAACCACCTGGAGAAGCCGGAGATCGGTTATGTCAGCGTCAACGACGAGCTGATCGGCGTCCGCCGGCAGGGCGACCGGCTGAAGGAGCTCAGCGAGCGCGCCATCCTGGCCCAGCGCAGCCGCATCGGGTTCGTCTTCCAGAACTTCAACCTCTTCCCGCACCTGACCGTCCTCGACAACGTGGCCGCCGCGCCGGTGGCGACCGGCAAGCTCGGCAGGGCGCAGGCGCAGGAACTGGCCCGCGACCTCCTCGGCCGGGTCGGGCTCGGCGACCGGACCGGCGCCTACCCCCGGCAGTTGTCGGGAGGCCAGCAGCAGCGCGTGGCCATCGCCCGCGCCCTCGCCCTGCGGCCGGGAGTCATCCTCTTCGACGAGCCGACCTCCGCCCTCGATCCCGAACTCGTCGGTGAGGTCCTGGCCGTCATCAAGGACCTGGCGACCAGCGGCACCACGCTCGTCATCGTCACCCACGAGATCGGCTTCGCCCGCGAGATCGCCGACCGGGTCGTCTTCATCGACGGCGGACGCATCGTCGAGCAGGGCCCGCCCTCCGAGGTCCTCGACCGGCCGCGCAACGAGCGGACCCGGGACTTCCTGAGCAAGGTCCTCTGAATCCCTTTACCCACCTCCTGTTTCTCTCATCTCTCTCAACTCCTAAGGACAGCCATGCCCGTTCACCCCTCCCGACGCAGCCTGATACGCGGCATCACCGCGGCGACCACCGTCGCCACCCTCGCGGGCGGGCTCGCCGCCTGCGGCGGTGACAGCGACGCCGCCACCAGGACGACCGACAGCGCGGGCACGGTCACCGTGGGCCGCCTGTCCAACGGCGCCGCCAAGGAGACCACTCTCAAGGTCGCCGAAGTGAAGTCCATCAGCGCCGAACTGCCCGCCGCCGTGAAGAAGAGCGGCAAGCTGGTCATCGGTTCCGGCACCCTGCCCTCCGGTTCTCCGCCGCTGGGCTTCGTGGGCAGCGACCAGAAGACCCTCACCGGCTCCGAGAGCGACCTGGCCCGCCTGGTCGCCGCCGTCCTCGGTCTGAAGCCCGAGGTCAAGCGGTTCACCTGGGAGAACCTCTTCGTCGGCATCGACAGCGGCAAGGTGAACGTCGGCTTCTCCAACATCACCGACACCGAGGAGCGCAAGCAGAAGTACGAGTTCGCCTCCTACCGCAAGGACGACCTCGCCTTCGAGACCCTCAAGACCTCGAAGTGGACCTTCGACGGTGACTACGAGGCCCTCGCGGGCAAGACGGTCTCGGTCGGCGCCGGCACCAACCAGGAGCGGATCCTGCTGGAGTGGCAGGCCAAGCTGAAGAAGGAGGGCAAGAAGCTCACCATCAAGTACTTCCAGGACAGCCCCAGCATCTACCTGGCCCTCGCCAGCGGCAAGATCGACGCCTACCTGGGTCCCAGCCCCAACTCCTCCTACCACGTCACCCAGACCGCGAGCACACCCAACGCGACCCGTATCGCGGGCCAGTACTCCGGTGCCGGTGAGACGCTCCAGGGCCTGATCGCCGCGACCGCCAAGAAGGGCAGCGGCCTCGCCAAGCCCCTCGCCGACGCGATCAACTACCTGATCGACAACGGTCAGTACGCCAAGTGGCTCGCCGCGTGGAACCTCTCCCACGACGCCGTCTCCAAGTCGGAGGTCAACCCGCCCGGGCTGCCGCTCGACAACTCCTGACACACCGTCAGGAACCCGTGCCGGGCATCTCCGCGTCCGGCCCCCTCGCACGGGGGCGCAGCACGGTCTGGCCCGGCCCAAATCCCGGCCCCGGTCCCGGCCCACCGGGGCCGGGCCCGCCCACCCGGCTGGACCACTGCCCACCGCACATGCGATGCCCCATTCCTGCATGCCGCCGCTCACCGCACCAGCACGCTTGGGAACATCCCGCGAGGCCGGGGTGTTGTGACTCACGACGAGATCTGCCGGGCGCCGCCGCGCCGCCCAGAAGGAGGAGGTGACGGGAGTGACCAGCACACTTCGCTCCGTCCACCTCCACTCCCGGCCTCATATCGATCTCCTGCGCGTGTCCGCCGCGCTCTGTTGTTCCTGACCCGTTCAGCTGCCCCAGCCGCCGTGTCCCGCCCGCCCGCGGGCCGGCTTTCTCGTACGGATCTCCAGGAAGGCACCCACCCGTGTCCCCTTCTTCCCCCTTGCTGCATCTGGCCGTCGCTCTGGACGGCACCGGCTGGCACCCCGCTTCCTGGCGTGAGCCGGTGGCCCGGCCCCGAGAGCTGCTCACCGCCGGATACTGGGCCGACCTGGTCGCCGAGGCGGAGCGTGGCCTGCTCGACTTCGTCACCATCGAGGACGGACTGGGCCCGCAGTCATCCCACTTCCTCGACCCGGACGAACGCACCGACCAGGTCCGTGGCCGCCTCGACGCCGTGCTCATCGCCTCCCGCATCGCCCCGCTGACCCGGCACATAGGGCTGGTGCCGACCGCGGTGGTCACCCATACCGAGCCGTTCCACCTCTCCAAGGCGATCGCGACCCTGGACTACGTCAGCAGCGGCCGGGCGGGCGTGCGCGTCCAGATCACCGCGCGCCCCAACGAGGCCGCGCACTTCGGGCGCCGCACCATCCCTTCGATCGAGGCCTACGACAGTCCCGGGGCCCAGGAACTCGTCAGCGACCTCTTCGACGAGGCCGCCGACCACGTGGAGGTGGTGCGCCGGCTGTGGGACAGCTGGGAGGACGACGCCGAGATCCGGGATGCGGCCACCGGCCGTTTCATCGACCGGGACAAGCTGCACTACATCGACTTCCAGGGAAAGCATTTCAGCGTCAAGGGCCCCTCCATCACCCCGCGCCCGCCGCAGGGCCAGCCCCTGGTCACCGCCCTGGGCCACCAGACCGTCCCCTACCGGCTCATCGCCCGCCAGGCCGACGTCGGCTACGTCACTCCGCACGACAGCGGCCAGGCCCGCGCGATCGTCGCCGAGATCCGCGCCGAGCAGGAGAATGCCGGGCGGTCGGGTGAACGCCTGCATGTCTTCGGCGACTTGGTGGTCTTCCTCGACGACGACCCGGCCGAGGCCGCTGCCCGCCGGGAGCGTCTCGACGGGCTCGCGGGAGAGCCGTATCAGAGCGATGCCCGTGTCTTCACCGGCACCCCTGCTCAACTCGCCGACCTGTTGCAGGAGTTCGCTGAGCAGGGGCTGAGCGGTTTCAGGCTGCGGCCGGGCGTCCTGGGCCACGACCTGCCGGCCATCACCGGTGGCCTGGTTCCCGAGCTCCAGCGCCGGGGCGCCTTCCGCACCGCCTATGAGGCCGACACCCTGCGCGGCCTGCTGGGCCTGGCCCGCCCCGCCAACCGCTACGCCGCAGCGACCGCCTGACCTCGGAAGGAACCCCAGGACCGATGACCAAGCCCCTGAAGCAGATTCATCTGGCCGCGCATTTCCCGGGCGTCAACAACACCACGGTGTGGAGCGATCCGAAGGCCGGCAGCCACATCGAGTTCAGTTCCTTCGCCCACTTCGCGAAGACCGCCGAACGCGCCAAGTTCGACTTCCTGTTCCTGGCCGAGGGTCTGCGCCTGCGCGAACAGGGCGGGAAGATCTACGACTTGGACGTGGTCGGCCGCCCCGACACCTTCACGATCCTCGCCGCGCTGGCCGCCGTCACCGAGCACCTCGGCCTGACCGGCACCATCAACTCCACCTTCAACGAGCCCTACGAGGTGGCCCGCCAGTTCGCCAGCCTCGACCACCTCTCGGGGGGCCGCTCGGCGTGGAACGTGGTCACCTCCTGGGACGCCTTCACCGGCGAGAACTTCCGCCGCGGCGGCTTCCTGCCGCAGGAAGAGCGCTACTCGCGCGCCAAGGAGTTCCTGGCCACCACCCAGGAGCTGTTCGATTCCTGGCACGGCGACGAGATCCTCGCCGACCAGGAGGCTGGCCTGTTCCTGCGCGAGGCGAAGGCCGGCTCCTTCGAGCACACCGGCCAGCACTTCGACATCCACGGGCAGTTCAACGTGCCGCGCTCCCCGCAGGGCCGCCCGGTCGTCTTCCAGGCCGGCGACTCCGAGGAGGGTCGCGAGTTCGCCGCCTCGTCCGCCGATGCGATCTTCAGCCGGTACGCCACCCTCACCGAGGGCCAGGCCTTCTACACCGACGTCAAGAACCGCCTGGCCAGGTACGGCCGCCGCCACGACCAGCTGCTGATCCTGCCCGCCGCGTCCTTCGCGCTCGCCGACACCGACGCCGAGGCCGAGGAACTCGCCCGGACCGTGCGGCGCCAGCAGGTCAGCGGGGCCACCGCGCTCCGGCACCTGGAGTTCGTGTGGAACCGGGACCTGTCCGCCTACGACCCCGAAGGCCCGCTGCCCGACATCGACCCGGACGTCAGCGGCGAGCACATCTCCAAGGGGCGGGCCCAGGTGCGCATGTACCGGGACCCGCTGGCCACCGCCCGCGAATGGCGCGAACTGGCCGCCGCGAACAAGTGGTCCATCCGCGACCTGGTCATCAACACCGGCAACCGGCAGAACTTCATCGGCTCACCGCAGACCATCGCCCGCACCATCAACGAGTACGTGCAGGCCGACGCGAGCGACGGCTTCATCCTGGTCCCGCACATCACCCCGACCGGCCTGGACGACTTCGCCGACAAGGTCGTCCCGCTCCTGCAGGAACAGGGCGTCTTCCGCACCGACTACCAGGGCCCGACCCTGCGCCACCACCTCGGCCTCGCCCACCCCGACGACACCCACGACGAGCAGCGGGCGGCGTCGTGAAGCGTGGTCACTCCTCCCAGTCGAGCTGATGTCCGGGCGTACCCACCGACCGCCCGTACTCCACCGCTTCGGCGCGGCCCGCCTCGTCGCCGCGCCGATAGCGGAACACCTTCCCCGCGAAGACGACCACGCGCTCGTCCCCGGCGGTGAAGTCGGCGTACCAGCCGAGCTCCGGTTCCAGCGCCGAGGCCAGGGCGTCCGCGAGCGCACCCACGTCCTCGCTGTCGGTCTCCCACTCGACGAGCGTCCACACGGGCGGCTGCGCGTCGGCCGCCCCGCCGATCTCGACCCTGCTGACCTTCCGCAACCGCAGTCCGCGAGGCTCGAACACCGCGCCGGGCCGAAGGCTCTCGCCGATGACATATCCGTTGATCACGTGCTGTCTCCCTGCTGATCGGGGGCTTCGCGGACGACGCTACGACCGTATGGCCGACACCCTTTGTCAGTCATACGATCGTCAGTCCTGCGGTGGCCGGTCATACGTCGATGAGGTGATCGCCCGTTGAGAGCGGACCGGCTGCCGGGACCTCCAGGCGCTGAGCGCGGCGGCCGTACCGGTGGTCTCTACGAGGCCTTCACCGAGACCGCCCGCCGCCAGGGAGCGGTCCGCCAGCCCCCCGCGTCGTCTTCACCCGCGAGCTGCCGTGAGGATCGCCTCGAGAAGCGGGCCCAGCGACTTCTCGGGCTCCTGTCCCGCGGTGTCGACCACGAGGCGGTCCCGGTGCCACGGCTCGTACTCCCCGTCGACGATCTGCTGCCAGGCGGGCAGCGGCAGGTCCGGGATGTCCACCGCGCGGGAGTCCGCGCGGCGCCGGTGCTCCTGCGGATCGGAGCAGACGACCTCCACCTCGACCACGGGCACTCCGGCCCTCGTCGCGGCGCCACGCCACGCATCGCGCGTGATCATCAGCGGGTTGACGGACTCCGCGATCACTGTGAGCCCCTGCCGCAACTGCTCCTCGGCGAGGGCGTACCCCACGACGTAGCCCACCGGGCCCACAGGGTGCCGGGCCAGTCCGGAGCGGACGATCGCCTGCTCGATGGTGTCGATCCGCAGATGGACCGCGCCCGTCCTGGCCGCCAGGAGCCGCGCGAGGGTGGTCTTGCCGGTGGCCGGCAGACCGCCGATGACGATCAGCATGCCCCCACTGTGTCACCCGGAATTCCCGGTGAACGCCGTGTGGCCGGAAGTACGTTTCCCTCCCCCGAAGGCTACGTACTTCCGGCCATTCCCCCGGCGCCGGACAGCGGTCCAGCCTCGCCCGTGCGGCCTGTCTGTGCTGTCACCAGCACATGAGCGCGGTTTCCCCCGAACCCCACGCGGAGTACAGGCGCACACGGACGAAGTAGCGGCGGCCCTTCACGAGACGGGCCCTGATCGTGGCGTTGTGCGGAGTGCCTCCGTCGTCCCGGCCGAAGAGGTAGCGGGGTTCCCCGTCCCGCTCCTCGAAGACCACGACGACGGTGTCGCTGTCGCCGAAGGTGCCCACGGTGTACTCGCGGGTCTCCGGCGGTTCCACGGTGAAGTCGGCCTGCTCTCCCGGGCCGAGTCCGAGCGGCGCGGACCGGAAGGGCACCAGCGCCGGCGCCGGTATCGGCCCGGCCGGCGGGTACCAGCGCAGGACGTACTCCTTGTCGGCGGCCGACAGGGTGCCGGGCGGGTTGAGGCCCGCGCGGAACTGCTCCGGTTCCAGGACCAGCCCCGCCTCGAATGGATACTCCATGATCGACTGCGGGTCCCAGACCGAGCCGTTGACCTCGTCCGCATCCAGCTTGCGCACGATGTTGAAGAACGTCCGGTCCCGGCTCCAGAAGTTCGGCGGGCCCGCCAGATCGGCGTAGACGGCCTCGTCGTCCCAGTGGATCCCGGCGAACGGACTCTGGTGCTCGTGCAGCATGCCGAGCGCGTGCCCGATCTCGTGCAGGGCCGTTGCGCGCTCCCCGGGCGCGGTGAGGTCCCAGCCGAAGTTCATGGTGCGTTCGTTCTGACCGACGAGGAGCGCGTCCTTGCCCACGGTCGACCAGGAGCCGTCGCCGATCTGGAACCCGATCCGCAGTTCGGCCTCCGAACGGTCGCCGACCTCGGCGAAGCGCACCCCGATCCCGAGGTCCTGCCACTCCCGGAAGCACTCGCGCACCACGTCCCGCTGCTCCTTGGCGCCGACCCACGACACCCGACGGGACTGCCCGGTCCCCGGAACCGCGATGACCGAACCGTCGGTGTCGCCGTCGAAGAAGCAGTAGTGCAGGACCGTGCCGTTGACCCACATCCGGCTGCCGCCGACGAGCGCACTCAGCCGCTCGGCGGCCAGCCCCGGGACGAACGCCGGAGCCGACTGCTGCGCGAGGGAGCAGTAGCGTGCGGTCATGGGGTTCAGCGTGCCGTCGGGCGCCCCGGGGCGCCTGAGTCGGGGGCTACTCAAGTCCCCCTGTATCAGGACTGAGTAGCGGTGCTCTAGCTTCCGTGACGATATTCGAACGGGACGCGAAGACCCTGGAGCTGCCCTGGCCGTTCACCGGGCGGGAGGACGAACTCGAGCTGGTCCGCAGGTCCGTCGCCGGAGGGCGGCAGGGCATCGTGGTGACCGGTCCCGCGGGCCGCGGCAAGACCCGGCTCGTCACGGAGGCCGTACGCGGCACGGAGTGCGTCAGGGTGGCGGGCACACCCGGGACCCGAGGTCTTCCGTTCGCCGCCTTCGCGCACCTCCTGCCGGAGTCGGTGTCCCTGCAGCGGGCGGTCCAACTCCTGTCGTCCGTACGGCTGTTGCTCATCGACGACGCCCATCTGCTGGACGACGCCTCGGCGGCCCTGGTCCACCAGCTCGCCGTGCACGGCCGCACCCGGCTCCTGGTCGTCGCCACCGAGGGCACGCGAGCGCCGGGCGCGATCTCCCGTCTGTGGACCGGAGAGCTCCTGCCGCGCCTCGCCCTGGAACCGCTGCCCCGCGAGGAGACCGCACAGCTGCTCGCGGTCGGCGCCGGCGGCCCGGACGTCCTCACTGTCAATCGGCTCTACCGCCTGTGCCGGGGCGATCTGCGACTGCTGCGCGAGCTGGTGGACGCGGTACGCGAGCGGGGGCTGCTGCACCGGGTCCCGGACTCGGGCGAGTGGGAATGGCGCGGCCCGGTTCCGGTCACCGCGGCCGTACGCGAGCGCTCCGCGCACCTCCTCGGCCGTACCGGCCCCGGCGAGCGGGAGACCCTGGACCGCCTGGCCTTCGGGGAGCCGCTCCCGATGGACGCGGACACGCTCGACCTGGACGCCCTCGAAGCTCTGGAGGCCGACGGTCTGGTCCACGTCGACGAGCAAGGCGCCGCCCGTCTCGCCCACCCCCTGCACGGCCCGGTGCTGCGAGCCGCCGCCGGACGCCTGAAGACGCGGCGCCTGGCCCGCACACCGGCCGGCCGCGCGGCCGCCCTGGAGACCGAGACGGCCGCACTGGTCCGGGCGATCGCCGAGGGGGACGTACGGGCCGTCTCCACGTCGGTGGGGGAGTGGCTGCTGGACGAGGGCACCGGCATACCGGCCCGGCATGCCGCGGTACGCGCGCGGTTCGCACGCCTGCGGGGGGAACTGCGGGAGGCCGCGGCCTGGGCGAGGGAGGGACTGCGGGCCGCTGCCGACGACCCGACCTGCCGTCTCGAACTGGCCCTGGCCGCGGCACAGTCGGGGCACCACGAGCTCGAGGCGCCTCCGGTCGGCTCGGCTGTCTCGGGCGGTTCGGCGGCCACCTGGTGGGCCGCCGCTCACGGTGATCTCGACACGGCTCTCGGCACCGTCGGGGAGGAGCCGTACGACGCCGTCCGCCTGGGGGCGCCCGACCGGGCCCTCGGCCGGCTGACCGGTGTCTTCGCCGAGCATGCCGACGCGCTCGCCCGCGGTGACGGGCTCGCCCTCGACCGTGCCGCACAGGCCCTGGAGGAGCGCGGCTTCCTGCTCTTCGCGGCGGAGGCGTACGCGCAGGCCGTACGAGCGCACCGCGATCCGAGCGCCGCCCGCACCTCCCGCACCCGAGCCGTCGCCCTGGCCCGGCGCTGTCAGGGTGCCCGCACCCCGGCCTTGTCCGGACTGGTCCTCGGCGAACTCACCGCCCGGCAGCGGCAGATCGTCACCCTCGCTGCCGCCGGCCTGAGCAACCGCCAGATCGCGGAGAAACTCACCCTGTCCATCCGTACGGTCGGCAACCACCTCTACAGCGCGTACGCCCGCCTCGGCGCGAGCGACCGCGACGCGCTGCCGTGCCTGGTGGAGCTGGAGCAGGCACAGCCGGCCTGAGCCGTACACCGGACCGGGGCGGTCTGACCCCCAGTATTCGGGGGAGGGGTCAGGCCGCCCCGCACTTCACGCACCCTCGCACTTCACGCACCCTCGGCACGTCGCGCACCCCTCGCCGTCACGCCGCCCCGAACGCCGAGAACGCCCACCCCGTCGCCTGGTGCACCGCATCCCCCGGCAGCGAGGACCGCGCATCCCGCAGCGCCTCCGCCATGGACGCCCCCGCACTGAGCCCCTTGTGCAGCGTCAGCATCAACGGCACCACCGCCTCGTCGTTGACCGGCGCACTGCACGCGACCACCCCCGCCGTACCCAGCGGCAGCAGCGCGGTGACCAGGCCGAGCAGTTCGTCCGCGCCGACCGAGGCGAACCGGGCGGTGTCGCAGCAGGACAGGATGATCCGGTACGGGCTGCGGTCCAGGCGCTCGAAGTCGTGCACGATGAGCGGCCCGTCGGCCATCCGCAGCGCCGAGAACAGCGGGCTGTCCGCACGGAAGGTGCCGTGCGCGGCGATGTGCGCCAGCGCCGCCCCGTCCAGTTCCTCCAACACCCGCGGCACGCGCGCGTCGTCGTACTCCAGGACGGTGGCGGAGCCGTAGCGCCCGGCCAGTTCGGGCACCTCGGCGCCCTCGGTCGCGAGCCCGGGCCCGCGTACCAGCACCTGACGCCCGCCCGGCGGCGGCACGGTGTCCCGCGCCCGCAGCCAGCTGCTCGCCGACGGCGACACGCTGAACACCCGCTCCCGCAGCGAGGGCAGCAGCGCCCACGGCACCCGGTGCAGCCGTCCCGGCGGTACCACCACGACCGGTCCGGGGCCGAGCTGTGCCGCGGCCGGTCCGAGCAGCAGCTCCTCCAGCCGCCGCCCGGCCGCCTCCACCACCGGAAGCCGGGCCTCCGCCCCCGGGTGGGCCAGCCGCCTCAGCCCTGCCTGGACATGCTCCGCCTCGCGCTCGGCGTCGGCCAGCAGTCCGCCCTCGAACCGCCGCACCCGCCCCTGCGCGCACAGCAGCACCTGAACACGCCCGTCGAGCACGGCGAGTTCGACCAGCCGTACGTTGTCACCGAGCCGTTCCAGCAGTCTGCCGGGGTCGAACCGGTAACCGTCACCGGGTGCGTCACCGCGCATGTGGAGGGTGCGGGAGCGGATCTCCCGTTCCAGGCGCCGTTGTTCGCGCTCCAGCGTCGGCACCGGCCGGCCCTCCATCCGGGCCTCCTCCGCGCGTGCCGCGATCTCCCGGAACGCGGTGAGGTCGCTGAGCAGGGCGGGGTCGGCCGGCGGGCGGGTCGGCGGCGCGGACAGCACCGTGGCCCGCCAGCGCTCGCTCCACACCAGCAGCCGCCGCGGCCCGCCCGACGTGAGCGAGGCCCGCGCCGCGAGCCCGGCGAGCTCCGCGCCCTGCGCGGTGGCCCGGGCCCGCAGCTCCGAGGCGCCCAGGGTCGTACGGTGGTCGTCGAGCACGTCCAGGCCCCGGCGGCAGGCCTCCAGGACCCCCCGGTCGGAGCCCACGGCCCGCGCCCACAGCGCCCGCGCCGCCCAGCCCGTCATCCGCGCCAGCGGCGGCCCGCCGTGCCGGCTGCGGGCGGCCACTTCCAGATGCCGCTGGGCGTCCTCCCGCCACCCCAGGCCGAGCGCGATCCGGCCCGCGAGCAGCGAGGCCTCCGGGGCGGCCGGCGCACCGAAGGAGGCCAGCCGGTCCGCGACCGCCGCCGCGTCCGCGACCAGCCTGCCCGACCCTCGCCCGGCGGCGACCCGCGCCTCGATCAGCACCAGCCGGGCATGCGTCTCCCACCAGGTGCGCCGCTGTCCCGCGAACAGTCGTACGGCCATGTCGGCGCGCGCGATCGCGGTGTGGGCATCACCCGCGACCCGCGCCGCCCGCGCCGCGGCGAGCAGCAGCTCAGCCTTGCGGGTGGACTGCCCGCCGATCCCGTCGAGCACCCCGATCGCCGCGTCCGCCTCCGCGAGCGCCTCCGGGGCGAGACCCGCGGCCATCAGCACCTCGCAGCGCCGGATGGTGAGCATGAACGTCGGTGTGCCGAGCTTGGCGTACCGCTCCTGCGCCTCGTCGAGCAGCCGCAGCGCGGCGGGAATGTCCCCCGACCGGTACGCGGCAAGGCCCCGGCTCTCCACCACGTCGGCCTTGTCGTGCTCCTGGCCGGTCGTGTCCCACAGCGCCTCCGCCGCCGTGAAGTCGGCGTCCGCCCGCTCCACCGCCCCGAGCGCCAGATGCACGGTGGCCCGCAGGGTCAGGGCCCGCGCCGTCCAGATCACGTCGTCGGCCTGCCGCAGCACCGGAATCGCCCGCCGTACGTCCTCCAGCGCCGCCCGGTGCTGCCCGAGGACCCAGGACGCGTAGGCCCGCCGGAACAGGACGCGCGCGCGTGTGTGCCCGCTGCCGACCTCGACACCCCGCTCCAGCGCCGCGAGACCCTGTCGGGTGCGCCCCGCGTGCACCAGTGCCACCCCGAGCGCGGCCAGCACGTCCGCCTCCCGGTCGGCCGACTCCGCGCGCGCCGCGAGATCGCGGGCCCGGCGCAGATGGTCCAGGGCGATCCGCATGTCGCCCCAGTCCCGCTGCCAGATGCCGATGACCTGGTGGGCGACGGAGGCGTGCAGCGGTGAGGGATCCGAGCCGAGTACCTCCTCCGCCCTCGCCAGCGCCTGGTTGGGCGCGGCGAACACCATCGGCAGCAGTTCGAGAACCGAGTCGCTTCCCGCTGTCACTCCATGGATGGTAGTGGCCCAGGTGGCAGGCCACACCGGTTTGGCGCTGTATCAATCACCGGCCCCGCGGCTCTGACTGACGACCGCCGCCTCAGTGGGAGGAAACGCCATGGCACCTCAGCGATTCCACGAGCAGTTCGACCAGATCCAGCGTTCCATGCCCGACGTCCCGCTGGCACTGGGGCCCGACGACGCCTCCGAGTTCATCTACGAGAAGGGCGTGGTCCTCGCCCGGGACGGCCGCGACGCGGCGCTGGTCGAGGAGACCGTGCGCACCCACTTCGCCGAGGCGACCGGTCTGACCGGCGACCATGTGCGCCGGGACAGCCCCGAGACCAACCGCTCGGGCATCACCCGGATCAAGGTCGGCGACCCGGGCCACGGCGACCGGCGCGGCGACCGTGCCGTCACCCACGCCCTGCGTGCGATGAGCGAACGCGAGGGACGCGCCGGACACCGCCTGGTCAGCCGCAACCACGTCGTGTCGATCGCGGTGAACTCCTGCCCCGGTGACGAACCGGTTCCCGCCGCGCTCAGTCAGGGCACCAACCCGGCCCCCGCGGAGGCGGGTTACGACGCCGACACCGCCGTGGGCGTCCTGGTCGTCGACAACGGCCTCACCCACGACCACGCGCTCGTCCCGCTGCTCGCCCATGTCGAGGGCGACCTGCACGGCACCGAGACGGACGGGACCGGGAACCTCCTCCAGTACGTCGGCCACGGCACGTTCATCGCCGGTGTCCTCGCGGCCGTCGCGCCCAACACCGACATCACCGTCCGCAACACCCTCAACGACGCGGGCGCCATCCTGGAGTCCGAGCTCGGCGACAGGCTCTTCGAGGCGGTCGCCGACGGCTGGCCCGACATCATCAGCCTCTCCGCGGGCACCTCCAACGGCCGCACCGACGGCCTGCTCGGCATGGACGCCTTCATGCAGGAACTGCGCGCCCACGACACCCTGTTGGTCGCCGCGGCCGGCAACAACGCCAGCGCCAGCCCCTTCTGGCCCGCCGCCTACGCCTCCCTGCCCGACTACCAGGGCGTCGTCCTGTCGGTCGGGGCGCTGCGCGGCGACGGCGAGTTCGGCGCCTGCTTCAGCAACCACGGCCCCTGGGTGCAGGTCTACGCCCCCGGCGAGCGCCTCACCAGCACCCTCACCGGCTTCGACGCGCCGGTGCCGTACCTCTACCAGCACTCCACGTACGAGGCCTGCCGGTACGGCTTCACCTACGTGTGCACCTGCCAGTCCCCTTCCCACACGGGCGTGTTGAGCGAGGACGGCACCACGGCGAAGCCGGACCAGGTGATGTTCGAGGGGTACGCGCACTGGAGCGGCACCTCCTTCGCGACGCCGGTGGTGGCAGGTCTGGTCGCCGCCCACATGACCGCGAACAAGGAGATGGACCCGCGCGCCGCCCGGCAGCAACTCGTTGCCACCAACACGCAGTTCGCCGAAGTGCGCGGGGCGCACGTGCCGGCGCTGAGGCCGGCCGGCTGGCGTCCGGTGCCGGTCGTGCAGCGCCCGCTGGGCACATGACGGCCGGAGTGGTCCCTTCCACGGCGTACGATGACTTGCCGTACACGAGGGGTGGGACCGTGGACCGAGCAGATGTCGGTGCGCTGGTCCAGTCCGCCGTCGACGGTGACGCGGCGGCCTGGAAGGCGCTCGTGGAAGGGCTGAGCCCCCTGGTGTGGGCCGTGGTGCGCGCGCACCGGCTCTCCGACGCGGACGCGCACGAGGTGTACCAGACCGTGTGGTTCCGCTTCGCCCAGCACCTCGGGCGGATCCGGGAACCCGACAAGGCCAAGTCCTGGCTCGCGAGCACCGCACGCCACGAGTGCCTGAAGGTGCTCAAGAGCTTACGGCGGCTGACCGTCACGGACGATCCGCAGCTCCTGGACCGGATCAGCGAGGACCGTACGCCCGAGCAGTCGTTCCTCGACTCCGAGGAGGCCGCCGCCCAGAGCGAGCGCGTCCGGTACCTGTGGCAGGAGTTCGAGGAACTCGGCGAGCGCTGCCGGGAGTTGCTGCGCATCCTGATGGCCTCGCCGAAGCCCGGCTACCAGGAGGTGTCCGCCGCTCTGGGAATCGCGGTGGGCAGCATCGGACCACTGCGCCAGCGCTGCCTGAGGCGGTTGCGGGCGCGGCTCGAAGCCCGGGGGGCGGTATGAGCGACATGCACGACGATCTCGACGATCGGGACGATCAGGACGCAGTCTTCGACGAAGAGGCGTTGCCGGACGAGGAGTTCGCCCTCGAACTGCTGGAGGAGGAGCTCCGGCAGGCGGCGGCCATCCTGGACCCCGTGCCGCCCGCCCTGCGGCAGCTCGCCGTGGAGGCGTTCGCGCTGCACGACCTGGACAGCCGCATCGCCGAACTCTCCTTCGACTCGGTGGTGGACGCCCTCCCGGTGCGGGGAGCGACGGGGGCGCCGCGGATGCTGACCTTCCACGCGGGGGAGGTGACGGTCGACGTCGAACTCACCCCGCAGGGCCTGATGGGGCAGGTGCTGCCGCCCCGGCCGGCCCGGATCGAGGTCCTCAGCGGCCCGCAGGCAGGCGTACCGCTCACGACCGACGACATGGGCCGCTTCACCTGCGAGGCGTCCCCCGCCGGCCCGTTCGCACTCCGGCTGCGAACAGACGAGGGAGTGATCGTCACCGACTGGGTGACGGTCTGAACTACGCGTCAGGAGACTCCAGAGCATCCACGAGAGCGGCGAGTGCCTGTGCGAGCCGGTGGAGTCCCGGCCCGGCGGGTCCGCCAGGTTCCGTCATGTAGGTGTCCCGCCGGATCTCCACCATCAGGGCACTCACCCGCGGATCGCGGCCGTAGAACTCCAGCGGCACGTACGTCCCACTGAACGGACTGTCCAGCCCGACCTCCCCGAACGCCTCCCGGGCCGCGGCGACCAGTCCGGGCGGCGTGTGGAAGCGGTCGGTGCCGAGACAGACCGGCGGCCGGGGGCCCTCGCCGTGCAGTTCGTAGGGCAGCGGCGCGCTGGGATAGGAGTGCACGTCGATGACGACGGCCCGCCCCGTGACCTCCAGCCGCTCAGCCACGGCTTCGGTCATGGCACGTGCGTACGGCCGGAAATAACGCGCGATGAGCGGCTCGGGGTCGGTGTTCGCGGGCCGCAGTTCCTCCCGGTGCGTGGTCCGCGTGTACACGGCCCCCATCCCCACGGCGAGCATCTCCTCCCGCTCGTCGGGAAACCGCTCGGGATCGACGACCAGCCGCGAGAGCCGGTTCACGAACCGCCACGGCGTTGTCCGCACCAGTCCGGCCGCCATCTCGGCGAGCTCCGCCGTGTGCGCGTCGACGATGTGATCGAGCTCCCGCTCCAACGCGAGGTCGTCCAGCACGATCCCGTCCCGGACCTCGGCCGGGATCTCCCGCGCGGAGTGCGGCACATGGAGGATCACCGGCGACCGCTCGGCGCCGGGCAACAGGTCGAACGAGGGCATACGGCTGCTCCGGGGGCGTTGTCAGTGGCGTGGTGCACCATCTCAGCATGAACATCGGCAACCAGCGGGTGATCGCCCACTCGTTCCTCGAGGCGCTCTACCGCGACGGCTACTACCCCGACCGCGCGGTGGACCGGGGCAAGGAGATCCTGCTGCGGCTGTGCGAGCGGATCGAGACGGACCGACCCGCCGACCCGGCCGCGCTGTACGTGCTGACCCAGGCGGCCACCGAGGAGTTCAACGACCTGCAGGACGACGACTTCGACATCGAGACCGTGGCCCGCGAGGAGATAGCCGAGGAGTTCTGGTTCATCGCACGGACCTACGGCTTCGAGGACGCGGACGTGGAGGAATTGATCGCCACGCGAGACTGGTGAGCCGCCGCGCACGGCCGCCCCTCCCGGTCCGCCGCGCACGGCCGGTCCCCCCGGTGTCCTGCGCGCACGGCCGCTCCGGGTCCGCCGCACGCACGGCCGGTCCCCCGGGCAGACCCCTGCGGATCGACCGGCGGACCCCCGGCCGCAGACCCGCCGCCTCAGTACCCGGCGGCCTCCAGTGGCCCACGCCGTGCCACTTCAGGCCGGCCGCCGCGCCCCTCGGCATTCCCCACGACGCGCCCCCGCGATACACCCCCCGGACACAACCCCGCCCCGGCCGGGCAGAAGCCGACCGGGGCGGGGTCACCGAGAGAGCGGGGGTCAGCTCAGGGACGCCAGCGTGTCGTTCCACGTCGGCGACGGGCGCATGATCTTCGCGGCCTTGGCGGGGTCGGGCTGGTAGTAGCCGCCGATGTCGGCCGGGTTGCCCTGGACGGCGTTCAGCTCCTCGACGATCTTCTGCTCGTTCGCGGCGAGCGTCTCGGCGAGCGAGGCGAACGCCTTGGCCAGGTCCGCGTCGTCGGTCTGCGCCGCCAGCTCCTGGGCCCAGTACAGGGACAGGTAGAAGTGGCTGCCGCGGTTGTCGATGCCGCCGACGCGACGGGTCGGGGACTTGTCCTCGTTGAGGAAGGTCGCCGTGGCGCGGTCGAGGGTGTCGGCGAGGACCTTCGCGCGGGCGTTGCCCGTGAAGTCGGCGTACTGCTCAAGCGACGGGACCAGCGCGAAGAACTCACCGAGGGAGTCCCAGCGCAGGTAGTTCTCCTTGACCAGCTGCTGGACGTGCTTCGGGGCGGAACCGCCGGCGCCCGTCTCGAAGAGGCCGCCGCCCGCCATCAGCGGGACGACCGACAGCATCTTCGCGCTGGTGCCCAGCTCCAGGATCGGGAAGAGGTCGGTCAGGTAGTCACGCAGGACGTTGCCGGTCACCGAGATGGTGTCCTCGCCGCGGCGGATGCGCTCCACCGACAGCTTGGTCGCCTCGACCGGGTTCAGGATCCGGATGTCCAGGCCCTCGGTGTCGTGCTCCGCCAGGTAGGCGGTGACCTTGGCGATCAGGTTGGCGTCGTGCGCGCGGGTCTCGTCCAGCCAGAACACGGCCGGGCTGCCGGTGGCGCGGGCGCGGGTGACGGCCAGCTTCACCCAGTCACGGATCGGCGCGTCCTTGGTCTGGCAGGCGCGGAAGATGTCGCCGGCGGAGACCGCCTGCTCGATCACCACATTGCCGGCCTGGTCGACGAGGCGGACCGTGCCGGTGGCCGGGATCTCGAAGGTCTTGTCGTGGGAGCCGTACTCCTCGGCCTTCTGCGCCATCAGGCCGACGTTCGGCACCGAGCCCATGGTCGACGGGTCGTAGGCGCCGTTGGCACGGCAGTCCTCGATGACGGCCTGGTAGACACCGGCGTACGACGAGTCCGGCAGCACGGCGAGGGTGTCGGCCTCCTGGCCGTCCGGGCCCCACATGTGGCCGGAGGTGCGGATCATGGCCGGCATGGAGGCGTCCACGATCACGTCGGACGGCACGTGCAGGTTGGTGATGCCCTTGTCGGAGTCGACCATCGCGAGGGCCGGGCCCTCGGCGAGCTCGGCGTCGAAGGACGCCTTGATCGCGGCGCCCTCGGGCAGGGACTCCAGGCCCTTGTAGATGCCGCCCAGACCGTCGTTCGGGGTCAGGCCGGCCGCGGCGAGCGTCTGGCCGTACTGCGCGAAGGTCTTCGGGAAGAACGCGCGCACCACGTGACCGAAGATGATCGGGTCCGAGACCTTCATCATCGTGGCCTTCAGGTGCACGGAGAACAGCACGTCCTCCGCCTTGGCGCGGGCGATCTGCGCGGTGAGGAACTCCCGCAGCGGAGCCACGTGCAGCACCGACGCGTCGACGACCTCGCCCTCCAGGACCGGTACCGACTCGCGCAGCACCGTGGTGGAGCCGTCGTCGCCGACCAGTTCGATCTTCAGCGAGCCGGCCTCGGAGACCACGACGGACTTCTCGGTGGAGCGGAAGTCGTCCACGCCCATCGTCGCCACGTTGGTCTTGGACTCCGACGACCAGGCGCCCATGCGGTGCGGGTGGTTCTTGGCGTAGTTCTTGACCGAGGCGGGGGCGCGGCGGTCGGAGTTGCCCTCACGCAGGACCGGGTTCACGGCGGAGCCCTTGACCTTGTCGTAGCGGGCCTGGATGTCCCGCTCCTCGTCGGTCTTCGGGTCGTCCGGGTAGTCCGGCAGCGCGTAGCCCTGCGCCTGCAACTCGGCGACGGCGGCCTTGAGCTGCGGGATCGATGCCGAGATGTTCGGCAGCTTGATGATGTTGGCCTCGGGCGTCTTGGCCAGTTCGCCCAGCTCGTGCAGGGCGTCCGGGATCCGCTGGTCCTCGGTCAGGTACTCCGGGAACACGGCGATGATCCGCCCGGCCAGCGAGATGTCCCGCGTCTCCACGGAGACACCCGCCTGCGAGGCGTACGCCTGGACCACCGGCAGGAAGGAATACGTCGCCAGGGCCGGGGCCTCGTCAGTGTGCGTATAGATGATGGTCGAGTCAGTCACCGGGTGCTCCGCTCCACGTCTGCAACATTGCTCGACATCAAGATATCTCGTGACCGACCCGGGCTCGACAGGGGTCCTCGCCCAGTTCCGAAGATCTCGTGTCTCCTCCGGTGCAACCAAGGCGTCTGATCTTGTGGTCATGCACGGTGATCACACTCATCCGACGGCCGGACCCGACCAGCCGGCCGCCCGAGGGAAAGCAGACCATGAGATATCGCACCAGAGTGACGGCCCCGGCAGCACTGTTCGGCACCGTGGCGGCCCTGTCCGTTGCCGCCCCGGCGCACGCCGACCCGGAGACCGCCACCCCTGGCCCGGAGACCCTCGGGGACCCCGTCTTCCCGAGCCTCGGCAACGACGGCTACCGGGTCTCGTCGTACCACCTCGATCTCGCCTACGACGCCACGACCCGGCTCGTCGACGCGACGGCGACCCTGACGCTCACCACCACCCAGGAGCTGAGCCGCCTCTCCCTGGACGCGCTCGGCCTCGACGTGCACGAGGTGCTGCTCGACGGCGTCCGGGCCGACCGGGAGCAGGCCGGCGAGAAGCTGCGCATCACCCCGGCCGCCCCGCTGGCCGCGCGGACCACGGCGACCGTCACCGTGACCTACACGGCGGACCCGCGTGCCGTCCTCAGCCCCACCGCCTGGGTGCCCACCCCGGACGGCTTCGCGATCTGCCCCCAGCCCAACGCGGCGCACACCGTCTTCCCGTGCAACGACCACCCCTCGGACAAGGCGGACTTCACCTTCCGCGTCACCGTCCCGGCCGGTCTCAGGGGCGTCGCGAGCGGCCGGCTGGTGAGCACCGAGGACCTCGGCGACGGCCGGACCGCGTACTGCTACCGGTCCCGGGAGCCGATGGCCACGGAGCTCGTGCAGATCACGGTCGGCGACTACGTGGTCAAGGACCGGCAGGGCCCGCACGGACTCCCGCTCAGGGACATAATCCCGACGGCCCGGGCCACCGCCCTGGAGCCCGCGCTCGCCCTCACCCCGAACCTGGTGAGCTGGATCGAGCAGCGGCTCGGGGCGTTCCCGTTCGAGACGTACGGCCTGCTGCCCTGCAACAACGACGCCTCCAACGCCTTCGACTTCACCGGCCTGGAGACCCAGACCCTCACCCTGTACAAGCCGAACTTCCTGCTCCAGGCGGAGAAGAGCATCGGCTCGCACATGATGCACGAGCTGGTCCACTCCTACTTCGGCAACAGCGTGAGCCCCGCCACCTGGGCCGACCTGTGGCTCAACGAGGGACACGCCGACTTCTACGGGCTGCTGTACCGCTACGAGCGCGGCTGGACCGACTCCCTCGGTCTGACCACCATGGAAGCCCGCATGAAGGACACGTACGCGCGCGGCGACCAGTGGCGCAAGTCCTCGGGCCCGGTCGCCGCCCCGAACGAGGTCAACCTCTTCGACAGCCAGCGCTACCTCGGCGGCGTCCTCGTCCTGTACGCGCTGCGCCAGCAGGTCGGCGAGAGCGTCTTCGGCGCGATCGAGTCGACGTTCCTTGAGCGCTTCCGCAACGCCTCGGCGTCGACCGAGGACTACATCGCCGTCGCCTCGGAGGTCTCCGGCACCGACCAGTCCGGCTTCCTGCGGGACTGGCTCTACGGCACCAAGACCCCGAGGATGCCCGGTCACCCGGACTGGACGGTGACGCCGGTCAGCTCCGCGCTGCGGCAGCCGCAGAACCGGCCGAGCGCCCCGCACGACAACTCGGCCACCTTGTAGCCGACCACGACGGGGCCGGTGCTCCCCATCAGCCCGGACGGCCCGCGCAGCCACGGCTTCGCGGTGCCGCGGTCGCGAGCCCGGCCCCGGCCGCGCGGGAGCACCCCGATCGTCGCCCCCGCACGAGCCGGGCCCGGGTGCGCCGTGCCTCGAGGCCGGTCCGGTACGACAGGCATGACCTAGTCGAGCCGTGCGGCGGACACCTCGCCCGGCTCGATCACGGTCTGTCCGCCGCGCTGGTGCGGAATGGACACCGAGCCCTGCTGGAGGGCCACGGTCCGCGTCGGCGCCGGGATCCGGATGCCCTCCGCGCGGTAGCGCTTGTGCAGCTCCTTGATGAACTCGTGCTTGATGCGGAACTGGTCGCTGAACTCGCCGACGCCCAGGATGACGGTGAAGCCGATCCGGGAGTCGCCGAAGGTGTGGAAGCGGACCAGCGGTTCGTGCTCGGGGAGCGCGCCCTCGACCCGGGTCATGACCTCGGTGACGACCTCGCAGGTGACCCGCTCGACGTGGTCCAGATCACTGTCGTACGCCACCCCGACCTGGACCAGGATCGTCAACTCCTGCTCGGGACGCATGAAGTTGGTCATGTTCGTCTTGGCGAGCTCGCCGTTGGGGACGACGATCAGGTTGTTGGAGAGCGCGCGGACGGTCGTCTGGCGCCAGTTGATGTCCTCGACATAGCCCTCCTCGCCGCTGGCCAGCCGGATGTAGTCGCCGGGCTGGACCGTCTTGGAGGCGAGGATGTGGATGCCGGCGAAGAGGTTGGCGAGGGTGTCCTGGAGGGCGAGCGCGACCGCGAGGCCGCCGACGCCGAGGGCGGTGAGCATCGGCGCTATGGAGATGCCGAGGGTCTGCAGCACGACCAGGAAACCGATCGCCAGGACCAGCACCCTGGTGATGTTGACGAAGATCGTGGCCGAACCGGCGACTCCGGAGCGGGACGTGGTGACCGTGCGCACGAGCCCCGCGACCAGCCGGGCCGCCGCCACCGTGACCACGAAGATCAGCAGCACGGTGAGCACCTGGTTGACCGTGCGCTGGACGCCCTTGGTCAGCGGCAGCGCCGCCGCGGCGACGGCGATGCCGCCCGCGATCGCCGCCGAGGGCACCACGGTCCGCAGCGCGGCCACGAGGACGTCGTCGCCGCCCCACTTGGTGCGGTCCGCGTGCTTGCCCAGCCACTTGAGCAGCATGCGCAGCAGGAAGGCCGCCACCAGGCCCGCGACCACGGCGATGCCGGCGCCGAGCATGTCGTCCATGGTGAGATCCCGTTGAAATGCCGTCACGTTGCCACCTGTTCGAAAATTGCGGGAAGTGCGATCGCGTCGGCCGTGTGAAGCTTCCGTGGCCGACGCGACCGCTCATCCTGCCGTATCCGGCACGGCAGTTCGTACCGGGCGTGGCGCCGGATCGCCGGGTTTCAGACGATCCCCTCGGAGAGCTCGGCCTGCTCGCGGTCCGAGTACGCGGCCGTCGTGGGCGTTCCGTACGAACGCCGGGCCACGAACCACCACACCGTGGCGAGAAGCAGGACGACGGCCAGGGCCACGGAGGCGTAGTTCATCGTGTCCACCGTCACCGGCGAGGACTGCGGCAGGCAGAACAGCACCGTCACACAGGCCACCCACACCACGGCCGTCCATCCAATGGGCTTGCTCCACCTGCCCAGGCTCCACGGACCCGGCTGAAAACGGCTCCCCGCGCGCAGCCGCAGGAACACCGGGATGGCGTACGCGGGTGTGATGCCGATGACATTGATCGCGGTCACCGCGCCGTACGCGGTCGCCGAGTACAGCGAGGGCAGCGCGAGCACCCCGGCGACCACGACCGACAGCCACACGGCGGCGACCGGCGTCTGGGTGCGGGCGCTGACCTTGCGCCAGAGCGCCGAGCCCGGCAGGGCCTTGTCCCGGCTGAACGCGAACACCATCCGGCTGGCCGCGGCCACCTCGGCGTTGCCGCAGAACAGCTGCGCCACGACCACCACGACGAGCAGCGCGCTCGCGCCGTCGGTGCCGAGACCGTCGAGCAGGATCTGGGCCGGCGGCACCCCGGTCGCGCTGGTCCGCGTGGCGTCGTAGTCCTGGATCGCGAAGGTGAGTCCCGCGAGCAGCACGAACCCGGCGATCCACGACACCCAGATCGCCCGCACGATGCCCTTGGCCGCCGAGACCGAGGCGTTGGAGGTCTCCTCGGACAGATGGGCCGAGGCGTCGTAGCCGGAGAACGTGTACTGCGCGAGCAGCAGGCCGATCGCGGCCACGTGGACGGGGTTGTGCCAGCCGGTGTCGTTGACGAACTCCGTGAACACGAAGGACGGCGACCGGTGGCTGTCCGGGACGATCCACAGGGCGCCGACGATCACCGCCACGCCGGCCAGGTGCCACCACACGCTGATCGAGTTGAGCACGGAGACCAGGCGCACGCCGAACAGGTTCAGTACGGCGTGCAGTAAGAGGATCGCCGCGAAGATCAGCATGGTCTTGCCCGGCGTCGGCTCGAAACCCCACTGGAGGTTGGCGAACGCGCCCGCGAACAGGGCGGCGCCGTAGTCGATCCCGGCGATCGCGCCGAGCAGCCCGAGCAGGTTCAGCCAGCCCGTGTACCAGCCCCAGCGGCGGCCGCCGAGCCGGTCCGCCATGTAGTAGAGGGCGCCGGACGTCGGATACGCGCTGGTGACCTCGGCCAGTGCGAGTCCCACGCACAGCACGAACAGCCCGACGCCCGCCCAGCCCCACAGCATCACCGCGGGCCCGCCCGCGCCCATGCCGAAGCCGTACAGGGTCATGCAGCCGGACAGGATCGAGATCACCGAGAAGCTGATCGCGAAGTTGCCGAAGCCGCCCATGCGCCGGGCCAGCACGGGCCGGTAGCCGAGATCCCGCAGCCGCTGTTCCTCGTCGGGCTGCGGGACGTGCGGGGATATCGATGGTTCGTACGCCATACGGAGACCTCCGATGAAGGGGCGGAAGCGGTACGGGTGTCAGGGGCCGTGCGTCGCGGACCGGCTGCGCGCCCGCGCCCGGAGGAAGACCTGCCCGCCCTGCCCCCGCTCGTCGCCCGCGTCGGCGCGGTAGGACCACGGCAGGGGCGTGTAGTACGGGCCGAGCGCGTCGAACACCTCGGTCGCCTCCGTGAACCGCAGCGCCCCCCATAGGGCGTGGGCGAGATGGTTGAGGTCGAGCGGGGTGCGCTCCTCGGCGGGAGCCCGGGCGAACCAGGCGTCGTAGGCCCGGCCCGCCTCCCGGACGGCGTCCTCGGCCACCCAGTGCAGGTCGAGCGCGGCACTGTGGCCGGCGTCGCGCCGGTACCGCTCGACCCGTACGTACAGCGGGAGTACGTGCAGCGCGGACCCCGGTGGGGCGGACTCGGCGGCTCGGTGCGCATAGCCGACCGCCTCCGCCAGCCGCTCCGAGGACGCCTGCGCGTACAGGAACTGGAGCATGCGGTGGTGGGCCTCGCGGTTGTACGGGTCCCGCCTGTCGGCCTCGGCCAGTAGCCCCCAGGGCCCCGGCGGCAGCATCGGCGCCGGCGGCTTCGCCCGGTGCTCCTCCCACAGCCGCCGGTGGTCCAGTTGCGCCAGGGCCAGCAGGCACACCCAGGGCACCGGGTCGTGGGCCGCGACCCGGGCGGCGGTCCGGCTGACGTCCCAGGCCTCGATCCACAGTTCGTGCGTACGGCGGTGCCGCTCGCGCCGGGCCCGCAGCGCGCGCTCCACGGCCACCCGGGCCCGCATCACCGTGGCCGGCACGCTGCCGGGCTCCTCCGCGAGCCAGGTCCGCACCACGTCGGTGCCCGCGGCCGCGGCGGCCAGCACCTGGGTGCGCTGGGTCCACTGCCACCAGGCGGTGGTCCGCTCCAGCAGGGTGCGCATCGACATCCAGCGCCCGGCGCGGACCTCCTGGAGGGCCGCGCGCAGTTCCGGATCGTGGCCGGCGGGGTCGAAGACGGGGCGTGCTCCTTCTCTGGCCATCACCTGCCCGCTCCGGACGGGGGACCGGACAGGACGGCAGGGTGGAGTAACAACAGCCCTCCTCGGGGCGGCGGTTGAGGAGATCGCGGGTGGTCGGCGGTCACTATAGGGGCGGAGAATCGCAGGCACACCACCTTCCCGATCATTGAGAACTTCTTTTCACGAAAGGGAAGTTGACTGGTGATCGGCCAGTCAAAGCGGCCGAGTAACCGCTGGTGGGGGGCCGCTTGACGCGGCACGGACGACGACGGCAGGCTGTCGGACCGTGATCACTACGGGAGGGACGTGATGACCGGTCCGGTGCTTGCCGTCGACCAGGGCACCTCCGGCACCAAGGCCCTGGTGATCTGCCCCGAACGCGGTGTCATCGGCACCGGATTCGCCGAGGTGCGACCACGTCACCGGCCCGGCGGACTGGTCGAGGCCGACCCCGCGCGGCTGTACGACTCGGTGATCGAGGCGGGCACGCGGGCGCTGGCCGAGGCGGGCGAGTCCGTGGTCGCGCTGGGCCTCGCCAACCAGGGCGAGACCGTGCTCGCCTGGGACCCGGCGACGGGCCGGCCGCTCACCGACGCGCTCGTGTGGCAGGACCGCCGGGCACAGAGCGTGTGCACCGAACTCCTGCCGCACGCGGAGGAGTTGCGGGCCCTGACGGGCCTCCCGCTGGACCCGTACTTCGCCGCGCCCAAGATGGCCTGGATACGACGGCACCACACCCGCGAGGGAGTCGTCACCACCAGTGACGCCTGGCTGGTCCACCGGCTCACCGGCGCCTTCGTCACGGACGCTGCCACCGCCGGGCGCACCCAGCTCCTCGACCTCGACCATGTGCGCTGGTCGCGGCGCGCCCTCGACCTGTACGGCCTCGCGGACGAACGGCTCCCCGAGGTCGTCGGCAACGCCCAACCGGTCGGTGCGACACGGGCGTTCGGCCCGGAGATCCCGCTCACCGGTCTGGCCGTCGACCAGCAGGCCGCCCTGCTCGCCCAGCGCGTCACGGCCCCCGGCGGCGCCAAGTGCACCTACGGGACGGGTGCGTTCCTGCTCGCGCACACCGGGTCCGTGCCCCGGCGCGGTGACACGGGACTGGTCAGCTGTGTGGCCTGGCAGCTTGCCGGGCGGACCAGCTACTGCCTCGACGGCCAGGTGTACACGGCCGCGTCCGCGGTCCGCTGGCTCACCGACCTGGGCGTCATCGAGGGCGCCGCCGACCTCGACGCGGTGGGCGGCACGGTGCCCGACTGCGGCGGGGTCACCTTCGTCCCGGCCCTCGCCGGGCTCGCGGCCCCCTGGTGGCGGGGTGACCTGCGGGGCTCCCTCACGGGCCTGGGCCTCGACACCGGCCCCGGGCATCTGGTGCGAGCACTCTGCGACGGCCTGGCCGCACAGGTCGTCCTGCTCGCCGAGGCCGCCGCCACGGATCTCGGCTCGCCCCTGGACGTCCTGCGCGTCGACGGCGGCCTCACCCGCTCCGCCCTCCTCATGCAGACCCAGGCCGACCTGCTGCAACGCCCCGTGGAGGTGTCGGCGCTGCCGGACGCGACCGCGCTGGGCATGGGTGCGCTGGCGCGGCTCGGCGCGGAACCCGGGCTCGAGGTGGCCGACGCGCTGCCGCACTGGAAGCCGGCCGCCGTGTACGAGCCGCGGATCTCGGCCCAGGAGGCGGGGGAGCGCATGGGCGGGTTCCGGGCCGCGGTCGACATGCTGCTCCGGGAGGCGGACGGATGAGAGGGCGGCCGTCGGGCACGGGTGGTCCGCGGCGCCGTCGTGGCGGGTCGCACAATTCCCTGCGCCCCTTCCTGGCCGGCGGACGCGCATGACGGGCCGTGCGCACGGCGTCGTCACCCGCCGGGGTCCCCTGCCCACACCGCCGTACGACATCACCGTCGTCGGGGCCGGAGTGGTCGGCACAGCGATCGCCCGCTCCCTCGCCCGCCACCCCCACTTCCACATCGCCCTCGTGGAAGCACAGGACGACGTCGGCCAGGGCACCTCGAAGGCCAACACCGCGATCCTGCACACCGGTTTCGACGCCGCCCCCGGCACCCTGGAGGCACGCCTGGTCCGGGAGGGTTCACGACTGCTCGCCGCCTACGCGGCAGCGTCCGGCATCCCCGTCGAACCCGTCGGCGCCCTCCTCGTCGCCTGGGACGAGCAGCAACTCGCCGCCCTGCCCCGCCTCGCCGAGAAGGCCGAGCGCAACGAGTACCACGACACCCGCCTCATCGGCCCCGAGGAGCTCTACGACCGTGAGCCGCATCTCGGTGCCGGTGCGCTCGGCGCCCTGCACGTCCCCGGCGAGAGCATCGTCTGCCCCTGGACGACGACCCTGGCGTACGCCACCCAGGCCGTCCGGCACGGAGTCGACCTCCACCTCAACGCCCGTGTGGAACAGGTGAGTCGCCCGGACGGCACGCACCACCACCTGACGACGTCCCGGGGAACCCTGCGCACCCGTTGGCTCGTCAACGCCGCCGGACTGCACGCCGACACCCTCGACCGGGCCCTCGGCCACGACGACTTCACCGTCACCCCGCGCCGCGGCCAGCTCCTCGTCTTCGACAAGTTCGCCCGCGACCTCGTGCGGCACATCCTCCTGCCCGTCCCCACCGCCCTCGGCAAAGGCATCCTGGTCGCCCCCACCGTGTACGGCAACGTCCTGCTCGGCCCCACTGCCGAGGACCTGGACGACAAACGGGCCACCGGCTCCACCGCCGACGGCCTGGAAGGGCTGCGCGACAAGGGCCGCCGCATCCTCCCCGGCCTGCTCGACGAGGAGGTCACCGCCGTCTACGCCGGCCTGCGCGCCGCCATCGAACACGAGGACTACCGCATCTCGGCCCACCCCGAGCAGGCGTACGTCACCGTCGGCGGCATCCGCTCGACCGGACTGACCGCCTCGCTCGCCATCGCCGCGCACGTGAGGGACCTGCTCGCCGACACCGGCCTCGACCTCGGCCCCGCCGAGGAACTGGAACCGGTGCACATGCCCAACCTCGGCGAGATGTTCCCGCGCCCCTACCAGCGGCCCGAACTCATCGCCGCCGACCCGGAGTACGGCACCCTCGTCTGCCACTGCGAACGCGTCACCCGCGGCGAGATCCGCGACGCCCTCACCACCACGATCCCCCCGACCACCCTCGACGGCCTGCGCCGCCGAACCCGGGCCCGGGCGGGGCGCTGCCAGGGTTTCTACTGCGGGGCGGCGGTGCGGGAGTTGTTCGAGAGGGCCCAGCTGCCGGCGTCGCCCGAGAAGGTCCGCCCATGACCGCCGTACGTGAGGTCGACGTCCTGATCGTCGGCGCCGGCCCCGCCGGACTCGCGGCCGCCGCCCGCCTGGCCGCCGCCCGAGTGGGGCGGGTCGAGGTCCTGGACCGCGAGCAGCAGGCCGGGGGAGTGCCGCGGCATTGTGCCCACGGCGGCTACGGCAGTCCGCTGCGCCCCCTGAGCGGGCCCGCCTACGCCCGACTCCTCGTCACCGCCGCCGAGGGCGCCGGAGCCGTCGTACGTACCGGCGTCACCGCCCTCGACTGGGCCGGTCCGCTGGCGCTGGGCACCGTCGGACCGCGTGGTCACGAGACGATCCGGGCCCGGGCGGTCGTCCTGGCCACCGGCGCCCGTGAACGCCCGCGCTCCGCACGGCTGGTCCCCGGCACCCGCCCGGCCGGCGTCCTCACCACGGGCGAACTCCAGCAGGCCGTGCACCTCTACGGCCAGCGCATCGGCGAGCGCGCGGTCGTGGTCGGCGCCGAGGACGTCTCCTACGCGGCCGCCGCCACCGTACGGGCTGCCGGAGCGGTGGTCGTCGCCATGGTCACCGAGGGGTCGCGCGCACAGACCATGCCCGCCCGCGCCGCCGACGCCCGTCTCCGGCAAGGCATTCCGCTCCTGACCGGCACCACGGTCACCGAACTCCTCGGACACGGAAGGCTGTCGGGCGTCCGCGTACGGCACCGGGACGGCAGGACGGCCGTACTGCCCTGTGACACGGTCGTCTTCACCGGCGACTTCGTGCCCGAACACGAACTCGCCCGGCGCGGCCGCCTGATTCTGGACGGCGGCACCCGGGGCCCGGCCGTCGACGGGTCGCTGCGCACCTCACGGCCCGGCGTGTTCGCGGTCGGCAGTGTGCTGCACCCCGTGGAGAGCGCGGCGACCGCGGCCCGCGAGGGGGCCCACGTGGCCGGCGCCGTTCTGGAGACTCTTGGCGGAGCCGAACGACCCGGGCACGACGGCGTCCCCCTGCTGGTGGACCCGCCCCTGCGCTGGATCGCCCCGAACCGCGTCACCCCGGCCGACCGCGGACTGCCGTACCTCCTGCGCACGACGGCCCCGCTCTACCGTCCGCTCCTCCAGGTCACCCAGGACGGCCGCACGCTGCACCGCCAAGGCTTTCTCAGGGCGCTTCCGCATCGGACCCTCACCCTCGGCGCACGCTGGACACACCGCGTCGACCCCGGGGGCGGCCCCGTACGGGTACGGCTCACGGACCGGTGAACGACCCCGCGGCCGAGCCAGAAGGTCAGATCACCTTCAGCCGCACCAGCGCACCCAGCGTCACCGCCCCCGGCACCAGCGGCACCCAGACCGTGATGATCCGGTACGCGAGCACCGCCGCCGTGGCCACGGATGCCGGGCCGCCGGCCGCCACCAGCGCCACCACCAGGGCCGCCTCCACCGAGCCGACCCCTCCCGGCGTGGGTACCAGGGCCACCGCGCAGGTCGCCGCGAGGTACGCGAGGGCCACGTGCGCGGGCGGCACCGACAGCCCCAGCGCCTGCCCCACCGCGGCAAGCCCCGCCGCCTGGAGTGCCGGGAAGGCGAGCGAACCGCCCCACAGGGCCAGCGCCCGGGACGGCCGGGTGTGCACCGAGCGCGCCTCGCACAGCGCGGTCCGCAGGAAGGAGCCCACCGCCGTCCGCACCCGGCGGACACCGGCGAGGACGCTCACCGCCGCCACGAGCACCGCGCCCAGACCCAGCAGCAGCGGACCCACCGCGGTGTCGGGCAGCAGCGCGCCGAGCCGCAGCGCGTCCGGGAAGGCGATGAAGAGGGCGGTCAGCAGGGTGAGCCGGCCGATCGACTCCGCCAGCAGATACAGGGCCAGCGCGGCCGAGGCGCGGGTGAGCGGAACCCCGCACACGGTCATGAACCGCAGGTTGACCGCGCTCGCGCCGAGGCCCGTCGGCAGCAGATGGTTGGCCGCCCCGGCAGCGAACTGAGTGGCCAGCAGCTGCCGCCGGGGCAGCCGCTCCACGACGGCACCCTGCCGGGTGAAGGAGGCGGCCACCCACGTCAGACAGGTGGTGCCGACCGCGACCACGAGCCATGGCCACTCGGCGTGCCGCAGCTGACCGAAGCCCTCCGCGAGCACGGAACGGTGCTGCACCGCCACGACGGTGACCAGCAGGAGCGGGACCAGACACAGGATCTGGCGGATACGGCGGACGGGGAGGCGCTGGAGAGGGCGTCCCTGGGGGAGCTCTACCGCTGTCACACCAGGAGAGGCTGTCCTCGCCGCGCCAACGGCGGGTTGCGGAAGCGGGGCCAGGGTCTTACGTACGGTCATCGAGTCCTTCCGGCGGAGGGAAGATGGTCGGTCATTGACCTCAAGAACGCTTGAGGTCGTACGTTCTCTCCCATGAGCATGGAGACCACAGCCTGGACACAGCTGCACAGTGTCATGAACGCCGAGCAGGAACGCCGTCCGTTCGCCCGCGCGACGCTGCGCCGCATCGGCGCGTTCGCCCGCCCGCACCGTACCCGTATCGCCCGCTTCGTCGTGCTCGGCGTGGCCACCGCGCTGCTCGCCGTGGCCACGCCCGTGCTGGCCGGCAAGGTCGTGGACGCGATCGTGTCGGGCGACGACGAGGGCAAGGTCGTCCACCTGGCCCTGCTCATCGCCCTCATCGCGGTCGCGGAGGCGGCGCTCGGCATCCTCGCCCGACGCCTGTCGTCCACGCTCGGTGAGGGACTCATCCTCGATCTGCGCACGGCTGTGTTCGATCATGTGCAGCGCATGCCGGTCGCGTTCTTCACACGCACTCGTACGGGAGCGCTGGTCTCCCGTCTCAACAACGACGTCATCGGCGCCCAGCGCGCCTTCAGCAACACCCTGTCAGGCGTGGTCAGCAACCTGGTCACCCTGCTGCTGACCCTTGTGGTGATGCTCACCCTGTCCTGGCAGATCACCCTGCTCGCGCTCGCGCTGCTCCCGGTGTTCGTGATCCCGGCCCGGCGCATGGGCAGCAGGATGGCCCGGATGCAGCGGGAGGCGGCCACCCTGAACGCGGCCATGGGCACCAGGATGACCGAGCGCTTCTCCGCGCCCGGCGCCACCCTGGTCAAGCTCTTCGGCCGCCCGGAGCAGGAGTCGGTGGAATTCGCCGCCCGGGCCCGCCAGGTGGCGGACATCGGCGTCCGCACGGCCACCGCCCAGTCGGTGTTCATCACCGCCCTGACCCTGGTCTCCGCCCTGGCCCTCGCCCTGGTCTACGGCCTCGGCGGCTGGTTCGCCCTGCGCGGCAGCCTGGAACCCGGCGCCGTGGTCTCCCTCGCGCTGCTCCTGACCCGTATGTACGCCCCGCTCACCGCCCTGGCCGGCGCCCGTGTCGAGGTGATGAGCGCGCTGGTGAGCTTCGAACGGGTCTTCGAGGTACTGGACCTGAAGCCGCTGATCGCGGAGAAGCCGGACGCCCGCGAGGTTCCCGAAGGACCGGTCGCCGTCGAGTTCTCGGACGTCCGCTTCGGCTACCCGTCCGCCGACAAGGTCTCCCTGGCCTCCCTGGAGGAGGTCGCCTCCCTCGACACCCGCGGCGGCGCCGAGGTCCTGCACGGCGTCTCCTTCCGCGCCGAACCCGGCCAGACCGTCGCACTCGTCGGCTCGTCCGGCGCCGGCAAGTCGACCGTCGCACAGCTGCTGCCGCGGCTCTACGACGTCGACGAGGGCGCCGTCCGCATCGGCGGCGTGGATGTCCGCGACCTGACCGCCGGTTCCCTGCGGGCCACCCTCGGCATGGTCACCCAGGACGGCCACCTCTTCCACGACACCGTCCGCGCGAACCTGCTGCTGGCCCGCCCGGAGGCGACCGAGACGGAGCTGTGGGACGCCCTGCGCCGCTCCCGCCTGGAGGCTCTCGTACGGTCCCTGCCGGACGGCCTCGACACCGTGGTCGGCGAACGCGGCTACCGGCTCTCCGGCGGCGAACGCCAGCGCATGACCATCGCCCGTCTCCTGCTGGCCCGCCAGCGCGTCGTCATCCTCGACGAGGCCACCGCGCATCTGGACAACACCTCGGAGGCCGCCGTCCAGGAGGCGCTCACGGAGGCGCTGGAGGGCAGGACGGCGATCGTGATCGCCCACCGGCTGTCCACCATCCGCACGGCCGATCTGATCCTGGTGGTCGAGGACGGGCGGATCGCGGAGCGGGGCACGCACGAGGAGCTCCTCGCCCTCGACGGCCGGTACGCCGAGCTCTACCGGACCCAGTTCACCTCGCACGGTGAAGGGGCGACGCAGACCAGCGCGGTGTAGCCGCGGGACACGTCGAGCACCTGACTCCTGAGCCGCGGCCGTCACTGCCGAAGCCACAGCCCAGGGTCGTTCTGCCGGACAGGAACGGGGCCGGTCAGCCGTCCTTGCCCATGGCCTTGCGTACGGCGTCCCGGGTGCGGTCGACCAGGGCGGCGACCGGTCCCAGGGCCATGTTCTTGACCGCCGACTCGGTCCCGGGGTGCGGGTGGGTCGGGGCCACGGCCTCGGCCGCCTTCAGGGCGGTGGCCATGGAGGCCAGGCGGGCCTTGTCCGCGTGGCGGCGGATGTGGTTGAACTCGTACCGCTCCTCGGCGCGGGCGTGTTTCATCACGTCCAGGCGCAGCGTCTGGAGCTCGGGCAGGAACTTGGGGTCGTCGGTGTCCATCCCGTCGAGCCGCGACAGCAGTTCCTTCGCCTCCCGCTCCTCGGCCAGCCGCTCGTCCGCCACCTTCGCGCCGTCCGGCACGGAGGAGCGGGTGAAGGGACGGATGACCTCCTCCTCGGCCGTCTCGTGCACGGCGAGAAGCTGGACGAGGTTCCGGAACGCCGCCCGGCGCTCGTCCCCGGCCGTCCGCTCCACCTCGTCGAAGAGGTTGCGGATGTCACCGTGCTGACGCATCAGCAGGGCCACGACATCGGCGTCGCTGCCCGCGATCCCGGCCATGTCAGCTCCTCTCCCGGGAGGCGAGGTCGGGGTGCTCGCCCTCCGTCTCGATGCGGTACTCGCGGCCGAACAGCTCCCGGTGCTGGGCCATCACCCGCTCGCTGGGCGGCTCCTCGCCACCGTGGATCTGCTCCTGCATCTTCTCGAACCGCTCGTGGGCGTCCCGGACATAGCCGGTGCCCAGGGTCGTCAGATCCATCTGGGTGTCCAGCAGACCCCGTACGAACTGCTTGTTCTCCTCGAAGGTCAGCACGTTCGGCAGCTCCGGAGCGAGGATCTCCTGGGGCTCACGTCCGTCGTGACGGCGCATCAGCTCGCAGGCGATCCGCAGGTGTTCGAGCTCCATGTTGAGGTGCAGCTCCCAGATCGCCTTCACCTTGGGGTCGGGCTCCTGCTCCATGAAGGAGTGGTAGAGGTAGCACTCGTTGTACTCGTGGGTGACGAGCTGCTCCCACCACGACTCTCCCGGGTCGACCAGGGACTCGTAGTGGGTGACGTGCTCCTCCTCGATCAGCCCGATCTCCTGGTACAGCTGGCGGGCGATCGGTTCCATGTACTGGGGGCCGACGTTCATGTAGAAGTTCATGGTCTGCTGCTCGGCCGCCATGATGGTCAGCGCGTGCAGCCGGGAGAGCGGGTTGACCGTCGTACGGTCGTAGGGCTCGCGCACATTGTCGGCCGGGTTGCGGTGGTGGAACTTGGTCGGCCGGCCCGGCATCACCTCCGTGAGCCCCTCGACGATCGACTCCGCCTTGCGGTGCTCGATCATCTCGTAGAGGTTGGCGTAGCGGTACAGGTGGTCGAAGTCCTCCAGGACACCGAACTCGTATGCCTGCTTCAGATACGGGTCGGGCTCGTGGCGGGCGATCCAGCCGGTGAGGTCGACCGCCACCTGCTCGTAGGAGATGGTCGTCTCCAGGACCGAGGCGAGGCCGGGCAGCAGCCAGTTGACCACCTTCTGCTGCTGTTGCTCGATGTACCGGACCTCCGCCAGCTGCCGCTTGACGTCGAGGTCGGGACAGTGGCGGGCGAACTGGTGGCTGAACAGGATCGCCTCGACCTCGATGCCGTTCATCGCGATGATGCGGCACTTGGTGTACGGGTCACCGTGGTCGGGGTCGACGGGCTCGACGTCGAGCTCACGCCAGTTGCGCAACTGACGGTCCAGCGGGATTCCTTGGTGTTCCAGGGGGTTGAAGCCCATGAGGGTCTCCTAGGCTGTTGGCCGGAACGGAGCCGCGCGAGTACCCGTGCCGCTGCGGTGTAACCAAACGGTGAAGGCCGTGGTGGAACGGAATCGGCCAGACGGACGAGGTCGTGGACGGACGAGGGCGGTCCGCGCCGACGACGTCAGGTCGGCGAACTCGTCTCCGCCGTGGGCGCCGACTCCGGTTCCCGCCGGTTCGCGGGAAACAACAGCGTCGTCGCGACCCTGGCATGCAGCGAGTCCAACGTCTTGATCTGGCGCACCGCCCTGCGCAGCAACTCCTCCAGCCGGTCGGCGTCCAGACGCGAGTCCTGTGCCGACGCGGCGAGCAGCCCGCGCCACAGCGAGGCCTTGCCCTGCGCTCCCAGCCGCAGCGCTTCGAGCTCGACCAGCAGGGCGAGACCGGAGCGGCGCAGCAGGCGGCCGTTGGGCTTCAGCCGCGCGGCCTTCTCGCCCAGCCACGCGCCGTACGTCTTGTAGTGCCTGACGGGGACGTCGAGGTCGGCGAGGAGGCGTACCAGGGCCTGCCGGTCCTGGGAGATCTCCTTCCGCAGGCTCTCCAGGGTCTCCCCATACGGCGAGCCGCGGTGCTCCTGTGCCATGCGACGGGCCAGTTCGACGCCCGCCGTCGCGCCGGCCAGGTGGTCGTTGAGGTAGATCACCAGCCGCTTCTGCCGTGTCGGACCGTCGAGCGGGGTCCGTGCCGTCGTGTTCATGATTCCCCTCCGGTTGC
Source organism: Streptomyces sp. NPDC048523 (assembly GCF_043199815.1). Taxonomy (NCBI): domain Bacteria; kingdom Bacillati; phylum Actinomycetota; class Actinomycetes; order Kitasatosporales; family Streptomycetaceae; genus Streptomyces; species Streptomyces sp. NPDC048523. The sequence continues at coordinate 893,926 of NZ_JBICWQ010000001.1, read as the reverse complement.
GGGAGTCCTGTGACGGCCTCCGAGTGCCCCGGGCGGGCCGGTCCACCACCTCGTCCTCGCATCCCCGGCGCCGACGGCGGGCCCGGGCCCGCCCGGCACCGGCGTACCAGGCCACCCCCATCAGCACGGCCAGCCCCGCTTCCGCGAGGTCGCCGCCGTAGTACATCCACTGGGCGCCGAGACGCAGGTCGGCGGTGGTGAAGGCGGTGCCGGGCGGTGGCCGGGAGTAGAGCGTGCGGGCCAGCACGGCGTGCGCGGTACCGGCGGCCAGAACGGTCGCACCGCGCACGCCGAGACTCCAGCGGCGGCGCACCGGATCGAGCCCGCACACCGCGAAGGTGAAGAGCAGTCCCGCCGCCGCCATGTGCACCTGTACCGCGCCGTGCAGCAGCGGCCGGTGCGCCGTCGCCGCGAACAACTCCGTGCGGTACAGCAGCCACAGCCCGCCGACGTCCAGTACGGCCGCCAGGGGAGGGAAGAGCAGCAGCCCGACGGCACCGGAGTGTGCGACGGCCACCAGGCGCCGCCGCACCCCGCCGGGGGCGAGGGCGCGCAGGGCGAGGGTGAGGGGATGGGCCGCGACGAACAGCAGGGGGGCCATCATGGCGACGACCAGGTGCCGTACCACGTGCTGGGTGAACGGCCCGCCCCACGGGTCGCCCAGTGTCGCCCAGACCGTGCCCAGGCCTCCCGCCGCGAACGAGGCGTCCCGGGTCAGCGGCCAGGAGTCCCCGCGCCGCCGCAGCCGCCCCGCCGCTGCCAGATAGCCGACGGTCACCAGCAGCACGGCCGCGCCGACGACCAGTTCGGCCGGTCCCGGACCGGCCGGCCCCGGGTGCACGTGCGCGGGAGTCATCCCGGCGGTTCGCCCTCGCCGTGGCGCCGCGCCGCGCGCACGGCGAGGCCCGCGCCGATCAGCAGCAGGACCAGGCCCGCGAGGTTCCAGGCCAGGTCATAGGGGGTGACGTCCACGCCGTAGCGGATCTGGTGCAGGCGCAGCAGCTTGTGGTCCACGATGCCGTCGAACAGCTGGAAGGCGCCCATGCCGAGGAAGAGGCCCGCCCAGGCGTGGGGTACGGCGAGGGAGCCGCGGCGGCGCAGATCGGCGTAGAGGAAGAACCCGGCGCACAGGGCGAGCAGTTCGGCGGTGTGTAGGAGGCCGTCGGAGAGCAGGCCCGCACTCGTGGTGGCGCGGTCGTAGAAGTGGTGCCAGCCCAGGAGCTGGTGGAAGACGATCTCGTCGACGGCCGCTGTCACCGCCGCCCCGATCAGCGCGCACACGGCCATCGACCTGCGCGGATCGACGCGGGAGGCGGGGGCGCTGTCCGGCCGGTCGGAGGTCCTCGTGGGTCTCATGGGCTCCGCCCTCCTCAGGGCCGTTCACCCTCGTGTCCCGGGGCGTCGATGGCGTCGCGTCTGCCGGAGTGCTGTTTCTGGTCGTGTCGGGCGATCTCGGGGTGGTGGATGTCGAAGGCGGGGGATTCGGAGCGGATGCGGGGCAGGGCGGTGAAGTTGTGGCGTGGGGGCGGGCAGGAGGTGGCCCATTCCAGGGAGCGGCCGTATCCCCAGGGGTCGTCGACCTCGATGCGCTTGCCGTACTTGGCGGTCTTCCACACGTTGTAGAGGAAGGGCAGGGTGGACAGGCCCAGCAGGAACGCGCCGAGGGAGGAGACGGTGTTCAGGGCGGTGAAGCCGTCGGCGGCCAGGTAGTCGGCGTAGCGGCGGGGCATGCCCTCGGCTCCGAGCCAGTGCTGGACCAGGAAGGTGGTGTGGAAGCCCACGAACAGCGTCCAGAAGTGGATCTTCTCCAGGCGGTGGTCGAGCATGGTGCCGGTCATCTTGGGCCACCAGAAGCTGAAGCCGCCGAACATCGCGAAGACGATGGTGCCGAACAGTACGTAGTGGAAGTGCGCGACCACGAAGTAGCTGTCGGTGACGTGCCAGTCCAGTGGCGGGGAGCCGAGGATGACGCCGGTCAGGCCGCCGAACAGGAAGGTGACCAAAAAGCCTGCCGCCCACAGCATGGGGGGTTCGAAGGACAGGGAGCCCTTGAACATGGTGCCGATCCAGTTGAAGAACTTCACCCCGGTGGGCACCGCGATCAGGTAGGTCATGAAGGAGAAGAACGGCAGCAGGACCGCGCCGGTGGCGAACATGTGGTGTGCCCACACGGTGACCGACAGGCCGGCGATGGCGATGGTCGCCCCGACCAGGCCCATGTAGCCGAAGATCGGTTTGCGGGAGAACACCGGGATGATCTCGGTGATCACCCCGAAGAACGGCAGGGCGAGGATGTACACCTCGGGATGGCCGAAGAACCAGAACAGGTGCTGCCACAGGATTGCACCGCCGTACTGGGCGTCGAAGACGTGCGAGCCGAAGCGCCGGTCGGCCTCCAGGGCGAACAGGGCGGCCGCCAGGACCGGGAAGGCCAGCAGCACCAGGACCGAAGTGAGCAGCACGTTCCAGGTGAAGATCGGCATGCGGAACATGGTCATGCCGGGGGCGCGCATGCAGATGATGGTGGTGATGAAGTTGACCGCGCCCAGGATGGTGCCGAACCCGGCCAGCGCGAGTCCCATGATCCACAGGTCGGCGCCGATGTAGCCGCTGCGGATGGGGCCGCTGAGGGGGGTGTAGGCGGTCCAGCCGTAGTCGGCGGCGCCCTGCGGGGTCAGGAAGCTGCCCAGGACGATCAGTCCGCCGAACAGGAACAGCCAGTAGGAGAACATGTTCAGCCGGGGGAAGGCGACGTCCGGGGAGCCGATCTGCAGCGGCATGATGGCGTTGGCGAACCCGGCGAAGGTCGGGGTGGCGAAGAGCAGCAGCATGATCGTGCCGTGCATCGTGAACGCCTGGTTGTACTGCTCACTGGACAGGAACTGCAGCCCGGGACGGGCCAGTTCCGCCCGGATCGCCATCGCCAGCGCCCCGCCCACCAGGAAGAAGCAGAACGAAGTGATCAGATACAGATGCCCGATCTTCTTGTGATCGGTCGTACTCAGCCAGGAAACAACCACCTGCCCCCGGCTTCGACGCCCAGCCGCCGGGACCGGAGCGACCGGTTCGGTGTATGTCGCCATCTGCCCGCCCTACCGTGCCTCGTGAAGTATTCGTGTAGGGCGCTGTGTAACCAGCCTGCCGGGGGCCATTCATCGAACTTTTCGCACCGCCCGGCGGGCTGCCTTCCTCTCAGGTGTCGGCGGGGCCGTTCTCCGCGTCCGTGCTCTCGGTGTCGTCACCCTCCGCCTGCGAGGGAGTCGTCCGGGGCACGTCACGCCGGCCGGATGTCTCCTGCCCGGCGTCCGGCGTGGTCTCCGGGCGCTCGCCCTCCGCCTGGGACGGGGTCTGCTCACTCATGGTCGCCTCCCTCTCGGGGTTCGTGGTGCTCGTGCGGGTGGCCCCTCCGCCGCTCACGACGCCTTCCCGTCAGCGGCTCGCAGCCAGGCGCCGATCCAGCCGGTCTGCATCGCCGCGTCGAGGAGGTACGTCGGCCGGATCCGCCCCTTCGGTACATAGACCAGGTCAACGGCCAGCAGGGTCAGGGCGGTGCCGAGGCCGATGCTGCGGGCCTGGGCCGGGCCGTTCGGACCGGGAGCCGCGGCAAGCTGGGCGACGCCCGCGGAGACGAGCAGTCCGCCCGTCGTCATCTGCAGCCACACGTCCGTCTTCGGACCGAAGACCCACTCGAAACTGCGCAGATGCACCAGCGGCCACAGCCCGCCCACGATGTTGAAGAGGCCGTGCGTGACCGCGAGGGTGTCCGCCGTGCCCCGCGTGCTCGTCCTGCCCATGTGCCACTCCCTGTCCGGACGGCCGGGTACCCCCGGCGGGCGTCCCTCACTCCGGGGCCGGTTCCACCGTGGTCGTGACGCGGGTGAGGGAGGGCCTCCTCGGCACGGACCCGAACCCGAACCGCACGGGCGGGACGACGGGGGCCGCCGCACCGAGGTCGTCGCCCTCGAAGACCCCCGACACCGCGCCGATCGGCCGCAGGTCCCGGGCTCCGTACCACTCCCGGCGGCCCGCCCCCGCACTGCCACGGGTGCGCACACCGGGCAGCAGCACGCGGGCGGGAACGGAGATGAGCGTGCACCAGGCCGGCTGCCGGGCGAGCACACCGGGCACCGCACGCAGCAGCAGCCCGAGGAGTCGTCGGCGGCCCGCTGTGAAACGCAGGTCCAGCGGCCCGGCCGTGACACTCCAGGTCCGGCCGGAGACTCGCACCTCGACCGGGACGACACGCACGGTGTCGAAGACGTACGTGCCGCTGACGAAGTCCGCCGTCTGCCGGGTGGGGGCGAGCAACAGCCGTTCCCCGTCGGGCCGTTCCAGCATCACGTCGCTGAACGGCCCGAACGGCGACCGCGGCCAGTGCCCCAGCACGACACGGGTCCCGGAGGCGGTGCCCAGGCCCGCGATCCAGCCGTCGAAGCGCAGCCGCCCCCTCATGGGAAAAGGGGCCGCGAGGGCCCGAGCCGGACGTGCTCGACCCCGGGGGAGAAGTGCACGACGGGCTCGTCGAGCGGGGCGGGCAGGCCCACCGCGGCGGTGAGCGTCTCCTCCAGCACGTCGACGGCCGCCCCGGCCAGCGGCCACGGTTCGTGCTCCACCGGCGTCTCCAGCAGAACCCCCAACCGACGGGTGTACGCCCGCCACCGCGAGGTCAGCCACACGTCGCGCTCGGTCGGCCGGACGGGCTCCCCGGGACGCACGTCCAGACGGTACGAGACGCGGCCGGCCCCTCGCGAGCCCGTGTACGACACGGTGTCGCCGTCCGTGGCGACGCACAGGTCGCCCAGCGTGTACGGCGCCCCGACGGCACGAGCCGCCAGCATCAGCGGACAGGCCACCTCGATGGACAGAAACCAGATCCCGTCCCGTCCGTCCTCGCGCCGCACATAGGTCCGCAGGTTGGTCTCGGCGAACGTGGGGAGTCCGGGTACCGACGCGGGTACACCCGGCGGTCGTACGTCCGCCATCACGAACGGCGTGAAACCCACCCACGCCGCCCCGTCGTACTCGTCCACGGCCAGTTCCCGGGGCAGCAGAGCCTGCACGGCCTCGGGCCGGAACGGCCAGTGCACGAAAGTCTGCCGCAGCCACCGGGCCCGCAGGGCCGGCACCCGCACCCGTTGTTCCGCTCCGTAGGCCACCACGGGCGCCGGGTCCCCGCCCGAGGACGCCGGAAACGCACAGACCACGGGGCGGGCCGTAACCGTCGTTGCCGGAGCGAGGCCCGCCCGGCTGTGGCGATGGTCACGAACTCCGCCGGGCCGAAGGCGGGACGCCGGACCAGCAGTAAAATCCCTCAACAGCCCTTGACCTGCAAAAACGCAGGCAGGGAGCCTACGTTCAGGAGTGCTCCGATGCTGCGCACCATGTTCAAGTCCAAGATCCACCGAGCCACCGTCACCCAGGCCGACCTGCACTACGTGGGATCGGTGACCATCGACGCGGATCTGCTCGACGCCGCCGACCTGCTGCCCGGTGAGCTCGTCCACATCGTCGACATCACCAACGGCGCCCGGCTGGAGACGTACGTCATCGAAGGCGAGCGCGGTTCGGGGGTGATCGGCATCAACGGTGCCGCCGCCCATCTCGTCCACCCCGGAGATCTGGTGATCATCATCAGTTACGCTCAGGTGACCGACGCCGAGGCGCGGGCACTCGAACCCCGGGTCGTGCACGTGGACCGTGACAACCGCGTCGTCGCCCTGGGGGCCGATCCGTCCGAGCCGGTACCGGGTTCGGACCAGGAGCGCAGCCCGCAGGCGGTGCCGGCCTGACCTGCTCGACGACCTTCGGACCAGGAGCGTGCCCATGAGCGACATCGAGATCCGCGACGACCGACAGGCCGGACGGCTGGAGGCTTTCGGTCCCGCGGGAGGCGAAGTCGTCGGCCACATCCAGTACTTCGTCCTCGAATCGCCCGAGCGCGCCCTGGTCCCGGTCCACACCATCGTGGAACCGGCCCACGAGGGGCAGGGCATAGCGGGCTCCCTGGCCCGCGAGCTCTACGGCATCGCCGCTCGCGAGGGCGTCTCCGTCGCCCCGCTCTGCCCGTACGTCGTCAAGTGGGCCGAACGCCACCCCGACGAGGCCCCCGCGGTGAGCCCGGAGCTGCTCCGCGCGGCGAAGGAGTGGCTGGCGGCCCACCCCGAGGGGTTCTGAGCCGAGAGCCCACCCGGGTGACTGCGGTTGCCGCCCACGGGTACGCGGGGGAGTAGTCCAGAGCCGACGTCGACCGACTGGCCGGAGGACCTCATGACCAACCCGTACCCCGACCCCGTCCCGCCGGGCCCCACTCCGGGCCCCGGCCCGGTCCCCACGCCGCCGGGACCCACCCCGGAGCCCCCCTCACCCCCGGACCCCGACCCGACTCCGGGACCCGGCCCGGGCCCGGTCCCCGACCCGTCGCCGTCCCCGGTCCCACCGGGCCCGGAGCCGGTACCGAACCCCGAACCGGGGCCACCGCTCAGCTGACGGCAACCACGTGAACACACTGGAGGAGGGCCACCGGACGGTGGCCCTCCTCCATGTCGGAGCTCAGGCGACGCTCAGCCGGTCACCTCGGACCGGTCCCCGCCCCACAGCGTGTGGAACGAGCCGTCCCGGTCCGTGCGCCGGTAGGTGTGCGCTCCGAAGAAGTCCCGCTGTCCCTGCGTGAGCGCCGCGGGCAGCCGCTCGGCGCGCAGCGCGTCGTAGTAGGCCAGCGCCGCCGCGAAGCCCGGCGTCGGCACACCCTGCCGCGTGGCCGCGACGATGACTTCGCGCCAGTCGTCCTGGGCGTCGGCGATCTCCTGCGCGAAGGTGTCGTCGGAGAGCAGGCTCGGCAGGTCCGCGCGGGTGTCGTAGGCGGACCGGATGCGGTCCAGGAAGGCCGCGCGGATGATGCAGCCACCGCGCCAGATCGCCGAGACGGCACCCAGGTCGATGTCCCAGTCGTACTCCTCACGGGCGGCCGCGATCTCGTGGAAGCCCTGCGTGTACGACACGATCTTCGAGGCGTACAGCGCCTGCTCGACGCGGTCGGCGAAGGCACCCGCCTCCGACTCGCTCAGCGGCGACGCCTTGGGTCCGGCCAGACCGCGGGACGCCTCCCGCAGCTCCGCGTGCCCCGAGAGCGACCGCGCGAAGACCGCCTCTGCGATGCCCGACACCGGGACGCCCAGGTCGAGGGCGATCTGCACGGTCCAGCGGCCGGTGCCCTTCTGCTCGGCCTGGTCCACCACGACGTCCACGAACGGCTTGCCGGTCGCCGCGTCCACGTGGGAGAGCACCTCGGCCGTGATCTCGATCAGGTACGAGTCCAGGCGGCCCGTGTTCCAGGTGCGGAAGATGTCGGCGATCTGGCTGGGGGAGTACCCCGCCACGTCCCGCAGCAACTGATAGGCCTCGCCGATGAGTTGCATGTCGGCGTACTCGATGCCGTTGTGGACCATCTTCACGAAGTGCCCGGCACCGTCAGGACCGACGTGCGTCACACAGGGCGCCCCGTCCGCGGCCTTCGCGGAGATCTTCTCCAGCATCGGGCCGAGAGAGTCGTACGACTCCTTCGGGCCGCCCGGCATGATGCTCGGTCCGTTGAGCGCGCCCTCCTCGCCGCCGGAGACGCCCATGCCCACGAAGTGGATGCCCTGCTCGCGCAGGTCGCGCTCCCGGCGCCGGGTGTCCGCGAAGTGCGCGTTGCCGCCGTCGATGATCATGTCGCCGGGCTCGAGCAGCGGCGCGAACTCCTGGATCACCGCGTCGGTCGGCTCACCGGCCTTCACCATGATGACCAGACGGCGGGGCCGCTCCAGCGCCGCCACGAACTCCTTGGCGGTCTCGGCCGCGATGAAGTCGCCCTCGGAGCCGAACTCCTCGACCAGGGCGTGCGTACGCGACGCGGTCCGGTTGTGGAGGGCGACCGTATAGCCGTTGCGGGCGAAGTTGCGGGCGAGGTTGCGGCCCATGACCGCGAGGCCCGTGACGCCGATCTGCGCTGTGTTGCTCATACCGCCTGCTCCCAAAAGATCCTGTGGATCGCGTAGGTCATGTATCGCTGCTGCACGTCGTGCTTGTCAGTATCGTCCACCGGTCATCCTGGCCTGTCGGGGGACTGTCCGCACACCAGGGATACGGTTCGGGCGCCTCGTTGCGTTCAGCCGGACACGCCGGTCCGGCACGCGCCCCCACGCGGCTGGTTGCCGTCTTGTCATGGCCTGTTCGCGGCGCTTACTTTTGCCCCTCCTGACGCATGTTGTAGGGGGAGGCCTCCATGGCCGCACGCGGCCGGCACCGCCGGTATCAGCCGAACAGGATCAACCGCGCCTCGCTCACCGTCACCGCCGGCGGCGTCGGCATCGCGGTCCCGCTCATCGGCACCGGCACCGCCCACGCCGCCGACGTGGACACCTGGAACAAGGTCGCCGCGTGCGAGTCCAGCAGCAACTGGAGCATCAACACCGGCAACGGCTATTACGGCGGGCTCCAGTTCACCCAGTCCACCTGGGAGGCGTACGGCGGCGCCCGGTACGCGGGGCGAGCGGATCTGGCCACCAGGGACCAGCAGATCGCCGTGGCCGAGAAGGTGCTGGACGGACAGGGACCGGGAGCCTGGCCGGCGTGCTCGGTGCAGGCCGGGCTGACGCGCGGGGGCTCCACCCCGGACATCCAGCCGGCCACGAAGAAGGCGGCCTCCGGCCGGGGCGTCCAGCCGCTCACCACGAAGACCGCCTCCGTGCGGGACGTCCAGCCGCAGACCACCCCGCAGTCGCGGGCCGGGTCCGCCGAGATGTACACCGTGGTCCGGGGCGACTCGCTCTCCGGGATCGCCGACGCGCACAAGGTCCGGGGCGGCTGGCGGGGGCTGTACTCCGCCAACCGGCAGACGGCCGGGGCCGATCCCGACCTGATCCTGCCCGGACAGCGGCTGAAACTGCGCGCCACCGTCGCCACGCCGACCACCACCGGCCACACCTCGACGAAGAAGACGTCCTCCGACACCGGCGAGAAGAGCAAGGAGAGCGAGAAGAGCAAGGAGAGCAGGAAGACCGAGAAGGCCTCGGACACGGGCCTGGTGGCCCCCGTGAACGCCTCCCTCGGCACCCCGTACCGCAAGGCGGGCTCCGCCTGGTCGAAGGGCTACCACACCGGCGTCGACTTCCCGGTGCCCACCGGGACGTCCGTGAAAGCGGTCGCGGCCGGGAAGGTCGTCACCTCGGGGTGGGGCGGCTCCTTCGGCTACCAGGTGGTGATCCGGCACGCCGACGGCCGCTACACGCAGTACGCCCACCTGTCCGCGATCTCCGTGAAGGCGGGGCAGTCGGTGGGCGGCGGGCAGCGCATCGGCCGTTCGGGCTCCACCGGCAACAGCTCGGGCCCACATCTGCACTTCGAGGTGCGGACGGGGCCCGGCTTCGGTTCCGACGTCGACCCGGTGGCGTATCTCCGGGCCGGCGGCATCAGGATTTGACCCGGGTCCGGTGCCGGTCCAGGACGGGCATCGGGATGTACGCGGCGCCGTAGAAGGGGCCGTAGTACGCCGGGGGCTCGCCGCCCGGGTCCGGGAGCTCCTCGGCCGAGCCGTCCCTCGGCGCCGTGTCGGGCGCGGCGGGGGACGGCACCAGCAACTCCTCGCGCAGGGCGGCGACCTGCTCGACGAGCACGCCCTCGCGCACGAGAGCGTCGGCCGGTTTCTCGGCGGGCGCCGGGACGAACACGTCCCCGTCGTCGGGGAGCGCGGCCTCCGACGGCTCGGCGTGGGTGCGCTGGATCCGCTCCGTCGTCAGCAGGATCAGCCCGCCCGCCGCCACCACACCGCAGCTCAGGGCGAGCGCGGTGCCCGTGGTGCCGTAGCGGAAGGTTTCTCCGAACATCGTGATGCCGACCACCGCCGCCACCACCGGGTTCACGACCGTCAGGGTCGCCAGCGGCGCCGCGAGACCGGCGCCGCGGTAGGAGGCCTGCGACAGCATCAGTCCGGCGGTCGCCAGGACACCGATCGCGGCCAGCGAGGGCAGGTCCGCCGCCGACACGACGCCGTCCCAGTCGACGGCGACCGTCTTGGTGAACACCGAGGACATCCCGAACGCTATGCCGGCCGCGGTCGCGAGCAGCACGCTGCGCACCACCGGGTGCCGGTGCGCGGCCCGGCCCGCGATCATCAGCGCGACCACCGCGGCGGCCGTCACCAGCCCGGCGAACACCCGCTGGGTCGTGCTCAGCGAGTGCCCGTCGGAGGTTCCGACCAGGGAGAGCAGACCGGCCAGACCCACCGTCGCCATGATCGCGCCGCGCCAGGCGGTGGCCCCGGCCCTGCGGCCGACGAACAGCGCGGCCATCGGCAGCGCGAACACGATCGTCAGGGCGCCCAGCGGCTGGACCAGGCTGAGCGGCCCGTAGGCCAGCGCCACCACGTGCAGCAGTCCGCCCAGGCCGTTCAGCGCGACCGCCGCCCACCAGCTCGGCCGGCGCAGCGGCGCGTACTGCTCGTCCGGGTGCGACACCGCGACCTGCTCCTGCACGATCGCTCCGCCCGCGTAGGCGACGGCGGAGACGAGGGACAGGAGCACGGACAACGCGAGGGCACTCATGAGCTGCTCCTCTGCGTGAGGCGGGGGCTGGCTGCCCGGCGCGACGAACGGTCGTCTTCCATGACCAACACGATGCCCGGAAAAGTTCTTCCCGTCGTCGTACCTGAGCAGGCAATGGGTCCTACTGCCGATGGAGTACAAAAGGGTCCGTGTCCTCCCCAAGGCGGGTGACACGGGGTGGAGGCCCCCTGGTGGGTACCCCTACGGGCCTTGGTACTACTGCTGGTCGTGGACCTCGACCCGGAACTCGCGGCGCTGCGACCGCTCGGCGCCTTCTTCGTCCTGCGCACGATCGGCGGCACTGCCGCGCCATCGCGCCCGGCGCTGCCGACCCTCGCACAAGTCTACGAGAACCGGCGATCGGATGTTTACCGAAATACCCTGACTTTTCGGGTTCGGAAGGTCGCCGGGGCCCTGCGCGCCCCCGAGCCCCGGATCGCGGCCTCCATCGCCCACCAGGGCCTCGCGGCCCGGCTGTGGTCGGTGGCGCTCGGCTGCGCGGTCGTGTACGGCCGGCTTCCGGACCTGGCGCCCCGGCGGCTGCACTGGGACCCCGACGCGAGCGCCCCCGACGACCTGTGGCTGGACGACGTCGAGCCGTTGCCGGGCGACGCCGAGACCCTCGCCGACGTCGTGCTGCACGGCCATCTCGAACCGCTGGCGGCGGCACTGCACGCCGAGTACCGGCTCGCCACCGGACTGCTGTGGGGCAACGCCGCATCGGCGCTCGCGGGCGCCGCCCGTCAGCTGCTGGCCCACCGCCCGGACGCCCACGCGCGCACCCGCGACCTCACGGCAGGGCTCCTCGCCCACCCTCTGCTCACCGGCACGCTCGACAGCAGCACCCTGCGCCGCCGCAGCTGCTGTCTGTACTACCGGTTGCCGGGAGGTGGTGTGTGCGGTGACTGTTGCTTCACACGAGCCCCGCGCTCTTCCCCGCGCGGCGCATCTGGGTGACCATGAAAGCCATCAGCCGCTGAGACAGGGGGTACCGGGTGCGTGTGGGCCTGCTGACCCGGGAGTACCCGCCGGACGTGTACGGCGGCGCGGGTGTCCATGTCGAGTTTCTCGCCCGGGAGCTGAGGTCCCTCGTCGACCTCGACGTGCACTGCTGGGGCGAGGTCTCCCTGAAGGAGCGGGCCGCGGGGGTGATCCGGCACCGGCCCTGGTCCGCGCTGGACACCGCCAATGACGCGCTGCGCACCTTCTCCGTGGACCTCTCCATGGCCGCGGGCCTCGAAGACCGCGAACTGGTCCACTCGCACACCTGGTACGCCAACCTCGCCGGCCACCTCGGCAAGCTGCTGCACGGCATCCCGCACGTCATGACCGCCCACTCCCTGGAGCCCCTGCGCCCCTGGAAGGCCGAGCAGCTCGGCGGCGGATACGCGCTGTCCAGCTGGGCCGAGCGCACCGCGATCGAGTCCGCCGACGCCGTGATCGCCGTGTCGGGAGCCATGCGCGAGGACATCCTCGGCTGCTACCCGGCGCTGGATCCGGCCAAGGTCCACATCGTGCACAACGGCATCGACACCGCCCTGTACCGGCCCGACCACGGCACCGACGTACTGGACCGCATCGGCCTGGACCGCGATCGCCCGTTCGTGCTGTTCGTCGGCCGCATCACCCGCCAGAAGGGCGTGCCGCACCTGCTGCGCGCGGTGCGGGACATCGATCCGGCCGCGCAGGTCGTGCTGTGCGCGGGGGCCCCGGACACTCCGGAGATCGACCGCGAGTTCCGCGAGCTCTTCCAGGAGCTGAGCCGGGTCCGTGAGGGCGTGTACTGGATCCCGCAGATGCTGCCGCGCCCCGAGGTGATCCAGCTGCTGACCCACGCGGCCGTGTTCGTCTGCCCGTCGGTGTACGAACCCCTCGGCATCGTCAACCTGGAGGCGATGGCCTGCGGCACTCCCGTGGTGGCCTCGCGGGTCGGCGGTATCCCCGAGGTCGTGGACGACGGCAGGACCGGACTGCTGGTGACCGTGGACGACGCGTTCGAAACGGCCCTCGCCGGGGCACTCGACTCGGTGATCGGCGATCCGGCGACGGCCCGGCGGATGGGCGAGGCGGGCCGGGAGCGCGCGGTGGGCGAGTTCGGCTGGGACGCGGTCGCCCGGCGTACGGCCCGGCTGTACGAGGAGATCGTCAAACAGGCGTAGCAGACCCCGCACAAGGGCAGTGATGGATCAACCAGGGTGAGGGGAGCGGCCATGCGTCGTGGCGGACCTTCGGTGCTCGGCATCGTACTCGCGGGCGGAGAGGGCAAACGCCTGATGCCCTTGACCACAGACCGCGCCAAGCCGGCGGTCACCTTCGGAGGAACGTATCGGCTGGTCGACTTCGTCCTGTCCAACCTCGTCAACGCCGACATCCTGCGCATCTGCGTGCTCACGCAGTACAAGTCGCACTCGCTGGACCGGCACATCACGACCACCTGGCGGATGTCGAGCCTGCTGGGCAACTACATCACGCCGGTGCCCGCCCAGCAGCGCCTCGGACCGCGCTGGTACCTGGGCAGCGCGGACGCGATCCTGCAGTCCTTGAACCTGCTCTACGACGAGCGCCCCGAGTACGTGGCGGTCTTCGGCGCCGACCACGTGTACCGCATGGACCCGCGCCAGATGCTCGCGCAGCACATCGAGTCCGGCGCGGGCGTCACGGTGGCCGGGATCCGCGTCCCGCGCTCCGAGTCCCCCTCGTTCGGGGTGATCTCCCCGGGCTCGGACGGCCTCACGGTGGACGGCTTCCTGGAGAAGCCCGCCGACCCGCCGGGGCTGGCGGACGACCCGGAGCGCGTGTTCGCCTCCATGGGCAACTACATCTTCACCACCAAGGCCCTGATCGAGGCGCTCCAGCGGGACTCCGAGGACGAGCACTCCGTGCACGACATGGGCGGCTCGATCCTCCCGCAGCTCACCGACCGGGGCGAGGCCCAGCTCTACGACTTCAGCGCCAACCACGTGCCGGGTGAGACCACCCGCGACCAGGGCTACTGGCGGGACGTCGGCACCCTGGACGCCTACTACGACGCCCACATGGACCTGATCGCCGAGCGCCCCGCCTTCAACCTCTACAACCGGCAGTGGCCCATCTACACCCACTCCGGCCAGCTCTCCCCGGCCCGCTTCAACGCCGGCGGCATCGCCAGCGAGTCCATCATCAGCGCGGGCTGCCTGATCCGGGGCCAGGTCACCCGGTCCGTGCTCTCGCCCGGTGTCCTGGTCGACCCGGGGGCCGTCGTCCAGGGCTCGGTGCTGCACGACAACGTCAAGATCGGGCGGGGCGCGGTGGTCCGCGGCGCCGTCCTGGACAAGAACGTCGAGGTCCCGCCGGGCGCCACGATCGGCGTGAACCCGGAGCGGGACGCGGAGCTCTACACCGTGTCCAAGGGCGGGGTCATCGCGCTCGGGAAGGGCCAGCTGGTGTCCTAGGGCCGGTCCGCCGGGTCAGTCCTGTCCGCGCAGGGACTGGAAGTTCTTCATGATCACTTCACTGGTCCTGCGCAGCTCGTCCGAGGGGCTGATCTGCAGGTACTCGCTGCCCGGCTCGGTATGGACGGGCACATGTCCCGCGGGGGCGTAGAACGCGTCGCCCTCGTGGTACACCTCGTCGTGGTCCGCGAAGTGGAAGGTGAGTTCGCCCCTGAAGACGTAGCCCCAGTGCGGGCACTGGCACCGGTCGTCGGGCAGCCCCTTGAGCAGAGGCCGGTGGTCGACGTCCTCGCGGAATGTCAGGAAGTCGACCGTGTAGTCGCCGAACTCCTCGGCGCGGTCGACGACCACCCCGAAGTCGCCGCCCTGAGTGGCCGTGTCGCGGGAAACCTTCGGCATCTCCGTCGCCTTCTTCCGGCAGGGGAGGGTTCTTGCGTCCATTGTCCCGCGCGCGGGGGGCCGACGGCATGCGCCGGGCGGACTTGCTTCCCTGCACAGCGGGCACCTCCTGCGACCGCGAGGTCCTGAGACCGGACGCCGAACGGGTCAGGTCCGCGCGCCGGGCCCTCATCCGAAATGCCTCCCCGGCGAGCCCGGCCGGGTGCTGATCACCCCCGGTGGCCACATCAGCAGCATGTGTCCCGCCCTCTTCTCCGAGGGGCGGGACTTAATCTGCTGTTAACTGTGCGTAGCTTGATCGTACTTGACCGTAATCGCCGGAGGGCGATTGACTGACTGACCCACCCGTTGTCGACGCGAGGCAAGCCATTGACATCCGACCTGCTGGCCCCTCTCGACCTGGCGTTCTGGAACATGGAGTCCGCCGAGCACCCGATGCACCTGGGAGCGCTCGGCGTCTTCACGGCGCACTCGCCCACCGCGGGCGCCCACGCGGCCGACCTGCTCGCGGGCCGGGCCGCCGCCGTGCCCGGCCTGCGGATGCGGATCCGGGACGTGTGGCCGCTCGGCTTCCCGTACGCCTTCGGGGGAGCCGCCCGCGTCCCCGACCCCGACTTCGACCCGCTCCGGCACGTCCTGCTGCACGCCCCGACCGCGGACTTCCACAGCGAGGCCGGTCGGCTCATGCAGCGGCCGCTGGACCGTGAACGGCCGCCCTGGGAGGCGCACGTGCTGCCCGGGGAGGACGGCGTCTCCTTCGCCGTGCTCTTCAAGTTCCACCACGCCCTGGCCGACGGACTGCGGGCACTGACGCTCGCCGCCGCCGTCCTGGACCCGATGGACCTGCCCGCACGCAGGCCACGCCCCGAGGAGCCCGCGAAGGGCCTGCTCCCGGACGTGCGCAAGCTGCCCGACCTCGTCCGGGGTGCCGTCTCCGACCTGGGCCGGGCCCTCGACATCGGCGCCTCCGTCGCCCTGTCCTCCCTGGGCGTGCGCTCCTCCGCCGCTCTCGTCTCCGAGCCGAGCGGTACCCGGCGCACCGCCGGAGTCGTCGTCGACCTCGACGACGTGCACATCGTCCGCAAGAGCCGCGGCGGCACCGTCAACGACGTCCTGATCGCGGTCGTGGCGGGCGCCCTGCGCCGCTGGCTGGACGAGCGCGGCGACGGCAGCGAGGGCGTGACCCCCCGCGCCCTGATCCCCGTCTCCAGGCGCCGGCCGCGCACCGCGCACCCGCAGGGCAACCGGCTCTCCGGGTATCTGATGAGGCTTCCGGTCGACGACCCCGACCCGCTGGGCCGCCTCGACGCGGTCCGCACGGCCATGGACCGCAACAAGGACGCGGGCTCCAACCGGGGCGCGGGAGCGGTCGCCCTGCTCGCCGACCACGTCCCGGCCCTCGGCCACCGCCTCGGCGGGCCGCTCGCCGGTCAGGGGGCCCGGTTGTGGTTCGACATCCTCGTCACCAGCGTCCCGCTGCCCGGCATCGGCCTGAAGCTCGGCGGCAACCCGGTCACCGAGGTCTATCCGTTCGCCCCGCTGGCCCGCGGCCAGTCCCTCGCGGTCGCCATCTCGACGTACCGGGGACAGGTCCACTACGGCCTCGTCGCCGACGCGGAAGCAGTCCCCGACCTGGACCTGCTGGCGCGAGCACTGAGCGAGGAGGTGAAGGAACTCCTGATCGCCTGCGGCTCTTGATCGTTTCCGGATTGCGGGTCGGGCCCGGCGCTGAAGTAAAATTCCGCGTTCGACCAGCGGACGCGGCCACAGCCGCACGGGTGATCAGGAAAGCGGCAGCACGATGACGGTGACAGAGGACGGCTCGGCGACGACCATGGACGAGGTCGTGCGCGAGCCCGGTGACGAGGTCGTATACGGCCCCGGCATCGACCCGGAGCGGCTGGCCGTCTGTCTCGCCGTGCTCGAGGAGCTCGACAAGCTGGAGGTCGACCACCCCGACGCGATCGCCGTGCGCCGGGCCACCGCCGCGGTCTACCGCACCGTGAAGCAGCGCCGCCGGCAAGAGCGCCGGGCCGCCAAGACCGCCCACGACAAGGCGGTCACGGAGGCCACGGCGACCGGCTCCGCCCAGCGCATCGACGACGAGACCGAGGGCATCCTGCCGCGGTCGGTGACCGAGGAGGGCCGGGTCGCGGGGATACTCCAGCGCCCGCGCTCCTGCTACACCTGCAAGACCCGGTACGTCGAGGTCGACTACTTCTACCACCAGCTCTGTCCGGACTGCGCCGCCCTGAACCGCGCCAAGCGCGACGTCCGCGCCGACCTCACCGGCAAGCGCGCCCTGCTCACCGGCGGCCGCGCCAAGATCGGCATGTACATCGCGCTCCGGCTGCTGCGCGACGGCGCGCACACCACCATCACCACCCGATTCCCCAAGGACGCCATCCGCCGCTTCAAGGCCATGGACGACTCCGGGGACTGGATCCACCGTCTGGAGGTCGTCGGCATCGACCTGCGCGACCCGGCCCAGGCCGTGGCCCTCGCCGAGCAGGTCGCCGAGGCGGGCCCCCTCGACATCCTCGTCAACAACGCCACCCAGACCGTACGCCGGCTGCCCTCCGCCTACGCCGCCCTGGTCGACGGCGAGAGCGCCCCGCTGCCCGCCGGTGAACTCCCCGCCCACCACGTCATCGGCGCCTTCGGTTCCGGCGCGGTCGACGGTCTCGCCTCCCTGCCCGCCGGGATCTCCGGCCTCGACGCCCAGCAGGTCGCCGACCTCGCCCTGGTCGCGGGCAACGCCAGCGTGGCCCGGCACCTCGACGGCACCGCCATCGACGCGGGCGGCCTCGTCCCCGACGTCGTCGACAGCAACACCTGGGTCCAGACCATCGAGCAGATCTCCCCGGTGGAGCTCCTCGAGACCCAGCTGTGCAACTACACGGCACCGTTCATCCTGATCAGCGCACTGCGCCCGGCCATGGCCGACGCCGCGAAGAAGGCCGGGAGCGGACGCTCCTACGTCGTGAACGTCTCGGCGATGGAGGGCGTCTTCGGCCGCGGTTACAAGGGCGCGGGCCACCCGAACACCAATGCCGCCAAGGCCGCCATGAACATGGTCACGCGGACCAGCGCCCAGGAGATGTTCCAGACCGACGGCATCCTCATGACCTCGGTCGACACCGGCTGGATCACCGACGAACGCCCCCACTACGACAAGCTCCGCCTCGCCGAGGAGGGCTTCCACGCCCCCCTCGACCTGGTCGACGGCGCTGCCCGCGTCTACGACCCGATCGTGCGCGGCGAGGCCGGCGAGGACGTGTACGGGGTCTTCCTGAAGGACTACGCGCCCGGCAAGTGGTGAGCGCCGACCGTGCGTGTGGCCTGGGCTGCGCCGGGAACCCGGGCGCCGTGGGACAGCGCACGGGAGGTTCTCATGAGCGACGAGCACGGTATCGATCCACGCGCGCACAGTGATCCGCGCAACGTCTATCCCACCGACGAGGAGTTCTACGCGAGCGATCGCCCCCACGACGCCACTCTGCCCGAGGACCGGCCGCGCGGTGGCGGCACCACGCACCGGGGCAGGCTGGCCACGGTGGTCCTGATCGCCTTCATCGCCCTGGTGGTGATCGTCTGGTTCCTCGCGTTTCCGTGAGCGTTTCCGTGACGAGGCGCCGTCACGGCCGCGGCGGCGTGAACGAGCGAAGTCGGTCGTGGACGGCGTACGCCCCGGCGTGCGCCGCCCGCACCCGTGTGCCCCCGTCCACCAGCAGATCCGCCCCGGTGATCCACGCGGCCGCGTCGGACGCGAGCCACACCACGGCCCGCGCGATGTCCTCGGGCTCGCCGATCCGGCCCAGCGGCAGCTCCACGGGTCCCTGCTCCCACACGAACCGGGCCATCTCCGTGCGCACGAGACCGGGCGAGACGGAGTTGACCCGTACCTTCGGCGCGAGCTCGCCCGCCAGCTGCTGGGTGAGGTGAAGCAGCGCCGCCTTGCCGGTGCCGTACGCGCCGACGTTCGGGCCCACGTGCCCGGCGCCCTCCGTGCAGATGTTGACCACCGCACCGCCGTGCTCCCGCATCCATCCCCGCCACACCGCCTGCACCAGCCGCAGCGGTGCCTCGACATTGACGGCGAAGGCCTCACGCCACGCCTGGGGATCCACCTCCATGAGAGGGCCGTACGGCTGGTTCGTCGCCGCGTTGTTGACCACGATGTCGATCCGGCCGAACTCGCGCAACGCGAGGTCCACGAGGGCGCGCAGGTGGTCCGGATCGGCGACGCTGCCCGCGAGCCCGATGCCGCCGAGCCCGGCGGCGGCCCGCCGGACGTCCTCCCGGTCCCTGGCCGTGACGCACACCAGTGCCCCGGCCTCGGCCAGTTGCCGCGCGACCTCGTGCCCGATGCCGCGGGTCCCGCCGGTCACCAGAGCGGCCCTGCCGTGCAGTCCGTACGACGACGTCATCGCCGTACCGTCTCATGACGGACCGTCAGGAAACAGACGTAGGCCGATCGGGTGACTTCGGAAAAGGGCACAGAGGGGCAAACAGCCCAGAAAGTGGCGGGAGTGACGCAGGGAATTGCAATGGTTACACCTTGTTTTCATCCCCGATCGAGCGCACCCCCGCTCATCTGGTTAGTCTGTAGCGGACGGACGGCAGTACGGGGTCCACCCACACCCATAGTCCGTCCCGGGACAAGCCGGTCACCACGGCCTGCTCTCCATGAGTTGCCGGCGCCACCGCGTCCGACCCGATCTCGACCCAGACCCGAGCGGACGCCCAGGCACGGACCGTAGGTTGAACAGGTACGTCCCGAGGGTGAGCCCGACACATAAGGAGTGCGCGGTGACACCGGAGAAGACGAATCGCGAGCAACGCCCCAAGGATCGACCGGAGCGTGCGGGCCGCAGGCCCGGGGACATCGGCAGCCTCGACGTGTGGGCGCGCTCGGCCCCCATCCGTCTCGCGGGTTACGAGGACGACCTCGCCGAGCCCCACATCCTGCCCAGCGTGGACTGACCGCAGGACCTTCGCGATCGCCGACGGCATGGGCGTGCGAGACTCACGCCCATGCTGATCAGAGAAGCCGTGGCCGACGACTGGCCACGGATCTGGCCGTTCTGGCACCGGATCGTGGCCGCGGGCGAGACCTACGCCTGGGACCCCGACACCTCCGAGGAAGCCGCGCGCGCCCTGTGGATGCACCCCGCCAAGCGCGTCCACGTCGTCGAGGACGAGACCGGCACCGTCGTCGCCTCGGCCTACGTCACCCCCAACTACGGTGGCCCCGCCGCCCGGATCGCCAACGCCGGCTTCATGGTCGACCCCGGTCAGGGCGGCCGCGGTTACGGCCGCGCCCTCGCCGAGCACGTCCTGACCACCGCCGCGGCCGACGGATACCGGGGCATGGTGTTCAACGCCGTCGTGGAGACCAACCCGGCCGTGAAGCTGTGGACCTCGCTCGGCTTCACCGTCCTCGGCACCGTGCCGGACGCCTTCGACCACCCCCGGCACGGACCGGTCGGCCTGCACATCATGTACAAGGCCCTCTGACCCGGCCGCGGTCCCGGGGTTCAGTCGAGCGGTGCCGTCCGCCGCCACGGCTGCCGCCGCTCCAGTTCCTCCGCGATCCCCAGCAGCACCGTCTCCGAACCGGGCCGGGCGACCAGTTGGACGGCGGTGGGGGCGCCCGAGGGCAGGGTGCCGAGCGGGACCGACATGGCCGGCCAGCCGGTGAGGTTCCACGGCGGGGTCAGCGGCGAGTAGGCGGTGTTGGCGAGGACATTGCGCAGCCAGCCCCGCTCGTGCCAGGCCTCGGCCTTGGGGGAGCGGCGGGCCAGCGCCGGAAGCACCAGCACGTCGTGCTGGGCGAAGAACGGCTCCAGGCGTTCGCGCAGCTCCTGCCGGGCCCGGCCCGTCCGCACCGACTTGACGAAGCGCCGGCCGATCGCCGCGTGCACCCGGGTGCGCCGTGCCAGCAGCCGCGGGTCCAGCCCCTGCGCGTCCACCGAGGTGCCCGCCGTCCAGGTGGCCAGCGAGGTCAGGCCCAACGACAGTGGATACGGCGGGTCGGCGCGCCGCACCTGGTGCCCCGCCTTGATCAGCAGTCCGGCCGCCTCGCGGACCGCGTTCGCGTACGGCGCGCTGATGGTGGCTCCGGCGAGCGGGCTGCGCAGGGACACGGCGACGTCGAGCGTGGCGGGCGCGTCCCGTCGTACGAAATCGGTGCCGGCGATGACCGAAAGCAGCAGGCGGGCGTCCTCCACCGTGGTCGCGAGAGGACCGTTCTCGGACATGCCGAACCAGTCGCCGTCGCTGATGCCGGCCGGCACCACCCCCGAGCCGGGCTTCAGTGTGACGAGCCCGCAGTTGGCCGCGGGGATGCGCAGGGAGCCCATGCCGTCGTTGCCGAGGGCGATCGGGACCAGGCCCGCGGCGACCGCGGCGGCGCTGCCACCGGACGAGCCGCCCGCCGTGCGCGAGGTGTCCCAGGGGTTGCGGGAGGTGCCGTGAACGCCCTCGGTGGTGCCGAAGACACACAGCTCCGGGACGTTCGTCAGCCCCACGACCACCGCGCCCGCGGCCCGCAGACGGGCCACGACCTCGTGATCGGCCCCTGCGGGCGTGTCCGGGGTCGCGGCGGTGCCGACGCGGTTGGTCTCGCCGTGCACGGCGAGGTTGTCCTTGACGGCCACGGGCACACCGGCCAGCGGCAGTTCACCGAGATCGCCCCGGGAGCCCACCTCGTCCGCCTCCGCCAGTGCCGCTTCGGCGCGCACCACCCGGAACGCCCCGACGCGCCCGTCGAGCTTCTCGATCCGGGCGAGGTGCTCGGCCACCACCTCCCGGGGTGTGGCCCGCTTCTCGCGGACGGCGGCGGCGATCTCGGCGGCGGTACGGCCGACCCAGCTGGTCACGTGCGCTCCTCGGGCTACTCGCGAGTACGTAGGGAGAACTCTGCCCGGAGAGGGACGTCACGTCGAGAGTGTCCGCGCCTGGATGCGCACGGGTCCTCGTGCCCGTGCTCTCTTGTGGTGACTCGGAAACCGTAGGAGAGTGGACGGATGGCCAAGCAGTACACGGGCTCGCCCGAAGACGCGGACCTGAGGCGCGCCGACTCGCTGGCGCGGGAGATCTTCTCCGACGTCGCCAACAAGTGGGCGTTCCTGATCATCGAAGCTCTCGGAGAGCGCACTCTGCGCTTCAGCGAGCTGCGCCACGAGGTCGAGGGCGTCAGCCACAAGATGCTCACCCAGAACCTGCGCATGCTGGAGCGCTACGGCCTGGTCGAGCGGAAGGTGTACCCCACGGTGCCGCCACGCGTGGAGTACACCCTCACCGAGCCGGGCCAGGCCCTGCGCGCCACGGTCGACGGCATGTGCGGCTGGACCCACCAGTACCTCGGTCACATCGAGGCCGCGCGCCGCCGCTTCGACGAGTGACGGGCGCCCGGCACGCGCATCAGCGCAGTCCGGCGAAGAGATCCTTCTCGGGCAGGGCCGCGCCGGTGGCGTCCTGGACACGGACGAACGTCTCGGTGCCCATCAACTCGCCGAACCTCTCCTTGCCCATCCTGAGGAAGAAGATGTTCTCGCCCTGACTGGCGTGCGCGGCCAGCGCGTCGAATTTCTGGCCGCTGAACGCGGTGGTGTCCACCCACGTCGTGATCTCGTCGTCGGGCAGGCCGATCTCGGCCAGCGCGGCGGCCTCGGCGGGGTCGGGCTCCGGCATGTCCTCCTGGAACTCGCGCATGACCTCCCCGAACCGCTGCATCATCGAGCGGGGCATCGTGGTCCAGTACACCTTCGGCGTCAGCGCGGTCATCTCCAGCGCGGCCATCGTGATGCGGTGGGCCTGGATGTGGTCGGGGTGACCGTAGAAGCCGTTCTCGTCGTAGGTGACGACCACATCGGGCCGGTAGTGCCGCATGAGTTCCGCGAGCCGGGCCGCGCCTTCCTGCACGGGCGTCTGCCAGAAGGATCCGGGCGCGTCGTTGCTCGGCCAGCCCGCCATCCCGGAGTCGGCGTAGTCCAGCATCTCCAGATCGCTGATCTTCAGAACCTCGCAGCTGGCCTCCAGCTCCTGGCGGCGCATCGAGGCGACCGCCGCGGGATCGTGCCCGGGATCCCCCGGCTTGACGCCCCCGGGTCCGTCACCGCAGCCGCCGTCGGTACAGGTCACGAGCACCGTGCGGATGCCTTCCGCCGCGTACCTCGCGAGGACCCCGCCGGTTCCGGTGGCCTCGTCGTCGGGGTGGGCGTGTACCGCCATCAGCGTCAAGGGCCGGTCAGTCATGAAGAAGTCCTCCTGCGGACATACGTCTTGATCCAGGAGCGCGGCGGAAGCACCGCGATCCGGGGCCCGGATGCCGGTGGGGCGGACGACCTCCTGGTCTCCCTGCTCCCCGTCCGTGCGGTGCCGGTCCCTCGGTCGGTGCAACCGCGTCGGACGGACCTGCTGTTCCCGGCGCGGCCGCTCGGTTTTCGACGCGGGAACGCCGACGGTCGGCCAGCCGGATGGGTGCTTCCGGATCCTGACGCCCGGGACGCGCCGGTCACCCGCTCATCGGACCACCCGGGTCCGCGGCCACACCTCGGTCACGCCCCGAGCTGCGCCCGCAGCCACTCCTCCACCTCGCCCACATGGGCGGCCGCAGCCGCGCGGGCCGCCTCCGGGTCGTGGGCGACCAGGGCGCGGTGGATCGCCGCGTGCTCGCGCCGCGTGCGCTCGAAGGCGCCCTCCTCCTGGTAGCCGCGCCACACCCTGGCCCGGAAGGTGCGCGAGGACAGGCCCTCCAGGATCGCCGCCATGGTGTCGTTGCCGGCGGCCACCGCGATCTCGCGGTGGAAGGCCAGGTCGTGGGCGAGGATCTCCTCCGGGTCGTCGGTGGCGTTCATGGCCGTGAGGTGTTTCTCCACCTCGGCGAGCTGATCGGGTGTGATGCGGGCGGCGGCCAGCGCGGTCGCCGTCGACTCCAGGATGCGGCGCACCTCCAGGAGCTCCACCAGCTGCGGGCCACGGGACAGGTCGGCGACCACGCCGAAGGTCTCCAGCAGGTCGCCGGCCTCCAGCTGGGTGACGTAGATGCCCGAGCCGTGCCGGGCCTCCAGTACCCCCAGGACCGTCAGCGCGCGGATCGCCTCCCGCATCGAACTGCGGGAGATGCCCAGCTGCACCGCGAGATCGCGCTCGGTCGGCAGCCGCTGGCCCGGCTCCAGTCGGCCCCCGCCGATCATCGCCTTGATCTGCTCGATGGCGCGCTGCGTCACGGTGCCCTTCTGCGGGGCTGTCTCGTCCACGCCGTTCCTCCACTCACCGGGTGCCGGTCACCGGGTGCGCCGCAGTCTAACCGGCGATGTGGTCGGACCACTATGGCCGAAAGACGGGAAAAACTGCCGCCGAAGGGTATTGCAGGGGGCGAGTGGTCTGATAAGTATGCGTCATCTGCTCGAACTCGCTCATGCTCGATGATGCTCGGACACGCTCGATGAGGAGCCGCAAGATGCCCGTCAGAACAGTGGGGAAGCGAAACAGGTTTCGGATCGTCGGTGCGGTGGCCGCGGCCGCGAGCGCCTCGCTGGTGCTCGCCGCGTGCGGCAGCACCAAGGACACCGGCAGCGCCGGCACCGAGGGAGGCGACGGGACCGGCAAGGTGGGCGTGATCCTGCCGCTGCTGACCTCGCCGTTCTGGCAGTCGTACAACGACTACGTGCCCAAGATGGCCAAGTCCGAAGGGGTGGACACGCTCAAGACGGTCAACTCCAACAGCGACCCCTCCCAGCAGATCACCGACATCAACAACGAGCTCAACCAGGGCGTCAAGGGCCTGGTCGTGGCTCCGCTGGACAGCGCGGCCATCGAGGCCGGCCTCGACCAGGCCGAACGCAAGGGCGTCCCGGTCGTCGCCGTCGACGTGGCGCCCGACAAGGGCAAGGTCGCCATGGTCGTACGGGCCAACAACGTGTCGTACGGCGAGAAGGCCTGCCAGTACCTCGGAGAGCAGATCCCCTCCGGCAAGGTCGTGCAGATCATGGGCGACCTGGCCTCGGTCAACGGCCGTGACCGCTCCGAGGCCTTCCGGGCCTGCGTGAAGAAGAACTTCCCGAAGCTCAAGGTGCTGGAGATCCCCGCCAAGTGGGAGTCCGACGCGGCCGCCTCGCAGCTGGGCACCCTCCTGAACGCCAACCCCGACATCAAGGGCATCTACATGCAGGCCGGCGGCGTCTACCTCGCGCCGACGCTGCAGACCCTCAAGTCCAAGGGGATGCTGAAGAAGGCCGGGCAGGCGGGCCACATCAGGATCGTCTCCAACGACGGCATCCCGCAGGAGTACGACGCGATCCGCAAGGGCGAGATCGACGCCACCGTCTCCCAGCCCGCCGACCTGTACGCCAAGTACGGCATGTACTACATCAAGGCGGCGATGCAGGGGAAGACCTTCAAGCCCGGGCCGACCGACCACGACTCCACGATCGTCAAGCTGTCGAGCGGCATCCTGGAGGACCAGTTGCCCGCGCCCCTGGTCACCAAGGACAACGTCGACGACCCCAAGCTGTGGGGCAACACGGTCAAATGAGCACCCCACTGGTTGAAGCCGAGGGGGTCGTCAAGCGGTACGGCCCCACGACCGCCCTCGCGGACGGCCGCCTCACCGTGCTGCCCGGCGAGTCCCACGCCCTCGTCGGGCGCAACGGGGCGGGCAAGTCCACCCTCGTCACGATCCTCACCGGCCTCCAGGCCCCCGACGAGGGCACCGTCCGCTTCGACGGCGAGCCCGCACCCCCGCTCACCGACCGGGACGCCTGGCGGAGCAAGGTCGCCTGCGTCTACCAGAAGCCCACCGTCGTACCCGAGTTGACGGTCGCCGAGAACCTCTTCATCAACCGGCAGCCGCTGCGGCGCGGGTTCATCAGCTGGCGCAGTCTGAAGAAGGAGGCCGCCGAACTCCTCGACACCTGGGACGTCGGCGTCGACCCGGAGGCGCGCACCGCCGACCTCAAGGTCGAGGACCGCCAAATGGTGGAGATCGCCCGGGCGTTGAGCTTCGGCGCCCGCTTCATCGTCCTCGACGAGCCGACCGCACAGCTCGACAAGCGGGAGATCGAGCGGCTCTTCGGCCGGATGCGCGCGCTCCAGGACTCCGGTGTCACCTTCCTGTTCATCTCGCACCACCTCCAGGAGGTGTACGAGGTGTGCCAGACGGTGACGGTCCTCAGGGACGCCCGCTGGATCACCACGGCCCCGGTCGCCGACATGCCCCGGGCCGCCCTGATCGAGGCCATGGCCGGCGAGACCATCGCCGAACAGGCCGTACAGCTCAGGGAGGTGGAGGAGAGCGCGCCCGTCCTCCTCGACGCCCGGGGCCTCACCTCCGACGCCTACGAGGACATCGACCTCACCGTGCGCCGCGGTGAGGTCGTCGGACTCGCCGGCATCAGCGGCAGCGGCAAGATCGAGCTCGCCGAGTCGTTCACGGGACTGCACACCCCGACTGGCGGAACGGCCCGACTGGACGGCAGGCCACTGCCGTTCGGCGACGTACAGGCCAGCCTGAAGGCGGGCGTCGGCTTCGTCCCGCGCGACCGGCACGCCCAGGGCCTGGTCTTCGGCATGACCATCGGCGACAACGCCACCCTCAGCGTCCTGGACCGGCTCGGCCGCTACGGCTTCGTCGGCATCGACCGCAAGCGCGGCTTCGCCACCGAGCTGATCGACCGCCTCGACATCCACACCGAGGGCCCCGAGCAGCCCGTCTCCGACCTCTCCGGCGGCAACGCGCAGAAGGTCGTCATGGCCCGCGCCCTCGCCTCCGACCCCCGCCTGCTCGTCCTGATCAACCCCACCGCGGGCGTCGACGTGAAGTCGAAGGAGTCCCTGCTCTCCCGTGTGGACACCGCCCGCGAGGACGGCACCGCGGTCCTGGTCGTCTCCGACGAACTCGACGACCTGCGCCGCTGCGACCGCGTCCTCGTCCTCTTCCACGGCCGCGTGGTCGCCGAGCACCCGGCCGGCTGGCACGACCACGAGCTGATCGCCTCCATCGAAGGAGTGGACCACCATGGCTGACACCAAGGCTCCGCCGGTGAAGCAGGTGCGGGTGCCCGAGGTGCGGGCGGCCCGGACGGTCCTGCTGCGCCGCGCCCGCGAACTCGCCCTTGTCCCCGCGCTGTTGCTGCTCATGGTGCTCGGCGCGTTCGTCAACGACTCGTTCCTCACCGAGCGCAACCTGATCTCCATCCTCGGCGCCTCGGCCGCCCTCGCGATGGTGGTGCTGGCCGAGTCGCTGGTCCTCATCACCGGCAAGTTCGACCTGTCCCTGGAGTCGGTCGTCGGCATCGCGCCCGCCGTCGGAGCCCTCCTCGTCCTGCCCGCAGCCCAGTCCGGCTGGGGCACCGAACTCCCGGCCGCACTCGCCCTGTTGGCGGTCCTCGTGGTGGGCGCGTTGGTCGGCGCCTTTAACGGCATCCTGGTCGTGAAGTTCAAGCTCAACGCGTTCATCGTGACGCTCGCGATGCTGATCGTGCTGCGCGGACTGCTCGTCGGCGCCACCAAGGGCAAGACCCTCTTCGGCATGCCGGACAGCTTCTACTCCCTGGCCACGACGACCTTCCTGAACATCCCGATGTCGGTGTGGCTCGCCGCGGTCGCCTTCGCCGTCACCGGCTTCGTCCTGAAGTACCACCGCATCGGCCGCTCCCTGTACGCCATCGGCGGCAACTCCGACGCGGCCCGCGCCGCCGGCATCCGCGTCGAACGGGTGATGCTCGGCGTGTTCGTCGTGGCGGGCGTCCTCGCCTCCGTCGGCGGCATCATGCAGACCGGCTACGTCGGCGCGATCAGCGCCAACCAGGGCCAGAACATGATCTTCACGGTGTTCGCGGCCGCGGTGATCGGCGGCATCAGCCTCGACGGCGGCAAGGGCACCATGTTCGGCGCCCTGACCGGCGTACTCCTGCTGGGTGTCGTACAGAACCTGCTCACGCTCGCCCAGGTGCCGTCCTTCTGGATCCAGGCCATCTACGGCGGAATCATCCTGGTCGCCCTCATGATCGCCCGAGTGACGACGGGCCGGGCCCAGGACTGACCCCGCCCGCCTTCCCGTCACCTACCGAAAGGCACTCCGTGTCCCCGACACCCGCCCGCGTCACCGCGGTAGACACCTACGACATCCGCTTCCCCACCTCGCGCGAGCTCGACGGCTCCGACGCGATGAACCCGGACCCCGACTACTCGGCGGCCTATGTCGTGCTGCGCACGGACGCGGCCGACGGGCACGAGGGGCACGGATTCACCTTCACCATCGGGCGGGGCAACGAGGTCCAGGTCGCCGCGATCGAGGCGCTGCGCGGGCATGTGGTCGGACGGTCCGTCGACGAACTGTGCGCGGATCCGGGGACGTTGAACCGCGACCTGATCGGCGACAGCCAGTTGCGCTGGCTCGGCCCCGAGAAGGGCGTGATGCACATGGCGATCGGCGCCGTCGTCAACGCGGTGTGGGACCTGGCCGCCAAACGCGCCCAGAAGCCGCTGTGGCGGCTGCTGGCCGACGCCGAACCCGAGTGGCTGGTCAGCCAGGTCGACTTCCGTTACCTCACGGACGCGCTCACTCCGCAGGAGGCCCTGGAGATCCTGCGGCGGGGACGGGAGGGAGCCGACGAGCGGGTCGCACAGCTCCTCGCGACCGGCTACCCCGCGTACACCACCTCCGCCGGCTGGCTCGGTTACGACGACGAGAAGCTCACCCGGCTCGCCGCCCAGGCCGTCGCCGACGGCTTCCGGCAGATCAAGCTCAAGGTCGGCGCGGACCTGGAGGACGACATACGGCGCTGCCGGGTCGCCCGCCAGGTCGTCGGCCCCGGCATCCGCATGGCGATCGACGCCAACCAGCGCTGGGACGTCGACGAGGCGATCCGCTGGACCGGGGCGCTCGCGGAGTTCGACCCGTACTGGATCGAGGAGCCCACCAGTCCCGACGACATCCTCGGCCACGCCGCCATCCGCAAGGGGGTAGCCCCGGTGAAGGTGGCCACCGGCGAGCACGTCCAGAACAGGGTCGTCTTCAAGCAGCTGCTCCAGGCGGGCGCCCTGGACGTCGTGCAGATCGACGCGGCCCGTGTCGGCGGCGTCAACGAGAACCTCGCCATCCTGCTGCTCGCGGCCAAGTTCGGCGTGCCGGTCTGCCCGCACGCGGGCGGGGTCGGTCTGTGCGAACTCGTCCAGCACCTCTCGATGTTCGACTACGTCGCCGTCACCGGCACCACCGAGAACCGGGTCATCGAGTACGTCGACCATCTGCACGACCACTTCCTCGATCCCGTGGTGATCCGGGAAGGCCACTACACGGCACCCGTCGCGCCGGGCTTCTCGGCCGCCATGCGCCCGGAGTCCATCGCGCGGTACACGTTCCCCGACGGCGGGTTCTGGGCAGAAGACCTCGCCGACGACACACAGAAGAAGGGGCAGGCGGCATGAGTGACTTCGAGGGTCTGAAGGCCCTGGTGACCGGCGGCGCCTCCGGAATCGGCCGGGCCACCGCGGAACTCCTCGTCGCACGCGGCGCTCAGGTCGCCGTCCTCGATCTGGACCCCTCCTCGGTCGAGAAGCCGCTGCTGGCCTACCGCGCCGACGTCACCGACGACGTCTCGGTCCGCGAGGCCGTGGCCGCCGCCGTGGCCGACCTCGGCGGACTCGACGTCGTGGTCAACAACGCGGGCATCGGCGCCCAGGGCACCGTCGCCGACAACGACGACGAGGAATGGCACCGCGTCCTGGACGTCAACGTCGTCGGCATGGTCCGGGTGACCCGCGCCGCCCTGCCCCACCTGCGCGAGTCCGCGCACGCCGCGATCGTGAACACCTGCTCCATCGCGGCCACCGCGGGCCTGCCGCAACGGGCCCTGTACAGCGCGACCAAGGGGGCCGTCTACTCCCTGACCCTCGCCATGGCCGCCGACCACGTCCGCGAGGGCATCCGCGTCAACTGCGTCAACCCCGGCACCGCGGACACCCCGTGGATCGGCCGCCTCCTCGACAAGGCCCCCGACCCGGCCGCCGAGCGGGCCGCCCTGGAAGCCCGCCAGCCCACCGGACGCCTGGTCTCGGCGGACGAGGTCGCGGGCGCCATCGCCTACTTGGCGAGCCCGCTCTCCGGCGCCACCACCGGCACCTCCCTCGCCGTCGACGGCGGCATGCAGGGCCTGCGCCTGCGGCCGGTGGGACAGTGACCACCCTCGGCAGCAGCGGCGTCCGGGTCAGCGGGCTCGGCTTCGGCGCCGGCGCCATCGGCAACCTCTTCACCGAGGTGAGCGACGAGCAGGCGCACGAGGCGGTCACCGCCGCCTGGCAGAGCGGCATCCGCTACTTCGACACCGCCCCGCACTACGGACTGGGCCTGGCCGAACGCAGACTGGGGGAGGCCCTGAGCGCCTTTCCGCGCTCGGAGTACACGCTCTCCACGAAGGTCGGCCGCCGCCTGGAGCCGTCCGCGGACGGCGGGGACGACCTCGCCGACGGCTTCGCGGTCCCCGCCACCCACCGCCGCGTCTGGGACTTCAGCGCCGACGGCGTACGACGCACTCTTGAGGCGAGCCTCGAACGGCTCGGCCTCGACCGCGTGGACGTCGTCTACCTCCACGACCCCGACGACCGCGCCGACGAAGCCTTCCGTGAGGGATATCCCGCCCTGGAGAAGCTCCGCTCCGAGGGTGTCGTCGGGGCGATCGGCGCCGGCATGAACCAGGCCGGGATGCTGACCCGCTTCGTCCGCGAGACCGACGTCGACGTGGTGCTCTGCGCCGGCCGCTACACCCTGCTCGACCAGAGCGCACTCACCGAACTGCTCCCCGCCGCCGTCGAGCGGGGCGTGTCCGTGGTGATCGGCGGTGCCTTCAACTCCGGGCTGCTGGCCGATCCGAGGCCGGGAGCGACGTACGACTACGCGCAGGCCCCCGGGGACCTGCTGGAGCGGGCCCTGCGCATGCGGGAGGTCGCCGAGCGGCACGGCATCAGCCTGCGGGCCGCCGCCCTCGCCTTCTGCGCGGCCCACCCGGCCGTCGCGAGCGTCCTGGTGGGCGCCCGCTCGGCGGCCGAAGTACGGGACGCCGCCGACCGGTTCGCGACCCCGGTGCCCCCTGACTTCTGGCAGGAACTGCGCGACACCGGTCTCCTGACCACCGAGGAGCCGTCATGAGAGTCGCCCTGCACACCAAGGTCCGCGCGGACCGCGTCGAGGAATACGAGGCGGCCCACCGCGAGGTCCCGGAGGAACTGACCGCCGCCATCCGCGCCGCGGGCGTGAGCGGGTGGACGATCTGGCGCAGCGGCACCGATCTGTTCCACCTCCTGGAGGCCGAGGACTACCCGGCGATGATCGCCGAACTGGAGAAACTGCCGGTCAACATCGCCTGGCAGGCCCGCATGGCCGAACTCCTCGACGTCGTGCACGACTACTCCGGCGAGGGCGCCGACGCCGGTCTGCCCGTCGTGTGGGAGCTGCCGTGACGGTCGTGGACGCGCACCACCACGTGTGGGACCTGTCGGTGCGGGACCAGGACTGGATCACCCCGGACAGCCCGCTGCGACGGACCTTCACGACGGCGGACCTGGCACCGGAGGCCGCAGCGGAGGGAGTCGCCCGCACGGTCCTCGTCCAGACGGTCACCGTGCCCGAGGAGACCCCGGAGTTCCTCGCCCTCGCGGCCGGCCACGAGCTGATCGCCGGCGTTGTCGGCTGGACCGACCTGACCCGTCCCGATGTCGCCGACGAGCTGGCCCGGCTGCGGCAACTCCCCGGCGGAACCCACCTCAAGGGCATCCGCCACCAGGTCCAGGGCGAGCCCGATCCCGAGTGGCTGCTGCGGCCGGACGTACGCCGGGGCCTGGCCGCCGTGGCGGACGCCGGCCTGGTCTACGACCTGGTGGTCCTCCCGCACCAACTGCCCGCCTGCGTCAAGGCCGCCGAGTCGCTGCCCCAGCTCACCTTCGTCCTGGACCACCTGGGCAAGCCCCCCATCGCCTCCGGCACCCTGGAACCCTGGGCGACCGACGTCCGCGCCCTCGCCGCGCTGCCCAACACCGTCTGCAAACTCTCCGGCATGGTCACCGAGGCGGACCTCGCGGCCTGGACCCTCGACGACCTGCACCCCTACGCCGACACGGTCCTGGACGCCTTCGGCCCGGACCGCCTGATGTTCGGCTCGGACTGGCCGGTGTGCACGCTCGCGGCGACCTACGGCGAGGTGGTGTCCGCGGCACGGGACCTCACCGCCGGCCTGGGCCCATCGGAACGCGCCGAGGTCTTCGGCGGTACGGCCGCCCGGACCTACGGCCTCTGACTCTGCCGGGCCGGCTGCGCCAACCGGGTGGGCGGCAGGAACTCCCGTACATACGTCCGCTCCCAGCACGCGCCCGTCTCCCGCAGCTCCCGCCATGTCGTGTAGCGGTACCGGAAGAGGCGGGCGCGGACGTAGCGGGGCGGCGAGTCGGCCGGGAACGGGGAGCGGCGCAGCAGTCCCAGCGTGGCGGGGTCGTTCTCCAGGAGCCGTTCGACCATCGTGCCGAACCACGCTCCCGCGTACGCCGGGGACAGCGCGGCGAACCACATCATCCAGTCCAGCCGCAGATGGTAGGGCGCGAACTGGCGCGGCCAGCGCCGTGGATCGCCCGGCTTGCCCTTGAACTCGTACTCCCTCCACTCGGAGTCCCTGCGCGGTACGTCCTCGGCGGTGCCCTCGACCACCACCTCGTGGCGGACCCGGCTGACGCTGCCGAACGCGCCGTAGGTGTTGACGAGATGGAGCGGGTCGAAGGAACGGTTCATGATCTGGCTTCGGGAGATCATGTTGCGGACCGGGTGGTAGCTCAGGGCGAGCAGGAGCGCGGCGACGGCGAGGACCACCGCTTCGTACCAGAGGGGGGTGGCGGGCAGGCCGGGTGCGTCGCCCGGGAGTGCCAGCGCCGGCACCGCCAGCACGATGGTGATCCAGTTCAGCCAGGCGAAGTTGCCCGAGAGCACCAGCCACAGCTGGGTCACGATCATCAGGGACGCGGCCGCCGTGGCGATCGGCTGCGGGGTGAACAGAAGGAACGGTACGGCGAGTTGCGTGACGTGGTTCGCGGCCACCTCCATCCGGTGCACCGGCCTCGGCAGATGGTGGAAGAACCAGCTCAGCGGACCCGGCATCGGCTGTGTCTCGTGGTGGTGGTCTAGGCACGTGAGCTTGCGCCAGCAGTCGTCGCCGCGCATCTTGATGAGCCCCGCGCCGAACTCGACCCGGAACAGGACCCAGCGCAGCAGGAACAGCACGACGACCGGCGGGGCCACTTCGTCGTTGCCGAGGAACACCGCGAGGAAGCCGACCTCCAGCAGCAGGGACTCCCAGCCGAAGCCGTACCAGGTCTGGCCCACGTTGACGATCGACAGATACAGCAGCCACGGCACCAGCCACAGCAGCATCCCGCCCCACAGCGGCAGCCGGGAGTCGAGGCCCGCGGCCAGCGCGACCGCCACCGCGCAGCCCGTCCACGCGCAGAGGGCGAAGAACCGGTCGGAGTAGTGGAGTTGGAACAGGCTCGGCGCCCGCCGGAAGGGCACCCGCGCCACGAAACGCGGGACCGGCAGCATTCCGCGCTCCCCGAGCAGCGCCCGGAACTGCAGGGCCGCCGCCAGGAACGCGACGAAGTACAGCCCGGCCAGAGCCCGCTGGAAGACCAGCCGGCTCAGCCAGTACTCGGGTGCGGTGAACCAGTCCACGGCCGTGCTCTCCTGCCTCCATTGTCCGGCCGAACCCTCTGTGACGCTCCGTGTACCTCCCCTGCGCTTGCGTAAGCCGAGTGAGCGAAGAAGACAATAGCGACGAAACACCCGGGATGGACAGGAGAGCGTGGTGCGGACACCCACCCGAACCCTCGCGTCGGCCTGCGCGCTCGCGACGGCACTTCTCGTCGCCGGATGCGGTGGTGACGGAGGCGGGAACACCGCCGGGGTGAGCGGCGCACTCCTGCCGCAGCCGGCGGCGGCCCAGGGGCCGAACCCCTTCACCCGTTCCTCGGCGACCACACCACCGCCCTTCACCCGAACGCCCCAGCGGGACTCGACCGCCCCACGGACCGTCCCCGGCGACCTGCCGGGCCTCTA
The DNA here is from genome assembly GCF_043199815.1 of Streptomyces sp. NPDC048523. NCBI lineage: Bacteria > Bacillati > Actinomycetota > Actinomycetes > Kitasatosporales > Streptomycetaceae > Streptomyces > Streptomyces sp. NPDC048523. The sequence continues at coordinate 860,414 of NZ_JBICWQ010000001.1, read as the reverse complement.
CGGCGGCACCGAGCGCGTCGGCAGTTGCGACGTCGGACGGCAGATCGACGACCTGACCGCCGACCGGTCCCGGACGAGCGCCTTCGCGCGGGTCGCGGGCGTTCCCCCGGCCTCGGTCCCGGACTACCTGCGCGGGCTCGCCCCGGTCGTCCTGCGCGCCGACACCCGGGTCACCGACCACGGCTACCGCGGCGGCCGGGCGAGGGGCTTCCCGTCCGTCCTCCAGGCGGGCACCGCCGTCCTCGTCGACCACCGGGGCGTCCCGCGTGTCCGCTGCGCCGGCGGCAACCCCCTGACGCCGCCCGTGGCGATGCGGGGCGGCGCGGTCGCGGGCGGGCGGCCGTGGCCCGGCTACCGGCCCGACCAGGTGGTCGAGGTGACCCCCAGCGAGCAGGTCCTCACCGACCTCACGATCATCGACCTCGTCGGCCATTCCTGGATCGAACGCCGGATCGACCACGACTGCCGGCACGATCGCGCCGTCACCGCGCCGCCAGGGGAACCGCTGACTCCTACGGCGACCCCGGGCGACGACCCGGTGAGGAGGCCCGCACCGGACCGCGCGACCCCGACGATCCCCGTCCCGCCCGCCGCCACCGCCACCCCGCCGCCCAGCCCGCCGCCGTCTACGACGCGGCCGGGGGCACCCGTGGTCCCGCCGGAGGACACCTCTACGACCGTCCCCGGGGACCCCGAGGTCGAGATCGGCCCCGAGACCGTCCCGGACACCCCCGACCTGCCCGACGGCGGTGGGCTGATCCCCGACGATCCCGATGCCCCGACCGGCGCCGACGCCGACGCCGACGCCGTTCCGGACGGTCCCAGCGACGTCCTCGGTGCCTGACGGACGCCCGCGGCCCCCGGTCGAAGAATCGGACAAATCCTGGCAAGGTGGGCCCATGGTTGATCGGGGAGCGAGCGCCCTGTCACTCCCGGACGACTGGCCCGCCCACCCGGATCCGATCCTGGCGCTCAACCGCATGGGCAGCTTCGACTGGGACCTGGACACCGGTCTGTTCCACATGGACGCCCAGGCCCACGAAGTCTTCGACCTGCGCCCCGACGAGTACGACGACAACCCCGTGAGCCTCGCCGTCCGGGTGCCCACGGCCGAGGCCCACCGGCTCGACGCCCTGGTCGCCCAGGCGATCAAGGACGGCAGCGAGAACTACGGCACCTACTTCCGCATCCGCTGCCGTGACGGCACCCTGCGCTGGACCCACACCCAGGGCTACATCCGGCGCGACGAGTCGGGCCGCCCGCGCCGGATCGTCGGGATCGTCCGTGACGCCACCCAGGAGATGGGCGAGCTGGAGGCCCGCCGGGAGCAGGCCGCCCAGGACGAGGCCCGGCGACGGCAGACCAACGTCGTCCAGCTCACCACGGCCGCCCTCGCCCACGCCCGGACCGTCCAGGACGTCATCGACGTCCTCAAGGACACCCACGGGCTCACCCACCTCGGCGCCACCAGCCTCGTCATGGGCCTGGTCGAGGCCGGCCGCATCCGGCTGATCGCCGAAGGCCCCGCAGGCAGCTTCGTACCAGGCACCGACGTCACCCGGATCGACGAGCCGTACCCGATGAGCGAGGCCGTGCGCACGCTCAGCCCCCGGTTCATCGAGTCACCGGAGGAGTTCGCGGACCGCTACCCGATCCTGTGGCCGCACATCACCGGCCTCAACATCACCTCCGCCGCCTATCTCCCGCTGATCGCCGAGGCCCGCCCGATCGGCGCCATGGGCCTGCTCTACAGCGACCGGTACGGCTTCACCCCCGAGGACCGCAACGTCCTCATCGCCCTCGGCAGCAGCATCGCCCAGAGCCTGCAGCGGGCCATGCTCTACGAGCAGGAGAAGGACCTCGCCACCGGCCTCCAGCAGGCCATGCTGCCGCGGACCATCCCGAGCGTCCCCGGCGCCGACGTCGCCGTCCGCTACCGGGCCGCCAGCGCCGAGGGGGCTCTCGGGCGGGACATCGGCGGCGACTGGTACGACCTGATCCCGCTGCCCGGCGGCCGCGTCGGCGCCGTCATCGGCGACGTCCAGGGCCACGACACCCACGCCGCCGCCGTCATGGGCCAGCTGCGGATCGTGCTCAGGGCCTACGCCGCCGAGGGCCACACCCCGGCGACGGTGATGGCCCGCGCCTCCGTCTTCCTCCACGAGCTCGACACCGACCGCTTCGCGACCTGCCTGTACGCCGAGGCCGACCTGGCCACCGGGGTCGTCCAGGTCGTGCGCGCGGGCCACATCGACCCGCTGGTCCGCCGCCCCGACGGCAGCTGCCGCCGGGTGACCGTCGACGGGGGGCTGCCGCTCGGGCTGTCCGCGGAGTTCGGGCAGCTCGACTATCCCGTCGCCACCCTCGAACTCGATCCCGGGGGCACCCTGCTGCTGTGCACCGACGGCCTGGTCGAGGAGCCCGGCGCCGACCTCGACGACGGCATGCGGACCCTCACGCGCCTCATCGCCGTGGGTCCCGCCGACGTCCGGGAACTCGCCGACCGGCTCATCGACGTCGCCGAGGAACGCGCCGGCGACGACGACGTGGCCCTGCTCCTGCTGCGCCGCCGCGACCAGGACGCCCCGCAGTCCGGCAGCCGCCTGCGGCAGCACGTGGCACCCGGGGACCCCGAGGCCCTCACCCAGGCCCGGCACATGATCCGGACCGCGGTCGGCACCTGGGGCGCACGGGAACGCTCCGACGAGATCGAACTGGTCGCCGACGAGCTGATCACCAACGCCCTGATGCACACCGAGGGCGCCGCGATCGTCAACCTGCGGGTCCTGACCGGCTCCGACCGGCGGATGCGCGTCGAGGTCGAGGACTCCTCCAGCGCCCTGCCGCGCCGCCGGGAGGCGGGCGAGTCGGGGGTCTCGGGCCGCGGCCTGCTCCTGGTCGACCTGCTGAGCGATGCCTGGGGCGTGGAGGCACGCGGCGGCGGCAAGTGCGTGTGGTGCGAGTTCGTCGTACCGGAGCGGCCCTGACCTGACCACGGCGGCCCCCGGTGGCACTCTGGACCTATGCCGGAACTCCCCGAGGTGGAAGCGCTCAAGGACTTCCTGACCGAGAACCTGGTCGGCCACGAGATGGTGCGCGTGCTGCCGGTGGCCATCAGCGTCCTGAAGACGTACGACCCTCCGCTCACCGCCGTCGAGGGCCGCGAGGTGATCGCCGTGCACCGCCACGGCAAGTTCCTCGACCTGGAGACGGACGGCGGCCCGCACTTCGTCACCCACCTGGCCCGCGCGGGCTGGCTGCACTGGAAGGACCGCCTGCCCGACGGCCCGCCCCGTCCGGGCAAGGGCCCCCTCGCGCTGAGGGTGGCGTTGGAGACCGGCGCGGGCTTCGACCTCACGGAGGCGGGTACGCAAAAGCGTCTTGCCGTGTACGTGGTGGCCGATCCCCAGGAGGTTCCCGGCATCGCCCGGCTGGGCCCTGACCCGCTGGCCGAGGACTTCGACGGGGCGAGCTTCGCGGCCCTGCTGAAGGACGAGCGCCGGCAGCTGAAGGGCGCCCTGCGCGACCAGAGTCTCCTCGCCGGCGTGGGCAACGCCTACAGCGACGAGATCCTGCACGCGGCGAGAATGTCCCCGTTCAAGCTGGCGGCCTCCCTGACCCCGGAGGAGACGGAAACCCTCTACCGGGCCCTGCGCACGACCCTCACCGAAGCGGTGGAACGCTCGAGGGGGGTGGCGGCGGGCCGCCTGAAGTCGGAGAAGAAGTCCGGTCTGCGCGTCCACGGCCGCACCGGCGATCCCTGTCCGGTCTGCGGCGACACCATCCGGGAGGTCTCCTTCAGCGACTCCTCCCTCCAGTACTGCCCCACCTGCCAGACGGGCGGCAGACCACTGGCGGACCGGAGGCTGTCGAGACTGCTCAAGTGACCGGACGTCGTCAGCCGGGCTCCAGCGTCACCAGATGGTCCCCGGCCGACGTCCTGACCTCGTAGTGGTCGATCTGGTCGGAGTGGAAGGTGGAGCTGCCCATCATCGTGTTGTCGCTGGTGGCGTGCCCGGTGGCGTTCCAGCCGGTGACGGTCTCCTCCTTGCCGTCGTGGCTGATCGCGACGAGGTGACAGGCGCGGGGGCCGGACTCGTCCTTGACCCTGAGCTCCACCTGGGTGCCCCAGTCCTCGTCCTCGGTGGTGACCTGGGCCCACACCCCGGAGCGGGCGTCGGTGGCCTCGACGCTCGTGGTCCGCGCCGCGTCTCCGCCCGCCGTCATCGCGAGGCTGGAACCGCCCACGGTCAGGACCACCGAGGCGGCCACCGCGTACAACAGGCGCCTGCGGCGTGCCCGGTGCCGGGTCGCGACCTCGCCAAGCAGGCGCCCCAGGAGCTGGGGGCCGGGCTGGGCCATCGGATGCACGGTCCGCGGTGTCGCCCGGCGGTACAGCATCATCTGACGGGTCACAGGACCGAACTCGGTCACGTGTGCCGCGCACTTGGGGCACTCCATGAGGTGGTCCTCGAAGCGGAAGGCCTCCGCCTCGTCCAGCACGCCGAGCGCGTACGCGCCGACGTCGCGATGCCTCTCCAAGGACCTCATGCGGAAACCTCGTGCCGTTGAGTGTGGGTGGGGTTACTCCTTGCTCCCACCGGTACGCACCAGCCCGCCGAATCACTCAAGGCCTACACAGAATCGTGACCAAGGGATTCGGAGCGGTCGGCCCCGCGGATTGGTCCGATTCCGAAGGAATCTAGAAGAGGTGGATGGCGAGGTGGCCGAGCGGCAGACCGAGCTGCCAGGCCGGTGTCCACACCTTCGGACCCTCGTCCTCACCGACTCCCGCACCGCCGCCCGGCACGGCGTTCAGATCGGGCGCCAGCAGCTCCGTCTCCTCCAGCCAGCGCCAGGCCGCGGCCGCGAGTTCGAGGTCCGCGGCGGGCTCGCCGGTGGCGACGGCCTCGGCGGTCAGCGCGGCCATCCGCTCGCACACCCAGTCCTGCCACGGCTGGTCGTACGCCGTCAGTGACAGCCAGTTCTCCAGCTGCGAGACGACCTGGATCCCGGAGAGCTCGCCCTCGGTGTCGGCGAGGAAGACGGTCAGCGCCAGCGCGTCCCGTCCGGCCCGGAACTCGAAGGACGTCGGCGGCATCAGATCGCCGGAACGCAACAGCTCGTCGGCGATGTACTCGGCGTACAACCAGGCCATGGGGACGACGAGTTCGCCCCCGCCGGTGTCGTCCGTGCCCTGTTGACCTCTGTGCAGCATCCCTTCCTGCCTTCCTCCGGTGCGTGCGCGTCGCCCGACCCCGGGCTCCCAGTCCGGAACACGGATAGGAACACCCGATTACTCAACGGGGGTCCTCAGCAAGGCGCTTTACGGAGGTTTGACTTTCCCATTGGTTTCACCGCAGGTCGGCCGCGTATCCCGGAAGCACCCGGCGCAGGGCGCGCAGCGCGTAGTACGCGCGGGACTTCACGGTACCGGGCGGAATCCCCAGCATTTCGGCGGCCTCCGCCACACTCGCCCCCTGGAAATACACCAGCACCAGGACTTCACGGTGCTCCGGAGTGAGTGTCTTCACAGCCTCGCGTACGTCGAGGGCGGCGGCCGCCCGCTCGGCGTGATCGGCGCACACCCGCGCGTTCTCCAGCACCGCGTCGCCGACCTCGGCGGGACGCGCCTGCCGGGCCCGCCGCGCGTCGATCGCGAGCCGCCGTCCCACCGTCAGCAGCCACGGCCGTACCGAGTCGAAGTCGTCGGCGCGCAGCGCCTCGGGATGCTGCCAGGCGCGCACGAGGGTCTCCTGCACCAGGTCCTCGGCGCGTTGCCGGTCGCCGTCGCTGAGCCGGAGGAGGAGCGCGAAGAGGGGCCGGCCGTGCTCCCGCTGCAGTGCGGCGAGCTCGTGCTCGGCGGTCGTCCCGTTCGTGAGGGTGGTTCCGGCCGTCATGGCCGTATGGCACCCCAGCGCGGGGCCGGGGGACAGGGCACGCACAAGGATCTGCGGCGGACGGTCGATCGCGTCGACGAACGGTTCGGTGAACGGTCCCTTCCGCGTCCCGGCGGCATCCGTTCCGCGTCCCTTCCGCCCCGGACGGGTCAACAAGGCGGCCGGGCCGTTTGCGGACACGGACAAGCTCATACCTATTCGTCAGTAAATATGACCTGAGTGGGGTGAGCTGATGATTGCACGCAGACGGCAGATTGCCCTGGCCCTCACGGCCCTTCTCGCCGGCGGAGCGGCCTGCCAGGCGCACGGCCACGAGACACCCGGCCGCCCGGCCCCGTCCGCCACCGCGGCGCACGGTTTCACGCTCGTCGCCTCCGGTGACGTCCTGCCGCACAGCTCGATCATCGACCGGGCCCGCTTCGACGCGGGCGGGACCGGTTACGACTTCCGCCCGATGCTGGCCGGCATCCGGCCCGTCGTCTCCCGCGCCGATCTGGCGCTGTGTCACATGGAGACCGTCTACGGCGCGAACGGCGACTACACCGGCTACCCGACCTTCAAGTCACCGCCGGAGGTGGCCCAGGGGCTCGCCGCCACCGGCTACGACGGCTGCTCCACCGCCTCCAACCACAGCCTCGACGACGGCGCCGACGGAATCCGCCGCACCCTCGACGCCCTGGACCGCGCGGGCGTACGGCACACCGGTTCGGCCCGTACCGAGGGCGAGGCGCGCACGGTCACCGTCCTGCGCGCGGGCCCGGCCAAGGTCGCCCACCTCGCCTACACCTACGACACCAACGGCTTCCCGCTGCCCCAGGGGCAGCCCTGGGCGGTGAACCTGATGGACGGGAACAAGATCCTGGCGGACGCGCGGGCCGCCCGGAAGGCGGGCGCCGACGTGGTCGTCGTCTCGCTGCACTGGGGCACCGAATGGCAGGACGCGCCCGACGAGCAGCAGTTGGCTCTGGCCCGCGACCTGACCGCCGCCCGCACCGGCGCACGACCCGACGTCGACCTGATCCTCGGCACCCACGCCCATGTCCCGCAGGCGTACGAGAAGGTCAACGGCACCTGGGTGGTCTACGGCATGGGCGACCAGATCGCCGGCGAGATGTCCAACCACGAGGGTGCCCAGGACCCGCGCGGCAACCAGTCCACCCTCGGGCGCTTCACGTTCGCCCCGCCCGCCCGGCCCGGTGAGCGCTGGCGGGTCGCGAAGGCGCAGTTCGTGCCGCAGATGTTCGACGTGGACGCCGGCCGGGTGGTGAACCTCAACGAGGCGATCGCGCAGGGCGCCGATCTGAGCGGCGTGCGCGACCGCATCCGGGAGGTCGTGCTGAGCCGGGGCGCGGGCAAGTACGGGCTCACGATGGGGCAGTAGGTCAGTCCACGTCCACGTGGTCGAAGGTCCGCAGCATCTCCTTCAACACCCTTACGCACCCCCGGAGTTCGGCATCGGTCAGCTCGCCGCCGCCGACCTGCCGGTTCAGGGCGTGCTCGCGGGCGAGGATCGCGGTGATGACGGCCGCCCCCTCGTCCGTGATCCGGATCAGCGAGGACCGCTGATGGGCGGGGTTGGGCGTGGCCTCGGCCCAGCCCCGGTCCATCGCCTCATTGGTCATGCGCTGCACGAACTGCCGGGTCAGCGCCATGAGCCGGGCCATCTGAGGAACCGTCATGGGCCCGTACCTGTGGAGCAGGACGAGGACGGAACGCACGCCGACGGACACCCCACCGGCCGCCTCGTCCTGCTCCAGTTTGCGCAGGCCGCGTCGGTAGAGCGCGCCGACGAGGTCGAACACCTCGCTGACCCGGTGGCCGAGATCGTCGGGGGGCAGTGGTTCGTCGATGTCGTTCACCTGCTCATCATGCACCGGCCCATCATGACAACCGGGTTGTCAAAGTTCCTCACACATGACACCTTGGTTGTCATGACAGTTGCTTCGGAACTGAGTTTCTTCGCGTCCGCCGACGGGGACATTGCCTACCTCGACACCGGAACCGGGGACCCCGTGGTCCTGCTGCACGCCGGTTACGTCGACCACCGTCTCTTCGAGGCCCAGGTGCCGGTCCTCGCCGCCGACCACCGCGTCATCGCCGTCGACATCCGCGGCCACGGCTGGACCGCCAACGCCACCAAGCCCTTCCGCTGGGCCGACGACCTCGCCGACCTGCTGCGCCACCTGGACGCGGGGCCCGCGGTCCTGGCCGGCGTCTCGATGGGCGGGGCGATAGCCGGTGACATGGCGATCGAGTATCCGGAACTGGTCCGCGCGATCGTGCTGAGCGGGTCCTCGGTCAGCGACTTCCAGTACACCCATGAGGCGACCCGGAAGGTCGTGGTCGATTCCCACCGGGCCCTGCACTCGGGGGACATCGAGGGCTGGCTGAAGATCTTCCTGGGGTCCGTAGCCGGCCCGTTCCGCACCCCGGACGAACTCGACCCGCGCATCCTCGACCACCTGCGCGAGATGGCCCTGCACACCATCTCCAAGCACACGCCGGGCGAACGGGACTGGCACGTTCCCATGACGGACACCTGGGCCCGCGTCCCGAAGATCGACGTCCCGGTGCTCACCGTCAACGGCGCGCTGGACTCACCGGACTTGCTCGCCGACGCGGAACGCTTCGCCGACACCGCTCAGAACGGCCGCTCGGTGCTCGTGGAAGGCACCTCGCACTTCCCCAACCTGGAGAAGCCCGAGGAGTTCAACGCGATCGTGCTGGACTTCCTGCGCTCGCTCTGACGCCCCGCCGGCGCCGCCCGCGGCGTGCTGCGCCTGCTGGGAACGCCCCCCGGACCCGCGGTGCCGGCACCGATGATGCCGCCTACGCCGCGATCGCGGAGGAGGCGCTCGCCTGACCCCGAACGGATCTACGGCACCACGGTCACCGGCCACCGCCCCGCCTTGACCAGCCGTACCGCGACGGAGCCGACGATCCGGTGGCCGGCCTGCTCCGAGGCGCCGACGACCACCGCGTCGGCCTTGAGTTCGTCCGCCGCCTTCGTCAGCCCGCTGTAGGGGTCGCCGCGGAAGGTGTGGAACTCCCAGCGCACATCGAATATCCCCTTGTTCTGCTCGGTGGCGAGCCGGATCTGGGCGACCAGGTCCTCGGCGATCTCGTCGGTCGTCTCGGCCACAGGTGCGCCGAGCGCGGCGCCCGAGGCGATCACCGGCTGGACGTACACCACGGCGAGCAGCGCGTGCTGCCGCCGGGCCAGGCCCCCGGCGTAGGCCGCGGCGCGCAGAGAGGAGTCGGAGCCGTCCACGCCGACGACGATGACCTTGGGCCCGTCCGTGCCCCGCTCGAACTGGTGCGAGTGCTGTTCCGTCACGGCTGTGAGGCTATCGGAAGCCGCAGGTCCGGGCGGCAGACGGGACCCCCGCCGACATCGGTGCGCAAGCTTTGCGGAAAAGGGGCACCCGGAGGGCGGGCCGCGAACGGGCAGCACCGAAGCCCGCCGCCGCCCTCGGCGCCCGGCCTCGACCGGAGGGGACGAGGCCGGGGCCGAAGCCCCTGCAGCCCCTCCGCGACGCCCTCCTGACGTTCCGCCATGCCGCCGGTGCGTCTTCGCTGGGCCGTGCGGGTGTATTCGTGGAGCCGCACCGGTGTTGCTGAGGTGCGTCGGCGCTCTGCCGGGCGACTGATGAGTCATGACGAAGGATCAGTTGCTCACACGGCTGTCGTCGAAGGCGACGGCGGTGCTCACGCGGCGCCGGGCCCTGCTGGCCGGCGCGGCCGCGGTCGGGGCCGCAGGCACGGCCGGAGTGCTCGCCGCACTCTCGGGCGAGGAGCCGGTATGGCCGGCACCGCCCGCCGCCGGCCCACCGGCCCACCGCGCGCTCAAGTCCTCGGCCTACCGCCTCCAGCCCCTGACCGGATACGGCCCGCCGCACAACGCCCCCAGGAAGACGCTCGTCCGCCACGAGCCGTTGCTGAAGGTGTCCGGACGCGGCCGGACCATGGTGCTGACCTTCGACGACGGACCCGACCCCCGCTACACCCCGCACATCCTGGACACGCTGGCCGAGTACGACGTCCGCGCGATGTTCTTCGTGTGCGGGGAGATGGCGGTCGACAACCAGGACCTGCTGGCCCGGATGGCCGACGAGGGACACATCGTCGGCAACCACACCTGGTCCCATCCGCTGCTCACCCGGCTCCGCCGCTCCCGCATCCGCTCCGAGATGGAACGCACCAGCGACGTCATCGAGGACGCCTACGGCGAGCGTCCCGAATGGTTCCGGGCTCCCTACGGGGCCTGGAACCGGGCCGCGTTCCAACTCGGCGCCGAACTCGGCATGGAACCCCTCGCCTGGACCGTCGACACCCTCGACTGGACCACCCCGGGTACCCGCCGCATCGTCGGCGCGGTGGAGCACGGCGCCGCCCCCGGCGTCGTGGTGCTCTCGCACGACGCCGGGGGCGACCGTTCCCAGAGTGTCCGGGCGCTGCGCGCCTATCTGCCGCAGCTCATCGATTCCGGTTATCACATCACCGTCCCGCGACGGCAGTACGTATAGACGGCTGTACGTAAAGACGTACAGCCGAAAGGCGCCCGCCGGGTCGGGGAACGTTCAGCGGACCTCGACCAGGCGGGCGAAGGCGACGACATTGCCCGCGTATCCGTTCTGCTTGGAGAATCCGCCTCCGCAGGTGATGACCCGCAATTCGGGGGTCCCCTTGGAACCGTAGACACGGTCGCCGGGGAAATTGTTCTTCTCGAAGACCTCGATGCCGTAGATCTCGAAGATCGCCGTCTTTCCGTCCTGGCGTCTGATCTCGACGCGATTTCCCTTCTTCAGGGCCCCGAGTCCGTAGAACACGGCGGGGCCCTGCTTGTTGTCGACATGGCCGACGACGACCGCGGTGCCCTTCTCGCCGGGGGACACCGCGCCGGTGAACCAGCCGGCCAGGTTCGGGTCCTCCGGTGGCGGCGCGCCGACCCAGCCGTCCGGGTCCAGACCGACCGGCACCATCGGCGCGTCGACCCGGATCGCCGGGATGGAGACCCGGTCGGGCGCGGCGAACGGCAGGGGGGCGGGGGCGTTGCCGAAGACCGTGCCGTGTGCCCGGCTGTCCGCCGCGGCCGCCGACGCGGGCTGGGGCGGGCCGACGTCGAATTCCCCCGAACCGTTCCGAATGAGCGCGAGGCCGGTCAGCAGAACAAGCGCTATCACGCCCCAGGGAGCGCGCTTCCTCCGCTGCTCCTCCTCTTCGGCCAGCTCGGCGAACTCGGACGCAGACATTGACTTCCCCTCTCGACGCGGCCGTCGCCTCGTCATTCGCGCATACGAGAACGCTAAGTCCCGCGCGCGAAACCGGCGACGGGACGGCGGCGAACGGGTGGCCCCCGAACGCGGGTGGTGCGCCATCCGAGTTGCCGTGAACAGGAATTTTCTGACGGTCCGTGACCTGCGGAGATATCCGATTGTGCGCTTTTCGTTCGGCGTGTCCTCTCCACCGTACGGACCAGCGCCGAAATGCGGGGTTGCGCACGGCATCCGAGGGTCTGACTGGGAGGCGTTTTCTCGCCGATCCACCGGGGACCGTTCCCGGGGCGTCTCCCGCGGAGGATTCACATGCGTACTACTCGTGCCCTGGCGGCCGCAGGCGCCGCGGTCGCCGTGCTCGGACTCACCGCTCCGGCGGCCGTCGCGCGGGACGGCATGAACCTGAGCCCGAGCAATGTCGTCGCCCTTCCCAACGTCATCGCCCGGGGCGGGCAACTGACCATCACCGTCAACAACTGCACCGGCAACGCCACCGCGAGCTCGGACGCGTTCCGGACGATTCGGCTGCGGACGGGGGCCAACAACCTGGCGACGGGACGCGCCACGGTCAACCGGAACGCGGCCACGGGATCGCACAGCATCAGCGTCGTCTGCAGCAACGGCACCGTGATCAACCCCACGGCCTTCACGGTCATCGGCGGCGTCCGCGGTGGTCTCGGCGGCAGCAGCTCCTCCGGGGCCACCCCGACCGACATGGCCATCGGAGGCGGTCTGGTGGCCCTCGCCGTCGTCGGCGGCGGGGTGTTCTGGATGCGCAGGCGGTCCGAGAGGCACATCTGATCTCCACCGGCTCCGCCCCGGACTCCGAGAGGACCGGGGCGGAGCCCTGTGCGGCCGGAAGAGTCGTCAGGCGCCGTCGTCGTCGGTGCGGCGTCGGGACAAGTGGTACGCAGCGCCGACCGACCCCGCGATCAGCAGGGCCCCCATGCCGAGTTCCTTCACGTCGAACCCGGCGAAGCTGCCGCCCTCACCGGCGTGCACACCCCGGTCGGGGTTGAGCGGTACGGGCGTGGGAGTGAACGGGTGGCGGCCGGCGATGGTCAGGACCGTGGAGCCGCTCACGCCGTCGCAGGTGAACGTCACCTTGTAGACGGCACCGGGCTTGACGTCCCAGTCGACCGCGACCGTCGCCTGGCTCTTGTGCGGCGGGATGACGACGGTGTCGAACACCGCCGACGCGACGGTCGCGGAGCCCTTGCAGCCGCCGTGGTTCCGTTCCAGCAGCAACGTCACCTGGTCGCCCGCGGAGACGGTCGAGGGCAGGACGCTGAAGCCGAAGGGTGTGATGGTGGTGTCGCCCGTCGCCACGGCGGCCGGTGCGGAGAACGTCAGGGCGGTCAGGCCCAACAGTGCGGCCGAAGCGACGCGTATCGCGCGCATGGTGGTTCCTCCGGTACCCGAGGAGCAGCCGCGGATCTTTTCCGCCTGAGTCAGAAATGCACCTCGATGACCGAAACGCTAGGAACAGGTGTGCGTTCGCGCGATCGTTGTCCCTCCGAATGGGGCATCCGTGTGGGCCGCTCGGGGGACGCCGACGGCGTGTCGGACACCGGACGTCCCCCTACGGTCCTCGCGTGAGAGGCCGTCAGCCCTTGATGTCCGGGAACAGGGCGTAGAACGGCTCCGCCGACGCCGTGATGCCACGGCTGTAGGGCGCGTCGAAGTCCCAGATCAGGAAGAGCAGGAAGGCGATCAGCGCGGAGAACAGGCCGGCCAGGATCAGCTCACGCGCCGTACGCCGGATCTGCAGCGCGAAGACCATCCCGATGGTGACGACGGCTCCGCCCAGCAGACCGAACCAGACCACCCCGGGCATGGTGGGTTCGACCGAGTCCGCGCGGGCGTTGCGGGCCTGGTCCACGGCGGCCACCTGGTCGACGAGCGGCTGGTAGGCCTGGGCCTCGAAGTCGCTCTTCGGCTCGTAGGAGGTGACGTCCGTACGGATCCGGTCGAGGAGCTCGGTGCCCCGCTCGGTCATGCGGCGGTGGTCGGCCATCTCCTTCCACTCCGTGGTGACGACGTGTCCGACATAGGCATTGACATCGGCCCGAATGCGGTCACGGACGTCGGACGGATAGACCTGCACCCGTTCCGAGATCTCGTGCAGCGCCTGGGCCTCCGTCTGGACGTGGTCCTGGGCGGCGCTGCGGGCCTCCCACACGCCCGCGATGGCCAGACCCAGGACGATGGCGTACACCACCCCGATCCACATCGTCATGTACTCGATGACGTCCGGGGTCTCGCTGGGATCCTCGTCCACGGGCGCCGCCTTGTGGCGGATGAGCGTGATGACGACCACCACCGCGCACGCGGCCAGCATCGCGAGGATGAGAACAAGCCATTCCGGCAAGGGATGCCTCCAGGGTCGGCACTAGCGGGGCCGCAGCGCGGCCACGGCGACCACCGCGGGCGCGGTGATGAGCAGGACGTAGATCACGGGCGAGGTCGTGCTGTGCGTGGGCCGGTCGGGGGCCTTCGCGTGGTGGTACGCCGGGTAGGCCACCGCGGGCGCGGAGGGGCCCGGTGCCGGACTGGGCGGCGGCGTCCGCGTCGGGGTCGGGGTGGGAGTGGGGGTCGGGGCGGGCGCGGGGGGCGGCGTCGGCCGCGCCCGGGGCGGCGCCGGCTGTGGCGCCGGTGCGGGCGGCGGGGGTGGTGGAGGCGTCGGCTGCGGGGTCGGGGTGGGCCGGGGCTTCGGGGGCTTCGGGGGCTTCGGCGCGGGAGGCGGCTTCGGCGTGGGGTCGGGGGAGGGTGTGGGTGTCGGAGTGCAAGGGGGCTCTGGGGGTGTGGGGGTCGGCGTGGGCGTCGGGGTGGGCGTGGGTTTCGGTTTCGGGCAGGGCGGGGGAGTGGGCCAGGTGAGGCTTCCGGCGACCGCCACCACCTCCGCGCCGTCGGGACCGACCGAGGCGTAGGCGCAGGCATCCGCCTCGGCGACACCGGCCGTGGGGCCGACGAGCGCCCACGTCAAGGCCAGCAGGGCCAACACGCGTATGGCGATGGCGGATTGGGGCGATTCGGGTCGATGCACGACGCGATCATGAGGCCTGGCGGACCGTCTCACGCGCGGGCGCGAAGAGATTGCTCCGAAGGAGGGATAAAAGATCGCCCGATGTTTGAATCCTGGGCGTCCGTCCGTCCGATGAGGCGTATGTCTGTGCGGTCCGGGGCGGGTGTGGTCACAGCGTCCGAAAAGAAATATGCGGGACGGTTGAACACAACCCCTGCTCCGGTGCGTACCCATTGTCGTGCGGCGGCGCAGCAGGGCGCTGCAACACCCTTTTGAATTTTGGGGAGTTGACGATGAAGACCTCCTGGCGGAGCGCCTCACTCGTGGCAAGCGCCGCGGTGGTGCTGGCATTGACGACGGCGTGCGGTCAGGAAAGCGGCGGCTCGTCGGTGGGCAGCCAGAACGTCGGAGCCACCGCCGCGGCGGGCGGCTACGGCGGCGTCGGCTCCGGTCTCGCGACCGGTACCAGTGCCAGCCCCACCGCGAGCTCGACCGCGATCGGCCAGGGGAATCTGGGTGCCCAGTCGGCCTCGGCCGGCAAGTTGCAGGTGTCCGCGAACGCCGAGATCGGAGACGTGCTGACCGATGCCACCGGTCTCACCCTCTACCGCTTCGACGAGGACACCGCCGAGCCGCCGAAGTCGAACTGCAACGGCGACTGTGCCACGGCCTGGCCGCCGGTGCCCGCGGACGATGCCTCGGCCGGTGCCGGTATCGACAAGGCGCTGCTCGGTGAGGTGACCCGGGCCGACGGCAGCAAGCAGCTGACCATCGGCGGCTGGCCCGCCTACCGTTATGCCAAGGACACCAAGGCCGGCGATCTGACGGGCCAGGGCGTGGGCGGCAAGTGGTACGCGCTGGCGCCCACGGGCAAGAAGGCGTCGGTCGCCAGCCTGCCCGGACTGTCCACGCGCAACGACCCGAGCCTCGGCGAGATCGTCGTCGACAAGAACGGCATGACGGTCTACCGCTTCGCCAAGGACAAGGCCTGGCCCGAGCCGGTCTCCAACTGCACCGGAGCCTGCCTGGAGAAGTGGCCGGTCGTGGCGCCCGTGTCGACGAACGACACCAAGGGCGTCCAGAAGAAGGGCCTGATGAGCTTCACCCGTTCCGACGGCGTCAAGCAGCAGACGGTCAACTGCTCGCCGATCTACACCTTCGCGGCCGACAAGAAGCCCGGCGACACCAACGGCCAGGGCGTCGGCGGCACCTGGTACGCCGTCCGTCCCGACGGAAAGATGGTCGGCGTCTCCGACAAGTGACGCCGGCCCCACCAGATCCACCGGTCCGACCCCTCCGCGCCGCACGGAGGGGTCGGACCGGTTTGCCGTCATTTCCCGCAACTCCCCGCGACTGGGCGCCCGTTCCGCAACTCTCCGGAGCGCGGCGCCTACGTATCGTGAAGAACCGGCAGCCGCTTCCTTGCGGCACGTGCCGCAGGCAGTGACCGGGAACGGATGGTCAATTTCCGTTTCCGCTCGCTCCATTGGCGGGCGATCAGTAGCCTCAGCTCGAACACCGGATCGCCTACGCCTTGGAGAGATACATGGAGCGTCCCGCCTGGGCTCCCCGGAACATCGACATCTCGGTGCCGAGCGTCGCGCGTATCTACGACTTCTACCTGGGCGGTTCGCACAACTTCGAGGCCGACCGGGAGGCCGCCCGCAGGGCCATGGAGCATGCGCCGGGGCTGCCGAAGACCATGCAGGCGAACCGGGCGTTCCTGCGGCGGGCGGTGCGGTTCGCCGCCGAGGAGGGCGTCACCCAGTTCCTGGACATCGGTTCCGGCATTCCGACCTTCGGCAACGTCCACGAGGTGGCCCAGAGTGCCCGCCCCGGCGCCCGGGTCGTCTACGTCGACCACGACCCGGTGGCCGTCGCGCACAGCCAGGCGGTCCTGGAGGGCAACCCGGACGCGGGCGTCGTCGCGGCGGACCTCCGTAAGCCCCAGGAGATCCTTTCGAACGCCGAGGTCCAGCGCCTGATCGACCTGAACCGGCCGGTGGCGCTGCTTCTCGTTGCCATACTGCACTTCGTGGAAGACGCGGACGACCCGTACGGAGCGGTGGCCGAACTGCGCGACGCGCTCGCGCCCGGCAGCCTGCTGGTGCTCACGCATGCCTCGTACGAGGGAATGCCGCTTCCGCCGGAGCGGGCCGAGGGCGCGGTGGACGTGTACAAGGACATTCGCAACCCGCTGATCATGCGCTCGCGCGAGGAGATCGCGCGGTTCTTCGAGGGGTACGACATGGTGGAACCGGGACTGGTGTCGCCGCCGCGGTGGCGGCCCGATTCGGCGACCTGGAACCCCGACGACGAGGATCCGTGGGCCTTCGCGGGGTTCGCCGGCGTGGGGCGTTCCGCGTGATCGCCGAGCCGGACGGGCCGGAGGACAGACTGCGCCGGTTCGCGACGATCTGGAGCCGGGCCGTGTTCCCGGTGACCTCGACGTCCGCGACCCGGCCGGAGTTCGAGGAACAACTGCTGCCGCTGGCCCGCCGCTTGAGCGGAGCACTCGCGGCCAGGACCGTCGACACGGACGAGGGCCGGGCGATCGGCGCCGCCCTCGTCGACGCGCACTGCACGGACCCGGAGGCGCTGAGCCGCTCCCTGGACTGCGTCGACGCCTATCTGGTGCTCTACTGCGGCGGCGACGGCGACCGCGAGGACCTGCGGTCCCGGTCCGCCCGTCTGCAGCACGCCATGGCCGCCGGGTTCGCGCAGGCGCTGCGCGAGCGGACGCTGGCCGAGCAGGAGGCCATCGCGCAGGCCGCCCTGCAGGCGCAGGGCGCCGTGGCACAGGCGCTGCACGCGACCGAGGCGCGATTCCGGGCGGTGTTCGAGGGCGCGGCCATAGGAATCGGCATCGCCGACCTGGACGGCAACGTCCTCCAGGTCAACGGCGCGCTGCTGCGCATGTTCGGTCTCACCGACCCCACGATGCGCGGCCGCAAGGTCCAGGAGTGGACCCACCCCGAGGACGCGCCGCAGACCTGGAAGCTCTACGACGAACTCGTCCGCGGCGAGCGCGAGCACTACCACCTCGAAAAGGCATTCTCCCGCCCGGACGGAACGGTCCTGTGGACCAACCTGACGGTCTCCCTGCTGCGCGACGCCGACGGCGCCCCGCAGTACCAGCTCGCCCTCATGGAGGACACCACCGAGCGCCGGCTCCTCAACCTCCGGCTGCGCTACGAGGCCACGCACGACGCCCTCACCGGGCTGCCCAACCGCACCCTGTTCTTCGAGCGCCTGGAGAAGGCCCTCAGCGCCGGCGAGGGCCAGCGGTTCGGCCTGTGCTACCTCGACCTCGACGGCTTCAAGACCATCAACGACAGCCTCGGCCACGCGGCCGGCGACCGGCTGCTCGTCGAGGTCGCCGACCGGCTCCAGTCCTGCGCGACCGCGCCGGGCGAGATGGTCGCCCGCCTCGGCGGTGACGAGTTCGTGGCGCTGACCACCGGCCCGGACACCGCGAGCGAGGTCGACGACCTCGCGGCCCGCATCATGAACGTGCTGCTCGCCCCCGTCCGTATCGACGGCCGGGAGCTGACCGTGCGCGGCAGCATCGGCATCGTCGAGGGTCCGGCGGGCGAGCGGGGCCCCGCGGAGGTGCTGCGCAGCGCCGACATCACGATGTACCGGGCCAAGTCGGCGGGCGGCAACCGCTTCGAGCTGGCCGATCCGGAGGCCGACGCCCGGGCCATCACCCGGCACGGGCTGACCACGCAGCTGCCCGCGGCCCTGGAGCGGGGCGAGTTCTTCATCGAGTACCAGCCGCTGGTGCACCTCGGCGACGGCAGTGTGCGGGGCGCCGAGGCGCTGGTGCGCTGGCTGCACCCGCAGCACGGCGTCCTCGGCCCCGACCGGTTCATTCCGCTCGCCGAGCACACCGGACTGATCGTGCCGCTCGGCCGCTGGGTCCTGGAGCAGTCGGTGCGGCAGGCCCGCGAGTGGCGAGAACGGTACGGCGAGAACACGGCGGGCGGCCCGCTCCGCATCAACGTCAACCTCTCGCCCTGCCAGCTGACCCACCCCGGCCTGGTCCAGGACACCGTGGACATCCTGGAGCGCGCCGGCGTCGAACCGGACGCGCTCTGCCTCGAAGTCACGGAGTCGGCCCTCATCGGCGCCGACGACGACCTGCTCAAGCCTCTGCGCCAACTCGCCGAGATGGGCGTCGACATCGCCCTGGACGACTTCGGCACCGGCTACTCGAACCTGGCGAACCTGCGCCGTCTCCCGGTCAGCGTCCTCAAGCTGGACCGCTCCTTCACCCGGAGCATGCAGCAGTTCCCCGCCGACCCGGTCGACCTCAAGATCGTCGAGGGGATCGTCTCGCTCGCCCACGGCCTGAACCTGGCGGTGACGGTCGAGGGCGTGGAAACCGGGGCCCAGGCCGAGCAGTTGCGGATACTGGGCTGCGACACGGCCCAGGGCTGGTACTACGCCCGCCCGGGCCCGCCGGAGCGGCTGCACCAGCTGGCCCTGGTGGACGCGGCGGGCTGAGTCCCGCCCCGGGCTAGGGCAGCGGCAGTGAGCGCAGGGAGCCGTGGGTGCGGGCCATGACGACGACGTGGCCCGTGTTCCCGCCCGGCGCGACGAGCACGGGGTGCTCGCCGTCTCTGGTCTGCGCGTACGCCGCGGACATGCGGGGCGCGGCGGCGCCGGTCCCCTGCGGACCGGCGTGCAGGTCGATCGTGAGCACGCGGCCCCGCGTGGCGTCGTTGCCGGGGGTGAAGGTCACGAACCGGCCGCCGGCCACGGTGGCGTCAGCCTCGGTGGCGTACGTGCTCCACAGTTTGCGGTTGTGCTCCAGGTCGTACGCGTTCCAGTTGCCCGCGCTCGTGTCCTCGGCGCCGGCCTCGTACAGCACCAGGACCCCGTCGTCGGAGATCACCCCGCGTACCGGCTTGTCGATCGTGTTCCTCGGGGTCGGCAGCGGCCTCAGAGTCGCCGGATCCAGGCGCCGCATGGGCGGGAAGGTGTCCCCGGCGGAGATCGGGCTGCCGGTGCAGACCAGGTGGTGGCCGCCGGTGACGAGGTGCGGGCACTCGACGCCCGTGGGGCTGGTCGCCACGGTGTTGCCGGTGCGGGCGTCGCGGGCGGTGACCCGGGTGCCGTCGGCCGTGTAGACACGGCCCCGGAAGGCGGCCAGGGGTTCACCCGTGCTCCAGGCGACGGTCCGGTGCCACAGGGGCCTGCCGTCGGACGCGCGAAGGGCGTCCAGTACGGCGGTCCTTGACGCGGGGTCCGACGTTGCGAGGGTGTAGACGACACCGCCCGCCGCGCCCAGGGAGGCGGCGCTGCCGGTGGGCAACCGACGGGTCCACGCCTGCCGACCCGTGCGCAGGTTCGCCGTGCGGAGCCTGCCCGCGACCGCGGTCACGGCGCGTTCGTCGGCCGCGTCGACGACCAGTCCGGCGCTCTTGCCGCGGTCGCCCGCGGGCACGGTCCAGGTGATACGGCCGTCGGCCCGCGAACGCCCCACGAATCCGCCGGAGTCGGTCGCGCACACCACCTGGTGGGCCGTCGCGCCGCAACTGCCGTGGGCCTCCCGGCTGGAGAGGGGCGCCGTCCACGCGCGCCACGGGCCCGAGACGGACCTCGAGGCCGTCTGGACCGTCTGCACCGTCGGTCCGGAGGCACCGGACGGCGACGAGGCCGCCGGGCTCTCGGGTCCGCCGGACGCGGTGTTCCCCGCGCACCCCACCAGCACCAGCAGTACTGCGACCACCGCAACGGTCTGCCGCTTCATCCCCGCCCACCCCGTCCGAGAAAACCCCCATGCTACGGCCGCTCAGCGCTGTAGGAGCATCCGCTGCAACTCCCGTGCCGCCCGCGGCGGAGCCACATCGCTGCGGTGGGCCAGCGCAATCGTCCGGTGCAGCCCCGGCCGGGCGAGCGGGGTGACCCGCAGCCCCCGCCCGGAGCGCGTGGCGACCATGCGCGGTACGACGGCCACGCCCAGGCCCGCCCGCACGAAGCCCAGCACGGCGTCCATCTCCCCGCCCTCCACCGCGAAGTCCGGCTCGAAGCCCTCGGCGCGGCACGCGGCCACGGTCAGTTCCCGCAGGTCGTAGCCGTGCCGGAACATCACAAGCGGCTCGCTCTCCAGGTCGGCGATGCGCACGGTGCGGCGGCCCGGACCGCCGGGCGCGGGTGCCTCCGGCGAGGAGACGACGACCAGGTCCTCGCGCAGCAGCTCCACCGTCGTCAGCGCCGGGGACGGCGAGGGCAGCGGGAGGACCACGAGGGCCAGATCGAGGGCGCCGCGCGCGAGCAGCCGTACGAGATCGTGGGAGCCGCCTTCCTCGATCATCAGCCGGATGCCGGGATAGCGGTCGTGGAAGGCGCGCAGCACGTCCGGCAGCAGGCCGGTGCACAGGCTCGGGGTCGCACCCAGCCGGACCCGGCCGCTGCGCAGCTGCACCAGTTCCTGCACCTCGTGCCGGGCCGTGTCCGCGTCGGCGAGGATGCGGCGGGCGAGCGGCAGCAGGGCCTCGCCCGCGTCGGTGAGGGTGATGTTGCCGCGCGCCCGCAGGAAGAGGTCCGCCCCGAGCTCCCGTTCCAGGGCCCTGATCTGCTGCGACAGGGAGGGCTGGGCGACATGGACCGCCTCGGCGGCGCGGGTGAAGTGCCGGGTCTCGGCGACCGCCACGAAGTACTGGAGCTGCTGGAACTGCATCCCCGTACGATAGTCGCCCGCTATGGAATCAAGCCGGACCATGTCTTGGACCGATCGGGCCCTTGGGCTCTAGCGTCTTGGCCATGGCTCTGGCAACGCGGACGGGCCGACGGCCGTCCATGGCACGCACCGTGTGGGACAGCTCCGTCGGCAAGAAGACCGTGATGGCCGTCAGCGGCCTGATCATGCTGCTGTACCTGGTCGTCCACATGATCGGGAACCTGAAGATCTTCTTCGGAGCGGGCGAGTTCAACCACTACGCGCACTGGCTGCGCACGGTCGGCGAACCCTTCATGCACTACGAGTGGACGCTCTGGCTCATCCGGATCGTGCTGGTGGCCGCCGTCGTCGCACACGCCGTCTCGGCGTACCAGCTCAGCCGCCGCGACATCCGGGCACGGCCCGGCAAGTACGTCCACAAGAAGCCGCGGGCGAGCTACGCGACCCGCACCATGCGCTGGGGCGGCATCATCCTCGGCCTGTTCATCGTGTGGCACCTCCTCGACCTGACGACCGGCACCGTGCACTCCGGCGGCTTCCAGGAGGGCCACCCGTACCAGAACGTCGTGGACACCTTCTCCACCTGGTACGGCAACGTCATCTACATCGTCGCGATGCTCGCCCTCGGCCTGCACGTCCGGCACGGCTTCTGGGCCGCCGCCCAGACCCTCGGCGCCGGCAGCCGCACCCGCGACCGCGCCCTCAAGGCCGTCGCCAATGTCCTCGCACTGCTGCTCACGGCCGGCTTCATCGCCGTACCCGTGGGTGTCATGACCGGAGTGGTGAGCTGAACATGACGTACACCGACTACCTGACCGGTGAACCGGTCACCGACACCAAGGCTCCCGCAGGTCCGGTGGCCGAGCGCTGGGACAAGCGCCGTTTCGAGGCCAAGCTGGTCAACCCCGCCAACCGCCGCAAGCACACGGTGATCGTGGTGGGTACCGGCCTCGCGGGCGGCTCAGCCGGAGCCACCCTCGCCGAACAGGGCTACCACGTCGTCCAGTTCTGCTACCAGGACTCCCCGCGCCGCGCCCACTCCATCGCCGCGCAGGGCGGCATCAACGCGGCCAAGAACTACCGCAACGACGGCGACTCCATCCATCGGCTGTTCTACGACACCGTCAAGGGCGGCGACTTCCGGGCGCGGGAGTCCAACGTCCACCGCCTGGCGCAGATCTCGGTGGAGATCATCGACCAGTGCGTGGCGCAGGGCGTGCCCTTCGCGCGGGAGTACGGCGGTCTGCTCGACACCCGCTCCTTCGGTGGCGTCCAGGTCTCCCGGACCTTCTACGCCCGCGGCCAGACGGGCCAGCAGCTCCTGCTGGGGGCGTATCAGGCGCTGTCGAGGCAGATCGCCGCCGGGAACATCGAGATGCACCCGCGTACCGAGATGCTCGACCTGATCGTCGTCGACGGGCGGGCGCGCGGCATCGTGGCGCGCGATCTCGTCACCGGGCGCATCGACACGTACTTCGCGGACGCGGTGGTGCTGGCCTCCGGGGGCTACGGCAACGTCTTCTACCTGTCGACGAACGCCATGAACTCCAACGCCACGGCCATCTGGCGGGCCCACCGGCGCGGCGCCCACTTCGCCAACCCCTGCTTCACGCAGATCCATCCGACCTGCATCCCGCGCACCGGCGACCACCAGTCGAAGCTCACGCTGATGAGCGAGTCGCTGCGCAACGACGGCCGGATCTGGGTGCCGAAGGCCAAGGGCGACACCCGTCCGCCGAACCGGATCCCCGAGGACGAGCGCGACTACTACCTGGAGCGCATCTACCCGTCCTTCGGCAACCTGGTCCCGCGCGACATCGCCTCCCGCGCCGCGAAGAACGTCTGCGACGAGGGCAGGGGAGTGGGGCCGGGCGGACAGGGCGTGTACCTCGACTTCGCCGACGCCATCCGGCGCATGGGCCGGGCAGCCGTGGAGGCGAAGTACGGCAACCTCTTCGACATGTACCAGCGGATCACCGACGAGGATCCGTACGAGGTGCCGATGCGGATCTACCCCGCCGTGCACTACACGATGGGCGGGCTGTGGGTCGACTACGACCTCCAGACCACCATCCCCGGCCTGTTCGCGATCGGCGAGGCCAACTTCTCCGACCACGGGGCCAACCGCCTCGGCGCCTCCGCGCTGATGCAGGGCCTCGCCGACGGCTACTTCGTGCTGCCCGCGACCATCAACGACTACCTCGCCCGCAACCCGCACCAGGACGCGGTGACCGGCGAACACCCCGCCGTGCAGGAGGTGCTGGCGGAGACCGAGGACCGGCTCAACCTGCTCCTCGCCGTCGACGGCGACCGCACCCCGGACTCCTTCCACCGTGAGGTCGGCGAACTCATGTGGGAGTTCTGCGGGATGGCACGCTCCGACTCCGGCCTGCGCAAGGCGCTGGAGCGCATCCCGCAGATCCGCGAGGAGTTCTGGCGGCGGATCAAGGTCCCCGGCACCGGCGAGGAGTTCAACCAGTCGCTGGAGAAGGCGAACCGTGTCGTCGACTACCTGGAACTCGCGGAGCTGATGTGCCTCGACGCCCTGCACCGCGCCGAGTCCTGCGGCGGCCACTTCCGCGAGGAGTCCCAGACACCGGACGGCGAAGCCGCCCGCCGGGACGACGAGTTCGCCTACGCGGCGGCCTGGGAGTTCACCGGCACCGGCGAGGCTCCCGTCCTGCACAGGGAAGACCTGGTCTTCGAGTACGTCCACCCCACCCAGCGGAGCTACGCATGAAGCTCACCCTGCGCGTCTGGCGGCAGAAGAACGCCGACGCCGACGGCGCGATGTCCACGTACGAGGTGGACGGCATCTCGTCCGACATGTCCTTCCTGGAGATGCTGGACACCCTCAACGAGGAACTCATCCTGCGGGGTGAGGACCCGGTGGCCTTCGACCACGACTGCCGCGAGGGCATCTGCGGCGCGTGTTCGCTCGTCATCAACGGCGACGCCCACGGACCCGAGCGGACCACCACCTGCCAGCTGCACATGCGGTCCTTCTCGGACGGCGACACGATCGACGTCGAGCCGTGGCGGGCGTCCGCGTTCCCGGTGATCAAGGACCTGGTCGTGGACCGGTCGGCCTTCGACCGGATCATCCAGGCCGGGGGATACATCACGGCGCCCACCGGGTCGGCACCGGAGGCGCACGCCACGCCGGTACCCAAGCCCGACGCCGACTTCGCCTTCGAGCACGCCGAGTGCATCGGCTGCGGGGCGTGTGTCGCCGCCTGTCCCAACGGGGCGGCGATGCTGTTCACCTCGGCCAAGGTGAACCATCTGAACGTTCTGCCGCAGGGGGCCCCGGAGCGGGAGACCAGGGTCCTCGACATGGTGGAGCAGATGGACGCGGAGGGCTTCGGCGGCTGCACACTCGCGGGCGAGTGCGCGACGGCCTGCCCCAAGGGCATTCCGCTGGTCTCCATCACCAGCATGAACAAGGAGTGGCTGCGGGCGACCCGGAAGGCCGCCCGGCGCTGAGAGACGTTCGCCGACAAGGTGCGGACGGGCGGGGCCGGACGTGGTGCTCAGGTCCGGCCCCGCCAAGGTCACGTGGGGAATCCGGCCACCGGCGGGACACCGGCCGGTCGACAGAGTCGCAGGTCCCGGACACCTTGCCCGAGCCGTTCAGCGTCCGCACATCCGCGCTCTCGGAACCCGTCACGTACACGCCAACCGGCGTCGGGAGAACTGGGACAGCGGCACCGCTCGCCGCCTCCGCCCGTGACCTGGAGAGTGCCATGACCGGCGTTTCCACCCTGGACCGTCCCCCGCAGAGCGTCGCCCCGGCGCGCTACACCGTCACCCTGGCCCGCGACGAGGACGACGTACGGGCCGCTCAGCGGCTGCGGCACGACGTGTTCGCCGGGGAGATGGGCGCCCTCCTGGCCACCCCGGAACCCGGCCTCGACCTGGACGGCTTCGACGCCCACTGCGACCACCTGCTCGTCCGCGACACCGTCACCGGACAGGTCGTCGGCACCTACCGGCTGCTGCCCCCGGAGCGTGCAGCGGTGGCCGGACGCCTGTACTCGGAGGGCGAGTTCGACCTCGCGCCGCTCGACGCGATCCGCCCGGGACTCGTCGAGGTCGGCCGCTCCTGCGTGCACCCCGAGCATCGCGACGGGGCCGTCATCGGTCTCATCTGGGCCGGGATCGCCCGCTACATGGTGGACCGCGGCCACGACTGGCTGGCGGGCTGCTGCTCGATCCCGCTCGCCGACGGCGGCGCGCTCGCGGCCGGCACCTGGAACCGGGTGCGCACCAAGTACCTGGCTCCCGAGGAGTTCCGGGTACGGCCCCTGCTGCCCTGGGAGCCGACCGAGGGGACGCCGGCCGCCCACACCGAGCTGCCCCCGCTGCTGCGCGGCTACCTCCGCCTGGGCGCCTGGGTGTGCGGACCGCCCGCCCACGACCCGGAGTTCGGGGTCGCCGACCTGTACGTGCTGCTGTCGATGCGCCGGGTCGACGCCCGCTATCTGCGGCACTTCCTCTCGCTCGTCCCGGCCTGATGAGCGTCTGGCTGCCCAGCGCGCCCTGCACCCCCGGGGCGTGTCTGGAGCGGACGGGGGCCGCCACGGCCGTACCCCGTGCCGTGCTGCGGCTCCTCGCGGTCACGGCGGTCCTGCTCGCCGGGATCGCGCTGCTGCCGGCAGGCCGGTGGATCCCGGCCGGAGTGGTCAGGTGGTGGTGCCGGGCGGTGGTGCGGGCCTCGGGGGTCCGGGTCCGCGTGTCCGGCGCCACCGCGCCCGTGGGCGGAGTGCTGCTGGTCGCGAACCACATCTCCTGGCTGGACATCCCGCTGCTGGCCGCCGTACGCCCCGCCCGGATGCTCGCGAAGGCCGAGATCCGCCGCTGGCCGGTGGCGGGGCGGCTGACGGCCCGCAGCGGCGCGCTGTTCATCGAGCGGGACCGGCTGCGTGCCCTCCCGGACACGGTCGCCCGGATCGCCGAGGCGCTGCGCGGAGGTGCGGCGGTCGCCGTCTTCCCCGAGGGAAGCACCTGGTGCGGCCGCGCCCAGGGTCACTTCCGCCGCGCGGTGTTCCAGGCCGCCCTCGACGCCGGGGTGCCCGTCCAGCCGGTGAGCCTGCGGTACCGGCTGGCCGGCGGCGGGCCCAGCACGGCCGCCGCCTACATCGGTGACGACTCACTGCCGGCATCGGTATGGCGGGTGGTGTCGGCACGCGGGCTGACGGCCGAGGTGGAGGTCCCGGCCCCGATCACCCTGGGCAGCCACCCCGACCGCCGCTCCCTGGCCCGGGCGGCACAGTCGCTCGCGTGCGACGGGCGCACCGGCGAGCACGCGACCGGCTGACCGGGCGACAGCCGTCGTGCCGCCCGACGGAGTCGGCCGCCCGTGCCGGAGTTGCTCTGCGGGCCGGGGCTCCCGGACTCAGGCGCCGGCGGCCAGCGTCCTGGCCAGGTACGGCGCCGTGGCGCTGCCCTCCGCCGCGGCGACGTCTTCCGGCACGCCGGTCGCCGTGATGCGGCCGCCCGCGTCACCGCCGCCCGGGCCCAGGTCGATGACCCAGTCCGCGCCCGCCACCACCGACATGTCGTGCTCGACGACGATCACCGTGTGTCCGGCGTCCACGAGGCCATGGAGTTGGCGCATGAGGACCTCGACGTCGGCCGGGTGGAGACCGGTGGTGGGTTCGTCGAGCAGGTAGAGGGTGTGGGCGCGGCGGGCGCGCTGGAGTTCGTTCGCGAGCTTGATGCGCTGGGCCTCGCCGCCGGAGAGTTCGGTGGCGGGCTGGCCGAGGCGCAGGTAGCCGAGGCCGATCTCGAGCAGGGTGGTGAGACTGCGGGCGACGAGCGGGGTGTCCGCGAAGAAGTCCGCCGCCGCCTCCACCGTCAGGTCGAGCACCTGGGCGATGTTCCTTCCCCGGTACGTCACTTCGAGTGTCGCGGGGTTGTAGCGGGCCCCGCCGCAGTCCGGGCAGGGCGCGTAGGTGCTCGGCAGGAAGAGCAGCTCGACGCTGACGAAGCCCTCGCCCTGGCAGGTCTCACAGCGCCCTCCCGCCACGTTGAAGGAGAAACGGCCGACCCCGTAGCGGCGTTCACGTGCCTCGTCGGTGGCGGCGAAGACCTTGCGCACGACGTCGAACAGGCCCGTGTAGGTGGCGAGGTTGGAGCGCGGGGTGCGGCCGATCGGCTTCTGGTCGACCGAGACCAGACGTCCCACCCCCTCCAGTTCCTCGGTGATCTCACCCACCAGCGTGGACTTGCCCGAGCCCGACACCCCGGTCACCGCGGTGAACACACCGAGCGGGAAGTCGGCCGTCACCCCGCGCAGGTTGTGCCGGCTGACCGGACCGACCTTCAACTGACCCCTGGGCGAGCGCACTTGACGCTTCGGGGTGGGGGAGCGGTCGAACAGGTACCGGGCGGTCGCGGACTCCCCGGCCTTCGCCAGCTCCGCCACCGGGCCGCTGTGCAGCACCCGCCCGCCGTGCTCACCCGCCCCCGGCCCCACGTCCACGAGCCAGTCCGCGCCCCGCATGACGGCCAGGTCGTGCTCCACCACGAACACCGAGTTGCCGGCCGCCTTCAGCCGCGCCAGCACCGTGAGCAGAGCCTCGGTGTCCGCGGGGTGCAGTCCGGCGGAGGGTTCGTCGAGGACGTACACCACGCCGAACAGTCCCGACCGCAACTGGGTGGCGAGGCGCAGCCGCTGGAGTTCGCCCGCGGACAGGGTGGGGGTCGCGCGGTCCAGGCTCAGATAACCGAGGCCGAGCTCGACGACGGGCGCGATACGGGACTTGAGGTCGTCGGTGAGGACGCGCGCGGTCTCGCCGTGGGCGACCAGCGAGGCGGCCAGCTCGGTCAGCGGCAGGGCCGCGAGGTCGGCGATCGTGCGGCCCGCGAAGGTGACCGCCATCGCCTCCGGACGCAGCCTGCTGCCGCCGCAGACCGGGCACGGGGCGGCGACCAGGAAGCGTTCCGCCTTCGCCTTCAGCGTCTGGCTCTTGGAGTCCGCGAACGTCTTCAGGACGTAGCGGCGGGCACTCATGTACGTGCCCTGGTACGGCCGTTGGATACGGTCCGCGTCCCGCACCGGGTGCACGGTGACCACCGGCTGCTCGTCGGTGAACAGGATCCACTCGCGCTCTTCGGCGGGCAGTTCACGCCAGGGCCGGTCCACGTCGTGGCCGAGCGCGTCGAGGATGTCCCGCAGGTTCTTGCCCTGCCAGGCACCGGGCCACGCGGCGATGGCGCCCTCCCGGATCGACAGCGACGGGTCGGGCACCAGCGACTGCTCGGTCGTACGGTGGACCCGGCCCAGGCCATGGCACTGAGGGCAGGCGCCGACCGCCGTATTGGGGGAGAAGGAGTCCGAGTCGAGCCGCTCGGCGCCGGGCGGGTAGTCACCGGCCCGGGAGAACAGCATGCGCAGCGAGTTCGAGAGGTTGGTGACCGTGCCGACGGACGAACGGGACGTCGGTGCCGAGCGCCGCTGTTCCAGCGAGACCGCGGGCGGCAGCCCGGTGATCTCCCCGACCTTCGGTGCCCCCACCTGGTGGATCAGTCGGCGCGCGTACGGTGCCACCGACTCGAAGTACCGCCGCTGCGCCTCCGCGTAGATCGTCCCGAACGCCAGCGACGACTTCCCCGACCCGGACACCCCCGTGAACACGGCCAGCACATCCCGCGGGACGTCGACGTCCACGCCCTGGAGATTGTGCTCCCGGGCACCGCGGACGCGGACGTACGGGTCGTGGGAGCCGGTCGGGTCGGGCATGGGAACGACTCTAACCGGAGGTGATCGCCGCCAGCCGCCGATAGGAGTCCAGCAGGGCCTCGCGGTCGTACGTACTGGTCGTGACCAGCACCTCCTGCGCCCCCGTCTCCTTCAGGACCGTCTCCAGCTCGTGGGCGACCTGCTCCTCGGTGCCCGCGATGTGACCGGCGAGCCCGGACTCGTACAGGCCCCGTTCCCTGTCCGTCATCGGGAGCGTCTCGACGCGCTCGGCGGGCGGCGGGGGCGGGAAGGTGCCGTGGGTCCGGGAGTACGCCATCGACCAGGCCTCCGGGATCAGCAGGCGCCGCGCCTCCTCAGGGGTGGCGGCCACCGCGACCGTCCCGGAGATGACGACGTACGGCTCCCCGGCCCATGGAGAGGGCCGGAAATGCGCGCGGTAGTGGTCGATGCCGCGCTGCATCTTCTCCCGGTTCCGGAGGTCGCCGATGACCATCGGCAGGCCCGCGCGGGCCGCGATCGCGGCACCCTCGCCCATGGCCAGCACGAAGGGCGGCACCGTCAGGCCCTCGGCGGGGCGGGCGTGCACCCCGGTCGGGGAGGTGCCGCGGAACCAGCCCAGCAGTTCCTCCAGCTGTACGGCGAAGTCGTCGGCGTCGTCCTTGTCGCGGCCCAGCGCCTTGCGCACGCCGCCGGTGAAGCCGACCGAGCGGCCCAGGCCCATGTCGATCCGGCCCGGGAAGAGGGACTCCAGCACCCCGAACTGCTCGGCGACGACCAGGGGTTGGTGGTTCGGCAGCATCACACCACCGGTGCCCACCCGGATCGTGTCCGTGGCCGCGGCCACGGCGGCCGCCAGCACCGTCGGCGCGGAGCCCGCGACCCCCGGCACGCCATGGTGCTCCGAGACCCAGAAGCGGTGGTAGCCGAGCCCTTCCAACTCCCGCGCCAGCCGGACGGTGTCCTGGAGCGCCTGCGCGTTCGTACCGCCCTCGCGGGTGCGGGAGCGGTCGAGGACGGAGAAGCGGGTGGCGGCGGTCAGGGAACTCACACAGGGTTCAACGCCCGACCGGACGCGGTATTCCCGCCGGAAAACCGGATGACCGCGTCACCGCAGGTCAGCACAATGGTCGCGTGACCGTCCAGAACATCCTGCTCTCCGGCATCGTCGGCTCGACCGCGTACGGCCTCGCCCGCGAGGGCTCCGACGTGGACCGGCTCGGCATGTTCGCCGCGCCCACCGAGAACCTGCTCGGCCTGCACACGCCGAAGGAGTCCCACGTCACCACGGCACCCGACCGCACCCTGCACGAGGCGGCTAAGTGGTGCCGGCTCGCCCTCGGCGGCAACCCGACCGTCATGGAACTGGTGTGGCTGCCGGACGAGCTCTACGAGGTGCGCACCCCGCTGGGCGACGAACTCATCGGCATCCGCGGGACGTTCCTCAGCGCCAAGCGGGTCCGGGACGCCTATCTCGGGTACGCCGCCCAGCAGTTCAGGAAACTGGAGAGCCGGGCCGGCGGCCACCGCACCGCCAAGCACGCCCGGCACCTGAAGCGGCTCTGCCACCAGGGCCTGGAGCTGTACACCACCGGACGGCTCTCGGTGCGGGTCGAGGACCCCGAGGAGTACCACCGCTTCGGGGACGCCGTCGCCGCCGACCCGGCCTCGGCCCGCGCGCTGCTCGCCCACTACGAGACCGCGTTCGGCGAGTCCCGCAGCGCGCTGCCGGACCGGCCCGACGAGGAACCGGCCGAGGCGTGGCTGCGCCGCGTCCGCGCGGAGTTCTACGACACGGCGGCATGAGCGGGGGCTTCAGCTGAACCGGCTGACCCGGGCCCTCAGCCCTCGGGGCGCAGCAGTCCGCGCTCGTACGCCTTGACCAGGTGCTGGGGGACGAGATGGGCGACGCCGGCGATCGTGACGGGCACCAGTTGGGTGGTGGTGGCCTTCCACTGCGCGCGGCGGTGGCGGGTGTTGCTGCGGGACATCTTCCGCTTCGGGACAGCCATGACGGGAACCTCTTCGGTGGCCTCGGTGGGTGGGCACCGAGGACGCTACATGAAAATGGATCCCATTAACAATCAGCGACGGCGGCGCGACCGTACCCTCGCCTCCCGCGGCGGCTCGATGAACTGCAGCTCCAGCGTCGGCGGCGGCTCGGCGACCCCCGGCCCGCCCGCCGCCGCCCACCGCACGACCTCCTCGGTGCCCTCGTCGTCCATGACGAACCCGATCCACGCGGCCCGGCCACCCGCCCGGCGCCCGGCCGCCGAGGGCCGTACGACGATGACGTTGGCCTGGTCGCAGGGGCCCAGGCAGTCGGTCGTACGGACCTGGAAGCCGTGCTCGGCGGCGCCGGCCCGCAGCAGTTCCAGCTGCCAGGTGTGGTCGGTGCTGGGGTACTTGCGGGCGTCGCCGCAGCAGCAGCCCCGGCAGACGACGAGGGTGCAGGAGCCGGAGCCGGTCAGGAACGTACGGGGCGTCGGGGGCATGGGAGAAGCATGATCCATACGCCTCGCGCCCCGTGTCACCGGGTCGGCCGGATCAGAACCTCGCTCCTACGGCGGCCCCGCTCCGCGGCACCAGGAACGACGGCGCCGACGGCAGGGAACCGTCGGTCGCGCGTGCGCCCGTGAGCGGCGCCGGGTCCGTGCTGAGTACCGAGGACGCGTTCCACGTGCCGCCCAGATCCCAGGAGTTGCCGCTGGAGACGGTCGCCGAGCCGAGTGCGGCCGCCTTGGAGTCGGCGACCGACAGGTTGGCGGTCAGCTTGGCCTTGCCGCCCGAGACGTCGGCGTCGAAGCCGGTGCCGCCGTTGGCCCACGTCGAGTTGCGGGTCAGGACGAGGGCACCGGTGTTGCCGTTGTCCGTCATGCCATGGGCGGCGTTCTTGAAGGCGACCGAGTTGCGCACGGTGTGCGCCACCGCCGGAGCCGGACTGCCGCCGCCCAGCTTGAAACCGTTGCCGTCACCCGCGAAGTCGGGGAAGTTCCAGCGGTTGAACCCGTTGCCGTAGGCGATGGTGTTCTCGATCAGGACCGGCGAGGTGAACTTCCAGTCGTCGAAGCCGTCGTCGACGTTGTTCCACAGCCGGGCACCCCGCACGACGTTGCCGGTGCCCGAACCCTCCTTGATGGCAAGGCCGTCCGCGCTCTCCCCGTTCTTGCGCGGGTCGCGGTTGGCGTAGCTGTCCAGGTTCAGGATCTGGTTGTTGCCGGAGGCGCCCTGGAGCTGGAAGCCCGACTCGTAGTTGTCGTGGGTCTTCAGGCGGGCGAAGACATTGCCGTTGCACCCGTCGCAGTAGACCCCGTACGGGCCGTTCACGATCTCCAGGTCCGAGATCCGCCAGTAGGACGCCTCCTGGTGGATCGCCCCGCGCTCGGCCCGCGGGATGCTGCCGCCGACCGGGGTGTGGCTCGCGGCCAGCTGCTCGCCGTCGATCACGACCCGCTCGCCCTGGTAGGCGCCCAGTGAGATGGGCTGGGACGCGGTGCCCGAGGCGGCGATGGTGATGTTGTCCGTGAGGGCGTACGTCCCGCCGCGGACGGCGATGGTGTCGCCGGGCTTCGCCAGGTCCACGGCCCGCTGGACGGTCCGCAGCGGCTGGGCGAGTGTGCCCGGGGCGGTGTCGTTGCCGTTCGTCGCCACGATCAGGGTCGTCGGCGCCGCGGACGCCTCGGTCACGGGTAAGGCCAGGGCCGCGCCCACCAGTACCGCCGTCCAGATCGCCGTGTTCACACGCATGGAGTCTCCCGCCTCGACCGACTGTGCTCTTCTCAATCAGTGGCCGCCCGGGGCGGGAAGGTTGCCGGGCCAGGAACCATCAGAGGGCCCTAGGGTGGGTGAGGTGACCGACAGCAGCAAGCGCCCGCTCGCCGTGTTCGACCTGGACAACACCCTGGCCGACACGGCCCACCGGCAGCGGTTCCTGGAGCGCAGGCCGCGCGACTGGGACGGCTTCTTCGCGGCCGCGCCCGAGGACCCGCCGATCCCCGAGGGCATCGCGCTGGTGCTGGAGAGCGCCGAGGAGTGCGAGATCGTCTATCTCACCGGTCGGCCCGAGCGCTGCCGACGCGACACGCTCGCGTGGCTCACCGCGCAGGGGCTGCCCGAGGGACGCGTGCACATGCGGCGCAACGACGACCGGCGGCCTGCCCGGCGCACCAAACTGGAGATCCTGAAGCGGCTCGCCCGCACGCGGGAGATCCGGGTCCTGGTGGACGACGACGAGTTGGTCTGCGAGGACGCCCGACGGGCCGGATTCACCGTCGTACAGGCACGCTGGACCGCCCCTTCCGCGACGCTGGAGGTGGCGCAGGAGCGGGAGGGGCGGACCTGAGAGCCGTCAGCCGGACTCGTCCAGGCGGAAGCCGACCTTGAGCCCCACCTGCCAGTGCTGGACCTGTCCGTCCTCGATCTGGCCCCGCACCTGGGTCACCTCGAACCAGTCGAGGTTGTGGAGGGTCTGCGAGGCGCGGGTGATGCCGTTGCGGATCGCCTGGTCGACGCCGTCGGGGGAGGTGCCGACGATCTCGGTCACCCGGTAGGTGTGGTTCGTCATGGTTCCACCGTGCCCCAGGCAGCCGTGGAGCGCGAGCCGTCCGGCCTATCTTTGGCCCATGGACGGTCTGCCCCGTGACATCCCCGCGCCCACTGCCGTGAACCCCCTGCGCCGGCTCACCCTGGAGCAGCTCCGGCGCCGTACGAGCATGAAATGGCGGACGTACCCCGAGGACGTGCTGCCGCTGTGGGTCGCCGAGATGGACGTCCCGTTGGCCGAACCGGTCGCGCGGGCCGTCCGGGACGCGGTGGCGCTGGGCGACACCGGGTATCCGGCCGGGACGGCGTACGCCGAGGCGCTGGCCGGCTTCGCGAGCGAGCGGTGGGGCTGGGACGGGATCGCCGTGGAGCGTTCGGCGATCGTCCCGGACGTGATGCTGGGCATCGTCGAGATGCTGAAGCTGGTCTCCGGGCCGGGCGATCCGGTGGTCGTCAACTCGCCCGTGTACCCGCCCTTCTACCAGTTCGTCGGGCACATGGACCGGCGGGTCGTCGAGGCTCCGCTCGGTGGGGACGGCCGGATCGATTTCGGGGTCCTGGAGGAGACCTTCGGGCGGGTCCGGAAGGACGCGGCCCGACCCGCGTATCTGCTGTGCAGCCCGCACAACCCGACCGGCGCCGTGCACTCGGCCGCGGAACTGGCGGAGGTGGCGGCGCTGGCGCGGACCTACGGGGTGCGGGTCGTGGCCGACGAGATCCATGCCCCGCTCACGCTGGCGGGCGCGACGTTCGTGCCCTACCTGAGCGTTCCCGGCGCGGAAAGCGGGCTGTCGCTGATGTCGGCGTCCAAGGCGTGGAACCTGGCCGGACTCAAGGCCGCCGTGGCCGTCGCCGGGCCCGACGCGGCCGACGACCTCGCGCGCCTTCCCGAAGAGGTCGGTCACGGCCCCAGCCACGTCGGCGTCATCGCCCACACCGCCGCGCTGCGGGACGGCGGCGCCTGGCTCGACGCCCTGCTCACCGGCCTCGACGACAACCGCCGGCTGCTGGCCGAACTGCTCACCGAGTCGCTGCCCGCCGTGCGCCACGAACCGGCCCAGGCCACCTACCTCGCCTGGCTGGACTGCCGTGCGCTGGATCTGGGCGACGATCCGGCGGCCGTCTTCCTGGAGCGCGGCCGGGTCGCCCTGAACTCCGGAGTCCCGTTCGGCACCGGGGGCGCCGGCTTCGTCCGGCTGAACCTCGCGACCTCGCCCGAGCTGATCACCGAGGCGGTACGGCGGATGGCCGTCGCCCTCGACTGACCGCGGGGGCCGGCGCGAACCGGCCCCCGCGAGTCCGCGCTACCGCACCACGCTCAGCGACAGCGCGAACCGGCCCTCGCTGTCCGTCCACCAGTGGGCCAACTCCAGCCCTACGGCGGCCAGTTCACTGCGAACGCCCTCCTTGCGGAACTTCGCCGAGATCTCGGT
Organism: Streptomyces sp. NPDC048523; assembly: GCF_043199815.1. NCBI lineage: Bacteria > Bacillati > Actinomycetota > Actinomycetes > Kitasatosporales > Streptomycetaceae > Streptomyces > Streptomyces sp. NPDC048523. The sequence goes on along the minus strand of NZ_JBICWQ010000001.1, from coordinate 825,845 downwards.
GTGCAGCTCCTCACCCGCCGCGAAGTCGACGGCCAGGTCGAGCGCCGGGACCTTCACGGTCTGGTCCGTACGGGAACGCAACCGCATCTCGATCCACTCGTTCCCGGCGTCCCAGAGGGCCACGTGGTCGAAGGCGCCGGGATCGAAGTCGGCGCCCAGCTCGCGGTTGACGACGGTCAGGACGTTCTTGTTGAAAGCGGCCGTCACCCCGGCCGCGTCGTCGTAGGCCCTGACCAGAACGTTCTCGTCCTTGACCAGGTCCGTGCCGAGCAGCAGCGCGTCACCGGGGGAGAGCAGCGAGCGGACGGAGGCGAGGAACGCGGCGCGCTCGACCGGCAGCAGGTTGCCGATCGTGCCGCCGAGGAAGGCCACCAGGCGCGGGCCCGGTGTCCCCGGCAGGGACAGACCGGCCGTGAAGTCGGCGATCAGCGCGTGCACGCTCAGCTCCGGCCGCTGGGCGATGAGCGCGTGCCCGGCCTGGGTGAGCGCGCTCTCGCTGACGTCGACCGGGACGTAGGTGTGCAGGCCGGTCAGCGCGTCGAGCAGGTACCGGGTCTTCTCCGAGGAGCCGGAGCCCAGTTCGACCAGGGTGCGGGCGCCGGTGGCCTGCGCGATCTCGCCGGAGCGCGCGACGAGGATCTCCCGTTCGGCGCGGGTCGGGTAGTACTCGGGCAACTCCGTGATCTGCTCGAAGAGTTCACTGCCGTGGGCGTCGTAGAACCACTTCGGCGGCAGCGTCTTGGGCGTGTGCGTCAGGCCCTTGAGAACATCGGCGCGCAGGGCGGCCTCGGTGGCGTCCTCGGGCAGGGTGCGGGTCAGCAGGAACGGACTCACGTGCGGGGCTCCTTGAGTGGTTCCAGGGACTTGAGGGGGGTCAGCAGGACATCGGTGCGGCTCGCCGCGAGCAGCGTGCGGTCCGGGACCTCCTGCCAGTGCGGATCGTCGTCGTACGGCTCGGAGGCCACGACCGTGCCGGCGCCGGGGCGTTGGAGGTACCAGAGGGTGTCGCCCCAGGCGGTCGCCGCGATGGACTCCCCGTTGGTCAGCAGCAGGTTGAGCCGGGAGCCGGGGGCCGCCTCGGCGACCTCCACGACGGTGTCGGCCAGCGCCTGGCCCTCCTCGTCGCCGCCGCGCAGCCGGTTCAGGACAAGGGCCCACACGAACGCCGAGTCGTTGCGGGCCTCCATCGACAGCAGATCCGCCGGAGGGAGCGAGGAGGTCAGGGGGGCCAGGGAACCCGGCCACCCCTTGACCGCGCCGTTGTGGCTGAACAGCCAGGGACCCGAGGCGTACGGTGCCGCGGCGGCCTCGGCGTCGGCTCCCGCCAGGGTCGCGTCCCGTACGGCGGCCAGGATCGCCCGGCTCCGCACGACCCGGGCCAGATCGGCGAAGGACAGATCGGCCCAGATGGGTCCGGCCCGCCGGTACCGCGCCGGTGCCGGGTCGCCCTCGGCATACCAACCCACCCCGAAACCATCGGCGTTGACGGTGCCGTACCGCTGCCGCCTGGGCGCCCAGGACTGGCGGTACAGGCTGTGCGGGGGCTCCACGAGGAGCCGGCCGAGCGGCTCCTCGGGTCCCAGGTAGGCCAGATGACGGCACATCAGACGGCTCCGGAGGAACGGGCCGTGCGGAAGCCGGCGAAGATCTGCCGCCGGATCGGATAGTCCCAGTTGCGGAACGTGCCCCGGCATGCCACCGCGTCCACGGCGAACGAACCGCCGCGCAACACCTTGTGGTCGGGGCCGAAGAACACCTCCGAGTACTCCTTGTACGGGAACGCCTGGAACCCGGGGTAGGGCTCGAAGTCGCTCGCCGTCCACTCCCACACGTCACCGATCAACTGCCGGACTCCGAGCGGTGATTCGCCCTCCGGATAGCTTCCGGCGGGGGCGGGGCGCAGGTGCCGCTGTCCCAGGTTGGCGTGCTCGGGTGCCGGGTCGGCGTCGCCCCACGGGTAGCGCGTCGAGCGGTCACCGGCCGGGTCGTGGCGGGCCGCCTTCTCCCACTCCGCCTCGGTGGGCAGCCGCCGTCCGGCCCAGCGGGCGTAGGCGTCGGCCTCGTACCAGCACACGTGGACCACCGGCTCGTCGGGCGGCACGACCTCGGTGACGCCGAAGCGCCGGCGCAGCCACTGCTTGCCGTCGCGGCTCCAGAACAGCGGGGCGTGGATGTTGTGCCGGCGGATGTGCGCCCACCCGGCCGGGGCCCACCATCGCTCGGTGTCGTAGCCGCCGTCCTCGATGAACGCCTGGTACTCGGCGTTGGTCACCGGAGTGGTGTCGATGTAGAAGGGATCCACCTCGCGCCGGTGCGCGGGGCGTTCGTTGTCCAGGGCCCACGGCTCGTCGGAGGTGCCCATGGTGAACGGGCCGCCGGGGACGAGGACTTCGGCCGGGCCGGTGAACAGCGGAGCGGGTTCGGGGTCCGGGGCGGTCAGGGCCGGCGGTCCCGTGCGGAGCTGATGCGTGATCAACATCGTCTCGTCGTGCTGCTGTTCGTGCTGGGCGACCATCCCGAAGGCGAACCCGGCCTCGGTGAGCCGGGTTCCGTGCAGCGCGGTGCCCTCCAGGACGTCCAGGACCCGTCCGCGTACCTCCGCGGCGTAGCGCCGGGACTCGGCGGGCGACAGCAGGGGCAGGGTGGGGCGTTCGGAGCGCGGGTGCTCGAAGGCGTCGTAGATGCCGTCGATCTCGGGCCGTATCGCCTCCTGCCCGGCGACGGTCCGCAGCAGCCACTGCTCCTCCTGGTTGCCGATGTGGGCGAGGTCCCACACGAGCGGCGACATCAGCGGCGAGTGCTGGGCGGTCAGGTCGGGGTCCTCGACGCAGCTGGTGAGGAGTGTCGTACGGTCCCTGGCGGTGACCAGGGTCGTCACGGCCCGCTCGCGGAAGGTCTCGGGATCGGCGGACAGGTCGGCGGTGGGGTCGGTCATGTGCGGATTTCCCTCCCGAGCGAACCGTGCGTGCGGTCCAGCAGATCGTCGGCGGGGCAGCGGCCCCGGTTCACATAGCGGTGCACGAACGCCCCCACGGCGTCCGTGACCTCGGTGGTGGCGCCGAGCCGGGGCAGGGCCTCCAGGGCCGCCGAGAAGCACGCGATCGCCGCCTCGTGCAGTTCGGGGTCGGCCAGGCCGTGCCGGGCCGCGTCGATCCACAGCGGATTGTGCGGCGCGGGCAGCGACGCGGTGCGCTCGGCCAGCGGCTTCACCACGCGGTAGGCGGTCTCGGCGGTCTCCGGGTCGTCGAAGAGCGCCGTCGTCACGGCGAGCGGGACGATCCAGCCGTCCTCGCCGGGCTGGGCGTCCATCATGCGCAGTTCGAGATGGCCGCGCGGTCTGACCGGCGGGAACAGGGTCGATATGTGGTAGTCGAGATCCTCCCGGGTCGGTGGCCTGGGCGCCCCGGACCTGGCCCACTCCCGGAAGGAGAGCCCCTCCGGGACGTCCCAGGGGCCGCTGTCCCGCCGTATGCACATCACGGGCGCGTCCAGGACGTGCCGGGCCCAGGCGCCGCGAGGGTCGGCGTCCAGGTCGGGGCCGCCCGCCCGGTCCTTGCCGATCTCGGTCCACAGCAGCTGGCGGGTCGAGAGCCAGCCGGTGGGTTCGGACCCGGCGAGCGGGGAGTTGGCGAAGGCGGCCACCAGGACGGGGCCCAGCTGGTGCGCCAGCCACCAGCGGCGTCCCAGGCCCAGCGGGCCGGGCTCCTCATGGCCGGCGTCCACGCACACCTGCACGGAGGCCGAGGTGCACATCATGGCGCGGCCGGCCGGTCCGGTGCGGTCGAGGCAGGTCTCCATGGCGTCGTAGCGCGGTTCCCGCAGGTATCGGCGGGGCGGATGCCAGGGGTCGTGGCCGAGGCCGACGAGGCCGAGTCCGTGCTCTGCGAGGGCGGCCCGGACGGCGGCGAGGTCGGCGGAGACGGTACCGATGCACTCCATCAGGGAGTCGGCGGGCTGCGAGCTCAGCTCCAGCTGGCCGCCGGGTTCGACGGTGAGCGCCGATGTCAGGGGCACGGTCCGCAGTGCGGCGTAGGCCGCCGCGAGTCGTTCGGGTGTGACAGGGAGCCGAGGGCTGCTCAGCTCATGGACGAGCCATTCCACTTCCACCCCGATACGGCGGGGCGGGCCGGTCTTGAAGCAGATGCCGCGGACCAGGGCCTCGAGCTCTGCTTCGGGGAGCGACGTACGGGGCTTCGTACAGTCGCTTGGTGAGTCGGACATGTCGGGATCCTCCTGAGATTCCACCATGCCACCGGTCCGGAGATCAGGTGGGTCGGACCGGCAACGCTCGTTCCACCCAAGACCCTCAAGTCGTTCCGCACAAGGGGGCACTTCCTCGCATTAGGGGCTGTGGATCTCCGTTTCCCAGGGTTTTCAAGGTGTTTTCCGGTTGTACCCGGCGTCGAAAACTCGTTTGCACCGCATCCCCAGCATCACCGACCATTCCTGCATGGGCACGACGGGGGAGACCGCGCGGCGTGCGGTCATGGCGCTCACGGGGGTGGCGCCATGAGCGCGCGTCTGCGCGGGATCGCACGGGAGACGGAACGGATCGTCGCGGCGGGGCACTATCGCGCACCGGACGGACGCGAGGTCTCCCTGGCCGCCGCGATCGAGGCGGCGCGGGCGGGGACGCGGATGTACGGACCGGAACCCGTGCCGGTGCCCGCCTTCGCTGCCGTGGACACGTGCGTGGAGGTCACGGGCGAGAGCAGCCTCGAAGCGGCCCGTCGGCTGGGCGGCGGGACGGCCGTGCTGAACTTCGCCTCGGCCCGCAATCCGGGCGGCGGTTACCTGAACGGCGCACAGGCCCAGGAAGAGGCCCTGTGCCGTGCCTCCGCGCTCTACACCTGCCAGTTGCGGGCCCGCGCGTTCTACGACCATCACCGGGCCCACCGCGACCCGTTCTACACGGACCGCGTCATCCACTCGCCGGCCGTACCGGTGTTCCGGGACGACGCCGGCCGTCTGCTGGAGTCGGCGTACCTCGTGGGGTTCCTGACGGCGGCCGCCCCGAACGCCGGGGTGGTGCGGCGCACGGCGCCCGAGCGGGCCGCCGAACTGCCGCGGGCCCTCGCGGCACGCGTCGAGCAGGTCCTGTCGGTGGCCGTGGCGCAGGGCTACCGACGGCTGGTGCTGGGCGCCTGGGGCTGCGGGGTCTTCCAGAACGACCCCGCGCAGGTGGCGGGGGCGTTCCGGACGCTCCTCGGGCCCGGCGGACGGTTCTGCGGTGCCTTCGAGCACGTGGTGTTCGGGGTACTGGACCGGACGCGGGACGCGGTGGTGCGAGCGGCGTTCGAACGGGCGTTCACGACGGAGCGGCCAGGTCGGTTGGTCCAGAAGGGTTAGCCGTCAGGGCCGGCCGTAGCCCCGGAAGGTGTTGGCCGTCAGGTCCAGCCGTACCGCTCGTGCAGCCGCTGCCTGACCAGGTTGAACCGTCCCCGGTCCAGCGCGCACGCCTCCCGGCGCATGCCCTCCTCGTGGAGGCGCAGGACACGGTCGACGTCCACCCAGGAATCCCGTCCGGTCCGGTCCCAGGGCCCGCTGCCGATCGGCACCCACTCCCGGTCCCCGTCGTGCCGCTTGCTCGACAGCTGTACGGCGAGGAAGGTGCCGGCCGCCTCCCGGGCGACCACGAGCACGGGACGGTCCTTGCCGCGTCCGTCGTTCTCCTCGAAGGGCACCCAGGTCCACACGATCTCCCCGGGGTCGGGGTCGCCGTCGTGCGCGGGGGAGTACTCGGTGCGCACCCGGCCGACCTGGCGCGGGTCGGTCTCGGCGGTGGCGGTGGCGCCGAAGCGGCCGGGGACGTTCTCATCGGTAAACGCAGTCACGGGGGAACCTTAAGGCGTCCCGAACCGGGGCGGGGGGTACGGTCGATCGGATGAACGCAACCTCGGCCGCGACGGCGAGCGCGGTCACCTTCGTGTGGCTCGGGATGGTGCTGGCGATCTCCTTCCTGGAGGCGCCGCTGAAGTTCCGCGCCCCGGACGTGAGTGTCCGGATCGGTCTGGGGATCGGGCGTCTGGTCTTCCGGGCCCTGAACCTCGTGGAGTGCGTCCTGGCCGCCGCGGTGGTCGTCGCGGTCGTCGCCGGTGACGCACCGGGGCGCGCCATCACTTGGACCGGGGCAGCGGTGGCCGTGCTCATCGTCCAACTGGCGGTGATCCGCCCCCGCTTGAACCGCCGCTCCGACCGCGTCCTGGCGGGCGAGGACCTGCCCCGCTCGCGCGGACACCTCCTCTACGTCGCCTTCGAGGTGGCCAAGGTCGTCGCGCTGCTCGGCCTGGGCATCACGTTGTCGGCGCTGTGAACACAGGCCGGCCGGGGCCCCTTTCTACAAGGACCCCGGCAGGCCTGCCCGTTACTCCTGGACCGGCACCTTCTGGACCGGCACCTTCTGGGAGGGCGGCGACGCCACCCCGTTGAGCGAAGCGCCGTTGACGCTCTGCCCGTTCTGGTTCATCGAGGCCAGCAGCTGACGTGCCAGACCCAGACCGGTGCCGCCCATGGTGAGCGCCTTGGCGAACATGTCCGCCATGCCGTCGGCGCCGTTGAGGATCACCATGTTGTCGGCGTTGCCGAACGCGGACGCACCGGCCCTGACGATCTCCGGCCAGTTCTCGGCGAGTTGCTGGGCGACGACCGCCTCCTGGTTCTCGGCGAGGGCGGCGGCGCGGGCCTTGATGGCCTCGGCCTCCGCGAGTCCCTTCGCTCTGGCCGCCGCGGCCTCCGCGAGACCCTTGGCCTGAGCCGACGCGGCCTCGGCCTCACCGGTGGCCCGGGTCGACGCTGCCATGGCCGTACCGCGGGCCTTGGTCGCCTCCGCCTCGGCCATCGCGGCCGTCTTGACCCGGGTGGCCTCGGCCGCGGCGGCGAGTTCGGTTTCCTTTGCCTTGGCCTCGGCCGCGGAGATCCGCGCGTCGCGCTCGGCCTCGGCGAGCGTGCGCTTCTCGTAGGCCTTGGCGTCCGCCGGCTTGCGGACGTCCGCCTGGAGCTGCTGTTCCCGCCGGTTCGCCTCCAGTTCGGCGATCCGGGTCTCCTGGACCACGACCTCCTGGCGGGCCGCGGCGTCGGCGAGCGGACCGGCCTGGCGTGCCTTGGCGCCCGCCTTGTCCCGCTCGGCCTGGTAACCGGCCTGGAGGATCTCGCTGTCCCGGGTGGCCTGCGCCATCCGGGCGTACGCCTGCTGCTCGGCCTCGGTGGCCAGCCGGTTCGCCTCTGCCTGCGCGATCCGCGCGTCCCGCTGGACGGCGGCCGCGTGCGGCATCGCCAGGTTCTGCATGTACCCGGTCGGGTCCTCGATCTCGTGGATCTGCAGCGAGTCGACGATGAGCCCCAGCTTCTCCATCTCCGTGCCGCAGGCCGCCCGGGTCTGCCCGGTGAGCTTCTCCCGGTCGCGGATCATGTCCTCGACCGTCAACCCGCCCACGATGGACCGGAGATGACCGGCGAACACGTTGTGCACGCGCTCCGACATCAGCTTCTGCTGGTCGAGGAAGCGACGGGCCGCGTTGGCGATCGACACGAAGTCGTCGCCCACCTTGAAGATGACCACGCCCCGCACCTTCAGCGGAATGCCCTGGTGGGTCACGCAGTCCACGTGCAGTTCGGTCTCGTTCAGGTCGAGCGACATCTTGCGCACCGCCTGCACACCGGGCAGCACCAGCGTGCCGCGCCCGGTGACGATGCGGAATCCCATGCCCGCCTCAAGACCCTCGGTCTTGTGGTTGGACCCGGAGATGACCAGTGCCTCGTTGGGTTCCGCGACACGCCACATCAGCTTGAACAGACCGATCAGAACGGCGATGGCAGCTACGGCCACCCCCGCAACGACGCCGACGATCATCGGCATACGCCCCCTTTGCATGGTGCCCTTTCGGCACCGAACGAAGGGAGTGTGCGCCTGTTCGAGGCCGCGGTGAAGACGCCGGCGGATCCTTGTCGAAACCTTGATACACGCCCCTCACCTGCGCGTGAGCAGGCTCAACTGTCGTACGCCGACTGCACGTAGACCGTCCTCGGCGGCAGGTACTCCACCACCATCACCACGGTGCCCCGCTCGATGCGGTCCGTGGCGGTGGCCGGGTAGGCGAGGAAGTGCTCGGCGCCGCCCCGCACCCGGACGATCACCTCGCCGACGAGCCCCGGCCCGATCGTCCCCGTGACCCGCCCCATGAGTCCGACCATCGACGCATCGTCCATGGTCACAGGGTACGGGCGGAACGCGGTCGGACGGCCGGGGAATCCATGGCCGCCTCCTGGGGCGGCCACGTCTCGTGCCAGCGCAGCGCGTCCTCCAACTGCGCCGCCAGCGACAGGAGAAGCGGTTCACTGTTCGCGGGTCCGAGCAACTGGGCGCCGACGGGCAGGCCGCCGTCGACGAACCCGGTGGGCACGCTGACCCCGGGCCACCCGAGGACGTTCCACGGCCAGGCGTACGGACAGGCCGCGATCATCGCCCGGTCGGTGGCCAGCCCGCCCAGCTCCAGCATCGCCCCGATGCGCGGCGGGGGAGCGGCCGTCGTCGGGGCGAGGACGACGTCGTACGACGTGAAGAAGCCGCCGATACGGCGGTGCAGGACCGCCTCCGCGCGCCGCGCCGCCCTGAGCGGGACCCCGCCGAGCAGTCCGCCGAGCCGGGCCGCGTCCCGGGTGCGGCGGTCCAGGAGCGCGGGGAAGGGCGCCTCGCGGACCCGTTCGGCGATCCCGGCCGTGGCGCGGGGGATGAAGGTGAGCCCGATCTGTCCGTACGGCGGATCGGCCTCCTCGACCAGATGCCCCAACGCGCTCAGCTTCTCGGCGAGTTCGACGACCCGCGCCCGTACCTCCGGCTGGAGCCGGGCGGGCAGCGCGGTGAACGGCGGCTTCAGGGCGAGCGCGATACGCAGCCGGCCGGGGTCGCGGCCGACCGCCGCGGAGGCGTCGACGGCAGGCGGGCGATGCGGGTCCAGGGGATGGTTGCCGGCGGCCGCGTCGAGCAGGAGGGCCGCGTCGGCGACCGTGCGGGCCAGCGTGCCGTTGACCGTGATGCCCTGGAAGGACTCGCCGCGCGGCCAGGTCGAGATGCGGCCGCGCTGCGGCTTGATGCCGACGAGGTGGGTCCAGGAGGCGGGGATCCGTACCGAACCGGCCCCGTCCGAGCCGAGCGCGGCGGGCACCAGACCTGCGGCGACGGCCGCGGCGGACCCGCCGGACGAGCCGCCGGGCGTGTGCTCCGGGCTCCATGGATTGCGGGTCGCGCCGAAGGCCGGGCCCTCGGTGAACGGCCACTGCCCGAACTCGCAGGTGTTGGTCTTGCCGACGATCACGGCCCCGGCCGCGCGCAGCCGCCGTACCGCCTCACCGTCCCGGGCGACCGCCGGGAACTCCCCCTGGCAGCCGAACGCGGTGGGTTCACCGGCCACGTCCATGTCGTCCTTGACGGCGACGGGCACTCCGAGCAGTGGTTTCCTTACGCCGGCGGCCAGTTGGGCGTCCGCGGCCTCCGCCTCGGCGAGGGCGGCGCGTGTCCGTACGATTCGGAAGGCGTTGAGCGAACCCTGGGAGGACTCGATCCGCGCCAGGGTCTGCTCGACGAGCTCACGGGAGGTGATCGTGCCGTCGGCCAGCGCGCGGGCGGTCTCCACCAGGCCTGCGGAACGGTCGTACGTCATACGGGGCACCTCCGGGACTCCGGGACGACGTTGCCTACCGAACGGTAACGTCGGAAAGCGCTTCGCCGGAACGTATCCCCGGCGGCAGCGGCTGTTCGGCAGGCGCCACAGCCATCTCACAACGCTCACCAGGTCATGCGCAAAGCATTGACGCGTTCGGGCCACAGCCCTACCTTCTGATCGACTTCCCGAACCTCGTTCGGTATGTCGGACATATCGAGCCGCGTTGTGTCCTTGCCCCAGGGAGAGCCGCCGTGACCGCACGTCCCCCCTCGCCGTCCCGCCGTACCCTGCTGCGCGCGATGGCGGCCCTGCCCGCCTCCGCCGTCCTGCTGGGCGAACTGCCCGGCGCGGCCTTCGCCGCCGCCCCGCCGAGCGGTTCCGCGACCCGCTACACGATCGTGCCGTTCCTCAACAGCAACGACGGCACCGTGAACGTCTACCAGTCCGACGACGCCACGGACTTCCGGCTGCTCAAGTCCTCCGCCTACACGCCGCCCAGCAACAGGATCCGCGACGCGAGCGTCTTCAAGCACACCGACGGCTACTACTACCTCACGTACACGACCCACACCTGGCAGGACGTCAGCACCACGATCGGCTTCGCGCGCAGCTCCGACCGGGCCAACTGGACCTTCCTGTACGACTACACGGTCCCCCTCGCCAATCTGTCCCGCGCGTGGGCGCCGGAGTGGTTCGTCGACAGCGACGGCAGCGTGAACGTCATCGTGTCCTGCTCGCTCACCAGCGACGAGTGGATCTTCACGCCGTACCGCCTGAAGGCGACCAACTCCGCCCTGACGGCCTGGAGTTCACCGGTCGCCCTGTCCGGGATCGGCGCCAACCACATCGACACGTACATCGTGAAGAGCGGCTCGACCTACCACGCCTTCACGAAGAACGAGACGACGAAGTACATCGAGTACGCGACGGCGTCGTCCCTGACCGGTCCCTACACCATCTCCAGGACCGGCGACTGGGCCGGCTGGGGCAGCTACCGCGAGGGCCCGTCCGTGATCCAGCTCGACAACGGCGGCTGGCGGATCTTCTTCGACGGGTACGGCGACGGGAACTACTACTACAGCGACAGCTACAACACCTTCGCGACCTGGTCGGCCCCGACCGCACTGCCGGTGGTCTCCGGCACCGCCCGCCACTTCACGGTCGTCAAGGAGACGGTCTCCGGCGGTCCCTCGCTCACCAAGAGCGTCACGCGTTCCTTCCAGTCGGCCAACTACACCACGCGGTACTGGCAGACCCAGTCCTCGCTGCTCAACCTCCCGGTGGTGACCGGCTCCAGCACGGCTGCCGAAAAGACGGCGTCCACCTTCACGGTCGTCGCGGGCCTCGCCGACTCGGGCGGCTACTCCTTCCGCGACTCCTCCGGCAACTACCTGCGCCACTGGGACTTCCGCGCCCGCTTCGACGCCAACGACGGCACATCGACCTTCGCCAAGGACGCGACGTTCATCGCCCGCACGGGCACGTCCTCGGGCGCGATCCGGTGGGAGTCGTACAACTACCCCGGGTACTACCTGCGCCACTACAACTACCAGCTCCGGCTGGAGCGGACGGCGGGGACGGACCTGTTCCGGCAGGACAGCTCGTTCGTGCCGGTGGCGGCCTGGGGCTGAGCTGCACCCCTGCCGACCTGGGGCAGCGGCACGGCACAGTCTGTGGGCCTCCGCCCCGGGTAGGGAGGAGGTTGCCGGAGGCCGCATACTCGGTGATCGTTGCGGGCTGTGGGGCCCAGCACGCTGGGCCGGCTGAAGGGTGTGGGGGGACATGACCGACGTGGACGATCTGGCCGCTGTGGACGTGGTGGAGGATCCCGACACAACGGGGCGCCAAGGTGGCGCTCTGGGACAGTGGTTGCTGCGACACCGGGTGCAGGCGGTCAACCCGGCGGCGGAGGCAGGCGCCGGGGAGGCCCATGCCTGGTGGAAGGTGATGTGCCTGACCGGCGTCGACTACTTCTCCAGCCTGGCCTACGTGCCGGCGATCGCCGCGCTCGCGGCCGGTGCCGTCTCGCCGCTGGCCACGCTTCTGCTCGTGGTGCTGACCCTGGTGGGGATGCTGCCGATGTACCGGCGGGTGGCCGGCGAGAGTCCGCACGGGGCCGGATCGGTGGCGATGCTGGAGGACCTGCTGCCCTTCTGGCGGGGCAAACTGTTCGTCCTGGTCCTGCTCGGGTTCGTGGTGACCTCGTGGATCATCACCATCACCCTCTCCGCGGCCGACGCCTCCGTACATCTGGTGGAGAGTTCCTACGCCCCGCATGCTCTGCAAGGACATGAGGTCGTCATCACCGTGGCGCTCCTCGTGCTCCTCGGCGGGGTCTTCCTGCTCGGGTTCAGCGAAGCGGTGAGCGTGGCCATCCCTCTGGTCGCCGTCTTCCTCGCGCTCAACGCGGTGACCATCGGCGTCGGCCTGGTGGATGTGTTCACCAGCCCGGACGCCTTCTCGGCCTGGACCGGCGCACTCACCGAAGGCCGCGGGTTCGGTGACCTGGTCGAGCCCGCGTTGCTGGCCTTCCCGCTGCTGGTGCTGGGTCTGTCCGGCTTCGAGACCGGAGTGAGCATGATGCCGCTCATCTCCGCCGAGGGCGAGACCGCCGAGCAGCGGCTCAAGTCCCGCGTCCGCAACGCCCGCAGACTGCTCACCACGGCCGCGCTCATCATGAGCGTCTACCTGCTCGCCGCCAGTTTCGTGACCACCGTCCTCATCCCGCACAAGGAGTTCGAGGCGGGCGGTGCGGCCAACGGCCGGGCTCTGGCCTGGCTGGCCCACGAACACGTCGGAGAAGCCTTCGGCACCGCCTACGACATCAGCACCATCCTGATCCTCTGGTTCGCGGGCGCCTCCGCGATGGCCGGACTGGTCAACATCGTCCCGCGTTATCTCCCCGCCTACGGCATGGCCCCCGAATGGGGTCGCGCGGTGCGCCCCGTCGTCCTGGTCTACACGGTTCTGTGCGTCATCATCACCATCGCCTTCGACGCCGACATCGACGCCCAGGCCGGCGCCTACGCCACCGGCATCCTCGCCATGATGGTCTCCGGGGCCTTCGCCGTCACCGTCTCCGCGCTGCGCCGCCGCCAACGCACCCTGTGCGGGGGATTCGCCGTGCTGACCGCGGTGCTGCTCTACGCGCTGGTGGCCAACATCGTCGACAAGCCGGACGGCATCACCATCTCCGCGATGTTCATCCTCGGCATCATCATCATCTCGCTGGTCTCCCGCATCTCACGCACCACCGAACTGCGCGCGGACAGAATCGAGTTCGACGAGGGCGCCCGCCAGTTCATCAGGGACACCCTCGCCCACGACAACGCCATCAACATCGTCGCCAACCGCCGCGAGGCCGGGGACGGCGCGGAGTACGCCGACAAGGAACGCGAACAGCGTGCCATCAACCCGGTGCCCGGCCTCGCCGACATCCTGTTCCTGGAGATCGAGGTCGTCGACCCTTCCGACTTCAGCGAAACCCTCACCGTCCACGGCGTCGAAGTCGACGGGCACCGGGTCCTGCGAGCCGAAGCGCCCGCGGCTCCGAACGCCATCGCCGCGATCCTTCTCACCCTCCACGACACCACCGGCGTCCAGCCGCACTGCTACTTCGCCTGGGCGGAGGGAAGCCCTCTGACCCACATGTTCCGCTACTTCCTCCTCGGACGCGGAGACACGGCCCCCGTCACCCGCGAGATCATCCGCCGGCACCAGCCCGACCCCACCCGCCGCCCCGGCATCCACGTCGCGGGCTGACACCACGGTCGGAAACGAACCCAGCAGGTCCTGTCTTGCAGGTTTCTTGACGAACGGGCAGGACTGGACCGCTGACGCAGGGCAATGAGCGAGGAGTGAAACGCATTGCGATCGTCGTCCTCGCTCTGGCCTCCGGAATGGTGGCGGTTGTTGCCGCGGTAGGTATCTCACCCTGGTGGTGGGCGGCCGCCGTACCGCTCACCCTGCTGGGTCTGCTGGGTGCGGCGGACCTGTTGCAGCGCCGGCATTCGGTGCTGCGCAACTATCCGGTCCTGGGCCACGCCCGCTTCCTTCTGGAGCGGATCCGCCCGGAGCTGCAGCAGTACTTCATCGAGCGGAACTTCGACGGGCGCCCCTTCGACCGGGATGTCCGCACCATCGTCTACGAGCGGGCGAAAGGCACCGACGCCGAGCAGCCGTACGGCACCGAGCGGGACGTCTATCTGCCCGGCTACGAGTTCCTGGTGCCGTCGATGGCGCCGTGCCCGGTGCCGAAGACGCCTCCGCGGGTGCGGATCGGCGGACCCGACTGCGCCCGCCCCTACGACATGGCCCTGCTGAACGTGTCGGCGATGAGCTTCGGCTCGCTGTCCTCCCACGCGATCCTCGCCCTCAACGGCGGCGCGGCGGCCGGGGGTTTCGCCCACGACACGGGGGAGGGCGGACTGTCGGAGTACCACCTGAAGCCGGGTGGGGACCTGGTCTGGGAGGTCGGCACCGGCTACTTCGGCTGCCGTACCCCGGACGGCGACTTCGACCCCGCCGAGTTCGCCGACAAGGCCGCCCACGATCACGTCAAGTGTGTGTCCCTGAAGCTCTCGCAGGGCGCCAAACCGGGCATCGGCGGAGTCCTGCCGGGGGCGAAGGTCAACGCCGAGATAGCGAAGGTACGGGACGTGCCCGAGGGGCGGACGGTGATCTCGCCGCCGTACCACAAGGTGTTCTCCACCCCGCGCGAACTCGTCCGCTTCATCGCCCGGATGCGCGAGCTCTCCGGTGGCAAGCCGACCGGATTCAAACTGTGCGTGGGCTCGCGCCGGCAGTTCCTCGCCGTGTGCAAGGCCATGCTGGCGGAGGGCACGGCCCCCGACTTCATCATCGTGGACGGAGGCGAGGGTGGCACCGGAGCCGCTCCTCTGGAGTTCGCCGACCACGTGGGAACCCCGCTGACCGAGGGCCTGCTCACCGTGCACAACGCCCTCGTCGGCGCGGGCCTGCGCGACCGGATTAGGATCGGAGCGAGCGGCAAGATCGCCACGGGCACCGATCTGGTGAAACGCCTGGTGCAGGGCGCCGACTACGGCAACGCGGCGCGGGCGATGATGTTCGCCGTCGGCTGCATCCAGGCCCAGCGCTGCCACACCAACACCTGCCCCACCGGGGTGACGACCCAGGACCCCCGACGCGCCCGCGCCCTCGACGTCCGTGACAAGACGCCCCGCGTCCAGCGCTTCCAGGAGGCGACCGTGGCCAGCGCCCTGCAGCTCATGGCGTCCATGGGCGTCACCGATCCCGCCGACCTGCGCCCGCACATGCTGCGCAGGCGCATCGATCCCTACACCGAGCGCTCCTACGAGGAGTTGTACGAGTGGCTCGAACCGGGGCAGTTGCTCGCCGAGCCGCCTGCCGCCTGGGCGGCCGACTGGACCGCCGCCGATCCCGACCGATTCACCGTCTGACAAACCGGAGGACTCACGTGGCCCGCACCGTCGCCCGCGTCATCGTGGACGCACTGAGCGAACTCGGCGTGCAGCAGGTGTTCGGCGTCGTGGGAGACGCGCTGAACCCCCTGACGGACGCCATTCGCACCACCGAGAACCTGCAGTGGGTGGGTTGCCGGCACGAGGAGGCGGCGGCGTTCGCCGCGAGCGCCCAGTCGCAGCTCTCGGGCACCCTCGGTGTCTGCATGGGCACGGTCGGACCCGGTTCCGTCCACCTGCTCAACGGACTGTACGACGCGGCCAAGAGCCACACCCCCGTCCTGGCGATCGCCGGTCAGGTACCGCTCGCCGAGCTCGGTACCGACTACTTCCAGGAAGTCGACAACGACGCGCTCTTCACGGACGTCGCCGTCTTCCGCGCGACCATCACCTCTCCCGACCAGCTGCCGCAGATGCTGGAGACTGCGGTGCGTCACGCCCTGGGCCGCAAGGGGGTGGCCGTCCTGACCGTGCCCGGCGACCTGGGCGAGCGCGAACTGACCTCGGACCGCCCGGCCCGGTTCTCCCTGAACGCCCCGCTCAGCCGGCCCGAGGAATCCGCCGTACGGCGGGCCGCCGAACTCCTGGACCGCTCGGAACGGGTCTCGCTGCTCGTCGGACGGGGCGCGCGTGGCGCGCGCGAGGACGTGCTGGCCCTCGCCGACCGGCTGGCCGCACCCATGGTGCTCACGCTCAAGGCCAAGGAGGGTTTCGAGGGCGACACCAATCCGTTCCAGGTCGGCCAGACCGGGCTGATCGGCAACCCGGCCGCCGCGTCGGCCCTGCAGGACGCGGACACCCTGCTGCTCCTGGGGACCGACTTCCCCTACCGGGACTGGTATCCGCAGGGGAAGACCGTCATCCAGGTGGACACCGAGCCCGCCCACATCGGGCGGCGCGTGCCGGTCGACGTCGGTCTCGTCGGCGACACGGGCGTGACCGTCCGCGACCTCCTCACCCACCTTGCCGCCGCACCCGCCGGGACGGACGGTGCACGGGACCGCTCGCACCTGGAGAAGGCACGTGAGCGCTTCGAGCACTGGCGCGAGGGCCAGGCACGGCTGGCCGACCCGGCACACGACAGGGGCCTGCTCGGCCGGGTGCGTTCCTCCCTCGACAACCGCACCCACGACATCCGGCCGGAGGCGCTGGCGGCCGTGGTGGACCGGCTCGCCGACGACGACGCCGTCTTCACCTCCGACACGGGCATGGCGACGGTGTGGCTCTCGCGGTTCGTCGAGATGCGGGGCGAGCGGCGGCTCATCGGCTCCTACAACCTCGGCTCCATGGCCAACGCGATGCCGCAGGCGCTCGGCGCCCAGTGCCTGGACCGCGAGCGGCAGGTCGTGGCCTTCTGCGGGGACGGCGGGCTGAGCATGCTCCTCGGCGACCTCATGACGCTGAAGACGCACCAGCTCGCCGTGAAGCTCGTCGTCTTCGACAACCGCCGCCTGGGCATGGTCAAACTCGAACAGGAACAGGTCGGGCTGCCGGAGTTCGGTACCGTCCTGGACAACCCCGACTTCGCCGCCGTAGCCACGGCCATGGGCATCCCCGGGATCCGGGTGACCGACCCGGCCGACCTGGAGAAAGCCGTGCGCCGCGCCTTCGACACCCCCGGTCCTGTGCTGCTCGACGTGCTCACCAACCCGGACGAGATCGCGGTGCCGGCCAAGCCGACCGTCGAGCAGGGCTGGGGGTTCGCCGTGGCCAAGGTCAAGGAGATCGTGCGCAGCCACGGAGACGACAGCACGCGCTGAGACGGCGGCGTGATTGCGGGTGGACGGGGCACGCGGTCCAGCAGAAGCGGAGAAGAGCGAAGAATCCCACCGACCCCGGAGCCCTTGATGGTCATCGCCGTTGTCATCGCCGCATGTGTCCTCCTGGCCGTGCTGGCCTTCCTCCTGCCGCGCCTCTCCCGGCATCCGCAGAACGGTGCCCAGCGTGGTCTCGGGGCCGGCTCGCGGGCCGGATCCAAGGCGCCCGGGGTCCTGGGGCGGCTGCTGAGCAAGCCCTTCAGCTCCAGCTCCCGCGCGGTCGGTCGCAGCGGCTCCGCCGGCCGCCGGGCGCGAGGCCGCCTTCCGTTCTGAGGAGTGCCGCCCGTCGCAACGGCCGTCCGGTGGCGGCACACGAGGATGATTCAGGAGATTGGTGATGTCGGAGCACGACGACAAGACCCGGCCGGACGAGGACGAGGGGGCCCGGGTCGAGGCGGACCTGCTCGACGGCCTCCGTGTGGACGAACGCCGGCCGGAGAAACCGATCCTCCTGGACGCGGACGGCAGTCCGGTGGACACGTGGCTGGAGAACTACCCGTACGACCGGAAGGTGAAGAGGTCCGAGTACGAGAGGACCAAGCGCGTTCTGCAGGTCGAGCTGCTGAAGATGCAGCGCTGGGTGAAGGAGACCGGCCAGCGGGTGGTCGTGCTCTGCGAGGGCCGTGACGCGGCCGGCAAAGGCGGCACGATCCAGCGGTTCACCGAGCGGCTCAACCCGCGAGGTGCCCGCGTCGTGGCGCTGGAGAAGCCGACCGAGAGGGAAGCGGGGCAGTGGTACTTCCAGCGCTATGTGGCGCATCTGCCGTCCCGCGGCGAGATCGTCTTCTTCGACCGGTCCTGGTACAACCGGGCAGGCGTCGAGCGGGTGATGGGCTTCTGCACCGAGGCGGAGTACCGCACCTTCCTGGAGCAGGCCCCGCTGTTCGAGGAGATGCTGACCCGGGACGGCATCCTGTTGGTGAAGTTCTGGTTCTCGGTGTCCCAGGCCGAGCAGCGGACCCGTTTCGCGATCCGCACGGTCGACCCCGTACGCCGCTGGAAGCTCTCCCCGACGGATCTCGCCTCGCTCGACCTGTGGGACGAGTACACCGCTGCCAAGGTCGACATGTTCCGGGCGACGGACACTCCCCACGCCCCGTGGACCGTGGTGAAGAACAACGACAAACGCCGCGGCCGGCTGGAAGCGATGCGCAGCCTCCTGGACCGCTGCGACTATCCGACCAAGGATCACGCGGCCGTGGGCAAGCCCGACCCACTGATCGTGGGCGCCGCGAACACGCTGCTGGAGGCCGGTGAGGAACCCACCGACCTCTCCCCGACCCCTCTGACCGGGTCCGGCCACGGTCCCGGCAACCACCCGGCCAGGGTGGACGACGAGCAGCGCTGAACCACGACGTCGGGCTTCGCGTGCGGTGATGCCGTGGCGGGCTCGCCGTCGCGTGCGTACCGGCAGCCGGAGAGCCAAACGGTCGATTCGCGCGACAGACGCGGTTCACGGGACGGGCGTGGGTACCCGGCAGATGGTCGGCGTCGGCCGTGCACCGCGTCAGTCGGCCACCGACCAGCGGCACAGGGCGCCCCGGCTGGAGGAACCTGGTGAACGGCGAACCGACACCCCTGACCTGCGAGTCGCGTTTCCCCGCGGTCACAGCGAGCATTGCCGCCGCCCGGCGCTGGGCCCGCGACTGCGTGGAAGGCTTCGGCGGACCGCTGCGCCGGCACTCGATGATCCAGACCACCGAACTGCTCGTCTCGGAGCTGATCACGAACGCCATCCGCCACGGCACCGGCCCACCCCTGGTCCGGCTCACCTGGAACGGCCGACTGCTGCGCATCGCCGTCACTGATCACAGCGACCGTCGGCCCCGCAGAAGGGCCACCCGGAACACCGAGCCCGGTGGCTTCGGCCTCCAGCTCCTCGAACGAATCGCCCTCCGCTGGGGCGTCACGCCGCGCAACCCCGGCAAGACCGTCTGGGCCGAACTCGGCCTCACACCCTGAGCGCACCGGCGGTCGTGCCGACCCGCCCGGTGCTACGGCGCAGGGGGCAGGTGAGGGGAGCGAAGCACGAGCAGGGTGAT
This sequence comes from Streptomyces sp. NPDC048523, assembly GCF_043199815.1. Classification (NCBI taxonomy): domain Bacteria; kingdom Bacillati; phylum Actinomycetota; class Actinomycetes; order Kitasatosporales; family Streptomycetaceae; genus Streptomyces; species Streptomyces sp. NPDC048523. The sequence goes on along the minus strand of NZ_JBICWQ010000001.1, from coordinate 806,865 downwards.
CTCGCTGGGGGCGAAGACGCGGAACGGCGGGCCCCAGAAGCCGGTGCCGCGGCTGGTGTAGAGCAGGGTGCGGGTGCCGTGCCGGCTGAGGCCGGCGAGGGCGGGCTGGTCGATGCGGACCAGGTGGTGGAAGGGCCAGATCTGGCCGCCGTGGGTGTGGCCGGAGAGCTGGAGGTCGATGCCGGCGGCCGCCGCCCGGTCGACGAACTTGGGCTGGTGGGCCAGAAGCAGGACGGGCAGGTCGGGGTCGGCGCCGTTCAGGGCTCCGGCGAGGTGGGCGCGGTGACCGGCCAGCCCCGAGGACTCGGCGGTGACGTCGTCCACGCCGGCGACCACGAGGGTGTCGCCTCCGCGTTCGAGCAGCAGATGGCGGTTGCGCAGCGGCTCCCAGCCCAGCTCGTCCATCAGGTCGACCCAGCCCTGCGCCTCGCTGTAGTACTCGTGGTTGCCGGTGACGTAGACACGGGCCCGGGTGGCCCGCACGGTCCCGAGCGGGGTGGCCTGCGCGCGGCGCCGTTCGGCCGTGCCGTCCGCGATGTCGCCGGTGTGGCAGACCACGTCCGCTTCCAGCGTGTTCACCGTCTCGCACACCCGTGCCGACCAGCGGGCGCGATCGAGCGGGCCGTAGTGGGTGTCGGTGATGAGGACGACGCGCAGGCCGTCCAACCCGGCACCCAGCCGCGGGAGTTGTACGTCGAGCCGGCGCACCCGTGGCACACGGCGGGCCTCGGTGTAGCCCCAGACGAGCAGCAGGGCGGTCACGCCGAGGACGGCCCAGGTGACGGTTCGGGCCCGGTCCTGACTCTCGCCGACGCCGGCCACGGTCAGAGCGAGCCGCAGGAAGACGCCGAGCAGAACGGACCAGGTGAACAGGACCCAACTGGCGCCCAGCAGGGTGTCACCGAGGATCGCCGCCCGGTCCTGCTGGCGCCGGCCATGGCCGCGCGCCATCGCGAGCGGCATACCGGCGAGGCCGAGAACGAACAGGGCGGTGCCTACCAGGGTCACGGGCAGCGGCCAGTGCTGGCCGGTGTACAGCAGCACCCAGCAGGGCACCGCCCACAGCAGGACGGGGGCGATCAGGGGGAGATAGCGCATCAGGCGGAGCAGCCGACTCTGCCGCGGAGCTTGCGCTTCCCTGTCGGCGGGCCGGGTGTTGCTGGTGTCGGTCACGGCTTGCTCTCTCTCACCAGACTGCCGTAGGGCACCCCATCGTACGATCGAACGCCGCTTCCCTTTTCGTGACCTGGATGTGCGGTGTCAGCGGCTGAAGACGAGTTCGGCCTGGCCGCGCCTGGTGGTGTGCAGCTCCCAGTAGACGGGGGAGATCTCCTCCGGCTGTGCCGTCGGGAAGCCGGGGACGGCCGGCGTGCCGATCGACACGTCGATGCCGACGTGGGCGGCCTGGACGCCGGTGCCGTCCAGCTCCTTGTGGAGGTTGATCGCCCAGTTGCGCAGCGCGGCGGCGGCCGCGTTGACGTTCCCGACCTGGGGGACGGGGTCGATGGAGCCCGCGCCGGTGGTGTAGAGCAGCGTGCCCGCGCCGGCCTCCCGCATCGCCGGCAGCACCGCCTTGGTGGCGGCGATGGCGCCGTAGAGCTGGAACTCGATCTCGTGCTGCACATGGGACGGCTCGGTCTCGGCCGGAGTGGTCAGAGCGGTGGAGGTGAACGTCCCCACCGGGGAGTACTCCAGGACGTCGATCCCGCCGAACCGTGCGGCGGCCTCCGTGAGTGCCCGGGTGAGCGCGTCATGGTCGAGGACGTCCGCGGGAAGGCGGCGGCGGTGATGCCCTCGGCCCTGAGCTTGCCTACCAGACCGTCCAGCTTGTCGCGGTTGCGGGAGATCAGGGCGACGTCCAGGCCGTGGGAGCCGAAGGTACGAGCGATGGCCAGACCCAGTTGGGGGCCGGCTCCGATGATGGCGATGCTGGTCACAACAATCCTTTCACACAAGCCAGTTGAAGGAAGCAGGAATCGGATAGCCCTATCCGAATTGGGAACGGATAGGGCTTTCCGGTTCGCCGCCGCCAACCGTAGCACCAAAAATGGATAGGGCAATCCGGTTGCTAGAGTGGCCGGTATGAATCCTGGTGCCCAGCACTCCGGTGTCCCCGCCTCCCCGCCGCTGCGCAGTGACGCCGAGCGCAACCGGGAGCGGATCATCGCCGCGGCGCGGGTGGTGTTCGCGCGGGAGGGGCTGGGCGCCTCGATGGCCTCCGTGGCGCGCGAGGCCGGGGTGGGGATCGCCACCATGTTCCGCCGCTTCCCCACGAAGGAGGAGCTGGTCGACGCCGTCTTCATCGACCGCATGGACGCCTACGCCGACGTGGTCGCCGCCGCCCTCGACGACCCCGACCCCTGGCACGGTTTCGTCGGCTACATCGAGACCGCCTGCGCGATGCAGGCCGCCGACTCCGGCTTCGCCGACGTCCTGACCTCGACCTTTCCCACCGCCAAGGCCCTGGAGCAGCGCCGCAACGAGGCCTACGAGGGCATGGTGGAGCTCATCGGCCGGGCCAAGGCCGCGGGCCGGCTGCGCGAGGACTTCGACTCCTCGGACCTGGTACTGCTGCACATGGCCAACGCCGGAGTCGTCAGCGCGACCGGCGGCGCCGCCCCGGACGCCTGGCGCCGCGTCGTCGCCCTGCTGATCCAGTCCTTCGAGACCCCGGCCCGCGGCCCGCTGCCCGCCTCACCCGGACACGACGCCCTCTACCGGGCCATGCTCCGCGGCGGCCCGGCGGGGGACGCGGCGCCCGAGCCGGATGCGGGTGACAACTGACCTGCGAGAATGACGACGGCAGCAGGCGAGGCGATGGGGAAACGCGACCGTGCCGGACAACCGAGCGGGAACACCTTCGTCGGACGACCATCGTGAGCGCGGCGGGGTACCCCCATCGGTGACCATCGCCCAGCACGGCTACCGCAAGGTCCCCAAGAACCGCAGCGACCTCGTGGAGCTGAGTTCGGTCTCCACGACACCGTGGGCATGACCATCGACGACACGGTCGGCCGGCGTCCACGATGCGTCCTGTCGGTCGCGCAGCTGGGTCGGTTCAGCCTTCGAGAGGCTCGTAGTCGAACCAGTCGAAGTGGACGGTGCCTTCGGCGGCGTACATGCCGATGACCCGGCCGGTGAAGCCGCCGGCGACCTCGGTCGACAGATAGCGGCCGTCGAGGGACGCGAACTCGGTGAAGGTGCCGTCGGGTTGCTCGATGCCGAGGGAGACGACGTCGGGTCCGGTGCACGGTCCGTGCGGAGGCGGTGGGTCGCTGATCGTGACGGCGAGGACCAGTGGCCCGGCGGGTACGGAGCCCTCGGCCACGACCGTGCGCAAGGAGCCGACGCGCGCGATCACCCGTACGTCCGTCCCGGACGCCTCGATCGCGTAGTGGTGCCGTTCGTCCAGCCGGACGGCGAGGCCGCCGCGGCCCTGCGCCGGGTCGACGAGGGTGCGGGCCCGGCAGGTGAGGTGCTGCTGGCGCCGGCCGGTGAACACCACGTCGGGCTCGTCCAGGGAGCCGCCCCGGGCGCGGAGCGTCAGCCATCCGGGGCGCTCCTTGGTGGTGCAGAGCTCGGGGTCGCGGTCCCGGACGGAAATCCAGGCCGGTCCGAGCTCGCCGAGTTCGAAGTCGTCGCGCCGTTCCTCGGCGGGCGCGGGGGAGAGCGGCCAGGGGAGCTCGAGCGGCTCCAGGGTGACCTCGCCGACGACCGGCCAGCCGTCCTCCCAGGTCACCGGCGCCAGGAAGGTCTCCCGGCCGAGCACGTGCCAGCCGGGGGTGCCACCGCGTGGCCGTACGCCGAGGAAGACCATCCACCAGGAGCCGTCGGGCGCCTGGACCAGGTCCGCGTGGCCGGTGTTCTGCACGGGGTGGTCGGTGCCGCGGTGGGTGAGGACCGGGTTGGCGGGGCACGCCTCGAACGGACCCTGGGGGCTACGGCCGCGGGCGATCGACACGCCGTGGCCGCGCTCGGTGCCGCCCTCGGCGATGAGCAGGTACCAGTAGTCGCCGATCCGGTACAGGTGCGGCGCCTCCGGGGCCTTCGCGCCGGGGCCGCCGGACCAGAGTTTGCGGGGGGTTCCGTACGTCTCACCGGTGGCCGGGTCGAGGCGGACCTGCGACACCCCGGCGACCGTGCACCAGCAGGTGCCGTCCTCGTCCCAGGCCAGGTCGGGATCGATCCCGGGCACGCCCGGCGCCGGGACGGGATCCGACCAGGGGCCGGCCGGGTCGGTGGCCGTGACGACGAAGTTGCCACCGCCCTCGCTGCAGTTGGTGACGATCAGCCAGAAACGGCCGTCGTGGTGGCGCAGGGTGGGGGCGTAGATGCCGCCCGAGGACGCCATGGAGGCCGGCAGACGCAACTGCTCCGGCCGGTCCAGCGCGTTGCCGATCTGCCGCCAGTGCACCAGGTCACGGCTGTGGAAGAGGGGTACGCCGGGGAAGTACTCGAAGCTTGAGCAGGCGAGGTAGTAGTCGTCGCCGACACGGCAGATGCTCGGGTCGGGGTGGAACCCGGGGAGCACGGGGTTGGCGGCGCGGGCGGGAGGGGTCTGAGGGGGCACCCTCGGTCGTCCTTTCGTCGAGTGAACGGCAGGGCGCTCAGCGAGCGTCCGGCTCGGTGCGCAGTGTCGAAGCGCTTCACTTGTAGGGGAAGTTAACGGACGTGTTTCTTGCGAAACAAGAGCAATGACAGAGCGAAAGTTTCTTGATCAGGGAAGATTGCCAGTGAGCAGGGGCGGCAGCGAGCGTCGATGCGCTTCGACAGTCGGGTCAGCGCACGAGGCGCTTTTCGCGCAGCCGGATGGTGGCCGCCGGACCGACCGCTTCGAAGCGCACCTCGACGGGCCCGGCGGAACGATCCGCGTGGAGCGGGAGCACTCGGGAGACTTCCTCGGCCTCGGCCTCGGGCGTGAGCGTGTCCATCACCTGCCCGTCGACCAGGACACGGGTCGGCCCGGCTCCGGCTGGGGGAAGGAGGCTCACCTGCAGGCCGGTGGCGGCCCGCCACCTCGCCCCGCCGGTGAGCTCCGACCAGGTGTCCTGCCTCTCGAACCGGTGGTCGCTCTCCGGCTGTTGCTCGCCCGCGGCAACGGCGTCGACCGTGCGGTCGTACAGCCGTTCCGGTTCCGCCACGGGGAAGTAGGGAATGTAGCGGGATTCGTGGATGCCGGCGAACGGGACGAGGACGACGGACTCACCAGGTCGTGCGTCCACATGCTCAAGGGCGAACGCCGGCCGGTCCGGGGCGAGTCGGCGCACAACGGCCGCCAGCTCGGAGGTGCTGCGGGCGAGTACGACGGGCAGGTGCTCCAGGGGACGCAGCGGGCCGCCGACGACGTGTCCCATCCGGGAGTCGTCGGCGAAGTGCCCGACCAGGTCACCTCGGTCGCCCTCGGCCGCGAGCACGGGGGCCGTAGCGGAACGACACCCACGGCGAGCCGTCGGGGAGCAGTTCCGCGCTGACACGCGGGCGAAGGCGCATGGTGATCGTGTGCCCTGCACGCCACTGCCGCTCCGGACGCACGTAGGTCAGGGGCCGTCCGCCTTCCCCGCGGCGCGTCGTGAGCGGGGCGTGCCCCCCCGGCCGGTGCGCCGTTGACACGGACCTGCGGCGGCCCGTCGTGCCAGCCGGGGACGCGTAGGTGGATCGCCAGGTGGCCGTCGAGGTCGCCGTCCTCGGCGGTGTACCCCAACTCACCGTATTTCGCATGGTTCTTCAGCCCGGTGCCGACGCAGCACCAGAAGCAGTTCTGGGGCGTCGACACCACGCGGTAGTGGCCAGGTCGCACGGGCGTGAAATACACCAGTCCGCCCTCGGGATGCAGAGACGACAGGATGTGGTTGACCGTCGCGCGCTCGTAGTTGCAGGTCTCGGGACCCTCAGGCGATTCCAGGGCGGCCCGAAGTCGTCGCGGGGGTGCACGTTCGCGTACGGAGTTGCCGCCGAATGATCGTGCGTGATCAGGAATCGCGATGCTGCCCCGGCCCGTCCGCCGACGCCTTGGCCGCCGACGAGCTCGTGGAGCGCTCCGGATCCTGTGTCAGGATCTTGAGGTGCCCACTCGCCCATACGACAGCCGGATTCGCGCGGAAACGGGATGACGACCGATGACCGACACCGTTGAGGCCGAGATTCTCGCCGACGTCCACCGGGGCGTCGGCCGCATCCTGTTGAACCGGCCCAAGGCACTCAACGCCCTGACGACAGACATGATCGTCGCCATCGACCGTGTCCTCGCCGGGTGGGAACACGCACCGCTGTCCGCCGTGGTGCTCGCCAGTACCGGCCCGAAGGCGTTCTGCGCCGGCGGAGACATCCGCGCGATCCGCGAGCACAGCCTCGCCGGGGACGCCGGGGCCAGTGAGCGGTTCTTCGCCACCGAGTACCGGCTCAACGCCCGGATCGCCGAGTACCCCGTGCCGGTCGTGTCGCTCATCGACGGCCTGTGCATGGGCGGCGGCCTCGGCCTGTCCGTCCACGGCGGCTTCCGCGTCGTCACCGAGCGCGCGGCGCTGGCGATGCCCGAGACCGGGATCGGCTTCTTCCCGGACGTCGGGGCCAGTTACTTCCTGCCGCGGCTGCCCGGAGCGATCGGCATGTACCTGGGACTGACCGGGCACCGGCTCGACGCGGCCGACGCCCTCTACACGGGCCTGGCCACGCACTTCGTCCCCACTCACCGCATCGACTCGGTCGGCGACGCTCTGGCCGACCGTCCCGGCGACCCCGTGGACGTGGTCCTGAACCGCCTCGCCGGCCGTTCTCCGGTGGCACAGAGCAGGCTGGCGGAGGTGCGCGAAGACGTGGACCGGGTGTTCGGTGCGCCGACCCTCGGCGAGATCGAGAAACGTCTGCGCCACCTCGATACCCCGTGGGCGGCGGCCACGTCGGTCGCCCTGGAGTCCGCCTCACCGCAGAGCCTGGAGATCACTCACGCCCTGCTGGCCCGGGGCAGGCAGCGCCCGTTGCGCGAGTGCCTCGACGCGGAACTCGCCCTGGGGCGGACCGTCATCCGCACACCGGACTTCCTGGAGGGTGTCCGCGCGGCCCTGGTCGACAAGGACCGCACACCGCGCTGGCAACGGCCGTCGCTCGACGTGGGGACGCTGCCGTACGGCTCGTAGGGGCACTGCGTTCGGCAGGGTCTCAGTCGATGCCGGGCGCCGACGGTCAGTCGTTGCCGGGCAGCATCGAGACAACGACCTTGCCGGCCTTGGTGCGGCCCTGCTCGACGTGTGCCATCGCCTCGAGCGTCCGGTCGAACGGGAAGGTGCTGTCGATGACCGGGCGGAGCTTCCCGCTGTCGTAGAGGGCGCCGAGCTCGCGCAGTTGGGAGCCGTTGGCCTGCATGAAGAAGAACTGGTAGCGCACGCCCAGCGCCTTCGCCTGCCTGCGGATCCTGCGACTGAGCACGCTCATGACCAGGCCCAGGAAGGAGGGAGCCCCGAGTTGCTTGGCGAAGTCCGCGTCCGGCGGGCCGACGACACTGATGGCCAGGCCGCCGGGCTTGAGCACGGTCAGCGATTTCTCGAGGTTCGCCCCGCCCAGGGAGTCCAGCACCAGGTCGTAGCCGGACAGCACCTTGGAGAAATCCTCCTTGGTGTAGTCGACGACGACGTCGGCGCCGAGGCTCCTGACCAGCTTCTCGGAATCGGTGCTCGCGGTCGTCGCCACGGTGGCGCCGAGGTGCTTGGCGAGCTGGATGACGGTCGAGCCGAGACCACCGGCACCGGCGTGGACGAGCACCTTCTGACCCGGCTTCACGTGGGCGCGGTCGACAAGAAGCTGCCAGGCGGCCAGGGCCACCAGCGGCACCGCGGCTGCCTCCTGGAGGGTGAGGGAGGCCGGCTTGGGCGCGACGTCGTCCATGTCGATCGCGATGTACTCCGCGAAGCCTCCGATCCGCTGGTCGCGCGGACGGGCGTAGACCTCGTCGCCGACTTCGATGCCGTGTACGGCGGAGCCGACCCGGGTCACGACTCCGGCGACATCGTGGCCGAGCACGAACGGAGGCTTGTGCTTGATGAGCTGCTTGAACTCCCCGTTGCGGATCATCTTGTCCAGCGGGTTGACGCTCGCGGCGCTCACTCTGACCAGAACATCGCGGTCTCCGACGCGCGGCTCGGGTACCTCGGCGGCGCGCACGCCGTCCTTGCCGTACTTCCCGACGACGAATGCCTTCATGCCGGCCGCCTTTCCATGTGCTCTTCCCGGTCGCCTGTGTGCTGGCATGACGCTACGTTCTGAGTATAGAAAAGTAAACTCAGGTGAAGTTAGAATCACCCCCATGGACACGAGGACCGAAGCTCCCCAGGACGTCGGCATGCATGCCCGTCTCGACCGGGATACGTCGAACTGCTCGATCGCCCGGACCCTTGAGGTCGTGGGGGAGAAGTGGACGATCCTGATCCTGCGCGAGGTCTGGTACGGCTCGTCCCGCTTCAGCGACTTCGAACGTGTCCTCGGCTGTCCCCGCAATCTTCTCGCCGCCCGGCTGCGGATGCTTGTCGAGGAAGGGATCCTGGTCACCGAGACCTACAAGGAGCCGGGTTCGCGGAGCCGGCCGAAGTACGTGATCACACCGAAGGGCGTGGATCTGGTCCCGGCCGTGATGGGGCTCCTGCAGTGGGGCGACCGCTACCGCGCCGACCCGGAGGGTCCGGCCGTACTGACACGGCACCGCGGATGCGGCGCGCGCGTCGACACCCGGATCCGCTGCGAACGCGGCCACGCCGTGCCGGCGGAAGACATCGAAAGCGTTCCCGGCCCCGCATTTCGTCTGAGGCCCGCGGAATGAGCCCGGCGCGGAGTGAGTCCAGCGTGCAATGAGCCCCGCGCGGGTTGCGCGAGAAGCCCACGGGCCGCGTCTGTCCGCGCGTGCTCACTCCGTCCGGGAAGCGCACGGGGCACCTGTCCGCGCCGCGGACGCGCGCGTGCCGGAGCTCGGCGGACAAGGTGCGGGAGTCACGCCCGGGGTGCGGGGACCGGGAAGAGCATGCAGCTGCTGGTGGCGTGGGCGAGGAGGCGGTCCGTGGCGTCGACCAACTGCGCCTGGGCGAGAGCCGTTTGGCGGCCCTTGCTGAGGACCGTGCCGATGGCGCGCACCGGGCCCGTGTCCACGGTGACCCGCCGCAGGAACTTCACGGTCAGGTCGAGCGATGTGTACGCCATGCCCTGCGGAAGCGTGGTCTGGACGGCGCAGCCCGCCGCCGAGTCGAGCAGCGTGGCGAAGACGCCGCCGTGCATGCTGCCGATCGGGTTGTAGTGCTCCTCGCCCGGTGTCAGCGAGAAGACCGCCCTGCCGGGCTCCACCTCGTCCAGGGTGAAGTCGACGGTGTAGTTGATCGGCGGCGCCGGCAGCCGCCCCGCCATCAGCTCACGCAGGAAGTCGATGCCGGCCATGCGCCCGGCGGCCTCCGCCGCGATCGCAGGATCGTCCCATTGATACGTACGCGTTCGCCCCACGGTCCGGCGCCCTTCGCTCTGACTGTCAGCTGACTTTCTCAAATGAAGCTAGATGTGCGCTCCACTGACTGTCAATGGCGAAGTCAGGTCCTCTACGATGGCGGGATGGAGTGGCTTGAGGCGAGCACGGAGAACTGCCCCGTCCAGCGCACGCTCGACGTGATCGGGGAGAAATGGACGCTGCTGATCCTGCGTGACGCCGTCAACGGCGTCCGCCGCTTCGACGACTTCCACCGTCACATCGGCCTGTCGGAGGCCGTCCTCAGCGACCGACTCCGCAAGCTGACCTCGGCCGGCATCCTCAGGACCGTCCCCTACCAGGAGCCCGGCAGCCGCTCCCGCAACGAATACCGCCTGACCCACAAGGGCTGGGACCTCTGGCCCGTCCTCATGGCGCTGACCCAGTGGGGCGAGACCTACGCCCTCGGCTCCGAGGGCCCCGTGCTGGACGTGCGCCACACCGAGTGCGACGCCCCCGTCCGCGTGGTCGTCGAGTGCTCCGCGGATCACTCAGCTCTCACCGCCCGCGACGTCACCGCCCGGCTGGGAACAGGCGCCCGCCTCCGGTCGTGAGCCGTCGATCTCGCGGGGGCGGGGACGGGTATCGGGACCGGCGGATGCCGACGCCGGGTGTCCCCCACGTTTGCGGGCGCGGCGACGCCTTCAAAACCGGCTGAGGTGGCCGGGCCGCGTTCCTGGCCGGCCCGCGCGGTGCTGGCCTCTTTGCCCGACGCTGTCCCCGACTTCGCCGCCGCGTCGGCCGACCGGTCAAGGTGCTGGAGGTTCGCGTGTTCAAGGTGGCGACCTCGCGACGCTCTTCGCTCAGCTGCAGTCCTGAGCGGGCACGCCCCTCCTTTGGATTACGTTCGCAATACCATACACTGGCGCAGTCGGTAAAGGGCAACCGGCCCTCTGGGTCGGCGAGGGAGCGTGTGCTGTGGTGCGGTACGGAAAAGAGCACAAGTCGGAGACGAGGCGGCGGATCATCGAGACGGCGGGCCGCCGGTTCAAGCAAGACGGTATCGACGGCTCCGGGGTCTCGACCCTCATGAAGGACGCGGGGCTCACCAACGGGGCCTTCTACGCCCACTTCGCATCGAAAGAGGACCTCGTCACCACGGCGATCGCCGACCAGTTGAAGGTGCAGGCCGAGAGTGTTGTCGAGCAGGCCGCACCTGGGCGTGCCGGACTCGAGCAGATCGTGCGGGGATACCTCTCGCCCCAGCACCGTGAAATGCTTGGCGACGGCTGCCCCAACGCCGCTCTGCTCGACGAGATCGGGCGCTGCGCCGACGCGACCAGGCAGGCGTACACCGACGGGGTGCTGATCCTCGTCGAGGGTATTGCCGCCCGCATCGCCCCCGAAAACCCTTCCTCCGCCCGTGTGAAGGCGCTCGGCCTCCTCGGTCTGATGGCTGGAACGCTGCAGCTGTCCCGCGCCTTGACCGACAGCCGGCTCGCCGAAGAACTCCTCGAACAGGGCGTGAACAACGTCCTCGCCCTACTGGACGCCGGGCAGCGCGTCTGACGCGGCGGATCATTGTGGTGTGCGGCTCACCTCTTGCGGCTACATGAAATTACGGTCATGCTTTAAAAGTCGTCGACCTCTACGGGGCTTTTGTCGTCGGCCGAACTGACTGCAACCGCAGTGCAGAACCCCACATGCAGGAGGGCACGGTCATGAACGACGCCCAAGAAGTACGAGGCGACGTGGTGACGTCGTACAAGAAGGCGCCCACCCGCACCCTCACCGCCGGCGGAGTGACCTTCGCCTACCGCGACCTCGGTCCGAAGACCGGCATCCCCGTGGTCTTCATCACCCACCTTGCCGCGGTCCTCGACAACTGGGACCCCCGGGTCGTCGACGGCATCGCCGCGAGGCATCGGGTCATCACCTTCGACAACAGGGGTGTCGGCGCCTCCAGTGGTACGACGCCGAGAACCATCGAGGAGATGGCGAGGGATGCCGTCACCCTCATCCGGGGACTCGGGTTTGAACAGGTCGACATCCACGGCTTCTCGATGGGCGGCATGATCGCCCAGGTGATCGCGCAGGAGGAACCGCGGCTCGTCCGCAGGCTGATCCTCACGGGTACCGGTCCGGCGGGTGGCGAGGGCATCAAGAACGTGACCCGGCTGTCCCACCTCGACACCGTCCGGGGTCTGCTCACCCTGCAGGATCCGAAGCAGTTCCTCTTCTTCACCCGCACCGCGGGTGGACGTCGAGCCGGGAAGCAGTTCCTGGCCCGGCTCAAGGAGCGCACCCACGACCGGGACAAGGCGATCTCTCTCCCTTCGTACTTCGCCCAGCTCAAGGCCATCCACCGCTGGGGGCTCGCGCAGCCGCAGGACCTCTCCGTCATCCATCAGCCCGTATTCGTCGCCAACGGCGACAACGACAGGATGGTGCCGACGAAGAACTCGTTCGACCTGGCCCGGCGACTGCCGAACGCCGATCTGGTCGTCTACCCCGACGCCGGCCACGGAGGCATCTTCCAGTTCCACGAGCAGTTCGTGTCGGAAGCCCTGGACTTTCTTGAGCGGTAGGGGGAGTCGGGGGGCGGACGGACACCGGTGATCGCGTGCGGGCTCAGTTCAACGGCCTCGCGCGCATCGCCCGTCGGGCCCGCACGATCGACGTCGGCGGGGTGCCGTTCGCCCACCGCGAGCTCGATCCGACCGGTGGTGTTCCGGTGGTGTTCCCGCATCACCTGATGCCGCCGCCGGTGATCACGTTCGACAACCGCGGGGTCGGCGCGTCCGGGGGGTCCGTACCGACCGACGCCGAGGGCATGGGCCGCGAAGGACTACCTCGCCCGGCCCAAGGAACGCACTCGGAATCGCGACGAAAAAATCTCCCTGCAGGCTCGACTCGCGCAGCTGAAGGCCATCCGCGCGGCCGGGCTGCACGCATCCGACGACCTCTCGGTGATCACCCAGCCGGTCTTCGGCGCCAACGGTGATCACGACCTCGGATCAGTGGAAGGGAGCAAGGGCGGGCACGCGCCGCGGCCGGTCCGATCCAGCCCGCTTCCTCCCCAGTCGGCTGGGGCCATTCTGGAGCCGCGCCGTCTATTCCGCTGCCACGATGCGCTCCACGGCGGCCGTCACCAGGTGTTCACGCTCTGCCTCCGTGAAGACGTCCGGCAGCGTGAGCTGCTCAACGATCAGCCAGTTCAGCGTCAGGATGAGCAGCTTGACCGCCGTGGCGTCGCCCGGGAGGCCGGAGGCCTCGTGATAGGCGACGTTGGCGTCGACGTCGGCCCGCACTCGTTGCGTGAGGACCTTGCGTAGTTCGGGGCGGCGGGTGGCTTCGAGGCGGAGTTCCAGCAGCGCGAGGTAACCGGTGCGGAAGGAGGCGATGCGGCCGACGAGTTCCCGCATCAGCTCCGCATAGGTTTCCCGATCGCGGCCGGCCGCCTGTTGGCGAGCGATCGTGGCCTCGTCGGGCTGGAGTCGCTCGTAGACCCGGGCGCCGGCGTGAGTGAGCAGGTCGTCGCGGTTGGCGAAGTAGTTGGACGCCGTACCGGCGGGCACTGCTGCCTCGGCATCCACAGCCCGGAAAGTCAGGCCGCGTGCGCCTTCCCGGGCCAACACCTCGATCGCCGAGTCCACGAGGGCCGCACGCCGCTGGTCGTTCCGTCTCACCATTGACACCACTCCACATGTAGTACTACGTTCAAACCACTTCAAGTAGAGTACTACGTGTGAGGGATGGCTATGCGGAAGCTCGTGTACTACATCGGCGTCTCGCTCGACGGCCGCATCGCCGGCCCCGGTGGCGAGTTCGACTTCTTCCCGCAGGGCGATGAGCAGCAGGCCGCCGCCTACTCGACCTGGATGACCGCGCTGTACCCGGAGACCATCCCGACCGCCTACCGCGCGGCCGTCGGCGTTGCCGACGCGCCCAACCGGCGTTTTGACACCGTCGTCATGGGTCTGGGTACCTACCGTCCCGCCCTCGACAACGGGATCACCAGCCCGTACGCACACCTGCGCCAGTACGTCGTGTCCAGCACCCTCAAGCCGGACACCGACCCAGCCGTCACCGTCGTACCGAGCGACCCGCTTTCCCTCGTCCGTGAGCTCAAGGGCGAGGTGGGCACCGGCCTGGACATCTGGCTCTGCGGGGGCGGTCGGCTCGCGGGCACCCTGCTGCCCGAGATGGACGAGCTGCTGATCAAGACGTATCCGGTCGTTGCCGGTGCCGGGATCCCGGTGGTCGACGGTGCCTTCGACCCCACCGCCTTCGACGTCGCCGAGCGCACCGCGTTCCCCAACGGGGTCACCCTGACCTGCCTCACCCGGCGCTAGGCGGTTTCGATTCAGCAGTTCGGGGATGCCAACAGGCTGTAGACGGCGCGGGTCGTGGTACCGACCTCGGATGCCGCCCCGCGGAGGGAGAGATGGTCATGGACTTCTCCGCGACGCGCCGCCCCCGGCCCGCCCCTCCGCATCCGGCTGCGTCACATCGTGGCACGCAGGTGGCTGACGGTGACGAAGTGGTAGCCGCGGGCGGTGAGGGTGCGCAGGATCTCGGGGACGGCTGCGACCGACGTGGGGTGGATGTCGTGCAGGAGGACGACATCGTCGGGGTGGGCCTGGGTGATGACGGTCCGGGCGACCTTGGCGGGGTCGCGGTACTTCCAGTCCTCGGTGTCCACGTCCCACAGCACGGGGGAGAGGCGGGTGGCGGCCCGGACCACGGGGCTGATCGCGCCGTAGGGAGGACGGAACAGCGTGGGGGTCGTGCCGGTGGCGGCCTTGACGGCGGCGCTGGTGCGGTCCAGCTGGGAGGCGATCTGCTCGCGGGTGAGCCGGGTGAGGTCGGGGTGGTTCCAGGAGTGGTTGCCGACCTCGTGGCCCGCCTTCGCCTCGGCGCGCACGAGGTCGGGGTGGGCGGCGACGTTCTGGCCGACGGTGAAGAACGTGACGCGTGCCCGGTACTGGGCGAGGTAGGTGAGCAGGGTCGCGGTCTCCGGGGCGGCGGGTCCGTCGTCGAAGGTCAGGGCGAGGCACTTGACCTTCTCGCAGTCGGTGTCGTCGTCCCCGGAGGCGGTGCGGGTGGGGACGGCCGGGGCGGGGACGTGGGGCGCGCCCAGGTCGAGCGACGGGCTGGGACTCACGGTCTGCCGCTGGGCGCGCTTGCCGAACCCGGACAGCCACGGCGTGATCGTCGCCTCGGGGAGGGTGACCGTGTAGGCCCCGGCGGGCGGGGCGCCCACCTCGCCGCGGTCGAGGTTCACCCGCAGTGCGCCGTCGGCGGTGAAGTCCATGTCGTCCAGGGCGGCTGCCCGGGCCTCGGGGCCGGAGAGCGTGGCGTCCAGGGTGGCGGCATCCACGCCCTCCCGGCCCCTGAGCTGATCCTTCACCGCGGCGACGAAGGCGTCCCGGGAGGCGCCGGCGACGAGTCCAAGGGCCGTGCGGGACGCGCCCGCCCTGCCGTCGTACCAGTACGTCGCCGCGGACTGTCCGTCCGAGGCGGCACTGTGGTCCTGCGTGGTGAGGCGGACGCCGAGCACGTCGCCGGAGGCCACCAGGAACTGGTGGCTGATGTTGAGCTCGCCGCCCGCCACGCTGTCCGAGCCGTCCGAGCACGCCCCGGAGCGGAAGATCGCCAGGCGACGCTCCACGTCCTTCTTCATCGTGGCCGTCATCGCCTCCGCGCCCGGCACGTCCGGATAGCTGGTGGCGAAGGGGCAGGAGCTGTTCTCGCTGTTGTCGTCGACGATCTCCAGGCCCTTGATCTTCGACGGGTCGACCGTCCGGACCGGGGACGGTGACGAGCCGGGCCGTGCGCCGTCCGTGACCGGCGGTTCGGACGTGCCGTGCGCACAGGCCGAGGTGAGCGAGCCGAGCAGCAGGAGGGCGGGGAGCAGGGTGCGAGAGCGCATGTGACCAGAACCTGGGGAGAGGAGGACCGGCCGCCGCGTCCGAGTGACGCGACGGCCGTTGTGATCTCCGATCGTTCTGGTCAGGGGTGTTTTTCAGCGAGCCCCGGGGTCGTGGTGAACAATTCAGTGCGCTGCCGGGCAGACCTGCCGGTACGGCGCGTCGGGGACGTACCGCCGCCACTGCGCCCGCGTCAGTCCGCCACCGGCGCGTTCGCAGATGGCGCGGACGGCCGCGTCGGGGGCGACGGGGTGGCGTTGCAGCACCACGTCGGGGCCGGCGGCGTAGACCGTGCCGTCGTCGCGTCCGAAGGCGAGGGAGCGGATCTCGTCCCCGGGTGTGGGCAGGTCGCCGCCGAGGAGCCGCTGGCCCGCGGTGTCCCACAGGCGGAGGGTGCCGTTGGCTCCCCCCACGGCGAGGGTGCTGCCGTCGGCGGAGAAGGCCAGTGCGCCCACGGCCTCGGTCAGGCTGGGCGGAGCGGTGTCTGCGGTGCCGGTCAGGACACCCGTGGCGTGCCGCAGGTCGGCGTCCCAGAGCGTCACGTGCCCGGTCGTGTCGCCGACGGCGAGGCGGCTGCCGTCACGGCTGAAGGCGAGGGCGGTGACCTGACGGCCGTCGGCGAGAGCCCATCCGGTGACCTTGCCGGAGGTCAGGTCGGCGTACTGGTCCAGGTCGCCGACGAGGAGCCGGCCGTCCGGCCGCACGGCCACGGCCTGCCCGAAGAGGCCGTGCAGGGTCCGCGGGGCGCGGTGGGTCCGGGTGTCCCAGACCTCCGCCGCCTCGCCGTCGCCCGCGGAACGAACGGCCAGCAACGTGCGCCCGCCGGTGCCCAGGGCGAGCGCGGAGACCGGGCGGTCGGCCGCTCCGGAGGTGGTGAAGCTCGTACGGACCGTATGGGCCCGTACGTCCCACACGGTGAACCGCAGCCGCAGGGAGCCGCCCGAGGAAGTGGTGTCGGCGACGGCGAGCGTCCGGCCGTCCGGGCTGAAAGCCGGCACCGGGGTGTCCTCGCCGGTGTCGTCCGGCAGGGGACCGAGCGTGCTCCGGGCGAGGACCGCGCCGCTGCCGGTGGAACGCAGGTCGAGGCGGTAGCCGTGCCCGGACCGGGTGACGGTGGCGAGGGTGGTGCCGTCCGGGTCGAGGAGCGTGGCGTCGGCCGGGGTGCGCTGCCAGGGGGCGGCGAGGCGGTCGGTGAGGTCGAGGGTGTGGACGGTGGCGCGGTCGAGGTAGCGCAGGGTCCGGCGGCCGTGGTCCGGGGTCCATGTCAGCCCCCTGACCTCCGCGCCGGCCAGCGGCCGGTGGAAGATCTGCCCGCCCCCCGTCGCCAGCCGCCACACGGCGATCTCCTGGTCGTCGGTCGTGGCGAGGAACTCTCCGTCCGGGGAGAGGTCGGCCTGGGCGAAGCCCGTGGTGCCGCCGCCGGCGAAATCGGCGATGACGCGCCCACTGCGGACGTTCCAGACGGTGGCCGCTGTGCCGTGGGCCACGGCCAGCGTGCTGCCGTCCGCGCTGAGGCGCAGCAGCCGCTCCCCGCCGTCGGCTCCCGTGCCGGTGCCGCAGACCAGGGCGTCCGCCTTGTCCCACTCCCCGGACAGCCGCCTGCCGCGCACGGTGTCCCACACCTGCGGTGGGCCCTGGGCGGGACAGAGCGCGGCCAGGCGGCCGCCGGGGCCGAGGGCCGACGTGGTGATGGTGCGCGAGACACCGGTGGTGAAGAGGACCCTGCCGTCGTCCGTCCGCCGGACCTGCACCTGGCCGGGCCCGTCGATCGGCTGGGTGAGGTACGCGTCCCCGTCCGGCGTGGTCGCCCCGATCTCCGTATCGCCCAGATCGGCGGCGGACCTCCCCTCGGGGAGGTTCCACAGGGTGTCGTCGGCCGCCCCGGTCAGGACGAGGAAGCGCCCGTCGGGGCCGACGTCGGACGCCTCGGTGCCGCTCGGCAGGCGGTAGGCGCCCGTGCGACGGTGCCCGGCCACGCTCCAGGCGGTGACACGGCTGCCGTCGGCCCTGAGCAGGGTGCGGCCCCGGTCGGTGAGGAAGCGCCGGACGTCCTCGCCGGCCTGCGGGTCGGTGAAGGCGTCCCGTTCGGGCTGGGCGAGCGCGCCCAGCAACGCCGAGCGGGACTCGGTCAGCGGCGCGATCCGCCACGCGGCGGCGCCGAGCAGGGACGCGGTACGGGGATCGGTGGCGCGCAGGCTCTCGGCGACGGTGGCCAGGCGCCGGGCGGCGGCCTTGGCGGACTCCTCCTCGCTCACCCGCTCGCGCTGCCAGGCGACGAGTCCCGCGGTCAGCGCGAGCACGAGGAACACGCACAGACCGATGGCGAGGGCCCGTGTGCGGCGGGCGGCGCGCGTCCCGGCGTCCCGCTCGGCGGCACGGGCCGCGGCCGAGGCGGTCAGGAAGGCCCGCTCCAGCCGGGTGAGGTCGTCGTTCTCCTCCGCCTTCTCCTCTTTCTCCTGCTGCCCACCGAATTTTTCCCGTTGCCTGCCGAACAGCTCCTCGGCGCGGTCCAGTCGTGCCCCCCGGTACAGCGCGCCGGGATCACGGTCCAGCTCCTCCCAGGCGCGGGCGGCCTCCCCGAGGATCCGCTGGGCGCGCAGCCGCTCCCGGCCCTCCTCGATCCAGCCGGCGAGCCGCGGCCAGCCGGTGATCAGCGCCTCGTGGGCGAGTTCCACGGTGTCGCCGTCCAGGGTGACCAGGCGGGCGGCGGCCAGACGTTCCAGGACGTCCGGCGCACCGGGTCCCAGCTCGGACCGCGATGCCGGGCGGCGCGTGTCGGCCGTACGGTCGCCCGGGGCGATCAGCCGCAGCAGGATGCGCCGGGCGGTACGGGTCCGGCCCTCGTCCAGGTCGCCGTAGACCTGCTCGGCCGTGGCGGCGATCGCCCCGCGCACGCCGCCCGTCTCCTCGTATGCGGCCAGCGTCAGCGTGCGGCCCCGGCGGCGGCGCCATGTCTCCAGCAGGGCGTGCGAGAGCATCGGCAGCGCGCCCGGCCGGTCGCCGACCTCCTCGGCGATCCGCGCGGTCAGGATCCGCTCCACGTTGAGCCCCGCCGCAGTGGCCGGACCGGTGACGACCTCCCGCAGCTCGTCCGCGTTCATCGGCCCGACCAGCAGGTTGGCGTGAGCGACCGACTCCGCCAGCTCCCGGTGCTCGGCACAGTGGCCGTAGAAATCACCGCGTACGGCGACCACCACCCGCAGCCGGCTCTCCGGCTCACGCGCGCGGAGCAGCAGGTCCAGGAAGCCGTCCCGCTCCTCCCGGTCGTGGCAGAGCGTGAACAGCTCCTCGAACTGATCGACGATCACCCAGGTGTCCAGCTCACCGTCCTGGGGAACGAGCGCCTGCCGGTGCGTGTGGGCGGGCCGCTCGCCGGGGGTGAGAACCCGGACCACGGCCGGGCGGGCGGCCCCACCGTTGTCCCGCAGCAACGGAATGAGGCCCGCTCTCAGAAGCGAGGACTTGCCGCTGCCGGAGGGCCCGAACACCGCCGCGAACCGGTGCGCGTGCGCCAGGTGCAGCAGCTCGCGGACCAGTTCCGCCCGGCCGAAGAACAGGTCGCTGTCAGCCGGTTCGAAGCGGGCCAGCCCACGGTACGGCGCCCGCTCGTCGGCCCTGGGTGCCCGCAGCTCGGTGTCCGCCTCCCGCCAGCGGGCCGCCCATTCGTCCGGGTCGGCGTCGAGCGCCTCCGCGTACGCGCGCACCACCGGCAGTGTCGGCAGCTGGTCGCCGGCCGCGGCCTGCGACAGCGCGGTCGTGGAGTAGCCGGCCCGCTCGGCCATCTCCCGGTACGGCGGCTTGCCGGCCTTCTCCCGCAGCAGGCGCAGGTCGTGCGCGAGGCGCTGGACCGGGCCGGCACCCGGGTCGACCGGTTTCTCTCGTCGGCCCACCTGGTGGCACCTTTCAACCCGCGAGCAACTCTCGAACAACCCTGGAACACAAAACGGAGCTCAACCTACGTTTTCAGTCATCCGCAGGCAATCCCGGTCCATCACGCGAGAACGCCTGCTCAGGGCAGCAGCTCGATGGCGTCGTAGGAGACCCCGGGGCTGAGGTAGGCGGTGCCGCCGGAGCCGCTGACGATGTCGATCGTCAGCTCCTGGTAGGCGTCGGCGGACCCGGCCCAGGCGCTGGCCGGGATGGCGTAGCTGTAGGTGTGGTTGGTTCCCCGGTAGGAGCCGACGGTCAGGGAGCGGGTCGTGGGTTCCTTGGCGGGCTGGGGGACGGCGGAGACCCAGTCGTTGACCTTGATCCGGGGCCTGCCGTTGGCGAACGCGGTGGTGATGCCGATGTTGAGGGTGTGGCCGGAGGCCAGCTGCTGCTGCGTCAGCCTGAAGCGGATCTTCAGTGTGTTGTTGATGTCCGCCCACTGGTAGCAGGGGAAGTCCGTCGCCGAGGAGGAGCCCACCGTGTGGACGCCGGTGGCCCAGGGCCTCGCCCGCGCGTCGGAGGGGTGCATGGTGGTCATGAGGGAGGCGTTCTTGAAGCCGCCGGGGGTGCCGGTCCAGTTGCCGATGCGCCAGATCGCGGGGTTCCGGCTCGGGTCTGCGGTGACCTTCAGCGTGTGCAGGGCCGTCGTCCTCCCGGCCGTGACGGTGACGGACTCGGTGTGGACGGCGAGTTCGTCCTTGTACACGGTGAGCGTGTAGGTGCCCGGGAGCATGTACGGGGAGAGGAAGTGCCCGGTGGCCGCGTCGGCCTTCGCCCAGTACTGGGCGGCGGCGTTCGCGAAGCCCACGGTGTAGGCGTGGCCGTCGCTCCGGCCGCTGATGCCCACGCCGGCGACCCGTCCGCGACCGGCGCGGCCGACCCAGCCGACCAGGCCCAGACCGTCGGCCCAGGAGGTGTCGATGACGTCGTGGGAGAGGGAGCGGGCGGGTGCGCCGCCGTCGGTGAAGGCGAGGACGTAGGGGCCCTGGAGGCCGAAGCGCATCGGCTCGGTCTGGTTCTCGCCGTAGTGGAGGATCTCGTACAGCCCGGCGCCGTCCTCGTAGTGGTGGCGCATGAGCGAGCGGTAGAAGGGGCCGCCGGAGGCCTTCTCGTGGTTGCTGCGCACCATCCACATGCCGGTCCTGCCGTCGCTCCAGCCGACGTGGTCGTAGTCGATGACGCGCTGGTTGGAGTAGTGCTTGGAGCGGGTGGTGCCGTTCGGCTTGCGGCGGATGTCCTGGGCCTCGATCAAGGTGTCGGTGCGCGCGTCCCAGGTGTCGGGGTTGTTGTTGGGGAACAGGCCCGGCCTGACGCGGACGATGTAGCGGGTGGCGGTGATGGAGGCGTCCGCCTTGTTCGTCCACATATAGACGTTGTTCTCGCCCCGGCGGGCGGCGTAGTAGTGGTGCATCGTGCCGTGCACGACGGTGACCAGGACCGTGTCGCCGGCCTTGCGGATGCTCACGGACGAGGCGCCGAGACCCGTCTCGACCTGGGAGTTGCGGTTGCCGTAACCCTGGTACTCCGTGCCCTTGTGGACCAGGGAGGTCAGGTCACCGTTGCGGTGGTCGACCTTGAAGACCAGGTCGGCGCCGGTGGTGATGACGTAGGCCCGTCCGTCGTCGCGGTACCCGAAGGCGCTGGGTGCCGCGTCGGCGCTGGCGAGCAGGGGGCCGGCGACCGCGGCGCCCCCGCCGAGGACGAGTCCGCCGGCGGCGGTTCTGAGCAGGACGTCGCGGCGGGTCGGACGTCGGTGACCGTGTGCGGCCATGGTGGTTCCGTTCGTGAGCAAGAGACTGACGGGCTGGGATGTGCGCGGCGGTGGCGGCCGGACCGGGCCCGGAGCCACCGCCAGGTGTGCCTTCCGGTTACCGGACGGTGCGGTAGGCGTTGCGGATCGTGCCGGTGTAGGTGCTGCCGGCGGTGTCGGCGAGGTCTGCCCTGAAGGAGACGGTGCCGGGCCGCTTCGGGTTGGTAAGGGCCAGGTAAGCCTTGCCGCTCGCCGCGCCGTGCACGGTGACCGGCTTCCAGGTGCGCCCGCCGTCGTACGACACCCTCACCCTCAGCGACCTCAGGTGCCCCTTGGCCGCCGCCGGGCCCTGCAGGGACAGCGGGACGGTGATCCGGGCGCCCGCCTTCGCGGTGCCGGTCAGGCTCAGTTCCGGGTGGAAGCGGACGACGGACAGCGGCCAGGCGACCACCTGGGTCTCGGGCGTGTTCGCCGAGGTGAAGGTCCACACGCCCTCGACGTGGTCACTGATCCTGTAGCCCCTGCTGCGGTCGGCGGTGACGGACAGTTTGAAGCGCGCTGTCCCGGCCGGCAGGTTGGAGTAGGTGTTCGGGCACGTGTCCTCCGTGAAGTCGCCTATGACCTTGCTGCCGGAGGTGAGCCGGGTGTGGACGCGGACCTGCGCGGAGTACGAGAAGTCGCCTTGCCCGTCCGAGAACATCGGCACGCACAGCGCGTAGTACCGGCCGACCCGCAGCCCGCCCACGACCTTCGCCGGTGTCACGATCGGGCCGTGGACACCGCCGTCCAGCGTGACGCGGTACGCACGCTTCGGCTCGAAGCGGCGCGGGGTGGTGAAGGCGACCATGCCCTCGCCGTCCGTGCCGTTCTGCGTCCGGGCGCCCGGGTACCAGCGCATGCCGTGGTCGACGGACAGGTACTGCACGACGGACGAGGTCGGCGCCGGCCGCAGCGGCCCTTCGAGGGGTGAGACGACCTGGTCGAGCGATGGCCGGCCCGGTGTGCTCCACCAGCTGTTCGGCGCGGTTTCCGCCCTGGTCAGGGCTGTGGCGACGGAGGTGTTCACCCTGGCCATGCCCCGGGTGGAGGCGAAGGTACGGGTGAGGCCGTCGAAGAACCCGCCGGTGCGGGTGGTCACCAGGGCGTACGACGGTGACGTCGCGGTGCGCTGCCAGACGCCGCCGATCTGGGCGATGGCGGAGTTCGCGGGGCCGTTCGGGCCGACCTGGCCGAGGAAGCTGTCGTGTGTGTCGATGGACGTGCCGACGGAGAAGTCGTAGGCCGGTTCGGCACCGCGGGCGGCGAAGACGGCCTGGCCGTCGCGCAGGGTGGCCCGGCGGTCCGGAGCGGTCACCTTCACGGGTTTTGCCTTGCGTCCGTCGAGGGCGACCGTGCTGTCGTGGTCGAGTACGAGGTGCGGAGCGATCAACTGGACCGACTGTCCTGCCGGGGTGATGGTGGCGGCGCTGATCGCGTAGCGCCCCCGGGGCAGCCGCAGGGTGACCGTGCCGCCCCGTGCCTTTCCGTCGTCGTAGGGCGTGAACTGCTTGCCCGTGTCCAGTCCCGCCACGGTGACGTCCGGCTCGTTGTCGCGCTTGCCGTCCCGGCGCGTGGTGACCAGGGTCAGCGTGTGTGCCTCGACCTCGCGGTCGACCGCCACGGCGGTACGGACGCTGTGCCCGTCGCCGTGTGCGGTGATCACGCCGGAGTAGAGGCCGTCGGCGCCGCCGAGCCGGGTGTCGGCCGTGACCGTCGCCTGCGCGGTGCCACCGGCCGGGACGGTCAGCCGGGCGGGGGAGACGGTGAGCATGCCGGAGGGCGCCGTCTCCCCGTCGGGGCCGGTCGCGATGATGCCCAGGTCAAGGGTGACCGGCAGGGAGCCGTCGTTGCGGTACGTGACGGCCCTGGTGACCCGGGTGTCGTCGTTGTGCGGCCACGGGTCCGGGGTACCGAAGTCGACCGAGGACGGCTCGCTGCCGACGGTGGTTTCGATCGCCCGGGTCAGGTCGAGACGGCCGGCGCCGACGTCGTACGCGGTGACGCCGCTCAGGGGCTTCGCCGAGGCGGTGAGGGCGGCTTTGAGACGCTCGCCGGTCCAGTCCGGGTGCTCCTGGGCCAGGACGGCGGCGGCGCCGGCGGTGTGCGGGGTGGCCATGGAGGTGCCGGACATCGACACGTAGCCGGGCGCCTCGTCGTTGCCCTCGGTGCCGTGGGCGGCCTTCGCGGCGATGATGTCGACGCCGGGCGCGGCGATGTCCGGCTTGAGGTGGCCGTCGGCGGTGGGGCCGCGGCTGGACCAGGAGGCGATCTTGTCGTCGCGGTTCACGGCGGCCACCGTCAGGGCGGCCGCGGCCGATCCCGGGGAGCCGACGGTGGTGTCCGAGGGGCCGGAATTGCCGGCGGCTATGACGAACAGGGCGCCGGAGGAGGCCGACAGGTCGTTCACGGCCTTCTCCAGAGGGTCGACATCCGGGGTGTCGACCTCGCCGAGGCTCATGTTGACGACCTTGGCGCCCTGCGCCACGGCCCACTGCATCCCGGCGATGATGCCCGAGTCCTCACCGAACCCTGTGTCGTCCAGGACCTTGCCGATCAGCAACTCGGCCCCTGGAGCCACTCCCTGGTACTTCCCGCTGCTCCTCGCCCCGGAGCCGACGACGGTGGAGGCGACGTGGGTGCCATGACCCTGCCGGTCGTCGGCGGAGCCGGAGTCGGTGAAGTTCTTGGCCAGGAGGATCCTGTCCTTCAGATCCGGGTGGGTGGCGTCGATGCCGGTGTCCAGGACGGCGACCTTGACGCCCCTGCCGGTGTAGCCCGCCCTCCAGGCCGTCGGGGCACCGATCTGTGCGACCCCGCCGTGCGGGTCGGGAGCGACGGCGTCCTGCGCGCTGATCCTGACCCGGCCGTCGAGCCACACCCGGTCGATACCGGGGGCGGCGGTCATGGCGGCGCGGCCGCCGACGGAGTCGGTCAGCGCCCGCCACACCGTGCCGGCGTTGGGTTTGTCCGCGGTCAGCGCGTCGCCGTGGATGGCCGGCAGCCGGTGCGTGACCTCCGCCGCGGTGGCGAGGAGAGCTGCCCGGGCTCCCTGCTGCGCCCGGCTGGAGCCCTTGTAGGAGACGATCAGTGGTACCTGCGCCCGGTGGGTGTCGTCGTAACCGTCCTTGATCAGTTGCGTGACGTCGAACAGCCGGCGGTCCAGCCTGCCGCTGCCCAGCAGCCTCGTCGCGTCGAGCGGCACGACGTAGGTGTGGCCGGCGAAGTGCCGTACCGAATACCCGATGCCCTTACGGCCCTTGCCCGGCCGCACCTCGACCACCCGGCCGTGGCCGTCCACGGCGACGGTGTCACCGGTCAGCAGCGTCACGCGCGCGGGCTTGGTCAGGGCGCCCGGGGACACGGTGGGCGGGCCGTCCGACGTGATCGGTGCGGCGGAGGTGACCGTCGCGGTCGCGGTCAGGCCGGTCAGGGCCAGGACGGCGGCGATGCCGCACAAGGTCCTGGCGTGCCCGGTCGGTCTCCTCGTGGTTCGTCGGTGCTGGTGCCGCAAAGGAAGGTGCCTTTCCCCGTCATCGGTGCGTCGTCCGCAGGTCGCACCGACTCTGCAAGGTCGGGGAGTTGTTCAGCAGGCCCTGTCCAGCACTGAAAAACGGGAGTGCCGGTTGATGAGCGCCCGGTGGAAACCAGAGACGCGCACGATCCCCCCGGTCAGACGTGTGAGAGGGCGAAGGAGACCAGGAAGCCGCTCACGGTGATCAGTCCGATGGCCAGGTGGGCGTCCTCGAACGCCTCGGGGATCATCGTGTCGGCGACCATGGCGAGGATCGCGCCGGCCGCCACGGCGGTCACCGCGGCGATCCACGCGGGGGAGAGGGAGCCGACCACGGTGTAGCCGAGGACGGCCGAGACGGTGCTCGCGGCGGCGATCGCGGCCCAGACGCCGAAGACGTACCCCTTGGTGCGGCCGGCCTTCTTCATCCCCGCCGAGCTGGACAGTCCCTCGGGCACGTTGCTGATGAACACCGCCGCCACGGTGACCAGGCTGACCGCGCCGCCGTCGAGCAGGCTGACGCCGATCACCGCGGACTCCGGCACTCCGTCGAGCAGCGCGCCGAGCGCGAGCGCCGTCCCCGAGCCGCCCTGCTGGGCCTCCGAGGGCTGCGCCGCCGACTGCGCGTGACCGGAGCGCTTGCGGTGCCGGGCTCCCCGGCGGGCCAGCCACACGTTGCCCACGGTGTAGGCCAGGGCACCGACGAGGGTGCCGACAGCCGCGGGAGTGAGCCCCGCCTCGTCGTACGCCTCCCCGACCAGCTCGAAGGAGACCGCCGACAGCAGCACCCCGGCACCGAATGCCATCACGGTCGCGATCACCTTCTGCGGCACCCGCAGCCCGTACCCCAGCGCGGCACCGAGCAGCAGCGCCGAGCCCGCCACCAGACCCCACAGTCCAGCCTGTACCACTTCAGCCATGCCGACGCGTCTACCCGTTATGGATGTGGATCAACAGATGACCAGCACGGTTGTGCGGACAACGACACCCTGTGCCAGCCGTCCCGGCAGCTTTGACCAGCCAAGATGCCGGTACCAGGTGAAGGCGCTCAGATGCGGGGAAGAAGTTGCGGCAACCGATGGGAGGTTGTTGTGGAGGGTGGAGATCTGGAACTGGGCGAGTTGCTGGCCGCTGCGGAAGCGGCCCCGCCCAGTGAGTCCGTCGACGTAGTGGCCCGCGACTTGCAGAAGCGGTTCGGTGCGGAGCGGGTGTCGTTCCTCTTCGTCGACCTCATCGGTCAGCGGCTGGTGCGGCTCGCCGCGGCCGGCGCCGATGGCGGCACGGATCGTGCCGAGCCGATCGACCTGCAGGACAGCGTCTACGAGAAGGTGCTGCGCAGCCAGCGCCAGCATGTGGAACCGGACGGCCAGGGCGGACTGCGCGCCATCACGCCGGTCACCAACCGCGGCGACTGCATCGGCGTACTGGAGGTGACCCTGCAGTCCGCGGACGACACCGTGCTGGGGCAGGTCCGCGAGGCGGCGCACGCACTCGCCTACATCATCGTCACGGACGGGCGCTTCACCGACCTGTACCACCTGGGCCGGCGCACCACCGAGACCAGCCTGGCCGCCGAGATCCAGCACCAGCTGCTGCCCTCCGCCCCCTGCTGCGAGGCGGACCAGTTCACCCTCGCCGCCGGGCTGGTGCCGGCCGACGACATCGGTGGCGACACCTACGACTACACCCTCGACCGCGACACCCTGCACCTGTCCATCACCGACGCGATGGGTCACGACACGAACTCCGCGCTGCTGGCCACCCTGCTGGTCGGTGCGCTGCGGCGGTCCCGGCGCAGCGGCTGTGACGCTCTGGAGCAGGCCGACGACGCCCATCAGGCCCTGCTGAGCCACAGCCGCGGGCTGGCCACCGGGCAGTTGCTCTGCGTCGACCTGGAGACGGGCCTGTGCGAACTGGTCAACGCCGGGCATCCCTGGCCGCTGCGGCTGCGTGACGGCGTCGTCGAAGAGATCAAACTCGCCGTCAATCTGCCGTTCGGGGTGGCCACACCCGCCTCCTTCCAGCTCCAGGAACTGCAACTGCGTCCCGGGGACCGGCTGATCCTGCTCACCGACGGCATGCTGGAACGCGGTGCCGCGACGGCCGACCTGGCCTCGGTCATCCACGACACCGGCGCGCTGCATCCGAGAGAAGCCGTCCGGGCCCTGACCGCGGCGGTCCTCGATGCCTGCCACGGCAGCCTCAGAGACGACGCCACGGTCCTGATACTGGACTGGCACGGCGATCGCCGCAGACCGGTCGGAACCGGACCGGACCCACACCGCTGACCCGCAGCGGTCCGGTCACTTGATCGGCCGTGAACGCGGAGGTCAGGGGTTCAGGGCCTGCTCGAGTGTGGGATGGCAGGCGATGACGGTGTCCAGGCCGACGAGTTCGAGAACGCGTAGCACCGACTCCCGGGGGGCCGCCAGGCGCAGCCATCCGTGAGCCGCGCTGACCTGGTGGTGGATGTGGACGAAGACGTTGATGCCGGTGGAGTCCAGGAAGGTCACGCCGCTGAGGTCCGCCACGACACGAGGTGGCGGACCGTCGTCAGGGCCGTCCTCGGGCAGCAGGGCCGTGGTCAGTGTGTCCTTGACGTCGTGATCGATGTCTCCGTGCAGGGTCACCACGCGGATGCCGTCGACCGTGGAGTGCGCGACGGACAGCTGTCCGGGTCGGCCTGTTGGCGATATGTCGGTCACCGTTCCTCATCTGAAATCGGCTGCTGGGGGGCAGCGTCCGCGGACGATTGTGCCGCACCGTCCGGGCCGGTCGCACCGGGGCGTCTGTGCCGAACCTCGCCTCTCGGTCGGTCTTGCCCTGGCGGGAGGCGCCGGACGCACCGGCGGCGCCGGGTGATTTTCGACCGCCGCTCCCCGGGAACGTTTTCTGGGCACCCCCTGGCTCCTCACCCCTGGAGCGCCGTTGCCCACCAGGTCGACTCCCCCGAGGTCTGCGATCCCCCATGAAAGGCATGACCGGCACCCCGCCCCGCACCAGCGGCTCGTCGCCCCTCCCGGTGTACCTGACCTCGGCCGTCCTCGCCCGGACCGCCGACGAGGGAGCCCGCGTCGCACTGGTCCTGCTGGCCACCCAGCGCGCCGACAGCCCGGCGCTCGGCGGTGCCCTGGTGGCCGCGCTGATGATCCCCCACGTGGCAGCCGCGCCGGTGGTCGGCGTGCTGGCCGACTCGGTGCGGCGACGCCGTCTCTTCCACGGCAGTGCCGTGGCGCTCTACGGTGCCGCGCTCGTCGCCCTGGCCTTCCTGGTGGGCACGGTCGACGACGTCCTGACGCTGGCGCTGGCGGCCGCCGCCGGGTGCGTCGCGCCCTTGCTGACCGGAGGCCTCACCGGTCTCCTCGCGGAACTGCTCAGCAAGGATCGGTTGACCAGGGCCTTCAGTGCCGATGCCGTGTCGTACAACCTGGCGGGCATCTGCGGGCCCGCCGTCGCGGCGGCCCTGGGTACGGCGGTGGGCGCGGGAACGGCCCTCGCGGTTCTCGGGTCCGGAGCGACGACGGGTGGGCTCCTGCTGTTCTCGCTGCGGCTGCGACCGCGTCCACGGGTCGGGAGGCGTACCGAACGGCGGCGGTTCCGGCCTGCCGACCTGGTGCGGGGAGTGGTCGAAGTGGTCCGCAACCCCCCGTTGCGGTCGGTCACTTGGGGGAGCGGTGTGGCGCAGCTGGGGGTGGGGGCGCTGCCGGTGGTGAGCGTTCTGCTGGCTGCCGAGTACCACGCCGCATGGGCCGCGGGCGGGCTGATGACCGCGTTTGCCGCCGGTGCTCTGGCGGGCTCCCTGAGTTACGCCTGCCGTCCCGTCGGCCGGCACCGCCCGGAGCGCGTGGTGCTCTGGGGACTGCCGGCGACCGGGGTCCCCCTGGCGATGGTGCCGTGGGCCGGTGATGCCGTCGCGGCGGCGGCCCTGTTCGCCATGGCCGGCTTCTGTACCGGTCCGCTGTTCAGCGCGCTGCTGGCCAGCCGTGAGCGGTACGCCCCGGCGCCCGTCCGCACCCAGATCTTCACCCTCGGCGCCGGCCTCAAGAGCACCTTCGCCGCTGCCGGGGCGGGTGCGGCGGGTGCCCTGAGCGGGCTGGGAGCCGTGCCACTGATGCTGGGAGCCGCCGCATGTCAGGTGCTCGCCGGCACTCTCGCCCTCGCCCTGCTGACCGGTCGGCGCACCGGGCGGGACGGCACCGGGACGGGTCTGGCCGGGGGCTCGCCCCGCCCCTCGGCTTCCGTGCGGGACACCCCACGAGGGCGTTGAGCAAGGACGCGGTCACGATCCTGGCGCGAGGGGCGGGCCGTACGTCACCCGGCGGGGTCGATGCGCAGGACGGCGGCCGCGTCGAGGACGTCGACGACCTTCAGGCTCATGGCGTTGTTGATGGTCGCGGCGGGTCCCTCCTCACAGCTGAACGTGACACCGCCCCCGCCCGCCGACGACACGCTGCCGCCCCCGGAACAGCCCGAGACGCTGTAGCCGGACCCGGTCAGCCGGGCGACCATGTCGACCTTGCCGCCCGCGATCGCCGTCACCTTGATCGGCCCGAGGCCGTACGCCTCCGGCACGCTCACGGCGTCTCCCACGGCGACCCTGATCTCACACGTGCCGTCGGCACACGGCCCGGTCGGCGAGGGCGACGGAGTGGACGACGGGGTGGACGTCTCCGCGGGGCCGGAGGCCGACCCGGATCCGGATCTGCCGGGCCGGCTCTCGGACGTGGAGCCGTCGGAGGAGTTCGAGGAACACGACACGAGAACGGCGGACGCGCAGGCGACCACAGTGGCGACGGCGGCGTTGAATGAGGGGCTTCTACGCGTCATGGGTGCCATTGAACCCCCGCCGCCAGCCACTTCGCGGGCAGTTGTGAGGACGCAACCGCGCCCCACATGCGTCCCAGGCCCCCCGACAGGGGAGAATGGGCCCCGTACCCAACGGTCGACCCTTGCGGAGGAGCGGGGAAATGCAGAACGCGCGAGCGGGGCAGGTCGCCGGGCCCGAAGACCTCATCGACGTGGCCCGTCTGGTCACGGCGTACTACACGCTCCACCCCGACCCGGCCGAACCGGGACAGCGGGTGGCCTTCGGCACCTCGGGACACCGCGGTTCGTCCCTCGCGGCGGCCTTCAACGAGGACCACATCGCCGCCACCAGCCAGGCCATCTGCGAGTACCGCGCCGCCCAGGGCACCGACGGCCCCCTCTTCCTCGGCGCCGACACCCACGCCCTGTCCGAGCCCGCCCGCATCACGGCCCTGGAGGTGTTCGCGGCCAACGACGTGACCGTCCTCATCGACCAGGCCGACGGCTACACCCCCACCCCCGCCGTCTCGCACGCCATCCTGACCCACAACCGGCAGCGGACCTCGGCACTCGCCGACGGAGTCGTCGTCACCCCCTCGCACAACCCGCCCGCCGACGGCGGCTTCAAGTACAACCCGCCGAACGGTGGCCCCGCCGGATCGGAGGCGACCTCCTGGATCCAGGACCGCGCCAACGAGATCATCACCGGCGGTCTGAAGGACGTACGGCGCATCCCCTACGCCCGCGCCCTCGCCGCCCCCGGCACCATCCGCCACGACTTCCTCGGCGCCTACGTGGCCGACCTGCCGAACGTGCTGGACCTGGAGGCGATCCGGTCCGCCGGGGTGCGCATCGGCGCCGACCCGCTGGGCGGTGCCGCGGTCGCCTACTGGGGCCGTATCGCCGAACAGCACGGTCTCGACCTGACGGTGGTCAATCCGCTCACCGATCCCACCTGGCGCTTCATGACGCTCGACTGGGACGGCAAGATCCGCATGGACTGCTCGTCGCCCTACGCCATGGCCTCGCTCATCGAGCAGCGCGACCGGTTCGACATCGCCACCGGCAACGACGCCGACGCCGACCGGCACGGCATCGTCACACCGGACGCGGGCCTGATGAACCCCAACCACTACCTGGCCGTGGCCATCTCGTACCTGTTCTCGCACCGGGAGCAGTGGCCCGCGGGGGCCGGGATCGGCAAGACCCTGGTGTCGTCCAGCATGATCGACCGGGTCGCCGCGGATCTCGGCCGGACGCTGGTCGAGATCCCCGTCGGCTTCAAGTGGTTCGTGGACGGTCTGTCCGACGGCACGATCGGCTTCGGCGGCGAGGAGTCGGCCGGCGCGTCCTTCCTGCGCCGCGACGGCTCGGTGTGGACCACCGACAAGGACGGCATCATCCTGGCCCTGCTCGCCTCCGAGATCACGGCGGTCACCGGCAAGAGCCCCTCGCAGCACTACGCCGCGCTCACCGACCGCTTCGGCGCCCCCGCGTACGCGCGCGTCGACGCACCGGCCTCCCGCGAGGAGAAGGCCCTGCTCGCCAAGCTGTCCCCGCGCCAGGTCACCGCCGACACCCTTGCCGGAGAGCCGGTCACCCAGGTCCTCACCGAGGCACCCGGCAACGGCGCCGCCCTCGGCGGCATCAAGGTGGCCACCGCCAACGCCTGGTTCGCGGCCCGCCCCTCGGGCACCGAGGACGTCTACAAGATCTACGGGGAGTCCTTCCTCGGTCCCGATCATCTGAGCCGGGTCCAGGAGGAGGCCAGGTCCGTGGTGCTGTCGGCGCTGGGCGCCTGACCCGGCATGGACGATCGCGAGCTGGCGCCGGAGGCGGAGGCCGGCGAGATCCGCCGTTTCTGGGGCGGGCTCGGTCTGCCGGGCCTGATCGACGTCCACACCCACTTCATGCCCGAGCGGGTCCTGCACAAGGTCTGGGAGTACTTCGACGGTGTCGGGACGCTGACCGGCGGACTGGAGTGGCCGATCACGTACCGGAAGGAGGAGGCGGAGAGAACGGCCCTGCTGCGGGAGTTCGGGGTCAGGGCCTTCACCGCGATGCTCTACCCGCACAAACCCGGTATGGCCAGGTGGCTGAACGGATGGGCGGCCGACTTCGCCCGCCGCACCCCCGACTGTCTGCACACCGCCACCCTCCACCCCGAGCCGGACGTCGAGACATACGTCCGCGAGGCCGTCGAGGCAGGGGCGCGGGTGTTCAAGGCGCACGTCCAGGTGGGCGGGTACGACCCGGCCGACGAACTCCTCGACCGGGCCTGGGGGCTGCTGGCCGAGGCGGGCATCCCCGTGGTGATCCACTGCGGCTCCGGACCCGCGCCCGGCAAGCACACCGGCCCCGAGCCCGTCGCGCGGGTGCTGGCCCGCCACCCCGGGCTGCGGCTGATCGTCGCGCACATGGGCATGCCCGAGTACGAGGAGTTCCTCGACCTGGCCGAGCGGTACGACCAGGTGCGGCTGGACACGACGATGGCGTTCACCGACTTCACCGAGCGCCTCGCGCCGTTCCCGCGCCCGGCCCTGCCCCGGCTCGCCGCACTCGGTGACCGCATCCTGCTCGGCTCCGACTTCCCCAGCATCCCCTACCCCTACCTGCACCAGCTCCACGCCCTGGAACGCCTGGACCTCGGACCGCAGTGGCTGCGGGCCGTGTGCCACGACAACGCGAGAAGCCTGTTCGACCTGTGACGGCGCTGCCGCGCACGGGCCGAGGGGTGGGAGAAGGGCCGCCTCGACCTCCCCAGGTGCGACGGCCCTTCTCCCGGGTAAGCATCGACTCTGCTACCCCGAAGATCCGGACTCATGCAGGAGGGATTGACGGACACGCGTGGTGTGGTCACCCTGAACAACGCCAGGGGTGTGGGAGCGCTCCCGTGCCGTACGGGTCGTACAGGCAGTACGGGCCGTACTGAGCATTCCGGGGCGGGCACCGCACCCCGCCCCGACCGCGCCCACCAGCCAAGGATGGCCAGATGCAGCCCCCTTCGCCCCGTCCCTTATCCCGCAGAACCCTGGTGACCGTCGCCGCCGCCGGCCTGGTCGCCGCCGTCGCCGCCCCCTCGCGGGCGTCGAGCGCCGCCTCGGCCCGGTTCCACACGGTGGGCCGGGTCAAAGCCGCCGCCGACGGGTTCGTGCGCTACAGCTGGCCCGGCATCTACTTCGAGGCCCGGTTCCGCGGCACCGGCGTCGGCGTCCTCCTCGACGACTCTGTCAACGACTACGACGTCCAGGTGGACGGCAGGACCGCGGCCACCCTCGTGACCCCTGGCCGGACCACCTCCTGGGTCAGGGGACTCTCCGACACCGAGCACCGCGTGCGCCTGGTCAAGCGCACCGAAAGCCCCTGGAGCGAGGGCAGGTTCGGCGGCTTCGTCGCCGCTGCGGGCGGTGTGATCCTCGCCCCGCCCCCGGCCCGGCGCAGGCAGATCGAGTTCATCGGAGACTCCTACACCGCGGGCTACGGCAACCTCTCCGGCACCCGTGACTGTTCGGGCAACGGGGGAGTCGACCGGAACACCGACTCCGACCTCTCCTTCGGCGCCCTCACCGCCCGGCACCTCGGCGCCGACTACCAGATCAACGCCTTCTCCGGCCGCGGCATGGTCCGCAACTACAACGGCAGCAGCCCCGGCACCGACTTCCGCACCTACTACGACCGCGCCCTGCTGAGCGTGGCGGGCGACGTCTGGCAGAAGCCGGCCGGCTGGCGGCCGCAGGCCGTCGTCATCGGGCTGGGCCTCAACGACTTCTCCACACCCCTGAACCCGGGCGAGCGCTGGAGCACGGAGGCCGAACTCGTCAGCGCCTACGAGTCCGCCTACCACGGCTTCCTCGACAAGCTGCGCGCCCGCTACGGCCCCAGGACGTTCCTCGTCGTCAGCGCCACCGGTCTGGGCTCCACCCCCTTCGCCGAGACCGTCGAAAGGATCGCCCGCACCCGCAACGCGCGAGGCGACGAGCGGGTCGGCCACTGGTACTACGCCGACACCGCCCTGGATCACCTCGGTTGCGACTGGCACCCCTCCGTGCGGGACCATCGCATCATCTCGGGCCTGCTCGACGACCACCTCGCCACGCTTCCGCTGGCCTGGTAGCGGACTGACGGGCGGGCCCGGTGTTCAGCTGATGCAGAGCAGGTTGAGCACGCACAGTCCCGACGGATCGGTCGCGGACGACGAGGTGCCCGTCTGTGCGGTCGTCGAGCTGTCGCCACTCGTGCTCGCGCTGGTGCCCGTGTTCGTGGTCGTGGTGCCGGCGGCGGACGAGGAGGAGGTCTGACCCGTCGTCGTGCCGGTCGTGCCGGTCGTGCCCGTCGTGTCCGTCGTCGTCGTACCGCTCGTGCCGCCGGTGTCGGTGCCGGCCGCGGCCGACGTCGAGAGCGTGCCCTGGGACTGCGACCGCGAGGCGGTCGTCGCCGTGGGCGGGGGGGAGGTGGCGGAGTCGGTGTGGACCGACGACCGGGTCGTCGTGGACGCCGAGTCGACGGTCCGCCGGTGCGAGCCGACCTTCGTGGCGGGGGTGGACGTCGACGCCTGCTGTGCCGTGGCGGGCTTCGCCCCCGGGAGGGCGTCGTCCGAGGTGGGCAGCTCCGCCACACCCATGGACCGGTTGTCCGGCGAGGCGGCCGCCTGGTCGCGGGTGTTGGACTGCTGGCTCATCGCGGTGACGGTCAGGCCACCACCGACGAGGGCGACGGCGGTCGCGACCACGGCCTTGCGCTGGTTCTTCTTCCAGCGGGCCCGCTGGCGCCGACGTGCCGCCCGCCCCTCCGCCACCACGGGAGCGTCCGCCACGTCCTCGGACGGGACGTCCGGGTCGGTCCCGGTCGTCGGCTCCTCGGGGAGACCCGCGTCGTGCCACTTGGGTGCTTCGTCCCACGCCGCTGACGCCGTGCCCGTCGTCGCGAGGAGGTGGGAGGGGGGAGCGATGTCCGGGGCGTAGGCGCCGCATCCGGGACACGCCAGGGCGCCGTTGAGATGCCGACGGCACGAGGAGCAGTAGTCCATCTGGTCTTCCTGAGTCGACTGCACCATCGGCCCGATGGCCGTGGCCGGTCTCGTTCGCACGGAGGATCGAGCCGAGGCAAAAGTAGCGAGGCTTTCGAAAGGCGGTGTGCAGCCTGTGTGATGCTCCTGCGCAGATGTCCGAGGAGTGCGGTGGGCACGGGGGACGTACGTCGTATTCGAGCCACTTGTCTGGCATGCGTCCCCGGCTCGAGTCCCCCCGCAGTCGGAGACGGCCGGGGTGGCCGTGGAGCTGGCGTAGGCTCCGCGGCCACCCCGGCCGGCCGCTGTTCAGTCCGGTTGTTGGGCCGGGTTGTCGGTGACGGCCCGGAGGAGGGGACGGCTGGCGGCGATCGCGGCGAACATCGCGGCGGCTCCGATCAGGACACAGACCGTCAGCTGCAGAGCGCCGGAGGAGTCCACCGTCGTATCGCCCGCTTCGTTGAGCTTGACAGCGCCGTAGACCCCGGAGGCGGTCATGCCTCCGGCGAGGACCACCAGCGGGACGACTGTCTCGCGGACTCTGGCCCGGTCCAGTACCTTCATCGGGGTTCCGGCCAGACGCAGGAGGCCGTAGACGCGGCGGCGGTCGAGGACGTTCGCGGCGGCGGTCAGGCCCGCGGAGGCGGTGGCGACGACGAAGCCCGCGGTCAGGACCGCCAGGCCCAGCTCACGCCGCGTGGCGGAGCCGAGGTCGTCGGCGGCGGTGAAGTATTTCTGGGTGTACGGCGGCGACGCGGGGTTGAGGGCCGTCAGCGCGGTAAGCGCGGTGTCGACCTGTGCCGGTCCGCTTGGGAGACGGACCGTGACGCCGGCGCGGCCCCACAGCAGCGAGTCGTCGTCTTTGTCGTCGGTGCGGGCGTGCACGGTGGCGGTGACCCCGGCTTCCGTCAGCAGCGCGCGGGCCCGTTCGGCAGCCTCCCGTGCGGCGGCGGGACGATGCTCCGCCGCGGGCACGGACACGGCGACCTGCCCCGAATAGTCGTGGCCGCCAAAGTCGAGGTGGGCGACGGAGAGGAATCCGGCCACGAATCCGGCC
Source organism: Streptomyces sp. NPDC048523 (assembly GCF_043199815.1). Lineage (NCBI taxonomy): Bacteria > Bacillati > Actinomycetota > Actinomycetes > Kitasatosporales > Streptomycetaceae > Streptomyces > Streptomyces sp. NPDC048523. Next base: position 771,401 of record NZ_JBICWQ010000001.1, on the reverse strand, counting down.
ATCACCAGGCCGCTGACGGTACGCCAGGCGCTGCGAGGGTCGTCGCTCAGCCGGCGGGCGGCCAGCAGGGTGGCGGGGCGGCGGGCGAAGCGGGCCATGAGGCGGCCGAGGCGGTCCACGACCCAGGGGCCGATGATCCAGAACGCGCCGTAGAAGAGCATCACCAGGGCGGCCTGTTGCGACGTCTTGAGGCCGCCGCCGTCCACGCTGACGAGGATGTAGAGCACGGCAGCGGCGAACAGGACCAGACGGATCATGCGAGTGCGGCGCGGGTTGGACTGCTGGGCGACGCCCAGCGGTGAGCGGGCGACCTGCCGCAGTGTGCTCACCGCACTGAGGGCGGTGAGCAGCGAGACCGAGGCGACCACCGCGAGCACGCCCAAGCCGCCTACCCAGAGGTCGCCGGTGTGCCAGGTCCCGATGCCGAAGGGCAGGTGGGCGAGGGCCGGGAGCAGCAGCCGGTAGGCGAGGGCGCCCGCCGCCGCTCCCGCCGCGCCGACCGCCGCGGTCTCGGCGCCGGTCATGGCGAGGATCTGGCGGGGGGTCGCTCCGGCCAGCCGCAGCGCGGCGAGCCGCTGTTCCCGGCGGGCCGCCCCGAGCCGTCCGGAGGCGGTCGCCAGCATAAGCACGGGCACGACGAGCAGGCCGGCGCCCAGCAACATCCCGGACTGGTCGTAGACGGTGAACGGGCTCGGGGTGGTGCCGGAGTAGCCGGAGATGACCACGCGGGCAATCAGCCCGCTGTCCAGGGGAGCGTCACCCGCGGCAGGGGAGACTGCGGGATCGGAGGCGGAGCGTCCGACCACCGCCACCAGTTCGTCCGGGGCGGCCAGTCCGGCTGCGCCGATCGTCTCGTAGGAGGCGGTCTTGGGGAACCGGTCGGCGAGTTGCAGGGCAGGCAACCTGTGCGCCAGCTCGGCGAGGGCCGGGGAGAGGTAGACCTGGCCGGGCTTGGGGAAGGCGGCCACTCCCGGCGGCGCGGGCGTGGGTTTGCGGCCGGGCAACTGGGCGAGGCTGACCACGGTGACCGGCTCGCCGCGGACGAAGGTCGTGGTCAATGCCTGGACTGCGGTGCCGTGCCGGTCGGGCTGCGGGGTTCGCCACGCGGTGGCGTCTGCCCGTGCGCCGGCCCCGTGCCAGGCGGCGAACAGGACCAGCAGCACCAGGGAGCTGACGGTGGCGGCCGCGGCGGCCAAGAGCTGACCCTGCCAACCGCGTCGGCCGGAACGGCGGGCTAGATGCCAGGTCAACGGCAGGACGGGGGAGGACATGAAGGGCTCCGGGAGGATCAGACAGTGGTGATGTACGGGGCTCAATGAGCGGCCGTGTACTGGAGGGGGCCGGTGATCCGGCCGTCGCGGACCTGGAGGATCCGGTCGCAGTGGGCGGCGACGTCGACGTCGTGGGTGACGATGACGAGCGAGGCGCCCTGGTGCCGGGTGACCGAGGTCAGCAGGCCGATGACCTCCTCGCTGGTGGACTGGTCCAGCGCGCCGGTGGGTTCGTCGGCGAAGACGACATCGGGTTCGACCACGAGGGCGCGGGCGATCGCGACCCGCTGGGCCTGGCCGCCGGACAACTGACCGGGGCGGCGCTGTTCCAGGCCCTCCAGGCCGAGCGGGGCGAACCAGCGGCGGGCCTTTGCCACCGCCTGCCGCCGAGGGGTGCCCTCCAGCATCAAGGGCAGGGCGATGTTCTCCTCGGCGGGCAGTTCCGGCAGCAGTTGGCCGAACTGGAAGACGAAGCCGAAGCGCCGCCTGCGCAGTGCGCTGAGCCTGTTCTCGCCGAGCTTGTCGATGCGCTCGCCACGTAGCAGCACCTGTCCGCCGTCGGGACGGATGATCCCGGCAAGGGTGAGCATGAGGGTGGACTTGCCGGACCCGGACGGGCCCATGACGGCGAGCGATTCGCGCTCGCCGACCTCGACGTCCACCCCGGCCAGGGCGGTGGTGGACGCGTACTTTTTGACCAGGCCGATGCCGGTCAGGACGGTTCCCATGATCGTGTGTCGTTCCCCTCTCAAACGGTTCAAAGGAGCTTTCCGCTGCCTCTCGGCGCTTCTCAGCGGTCGAACTTCCAGGTGCTGGAGGCGGAGTCGGCCTTGATGACGCGCACCGGGATCTTGAGCTGCCGCCCGTCTGTCCTCTCGGTGCAGGTCATGGTCGTACCGGCCACTGACTTGAGTTCGCCCGACAGACACTCCGGCCACCTTGCGGCCGACCCACGGAAGCGGCGGTACCTCGACTGGATGCGGCCGACGACCAGCTTCGCCGCGAGCGCCTTCTGGCCGTCCACGGTCACCGTGCTCTGCTGGTCCAGCCCAGTTGTGGATGTAGTACCGCTCAACGCGTGGGTGGCGGCGGTCCCGGCGCCGAGGACGGCAGCCACCGTGAACCAGTAACGATCATGGACTTGCGCTGCATGCCGTGCCTCTCGAAGCCGGGGTTGTGATCCGCCTTCACTCTCGCCGCCCAGCGGCACCCCGCGCCTCGGCCGAACGGCCATTGCCCGCGGCCTTCCGCCGCGCCGGGTCAGCCGATCGACCGATCAAGGCGGAGATCCTGGCCCGGCTGCGAGCCGAGCACAGCAATCTGCTCAACACCAGCCCCAACCGGCGGCTGGAGTCAACGTGCCGCGTTGCCACGGGCTCCGCGGCTTGCAGAGGTAGATCGGCTTCCTGGTCTCGGTGGTGATGGCCTGGTGCTCGGCGATTTTCCGGCCGCGGTCCCAGGTGAGCGGTCAGTGCCTTCGGAGCTGGTGACACCACCCCCCCGGGCCATGCACTCGATAAGGGGAGGTAGTCATGCCAACTCCGAAGGCCGGTAACCCCGTTGCGGGGCTATGAAAGACGGTAATGGGGGGACGGTGATGGACACCATGCCGCGGATGATGCCCCGCCCGGTGGGCCGGCGGGCGATCTTCGGACGGCACATGGGCCTGGCTGACCGCAGCCGCTGGGAGAGGGTGCGCTTGATCGCCTGGCGCCGACGAGGGTCGTAGAGCGATAGGCAGACCGCTTCGTGCGAGATCTGCATGGAGGTGTCACCAGGAAACTGCCGTCGCAGCCATCCTGCAGATCTGCTCGGCTGACCAGCACAGGGCGGGCTTGGCTTCCACCAGAGCCCTTAAAGCAGGCCGTTGAGCGAGTTTGGCCTGCTTGGGGCGGCGCCCGCGCTGGTCGGCGGCTGCATCGGCCGAGGCGGCTCGGTAGCGGTCCCGGCCCCCGTTGCGGGCGATCTCGCGGGAGACGGTCGAAGGAGATCTGCCCAGCCGCTCGGCCAACTGCCGGGCTGATTCCCCGTCGGCGATGCCGCGGGATATCTCCTCGCGCTCGCTGCCGCTCATATGCCGCTTTGACCGCGTCTGTGGTGTGAGGCGGATGCCGCCACTCTGGTACAGGAAGCGACGGGCGTTCTGCATCAGCGCCCTGAGCGCCCGCCCGATCAAGTGAACGACTGCCCCTCGCGCCAGCGTCTCCAGATTTCGTCTTGCCGAGCTGGCGAAACCCCGTAGCCACGCACCTGTGCCTCCACGATCACATGCCATCGTTTGCCGACACTCAGGCAGTGGTTCCGGCGACCACGTCGACGGCGTGGCGCCGGTGTGCTGCGAAGAGGTCGAGGGCGGTGTCGGTGTCCCGGGCGCGCAGTGCGGTGACGAGTCCGTGGTGCTCGCGCGGGATGCGGTCGAGGTAGCCGGCGGTGCTGCGGCCGATCCGGGTCAGCAGGAACAGGTGGACCTGGCAGCGTATGCCGTCCCAGGCGTCGGCGAGGCGCCGGTGCCCTGCGGCGGCGAACACCGCGTCGTGGAAGGCGATGTCCAGGCGCACCATCTCGTGCGCATCGCCGGCCCGCTCCATCATGTCGGCCGTCTTCGCGATGGACGCGAGGTCCTCGTCCGAGGCGTGGGCGATCACCTGCCGTACGGCGAGGTCCTCCAGCGCGCCGCGCAGGCTGTCGAGCTCAGCCACGTCCTCGGCGGACAGCGTCGTCACCGTCGTGCCCCGGTGCCACGCACAGTGCACCAGGCCCTCGCGCTCCAGCAGCCGCAGCGCCTCGCGCACCGGGCCGCGGCTGACGCCCAGCTCGCCGGACAGCTCCACCTCGCGCAGCTGCTCGCCGGGGGCGTAGGCCCCGTTGAAGATGGCCTCGCGGATACGGTCCGCAACCTCGTCGGCCAGACCCCGGCGGCGAGCCGGGGCCACCTTGCCCTGATTACTCATGCCCGAATTACACCTCGACCCATGACCTAATGTTAACATTCAGTCGTTGTCGTGATGTCAACATTAGGACAAGCGGAGCAGGATCGCCCACGGGCCGCTCCGTCCCCAGCAGGAAGGCAGTGCCATGACCGTTCTCGACTCCCCGATCCCCCGCTTCCACCTGGCCGTGCCGGTCGACGACCTGGCTGCCGCGCGCCGCTTCTACGGCGACGTCCTGGGCCTGGAGCAGGGCCGCAGTGCGGACACGTGGGTGGACTGGAATCTGCACGGCCACCAGTTCGTCACGCACCTCGCGCCGGAGCGCGCGCAGCGCATACACAACCCGGTCGACGGCCACGACGTACCCGTGCCGCACTTCGGCCTGGTTCTGACGGTCGAGGCCTTCCAGGAGTTCGCCGAGCGGCTGCGGGCGGCGGGCACCGAGTTCGTCATCGAGCCGTACGTGCGTTTCGCGGGCCAGAAGGGCGAGCAGTGGACGATGTTCCTCCTCGACCCGGCCGGCAACGCGCTGGAGTTCAAGGCGTTCGCCGACGACTCCCAGGTGTTCGCCGCCTGACCGGCGGCCGGCACCACCCACCCCCACACGCGAAAGACGGGACGAGCTCATGAAGGTGTTCCAGATCGGTGCCGCCGGAGAAGTCGGCCGCCGCCTCACTCAACTCCTCACCCAACGCGGTGACGTCGTGACTGGCATGCACCGCGGGCCCGCTCAGGGCGAGACCATACAGGCGGCCGGCGGGACGCCGGTGATCGGTGATCTCATCGCAGACTCGGTCGAGGATCTGGCCGGCAAGATGCGCGGCCATGACGCCGTGGTCTTCTCGGCCGGCGCACACGGCACCGGTCAGGACAAGACGACCCTCATCGACGGCCGTGGCCTTCAAAAGGCCGCCGACGCGGCCGCGCTGGCCGGGGCGGCGCGGTTCGTCCTCGTCTCGGTGTTCCCCGACGCGCTGCGCGACGGGACACGCAGTGAGGGCTTCGAGCACTACATCAAGGTCAAGAAAACCGCCGACGTCTATCTGACGCGCACCGATCTGGACTGGCTGATCGTCCGTCCCGGAACCCTTCTGGACACCCCCGGCACCGGCCGGGTCACCGCCGGTCCCGCCGTCGAGTACGGCGACGTGCACCGCGACGACGTCGCCGCGTTCCTCGACGCCGCCCTGCACGCGCCTGCCCTCAGCCGCGTGATCGTCGAACTCACCTCCGGTGACACCCCCGTCGCGGACGCCGTCACCCGCCTCGCGGCCGCCTGAGCTCACCCCCGCACCTCAACCACAGCACCGTCAGCAAGGAGAAGCACCATCACCGCCATCGATTCCTACAGCCACGACGTCTCCGGTGAGAAGGAGTTCGGTTTCGCCCAGGCCATCAAGGTCGGCGACACGATCTACGTGTCCGGGCAGCTCTCGCACGACGAGCAGGGCAACTTCCTCTACCCGGGCGACTTCGACGCCCAGCTGAAGCAGTCCTACGCCAACTTCGAGAAGGTGCTCGCCCACTACGGCGCCACCCGCAACCAGGTCGTCTCCGAGACCCAGTTCATCGTGGACCTGCCGCGGTACAACGTGGCGATGGCCGCGGCGAACCTGGCCTACTTCGGCGACCACCGCCCCACCAGCTCCACCATCGGCGTCGCGTCGCTGTTCTTCCCGGGCCAGCTCATCGAGGTCAACTTCGTCCTCGACACCCGCCTGCCGGCCTGATCGTGAAGGTCCTGATCGCCGGAGGGCACGGCAGGATCGCCCTTCTCCTGGAGCAGCTGCTGTCCCGGCGCGGCGATGCGGTCACCGGCCTCATCCGAAACCCGGCCCAGGCCGAGGCGTTGGCGGAGGTCGGGGGCCCGGGCCCGGCTCGTGGATCTGGAGAAGGCCGCCGGCGACGAGGTCGCCCGGCATCTGACGGGTGCCGACGCGGTGGGTCCCGGGAGTTCGGTGGGCCGTAAGGACAGCGTGGACGGCGGCGCGGCGATCCTGCCGACCGACGCCGCTGAGAGCGCCGGAGTCGGACGCTACCCGCTGCTCTCCGCCATGGGCGCCGATCTGCGGGCCGTCGACGACGAGAGCCTCGACCCGGTCTTCCGTACCTATCTGCGGGCCAAGCTCGCGGCCGAGAACGCCATCCGGTCCCGGACCGCGCTCCGGGCGACGAACGTCCGTCCCGGTCTGCTCAACGACACCCCCGGCACCGGCCGGGTCGCGCTCGCCGAGCGGACCGGTCCGGGCCCCATCTCCCGGGCCGATGTCACCGCCGTCCTGCTGGCGCTGCTCGACGAACCGCGTCTGAACGGCCGGACCGCCGAGGTCATCGGGGGCACCGCCCCCATCGCGGCGCCGTGGCAGCCCACGCCGCCCGCTGAACCGGCGCTCCGCACCTCAACTCATCTCCCCGTCGACGGCGTTGCCCGCCGGCGATGCCCCACCTGAAAGGGAAACACCGTGAGCACTCTGTTCACCCCCCTCAAGCTGCGCTCCCTCCAGATACCCAACCGGGTGTGGATGTCGCCGATGTGCATGTACTCCGCCGCCCCCACGGGCCCGGAGACCGGCGCGCCGACCGACTTCCACCTCGCCCACCTGGCCTCGCGCGCCGCCGGTGGCGCGGGCCTGGTCATGGCCGAGGCCACCGGGGTCCGTCCCGACGGGCGGATCAGTCCCTGGGACCTGGGCCTGTGGAATGACCACCAGCAGGAGGCGTTCTCCCGGATCACCGTGGCCATCAAGGCGCACGGCGCCGTCCCGGCGATCCAGCTCGCCCACGCGGGCCGTAAGGCGTCGGTGGACAAGCCCTGGCTGTCCGACCGGTCCGTGCCCCAGAGCCAGGGCGGCTGGCAGACGGTGGCGCCCAGCGCGGTCGCGTACGACGGCCTGCCCGTCCCGCACGAGCTGACCGTGGCCGAGATCCGGCAGCTGGTAGCTGACTTCGCCGATTCCGCCCGCCGCGCGCTGGCCGCCGGCTTCGAGGTCGCCGAGGTGCACGGCGCCCACGGCTACCTGATCAATTCATTCCTCTCCCCGGCCTCCAACCACCGCACCGACGCCTACGGCGGCAGCTTCGAGAACCGGATCCGCTTCGCCCTGGAGGTTGTCGACGCGGTGCGCGCCGTGTGGCCCGCCGAACTGCCGGTCTTCTTCCGCACCTCGGCCACCGACTGGCTGACCGAGAACCCCGAGGACACGCGCGAGGGCTGGACCGGTGAGGACACCGTCCGCCTCGCCAAGGAGTTGACCGCTCACGGCGTCGATCTGCTCGACGTGTCCACCGGCGGCATGGTCCGCGACGCCAAGATCGTCGCTGGACCGAGCTACCAGGTGCCCTTCGCCGCCCAGGCCCGCCAAGGCACCGGCATCCCCACCGCCGCCGTCGGCATTATCACCGACCCCCACCAGGGCGAAGAGATCATCACCTCCGGGCAGGCGGACGCCGTCCTGCTCGGCCGTGAACTGCTGCGCGACCCCTACTGGCCGCAGCACGCCGCCCTCACACTCGGCGCCGAGCCGCGCTGGCCCGACCAGTACGCCTACGTCGTCAAGCGCCGCAAGCACTGAACCCTGCGCGGGCCTGCTCAGCACCCGGCCGTCCAGCCCTCGACAGGGGCGATGCGCTGCCCTCCCACGGGGAGATCCCGATGAACCACCTTGAAGTCAAGGTCGTCATCACCGGTGCCTCCTCCGGTATCGGTGCCGTCAGGGCCAAGTCCCTCGCCGCCCGCGGCCAGGAAGCCGTTGACCAGCTGATCACCGACGGGAACTCCCATCCCCGCACGACAACCAGAGCAGACGGCGGGCAGTCGCCACGCGGTCGCCCGCGACCTGAAACGTGAGGACTACCCCGCCGTGGCACAGGCGTACTGGAGCTCGGCCCTCACCAGCTCCGCAGCTGCCATATGGGCCGTCGTACGACGGTTCAACGGGATGCCCGACTGGCACCCGGGCGACCCTAAGGCTACTGGTGAGTTACTTGTCGCTTGGTTCGCCGCTCGTCAACGGCGCCCCGGGGCTGAGCGTCCTGTGACATCGCATCATGAGCGTGTGCCACCGAACCTCGCCCGATCCCGGAGAAAAACCTAGGGAAGTCTGAGCGTGAGCCCACGACTACGCGGCTGCCCGAGGCCGTGTTCCGCGGGATAGGTAGGTTTGGGGCACCGTAAGAGGAGATGCATGATGCCCGAGCGCCGCAGAGTTCTGTTCGTGACCGACCTCGCCTACCAGGCCCGGGGGCGGCGCTACTGCGATGAGGACATCTTCTTGACCTCCCGACTGCGCGACGGCTTCGACATCGGCCTGTGCCACCCGTTGGATGCCGCCGCGCTGATGGACGCCTTCGACGGGGTCGTGGTCCGTAACAGCGGGCCCGTGCTGCACTACCAGAAGGAGTACGAGGCCTTCCGGGAGCAGGCCATGGCCCGTGGCATCCGGGTCTACAACCCGCTGTCCGGCCGGGGCGACATGGCCGGCAAGCAGTACCTGCTGGACCTGACCGCCGCCGGATACCCGGTCATCCCCACCATCGACCGGCCCGAGGACCTGCACCTGCTGCCCGAGGTCGGCCGGTACGCGGTCAAGCCGAAAGCGGGCGCGGACTCCATCGGCCTGACCTTCGTGCCCCGAGAGCAGCTGAGCGACCTCGTCCACGGCGACATCCTGGTCCAGCCGCGCATCGACTTCCGCTACGAGGTGTCCTTCTACTACGTCGACGACACCTTCCAGTACGCCCTGCACGCCCCCGACCCCGAACGGCGCTGGGTCCTTGCGCCCTACGAGCCCGCCGACGCCGACCTGGCCTTCGCCCGGTCCTTCATCGACTGGAACACCCTCGACCACGGCGTCCAGCGTGTGGACGCCTGCCGCACCCAGGAAGGCGAGCTGCTCCTCGTAGAGCTGGAGGACCTCAACCCGTACCTGTCCCTGGACCTGGTCTCCGACCGGACCCGTGACACGTTCGTGGCGAGCATGACGGCATCCCTCCACCGGTTCCTGGACGCTCAGCCTCGTGTCTGAGGTGGCATACGAGCCCTCACGAGCGATCGCTCAGACTTCGATGGCACGCATTCGTTGTCACAGGACACCCTGACCGCCACGACCGATTCGCTCCGCAACGGGCCGGGGTCAGGCTGGAAGGCGTGACCAGCGCGCCGATCGTCGTGCACCGGCCGTCCATCTCGGGCGGCCGGAGGGGCACCGTGCGCAGCGGCGGCCGGGACGAGATCCTCGGCACCGCGTACAGCGACCACGACCTGGGCGTCTCCCTTGAAGCCGCCGACTCGCCGACCCCGAGGCCATCCTCGACGACCCGCAGCGGGTGGAATGGCGAGGCGGCCCCGCCCACGAATTCAGCGCCGCCTGACGTCCGGCGGCAGCAGCCGGACAGCGCACGTGCCGAGGTCGGTCATGGCGTGTGTGGACCGGTCGTAGGCGAAGGCGTGCGAGTTGAAGTCGTCGCCGGCTCGTGCGGAGCTGCCGACCACCGTGTCACGGTCGAGGGCGAACCCCGAGCTGTAGGTGCCGCCGAGCGTGCCCAGGTCGATGGCGGTGTAGTGCCGTGAGGACGGCTTGGCGGTGTGGGCGAGCGCCGGGCGCCCGAGCCGAGTCCGAGCCGAGTCCGAGCAGTGCGAGCGCGAGCGTCGCGACCGTGGCGGAGTTCCGCCCTGTGGACGGGTGTGCGAACTTGGCGTTGCTACCGGCCAGCCACTCCAGCCAACCGCCGCCCCAGGGAACGTACGGAAACACTCATCCGGGTGACGAACCCCCCGTGGACGCTGACCGCGTCGGCGCGCGCGCCGCCAGCGCCTCGAGGATCAGGTCCACCGCCTTCTCGAACGAGCTGTCCGCCATCCCCGGCAGTTCGCGGCGTACCGCGGTGAGCGCCGGGTACGTCACCGGGTCCAGGTCCTGGTAGACCTCCCGCCACGCCCGCCGGTCGGCCTCGCGCTGCTGCCGGGGCAGTGCCTGGAACGCCGCGTCCGTGGCCGCGTGGCTGAGCACGGTGTCGATGAAGGCCAGGTACAGGCGGGCGGCGACGGCCGGTGCGAAGCCCGCGGACAGCAGCAGGCCGATCCCGGTGTCCACCGCCCGGATCTCGCTGCTGCGCCGGGTCACCCGGTGCGCGGCCAGGGCGGCCGCCCGCGGATGGGCGAGGTATCCGGCACGGACCCGCAGGGCCATCTCGCGCAGCGAGGCCACCCAGTCGTCCCCGGGCACGAACCCCGCCATCGCGTCGCCGATGATCCGGTCCGCGATGGCGAGCACCAGGTCGTCGGTGTCGTGGAAGTAGCGGTACAGGGCGGTCGGGTCGCAGCCCAGCGCCGCGCCGAGCCGGCGCACGCTCAGCGCCTCGGAACCGTGCTCGCCGATCAGCCGCAGCGCGGTCTCGACGATCAGGCCCTCGGACAGCAGGACTCCGGAGCGGGTGGGCCGCCGACGTCGGCGTTCCTCCGGGACACGGCTGGACATGACCGGGATCCTCTCGCCGGGGCCTCCCTGAACGACCCGGGCCCTCAGTGAACGACCCCGGCCGCCTTACGTCAACAGGGTTGACCCAATGTGGGCATCGGCTGTTCCATCACCTCACCGCGCGGCTCTTCCCCGTCTCCCGTCCCCGAGGAGCCCTCCATGTCGTCCAGACCGTCCCTCTCCTCCGCTCCGAGCCCGGATCTGCGCCGTTCCCTCGGCGTCGTCGACGGCGTGGCCATCGCCGCGTCCAGCACCGCGGCCACCACCAGCATCGCCATCGGCATGGGCACGATCGCGACCATCGTGGGCCTCCAGGCCCCCGCCCTGCTGCTCCTGGCCTTCCTGCCGGTCCTCGGCATCGCCACCGCCTACGCCCGCCTGAACCGCTCGGAGCCGAACTGCGGCAACGGCTACGTCTGGGTCGGCAAGTCCCTCGGTCCCTGGCCCGGCTTCCTGACCGGCTGGGTCACCCTGGTCGGCTCCGTCATCTTCTGCGCCTACACCAGCGCGATCATGGGCTCGGTGGTCCTGGCCTTCGCCAACAAGGCCGGGCTGCACAGCGTCGCCGGGATCGCCCTCGACCCGACGTCCACCGGTGTCACCACCGGCGTCGGACTGGTGATCCTCGTCGCCCTCACCGCGCTCGCCGTCACCGGGGTGCGGGCCGCCACCCGCTTCCAGTTCGCCCTCCTGGTCTTCGAGTACACGGTCCTGCTGGCCTTCTGCGGCTGGGCCCTGATCACCGGCGACCACGCCCTCTCGCTGTCCTGGTTCAACCCCTTCGAGATCTCCAGCGGCACCACGTTCGCCCAGGGCATGGTCCTCGCGGTGTTCTTCTTCTGGGGCTGGGACGCGGCCTTCAGCGTCAACGAGGAGACGAAGAGCCCGGGCGACGCGGCGCGCGGTGGCCTCATCGCCCTCTTCGCGATGCTCGGACTGTTCCTCTTCGCCTCGGTCGCCTTCCAGCGGGAGATGAGCCTGGCCGAACTCGTCCGCAACGGCCCCCAGGCCCTGCCGTACCTCGGCGAGAAACTGGCCGCCGAACCCTGGGCCACCCTGCCCCTCGTCGCGCTGATGTTCTCCGCGGTCGCCTCCGTGCAGGCCACCCTGATCCCCACGGCACGCGGCCTGTTCGCCATGAGCCGCGACCGCACGATGGGACCGGTGTGGACCCGCCTCCACCCGCGCTACGGCACCCCCGCAGCCGGCACGGTCGTCGTGATGGCCATCGCCGCGGTGGTCGCCCTGCTCGCCGTCGCGATCCCCAAGCTGAGCGACATGCTGCTGGCCGCCGTCAACGCCATCGGCCTGATCGTCGCCCTCTACTACGGCCTCACCGCGCTCGCCTGCGCCGTGCGCTTCCGATCCGCGCGTCACGACGGGCCGCGGGAGGCGCTGCTCGCCGTCGGCGTGCCCGCCGTGTCCGGACTGATCCTGCTCGGCCTCGGCGGCTACCTCGGATACTCGTATCTGACCATGAGCGACCACTTCGAACTCAGCCCGGACAACGGCTGGTTCATGTTCTCGCTGCCCGCCGCGATCGTCCTCGCCGGTCTCGCCATGGCCGCCGTCGCCAAGTACGTGCGGCACTCGCCGTACTTCAGCACCGGGCGCGGCACCGACGCCGAGTCCCTGACCCTGCCGATGGACCGCACGGCGGTCTGACCCTTCCTGGAGTTCACCCCCATGTCACACACCGCGGACCTCGTCCTCACCGGCGGTCCCGTGCACACCGTCGATGCCGCCCGCAGCCGCGCCACCGCCGTGGCCGTGCGCGACGGGCGGATCGCCGCCGTGGGCCACGACGAGGTGCACGAGCTGATCGGCCCGCGCACCGAAGTCGTCGACCTGGCGGGGAAGTTGCTCCTGCCGGGCTTCCAGGACGCCCATGTCCACCCGCAGGGCGCCGGCCTCGAACTCGGCCTGTGCCACCTCGCCGACACCGTTGACCCGGCCGAGTACCTGCGCCGGATCAGGGCGTACGCCGACCGGCACCCGGACGTCGAGTGGATCACCGGCGGCGGCTGGTCCCTGGAGGCGTTCCCCGGTGGGGCGCCCACGGCGGCGGCCCTCGACACGGTGGTCCCCGACCGGCCCGTCTTCCTGCCCAACCGCGACCACCACGGCGCCTGGGTCAACAGCCGCGCCCTGGAACGCGCGGGCATCGACGCCCGTACCCCGGACCCCGCCGACGGCCGGATCGAACGCGACGCCGACGGCAACCCCACCGGCATGCTCCAGGAGGGCGCGGTCCACCTGGTGGGAAGGCTGGTTCCGGACCCCACCGCGGAGGCCCAGCTCACGGCCCTCCTGCGGGCGCAGGCCGTGCTGCACTCCCACGGCGTCACCGCCTGGCAGGACGCCATCGTCGGCGCGTACGCCAACATGACCGACCCGGCGCCCTCCTACCTCGCGGCCCTCGACCGGGGCCTGCTCACCGCCCGGGTCGTCGGCGCCCTGTGGTGGGACCGCGAGCGGGGCGCCGAACAGATCCCCGAACTCGTCGCCCGGCGCGAGGAGTTGCACCGGGGTCGGTTCCGGGCCGGCACCGTGAAGGTCATGCAGGACGGCATCGCGGAGAACCACACCGCGGCGATGCTCGACCCCTATCTGACCGGCTGCGGTTGCTCCTCGGACAACAGCGGCATCAGCTTCGTCGAGCCGGACGACCTGAAGAAGTACGTCACCGAACTCGACGCGTCCGGCTTCCAGGTCCACTTCCACGCGCTCGGCGACCGCGCGGTGCGCGAGGCCCTGGACGCCGTGGAGTCGGCCCGCACGGCCAACGGACGGCGCGACACCCGGCACCACCTGGCCCACCTCCAGGTCGTGCACCCGCACGACATCCCCCGGTTCCGGGCCCTGGGCGCGAGCGCCAACCTCCAGATGCTGTGGGCCGCCCACGAACCCCAGATGGACGAACTGACCCTGCCCTTCCTCGGCGACGAACGCGGCGCACGGCAGTACCCCTTCGGGGACCTGCTGCGCGCCGGCACCACCCTGGCCGCCGGCAGCGACTGGCCCGTCAGCAGCCCCGACCCCTTCCAGGCCATCCATGTCGCCGTCAACCGGATCGCTCCCGACGCCCCCGAGGGCACCCCGGAGTTCCTCCCGGGGCAGCGCCTCGACCTGGGCGCCGCCATCGCCGCGTACACGGCGGGCAGCGCCTATGTGAACCACCTCGACGACATCACCGGCACCATCGCCGTGGGGAAGTCGGCCGACCTCGTCGTCCTCGACCGCGACCCCTTCGCGGGCCCGCCCGAGGAGATCGCCGCCACGCGTGTCCTGCAGACCTTCGTCGAAGGGCAGCGCGTCCACGCGGCAGGGGACGCCTGAGCCGCTCATCGGGTGACGCCGGGTGATTCCGCCGCCCGGGGACGGGGCAGTAGGGATGCGGACGGGGGAGTTGTGCACGCCGAAACCGTCCCTGCTGTCCTTCGAACCGAGGAACACCATGGCAACACCCAGCCCCGACCGTGTCCGGGGAACCGCCCTGCTCGCCGACCCCCTGCTCAACAAGGGGACCGCCTTCAGTCCCGAGGAACGCGCCGACCTCGGCCTGGACGGGCTGCTGCCACCGGCGACGGAGACGCTTCAGGAGCAGGCGGACCGGGCGTACGAGGCGTTCCTCGGCTACGACAAGCCGCTGAACCGGCACATCTACCTGCGCCAGCTCCAGGACACCAACGAGGTGCTCTTCTACGGCCTGCTCACCCGGCACATGGAGGAGATGCTGCCCGTCGTCTACACCCCGACGGTCGGTGAGGCCTGCCGCCGCTTCAGCGAGATCTACCGCAGGCCGCGCGGTCTGTTCCTGACCTACGAGGACCGGCACCGGTTCCGGGAGATCCTGCGCAACCGGCCGGGCGGCGAGGTCGACGTCATCGTCGTCACCGACGGCCAGCGCATCCTGGGTCTGGGCGACCAGGGCGTGGGCGGCATGGGCATCCCGATCGGCAAGCTCAGCCTCTACACCGCCATCGGCGGCATCCACCCCGCCCGCACCCTGCCGATCCTCCTCGACGTCGGCACCGACAACGAGGAACTGCTCGCGGGCGAGCACTACCTCGGCCGCAGGCAGCACCGCGTCACCGGAGACGCCTACGACGAGATGATCGAGGCGTTCGTCTCCGCCGTGGAGGCCGAACTCCCCGGCACCCTGCTCCAGTGGGAGGACTTCGCCACCGCCCACGCCCGCCCCATCCTCACCCGTTACCAGGACCGGCTGCTCACCTTCAACGACGACATCCAGGGCACCGCGGCCGTGGCACTCGGCGCGCTGAGCACTACCACGAAGGTCGCCGGAACATCCCTGACCGACCACCGGATCGTGGTCCTGGGTGCCGGATCGGCGGCGATCGGGGTCGCCGACATGATCCGTACCGCACTCGTGGAGGAGGGCCTGTCCGAAGAGGAGGCGGCCGGCCGGTTCTGGTTCGTCGACGTCGACGGCCTGCTGGTGGGCTCCCGCACCGACCTCACCCCCGAGCAGCGCGTCTACGCCCGCGACGACGAGGAGGTACGACAGTGGGGCGGGGACGCGCCCGACCTCGCCCGGGTCGTCGGCGAGGTGAAGCCGACGGTGCTGATCGGGCTGTCGACCGCGCACGGTGCCTTCACCGAGGAGATCGTGCGGACGATGGCCGACTCCTGCGACCGGCCGGTGATCCTGCCCCTGTCCAACCCCACCTCGAACGCCGAGGCCGACCCCGCCGACCTCGCCCGCTGGACCGACGGCAGGGCCCTGATCGCCGCCGGATCGCCCTTCCCACCGCTGAAGGTGGACGGTCGCGAGGTACCGGTCGCGCAGGCCAACAACGTCTACGTCTTCCCCGCCGTCGGCCTGGCGGTCACCGCCTGCCGGGCCACCCGGGTCACCGACCGCATGATGGTGGCCGCGGCCCGGGCCGTGGGCGACTGCGCGGTACGGGCCGGCACCGACGGCGCCACCCCGCTGCTGCCCCCGCTGGCGAGCATGCGGGACGCGGCCCGCGAGATCGCGCTCGCCGTGGCCCGGGCCGCCGTCGAGGACGGCGTCGCCCCGCAGGCGACGGAGGCCGAACTGCGCGAAGCGATCGACAAGGCCCAGTGGACCCCGCGGTACACATCCTGAGACTCACCGGCTCACCCACAGGCCGGGCGCCCAGGCGTTCCGGACGACCGGGCCGGTGCGCGGTGGCGCCGCGCACCGGCCCGAGGGCGCCGTACCCCTCCTGAGGCGAAGAGGCCATCCGGCGCCTGTGGCAGTATCGGCGGTGGGCGTGGGCCGCCTGCTGGGGTCGAGCGCAGAGGACGGGTGACATGGACCGGCCGCCAGGCATGATGGATGTGGCCCGGGAGGCCGGCGTCTCGCACATCACCGTCTCCCGTGTCGTCAACGACCATCCGTCGGTCAGGCCGGAGACGCGGGCCCGGGTCGAGGCGGCGATCCAGAAGCTGGGATACCGCCGCAACAGCGTCGCCAGGGCCCTCAAGAGCCGTCGCTCCTCGACGATCGGCGTGGTGATCGTCGGGTCGGAACTGTTCGAACTGCCCCGCATCCTCCTCGGCGTGGAGACGGCCGCCAAGCAGGCCGGTTACTGGGTGAGCCTGGCCAGCCGGCAGGGCGAGAGCACCACCGATGACCTCATGGAGACCCTGCAACGGCTCACCGACCAGTCCGTCGAGGCGATCGCGGTCGTCGCGGACCGGCCCGAGACGGTGGAGGCGCTGTCCGGGCTCGCCCTCGGAGTGCCGGTGGCGGTGGTGATGTCCGGCAACGTGCCCGACCCCGAGCTGAGCTTCGTCGAGGTCGACCAGGAACTCGGCGCCCGGCTCGCGGTCCGGCACCTCCTCGACCTCGGACACCGGGACATCGCCCACCTCACGGGCGCCCTGCGCACCTTCGACGCCCGGGCCCGGGTCGAGGGCTGGCGGGCCGAACTCACCGCCGCGACAGCCGAAGGACCCCTGCTGGAGGGCGACTTCGGCGCGGAGAGCGGGTTCCGCCTGGCCCACGAACTCTGCGACTCCGACGGCGGCCTGCCCACCGCCGTCTTCGCGGGGAACGACCAGATGGCCATGGGTGTGCTGGCCGCCTTCGCCGAACGAGGTGTGAAGGTGCCGCACGACGTGTCGGTCGTCGGCTTCGACGACATGAAGGGCGCCGGGTACCTGGTACCCGCCCTGACCACGGTCCGCCAGGACTTCGCCCACCTCGGCCGGAGCGCCATCGAGCTGTTGGTGCGCAGGGTGGACGGGGAACCGGCGCAGCGGCAGAAGATCACGCCGCGACTCGTCGTACGGCACAGTACGGCCGTACCCCGCGCGGATTCCTGAAGCGCGACTTCCGTTCGACGTTCCGCCGCCCTGCGCCAAGGGCCTCACCCAGGGAGTACGACAGCACATGCGTTACCGCGAACTCGGCCGCACCGGACTGACCGTGTCGGAGATCGGCTACGGCGCCTGGGGACTGGGCCAGGGAGCCTGGGTCGGCGCCGACGACGACTCCGCCGTCCGCGCCCTGCACCGCGCTCTCGACCTGGGCGTCACCTTCATCGACACCGCCCGGGCCTACGACCGCAGCGAGCGCGTCGTCGGCCGGGCGCTCAAGGAACTGCCGGGCGGTGGCGACGGCGTCCACGTGGCGACGAAGGTCGGGCCGAAGGTGCACGTCTCCCTGACGCCCAGCGGTCTTGACCCCATGGAGGTGTTCCCCGGCTCACATCTGCGCGAGAGCCTGGAGACCAGCCTGCGCGAACTCGGCCGCGACCACGTCGACCTCCTCCAGCTGCACACCTGGGAGGACGAATGGACCGGCCAGGGCGACCTGTTGGAGACGGTGGACGCCCTCAAGCAGGAGGGCAAGATCAGGTTCTTCGGGATCTCCGTCAAGGACCACCAGCCCGAGAACGTCCTCCGCGTGCTGCGCACCGGCGTCCTGGACACCGTCCAGGTCATCTACAACGTCTTCGAACAGGCCCCGTCCGACGCCCTGTTGCCGGCCTGCGAGGAGTACGGCGTCGGCGTGATCGTCCGTGTCGCCCTCGACGAAGGCGCCCTGACCGGATCGATCCGCAAGGGAGTCACCTTCCCCGAAGGGGACTGGCGCAACTGGTACTTCAGGGAGGACCGGCCCGCCCAGGTCGAGCAGCGCGTCGACGCGATCCTCGCCGAGCTGGGCATCGGAGTCGACGAACTCCCGTCCGCCGCGCTGCGGTTCGCTCTCGCGGGGCAGGCGGTCTCCACGGTCGTCGTGGGGATGCGGTCCCTGACGAACGTCGAACGCAACGCGGCGATCGCGGACGCCCCGCCGCTCACCCCGCGGGAGCTGTCCCTGCTGGCCGGGCACCGCTGGGCGAAGAACTTCTACAGCTGA
This sequence comes from Streptomyces sp. NPDC048523, assembly GCF_043199815.1. Taxonomy (NCBI): domain Bacteria; kingdom Bacillati; phylum Actinomycetota; class Actinomycetes; order Kitasatosporales; family Streptomycetaceae; genus Streptomyces; species Streptomyces sp. NPDC048523. Next base: position 753,364 of record NZ_JBICWQ010000001.1, on the reverse strand, counting down.
TCCGTTCCCGCGCCGACGGCAGGGCGGGGCCCGTACTCGAACCACCGCACAAGGGTCTCGCCCGCGCCCGCGTCGCCCACCTCGGCGTCGCCGACGCCGTACAGGCCGATGTGGACGCCGACGAACCCGCCGGCGCGTTCCGTGCTGAAGAAGGGCCGCTCGATGCCGCCCACCGTGCTGTTCCCGGCGCGGAAGGTGTAGCCGGACTCGTCGCTCCCCACCGCGAGGACGACCTCGGCGTCGGTCACGGCGACGGCGCCGAGACGGGTGGTGGTGCCTGCCTCCACCGCGGTGAGGACGACCTGCCGCGCTCCGTCGGTGCCCACGGTGAGCGCCAGGATGGCGTGCCACCGGCCGTTCTGGAAGACGACCAGCCCCGCCTCCTGTGTCGGCGCGGCGGCGAAAGGGACGCGGGGGCGAGAACGCGGGCGTACTCCGAGGCAGACGGGGTGGGAGGGGGATTGGCCGGGGCGGAGGTCTTGACAGCTTGTTAACGTTAACATCACCGTGGTTCCCGGGCACCGCCCCCATCCTCTGGCCCTCACCGGAAAGCGACCCGCATGTCGACAGCCCAGCCCGTGTCCTTCCCCGCGCACTTCCTCCTCGGCTCCGCGACCGCCGCCTACCAGATCGAGGGCGCCGCCGACGAGGACGGGCGCGGTCCCTCCATCTGGGACACCTACTCCCACACGCCGGGCAAGACGTGGAACGGCGACACCGGTGACGTGGCGGCCGACCACTACCACCGCCTCGACGAGGACCTCGACCTCATGGCGTCCCTGGGCCTCAGGGCCTACCGGTTCTCGATCGCCTGGCCGCGCATCCAGCCCACCGGCCGGGGGCCGGCCAACCCCAAGGGGCTGGACTTCTACAGCCGGCTGGTCGACGGCCTGCTCCAGCGGGACATCGCCCCCGTCGCGACCCTGTACCACTGGGATCTGCCGCAGGCCCTCGAGGACGAGGGCGGCTGGACGAACCGCGAGACCGCCTTCGCCTTCGCCGAGTACGCCCGTGTCGTCGGCGAGGCCCTCGGCGACCGGGTCGCGATCTGGACCACGCTGAACGAGCCCTGGTGCTCCGCCTACCTCGGCTACGGCGCCGGAGCCCACGCCCCCGGCCGCAGCGACGGCGCCGCGGCGCTGACCGCGGTCCACCACCTCAACCTCGCCCACGGGCTGGCGGTTCAGCAGCTCAGGGAGGTCACCACCAACGACCCGCAGTACTCGGTCACCCTCAACTTCCATGTTCTGCGCGGCGAGGGGGACGGCGCCGAGGAAGCCGTACGCCGCATCGACGCGCTGGCCAACCGCGCCTTCACCGACCCCCTGCTGCGCGGTCATTACCCGCGGGACCTCATGGAGGACACCGCGGCCGTCACGGACTGGTCGTTCGTCGAGGACGGTGACCTCGCGCTGATCCGGCAGCCCCTGGACCTGCTCGGCGTCAACTACTACGCCACCACCCGGGTTCGCCTGTGGGACGGCACGACGGCACGTCAGAACAACGACGGTCACAAGGACATGGGCGGCTCGCCCTGGCCCGGCTCCCCGCAGGTCGAGTTCGTCGCGCAGGAGGGCCCGCACACCGCCATGGGCTGGAACATCGACCCCGACGGACTCGAAGAACTCCTCCTGGACCTGCACGCCCGCTTCCCGGACCTGCCCCTGGTCGTCACCGAGAACGGAGCGGCCTTCGAGGACCACCTCACCACCCGCCCCGACGGCAGCCCTGCCGTTCACGACCCGGAGCGCGTCGACTACCTCCACCGGCACTTCGTCGCCGCCCACCGGGCGCTCGCCGCCGGTGTCGATCTGCGCGGGTACTTCGTGTGGTCGCTGATGGACAACTTCGAATGGGGATACGGCTATTCGAAGCGCTTCGGCATCGTCCACGTCGACTACGAGACCCAGCGCCGCACGCTGAAGGACAGCGCCCTGTGGTACCGGGAACTGACGACGACGGGCATCATCCCGCCCCCTCGAACCACCAAGTAGCCCGGACGGGGCGGACGCCGGGTGGAGCGGGGACCGTCAATGGGGTTGCCTGCGGGGGAGAGGGGCGGGTGCAATGTCCGGCATGACCACCCAGGCGCGTCCGGCGACACGGCCGGTCCGGATCGGCGCTCTCGTTCCGCTGACGCGGCCCGGTTGGGTCGAGGCGGGCCGGCACCTCCTCGCCGGCCTGGAGCTGTCGGTCGGTGACGTCAATGACGCCGGCGGGATCGGCGGAAGGCCGCTCGAGCTGCTGGTGAGGGACACCGCGGCTGATCCGCAGCGGGCCGCGGCGGCCGTGGACGAACTGGCTCGGCTGGGCGTGGCCGCCGTGGCGGGCGAGTACCACAGCGTCGTGGCCCGCGCCGCTGCCGCCAAGGCCGACACCCTCCGCCTGCCGTTCCTCTGCTCGTCGGCGGTTCTCGACACGCTGACCGAACAGCCGACCGAGTGGGTCGCGCGGCTCCCCCCGCCGCAGTCCCACGGCTGGCAGGTCTACGCGGGCTTCCTCCTCGGAGCGGGTCACCGCCGGATCGCCGTGGCGGGCGAACCGAGCGTCTACTGGGCGGCGGGGACCCGCATCCTGCGCGACCACCTCGCTCCGCGCGGCGGAACCGTCATCGAACTCGACGCCCGGGCACTCACCCCCGAGGACGTGTGCCACCGGCTCGTGGACCGGCGGGCGACGGCCCTCCTGCTCCTGGTCGGCTTCCCCGAGCCTGCCGTGTCGATCGTCGGATCCGTCCGCCGTGACCGGCGCCTCGCCGAGTGCATGATCGGAGCTCCGGCCGGGCAACCCGAGTTCGCCGAATGGGCGAGCCTGCTGGGCGGTGACGGCGCCGGAATCCCGTTCCTGCGCTATCTGCCCGAGCACCTCGGCCCACTCGGTACGCGGGTGGAGACAGCCCTCCGCGAGCGGCTGGGCGCGGCGCCCTCCTTCGTGGCCTTCGAGGGCTACGACACGATCGCCGTCCTCGCCGACGTGCTGCGCTCCCACGGGACGGACCGGGCGGACATCGCCGCGGCCTGGCCGCGCGTGGCGGTCGAAGGCACCCGCGGGCCGATCCGGTTCTCCCGCGTGCCCGGCGTCAGCGTCTGGCAGTGGGACCGGGCACCGGTCCGGATCGTCGACCGGGATCCGTCGGAACCCGGCCGCTTCCGGATCCGGCACGTCGGCTGAGGCCGGGGTGTCGGCCGGTCAGGCGGGCTGCCACAGCTCGATGCGGTTGCCCTCCGGGTCGGTGACCCAGCCGAATCGGCCGACGCCCTCCATGTCCTGGGTCTCCTCGGCCACGTCCGCTCCGGCGGCGCGCAGTTGCGCGAGCATCGCGTCCAGGTCGCGGACCCGGAAGTTGAGCATGGTCTGCTGGGCGCGGGACCCGAAGTAGGCGGTCCCGGACTCGAACGTCGCGAACACCGTGGGCCCGGCCTCCTGCCGCCACAGTCCGTTCTCGTCGGCCTCCAGGCCCAGGCAGTCGCGGTACCACGCGCTCAGGGCCACGGGGTCGTCCGACCTGAGGAAGTATCCGCCGATTCCCAGCACACGTTCCATGCCGGCCATCCTGCCAGGAGCGCGTGCCGCCCGCCTCGGGGGACTCAGGGCAGCAGCGGCAGGGAGTCCCGGGCCGCGTGGCTGAGAATGCGCAGGTCCTCCGCGAAGCGTTCCCGGTGGGCGGCGGGCAGGGGCTCCAGGAAGTACCGCTTGATGTTCGCCACGTGCAGCCGGGAGGCGCGTACGGCGGTCTCCTCACCCAGGGGCGTCAGATGGACCAGGCGTCCGCGCCGGTCGTCCGGGTCCGTGACGCGCCGCACCAGCCCGGCCGCCTCCATCCGGTCCACCAGCCGCGTCGCCCCGCCCGTGCTGAGCACCTGCTCCTGGCCGATCGCCCGCATCGACAGCCCCGGCTCGCCCGCCCGGCCCAGGATCAGCAGCACCTCGTACATCAGGTGGCTGATCCCGCACTCCTCCTCTATCCGCCGGCCCAGGATGTACTCCAGCCGGTTCGCGGCGCCCTGCAGCCGCCCGAACGCCAGGACCAGCGCGTCGTCGGCCGCCTCCTTGGCGGTCGTGATCTCCCTCTGAGCGTCCTGCTCGCCCACGGCACCTCCGTATGTTCTCCAGGGCGGAACCTATCGCGCCTGATCATGGCGAGGCTCCGAGGGACTTCGCAGGCAACCGGACCGGTCGGGCACCCTGAGCGTGCGCTCACGTCACGGGTGCCCGCTCGTCCAGGAGCCCCTTGCCCCGCAGGTCGTCCCACAGCCGGGTCGGGATCTCCGCGCCGAACGCCGCCGTGTTGCTGCGTACCTCCTCCGCCGTACGCATGCCGACGACGATGCCAGCGACCGCCGGATGGCGGAGCGGAAACGCCATCGCCAGCTCCGGGAGGGTCACGCCGTGGGCCTCGCAGACATCGGCGATGCGGTGCGCACGCTGCAGCAGGCGCGACGAGGCGGGGGCGTAGTCGAAGGTGCTGCCCTCGGTGGGGCGGGCCGTGGCGAGCAGACCGGAGTTGAAGACCGACGCGGCGAGGACCGAGACCCCGCGGTCGGTGCACAGGGGCAGGAGTTCGTCCAGGGCGCTGTGGTCCAGGAGCGTGTAGCGGCCGGACAGCATCACGACGTCGACGTCCGACTCCCTGACCAGCCGGGTCAGTTTGCCGGGGTGGTACATCCCCGCGCCGATCGCCCCCACCACGCCCTGGGCGCGGAGTTCGGCGAGGGCCGGGTATCCGTCGCGCAAGGCGTCCTCGAAGTGCTCCTCCGCGTCGTGCAGGAACAGCACGTCGAGACGGTCCACGCCCATCCGCTCCAGCGAGTCCGCCACGCTGCGCAGCACACCGTCCCGCGTGAAGTCCCACACCCTGCGGTGGGTGGCGGGCACCGCGAAGCTCTCGTCCATACGGCCCGCCGCGTCCTGCGGGACCAGCAGCCGGCCGACCTTCGTCGACAGGGTGAACTCGTCACGCGGCCTGCCCCGGAGCAGGGCGCCGGTGCGCCGCTCGGAGTGGCCGATGCCGTAGTGCGGGGAGGTGTCGAAGTAGCGGATGCCGCTGTCCCAGGCCGCCTCCAGGGCACCCGCGGCCGTCTCGTCGTCCAGCGGTGCGAAGAGTCCGCCGAGCGGGCCGCCACCGAAGCCCAGCTCGGTGACGTGCACATCGGTCTTCCCGAGCCGGTTGCGCCTCATCCACCGTTCCCCTCGACTGTGCCGACACCGAGCGATCATCCTGCCGTGGCAAGGGCCCCGGGGCCAAGGCGATTTACCGGGGCGGGGTTCCTCCGGCCACGAGCCCCTCTCGCCTATCTGTCGTTCCAGGCCTCGTATCCGCGGGCGGTGGCCTCGGGGAAGCCGGGGTCCGTGAAGGTCGCCAGGGCCATGGTGTCGATGTCGGACTCCGCCGGTGTTCCCCGGTAGGTGATCGTGTCCGGGAGCATCGCCAGTGCCGTCGTGCCCTGGCCCTCCTCGGAGGGGCGGAGCTGGACGCGGATGCCGTGCCGGTCCGCGAGCCGGCCGACCACGTACAGGCCCATGCGCTGGGAGATCGCCGCGTCCACGGTGGGCGGGTCGGCCAGGGTGTGGTTGATGTCGGCCAGCTCCTCCGGCGGCAGCCCGATACCCCGGTCGTGGATCTCGACCATGATCCGGCCGTCGGGCAGCCGCGCCGCGGTGACCCGGACCCGGGACTGCGGCGAGGAGAACGTCGTCGCGTTCTCCACGAGTTCGGCCAGCATGTGCACCAGGTCGGTCACGGCGCGGCCGTGGATCTCGGCCTCCGGGACCCCCGCCAGCTCGACCCGCTCGTACTGCTCGACCTCCGAGGCCGCGGCGCGGATCACGTCGACGAGGGGCAGCGGCTGGTCCCACTGCTGGGCGGGCGTCTCACCGCCGAGCACCAGGAGGTTCTCGCCGTTGCGGCGCACGCGGGTGGCGAGGTGGTCCATCTTGAAGAGGTTCTCCAGCTGGTCGGGGTCCGCCTCCTTGCCCTCCAGACTGGTGATCAGCGCGAGTTGACGCTCGATCAGCGACTGGTTGCGACGCGCCAGGTTGCTGAAGATCGTGTTGATGTTGGCGCGCAGCAGGGCCTGTTCGGCGGCGAGCCGGACGGCCTCGCGGTGCACGTGGTCGAAGGCGCGGGCGACCTCGCCGATCTCGTCCGTGGTGGTGATCGGTATCGGCACCACCTGGGCGTCGACCCGGCCGGGGATGGCCCGGGTGAGCTGGGTGAGCAGGGCGGGGAGCCGCTGTCCGGCGATCTCGTGGGCCGAGGCGCTCAGCCGGCGCATGCTGGTGCTCATCGTCCGGGCCACCCAGGCGGCCAGCAGGAAGGCGACGAGGACCGCGGTGAGCACCAGTACGGCGTTGATGACGGCGTCGTTGCGGGCGTCGTCGGCGATGCTGTGGGCGTCCGCCAGCGCGCTGTCGGTGAGGTGCACCTCGACACCGCGGTAGGCGTCGAAGCTGAGGGTGGAGGCGGCGAAGAACGCCTCGGGCGTGATGCCCTCGGCGGCGAGCTGCTGCGCCGACTTGCCCGAGGCGATCTCGCCGGCCATCTTCGCCAGGCCCGGCGCGGCCACGAAGGTCTTCCCCGCCGCCTCGGCCTGCGTCTGCGCCTGCTCGGCCTGCTCCTTGCCCTGCTTCTCCGCGTCGGACAGCGCCTTGCGCAGCCGGGCCATGTCGTCGGCGGTGCCGGCGCCGGCGTACTCCTGGAGCGCGACCTGTTCGAGATAGACGTAGGAACTGAACGAGCCGAGCTGGGCCTGCAGTTCGCCCGGGGCGAGTTTGGCGCGGTCCTCGACGAGGAGGTGGGTGCCGATCGCCCGGATCAGGGACTCGGCGGCCTGGGTGAGGGACGCGGCGTAGAGGGTGCGGCCGAAGCTCGCCTGGTTGCTGCTGCCGAAGCCGAGCTCGTTGGAGAGTTCCATCAGCGGGTGCTGGACGGCGTGGTAGCTCTCCTCGGTCTGCACGCCGGTCAGCCGGGAGGTGAAGGCGTTCGCGCGCACGGACGCGAGCTGCTTCTCGCCGGTGCGCACGAGTTCGACCCGGCGCAGCAGTCCGGCGGTCTGCGGCATCCGCTCCACCGCCTCGTTGAACCTCTCGGCGTCGGCGTCGGTGATCGCGCGGGCCTTCGTGACCACCGTCGATGTCCGGTCGCCCTTGACCAGGGGGATCACCGACACATCGCGTTCGTCGATGGCGTCGCTGGCGTACTTGTTGGCCGCCTGGACCAGTTCCGCCACGCGGACCGCGTCGTCGGCGTCCTGCCAGGTGTCGATGGAGCGCTTGACCCGTATACCGCCGAGGACAAGGGCCACGATGACCGGGATGAGGAGGATGGCCTGGAGTTTCCTGGCCACGCGCCAGTTTCTGGTTCCCCAGCCCCGGCGGGTGGCGGTCGGTGCGTTCGACAAGATGGCCTCACGGTTCTGGTTCGCCTCGCGTCCTGCACTCTTAAGAACGTGGCGCACAGGGCTGGGTGTTCAGATCGGTCCCATATGTTCGGATCGGCCCGCCGAGCGAACCGGTGAAGGCGAGCGGTGTGTCGGCCAGTGTCACAGATTCCGGCGCTGTCCTGTCCTGCCCGCTCCGGCAGCCAGGCTCGGCCTCGGACACGCTGCGGAGAGGAATTCCCGTGCGGGGGAGGGCAGTTGCTTCAGGTATGACCCTTGGACTGGCTCTTCCTCTCCATCATCGGATCGACCCCACGGTGCAGCTCGCGCGGGAGGCCCACGAGGCCGGACTGCGTTCCGTGTGGTTCGGACAGACCTTCGGATACGACTCTCCCTCGCTGGCCGCCATCGTCGGCCGCGAGGTGCCCGGACTCCAGGTCGGCACCTCCGCGATCCCCGTCTTCGGCCGCCATCCTCTGCTCGTCGCCAGTCAGGCGCTCACGGCCCAGGCCGCCACCGGCGGCCGCTACCACCTCGGGCTCGCGCTCGGCACCAAGCACTTCACCGAGACCGGGTTCGGCATCCCGTACGAGCGCCCCATCGCCCGGCTGCGGGAGTTCCTCACCGCCCTGCGCCTGCTCGTGGAGACCGGCAGCGCCGACTTCCACGGCGAGCTGCTGACCGCCACGACCCCGCTGCCGGCCACGGTGCCGGGCGCCGAACCGCCGGTGCCGATCCTGGTCGCCGCCATGGCACCGCAGGCCCTGCGTGTCTCCGGTGAACTCGCCGACGGCATCCTGCCGTTGCTCGCCGGCCCGCGTGCGCTCGCCGAGCACATCGTCCCGGCCGTCACCGCCGCGGCCGAGTCCGCGGGCCGCCCGGCACCGCGGATCGTGGCCTTCGTGCCGGGCGTGGTCACCGCCGACGTCGAGGCCGTTCGGCGGACGGCGACCGAGACGCTCGCGTTCTACGAGCAGTTCCCCTCCTACCAGCGCGTCCTCGGTCTATCCGGCGCCACCCGAGCCGCGGACCTGGCCGTCATCGGCGACGAGGAGACCGTCGCCGCCGAAGTGCGCCGCTACCGTGACGCGGGGGCCACGGAGGTGGTGTTCACCGCGACGGACCTGGGCGGCGACGAGGACCAGCGCCGCACCTGGAAGCTGCTGGGGGAACTGGCGGACGGCTGAGCGGTCTCAGAGGCGCAGGGAGCGGCGGACCGTCAGGACGGCCACGTCGTCGTGCGGGCCGCCGCGGCCGGCGAACGCGCGGGCGTCGTCGTGCAGGGCCTGCGGCAGCTCGGTGGGGGAGAGGCCGACGTACTTCGTCAGGCGCTCGTCGACCGGGTAGAAGGCGCCGTCCGCCGAGCGGGTCTCCGTCAGGCCGTCGGTGCTCAGCAGCAGCGTCGCTCCCTCGGGGAACTCGAACCAGCCCACGGTCGTGGGCTCGTGGGCGAGTTCGGCCAGGCCCAGCGGAACCCCGGGCTCGAGGTCGGGAGTGCGCACGGACCCCTCGTGGAGCACATGCGGCAGCACGTGTCCGCAGTTCACGGCCTGCACCTCGGTGTCCGCGTCGACGCCGACGATGAGCGCGGTGACGAAGCGTTCGTCGTCGCCGGTGTGCATGGCGTAGGAGTTGTGCCGTACGACGGCGGCGTCCAGGGCGTCCACGAGCGCGGTGAGGGTGGGCTCGCGGTAGGCCGCCTCCCGGAAGGCGCCGATGACGGCGAACGCGGTGCCCACGGCGGCGAGCCCCTTGCCCTGGACGTCCCCGATCAGCACCCGGGTGCCGAAGGGCGAGTCGACGACGTCGTAGATGTCCCCGCCGACGAGGCGTTCCTCCTGGAGCGGCTCGTACACGCCGTTGACCAGCACGTCGTCGGTCAGGAGGGGGAGGGGATGCAGGATGTGCCGCTGCATGGCCGCGGCGGTGGAACGCAGCCGCAGCATCGCGCGCTCGCGTTTGATCCGGCGGTGGCATCCGTAGACGGAGGTCGCCGCCAGGACCAGGGTGAACAGGACCAGCAGCAGCCGGTCGAACCAGTGGCCCGCGTTGCGGTCCCGCAGCAGCACGCTGGCCGTGACGACGAGCGTGGTCCACACGGCGACGAACGCCGTCTGCCGGACCGTGCCCAGCGCCGAGGCGGCACCCGGCAGGAACACCAGGAGCCCCAGAAGCCACACCTCGGACCCGGACAGCGCGCCGAGGAACTCGACCAGGCCGGTCACGGTCACCACGGCGGCGACCAGCCGGGCGTCGCCCGGCGGCTCGATGGTGTCGAAGGTGTCGCCGGGTCTCTTGCGGCGGCTACCGGTCATGCGCGCTCCCGGGCAGATGGTGATCTGCCTCTACGGTATGCAGGCACCCTCCGGCCCGGAGCGGCGCCCCGCCGATCAGAGTTCACCCTCCGCTCCTCAGCCCTCGTACTCCCGCAGTTTGCGATACAGCGTCGCCCGCCCGATGCCGAGTGCCGCCGCCGCGCGGGACTTGTTGCCGCCGTGGCGGTGCAAAGTCCTGAGGATCGTGGTGCGTTCGGCGTGTTCCATCGGGCTGAGCGGACGGACGGGTGGTCCCTGCCGCACGGTGTCCGGCAGTTCGGCCCGGCGGACCGGTCCCCGGACCCGCCGGTGCTCCGCCAGGGCCTGGACGACGTGGGCGAGTTCGGTGACGTTCCCGGGCCACGGATGCTGTTCGAGCGCGCTCAGGGCATCCAGGGTCCAGGTCAGCGGAGGAGTTCCCGGTGCCGGGCGCGGCGCGAGGGCCGACAGCAACTCCCTGATGTCCTCGGTGCGTTCCCGCAGCGGCGGCAGGACGACCGTGCGGGCGGCCAGCTTGTCGAGGAGCCGCTGCAAGCAGGGGCCGGGCGCGGTTCCGGGGGTGTGGGTCACCAGCAGCCGGGTGTCCGGGTGCGTGTCGAGCAGGGAGTTGAGCGTCGCCACGGCGGACTGCGTCAGCCGCTCGGCGTGCCGGAGGACCAGGGGGCTCCCCGCGGCCCATGCCGCCAAGCCCCCTTCGAGCGCGCCCTCTTCCGCCGCGTCGACCAGCTGGAGGCCACCCGGTCCCAGCAGCTCCCGGGCCAGCGCGGTCTTCCCCGTGCCCCGTTCACCGGTCAGCAGCACGGGCTCGGGGGAGCGGACCAGCTCGGCGGCGCGCTGCACGGCGTACGCCCACGGCGGAGAAGAGCCGGCCAGACGGGACAGCGGGCGCGGCCGGGGCCTCGGTGGGCTCTCGTCCCGCGGTTCCAGGACGGCCACGATCCCCACGACCGCGCCCTCCTGACGCACCAGGTCGATCCGGGCCCCGCACCCCGCTCCGTCGGGCAACTCGGCGGACACCGGCGCATCCGTGTGCCGGGCCGTCATCGCCGTACGCTCAAGAGCCCGAAGCACCTCCGGAGTCGCGAGCCGCTCCGCCGCCACGCTGATCAGGCGGTTGCGGCCGTCCAGCGCGGCCACCGCGCGGCCCTCTCCTCGCGCCGCTCGCGTGTAGGCGTCCAGGAGGACCTGTTCGGGCCGTCCCGCCCGGGCCGGCAGTTCGGCCTCGATCGCGGCGGCCGCGGCCTCGGCGAGCGCCGCCTGCGGGTGCGGCCGGCGCCCGCCGCACAGGTGGGAGGCGACGGTGACCGTGCCCAGTGCCTGTCCGCTGTTCGGCGCGCGGACCGGGACGCTGACCGCCGACACGTCCTGCCACACGTCGAGGAAGTGCTCGGGCCCGTACACCTCGGCACGGCGCCGGCCGCGCAGGGCGAGGGCCGCGCTGTTGTGCCCGACCTCCTGCTCCGACAGCCCCGGGCACGGGGCGAACCCGCCGGTGTTCCCGGACGTCCACAGCACGCGCAGCCGCGCGTCGGTGAGGAGGAGGACGTGGTGGCCGGCGCCCAGCGCGGGGGCGATCCGTTCGAGCACCGGACGGGCGGCGCCGAGCAGCGCCGACTCGGCCGGCCGGGGCGGATCGGCGGGGGGCTCCTTCAAGTCGTGCGGTACGCCGAAGAAGCGGGCCCGCCGCCACGCCGCGAGAACCTCCTCCGGCACACCGTCGGGCAGCGGGCGCCCGGCCAGGAAGCGCTCGCGCGCCACTCGCAGCGGCGGGAGGGCGTGGACTGCGGGGGAGGGCTCTGTGGTGGTCACGACCCCTCCACCGTAGCGGGTTCGGTTGAATGGGCAACGACTGCCCCGCACGGAGGGTGGTGTCTCCTGACGGCCGGTGCGGATGTCTCATTTCGAGACACCCGCACATCGCCGCACCGGGCCATGATCGAGACTGTCAGCAGTCCGTGAGCCCCCGCCAGGAGCGTGCCGTGTCCACCGTCGTCGAGACCGACGTCCTGATCGTAGGCAGCGGCCCGGCCGGAGCCTCGGCCGCGCTCGCCCTGAGCACCTACGGCGTGCCGAACATCGTCGTCACCCGCTACGCGAGCCTCGCCGACACCCCCCGCGCGCACATCACCAACCAGCGCACGATGGAGGTGCTGCGCGACCTGGGCGTCGAGCAGGACGTCATCGCGCGGGCGACCCCGCAGCACCTGATGGGCAACACCACCTTCTGCACGAGCCTCGCCGGCGAGGAACTCGGCCGGGTGCGCTCGTGGGGCAACGATCCGCTCGTCCAGGCCGCCCACGAACTCGCCGGACCCACCCGCATGTGCGACCTGCCGCAGCACCTCATGGAGCCGGTCCTCGTCGACGCGGCCGTCGCCCGCGGCACCGGCCTGCGCTTCGAGACCGAGTACCTCTCGCACACCCAGGACGCCGACGGCGTCACGGTCACCGTGCGGGACCGGCTGCGCGGGGACACGTACGAGATCCGCGCCAAGTACCTGATCGGCGCGGACGGCGGCCGCTCCAAGGTCGCCGAGGACGTGGGGCTCCCGATGGGCGGCCGGATGGGCGTGGCCGGCAGCATCAACATCGTCTTCGAGGCGGACCTGACCAAGTACACCGCCCACCGGCCCGCCACCCTCTACTGGGTCCTCGCCCCGGGCGCCACCGTCGGCGGCATCGGCGCGGGCCTGGTGCGCTGCGTACGGCCGTGGAACGAGTGGATGATCGTGTGGGGGTACGACGTCACGGCGGGCGCCCCCGACCTGACCACGGAGTACGCCGAGTCCGTGGTCCGCCGGCTGGTCGGTGACGACGAGATCCCCGTGACGATCACGTCGTCCTCGGCCTGGACCGTCAACGAGATGTACGCCGAGACCTACTCCCGCGGCCGGGTGTTCTGCGCAGGAGACGCCACCCACCGGCACCCACCGTCCAACGGCCTCGGCTCGAACACCTCCATCCAGGACTCCTACAACCTCGCCTGGAAGCTGAAGCTCGTCCTCGACGGCACCGCCGCCCCGAAGCTCCTCGACACCTACACCGCCGAACGCGCCCCGATCGGCAAGCAGGTCGTCACCCGCGCCAACCGGTCCATCGGCGAGACCGCCCCGATCTTCGAGGCCCTCGACAGACTCTCCCCGCAGACCCCCGAACAACTGTGGGCCAACATCGCCGCCCGCAAGGACACCACCGAGGCCGCCGCGAAGCAGCGGGCCCGGCTCCGCGAGGCCATCGCCTTCAAGGTGTACGAGTTCAACGCGCACGGCGTCGACCTCAACCAGCGCTACGCCTCGCATGCCATCGTCCCCGACGGCACCCCCGCGGAGACCTTCGCCCGCGACCCCGAGCTCCACCACCAGCCCACCTCCCGTCCCGGCGCCCGCATCCCGCACGCCTGGATCACCTCCGGCTCCCGCACCCTCTCCACGCTCGACACCGTCGGAAAGGGCCGCTTCACCCTGCTGACCGGCATCGGCGGCGAGGGCTGGGTCCGGGCCGCCGAGGCACAGGACGTGGAGATCGCCACCGTGGTAGTCGGTCCCGGGCAGGAGTACGAGGACCCGTACGGCGACTGGGCACGTCTGAGCGAGATCTGCGACGCCGGCGCCCTGCTCGTACGGCCCGACGGCTTCGTGGCCTTCCGGCACGCGACCGCGGCCCCGGACGCCGAGGCGCTGCTCACGGACGCGCTGCGGCGGATCCTCGGTCACGCCTGAGAACGCGCGACCATGGCAGAAGCGGAACGCCGTCGAGAACGAGGAGCCGGGATGACCACCGACGCGATCGGAAGCAGCGTCACCGAGGAGGCCCTCGCCGGCCTCCACGCGACCACCGATCCACGCCTGCGCGAACTGCTCGCCGGTCTGATCGGTCGTCTGCACGACTTCGTGCGCGAGACCCGGCTCACCCGGCAGGAGTGGGAGAAAGCGATCGCCTTCCTGACGGCGACCGGGCAGAAGTGCACCGACACCCGCCAGGAGTTCATCCTCCTCTCGGACGTCCTCGGCGTCTCCATGCTGGTCGAGACACTCAACAGCGACCGCGTACAGGGCGCCACCGAGTCCACCGTGCTCGGCCCCTTCCACATGACCGAGTCGCCCGTGCGGGAACTCGGCGACGACATCGACCTGGTGGGCGGCGCCGAGCCGTGCGTGGTCAGCGGCCGGGTGCTGTCGGCGGACGGCACCCCGCTGCCCGGCGCCGTCCTCGACGTCTGGCAGGCCGACGACCGGGGCTTCTACGACGTCCAGCAGCCCGACGTGCAGCCCGCGGGCAATGGACGCGGACTGTTCACCGCCGACGCCGAGGGCCGCTTCTGGTTCCGCACCTGCGTCCCGGCGCCGTACCCGATCCCCACCGACGGCCCGGTCGGGGACCTGCTCCGGGCGACCGGCCGGCATCCCTACCGGCCCGCGCACATCCACTTCATCGCCGCCGCCGAGGGCCATACCCCCGTCACCACCCACATCTTCGTCGCGGGCAGCGACTACCTCGACTCCGACGCCGTCTTCGCCGTGAAACAGAGTCTGGTGCAGGACTTCGCGACGACCGACGACCCGTCCCTGGCCTCGGAGTTCGGCATCCCGAACCCCTTCCGGCACGCCCGCTTCGACCTCGTACTGGAGCCGAACGCATGACGTTCCCGGGCGACTTCACCTACGAGAGCCGGCCCGGGCGGGTCGTCTTCCGGCCCGGGGCGGCCGTGACCGCGACCCCTGCGGAGGCCGAACAGCTGGGTCTGCGGCGGCTGTTGGTGGTGTGCGGCAGCCGGGGCGAGGCCGTCGCGCGGGCCGTGGCGGACGCCCTCGGGAGCTCCTGCGCGGGGCTGCACGCCGAGGCCCGTATGCACGTACCCGTCGAGGACGCCGACCGAGCCGTGGCGGTGGCACGGGCGGCCGGGGCCGACGGTGTCGTCGCGGTCGGCGGCGGCTCGTCCATCGGCCTCGGCAAGGCGATCGCCCTGAGCACCGGACTGCCGCTGATCGCCGTGCCGTCGACCTACTCGGGCTCCGAGATGACCCCCGTCTGGGGCCTGACCGAGGGCGGGGCCAAGCGCACCGGCCGCGACCAGAGGGTCCAGCCCCGCAGTGTCGTCTACGACCCCGAGCTGACCCTCTCCCTGCCGGTGCCGCTGACCGTGACCAGCGGCATCAACGCCCTCGCGCACGCGGTGGAGGCGCTCTACGCTCCGGACACCTCGCCGCTGATCGCCCTGATGGCCCAGGACGGCGTACGGGCGATGGCCGAGGCGCTGCCCGCGCTCGCCGCGAATCCGCAGGACCTGGACGCACGGGGCCGGGCCCTGTACGGCGCGTGGCTGTGCGGCACCTGCCTCGGGGCCACGACGATGGGCCTGCACCACAAGCTCTGCCACGTCCTGGGCGGCACCTTCGGTCTGCCGCACGCCGAGACGCACACGGTCGTCCTGCCGTACGCGCTCGCGTACAACGCTCCGGCCGCTCCCGATGCGTTGATCGCGCTGGGCCGGGCACTCGACGCCGATGACCCGCCAGGAGCCCTGTGGGACCTGGCCGGACGCCTGGGCGCTCCGCGTTCCCTCGCCGAACTCGGTCTCCAGGAGACCGACCTGGCTCAGGCGGCCGCACAGGTGGCGGGGCAGCCGTACGCCAACCCCCGTCCCGTGACGGCGGACGGTGTGCGGGCGGTGCTCCGGGCGGCCCACGAGGGCCGTCGGCCGTGAGGCCCGCAGCAGTACAGCAAGTCCCCGAAGAAAGGTGAACATCATGGCCCTCGCACTCCTCCGGCGTCGGCGGTCCAAGGCTGCCCTTGCCGAGGCGGCGGGCCTCTCCGTCCCCCTCCCCGAAGGCGCCGGCGCCGTGGCCCGTGAGGTCGTCGACCCGATGGGCTCGCCCATGGCGGGCGCCGACGTCACCGTCACCGCCCTGGACACGCACCGGGTCGCCGCGCGCGGCACGACCGATCCCTACGGCTACTTCGTCGCCGTACTGCCGCCCGGCCGCTACAGCCTGATGGCCGCGGCCGAGGGACTCCAGCCGCACCGCGAGACGGTCGAGGTGGGGCCGTACGGTGTGACGCCCACCGAACGGGTCTGGCTCCAGCCGGCCCAGGCGCTCCAACTGCCCGCGCCCGGCGTCTGGTTGTTCGATCCGCCGCACACCGCGATCCGCTTCATCGCCAAGCACGTCGGCATGGCCCATGTGCACGGCCGCTTCGAGCGTTTCGAGGGCGGCATCCAGGTCGCGCAGGACATGTCCCAGTCCCGGGTCCAGGTCCGCATCGACGCCTCGAGCATCACGACGGGCAACACCACTCGCGACAACCACCTGCGCTCCGGTGACTTCCTCGACGTGGAACGCTTCCCCCACATCGACTTCGTCAGCAGCCGCTTCGCCTACCGGGGCGGCAGCAAGTGGACCCTGCAGGGTTCCCTGACCATGCACGGCGTGAGCCGCTCGGTCGCCCTCGACACGACCTACCTGGGCACGGTCAACGGTGGCTACGGCGAGGAACTGCGCTGCGCGGCCCTCGCGACGGCGGAGCTGCACCGCGAGGACTACACCCTCAACTGGCGGTCCATGCTGGCCCGGGGCATCGCGGTCGTCGGCCCCACGGTCCAGCTGGAACTGGACGTCCAGGCGATGTACCGCACCCACGACACGCCGACCCCGCCGGAGTAGCCGCGAGCGGCCGGCCGGGCATTGTCGGACCCGGCCGGTACCGTCGGCCCATGAGAGCAGACGGAACATTCAGCGTGAAGGCGTTCGTCCCGACCGAGCTGAAGCCCGAGCCGGCCGTGGCCACCGGGCTCCCGGTCGGTGTCGCGACGCTGGAGAAGCACTTCGAGGGCGAGATCGCCGGCCGCTCGGCGACCCTGTTCACCGCCGCGTACGACCAGGAGTCCGGCGTCGGCACCTATGTGGCCATGGAGTCCTTCGAGGGCTCGGTGCACGACCGGTCCGGCGCCTTCAACTTCGCGCACTCGGCGACGACCTCCGGCAGCGACCGCACCGCGGAGTTCTTCACGATCGTCCCCTCCAGCGGCACCGGGGAGCTGGCGGGTATCACCGGCACCGGGGGCCTCTCGGTCGACGCCGACGGCACCCACCGGATCTGGCTCGACTACGAACTCGGCTGACGCCCGGTCAGGCGAGAACTTCACGGAAAGCACACAGGACCCCACCGTAACTTTATGTTTCAAGCGTTACGCTCACCGGCATCCGAGTGCCCGGGGGAGCGGCTCGTCCGTCATGGCACTCCCTCCCCCCACGGCACAGGAGACCGGCGTGAGTGACGGCGACGTAGTGGTGATCGGCGGCGGCTATGCGGGCGTCCGGCTGGCGAAACGGCTGGACACGACAGCCCGGGTCACGCTGGTGGACCGCAAGGAGGTCTTCTTCCACCGTATTTCCTCCCTGCGGGCGGGAGTTCGCAGGGAGTGGAGCGCGACCCCCTTCATCCCCTACGACCGGCTGCTGCGCCACGGCCAGGTCGTCGTGGGCAAGGTGGTCCGCATCGACACCGCCGAGCGGCAAGTGGTGCTGGCCAACGGCACGCGGCTGCCCTACGACGTGGTGGTGATCGCCACCGGCGCCGACTACCCGGAGCCGGCCCGCTTCGCAGGAACCACCACCGAGGAGGCGATGAAGTCCTTCGCCGAGCACCAGCAGAAGATCGCCTTCGCCGAGCACGTCCTCGTCGTCGGCGGCGGGCCCTCCGGCGTCGAACTCAGCGCCGAGATCCGGCTGGCCCGGCCGGACGCCCGGGTCACCCTCGCGCACGCGGGTCCCGCACTGCTCGCCAGCACGGGCAGCGAACGGGCCGGACGCAAGGCGCGCGAGTGGCTGGAGGCGCACGACGTGGAGGTACGGCTCGACTCCTTCATGGCCCCGGGCAACGACTTCGGTACCTACCGGGACGCCCGCGGCGAGGTCATCACCGCGGACCTCTCCTTCTGGGCGACCGGCACCACTCCCAACACGCTCTGGCTGCGCCTGGGCGGACACGGCGACTGGCTGACCCCCTCCGGGCATGTGAAGGTCGACCGGTCACTGCGGGCCGAGGGGCAGCTGGACGTCTTCGCGGTGGGCGACGTCAACGACGCCACCGAGCTCAAGATCACCCCGGCGGCGCTCGCCCAGGCCGACCTCGCCGCCTGGAACATCCGTGCCCACCTGCACAGTTCGGGCCGGCACCGCAAGGAGCCCCGCTTCTACCGGCCTTTCCACCGCACCCCGCTGATCGTGCCCTTCGGCCCGGCCGACGGGGTGACCATGCTGCCCGTGCCGGGCGGTGAGACGGCGGTGCTCGGCAGCCGCACCAGCACCCTGGCCAAGGCGAAGACCCTCATGACGCCCTACATGCGACGCCAACTCGGCTATACGGCGGCCTGATCGACGACGGCCGCCTCGGACCAGGCCCAGCATGAGCGGGCCTCCGGGACCGGCGGCACGGAGTGGGCGTCGCGGACCTGTCCACTGGGGAGGTCCGTCAGGCGGGCCTCTTCACGCGTGCAGTACGTGCTGCGTGGGCCGGACCAGGCCCGACTCGTAGGCGAAGACCACCGCCTGGACCCGGCCGCGGGCGCCGATCTTGGTGAGGATGTTGCTGACGTGCGACTTCACGGTGGTCGGGGCGATGGAGAGCCGGTCGGCGATCTCGGCGTTGGAGTCCCCGGAGGCCACCGCGGTGAGCACATCGCGTTCGCGTCCGGTGAGGGTGTCGAGCCGGTTGCCCGGGACGGAGTCCTCGACGGCGCTCCGGCTGCGGACGGCGTCGATGAGGGCGCGGGTCAGTCCTGGGGAGACGACGACGTCACCGGCGGCCACCACCCGGACGGCCGCGACCAGTTCGTCCGCGGTGGCGTCCTCCGGAAGATGTCCGGCCGCTCCGGCACGCAGGGCGCCGTACGGGTAGGTGTCGTCGCCGGTGGTGAGCAGCAGGACGTGCGGGGCGTGCCCGTCCGGCGCGTGGGCGAGACGGCGGACGGTCTCGACGGTGTCCGCGCCGGTGCTGCGGCCGTCCAGCAGGACGACGTCCGGCCGGAGCAGCGCGCTCAGCCGGACCGCCTCCGGCCCGCGCGCCGCCTCGCCGACGACGGTCAGATCGGACTGGGAGTCGAGGAGCATGCGGAGGCCGACCCGCTGAAGGGACTGGCCGGTGGCGATGAGGACGCTGGTCATGGCGTGCTCCATTCTCGTCCAGCGGACAAGCTGCTGAACGAAACGGTTTCGTTCTCGTGGGGATCAGCGTAACTCCCGAGCAATCGATACGGGAGCGTATCGATTGTGGGGTGGCTCACATCCCAGCCGTGTTTTCCGTCCGCGGTCAGGGGCAACCCGGGGCGGCCCGGCGGCGACCCTCCCAGTGAATCCCGTCCCACGAAGGGAGTTCACTCCATGCCCACCCGCATCGCGCGTCTCGTCACCGTCCTCGCCGCCCTGTTCGCGGTACTCGCCACCCCCGCTGTCACGGCGCCCCCCGCACAGGCGGCCGCCAACTGGAACCCGCCCGCAGGTCTCGTGCAGCCCCTGGGCGAGGTGTGGAACCACGTCGAGTCGACCTACTCCGACCTCTACGGCTTCCGCAACTACGGCTGGGACCAGGTCATGGCCAACAAGGGGAGCGTCAACTACTGCGTCCGGTGGGAGTCCGACGCCCCGGTCAGCGTCGCCCTCCGCGACCAGGTCCACGCCGCGCTGAAGAAGCAGTTCGGCAAGTGGATGGCGGCCATGCTCGACAACGGCACCGGCACCAACGCCTGGCCGTACACCACCGTGCCCGTCAACATCGTCGGCTGGGCGGTGAAGAACCGCTCGACCCTGCAGTGGACCGACAACTCGGTCGACATCTACGCCGGGAACCTCGACGAGGGCGGCGCTCCGCAGTGCGCCCCCGACTGCGGCCGTTTCTTCCACCAGGACGGCAACTACACGAAGTGCCCCGGCGGCGCGGTCCGCCACTACGACCAGTCGCTCTGGCTCACCAAGGGCTTCCAGGGCGGCGCGGGCGGGGACTGGGGCCAGCGTGTCGGCCAGGAGTACTTCACCGGGGCCCTCGCCCAGGAGGACATCCACATCTACCTCCACGAGGTCGGCCACACCTTCGGCCTCGACGACTTCTACGACTGGACCCCGACCGGCCAGTGCTGCTTCCTGATGAACGCGGGCAGCGCGACCCGGATCACCGACTTCGACAAGTGGATGCTGCGCGACTTCTGGCGCCACCTGAAGAGCCGGTACGGCTACTGAGGGCAGGGGGCGGCCGGCGGGGAAGCAGAAGCTCCGCTAGCCGCTCTCCACCAGGTTCTGCGTGCCGAGCACCGAGATCAGCCGCAGCTTCTCGGCGGCCTCGGTGCCCGGCTCGGCCGAGTACACGAGGATGTGGAGGTCGTTCTCCTCCACCCGGAGCAGGTCGCAGTCGAGCGTGAGCGTGCCGACCTGCGGATGCTCGATCGTCTTGTGCGAGGCGGCGAGACGGCCCACCACCCCCGCGTCCCACAACCCGGCGAACCTCTCGCTCCGCGTACGCAACTCGGCGATGAGGGTGATGAGTTGACGGTCCGCGGGATAGCGGGCGGCGGCCGCGCGCAGTTCGGCGACCATGCCCGCCTCGAAGTCACGCCGTTCCTCCGGGGTGTGCCGTACCCGGGTCGGCATGCCGGTGAAGTTGCGCCACACGCCGTTGCGTTCGAAACCGCGCAGGACGGACGGATCGCCCATCAGGGCCGCGTACATCGGATTGGCCAGCAGGAACGTCATGGCCGCGTCGGAGACCGCGACGGGAGTGTCCACCAGCCGGTCGAGGAGGCGCTGCACGCTGGGCGTGATGAAAGCGGGCACGACCTCAGGGCCCGGCGGTACCAGTCCCGCGAGACCGAAGAGGTACGTCCTCTCGTCCGCCGAGAGCCGCAGTGCCCGGGCCAACGCCTCGACCACCTGCACGGACGGGTTGGCCGCACGCCCCTGTTCGAGACGCGTGACGTAGTCGACCGAGATGCCGGCCAGCAGGGCCAGCTCCTCGCGCCGCAGCCCGGCCGCCCGCCGATGGCCCCCCGAGGAGAGCCCCGCCGCGTCCGGGGCGACCCGGTCGCGCCAGCGCCGCAGCGCCTGTCCCAGTTCTGTTGCCGCCATGCTCCTCAGTGAACACCGCCGGCCGCCGACGTGCCTGGTACCGGCAGTCCCAGGAAGAAGGGTCTGCTGGCTGACCCCGCCGCGCTCCAGCAACCTGGTCGGCATGACGACAACACTCATCACCGGAGCGAACAAGGGTCTCGGTTTCGAGACCGCCCGCCGACTCGTCGCCGCGGGGCACACCGTCTATGTCGGCGCCCGTGACGTCGAGCGCGGCCGGCGCGCCGCCGACGCGCTCGGGGCACGGTTCGTCCAGCTCGACGTCACCGACGACGCCTCCGTCGAGGCCGCGGCCAAGACCCTTCAGACCGCGGGAGGCCTGGACGTCCTGATCAACAACGCCGGTATCGAGACCCGCACCGAGGACAACAGCGTGCCGGTCGCGGAGACGGTGACCGCCGACCACATGCGCACCACCTTCGAGACGAACGTCTTCGGCGTCGTCCGCGTCCTGCACGCCTTCCTGCCGCTGCTCCAGCGCTCGGCCGCCCCCGTCGTGGTCAACGTCAGCAGCGGCCTGGGCTCGCTGACCCACCTCTCCGACCCGGACCACCCCGCGCACTTCTACCCGGGCATCGCCTACCCGACCTCCAAGACCGCGCTCAACATGCTCACCGTGCAGTACGCGAAGGCGTTCCCGGCCATGCGGATCAACGCCGTGGAGCCCGGTTTCACCAAGACCGACCTGAACGGCAACACGGGCACGCAGACCGTGGCGGAGGGCGCCGAGATCATCGTCCGCATGGCGCAGGTCGCCCCGGACGGCCCGAGCGGCGGCTACTTCGACGCCAAGGGCCCGCTGCCCTGGTGAACCCGGGTGAAGCGGGGGTCAGACGACCCCGTCCGCACGCAGCGCCGCGATGTCCTCGCCGGTACGGCCGAGCTGCGTGAGGATCGCCTCGGTGTGCTCGCCCACCCCCGGCACCGGGTCCATGCGGGCGGGCAGTCCCGCCAGGTCGGCCGGAGGCAACAGCGCCTCCACCGTGGCCCCGCCGGGGACGGCGACCTCGTGCCAGCGGCCGCGGGCGGCCAGGACCGGATGGTCGAGGAACGCGGCGACGTCATTGACCCCGGCGCAGGCGATGCCGATGCCCTCCAGGTCCTTCAGGACCTCCGCGGCCTCGGAGCGGGCGATCCGCTCGGCGACCACGGCGTTGATCTCCTCGCGGTGGGCGACCCGGGCCGAGCCGGTGGCGAAGCGCGGGTCCTCGGCCAGCTCGGGCCGCCGCAGGAAATCGGCGCACAGGACCGTCCACTCGCGTTCGTTCTGGATGGAGAAGAGCACGTCGTTGCCGTCGGCGGCCGTGAAGGCGCCGTACGGGGCGATCGTGGCGTGCTGGGTGCCCAGACGCGGTGGCTGGCTGCCGCCGTAGCGCGTGTAGTTGGCCGGCTGGCCCATCCACTCGGCCAGTGCCTCGAACAGGGACACCTCCACGGGGTGGGCCCTGCCGGTGGTGGCGCGGGTGTACAGGGCGGTCAGGATGCCGCTGTAGGCGTACATCCCGGCCGCGATGTCGGCGACGGAGATCCCGACCCGTGCGGTCTCCTCGGCGGTCCCGGTCAGCGACACCAGACCCGTCTGGCACTGCACCAGCAGGTCGTACGACTTGCGGTCGGCCCACGGCCCGTCGGTGCCGTACCCGGAGATCGTGCACGGGATCAGCCGCGGCCGGCGCTCGGCGAGAACGTCCACGCCCAGGCCCAGCCGGTCGGCCGCGCCCGGAGCGAGGTTCTGGACGAACACATCGGCGCCGTCGAGGAGTTGGTTGAGGATCTCGAGGCCGCGCGGGTCCTTCAGGTCCAGGGTGAGCGACTCCTTGGACCGGTTGAGCCAGACGAAGTAGCTGGAGTGGCCGTGCACGGTCGTGTCGTAGCGGCGGGCGAAGTCACCCTCGCCCGGTCGCTCCACCTTGATCACCCGGGCGCCGAGATCGGCGAGTTGGCGGGTCGCGTAGGGTGCGGCCACCGCCTGCTCCAGGCTGACCACCGTGATCCCGGACAGGGGTAGCTGCGGCACGCTCATGCGGCCTTTGTACGGCCCGATCCGAGAGGGTGTCAACGACGGCCGGCCCCCGCGACCTGTGCGTTCGTCACGGCACGACGTCCCGGCGAGGTCGCCCGAGCCCCTATGTACGGCCCTTTCGGCCTGGCGCTCAGTTCTCGCGGCCCGGGTGGCAGAGCACCATGACCGCGCGCGCGACGAGTTCTCCGGCCCCGCCGAGTTCCTGACGGTAACGGTCGGTGATCTCCCGTACGGCCTCCACGAAGCCGGGGTCTACGGCGCGGGCCCTGGCCGGGGCGGGGAGCTCCTGAGCCATCTCACGACGGCGCGCCAGCAGCGCGATGATCTCCTCGTCGAGACGCTCTATCCGAGTGAGTGACATGTCTTCGTCGGGGGTGGTGGCCTGGCTCGCCGTCACGCTGGTCTCCGTTCCTCTGCGCGGAATGTGTCGCGTTCCTTCACCGCTGGTCCTTGAAGACCTTGCCCATGGCGGCCGTCGACAATTCCCGGGAGACGCAGTCGGGCCAGGCCGATGAGCTGGGGATGGCTCAGGCCGGTACGCCGTGGGCCTCCAAAGCCCGTACCAGGGGAGCGAGTTCGGGGTTGGCGGCAGCCTGGTCGAGGGCCTCGCGCAGGGCCTTCTCGTTGGTGGGGCGGGCTTGTTCGAGGAGGGTGCGGCCGGCGTCGGTGACGTCGGTGTAGATGCCCCGGCGGTCGGTGGGACAGAGGTAGCGGGCGAGCAGGCCGCGGTCCTCCAGACGGGTGACCAGGCGGGTGGTGGCGCTCTGACTGAGGACGACGGCGTCGGCGACCTGCTTCATCTGCAGGTGTCCGCCCTCGCCGTCGTGCTGGCGGCCCAGGACGTCGAGCAGGGAGTACTCACGCACACTGAGGTCGTGGGCGGACTGCAGGGCCTTCTCGATGTGCGCCTCGATCCGCCCGTGCAGCAGGGAGAGCGCGCACCACCCCTGGGCGAGGGCGGTCAGCGCGGGGTCTGTGGCGGTCATGGGGCCTGCTTCCTCCGTCCCGATACGGACGTCCGATACGGATGGGCCCAGGATATTGCATCGCTGAAACTTTCAGCGTCTGCTTCTATAGTGCGCGCGCAACTATCGCCTGCCCCGTACGCGTCCACACCCGCAGAGAGCGACTCCGATGACCACCCGGCCCTCCACCACGACCCTCTGGCGCCCGACCGGCCCCAAGGAACTCGACCTGGTCCGGGAACTCGACTGGCGCGCCTGGCCACCGAGGCTGCCCGGGCAGCCGATCTTCTACCCGGTCCTCAACGAGGACTACGCGATCAGGATCGCCAGGGACTGGAACGTCAAGCACGACGGCGCCGGCTTCGTGACCCGCTTCGAGGTCGAGGCGGACTTCCTGAGCCGTTATCCCGTCCAGCAGGCGGGTGGTCGCACGATCCTCGAACTGTGGGTCCCCGCGGAGGAACTGGACGACTTCAACGCGCACATCGTCGGCCGGATCGAAGTCGTGCACGAGTTCCGCTGACTCCCGCACTTCCGCTCTGGCCGTGCCAAGTGCCGCATCATGAGTGCCAGTTGCAGCCGCAGCCGCCCCTGAGGTGTGCGCAGGGACCAGCCGTGTGGAGTGGTGGACGTTGATCTCGGCGGCAGCCCGCCCGCGGGCTGGCCGTCGAGACCACGGCGTGCAAATGTGGCGAGCAGCCAGGGCGTGCCCGCCCCGCCGCCTCCAGCACCTGGACGCCGGGCGGCGGCTCCGCGTCCGGCGCGACGAGGCCGGCCAGCAGCGCGATGCCGCCCAGTTCCTCGGCGTGGACGACCGTCGGCCCAGGATCCTGAGCGGTGCCCTCCGCGGTGACCGCAGCGCGGTGCGGGCGTCCGCCCAGGACCGCGGCAGATCGAGCACGCGCCCGGCGGGGCCCACCCCGACCCGCCCCGCGGGCAGTTCGGCAGCGAGACCTCGGGGGCACCCTCCGGCCCCGGCACCGGGCGGTCCTCCACCTCGAAGAACCCGCCCAGGGTCAGGTCCTGGTCGGCCGGCATCTCGATGCCCGGCCCCCCGACGCACGACGTCGATCTCGTCCATGGCGAGACTCGGCGAGATCACGTCCTTGATCTTCTGTTGTGTTCCGGCGTGACCTGCGGTTCCTTGCCATCGCGTGACCTGTTGTTCACCTCTTGTAGGTGGAAGGGATCCCCGGTGATGGCAACGCTGTCGGTGCCCCCCATGCACAGGAGAACCAGTGAACGTCTCGCTCACCGTCTGGCTGCTGACCGTCGTCGCCCTGTGCGTCCTGGTCGGCGCCGACTTCTTCATCGGCCGCAGACCCCACGACGTGTCGGTCAAGGAGGCCGGCGTCTGGACCGTCGTCTGGGTCGTGCTGGCCTGCCTCTTCGGGCTCGGGCTGTTCCTCTTCGGCGGGGGTAAGCCCACGGGCGAGTTCTTCGCGGGATACGTCACCGAGAAGTCCCTGAGTGTCGACAACCTCTTCGTGTTCGTCCTGATCATGGGGAAGTTCGCAGTGCCCTCGCAGTACCAGCAGCGGGTGCTGATGGTCGGCGTGGTGATGGCGCTCGTGCTGCGCGCCGGGTTCATCGCGGCCGGAGCGGCGATCATCTCCGCGTTCTCCTGGGTGTTCTACCTCTTCGGCGCCTTCCTGATCTGGACCGCCTGGAAGCTCGTCCAGGACGCCCGCAAGGACGCGCATGACGAGGAGTACGAGGAGAACAAGCTGCTGAAGATGGTGGAGAAGCGTTTCGGCGTGGCGGACCGCTATCACGGCACCAAGCTGTGGATCGTGGAGAACGGCAAGCGGGTCATGACCCCGATGCTGGTCGTGATGCTCGCCATCGGCTCGACCGACGTGCTCTTCGCGCTCGACTCGATCCCCGCGATCTACGGCCTCACCCAGGACCCGTACATCGTCTTCACCGCCAACGCCTTCGCCCTGATGGGCCTGCGCCAGCTGTACTTCCTCATCGGCGGCCTGCTGAAGAAGCTGGTCCACCTCAGCTACGGCCTGTCGATCATCCTGGGCTTCATCGGCGTCAAGCTGGTGCTGCACGCCCTGCACGAGTCGGGGGTCCACGTCCCCGAGATCGGCATCCCCTTCTCCCTCGGCTTCATCGTCCTCGTCCTGGCGGTCACCACCCTGACGAGCCTGCGCGCCGCGAAGAAGCAGGAGCAGGCGGAGGCGGAACCCGTGAGGTGACGGGGATCCAAGCCCCGCGCGGCTCGTCGGAGCAATCCGCCCTTGACTTCGAGAGCACTCCAAGTTCTAGCGTCGGCAGGGTCGGCGAAGGTCCCGTGAACGGAGAAGCCATGCGTGTGGGCGTGCACATCAACCGGTTCAACCATCCGGCGGGCGCACCCGCCCTCGGTGCCGAGCTCGCCGCCGCGGGTGCCGCGGCGGAGGCGGCCGGGGTGAGCTGGCTGTCGGTGATGGACCACTACTTCCAGATGGAGTTCAACGGCGGCGCCGAGGACCCCATGCTGGAGGCCTACGCGACCCTGAGCTTCCTCGCGGCCCACACCGAGACGGTCCGGCTCGGCGCGCTGGTGACCGGAGTGACGTACCGCCATCCCGGCCTGCTCGCCAAGATCGCCACCACGCTCGACGTGCTCTCCGGCGGCCGGGCCGCCCTCGGCATCGGGGCCGCCTGGTACGACCGGGAGCACGAAGGGCTCGGCGTGCCGTTCCCGCCCCTCGCGGAGCGCTTCGAGCGGCTGGAGGAGAGCCTGCGGATCTGTCTGCAGATGTGGGACCCGGCGGCGAACGGCCCCTTCGAGGGCACCCACTACCGGCTCGCCGAGACCCTGTGCGTACCGGCCCCGGTCAGCAGCCCGCACCCCGAGATCATGATCGGCGGCAGCGGCGAGAAGAAGACGCTCCGCCTGGTCGCCCGCTACGGCGACGCCTGCAACCTCTTCGCCACCTCGCCCGAGGAGGTCACACACAAGCTCGACGTGCTGCGCCGCCACTGCGACACCGAGGGGCGGGACTACGGCGAGATCCGCAAGACGATGACCTACACGGTCGACGCGGCCGACGCCGGCGACCTGGACGCCTTCACCCGGGACATCACCGGCTACACCAAGCTCGGCATCGACACGGTCATCCTCGCCCCGCGCACCGGCGCCCCCGCCGAGTGGATCGAACGCTTCACGGCACCCGCCGTACAGCGGCTCGCGGAACTGGACTAGGGCCTGTCCCGCGGCCGGCGGACATGGCAAAGGGGCCGGAGTGCAAGGACTCCGGCCCCTCTGCCGCGCGGCAGGTCAGGCCGCGGCGGTCTCGCCCGTGTTGCTGTGCAGCTGCGCGACGACCTCGGCCAGCTGCGCGGCGACCTCGGCGTCGTCGGCCGGGTGGGTCTCGGCGAAGCGTACCAGCGAACCCGGGATGGACAGCTTGACGTCCTCGAGCACCTTGCCACCGGCGATGCCCACCGACTTGCGGGTCTCGTCCTGCGCCCACACGCCGCCGAACTGGCCGTACGCGGTACCGACCACGGCGACCGGCTTGCCGCCGAAGGCGCCGGCGCCGAAGGGGCGCGACAGCCAGTCGATGGCGTTCTTCAGCACGGCCGGGATGGTGCCGTTGTACTCGGGGGAGAAGAACAGGAACGCGTCGGAGGCCTGCGCGGCCTCACGCAGCTTGGCGGCGGCCGCGGGGACGCTGCCCTCCACGTCGATGTCCTCGTTGTAGAAGGGAATGTCGCCGAGGCCCTCGAAGAGCACGACCTCCGCGCCCTCGGGGGCGTGCTTGACGGCCGCCTCGGCGAGCTGGCGGTTGGTCGAACCGGCGCGGAGGGATCCGACGAGCGCGAGAATGCGAACAGACATGCGTATCTCCAGGGATGCTGAAACACTGCGGCAATCTTCCGGACCGGGGTCCGTTTATGTTCTAACACCCTAACCGGACCGAGGTCCAGTTTTCTTCCCGATGCTTTACGCTGGCGTCATGTCCGCGACCCTGCCCCCGTTCCCGACGCCTCAGGAGCCCTTCGACCAGCCGCAGCTTCTGGAGGTGGGTTCCACCCTCGACGAACCCTGCCTGCGCGCCGACGCGGCCCGCAACCGCGCCCGGCTGCTGGAGGCGGCTACCCGGCTGATCGCTGAGCACGGGGTGGCGGGAGTCACCATGGAGGCGGTGGCCACGGCGGCCGGGGTCGGCAAGGGCACGGTCTTCCGCCGCTTCGGCGACCGCACCGGACTGCTCATGGCGCTGCTGGACCACTCCGAGCGCACGCTCCAGGCGGACTTCATCGGCGGCCCGCCGCCACTGGGTCCCGGCGCCCCTCCGGTGGACCGGCTGCGGGCGCTCGGCGTGGCCGTGCTGTACCGCTCCGCCGAACAGCTGGACCTGCAGCTGGCCGCGCAGGCGGAGCCCACCCGTCGCCATTCCCACCCGTCGACCCGGGCGCTGCACATGCACACCACCGTGCTGCTGCGGCAGATCCTCCCGGACGCCGACTGTGACCTCCTGGCCCACACGCTGATGGGGTATCTCGACCCGGCCCTCATCCACCACCTCACCCGGCAGTGCGGAATGCCGCTGGAGCGTCTGGAGGCCGGCTGGAACGACCTCGTCTCCCGGGTGACCGGCACTGACGCCCCGCGCTGAACGAAAGCGGCAACCCCCATGTGAGCACCTTCACAGCTTCTGCAAAGATGACGGTCGTCATGGTGCAAATACAGAACACGTCCGCGTCCTCCGTCACGCGCCCGGTTCCCACGAGCGCCGATGTGGCCCGCCTGGCCGGCGTCTCGCGTGCGACCGTCTCCTACGTCCTCAACAACACCAGCGCCGTCCGGATCAGCGAGCCCACGCGCCGCCGTGTCCACGCGGCGGCGAAGGAACTCGGGTACGTCCCGCACGCCGCCGCCCGCAGCCTGCGCGCCGGCCACAGCCGGATGGTCCTGATGCCCGCCCCGGCGATTCCGGTCGGCCCGCTCTACAGCCAGTTCATCAGTGATCTCCAGTGGGCTCTGGGTCGGCTGGACTACACCGTCGTGCAGTACGGCAGCGTCGGCCTCCAGGGCGACGAGGCGGCCCGTGCCTGGGCCGAGCTGCGCCCGGTCGCCGTCCTGGTACCCGGTGCGGGACTGGGTCCGCAGGGCGTGGCCCTGCTGCGGCGCTCCGGTGCCCGCGCGGTGGTCACCCTCGGTCCCGAGGCGGTCGAGGGGGCCCACGCCCTGCTCATGGACCACGCGGGCGTCGGCCACAGCGCCGCCGCCCACCTGTACGCCCGCGGCCGGCGCCGCATCGGGGTCGTGGTGCCCGCCGAGGCCGGCCTGGAGGCCTTCTCGCTGCCCCGGCTGGCCGGGGTGCGCAGGGCTCTGGACGGCACGGACGCCACCCTGACCGAACTGTCCCTCGCCTACGAGGAGCAGGCCGCGGCCGGCCTCGCCGCCCGCTGGCGGGAACTCGACCTCGACGCCGTGTTCGCTTACAACGACGAGTACGCGATGCTGTTAATGCGTGCCCTCCAGGACGAGGGTGTGCGCATCCCGGAGGACACGGCGGTGATCGGCGCCGACGACCTGCTCCTCGGCCGGCTGCTGCGGCCCCGGCTGAGCACGGTCCACCTCGAGCTCCCGTCCGGCCGTGACCTCGCCGAACTGGTCGACCGCGCGGTGCGCGAACCGGGCGCCGCGACCGAGACGCACACGGTGCTGGGGGCCACGGTCGTGCACCGCGACTCCAGCTGACGCGGAAGGGTCTGCCATGCGCACCACGGTCGGGATCATCGGCGGCGGCCCCGCCGGACTGCTCCTCGCCCGCCTGCTGCACCTGGCCGGCATCGACTGCGTGGTCCTGGAGAGCAGGACGCGGGAGTACGTCGAGCACCGCCAGCGCGCCGGGATGCTGGAGCAGGGCACGGTCGACGCCCTGCGCGCGGCCGGTGCCGCCGCTCGGCTGGACGCGGAGGGACTGGTCCACCAGGGCATCGAGCTGCGGTTCGCCGGGGAGCGGCACCACCTCGACTTCCCGGTGCTCACCGGCGGCCGCACGGTCACCGTCTATGCCCAGACCGAGATCGTGAAGGACCTCGTCGCGCTCCACCTGGCCGAGGGGCCACCGCTGTTGTTCGGGGCTCAGGCCCTGGCGGTCGAGAAGCCGGAGAGCGACACCCCGGTGGTGCGGTTCCGGCACGAGGGCCGCGAACAGGTACTGACCTGCGACTGGATCGCCGGCTGCGACGGCTTCCACGGCATCTCGCGCGGGGCGTTCCCGACGGCGACGAGCCGGACGTACGAGCGCGACTACCCGTACTCCTGGCTCGGGATCATGGCCGATGTCGCCCCGTCCTGCGAGGAGTTGATCTACGCCCGCGGGGAGCGCGGCTTCGCCCTGCACAGCATGCGCTCGACCGCCGTGTCCCGGCTCTACCTCCAGGTCCCCAACGGCACCGACGCCGATGACTGGGCCGACGAGCGGATCTGGGACGAGCTCGCCGCCCGCTTCGCGATCGACGCCGACTGGACCCTCGCGAGAGGTCCGATCACCGCCAAGTCCGTTACGCCCATGCGCAGTTACGTCCACGAACCGATGCGCCACGGCCGTCTCCTGCTCGCCGGCGACGCCGCGCACATCGTGCCGCCGACCGGAGCGAAGGGCCTCAACCTCGCCGTGTCGGACGTGTCCCTCCTGGCCCGGGCCCTGATCGGTCTGCACCGCAGGGGATCGACACAACTGATCGACAATTATTCGGAGTTGTGTCTTTCTCGGGTGTGGCAGGCCACCCGGTTCTCGTATGACATGACTAGGATGTTGCACGCTCAACCAAATGGGGATGCCTTCGAGAGCCGGATGCAGCTCGCACGGCTGCGCCGCATCACCGCATCCCGCCATGCGGCCGCCGAACTGGCCGCGAACTACACGGGACTACCGCTCCCGGTGTGAGTCCCACCGGTGATCGAACGGAGAGCCGTCATGTCGTTGCTCGACCCCAAGAGCTGGCAGCCCCACCCCCTTTCGGGACCCGAGTACGCGGTCACCGAACCCGCCACCGGCGACACGCTCGCCACCGTCGCGCTTGCCACCGGCGAGGACGTGGAGCGTTCCGCCGAGGCCGCCCGCGCCGCCCAGGCCGAGTGGGCCAGGCTCCCGCACTTCGTCCGTGCCGGGGTGCTGCGCAAGGCCGGTGACCTGTTCGCCGCACACGCCGACGAACTGCGCGGATGGCTCGTCCGGGAGTCCGGGTCCATCCCCGGCAAGGCCGACTTCGAACTGCACGTGGCCGCCCAGGAGTGCTACGAGGCAGCCGCCCTCGCCTCCCGCCCCGCGGGCCAGGTCCTGCCCAGCGAAGCGCCCCGGCTGTCCTACACGCGCCGGATCCCGGTCGGTGTGGTGGGCGTGATCTCGCCCTTCAACGCTCCGCTGATCCTCTCGATCCGCTCGGTCGCCCCGGCCCTCGCCCTCGGCAACGCCGTGATCCTCAAGCCCGACCCGCGCACCGCGGTCTGCGGCGGCCTCTCGCTCGCCGCGGTCTTCGCCGAGGCCGGGCTGCCCGAGGGACTGTTCCATGTCCTGCCCGGCGGCCCGGACGTCGGCCAGGCCCTGGTCGCCGACCCGCGGATCCCCGTCATCTCCTTCACCGGCTCGACCGCGGCGGGCCGAGCGGTGGGCGAGGCGGCCGGACGCCACCTCAAGCGCGCCCACCTGGAACTCGGCGGCAACTCCGCCCTGATCGTCCTGGAGGACGCCGACATCGAGGCCGTGATCTCCACGGCGGCCTGGGGATCCTTCTTCCACCAGGGCCAGATCTGCATGACGACGGGCCGCCACCTGGTCCACGCGTCGCTGTACGAGGAGTACGTGGAGCGCCTGGCTGCCAAGGCCGACTCGCTCGCCGTCGGCGACCCGAACCGCGAACAGGTCCACCTCGGGCCGATCATCGACGACAACCAACTCGCCAAGGTGCACGGCCTGGTCGAGGCCAGCACCGCGCAGGGCGCCAAGCTGGCCGCCGGCGGCACGCACGACAGGCTCTTCTACCGTCCGACGGTCCTCGCGGGCCTCGACGACGGCACACCCGCCTACGCCGAGGAGGTCTTCGGACCCGTCGCGCCCGTACGGTCCTTCAGCTCGGTCGACGAGGCGGCCGCGCTGGCCGCCGCGGGGCCCTACGGCCTCTCGCTCGGCATCGTCACCGGGGACGCGGCCCGCGGCCTCGACCTGGCGGAGCGGATCCCGACCGGCATCGTGCACATCAACGACCAGACCGTGAACGACGAGGCCGTCGCGCCCTTCGGCGGTATCGCCGCGTCCGGCACCGGCGCCCGGTTCGGCGGCGAGGCCAACGTGGAGGCCTTCACCGACGTGCGCTGGACGACGGTACGCGCGGACGTGGCGACGTACCCCTTCTGATCCGGGGCGTTACTCGCCGTTCTGCCCGGCCTGGGCCTGCTGCGCGGCCACGGACTTGCGAACCTCGTCCATGTCCAGCTTGCGGGCCTGCCCGATGACGTCCGTCAGGGCGGACTCGGGCAGCGCCCCGGGCTGGGCGAACACCGCGACCTGGTCGCGGACGATCATCAGCGTCGGGATCGACTGGATACCGAAGGCCTGGGCCAGCTCCGGCTGCGCCTCGGTGTCCACCTTGCCGAAGACCAGGTCGGGGTTGTCCTCGGCGGCCTTCTCGTAGACCGGCGCGAACTGGCGGCAAGGACCGCACCAGGCAGCCCAGAAGTCGATCAGGACGAACTCGTTGTCCGTGACCATCTGGTCGAAGTTCTCCTTGGTGAGCTCCACGGTGCTGCTCATGACGTGATCCCTCTTCCTGGTCTCGGAGCGAAGCCGTCGGCACAACACGGCCGGTCGGCCCGGTATTCCACAGCCGGCACCTGTGGACATGCGCCGCGCGTACCCCTGCTGGCCCGAGCGCACACCACCCACCAGACTGGGCCCATGACGGAAACGGAAAACATCGCCTCCAGTACCTACGACGTAGTGGTGCTCGGTGCCGGACCCGTGGGGGAGAACGTGGCCGACCGCACCCGCGCGGCCGGCCTGTCCACCGCGGTCGTGGAGAGCGAACTGGTCGGCGGAGAGTGCTCCTACTGGGCCTGTATGCCCAGCAAGGCCCTGCTGCGGCCGGTGATCGCCCAGGCGGACGCGCGCCGCCTGCCCGGTCTGAGCGCCTCGGTGCAGGGTCCCCTCGACGCGGCCGCGGTCCTCGCACGCCGGGACTACTGGGCCTCGGACTGGAAGGACGACGGCCAGATCGGCTGGCTGGAGAGCATCGGCGCCGACCTCCACCGCGGCCACGGCCGTCTCACCGGAGAGCGCACGGTCACCGTCACCGGCCCGGACGGCGTACGGAAGGTGCTGACCGCCCGGCACGCCGTGGCCGTCTGCACCGGCACCCGCGCCGTGCTGCCCGACCTGCCGGGCCTCGACGAGGTCAAGCCGTGGACCAGCCGTGAGGCGACCAGTGCCAAGTCGGCACCGGGGCGGCTCGTCGTGGTCGGCGGGGGAGTGGTCGCCACCGAGATGGCCACGGCCTGGCAGGCGCTGGGCTCACGGGTGACGCTCCTGGTACGCGGGAAGGGCCTGCTCAACCGCATGGAGCCGTTCGCCGGGGAACTCGTCGCCGAGGCGCTCACCGAGGCGGGCGTGAGCGTCCGCACCGGTACCTCGGTCGAGTCGGTCGCCCGCGAGAACGGCACGGTCGTGGTCGTCACCGACACCGGCGACCGCATCGAGGCCGACGAGATCCTGTTCGCCACCGGACGCGCCCCGCGCACCGACGACATCGGCCTCGACACCATCGGCCAGAAGCCCGGCAGCTGGCTGGAGGTCGACGACAGCCTCCGCGTGACCGGCAGCGACTGGCTCTACGCCGTCGGCGACGTCAACCACCGCGCGCTCCTCACCCACCAGGGCAAGTACCAGGCCCGCATCGCCGGTGCCGCCATCTCCGCCCGCGCCTCGGGCACCTCGGTCCAGGCGGACCCGTGGGGCGCGCACGCCGCGACCGCCGACCACGACGCCGTACCCCAGGTCGTCTTCACCGACCCCGAGGCCGCCTCCGTGGGCCTCTCCCTGGCGGAGGCCGAACAGGCCG
Organism: Streptomyces sp. NPDC048523; assembly: GCF_043199815.1. Classification (NCBI taxonomy): domain Bacteria; kingdom Bacillati; phylum Actinomycetota; class Actinomycetes; order Kitasatosporales; family Streptomycetaceae; genus Streptomyces; species Streptomyces sp. NPDC048523. The sequence goes on along the minus strand of NZ_JBICWQ010000001.1, from coordinate 719,500 downwards.
GCCACCGGGTCCGCGCGGTCGACTACGACCTCGCCTCGGTGTCGGGCGCCGGTCTCTACGGCGACGGCTACCGCGGCCGCGCCCGCATGGTCGTCGACCTGGAACGCGAGATCCTCCTCGGCGTCACCTTCGTCGGCCCCGGCGTCGGCGAACTGATCCACTCCGCGACGATCGCGGTCGCCGGCCAGGTCCCGATCAGCAGGCTGTGGCACGCGGTCCCGTCGTACCCGACGATCAGCGAGGTGTGGCTGCGGCTGCTCGAGGCCTACCGGGACAACTAGCAGTACACCTAAGGCAGTTCGAAGCCGAGGGACGCGGCCGCCTGCTCCGGCGTCGGCTGCGTCCAGCGCTCGGCCATCGCCTGGTTCGAGGACAGCGAGCGCGGCTCGGCGCGGTCGAGGTAGAGCACGCCGTCGAGGTGGTCCGTCTCGTGCTGGACGATCCGCGCGGGCCAGCCGCGGAACACCTCGTCGACCGCGCGGCCGTTCTCGTCCTCGCACCTGAGTCGGACCTCGGCGGGCCGCGCCACCACGGCCTGCCACCCCGGCACGCTCAGACACCCCTCGAAGAGCGCCACCCGCCCGGTGCCGGCCGGCTCGTACGACGGATTGACCAGGACCCGGAACGGCTGCGGGACGCGTCCACGTGCCAGCCGGATCTCCTCGGGGACCGGCGCGGGGTCCTCGATCACCGCGATCCGCAGGGGGACCCCGACCTGAGGGGCGGCGAGCCCCACGCCGGGCGCCGCGTGCATCGTGATGCGGAGGGCCTCGACGAAACGGGACAGGAGAGTGCCGTCCAGGTGGCCGTCGTAAGGCTCGATGCCCTGGCGCAGCACCGGATCGCCGGCCGCGACGATCGGGAGCGGGCCGTCCGTGGTGAGGAGTTCCTCGACCAGTTCGGCAAGGGGCTTGCGGTGACTCGGAGTTGCCATCGCGCCAGGATGCCACGAGAACCTCTTGTGTGACGCAGGTCACTGGAAGTGCCGGGAACTCGGCGCCCCCGTTCTCCGACTACTGGACCGCCACCGTCCGTCCCCAGCCCTCGGAGAACCGCCGATGTCCATCGCCCCCCCGACGTCCACGGACGAGGCCGCGCAACCGGTCGCCCCGGCGCCGACCCCCAGCAGATGGGCCCCGCTGCGCCCGCTCGTGCTGCGTCTGCACTTCTACGCCGGTGTGTTCGTCGCCCCCTTCCTGTTCATCGCCGCCGTCACCGGCTTCCTGTACGCGGGCGCCTTCCAGGCCGAGAAGATCGTCTACCGGCACGAGATGACCGTCGCCGTCGGTGACGCCGAACTGCCCATCTCCGACCAGGTGGACGCCGCACGCAAGGCCCACCCCGAGGGCACGGTCTCGGCGATACGGCCCTCGCCCGCGGCCGACGCGACGACCCGGGTGATGCTGTCCGGCGTGAAGGGAGTCGACCCGAACCACACCCTGGCCGTGTTCGTCGACCCGTACACCGGCAAGGTCCGCGGCGCGCTGGAGCAGTACGGCTCGACCGGCGCACTGCCGCTGCGCACCTGGATCGACGAGTTCCACCGCGACCTCCACCTCGGCGAGAACGGCCGCCTCTACAGCGAGTTCGCCGCCAGTTGGCTGTGGGTGATCGCGGGCGGCGGCATCGTGCTGTGGTTCTCCCGCCGCCGCGCCCTGCGCAAGGTCCGCGGCACCAGCGGGCGGCGCCGCACCCTCGGGCTGCACGGCAGCGTCGGCGTCTGGGCCGCGGTCGGCTTCGTCTTCCTGTCGGCGACCGGACTGACCTGGTCGACGTACGCCGGCGCCAACATCGACGAACTGCGCACCTCGTTGGGCCAGTCCACGCCCTCGGTCTCCTCGGCCGCGGGCGGTGACCACGCGGGCCACGGCGCGTCCGCCTCGGCCGGGGACGCCGAGCACGGCGTAGGCCTCGACAAGGTGCTGGCCGCCGCCCGCGCCGAAGGTCTCGGCGACCCCGTCGAGATCGTCCCGCCCGCCGACGCCTCGTCGGCCTATGTCGTACGGCAGGTGCAGCGCAGCTGGCCCGAGAAGCAGGACTCGGTCGCCGTCGACCCCGCCACCGGCAAGGTCACCGACACGCTGCGGTTCGCGGACTACCCGCTGCTCGCCAAGCTGACCCGCTGGGGCATCGACCTGCACACCGGTGTCCTGTTCGGGCTGGTCAACCAGATCGCCCTGATGCTGCTCGCACTCTCGCTGGTCCTGCTGATCGTGTGGGGCTACCGCATGTGGTGGCAGCGCGGCCGGGGCTCCGCCTTCGGCCGGCCGATCCCGCGCGGCGCCTGGCAGCAGGTCCCGCCGCAGATCCTGGTGCCCGGCGTGGTGCTCGTCGCCGTCCTCGGCTACTTCGTGCCGCTGCTCGGCATTCCGCTGGCCGGCTTCATCGTCGCCGACGTGATCCTCGGCGAGATCGCCCATCGACGGGGGCAGAGGAACGCGACGGCCTGAGACGGACGTGGGCCCGGCTCCTGTGCGGAACCGGGCCCATGTGTCCGTGTGTCGCCGGGGCTTGCTCGGCTTACTCGAAGTCGCCCGCGAGCGCCGAGGCGAGGCGCAGATGAGGCTCTGCCTCCTCTTGCCTGCCCTGCCGCTCGAGGGTGCGGCCGAGCATCAGCCGGGCGTACTGCTCGACCGGGTCGCGCTCGACGATCACGCGCAACTCGCTCTCCGCGCGCCGCAGTTGGGCCGAGTGGTAGTAGGCGCGCGCCAGCAGCAGGCGCGGTCCGGTCTGCTCCGGAACCTCCTCGACCAGCCCGTCCAGGACACGCGCCGCCGTGGCGTATTCCTTGGCGTCGAAGAACATCTGCGCGCGCTCCCAGCGCTCCGCCGGTGTTCCGTGGTCGTAGTACGTGGTCTCCACTCGTGCCTCCTAAGCCTTCGAGGCCGTCAACGGGACCGGGTAGTTCAATATTCCACTACCCGGCCAGGGCGGCGAACTCCGCGTCCGCGCGCTCGGTGATGAGGCTCAGCACGCGTCCGGCGACCGCGAGATCCTCCGCGGGGATGTCGGCGTAGACCCGGGCGGTGACGGGGGCGGTCTCGGTGGATGTCGTCTCGAACAACTCCCGGCCGACGTCCGTGATCCGCACCTGGGGCGACTCATGGGGCGACGCATGGGGCGTCTCGTGGTGAGCCAGCAGTCCGGCGGAGATGAGCTCGTCGACCACGGAGTGCGCCTCCGCCGCGTCGATCTTCAGGGCGCCGACGACATCCGCGACGATGCGGTCACGCTCGACCGGCCCCTCCGCGACGGCGGCCAGTCGCAGGGTGACGGACTGCTGGAAGGTCACACCGTGGCGGGCCAGGACCTTCTCGAGAACCGCACGGGCCGCGTAGTGGGCCAGGGCTATGACGCGGGGGTTGAGGAAGGCAGTGGCGGTGGGAGTGGTGGTGGTGGTCATGACTGCTCCTTGAGGTTCTCGTTCGTCGGATCGAGAGGTGCGTCGAGCAGGACCGTCAGCTCACGTCTGAACTCCCGCGTGCGCGCGCTGTCCGGGCCGCCGAGCGGTGCCAGCAGTTGCTCCAGGAGCCCCTGGACGACCTCGATGGCCTGCCGGGTGCGCTCGCGGCCCTCCTCGGTGAGCGCCAGTTGCACCGCGCGCGGGTCGCGCGGGTCGCGGGCGCGCTCCAGGAGCCCGGCGCTCTCCAGGGAGCGCGCCAGCTTGGAGACGTACAGCGGTTCCAGGCCGGTCTGGTCGGCGAGGCGTCGCTGGCTGGGGCGTTCGCCGCCGCGCTGCATGCCGTACAGCGACGCCACCAGCGAGTACTGGGCGTGTGTCAGGCCGAGCGGCGCCACCGCGCGGTCGACCGCGACCCGCCATTTCATCGACAGTCGCCAGACCAGGAAACCGGGCGTGGCGCCCGCGGATGTCGTACTCATGCCCGATACGGTACATGGCTACTATGTCCATGGCTACTGTTCTCGGAGGGACGGCCTGACGGGAATCGCCTCACGGGTCTAGGTTGGGCGACATGAGCAATCTTGATCGCGAGCCGGTTCCCGCCCTGTGCGGCGGCCGCGGCTTCGTGGTGGCGGAACCCGTGCGCGAACTCCTCAGCCCCCGCCGCGTGAAGCTGGGCGAGTCCAGTGAGGTGCGCCGGCTGCTGCCCAACCTGGGCCGCCGCATGGTCGGCGCCTGGTGTTTCGTCGATCACTACGGCCCCGACGACATCGCCGACGAGCCGGGCATGCAGGTGCCCCCGCACCCGCACATGGGCCTGCAGACGGTGAGCTGGCTGCACCAGGGCGAGGTCCTGCACCGCGACTCCACCGGCAGCCTCCAGACCATCCGCCCCCGTGAGCTGGGCCTGATGACCTCCGGACGCGCGATCAGCCACTCCGAGGAGAGCCCGAAGTCCCACGCCCGGTTCCTGCACGGCGCCCAGCTCTGGGTCGCCCTCCCGGACGGGCACCGCCACACCGACCCGCACTTCGAGCACCACACCGGGCTGCCGCAGATCACGGCCCCCGGCCTGACGGCCACGCTGATCCTGGGCGACCTCGACGGCGCACGCTCACCCGGAACGACGTACACCCCCATCGTCGGCGCCGACCTGAGCCTCGCCCGCGGCACGGACGTACGCCTGCCGCTGGAACCGGACTTCGAGTACGCCGTCCTGTCCATGTCCGGCGAGGCCCACGTGGACGGGGTGGAGGTGCTGCCCGGCTCGATGCTCTACCTCGGCTGCGGCCGCACCGAACTCCCGCTGCGCGCCGAGTCCGACGCGGGCCTGATGCTCCTGGGCGGCGAGCCCTTCGACGAGGAACTGGTCATGTTCTGGAACTGGATCGGGCGGTCCCAGGAGGAGATCGAGCAGGCGCGTCAGGACTGGATGACAGGGACGCGGTTCGGTGAGGTGAAGGGGTACGACGGGGCGCCGCTGCCGGCTCCGGAACTGCCGCCGGTGCCGTTGAAGCCGCGGGGAAGGGTGCGCTGAACTGCTGAGATGCGCCAACGGGCCTGCCTGGGGCAGGAGTGGGCGGACTTCCGTCTGCGTGCCTGGGGCTCTCTGGAGGTCGTGTGGGCGCTGGAGCTTGAGGGGCTCGATGCAGGCGTGGCGTCGATTCCAAGGTGTGGCTGTGTGTGGGCGGCTGTGGTAGTCCGCTTGCTGACTTTTGCTGACTTTCCTGACGGTGTGTCAGTCGTCTGCAGCAGCTTGTGGACGGAAAAGGATGGTGCCTTGTGTCGTGAGTCGCCATCTCGTTGCCCGGCGCATCGGGGTCGCTTCGGGGCGGTGCCGGTTGGTTTGATCGGGGACGGTGCCTCGGTGTCTCGCGATTGGCGGGTACTGACAAGACGCGAGAGCGGTGGTGACTTGGCTTGGTAGACCTCGGTGCCCGCTTCGGCTGTTGTGCACCAGCGGGTTCTTGGTCTGCTGGCGGTACACGGCGCGCATGGTCCTGGCCAGCGCGAATGTGGGCTTTGGATCAGAGATGGAGGGCTCTGGCCCGCGTATGGTCCGGATCTTGGCTGTGAACTGGGCAAGGCCGGAGTCGGAGACGGGCTCGTACAAGACTGGGTGCGATGTGCGAAGCCGGTGGAACGAAAAGATCTTCTTGAAGTTGTCTACCTTGGGGCGCTGACCTGCGATGATGTCGCTGCATAGGTCTCTGGCCTGAGCTGATCTGGCTGCTGGATCTTTCACGCTCGTGCCCGGCCATGCAATCGATTCTCCCCACGCGCTCCCCAGAGCCGCACGTACTCCCTAGATTCTCCCCAGAGAACCGCTCCGCAAGTGGTCGGTGGGGCACCCTGCGTGAACCCCTTCCATTCGCCTGTGGATCACAAACCGTTACTGCCGACGGCTGGTTCAGGAGTCGTTGGCAGTCTCTGCCACACATTTTGCCTATCTCTCCATGGCCTCCGGATTGCGCTGGTCCGTGCATCGAGGAAACGACTCCGTGATCGCGTCGTCCAGGCTGTCCCCGACGGTGCCGAACGACGGCAGAAGGCCGGTGGAGCGGATCCGCTCCCCGAAGACCCAGGAGGTGAACTGGGTGCCGGGATCGGTGTGAACGATCCCGCCCGGCTCAGGGCGGCGGTTGCGGATGGCCATGTCCAACGCATTGACCACGAGCATAAAGTCCTGCCTGGAGTCGATCGACCAGCCCACGATCCTGCGGCGGAACGCGTCCAGGACCGCCGCGCAGTACATCCACCCTTCCCTGGTGCGGTGTTGCGTGATGTCGGTGACCCACAGCTCGTCGGGACGCAACCGATGGAACTTGCGATTGACCAGCTCCTCGGCGGTGACGACACCCCGCAGGCGCTTCACGCGCACCGGTCCGGGCAGTCCGTGGATCCCGGCCTGCGTCATCAGCACCGACACGGTCCTCGAGCACACCTGGATACCCCTGCCCAGGGTGAGCTCGGCGTGGACGCGGCGGTAGCCATAGGTGCCGTGGGAGGCGACGTGGACCTCCCGGATCAGCCCGGTGAGCCAGTCCCGCCGTAGCTGCCGCGGTGTGGTCGGTGTGCGCTTGTGCTTGTAGTAGTTCTGCCGGGCGATGTCAAGGATCCCGCAGCATCGGTCGACCGGTGCCCCGGCATCGACGAGTCGGTCGATCACCGGGTAGAGCCTTTTGGGCGGGGCTGGTCCTCACCGAGGAACTTCGACGCCTGCCGGACGATCCCCAGCTCGGTCTCCAGCTCACGGATCCGCCGGCGAGCGGCCCGCAGCTCAGCGGACTCGCTCGACGGCGTTCCCGGTCGCCGCCCGTTGTCGATGGCGTCCTGCCGCGACCACTTCGGCAACGTGACGGGATGGATGCCGAGCTCGACCGCGGTGTGCTTGACCTTCTTGCCGGCACGGACCAGCGCGCCGGCACGTGCCCGGAACCCCGGATGACAGGGGCGAGGCATGACTGCCAGCCTTCCGCGAAAGGCAGACAGTCAGTTAGCCATCAGAGCTGGAACCCAGGACCTGGGGCACGCCAAGATGTCACCCGATCGTGCGGCAGACCCGTTCGACAAACTGATCACCGCGTTGCGGCGCGAAGGCGCGGACTCCGTCAGTAAAGGTCCGCCCTGGAGTCTGCCGCTGGAGGACCGGGTCCTACTGGTCGCCACGTACTGGCGAACGAATCTGACTCTGCGACAACTAGCCTCGCCTTCGGGGTCTCGAAATCGGCCGCCGACCGCATCATCGACCAGTCATAAGTGAACATCCCATCACCAAGTGCCGCCAGCAGGGCCACCATGGATGTGTGACCGAAGCAACGGGACCCGTGAGCGCCCTACCCGCCGCCTGCGCGGCCCTGTTGAGGGCGAGCCTCAACGAGGGGCCGATGGTCCTCTTCACAGAGGACGCCGAGGCCCTGCTCGGCCAACTGCGCACGGCAGCCGAACAGAATGACGCGGAGGCGCTGTACAGGGCCGCCGCGGCCCTTCATTGGCATCGGTACGCGGTGAGGAGCGATCCCGCCTCATATCTCGAACTCGCCGGGGTGCTCGCCATGTTGCTCGCGACCGCGCTTCCGCCGCAGGGACTTCTGGAGGCGGTGCTCGGCCTGTGCCGACAACGCCCCGAGTGCCAGAGCCCCGTCTTCCAGCACGATCTCATGACCGACCTCTCCCAGGTGGCCCGGGAGTTCGCCGCCCCCCAGTTCCTCTCGCTCGCGCTGGAGATCGGCCGGGGTCTGACCGCCGTACTACCGCCGGACCACCCGGTACGACTGCCCGCCGCGACCAACGCGGCCCTGCTGCGGTACCACCTGAGCCGCATGATGCGGAACGGTGACGGGCTCCTCGACGAGGCGGTGCAGGAGCTGCGGCAGGTGATCGACGACCTCCCGCAGGACACTCCCAACCAGCGCTTCCTGCTCGCCTCGCTCGCCGACATGCTCCGCGCGCGCTTCGAACGGCGCGGCGAGCGGCGAGACTTGGCGGAAGCACTGGACCTGGCGGAACTCGCGAACAGCGTCTCCAGCGAAACCGACGGACCCGCCGGTCCCGCGGGCGGCGGAGATCCCGGCGACCAGGATCCCGGGTACGAGGTCTCCGTGCTCGGACTGACCCTGCTCACGCTCGCCGAACAGTCCGGGCAGCCGTCCGACTACGACGCCGCCATCGCCCGCCTGGACGCGGCCCTTGCGGCGACCCCCGTCGGGCATCCGGAACGGGCCGGCCGTTGTGCCGGCCTCGCTCTGGCGCTACGGGAGCGCCACCCTACGGCTCCCGACCCGGCGCGCCTCGCACGGGCCGTCGACCTGGCGAGGGAGGCACTTGCCCTTCTACCAGAGCACCACGGCGACCGTCCGGCCGTGCTCCTCACCCTCTGCCACTGTCTCCAGATCACGTTCCGTCACGGTGGCCGCCGCGCCGACCTGAACGAGGCGTTCCAGGTGGGCGCGGAAGCGCTGGAGGCACTCGGCCCGGAGGACCCCCGGAGGCCGACCGTACTGTCCGTGGTCGCCCTGAACCATCAGCTCCGATTCGAGCGCGACGCCGCACCGGACGACGGCGACCGGGCTGTGACCCTGTTCCGCGAGGTGACCGAGCTCGGCGCGGACGGCGGCGTCGGCGACGACGAACACGCGGGCAACCTGTCCAACCTCGGAGTGATCCTGCGGACGCGCTTCGAATGGACCGGTGACCTGGACGACCTGCACGGTGCGGTCACCGCAGCCCTGGACGCCGTACGGGCCACCCCGAACGGGTATCGGCGGGCACACCGCCTCGGACAGTACGCGGGCATCCTCATGGCCCGCTTCGAGCACACCCGGGCCGCCCTGGACGCCGAGCATGCAATCGACGCGCTGACCGAGGTCCTCGAAACTCTGCCGCAGGAGGACGCCGAGCGGACGGCGTATCTGCACAACCGGGGGCTCGCACAGGCCGCTCGCTGGCGTGTGCTGTCCGACCCGGACGCTCTGGAGGGCGCACTGCACGATCTGCGGACGGCGGCTGAACGGGGCCGTGCCGAACGGCTCCCCGAGTTGCCCGCCGTCCTGTCCGGGCTGGGCGGCGTCCTGCGGATGCGGTTCGAGCGGCTCGGCCGGGCCGAAGACCTGCGGGAGGCGGTGCGGGTGGGCCGGGAGGCCGTGGCCGACGAGTCCGGCGACCCCGTGGCGCGGGCGGGCCGGCTGAGCAACCTGGGCACCTCCCTCCACCTGTGCTTCGAGCACGGCGGGGACATGGAGGATGTGCGGGGCCTCCTGGAAGCGATCCGCGTGGGTGAGCTGGCCGTGCGCCTGCTGCCGCCGGACCACCCCGACCGGGGCACGGTGCTGATGAACCTGGCCCACGCCCGGCGCGCCCGCTTCGAGCGAACCGGCGACGTACGGGCGGGCGCCGCGGCCGTCCTGGCCTACCGGCGGGCGTGCCGGACGCCCACCGCGCCCGTGATGGTGAGGCTACAGGCGGCTCGTTCGTGGGGCGCCGCCGAAGTCCTCCGGCAGGAGGCACGGTCCGCGCCGGACCGCCGCTGGGAGCGGGCACTCATGGGGTACGAGGAGGCGGTACGGCTGATGCCGGTGGCCGCGTGGCACGGCATGACTTACGAGGAGCGCGGCATCCTTCTCTCCCGGGTGGCCGGCACCCCGAGCGCCGCCGCGGCAGTCGCGCTCCGCGCCGGGTTGCCCGAACGTGCCCTGGAACGTCTTGAGTTGGGCCGAGGAGTGCTGCATACGCAGCTTTTGGACCGACAGGGCACGGCGCACGCCGTACGCGCGGTCGCCCCCGATCTCGCCGACCGTATGGACGACGTGCGCCGGCGCCTGGAACGGGCGGCGGCCGGACGCGGCCTAGCCCTGACGCCGCGGCCAGTCGAGGAACCGGCTGCCGGAGACGGTGTCGCGGAGGGCCTGCGCCGCGCGGGCGCGCTCGAACTCGCCCGTACCTGGGACGCGTTGGTTGCGGAGGCGGCCGCGCGTCCGGAACTGGCCGGGCTGTTGAGCCCGCCGCGGTTCGACTCGCTGCGCGCCGCTGCTGAGCAGGGTCCTGTCGTGGTGTTAAACGCCAGCGATCTGCGCTGCGACGCCCTGATCGTCACCCCTGACGGTGTGCGCGTGTGCGAGCTGGCCTCGGTCACACCCGGGCATCTGCGCCGAGCCCTGGCGACCTGCATTCAAGTGGTCGCCGGGATGCGCCGCTTCCCCCTCCTCGGGGACCAGTTCCGATCCGAACTGTCCCACCGGCTGCGCGAGTTGCTTGCCTGGTTGTGGACCGGGGTCGTCGAGCCCGTGCTCGACTTCCTGGACCTGCGGCACCGGACGGACGACTGGCCCCGGCTGTGGTGGTGTCCGGCCGGCCTGCTCGGACTGCTCCCGTTGCACGCGGCACAGACGTACGACCCCGAGCGGGGCGCCGACACCGGCACGGTCGACCGGGTCGTGTCGGCCTACACCCCGACCCTGAAGGCGCTACTGGAGGCGAGGAAACGCCAAGTGTCCGGCGACGGTCCGGGGCACCGTCTGCTGGTGGCGCTGCGGCACACCCCGGGGCTGGCCGAACTGCCGTACGTGACCGCGGAATCGGAGCTGACGCGGGCCGCGCCGGAGCCGACCGCGGCGCTGGAGGACGACGCGGCGGGCAGGGACGCGGTGGGTACGGCCCTCTCCCGTCATCGGCATCTGCACTTCGCCGGTCACAGCAAGCAGGACTCCGGCCTTCCCGGAGCATCGTGCCTGCGGCTGCACGACGGTCCGCTGACGGTCGCCGAGATCTGTGACCTCGAACTGCGCGACGCCGACGTTGCGTTCCTGTCGTCCTGCGAGGGCGGGGCGGCAGATCCCGACCTGCCGGACGAGACCCTCGACCTCGCGGGCGCGCTGCTGATCGCCGGCTATCGGCAGGTGATCGCTGTCGCATGGGCGGTCACTGACGAGACCGCGCCGGAGGTCGTCCGGCGCATCTACGGCCATGGGGCGTCCTCGGCGGAGCCATGGGTGGCGAAGGCCCTGCACACCGCCGTCCGCGCGGTGCGCGACCGGCTGCCGCCGGTGGAGTGGGCGGGCTATCGCTACAGCGGGGTCTGAGCGGGCCTGGCGGCGGTGGCGGTTCCGGTACGGCGTTCCAGCGCGATCCGCAGGCCGTACAGGTGGGAACGGGCCTCGGGCGTCAGTCCGTCGTCGTGGGCCAGTCGCTCGGTGAGCCGACGAGCGGCCGCGAAGGCATCCGCGTCGGCCGGGGTGAATGGGCCGGGCAGCCAATGCGCGAGGGCGTTCCTGGCGATGACGGGGAGCCGGGGATCCTCGCCCGGGAGAGCGTCGAGCACGGACGGCCAATCTCCCGTCACGGCCAGGGCGGTGAACCTGCCCACCGCCACGCTGGGATGGGTACCGGAAGTGTCGAACTCACTTATCGCCCGGTACGCGCGGACGGCGTCGGGGTGCCCGGCGCCCGCCCGGGCGGCCAGGTATCCGGACGCCGCGAGGAGATCCGCGAAGGGCGACACCTCACGCACTCCGAAGGCGCCGAGCGAGACCGGGATCGCCGAATCTGCCCCGTCCCGTCGCGCGATCAGCTCGCACACCACGGGCAGCGCGTCCACCAGCCCGAGCACGGCCGACACCCTGGCCAGCCGCGGTACATCAGCGGGGCCGGCGGTCCGAAGCAGCTTCAACACCCGTTCTGTGACATGGACTTCGGAGCCTTCAGCGGTGCGGACCGGAACCGGCCCCGCAAGCAGCAGGAAGCCCTGGTCCGCCAGGACGTCGAGGGCGAGGTCCTGGTCGTCGGGGTCGGGTGAGGCGAGCAGGGCCGTCACGGTGCTCGGGTACGCCGAGCAGCGGATCAGGGTGGCGGACCAGGCGCCGTGGAACCGGGCCGACAGGCCCGCGGCGGTGAAGCGACGGTGCGCCCGGCGCGCGAGCCGGAGCCCGGTCGGCCGGTCGCGGGCGAAAACGGCGTCGACGAGTGCCGCGATGCCGTCCAGGGAGCAGGCCGGATCGCACGTCTCTGCCGCCCTGACGCCGAACTGCTCTGCCTGCGCGAGGAGTTCGGCGGGCAGCGACCGCACCGTGGCCGCGACGGCCCCGGCACGTTCGGGGAGACCGGTGCCGGCCGGCGAGTCCGGTCCGGACAACAGGGCGAAGGCGTCGGCACCGCGCTCGGGTGCGTCGGACAGCAGCCGGTGCAGGGCGGCGGTGAGGCACAGCCCGTCAGCGGTGGTCCGCAGCGTCTTGTGGGCGGAGTCGGGCTCACCCCTCCGCCACAGCACGTCCTCGTACGGTGTCGCGGTCTCCGGGCGCGGAACGCTTCGGACGTACTCCTCCAGCAGTTCACCGGCCAGCTCCCCGACCGCCGGCGCGAACCGGCGCTCCAGCAGGGCCCGGACGCGTTCGGGACCGGGCAGCCGCCGCACCAGCCGCACGCGTTCCACGGCGAGGTCGGCGGCGTCGCTGCCGGAGAGCGGGCCGTCGAGGGCGCGCTCGACGTGGGCCAGCCCTTCGTGTTCCGCCGACAGCCGGGTCTGCGCCAAGGCGGCGGGCGGGGACACCTCCAGGGCGTCCAGGGCGGCGAGTGCGGCCCGAACCACGGGCCAGGGCATACCCGGCCGGACCAGATCGGCCGCGCGGAGCGCCAGCCGGTGCAGGGTGAGTGTCTCGACGGCGTGCAGTGCGCACAGCGTCAGTTCACTCGGGGCGTCCGGCGTGAGCCATGGAGCGAGCTGGTGGGTCAGTTCCTCGGACATGCGGTGGGCAGAGGAGGCCTGGCGGGTGGTGCGGGCCGCCGCGACCAAGGAGCGGAGGGCCGCCGTACGGGCGGTCGGCGGGCCGTCAGCGTCCGCCAGGACGGCGAGCAGGCGGGCGTAGGCGAGCGGCGCGTTGAACACCGCGAGCGCGTCGGCCGCCGCGACGTGCTCCAGCTCTCCGGCCCGCCGGTCCATGAGGACCGCGACCCGGCCGTCCAGGAACGCCTCGACCCGCATACGCGAAGGACGGGGCGGGGCTCCCAGCAGCGCGGCGCCCTGCACGGGGTCCGCCTCTGCGATTTCCTCGACGATTCGCGGAGGCAACTCCCTGATGGGCTCCGCCAGCGCTGACCAGCATCGAAAAGCCCCGTACCAGCGGTGGCGCAGTGCCAGCCGCCGGAGCAGCTCCCTGTCCTGGCTCCTCGAACGCAGCCAGCGGAACGCGAAGTATTCCCGCTCCTCGACGCGGTGGAAGGCTCCTTCCGCGGTCATTACCCCCGAGTCGACGGATACGGCCCGCAGTTGCTCCGGGGGTTCGTCGCCACCGAGCGACAACACATCGGGATCGGTGAGATACGCGGCACGCTCCTTCACGTAACGGACCGCCCGATTGGGCCAGCCCGCGGTCACTTCGGTGAAGTAGGCGTCCAGCAGCTCGTGTTCGTTGCCCGGTCGTCGCCGGGCCGGCCCACCGACGGGCGAGCCGGCGAGCCGCGAAAGCAGCAGGGGCGAACAGCGTCCCTCCCCCAGCAGCTCCACCCAGGTGTCGGACAGCGCCAGGTCGGCGAGTTCCGCGGCGTGCTCGGGGCCGAGCCCGCGCTGCGCCGAGCGGCGGGCGAGATACCGCGCGGCCTGGTCCGGCCGGGGACCGAGCAGGCGTACGGCGGTGAAGGTGTCGTACTCGGCATGCGGCGCCCGGACCGATGCCGCTGCCGTGACCTTTACCGCCGGCCATCGGTCGGTGAACTCCCGCAGGGTCCTGGCCGTCGAGGGCGCGTCAGCCTCACCCGGCAGATCGATCAGGAGATGCACCACGCCCGCCCTCAGGAGGTCCGCCCGATGGGCAGCGGGCGCTACCGTCTCCAGCTCAGCCCAGGCCTGCCGTTCCAACGCATCCAAGTCCGTGCACCCGGCGATCACCGCCCTTGTCAGACGCACGGGCAACAGTCCCGGCACGGCGGTCGCCGTCCCTTCATCACCCACCAGTGCGGTCAGTCTTCTGCGTTCCACCTCGTCGAGCAGGGTCGTCCGGCCCGATCCTGCCCCGCCGAGCACCAGCGCATGCGACACGGCCAAGACCTGGTCGACGGCGCTCGGCACGTCGGCCCAGATCCGCCGGGCCGGCCCTGGCCCCGGTGCCGGAGCCGCCGCTGTGGCGGCCAGGTTGATGAAGGGAGTGCGCTCCTTGCGCTCCGCGTCCAGTTCCCGCAGCCGTCGGTGTGCCGCCGGACCGACCACGGCACGGGCCACGCCGGTGCGACAGGCCTCGAGGACATCCGCGAGACCGGGGTCCAGTCCCCCGTCGGCCGGCAGGCCGTCGACCACCGCGGCCAGGAGAACCGCTGCCCGGGGACCCGGTTCGTCCGGGAGGAGGGGCAGCAAAGCCCGTGCGGCGGCGGCGAGTTCGGTGCCTTCCCACAGGCCGAGGCAGGGGCCGCCCTGCTCCAGGGTTTCGGTCGCGACACAGGCCGCTGCCACCTGGGCACGCCAGGACGCCGTCGTCTGCATGTCGTCCGGCCATTTGAACGCGCGGTGCGCGGCGAGCAGCAGGGCGACCTGGTACTCGCTCCACCAGGACTGGCCGGTGTCCTTGTCCTTGCCCGCGCAGATCTGCCGTACCCGCGCCCGGAGGACGGCGAGGAGCCGGATCGCGGCGACCGCGTGCCGGCCCCGGTTGGCCACAAGGGCGACTAGTCGTTCGCCGAGCGCGCCGAGACCGTCCGGGCCCGGTGGCAGCAGGTCCGCCACCAGGTCGCCGAGGAGCAGAACGCGCTGTACGGCCACGAGGTCGTCGAAGCTCAGCCCGCCGGCCAGGGGCCGTCGCAGCATGTTCAGCTCCAGCCATGCCAGATCGTCCAGCACGGGCATGTCGCGACGCCCTCTGGCGTAGTCGATAAGGAGGGGCTGGCCGTCGCAGAAGAGGATGTTGCGGTCGTTGAGATCGCCGTGGACCACGCCGACGAGGGTGGCGGCGGTGCGCTCGCGGACGACGTGTTCGAGCAGTTTGAAGGGATCCCGGGCACGCGTGCCGCCCACCCGGACGCACCCCGGGGTGTCGCCGAGCATCCCCAGGGCGGTGGTGATGCGCCGCCGGGCGCGGTGCGGGCGGGTCTCGGTCACCTTGCCGTGGACGTACCGCACCTTCTCCGGGTCCAGGCCGCGCAGCGCGGTAATGTCGCAGCCGGGCTCGAACTCGACTTCCATCACGGCGTTGTCACGCTCGATCAGAAAGCCCCCGGCCGTGGTCCGCACCCCGGGCACGGTGAGCGTGACGAGCTGTCCCGGAGTCAGGGCCCCTTCCTCTTCGGGTGGTGCAAGCCCCGCCCGTACGACGTCCAGAGGCGCAACCACATGGGCCTCGAGGGTGTCCCGGCCCGGAGTGCCGTACACGGGCTGGCCCTTCAGGTCGACGCCGTTCACCACCACCCGCACGTCAGGACCGAACGTCCGCTTCGCCGCCATCCGGTCGTCGTGGTTCCGGCGGGGGCTCGCTCCCTGGTACATCGCCTGGGAGGCGAAGCTCAGCAGCCGGTCCAGCGCGGTCACGGCGCGTTCGACCTCGCCTGAGTCATCACTCGGTGCGACCGCCCGCTCGGTCAACTGCTCCAGGCTGACCACCTCTTGGTCCGGCTCGCACCCGGCCCACGTGACCGCGTCGACGTAGACCACCGCCTCTTCGGGTTCGAAGTCCTGTGCCTCGGCCGGGTCGTTCGCACCCGGGGTGGCGGCGCGGATTGGCACGAAGAGCATGCTGTGAAGCTGGGAGAAGATCTTCCGGAACGCCTGGAGTTCGTCGTGCGCCTCCTCGGCCGGGGCCAGTTTGGCCACATGCCGGGTCCACGCTCCGTCCGTCCTCACCCGCAGGCCGATGACCATCGCACCGCTCAGCCCCTCGCTGAACTGCTTTTCCACGTCAATGAGTTCGGGTGCCCACGGGGAGAGCCCCGGCGTGGCCCCGTGTCCGTCGGCCGTCCGCGCCCGGTGCAGCGCGGCCGAGATACGTGCCTGGGCCGCCCGGTCGAACTGCTCGGCGAAGGTGATACGCACTCTGCCCCCTGCTGACCGTGACTGCCGCCGCCGCGGTGCCGGGTACAGGGTAGCCGCGTTGGTACTTACAGCGACGGCCGGACGTCGTGACGGCTACCATTCGATCCTGCACACTGCGCGCGGCGGGAGAGGCGACGTGACCGGGACGGACACGGCGGACGGGGCCATGTCGGGGCCGTTGAGCTGGGACGACGTATGCGAGCGGTTCCACGACATCCGGGTGGGCGCGCACGCCCACTCGCTACAGGGCGAGTGGCGGACGCTGGCGACCGAGCCCGGTCCGCCCACCGCCGCCCTGCTGTCGCGATGGCGGGACCTGGTCGCCGAGATCGAGCGGCTCGACGCGGGCCGGGACGACTCGACCGTACGGCACGGCGACGACGACGAGACAGCAGCCGACCGGGAGACGGACAGCGCCTGGCTCGACGAATGGGAGCCCGTGAGCGAGGAGTTCGGCTGCCCCGGTGACCTGTGCCGCCGGGTCCGGACCACTCTGCTGCTCGCGCCGAGATGCTGGCTGCTGGACCGCGACATGAAGCCGCTCCCCCACACCCCGGAGCCCGCCCCGGACGGCACGCGCTGAGCGCGGCGACGGATCCTGGGGAGCACGCCGACCGCGACCCCGTGGCGGAACTCGGCGCGCTTCTGCACGACGGCCAGAAGACGGACGCGGCCACCGCGCTGCTCGCCGACTCGGCCCTGCGGCTCGCCGACGAGGTGCTCGCCGACGTCGACTGGACGCCTCGTGACGGAACGGACGTGCCCGTCGAGGCGCTGCGCACCGCCTCGCTGGTGGCGCGGTTCCACCGACAGCGCGGGCAACACGATCCCGGACGGCACGCCGACGAGGTCCGCTCCGGCGCGGAGGTGTTGCTGGCCGCCCTGGCGCTCACCTCCGCCGGACCCGATCCAGACCTGCTGGTCAAGTACCGGGTTGCCTACCGCGGTGTCCCGGACACGCAGGTCCTGGCGCTTGCCCGGCACGCGGTGGGCATGCGTGTGCTCGGGCACGCGGAGCGCGCGAACGACACCGATGCCGTGCGCCGTGCCCTGGTCCTGTTGCACGGTGCGCTCGCGGTGGCCCCGCCGGACCACCCCCACCTGTCCGCACTCCACAGCAACCGGGGCACCGCGCACTGGGCGCTGTTCGAGCGGACCGGCGACCGGCGGGCGCTGGACGCGGCGGTGGCCGATTTCGCCCGCGCGTCCGGCGCGCCGGACGGCAGTGTGCGCCCCGCCGCCACACCGCACGGCGGCCGGGACCGTGCCGCCCTGCTGGGCAATCTGGGCGCGTCACTGACCGCGCGTTTCGAGGTCGCGGGCGGTGCCACGACGGACCTGGAGGCGGCCGTGTACGTTCAGCGCCTGGCCCTGCGGGCCACGCCATGCGACGATCCGGACCGCGCGCTGTACCAGTCGAACCTCGGCTCGACGCTCATCACCCGCTATGAGCACACCGGCGACGCGCGCTCGCTCGCCGAGGCGGTCCGGCTGCTGACCGACAGCGTGCGCGGCACTCCGGCGGACGGACCCGAACAAGCGGACCGGCGGGGGAACCTGGCGTGGGCGCTGGCGTGCCACTTCGAGCAGACGGCGGACACGGCCGCCCTGAGGGCCGCGCTCGAGCACATGACGCACGCGGTCGCGGCGACCTCGCCCGACCACCCGGACTGGGCGTTGCGGCTGGGCAACCTCGCCGGCATCTGCCTGCACGTCTTCAACCGGACGAAGGAGGAAACGGCACTCGAACTGGCCGAGGACGCTCTCGAAGACGCGCTGAGCCGCCCGCACCGGCTGCGGCGGGCGCATCTGTTGAACCTCGGCAGCGTGCACCAGCGGCGCTACGACGTAGGGGGCGGCGCCGAGCACGCCAGGGCGGCCGTCGCGGCGTACGAGCAGGCCCTCGCGCTGACCCCGGTGGGTCACCCCGACCGTCCGGGCACGCTCTCCAACCTGGGCAACGCGCTCATCGGCCGCTACCGTGCCGACCGGTCCCCGTCCGACCTCGACCGGGCGGTGGGCCTGCTCCGCGAAGCCGGGCGCGCCCCGGCCGGCGATCCGGACCGCTGCCGTTACCTGACCAACCTGGGCGCGGCTCACGAGGAACGCGCGAAAACGGTGCCGTCGGCCCGCACCCGGCGCTCGTCCCCCGCCGTTCGGGAGCGGGAGCGCGCGCTCGCCGCCTACGCGGCGGGAGCGCGCGTGCCGACCGCGCCCGTACTGGGGCGGGCCAGGGCCGCACTGTATCGGGGGCGGCTGGCGGCGGCGGTCGATCCGCTGCGGGCGGATGCCGTCGACGGCTACCGGGATGCCGTAGGTCTGCTGGAGGCCCTGGCCTGGTTCGGGCTGGGGCGGCTCGACCAGGAGCGGCTGCTGCGGGACTTCTCCGGAGTGGCCGGCGAAGCCGCCGCCTGTGCCATCGCACAGGGGCGCCACGAGCTGGCGCTGGAACTGCTGGAGCAGGGGCGGGGCGTGCTGCTGGCCCAGGCGGTGGGCGGGCGCGGCGGCCACGACCTGCTCGACCGGACCCGGCCCGAGCTGGCCCGTCGGCTGCGTCGGCTCCAGGACGTCCTCGAACGCCGTACGTTCGACTGGCGGGAGCCACCGGAGCCCTCGGACCCGGCGCTCGCCCAGGCCATGGCACGTTGCTCGGCGGCGGCCGCCGAACGGGAGGCGCTGCTGGCGAGCATCCGGCGGCTGCCGGGGCTGGAGAGGTTTCTGCTGCCGCCGGACGCCGCCGAACTGCGCGCCGCCGCCGAGCACGGCCCGGTGGTCGTCGTCAACGTGAGCGGGCTACGCTGCGACGCGCTCGTCGTCACCACCGGCGGCGTGCGCTGTGTCCCGCTGCCCGGTCTGACCCGGGACCGCCTGCGCACAGCGGCCCGTGCCCACCTGCGGCTCGTCGCGGGGCTGCGGCGGCCCGGCCCGCCCCAGCAGCGCACGGCCGCCGCCGAGACCCTGCGCGAGACGCTGGCCTGGCTGTGGAGCGCCGTGGCCGATCCCGTGCTCGCCGACCTCGGCCTGGACCACCGCGACGACGCCTGGCCCCGCCTGTGGTGGTGCCCCACCGGGCCTCTCTCCCTGCTGCCCCTGCACGCCGCCCAGCGCTACGACCCGGCCCGCCTGCGCGACACAGGGGTTGCCGACCGGGTGGTCTCCTCCTACACACCCACCCTGCGCTCCCTGATCGCCTCGCGGGAGCCTCCGGAGGTGCCCGAGGACTCCGCGGGCCCGCGCGGTCTGCTCACGGTCTGTGTACCGCGTGTCCCGGGCAGGCCGCCGCTGCGGCACGCCGCGAGGGAGGTGCGGGCGGTTCGTGCCGCGCAGCCCCCGGGACCGGAAAACCGCTTCCTGGTGATGGCCGGACACGGGGCGACTCTGGCGCGCGTCACGGCCGAACTCCGCCGGCACCGCGGGCTGCTCTTCGTGGGCCACAGCGCCCAGAACCCGAGCGACCCTGGCCGCGCTGCCCTCTACACGCAGGACGGTCCGCTCACCATGCGGGAGATCGCCGCGCTGCGGCTGCGCAGCGCCGACCTCGCCTATCTGTCTTCGTGCGAGAGCGCGTTGGGCGACGTGACCCTGCCCGACGAGGCGCTCTCCCTGGCCGGCGCGCTCCAGATCGCCGGGTTCCGGCAGGTGGTGGCGAGCCTGTGGTCGGTGCTCGACGCGGGTGCACCAGAGATCACCGGCGGCTTCTTCGCCCGCCGGGCGATGCCCGCGCCGGGAGGCGAGGACTCGGCGACGGCGCTGCACGCCGTGCTGCGTTCCGCGCGCCTGACGAATTCGCCACTGGTCTGGGCCGGCTACTGCCACACCGGCAACTGAACCCGCTCCGCACGCCTCACCGCATGATCGGCAGATCTGCGTTGAGCCGCCGGGCCCCGAAGAGATAGGCGGACTGCGGCTGGATGTAGCACGTGTCGAGGCGGCCGTACTCGATGTCGTACGCCGACACCCTGATGATGCCCTCGTCGGCGGGATCCTGGGCGAAGTCCATGAGCCGCCGGCGCAGTTCGGCGGCGCCCGACGACGCCGGGTCGAGGTCGCAGACCTCCATGAGACGCACCTGCCGGTACGACTGCCCAGGCACCCGATGCGGACCGTCCAGCACCGTGCGTACGGCGACGAAGTCGACGGTCGTGAGATCGACGCCGAGGTCCGGGTGCCCCACCTCGGCCAGTTCCTCATCCAGTTCACGGCGCAGGCACTCCGACGTGGACTCCCGCCCCTCGCCCTTGGCCCACCAGCGCGCGAATCTGGCCAGCGCTCTGGGTGACACGAAACCCCGGAGGTCGTGCCGCATGTTGGCGTGGCTGCGCGGCTCCTCGTGGAAGCCGAGGCGCTCCAGGTCCTGGCGCGCCCCGGCGGAGTACTTGGCGACGCCGCCGGGCGGGCCGTAGGAGCCGGGACGGCGTGGCGAGTGGAACAGGACGTACCCGCCGTCGTCCTGGACACGCAGCAGCACCGCTGCCGACACTCGCATCCGTCGGCCGGGCCGCAGGGCCGGCAGCAGCAACCGCAGTCTGCGCCGGTGCAGCCACAGTCCGGCCACGCCGGAACCGAGCGCCGACACGATCAGCCCGGTCAGAATTTCCTCCAGCACTGTCCCACCCCCGAATGACGTCGCGCCGGAATCGCCTCCGCGTTAGTTGTGTCCCTTCGACAATGTCCCCATGGCCCGCGACCGTGACACACCTGTCCCCTCCCAATTCCCGGGCGCCCTGATCCGGCAGGCAGCGAGGCGGTCGCGCAACCGTCTGGCCGCGCACTGGAACGACCGCGCCGCCGTCTGGATGGAGCGGGCCGAAGGGCGGGCCGCCGGCAGGCGGCTGCGCCGGGCCGAGCGTCTGCTGCGGCGCGCGATCGGGGTCACCGCGTCCGATCGGGCCCGTCGGCACTTCCACCTCAACCTCAGCCTGCTGCTCCAGCAGCGCCACGAACTGTCGCTGTCCGACGGCCCGTCGGATGCGGTGGAAGCGGTCATGGCCGCCCGCCACGCCCTCGCCGGGCTGTCGGCGGAGGAGGCTTGGTGGTGCGACGCCCTGTGCACCCTCGCGGACGCGCTCCTGCTGGTGCACGCGACGGACCCGGACGTCGGCACGGGCACCGGATCCGAGGAGGCCGTGCAGTGCCTTGTGCGGGCCGTCGCCGATGTCCCGGATGGGTTCGATGAGCTGCCGATCCTGGTCGTCCGGCTCGGCAACGCGCTAGAGACGTGGGTGGATTCGGGGGCAGCCGATACCGACAGGTTCGACCGGTCCATCGGTGTGGCCCGTGACGCGGTGGCGGAGGTCACCGGCGACGAGCAGCCCACGGCACGGTTGGCACTGGCCCAGGTGTTGTGCTCCGTCGCCCTGGCCGCCGGGTGGACGGCCGCCCTCGACGAGGGCATCGGCATCTACCGTGATCTCGCGCGTGAACTACCCGCCGACAGTGGGGTGTTGCACGCCCTCGGCACAGCCCTGCTGCTGCGCGACGAGGTCGGGCACGCCCCCGATGCGGTCGCCGAAGGGCTGGACGCGCTGCGGGCCGCGGTCTCCGCCGCCGACCTGGAGAGCGCCGAACGACGCGCGGTGGAGCAGGACTTGGGGGCGGCCCTGCACATCTCGTACGAGCACACCGGGGACCTCATGCTCCTCGACGAGGCAATCACGCTGCTCAGCGCCACGGTCGACGGCCCGCCCGACGGGGAGCCCGGACTCTCCGTGCGCAGACTGCGCCTCGGGATCGTCCTGGACGCCCGGGCCACCCGCACCGGCGAGGCGGGCGACGCGCGTGAGGCCGCGGAGCTGTTGCGCCAAGCCCTGGCCGATCCCGCGGTCGAGGAGGACGACGAGGAACTCGCCGGCGTCCTGCTGGCTCTGGCGAACGCCCTGCTGACGCTGGCCGAACTCACCGGCGAACCGGGCCTGGTTCCGAAGGCCGTCGGCCATCTGCGGACGGCCGCGCATGCGGCCACCGGCACGCTCCTGCGGGTCCGGATCCACTCCGGTCTGAGCAGCGCCCTACGGTCGTCCTTTACGCAGGGTGGTCCCCCGACCGACCTGGACGACGCGGTGACGGCCGGACGCACGGCGGTGCGGCTGGCCGGAGACGGTACGGGGGACCTTCCCGCCTGCCTCACCAATCTCGCCAACGCCCTTGCCGACCAGTTCGACCGGACCGGAACCGGGGCACCCGAGCTCCTCGACGAGGCCATCGTCCACGCCAGGGCCGCCGTGGCCGGATCGTGGCCGGGGCGCCCCGGCCACGGCGGTTCCCTCTCCTGCCTGGGTGTGTGCCTCACCGCGGAGTACGAGTCGGTCAAGGACCTCTCGGTACTGACGGAAGCGGTACAGCAGCACCGCGAGGCGCTGCGCGTCACCGCCTCCGACGACGTCCGGCGCCCCGGCTATCTGTCGAACGCCGCCACCGCGCTCGGTCTGCTGCACGAGCACACGTCCGACGCCGACGCGCTGGCCGAGGCGGTCGAGGCCGCACGCGAGGCCGTGGCCACCGCCGCCGAGCACGACCCCGACCGGCATCTCTACCTCCAGGTCCTGGCCCGGGTCCTGCGCGAGCGGCACTTCGCCGCCCGCCGCGCCGCCGAGCCGCACTCCGGCATCTATCTCCATCAGGCCCTGGAGGCCGGACGCCGTGCCGTTCGGAGTCTGCCTTCCGGCGCCCCGACGAGCGCCGCCTGCTGGGGGAATCTCGCCGCCGACCTCCTGCTGAGCCACCAGGAAGGGCTGAGCGAAGACGACGGTGACCTCACGGAAGCGCTCGCCCTGCTGACCGGAGAAGCTGCCGCCCTGTCACCCGGCACCCCGGAACGCGCCCTGTCGCTCTACAACCTCGGCCTGGCCCGGGTCGCACGGTACGAGAGCACCCACGACGGCGCCGAACTGCCCTTGGCCGTCACCGCGTTCACGGAGGCGGAGACGATCACAGCGGCGTCGCCCATGCTGCGCGCCGAGGCCGCCCTGGAACACGGACGGGCCGCCGCCGCGGCTCACCAGTGGCGGATCGCGGTCGAGGGCTTCGAGCGGGCGCTCGACCTGCTGCCACTGCTGCCGTTCGCCCGGCTGGACCGCGGTGACCAGGAGTACGTCCTCACCGTCTTCGCCGGTCTGGGCCGCGATGCCGCCGCCTGTCTGCTCGCCTGCCCGGGCGCGGATCCGCGGCGCGCCGTGGAACTGGCCGAACAGGGGCGTGGAGTGCTGCTCGACGCGATGTTCTACCCGGAGAGCGAGGTGGCCGCGCTGCGTCGGATCGCCCCCGACCCGGCTGAGCGGTTCGAGCGGCTGCGGGACCGGCTCGACGCACGGCGCTCGCGCCAGTGGTCCCGCCGTTCCGGCAGCGCGGTCCGCCATCCGGGGCCGCCCGCCGGACGGGAGTCCGCCGACAGCCGCAAGGCGCTGGCGGCCGAACTGGACGACGTGGTGGGGCAGATCCGCGCGCTGGACGGCATGGCACACTTCGCGCGAGCCCCTGCCGTCGGTGAACTCCTCGACGGTTCCCTCGCCGACCAGGGCCCGGTCGTCGTGGTCAACGTCAGCCGCTACCGGTCCGACGCCCTTGTGCTGACCGGCGACGGAGTGCGGGTCGTCCCCCTGCCCGGGCTCACCCCCGACCGGCTGGACCGAGCCGTTGCCCTGCATCTGCACACGCTCCGCGCGATACGCGCCACGGGCGGTCGCGACCGGGCCAACCGCCACCGGATGTCCGAGCGGCTTGCCGAGGTCTGCGCTTGGCTCTGGCACAGCGTGGCCGGCCCGGTGCTGGACGCGCTCGAACTGACACCGCGCGAACACGGCCGACCCAGGCTGTGGTGGTGCCCCACGGGACCACTGACCCTGCTGCCGCTGCACGCCGCCCAGCGCTACGACGCCCGTCTCGGCCGGGACGACGGGGTGCCCGACCGGGCGATCTCGTCGTACACCCCCACCCTGCGCGCCCTGGCGACCGCCCGACGACCGCGCCCGACGACGGTCAGTCTCCGGGACCGGGGCAGCGACGGCGACGTCCTGGTCGCCTCAGTGGCGCGCGTGCCGGGGTTGCGCCCGCTGGCCTTCGCCGAGGATGAGGTTGCAGCGGTCTCCGACGCCTGTCCGAGGACGCCGGAGGTCCTGCAGGCCGGCGGGGCGACCCGGGAGGCGGTCACCGTAGGGCTGACGCGGCATCGCTGCTGGCACTTCATCGGGCACAGCAGACAGGATCTGCTGAACTCCGGGCTGGCGGCGATCCGGCTGGCCGACGGCGAACTGACCGCCCTCGACCTGGCGAGCCTGCGACTGCACGGCGCGGAACTGGCCTACCTGTCGTCGTGTGAGAGCGCCACAACGGGCACCGGCGTGCCGGACGAGCCGCTCCATCTCGCTCTTAGCTGCCAGATCGCCGGCTACCGGCACACCGTCGGCACGATGTGGTCGGTGCTGGACCACTCGGCCGCGGAGATGGCTGGCCTGTTCTACACCAACCTGACGGTGGACGGCCGCCTGGCCCCCGAGACAGCGGCCGACGCCCTACACAAGGCCGTCATGCACCTGCGGCGCACTTCTCCGATGGAGGTCTGGGCGGCCTATCTGCACGCCGGCACATGACCACGGCTGCTCCGGGGACCAGCACACCCGGCAACCGTCCGAAGCCAATCCGGGGCCTTGGGTCAAGGCCCTACCTCGGAGGCGAGCAGATTCTTTGGCCGACCTGCGTGTTGGGGTCCGGGACGTGGGTTGGTGGCGGACGCTCCCCACCAAGCTGGCAGGCTCGAAGCTGCGTGTTCGATCCTGGTCACGCCGTGATCCAGGCAGACCGGATACCCGGTTATCTCGGCGAGCCGTGGACAGAACGAGCAAGCAAAGGTTTTGGTCAGGTACGACACACGGTGACGGTGGCGGACCACGAACCGGAACATGGGCCACTTCATTGCTCGTCAGCAACTGCGTGATCAGGTAACGCGTTTAGAAGGCGCTTCAGTTGCTCTGTCCGCCGCGTGGTATATCTGGGCAATGACAGCCCGGTTTGCCAACGGTGTCTGTTGTTGCGCGGGGCCGATGGGAAGAGGGCCGCTCGCCTTCAGCGGCTGTCCATGCGGCGTGCTGTAGCTGCACGATGCGCGGATCGGCTGTGGAGTGTTGTGACGAGTGCCAGTGCCGGACGGAAGGCATGCGGCAGCGAATCGATCGCAGCGGGGAAGCTCCAGCGCCTATAAGAAAAAGTAGGGGCAAATCGCCCCACGACTGACGGCTCGGATGCTGACTTTTGCTGACTTTGAGGGACTCGCGCGGCCCTCACCTGCGGAAACGCCCGATGATGCAATGGTTCTGGAACTGGATCGGGCGGTCACAGGGGGAGATCGAGCAGGCGCGTCAGGACTGGATGACAGGGACGCGGTTCGGTGAGGTGAAGGGGTACGACGGGGCGCCGCTGCCGGCTCCTGAACTGCCTCCGGTGGCGTTGAAGCCACGGGGGAGGGTGCGCTGACCTGCAGCGAGGTGCTGGTGAAGTTGCGTGGGACAGATGTGCTGCCTTCCGCCCTCGCATTGCAGCCAAGCCAGAAGCCCGTGTGAGGGGCGGGGATTCCTGACGGCGCCGCGCATGGCGGACGCCTCCGGGCGGACCCACACCCGCGAGCCGGCACCGTCGCGCAGGTACGATCGACGACCACACCTCGGCGCCGCCTGGTCGGCCCAGCGGCTGCACCTCGACGTCGTCGGCGTGGCCGATCCGGGATGGCCGCCGGAGCACATCACGCTGCAGTCGCTGCCCATGCTCAGCACGGTGCGCGTCGCCCACCGACAGAGGGAGCGGGCGTGGGCCGGTCCGGAGGACCGCCGTGCGCAACCCGAACTCCGGTATGTCCGCCGGCGGCGATGCGGCAGGCGCGTCCGGGAGCCGATTTCGCCGGTTCACTTCGAGGGCTGGTCGTCGCGGTCGTCCTGGAGCGTGCGACGACGTTCCTGTTCGCGCTTGGAGTAGGCGGCTTGCCCGGATCGCCTCGTCGCTCTCCAAGCCCGATCCCAGCGCGCCGCCCACGGTGGCGACCGAAGCGACGAACCAGGCCAAGGTCCAGTACTCCGCGGCGTGCAGCGGGGTCCGTGTCATGGAAGCGAACACTCGGTCGTTGAAAATGAACAGAGCCCACACGAGGTTGATGGCCATCAAGCCCGCGTAGCAGACGAGCACCCCGATGCCCACGGTCACGACCGTCGAGGCGTTGTAGAGAACCGTCCTCTTCCTCGCTTCCGGTGAGACCTCTGTTGTTCGATGCCACAGGTTCGCGTCCACGATCAGCCAGCCGATCATGAGCGCGACAGACCCGACCATGGCGATCACGAGGCAGGGCGTGCTCAGGGATGCGGCCAGGCTCCAGACGGTGGAGTTCACGGTGGCGACGGCTCCCGTGGCGAGTGCGGCCGCCAGGACCTTCAGCGGCGACGAGACCTCGGGCCCGGACGACGACATGGGCATGGGCGGAGCCCCCACCCTCCGGAGTGCCGTGAGAAATGCCTTCAGGTATGCCGGGTGGTCAGGACGGCGACGGCGCTCAGGGCAGTCAGGGTGAAAGCGGCGGCATGCGTATGGAGCTGTACGAAAAGTTCTGCGGCTCCGGGACCGCTGTGCAGCCGCTGGACGACATCGCCGAACAGGCGGGGAAGGCCGGGGCCGACGGGAAGGAGCTGGACCCTGCTGCCGAGAAGCTCTGCTCCAGGCCGTCGGCGCTCTGGGGGAGCAGGGTCCGGACGTTCGGGCGTGGGCGGTCGCGGGGATCGCCACGACCGGCGCCGGAGCGGCGCCCAGAGCCGTGGTCAGGGATGTCAACGTACGCATGTCGTACCCCCGTTCAGCAGTAGAGGTTGCCGCCGGGGGCGACCCCGAGGATGGACGTGAAGCGGTTGTAGGCGTCGACGCGGCTCTGCACCTGGGCGGGGTTGCGGCCGTCGCACTCCAGGGAGCCGTTGATGGAACGGATGGTCTGGCCGAAGCCGGCCTGGTTGGCCATGGCGTTGTGCGGGGTCATGGTGCCGGGGCCGGACTGGGTGTTCCAGTACCAGAGACCGGTCTTCCAGGCCACGGCGGAGTCGTTCTGCACCAGCCAGGGGTTGTTGAGCAGGTCGATCCCCAACGCGTCGCCCGCCGCCTTGTAGTTGAAGTTCCAGGACAGCTGGATCGGGCCGCGTCCGTAGTACGCGGCCTGCCCCGCCGGGCAGCCGTACGGCTGGTTCCAGTCGCAGTACGTGGGGTAGTTGGCGGTGTTCTGCTCGACGATGTGGACGAGGCCGCCCGTTTCATGGTTCACATTGGCGAGGAAGGCCGCGGCCTCCTGCTTCCGCACCGTGTCGCTGCCGGTGGTGGCGAAGCCGGGGTAGGCGCTCAGTGCCGCGACCAGGCCGCTGTGGGTGTAGAAGGAGTTCCGGTTCGGGAACATCTGGTTGAACTGGGCCTCGCTGACGACGAATCCGGACGGTGTGCTGCCGCCGCCGCTCGCGGGCGCGTTCCACTTCTGATTGGCCGTACCGGCACAGGTCCAGATCTGGAGCCGGGTGCCGTTGGCGCTGTTGTTGCCGGTGACGTCCAGGCACTTGTTCGCGGCCGGGTTGACTATGTCGCGCGCGGCGGAGACCACCCACTGCTGGTTGGTGCCGCCGGAGCAGTCCCACAGCCGTACGGCCGCCCCGTCGGCGGTGCTGCGGTCGGCGACGTCCAGACACTTGCCGAGCGCCCGCAGGGTCCCGTCACCGGGGTTGGACCAGATCTGGGCGCCGGTGCCGTTGCAGTCGTAGAGCTGAACGGCCGTGCCGTTGGCGGTGCTCGCGCCCGCCACGTCGACGCACTTGCCGGCGAGGCCGGTGATCGTGCCGGAGGCGGCGTGTGCGGGTGTCACCGTGAACAGCGCGGTGAGGACGGCGGCCAGGACGGGGAAGACCGCGAAGCGGCCGCTGCGGAGGGATACGGACATGGGTGAGCACGCTCCTTGAGGGGGGTGGAGGAGGCCGCCCCCGTCGAGGAGGGGGCGGCCGAAGGACGGAGCTCTTCTACGGGTAGCTGGTCAGATTCGCCACGTTGGTCGAGGAGTTGGACGGGCCGCCGGTGCCGTTGACGACGTGCCGGATGGTGCCGGTGCCGCCGAGGGAGACGGTCACCATGCTCTGGAAGCGCACACCGGAGGTGTTGGGCGCCTCGATGGCCCGTTCGGCGGCCACGCCCGGGTTGACGTTGAAGTAGCAGTAGCTGCCGAGGCCGTAGGCCTGGTGGATGGTGACGGAGTCGGCGACCTTGTAGGCGGCGTAGCCCTGCGTGGAGCCGTTCATCCAGGCGGCCTGGTTGGGCGGGTCGTAGGGCATCTCGTTCTGGTAGAAGTACGTGCGGCCGCCGTTGCCGTTCCAGATGGTCTGGTACTTCTGGTATTGCTCGACGAACAGGCCGTACGCGGTGACGTTGTCGCCGTTGACGATGAGGCCGGTGTCCGCGGTGTTGCTGGTCCAGCCGACGCCGCTGCCGTGGTCGGCGCGCCAGATCCAGGTGTGGTCGGCGATGACGTTGTCGCTGTTGATGACGAGGCTGGTGGTCGCCTTGCCGACGCCCGCGCCGCCGACGCGGAAGTACACGTCGTGCAGGGAGGTCGGGTTCGCGGCGTGGGAGGCGGAGGAGCCGGCGGGCCCGACCTCCATCAGGGTGGGCGAGTTGGTGGTGCCCGCGTCGAAGAGGACACCCGCGACCTTCACACCGTCGACGTCGGCCACCTTCATCGCGGTGACGCCGTTGTCCGGCACGAACGTGGCGAGCCCCAGGCCGAGGACCACGGTGTCGGCACGGTTCACCTGGAGTGTCTGGTTGAGGTGGTAGACACCCGGCGTGACCAGGAGGTTCTTGCCCGCCGCCAGAGCCGCGTTGATGTCCGCGGCACTCGCGCCAGGCTTGACGACGTAGAAGGTGTCCAGGGACAGGGAGCTGCCGGGCGGGGAGCCCTTCGCCCAGCTGGTGCCCGAGGAGTCGGACCGCACCGACGGCACGAACACCTTGTAGGCGCCGTCGCCGTCGACGTACAGGAAAGGCTTCTCCCAGCTGACCGGGGACTGCGCGACCGTGGTGTGGGGCGGGTTGGGGAAGGTGGTGCCGGGGACGCCCTGGCTGCCGACGAAGACCATGTTCCAGTTGGCGCCGGTCCAGCTGCCGAGCTGGGAGTTGCGGGTCAGCCACTGCTGCTGACTGCCGGAATTGACCTGACCGTCGATCTTCGTGTCGGCGAGCAGACCGCCGCTGGACCAGCCGTTGTCGTCCAGGGCGAGGTTGCCGCGCAGATGCATCCGACGGTAGGCAGCCGCCTGGGAGACCGCCCAACGGTCGCTGCCGCCGGTGGGGTTGACGGACAGGTTCTCCGCCCCGCGCCAGAAGTTCTGCGTCGCGTTGCCCTGGAACCAGTCGGCCTCGGCGTGCACCGCCCCGTTGATCGTGACCGCGTCCGGGGTCAGCCCCAGCCCCGCGACCTGGGTGTAGAAGCCGACGTTCGCGTCCGCGCTGTAGGAGCCGGGCTTGAACAGGACGGCGTAGCGCTGGGCGCCGAACTGATTGGTCTCCTGCTGCTGGAAGATCGAGTTCAGCCGCGACTGGATCGTCGAGGACGACATCGACGGGTCGAAGACGACCACGTTGGGGCCGAGGTCGGGGTTGGTGGCGGACGGGGTCACGGGAACCACCTGGAAACGCTGGGCCGCGCTGCCGTTGCAGGTGTACTGCACGAACTGCACGCTGTCGGCGGTCGAAGCGCCGGGATCGTCCAGGCACTTGCCGCTGTTGCGGTTGACGAAGTGATAGGCGCCGCCGCCCTCGTCGACGGGCAGCCACTGCTGGTTGGCGCCGCCGCCGTACGCCCAGAGGTGCACGGGCGCACTGTCGGCCGTGGAGACGTCGGCCACGTCCACGACCTGGCCGGTGTTGTTGCGGTTGCCGATGCGGACGTAACCGTCGCTGGTGGCGGTGAAACTCCACTGCTGAGCCGTACTGCTGTTGCAGGCGTACTGCTGGACGACGGTGCCGTTGGCGGTGCCGGCCGATCTGGCGTCCAGACACCGCCCACTTGCCGCGTTCATGACAGTAGAAAAGCCGGTGGGGAGGGCGGTGGGGAGTGCGGTGGCGGCCTCCGCGGGTGCGGATACGGCGGTCAGGGCGGACGCGGCGGCCATCGTGACGAGGGTGGCGGCGCCGGATCTACGGAGGCGCGTGAGGGTGTGCATGCGCAGAGCCCTTCATGGTGGGGGGTGGGGTGTCGCGAGGTGTCTGGCTGACCCGTGAACCTAAAGGTATGGACCACTTACGTCAAGAGATGAAGTAAGCTTTGAGGGAAGGGGGTTGAGGTGAGAAGCGCGCGGCTTCCGGTTCGGCAGGCTTGGGCGGCCGCTGCGGGGAACCCGGCTGGACGTCGTCGCCGGGAGGGAACCCGCGTTGTGATCGCCGTCGCCTTGTTGTTGCTGCCCGCTCTGGGGGCGCTGCTGTACGCCATGGACCGCATCGAGGACCGATTGTCGGCCGGGCCGCCCACACCCCGGCACGCCAGGGGACGTCACCTGCGGCTGGTCCGTGGCGCGGCCCCGTCCCGCACCGGGCGCAGTTCTGCCGGGCATCCCGCGCAAGACCTCGACGCGGCGTGACGTCACTGCCGGGGCGGCCGGGCGGACCGAGCCGTCGAGGACACAGCGGACCGGGCTGTCGAGGACACAAGCGGAATTCACCGGTGTCCTGATTGGGCGGAGGTTCGGGGGTACTCGGCGGGAATGAAGCTGCATCTTCCTGGACGCAAAGACCACCACGGCGGCGACGAGGCTCCGGAGCGCGAGGTCCCGTCGTCCGAGGAGGTGGGCCCCGGGTCCGCCGTGGAGGAGCGTGCTCCGGACACGCCGTCGCAGTTGCCGAAGACGGCCTGGGGGGCGGTGCTGCGGGGCAGCCTGCGGGAGTTCAAGGACGATGAACTGACCGACCGGGCCGCGGCGCTGACCTACTACGGTCTGCTGTCGCTCTTCCCGGCCATCCTGGTCCTGGTGTCGATGCTCGGCCTGACCGGCAAGTCCGCCACGGATACGGTGCTGAAGAATCTCAAGCAGTTCACCCCGGGCTCCGCCCGCGACATCATCACCGGGGCCGTCGAGCAGCTTCAGAACAACGCCGGCGTCGGATCGCTCATGGCGATCGTCGGCATCGTCCTGGCGGTGTGGTCGGCCTCCGGGTACGTGGCCGCGTTCATCCGTGCGGCCAACCGGGTCTACGACATGCCGGAGGGCCGCCCGATCTGGAAGATCCTTCCGGTGCGGGTCGGCCTGACGGTCGTCCTGATGGTGCTCGCCGTCATCAGCGCGCTGATCGTCGTCTTCACCGGCACCCTCGCCAGCAAGGCGGGCACGGCGATCGGGATCGGCGACACCGCCCTGACGGTGTGGTCGATCGCCAAGTGGCCCGTCCTGGTGGTCCTGGTCACGGTCATGATCGCGCTCCTGTACTGGGGCACGCCGAACGCCAAGGTGAAGGGGTTCAGGTGGATCACGCCGGGCAGCTTCCTCGCCCTGGTCATCTGGCTGGTCGCATCCGCCGGCTTCGCGTTCTACGTCGCCAACTTCGCCTCGTACAACAAGACCTACGGCACCATGGCCGGCGTCATCGTCTTCCTGGTGTGGCTGTGGATCAGCAACCTGGCGATCCTCCTGGGCCTGGAGTTCGACGCCGAGACCGTCCGGCAGCGGGCGATCGCCGGAGGGCTGCCGCCCGACAAGGAGCCCTACACGGAGCCGCGCGACACCAGGACGTGGGACGAGCAGGACCTCCGCAGGCTCGACGACCCAGGACCGGCGCACGGCGAGTGACGGGGTGATCCGGATCCGGGCTGATTATCTCGGGGAGCTTGGGACAACCGCAGGTCATGAGGTTGCTGACGGACTTGTATGAGGTCGACGAGGCTCTGACACGGCGGGCGGCTTCCCGGATCCCGCCGGGCGTTGCCAAGGCGTTGTCGGCGGTGGAGGAGTCCGCCGAGAGCACCAAGCTGTGGTGCGGTGCCGCCGCCGTGATGGCGTGGCAGGGCGGTTGGCGGGGCCGGAGGGCGGCGGCCGCCGGACTGGGCGCCCTGGTGGTGGCCCAGCTGGTGTCGAACGGCCTGTGCAAGCAATTGGCCGGTCGTCCCAGGCCGCCCGCGGAGTGGATCCCGCACGACGAGGTCGCCGACCGCCCCGACTCGTCCTCGTTCCCCTCCGGACACACGGCGGCCGCGGTCGCCTTCACCGCCGCGGTCGCCCCCACCTGGCCGGCCGCGGGCGCACTGTGCGCGGTGCCGGCCACCATGGTCGCCGTCGAACGGGTGCAGTCGGGGGCCCACTATCCCAGCGATGTCGTCGCCGGTGCCGCCATCGGCCTGGCCGGCGCCTGGCTCGTACGCCGTGCCCCGGCCCTGTTCCTGCGCCACTGGCTCTGACGCTCTTCCGCCAGAAGCTCTCCGGGGGCCATGCTCCGACGTCGATGAAAAACGAGGGTGCGCGTCGGCCCGCTCGAACCTGCTGAGCGGGCCGACGCCGCTGTGTGCCGGCAGCCCCACACCGCGGGCACACAAGGGACAAGCCACCGTGGGCCGCCGCCGCGGCTCCCCAGGGACCCATCGTGGGGGTAACCCGTATCCCACGAGGTAATCCTCGTGAGTTGTGACGCGTGGGACAGAGCCACCATTGACCGGGGGAGACGGTTCGTCCTACCGTCGTCGCACGATGTGCCGGAACGTTCCGGCAGAGCAGCGGCTCCTCGCCGCGGAAGCGGAGCGGACCCATGGGCCTGCCGTCCACCGACTGGCTGGTGCGACCCGTCGCACCGATCGACGAAGCCGCCGCGTCGGCCGTGCTGGCGACCCGGTTCGGGGTGCGGGGCACCGTGCGGGACCTGGGCAGCCAGCAGGACCGCAACTACCGGGTGCGCGGTGAGACGGGGGAGTACGTCCTCAAGGTCGCCAACCCCGCCACCCGGACGGCCGAGCTGCGGGCCCAGTGCGACGCGGTGGAGCACCTGGCGCGTGCGCTGCCCGGCCTCCGGCTGCCCCGGGCGGTCCCCGGAGCCGACGGTGACGTGGTGCAGCCCTTCCGCGTGGACGGAGCCGAACTGTCCTGTCGGCTGCTGGAGTTCGTGCCGGGCGAGCCGATCATGGACAGCCGCCATCTCGCCCCCGCCGTCGTCGCCCGCCTCGGTGAACTCGCCGGGCAGATCGCCGCGGCCCTCGCCGGTTTCACCGCTCCCGACCCCGGCCGCTTCCGGCCGTGGGACCTGCGCAACGCCCTCGACGTGGTCGAGGCCCTCGCCCCGCACTGGCCCGACCGGACCCGCGCCGACCAGGTGCTGAACGCCGCCCGCACCGCGTACGCCCTCGTGGAGCCGCACGCGAAGGACCTGCCGGTCCAGTTCGTGCACGGCGACCTCACCGACAACAACGTCGTCTGCGAGACGACGAGGAACGGCCGGCGGATGCCCGTCGGAGTGATCGACTTCGGGGACCTCGGCACCGGCTGGACCGTGGCGGAACTGGCGGTCACCTGCACCTCCGTCCTGCACCACCACGGCGCCGGACCCGCCTCGGTCCTGCCCGCCGCCCGCGCCTTCGACGCCGTACGCCCGCTCTCCGACGCCGAGTCGGCCGTACTGTGGCCGCTCGTCGTGCTGCGGGCGGCCGTCATGGTGGTCAGCGGGCAGTACGACGTCCTCCAGGACCCCGGCAACGGCTACGCCTCCGCCGCCCTGGACCGGGAGTGGGCCATGTTCGAGTCGGCCGTCTCCGTCCCCGCGGAGGTGATGACGGCCCAGCTGCGGGAGGCACTCGGCCGCCCCCTGCCCCAGGTCGCCGTCGCACCCGCCCACCGCATGCTGGCGGACCTGTCCGAGGACATACCGGTCCTCGACCTCTCCCCGCAGAGCGACGACCTGCACACGGGCCGGTGGCTGGACGCGGACGCCGAAGCCGCCCTGGCCTTGGGCCGGCCGGCGGCCCGCACGCGGCACGGCGAGTTCCGCATGACCCGGACCACGATCGACACCACGGACGCCCCGGCGACCTGCGCCCTCGCGGTGGACGTCCATCTCGCGGACGCCCTGGAGGTGCACGCGCCCTGGGCGGGCACGCTCACCCGGCACGCCGACGGCACGCTCGACCTGCGCGGCGAGGGACCGGTCCTGTGGCTGTCCGGCATCGCCGGCCCGGCCGCATCCGGTCAGATCGCCGCCGGACAGCGCCTCGGCACCGTCGCCGAGCGGGACGGCAGACACACCCTCGGAATCCAGCTGTCGACCCTGGCCGACCGGCGGCCACCTCGGTTCGCGCCCCCGGCCCTGGCCGCCGGCTGGCTCGCGGTGAGCCCGGATCCGACGGCACTGATCACCGGGCGGGACGCGGGGGAGCCGCCCGTCGACCAGGATCTCCTCGACCGCCGCGACCGAGCCTTCGCCGGCGTCCAGGAGCACTACTACGACGAGCCGCCCCGCATCGAACGCGGCTGGCGCCACCACCTCGTCGACACCCAGGGCCGCGGTTATCTCGACATGCTCAACAACGTGACCATCCTCGGCCACGGCCACCCCGGGCTGAGCGACGCCGTGCACCGGCAGTGGCGCCGTCTGAACACCAACTCCCGCTTCCACTACGGCTCGGTGGTCGAGCTCTCCGAGCGGCTCACCGCGCTGCTGCCCGCGGAACTGGACACCGTCTTCCTGGTCAACAGCGGCTCCGAGGCCGTGGATCTCGCCCTGCGCCTGGCCTGGGCGGCGACCGGACGGCAGGACACGGTCGCGGTCGAGGAGGCGTACCACGGATGGACGTACGCCAGTGACGCGGTCTCCACCTCGATCGCGGACAACCCGAACGCCCTGTCCTCACGCCCGAGTTGGGTCCACACCGTGGCCGCCCCCAACTCCTACCGCGGCCGCCACCGCGGTGCCGAGGCACGGCGGTACGGCCCCGAGGCCGCCGCGCGGATCACCGAACTCGCCGCCCAGGGCCACCGGCCCGCCGCCTTCATCTGCGAGCCCTTCTACGGCAACGCGGGCGGCCTCCCGCTGCCCGACGGCTACCTCCGGCAGGTCTACGACGCCACCCGCGCAGCCGGCGGTCTGTGCATCGCGGACGAGGTACAGGTCGGCTACGGCCGACTCGGCACCCACTTCTGGGGGTTCGAGCAGCAGGGCGTGGTGCCGGACATCGTCACCGTCGCCAAGGCGATGGGCAACGGGCACCCGCTGGGCGCGGTGATCACCCGGCGGGAGATCGCCGACGCCTACCGCACCCAGGGCTACTTCTTCTCCTCGGCCGGGGGCAGCCCGGTCAGCAGCGTGGTCGGGCTGACCGTGCTGGACGCGCTGCGCGACGAACGGCTCCAGGACAACGCCCTGGAGACGGGCGGGTACCTGAAGCGGCGGCTGGAGGAACTCGCCGCCCGGCACCCGCTGATCGGCGCGGTGCACGGCTCGGGGCTGTATCTGGGCGTCGAGTTCGTCCGGGA
This sequence comes from Streptomyces sp. NPDC048523, assembly GCF_043199815.1. Classification (NCBI taxonomy): domain Bacteria; kingdom Bacillati; phylum Actinomycetota; class Actinomycetes; order Kitasatosporales; family Streptomycetaceae; genus Streptomyces; species Streptomyces sp. NPDC048523. The sequence continues at coordinate 684,102 of NZ_JBICWQ010000001.1, read as the reverse complement.
CCGCGAGACCCTGGAGCCGGCGACCGAGGAGACCGCCGCGATCTGCGACCGGCTGCGCGAGCTCGGCGTGATCGTCCAGCCGACCTCGGACCGGCAGTGCGTGCTGAAGATCAAGCCACCGCTGTGTCTGACCCGGCAGAGCGCCGACGTGTTCGCCGCCGCCCTGGACGACGTGCTGACCCACGGCTGGTGAAGCAGGTGCCGACCAGCAGCCCCCGCCGGCCGACCGGACCTGTCGCGCCCGCCACCCTCGCCGACGTCGCCCGCGGCGCGGGGGTCTCCAAGACCACCGCGTCGGACGCGCTGCGGGGCCACGGCCGGGTGTCCGACGCGACCCGCCGGGCCGTTCTGGACGCCGCCGTGCGCCTCGGGTACACGCCCAACAGGAGTGCCCGCACCCTGCGCACCTCCGTCACGGACACCATCGCGCTGCACATCCCGGAGTTCCTCACCAGCGCCGAGTACTACATGTCGTTCGTGTTCGGCGTCGCGGAACAGGCCGCGCGCGCCGGGCTGAACGTGACCCTGGTGTCCTCCGGCCGCCTCCCGCAGGCCGACGGGCTGATCCTGTGCGACCCGATGCCGGACAACCCGGTCGTGGACCAGCTGATGAGCGCGGGGCGCCCGGTCGTCACGGCCGAGCGCTACGGCGGCGAAGGACAACCCGCCGGTGTGGTCTGGTCCGACCACGAGACGGCCCTGACGGAACTCCTCGAGCACCTGCGCGCGAGGGGTGCCCGCCGGCCAGCGTTCATCGCCTCCGACACCACCGCCGACTGGGCCCTCACCCTCCAGCGCACCTACGCCCACTGGTGCGCCGGGCGCGACGTCCGACCGCTGCTGCGCAAGGCGCCGTTCGGCTCCTCGCCCGAGGTGCTCCGGGGCGTCGTAGGGCAGTTGCTCGCCGAGAACCCGGAGGCCGATGCGATCGTGTGCGCGGCCGACGGGGCCGCAGCGGCCGTCCTGCCCGAGATCCGCTCGGCGGGCCGGGTCGTGGGTGAGGACCTGCTGCTGGCGTCCTGCGTCGACAGCCCGGCGATGCGGACCGCGGAACCCCCGATCACGGCCATCGATCTGAAGCCCCGTCGCATGGGCGCGGAGTGCGTCCGGTTGCTCTGCGAGATACTCGCCGGCCAGGCCCGGCGCGGCACGGCCCGCACCCTGGCCATCGACATGATCGTCCGGGCGTCCACGGGTTCGTGACGCGTCAGGAGCGGGGCCGCTGCGCTCTCACCGCCCAGGCGCCGCCCCGCTGCTCGCGCGGACCACGAGGTCGACGGGGACGAGCGACTCGGGCCCGGGCGGCGAGGCCGAGTCGTCGATCCGGCTCAGCAGGAGCCGCAGGGACCGGGTGCCGATCTCCGCGAAGTCCGTGCGCACGGTCGTCAGCGGCGGCAGCAGATGCGCGGCCTCGGGGATGTCGTCGTAGCCCACCACGCTCACCTCGCCCGGCACCGAGCGGCCCGCCTCGTGCAGGGCGTGCAGGACGCCGAGGGCCATCTGGTCGTTGGACACGAACACCGCGGTGACGTCCCCGCGCCGGGCCAGCCGGCGCCCCAGGTGGTAGCCGGAGTCGGCGCTCCAGTCCCCGAACAGCGGTTCCGGGACCGGTGCGCCGGCCGCCTCCAGCGTGGTGCGCCAGCTCGCCAGCCGCTGGTCGGCGGAGGTCCAGCCGCTCGGGCCCGCGATGTGCCAGACGGTGGAGTGCCCGAGTCGCAGCAGATGCTCGGTGGCTTTGCGGGCGCCCTCCCGTGAGTCGCCGGTGACCCGCTCGGTCTCGGGGTCGAAGCCGTTCTCCAGCACCACCAGCGGGGTGTCCAGATGAGCGTCCGCCAGGGCGTGGCCCACCCACAACTGCGGGGCGATGGCGATCACCCCGTCCGCGCCCTCGGCGGAGAGCCGGTCGACGGCCTCGACGACCGTGTCGTGCTCGGCCGTGTCCAGGGCGATGGAGCTGAGCAGATAACCGGCCTCCTGGGCGGCGGTGTTGATCGCGGTCAGGATCGCCGACGGTCCGTAGCGGGCCGCGTCGAAAGTGATGACCCCGACCATCCGGGTCCGCCCGCTGGCCAGCGACCGAGCGCTGCGGCTGGGCCGGTAGCCCAGCGTTCGCATGGCCGTCAGGACCGCCTCGCGGGTCTCGGGGCGGACCGACGGATGCTCGTTGAGCACCCGGGAGACGGTCTGCTTGGAGACACCGGCCAGCCGGGCCACATCGTCCATCACCGGACGCGAGCCGGCGAAGTTGCGTCGGCTGCGCCCCTTCGGCACGGCTCCCTCGGCGGCGCTTGGGGTCATGGTGGCGGTTTCCTCGACGTGGTGGGGGCGGTGGTACGGCGGTCCCGGCCCGCCCGGGGAGCACAGCATAGGCGGGCCGGTAGCGGGAATCCGGCGGCGGCATCGGGCTCCGGGGCAGGTCAGCCCGCCGGCACCGACCGGGTGTGCCGGATGATCCACTCGGCGTGCGTGACAGAGGCCGTCTCCCGGGCACCGTGCGCCTGTTCGGGCAGATGGACCGGCGCCTGCGCGTGCAGCGGCAGCACCCGCAGCCGCAGACCCCCGGCGCGCAGCGCGTCCGCGGGCAGCCGGTCCAGGCCGATGTCCCAGACCCGCCCGCCCCAGAACTGGTCGGCGACCAGCGTGTCTCCCACGTACGCCCGCCCCACGTCTCCGCTCCACCGCAGCCGCAGCAGCGTCCCGGCAGGCAGCCCGTCCGGCACCGCGACGTGGTATTCGGCGGCCACGGTGTCGAAGTACTTGTCGGCCGGCGCGCTTGCCCGGTCCAGGACCCCGGTGACGGTCTCGGGGGCGGGCCCTGCGGCCCGTACAAGGGTGACCTCGGGCGCGGATACCTCAACGGCCGGTGCCGCCTGGACCGCGTAACGGATGAACACCCCGTCCGGGGCCGCCTCCGCGGTCACCCCGTCCACCACGGGCGGCCGCTCGGGCGCGGGCAGCACGGCGAACGACGTCGCCGCCCCCGAACCGTGCAGCCGTACCTCGTCCCGGTCGAAGACCACACCGTCCCCGCTCAGCACCAGCCGCTCGGCACCCCATGCCTCGCCCCGGTAGACGGTACGGGCCGTCACCGCGTCCAGCACCAGCAGCCCGACCCGGCCGCCCTCGGCGGTGTCCACCTCCACGAGGGCGCCGGTGCCGGGACGCAGCCCGGTCACCAGCAGCCGGTCGCCGACCGGGGTGACCTCGCCGGTGGGCGTGTGCACCACCGAGACCGTGGCCGCGTCCAGGGCGAGTTCGGGCGCGATGCCGTCCGTCGCGGCCAGCACCAGGACCGTACGGCCGTCCACGTCGACCGTGCACACCGGCTGGGCAGTGGCCCACTCCAGCCGCAGACCGGCCACGTCGAGACGCAGCGGCCAGCAGAAGTACGCACCGCTCGGAACGGTGACGGGTGTGCTGGGCAGGGTCAACCCGCCCTCAGCGGAGGGGAATTCGACGGTGAAAGAGGTCTCCGGGTGATCCGGCAGCTGTTCGTGCGGCTGGTGGTTGTTGACGAACAGGAAGCCCGAGGCGCCGTCACCGCGCACCGCCCAGCGCAGGCTCTCCCGGTCGAACTGCCCCTCCGGCCGCCGCTCGGGCAGCACCGACTCCATGGGCGCGATCAGGTGCCCGAAGTCCGCCAACAGCAGATGCTGGAGCCGCAGTTCGTGGTACGTGCGCCGGTACTGGCCGTACTCGCCGAGCGGTGCCTGGAAGTCGTACGTCAGCACGGGCAGGTCGTTCGGATAGCCGGTGGCGTGCGACTCCTGAAGGGTGCTGAGCTCACCCGCGGGGTTGGTGCCGCCGTGGAACATGTAGTAGCCCTGCCAGACCGAGCCGCAGCCGATCTTGGTGAGGCCGAGCGCGCCGATGTCGTCGGGGTCGACGTACGGCCGACGGTGGTACGACACCGCCATGCCGCCGCCCAACTCGCAGGTGGCCCAGGGGAACCGGTCCGCGAAGGCGTCGGGCTCGCTGCCGCGCACGGTGACCGGGCGCAGGTCGGATCCGATGCCCTCGTCGTCGCGCTGGTGGGTGAAGAAGAAGTGCTTGCGGCAGGTGTCGGGCCAGCCGCCGTCGGCCTCGGTCCAGAAGGCCTCGGTGTAGCCGCCGTACAGCGGAAGCAGTTCGTCCGGCGGGAGTTGCACACCGCCCCAGGCGGTCGACGTCCACAGGGGTGCGCTCAGGCCCGCCTCCTGGGCCATCCGCTTCAGCGTGAGCAGATGGCCGGGCTGGTCGTAGAGTTCGTTCTCGATCTGGATCGCCACGATCGGGCCGCCGTGTGCCCGGTCGAGGCCGCTCAACTGCTCGGCGATCGCCGCGAACCAGGGGCGCACGGCGTCGAGGTACAGGGGGTCGTCGGTGCGGGGCACGCAGTCGCGGGCCAGGACCCAGTCGGGCAGGCCGCCGCCCCGGACCTCCGCGTGCGACCAGGGGCCGACACGGGGGATGAAGTCCAGACCGTGCCGGGCGCACAGCTCGGCGAAGCGGCGCAGGTCACGGTCGCCGTCGAAGCGGATACGACCCTCGATCTCCTCGTGGTGGATCCAGATGAGGTAGCCGGCGACGGCCGTGACCCCGCCCGCCTTCATCTTCAACAGCTCCTCCTCCCACTCCCCGGCCGGATAGCGGGAGTAGTGGAACTCGCCGGACACCGGGAACCAGGGACGGCCGCCACGGGTGAGCCAACGGCTGGTCACCTCGATCGGGTCGGGCACCCCGGGGGCGTCCGCGAAGGGCAGGTGCCCGGTCAGCGGAGGCCCGGCGGGGGAGGGGACGCGCAGGTGGTGCGGGCGGGACATCAGTCGCTCTCCGGTCCGAGGTCGGGCGTGTCGGTGAGCCGGGCGCGCGTGCCGGTGGTGGCGTGCAGCTCGAGGAGGACCAGCTCGTTGGTGCCGGAACGCAGGACGGGCGCGGGGACGTACAGCGTGTGCTGCGGGCCCCGGTTCCAGTAGCGGCCGAGGTGGAAGCCGTTGACCCAGGCCTGGCCCTTGGTCCAGCCGGGCAGCGAGAGGAAGGTGTCCGCCGGGCTGTCCACCTCGAAGGTGCCCCGGTGGAAGGCGGGTACCGCGTCCGTGGTCGCCCCGGACGGCCCGAACGGCACGGCGGCCAGGTCGTCCAGCGGCACGGCCCGGCACTCCCAGCCGCGCAGGTCGGTGCCCTGGAAGGACACCGGGCCCAGCAGCCCCTTCGGCGCCCCGATGCGCGGCCCGTAGTTGACCCCGCCCATGTTCTCCACGAGCACTTCGAGAACGGCACCGGCGTGCGGCACCCGCACGGACAGGGTCTCGTCGTGCCGCTCCCGCTCCAGTACGCCCACCGAGGCGCCGTCGACGAAGACCTGAGCCCGGTCGCCGACCCCGCCGGGGAAGTGCAGCAGACCGTCGCCCGAACCGGGAAGCGTGGTGCGGTAGAGCACGTAACCCGTGTGCACGCCGAGCTCGTTCATCGTCGCGGGGGCTTCGGTGCCGGTCGACGGAAGTCCCCGGACGTACGACAGCAGCGGCGCCCGGTGGTCCAGGTCGACGTCCGTGAGCGGGAGTTTGGGCGCGGGCGCCGGGGCCGGCTCGGCGGGCGTGGCCGTGTGCCGGGCGATCACCTCGCGGAAAGCGTGGTACTTGGGGCCGGGGTCGCCGCTCTCGGTGAGCGGGGCGTCGTAGTCGTAGGACGTGACGGTGGGCTCGTAGGCGTGCTTGTGGTTGGCGCCGTTGGTGAAGCCGAAGTTGGTGCCGCCGTGGAACATGTAGATGTTGACCGAGGCGCCGGCCGACAGCAGACGGTCCAGGTCGGCCGCGGCGTCGGCGGCGGGCCGTACGTGGTGCGGGCCGCCCCAGTGGTCGAACCAGCCGACCCAGAACTCCGAGCACATCAGCGGACCCTCGGGCTGGTGGGCGCGGAGCGCGGCCAGGTTCTCCTCGACCCGGCTGCCGAAGGTGACCGTGGCGAGCGTGCCCGGGAGGGTACCGGCCGCCAGGTGCCCGGCGTTGGCCTGGTCGCAGGTGTACAGCAGTTCCTCGACACCGCGCTCGCGCAGCGCCTGGTGGACATGCTTGAGATACGCGGTGTCGTCGCCGTACGCCCCGTACTCGTTCTCCACCTGCACGGCGATCACCGGACCGCCGTGCGCGGCCATGAACGGCCTCAGCGCGGGCAGGAGTCGGTCCAGGTAGCCGTCGAACGCCGCCGTGAAACGGGGGTCGCTGCTGCGCAGCCGGATGTCGGGGTCCGCGAGCAGCCAGGCGGGCAGACCGCCGTCGTCCCACTCGGCGCAGATGAACGGCCCCGGGCGCAACAGGACGTGCAGGCCCTCGTCCTGGGCGAGGCGCAGCCAGCGGGGCAGATCGAGGAAGCCGTCCAGGACGAGCCTGCCCGGTTCGGGTTCGTGCAGGTTCCAGGGCAGGTACGTCTCGATGGTGTTGAGGCCCATCAGCCGCGCCTTGCGCAGCCGGTCGCTCCACTGGTCGGGATGGATACGGAAGTAGTGCATGGCCCCGGAGATGATCCGGAACGGCTCACCGTGCAGAAGGAATCCGTCGGAGGACGTCGTCAGTGCGGGCATGCGGGGCATCCCTTCGAGTCAGCGGGAATTCAGTGGGTTCGAGTACTGCGGACGAGCCAGAGCGTGGCGGCCAGACACAGCGCCGAGACACCGCTCAGCAGGAGTGGCACGGCCCGGATCCCGGACCACTCGATGGCCTTGCCCAGCGCCGGTCCCGCCGCCACACCGCCGATCATCGAGGCGGCGATGACCAGCGCGCCGGCCCGTCGGGCACCCGGGGCGGCCCGGTGCAGCCAGGGCAGGCCGGTGGGAAAGATCGGCGCGATGAACAGACCGACACCCGCGTACGCGTACGGCGCCAACTCCCGTACGGACACCAGGAGCAGACAGGCCGTCATGCCCGCGCAGGACACGGTGATGATGGTCTGCGCCGAGAACCGCAGGGCGATCGGGGCGACCAGGAAGCGGCCCAGCGTCATCATCAGCCAGTAGACGGAGGTGGCGGTCGCGGCCACCCCGGCTCCGTATCCCACGGTCTCCAGATGGGTGGGCTCCCAGCCGCCGACGCCCGCCTCGATGCCCACGTGCAGCACGTAGAGGGCGACGAACACCGAGAGCACCGAGGCCAGGCTGCGGCCGAGCGCGCCGGGGGAGTCGGGAGGTGCGCCGGACGGCTGGGGCGCCCGGTTGCGTACGCCCTTCAGGCACAGCAGCAACGGCAGGTTGGCGAGCGCGAAACCGAGGAAGACCGCCGGATAGTGCCCGGCACCCACCACGCCGATCAGCGCCGGACCGAGGATCGCGCCGACGCCGAAGTGCGCGTTGAGGATGTTCAGCATCGCGGTGGACCGGTGGCCGAAGCCCACCGCGAACAGTTGGTTCAGGCCGTAGTCGATGCCGCCGAAACCGAGACCGGCGAGCAGCGCCGCGGTCAGGGCGGTGGGCCAGTTCGGCGCGAGCGCGAAACCCGCCGCCCCGAGCGCCATCAGCAGGTACGAGGCGCCCAGGATCCGCCGGTTGCCGATCCGGCCGAAGAGCCGGTCGAACAGCAGGACGCCGGCCACCCCACCGACGAAATGGGCGCTGAGACCGAGCCCCGCTGCCGAGGGAGACAGTCCGAACTCCTCGCGGAACGCGGGGATCGCCGGACCGTACAGCGCCTGGAGCGCGCCGATGAGCACGAAACCGACGCAGGAGGCGACCACTGCGGCCGGGCTGAAGACCGGAGTGCGCGCGGGCGCCAGCGTCGAGGACATGGATCTGATGTTACCGGTAACATGATGGTCGTCAAGATCCATGGACGAAGACGGAAAGGAGGGCAGGATTGGACTGGTCGTCCAGCATCTGGATTGCTAGTCTAGAGAGACTGATGGGGGGAGGACCTGATGGAGACCGAGCGGGACGCGATCATCGCCGCGCTCACGTCGGTCGTCGGCGGGATCGCGGCGACCTTCGGGCCGGTGTGCGAGGTGGTGCTGCACGACTACCGGAAGCCGGAGAACTCGGTGGTGACCATCGCGGGGTCGGTGACCGGGCGCACGGTGGGCGGGGCGATGAGCGAGATCGGCATGCGGATGCTCGCCCGCGGCGACGAGGCGGCCGACGAGCTGAACTACGTCACTCGTACCGATACCGGCAAGCTGGTCAAGTCCTCGACGATGCTGCTGCGGGACTCCTCGGGCGCGGTCTTCGGCGCGCTGTGCGTCAATGTCGACGTCACCGCGGCGAGCGAGGTCCATGCCCTGCTGGGAGCCCTGGCCGGGACCGGCGCGCCCCCCGAGGAACCGCCCGTCACCACCTTCGGTGACGACATCGACTCCGTCGTCGACGTCATGCTCGATACGCACCGGCATCAGTCGTGGGCACTGCTCGACCGCGCCGGACGCCTGGACCTGTTCCGCAGCCTGGACGAACGGGGCGTGTTCGCGGTCCGGCGGGCGATCGAGCAGGTGGCCGGACGGCTCGGGATCTCCCGCGCCTCCGCCTACAGCTATCTGTCCCAGTCCCGGAAACAGGCGAGCACCGGGGGGCACTCGTGACGACCACTGGAGGGCACTCATGACGACCACTGGAGGGCACTCGTGACGACCACCACCCCGCCGGTCACCCTGGACGACGTCCTGGACGCGGCCACCCGGCTCAAGGGCGTCGCGCACCGCACACCGGTGCTGCGCTCGCGGACCCTCGACGCCCTGGTCGGCGCCGAGGTCCTCCTCAAGTGCGAGAACTTCCAGCGGGTCGGCGCCTTCAAGTTCCGCGGCGCCTACAACGCGGCCTCCCGGCTGACCCCGGAGCAGCTGGGCCGGGGCATCGCCGCCTACTCCTCCGGGAACCACGCCCAGGCCGTCGCCCTCGCCGCCCGCGAGCTCGGCACCACCGCGGTGATCGTCATGCCCGAGGACGCCCCACGCTCCAAGCGGGCGGCCACCGAGGGTTACGGCGCCGAGATCGTCACGTACGACCGCTACACCGGCGACCGCGAGGCCATCGCCGAGGCCCTGGCCGCCGAGCGGGGCCTGGCGCTCATCCCGCCGTACGAACATCCGCACGTGATGGCGGGACAGGGCACGGCCGCTCTCGAACTCCTGGAGGAGGCGGGCGAGTTGGGCGCGCTGCTCACGCCGGTCGGGGGCGGCGGGCTGATGGCGGGGAGCGCTACCGCCGCCAAGGGACTGCACCCGGGCATCCGTATGGTCGGCGTGGAACCGGAGGCCGGCGACGACACCAGGCGGTCCCTGGAGGCGGGGCGGCGCGTCACCATCCCGGTGCCGAAGACCATCGCCGACGGACAGGCCCTGCACACGCCCGGCGAGTTGACCTTCTCGGTGAACCGGCGGCTGGTCGACGAGATCGCGCTGGTCTCCGACGACGAGATCCGCGCGGCGATGCGGTTCGCCTTCGAGCGACTGAAGATCGTCGTCGAGCCGAGCGGCGCGACCCCGCTGGCCGCGCTGCTGAGCGGCCGGGTGAGCGATCTCCCCGGGCGGGTCGGGGTGATCGTGTCCGGCGGCAATGTGGACGCGGAGCGCTTCGCGCGGCTCTGTGCGGGCGGGGACCTCGCCTGAATGGCAGTCCCGGCCGGACGGGCGGAGGATGGAGGGATGGGGCTCGGCCCCCGCCGGTGCCGCCCGGCGTGGGTGGGAGACGGAGACCGGCCCCGGCCGTGCTGTAACACGGCCGGAAGGGAGAGCCGTCATGTTCGAGATCAAGACGCTCGACAAGCCGGACGAGCGCAGGGACTTCCCCAAGGGGCACCTCGAAGCGGTCCACATGTCCGGACTGGACTTCGCCGTGGGCACGTTCGAGCCCGGCTGGCGCTGGTCCGAGTCCGTGGCACCGATCGCGGGCACCAAGAGCTGCGAGGTCCACCACAACGGCTATGTGGTCCAGGGCCGCATGCACATCACCATGGACGGCGGCGGAGAGGGCGAAGTGGGCCCCGGTGACGTCTTCGTGGTGGCGCCCGGGCACGACGCCTGGGTCGTCGGCGACGAGCAGTGCGTGGTGTACGACTTCGCGGGTGGCATGGCGAAGGAGTACGCGAAGAGCCAGTAAGGCACGTCCGTCCCGGGCCGTCACCTTTCGGATGGTGACGACGATCGGCTCCACCTCCAGATGCCGGATGGCCTCGGCCGCCTCGTCGAGCGGAGGCATCCGCTCGACGGCCGGGGCGATCCTGCCTGCCCCGGTGAGTTCCCGCAGGACCCGGAGATTGTCCCGGGGAGAGGAGCAGTCCCCGGAGCGTGAGCCGCACCGGGCCGAGGACGCTGCCGCCCAGGCTTACCAACGCAACCGCAGATCGCCCAGTGAACGATTGCCCACCAGGTCCAGCACCACGTCATAGCGACGTCCGGCGCGGGCGATGCTCTCCCTGGCGCAGTCGACGACCTTGGTCCGTCCCGAGCGACCCGACGAGCTCGACGTTGCGGTCCGTCTCGCCGTCCTTGGCGCGCACGAACTCGTCGAAGGTCCCGTCCGCCTCGTCGCCCGGACGCAGCACCTCGTCGGCGGCGGGTACGGGTTGCTCCCTCCCTCGGCTCCAGCGTGTCCGCCGAGCCGTACGGGTAGGGAAGGGACACTCACTTGCCATGGGAAACCGATCGGTTTACTCTACTCGGTGTAGGTAAACCAATCAGTTTCTCAATGTTCCTGGAGACTCGCATGACCACCATCGAAGGTTCCGTCGCCCTGGTCACCGGCGGCAGCCGCGGTATCGGCCGGGCACTGGTGACCGCGCTGTACGAGCGGGGCGCGAAGAAGGTGTACGCCACCGCCCGCGACCCGCGGACCGTGACCCACCCGGACGCGGTGCCGCTGGCCCTCGAGGTGAGCGACCCCGCCTCCGTCGCGGCCGCCGCCGAGCAGGCCCAGGACGTCACCCTGCTGATCAACAACGCCGGCGCGTCCGTGAACGCGAACTTCCTGGACTCACCGGTCGACGACGTCCGCCGCGAGTTCGAGACCAACTTCTACGGCCCCCTCCTCGTCACCCGCGCCTTCGTGCCGGTCATCGAGCGCAACGGCGGCGGCCACATCCTGAACGTCCACTCGGTACTGTCATGGATCGGCCTCGCCGGCTCCTACAGCGCCTCCAAGGCCGCCTTCTGGTCGCAGACCAACTCCCTGCGCCTGGACCTGCGGCCGCGCGGCATCGAGGTCACCGGACTGCACGTCGGATACGTCGACACGGACATGACAGCGAACGTCGACGCCCCGAAGGCCACTCCAGAGAGCGTGGCCGCGCAGGCCCTCGACGGCATCGCCTCCGGCGCCTTCGAGGTACTCGCCGACGACCTGAGCCGCCAGGTGAAGGCCGGACTCGCCGCGGACCTCTCGGCGCTGTACCCGCAGTTGACGGCCTGAGCACACCCGGCACGGCCCGTCGGAGGCCGCTCCCACGGAGGACGGCGTGCGGCGGCTCCGCCCGCGCCCGCGGATCGGGATCGCAGGCCAGGTGCCGCTGCGAGCCCGGTCGGCGCGTACCGGCCGGCCCCGGTGCGGCCGGCCCAGGACGTTGGCGTGGACGAACGTGCGCCGAGCCGTGGCCCCGCCCCCACCCTCGCGGACCGGGATCGCCGCCCAGACGCCACCCCGCGCCGACCGCACGCCAGGGCGGCGTGGAACGCAGCGATCCGCCGATACGCAGCCCCGTCTGGACGGCATCCAGCCGCCCGCGTCCCGCCCGAGCGGTTCGTCAGATCGGCAGCAGTCGCCCCACCAGGGCGCTGAGCTGGCGGACATTGCGGCACTCGTGCATCTCCACCAACTCGGCGTACTCGTACGCGGCCGAGTCGCCCGTGCCCCACTGCGCACGTGCCTCCGGGTTCAACCAGTAGACGCGGCGCGCCCGTTCGGTGATCTCCCGGACCGCGGGCAGGTTCGGGTCGCTCATGTTCGTGCGGGCGTCACCGAGGACGAACACGGTCGTGCGCGGGCTCAGCGCGTCCCCGTACAGCGACGCGAACTCGCCCAGCGCCACACCGTAGTCGCTGCTGCCGTGCCACCCCGTGAGCGTGGCCTCGGCCCGGATCCGGGCGTCGAGCCCCGCCGCGTCGGCCGCCCCGTGTTGGAGGAGCCGGGTGACCTCGTCGAGGCGGTTGACGAAGGCGAACACCCGCACCTTGCTGAACTGGTCGTGCAGCGCCTGCACCAGCAGCATGGTGAAGTCCGAGAACCCCGACACCGAGCCCGACACATCGCACAGCAGGACCAGTTCGGGCCGGGCGGGCCGGCGCCGGCGCAGCACCGGTTTCATCGGCACCCCGCCCGTCGACAGCGAACCACTCAGGGTCCGCCGCAGATCGATGGTGCCCCGTGCCGCACGGCGCCGACGGGCCGCGAGCCGAGTGGCGAGCTTGCGGGCCAACGGCTGGACCGTGCGCCGCAGTTCGGCCAGCCGGTCCTTCCCGGCGAACAGGAAGTCGACCCGGTCGGTCGTCGGCGCCACCGCCCGCCGCGCGATCTCGTCCCTGTCCCGCCGCTCCGCCACCCGCCGCCGGGCCTCCGCCGCCACCAGCGCGCGGAACGCCTCGATGCGCCGCCGGATCTCGTCCTCAAGCAGCCGGTCGGTGAACCCGGACATGCCCTGCTGCCCCCGCACGTCGTCGCGCACGCGCGCCAGCAGTGTCTGCGGGCGCAGCCGGTCGAGCGTCTGGTACGACGACCAGCCGTCCGAGGAAGGGGAGTTGCCGTATCCGCCGAACCCGTCGACGGCCTCCGCCGCGAGGCGGGCCATCAATGTCTCGTCGTTCGCGGCGAGAGCCTTGGCGAGCCGCTCGCGCAGCTCCTCCCGGTCCGCGGGGCCGGTGCCGGGTGCGCCGACGCCCCGCGGGAAGTACAGGTCGAAGACCGGGTCGAACACCCGCCGTTGGGCCGTGCTGTGCAGCAGGGTCGCCGCCAGGCCCTCCCGCAGCCGCTCGCGGTCGGCGAGTCCGAGCACCTCGACCGCCTGCGCCGCGTCCACCGTCTCGCCGGTCCCGATGCGCACCCCGTGCGCGCGCAGGGCGCCGACCAGGGAGGTGAGCCGCTCGGCGGTGCTCACACCGCGTCCAGGTCGAGCTTGGCCCCCGCCTTGAGGATGTCGTCCTGGTGCTTGAGGAGCACGCCCAGACTGTCCCGTACGACCGTCTCGTCGAGGTGGTCCGCGCCGAGTGCGAGCAGTGTGCGCGCCCAGTCGATGGTCTCCGCGACCGAGGGCACCTTGCGCAGGTCCATGGCCCGGAGCGCCCCCACGACCCGGACCACGGACCTGGCCAGCGTCTCGTCGAGACCAGGCACCTTCAGCCGTACGATCCGCCGCTCCAGCTCCTCCTCGGGGAACCCGATGTGCAGGAACAGGCAGCGGCGGCGCAGGGCCTCCGACAGCTCGCGGCTGGCGTTGGAGGTGAGGACGACGAAGGGACGGCGGGACGCGGTGATCGTGCCCAGCTCGGGGACCGTGACCTGGAAGTCGCTGAGCACCTCCAGGAGCAGGCCCTCGACCTCGACGTCCGCCTTGTCGGTCTCGTCGATCAGCAGCACCGTGGGCTCGTCGCCGCGGATCGCCGTCAGCAGCGGCCGGGGGAGCAGGAACTCCTCGCTGAAGATGTCCGTGCGGGCCTCGTCCCACGTCTCGTCCCGGCCGGCGCTGATGCGCAGCAGCTGCTTGGCGTGGTTCCACTCGTACAGCGCCCGGGACTCGTCCACGCCCTCGTAGCACTGCAACCGGACCAGCCGCGCCGCGGCGACCTCGGCCACCGCCTTGGCCAGCTCCGTCTTGCCGACCCCGGCGGGGCCCTCGACCAGGAGCGGCTTGCCGAGCCGGTCGGCGAGGAAGACGGTGGTCGCGACCGCGGGCGAGGCGAGGTAGCCGGTCTCGGCGAGGCGTGCGGAGACGTCGTCGACGGATGTGAACAGCAACGGGGCCTCCAGGGCGGCGCGAACTCGTTCCGCCAACTATCTAAGCGCTTGTTCACCCCGTCTGTAAACGTGTTCGAAGGCCGGCGGACGCGGACGCGGGGCAGCACGAAGGGGCGTCACCGAAGTGACGCCCCACGCCCCCGCCGCCCGCAGCTCCTCACGCCGCCAGCCCCACCGCCTCCACCGCCGGAGTCCGCAGCACCCTGCGGGCCGTGACCAGGCTCGTCCCGATCGTCGCGGCCGCCGCGATCGCCACCACCGCCAGCCAGATGCCGAGCCCCTGGTGCGGCAGCACCGAGTCGCTGCGGACCACCGTGAACGGAATGATCCCGGCCAGCGCCGCCACCGTGCCGAAGAACAGCCCGACAGCCGTGAGGATCAGCCCTTCCACGCCCACCGTGCCCAGCACCTGCCCCGGGCTCGCCCCGGCCAGCCGCTGCTGGCCGAACTCCCGGCCCCGGTAGGTCGTCGCCGCGTACAGCGAGTTGACCAGCATCACGCACACGAAGACCACGATGATGCCGACGACCGTGAGGTTCAGCGTCTGGAGGTTCTTCGCGTCGACCGTTTTGACCGCGCCCGAGGCCTTCATGGCGTCGCTCTCCACACCCTGCATGTACAGGGTGGCCACGGACACGGCCGTGAAGAGGATCAGCGACATCAGGATCCCGGAGAGGTGCTCCACCCGTCGCCGCAGGTTCCGCACGGCCAGCCAGCCGCTCGCGCCGGTCAGCGGCAACCGGTCCAGGACACCCTTCAGCAGCCGCGGCGCGAGCAGCGCGAACCCCACGGACAGCAGAATCGCCCCATAGGCCGGCGTCGCCATGAGCGCCTCGTCCGTCGCCGAGAAGGCGAAGGTGGAGGTCACCGACACGGCCCCGACGCCGAGCGCCGCGTACGCGAGGAACGTCCGCGCCCGACCCCGCGGCCGACGCCGGCGCGTGGCCCGTCGTACGGCGAGGAAGGCGGCGCCCGCCGCCGCGACCAGGGTGATGTCGACGCCGGACATCAACGCGACGACACCGAAGGAGTGGTCCACGTCCTTCGCGACCTGGCCGCTGTCCTGGAACACCTCCAGCAGCGCCTGCCCGCCGAGCATCGCCGGACCGATCGCCAGTACGGCCCCGATCAGGGCGACCGCCACGGACTCGCCCACGACCATCCGCCTGATCTGCCCCGGTGTCGCCCCCGAACAGCGCAGCAGCTCCAGCTCAGCGGCACGCTGACGCACGTTGACCGTCAAGGTCGACGCCACGGCGAAGAACACCAGGAGGGTGCCGTAACCGCCGACGACACTCGCGGAGGTGGTCAGGGTGTCCGAGCTCACCGGATCGACACCCGGCCGGCCGGCCGTGTCGTACAGCGAGTTGAACGTCATGATGATCCCCGCGCCCAGGAAGGCGGCCAGCAGGGTCACGAGGAACCGTCCGGGCCGTTGCCGTATCGACCGCATCGCCAGCGTGAACATCGCTCACACCCCCACTGTCATGTCGTCGCCCAGGTGCGCGAGGCGCTCGGCCACCGCGTCCGGCGTCGGCGCGTCCATCCGGCCCGCGAGCCGGCCGTCCGCGAGGAACAGCACCGAGTCGGCGTAGGAGGCGGCGACCGGGTCGTGGGTCACCATCACCACCGTCCTGCCGTGCACCCGCACCGCCTCCTGGAGCAGCCGCAGCACGTCCCGCGCGCTACGGGTGTCCAGGGCGCCCGTCGGCTCGTCCGCGAAGATCACCCGAGGGTCCGCGACCAGCGCGCGGGCGATCGCCACGCGCTGCCGCTGACCGCCGGAGAGCTGGTCGGGCCGGTGCCCGAGCCGGTCGCCGAGACCGACCGAGGTGAGGACCTCCTCCGCCCGCCTCCGGTCGACCTTCCGGCCGGCGAGCTTCAGCGGCAGGACGGTGTTCTGGGCGACGGTCAGCGTCTCCAGCAGGTTGTACTGCTGGAACACGAACCCGACCCGCCCCCGCCGGAACCTGGTCAGCTCGGCCTCGCCGCCGCCCGTCAGCTCGGTGCCGTCCACCCGCACGATCCCGCTGTCCGGCCGCTCCAGACCGGCCGCGCACTGCAGCAGCGTGGACTTGCCGGATCCCGAAGGACCCATCACCGCGGTGAACGTGCCCCGGGCGAGGCTCAGTGTGACCCCGTCCAGGGCGGTCACGGCACTGTCGTCCGTGCCGTAGGTCCTGCTGACCTTCACCAGCCGCAGCGCCTCGGCGGCGGGTCCCGTGTCGTACGTGCGTCGTGAGCCTGTCCGAAACATCGTCGTCCCCCTTCGTCCGGCACGCCGTGTGCCTCGTTGAAGAAGCTACGGAGCCGGGGGCCTCGGGACATTGGGCCCAGAACCCGTCTTCAGGGGTGTACTCAATGACACCACCATGGCGGATACGGCAGGGTTGACCGCCATGACCGACGGAATAGCCTGGCTCGCCGAACCGCAGTCCATCGCGTACGGCGGCTACAGCGTGGTGATCGCCCCCGACCTCGAATCGGAATCGCTGGCGCGGCGGATCGCCGAGACCGCCCACCGGCCCTACCGGCCGCGCGCCATCGGAGAACTCACCGGCCGCCAGGTGCAGGATCTGCTGGAAGGCCTGTACGGCGAGGTCCTGGACGGCATCGCGCTGCGCCACGGCGAGCTCGACGAGTGGTCGTACGTCATCAAGTACGGCGGCTGGCAGGGCGAGTTCGGCACCGGCAGCCGGCCGGTCGACCGCGGCGGCCTGCACGTCTTCCACCTGGAGTACCAGGAGGAGAACGGCAAGCCGGTGCCCCCGAACTTCGCCTATCGCCACGACGAGAACCTGATGTGCGCGTTCAACCTGCACCTGGACGGGAGTTGGGGGTACGGCAGCCCCGAGGGCGATGCCGAGGTGGTCGCCGCCGTCCACGAGCGGCTCACCGCGGCCGGACTGCCCGACGAGGAGTTGGACCGCCGTGCCGTGCACCGGGCCTGCCTGGAGGTGCTCCAGCGGCACTTCGGCCTCACCCTGCCCCGCGAGCGGATCCTGGAGGAGACGCTGCCCACGCTTCTGCTGACCGGCCCCTGACCGAGCGTCCGGGGAAGGGACGGGGCGTTGTCAGTGGGGCGCTGTACGTTTCCGGGCATGGGGATCTACCTGGTGAGCGTGGGTGCGCAGGAGTGGTTCGACGCGGGTGAGGAGGAGGGCGGCCGGGGCACCCTCGCCGCGGCGCTCGGCGAGGAGTTGAGCCGCCGGGGGCTGCCGCCGTACGAGTCGGTGCCCGATGAACCGGAGCGGGTGGTGCGCGGGGCGGGGCTCTCGTTCGAGGAGAAGCTGGTGCCTCCCATGGACGGGTTCGAGACGCTGTGCCGCGCGCGTCTGTCGCAGCAGGAGTACGAGATGCTCTGCGACTGGTCGCTGCTGGTGCCGTTCGCGCTCGACGAGGAGATCTGGCTGCCGGTCGAGAACGCCTACGCCGACACGACGATGGTCGTCGGCGCCCCGCAGGTGCTCGCCCTCGCCGAACGGCTCGCGCGGGCCGTCGGCCTGCCGGTGGACGAGATACCGGCGGCCTGCGACAACCTCGACCTGACCATGTGGTTCCTGGACGGGCCGGCGAAGGACGTCGCGGCCGCGCGACCGGGACCGTGGGCCGAGGACCTGGACGCCGCGTTCTACGTGGCGCTGTACCTGCGCGCCGCACAGCACTCGCTGCGGCGCGGCTGCCCGATCGTCTACTGCTGACACGCCCGTGCGAGGTCGCTTACCGGCTTTTGAACGGTTTCAACGCGCGACGCGAACAGTGGACACCCGTCCCTTTCGCCAGTAGCTTCGATCGCCGAACCCGCTGAATCGATACAGCCCCGGGCCGCCGAAGGGACCACGGTATGACCGACGGAGTCCAGCACACCGCCGTCGAGGGCCTCACGGTGGAGCACCGCACCGACCCGCTCGGTGTGGACGCGGCCCGCCCGCGATTCGGCTGGCGCACCGCGTCCCGGGTCCGCGGCCGGCGGCAGACGGCGTACCGCATCCTGGTCGCGTCCACCCCCGACCGGCTGGCCGAGGGCCGCGCGGACGTCTGGGACAGTGGCCGCACCGACTCCGCGGACTCGGTGGGCGTGCGCTACGTGGGCCCCGAGCTGCACGCCTCCACCCGCTACCACTGGACCGTCCAGGTCTGGGACGAGACCGGCCACAGGCTCCCCGAGGCCCCGGCGGCCCACTTCGAGACCGGCCTGCTCAGCACCGACGGCGTGACCGGCTGGGACGGCGCGCAGTGGATCAGCATGGCGGGCAAGGCGCCGAACAGCGCGGGCGCCCCGCTCCTGAGAAGGCAGACGGCCCTGAAGGCGGGCCGCGTGCGCGAGGCCCGGCTCTACGTCTCCGCGCTCGGCGTGTACGAGGCCTACGTCAACGGCCGCAGGGTCACCGTGCCGCAGGACGGCGGCACCACGTACGAACTCCTCACCCCGGGCTGGACCAACTACGACACCACGGTCAGCTACTTCACCTACGACGTGACCGGCCTGCTGGCGGAGCAGCCGCAGGTCACCCTCGCGGCCGTGCTGGGCAACGGCTGGTACAACGGCCGCGTCTCCGCCAACAGCGTCTACTACTCCGAGGCCGGCAACCGCCTCGCCCTCAAGGCCAAGCTCCTGATCCGCTACGAGGACGGCTCCACCCAGACCGTCGTGACCACGCCCGGCGACGACTGGAGGGCCACGGACACCGGCCCCTACCGCGCCGACGACATCTACGACGGCCAGACCTACGACGCCCGCCGGGAACTGCCCGGCTGGACCGGGAACGGCTTCGACGCCTCCGCCTGGTCCGGAACCGAGGAGCACGACTTCACCACCCGCTTCCCCGACTCCCGGCTGGTCGCCTACCCGGGCGAGTCGGCCCGGCTGATGCCCGAGTGGGACCGCAGGCCGCGGTCGATCACCGTCTACACCGGCGGCAGCAACTTCGTCGCCGATCCCGCCCGCACGGTCACCGACCCCACTGAGGCCGCCACCGCCCCCCTCATCCTGCACCCCGGTGACACCGCCGTGATCGACCTCGGCCAGAACCTCGTCGGCGTCCCCCGCTACACCCTCCGCGGCCCCGCCGGAGCCGAAGTCGCCTTCAGGCCGGGGGAGATGCTCAACGACACCAGCGCGGGCGCGGACGGCCCGGAGGGTTCCCTCTACCGGGCCAACCTCCGTACCGCCGAAGCCACCAGTACGTACATCCTCAAGGGCGACCCGAACGGCGAGACCCACGAGGACTCCCTGTCCTTCTACGGCTTCCGCCACCTCTCCGTCACCACGACCGCCACCGTCACCCTCACCGGACTGACCGGCAGGGTCGCCACCTCCGCCCTCCACGACATCGGCACCGTCGAGACGGACGATCCCGACATCAACCAGCTGATCAGAAACGTCCGTTGGGGCCAGCGCGGCAACTACCTCTGGGTGCCCACCGACTGCCCGCAGCGCGACGAACGCTGCGGCTGGAGCGGCGACACCCAGGTCTTCTCCCGGACGGGCCTCTACAACGCCGACGCGGTCGCCTTCCTGAGCCACTTCCAGGACATCCTGATCGACTCCCAGCGCACCTACGGCGCGGACGGCGCCCAGTTCACCTGGATCGCGCCCGGCGCCCGCTACAACGATCCGGTCCCGGCGAGCGGTTGGGCGGACTGCGGGGTCGTCGTCCCCTGGACCGTGTGGCAGATGAGCGGGGACACCACCATCGTCGACCGCAGCTGGGACGCGATGACGGCCTACATGGACTGGATCCGCACTCGCACCGGCGACAGCTACGCCGGACAGGGCGCGGTCTTCGGCGACTGGCTGGCCTTCCAGGTCACCAGCACCCAGCTCATCAGTGACGCCTACTACGCCCACAGCGCCCGGCTCATGGCGGACATGGCCCGCGCCACCGGCCGCACCGCCGACGCCCACGCCTACGAGGAGCTCTTCGGCCACATCAAACGGGCGTTCGTCACCAAGTACCTGAGCACCGAGGACGGCCGCCTCACCGTGCGTTCCAGCCTCGGGTCCCCGCCGCCCTGGACCCCGGGAGACAGCCCCACCCGGACCGAGGACGACAGCCAGACCGCGCTGCTCTGGGTCCTCAAGCTCGGCCTGTACGACACCGAGGACCAGCGGCGAGCCCTCGTCGAGCTCCTGGTCGAGAACATCGGCAACTCGGCCGCCTACAAGGCCGCCCACCCCGACAGCACCCGTGTCGGGTACGCCGAGAACACCCTGTCCGTCGGCTTCCTCGGGGTGAACGTCCTGGCGCCCGTGCTCACCGAGGAGGGGCAGGTGGAACTGGCCTACAAGGTGTTGCACCAGGACGCGATGCCGTCCTGGCTGTACTCCGTGAAGAACGGCGCGACGACGGTCTGGGAGCGCTGGAACTCGTACTCGAAGGAGGACGGCTTCGGGCCGGTCGAGATGAACTCGTTCAACCACTACGCCTACGGCGCGATCATGGAGTGGATGTACGAGAGCATGGCCGGCATCGCCAAGGACCCGGCCCACCCGGGCTTCAAGCACTTCTTCCTGCGGCCCCACCTCGACCCGACCGGCAGGATCACCCGGGTCACCGGCGCGCACCGGTCACCGTACGGCGAGATCGTCAGCGCGTGGGAGGTGCGGGAGAGCGAGTTCACGCACCGGGTCGCGGTCCCCGCCAACAGCACCGCGACCCTGCGCATCCCCACGGCCGACCCAGGCTCCGTGCGCGAGGGCGGCACCGCTCTGTCGGACATCGAGGGAGTGCGGTACCTGGGCTTCGAGGACGGTACCGCGTCCTTCGAACTCCCCTCCGGACGCTACGAGTTGACCTCCGCGCTCGCCTGAGTGTCCACCAGCACCACCTCCAGGGTGCGCGGACCGTGCACCCCTTCGACCCGGTCCAGCTCGATGTCACTGGTGGCCGACGGACCGGAGATCCACGTCAACGGGCGTACCGGGTCGAGCCGTTCGAGGGCCTGCGGCACGGAGGAGACGACCTGGTCCGGGACGCGCACGACGCAGATGTGGTGGTCCGGGACGAGCGTGATGCGGCGCCGGCCCTGGTCCGGGCCGCCGTCCAGGACGATGGTGCCGGTCTCGGCGACGGCCACCGCGCAGGCGGTGACCACACTGTCGATCCGGTCCAGCGCGTCCGGAGTGCTCTCGACCCGGTCCGGGACCTGCTCGGCGTCGGCTTCCGCCAGCCACGACCGCTCCAGACCGGGCGGCACGAGGACCGTCTTCGAGCCCCGGGCCGCCAACATCCCGGCCAGCGTCGCCGGCAGGTCGGCCGCCGTGCAGCGGTGCACTATGGCCCGGTAGTCGGCGAGGTTCTCGGCCAGCAGCTCCACGGTCTCCCCGACGCTCCGGGCGCCGTGTTCCCGCAGATAGGTCCGCTCGATCGGGGCATCCTCGCCCGGGGCATCGGCCAGCGCGCGCCGCACCCGGCCCAGGATCCGTTCCCTGCTGCTCACTTGCCGCCCTCCTTGCCGCCATTGGTGCGCTGCCACCAGTCGCGGAACGGTTCCGCGGGCACGGGCGGCAGGTCCCTGGTGCCGCTCCACGCCTTGCCGGGACCCGGCAGGGTACGCGGATGGAAACGGCGGGTCCGCGAGGCCGCCCGCTGGCCGGTACGCAGGACACCGGGATGGGAGAACGCCCAGCGGGCCGCCCGCATCGCCGACCGCTCGGCCGCGTGTCCCTTGGCGGGCTTGAGCACCACCTTGTTGCCCTCGCGGACCACGGGCCCGCCCTGCACGACCCGCTCCCGCAGATGCACCAGCACCTCGGGGATGTCGATGGCGACCGGGCAGACCTCGTAGCAGGCCCCGCAGAGACTGGACGCGTACGGCAGTGAGGCGTCGATCTCGCTTGCCGTGCCCCGGAGTTGGGGGCTGAGGATCGCGCCGATCGGGCCGGGGTAGACCGAGCCGTAG
Source organism: Streptomyces sp. NPDC048523 (assembly GCF_043199815.1). Classification (NCBI taxonomy): domain Bacteria; kingdom Bacillati; phylum Actinomycetota; class Actinomycetes; order Kitasatosporales; family Streptomycetaceae; genus Streptomyces; species Streptomyces sp. NPDC048523. The sequence goes on along the minus strand of NZ_JBICWQ010000001.1, from coordinate 662,300 downwards.
GCGTGTCCACCGGCCCGCTCGTAGACCGGGCAGACGTTGAGACAGGCCGAGCAGCGGATGCAGCGCAGGGCCTGGCGGCCGACCTCGTCGGCGAGGGTGTCGGAGCGGCCGTTGTCGAGCAGCACCAGATGGAAGTTCTGCGGGCCGTCCTCGTCGGTGGTGCCGGTCCAGGTCGAGGTGTAGGGGTTCATGCGCTCGGCTGTCGAGGAGCGCGGCAGCGTCTGGAGGAAGACCTCCAGATCCTGCCAGCTCGGCACGATCTTCTCGATGCCGACGACCGAGATCAGCGTCTCGGGCAGGGTCAGACACATGCGTCCGTTGCCCTCGGACTCCACGACCACCAGGGTGCCGGTGTCGGCGACCATGAAGTTGGCGCCGGAGATGCCGACCTTGGCGCGCAGGAACTTCTCCCGCAGGTGCAGCCGTGCCGCCTCCGCCAGTTCGGCGGGCGTGTCGGTGAGGCCCTCGGGAGCCGGGCGGCCCCACTCGCTCATCTCCCGCTGGAAGATGTCCCGGATCTCGCCCCGGTTGCGGTGGATGGCAGGGACAAGGATGTGCGAGGGCCGGTCCTTGCCCAACTGCACGATCAGCTCGGCGAGATCGGTCTCGTAGGCCCGGATGCCCTCGGCCTCCAGAGCCTCGTTGAGCCCGATCTCCTGCGTGGCCATCGACTTGACCTTGACGACCTCCGACTCGCCGGTCATCTTGACCAGCTTGGTCACGATCTCGTTGGCCTCGTCGGCGTCGGCGGCCCAGTGGACGGTGCCGCCCGCCGCCGTGACCGACTCCTCCAACTGCACGAGGTAACGGTCGAGATGACGCAGCGTGTGGTCCTTGATCTGCTTGCCCGCCTCGCGCAGCTCCGCCCAGTCGGAGACCTCGGCGACGGCCTTCTCGCGCTTGGCGCGGATGGTGTGCGTGGCGTGGCGCAGATTGCCGCGCAGCGTCTTGTTGGTGACGGCTTCGTGCGCGGCCTTCGGGAAGGCCGGCATCCCTACGAACGTTCCGCTCATACGGCCGGTTCCTCCTCCGTGCTCGCCAGGATCTCCGCGATGTGCACCGGCCGCATGGCCGACTCCAGCCGGCCCATCGTGCCGCCGATGTGCATGAGACACGAGTTGTCGGCCGCGCACAGTACCTCGGCGCCCGTCGACTCGGCGTTGCGCACCTTGTCCGTACCCATCGCCGCCGAGACATCGGCGTTCTTCAGCGCGAAGGTGCCACCGAAGCCGCAGCACTCGTCGGCGCCCGGAAGCTCCTTCAGCTCCAGGCCCTTGACCGCCTGGAGCAGCCGCCGGGGCCGCTCACCGAGCCCGAGGCTCCGCAGCCCGTGACAGGTCGGGTGGTACGTCACCGTGCGCGGGTAGTACGCCCCTACGTCCGTCACCCCGAGCACGTCCACCAGGAACTCCGTGAGCTCGTAGGTCTTCGGCACCACGGGCGCCAGCACGGCGGCGAGGCTCTCCCCGCGTCCCTCGGCCCGGGCCCGCTCACCCATCCGCGGATACAGCTCCCGCACCATCGCCCCGCAGGAGCCGGACGGCGTCACGATCGCCTCGTAGTCCCGGAAGACATCGGAGAAATGTCGGGCCAGCGGTTCCGCCTCATGCCGGTAGCCGGTGTTGTAGTGGGCCTGCCCGCAGCAGGTCTGGGACATCGGGAAGTCGACGTCCACGCCCAGCCTGGTCAGCAGTTTCACCACAGCGCGCCCGGTGTCCGGATAGAGCGTGTCGTTGACACAGGTCAGGAACAGGGCGACACGCATCGCGGCTCCTTGTGGTCGATCATCGGATGAGTGAAGCGTAGTCCGGGCGCGGGCCCCGGGGGAGACCCGGGTCAGGCCCCGGCGAGCCGGGCCTGCGCCGCACGCCAGCGCGCGGTGTCGCCCTGCGGCTCGTACCGCGTGATCGGCTGGGTACGGGTGAGCAGCTCGCGCCCGCCCGCGAGGTCCCGCACCAGGCCGTGGGCCCGGGCCTGCACCAGGACGTTCCCGAGCGCGGCCGCCTCGGTCGGCCCCGCCACCACCGGCAGCCCGCAGGCGTCGGCGGTCAGCTGGCACAGCAGGGCGTTGCGCGTCCCGCCCCCGACGACGTGCACGACGTCCACGGGGTGGTCGGCCAGCCGCTGCGCCTCCTCGACCGCCTTGCGGTGGGCGAGGGCCAGTGAGTCGAGGATGCACCGCGTGACCTCGGCGGGGGAGACGGGCACCGGCTGCCCCGAGGCACGGCACGCCTCGGCGATCCGCTCCGGCATCCGCCCCGGCGAGAGAAAGACCGGATCGGAAGCGTCCACCACCGACCGCAGCGCCGGCACCTTGGCCGCCTCGAGCAGCAGCTCGCCCAGATCCGGGTCGCCCCAGGCCCGTACGCACTCCTGGAGCAGCCACAGCCCCATGATGTTCCGCAGATACCGGACCGTGCCGTCGAGCCCCAGCTCATTGGTGAAGTTGGCGGCCCGGCTCTCCTCCGTCAGCACCGGCGCGTCGAGCTCGAGGCCCGCCAGGGACCAGGTGCCCGTGCAGATGTAGGCGAACCGCTCACCGGACGCGGGCACCGCGGCCACCGCGGAGGCGGTGTCGTGCGACCCGACGGCCGTCACCGGTACGGGCCCGCGCAGCCCGGTCTCCTCCAGCACCGCGGGCCGCAGCAGTCCCGCCGGATCGCCCGGCTGCCGCAGCGGCGCGAACAGGTCCAGGTCGATCCCGACCCGCTCGGCGATGTCGTACGACCACCCGCGCGTGCGGGGATCGATCAGCTGGGTGGTCGAGGCGTTGGTGAGCTCGGTGCCCTGCTCGCCGGTCAGCCAGTAGGTGAGCAGATCGGGGATCAGCAACAGCCTCTGTGCGCCGGTGAGTCGGTCGGCGACGAGCTGGTACAGGGTGTTGAAGGGGGCGTACTGCAAGCCGGTCGCCGCATAGAGCTCGGACGCGGGCACGGTCGCCCATACCTTCTGCGCGACCCCCTCGGTACGGGAGTCCCGGTAGTGCACCGGATTGGCGAGCAGCGCCCCGTCGGCGTCCAGCAGCCCGTAGTCCACGGCCCAGCTGTCGATCCCGACGGAGTCCACCTGCCCGGCCGCCTTGAGCCCGTCCAGGACACCGCCGTACAGCGAGAGGATGTCCCAGCGCAGGCCCTCCGGGACCCGGACCGGACGGTTCACGAACCGGTGTGCCTCGGTCAGCTCCAGGCTGTCGGGGCCGACGCGGCCGACCATGACACGTCCGCTGGACGCGCCGAGGTCGACCGCGGCGTACGACTTCACGCTCGCGCTCATCGCAGGAAGGCGGCCGCGACGCCGGCGTCGACCGGGACATGCAGACCGGTGGTGTGCGTCAGCTCCCCGCCGGTCAGCGCGAACACGGCGTTGGCCACGTGCTCGGGGAGCACCTCGCGCTTGAGGATGGTCCGCTGGGCGTAGAACTCGCCGAGCTTCTCCTCCTCCACGCCGTACACGGCAGCCCGCTTGGCACCCCACCCACCGGCGAAGATGCCGGAGCCGCGCACCACACCGTCGGGGTTGACGCCGTTGACGCGGATGCCGTGCTCACCCAGCTCGGCGGCCAGCAGCCGCACCTGGTGGGCCTGGTCGGCCTTGGTGGCGGAGTAGGCGATGTTGTTGGGGCCGGCGAACACGGCGTTCTTCGAGGCGATGTAGACGATGTCGCCGCCCAGCTTCTGCGCGATCATCACCCGGGCCGCCTCCCGCGACACCAGGAACGAACCGCGCGCCATGATGTCGTGCTGGAGGTCCCAGTCCTTGGCGGAGGTCTCCAGGAGCGGCTTGGAGATGGAGATACCCGCGTTGTTCACGACGAGGTCCACACCGCCGAAGGCCAGCACCGCGGCCCGGAACGACTCGGCGATCTGCTCCTCGGACGTGACGTCGACGGTCACGGCGACGGCCTTGTCGGGCCCGCCGAGCTCCTCCGCGACGCTCTCCGCGTTCTCGGTGTTGAGGTCCGCGACCACGACACACGCGCCCTCGGCGACCAGGCGCTGCGCGATGGCCTTGCCGATCCCGCTGCCCGCGCCCGTCACGAGCGCGACCCGCGTGGCGAGCGGCTTGGGCTTCGGCATCCGCTGGAGCTTCGCCTCCTCCAGCGCCCAGTACTCGATGCGGAACTTCTCCGACTCCTCGATGGGGGCGTACGACGAGACGGCCTCGGCGCCCCGCATCACGTTGACCGCGTTGACGTAGAACTCGCCGGCGACCCGGGCGGTCTGCTTGTCCTTGCCGAAGGAGAACATGCCGACACCCGGGATCAGCACGATCGCCGGGTCGGCACCGCGCATGGCGGGGGAGTCGGGCAGGGCGTGCCGCTGGTAGTAGGCGGCGTACTCGTCCCGGTACTCGGCGTGCAGCTCCTCGAGGCGCGCGACGGCCTCCTCCAGAGGGGCCGTCGGCGGCAGGTCCAGGACGAGCGGCCGCACCTTGGTCCGCAGGAAGTGGTCGGGGCAGGAGGTGCCGAGCGCGGCGAGCCGGGGGTGCTCGGCCCGGGCCAGGAATTCGAGCACCGGCTCCGAGTCGTTGAAGTGCCCGACCTGCGGCTTGTCCTGGGAGGCGAGGGCTCGGACGTGCGGTGCGAGGGCGGCGGCCCGTGCACGCCGCTCCGAGGGCTCCAAGGCCGCGTAGCCGTCGATCACCGGACCGAACGGCTCCGGCTTCCCCCGCTCGGCGAGAAATGCCTCCGCCGTCCGGATGATGTGCAGCGAGTTCTTCTCGCACTCCTCGGCGGTCTCTCCCCAGGCGGTGATCCCGTGCCCACCGAGCACGACCCCGATCGCCTGCGGATTGGCGGCCTTGATGGCGGCGATGTCCAGCCCCAGCTGGAACCCGGGCCGCCGCCACGGCACCCAGGCGACGGTGTCCCCGAAACACTCGGCGGTCAGCTTCTCCCCGTCGGCGGCGCAGGCGAGCGCGATACCGGAGTCGGGGTGCAGATGATCGACGTGCGCGGCCTCGACCAGCCCGTGCATGGCGGTGTCGATGGAGGGAGCCGCCCCGCCCTTGCCGTGCAGGCAGTAGTCGAACGCGGCGACCATCTCGTCCTCGCGCTCGACCCCGGGGTACACGTCGACGAGCGCCCGCATCCGGTCCAGCCGCAACACGGCCAGCCCCGCCTCGGTCAGCGTCCCGAGGTCACCCCCGGACCCCTTGACCCACATCAGCTCGACGTCACCACCGGTGACGGGATCGGTGTCGGTGCCCTTGGCGGACGCGTTGCCGCCGGCGTAGTTGGTGTTACGGGGATCAGAGCCAAGCCGACGGGACCGGGCGAGGAGGGAGGCGGCTTCGGGATGGATGGCCATGAACTTTCAGTCCTATCTAGAAGAAGGGTGAGGTGATTCCCTCAGGGGAGCGGGGAACTGCGCGACCAGCCACGAACCGGCCCGCACCCCGCAACGAACAGAACCCGGCAGACGCTTACGCCCCCCACCCGGCCTGCTCCCCGCCAACGCGCTCGGCGACGATCTTCTCCGCCCACCCGGACCGCCGATACGCAGCCATGGGGTTGGCGTCCAACCCCATCTCCTCCCGCACCTCGGCAAGAAGCGGCCGCACATCCGTGTTGTACGCATCCATCAGCACGGCGTTCGCCTCAAGAACGTCACCCTCCCGCTGAGCCACCGCAAGCGCGTCCCGGTCGACCAGCAGCGCCTTCGCCGTCGCTTCCTGCACGTTCATCACCGACCGGATGATCGCGGGAATCTTCGCCTCGATGTTGTGGCACTGGTCGAGCATGAAGGCGACGTCGGGCGTGAACCCGCCGCCACGGATGACCTCGTACATGATCCGGAACAGCTGGAAGGGATCAGCCGCCCCCACCATGAGGTCGTCGTCGGCGTAGAACCGCGAGTTGAAGTCGAACCCGCCGAGCTTCCCCTCCCGCAGCAGCGTGGCGACGATGAACTCGATGTTGGTGCCGGGAGCGTGGTGCCCGGTGTCGACGACGACCTGCGCCTTGGACCCGAGCTTCAGGCAGTGCGCGTACGCCGTCCCCCAGTCCGGCACATCCGTCGAGTAGAACGCCGGCTCGAAGAACTTGTACTCCAGCAGCATGCGCTGTCCGTCACCCAGACGGCCGTACACCTCGGAGAGACCTTCGGCGAGCCGGTCCTGCCGGGCCCGCAGATCATCCTGACCGGGGTAGTTCGTGCCGTCGGCGAACCAGAGCTTCAGGTCCTGGGACCCGGTCGCGTCCATGATGTCGACGCACTCCAGCAGATGATCGAGAGCCTTCCGCCGCACCGAGGCGTCCGGATGGCAGATGCTGCCCAGCTTGTAGTCGTCGTCCTGGAAGGTGTTGGAGTTGATGGCGCCCAGCTTCACGCCCCGCTCCTCGGCGAACTTCGCCAATGCGGCGTAGTCCTCGACCTTGTCCCAGGGGATGTGCAGGGCGACGGTCGGGGCCACCCCGGTGAACGCGTGCACCTGTGCCGCGTCCTCCAGCTTCTCCTGCGGAGTACGCGGTACGCCCTGCTGGGCGAAGACCTTGAAGCGGGTTCCGGAGTTCCCGTACGCCCACGACGGCGTCTCGACGGCCTGGGTCTTGAGAGCGGCCTTCACCGCGGCGAGCTCGGTCACTTGAGGGCTCCTGTGACGTCGGGTCCGAAGGGCTTGCGAACAGCTTCACTGTGAAACGATTCAAGACGCGAAAGTATGGGGACCTCGCAAGGGTGTCAACCCCTGCGACCAAGGCTGTTGCCCGTGACTCCCCTGTGACCTGAGTTCATCGAAACATTTTCGACACGAACCCATTGACGTGACATGCGCGGCATGTCTAACGTCCCGGCAACCAAGTTGAAACCTTTCACGACGCCGAGAGGGTCGTCCCGCCGGCGTCGTCGAGGAGCCCCCAATGACCCACCCGTCCACCACGGGTCCGGCCCCGGTTCTCGCGCTCAGGGACATTTCGAAGTCCTTCGGTGCGGTTCGCGCCCTGCGGGACGTCTCCCTGGAGCTGTTTCCCGGGGAGGTGCACGCCCTCGCCGGCGAGAACGGCGCGGGCAAGTCGACCCTCATCAAGACCCTCGCGGGAGTGCACCGGCCGGACACCGGCCAGGTACTGCTCGACGGTCAGCCGGTCGTCTTCCACGGCCCCGGCGACGCCCGCGACGCCGGGATCGCCGTCATCTACCAGGAGCCCACGCTCTTCCCCGACCTGTCGATCGCCGAGAACATCTTCATGGGCCGCCAGCCCAGGCGCGCCCTCGGACGGATCGACCACAGGGCCACGCACGCCGCGACCCTGGCCCTGATGCAGCGCCTCGGGGTCGAACTCGACCCCGACCGCCCGGCACGCGGCCTGTCCATCGCCGACCAGCAGATCGTCGAGATCGCCAAGGCGCTGTCCTTCGAGGCCCGCGTCCTGATCATGGACGAGCCCACCGCGGCCCTGACCGGCAGCGAGGTGGCGCGTCTCTTCGGCGTCGTCAAGGCGCTCCGGGAGCAGGGCGCCGCGGTGCTGTTCATCTCGCACCGCCTGGAGGAGATCTTCCAGATCTGCCAGACGGTCACCACCCTGCGCGACGGCGCCTGGATCGCCAGCGAGCCGATCGAGGGCATGACCGAGGACGACCTCGTCCGCCGCATGGTCGGCCGCGACCTCGACGAGCTCTACCCCAAGCAGGACGTACGCCCCGGCGAGGTCGCGCTCACGGTGAGCAGGCTGACCCGGGAAGGCGTCTTCACCGACGTCTCCTTCGAGGTCAGGCAGGGCGAGATCGTCGGCCTCGCGGGCCTCGTCGGAGCGGGCCGTACCGAAGTCGCCCGAGCCGTGTTCGGCATCGACCGCTGGGACGCTGGCGAGGTCTCCGTGGACGGAAAGGCACTGGTCAACGGCGCCCCTTCGACCGCGATGGCCGCAGGGCTCGCCCTGGTCCCCGAGGACCGGCGCGCCCAGGGCCTCGTGATGGACATGTCCATCGAGCGCAACATCGGCCTCACCGGACTCCGTACAACCGTCAAGGCGGGCCTCATGGACCGCGGCGCCGAACGCAGCCGTTCCCTCGACTGGGCCGTCAAGCTCCAGGTGAAGTACGCCCGGATCGCCGACACCGTCAACACCCTGTCGGGCGGCAACCAGCAGAAGGTCGTCCTCGCCAAGTGGCTGGCCACCGGCCCCAAGGTGCTCATCGTCGACGAGCCGACCCGCGGCATCGACGTCGGCACCAAGGCCGAGGTGCACCGGCTGCTCAGCGAGCTGGCCGCCGACGGGGTGGCCATCCTGATGATCTCCTCCGACCTGCCCGAGATCCTCGGCATGGCCGACCGCGTGCTCGTGATGCACGAGGGCCGCCTCACCGCCGAGATCCCGCGCTCCGACGCCACCGAGGAAACCGTGATGGCCGCAGCCACCGGGAGGGCCGCCGCATGACGGTCACCACCCCCCAGCAGGCCCCTCCCGCGGAGGTGCCGAAGGCCGGTGCCACCCGGCTCGTCGACCGCGTCTTCAAGATGCGCGAGCTCGCCATCCTGGCCGTGTTCCTGGTGATGATCGTCGTCACCCAGATCGGGAACAGCGACTTCCTCACCGAGCAGGGCATCAAGGACCTGCTGCTGAACGCCACGATCCTGGTACTGGTCGCCACCGGACAGTCGCTGGTGGTCATCACGAGGAACGTCGACCTCTCGGTCGGCTCCATCCTCGGGATCAGCGCCTTCGCCGCCGGTACCTACCTCCAGGGCGGCGGGAACCCCGTCGTGGCGATCGGGCTCGCGGTCCTGTTCGGCATCGGCTTCGGCCTGCTCAACGGCCTCCTCGTCAGCCTCGGCCAGGTGCCCGCGCTCGTGGTCACCCTCGGCACGCTCTACATCATTCGCGGCATCGACTCCATCTGGGTCGGCTCCCGCCAGATCACGGCGGCCGACCTCCCGGACAGCTTCGTGAACTTCGGCTCCGGCGGTATCTCCGCCGTGCCCTGGCTGGCCCTCATCGCGCTCGCGGTGCTCATCGCCACCGCCTACTACCTCAAGCACTTCGGCAGCGGACGCGAGCTGTACGCGCTCGGCTCCAACCCCGAGGCCGCACGGCTCGCCGGCATCCCGGTGCGCAAGCGGATCCTGGCCGCGTACACCTTCTGCGGCGGTCTCGCCGGTCTCGCCGGGGCGATGTACCTGGCCCGGTTCGGCAACGTCGACTCCGGGACCGGCACCGGTTACGAACTGACCGTCGTCAGCGCGGTCGTGGTCGGCGGTGTCGTCTTCACCGGCGGCTCCGGCAGCGTCTACGGCGCGGCGCTCGGCGCCCTGCTGCTGACCTCCATCAACAGCGTGCTGCCCGCCCTCGGCGTCAGCTCGGTCTGGGTGCTCGCCATCAACGGCATCCTGCTCATCCTCGCCATCGCGGTCGACCGGATCGTCGCGCTGCGCGTGGCCTTGGCCCTGAAGAAGAGGAACGCCCGCCATGCCTGACTCCCTGACGCGTGCGATCCGCTGGGACACGGTCGTCGGCGCTCTCCTGATCGTGGTCCTGCTGCTGTCCTTCGGGACGGTCGACGGGTTCGGCAACGCCCTCAACCTGTCGTTCCTGATCGGCAACACCCTGCCGATCGCGTTGATCGCCCTGCCGATGACCATGCTCGTGGTCTCCGGCGAGATCGACCTCTCCGTCGCCTCCACCGCGGGTCTGTCCGGCGCGGTGATGGGCGCCCTGTGGAACCAGGGCCTGACGATCGAGGTGATCATCCCGATCTGCCTGCTGCTCGGAGTGGTCTGCGGGCTGGTCAACGGCCTGCTCGTGACCCGGCTGGGCCTGCCCTCCCTCGCCGTCACCATCGGCACCCTCGCCGCCTACCGGGGCATCGCACAGATCGTGCTCGGCTCCGACGCGGTGACCGACTTCCCCACTCAGTACCTGAACTTCGCGGCGGGGCGGGTCGGGGACACGTTCATCCCGCAGGCCTTCCTGCCCTTCCTGGTCCTGCTCGCGATCGCCGTGGTCGTCCTGCACGCCACGCCGTTCGGACGGTCGGTGTTCGCGACCGGCGCGAGCGAGGAGGCGGCACGCTTCGCCGGCATCCGGGTCAAGCGCCAGAAGCTCATCCTGTTCACGGTGACGGGCCTGATGGCCTCCCTCACCGGCATCTTCTGGGCACTGCACTACGCCAGCGCCCGCTACGACAACGCCACCGGGCTCGAACTCTCCGTCGTGGCCGCCGTGTTGCTGGGCGGCATCGACTTCGACGGCGGCAAGGGCACGCTCGGCGGCGCGATCGCGGGAGTCTTCCTGCTCGGCGCGCTGCAGAACGTGATGAGCCTCCAGGACGTCTCCGCCCAGTCCCAGATCGTCGTCACCGGCGTTCTCCTCGTCCTCTCCGTGCTCGGCCCCCGGGTCGCACGGCAGATCTCGGTTGCGAGGGCCGGCCGCCGAGCCGCCTCGACACCGGCGTCCAAGGCGCCCACACCGGCCGCATAGGTCCGGAAGCTCCAAGGAAACCTCGTATCCGCTCACCCTCGTAAGGAAGATCCGTCATGCGTAAGTCATCCCTCCGCCGTTCCTGTGCGGCCCTCGCCGCCGGCACCTCCCTCGCCCTCGCGCTCACCGCGTGCGGCGGCACCACCAAGAAGGACGTGCAGGACGAGGGCGCCTCGGCCGCCTCGACCGCCAAGGCGGACCCGAACGCGGCCACCAAGAAGGGCCTGACCGTCGGGTTCCTGCCCAAGCAGGTCAACAACCCGTACTTCACCTCCGCCGACAAGGGCGGCGAGGCGGCCCTGACGGAGCTGGGCTCCAAGTACAAGGAGGTCGGTCCGTCCAGCGCCACCGACACCGCCGGGCAGGTCTCCTACGTCAACACGCTCACCCAGCAGCAGGTGAACGCGATGGCCGTGTCCGCGCAGGACCCGGGCGCCCTGTGCACCGCCCTCAAGCAGGCCATGTCGAACGACATCAAGGTCGTCACCTACGACTCCGACACCAAGGCCGACTGCCGCAACGCCTTCGTCTCGCAGGCCTCCGCCGAGGACCTGGGCCGCACCGAGGTGCAGCTGCTTGCCGAGCAGATCGGCTACAAGGGCGAGATCGCGATCCTGTCCGCCGCGCAGACGGCGACGAACCAGAACACCTGGATCGACTTCATGAAGGACGAGCTGAAGCAGGACAAGTACAAGAACATCAAGCTCGTCAAGGTCGCGTACGGCAATGACGACGCCCAGCAGTCCTTCCAGCAGACCCAGGGCCTGCTCCAGGAGTACCCGAACCTGAAGGGGATCATCTCCCCGACCACCGTCGGCATCAAGGCCGCCGCCCAGTACCTCTCCGGCTCCAAGTACAAGGGCAAGGTCAAGCTGACCGGCCTCGGCACCCCCAACGACATGCGCAAGTACGTCAAGAACGGGACCGTCGAGGGCTTCGAGCTGTGGGACCCGGCGAAGCTCGGCGCGCTGGCCGCCCAGACCGCCGTCGCCCTGGTCTCCGGCCAGATCACCGGCAAGGAGGGCGAGACCTTCAAGGCCGGCGGCACCACGTACACCATCGGCAAGGACGGCGTGATCAACCTCGGCAAGCCGACCGTGTTCACCGCCAAGAACATCGACCAGTTCAACTTCTAGTCCCCTCTGTCCCTGTCGGGAGCTGGTACTTCATGCAGCGCGTCTGTTTCCTCCTCAAGGTCCGTCAGGACAAGCTCGCCGAGTACCGCGAACGACACGCCGCCGTGTGGCCGGAGATGCTGGACGCACTCTCGGCCACCGGCTGGCACAACTACTCGCTCTTCCTGCGCGACGACGGCCTGCTCGTCGGCTATCTGGAGACCGAGGACTTCGAGGCCGCCAAGGCCGGTATGGAAGCCACCGAGGTCAACGCCCGCTGGCAGGCCGAGATGGGCGAGTTCTTCGAGTCCCTCGACGGAGCCCGCCCGGACGAGGCGATGAAACCGCTCACCGAGGTGTTCCACCTCGCCTGACCCCTCCCCGCAAGGCCCCATCAGCACCGCAGGAGCCGCACCATGAAAAGACGCACACTGCTCGCAGGTGCCATCGTGTCCGCCATGTCCACCACCGCGCTCACCGGCGGCACCGCCCGCGCCGCCGACCCCGGTCCCTCCGTCACCCGGACCGGCACCACCACGCTCGACAGCCAGGCCGTCTTCTTCGTCTCCTACGACGGCCTCGTCAACAACAACTCGTTCCAGAAGAACGGCCTGCTGACCTACAAGGGCTATCAGTACGCCGTCTGGTACACCGCCGACAAGAACGCCGTCGTCGGCCGCCGCGTCCTCGGCGGGGGCACCTGGTCCACCGTCCAGGTCGGACACACCCTCAAGACCAGCGACTCCCACAACGTCATCTCCATGGGCGTCTCCAAGGTGGACGGCCGCCTCCACCTCAACATGGACTCGCACAGCGACGGCTTCACCTACGTCAAGTCGGTCGCGGGCCTCATGGACAACCCGTCCGGACTGAGCTGGACCGCCGCCCGGTTCGGCGCACCCCAGTCCACCCTGGACGGCGTCGCCCTCACGTCGCAGTTCACCTACCCGCAGTTCGTCTCCACCCCCGACGGCAAGCTCCAGCTCAGCTACCGGCGCGGGATATCCGGCAACGGCCGCAACGCCCTGGCGGAGTACGACGGTTCCACCTGGACCGACCTCGGCGAGTGGTCCGCCTCCACCGGCACCTACACCAGCGAGCACGGCTCCTCGACGGCCCGCAACATGTACCTGCACGGCATCGACTACGACAAGAACGGCCGGCTGCACTCCTTCTTCACCTGGCGTGAGCAGAACGGCGCCGTGATGTGCTCCAGCGGCGGCATCACCAACCACGACACCGGCTACGTCTACTCCGACGACCGCGGCCGCACCTGGCGCACCAACGCCGGGACCGTCGTCGGCACCACCGGCGGCTCCGACAAGGTCGCCGTCACCGACAGCGGCCTGGTCATCGACGCGCTGAACCCGGACCACTCCCTGATGAACCAGGAGAGCCAGTCCACCGACTCCTCCGGTCTGCCGCACGCGATCATCTCGTACGTGCCGGGCCGCTTCGGTCAGTGCACCACGAACTACGTCTCGGACCGCACCGCCAACGGCCGCGCCTTCCACGTCCGCAAGAACTCCTCGGGCACCTGGCAGAAGACCGAGATCCCGGTCGTGCTCGGCTCCAGCCAGCGCACCAAGCTGGTCCTCGACAAGTACGACAACGCCTACGCGATCTTCCCGTTCGGCCGGATCGCCGCCGCCTCCAAGGCGTCCGGGTACACCGACTGGAAGATCCTGTTCGACGGCAGCGGTCTCAACGCCTTCGGTGAGGTCGTGATCGACGAGATGCGGATCGCACAGGACAACGTGCTGTCGTTCATGTACCAGGAGAAATCGAGCGGCACGACCCCCTCGGCGCTCCACGTCGTCGACTTCGCACTGCCTGCCTGATCGTGACCGGTGTGGGGGCGACTCGACGATAATGTGAAGGTCGTCCTGTCGCCCCCCGTCTTCCTGGAGGTCCCTGCCCGATGGCCCAGTCGGTGGGTATCAAGGACGTCGCCCGCGCCGCCGGAGTCTCCGTCGGCACGGTCTCGAACGTCATCAACCGCCCGGACTCCGTCGCCACCGAGACCCGGGCGCGCGTCCTGTCCGCGATAGACCGGCTCGGCTATGTCCGCAGCGAGTCCGCCCGCCAACTGCGCGCGGGCCGCAGCCGGATCATGGGCCTGCTCGTGCTCGACATGGGCAACCCCTTCTTCGTCGACGTCGCCCGCGGCGCCGAACGGGCCGCCCGCGAGGAAGGCCTCGGCGTGATGGTCTGCAACAGCGCCCAGAGCGCCAGCGAGGAGGCGGAGTACCTGTCCCTCTTCGCCGAGCAGCGGGTCCGTGGCGTCCTGCTCACCCCGACCGACGCCTCCGGCCGCAACATCGACTCCTTCCGCCGCCACGGCATCCCCTTCGTCCTCGTCGACCGGGTCGCCGAGGGCACCACCGAGTGCTCGGTCTCCGTCGACGACGTCGCCGGCGGCGCCCTGGCCGTGCGCCACCTCGTGGACGCGGGGCACCGCTCCATCGCCTACGTCAGCGGTCCGCCCGGCCTCAACCAGGTCCGCGACCGCCGCACCGGCGCCCTCAACGCGCTGGCCGAGGCGGGCCTGGGCCCCGACCATCTGCGCGAGCTGCCCACCGAACGGCTCGACGTGGCCGCGGGCCGGGACGCCGGCGCCCGCCTGCTCGGCCTCGCCGACCGCCCGACCGCCGTGTTCTGCGCCAACGACCTGCTCGCCCTCGGCGTCCTGCAGGCCATGTACGCGGCCGGCATCACGGTCCCCGACGACCTCGCCATCGTCGGCTACGACGACATCGAGTTCGCCGCCGCCGCGGCCGTCCCCCTCACCTCGGTCCGCCAGCCCGCCGTCACCATGGGCGCCCTGGCCGCCGAACTGCTCCTGGAGGAGGCGGAGACCAACGGCAAGCGCCACGACCACCGCCGCGTGGTGCTGCAGCCCGAACTGGTCGTACGGCGCTCCAGCCTGGCGGCCCGCTGACCCGCGAGTCAGTAAGATTTCATGATCGAAGGGGTCGGCCGGCGGACGAACATGTGCTGAACTGGGACGCGCCTGAAGAATCCGTCCGTCCCGGGAGCCCTGTTGACCGCGACCTACCGCCAGCCCGGCCTCGTCCTCACCGACCGCGGCTTCACCGTCCCGCTCGATCACGACGACCCGGCCGGGGAGACGATCGAGATCTACGCCCGCGAGGCCGTGGCGAGCGACAAGGCGGGCCAGAACCTGCCGTGGCTGGTCTATCTCCAGGGCGGCCCGGGCTTCGGGGCGAACCGCTTCGTCGGCAAGGGAGCCTGGTTCGGCCGGGCCCTGAAGGAGTACCGCGTCCTGCTGCTCGACCAGCGCGGCACCGGCCACTCCACGCCCGCGAACCGTCAGACGCTCCCGCTGCGCGGCGGTCCCGCCGAACAGGCCGACTATCTGGCGCGCTTCCGCGCCGACTCCATCGTCCGCGACTGCGAGGCGATCCGCGCCCAGGTGACCGGCGGCGCCCCCTGGACCGTCCTCGGCCAGAGCTTCGGCGGCTTCTGCGCGACGACCTATCTGTCCCTCGCCCCCGAGGGCCTAGCCGCCGCCCTCATCACCGGCGGCCTGCCCTCCCTCGACGCCCACGCCGACGACGTCTACCGGGCCGCCTACCCGCGCGTGGAGCGCAAGGTCGCCGCGCACTACGCCCGTTATCCGCAGGACATCGAGCGGGCCCGCCGTATCGCCGACCACCTCCTCACCCACGACGTGACCCTGTCGAACGGATACCGGCTGACCGTCGAGGCCTTCCAGTCGCTCGGCATCCTCCTCGGCGGCAGCGAGGGCAGCCACCGCCTGCACTACCTCCTGGAGCACGCCTTCGTCCGCACCCCGCAGGGACCGGAGCTCTCCGACGCGTTCCAGGAAGAGGTCCAGGGCCTCCTCTCGTACGCTGCCCACCCGCTGTACGCCCTTGTCCACGAGGCCACCTACGGCCAGGGCGAGCGGCCCACCGCCTGGTCGGCCGAACGGGTGCGCGCCGAGTTCCCGCGGTTCGACGCGGCCAAGTCCCTCGCCGGGGACGAGCCGCTGCTGTTCACCGGAGAGACCATCCACCCCTGGCTGTTCGACTGCGACCCTGCCCTGCGGCCGCTGCGCGAGACGGCCGAACTCCTCGCCGCCCGCACCGACTGGCAGCCCCTGTACGACCCGGCCCGCCTCGCCGCCAACGAGGTCCCGGTCGCCGCCGCCGTCTACCACGACGACATGTACGTCGACACGGCCCACTCCCTGGAGACCGCCCGCGCGATCCGCGGTCTGCGCACCTGGGTGACGGACGAGTTCGAGCACGACGGCGTCCGCGCGGGCGGCCCCCGCGTTCTGGACCGGCTGCTCGCCCTCGCCCGCGACGAGGCCTGACAGCCTGGGTGGTCTCTGGGTGGGCGACGACATGCCTCACTCTTGATTCCGGCATAGGGTTCATTTCGGTCGAGTGTCGACGCCGGAGTCGAGAGGACATCAGTCGATGAGCACACCGTCACCCCACGGACGGTCCCGGATCGCCGCCCTCGCCGTGGCCCTGGCCGCCGCGAGCACGCTCACGCTGACGGCGTGCGACGACGACTCCGGGGGCTCCTCGTCGTCCTCCGTGACGCCGTCCGCCCCGGACACGGCCTCCTTCTCCGGCAACGCGGCCTCCGCGCTCGAGTCCGTCAAGGCTTCGGTGCGGGCCGAGGCCTCGAAGCGGGCCGCGTCCGCCTCGGCGGCCGCCTCCTCCTTCGAGGCCTCCGTATCCGCCGAGAGGGAGGGGGCCAACCAGGCCGCGCGGACCGAACTCGCCAAGGTCGACGGACAGGGCAACGCCATGTCCGAGGTCACCATGACCGGCAAGCCGCGCTCCGGGACCGGCGGCCTGCTCGCCGTCGTCGTCACCGTCACCAACAAGACCGACAAGGCGGCCTCGTACGCCGTCCAGGTCGACTTCCTCGACGCGTCGGGCAAGGTGGTGGAGACCCGGTACGTCGGCGCCGAGGACCTGAAGCCGGGGGAGAGGGCCCAGCCCGTCGCCGTCAGCCGCAAGCCCGCCGAGCCGGTCCTGACACCCCAGTTGGCGAAGGCGCAGCGGTACTGACTCAGGCGGCCGTGGCCAGCGCGCCAGGAGTGCGGTGCGGGCCCACGACCCGTCCGTCCGGCAGGAGTTCACCGGTGTCGTCGAAGACGATGGTGCCGTTGCACAGCAGGCTCCAGCCCTGTTCGGGATGGGCCGAGACGATCGCCGCGGTGTGGTGGTCGGGGCTGTCGACGCTGGGGCACGGTGGCTGGTGGCTGCACATGACGTCTCCTCGATGCGTTCGGCTCCTGCCTCGGTTCGGCCGGTATCTCTGTGGTAGCCGAGCTTGTTTTCCGTTGGATGAGGAGACCCCCACATCGCCGGAAAGTCGTCAGTGAGTTCCCGTCAGGTGGGTCGGTGAGCGGGGCCGTTAGGCTTGCCGTGATGCAAGAACATGTGACCGACCTCAGGGGCGACTGCGCGCGGTGCTTCGGCCTGTGCTGTGTCGCCCTGCCCTTCGCCGCCTCCGCGGACTTCGCCCGCGACAAGCCCGCCGGCAAGCCCTGCACCAACCTGCGGGACGACCACCGGTGCGGTATCCACGCGAGGCTGCGGGACGAGGGCTTCACCGGCTGCACGGTCTACGACTGCTTCGGCGCCGGGCAGAAGGTCTCGCAGGTCACCTTCGGCGGCCGGGACTGGCGCACCGGCCCGCGTGAGGACGCCCGCCGGATGTTCGACGTCTTCCCGGTCGTGCGCCAGCTCCACGAACTGCTCTGGTACCTCACCGAGGCGCTCACCCTGCCCGCCGCCCGCCCGGTCCACGCCGACCTGCGCCGCATGCTGGAGCGGACCGAGGCGCTCACTCGGGGCACCGCCGAGGAACTCGCCGCACTGGACGTCCCCGCGCACCGGCAGGAGGTCAATGTCCTCCTCCTGCGGACCAGCGAACTGGTGCGAGCGGGCAGGGGCGGAAAGAAGAAGAACCGCCGGGGCGCCGACCTGATGGGCGCCCGGCTCAAGGGTGCCGATCTGCGCGGGGCCAGTCTCCGCGGCGCCTACCTCATAGCGGCCGACCTCACCGGCGCCGACCTGCGCGGCGCGGACCTGATCGGCGCCGACCTGCGGGACACCGACCTGACGGACGCGGACCTGACCGGCGCGTTCTTCCTCACCCAGCCGCAGCTGAACGCGGCCCGCGGCAGCGCCGGCACCCGGCTGCCGGAGTCAGTCACCCGCCCTGTGCACTGGACAGCGTGACTCCGGGGGCGGGGCCTCGTCGGAATCCGCGACGGGGACGGCCGTAGCGCCTTCGCCCGCCCGGCGTTCCAGGTGCAGTCGCAGCCCGTCCGGCATCAGCGTCAGCCGCTCGGTCACGCTGAGCCGGTAGTCCGGGTCGGCCCGCAACGTGTACCGGCGCAGCAGCAGACCGAGCACCAGCGTGGCCTCGTGCAGCGCGAACTGGCGCCCGATGCAGGCCCGCGCCCCGGTGCCGAACGGCTTGAAGACATGCGGGGGACGCGACCGGACAGCCTTCGGGTCGAAGCGGTCCGGGTCGAACCGCTCGGCGTCGGCGCCCCACACCTCGGGATCGCGCTGCAGCATCGGCGTGAGCACCAGCGTCCACGCACCCCGCCGCATCGGGTGCTGCCCGGCCAGCACGGTGTCCTCGATGGCCTCCCGGGCGAACGCGGGCGCCGTCGGCCACAGCCGCAGCGACTCGTCCAGCACCCGGCGCACATACCGCAGCTTCGCCACCTGGTCGTACCCCGGCACGTCGGTGGAGCCCCAGACCCGGTCCACCTCGGCACGCGCGCGTGCCGCGACCTCGGGGTGGCGGGAGAGGTAGTGCAGGGCGAAGGAGAGCGCGCCCGACGTGGTCTCGTGGCCGGCCACCAGGAAGGTGATGACCTGCCGGCGGACGTTCTGAGGCGACAGCCGCTCACCGGTCTCCGGATGGGCCGTCTCCAGCATCCGGTCCAGCAGGTCACCGCCCCCGCCCGCCGTGCGCCGGGCCCGGACCAGGTCGTCGACCATGCGGTTGAGATAGGCGATGTCGTCCGCGTTCGCCCGCGCGGCACGCCGTAGCAGAGCGGGGAACGGGACGGAGTTGAGGCGCTGCGCGTAGGTCAGGGTGCCCACCATCGCCCTGACGAAGGGATGCGGCCGCTCCCGCTCGAAGGAGCCGAAGTCGTGCCCGAACCCGGTGCGCGCGATGGTCTCCAGGGTCAGCTTGGTCATGTCCCCGGGCACGTCCACCGGCCGGCCCGCCGCCTGCGCCCGGTCCCAGTGGTCCGTCAGCCGCCCGGCCACGGCCAGCATCATCGGGTGGTAGGCCTCCATCGCCTCCCGGCTGAAGCCCGGTGCCAGAATGTCGTGCGCCAGCTGCCAGTTCGGCTCGTGGTTGTAGGCCGTGAACAGCCCGTCGCCGGCGACCGGCCGCAGATTGGCCACCCCGAGGCCAACGTGTTTGGCGAACCGCGACTCGTCCGCCAGATCCGCGACCAGCTCGGCGCCCCAGACGAACACGAACTCCCGGTTGAACGCCTTGCGCCGGTAGATCGGCCCCAATTGGCGAGCGAAGCGCAGCGAGTCCTGGAGCGGGGTGGCCCGGTTGACGCCCAGCACGTCACCGAGCAGGGGGAGCCGACGCGGCGGATGCGGAATGGCGTCCAGCTCCGGCCAGCCCAGCTCGGCACTGCGAAATCCCGTCGGCCGCGTGTCCGCCGTCGTCTCCGCCATGACGAGATCTCCCTTGATCCAGCGGCAGTTGAGCGCGTTGTACGTGGGTTCAATAGCGCGCCTCAGTCTGATCCCGTTGTTGAACCGGCGTCAAGTAAAGTGCGGGCATGTCCGGGAAGCAGGGCGGGCGCACGCGCCGCAGGCTCAGCACCGAGGAGCGCCGGGAGCAGCTCCTGTCGGTGGGGGCGAGGCTGTTCTCGGAGAGCCCGTACGACGACGTGTGGATCGAGCAGGTCGCCGAGATCGCCGGCGTCTCGCGCGGGTTGCTCTACCACTACTTCCCGACGAAGCGGGACTTCTTCGCCGCGGTCGTCGAGCGCGAGAGCGAGCGCATGCTGGCCATGACCGCGGCCGTGCCCGGCATCCCGGTGCGCGAGCAGCTGACGGCGGGCCTTGACACGTATCTGGAGTACGTCCACGCCCACGCGCACGGCTTCCGGGCCTTCCATCGCGCCGACGCCGCCGGGGACCAGGCCGTGCGCCGGGTCTATCAGCGGGCGCTGGCCGCACAGGAGCGGCAGATCCTCGCGGCGCTGGCGGCGGACCCGGAGTTCGGTGAGCCGGCGAAGGACCGCCCCGACCTTCAGCTGGCCGTCCGCGGCTGGCTGGCCTTCACCACGGCCGTCTGTCTGGAGTGGCTGCGCGGCGCGGACCTGACCCGGGAGCAGGTGCGCGACCTGTGCGCACGGGCACTGCTCGGTGTTCTCGGGCACTGACCTTTCCGTAGCGCCTTCCGGGTTGGCTTCATCGCCGATCTTCGCTAGGTTAGGCAAGCCTTACCTAAGGAGGAACTGGATGGGTGACAGCCAGACGTGGACGGCCGCGCCGTCCGCGGCGGAACACGCCCGGTCGGTGCTGGCCGCCTCGTGGTCCTGCGCGGTGACCGCCGAGGGCGGCCGCGAGGAGTTCGTCGGCGCGCACACCGTCACCGAGGACGGACGGGTGACGCTGGACGTGCCCGAGGACAGCACCCTGGTCGCGGCCGCGATCTGCGCGCCCCGCGGGGAGCCGTCCGCCGTCCTGGAGTTCGCCGACGCGGCACCCGTCCCCGTGCGCAGCCGTATCCGCGCCCGGCTGTGGATCGCCGGCTGGTTCCTCCCCGGGGACGGCCGGCTGGAGCTCAAGGCCACGCGCGTCGTGCTGCGCCGCCCCTCCGGCGCCGTGGTCGTCGACCTCGACGAGTTCGCCGCCGCCGAGCCCGACCCCCTCGCCACGGCCGAGGCCCGGCTGCTCACCCACCTCGCCGACTGCCACCCGGACGCCGTCGAACGGCTCACCCGGCTCGTCGATCCGGACACGCTGCACGGCGTGGTCCGCGTCCAGCCCCTCGCCGTCGACCGGCACGGACTGACCCTGCGCGTCGAGCGCGCCCGCGCCCACGGCGACGTACGCCTGCCCTTCCACGCACCCGCCGACGACGTGGCCCGGCTGACGGAGCGCATGCACGCCCTGCTGACCCGGGCGAGCGCCGCGTCCTGCCCGCGTGCCCTACAGCGGCAGCGCACAGACGGCGACGGGTGAGGCGAACGGCTTGCCCGCCAGTCGCAGAGCGCCGCTCGTCGTGTCCACGTGGAAGACGCTGACGGTGCCGGACCTCTGATTCGCCGCGAAGAGCAGCCCGCCGTCCGGGGAGAAGGCGATCTGGCGCGGGAAGTCACCCTCCACCGGCACGGTGTCGAGCAGCCTCAGCCGGGCGCCGCCCGCCTCCACCGCGTACCGCGTGAGGCTGTTGTGGCCCCGGTTGGCGAGATAGGCGTACGAGCCGTTCGCGGTGACCAGGAACTGCGCCGGGTAGTTCGTGCCCGAACCCGTCCCCGTGGACTGCGGCGCCCCGACGGACAGACGGCCGCTCCCGGGGTCGTAGGCGCAGACCGCCACCGTGTTGTCGACCTCGTTGGCCAGATAGGCGTACCGGCCCCCGGGATGGAAGGTGAGATGGCGCGGTCCGGCACCCGGCCGGGTCTGCGCCCGCGAAAGCTCCGTGAGGGCGCCGGTGCGTTCGTTGAGGCGATAGCTGTAGACGGTGTCGGTGCCCAGGTCGACGGCGAGCACATGGTTCCTATCGGGACCGGTGAGGAACTGGTGGGCGTGCGGTCCCTCCTGGCCGGGCCCCGGCGCCGGACCGGAGTGTGTGACCGAGTCCCTGAGTTCGCCGAGGGCTCCCGAGGAGCCGATCGGATGCACGGCCACACTGCCGGAGCCGTAGTTCGCGCTGAGCAGCCAGCGCCCGCCCGGATGCACCGACAGATGACACGGCCCCGCGCCACCCGTGCTCCGGCTCCCCAGGACCTTGCGGTCGGACAGGCGTACGGCGGTCACGGCACCGGCGTCCTGCTCGGCGACCGCGTACAGCGTGCGGCCGTCGGGGTGCAGCGCGAGATACGACGGGTTGGTGACACCGGTGATCGTGCCCTTGCCGGTGATCCGGCCGCTCCCGCCGTCGTAGGCGGCGACGCCGATGCCGGTGCCGCCTCCCTCGGCGGAGGTGTAGGTGCCGAGATACAGGGGGCGGGGGCCGGTCGGGGCCGCCGCGGACGGCGTTTTCGCCGGGCTCGGTGAGACGGTCCCGGGAGAGCCGGGAGCCTGCGAGGGCGCCGCTGCCGAAGACGGTTTGGACGACGTCGAGCAGCCGACGAGGCCCGAGCCCGCTCCCGCGAGAGCGCCGACGAACCGGCGCCTGCTCCAGCCGCCGTTCGCACTGCCCATTCCTGCGCACCCCTGCTGATCGGTCTTCTCGGCCCGGACAGCCACCTTCACCCGGATCGCCCGGCCGGTGCAACCCGAGCCCGGCCGCCCGCTACCAGTCGCCGTCCTCGACCGGCTTGCCGGGTGCGTCCCCCAGCTTCGTGACCTGGTGCGATCCCGGCGGCTGCCAGGGTTCGTGATCGTCCCCGAGCCAGTCACCGACCGGCTTCACGCCCTCCAGCGGGCCCGTCGGGGCCAGATCCTCCGCGTCCTGGTCGTAGTAGTCGAACCAGGGCAGCCCCGCGGCGGTGTACGCCGCGCGGTCCACGGGCGACGGCGGGGGAGCCTCGCCGGTGATGCGGCGCCACTCGGGCGGTGTCACCAGGTGCACGAAGACCCGCCCGGCCGGTGTGTCCGCCCAGTCCGACAGCGGCCGGTCGTCCCGGTAGACCTCCTGGCGCATGGAACCGCCGACGCCGAGCCCCATCGACGGGGCCCTGGGCGGCGCCCCCGCCGGAGCGGCGGGCGCGGCCATCGCCATGGGTACGGCGGCGCCGTAGCCCATGGCGGGCCCGCTCGCCGACCGCAGCCGCCGCTGCGCCTCCCGCCACTCGGCCAGCCGCTCCTCCGCCAGCGGGAAGGACTGCAGCTGTACGCCGCCCCAGACCTCCTCGCCGGTGACCTGCCCCTCGACGGTCGCGCCCAGTCCGAGCGGCACCGCGACGAACTGGCGGACCGTCCCCTTGCCGGAGTTGATGCCGTCCAGCCACGGCTGGCGGGGCAGGACCACGTAGTTCTGCGGATCACGGGCGAGCCGGTCGCTCCACGGTTTCCCGGAGACCGCGCACACCTTGCCCACCCCGACCTGCAGGGCGGCGGGCTCGGTGGTGCCCCCGAAGCTCAGCCACATCGCCTCCCGCAGATACACCGGCAGCATCACCCCGCCCCGCGCCCGCCACTGCTCAGGGACGGTGTCCGGGTAGTCGGAGACACGGCGCACCGGGAACTCGCCGAGCCCCGGCGGCAGCGGATGCGTGCCCGTCTCGGGCAGCCGCAGGGTGCGGACGAACCGCACCGCCGCACCGCCCGGCAGCCGCAGTGTGTTCCCGTCGATCCGTACGCCCGTGCCGGTCATCGGCCGCCCCCTGTGATGGTCCGTTGTGCCTGTGTCACCTTGAACGACGGGAGAGGGCCGGGCGGTTCCGGCGCCAGCGTTCCTGCAGCCGGGTCAGGTGCGGCATCCGTTCACGCTGCTCGCGGGAGGCACGGTCCAGCTCCTCCAGCAGACGGCGGGAGCGGTGCTCGGTGTCCAGCTCGTCGAGGATGCGGTTGACCTCGGTGAGGACCGCCCCGTGCAGCTGCCAGTGGCGGGAGTCGCGCTGGACCTCCTCCAGCAGGAGCTGGGCCATCTTGTCGCGGGTCGTCGTGGCCTGGCGTAGCTCGGCGGTGAGCCGGGCCTCGGCGGACTCGGCGCTCACACTGACGTGCGTGGTGACCAGGACCGCGAAGCTGACCACCGCGTCACCGATCTCGGACAGCAGCTGCTCCACGGTCCGGCCGGTCTCCGGCCCGAACAGCGGCTCGGGAGCCTGCCCCTCGTCGATCGCGTACGGCTCGTCGGCGAGGGGGTCGCGTTGCTTCGCGAGGTCGGTGAGGGTGCGCGCCAGGACCCGCAGCACGACCGTGCAGATCTCCAGGGTGTCCAGGCCGGTACGCAGCACCACCCGGTGCAGCAGGCCCTCCTTCACCCTGGGGTTCAGTTTGAGACTGTCCTCGGCCTGCCGGAGGGCCGCGTCCACCTCGACGATGTCGTGGTCGAGCTCGCGCGCCTCGTACAGCCGGGCCGTCGCCAGCTCCACGGGGGTACGGCCCGCGGCCTCCTCGCCCATCCGCAGCATCAGCTTCCGCAGCCGGCGGGCTAGCCCCTCGATCGACTCGCCCGCCTCGTCCACCCACACCGGGGGAGCGAACAGCAGATTGCAGGCGAGGCCGACGACCGCGCCGATCAGCGTCTCCACCACGCGCGCCCAGGCGGTGTCCCCGACCGTCGTCACCCCGAGCACCAGCATCGCGCTGATCGCCACCTCGGGCACGAACTCCTCGACCCGCACCAGCCGTCCGACAACCAGCGAGGCCACGATGAGCAGGCCCAGGCTCCACCAGGTCAGACCCACCAGCAGACTGAAGGCGATGGCGACGAGAACGCCGGTCACCACCGAGTTCACACGGCGGATGCCGGTGGTGAGCGTGGAGTACAGGGTGACCTGGACGACGAGCAGCGCGGTCAGGGGCGAGGTGAGCGGGGCCGCCTCGGGGCTGAGCCGCAGTGCGATCACGTACGCGATCGTCGCCGCGGCCGCCGACCGCAGCGTCTGCACGACCACGGGGTCCCGGCGCCGCTTCACGGAGCGCACCAGGGACGCCCTCACCTCACGTACATCTCGCATCCTCAGTGTGTTCCTCTTCCGCATAAGCGTTCGGTGCACTCCGTGCGGACGGTGGCCGTCCGCACGGAGTGCACCCATTGTGGGGGAAAACTCCCACCTGGCTCCGCGTGGCCCGCCCGGCCCGCCGGATCGGCAACGCCTACCCCGAGGCCCGCACCCAAGACATCGGATCCACCTCAAGGATCCGCCGTCAACGGGTGGCGGCAGCCCGGCTGCGGGACCGGTAACCGGCGATCTTCGCGAGATTGCCGCAGCGGTCCATCGAGCACCAACGGCGGCGGCGGGCCTGCGAGTCGTCCAGGAACAGCAGGGAACAGTCCGGGTTCTCGCACTCCTTGACCCGCTCCAGGAGCGGACCCCGCACCAGGAGTACGGCGTCCCGTGCCACCGTCGCCAGGGCCGCGCGGGCCGGACTGCGCGCCGCCCACCGGACCGGACCCAGCTGGGGCGCGAGATCCGGCTGGGCGGCGACCGCGTTGACCCGCTCCACGTCGGCCGGGTCGGCTTCCCGGCCGGCCATCGCGGCGCGGACCAGGCCGTACACGGACTCGCGCAGAAGGCGGGCGTCCGTCAGATCCCGGGCGGTGACCCGCACCGCGGCCGCGTCGGTGGCCAGCTCCGCCTCCGTGAACCAGCGCGCGAGGGCCGCGGTGTCGGGGAGCCGCTCCAGCGGCGTGGCGTGCCGTTTGCCGAGAGTGGCCGCGAAGTCCAGGCAGGGGCGGCCGCCGATGAACGGGAACGCGAGTGCCGGGTCGGCGGGGGCGGGGCTGCCGGTCATGCGTCGAGCGTACACCGGTTCATGAGGTGTCGGGCCGATGCATCGGCCCTCTTGACACCGGTTGATGAGGTGTCGGATGGTGGCACCACTTCGCGACACCGCTTCAACCGGTGTCAGTCGCTCGGGTGGCCGGGCAGAGAGCAGGTGCGGTATGCGTGCGGTGCGGATCGACAGGTTCGGCGGACCGGAGGTGCTGGTGCCGGTCGACGTCCCCGACCCGGTGCCCGGCCCCGGAGAGGTGCTGATGAGGGTCGCCGCGGCCGGGGTGAACCGGGCGGACGCCCTGCTCCGCGCCGGCCTCTACCACCGCGCCGGACGCCCACCGCTCATCCCGGGCGCCGAGGCCGCCGGGGTCGTCGTGGAAGTGGGGGAGGGGGTGACGGACTTCGCGCCCGGACAGCGGGTCATGGCCCTGGACGGCGGCAAGTCATCGGGTTTCTACGCCGAGTTGGCGACGGTGTCCGCCACCCAGGTCGTCGTGCTCCCCGACGGCGTGGACCTGGCCCGGGCGGCCGCCCTGCCGATCGCCTGGCTCAGCGCCTGGTACTGCGTGCGGCACCTGGCCAGGGTCGCCAAGGGCGACACCGTGCTGGTGAAGGCGGCGGCGAGCGGTGTCGGCACCGCCGCCGTGCAGATCGCCGCCGAGGCGGGGGCGCGGGTCATCGCCCTCGCCGGCTCGGCCGAGAAGGCCGCCTGGGCGGGGGAGTTCGGCGCCGACGTCACCGTCGACACCTCCGCCCACCCCGACGACGCCGAGGTCGAGGAGGTGCTCCGGCTCACCGAGGGCCGGGGCGCCGACGTCGTCCTGGACACCGTCGGCGGCCGGGCCTTCGGGCGCAGTCTGCGGGAAGTGGGCCACGGCGGCCGGGTCGTGGCCCTCGCCAACGTCGCCCTGGAACCGAGCACCGTCGACACCCGCGACTTCTATCCCAAGAACGCCTCGATCCTCGGCTTCCAGCTCACCAACCTCCAGATCCACGGCTACGACGCCCGTCCCGACCTGCGGGAACTGGCCGACCGGGTGGCCGCCGGCGGCTATCGCGTGCCGATCGAGACCGTCGTACCCCTGGAAGAGGCGCGGAGCGCGCACGAGCGGCTGGAGGAGCGTGCCAACCGCGGCAAGATCGTGCTCTCGGCCGGACCGGAATTCGGCAAATGACATGCGGGCGTCCTCCTCGCCGGGTGATCATCCAGTGAGTCATGGGTGAGTTGTCGGTGAGTCGTGGGTGAGGAGACGCCGGTGAGTCCAGTCGCGTCGGCACGAGCGCGGGCGGCGCTGAACCATGTGGCGGCCGTGTCCGAGGGGCCGGCCGTCGCCCCGGACGTGCGCATCACGCTGAACTTCCACCCCGACCGCCTGGCACGCGGCCTGCCCCTCCTGGAGGCCCTGGCCCGGGACGGCGTCTACCACTCGCAGTTCGTCACCGGCACGAGCAACGGCGGGCTGACCGCGCACCCCGGCGGCGACCGGTGGCGCTGGGAGAGCCGGATCTTCGGCGGCGCCTACGACGACGCCGGCGCGCACGAGCGGCCCGTGTACGGCGCGCTGAACTTCCGCCGTCAAGTGGTCGGTGCCGCCCCGCGGTTCGGCTCCTCGCACTTCCGGCTGACCGGCGAAGCCCTCGCCCGCGCCACCTTCTGCTACCCCGACAGTGCCGCCGAGCCGGTCCACTTCGGCGTCGCCGCCGGCATGCCCCTGATCGCCCTCGCGGAGGCGGACGAGCAGGACGCCCTCGACGACTACATCGAGGCCCAGGTGCACGGCGGCGTGGACCTGGCCCGCGATGTGGAGGCCCTCGTCCTGGACGCGAGCTACCGGAACACCCCCGTCGAGGCGGCGGCACACCTGCTGCCCGTCCCCGTCGAGTGGCACCCCGGGCACCGGATCACCGTCGCCGAACTGCATCGCCACGCCCACTACCGCGGGCAGGAGTACGCCGACCTGGGCGCGAGCATCGCCGAGGACGGACTGGTCGACCCGCGCATCATCGGCGACGCCGCGAGGACGGGCCGCTACGAACTCCAGCACCTGAAGATGGTGTGGCACACGCTGGCCCGCTTCGGCGCGCCGGGGGGGGGACGACTCACGGAGGGGAGCCGGCGGGGGGCCGGACGCCCGCGGTGAGCACCCCGAGCGCGTAGGCCCGCGAATGGCCCCCGGTGCGCGGGACGCGTTCCGTACCCTGTTCGGGGAACACGCGCCCGACGCCGACCGGACGGCTGCCGAGCGGAGAGAAGGGGGCGGGACGTTGATGGACTCCTGGGAATGGGCTCGGCAGGTGCTGGAGGGCGCGGGCCTCGACCCCGGTCGGCTCGCCGGGGTCCGGCCTCTGAGCGGCGGCACCTACAACACCGTCGAGGAGCTCCTGCTCACCGACGGCACCCGGTACGTCCTCAAGGTCCCGCCCGCGACCACCGTTCCCGGCCTGCGCTACGAGCGTGAACTCCTCGTCTCCGAGGCGGAGTTCTACCGCGGAGCCGCCGTGGCCGAGGTCGCGGCGCCCCACGTGGTGGCCGTCGGCACCCACACCGTCGTACCCCATCTCCTGATGACGGCCTGTCCCGGCGACCCCTGGGACCGGTCGGTGACCGATGCCGAACGGGCGCCGCTGCGAAGGGAGTTGGGCCGTCAGGTGGCCCGGCTGCACACGGTGACCGGGCCGGGCTTCGGCTACCCCTCCCGCGCCCTCGGTCCGCTCGCCCGTGACTGGCGGACCGCGTTCACCGCCATGATCGAGGCCATTCTGGACGACGCCCGGGACTACGGGGCGCGACTTCCCCGCTCCGTCGAGCAGGTGGAGGGCACCCTCCGGGCCGGATACCCCGCTCTCGACGAGGTCACGGTCCCCGCCCTGGTCCACTTCGACCTGTGGGACGGGAACATCCTGCTGCACCGCCCGGCCGGCGGTCAGCCGCGCATCGGCGGGCTCATCGACGGGGAGCGGATGTTCTGGGGCGACCCCCTCGCCGACTTCGTCTCCCTGGCGCTGCTCGGGGACATCAAGAAGGACGAGGCGTTCCTCGCGGGGTACCGGGAGGCGGGCGGGCAGGCCGAGTTCGACGTCATGGCCCGGGTGCGCCTCGCCCTGTACCGTTCCTACCTCTACCTGATCATGCTCACCGAGACCGTCCCACGGGCGGTCGACGACGAGAAGGAACGCTGGGTCCAGTCGGCGGTGGCCCCGGAACTCGTCGCCGCCCTCGACGAGATCGAGGCCCTCGCCCGGGTCACAGGAGCCTGAACTCCCTTGAACAGACGCACCGTACGTGACCTCAGACGCGCCAACCGCACGGCCGTACTGCAGCGCCTCTACTTCGACGGACCCCTCAGCCGCTTCGAACTCGGGCCGGTCACCGGGCTCAGCTCCGGCTCCGTCAGCAACGTCGTCGCCGACCTGGTGGCCGACGGCCTGCTGGAGGAGGCGGGCAGCGTCGACTCCGACGGCGGACGCCCCCGCACCCTGCTGCGGGTGGCGCCCGGCAGCGGTCACATGATCGGCGTGGACGTCGGCGAGACCCGGGTGCGCGTCGAGCTGTTCGACCTCACCCTCACCGAACTCGCCCGCGCCGAACGCCCGTTGACCCAGCACGGCTACGACGTCGAGGCCATCGTCGGGCACATCCGCGACGGCATCACCGAAGTGCTCGCCGCTGCCGCCGTCGAGCCCGAAGTGCTGCTCGGCGTCGGCATCGGAGTGCCCGGCATCGTCGCGCACACCCCCGAGAGCGGGGCCGTCGTGCACGGACAGACCATCGGCTGGGACGCCGTCCCGCTGGAGGCACTGCTGCGCACCGGCTCCCCGCTGCCCGGCAGCGTCCGGTACTTCATCGACAACGGCGCCAAGACCCTCGGCCAGGCAGAGATGTGGTTCGGCGGGGGGCGCGGTGCCCGCAGCGCCGTCGTGGTCCTCTTCGGTTCCGGTGTCGGCGCCTGTCTGGTGACGCCCGAGGTGGAACACGGCCGGGCGGTCGAGTGGGGGCATCTGACCGTACGGGTCAGGGGGCGCCGCTGCCGCTGTGGGGCCCTCGGCTGCCTGGAGGCCTACGCGGGCGCCGAGTCGCTGCTGGAGCGCTGGCGGGAGGCGGGCGGCCGCCCGCCCGAGGGCACCGACGAGGAGACCGCGCTGACCGCCATGCTCAGCGCCGCCCACCCGGCCGACGGCACCGCGGCCGACCCCGTGGCGCTCGCCGTCCTGGAGGAGACCGCCGAGTACCTGGGCGCCGGCCTGTCCGATCTGATCAACCTCTTCCAGCCCGAGCGGATCATCGTCGGCGGCTGGGCCGGGCTCCAGCTCGGCGACCGGTTCCTGCCCGCCGTACGGCGCCACGCGACGGCGTACGCGCTGCGGTACCCGGCCGGGAAGGTCACCGTCGACCTCGGTCGCCTCGGGCCCGACGCGGTCACCGTCGGCGCTGCCATCCTCCCGCTCGCCGACTTCTTCGCCCGTGGCGGCCGGCGCCCCGAACCCGCGCCCGAGGGCCCGGCACCGGCCTGGCGGACCGCTCTGGAGGAGCGCGCACCGCACTGACGTTTCGCCGACCTGGGCGGAGGTACTCGCGCTCCCGCCAGCAACACGCCAGGGAGGATGCCGTGGACCACCGCAACGAAGGACCGGGCGAGATCGGGGACCCCGTCCCGCGGGATCTGCCGGACCAGCAGGCGGGCGAGGGCGAGGACCCCTGGGAGGTCGCCACCGTCCCGGACGGGGAGTCCGGCACCGACGAGTCCGAGGACGTCCCGGACACCGACGAGGCGG
Organism: Streptomyces sp. NPDC048523; assembly: GCF_043199815.1. NCBI lineage: Bacteria > Bacillati > Actinomycetota > Actinomycetes > Kitasatosporales > Streptomycetaceae > Streptomyces > Streptomyces sp. NPDC048523. The sequence continues at coordinate 632,383 of NZ_JBICWQ010000001.1, read as the reverse complement.
GGACCGGCCGCCAGGGGGCGCAGCGGTCGGACACCGTGCACCCCGAGCACCCGGGAGCCGAGGAGTCCTCCGGCTGAGCGCCGGCCCGGCGGCCGACTCGCGGGCCCGCCGGGTCTCAGCCCACCTTGCGGCCCTTCATCGGCTCCGTCCGCGCCCCCGCGCCCTGCTGCATCCCGTGCAGGAACTCCTCCAGGACCTCGGTCGCGGTGTGCTCCGGATGCCAGCCGAGTTCCGTACGCGCACGCGTGCAGTCCATCAGCGGCAGCCGCAGGACCGCGTCGAACAGATGCGGGGACGCGGGCAGCAGATGCAGGCCCCACGCGGCCGCGATCGCCGAGCGGGCCGCGGTGCGCGGCAGCCGTACGGGACGGGCGTCGAGCATCCCGGCCAGCAGCTCGGCGTCGACCGTCGGCTCGGCCGCCAGGTTGAAGGCGCCCCGCACGTCCGAGCGCACCGCCAGCGCGTAGGCCTTGGCGGCGTCGTCGGTGTGCAGCGCCTGCACGCGCAGACCGGGGATGTCGGGCAGGAAGGGCAGCAGGTCGGGCCGGGCCAGCTGGCCCGGCAGGAAGCGGCCGCCGAAGATACGGCGCTGCTCACTCGCCGACTCCCGCTTGAAGAGGAACGCCGGGCGCATCCGTACGACCCGGACGGCGGGGTGGTCGCGCTCGAAGGTGTCCAGGGCGCGCTCCAGATACGCCTTCTCCCGGCAGTACGCGGCGTCCGGCCAGCCGTGCGTCGGCCACGACTCGTCGACCGCGTGGTCCTTCGGGCCGGGGGAGTAGGCGCCCACGGACGACGCGTGCACCAGCGTCGGCACCTTGGCCGCCGCCACCGCCTCGAACACCCGGATCGAGCCGAGGACGTTGGTGCGCCAGGTCGCCGCGGGGTCGTGCGTCGGCTGGAACGCCCACGCCAGGTGGATCACCGCGTCGGCGCCCGTGAACTCCTCGACCAGATCGGTCTGTTCCGATGACAGGTCGACCGCGGACCACTCCGTTCGCGGGAGCGACCAGTCCGGGATCCGCCGGGCCAGGCCCCGTACGGAGCCGACCTCCGGATCCTCGGAGAGAAGGCGCACCACGCTGGTTCCCACGTTGCCGGTGGCGCCCGTGACCACGATCCTGCTGCCGGTTGAAGTGCTCACTTCGGCTCCTTCGGTCCGCTGGGTCGGGGAGCCGCCCGAGTACCCGGCCTCCGGCGATGCACGCGAGGTGCGGCAGGTGCACGCCACGGTCCGCGGCCACGAGAGGATCACGGCATGAGTGAGATCATCCTGATGTCCGACACCCGTGTCGCCGCCGTCCCCGTCGAGGAGAACGGGGAGCCTCTCGTGGACGTCCGCGGCCACCTCCTCGTCGACGACCGCAAGCACGAGGACTCCCTGGGCGCCGAGGTGTATCTGCGCCGGGGTGTCCTCGACCGGCTGCTCCGGGCGCAGGCCCTGCTGCCCGGCGGCCTGGGCCTGCTCTTCGTGGAGGGATACCGGCCGCCCGCGCTGCAGCGGCACTACTTCGAGACGTACGCCGGTGAACTGCGCGCCGCCCACCCCGACTGGTCCGCGGACCGGATCCACACCGCGGCCAGCCGCTATGTCTCCCCGCCCGGCATAGCCCCGCACAGCGCCGGCGCGGCCGTCGACCTCACCCTCGCCGACGCCGACGGCCGCGAACTCGACCTGGGCACCGCGATGAACGCCAACCCCGAGGAGAGCGACGGCGCCTGCTACACGGGCGCCGCCAACATCACCGAGCAGGCGAAGACCAACCGGGCCCTGCTGGGCGAGGCGCTGAACGCGGCGGGCCTGGTCAACTACCCGACCGAGTGGTGGCACTGGTCCTACGGCGACCGCTACTGGGCCCTGGAGACGGGGGCGCCTGCCGCGCTGTACGGAACGAAGGAGCTCGACGCGCGGTAGCGCCCTGGGCCGCTTCCTGAATCGGCAGTGGCCCCTCTCGACATCCCCCCGAAGGGCCCGCGTCAGGCGAACGCGTTCACGCCCGTGAGCTCCGCCGACAGCGTCCACAGGCGCTCCGCCTGGTCCGGGTCGGTCGCCCACGCCCTGACGCCGCCGCTCTCGTCGCCGTCGACGGCGGGCTCGGCGATGTCGCAGTCCTCCAGGTAGACGCCGCCCATTCCCGCCAGCTGGGGCGAGGTCGCCGCCCACACCTGCGTGGCCGCGCCCTGCTCCGGGCTCTTGAAGCCCGAGGGGTTGAGCACGTTGCCCTGCTCGTCGATCCAGCCGCGCTCCACCATCTCCGCCTTGGGGAGGTGACGCTGCAGCGGGGTGAGGATGCCGCCCGGGTGGAGCGAGAACGCCCGCACCCCGCGATCGGCGCCGAGCTTGTCGAGATGGACGGCGAACAGGACGTTCGCCGTCTTCGCCTGGCCGTACGCCTGCCACTTGTCGTAGCCGGTCCGCCAGTGGACGTCGTCCCAGCGCATGCCGGAGAAGTGGTGGGCGCGCGACGACACCGAGACCACCCGGGCGCCGCCGGGCTCGATGGCCGGCCACAACCGGTTGACCAGCGCGAAGTGCCCGAGGTGGTTGGTCGCGAACTGCGCCTCCCAGCCCGGCCCGACCCTGGTCTCCGGGCAGGCCATGATCCCGGCGTTGTCGATGACGAGGTCGACCGTGCGGCCCGAGTCGAGGAACCGCTCGGCGAAGGCCCGCACGCTGTCCAGGTCACCCAGGTCGAGTTCGTCCAGTTCGACACGGTCGATGCCGGCCAGGGCCTTCCAGGCGGTGTCGGGACGCCGGGCCGGGACGACGACCCGCGCGCCCGCCTTGGTGAGCGCCCGGGTGGTCTCCAGACCGAGCCCCGAGTAGCCGCCGGTGACGATCGCGAGCTTGCCGGACAGGTCGACGCCCGCGAGGACGTCGTCGGCCGTGCTGTGGGCGCCGAACCCCGAACCGATCTTGTGCTGTGCAGTGCTCATGACGGGAACGCTACGAATTGGAGTGCTCTCGAAGTCAAGCCGGGACAAAAGGAAGCCCCGACCGGACGGGGGAATCACGGTCGGGGCGGTCAAGGGATGGGCACGGATGGCGGTCGCCTCTCGGCGAAAGGCTCCACAGGGCTTCAGCCGAACGATCGTCCCTGTGGGCAAAAGGTGAGGCCCGGGGACACTGTCCCATCCGTACCCACGGTCTGTTCAACGGGCAACCACCCGCTGGTGTTCCGCCCCGCGGCCCGCTCCCGGGTGAGCTGCGTCACCCGTTCCGACCGGTCGGAACGGTCTCGCTCCACAGGTTCTCGGCCTGCAGCAGCAGGGTCCCCAGCACCGTCGTGCCCTCCGCCCCCTGCCCGGCGTGCTCCCGCAGCCCGTCCTGGAGCTGACCGCGCAGCTCCCGCATCGCCGCCTCGGCATGGTCGTCGGGGTGGTCCTCACCGCCGGTCGCCAGCAGCCGGTCGCTCTCCGCGTGGCAGGCGTCGCCGATCAGCTGGAGGAGGTCGGCGTACGCGTCCAGTACGGGCCCGGCGGGCGCGACGGGGGCGCGGTCCTCGTCGGCGGCGACGACCAGGGTGCGGGTGAGCGCGCGGATGTGACCGGTGACGCGGCTCCAGCGCTCGTCGTCCTGCTCCGGGGGGATCGACGCGGGAAGCCGCCGTACGGCACGTCGCGGACCGGCCGTCAGACGCAGGCTCTCCCGGCTCCAGCCGCGGGCGGACCGCAGCGCCTCCAGCCGGCGCTCCAGCCGGGCCGAGGCATGCGACCAGCCCTGCACGTCCCACTCACCGTCCCGCAGATCACCGGCCAGGGTGTGCAGGACATCGCCCGCCTCCCGGGCCAGCGCCGCGAGGTTCTCCCGTACGTCCCGCAGATGGATCGGCGGAAGCACGAACGCGTTCACGGCGATGCCGATGACCGCGCCGAGCGCGGCCTGTCCCACCCGGTGGCCGACCTCCGACACCCCGACCGTGCTGGTGGAGAGGGTGAACAGGGCGGTGGTCGCGCCGTAGATCCCCTGGTCGCCGAAGCGCGGCCAGTTCGCGAGGAGCACCAGCAGCGGCACGGACAGTGCCACGGCGCCCAGCGTGCTCCCGGTCACGGCCAGCGCCACCGACGCCAGTACGGCCCCGCAGCAGATCGCCGCCAGCTGCCGTACTGCCTGGATCAGCGAGCTGAACACGGTGGCCTGCACCAGCACCACCGCCACCCAGGGCGCCATCAGGGCCATCGGATCGCCCATCCACACACCGGCCACGAGCCAGGCGAGGATCGCGGCGGCCGAGGCCTTGAGCGACTGCACGAGCAGATCGCGCTCCCGCCCCGGGCCACGGAAGGCGGCACGGGCCGCCCGGCCGAAGGCATGTGCTCCCTGCCGTATCGCTTGCGTCGGGCGGGGCTGTCGGCGTAGAGCTTCCGTCACACCAGTCATCTGCTATGGGTTCCGGCCGTCGGGCACGTCATGCCAGGGGACTGTCGGCCAGGGATGCCAGCAGGTGGGCCGGATCGTCGTAGATCGCCTGCGCACCCGCTTCCTCCAGGTCGGCGCGGGGGATTCCGCCGCACAGGACGCCGACACAGCGGACGCCCGCCCGGCTGCCGGCCTGCATGTCCCAGACGGTGTCGCCGACGAAGACCGCGCGTTCGGCGGGCACCCCGGCCAGTTCCAGCGCGTGCTCGACGGGCTCGGGGGCGGGCTTGCCCTCCTCGACGTCGTCGGCGCTCGCGGTGGCCACGATCGCGTCGTCGGCGTCGATCGCCCGGCGCAGCGCGGACAGTTCCGCCCCGCCCGCCGAGGTGGCGAGGACGACGCGCCAGCCCTCGTGGTCCAGATGCCGCAGCAGCCGGCCGGCGTCCTGCAGGGCGGGCAGCCGGTCGAAGTACTGCCCGTAAAGTGCCTTGTGGGCGGCGCTCAGCTCGGCGTCCTGGTCCTTGTCGCGGTCCTCGCCCAGCAGATGCGCCACGAGGTCCTCGGAACCGAGCCCGATGGCCCGGTGGACGGCGTGCATCGGCACCCGGTGGCCCGCCTGCCGCAGCGCCTCCCACCAGGTCGTCACATGCAGGTGGTTGGTGTCGACCAGGGTGCCGTCGACGTCGAACACTGCCGCCCGTTCCATGTACCGCTCCTTGTCCTGTCGTGCCGCACGGGTACCACCTCAGGGGCCCGCCACTCGGTCCGGTACCCGGCCTTCCCGGGACCAGGCCAGCAGTTCCCCGAGGTTCCAGGTGGTCACGATCCGCTCGGCCGGCACCTCGCACTCCTCCGCCCGAGCGCAGCCGAGGATCTGCCAGTCGAGCTGGCCGGGCGCGTGCGCGTCGGTGTCCACCGAGAACAGCACGCCCGCCTCGACCGCCCGGCGCAGCAGCCGGCGCGGCGGGTCGAGGCGCTCCGGGCGGCTGTTGATCTCGACCGCCGTGCCCGACTCCGCGCACGCGGCGAACACCTCGTCCGCGTCGAACTGCGACTCGGGCCGGCCGCGCCCGGTCACCAGTCGTCCCGTGCAGTGCCCGAGGATGTTCGCGTGCGGGTCGCGCACGGCGGCCACCATGCGCCGGGTCATCGAACGGGCGTCCATGCGCAGCTTGGAGTGCACGGACACGACCACGACGTCCAGGCGGTCCAGGAGATCGGGTTCCTGGTCCAGGGAGCCGTCGTCGAGGATGTCGCACTCGATGCCGGTGAGCAGCCGGAACGGCGCCCAGGTCTCGTTGAGTGCCGCCACCACGTCGAGCTGCTTCCGCAGCCGCTCCGGGGACAGCCCCCGGGCCACGGTCAGCCGTGGCGAGTGGTCGGTCAACACCGCCCACTCGTGGCCGAGCTCCGCCGCGGTCCGGCCCATCTCCTCGATCGGGCTGCCGCCGTCCGACCAGTCGGAGTGCAGATGGCAGTCGCCGCGCAGGAGCGCCCGCAGCTTCTCGCCGCCCCCGGTCCGGGGCGCTGCCGACTCCTCCTCCAGTTTCACCAGATAGCCGGGCACGCCTCCGGCCAGCGCCTCGCGCACCACCTGGGCCGTCTTCGGGCCGATGCCCTTGAGCGACTCCAGCGCCCCGGCCTCCGCGCGCTCGCGCACCTCGTCCGCGGGCAGCTCGGTCAGTACCCGGGCCGCCGTACGGAAGGCACGGACGCGGTACGTCGGTGCCAGGGACCGCTCCAGCAGGAAGGCGATCCGTTCCAGGGCCTCGACGGGATCCATCGCACCTCCTCCAGAGTGCCCGGCTCCTCCAGAGTTCCCCAGACGCCCGGGCGCCGCACGACGGGCGAGCGGTTTGTCGGGTTCACCGCCGGGTACTGCGATGCCTCGTCGGACGTCCCCCGGATCTCGGACCCCGGACCCCGGTTGTCCGGCAGTCGCCTCGTCAGCCCTGACGACACCCCCGCCCTACGAGGAGGCCGAGATGTCCGCTCCCCCCGCACCCGACACCAAGGTGGCCGTGATCACCGGAGCCGACTCCGGCATCGGCAGGGCCACCGCCGTCCGGCTGGCCCGGGCGGGGATGGACGTCGGCATCACCTGGCACACCGACCACAAGGGCGCCGAGGAGACCGCCGAGGAGGTCCGCGCCCTCGGCCGACGCGCCGAGGTGGCCCGGATGGACCTCACCCGGCTGCCCGCCGCCGCGGACACCGTCGACGAGCTGTGCGACCGGCTGGGCCGCCTCGACGTCCTGGTCAACAACGCGGGCACCGGCACCATGACGCCCTTCCTCGACCTGGAGCTCGACACGGTCCGCGAGGTCCTCGACGTCGACCTGCTGGGACCGTTCCTGTGCGGTCAGCGGGCCGCCCGGCACATGATCCGGCAGGGCGACGGTGGCCGGATCGTCAATGTGACCTCCGTGCACGAGCACCAGCCGCGGGTCGGCGCGGCCCCGTACTGCGCGGCCAAGGGCGGCCTGGGACTGCTCACCCAGGTGATGGCCCTGGAACTCGCCGAGCACGGCATCACCGTCAACGCGGTCGCGCCCGGCGAGATCGCCACCCCGATGACGGGCCAGAAGGACACCGACGTCCACACCGAAAAGCGTCCCGGTGTCCCGCTCGGCCGCCCGGGTGATGCCCGCGAGGTCGCCGCCGTGATCGCCTTCCTGGCCGGCCCCGAGGCCACCTACGTCACCGGCGCGTCCTGGAGCGTCGACGGCGGGATGCTCCGCATGGGCCCGCAGGCCGGCTCGCACCTCGGTGACGACGAGTGGCGGCGCCCTTGAGACTGCGCACCAGTTCCTGCGAGCGTCCGGGCTTCACCCGGGTCCGCTGCGGCCGGGGTTTCCGTTACCGGGACTCCGAGGGCGAGCCGGTAACCGACCCGGACGTGCTCGCCCGCATCCGCGCCCTGACCATCCCGCCCGCCTGGCGCGAGGTGTGGATCTGCCCCTGGCCCAACGGGCACCTCCAGGCCGTGGGCACCGACGACGCCGGACGTCGCCAGTACCTGTACCACGAGCGGTTCCGCGCCCAGCAGGAGCAGGCCAAGCACGAGCACGTGCGGGAGGTGGCCCGGGCCCTGCCCACCCTGCGCGAGCGGGTCGCGGCGGACCTCGCGGGGCGGGGCCTGAGCCGCCCGCGGGTCACGGCCTGCGCGGTGCGCCTGCTCGACCTCGGCTTCTTCCGGATCGGCAGCGACCGGCACACCCGCCAGACGGAGACCTACGGCCTGACGACCATGCTCCGCGAGCACGTCACCTGCGGCCGCGACGGGCTCACCTTCGCCTACCCGGCCAAGGGCGGCATCGAGCTGGTCCGCGCGCTGGTGGACGAGGACGCCCTGACCGTCGTACGCGCGCTCAAGCGCCGCAGGAGCGGCGGGGACCGGCTGCTCGCCCACTGGGAGCGGGGCGCCTGGCACGATCTGCACGGCGCCGACCTGAACGAGGCGCTGCGCCGGCTGTCCGGCACCGATGTCACCGCCAAGGACTTCCGGACCTGGCACGCCACGGTCCTGGCCGCGGTCGCCCTCGCCGTCACCGCCGAGGAGGCCCGTGCCACCCCGACGGGCCGCCGCCGGCAGATGGCCAGGACAGTGCGCGAGGTCAGCCACTACCTGGGCAACACGCCGGCGGTGTGCCGGGCCTCGTACATCGACCCGCGGGTCTTCGAGCTGTTCGAGCAGGGGCGGACCGTCGCCCCCGCCCTCACCCGGCTGGGCGAGCACGGGGACTTCGGGCGGCCGGCCACCCAGGGCGCGGTCGAGGCGGCGGTCCTCGACCTGCTCGGCGGATGACGCACGCCTCTCCTCGCCGCGGGATGCGTTCTACGCTCGAACCATGACCGAAATCGCGAGCCCGCACATCGCCACCCCGCGGATCATCGTGCTCGGGGTCCAGCCGACCACACCGCCGTTCCGGATCGTGGAGATCGACGGGGAGGTGGTTGGCGAGGCGAGGGCCGTCACCGACGTCCTGGAGGCGGCCGCCGCCTTCGGGATCACGGTCCACGACCTGGACGACCCGGACGTGGTCCGCTGGGTGGGCGGCGACAAGTTCACCTGGACCCGGCACTGACCCACCGGCTCAGCCGACCGTCCACTTCTGGTTGGCGCCGCCCGTGCAGGTCCACAGCTGCAGCCGGGTGCCGTTGGCCGAGTTGTTGCCGGTCACGTCGAGGCACTTGTCGGCCTGCGGGTTGACGATGTCGCGGGCGCCCGTGACGGTCCACCGCTGGGCCCCGGAGCCGTTGCAGTCGTAGAGCTGGACCGCCGTCCCGTCCGCGGTGCCGCCGCCCGTGACGTCCAGGCACTTGCCGAGCGCGCGGATCGTGCCGTCCGAACCGACGGTCCACTGCTGGGCGGCGCTGCCGTTGCAGTCGTAGAGCTGTACGGCGGTCCCGTTCGCGGGGTTCGCCCCGGCGACGTCCACGCACTTGCCCGCGAGGCCCCGGATCGCCGCCCCCGTTGGCGCCTCGCCGGTGGTCACCGACACGTGGTCCACCACGAGCTGCTGCGGGAAGGCGGTGGAGCCGTCCGGGTCACCGGGCCAGTAGCCGCCCACCGCGAGGTTGAGGATCAGGAAGAAGGGCTTGTTGAACACCCAGGTGCGGCCGCCCAGGTCGGCGGGGGTGCGCCGCTGGTAGACGGTCCCGTCGACGGACCAGGTGATCGAGTCGGGTGCCCAGTCGACGGCGAAGGTGTGGAAGGCGTCCGCGAAGGCCTGGCCGTTCGGGAGGGAGTAGCCGGCGCCGATGCCGCCCGAGCCGGAGTAGCCGGGGCCGTGGATCGTGCCGTGGACGGTCGAGGGCTCGAAGCCGACGTTCTCCATGACGTCGATCTCGCCCGAGTCCGGCCAGTTGACCGGGGTGCCGAGCATCCAGAACGCCGGCCACATGCCCTGCCCGCGCGGGATCTTCATCCGCGCCTCGACGTGTCCGTACTGCGCGGTGAACTTCCCGGAGGTGTTCAGCCGGGCCGAGGTGTACTGGCAGGTGCCGTACCAGCACTGGTAGTTCGCGGGGTTCTCGCGCCGGGCCGTGATCACCAGATGGCCCTGCCCGTCGAGAGCGGCGTTCTTGTTGCCCGAGGTGTAGTACTGCCGCTCGTGGTTGTTGACGTTGTCGCCGGTCTCGATCTGCCACTTCGAGGAGTCGACCGCGGCTCCGGCGGGCCCGTCGAAGGTGTCGGAGAACGTCACCGCGGCAGCGGCAGCGACGGCGGGCGGGTCCGCCTGGGCGGTACCGGACGAGATCAGCACGGCGGACAGTGCGGCGAGGAGACATCTGCGCAGCAGGCGTGAGGCGGCCACGGCTCTTCCTCCGGGGTGGGGGGATGGTGGTGTCGCCTCTTGATTTAAGGAGTGAACTAAGGGGCCGTCAATACTCTGGTACAGACCAGAAGTTGAGCGGACCCCGGGTTCCTTACGCCTTCTTCGCCGACTTGTCGCGCGGCTTCTTGTGCACCGCCCGGCTCAGCCGCCTGCCCAGCAGCAGATAGCCGATCAGGGCGCCGGAGGTGTTGAGGATGACGTCGTCGATGTCGAAGGCCCGGCCCTCCACGAGGGCGCCCTGCGCGAACTCGACGAGCAGCATCACGACGGCTGTCAGCAGCAGGATCTTCAGGAGTCCGCGGGTCTTCGGGGCGATGATCGGAACCAGGATGCCGAACGGGATGCCCAGCAGGATGTTCCCGCCGATCTGCTTGAAGGCGTCCCGCAGCTCGGGCTGGTCCAGATAGGCCTTCAGGGAGGCACCGGGGTGCAGGTTGGTGTGCGTCAGATCAACGGACGCCGGTGAGGGTTCGAGCGTCAGCCGGGCCAGGACGACGGCGAACGCCACCATGAACACGAACGCGAACACCATCGCCACGAAACGGACGACGAGGGAGAGCGGATCTCGCCGGGGGCGGGCGGGCTTCACCGCGCGCTCGGTCTTGGCGGTGCCGGCGTCTGACCCCGCTCGCGAACGTGACGGCGCCCAGGCCATTGGATCCTCCACTCTCGAACTTCCCAGTGTCGAAAGGCGCTTACCCCTGAACGGTCCGAGGATGCCGCCGCACACCGGTCGGCCTCCGGTTTCCCTTCGTACGGTCGGGGCACGCGGGCTGGAGTACCGCGCGCGTCGCCCCCGCACGCCCTCGGACCGGTGTTTGGACGGCGCGCGACGGACGTTCCCCAGGCCGCGGCCGCGAGGAGGTGGCGCATGACCGGGCGTACGACCGGGCGTACGACACTCCTCGCCACAGCCGAACTCCTCGGCTGGTGGACCGCACTCGCCGTGCTCTGGCTCGTGATCATCTCCGCCGTGGACACCCTGGAGCTCACGGTCGGCGCGGCCGTCGCCGGCCTCGGCGCGCCATGAGCGCGGTGCCCGCCGTGCTGCTCGCGGGAGCCGTCGCCGCCGGCGTGGCCCCCGGTTTCGCGGAGGTGGTCGCGCACTCCGTGAACGAGACCGGATCCGCGGGCGGGTTCACCTCCGTGCACTGGACCCCGGCCGGAGTCCTGCTGGGCCTGGTGTCGACCCTGCTGGCCGGGGTCCTCGCCCTCCTCGCCGTCACCCGCCCCGAGCCGTTCGCCGCACCGGACCGGGCGCTGTGGCTGCGGCGCCTGCAGTCCGGGCACGTCGGCGACTACGTGGCGTGGGTCCTGGTCGGCACCACCGTGCTCGGCGCTCTCACCCTGCCGGGCATGCTCGGCGGCTGATCAGGTGCCGTAGGTGACCTCGACCTTCGTGAAGCCGAGCGAGTTCAGCAGTCCCTTGAGCATGTTGGTGGTGTTGGTCTCGGCCCGTTTGGTCAGCTCGCTCTCCTTCGCCGCCTCGGTGATGTGCTTCACCGCGAGCTTCTGCACGGCCTGTTCGCTGTTGGGGTTGTCGGAGAAGAAGTCGCCGAGCCGGTCGAGCAGACCGCGCTGTTTGGAGACCGCGTAGGAGCGGTCGGCGTCCAGCGTGGCCTTGCCGAGCTGCGCGTGCGGCAGATGGAGCGTGGCGGCCGTGCGGTCCTCGTTGACCGTCACGTCGTTCTTGGCCACCTTGCCGAGGTCGACGTAGGCGTCGACGGCGCCCGCCCCCACGTACAGGGTGCGGGAGCCGCGGATCGCGTCGGGCAGGAACTTGGTGTCCTTCTCCAGGTCCACCACGACCTGGAAATTGCCGGAGGCGGCGTCGTAACGGCTGATGTCCTGGATGGACTCCAGAAGTGCGGGACCCGAACGGTCGTGGGTCTCCGTGCCGAACAGGTCCTTGAGGCCAGGGAGCACGCTGAACCGGATCCCGGCGAAGAACACCACGAGCACCACCACGACGGCGGTCAGTATCTTCGCCCAGCCGGGCATGCGCCTGGACACGCGCCTGATGGGAGTCGTCATGCGACGGCCCTCCTTCCTACTGCACGGATGCCCACGGATGACCCCCAAAAGCCCTGGGAGACCGTCTTGTTGGCCGATTGGGACACTGACGGGACACACCGGGGCGCACTAGCGTGGGGAACTCCGTGTACCGGCGTGTCTGGAGACCTGGATGAGTACGGACAGCACGTCCCGGACCCTTTGTCCCATGCACCGTATCCCCCTGCCCGAGAACGGCCCGCCCCGGCTCACCACCCTGGCCACCGGCACCCCGGTATGGCTCGTCACCCGCTACGCCGACGTGCGCCAGGTACTCATGGACCCGCGCTTCAACCGGAGGTCCCTCAGGGACGAGGACGCCCCGCCGCTGCTCCTCGTACCGAACCTGCTGGACTCCCCGGACGGCCTCCTCAACCAGGACGGGCCGCCCCACCAACTGCTGCGGGGTACCGTCCAGCGGGCCTTCACCCCGCGCGCGATCGCCCGCTGGCGGCCCTGGACCGCCTCCGTGGTGGAGACCCTCCTCGACGACCTCGCACGGCAGCCGCAGCCCGCAGACATCGTCGAGGGGTTCACCCGCCGACTGCCCGTCTCGGTGATCTCCCGGCTGATGGGCCTGGAGCACGCCGACTGGGAGCGCATCCGAGACTGGGCCGACCACGCCCTGTCCGGCGGCGCGCACACCGCCGAGGAAGTCGGCGCCGCCATGCGGGAGTTCGGCCACTTCTGCGCGGGACTGATCGCCGAGCGGCGCAAGGAGCCGGGCGACGACCTGGTGAGCGCCCTGGTCGTCGCCGGCGACGACCAGGGCATCGACGAACCGCGCCTGGTCATGCTGGTCCTGGGCCTGGTCGTCGCCGGACACGAGACGACCATGACCGCCCTCGGGAACATCGTCGTCCACCTCCTCACCGACGGGCGGCAGGCCTGGCCCGGCCTCGCCGAGAGCCAGGAGGCCGCCGAGACCGCCGTCGAACAGCTGCTGCGCACGATCCCGTTGAGCGAGGGCAGGGTGCTGCCGGGCCTGATCCGCCGGGCCGTCGAGGACGTCGAGGTCGGCGGGGTGGCGATCCCGGCGGGGGCCGTGGTCGCCGTGCAGACCAACGCGGCGAACCGGGATCCGGACGTCTTTCCACGGCCAGAGGAGACCGACCTCTTCGCCCCGCTGACGACACCGAGCGTGGTGTTCGGCGCCGGTCCCCACCACTGTCTCGGCGCGTGGCTGGCCCGCCTGGAGCTGGGGCTGGCCCTGCACCGGCTCGCGGTCCGGTTCCCGGGGCTGCGGGCCGAGTTCACGCCGGAGGCGATCGACTGGCGGGAGGGACAGATGACACGGGGACCGCGCCGGTTGCCGGTGTCGTGGTGAGTGCTACTGGTGAGGCTTGAGTTCACGGTCGCCCGACGGCCTGGACCACCACACCCCCTCACCGTGGGTGAGCCCGGGCAGCCGCAGCTCGATCTCCCGTACCCGCCGCGCCGGGAGCCCTCCGGTGATCACCCATGCCGTGGTCCCACCCGTGGTGCCCGTGAATTCAGCTCCAGCGGCGGCGAGTTGGCCGGTGACCGCAGCCAGTGCGTCCAGCGGCACCTCCGCCTCGAACGCGTGGTACGGCTCGAACAGCCGGGTCCCCGCCCGCTCCAGGGCACGGCGCAGCACGATCGGCGTGAGCCCGCGGAAGTCGGCGGCGGTGCTGAGGGGCCCGACGAATCCGGAGCGGACGAGGGTGACCCGGTAGTCCGTCACCGGCGCGCCGCTCAGACCGGTCCGCATGCCCGCGTGGACGGTCTCCTCGATGGCCTGGTGGAACGCCCGGGGGAGCGCGCCGAGTTCGGTCTCGTACGCGAAGACCCCACCGGAGCCGCGCTCACCCGGCTCGACCCGCAGTCCGATCGTCGCCCAGTAACGGGTCCCCAGATGCCAGGGACACTCCTCGCACGCTTCCCCGGTGCCGCGTGGCCGCTCCAGGTACCGCACCCGGCCCGGCTCGAAATCCGCCTCGACACCGAAGTCCTGGGTGAGGGTCGCCGCGAGCACCTCCATCTGCACCTCGCCGTACAGGAGCAGCGAGGTGGCGCCCGCGGCCGCGGGGCGCACGTGGATCAGGGGGTCCTGGTCGGCGAGGGTCAGCAGGGCCGAGCGCAGCCGGACCGCCTGGCCGGGGTGGCGGGCGGTGACCAGGGTCTCCAGGGTCGGGGGAGCGAATTGCGGCGCGCGGTCGGTGAGTTCACCGAGGCGGTCGCCCACGCGGAGGCCGGCGGAGAAGGCCAGCGCCGCGATGGTCCCGGCGGTGAGGGGTCCGCTCAGGTGCGTCACCCGCCCCGCGACCCGGCTGGTCGCGCCGTCGGCCTCGCGCCTGAGAAACGTCAGCCGTTGACGCTCCGTCACCTCGCCGTCGTACAGCCGCAGATAGGCGGTGCGCTCACCGCCGGGTCCGGGGCGTACGGCGAACACCGTGCCGCGCGGTTCGCCGTCTCGGGTCGCAGGGCCGGCCGGGATCAGCCGGATCACGCCCTCGACCAGGTCGCGCACGCCCTGGCCGCCGAGGGCGGAACCGAAGAACACCGGGTGGAGGGAGCCGTCGGCGGTGCGGGCGGCGAGGGCCCCGCGCAGGTCGTCCGGGGTGGGCGCGGGGCCGTCCACGAGCGCCGTCAGGATGTCCGGGTCGACCTCGGCGAGGGCCTCGGCCAGCCGGCTGTCCCCGGGCAGGGCGGTCACTCCGGCGGCGGAGGTGCCGATGCCCGTCACCTCGGTGAGCGGGGCGACGTACGGCGTCAGCCTGCGCCGGATGTCGGCGAGCAGGCCCTCGTCGCGGGCACCGGGCCGGTCGATCTTGTTGACGAAGATCAGCGTGGGCAGCCGTAGCCTGCGCAGGGTCCGCATCAGCACCCGGCTCTGTGCCTGGACGCCCTCCACGGCGGACAGCAGCAGGACCGCCCCGTCGAGGACCTCCAGGGCGCGCTCGACCTCGGCGATGAAGTCCGAGTGCCCCGGGGTGTCGATGAGGTTGATCCGAGTGTCACCGACGGTGAACGAGGCGACCGCCGAGCGGATGGTGATGCCGCGCTGCCGCTCGATCGCACCGTCGTCGGTACGGGTGTCACCGGTGTCGACGCTGCCGAGCCGGTCGATCGCGCCGTGGTCGAACAGCAGCCGCTCGGTGAGGCTGGTCTTACCGGCGTCGACGTGGGCCAGAATTCCGATGTTCAGGGTGTGCATACGGGGTCGAGTCCTCGAGAACCGTGGGCCGAAGGGGGCGCTGGGTCGATTCGAGGAGTCGGCGCATGCGAGGGATCCTGACATTGAGGGAACTCGGACCTGGCCATGATGGCGTCCGCCGGCCGGGGCACCGCAACCGAATTTCGCCGGCCGGGCGGTCGGCGGGCGGGCCAGTAGCATGAGCCGGGCAACCCGAGATGATCATCATAGGAGCAGGTCCGTGCGAGACATCGCCGTGTTCAGCGGTAGCGCCCACCCCGAGCTGGCGGCGGAGGTCTGCGCGCATCTGGGGGTGCCGCTCAGTCCGACCCGGGTCAGCCGGTTCGCCAACGACTGCCTGGAGGTGCAGCTTCAGGCCAACTGCCGGGAGCGGGACGTCTTCCTCGTCCAGCCGCTGGTCAGGCCGGTCCAGGAGCACCTGGTGGAGCTGCTGCTGATGTGCGACGCGGCCCGTGGTGCCTCCGCGCGCCGGATCACCGTGGTCATGCCGCACTACTCCTACGCCCGCTCCGACAAGAAGGACGCGCCCCGCATCTCACTGGGCGGACGTCTCGTCGCCGATCTGATGGTGTCGGCCGGGGCGAGCCGTGTCCTCGCCATGACCCTGCACTCCCCGCAGGTGCACGGCTTCTTCTCGGTGCCCGTCGACCATCTGCATGCCCTGCGGGAGCTGGCCGCGCACTTCCGGCAGTACGACCTGACCCGCACCACCGTGGTCTCCCCGGACCTCGGCAACGCCAAGGAGGCGGCCGCCTTCGCCCGGCTCATCGGCGCGCAGGTGGCCGCGGGCGCCAAGCAGCGGTTCGCCGACGACCGGGTCAGCATCAGCGACGTCATCGGCGAGGTCGCCGGACGGGACGTGATCGTGCTGGACGACGAGATCGCCAAGGGCAGCACGGTCCTGGAACTGCTCGACAGGCTGCGCGAGCTGGGCCCGCGCTCCATCCGGGTCGCGTGTACGCACGGGCTCTTCGCCGACGGTGCCCTCAAGAGGATCGGCGAGCAGCCCGACGTACTGGAGATCGTGTGCACCAACACCGTGCCGGTCCCCGTCGAGGAACGCACCGACAAGCTGCGGATCCTGTCCATCGCCCCCGCGCTCGCCGAGGCCGTACGGCGCATTCACAACGGTGAGTCCGTCAGCGCCCTGTTCGACTCGCCCCGCAGTGAGTAACCGACGGTCATTGTGCAGCGGACGGTCATAACGTCTCGGACGTCGTCTCGGGCTGGCCCAGGGCCGCGTCCAGCGACGGCAGCGGCGGCAGCAGCCGGGCCAGGCCGGTCACCTTGATGATCCGCAGCGTGAGCGGGTGCGTGCAGACCAGGAGCAGGCTGCCGTGGTTGTCGAGCACGCGCGCGCGGGCCCGGTACAGCAGCCGCAGCCCGGAGCAGTCGAAGAACTCCACGCCACTGAGGTCGATGACGAGCCGCGCGTCGGGCTGCCCCGTGACCTGGTCCAGCTGGGGGAGGAGCTCCACGGTCGCGGCGATGTCGATCTCCCCGCGGAACTCCAGCACGGTGTGACCGCGGTCCTGGTGGATGCGCAGATGCCGGGACGACGGTGCGGGTTCCTGCTGCACGACCACATCGCCTCCAACCGGTGCGTGTCCGGGGGCGCGCTAATCCGTTCCCCGCACTGCAAGTTACCCTCGGTGGAGCGAATTTGAGCATGTTCGATTGACATATGTCTTCGAATTGCGACCGTCGGTTCGCACCGGGTTCACGCGGGGCTCGCGCCCGGCTCACGACAGGGCGTGCCAGGCCCTGGTCAGCGCTTGACGGAATTGCTCGGTCTGGTGCGCGGTGAGGTCCCGCACCATCCGCTCCTCCAGCTCCCGCACGGGACCCTCGTGCTGGGCGAGCAGCGCGCGCCCCTCCTCGGTCAGCAGGATCAGCAGTTCGCGCCGGTTCTTCGGATTGCGCTCCCGGCGCACCAGTCCACGGGTCTCCAGTGAGCGCACCAGATCGGCGATCGACTGGGCGGTGACGAAGGAGTCCCGGGCCAGTTGCGCCGCCGACAGTCCGTCGTGCCGCTCCAGCACCGTGAGGGCCGTGTACTGGAGGGCGGTGATCCCGGAGGGCCTGACCAGGTCGTCCAGATGGGAACGGACGACGAGCTCCACCTGTTTCACCATGTAGAGGAGTGACGGGGGCGCCTTGGTCAGCTGTGTGTCGAGCATGGGTTCAGGCTAGACCATTGACAGGAAACCTGTCTGTAAAGAGACTGCGAACCAACAGGAATCCTGTTTGTTGAAATCTTGGCGACGAAGCTGAGGAGCCGCGATGTCCCCCATCGAGATCGAACCCGGACGGCTGTTTGTGGGCGGCCAGTGGCGTGAGGCCGCCGACGGCGCGCGCACCGAGGTGGTCGACCCGTCCCGGGGCGCGGTCGTCACCACGGTCGCGGAGGCCGGTGCCGCCGACGTGGACGCGGCCGTCCGCGCCGCCCGGGAGGCCTTCGACGACGGCGCCTGGTCCGGCCTCAGCGGTCGCGAGCGGGGCCGGATCCTGCACCGGGTCGCCGAGCTGATCCGCGAGAACGCCGACGAACTCGCCCAGTTGGAGAGCCTGGACGTCGGCAAGCCGATCTCGCTGTGCCACGCGGTGGACGTGACCAACGCGGCCAACGACTACGAACACTTCGCGGCCCTCGCCCACTCCCTGGACGGCTCCGTCCGCAACACCCCCATGAACGCCCTCGCGTACACCAAGCGCGAGCCGCTCGGCGTGGTCGCCGCGATCACCCCGTTCAACTTCCCGCTGATCCTCGCCGGTTCCAAGATCGGCCCCGCGCTCGCCGCCGGCAACACGGTCGTGCACAAGCCGGCCGACGAGACCCCGCTCAGCGCCCTCTACATGGCCGGGCTGTTCCAGCGGGCCGGTGTCCCGGACGGTGTCGTCAACGTGGTCACCGGCGCCGGGCCGGTGGCCGGTGAGGCCCTGCTGCGCCACCGCGGGGTCGACAAGGTCGCCTTCACCGGCTCCACCGCGATCGGCCGGCACGTGGCGGCGACGGCGGGCGAGGCGCTCAAGCCCGTCACCATGGAGCTCGGCGGCAATGCGGCCAACATCGTCTTCGAGGACGCCGACCTGGAGAAGGCGGTCGGCGCGATCATCAAGGCGTTCGTCTTCAACACCGGCCAGTTCTGCATGGGCGGCCCGCGCCTGCTCGTGGCCCGCTCGGTGCACAGCACCCTGCTGGGCATCCTCGCCGACGCCGTGCCCGGCGTGCCGGTCGGCGACCCGCGCGACCCCGGGACCGTCGTCGGTCCGATGGCGGGGGAGAAGCACCTGAAGAAGGTCGAGGAGTACGTCGACCTGGCCCGCAAGGAGGGCGGCCGGATCGTCTGCGGCGGTGAACGCCTCGACCTGGACGGCGGCTACTACTACAAGCCCACCGTGATCGCCGACCTCTCCAACGACTCCCGGGTCGTGCAGGAGGAGATCTTCGGTCCGGTCCTGACCGTGCAGCCCTTCGACACCGAGGACGAGGCCGTCGCCCTCGCCAACTCCACGCCGTACGGCCTGGCTTCGGGCGTCCAGACGACCAACCTGGCCCGTGCGCACCGGGTCGCCGACCGTCTCCAGGCGGGCATCGTCTGGGTCAACGACTGGGCGATGCTCGATCCCGCGGTGCCCTTCGGAGGGGTCAAGGACTCCGGCTACGGCCGCGAGTACGGCCCCGAGGCGCTCGACGCCTACACCAGGGTCAAGTCCGTCGTCGTCTCGCTCGACTGAGCACTACCAAGGAGTTCCCGCGATGTCCCTCACCACCCGTGCCGCGGTCGTCGAGTCCGGCGGCGCACCCTTCACCCTCTCCGACGTCACCCTCGACGAGCCCGGCCCCCGTGAGGCCCTCGTCCGCATGGTCGCCACCGGCCTGTGCCACACCGACCTCGGCGTGGCGAGCGGCGGACTGCCCTTCCCGCTGCCCGGTGTCCTCGGGCACGAGGGCGCCGGGGTCGTCGAGGCGGTCGGCTCGGCCGTCACCGGCGTATCTCCCGGCGACCATGTCGTGCTGTCGTTCACGTCCTGCGGCGACTGCCGCAACTGCGACGGCGGCCACCCCGCCTACTGCGCCACTTGGCTGCCGCTGAACCTCCTCGGCGGCCGCCGGGCCGACGGCACCAGCACCATCAGCCGCGACGGTGAGCCGCTCGGCGGACACTTCTTCGGCCAGTCCTCGTTCGCCGAGCGCGCCCTGGTCGACGAACGCAGCCTCGTCAAGGTCGACCCCGACGTGCCGCTGGAGTCCATCGCCCCGCTCGGCTGCGGTGTCCAGACCGGCGTCGGCGCCGTGTGGAACGTACTGAAGCCGGTCACCGGTGCCACGATCGTCGTGCTCGGCGCCGGAGCGGTGGGTCTGTCCGCGGTCATGGCCGCCGCTCTCACCCCCGCCACGACGATCGTCGCCGTCGACCGGTTCGGCGAACGACTCGCCCTGGCAAAGGAGTTGGGCGCCACCCACACCGTCGACGCCGGCGAGGAGGACCTCGGCGAGGCGCTCGCCGCGATCACCGGCGGGCAGGGCGCGGACGGCATCGTGGAGACCACGGGCAACGTCACCGTCCTGCGCCAGGGCGTCGACGCGCTCGGCGCGCGCGGCACGCTGGTCGTCGTCGGCGCCCCGCCGTTCGGCACCGAGGTCTCCCTGGACGTCAACGGGCTGCTCGGCGGCAAGCGGGTCGTCGGACTCACCCTCGGCGACGCCGAGACGCAGAGCTTCATCCCCGCCCTGGTCCGCCTGGTGAAGGAGGGACGGCTCCCGCTGCACCGCCTGATCAGCACCTATCCGTTCGCGGACATCGACCAGGCGGTACAGGACATGCGCGCCGGCAAGGCGATCAAGCCCGTGCTGACGTTCTGACCGTGCTGACGTTCTGAGAGGTCAGTCGACCACCAGGACCAGCTTCCCGGTGGTACGGCCGGTGTCGCCGAGCCTGTGGGCCTCGGCGGCATCGGCCAACGGGAACGTCCCCGCGATCGTGGCCCGCAGCTCGCCCTTCTCCACCAGGTCCACGATCGCGTTCATCCCGGCGCGGTCCGCGTCGACGAGCATCCGCACGGCCCTGACACCGAGCCGCTCGGCCTCTTCGGTGAACTCGTCCGAGCCGACCGGCAGGATCGACACCACGACCCCGCCCGGCCGCAGCACCCGCAGCGAACGCACGGACGTCTCGCCGCCCAGCGTGTCCAGCACGACGTCGACGTCCTTCACCGCCTCGGCGAAGTCCGTCTCCCGGTAGTCGATCACCTCGTCCGCGCCCAGTTCGCGCAGGAAGTCGTGCTTGCCCGCGCTCGCCGTACCGATCACGTGCGCTCCCCGCGCCTTGGCGATCTGCACGGCCACATGACCCACCCCGCCGGCCGCCGCGTGGATCAACACCCGCTGTCCGGGCCGCAGTTCGGCGTTCTCGACCAGCGCCTGCCACGCGGTCAGCGACACGAGGGGCAGCGCGCCCGCCTGGGTGTGGTCGATCGACGCCGGCTTGTGCGTGAGGGCCCGCACCGGCGCGATCACGTACTCCGCGTGCGAACCGTGGCCCCACGGGTACGGCAGCATGCCGAACACCTCGTCGCCGGGCTTGAAGGTGGCGACCCCGATGCCGACCGCCTCGACGACGCCGGAGACGTCCCAGCCGAGGGCGAACGGCGGCTCGCCGAGGAAACCGCCGGTGGCGCGGTGCTTCCAGTCGGTCGGGTTCAGACCGGCCGCCCGCACCCGGACCAGTACCTGGTTGGGCCGCGGCTCGGGGCGTTCGACCTCGATCTCCTTGAGGACCTCGGGACCGCCGAGTGTGTCCTGGCTGATGGCTCGCATGGTGTTCACAGTGCTCATGGTCGTCCAGCCTGCCCGGCTGCGCCCGTCCGGGAAATGGCATGATTGCCAAGCTTCGATAGGATCGTGCCATGCGACATGTGGAGCGGACCGAGCGGGTCGTGGTGCTGGCCCTGGACGGCGTGTACCCCTTCGAGCTGGGCATCCCCAGCCGGATCCTCGGCGCCGCCGACGGCCGGTACGAGGTGCTGACCTGCACGGTCGACGGCCGACCGGTGCGCACCAACGCCGACTTCACCATCGGCGTCGAGCACGGGCCGCAGATCCTGGCGACCGCCGACACCGTGGTGATCACCCCCGTCTCGCCGGAGCGGATGCCCGCCGAGCTCCCGGAGGAGGTGCGTGAGGCCCTCGCGTACGTCCGCCCCGACGCCCGGATCGTCTCCATCTGCACCGGTGCCTTCGTCCTCGCCGCGGCCGGTCTCCTGGAAGGCCGCCGGGCGACGACCCACTGGCAGCTCGCGGACCTGTTCCGGATCAGGTACCCGCACGTCGACCTCGACCCCGACGTCCTCTTCGTCGACGACGGCCGCATCCTCACCTCGGCCGGGGCCGCCTCCGGCGTGGACGTCTGCCTGCACCTCGTCCGCAAGGACCACGGCAGCGAACTCGCCAACACCGTCGCCCGCCGCTGTGTGGTCCCGCCGTTCCGGGACGGCGGTCAGGCCCAGTACATCGAGCAGCCGGTCCCGGAGCAGGGCGCCGCGAGCACGGCCGGGACCCGCGCCTGGGCGCTGGAACGCCTCGACGAGCCCCTGACCCTGGGCGACCTGGCCGTCCACGCCCGGATGAGCCTGCGCACCTTCGCCCGCCGCTTCAACGACGAGGTGGGCATGAGCCCCGGCCGCTGGCTCATCCAGCAGCGCGTCGCACGGGCCCGGCACCTCCTGGAGTCCAGCGATCTGTCGGTCGACCGGATCGCCGGCCGCGTGGGCTTCGCCACGGGCGCGTCCCTGCGTCAGCACCTGCACGCGGCGATCGGGGTGTCGCCGCAGGTGTACCGGCGCACGTTCCAGACGGCGGCGCGCTGAACGTTCCGGGGCCCCGCTGCGTCGAAGGATCATGAAGGCGGGCGGGGTGCAGGGGGCGGGAATGCGCAGAGGGCTGTGGGCGGTGCTGGCGGCCGTGGCCATGACGGTCGTGGGGTGCGAGTCGGGGGAGGGCGTGGTGGTCGAGGGCACCGCACCGGCCACGCCCTACGACGGGCCGATGGACCTCCCCACGAAGGAACTCGACGAGCACACACAGCAGGCGTTGCGGATCGCCTCAGGGTCCGCGGGCCGGGCGCTGGAGTGTGCTGGGGGCATCTACAACGGCAACGGCCCCGACGGCTGGAGCAGGGACGACGGTGGGGACAGCCCGGAGGAAGGACTGAAGCTGTACTTCGACCTGTTCGACCCGGGCGACCCCCGCACCGGTTATCGCGTCGAGCGCCGGGAGACGGACCGCGTGCTGTACTCCTACGACGTCGACGGCCGGACCAAGGTGGCGGTCGTGGTCGCCAAGGACCAGGAGGACAGGCCCGGTTGGGGCCCGGAGACCAGCGCGTCCTGCGACCCGTCCGAACTCCCGGCCGGCTGGACCGCCTCCCACGGCTACGAGATCTGGACCGACCGCGCGGGCCGCCGGGTGCCGACCACCGAGGTGAGCAGCGGTGCGGGGGACGAGCACTGCGGCTGGCGGCAGGTGCACTTCCTCGATCTCGGCGGGCGGACGTACGGCCGTGATCCGCAGGGCCTGCTCGAACCGGGCATGCTCACCGCGGCCTACGACGGCTCGGTCACCCTGCCGGCGAACGCCCACGACACCGGATACCGGTACGAGGAGCGGGAGTTGTGGCTGACCGGCGACCGCGGAACCGCGTACGTCCGCACACCCGACGGCGTCGAGGCCTGGCCCCTGCTCAAGGAGCGCGTGGCCTGCATGTGAGGCGAGTTCACCGGCTGGCGTGCAGGGCGACCAGCAACTGCCACACCTGGTCGGCGATTTGGGACGTGCTGGCATCGAGCAGGCCGTGCAGCCAGTCGCCGAGGACACCGGCGAAGGTGGCCGCGACCGCGGAGGCGACCAGCGGGGCGTCGGCGGCCCCCGCGAGCTCGCGCTCCCGCAGGCTGTAGGCCCTCAGATCCCGGTGCAGGACCTGGCCGAGCGGTCCGCCGCCGCCCGGGGCGAGCAGGGACCGGTACAGGGCGGCGTGCGGCGCGAGCGAGGCGAAGAACTCCCCGAGCGCGGGCGGCGCGTGCACCGGATCGGGCCGCCCGCGCCAGGCGTGCAGCGCCTCCACGGCATCCCGTACGACATCCGCGCAGGCGTCGACGGCGAGCGCCTCCAGGCCGTCGTAGTGCACGTAGAAGGTGGCCCGGCCGACCCCGGCCCGCCGGACCAGCGCGGCCACGCCGACCTCCTCCAGCGGCCGCTCGGCGCACTCCGCGAGCAGCGCCTCCCGCAGCCGCGCCCGGGTGCGGGCCGCCCGCGGGTCCTCGGGTGCGGGGCGGGTCACTGCGCCACGAGGACGGCGGCCAGGGCGATCGCGCCGGGCAATGCCTGGGCGGCGAGGATCCGGACGTTGGCGGTGACGGCGCCGTACACGCCGGCGACGATCACGCACACGAGGAAGAACACCTGCGCCCGGAACCCCGTCGGATCCCCGGCGACGAGCCCCCACACCAGCCCCGCCGCGAGGAACCCGTTGTAGAGCCCCTGATTGGCGGCCAACGGAGCGGTGGCCCGGGCCATCTCCCGGTCGAACCCGTGGAAGGACATCCCCGGCTTCTTCTGCCACAGGAACATCTCCATCACCAGGATGTACACATGCAGCGCCGCCACCAGGCCGACCAGCACATTCGCCAGGATCTCCATCAGCTTTCCCCACTTCTTGGACAGGTGCCTATTATAGCTGGACACCCGTCCAGGAAGTCTCCCCAGCCCTCGGCCGTGCGGCCGGTGAAGTCGGTCACGCTGAACGGCGGAGGTCGCCGCCTACGCGGCCGACGCCGAGGCGATCCGCTTCTACGAGCGCCGGGGATGCGGGACCCACACCGTGACGCTGCGGCACGCCCTAGGTCGAGAGGCGGAGGTGGAATCCTGCCCGAACGGACACACTGACACGGTCAGTTGATGATCCGGCAGCCAGCAGGAGGACGCACACCGATGGCCGAGCAGTCGCCACGTCCCGCCAAGCAGCGCAAGCAGGACACCCTGTACCGACTTGAGCACGATCAGGACGTCTGGGTCGCCACAGCACCGGACGACGCCTCGGGCGTGCCGTACCTCGTCCCGCTCTCGTTCCTCTGGGACGGCTCCACCCTTCTCCTCGCCACCCCGGCCACCAGCCCCACCGGACGGAACCTGAAGGCGACCGGCAGAGTACGGCTCGGCCTCGGGCCCACCCGGGACGTCGCGATGATCGAAGGGACCGTCGAGACCGTCACCCAGGCCGAGTTGAGCCAGGAGGAGGGGGACCGGTTCGCCGAGCGGACCGGCTTCGACCCCCGACAGCTCACCACGCCCTACCTGTACTTCCGCGTCCGCCCGCGGCGGGTGCAGGCCTGGCGGGAGGAGAACGAGCTCACCGGGCGTGAGCTGATGCGGGACGGACAGTGGCTGGTCGCCGACTGAATCGGCCGTGCCGGGATATCCGCAAGGTAGGGCCGCGGGGCGCCAACACCCCGTGGCCATACCCTTCGGAGGAGACATGGCACTGGTGAAAGCGGGGGTCGTGGTGCTCGACTGTGCCGAGCCCGAGAAGCTCGCCGTGTTCTACAAGGAGCTGCTGGCGGCCGAGCAGACCGACGCGACCGCGAACCGCGTGGAAATCAAGGGAGCCGACGGCTTCCGGCTGGCGTTCCGCCGTGACGTGAACGCCACACCGCCGAGCTGGCCCCGCCCCGAGAACTCCCTCCAGGCCCACATCGACTTCGTGGTGGAGGACCTGGACGCGGTCGAACGCAAGGTGGTGGAGCTCGGCGGGCGTCCGCTGGAGACGAAGGACGTGGCGGGGCCGTTCGAGGAACGCGGCTACGCCGACCCCGCCGGACACTCCTTCACCGTGCGCCTGGTCACCCCGACCGCGCCCAAGCAGGGCTGAGTCAGTCGCGGCCGCCCTTGTCGTCGGCCGGCCAGACCCCGGTGGAGCGTTCGATGGCTGTGGCGCCGGCGCGGTCCACCGCGCTGCGAACCACGGCGAAGATGGCGCCCTGGACCGCCGCAGCCAGCAGGATCTCTCCCCAGCGGCGGTCACGGTCCAGGGCGTCGGGCGCGTTGTCCTCGTGCCGGATGGCCTTCCAGGTCTTCTGGAAGGCCAGTCCCGCCAGCGTTCCGCTCGTCCAGCCGAGTACGAAGCCGAGGGGCTTGTAGGCGAGGGGCAGCTTCTTCTTCTTTGCCACGTCAATCTCCTTGCTCAGTGGTGGGTCGGTGGTGCGCCGGGACCGCCTCGGCCGTCGGCACCGGGCCCGGCGGGGTCCCGTCGCCGAACGGACGGCCGCCGAGCTCCTCACGGTGATGCGGCGTCAGCCAGCCGGCCAGGTCCGGTCCGAGCGGCACGATGCCGGTCGGGTTGATACCGGTGTGCACCTGGTAGTAGTGCCGCTTGATGTGGTCGAAGTCGACGGTGTCGCCGAAGCCCGGCGTCTGGTAGAGGTCGCGGACGTACGCCCACAGCACCTCGTTCTCCGCCAGCTTCCAGCGGTTGCACTTGAAGTGACCGTGGTAGACGGCGTCGAAACGCACCAGTGTGGTGAACAGACGGATGTCCGCCTCGGTGATGGTGTCCCCGACCAGATACCGCTGCCGAGCCAGCCGCGGTGTCAGCAGGTCGAGCCGGCGGAACACGCCAGCGCACGCCTCCTCGTACTCCTCCTGCCGGCTGGCGAAACCCGCCCGGTACACGCCGTTGTTGACGTCCTCGTAGATGTCCGCCATCACCGTGTCGATCTCGTCGCGCAGCGCCCGCGGATACAGATCGGGCGCTCCCTCCCGGTGCAGGGCCGTCCACTCGGTGGCGAGGTCCAGGGTGAGCTGCTGGTAGTCGTTGGTGACGAGCTTCCCGCTGGGAATGTCCACGAGCGCGGGCACACTCACCCCGCCGGGATAGTCACTCTCCCGCTTGTCGTAGGCCTCGCTGAGGTAGTGGATGCCGAGCACCGGGTCGCGGCCGTCCGGGTCCAGGGTGAAACGCCAGCTGCGGTCGTCCTGGATCGGGTCGGTGATCGCCATCGAGAGCGCGTCCTCGAGCCCGAGCAGCCGTCGCGAGATCACCGCCCGGCTCGCCCAGGGGCACGCGCGGCTGACCACCAGGCGGTAGCGGCCGGCCTCCACCGGCCAGCCGTCCCGGCCGTCGGCGGTGACCCGGTCCGCGAAGTGGCTCTTGGACCGTTTGAACGCCTTGTGGCCGTACGCGCTGTTGCCGTCGTCGGCGCTGCCCATGCTTCCTCCTGTCTGACGCCTGTCCTGGACGCGTTCCCCGTTTTCCGGAATCGGCACGGTGTGAGTGCCCGGTAGGCGGGCAGTCGCCGTGGGTGAGCGGGACAACGACGAACGACGAAGCGGACCGGAAAACTCGCGTCACCGTGCTGGTGGCACTCGCGGCGAATCTGGTGATCGCCGTGGCCAAGGCAGTGGGCGGCCTCTTCGCGGGCTCGCCCGCGCTGCTGTCGGAGGCGGCGCACTCCGTCGCGGACAGCCTCAACGAGGTCTTTCTGCTGGCCGCGCTGCGCCGCAGCCGCCGCCCAGCCGACCGGCGCCATCCCTTCGGCTATGGCAAGGAGCGGTTCTTCTGGTCGCTGATCGCGGCGGTCGGGATCTTTGTGATGGGTGGCTGCTTCTCCTTCTTCCAGGGCGTGGAGGCGCTGCGCAACGGCGCCGAGGAGACACTCAGCGGCTATGTGGCCGGTCTGATCGTGCTGGGCGTGGCCCTCCTCGCCGAGGGAGTCTCGCTGCTGCGGGCGCTGCACCAGGTGCACAAGCAGGGCGGGGCCGCGAAGGGCATGCGCGACCCGGCGCTGCGCACGGTCGTCGCCGAGGACGGCACGGCGGTGCTCGGGGTGACGCTGGCCATGATCGGCATGGCGCTGCACATGGTCACCGGGCAGGTGGTGTGGGAGGCGTCCGCCTCACTGGCCATCGGCGTGCTGCTCGTCTACGTGGCCTACCGGCTGGGCCGCGAGGCCAAGGGGCAGCTCATCGGTGAGGCGGCCGACCCGGAGTCCAGTGCCCGCATCCGGGCCGTACTGGACGCGCAGCCCGAGATCGACAGCGTGGAGGCGCTGTTCACCATGAAGATGGGGCTGGACTCGGTCCTGGTGGCCGCCCGGGTCGACCTGGTGCCGGGTCTGGACAGCGAGCGGGTCGAGGAGGTCGCCGTACGCATCAAGCGGTCCGTCTCCCGGACCGTGGCCGAGGCGGACCAGATCTTCCTCGACGTGACCGACCGGCCGGCCGAGGAGGCACGAGAAAGCCCCGCCGCGACGGGGGAACGCGGCGGGGCCTGACGCACGGGTGCCCGGCCGGAGCCGGATCATGCGAAGTGGCTGAAGATTTCTTCGAGGGGGGTCAGTCCCCGTCGACGGGCTCCAGAACGAAGACCGGAATCACCCGGTCCGTCTTCTCCTGGTAGTCGGCGTACGGCGGGTACGCCGCGACGGCCCGCTCCCACCACTCGTCCTTCTCCGCGCCGGTGATCTCGCGGGCGACGAAGTCCCGCTTGACCGCGCCGTCCTGGAGCTCGACATGCGGGTCGGCCTTGACGTTGTGGTACCAGACCGGGTGCTTCGGCGCGCCGCCCAGCGAGGCGACCACCGCGTAACGCCCCTCGTGCTCGACTCGCATCAGCGGCGTCTTGCGGATGCTGCCGCTCTTCGCGCCACGGGTCGTCAGGATGATGACCGGCATCCCCGTGTCCATGAGCGTGTTGCCCTTGGTGCCGCCGGAGCTCTCGTACAGCTCCACCTGCTCACGCACCCACTGGGTCGGGCTGGGCTCGTACTCGCCCTCAAGAGGCATGGTTGTTGTCTCCTCGCTGTGTGCAACGGGGTTCCCGCTCGTGACCTCAACACCGTCCTGAACGGGAATCATCCCCACCGGGTTCCCCGGGAGACCCGACCGGCACTCCCCGTCGGGCCATCGACCTCCTGCGCGTGGGAGGCAGACCGCGTTTCACGGCCACCGGGAAGTGGACCCTCCGAGCTCGGCGTGGCCGGATAGCGAGGTCGGCAGGGGAACCGCGGCAGCCGAAGTTCCACGCCACGGCCGCCCCGCCGCCAACACAGCCCTCCGCCTCCCCGCCCCACGGCGACGATCTCCGGCCAGATCGCCGCCGCCACCGATCTGGCCGAACTTCTCGTCGCCCTATAGATGCCCGGGGCATCTAATGAAGATCTGCACGACGCACCCTTCGTCTGCGAGGTCTTCCATGACGGAAACGGAACCCGTCGCCTTCCCCCAGGACCGGACCTGTCCCTACCACCCGCCCACCGCCTACGACCCGCTGCGCGCCGCCCGCCCGCTGTCCCGGATCACCCTCTTCGACGGCCGTCCGGCCTGGCTGGTCACCGGACACGGCACCGCGCGCGCTCTGCTCGCCGACCCCCGGCTGTCCACCGACCGCACCCGCGACGGTTTCCCCGCGCCCACGGCCCGCTTCGCGGCGGTCAAGAACCGGAGGACCGCGCTGCTGGGCGTCGACGACCCCGAACACCGCGTCCAGCGACGCATGATGGTCCCCGCTTTCACGCTCCGCCGGGCCACCGAACTCCGCCCCCGCATCCAGGAGATCGTCGACGAACGCATCGACGCGATGATCGCCCAGGGGCCGCCCGCCGAACTGGTGAGCGCCTTCGCGCTGCCCGTCCCCTCGACCGTGATCTGCGCCCTGCTCGGCGTTCCCTACACCGACCACGACTTCTTCGAAGGACAGTCCCGGCGCCTGCTGCGCGGCCCCACGGCCGACGACGTCATGGACGCCCGCGACCAACTCGAGGAGTACGTCGACGAACTGATCACCCGTAAACAGAAACAGCCGGAACCCGGCGACGGCGTGCTCGACGGACTCGTCCACCAGCAGCTGCGGGACGGGGAGCTGAACCGTGAGGAACTGATCGCGCTGGCGATCATCCTCCTGGTCGCCGGTCACGAGACGACCGCCAACATGATCTCGCTCGGCACCTTCACCCTCCTCCAACACCCCGACCAGCTGGTCGAGTTGCGCACGGACCCCGCCCTCATCCCCAACGCGGTCGAGGAGCTCATGCGGATGCTGTCGATCGCCGACGGACTGCTGCGGATGGCCCTGGAGGACATCGAGGTGGCCGGGACGAGGATCCGTGCGGGTGAGGGCGTCGTCTTCTCGACCTCGGTCGTCAACCGCGACGAGGACGTCTACGCCGACCCGGACACCCTCGACTGGCACCGGCCCGCCCGGCACCACATCGCGTTCGGCTTCGGCATCCACCAGTGCCTCGGCCAGAACCTGGCCCGCGCCGAACTGGAGATCGCCCTGCGCACCCTCCTCGACCGGCTGCCCACCCTGCGCCTCGCCGCCCCCGCCGAGGAGATCCCCTTCAAGCCCGGCGACACCATCCAGGGGATGCTGGAACTCCCCGTGACCTGGTAAGAGGCTCCGACGATGCGCATGGACATCCACATCGACAAGGACGCATGCATCGGGGCGGGCCAGTGCGCCCTGGCCGCCCCGGGCGTCTTCACCCAGGACGACGACGGCTTCAGCACACTCCTGCCCGGCAGTGAGGACGGTGGCGCCGACCCCATGGTCCGGGAGGCCGCCCGCGCCTGCCCCGTGGCCGCCATCACCGTGTCCCAGACGGTGAGCTGACTCGGCCGAGCGGGCCGGGCCCCAATCCCCTCCGACTTGGCGCGCGCGTCGTACGAGGTGAGCCGTCGGCCCCCGGGTTCTGACGGTGAGTGCGAACAGCGGCCGCCGCCCGAGCGTCCCGCAGCATGACCGGCACCACGTTCGGCAGCCCGGCCGGATCACCGCCCCGCGCGTCGGCCAGGAAGGTCTCCACCAACTGCCGGGGCCGTGGCGCCACCTCGCGCCATGACGGCGATCACCCGGGTGTCCCGCAGCGGGCTCTCGCGGTTCCTGAAGTCGCTGTCGACCGCTCAGCGGCAGTCCAGCAGCAGCCGGGCCGCTTCTCGCGCCTCCGCCGCAGGGCGGGTGCTGTGTGTGATGCCCGCCGTCACCATGGCCCCCTCGGCGAGCAGGAAGAGCGGCCCGGCCAGCGCCGCGGGCCGCCCCGCTGCGGCCACGAGGGAGGTGAGGTAGTCCCCGAACGCCTTCTTGTGCGCCCGGACCTGGGCCGCCACCCGGTCCGAGCTCGCGCCCAATTCACCGTAGGAGTTGATCCACGCGCACCCGCGGAATCCCCCCTCGCCGAACCACTCCTCCAGCCAGTCGAAGACCGCCAGGATCCGTTCCTCAGGAGCCGACCGGAGTTCCACGAACGCGGCCAGCCGACCCCGCCATCGTTCGTCCCGTCGCTCCAGGTAGGCCTCCACCAGCTGTTCCTTCGCCGGGAAGAGCTGGTAGAGCCGCTTGAGCGAGACTCCGGACGCGCCGCGTACGGCGTCCATGCCCACGGACTGGATGCCGCGCCCGTAGAACAGCTCCTCGGCGGCGTCCAGCACCCGCTCACGGGCCACCGAACTGTCCATGGACGACCACTCCTTGACGTGAGAACGAGCGTTCTCCTACGGTAGCAGGCACCCGGAGAACGCCCGTTCTCCGCCTGCCCGGCGCCTCGCCACGGAGGACGACATGACCGACCGCCCGCCCCTGCCGCCCTTCACCCCCCAGAGTGCCGCCCAGAAGGTGCAGGCCGCCGAGGACGCCTGGAACACCCGCGATCCGCAGCGCGTGGCACTCGCCTACTCCGAGGACTCCGTGTGGCGCAACCGCGCCACCTTCGTCACCGGCCGCGCCGAGATCGTCGAGTTCCTCACCGCGAAATGGGCGCGCGAGCGGGAGTATGCGTTGCGCAAGGACCTGTGGGCCTTCGACGGCAACCACATCGCGGTCCGTTTCCAGTACGAGTGCCAGGACACCGAAGGGCAGTGGTGGCGGTCGTACGGCAACGAGCTGTGGGAGTTCGACGAGCACGGGCTGATGACCCGGCGGGAGGCGAGCATCAACGACGTGCCCATCGAGGAGAAGGAGCGCCGGATCCGCGGACCGCGCCCCGAGAGCGAGCGCGGGCTGTCCTTCCCGCTTCAGTAGGGTTCCGGGGTGACCGATCAGGACGAGATACCGCCCTTCTTGTACGTCGTCGTGTGCGCCGCCGGTATCGCGACGGATGTCGGCAGGCTGATCACCGCCGCGCAGGAGCGGGAGTGGCAGGTCGGCGTCATCGCCACCCCGACCGCCATGAACGGTTTCTTCGACGCGGCCGCCGTCGAGGCGGCCACCGGCCACCCGATCCGTTCCGCCTGGCGCCGCCCGGGGGACCCGCGGCCCTTCCCGGACCCGGACGCGGTCGTGGTCGCCCCGGCCACCTTCAACACGATCAACAAGTGGGCGGCCGGCATCGCCGACACCCTCGCTCTGGGCACGCTGTGCGAGGTGGCCGGCCGGGGCATCCCGATCGGCGTCCTGCCCTGTGTCTCCGACGACCTCGCGAGCCACCCCGCCTACCAGGACAGCCTGATCCGGCTGCGCGGGATGGGGGTGCGCTTCGGACACCCCCACCAGGGCACCGGGGGCGAGGTGTTCGGCTGGGAACGGGCGTTGGATCTGGTCGAGCCGGGAAGACGCCGAAGCGCGAAGTCGTAGGCTCCCCTTCGGACCCCTCTCGAAGGCAGGAGCAGCAACGATGCAGTACGTGAAGCTCGGTTCGACGGGCCTGGACGTCTCGCGGATCTGTCTGGGTTGCATGTCCTACGGCCTGCCGGACCGCGGCGTGCACGAGTGGACGCTCGACGAGGAGGCGTCGCGGCCACTGATACGGCAGGCACTGGACGCCGGGATCAACTTCTTCGACACCGCGAACATCTACTCCGACGGCACCAGCGAGGAGATCGTCGGCAAGGCCCTCGCGGACTTCGCGAACCGGGACGAGATCGTGCTCGCGACCAAGGTGCACGGCCGGACGCGGTCCGGACAGAACGCCGCGGGGCTGTCCCGCAAGGCGATCATGACCGAGATCGACCACAGCCTGCGGCGCCTGGGCACCGACTACGTCGACCTGTACCAGATCCACCGCTTCGACCCCCACACCCCCGTCGAGGAGACCATGGAGGCGCTGCACGACCTGGTGAAGGCGGGCAAGGTGCGCTATCTCGGGGCCAGTTCGATGTACGCCTGGCAGTTCTCCAAGATGCAGTACACGGCCGAGCGGCACGGCTGGACCACGTTCGTGTCCATGCAGAACCACTACAACCTCCTCTACCGCGAGGAGGAGCGCGAGATGCTGCCGCTCTGCGCCGACCAGGGTGTCGGCGTCCTGCCGTGGAGCCCGCTGGCCCGTGGCCGCCTGACCCGGGACTGGGGCACGGTCACCGACCGCAGCTCCACCGACGACTTCGGCAGCCGCCTCTACCAGGAGGGCGACCGCACCATCGTCGAGGCGGTCTCCCGCATCGCCGGCGACCGGGGTGTTCCGCGCGCCCAGGTGGCGCTGGCCTGGCTGCTGGCCCAGGACACCGTGGCGGCCCCGATCGTCGGCGCGGGCAAGGCACACCACATCGAGGACGCGGTGGCAGCGGTCGAACTGGAGCTCAGCGACAAGGAGATCGAGGAGCTGGAGGGGCCGTACACCACCCGCCCCATCGTCGGTCACAGCTGAACTAGTGCGGTCCGTGCGGTGCGAACTCGGTACCGCACGGACCCGCCCCCTCGCTCTCCGGCAACGGCACCCGCGCCCCGCTCATCGACAGCGTCCGGTAGTACTGCCCGATCCGCTCGGTGGACGCACCCACGTAGTGCCCGATGAAGGACCGCCGGAACCGGTCGGCCGTACGGTTGGGCCGGGACCCGTGCACCAGGCTGCCGTTGAAGAACAGGACGTCCCCCGGGTTCATGTCGACGGGGACCGCGGCGAGCCCCGGAGGCGGTGCCACGTACTCCCGCGCGAACGACACCTCGGAGTCCGCGAGTTCCGGGCAGAACAGGTCCATCCGGTGCGTGCCCGGGACGACCTCGAGGCCCCCGTTGTCCCGGTCGATCACATCGCAGGCCACCCAGGCCGCGACACAGGTGCCCGGCTCGACGCGCAGATAGAAGTTGTCCTGGTGCAGCGCCTGCCCCCGCGCCCCCGGCGGCTTGAAGTAGAACATGCTCTGCGCGGCCAGCACCTCCTCCCCGAGCAGCGCCTCCAGCACCTCCCGCAGCCGGGCGTCCAGCAGGAACCGCAGCGCGAGGTCGTTGATCTCGTGCGGCTGCATCACGCGCGGATACCTCCGCAGCGGATCCGCCGACTGACTCGGCGCACCCGGCTCGAAGTGCCCCGGCACCGGGCCCCCGGCGTGCAGGGCCGTGAACTCACCGCACAGCCGGTCGATCTCGTCGCGTGCGAACAGCCCCCGGACGACCATGAAGCCGTCCTCCTGGAACTGCCGCACCCCTGTCCCGATGCCCGTGACTGTCATCTGCCCACTCCCCGATCGGATGTGTTCCACTCGTCACGCTAGGCCGCAGCCCGTGCCAGGAGGATGCCCGTGACCGCCGACGGATTGCCCGAGACCGCTGCATCCGGCGACCCCGGCCCGCCACCGGGCCTCGTGGTCGTCGGCTGCTACCACGAACTCCCGGGCTACGCCGTCCAGCGACCGCGCGGCGCCGACAGCTGGCTGTTCACCTGGACGGTCGGCGGCCGGGGCACCCTGCGCCAGGGCCGGACCGAGACCGGGGCGGGCGCCGGGGACCTGGTGGTGCTCGCCCCCGGCACTCCGCACCGCTACGGCGTCCAACAGGGCGCCGCACACTGGGAGTTCTGGTGGGCGCACTGCGGAGCCCGACCGTCCTGGACCGCCTGGCTGGCGCCGCACGGCAGGGGCGACGGCATGTACGTCGTCACCCCGGACCCCGTTGTCACCTTGGACCCCGTCGTCCCCCCGCACCCCGCCGGTGACGGCCCGCACGCCCGCATCGAGGCGGCCTTTTCCCGAATGCTCGCCGACGCCCGCTGGACCGGTACCGGCACCCCGCCCGACACCGCCCCACCCGGCGACCGGGACGCCGTCGCCGTGGCGCACGGCACCACCGCCCGCGAACTCGCCCTGTGCGCTCTGGAGGAGGTCGTCCTGCTCGCCGCCGGCGCCGCGCCCGGGCCCCGGACCGGGACCGGCGTCGACCCTCGGATCCAGCGCGCCCAGGAACTGATCGCGGCCGACCCCGGGGCCCCGCACACGGTCCGGTCGCTCGCCGTCCAGGTCTCGTTGTCACCGTCCCGGTTCGCCCACCTCTTCACCCGGCAACTGGGCCGCTCGCCCATGCGGGCGCTGCGCGAGGCACGCCTCCACCACGCCGCCCGGCTGCTGGAGAGCACCGACCTGTCCGTGGAACGTGTCGCCGCCGCCTCCGGCTTCGCCAGCCCGTTCCACTTCAACCGCGTCTTCCGCGACCGCTACGGCACACCGCCCGGGGCCTACCGGGCGGTACGGCCCAATGGTTGAGGCATGACATCATGGGTGATCCCGGACGTGCGGTGTAGTGGAGGTTCAATGGTTTCCTGGATCTCATCGCGGAGTTAACTGAATCCTGTTTCCAATTGCGAAATCAGGAGAATGGCAATCCTTACGGCGTCGGTGCTGACAAATCGTCTATCTGCGCCGGGCCGGCGGGATGTGGAAAACCGCTAGATCACTTGTTGGACGCCCTTGACCTGTGCAAAGGTGTGCCTTGTCAGCGCACAGACAATGCGCATTCATCCTGTGTGCTCTTGACCCCCTCCGTACGCCCTTCACGCTTCAAAAGAGCTGTCCCAGGCGGACGTACCCATTGGTATGGACTTTATGCAATGCAGCATGCCCTCGGGAGGAAATGCCGCCGTGAATGACGCAGGCCTGTCGAATTCCCCGTCTCCGGTTCGCCCGTACGACGTCACGGACGAGCAGCTGAGCGCCGAGCTCAAGAAGTGGAGCGGCACGACGCCGGCCCTGCAGCCCGTCGGTGAACTCCTCGACCGGCACTGGGAAGCCGCCTTCGCCTACGCGCGGCTGTGCACCGACGGTCCCCGCCCCGCGGGCATGCTCACCACGGCCGCGTTCACCCGCCTCTTCGGTGAATCCCTGCGCCACACCGGGCCGACCGCCGCGTGGCGGCCCCATCTGCTGGTCACCATCCGCCGTATCGCCGCGGAGTGGGACGCCGACGGCCGGCGGGAGATGCTCCACCCCGCGCTGAGAACCGAGGCGGGCGGTGACCGGGCCGCAGCCCGCCTGCTGCCCCCCGCCGAACGACGGCTGCTGTCCGGTGCCTTCCAGCGGCTGCAGCAGTCCGCCCGCTGCCTGCTGTGGCACACCGAGGTGGAGGCCGAACCGATCGGCGCCCCCGCCGCCCTCCTGGGCCTGGACGAGGAGGACGCCCTCGTCGAACTGCGCCGGGCCCGCGAGCGGTTGCGCGAGGAGTGCCTCCAGGTCCACCGTGAACTCGCCCCCGAGCAGGAGTGCCGGCACTACCTGCGGCTGCTCGACGTGACCTTCCGGCGTGGCGGTGTCGACCTCGACCCCGATCTGCGCGAGCACCTGGAGCGGTGCAGGCACTGCATGCACACCGCCGACCAGCTGCACCAGTTCAACGGGCAGCTCGGTCTCGCCCTCGCCGAGGCCGTGCTCGGCTGGGGTGCCGCCGCCTACGTACAGTCACGGATGAACGCGGACGACGCGGGGACGGCGGCGCGCGAGGCCCAACAGCACGCGCCGGCCAGGGCGTTCGTGGGTGAGGCCTTCGGTGCCGCGATGCCCTTCCCCGCGCCGGGCCAGTCCGCCGCTGCCGGCCCCGCTCCCGCCGGCCAGCCGGCCACCGCCCCCCGCTCCCGCGCCCGTGAGCGCTCGGCCTCGCACCGCTCGACCCACAAGGCCGCCCGCAGCACCTCCCGCCGCAACCTCACCGCGGCTGTCCTGACGGTGAGCGGACTCGTCGTCCTTCCCCTGGTCATGTGGTCCTCGTTCCACTCGGACGGCAACGGTCCCGCCGACGCCGCCCCCTCCGAGGTGCCCGGCACCGACACGGCATCTGCGACCGGCGACCCGTCGTGGGCCGGGGCGAGCGAGGCGCGTCAGGGCGACCTGCGGGGCCGCCTGCACAACGTCGAGTCCGGACTCTGCGTCGGCGTCGTCGGCAAGAAGATCGCCCAGGGCGCCGAGACCGCACTCGCCGAGTGCTCCGCGGTCGAGGGCCAGCAGTGGACGTACGAGACCGACGGACTGCTGCGCAGCGCCGCCGACCCCGACCTGTGCCTGGACTCCCGCCTCGGCTTCTCGGTGCGCCTCGCGACCTGCGCGGGCGACACCGCGCCCGACACCAAGGACATCCGCTACGACTTCACCCTCCAGGGCACCCTCGTACCGCGCTGGAACCAGGACCTCGCCCTGACCCCCGCCGCCACCGACGGATCCGGCGCGCTGGTCCTGAAGAACCGGGACGACGGCCCCGCCCAGCGCTGGGTGTTCGACACCTCGAAGCCCGACCCCCAGATGGAAGCGGTCAACTGGGACGCGGACAGCAGCCCCGCACCGACCCCGAAGTCCGCCCCCGCGCCCTCCAGGACGCCGGCACCGGCCCCCACGGCGACCGCCACACCGACGGCCACGCCGACACCGCCGAGCAGCGCGCCCCCCGCCGGCGACTGCGCCACCAACCCGTACTACTGCAACGGGGGCGGCCGGAACGGCGGCGGCTACGGCGGTGGGTACGGCTACCCCGGCGGGTACGGCTATCCCGGTGGCCCCGGGTACGGCGGCGGCTACGGGGGCGGGCGCTGACCCCGCTCAGGCTCCGACGAGCTGAAGCGAGCCCCACAGGGCCACCACCGCGGCGGCCAGCGCGGCCGGCACGGTCAGCAGGCCGAGCCGGGTGAACTCCCCGAGCCCGACCTCGTGGTCGTCGCGGTGCAGGATGCGCCGCCACAGCAGCGTGGCCAGGGACCCGGCGTAGGTGAGGTTCGGGCCGATGTTCACCCCGATCAGCACCGCGAGGACCGCGCCCGGCCCGGCCGCGGCGGTGAGCGGCAGCAGGACCAGGACCGCGGGCAGGTTGTTGATCAGGTTCGCCAGGACGGCGGCCAGCGCGGCTGTTCCCAGCAGCGCGACGATCCCCGTCCCGTCCGGCAGGACGTCGCGCAGGGCGTCGGCGAGGCCGTTGTCGACGACCGCGCGCACCACGACGCCGAGGGCGAGCACGAACGCCAGGAAGGCCGGAGCCGCCGCCCGCACCACCGAGACGGGGGTGGCCTTCCTCCGGACGAGCGCGCGGCCCGCCAGCACGAGCGCTCCCGCGCACGCGACCCAGGCGGGATCGACGCCGAACGCGGAGGCCACCACGAACCCGGCCAGCGTGCAGCCGACGGTGACCAGCGCGAACAGCGGCAGCGCGGGCTCCTCGGACGGCTCGGGGGAGTGGTCGACGACAGTGAGGTCGGTGTCGAAGAAGCGCCGGAACACCGCGTACTCGACGGCGATCGCCGCCAGCCAGGGCAGCGCCATCAGCAGGGCGAACCGGGTGAAGCTCACCCCGCTCGCCTCGAAGGCCAACAGGTTGGTGAGGTTCGACACCGGCAGCAGCAGTGAGGCCGTGTTGGACAGATGCGCACACGCGTAGACGTGCGGCTTCGCGCGGGCGCCCATCCGGGAGGCGGTGACGAGCACCACCGGCGTCAGCAGCACCACGGTGGCGTCCAGGCTCAGCACCGCCGTGATCGCCGACGCCAGCCCGAAGACGCCGGTCAGCAGCCTCCCGGGCGAGCCCGCCGCCCGCCGGGCCAGCCAGGCCCCACAGGCATGGAAGAGCCCCTCGACGTCACAGAAGTGGGCGAGCACCAGCACTGCGGCCAGGAACCCGACCACCGGCCCCAGCCGCTCGGCCTCCGCCCACGCGTGCTCCGGGGTGATCGCCCCGGTCACGATCACGAGCGCCGCCGCCGGGACCGCGACCACCGCCTCCGGCAGGCCGAAGGGGCGCAGAACCGCCCACACGAGCACGGCGACGAGCAGGGCGACGGACAGGGCTTCGGCGAGCGGGGTGTTCAGGGCGAATCCTTCGGGACGTGAGCAGATCGTGCCTGGTCATGAAACCAGGCGGGGGTAAGAAGCCTGCTAATACCCCCGGACGCGACCGCTCAGGCCCCGGTGCCCGGACTGAAGGGGATCAGCCGCACCGACGACTCGTTGCCGGACACCGGGACCTCCCCGGACTTCCACGCCACCTTCAACGGGTCCTCCTCGTCGGGCGGGGTCACCACAAGAGCGGCGGGGGTGGCCGTGTCCGCCCCGCTGACCTCGGGGTTCGCGAAGGACAGCCCGGCCCAGGCGCTCCGGCCCGGCGCCAGCTTCACCATCTCCGGCTCCGTGGCGGAGCGCTGGGGGTCCGGGCCCAGCTGCTTGCCGGACGCGTCGACGAAGGCGGTGCCCGGAAAGCCGTACAGGGTGCAGGTGCGGCTCGACCTGTTCGTCAGCACGACCGGGAAGTTCTCCTGCCCGGCGCCCGGGTTGTTGCGGCCGACGGAGGCGCTCAGCTCGGAGGTGTGGCAGCGGGTGCCACTGACCGGGGAGTGCGGTGCGGACGGGGTGAGGGAGTTGCTCACCGCGTCCGTCGGCACCCCGCTCGGCGCGCTGCTGGTGCCTTCTGTCGCGGTAACGGACGCGGACACGGTGGTGGCGCCGGTCGCGGGCGCCGCCGAGTCGTCGTCGCCGCTGCCGCAGCCCGCCATCAGGCCGAGCATCGCGACCGGCCCGGCGAGCAGTGCCACCCGTCGCACACCGAGGGACCTGTTCGTCATGTCTCCACACTCCCGGTGATTCGCCCACGCGCGCGTACAGCGCCTTGTGCCCCCTCACTGAGGTCCGACGCGGCACGGCCCGCAACGGTTCGCTCACTCCTCGTCGAGGAGGCCGATCTCCGCCCAGATCGTCTTGCCGTCGGGCGTGTGCCGGCTGCCCCAGCGCTGGGTGAGCTGCGCGACCAGGAGCAGTCCCCGGCCGCCCTCGTCCCACGTCTTGGCGCGCCGCAGATGCGGCGCGGTGTGGCTGGTGTCGGAGACCTCGCAGATCAGTGTGGTCGCGTCGTGGATGAGACGCAGCCGGATGG
The DNA here is from genome assembly GCF_043199815.1 of Streptomyces sp. NPDC048523. Classification (NCBI taxonomy): domain Bacteria; kingdom Bacillati; phylum Actinomycetota; class Actinomycetes; order Kitasatosporales; family Streptomycetaceae; genus Streptomyces; species Streptomyces sp. NPDC048523. The sequence goes on along the minus strand of NZ_JBICWQ010000001.1, from coordinate 593,359 downwards.
GGTGGGCGCCGTAGCGGATCGCGTTCGTGACCAGCTCGCTGGTGACCAGCTCGGCCGTGAACGACGCCTCGCTCAGGTCCCAGCGGCCCAGCTGCTCCACGACCTGCTTGCGGACGGGCGCCACCAGCGCCGGGTCGGCGGGGATGTCCCAGGTCGCCACCTGCGAGGCGGGCAGCCCCAGGGTGCGGGCCAGCAGCAGTGCCACGTCGTCCGTGGAGCCGCCGGGCGGCAGCAGCGCGTGCAGCACCCGGTCGCAGCTCTCCTCCAGGGAGTCGGAGGGCACGGCCAGGGCCTCGCACAGCAGCGCGTGACTGGCGTCCACGTCCCGTTCCCTGGACTCGACAAGACCGTCCGTGAACAGGGACAGCACGGTCCCCTCGGGCAGGGCCAGCTCGGCGGACTCGAACGGCAGCCCGCCCAGGCCCAGCGCCGGCCCCGCGGGCAGGTCCACCCGGCGTGCCGGCCCGCCCGGCGTCATCATCATGGGCGCCGGATGCCCCGCCCGGGCCAGCGTGCAGCGCCGCGACACCGGGTCGTAGACCGCGTACAGACAGCTGGCCCCGACCTCACCGGGACTGCCGTCGTGCCCGGCCTCTGCGGACAGCCGTACGACGAGGTCGTCGAGGTGGGTGAGCAGCTCGTCCGGGGCCAGGTCGATGTCGGCGAGCGTGCGGACGGCGGTGCGCAGCCGGCCCATCGTCGCCGAGGCCTGGATGCCGTGCCCGATCACGTCCCCGACGACCATCGCGACCCGCATGCCCGACAGCGGGATCACGTCGAACCAGTCGCCGCCCACCCCGGCCCGCGCGGCCGGAAGATAGCGGGAGGCCGCCTCCACGGCGGCGGTGCGCGGCAGGGAGCGGGGCAGCAGACTGCGCTGCAGGGCGAGGGCGGTCTCGCGCTCGCGGGAGAAGCGGCGGGCGTTGTCGATGCAGACCGCGGCCCGCGCGGTGATCTCCTCGGCCAGCAGCACGTCATCCGGGGTGAAGGGGTCGGGCCGGCGGTAGCGGGTGAGGACCGCGACCCCGAGGGTCTGGCCGCGGGCCTGGATCGGTACGGACATCGTGGAGTGGACGCCGAACTCCTTGACCCGTTCGCCGCGGGTTCTGTTCCAGTTGAGCCACTGGTCCAGGCGCCCGGACGCCACCGTGGCGACGATGGTGCGGCCCGCCACCAGAGAGTCGGCCTGCGGCGAGGTGGCGGGATACACCTCGGTGTGCCCGGGCTTCACCACGGCCATCGGATTGCCGGGATCCACGGAATGGTGGGCGGCGCGGCGCAGTTCGACCGGTGCCGCGAGCTCGGTCGGGGCCTCGCCGCTCTCCTCGGGGTCCAGCAGGTCGACGCTCACGAAGTCGGCGAGCGACGGGATGCACACGTCCGCCAGTTCCTGGGCCGTACGGGTGACGTCGAGGGTGGTGCCGATCCGCACGCTCGCCTCGTTGACCAGCTGGAGCCGCTCCCGGGCGAGGTAGTGCTCGGTGAAGTCGTGTCCGGTCAGACAGGCTCCCCGCACCCGTCCCGAACCGTCGGTGAGCGGCGCGATGCGAGTCAGCATCCCGGCCGCGCGGTTGAGGCCGCTGGGACGGACGTACCCCTCGATGTCGCGTGCCCGTCCGGTGGCGAGCACCTCGGCGAGGAGTTCCTCGATCTCCGCGTTCTCCGGGCGGACGCCGATGTCGGTGATCCTCAGTCCCCTGACCTCGTGGTCGGGCAGGTCGATCAACTCGGCCATCCGGTCGTTGATCCACCGCAGGCGCAGCCGCTCGTCGCAGACCAGCATGGGACAGGGAGACTGGTTCAGCGCGGCCGCCGTCACCACGTCGTCCGGCGGATCGAGCTCCGTGTGGTCGGGCCGGACGACGACACGCCAGGCGGCCCGGTCCCCTCGCGGCGGCCTGCGCAGGGCGAGCAGGTGGGCGGAGACCGTGCGACCGTCCCGGTGCCGCAGCGTGAGATCGCCGCTCCAGCGCGGGCCGGCGAGGGCGGCCAGGGCATCCGGCTCGGCCAGCAGGGCCGCGGCGGGGCGGCCCAGCACCTCGTGGGCCTCGTACCCCAGCAGCCGCCGGGCACCGACGCCCCATCGGGCCACGGCGCCCCGGTCGTCGATGACGGCCCGAGCGGTCGAGGCATCGTCGAACGGATCCACCGGCCTCATCGTCGCCACTCCATCACGCCTACGCACAGTGATCAGATGCGTAAATGGAGTCCCAGCCTAGTGCGTCCCGCCCGCCGGTGAACGCCGATCCCACCTGTCCGAGACGGTGGCGCGCGGAGGCGAACGGGCCGTCCGGGGGGACGCCCAGGACAGAAGGCGCTTTCCGAACCCTTGACGGACCTGAGTGGCGCGTCGTCAGATTCTGTGTGTTCACGATCAGTTGTGAGTACTTCTGGGCCCTGATGAGGGAGAGCCGCCATGACCGTCACTCGCAGATCGGTTCTGCTCGCTTCCACGGCCGCCCCGGCCGCGGGCGCGCTTCTGGCCACCCCGGTGGCCCAGGCCGCCGAGTCCGCCGGGAACGCGTACGGCCGCCGTACGGTCGCACTGCGCGACGGCTGGCGCTTCGCGCTCGTCAATCCGGGCGGGATCACCGATCCGACGGGGGAGTACACGGACGCCGCGGCCCCGGGATACGACGACTCGGAATGGCGTGAGATCGCTGTCCCGCACGACTGGAGCATCGAACTCGCCCCGACCACACAGAACGGCACCACCAGCGGAACCGGATTCTTTCCCGGCGGCCTGGGCTGGTACCGCCTCGCCCTCACCCTGCCGCCCGCCCTCGCAGGCAAGCGGATCTCGGTGGAGTTCGACGGCGTCTACATGGACTCCTACGTCTACTGCAACGGCACCGAAGTGGGCCGCCACCCCTACGGCTACACGGGGTTCGCCCTCGACCTCACCGACCTGCTGCACACCGACGGCACCACCGAGAACGTGATCGCGGTCAAGGTGCAGAACCGGCTCCCCAGCAGCCGCTGGTACTCGGGCAGCGGCATCTACCGCGAGGCACGCCTGGTCGTCACCGAGGCGGTGCACGTGGAGCGCTGGGGCACCCGCGTCACGACCCCGGAGATCACCCGGGAGCGGGGCCTGGTCCGGGTGGCGACGTCCGTGGTGAACGCGTCCGGCACCGCCGCCGACATCGAGGTCGTCACCCGGATCCTCGATCCCCGCGGCCGTACGGTCGCCCGCACGTCCTCCACGGTCGCCGTCACCGACAAGGCCACCGAGACCCACGAACTGACGGTCCGCGAGCCGAAGCTGTGGGATCTCGAGACACCGCACCACCGCTACACCGTGCGGACCGAGCTGCGGGCCGGCGGCACCACGACCGACACCTACAGCACCGCCTTCGGCTTCCGTACCTTCCGCTTCGACCCGGACGAGGGCTTCCACCTCAACGGCACCCATCACAAGATCAAGGGCGTCGACCTCCACCACGACCTGGGCGCCCTCGGCGCGGCCGTCAGCATCGACGCGATCCGCCGGCAGCTGACCATCATGAAGTCGATGGGCGTCAACGCCTTCCGCACCTCCCACAACCCGCCCTCCCCGGAGATGATCCAGGTCTGCGAGGAACTGGGCATCGTCATGCTCGTGGAGGCCTTCGACTGCTGGAAGACCCCCAAGACCCGCTACGACTACGGCCGGTTCTTCGACGAGTGGTGCGAGCGGGACGCGACCGAGATGGTCCTGGCGGCCCGCAACTCGCCCGCGGTGCTGCTGTGGTCGATCGGCAACGAGATCCCCGACTCCACGTCGACGGCCGGGCTCGCCATGGCCGACCGGATCATCGCCGCGATCAGGGCCGTGGACGACACCCGCCCGCTGATCATCGGTTCCGACAAGTACCGCCGCCTGCCCGCCAAGGGTTCGGCGGCCGATCTGATGCTGGCCAAGCTGGACGGCCTCGGCCTGAACTACAACACCGCCAAGTCGGTGGACCAACTGCACGCCGCCTACCCGCACCTCTTCCTCTTCGAGTCCGAGTCGTCCTCCGAGACCTCGACGCGGGGCGCCTACCAGGAGCCCGAGCACCTCAACACCGGCGAGAACCACACCCCCGGCAGGCGGGAGACCTCGTCCTACGACAACAACCTCGCCTCCTGGACCATGAGCGGCGAGTACGGCCACAAGAAGGACCGGGACCGCAAGTGGTTCGCCGGGCAGTTCCTCTGGTCCGGCATCGACTACATCGGCGAGCCCACGCCGTACGACGTCTTCCCGGTGAAGGCGTCCTTCTTCGGGGCGGTCGACACGGCCGGCTTCCCGAAGGACATGTACCACCTCTTCCGCAGCCAGTGGACCGACGAGCCGATGGTCCACCTGGTGCCGATGACCTGGAACCACGAGAAGGGCGACACGGTCGAGGTGTGGGCGTACGCCAACGTCCCCGAGGTGGAGCTGTTCCTCAACGGCAGGTCCCTCGGCACCCGGACCTTCGACACCAAGAAGACCACCGACGGCCGGGTGTACCTGGAGACCACGCAAGCCACCGGCGACGACAAGACCTTCACCGACGGCCCCTACCCCGGCAGCTACACCAGCCCGAACGGCAGCGCGGGCAAGCTTCATCTGACGTGGCAAGTGCCGTATGCGCCGGGCGAGTTGAAGGCGGTGGCGAGGCGGAACGGCAGGACCGTCGCCACCGACGTACTGCGCACGGCGGGCCGGCCCCACGCCGTACGTCTCACCGCCGACCGCACGTCGCTCGCCGCGGACGGCCGTTCACTGGTCTTCGTCACCGCCGACGTCGTCGACGCCCGTGGAGTGGTCGTGCCCGATGCCGAGCACCTGATCTCCTTCGCGGTCACCGGCGGCTCGCTCGCCGGGCTCGACAACGGCCGCCAGGAGAGTGCCGAGCGCTATCAGGCGAGCACCCGCACCGCCTTCCACGGCAAGGCCCTCGCGATCGTGCGGGCCGGAACGGAGCCGGGAGTGCTGAAGGTGACGGCGAGCGCGGAGGGGCTGCGGGCGGGTACCGCGAAGGTGCGCACCACCCGGTCCCGGTCGGCCGCCCTCACCGAACCGGCCGCCTTCACCCCCGATCATCCGGCGCCTCTCAACTACCCGTACGCGGACGCCAGTTACTCCGGCCGACCGGACACCCTCCCGGCCGCGATGCTCGACGGCGACCCCGCCACCGGCTGGTCCAACGCCTTCAGCAAGGCCGCCACCGCCCTGCTGCCGGCCTTCGGCGGCGCGAGGGCCGAGGACTGGGTCTCGGTCGACTTCGGACGGACCCGCACCTTCGACCGGGCGGAGATCTCCTTCACGGTGAGCGCGACCCACAGTCTGCCCGCGGCGGTGGCGGCCGCGGTGTGGGACGGGCAGCGGTATGTGCCCGTCAAGGGCGCCTCCGTCGCCTGGGCCACCGCTTCCGACGAGCCGAGCGTGATCAGCTTCGGTGCCGTCCGCGGCTCGCGGCTCCGGCTCACGCTGACCAGCGCCTATCCGGGCGAGAGCAGGGGAGCGGTACGCATCAGCAAGCTGGCGGTCCCGGGGAGCTGACCCGCACCGGCAGCGGTCCGGACGGGAAACCAGTCCCGTCCGGACCGTTGACGAGGTGTCATGCCTGCAACAAACATGGCCTGCGACCGTCAGTTGGGAGCGCTCCCATTTTGGGCGCCGCCCGTACCTCCCCCGAGGAGTCCGGACGTGAACAGACGCAGAACCGCCCTGTTGTCCCTGACCGCGCTGCTGGGAGCGGCACTTGTCGCCTCGCCCGTGTCTCCGGCCGCCGCCGACGAGGTGGAGCAGCTCAAGAACGGCACCTTCGACACCACCACCGCGCCCTGGTGGACGACGAGCAACGTCACCGCGGAGGTGTCCGACGGACAGCTCTGCGCGGACGTGCCCGGCGGCACCGCCAACCGCTGGGACGCCGCCGTCGGCCAGAACGACGTCACCCTGGTGAAGGGCGAGTCGTACAAGTTCTCCTTCACCGCGAAGGGTTCGCCCGAAGGACACGTTCTGCGGGCGATCGTGGGGCTGCAGGTGGCGCCCTACGACACGTACTTCGAGGTGAGCCCGCAGCTGAGCGTCTCCGGGAACTCCTACTCCTACACCTTCACCTCGCCCGTCGACACCGCCCAGGGCCAGGTCGGCCTCCAACTAGGCGGCAGCGCCGACCCGTTCCGCTTCTGCATGGACAACGCGTCCCTGCTGGGCGGGGTCCCGCCGGAGGTGTACGAGCCCGATACCGGGCCGCGCGTGCGCGTCAACCAGGTCGCCTATCTGCCCGCAGGGCCGAAGAACGCCACCCTGGTCACCGACGCGACGACAAAGCTGCCCTGGCAGCTCAAGAGCGCCTCCGGGGCCGTCGTCGCCCACGGCTGGACCCTGCCGCGCGGCATCGACGCCTCCTCCGGGCAGAACGTCCACTCGATCGACTTCGGCGCCTACAAGAAGCGCGGCGAGGGCCTCACCCTCGTCGCGGACGGCGAGACCAGCCGCCCCTTCGACATCGGCACGCGCGCCTACGAGCAGCTCCGCCTCGACGCCGCGAAGTACTACTACACCCAGCGCAGCGGCATCGCGATCCGCGACGACCTGCGCCCGGGCTACGGCCGCGCCGCCGGTCACGTGAACGTGGCCCCCAACCAGGGCGACAAGAACGTGCCCTGCCAGCCCGGCGTGTGCGACTACACCCTCGACGTCTCCGGCGGCTGGTACGACGCCGGAGACCACGGCAAGTACGTCGTCAACGGCGGCATCTCCACCTGGGAGGTGCTGAGCACGTACGAACGCGAACTGCTGGCCCGCACCGGGCAGCCCGACAGGCTCGGCGACGGCACCCTGACCATCCCCGAGAGCGGCAACAAGGTGCCCGACATCCTCGACGAGGCCCGCTGGGAGCTGGAGTTCCTGCTGAAGATGCAGGTGCCGGACGGGCAGCCGCTGGCCGGGATGGCCCACCACAAGATCCACGACGAGCAGTGGACCGGCCTGCCGCTGCTGCCGAGCGACGACCCGCAGAAGCGTGAACTGCACCCGGCGTCCACCGCGGCGACCCTGAACCTGGCCGCGACCGCCGCGCAGGCGGCCCGCCTGTACAAGCCGTACGACAAGGCGTTCGCGGCGAAGGCCCTGGCGGCCGCCCGCAAGGCCTGGACCGCGGCACTCGCCCACCCCGACCTGTACGCCTCGGAGAGCGACGGCACCGGAGGCGGCACCTACGCCGACAACAACGTCACCGACGAGTTCTACTGGGCCGCGGCCGAGCTGTACCTCACCACGGGGGAGAAGGCGTTCCAGGACCACGTGCTCGCCTCACCCGTCCACACCGCCGACATCTTCACTCCCGTCGGCTACGACTGGGCCCGCACCGCCGCCGCGGCCCGTCTCGACCTGGCGACCGTGCCGAGCAAGCTGCCCGGCCGCGACAAGGTCCGGCAGTCCGTCGTCAAGGGCGCCGACCGCTACCTGGCCACCCTGAAGGCCCACCCGTACGGCCTGCCGTACGCCCCGGAGGGCAACCTCTACGACTGGGGATCCAACCACCAGATCCTGCACAACGGGATCGTCATCGCCACCGCCTATGACATCACCGGCGCCACGAAGTACCGGGACGGCGCTCTCCAGGGCATCGACTACATCTTCGGCCGCAACGCGCTGAACATCTCCTACGTCACCGGCTACGGCGAGGTCAACTCACACAACCAGCACGCCCGTTGGTACGCCCACCAGCTCGACCCGAACATGCCCAACCCGCCGAAGGGCACCCTCGCGGGCGGGGCGAACTCGGGCATCCAGGACCCCTACGCACAGAGCAAACTCCAGGGCTGCGTGGGCCAGTTCTGCTACATCGACGACATCCAGTCCTGGTCGACCAACGAACACACCATCAACTGGAACTCCGCTCTGACCCGGATGGCGTCCTTCGTGGCGGATCAAGACTGACCCTCGCAGGCTCCACCAGCTCACCGGGCCGTTCGTGCGCGGTGAGCGTGTGGAGTTCGGTCTGATCGAGCGGCTGGTGCACCTCGACGTACTCACCGTGCGGCAGCCGCTTGATCACACCGGTCTCCCGGCCGTGCAACACCAGCTCCCGGTCCCGGAGTTGCAGGCCCAGGCAGATGCGCCGGGTGGCGACGAAGACGACCACCGGGACGACGAACATCCCGATCCGCACGGCCCAGGTCACCGTGTTGATCGACAGATGGAGCCGGGTCGCCACGATGTCGTTGCCGCCGCCCGCGAGCAGGATCAGATACAGGCTGATCCAGGAGGCGCCGATCGCCGTACGGACCGGTCGGTTGCGCGGGCGGTCCAGGAGGTGGTGCTCACGCCGGTCCTTGGTGAACCGGGCCTCCAGGAACGGATACACGCCGATGAAGACGAGGAGGAGGGGGAAGACCACGACCGGGATCAGGACCCCGAGGACCAGCGTGTGGCCCCACAGGGTGACCTCCCAGCCCGGCATCACCCGCACCAGCCCCTCCGCGAACCCCAGGTACCAGTCGGGCTGGGCGCCGGTGGAGACCTGGTCGGCGCGGTAGGGGCCGTACGACCAGACCGGGTTGACGGACGCCACCGCCGCGATGAGCGTGAGCGCCCCGAACACCAGGAAGAAGAAGCCGCCCGCCTTCGCCAGGTACACCGGGAAGAACGGTGTGCCGACGACGTTGCGTTCGGTCTTTCCGGGGCCCGCGAACTGGGTGTGCTTGTGGTACACGACCAGGATGAGATGGGCCACCACGAGGGCCGCCATGATGCCGGGGATCACCAGGATGTGCAGCGAGTAGAAGCGGGCCACGATGTCATGGCCGGGGAACTCGCCGCCGAACAGGAACAGCGCGAGATACGTCCCCACGATCGGCACCGACACGGTGGCGCCGTAGACGAACCTCATGCCCGTGCCCGACAGCAGGTCGTCCGGCAGCGAGTAGCCGAAGAGGCCCTCGAACAGGCCGAGGAACAGCAGCGCCCAGCCGAACAGCCAGTTCACCTCGCGCGGCTTGCGGAACGAGCCGGTGAAGAAGTGCCGCATCATGTGGGTGAGCATCGCGGCGACGAAGATCAGCGCCGACCAGTGGTGCAGCTGCCGGATCAGCAGTCCGCCGCGCACGTCGAAGCTGATGTCCAGCGTCGAGGCGTACGCCTCCGACATGCGCACGCCGTTCAGCGGCGTGTAACTGCCGTGGTACGTCACCTCGTTCATCGACGGATGGAAGAACAGCGTCAGCCACACCCCGGTGAGGATCAGCACGACGAAGCTGTACAGACAGATCTCGCCGAGCAGGAAGGACCAGTGGTCCGGGAAGACCTTGCGCAGGTACTTCGCGCCCAGCGTGCGGGTGCCGAGCCGTCCGTCGAGCCAGCCGGACAGCCGCTCGCCCTTCCCCGGCCCGGCCGGGAGTTCCGTGCGCGTCACGCCTCCTCCTTCTGCACATGCGTGAGCTTGTCGGGATTGCTGACGACGTAGAGGGCCGAGACCTGGTCGCCGTCCGGGGTGAGGTCCAGGACGATCACCGCGTACGGCGCGTCGTCCTGGAACAGCACGGCCGCGTCGTCGCCGTTGACCCGGCGGTGGCGCAGCTCCAGCGGGTGTGCCTGCGCCGAGCCCCGCTTCGCGTAACCGCTGAGCAGCCGTACGGCCTTGTCGCGGCCGTGCACCGGGCGCAGCGCCGACGGCCGGCGCTTGCCGCCGCCGTCCGTCCACACCGTCACGTCCGGCGCGAGGATCTCCATCAGCTCCGCGATGTCCCCGCCGACGGCCGCCCGTACGAAACGTTCCGTCGCTTCCCGGCGGACCCGGGGATGCGCCTCGTACAGCGGACGGCGGGCATGCACATGGGCCCGCGCGCGGTGCGCCACCTGCCGTACGGCGGCCGGGGTGCGGTCCAGGATCTCCGCGATCTCGGTGTGGGCGTACCCGAACACCTCGTGCAGCACGAACACCGCGCGTTCCAGCGGGGACAACGACTCCAGGACCACCAGCATCGCCAGCGACACGGACTCGGTCCGCAGCGCGGGGTCGTCGGCGCCGTCCTCCCCGGCGACCAGCGGCTCGGGCAGCCACGGGCCGACATAGGTCTCCCGGCGACGGCTGACCACGGCCCGCCGTTGGAGCGCGTGGTTGACGGCGATCCGGACCAGATAGGCCCGGGGGTTGTCGACCCCGTCCACGCCCCGGCGCGACCACGACAGCCAGGTGTCCTGGAGGACGTCCTCGGTGTCGGCGACGCTGCCCAGCATGTTGTAGACGACGCCGAACAACAGCTCCCGGTGCTCGACGAAGACACCGGTCGCCGCCTCGGTGTCGGGAAGGGGGATCTCGGACATCGCGTGTGGCCTCCCAGTAGCGCGCTCACTACTGCGAGGCGGTCGGGCCCCGGAATGTGACATCGGGCGGCCCAATGTGACCTACGCCTCACCGAGGTGGTCCGTGCCGGTACTGATCGGGACTGCGACCGGGCCGGGCCGGCCCCGTGGACATCGACGATTGGGACGAGTGCCGTCGGTGTTCCGGCAGCGTTTGGTCACGTTTCCGAGCACGTGCTGCCATGGTTCCCGCACCGCTTGGAGGTCGCCCCGTCGAAGCCCAGCCGTGTGCTAGGACGCGTCGTGGAACACGATTCCGAGCGCGTGCCGGCGGCCGGAGCGCACGATGCTCACCCCGTGCCGCATCGCCCCGGCCGACCAGCCGCGCTTCGTGCGTACCGGCCGTTCACGGGTAGTGAAGACCACGCCGTGGCCCCGCGGGAGGACGGTCGCCGTGCCCTGTGACTGGGCGCGCGGGCGCTGCTCGACCATCAGGAACTCGCCGCCGGTGTAGTCGGTGCCGTACTCGTCCAGGCCCACCACCACCTGGAGCGGGAAGACGAGGTCGCCGAAGACGTCCCGGTGCAGCGCGTTCCAGTCGCCCTCGGTGTAGCGCAGCAGGATCTGCGCCGAGCGGTCCTGTCCGGCCGCGTGACAGCGCTCCAGCCACTCCTCGAGGGAGTCCGGCCAGGGTGCCGGGCGTCCGAGACGGGCCGCCCAGTCGCGCGCGACAGGTAGCAGGCGGGGGTAGAGCGCGGCGCGCAGGGCGGCGACGGGGGCGGGCAGGTCGTGCGTGAAGTAGCGGTACTGGCCTGATCCGAAGCGGTGGCGTGCCATGTCCACGGTGGTCCGGAACAGCTCCGGGTTCTCGTACAGCGCCGTCAGGTCCCGGCACTCGTCCGGCGTCAGCAGCGGCGCCGTCGGCGCGCAGCCGTGCGTGTCCAACTCGGCGGTGAGCGCGGCCCAGTCGGTCTCGGCGGCCCGGGCGGCGGCCGTGCCGGGGGTGAGCATCATGTCGATTCCTTCTCTCCTTCTCTCCTTTGAGTGTGGAACGTCGCGCACCGTCGGTCCGGCGGGAATCGGACACGGTGCTTCGGGCATGGCAGGTACCGGTTTACATCCCGTGTGACCTGCGCTTATTTACGGCCGAGTACCCGAGCGGTACCATGGAGGCATGCCAGCTCTCAACGTGGAGTTCAGCGATCGCGAGCTAGAGGACCTGCGGCAGATCGCCAAGGAGCGAGGTACGTCGATGAAGGCCCTCGTACGGGAGGCCGCCGCGGCCGACATCGCCCGGCACCGGGCCCTGCAGGAAGGCGCGGAAGCGTTCCGGCGGTTCTTCTCCGCCCATGCCGACGAGTTCGCCGCCGCCTTCCCCGAGGACGAACCGGCGGGCAAGGGTGCGGGGCGGGTCGGCTGACCGATGGCTTCCGTGGTTCACATCGACGTGCCCTGGCTGCTCCAGCGGCACGAAGAGGTTCTGCCCGACCAGCCCACGATCAACGACTTCTCGGCCCTCGTCGCCGCCGTCGCCCGGCACCGCGTCGACCCGCCTCGCCTGGGCGTCGACTCCGACCCGGCCTGGCGCGCCGCCGCCCTCCTGCACACCCTGGCCCTGCTCAAGCCCTTACCGGCGGCCAACGCCCGCTTCGCCTGCGCCACAGCCGTGGCCTACATGTTCGTCAGCGGCGTCGGCATCGACCCGCCCTACGGCGCCCTCGTCGACCTCGCCCGCGACCTGATCTCCGGCAAGACCGACGTGTACGGCGCGGCCGACCGGCTGCGCTCCTGGCAGATCTGAGGCCGCCGACCGTCCCGCCCCGGGGCCGCCGACCGAGGGCGGGAGGAACGGGGTCGGCGGCCGGGGTTTCGCGCGGAAGAGCCGCCGTCCCACGCGGGGCCTCCCGGAGGGGCCGTCTCCACTGGACCACCGGTCACCGGGCGGGGGGAGCGTGCGTGGCGCTCCGGCGCGTGCGCGGGTTTCACACGGGGCGCATGGAATGTCGAAAGCCGGTGCGAGGGGACGCAGTTGCGGTTCCCCCGGATTGTCTTTCCATTGACGCTGATGTTGCCCAAGTGCCTTGTTGGCCGTGAGTGACGTGTGCAAGGGTGAACCCCCTGTGTGGGGGCAAGGGCCGGGTCGCATTCGTCCCGTGGGGAACCGGGGTGAAGGGGCGTCGGCGAATTCGTGCTTCCCACGCCCGCGCCCAAAAGGGACGCCCTTCGGCACTCCTTTTCGGCGCGAGAACTTCTGTGAGTCCCATGTCCGTGGGAAGGAAACCCGCTCAGTGCCAACCCCCCACCCACCGCTCCCTCCTTACCCGCCGCCCGGCGGTGCCTCCTCGGAATCCGACGAGGATCTCGCCGCCCGGCTCAGGGGCCGTCCCGACGGCGAGGCCGCCCAGGCCGTCGCGCTGCTCATGGCGCGCCACTGGAAACCGGCGCACGAATACGCGGTCATCTGCCTCGCCTCCCCGACCGAGACCGCCTCCATGGTGGCCGCGGCCGCCTTTCACCAGGTCCTGGACCGGCTCGCGCTCGGCGAACAGGCCCTCGCGCTGCGCCCCAGAACCCTCGTGGCCGTGCGGGACACGGTCAGGGAGTGGACGACCGAGGACCGGACAACCGCTGTTCTGCCGGACCTGATGAAGCCGAACGGCGGCCGTGGCATGCGGGCCGCGAAGTCCATGACCCCCGAAAACCGCAAGCTCGCCGAGCGGTCATTCCAGTCCCTTCCCGGACTCGCCCGCTGCCTGCTGTGGCACACCGAGGTGGAGGCGGAGTCGATTGCCGTGCCCGCCGCACTCCTCGGCATGGATACCGACACGGCGTCGGCCGCGCTCGAACAGGCGCGTGAAAAATTCCGTGAGGGATGTGTACATGCCCATCGGGAACTCGCGCCGACGAAGGATTGCCGCTTCTACAACCGTCTCCTCGACGTTCCGATTCGCCGCGGCGGAGCCCTGCTGCCCGATGTCCAGCAGCATCTCGCGGAGTGCCGCTACTGCCGTTCCGCCGCGGAACAACTGAGCCATTTCGAGGGCGGCCTGGGCATACTGATCGCCGAGGCGGTGCTCGGCTGGGGCGCCCGCCGCTATCTCGAACTGCGCGCCGGGCGTACGCCCCCGACGGCGGCCCGCGGCCGGGGCGCCGGCCGGCACGGCGCGGGACGCCGCCGTATCCTCGCCCGCATCCCGACTCCCGGCCGCCGCGCTCCCGGCGAGGGCGGCGGCCTGCGCTCCTCACGGACGCTGCTCACCGGGGTCGGCCTCACCTCCGCCGGACTCCTCGCGGCCATGCTCGCCACCGGCCTGTGGTCGCACGACGGCGGCGCCGACCCGGCCGCCTCCACCAGCGCCACCGGCAGCGGTACGGCCCCCGGCGCCGGCACCCCGGGCACCGCCCAGCTGCCCACCGCACCGGCGGTGACCCGGCTGCGCAACGCCGCCGCCGACCTCTGCCTCGACATCCGGGGCACGGTGAAGGCGGGCGCGGCCACCGAACTCGCCGCCTGCTCGACCGAGCGGACCCAGCAGTGGTCGTACGGGGAGGACGGGCTGCTGCGCAGCGAGGCGGACATCGAGCTGTGCCTGGACTCGCACGTGGACGCCGGTGTGGTCATCCTCGGCACCTGCGCCGACGAGAAGGCCGAGCGGGCCGGCGACGTGCGCTACGACCTCACCGTGCAGGGGGAGTTACTGCCCCGCTGGGACGAGCAGCTCGCCCTCGCCCCCACCGCCGAGGCCCCGGGCGCCGATGTCGTCGTCAAGGTCCGTGACCGCTCGGACCAGCAGCGCTGGCTGACCGACGCGGCCGCCGGCGCCAGTCCCGGCTCGCTGTCGGTCACCGGGAGCGAGGCCCCGCAGGCCCGGCCCGCGGGTCTCACGGACCGGATCTAGGGACCGGGGAGGCCTCCGCTCACGGAGGTCTCCCCTCAGGCGGGGCCCTCCACGAGGTCGTCGGGGCCGACCGTGGCCGGGCTCGCGTGGCCCGAGAGGGCGAGCGTGAGGTCCAACTCCGCGAGCAGACAGCGGATCACGTGCTCGACGCCCGCCTGCCCGTCGAGGCCGAGGCCGTAGACGTACGGGCGTCCGAGGAGCACCGCGCGGGCGCCGAGCGCGAGGGCCTTGAAGACGTCGTCGCCGGTGCGGACACCGCTGTCGAAGAGCACGGTCAGCCGGTCGCCGACCGCCTCCACCACCCCCGGCAGCGCGTCGGCCGCCGCGACGGCCCCGGCGACCTGACGGCCGCCGTGGTTGGAGACCACGACCCCGTCCATCCCGGCGTCGGCGGCGAGGCGGGCGTCGTCGGGGTGCAGGACGCCCTTGAGGACGATCGGCCCGTCCCAGTTCTCCCGCAGGAGGGCAAGGTCGGGCCAGGTTTTGCCGGGATCCGCGAACAAGCCGACGAAGTGCAGCACGGCCGCGTTCGGGTCCTCGTGCACCGGCTTGGCCAGGCCCGCCCGGAAGGCCGGGTCGGAGAAGTAGTTGGCGGTGCCGACGCCGTGCAGGAACGGCAGGTACGCCTGGTCGAGATCGCGGGGCCGCCAGGACAGCAACGGCGTGTCCAGGGTGACGACCAGGGCCGTGAACCCGGCCGCCTTCGCCCGGTTCAGGAAGCTCAGCGCCACCTGCGGGTCCTTCGGCCAGTACAGCTGGAACCAGCGCTCGGCGTCCCCCATCGCCTCGGCGACCTGCTCCATCGGTGTGCTGGAGGCGGACGACAGGATGTACGGCACGCCCTGTGCCGCCGCCGCCCGGGCCGCCGCCGGTTCCGCGTCGGGGTGCATGATCGACAGGACGCCGACCGGCGCCAGCGCCAGCGGCGCGGGCAGGGCACGCCCCAACACCTCGACGGACAGGTCGCGTTCATGGACGTCCCGCAGCATGCGCGGGACGATCCGGCGCCGCTCGAGAGCCGCCCGGTTCGCCCGGGCCGTACTGCCGTCGCCCGCGCTGCCCGCCACATAGCCCACCGGTCCCGGACCGAGGCGCTGCTCGGTGAGCTCCTCCAGCCGGGTCAGGTCGGTGGGCAGCCGGGGCACCGCACCCGACATCCCGTTCAGATAGATCTCGTACTGGAAGTCCGCCCAGTGCTCGGCCATCCGTCGGAACCGCCTCTCGTCGTCGGGTGGGCCGACGATATCCGCAGGCGGGTGCCGGTCAGGCGGGGGTGGCCGCCGCATGCTCGGCGAGGATCCGGGCCAGCTCCCGTGGCCGGGAGAACATCGGCCAGTGGCCGGTGTCCATCTCGACCAGTTCCCAGCGCTCGCTCTTCAGCAGTTCCGCCACCACGGGCATGGGTTCCTCGTCGTCGAGGAGGCACTTGATGTAGGTCGCCGGAAGCTCGCCCAATGGACGGGTGAGGACGGCGGGTTCGGTGAGCGTCGCGCCCGGGTGCGGGGACGAGCGGTCGATGATCCGGGCGATCTGCTCGTCCGTCAGCCCCTGGCCGGCGTAGTAGTCGGCGCCCACCAGCGGCCAGAAGCCGTCGTTGTCCTCGATCTCCTTGCGGACATGGTCACTTGGCCACCCCGACAGGAACGACTCCCCGTCGACGGGCACGCCGGAGTCCACGAACACCACCCGCGCGAGCCGGTCACCGATCCGCTCGGCCGCCTGGCCCACGGGTATCCCCGCGTAGCTGTGCCCGACGAGCACGACCTCGCGCAGGTCCAGCCGCTCGACCTCGTCGACGATGTCCCGCACATGGGTCTGCTGTCCCGCCGGGACCCCCCGCTTCTCCGCGAGGCCCGACAAGGTCAGCGGATGGGCCTGGTGCCCGGCCGCGCGCAGCTCGGCCGCGACCTCGTCCCACGCCGACGCTCCGAGTCTTGCTCCTGCCACCAGCACGAAATGAGTCATGCCCGCAACGTAGCCGACGGCACCGACAACGCCCTCCCGCGGTGCGCGAACCGGAACGTCCGCCTCGCCGACGGCGGTTGAAGACCTGGAGCGCGTCCGTGCTATCCCTCTTCCGGGTCCCCGGTGGCGGAACCGGCCACCCCCTCGGTGTCCGGCCCCCGCTCCCGCACCCGCTGGACGTGTTCCAGGGACTCCCGCAGCTCGGCGAGCCAGTCGTCGGTGTGCCGCTGGACCAGCCGGACGCACCAGGCGAGCGCGTCACTGCGACTGCGGGCGACCCCGCCGGCGATGAGGGTGTCCAGGACCTGGCGCTCGGGCTGGCGCAGCCGGGTCATCACGGGCGCGGCCACATGCGTGAACAGGGCCCGCTCACCGTCGCACTCCACGCCCCAGGAGACCTTGCGGCGGAACGCGTGCTCGGCCTCGCGGGCGACCTCGACGCGCTCTTCCCGGGTGCGTTCCCGGAACTCCTGGATCCGGCCCTGCACGGCCGCCTCCCGCTCGGCGGCCGAGACGTCCCCGCTGAGCCGGGGGCCGGGGATGCGGCCGATCACGGTGATCTCCTCGCGGTCGACCACCACCTCGACCAGGGCCTCGAAGAGGTCGTCGGGCAACCGGCCGGTGAACCAGCCGCGCAGCTTCTCTCGCTGTTCGTCGGTAATCATGTAATGACGATTACTCGCCTGCTTCATGAACGCAAGAGGTCGCGACAGAGTGCGCCGACGGCTGAAGCGGAATGTTTCAGGCCTATTGCCGAGAGGGGGTAATCAGGCCATCCGGCCGGATCGGGCGATCAAGAACCGCGCGGTTAAAGGGTTCAGTTGTTCGGATGATGTGACTTCACGCCACTGATTCAACACGCAAGGTTACTGAAAGCTGTGGGGTCGATGTGAAGTTGCGGCCAGGACTCGGCAGACTCGCGCTCGCCGCTCCGGCACCGACCGAGTCGGAGGGCACACCCTCGAATCCAGCGGAAGGATGCACACAATGCGGAACACCGCGCGCTGGGCAGCGACCCTCGGCCTCACGGCCACCGCCGTCTGCGGACCCCTGACCGGGGCCGCCCTCGCCGAACCGGCCGCCGCCTCAAGCCTCTACGCCCCCTCGGCGCTCGTGCTCACCCTCGGGCACGGGGAGAGCGCCGCCACCGTCACCCCTGAGCGTGCCGTGACCTTGACCTGTGCCCCGACCTCCTCGGGCACCCATCCGGCCGCGGCCCAGGCCTGCGCCGAACTGCGCGCGGCACAAGGGGACTTCGACGCTCTCGGGGCCGGATCGGACGCCCTGTGCACCAGGGAGTACAACCCCGTGGTGGTCACGGTCGACGGCGTCTGGCGGGGCAAGCGCGTCTCCTACGAGCGCACCTTCGCCAACGAGTGCGTGAAGAACTCTGACGGGACGAGCGTCTTCGCGTTCTGAGAGACCGGGATCGCGGGGGACCCCGTGACCTGCCCGAGGGGCCGGTGGCTGGGGAGTGCCGCCCCTCTCACGGAACCCCGTGATCCCGCACCGAGGGCCGGCGGACGGAGTGGGGCCGTCCGCCGGCCCCCTCGGTCACTGCCTGTCAGCGTGTCCGCTCCCGGTGACTGGTGTCGCACCACGGATAGCGACGACTGCGCCGGCAGGTGCACAGGGCCACCCGGAAGCGGTCGGAGGCGACCGTGGTGCCGTCCTCCAGCTCCACTTCCACCGGGCCCTCCACGAGCAGGGGACCGCGGTGCTGGACCCGGATGCGGCACGGCCGCTCGGAGTCAGAGGGGGAGTTCGGCACGGACGACCACCAGCTCTTCCTTCTCGTCGGCGGCGGACAGCAGACCGCGCTGACGCAGCCATTCCCTCCGCGTGCGCAGCACCGGTCCGAAATCGATGCGGTGCCGGCGGGTCACGGCGGCTTTGAGGCCGGCCGCGCGCAGATGTTCCACCGTCCGCCCCGAGTCGCTCAGTTCGGAGTGCACCATCAGCAGCACCCCTCCGGGGCGCAGCAGTGCGGGTGCCTCCCGGCAGACGCGGTCCAGTACGAACCGCCCGTCATGGCCCGCGTCCCAGGCCCGGGCCCTGCCGCGCGGCGGGCGGGTGCCGGTCGGCGCCGGTACGTACGGCGGATTGGTCAGGATGAGGTCGAACGACTGGTCCCGCACGGGAGTGAAGAGGTTTCCGCGCCGGACCCGGACCGGCAGACCGGTCAGCCAGGCGTTGGCGCGGACCGTGCACACCGCGCGCCACGACACGTCGACCGCGGTCACCCGGCTGCCCCGGCGAGCCGCCTGGAGAGCGAGGGCGCCCGTCCCGGTGCCCACGTCCAGGACGTCCGCGCCGGGCGGCAGCGGCTCCTCGGACAGGGCTCCGGCCAGCAGCTCGGTGTCCTCCTGCGGGCTGTAGACACCGGGGAGGACCAGAGGGGGAATCAGTGATCTCACGTCGCTCAAGTACCCCGACATTCAGGAAATATGGTGGATTTCGGAAGCCAGCGGCCTGAGCAGGGACGAGCGTCCGTCCGCCCAGTCGCGCAGCAGGCGGTCGGCGAGCCGGTCCTCGACGTATCCGGTGACATCGATACCGAAGGCGACGTCGGCGGCCAGCTGCGGCTCCTCGGCCAGCAGACCGCCGATCACCTCATGGCGTACGACCTGTTCGTGGACGGCGTCGGCCTCGACGTGCTCGTCGTAGAAGTGCTCGGCGGCCGGTCCCGCGCCGGTGCGGCGCATCGCCTCGGCCAGTCGCCGGGAACCGGGGGAGGAGGTGATCTCGACCGCCGCGAAGTGGCCCACGAGGGCTCCGCGCAGGCTGCGGTGCAGGCCCAGCAGGGACATGAGGTTCACCGTCGCGAGCATTTCTGCGCAGGCCGCGTCCAGGTAGTGCCCGTACGTCGTGTCCAGGCGCAGGTCCGTCATCAGGTCGGCGAAGAGGAGGGCGTGGACACGGTCGGGGCGGCCGCCGCCGAACTCGTCGTACTCGATCGCCGCCATGCCCGCCTTGGCCCGGCCCCACAGCCGGGGGAGCACCCACGCGTGCGGGTCGGCCTCCTTGAGGTGGTAGAGCGAACGCTGGGCCGCGTACTCACGCACCTGCCACAGTTCGCCCTCCTTGCTCAGGAAGTGGCTGACTCCCGTGCCGTCGACCGGCTCCACCAGGAGCTCGGCGAGCGCGTCCTCGACGCTGTCATGGACCGGGGTGTCCCTGCGCAGGGCGGACAGAAAGCGGCTCTCCAGGTCCGCCCTGGTGCGCAGCAGGTCCGGGTCCCACTCGTGGTCGCCGGAGATGCCCGCGAAGCCGCGGTAGTGCAGTTCGTAACAGATGTAGAGGGCCAGCTGGAAGTCGTCGCCGTACACGTCCGCCGTCGCGACGGTCTCGTGACGCGGCAGCGGGCCGGCGCCGAGCAGATACTCCTGGACTGCGGCGGAGACCGGGCCCCGGGCCGGCGGCAGCTGTGGTTCTCGAGGGTCCTGAGGCATGGCCCCCGGGTACCCGGGCGGCGGAGGATCACCCTCACCCGCCCGGGCCGTCCAGGGTCACTCTCCTGCGGATTCGTCCTGGGCGCGTTCGTTCGGGGTGATCGCTTCTCCGGCCTCGCCCCGCTGCGCCCGCTGCTCGTCGGAGTCCCGGACGCGCTTCTCGGTGTCCTCGAACTCGTGCAGGACCTCGTCCAGGGCGGTGTCGGGCTTCTGCTTCTTCTCCGGCACGGCTGTCTCCTCGCTTTCTTTCCTCGTTCAGGTGCTGGCGGTCGCGATACGCAGGGGCACCGGCTCGGCGGGAACGGTGTTCTCCTCGTTGCGGCGGGCGATCTCCGCCCACCAGGAGGCGCCGTCCTCGATGTGCCGCAGCAGGACCCCCTCGCGGATCGCCCAGGGGCAGATGGTGACGGTCCTGATCCCGGTGAGTTTCATCGCCGTGTGGCCCACCACGGCACCGGCCAGGCTCTGCGCGGCGCGCGGGGCGGAGATGCCGGGCAGTTCGGCCCGCCGGGCGGCCGGGAGGGCGGCCAGGCGCTCGACGGCCTCCCCCAGGTCGGCGCGGTGCATCCGGCGTTCCACGAACGGTCCGCGCCGCCCGGGCGGGGTGCCGCACAGCCGTCCCAGCTGCTCGAAGGTGCGTGAGGTGGCCACGGCGGTGCGCGGTCCCTCCCAGCGGATCCGTGAGGCCACGTCCCGCAGCTGGTGGCGTACCTTGCGGCGCAGCGCCCGCACCGCCTCCGGGGGCGGCGGGTCCTGCCCCTCGAAGAACTCGTGCGTCAGCCGGCCCGCGCCCAGCGGCAGCGAGGCCACGTAGTCCGGCAGCCGGCCGCGTCCGAAGGCCACTTCGAGCGACCCGCCGCCGATGTCGAACAGCGCGAGCGGCCCCGAGCGCCAGCCCATCCAGCGCCGCGCCCCGAGAAACGTGAGCTCCGCCTCCACCTCGCCCGGCAGGGTGTACAGCCCGATGCCGGTCCGGGTGCGGACGGTGCGCAGCACCTCCTGACGGTTGGGCGCGGAGCGCACGACCGCGGTCGCGAAGGCCAGCGGTCCGGCCGCACCCCACTTGGCGGCGGTCCGGCCGGCCTCTTCCACCGCCTCCACCAACCGTTCCACGGCCTCCTCGGGAACCGGTCCGCCCGGCCGCACATGATCGGCCAGTCTCAGCCGCCACTTCGCCGTGTGGACCGGCAACGGCACCCCGTCCTCGGCGTCCGCGACCACCAGCCGGACCGTGTTCGAACCCACATCCACCACGCTTATCCGCATGGCCCTGTGGGTACCCACCGAGAGCCACTTCCAACGCCGGTCGTCCCTGTCGACCGTCGCTCTCAGCCACCGGCAGGGCACCGCCCGTCGACAGGGAAGGGCCGCCGTCTCCCTGCTGACGGCGGCCCTTCGAAACCGGCGGCTCCCGCTGCGGCGGCTACATGTGTACGACGGGTGCGGCGTCCGCGTCCTGCTCCGGCACACCGCGCCGGAAGAGCAGGAAGGTGATCAGCGCGCCGACGGCGAACAGGCCCGCCGACCACCAGAAGGCGGTGGTGTAGCTCTCGATCGTCGCCCGGGCCCGGACCAGCTTGTTCGTCGGGTCCTTGCCGGCCAGGTAGTCGGTGGCGGCGCTCGCGGCCAGCGTGTTCAGCAGGGCGGTGCCGATCGAACCGCCCACCTGCTGCATGGCGTTGACGGTGGCGGAGGCGACTCCCGCGTCCTCGGCGGCGACCCCGCCGGTGGCCAGCTGCATGGCCGGCGGCATGACCAGACCGAGGCCGAAGCCGGTCACGATCAGCTGCGGCAGTACCGCGGTCAGGTAGCTGGAACCGACGCCGATCCCGGTCAGCCAGGCCATGCCGACCGCGGCGACGGCGAAGCCCACCGGGATGACCACCTTCGGCCCGATCCGGGGGACCAGCATCGTGGTGCTGACCTGGGCCGCGACCATCAGCGCGGCGACCATGGGCAGGAACGCCGCACCGGTCTTGGTCGGGCTGAAGCCCAGGTTCAGCTGAAGGTAGTAGGTGAGGAAGAGGAAGACGCCGAACATGCCGCCGCCGGAGATCAGCACGGCCAGGAAGGAGGCGGCGCGGTTGCGGTCCAGCAGGATGCGCAGCGGCAGCAGCGGGTGCGCGGCGCGGGTCTGCCACCAGGCGAAGGCGGTCAGCAGCAGACCGCCCGCGACCAGGAAGCCCCAGGTCTCGGGGGAGCCCCAGTCGTGTGTCTCGGCGTTGGAGAAGCCGTAGACCAGGGAGAAGAGGCCGGCGGCGACCAGCAGCGTGCCGGGCACGTCGAGCTTGGAGTTCGCGGCGTCACGGTGGTTGTGCAGCAGCAGCCAGCCGCCCGCGAAGGCGACGACGGCGATGACGACGTTGACGTACAGCGTCCAGCGCCAGTCGAGCGCGTCGGTGAGGACGCCGCCGAGCAGCAGGCCCACCGCGCCACCGGCGCCGGCGATGGCGCCGTACACGCTGAACGCCCTGGCCCGCTCGCGGGCGTCGGTGAACGTGGTGTTGAGCAGGGAGAGCGCGGCCGGTGCGAGGAGCGCGCCGAAGGCGCCCTGCAGGGCACGGGCGGTGACCAGCATCTCGAAGTTGGTGGCGGCACCGCCGAGCGCGGAGACCGCCGCGAAGCCGACGACACCGATGAGGAAGGCCGTCTTGCGGCCGAAGAGGTCGGCTATCCGCCCGCCGAGCAGGAGCAGGGAGGCGAACGCCAGGGCGTAGGCCGTGACGATCCACTGCCGGTTGCCGTCGGAGAACCCGAGGTCGGCCTGGGCCGAGGGGAGGGCGATGTTCACGATGGTGGCGTCGAGGACCACCATCAGCTGGGCGAGCGCGACGACGGCGAGGATCCACCACCGCTTGGCCGAAGCGTCGGTCGGCGCCTCGACGGCGCCCACCTGCCCGCTGTCGGTCACAGTCTTCTGGGACATGGGAGCAACTCCAGGGAAAGTCGGCCGGGCTCTTCCGGTTCATAAACGAAACCGTTTCGTACACGAGGAGGCTAGACCATGCCGAGCGAAACGGCAACGTTTCGCTGAGGGGGTGGCGGCGGCCCGAACGCCGCTACGCCATCTGCCGCCGCACCAGTTCGTGCAGCCGCCCGCCGGTGTCCGCGAGGAGCTGTGCCGGCGGGCCCTGCTGGGCGACCCTGCCGTTCTCCATCACGATCACGCGGTCGGCGTCCAGCACCGTGGACAGACGGTGGGCGATGACGATCCGGGTGGCGTTGAGGGCCTTGGTGGACTCGATGACCGTGCGCTGGGTGTCGTTGTCCAGGGCGCTGGTCGCCTCGTCGAAGAAGAGGATCCGCGGCCGCCGGATCAATGCCTGGGCGATCATGAGGCGTTGGCGCTGGCCGCCGGAGATGGCCCCGCTGCCCGAGACGATGGTGTGCAGGCCCATCGGCATCCGCTGGATGTCCTCCGCGAGCCCCGCCATCGCGGCCGCCGCCATCGCCTCCTCGGGCGTGCAGGGCTCGGTGCCGCAGATGACGTCCATGATGGAGCCGGTGAACGGCTGGGCGTGCTGGAGCACGACACCGCACTGCCGGCGCACCGCGGACTGGTCGAGGGCGGCCAGGTCCTGGCCGTCGTACAGGACGCTCCCGGAGACCGGACGGTCGAAGCCGATCAGCAGCCTGAGCAGGGTCGACTTGCCGCAGCCGCTCGGGCCGACGATCGCCACGAACTCGCCCGGCCGGATCTCGAAGGACACGTCGTCGAGGATCAGGGGACCGTCGTCGGAGTACCGGAAGGAGAGCTTGCGGGCCTCCATCGCCCCGGTCAGCGGGCCCGGCCGGGTGCTCGCCGTGCGCACCTCCGGCTGCGCCTGAAGGACCGGCTTGATCTCCTCGAACAGCGGCAGCGCGGACACCGCCGAGACGAAGGCGCCGGTGAGCTGGGTGACCGCGGTCAGCAGCATCGTCACCGAGGTGTTGAAGGTGAGGAACTCCGCCGCCGACATCGAGCCGCGCGCCGGACCCGCCAGCAGCATGAACATCAGCAGCGTGCACAGCGGGAGGTAGACCGAGCCCATCACCGCGGTGAGGTTCTTGATCCGGCCGACCTTCTGCTGGAGCTCGCGGCTGCGGGCGAACTCCGCGGCCCAGGCCGCGTACGCGTAGTTCTCCGCCGCCGCCACCCTGAGCTTGGGCAGACCGCGCAGGGTCTGGAAGGCCTGGTTGTTCAGCTTGTTGCTGAGCACGACCAGCCGCCGCTGCCAGCGCACCTGCCACAGCCCGAGGCCGAGGAAGCCGGCGGCGATGACGACGAGCATGCCGATCGCCGCCATCGCCATCGGGACGCTGTACCAGAACAGCAGGCCCAGGTTCATCGCGCCGACGGTCACCGACTGGGCGACGGCGGGGCCGAGGCCCGCCATCATCCGGCGGATCGAGCTGATACCCATGGCCTGACTGGCCAGTTCACCGGTCGAGCGCTCGGTGAAGAACTTCGTCGGCAGCCTCAACAGCCGGTCCCAGACGGCCGGTTGCAGGGTCGCCTCGATACGGCCCTCCAGACGGAGCATGGTGAGGTTCTGCAGCAGCATGAAGGCCGCCGTCACCACCCCGCTGACCATCACGGCCAGACACACCTGCACGATCAGCGCGGTCTGCGCCCTCGGCACGAACTCGCCGAGCACCTTGCCGGTCGCGATCGGGACCAGCGCGCCGATCGCCACCGTCACCAGACCGCTGAGCAGCAGGTTCGTCATATCACCGCCCGTGCCGCGCATGCTGAACCGCAGCAGGCCGAGCGGACTGAGCCCCCGGTCGGGCAGCGGGCGGTAGAACATCACCGCACGCGGTTCGAACTCCTCCGCGTTGTCCTTCTCGATCGGCGTCTCGCGGCCCGTCGCCGGATGCACGGCCACATAGCCGCCGCGCCGCCACAGCAGTGCGACCGGCGTGCCCGACAGGGCCCGTTGGCCCACCAGCGGGCCGACGTTGTCGCGCCACCAGCGACCGTCCAGGCGCACCGACCTGATGCGGACGCGGGAGGCGAGGGCGATCCGCTCGACCGGGTCGAGGCGGTCGCTCTCGGTGCCGCTGTGCGCGTTCTCGGCGAGCGGGATCCCGGCCGCGTCGGCGACCAGCTTGCAGGCCGCGTAACTCGCGTCGGCGTCGGCGGTCGTCGCGCGCTGCTTCGACTTGCCGATGGACGCCAGCAAGGTCCGGTCGGCCTGGGCGCGCACGGCCTCACCGGCCTTGATACCGGCGGCCGTCCTGGTCTCGTGGGTGCGCTCCAACTGCTCGATCCAGCGGTCCAGCGTGGTGAGCAGCCGGTACTGCTGGTCGACCATGGACTGCCAGACCGCCGGGTCCATCAACAGGTCGGCGGCCGCCTCCGCGCCGTAGAGCGAGCCGTACTGCACGCTGCCCGGCGGCACCTGCATCCAGAACACGTCGTCGTCGGTCGGGGCGGCGGCCCGCTCGTCGGCCATCGGTGCCTGGAAGAGGATGGACAGGCTCCGGCCCACGCCCAGCGCGAGGGCGTACTCCAGCGGGCTCGTCGTCGGCGGCACGTACTGGGGGTTGCCGTACGCGTCGTACGACCACGTCTGGGTGTGCGCCGGTTCGTACAGCTCGCGCAGGCCGATGCGGTGCACCACGCAGTCCCTGAGCGGCCTCGCCACCAGGGTGTGTTCGGGCCCCGACACCGGTCCGAGCAGCAGCGCGCCCGGCTCCAGGCGGCCCAGGTGGTGCCAGTGGCCCTGCTGCCCGGCGTCCACCGCGAACAGGTCCACGGCGCCCGACACGACCAGCCACAGCACCTGCGGCCCTTCGAGGTCGATCCGGCTGAAGCCGGCGCAGTCGACCCGCGTGCCCATCTGCCCGAGGGCCCCCAGGACCACATCGCCTTCGTGTGCGGTAGTCATCTCACCGTTCCCTGACCAGCGCTGCGTACGCACCGCCGCGCGCCACCAGTTCCTCGTGCCGCCCGCGTTCCACGATCGTGCCGTGCTGCAGTACGACGATCTCGTCGCTGTCGCGCACGGTGCTGAGCCGGTGCGCGATCACCACGCAGGCGCAGCCGCGCCTGCGCAGGTTGTCCATGACGACCTGCTCGGTCTCCGCGTCCAGCGCGCTGGTCACCTCGTCGAGGACCAGGATGCTGGGCCTGCGCACCAGCGCCCGCGCGATCTCCAGGCGTTGACGCTGGCCGCCGGAGAAGTTGCGGCCGTCCTGCTCGACCCTGCTGTGGATGCCGCCGGGCCGCCGCACGACCACGTCGTACAGGGCCGCGTCCCGCAGCGCCTCCACCACGGCGTCGTCCGGGATCGACGGGTCCCACAGCGCCACGTTGTCGCGGACCGAGCCCTCGAAGAGGAAGACGTCCTGGTCGACGAAGGACACCGAGGACGCGAGCGCGCCGCGCGGGATGTCGTCCAGGCGCTGTCCGTCGATGCGGATCACGCCCTCCCAGGGCGCGTACAGGCCCGAGATCAGCCGGGAGACGGTCGATTTGCCGCTGCCGGAGCCGCCCACCAGCGCCACCTGCTGACCGGGGCCCACGGTCAGGTCGAAACCGGTGAGCAGCGGCTTGTCGAGCGGGTTGTAGCCGAAGGTGATGTTCTGCAGCTCGACATGCCCGTGCAGCCTGCGGGTCGAGTCGCCGGCGCCGGGACGGCCGTAGAGCGGGTCGGCCTTGAAGTTCTCGACGTCCTTGAGGCGGGCCACGTCGGCCGCGAAGTCCTGGATGCGGCCGGCCACGCCGTTGAGGCGGGTGATCGGCGCGGTGAAGCGGGTGACCAGGGCCTGGAAGGCGACCAGCAGACCGACGGAGATGCCGCCCTCGATGGCCCGCATACCGCCGATCCACAGAATGAGGGCGCTGTTGAAGGTGGCCAGCATCGGCGCAACCACGCCCAGCCAGGCGCTCGGCACCCCGAGTCGCTGCTGCTCCTCAAGGGTGGTGGCGTGCTGTCCGGCCCACTTGCGGAAGTAGCCGTCCTCGCCGCCGGTCGCCTTCATCGTCTCGATCAACTGCAGGCCTGTGTAGGCGGTGTTGGTGAGCCGGGCGCTGTCGGCGCGCAGCTTCGCCGTACGGGTGGCCCGCAGCCGGATGACGACCCGCATGGCCACCACGTTCAGCAGGGCCACACCGATGCCGACGTAGGTGAGTTGGGGGTCGTAGGTGTAGAGGAGGATCGCGTACAGGACGACGACCACCGCGTCGACGCCCGCCGCCGCGAGGTCGCGGGCCAGGGTCTCGGCCACCTGGTCGTTGGACTGGAGGCGCTGCACCAGGTCGGCCGGGCTGCGCTGGGAGAAGAACGTCACCGGCAGGCGCAGCAGATGGCGCAGGAAGCGGGCGCTGGAGAGGGTCGAGGAGATGATGCGGCCGTGCAGCAGGTTCGCCTGCTGGAGCCAGGTCAGGGCGAGGGTGAGGGCCACACAGGCCCCCATCGACGTGAACAGCACGCCGAGCAGCGAGGTCTGACCGCCGATCAGGAACATGTCGATGTACGTGCGGCTCAGCGCGGGGGTGGCCGCGCCGACCAGCACCAGCAGCAGGCTCGCAAGGACCGCCGTCGGCATGGTGCCCGCGGTGCCGCGCAACCGGGCCGGCATCGCTCCGAGGACTCCCGGCTTGCGGCCGCCCCGGGTGAAGCCCTCGCCGGGCTCCATCACCAGCACGACGCCGGTGAAGCTGCCGTCGAAGTCCTCCATGGGGACGAAACGGCGGCCCTTGCCGGGGTCGTTGATGTAGACACCGCGGCGGCCGAAGCGGCGGCCCATGCCGTCGTAGACGACGTAGTGGTTGAACTCCCAGAACAGCACCGCCGGGCTCTTCACCTCGGCGAGCGCGGCCGTGTCCATCTGCATGCCCTTGGCCGTCAGACCGTAACTGCGGGCCGCCTTCAGGAGGTTGCTGGCGCGTGAGCCGTCCCGGGAGACACCGCAGGCGATGCGCAGCTCCTCCAGCGGGACGTGCTTGCCGTAGTGGCCGAGCACCATCGCGAGGGAGGCCGCGCCGCACTCCACCGCCTCCATCTGCAGCACGGTGGGCGTACGGACCGTCTTCGCCCTCCCCATGGGGACCGGGCGCTTGGGCGGGGCGGAGCGGCGTCTGCTCCGGGTGTCCTGTGCGGTGCTCACGGCAGCAGCCAATCGACGGGACGCTGATCGGCCAGCCGGATCGAACCCGAGGCCACGGTCATGGAGGTGAGGGCGAACGGCGGGCCCTCCGCGGACGACCACTCATAACCGCTCTTGGTCTTCTTCGACTTGTCCAGCTTCACCAGGACGGCGACCGGCCGGCCGTCCTTGGTGAACTGCTCGCCGAGCTGACTGTCCCCGAGGAAGGCGGCGATCTGCTGGGCCGACTGGGCCGAACGGTCCACCGACTTCACATGGCCGCGCAGCACGCCGTACTCCTGGGTGGGCACCGAGGAGACGGTCAGGTCCACGGCGGCGTTCGCGGGAATGGAGGCCGCGTTCTCGGCGGGCACGTACACCGTGGCGTACATCGGGTCGGAGGAGTGGGCGACCTTCTCCACGGCGGCGACGTTCGCACCGGTCGAG
This sequence comes from Streptomyces sp. NPDC048523, assembly GCF_043199815.1. Lineage (NCBI taxonomy): Bacteria > Bacillati > Actinomycetota > Actinomycetes > Kitasatosporales > Streptomycetaceae > Streptomyces > Streptomyces sp. NPDC048523. The sequence continues at coordinate 565,250 of NZ_JBICWQ010000001.1, read as the reverse complement.
ATGATCTGCCCGATGGTGGCCGCCAGCGCGGTGAGCCGGCCCGCGGCGACCGTGCGGACGACGGTGTCGCCCTCGGACGTACGGACCTTCAGGACCGGGGAGTTGGCGGGCAGCTGGGTGCCCTCCTTGGCGATCACCTGCGTGACCTGGCCCGCGACCGGGCTCTGCAGGATGTAACTGCCCTGCCCGTGCGTGAGGATGGCGGGCGCGCTCACCGTGGAGGCCACCGAGCCGGTCACCGCCCACACGGACGCGGCGGCCATCACGACCACCGTCACCGACATCACGAGCCAGCCCTGAGGCCGGGCGAAGCGCACCGGAAGGTCGAGCTCCTCCGGTGACTGGAGCTTGGCGAGGGCCTGTTGGCGGAACTGCACGGGTCTTCCCTCACCTGCGAAAGCTGCGAACGCTGTGAATGCGGCGAATTCTGCGAAAGCTGCGAATTCTACCCACGACAAAGGACCGACTCGCGCGAGCCGGCCGCATTACGGCACCCAAGAGTCCCGGAACCGCCGGTGTGCGGCTCCGGGACGGGTCGACCACATGACAGTGATCAGATCACGAAGAATGTGATCAGAGACCGGCGACCAGGCCGGTGACCGGGGCGGTGTTCAGGCCGGTCACACCCTCGACCGTGCCGACGACCGTGTTGACCAGGCCGGAAACCGGGGCAACGCCGTCCACCAGGCCGGTGACGGTGCCGAGGGCGTTCAGCTGCAGGCCGCCGGAGACGTTGTCGAGGTCGGCGTCCGAGATCTCGACGGTCTCAACCTGGGGGGTGGAGTTCATGATGGAACTTCCCTTCGTATGGGTATTTCACAAGGGGGGAGCGGCCCCCTCTGGGGACAGATGACGGCCGCAATCGCACGGCGCCGGATCCCGTTTCCGGGAAACCCAACGGCCCTGCGGTGCGATGGATCAAAGCACGCTGCGGCTCCGCCCTTCCAATTAACCACCCGCCTCACCAGGTAACTTGAGTCACAGAGGCCCCTATCCGTGTGCGCCTGCGCACGCCTTGGTGGCGACTTCTTCACATGTGATGTCGCGGCGGTGTGAACGGGCCCTTGCCGTCGCCACGGCGAATGCGACACACCTCGCCAATGACGTGGGCGGCGGTCCGTACTTGTGCAGAACTCCCGGTCCCGGTGACCTGGTTGCGCATTCGATGTGCAGATTCGCTGAAGAGGGGATTCGGAACGGAATCCACAACGGACCGTTGCCGTCCGCTTGCTGAGCGTGTCGGACCGGCTTGGTGAGCGTGTCGGACCGCCGTGATGACGACCGACTTGATCAGGACATCCGCACGCGGCGTCGGCGGCGGTCATCAGAGCATGGCCCGACACCGCCCTGCCCGCCCGCGCCAACCCCTGTGACCAGTGTTCCCGCCCGCCGCTCACCCGGCACGGCCCGTGGCCGAATCGGCATCGCAATCGGGGTGCAAAGAAACGGCATTGAACGCCCCGCGCACACCATGCGTACCCATGGCCATCCAGGCGCCCCGAACAACCGACTGCCGTACGGCGGTTACAGACTCCGGTCCCCCAGGAGGTCGAGAAGTTTGAGTCACAAGCGAATTCCGAAGCGCAAGGCCGCATTCGCGGCAGGCACCGTAGTGGCGCTCGGAGCCGCCGCGATCCTGCTGCCCAACGCCAACGCGTCCCAGGACGGCTCGTCGAACGACGCGGCGGCCATCGCGCCGAAGACTCTGAAGGCGACGGACGCCTCGGACCTCGCCTCGCAGCTCGAGCAGGCGCTGGGCGACGCCTTCGCCGGGTCCTACTACGACGCCGACAGCAAGCAGCTCGTCGTGAACGTCATATCCGGCGACAGCAACGTCGTCGTGCAGGCGAAGAAGGCCGGCGCGAAGGTCCGCGAGGTCGAGAACAGCCTCCCCGAACTGGCGGCCGGCGCCAAGACGCTGAAGCAGCAGGCGACCATCCCGGGCACCGCCTGGGCCGTCGACCCGCGCACCAACAAGATCGTCGTGACCGCCGACAGCACCGTCACCGGCGACAAGTGGAACACCCTCGAGTCGACCGTGAAGAGCCTCGGCTCCGACATGGCGACCGTGAAGAAGTCGGCCGGCACCTTCAAGACCTTCGTGTCCGGCGGTGACGCCATCTTCGGCGGCGGCGCCCGCTGCTCGCTCGGCTTCAACGTCACCGCGGGCGACGGCAGCCCCGCCTTCCTGACCGCCGGTCACTGCGGGGTCGCGGCCGAGCAGTGGTCGGACACCCAGGACGGCCAGCCCATCGCCACCGTGGACCAGGCCACCTTCCCCGGTGACGGCGACTTCGCCCTGGTCAAGTACGACGACCCGGCGACCGTGGCGCCCAGCGAGGTCAACGTCGGCGGCGGCCAGACCGTCGCGATCAGCCAGGCCGCGGACGCCGAGGTCGGCCTCCAGGTCTTCCGGATGGGCAGCACCACGGGCCTCGCCGACGGCCAGGTCCTCGGACTCGACGCCACGGTGAACTACCCCGAGGGCACCGTCACCGGGCTCATCCAGACGAACGTCTGCGCCGAGCCCGGCGACAGCGGCGGCTCGCTGTTCACCCAGGACGGCTCGGCCATCGGCCTGACCTCCGGCGGCAGCGGCGACTGCACGGTCGGCGGCGAGACCTTCTTCCAGCCGGTCACCACCGCCCTCCAGGCGGTCGGCGCCACGCTCGGCGCGGGTGACGCGGCCGGCGGCGCGGGCGACCAGGCGGGCGGCGAGGAGGCCGGTGCCGGTGCCGGTGACGAGGCGGGCGCCGGTGGCGACGCCGGGGCCGGTGTGGGCGGCGACGCCAGTGCGAGCCCCGGTGACGAGGCCGGCGCGGGCCAGGAGGTCGGCGGTGAGGAGGTCGGCGGCGAGCAGGCCGGCGGTGACGTGATCGGCGGCGAAGAAGCCGGCAACGGCCAGCAGACCGGTAACGGTCAGGAGACCGGCAACGGCACCGGCGATGCGGCGGGCGATGCCGCGGGCCAGTCGCACAACTGACCCCGTCCGTCCCGCACCACACCTTGAACCGGCCGCGTCGGCAGCGGTCCCCCCACACCCGCCGCTGCCGACGCAGGCCTTAAGACCACCTCCCGGCCACACCGCGGTTCCGGCCCGGGCAGGTGCAACGGTCCGGCCCTCCGGCGGGAGGGCCGGACCGGCGCGTTGTGCCCCGCCGGCCGCCGGCCGTCAGCCGTCGGCCCGCAGCAACAGCAGCGCCACGTCGTCGATCCGCTCCCGCGCCGCCGCGCCGCGCCGCACGAGTTCGTCGGCCAGCTCGTCGAGCGGACGGTCACCGGCCTCGGCGAGCTGCCGCCCCAGATCGGCGAGCGCGTCCTCGATGTCGACGCCGGGGGACTCGATCAGGCCGTCGGTGTACAGGGCGAGGACGCAACCGGGCGTCAGATCCACCTCCGTCGTCGGGTACACGGCCGAGCTGTCGATCCCCAGCAGCGGACCCCCGGCCAGATCCAGCACCCGCACCCGGCCGTCCGGCCTGCGCAGCAGCGGCGGCGGATGCCCGGCCCGGGCCATGACCGCCCGCCCCCGCTGCGGATCGAGCCGCAGATACAGGCAGCTGGCGAACAGCTCGGCGCCGAGGTCGATCAGCAGCCGGTTGGTCGAGCGCATGACCTCCTCCGGCGGCTGGCCGACGGTCGTGTACGCCCGTACCGCCGTCCGGATCTGCCCCATCAGCCCGGCCGCCGTCACGTTGTGGCCCTGCACGTCCCCGATCACGGCGGCCGCCAGCCCGTCCACCGGCACCAGGTCGTAGAAGTCGCCGCCGATGTCCATGCCCTGCGTGGCCGGCAGATAGCGGGCCGCCGCCTCGATGCCGGGCAGCGACGGCAGGGTGTGCGGCAGCAGGGCCGCCTGCAGACCGTGCGCCACCCGGTACTTGGCGTCGTACAGGACGGCCCGTTCCAGGGCCTGCGCGATCAGCCCGCCCAGGCTCGTCAGTACGGCCCGCTCGTCCGTGGGGAAGGGATGCCGCTCGGCGTAGGCCAGCACACACGTGCCCACCGGGCGCCCGGAGGCGATCAGCGGCAGATACGCCCAGGCCGCGAACCCGTCCGGGGTGGCGTTGCGCGTCGGATACAGGCGCTCCAACTGCTCCCGGGACTCGAAGAACGCGGGCACCCCGGTCCTCAGGGCATGGGTGCCCGGCGTCGGTTCGGCCAGCGGCAGTCCGTCGAACCGCTCCACCACCCGCGCGTCCGGATAGCCGCGATGCCCGAGCACGTGCAGCCGTCCCGCCCGTGAACCGAGCACGACCAGAGCGCGGCTCCCCACCGCCGGGGCGATCTCGTCCGCCACCAGCTGCACCACGTCCTGCACGCCCACCGCCTCGGTCAGGGCCCCGGCCAGACTCAGCACCTGCGAGATGGTGACCAGCCGGGACGGCGCGTCCCCGGGCTGCGGCCCGGCCCGGTTCATCTCCGCCACCGCCCGGGCCCGGCTGATCCGGACGCTCAGCCCGGTCGTGCTCGGGTACAGCCGGAACGACAGCCAGTCCCCGGGCGGCCGCAGCGCCACGAACGACGTGCTGTGCTGGCTGAGCAGCGCGGCCCGGTAACGGTCCTCGTAGACCGGGTCGTTGAGCCAGGGCACCGCCGCCCACAGCTGCGAGCCCAGCAACCGGGAGACCGGGACGCCGATCAGCTCGGCCGCCGCGGCGTTGGCGAAGGAGATCCGCCCGTGCAGATCGAGCGAGCACAGTCCGTACGGCAGCCTCGCCACCATCCGCGCCGCCTCCACCGTGCCCAGCGTCCCGGCCGGGCTTCCGACCTGGGCCGCGCCCAGCAGATCCGGTTCGGCGTGCGGCGCCACGCTGTCCTCGATCGCCCGCTCCAGCCGCATCGCGAGCCGCCCGCAGGCCGCGGTCAGATGGTCCCGCTCCCGGTCCGACAGCTCCGGCGGGTGCGAACCGGGCCAGGTCACGAAGACCGCTCCGTACACCTTGGACGGGGTCGCCACCGGCACCGCGGCCAGCGCGAAGGGATACGGCAGCACCACGGCGATCCGCGGATAGCGGCGCGCCATCTCGTGCTCGCCGCCCACCCACACCAGCCGTCGCTCCCGCACCGCCTCGGCCACCGGGATCGGCGCGCTCAGGCCCACCCGTTCCCAGGGCGCGGCGAACGCCCGCGGCAGGCCCGCCATCACCGCCATCTCCAGTACGGGTTCGTCGGGGGCCAGGAGATACACCGCGCCGGAGTGGGCGTGCACCTCGTCCATCATCGACGCCAGCGCGAGGGAGAGCAGCGGCCGTCCGACCCGGGTCCGGGCGCCCGCCGGCGCCGGGGACATATGCCCGTCGGACACGCCGACCACCTCCTCGCAGGGGGCGCGTCCCACAAGGAGCGCGGGCCGCTGTCGCGTGCCGGGTCCCCAGGCATCAAATCTCCACCCTCGGGGCGCGTCCCGCACGGCGAGCGTTTCCGGGTGCGGGCACACGGGTGCCCGTGCGACGGCGAGGACGGCCGCGTACCCCTTCGGTCCGGGACCATGCCCCCGCAGTCGAAGCGCGCCACGGCACGCGGGCGCCGCTCGTGCGCCCCCGCGCACCCTGATGGCCAATTCTCCGCGCCCCAGGGCGGTCCGGGACCCGAACAATGGGGCACGCGTTTCATGCCACGGAACCGAGCAGGGTGAGTCGAGGGGGACGAGCAGTGATCCGGGTGCTTCTGGTGCACGACGCGTGTCTGGTGAGATCGGCCCTGGCGGAGTGGCTCCGCCGGGAACCCGACCTCGGGGTGTTCGACACCCCGTGGCACAGCGCGCCCGGCCGTTTGCGCTCCGTACGTCCCGACGTCTGCGCGGCCGACCTCGACTGCTCGGACGCGTACGGCATTCCGCCGCTGGGGGAGTTATCCGTGCGCGAGCCGGACCGATGTCCGCCGCGCCTTCTCGTGATGGCCAGCGCCAACCGGCCGGGGCTGCTGAAGCGGGCCGTCGAGGCGGGGGCGCTCGGGTACGTCGACAAGGAGGGGGCGGCGCCCGAGCGGCTCGTGCACGGGATCCGCCGGGTCGCCGAGGGGAAACGTTTCGTCGATGACTCGCTGGGCTTCGGCTTCCTCCAGGCCGCGGAGATGCCGCTGACCAGACGGGAGCTGAGCGTGTTATCCCTCGCGGCCGAGGGCGCCTCCATCGCGGAGATCGCGGGGAACCTGTGCCTGTCCCACGGCACCGTGCGCAACTACATGGCCGCGATCACCCGCAAGACCGGAGCCCGCAACCGCATCGACGCGATCCGGATCTCCCAGGGGCAGGGCTGGCTCTGACCGTTCGGGGGGAACGGCCGTCCAGCCGCCGACGAGTTCGCGGTACGCGGGTGAGTCGCGCACCAACTCGTCGTGGGTGCCGTACGCCGTGCGCGGGCCGTCCATCAGCAGCACGTGGCCGGCGCGGCGGGCCGAGCTGATCCGGTGGGCCACGACCACCAGCGTGGTGCCGGGCCGGTTCGCGAAGGCCCGCTCGGCGCGCTCCTCGGCCCGGGGGTCCAGATGGCAGGTGGCCTCGTCGAGCAGGACGAGGGGGGCGGACGACAGATAGGCCCGGGTGAGCGCGACGAGTTGCCGCTCACCGGCGGACAGCGTGGCCGGGTCGACGGTCGCCCGGAGTCCGCCCAGGGCTTCGAGCAGCGGGGTGAGCCCGACCGCCCGGGCCGCAGCGAGCAGCTCCGGCTCGGGCACCGGGTCCGTCCTGAGGTGCCCGAGGTTCTCGGCGAGGGTGCCGCTGTGGACGTACGCCTCCTGCGGAATGAGCACGCGCAGGGCGGCCGCGCCGGCGGAGGGCACGGGGTGCCCGCACAGCCGGATGCGTCCGCCGGTGGGCTGGAGGAGCCCGGCGATCAGAGCGGTGAGCGTGGACTTCCCGATCCCGCTGGGACCTACGACAGCCAGGTGGGCGCCGGGCGGGAGGGCGAGGTCGAGGCGGTCGACGACAGGGGTGGCGGCGGGGCCGTAGGCGAAGGAGACGCCGGTGAGGGAGAGGGCGGGGGTGTGCGGGGAGGTGCGGTCTCTCGGGTGCGGTGCGGTGCTGTGCGAGGTGTCGGCGTCCGTGCGGCTGGTGTCGGGGTCGTGGTCCTCCGTGCGTGCCGGAGTGTGTGGAGTGTCGGCTTCGGTGCGGCTGCTACCGGGATTCCGGTCCGTCGTCCGAGCCCCGGTGTGCGGGGCGCGGCGGTGGCGCGGCTCGGCGTGCCGGTCGGCGGGCCGTGCGTCGGTGAGGCCGCCGCCGGTCTCGTCGTCGGGCGCGTCCAGCCCCGCGGGAGCGCCTGCGGCCACGGCGATGGTGTCGGCGGCGGGCTCGCGGACCAGTCGCCGCAGGACCACCACCAGCCGGGAGCCGCTCGTGCCCAGGCCGTGGACCAGGTTGCGCAGGGCGGGGAGCAGGGACTGGGTGACGTAGGCGAGGGCGCCGACGAGGGCGCCCGTGGTGACGCCGCGGGCCAGGAGCCAGGGAGCGCAGGCGAGGAGGAGGACGATCGGGAGCTGGCCGCCGACGGCGAGGGAGACCACGCGCAGGACGGACCAGTGGGCGAGGGAGTACGCGGCCCGCTGCTCGGTGTCGACAAGTCGTCCCGTGTCGGCGGCGACCCGGTCCTCCGCACCGGCCGCGGTGATGTCCCGCAGCCCCGGGCAGACCCTGCCGAGACCGTCGGCCAGCGCCTCGTCGGCGATCAGGAACTCCTCCTGGCGGCGGGCCAGCGGCCGCAGTGTGGCCGCGAACAGGCCCAGTCCGGCGGCGAGCGGCGGCCCCACGACCAGCAGGAGCAGCGGGTCGAGCGAGGCCAGTCCGACGGCCGCGCCGACAGCCGTGAACACGAAGGACCGCGACACCATCACCAGCCCGGCGAAGGTGTCCCGCGCGATCTCCACCTGCTGGGTCAGCCCGGACAGCGCCCCCGTGTCCGCCTCCCGCACCCCGCGCTCCACCACCCGCCCGACCAGGACGTCCCGGAGCGGCTCGACCAGCGCGGCGACAGCGGCGTACACCCGCACCGTCCCGTACGCGCCGAACAGCACCCCGACCGCGGCCACCCCGAGCCAGCCGAGCCCGACTCCGGGCCGCCCGGCCAGAAACCCCTCGTCCAGGGCCCGGGCGGGCGCGTACCCGGTGAGGAAGGTCTGCCCGGTCTCCAGCACGGACCACCCGCCGAGCCGGACGAGGACCCGCCACCGGGCGCGCAGGAACCGGAGACCGCGCGTGTAGATCCCGTCAGTCACGGTGTCCTGCCTCCGTCGGCCCGTCGGCCCGTCGGCCCGTCGCCCCGTCGCCCCGTCGCCCCGTCGCCCGGTCGGCCTCGGGCGCGGCGCCTGCCGAGCCGTGGCTCATGACGGCCCCCCGTCCCAGCTGTCCGCCCCCTCCGGCCCGCTCCCGAACACCGCCCGGTACTCCGGCGCCCGCCACAGCTCCTCGTGCGGCCCCACCGCCCGTACCCGACCCCCGTCCAGCCAGGCCACCGCGTCCGCGCGGGCGGCCGTGGCGGTGCGGTGGGCGACGAGCAGGCGGGTGCCGCCCGCCCCGCCGCTCACCAGGGCCTCGGCGATGCGGGCCTCCGTGACCGTGTCGAGGCTGGAGAGGGCGTCGTCGAGGATGAGCAGACGGCCGCCGTGCGCGAACGCCCGCGCCAGGCCCAGCCGTTGGGACTCCCCGCCGGAGCGCGGTGCGTCGGCCACGAGGGTGTCGTACCCGTCGGGAAGCCGGTGCACGAAGTCGTCCGCGTGGGCCGTGCGGGCGGCCTCCCGGACGCGGACGGGGGAGGGGGACGGGAGGGCGAGGCCGATCTCCTCCTCGACGGTGCCGCCGAGCAGGGCGGGGCGTTCGAAGGCGTAGCCGATGGCACGGCGCAGTTCGTCGTGGGTGAGCTCGCGCAGCGGCACCCCGTCGAGCAGGACCTCTCCGGCGTCCGGGTCGGCGAGCCGCCCGGCGAGCGCGGCGAGCAGTGACTTGCCCGCCCCCGACCGGCCCACCACGGCGAGCGTCGTCCCGCCCGGTACGACGAGGTCGACGCCGTCGAGCACGGCACGCGCGCCGCGCAGGGCGGTGACGCCCCGTAGTTCCAGCCGCCCCGGACCGGGCGGTAGCCGGCGTTCGCCGTGTCGGACGGGGGACTCCTCGAGGACCTCGTCCAGACGTCCCGCCGCCGCCCGGGCCCGGGCGAGGCCGGCGAGCCGGCCCACCAGGACGCCGACGCCGGCCGCGAGGACCGCGTACCGGGAGGCGGCGAGGACCTCGCCCACGGACACCCGGTGCCGGGCGAGCAGGACCCCGGCCACGGCCACGACACCGAGCTGGAGCAGCGGGGCCACGGCGACGGACTGACCGGAGGCCCGGCCCTGCACCCGCCACATGCGGTGACCGGCCTCGGACAGCTCGGGCAGCGGGCGCAGGATGCGGGCCGTCTCCCGGTCCTCCGTGCCCGCGGCCCGGATCGTGCGGTGGCCGCCGACGGCCTCCGAGAGGGCCTGCGCCATCCGCCCCTGCACCTCCTGGTAGCGCGTCACGCATTCCCGCGTGTCCCGGGCGAAGGCCCGCAGCAGCAGGGCGAGCACCGGCGCTCCGGCCAGGAACACGGCCGCGAGCCAGGGGGAGATGAGGCCGAGGGCCACGACGGCGCCGACCGGTCCGGCGAGCGCGGCGAGCAGGGCGGCGCGGGCGGTCGGTGCCGTGCCGGCCTGTGCGGCGTTGCCGACGAGGCGGGCGACGAGGTCTCCGGGCCCGAAGCGGGCGGTGGCGCGCGGGCCGACGGCCAGGACGTGCCGGATGAGACGGCGGCGCAGCCAGGCGGTGGTGCGGGCGTCGAGGGTGCCGCCGAGGACGGTCTCGGCCGCGTCGAGCAGGGCGACGAGGAGGACCAGTGCGGCGCAGTACAGGATCCAGGGGGTCGCCGGCGCGTGCGCCAGCAGCAGGTCCAGGGTGCGGCCGAGAGCCGCGGGCAGCAGCAGTCCGGCGCCGGTCGCGGCCGTGCTCACCAGGCACAGGACCAGACAGCGGACGGGGGCCGGACCCAGGAGGCCCTGCACGGCCGGCGTCGAGGTGCGAGTCGTCATACGGCGGCCTTCCCGAGGTGCGCAGGACCCCGGGCGGCCCCTCCCTCGCGGGAGTGGACCGCCCGGAGTCATGGGCGCACGATGTCTGTCAGAGACAGAGCGTGACGCTCGCGGCGCTGACGCAGGACAGCAGGCTCAGGGTGCTGTTGCCGCCGCCGGTGTGCTCGTCGGACTCCATCGTCTGCAGGTCGAGAAGTGCCATCTCGGTTTCCTTTCCTCGGTGTCGTCCACCCGTGGGGACGGGGTTGGGTTCACGGCTCCGTCACATCGCGGAACCGCGTTCTGTGGGCCGCCCGAGCGGCGGCAGGAACGGCAGGTGTGCGGTGGTCGGGTCGCCGGGGGCCGCGTGGGCCGCGCCGAGTGCGAGCAGGCACCCTGCCGTTCCGGTGCCCAGATCCATCGACAGCCGCATCATCTGGTGGCCGGGGAAGGCCAGTTGGCCCTGGTAGTCCATCGAGAACCAGCCGAGCCCGTCGATCTGCTCGGCCAGCCGCTCGCGGGTCGCGCCGGGGGTGTCCGTGCGCGCGAGGTGCAGGATCATCCCGGCACGGCCCTGGAAGAGACCGGGCTGGACGTAGAAGCGGCTGGTGGCGGCGGTCAGCACCCCGGCCCGGGCCCGCTCGAACTCACCCTCGGTGTCGGCGCCCTGGGCGAGGTAGTCGTCCAGGACCATCCCGATGCCGGCGCTTCCCTCACCGAGGTAGGGCAGTGTCCGCCAGCCCTCGTCGACCTCCAGCGAGCCGCCCGGATGCGTCACGCAGCACTCCAGGTCCCTGCGCAACGCCACCTCGGCCGCCCTCAACAGCAGGGGCTCACCGGTGTGCTGGTACTGCCGCAGCAGGAACAGCGCGGGCCCGGTCCAGCCCCGCAGCAGTCCGGCACGGCGCCGCTTGGGGGTGTCCGCGAGGGGCTGCGCGAGTCGTCGTACGAGGACGTCGGCGGCCTCGGCCGCACGTTCCCGCAGTTCCGACTCGCCTGTCGTGCGGGCCAGTTCACCGAGGACCAGGCCGAGCCCGGCCAGGCCGCCGTGCAGGTCGGCGGAGAGGTTCTGCCAGCGTTCCGCGAGGACCCGCTCGACGAGGTCGAGGGCGCGCTGCCGGTGGCCGAGCCGGTCCAGGACGTGGGCGACGCCCGCGAGACCGTCGTAGAGCCCGAGCGGAGTGCCCGTCGGCGGGGGAGCGGTGCGGGCCAGGAGCCAGCGCTCGCCCTCCTCGTACCGCTCCGCGCCGACCGCGTCCAGCGCGTACAGCACCCCGGCCGCGCCGTGTGCGAGCCCCAGGCCGCCGCCGTCGTTGAACTGCGTGATGTCGCCGGGGAAGAGCCGGTCCTCGCGCTCCGGGGTGGCCGAGGCGAGGAGTGCCTTCACCATGGAGTCGCGGCTGTGCGGCCAGTCGCCCGGTTCGACGAAGGACGGCGTGGCCTCGACACGGACGGCCGTGCGCTCGCCGCCGGTGTCCCGGGTGATCTCCGCGACCGCCTCGTCGAGGAACTCCTTCGGCACGTCCGGGAACTGCCGCAGGATCACCTCGGCCAGATGGGCCGCCTTGCCCCGGTCCACCACGAACAGCGTGGTCACCGGCAGGAACAGGGCGATCCTGAGACAGGCCAGGGCGTAGCGGTCGACGTCGATGCCCTTGCGGTCCGGCGGGGCGAAGAAGCCGGGGTGGGCGACGACCTGGCGGCCGTTCTCCTCGACCGGCGCCGCCGCCTCGAAGTCCAGCAGGGAGACCGACTCCTCGTCGGGGCCGACCATGATGTTGAAGACGTGCAGGTCGTTGAAGACGATCCCGCGCGCGTGCACCGCCTCCACGGCCCGTTCCACCGCCCCGTGGATCCGCACCGCCCACGCCGTGTAGTCGGCGACGGCCTGCGGATCGGGGTCCGGGCTGAGCAGCGGATGCCGTTCGGCGAAGAACGAGTTCAGCGGGCGCCCCTCCAGGAAGTCCATGACGAGGAACCGGTGGTCGCCGAGCGTGAACCAGTCCCGCACCTCGGGCACCACCCCCGTCCCCGCCACCTGTTCCAGGGCGTCCTTCTCCCGCTCCAGGCGGGAGATCGCGTCCGCCCCGTCGGCGGCAAGGCCCGCGTGCGGCCGGCCCTCCTTCAGGACGACCTTGCGCCCGTCACGCGTGTCGGTGCCCGTGTAGACCCCGCCGCCGTTGGAGAAGTGCAGCGCCTTCTCGATCTTGTACGGCAGGTCGCCGACCGTCGTGGTGTTGCGCGCCTTGAGATGCGGCTCCAGGAAGGCGGGCAGCGTCACCCACCCGGGTACCTGGAAGGACGGCTCCCGCCGGTCCGGCACCAGCGTGCCCTCGCCGTCCCGCACCGCCGGCACCAGCGAGCCCCGGTCGTCGACGACGAAGGTGCGCGCGAACGCGCCGTAGCGGACGTAGAGCGGACCCTCGTGCCAGCGCAGATCGGTGAGGATGTACGGCCCCTCGAAGCCCTCCAGGAGCTCGCCCAGCTCACGGAGCACGTCGTGCAGCTGCTCCTCGTCGGCCGGGTAGATCGTGACGAACTTGCCGCTGGTGTCGCGGGCCGCGTACTTGGTGTTGCGCAGGTGCAGCAGATGCGGGCCCGGCACGAACTTGAACGCGATGCGCCGGGGCACGCAGTAGTCCCACACGATCGCCGCGATCCGCTCCGCGTTCGCCCGGGTGGCCGAGGCATGGATCTTCCAGCCCTGCGAAGGACCCGGCGCCGGCTTTCCGTCCGGACCGAGCGGCGTGAGCGTCAGCCAGTCGCCGATGCGTGCCGCGTCCCAGCCGTCCGGCACCGCGCGGCGCGCCGTCTCGTAGACGGGCGCCGCACCGGCCGAGATCCGGTCGGGCGTCTCGTAGAAGTGTCTGTCGGCGAGCGCGTACACCTCGTAGCGCTTGTCCATGCGTCCCCCTCCTTGGCCCACCCCAGAGCCTTCCAGCGGGGCCACGGCCACGGACAGTCACGGCTGTCACGAGATCACCGTGCGAAACGCATGCGTCAACAAGTGTTCGAAGGGATTCGAGCACGGCCACCGCGGTCGCTCCACGGAACGCTCCCAGGGGCTGCGCACGTGCCGTATTAGCGCTCTAATGGCGAACGTGGTGAGTGAGGGCTCTGCGGGCCGCAGAACGAGAGCGTTGCGTGCCGAAAATGCCCTGACATCGATCACGGACGGTCCCGAATCGCCGGAACGGCTGCGCCGAGTCCTCGAACAGGCGCTGGTCTTCGCCGGGGCGACACTCGCCGCCGTGTACACGCCCGGTGAGGACGGGGACGTGCTGTACCTCGTCGAGTCGGCCGGTGTCCCCCGGACGGTCTACGGGCTGCGCGACAGCTACCCCGGCTCCGGCGGCTCCCCGCCCGCCGACGCGCATCGCTCGGGCCGGCCCCTCTTCCTCGGCCCGGAGGAGCTCGCCGCCTGCGCGGAGTCCCGCAGGGTGGCCCGGCGCGACTTCCACCTGGCCGTGCTGCCCGCGCACGGCGACGACGGCCGGGCCTGTCTCGTCGCCGTCGGCGAGGACCCGCACGGTTTCGACGACGAGGACCGCAAGTGCCTCGAACTGATCGCCGACGCGATCGTCTGCCCCCTGCCCGTGGCCGCCCCGGAGGGCGCGGAACTCGGCTCCCACGCGTTCAGCCTCGCCATGGACACCGGCCGGGTCGAGGTCGGCGACGGGCTCCTGGAGCTGTTCGGTATGAGCCGGGCCGCCTTCGACGGCAAGATCGAGACCCTGCTCGGCCTGACCGTCCCCGAGGACCTGCCCTCGCTGATGTCCCTGTTCGAGGCCGGTCACATGTCCATCGGCGACCGCGAGCTGGAGTTCCGCATCCTCCAGCCCACCGGGCCGCCCAAGTGGCTCAGGCTGCGCGGCCGCATGCTGGCCGGCGGCGAGGGCCGTCCCGCCCGGCTCGTGGGCACCGTCGCCGACGCCTCCACCCTGCGCTCCGACGTCACCGACGTGGCCCGCGTCCAGCGCCTGGCCGCCGCCCTCTCCATGGCCGGCACCGTCCGCGACGTCAGCCAGGCCGTCGTCTCCGCCCTCCGCGCCCCGCTCAGGGCCGACCGGATCGCCCTCGCCGAGCTGGAGAACGACCGGCTCGTCGTCACCGTCCTCGACCCGCCCGAACCGGAGTCCTGGCCCGAGCTGTGGCGCCTGGAGTGGCGCAGCGAGTGGCCCGAGGCACCCGTACGGGCCATGCCCACCCTGGCCACCGCCCTGCGCGAGGGCCGCGCCCAGATCTGGCCCGCCGGGACCGTCCTCGAACCCGCCCTCGCCGACGTCGGCCCCGGCGGCCTCGCCGTCCTGCCGCTGCCCGCAGCGGGCCGCATGGCCGGCGCCTGCCTCATCGGCTGGGACACCCCGCACCACTTCGACCCCGACGAACGCGCCCTGCTCACCGCCTCCGCCGGCCTCGCCGGGCAGGCCCTGATGCGCGCCCACGCCCTCGACGCCGAGCACGAACTCGTCGGCATGCTGCAGCGCCAGCTGCTGCCCCGCCGGCTGCCCAAACTGCCCGGCGCGGTCGCGGTCGCCCGCTATCTGCCCAGCACCGCGGGCCTGGAGCTCGGCGGCGACTGGTACGACGTGATCCCGCTGCCCGACCACCGGGTCGGCCTGGTCATCGGCGACGTCCAGGGGCACAGCGCCGCCGCCGCGACCCTCATGGGCCAGATGCGCACCGCGCTGCGCGCCTACGCCGTCGAGGGCCACCCCCCGGACGTCGTCGTCGCCCACGCCAACCGGCTCCTCATGGACCTGGAGACCGACCTCTTCGTCACCTGCACCTATGTGGACATCGACATGGAGGAGGGCACCGCCTGGTGCGTGCGGGCCGGCCACCTGCCGCCGGTGCTGCGCCACCCGGACGGCACCACGGAGATCGTCGAGTCCGACGGCGGCCCCCCGCTCGGCGTGGTCGCCCAGGCCGACTTCCCGATGACCCCGCTGCGGCTGCGGCCCGGCTCCCTGATCGCCCTGACCACCGACGGACTCGTGGAGTCCACCGAGGCCGACATCGACGAGGGCATGGCCCACTTCGCCCACGGGCTGGCCGTCTCCGACCCGGCCCACCTCGGCCTCGTCGCCGACGCCCTGCTCGGCGGCGCCCGCCGCAGCGACGACGTCGCCCTGCTCCTGCTGCGCTACGACGGCATGGCCACCCACCCGCTCAGGGAGGGCTGGACCGTCTGGCGGGTCCCCGAGGCCGCCCGGCACGCCCGCCGCTTCACCCGGCGCACCCTGCGTGTCTGGGGCGTCCCCGAGGACGCCATGGACACCGCCCTGCTCGTCGTCTCCGAACTCGTCACCAACGCCCTCGTGCACACCGGCGGCCAGGTCCGCCTCGACCTCACCCTCGTCGGCAGGCGGCTGCGCGTCTCCGTCTCCGACACCTCGCCCCGGACCCCCGCCAAACCCACCAACATCGGCTGGGAGGCCACCGGAGGACGCGGCATCCTCCTCGTCGAGGCCGTGTCGGCGGCCTGGGGCAGCGTCCCCGTCAGCGGCGGCAAACAGGTGTGGAGCGAGATCGCACTGGACGCCTGAGGAGGGGTACCCGGGACGGACCATCCCCACAGCAGAGAGGTACGTCATGACTCAGCACGTCAGCGACATCATGACCAGCGCCCCGGTCACCGTGGAGCCGCAGACCTCCGTGACGGCCGTCGCCAGGATCATGCGCGACCAGGACCTGGGCGCCGTCCTGGTCACCGACGGCGACGAACTGCGCGGCCTGGTCACCGACCGCGACCTCGTCGTGCGCTCCCTCGCCGAGGGCGGCGACCCGGAACGGGCCACCGTGGCCGACGCGTGCAGCGACGACCTGGTGACCGTCACGCCCGAGGACGACCTGGACCACGCGATCGAGCTCATGCGCGAGCATGCCGTGCGCCGGATCCCGGTCGTCGACCACGGCCACGCCGTCGGCATCGTCTCCCTCGGCGACACGGCCATGGAACGCGATCCCGGATCGGCCCTGGGCGACATCAGCGTGGCTCGGCCCAACACCTGAGCGGGGGCGGGCCGGTTCGGCCGACCGTCAAGTTCCGGTGCCCCGGATCCTCGACGAATGTGTGTGCGGGGGCGAGGGGCCGGCGGGCCTCCCGGTCCGTTTGTCCCGCGCCCCCCTGGGGACCCGGAGGGCAGCATGGAAGGACGGTGAACCGCCGTGACCCCGCAGACCGTTGAGAAATCCGTCGCCCGCCGGCCCGAGACGGGCTGGTCCAGGGCGCGCCGCCTGCAGAGCAAGGGAGAGCTCCGGACCTGCCTGCCCGCGGTCGAGGACCCGGTCGGACCGACCACGGCGCACACGGGAGAGGGCAACATCTTCCGCGGCGAGGACTGAGCCCCCGCGCCGAGCCGCACCGCAAGGCCCCCCCTGCCATCGCCGGTCCTTCCGGATCCGGGCTATGGTGACGCAGATGAAGGCTCTCGTGCTGTCCGGCGGGGCCGGTCCCCGGTCGCGGCCGATCACGCCCACCCCGCCCGAACCACCGGTGCCCGTCGCCCACAAGGCCGTCCTGCTGTCCGACGGCCCGCAATCCGTCGCCGCCTCGGAGACCCACCGGGTCCGAGTGATCGTCGGCGAGCATCTGTTCACGCCGGTCGTCCATGACGCCGTACGGCCTGTCGAGCCGTACGGGCGGGCCGAGTTGGAGATTCTCCACGCCGTTCGGCAGCGCAAGGCGCAGACCGTTTCATGAGCCTCCTCGCCGCCGACCACCTGTGCGCCGATGGGCCCGGTACCGCCGCCCGCACCCGGAGGGCTACCCTCCGCCTTTCCGCACTTTGCACGCCTTTTCCCTCAGGATCATGCTCCTCGGCGCGAAGTCCTGTCATGGGGAGCTCACAGCAGGTATGTTCCACGGAACCGGTTGAATGTTCCGGCACCTCGGCCGACCCGGACCGGGACTGCCCCACCAGCAGCGGGGCCTGCAACGGGCCCGCACCACGCGCCGCCCACAGCGCCCCAGGGCACGACCGGTGGGCGGGGGTCGCGTCGGCCTCGCACCGGGACCGGCGGTCCGCCCTGCACGAAGCACTGACACACATCCGCAAGGAGATTTCCCAGTGAAACGTCACGAGTTCCTGCGGGGGCTCCACCAAGCCAGCGCGAACCGCAACTACCTGGAGATCGGCGTCAACGACGGCCGCAGCCTGACGTTCTCCCGGGTACCGAGCATCGCGATCGACCCGGCGTTCAAGGTGGTCTCGGAGATCCGCTGCGACGTCCACCTGGCGAAGGCCACCAGCGACGACTTCTTCGCGCGGGAGAACCCGCTGCAGCACCTCAAGGGCGGCCGCCACCCGCTGCGCAACGTCATCCGCAACCGCAGCCCGTTCGGCTACTGGAAGGACGTCACGCTCGACCTGGCGTTCATCGACGGCATGCACCTGTTCGAGTACGCGCTGCGCGACTTCATCAACGTCGAGAAGTACTCGGACTGGGCCAGCGTGATCGTCTTCGACGACATGCTGCCGCGCAACGTGGACGAGGCGGCCCGCGACCGTCACACCAACGCCTGGACCGGTGACGTGTACAAGGTCATCGAGGTCCTGAACCGCTACCGGCCCGACCTGGTGACGGTCCTGGTCGACACCGAGCCCACCGGGCAGCTCGTGGTCTTCGGCGCGGACCCGACCAACACGGTACTCAAGGACAAGTACGACGAGATCATCGCGGAGTTCGTGGTTCCCGACCCGCAGAAGGTGCCCGAAACGGTCCTGGAGCGGACCGTGGCGATCAAGCCGGAGACGCTGATCGAGGCGCCCTTCTGGAAGGCGCTGGTGAACGCCCGCAACCGCGGCAGCAAGCGGGACCGCAGCTGGGAGCACCTGCGCACCAGCCTGAAGCAGCTCAGCGACGCCGGCTGAGCGACGTGCGGTGAGCCGGGGAGGACGCGTCCGCGTCCTCCCCGGATCTGTTTCTACCTGCCGCGCGCCCTGAGCCGCTTGGCCAGTTTCCCGGCCAGCCGTCTCGCCCTGCGGACCAGCGGCTGTCCGACGGCGGGCCGGGGCGGGCGCACGGCCACGACCTGGACCTCACCGCCCTGCACCCGCAGCTCGAACGGCAGCGGATGGAAGCGGGGCTCCTCGGCGTCGGGCGCCGGGCTCAGCGCGACCCGCCAGGCCCCTCCGGTCAGGTCGCCGACCGGCAGCACCGCCTCCAGCAGGGCCGCGGAGCCCTGGGGACGCAACGTGCCGGGCACCTTCACGGGCGCGGCGCCGGAACCACGGGTGAGCTCGAGCAGCACCGGCGTGTCACCGGGCACGTGGAACGGCACCGGCACCTCGACGCGGTCACCGGTGATGGTGACCTCCCCGGACGTGATCCGCCCGAGGTCCAGACGCTTGCTCGCGGTGTCCACGTCCAGGGCGAGCGTGCCCTGCTTCGCGGTCCAGTACGGCAGCACGACCCGGCCGCCCGCCACACCGGCGTCCGCGGCCGTACGCCCCCGGAGGGAGACCGGGCCCAGCCGGGACTGCTTGGTCCAGCCGCCGAGCTTGACGCGGACGAACACGTCCCACAGCCCGGCGTCGAGGGGGCCGCCGTCGGCCGCGGTGGCCGGGTCCAGGGCCGCCGTGCCCCGCAGCACCAGCCGCACCCGGCCGTCCTCGCCCGGGACGGTGTCCCGGGTGAACTCCACGGGCTGGAAGTACTGGGCGGAGCTGGCACGCTCCTGCAGCAGCACTTCGACCGTGGCGCGCTTGAAGCCGGCCACACTGTGGGCGCCGACCCGGTCCACGGCCTGTGCGACGGAGGCCGGCGGCTCGGTGAGCGGGGCGGTGCTGCCCTCGGCGGGGAAGGTCATGGGCGTACCGCGGGAGGCGAGCTCGGCGGACAGGCCGACCCGCAGCACACCGCCGTCCCACTCGACGCCGTCCGGCTCGATGAGGGAAGCGACGGAGGCCTCCCACTCGGCGAACGCGACCAGGTCCTCGAGCCGGCCGTCGGCGATGAGCGCGGCGACGACCTGCTGGGTGGGCTGGAGGCCGGCCGTGACACCGGGGCCGAAGCGCTCGACGACCACCCTGCGGATCTCGGTGAAGAGCTCCTTGCGGTAGTCCTCGGGCGCGGCGAGCAGCCGCCTGCCGCGCATCCGCTCGACCATCTCGTTGCGCAGCCAGCGACGGAACAGCCGGTCGCGGGTGGGACCCGGCTCGGTGTACTTCTCCACGACGTCGAGCGCCTCGCGCAGATTCGCGAAGTAGCCCACCGGGTCGAAGCGCTGGAAGCCCGCGTTCGAGGCGTCGTCGCGCTTGAGGTGGTAGTAGCAGACGTAGTCGCTGAGCACGGAGACGTTGTCCGCGCGCAGATACGCCTCAGTGACGAAGACGTGGTCCTCCAGCCGGCGTCGGCCCTCGGGGAAGCGCAGACCGATCCGGTCGAGGAAGGCCCGCCGGAACATCTTGTGCGGGGTCAGGCTGTCGATCAGCGGGGCGTTGTCGACGGTGGCGCGCGGATGGTTGCGGCGGAACAGCTCCACCGGAACGCCCCGCCCCTTGCCGGCCATCTTGCCCACGACCACGTCGGCGCCGTTGGCGACCGCGTAGTCGTACATCCGCTCCAGGGCCTCGTCGCCGAGGTAGTCGTCGTTGTCGACGAACATGACGAACTCGCCCTGGGAGGCGGCGATCCCGACGTTGCGGGGCTTGCCCGACCAGCCCGAGGCCTCCTGGTGGATGACCGTCATGTTCGCGACCTCGGCGGCCAGCGCGTCGAGCCGGGCCGGCGTGTCGTCGGTCGAACCGTCGTCGACGAAGATCGCCTCGAACTCGTCCGGGGGCAGGGACTGCCTGCGCAGTGAGGCGATGCAGTCCTCGATGTAGTTCCCCGGGTTGTAGACGGGAATGACGACGCTGACCTTGACCGGCATCGGTGTCCGGACTCCTTGGGTGGCTTGTGGCTTGCGTCACGGATCGACGCTTTGTGCGCCGATGTTATCGGCGACGGATAAGTGCCGTGTCAGCAGGCCGTCTTGGCAGCGCTCGCCGGGACGGTCCGGATGACCGCCGGACGAGTCTTCCATGTGCGGCCCGGGAGCGCCCGCCTTTGCGGCCCGTTCACGCACGGCGCGCCCGCCCCAGGGAGGTCCGGTCGGCCCGGACGGCGGGGGCGATGCCCGGGTCGGCGGCGGCCTGGTCGGCGGGGTGGTTGCCACGGCCGCCCGGCCAGGGGTCACACGCGGGGGCGGGCCTCCGACGGGTGCAATGCCGGCGGTCAGCTGCTCGGTACTGATGCCCTCGCCACCGCCCCCGCTATGCCCCGGCGCGTCATTCCCCCGTCGGCCACACCCACAGGGTCACTCAGCGTGTCGACCCTGGAGCCCGGGGTGTCCGCGTCGACAAGGACGCCGCAACCGGACTCGTCCAGCCGACCGAGTGGCGCGCCGCCCGTGTGGTGCGAGGTCGGCCGGAAGCCCCTCTAGGGTGGTCCTGTGCGCCTGCTGCTGATGTCCGACACCCACCTCCCCAAGCGCGCCAAGCAGCTCCCGGCCCCGCTGCTCGCCGAACTCCCGCGTGCCGACGTCGTGTTCCACGCCGGCGACTGGGTCGACACCGCCACCCTCGACCTGCTGGAGAGCCGCAGCGCACGGCTTGTCGCGGTCTACGGCAACAACGACGGGCCCGAGCTGCGCGCCAGGCTGCCCGAGGTGGCGTACGCCGAACTGGGCGGCCTGCGCTTCGCCGTCGTCCACGAGACGGGCGCCGCTCAGGGGCGCGAGGCCCGCTGCGCCGCCCGCTACCCCGACGCCGACGTCCTGGTCTTCGGCCACAGTCACATTCCCTGGGACACCACCGCGCCCGGCGGACTGCGGCTGCTCAACCCCGGCTCGCCGACCGATCGCCGCCGCCAGCCCCACTGCACCTACATGACGGCCACGGTGGCCGACGGGCGCCTCCAGGAGCTGGAACTGCACCGGCTGCCCCCTCGCTGAGGGTTGTTTCGGCTCGCGCTCCTGGCCCGCGCCGGGACCCATTCAGGGTTCGCCGATCTGCTGCCGGCCTTCCTCTGTCGCCGGGCGCGCTCACACCGTCCTACCGGCACTCATGGATCCGGGCCGCTCCGCGTAGCGGAAAGCGGCCCGGACGCTGCGAGTGTGCGCTTTCACGGACCTCCTTCCCGATCGGAGGCGGGGTGAGGGTTCGGAAACCCTCTCCGGCTGCTCGCCGCGTACCCGTACGAGCGCGGCTCACACATGCCGATTCCGCCTTCTTCGTACAGCTCCATGAGTTCCGCCAGGCGCGCTTCACGAAGGCGGATGGATCGCCCCCGCCGTCGCCGTCAGCGGGACACCGCTGCCACCCCAGCGCAGTGCCACGATCTCGGCGGCCACCGACACGGCGACCTCCTCAGGCGTACGGGCCCCGAGGTCGAGGCCCACCGGCGAGCGCAGCCGGGACAGCTCGGCCTCGGACAGCCCCGAGTCGGTCAGCCGCTTCAGCCGGTCGTCGTGGGTACGGCGGCTGCCCATCGCCCCGATGTACGCGGCGGGCCGGCGCAGCGCCACCTCCAGCAGGGGCACGTCGAACTTCGGGTCGTGGGTCAGGACGCAGATCACGGTGCGTTCGTCGGTGGCGGTGCCGCCGAGGTAGCGGTGCGGCCAGTCCACGACGACCTCCACGCCCTCCGGGAAGCGCTTCGGCGTGGCGAAGACCGGGCGGGCGTCGCAGACGGTGACCCGGTAGCCGAGGAAGGCGCCGATCCGGGCGACCGCGGCCGCGTAGTCGATCGCGCCGAAGACCAGCATGCGGGGCGGCGGGGCGAAGGAGTGCAGGAAGACCGTGACCGTGTCCTCACGGCGCTCCCCGCGCGGGCCGTAGTGTCGCAACCCCGTCGCGCCCAGGGCGAGTTCGCCGCGTGCGTCGGCGGTGACCGCCACGTCCAGGCCCGCGGTGCCGAGGGTGCCCGCGACGCGGTCCGGCCATACGGCGAGCGTGGCACCGCGAGGTGCGGGGCCGTCGGTCACCGTCGCCGCGGTCACCGGGCGGCCCGCGGCGACCGACTCCGCGATCTCGCCGAACGCGGGATCGAGGGCGGCCGTCACGGGCCGTACCAGAAGGGTGATCTCCCCGCCGCAGGTCAGCCCCACCGCGAACGCGTCCTCGTCGCTGTACCCGAAGGTCTCCAGACGGGCCTCGCCGCTCGCCACGACCTCCTGCGCCAGTTCGAAGACGGCCCCCTCGACACAGCCGCCGGACACGCTGCCGACGACCTCGTCGTCCGGGCCCACGGCCATGGCCGCGCCGGGGTCGCGCGGTGCGCTGCGGCTCGTCGAGACGACCGTGGCCAGGCCGAACGGTGTCCCTGCCGTGTACCAGCCGTTCAGCACCGGGAGGATGTCACGCATCCTCGGCTCCTTTCGCCACCGCCCTCCCCGGTCCCTTATCGGACGACCCCTACCCGGAAAAGCTGAAACTTACTCATCAGTCATAAGTGTTGACGGTGTGCCGGATGAGTCGGACTGTTATGGACATGCCGAATATGCGTGCGCGTCTGCTCGTTGTTCTGGTTGTCCTCTGTGGATTCCTGACGGTGGCGGGTACCCCGTCCGCCTCCGCCGCCACCATCGCCGACTCCCTCTCCTTCGACGACACCCCCCTCACCGTCCAGAACGGACGGTTCGTCGACGGCAACGGCCGCGAGGTCGTGCTGCGCGGCTACAACGTCTCCGGCGAGACCAAGCTCGCCGAGAACAAGGGCCTGCCCTTCGCCTCGGTCGCCGACGCCAGGAAGTCGGCCGCCGCGCTGAGAGCCCTCGGCGGCGGCAACTCCGTGCGCTTCCTGCTCTCGTGGGCCTACGCGGAACCGGTGAAGGGCCAGGTCGACACCGCGTACCTGGCGAACGCCACCGCGCAGCTGCGGGCCTTCCTCGACGCGGGCATCCGGGTCTACCCCGACTTCCACCAGGACCTGTACTCGCGCTGGCTGTTCAACTCGGGCAGCTGGTACACCGGCGACGGCGCCCCCGCGTGGGCCGTCGCGCTCGGCAACTACCCCGCCGAATCCTGCGGCATCTGCTTCACGTGGGGCCAGAACATCACCCAGAACGGCGCGGTGAAGGCCGGCCAGTACGACTTCTGGCACAACAACCACGGCCTCCAGGACGCCTTCCTGGCCACCGCCCAGAAGACCATGGCGTACCTCAAGGCGAACCTCACCACCGAGGAGTTCGCCGGCGTGGTCGGCTTCGACCCCTACAACGAGCCCTACGCCGGCAGCTACGACTCCGGACAGAACAGCCGCACCTGGGAACGCGACCTGCTGTGGCCCTTCTACGTGAAGTTCCGGGCCCGGATGGACGCGGCGGGCTGGACGGACAAGCCCGCCATGGTCGAGCCGAACCTCTTCTGGAACGGCAACGTCAGCAAGGAGGAGGGCGGCCTCCTCGACGCCGGCACGCTCGGCTCCCGGTACGTCTTCAACACCCACTTCTACGACCAGAAGGCCATCTCCGGCATCCTGATGTGGGGCAACGCCTCCGACGGCCAGTACGTAGGCGACTTCGGCACCATCCGCGACCGCGCGGCGGCCACCGGCACGACGGCCGTGGTCAGCGAGTTCGGGCACCCCCTGAACGGCTCGACGGCCGGCAAGGCGCCGACCGTCCTCAAGGCCATGTACCAGGCCCTCGACTCCCGGGTGAAGGGCGCCAACTGGTGGTCCGCGCCCGCCGGTTCGGGACCGGTCCTCTCCGGCACGCAGTGGCAGTGGGACATCTACAACGGCCGTCACCACGAGCTGATGAACGACAACCCCGAGAAGGTCATGACCTCGGGCGACGCCTGGAACGACGAGGATCTGTCAGCCGTGAAGCTCGACGACTCGGGCACGGCGGTACTCCGCCAGGACGCCCGGCTCCTCGACCGGATCTACCCGAGCGCCGCCTCGGGTACGACGCTCGCGTTCACCTACGAGGACCGCTCGCGCGACGGTTCCACGACCCTGACCTGGAACCCGGTGCCGAGCAGCCTGCCCAACGTGTCGTCGCTGGTCGGGTCCGGCCAGTACGCGGTGCTGGTGTGGCGCTCGGGAAGCGGCTCGGCGCCCACCGAACTGCACCTGCCCGCCTCTTTCCCGACAGCGACGACCACGGTGGTCTCCGACCTGGGCACGGTCTACGGTCCGCCCGCGTACACCTCGTCCACCCCGGTCGGGGCGGCTGTCGAACCGGGCGGCACGGGCAGCCGGCGGCTGCTCCTGACCGACTCGGACTCCGGCGTCCTGCACTACGCGCTGGTGACCAACGGGGCGAGCTCGCCCTCGGCGTCCGTGCTGAACGCGGCCAGGTCCGAGCTGGCCAACTGGGCGAAGCAGAAGATCGGTTGACCGCCCCCTCGCGTCGGGGCCGAAGCGGGCCCCGACGCGAGGGCAGGTGCCGGAGCCGTTACGAGGAGGGACTCGTCCAGTTGGCGGCCACGTGCCCGAGGCGCACCCGCTGCGGGTGGTCGCCCACCGGCACGGACACCGTCTTCTGCCCGGTCGCGAAGTCGATCGCGGTGACCTGGTCGGCCCCGCTCTCCGAGACGACACAGCTCTTGCCGTCACCGCTGACGGTGGCCCAGTAGGGCTTCGAGGCGGGGACGAGCGGGCCCTCCTGGAGGGTGGTGCGGTTCACGACGGTCGCGTAGTCGTCCATCGTGCCCGCGACACACAGCTTGCTGCCGTCCGGGCTCATCGAAATGCCGTGATGGCGCGAGTCGTTGACCATGGTGGTGCGGTCGTCGCTGGTCGCCGGGTTCTTCGGCAGGGTCTTCGTACGGGTGATCTTGTCGGTGGCGACGTCGTACTCGAAGAAGCCGTTGAAGAACGACACCTGGAAGTACAGCTTGGACTCGTCCGGCGAGAACACGGCGGGGCGGACGGCGTCGGAGTAGTCCGTGAGACCGATCGCGTCCAGCTTGTCCCGCATGTCGATCGTCTTGACCTGCTTGTAGGTGGTCGCGTCCACCACCGTGATGTGCCGGTCGCCCTTCGTCCAGTCCAGCCAGGGCGCGTCGGAGTCGGTGTTCACGTCACCGATCCCCATGTTCCAGATGTACTTGCCGTCCTTGGTGAAGATGTTCTCGTGCGGCTTGTCGCCGGTGGCGAACGAGCCGAGCTGCTGCCCCGTGTTGATGTTCAGCACGTGCACGGTGTTCGCGGTGGAGGCGGACACCGCGACCCGGGTGCCGTCGGGGGAGACCGCCATGTGGTCCGCGCGGTAACCCGAGACCGGGAAGCGCCAGTTGACCTTCCCGGTGGCCAGGTCGATCGACACCACGTCCGCGAAGCTCGGCCGTGAGACGACCACCGACCTTCCGTCCGGCGTGGAGTACATGTCGTCGGCGAACTGGTCGTGGCCTTCGCCGACGCTGTTGCGGATCGCCATGAAGTAGATCCACTTGATCGGATTCGCGTTGATCTCCGCCATCCGCGCGTCCTTGTCGGGGATGACGTTGATCCGGCCGATCTTCGCGAGGTCGCCGGAGGACTTGATGACGTCGGCGGTGCCGTCCCAGTTGTTGGCCACGAACAGCACTTCGCGCAGAGCGGCGGAGTCCGCGGCGGAGGCGGCGGTCGCGGGGGCGGTGACGGTCAGGACGACGGCGGCGGCCATGGCACACAGGTGTCTGGGCTTGAGAACAGGCATGACGGATCTCCCTCTGGGCGGCTCATGACGGGGGCATGCCAAGGAGGCAAAACTGAAGACGCGTACTTTCAGATTGAACTTACTGCAAAGTAAGGAAGGGGGGCCCTTCTCCACAAGACTCCGTACACGACAAAATTGCGCTCATACGGGAGGTCGGACGCTCCGGCCCGGGTGGGAGGTGCGGTGACGGGCAGGCTCAGGGCCCCGACCGGTCGCTACGGCGGCAAGACGGCCGCCGAGCGGCAGGCCGAACGACGCCGCCGTTTCCTGGACGCGGCACTCCAGCTCTTCGGGGACACTCCCGGCTACCGCGCCACGACCGTCGCGGCCCTCAGCGAGGCCGCGGGCCTGTCCACCCGCCAGTTCTACGAGGAGTTCCGCACCCTCGAGGACGTCCTGGCCGAGCTTCACCTGGAGGTCAACGACTGGGCGACGGCGGCCGTGGTGGCCGCGGTGACCGATGCGGACCACCTGCCGCTCGCCGAGCGTGCGGCCGCCATCTTCCGCGCGTACGCGGCGAACGTCACCTCCGATTCCCGCCGGGTACGGATCACGTTCGTGGAGATCATCGGCGTCAGCGCGCGGCTGGAGGAGCAGCGGCTGGCCCGTCGGGCGCACTGGGTGGATCTGGTGTGCGCCGAGGCGAACCGGGCCGTCGCGCGGGGGGAGGCGGCCCCGCGCGACTACCGGCTGGCGGCGACCGGGTTCATCGGCAGCGTGAACGGGCTGCTGCACGACTGGAACGCCGGGTGGGTGGACGCGACCTTGGACGAGGTGGTGGAGGAGCTGGTACGGCAGCTGCTGGGGATCCTGCGGCCACCCGGGTGGGAGCCGGTTCGGGCGTGAGCGGGTCGGCGGGCGGGTGCCTCAGAGCCTGTCCACGGCCTCCAGCACCGGCGTCACGCCGTCCTCCCCGCGGATGTGCACCCCGAGTGCCCGCGCCCGCTCCCGGTACCCGGCGTCCCGCGTCACCTGGACCAGGGCCGCCTCCAGCGAGTCGGCGGTCAGGTGTCTCAGCGGTACGGCACGCGGCGCCACGCCCAGCGCGACCAGCCTCGCCGCCCAGAAGCTCTCGTCGAACTGGATCGGCACCGGGACCGCCGGAACCCCGGCGCGCAGGCCCGCGGCCGTCGTGCCCGCGCCCGCGTGATGGACCACCGCCGCCATCCTCGGGAACAGCGCGGAGTGCGGCACCTCGTCGACCGTCAGCATGTCGTCGCCCGTCGCCGACAGGTCCGCCCAGCCGCGCTGGACGACTCCGCGCAGACCGGCCCGGCGCAGCGCCCGCACGATCTCGGCGCTGGTCCGCGCGGGATCGGGCACGGTCGCGCTGCCCAGGCCCACGAACACCGGGGGCGGTCCCGCCTCGATGAACCTCCGCAGGTCGTCGGAGAACGGCGCGTCGCCGTCGTACGGCCACCAGTAGCCCGCCACGTCCAGTCCGGACCGCCAGTCGCGGGGCCGGGCGACCACTCGTGGGCTGAAGCCGTGCAGGACCGGCCAGGCCTGCCGTTCGCGGGTGCGCAGTGCCGCGGCCGGGCCCGTCGGGGGCAGGCCCAGCCGGGACCGTACCGAGGGGAGCGCCGCGGCGAAGACCTGCTCCACCGCCAGGTTCAGGGCCAGCCCGGCGAGCCGGTTGCCCGGGCGGCCCCAGGAGCCGGTGCCCAGTAGCGGTGGCGCGAACTCCCGGGTGGCCGCGAGGGGTTGGAGATTGAGGCCCAGGCTGGGCAGGCTCAGGCCCTCGGCGACGGCGTGGCCCAGTGGGGCCACCGATCCGGACAGGAGCAGGGCGTCGCTCACCCGGGCGGCGGCCACCAGGTCGTCGGCCATCTCCACCGCCAGCGCCCGCGCCATCATGACCACCCGCGCCAGCTTGCCCACGCCGGTCCTGCTGCGGTGCAGGGCCCGACCGCGCGAGGACTCCAGCTCGGTACGGGGATCGACCGGCAGGGCGTGGAAGCCGATGCCGGCCCGCGCCGCGAGCGGTTCGAAGCGGCCGTGGGTGACCAGGGTGACCTCGTGCCCGGCCTGCGCCAGTCCGTGCCCCAGCCCGGTGAACGGGGCCACATCGCCCCGGGAACCCGCTGTCATGATCGCTACCCGCACGACCGACAGTATGGCGCCGGGCCCTGCCTTCCCGCACGAACGACCCGTTCACATCGGCCAGTTCTCGCCTGTCGACGCTGAGCCGGCTCAGCTCTTCCGGGCGGCCGCCTCCGCTGCCTGCACGGTCTGTTCCAGCAGTGTGGCGATGGTCATCGGACCGACCCCGCCCGGCACCGGCGTGATCAGCGAGGCCCGCTCCACCGCGGAGTCGAAGTCGACGTCTCCGACGTTCCCCGCGTTGTAGCCGGCGTCGATCACGACCGCGCCGGGCTTGATGTCCTGGCCCCGGATCAGCCGGGGCCGGCCCACCGCGGCGACCACGATGTCCGCCTCCCGTACGGCCGCCGACAGGTCCGCCGTACGGGAGTGGCAGTAGGTCACCGTGGCGTCCCGGGCGAGCAGCAGCATGCCGGCCGGCTTGCCGAGGATCGCGCTGCGGCCCACGACCACGGCCCGCTTCCCGGCGGGGTCGACGCCGTACTCGTCGAGCAGCCGCATGATTCCGCCCGGCGTGCACGAGACGAAGCCCGGCAGCCCGAAGCTCATCGTCGCGAAGGAGGCGAAGGTGACCCCGTCGACGTCCTTCTCCGGGGCGATGGCCTCGAACGCGGCCCGCTCGTCGATGTGCGGGCCCATCGGGTGCTGGAGCAGGATGCCGTGCACGGCGGGGTCGTCCGAGAGGTTGTGCAGCGTGGCGACCAGTTCCTCGGTGGTGGTGGCCGCGGACAGCTCCACGTGCCGCGACTCGATACCGGCCGTGCGGCAGCGGTTGCGCTTCATCCGGACGTAGGTGACGGACGCGGGGTCCTCGCCGACCAGCACCGTCGCGAGACAGGGCGCCTGTCCGGTGCGCCCGGTGAGGCCGGCCGCCCGCTTGGCGGTGTCCTCGACGATGCGCCGGGCGAGCGCGGTGCCCTCTATGAGCCGTGCCTGGGACATGATCCACTCCTGAGCCGATCGAAGGAATCGCCCAGGCGCACGGCATCGAGTGTGCGGACCGCTCCCCGGTGGTGCTCCACCTCAGCGCCAGTCACGGCCCGGACAGCACAGTAACCGACGCGCCACGTCTCGGTCGGTGCCGGGGGAGGTCCAGGTCAGCCGGGGCGTGATCTGGACCCTCGGCACCTTTCTCGCTACTCGTCCCAGGCCTGGATCATGGTCTGTTCGACGATCTTGCCGTCCCGGAGCGTCAGCATCGACTCGGAGAGGACGCGCATCCCGTCGGAGTAGCGACAGGACTCGCTGAAGGCGACGTGGTCGCCGTCCATGACGCACTGTTCCAGCTTGTGGGTCATGTCGCGGCTGTAGACGTCGTCCAGCATCGCGCTGATCTCGTCCCTGCCGTGCAGCACGGTGGGGTGACTGGGTTGGCTGTTGCGGTCCACGACGCGTATCTCGGCGTCGTCCGCGTAGAGCGACAGAACATTCGCCGCAGAGTTTCCTTCGATGCTGTTGCGCAGTGTTTCGGTGGTGAAGCCGGAGCTTGCCGCGGTGCCCATGGTGACCTCCTTCGAAGGCCGCGGCCCGACGAGAGCGGACCGCGTAGGGCCTGTTTCTTCGAGACTCCTCCGCCGCGGCGGCCACGGCAAGCGCAGACCGGGTGCTCCGCCTGACGGGTGAGGGGCGTCGGCAGGCCGTGTCCGTGAGGGGCCGCCCCGCGTTGCTGAGAACATGATCTCAACTCGACGTATCGTTGCCGCAGTCGGTCTCGCCGTCGGCGTCACCGGCCTCACCGCCCCCCTCGCGAACGCGGCCGACATGGCCGCCCCGGGCGGCGGGCTCAACCCGGTCACCGTGATCGACTCGCTCGCGGCGAGCAGCATCCCCGCGGAGCACCAGGGCGAGATCCCGTCGGTCTCCCGGCAGCTGGCGGGCCTCAACCAGCTCAACGACCTGAACCAGCTGGGCCAGCTCACCGGTCTCGTCGCCCCCGTCACCGGGCTGGTGCCGGCCGTCCACTGACCCTCCCGCACGCAGACGAGGGCCGCCCGGATCACCGGGCGGCCCTCGACGCATGTCCGCTCAGCCCGCCGTGGAAAGGAACTGCGTCGCCGCGAGTTCGCCGTACAAGGGGTCCCCGGCGACCAGTTCCCGATGTGTCCCCACCGCGCGGACCCGCCCCGCGTCCATGACCACGATCCGGTCGGCCATCGTCACCGTGGACAACCGGTGCGCGACGACCAGCACCGTGGTCGTACGCGCCACATCCGCCACCGTGTCCCGCAGGGCCGCCTCGTTCACCGCGTCCAGCTGGGACGTGGCCTCGTCCAACAGCAGCAGCCGAGGCCGCCGCAGCAACGCCCGTGCGATCGACACCCGTTGCCGCTCCCCACCCGACAGCTTGGTCCCCCGGTGCCCGACCAGCGTCTCCAGCCCACTGGGCAGCTTGGCCACCAGACCGTCGAGCCGGGTCGTCTTCAGCACCCGCGCCACCGCGTCCTCGTCCGCGTCCGGATTCCCGAGCAGGAGATTCTCCCGCAGGGACCCCGACAGGACGGGCGCGTCCTGCTCCACGTACCCGATGGCGGACCGGAGTTGAGGCAGATCCCACGCCGCGAGGTCCCGGCCGTCCAGGGTGACGACCCCGGCCTCGGGGTCGTAGAACCGCTCGATCAACGAGAACACCGTCGTCTTGCCCGCGCCAGACGGCCCGACGAACGCCGTCATGCCCCGCGCGGGCACCTCGAAGGTCACTCCGTGATGGACGTACGGCAGATCGTCGGCATACCGGAACCGGACGTCGGTGAAGGCGACGGAAGCCGGCGCGGCCCCGTCGGCGGGCAACGGCGCGGGCGGCGCGGCCGGTTCGGCGGGCAGCCGCAGCGCCTCCTGGATCCGGGCGAGCGCCGCGGCTCCCGTCTGGTACTGCGTGATCGCACCGACTACCTGCTGGATCGGCGACATCAGATAGAACACGTACAGCAGGAACGCGACCAGGGTGCCGACCTCGATGGCACCGGTCGCGACCCGCGCGCCGCCCACCGCGAGCACCGTGATGAACGCGATCTGCATCGCCAGCCCTGCCGTATTGCCCGCGGCCGCCGACCACTTGGCGGCCCGCACGCTCTGCCGCCACGACTCCTCGGCCGCCGCGTGCAGCGTCCGCTCCTCCCGGTGCTCGGCGCCGGACGCCTTGACCGTGCGCAGCGCGCCGAGGATGCGTTCCAGTGCGGCACCCATCACGCCGACGGCGTCCTGGGCCTGTCGGCTCGCCCGGTTGCTGCGTGGCACGATCACACCGAGGACGGTGCCCGCCACCAGGATGACCGCCAGCGTGACGCCCAGCAGCACCGGGTCGACCAGGCCCATCATCACCACGGTCGCCACCAGAGTGAGCCCGCCGGTCCCGAGGCCCACGAGCGAGTCGGTGGTGACCTCGCGCAGCAGGGTGGTGTCCGAGGTGATGCGCGCCATCAGGTCGCCGGGTTCGGTGCGGTCCACGGCCGTGATGCGCAGGCGCAGCAGATACGACGACAGCGCCCGCCGCGCACCCAGCACCACCGACTCCGCGGTGCGCCGCAGCACATACGAACCCAGCGCCCCCACCGCCGCGTTGCCTACCACCAGCACCGACATGACGAGCAACGCGCCGGTGATCGTGCGGTCGTGGGACAGGTCGTCGATCAACTCCCGGGCCACCAGCGGCAGCAGCAGACCGGTGGCGCCCGTCAGCAGCGACAGCACGGCACCCGCGAGCAGGGTCCACCGGTGCGGCCGTACGTATCCGAGGAGCAGCCGCCAGGTGGGAAGGCCGGTCTCCGTCTCGGTGCTGCTCACGGTGCTCCTTCGGGCCCGACGGCGTGCGGAGCCTTCA
This sequence comes from Streptomyces sp. NPDC048523, assembly GCF_043199815.1. Taxonomy (NCBI): domain Bacteria; kingdom Bacillati; phylum Actinomycetota; class Actinomycetes; order Kitasatosporales; family Streptomycetaceae; genus Streptomyces; species Streptomyces sp. NPDC048523. The sequence goes on along the minus strand of NZ_JBICWQ010000001.1, from coordinate 533,676 downwards.
GGCTACGTCCGCGTTCCCGCGCGGCGCGGACCAGGATGCGACCGGGACGGCGTGATCGAGATGAGCGAGACGGAGCTGCCGCAGTGGCTGAGCGATCCCGAGATCCGGACGGCGGCCGCCCGGACACCGCCCCGCCGGTGGCCACAGGGGGAGGTCACCGGCGCGAACAGAGAGCCCTCGGGCCGGCGCCGCGCGGAAGGGCCCGGCGGTTCCCGGTCTGCCGTGCCGTTACCGATCAGTCGCGCGTAGGGTCGAAGGGACGTGCACCGGGCGACGGAAAGGGTCAGGACCATGGCGCAGGAGGTACGCGGAGTGATCGCACCCGGCAAGGACGAGCCGGTACGGGTGGAGACGATCGTGGTGCCCGATCCGGGGCCGGGAGAAGCCGTCGTCCAGGTACAGGCCTGCGGGGTGTGTCACACCGACCTGCACTACAAGCAGGGCGGGATCAACGACGACTTTCCCTTCCTGCTCGGCCACGAGGCCGCCGGTGTCGTGGAGTCGGTCGGCGAGGGGGTGACCGATGTCGCGCCCGGCGACTTCGTGATCCTCAACTGGCGTGCCGTGTGCGGCAATTGCCGCGCCTGTCTGCGCGGGCGGCCCTGGTACTGCTTCAACACCCACAACGCGAAGCAGAAGATGACCCTCACCGACGGCACCGAGCTCTCGCCCGCCCTGGGCATCGGCGCCTTCGCCGAGAAGACGCTGGTCGCCGCCGGACAGTGCACCAAGGTCGACCCGTCGGTGTCGGCCGCCGTCGCGGGGCTCCTGGGCTGCGGCGTGATGGCCGGTATCGGCGCCGCGATCAACACGGGGAACGTCGGCCGGGGCGACACCGTCGCCGTCATCGGCTGCGGTGGCGTCGGTGACGCGGCGATCGCCGGCTCGAACCTCGCGGGCGCGGCGAAGATCATCGCCGTGGACATCGACGACCGGAAGCTGGAGAAGGCCCGCACGATGGGCGCGACCCACACCGTGAACTCCAAGGACACGGACCCGGTGGAGGCGATCCGCGAGCTGACCGGCGGTTTCGGCGCCGACGTCGTCATCGAGGCGGTCGGCCGCCCCGAGACGTACAAGCAGGCCTTCTACGCCCGTGACCTCGCCGGCACGGTCGTCCTCGTCGGCGTGCCCACCCCCGAGATGAAGCTGGAGCTGCCGCTCCTCGACGTCTTCGGGCGCGGCGGCTCCCTCAAGTCGTCCTGGTACGGCGACTGCCTGCCCTCCCGCGACTTCCCCATGCTGATCGACCTGCATCTGCAGGGCCGCCTGGACCTGGAGGCGTTCGTGAGCGAGACCATCCAACTCGACGAGGTGGAGAAGGCGTTCGAGCGCATGCACCACGGCGACGTCCTGCGCTCGGTGGTGGTGCTCTGATGTCCGTCCGCATCGAACGTCTCGTCACCTCCGGGCAGTTCAGCCTCGACGGCGGCACCTGGGACGTCGACAACAACGTCTGGATCGTCGGTGACGACCACGAGGCGATCGTCATCGACGCCGCCCACGACGCCGACGCCATCGTGGAGGCGGTGGGGGACCGCAGGCTGACCGCGATCGTCTGCACCCACGCCCACAACGACCACATCGACGCCGCACCCGCCCTCGCCGACCGCACCGGCGCCACGATCTGGCTGCACCCCGACGACCTGCCGCTGTGGAAGCAGACCCACCCCGACCGCGACCCCGACGCCCATCTGCGCGACGGCCATGTCATCGAGGCCGCGGGCGCCGATCTCAGGGTGCTGCACACCCCTGGCCACGCGCCGGGCGCCGTGTGCCTCTACGACCCGGGCCTCGGCACCGTCTTCACCGGCGACACCCTCTTCCAGGGCGGTCCGGGCGCCACCGGACGCTCCTACTCCCACTTCCCGACGATCATCGACTCGATCCGTGACCGCCTGCTGGCCCTGCCGCCCGAGACGAAGGTCCTCACCGGGCACGGCGACCCGACCACGATCGGCGCCGAGGCGCCGCACCTGCAGGAATGGATCGACCGCGGTCACTGACGCCGACCGGGTGACCTGCTCGTAAATCACGACAGAGGTTGTCCGGCTTCCCGGTCATGCTCGAAGAGACATCGGGCACAACGGGAGGTCGGACATGTCACAGCCGCTGCAGGGCAAGGTCGCGCTGGTCGCCGGGGCGACCCGGGGAGCCGGGCGCGGTATCGCCGTGGAGCTCGGGGCGGCGGGCGCCACCGTCTACGTCACCGGACGCAGCACCCGGGCCCGCCGCTCCGAGTACGACCGCCCCGAGACCGTCGAGGACACCGCCGACCTCGTCACCGCGGCCGGCGGCCGGGGCATCGCCGTACCCACCGACCACCTGGACCCCGCGCAGGTCCGCTCGCTCGTCGACCGGATCGCCGGCGAGCAGGGCCGCCTCGACGTCCTCGTCAACGACATCTGGGGCGGTGAACACCTCTTCGCATGGGACAGCCCGGTGTGGGAGCACGACCTCGACAACGGCCTGCGCCTGCTCAGGCTCGCGATCGAGACGCATGCGATCACCAGTCACCACGCCCTGCCCCTGCTGCTGCGCCGGCCCGGCGGCCTGGTCGTCGAGATGACCGACGGAACCGACGCCTACAACCGCGAGAACTACCGCGTCTCCTTCTTCTACGACCTCGCCAAGACGTCCGTCCTGCGCATGGCGTTTCTCCCTCGGCCACGAACTCGGCCCGCGCGGCGCCACCGCCGTCGCCCTGACCCCGGGCTGGCTGCGCTCGGAGATGATGCTCGACCATTTCGGGGTGCGGGAGGACAACTGGCGCGACGCCCTCGGCCGCGTCCCCCACTTCGCCATCTCGGAGACCCCGCGCTATGTGGGCCGGGCCGTCGCCGCGCTGGCCGCCGACCCCGAGGTGGCCCGCTTCAACGGCACGTCTCTCGACAGCGGCTCGCTCGCCCGGACGTACGGCTTCACTGACGTCGACGGCAGCCGTCCCGACGCCTGGCGGTACATGGTCGAGGTCCAGGACGCGGGCAAGCCGGCGGACGTGACGGGTTACCGCTAGATCAGGAGGGGCGCACCGGCGGCAGCTGCCACCGCACCGCGAGGCCCGGTGGCAGTGCCAGGTCGTCGCGTACGGCGGCGTAGTAGCCGTCCCGCCCGTTGCGATGCCGCTCGAGCAGCGCCCGCCACGCCGCCGGATCGCGCGTCCCGTCGCGCAGGAACTGCTCCATCTTGAAGGAGTGCCTCCCCGTCCGGGTCCCGGGCGAGCGTGGACTCCGCCGGCAGCGGGGCGGCCTCCCGTATGTGGCGGTCGTGCGCAGCGACCGCGCGCCTTCACCGTGAAAGGCGGCCCGTTGGGAGGAGCGGCGGCTGGCCGTGTACTCCGCGAACCGAGTGCGCCGATGACGACACCGATGAGCGCGGGGAGTTGCTGTATGAACGCGGCCATGGACGCACGGTATCTGCCCCGTTGATCACCGACGGGCTATCTTCGGCCCATGACCCACACCAAGCGCTTCGAGGGATACGCGGCTCTGGTCACGGGCGCCGCCCGCGGGATCGGCGCGGCGGCGGCCCGCCGGCTCGCCGAGGAGGGGGCATGGGTCGTGCTGGCCGACCGCGACGGGCCGGGGGTCGAGAACACCGCCGCTCGCCTGCGTGACCAGGGTCTCACCGCCCGGGCGGCGGAGTGCGACGTGGCGGACCGTACGGCGGTGGAGGCAGCGGTCGCCCATGTCGTCGACGCGTTCGGCTCGCTCGACGTCCTGGTCAACTGCGCCGCCCGGTGCACCCCGGAGACCCCGCTCTTCGAGGACGACTCGGACGACGAGTGGGCGCGTGACCTGGACGTCACCCTCGGCGGGCCGTACCGCTGCTCGCGGGCCGCGCTCCCGCACCTGGTCGCCTCGGGCCGCGGCGCGATCGTCAGCATCGGCTCCGTCAACGGCCTCCAGGACTTCGGCAACCACGCCTACAGCGCCGCCAAGGCGGGACTCGGTTCCCTGACCCGTACCCTCGCCGGGCACGCGGCCGCGCGTGGGGTGCGCGTCAACCTGGTCGTCCCGGGCACGGTCCGCACCTCCGCCTGGGAAGGGCGCGAGAGCGAGCTCACCGAGCTGCAGCGGCTGTATCCTCTCGGCCGGGTCGGTGAACCCGAGGACATCGCCGCCGCGGTCGCCTTCCTGGCCTCCTCGGACGCGGCGTGGATCACCGGCACGACACTGGTCGTCGACGGAGGACTCACCGCGGTCAACACCGGCTTCCACACGGCGGTCCATCCCGGCCGGGGGTCTTCGTCATGAGATTTGTCACCGTTCCGTCCCAGCACTCCCCGGGGTACAACGAAGTGGCTCGGAGACCTGTCTAGAGGTAAGAGATCGCAGGACCTATGAAGGGGACAGGGCCATGGGGGACATACGCAGACGGGGTGCCATCGCACTCGGCATCACCGGACTCGTCGCACCGCTGACACTCGTGCTGGGCGCCGCGCCCGCGCAGGCGGCGAGCTGCACCACGCAGGCGGGGCCGTACCAGAAGAAGGTGGAGAAGTTCCTGGGCCGCCCGGTCGACGGCAGGCAGTCCGCCGCCGACTGCAAGGCGATCAAGGCCTTCCAGACCAAGCACGGCATCTCACCGAACATCGGCTACGCGGGGTCCGTCACCTGGGGTGTGATGGACCTGATGAACAAGCAGAAGGCCGTCGGCTCGAACCCCAACCGGGACGGCAAGTGCCCGACGAACAAGGGCCGCATCGCCTGTGTGAACCTCACCCTCCAGCTGAGCTGGATCCAGGACGGCGACCGGCTCGTCTACGGCCCCGTCCCGGTCCGCACCGGCCGCGACGGCTACGAGACCCGCACCGGCCTGAAGAAGATCTACTGGCGCGACATCGACCACGTGTCGAACATCTACAACGTGCCGATGCCCTACAGCCAGTTCTTCGACGGCGGCCAGGCATTCCACTCGGTGAACCTCAGCATGTGGAACCCGCCGGGCTCGCACGGCTGCACCAACATGACCCCCAAGGACGCCAAGAAGTACTGGTCGCTCCTGAAGAAGGGCGACGACGTCTTCGTGTACGGCCGCAAGCCGGGCACCTGAGACACCAGGCGCCCGGCGCGAGGGCACGGTCACGCGTCAGGCGCGTCCCCGAAGTCCGGGATCTCCAGCCTTGCCCCGCCCTGCCGCGCGGAGTCGTGCGCGACGATGCCCGGCAGGGTGTAACGGGCCGCCACCCAGGCGTTCACCGACGGCAGGGTGCGGGAGTTCACCGCGGTCACGAAGTCGTCCACCAGGAAGTGGTGGCTGCCCTCGTGGCCGTTGTGCAGGTGGTCGAACTCCCGCGGCAGGCGCGCCCGGTCGTGCACCGGCGCCGACCCGGACGTGAACGCGGCCCGCAGATCCGGTGCGATGTGCTGGAGTGAAGGGTCGTCAGGAGCCATGGTGGGCTTGGGCTCCAGGAGTTCGCTGATGTCCTGCACGCCCTTCTTGTCCTGCCAGAGGGCGACCGTCGCGAGCTGCTCCATGCTCGCCTCCGTGCCGAAGAACCGGAAGCGCGACTCCCTGATGTGGGAGGGGTAGCCCACCCGCCGGAACTCGTTCGTACGGAACGATCCGCCGCCCGCCACCTCGAACAGCGCGGTCGCGTTGGAGAAGTCGTTGCCGAACTGGCTGACCTCCTTGTCGAACACCCCGTCTCCGCGGTCGTCGACCACACCGATCGCCGACACGCTCACCGCGTGCGTCTGCCAGGCGCCGAGCACCCCGCCCACCGAGTGCGTGGGGTAGAGCAGCGGGGGATAGCTGGCGGTCTCCTTCCACTTCTCGCCGCCGCTGTACTGGTACGCCTCGTAGAACCCGAGGTCCATGTCGTGGACGTAGTCGCCCTCGGCGTAGAAGAGCCGCCCGAAGGTGCCCTCGGCGATCCGGTTGCGGGCGTGCACGGTCGCCGGGTTGTACTGACTGGTCTCGCCCATCATGTACGTCAGCCCGGTCGCCCGGACCGCGTCGATGATCGCCGCTATCTCCTCGGTGGTGATGGCCATGGGCACCGCGGAGTACACATGCTTGCCGGCGTTCAGGCCCTGGAGCACCAGGGGGCCGTGCGTCCAGCGCTGGGTGAAGATCGCGACCGCGTCGACCTCCTTCGACTCCAGCATGGCCTCGTACGTGGGGAAGGTGCCGGCCAGGCCCTGCGCCGAGGCGAGCTGCCCGGCCCGTTCGGGCAGCAGATCGGTGACGTAGACGTCGCCGACCCCGGGGTGGGCCTGGAACAGCGTGGCGAACTGGCCGGAGAACTGGCCGGCGCCGACGATGCCGAGGGAGAACGTCATGCGGGGTGTGTCCTTCACTGGTCGCGGGATCACTGCGAGAGGATCAGGTTGATCTGGTCGTTGGTCTGGTCGAGGCTGCTCACGGACCTGCCGTTGCCGAAGATGTCCTGCATGGCGGGATGCATCAACGCGTACACGTCCGCGGCGTAGTTGGTGATGGGGTAGGAGAAGGTCGTGAAGTCCTTCTTGTCGGCGACCGGCTTCGTGAAGGCCGTGACGTCGATCCCCTTCTTCTTGTAGGCGGCCACGGCGGCCGCGGTCCCGTCAGGGGTGGCGGGGAAGACGATGCCGTAACCGCCCACCGTCCTCTGACACTCGTCCGAGGAGAGGTACGTCACCCACTTGCGGGCGCCCTCCTTGTTGCGGGCGTTCTTGGTGATGGAGTCGGCGAGGCCGTTCATCATGGTGGCGCGTTTGCCGGTGGGGCCTTCGGGGGTGACCGCGGTGCGCATGTCGAGGCCCTTGAACCCGGCGTACGTCGAGATCATCCATGCCCCGTCGAAGGCGGTGGCCGCCTTGCCCGCCGCGACCTGGGTGTTGGCCTGGTTGGACTGGGAGTTGTAGTCGGTGAAGGGCGCCATGTACCCCTTCTTCGCCAGTCCGAAGTACCACTTGACGGCCGACTGGAAGGCCGGGCTGTCGTACCGGTACTTCGTGCCCCACCGCTTCTTGTCGGTGTAGCTCCAGCCGGCGGAGGCGGTGAAGGTGCTCCATTGGGTCTGGCCGTCGCCGTCGCCGCCGCCGTTGGTGGCGAGGCCGTACACCTTGACGTTGTTCTTGTCGAAGCCCGGCTCGTCGCCCCGCTTGCCGTTCTTGTCGACGGTGAGGTGGGCGACGGCCTTCTCGAAGCTGCCGCCGTCCTCGGGGTTCCAGGCGAGGTCGTTCAGCTGGGCCGCCGTGAGTCCGGCCGCGTCGGTCAGCTTCTTGTTGTAGAAGAGGGCGACGGTGTCCCAGTCCTTGGGGGCGCCGTAGCGGTGACCGTCCTGGCCGATCCAGTTGGCCGCGAGCCCGGGCTGGTAGGCGGAGTCGTCGATGCCCAGGTCGTCGAGGGGTTCGAGGACCTTGAGGTCGGCGAACTGGCCGAACTTCTGGATGTGGTCGGTGAACACGTCCGGCTCGGTGCCCGCGATGAAGCTCGCGGTGAGCTTGGTCCAGTAGTCGTCCCAGCCCAACTGGGTGATCTTCACGTGCAGTCCGGGGTTCTGCTGCTCGAAGGCCTTGGCGCAGGCCTGGTAGGCGGGCTGCTGGTTGGAGTCCCACAGCCAGTACGTCACCGTGTTCGAGGAGGACCCGGCGGAGCCGCTCCGCGCACACCCCGTCAGACAGAGGGCCAGTGCGCCGGCCAGCGCGGTCAGCGTACGAAGTCGCATCACAAGTCCCTCACTTGATCCCGGTGAAGCTGATGGTGGACACGATGCGGCGCGCGAAGAACCCGAACAGCGCCAGCATCGGCAGCGCGGCGATGAGCGTCGCCGCCATGAGGCCCGACCAGTCGACGCCGGACTGCGGGGTCTGGGCCCGGAAGATGGCCAGCGCGACGGTCAGGACGCGTGAGTTGTCGCTGTAGGACACCATCAGCGGCCAGAAGTAGTCGTTCCAGGACGTGATGTACGTCAGCACGGCCAGGGTCAGCACCGGCGCGGAGGCCATCGGCAGCAGCACCCGGAAGAAGATCCGCACCTTACCGGCGCCGTCCAGCAGGGCCGCCTCCTCGACCTCGCGGGGCACGTTCATGAAGAACTGGCGCAGGAAGAACACCGCGAACGGGGTCATGAACATCGTCGGCAGGGCGATGCCCAACAGGTTGTCGATCAGGCCGAGTTCCTTGATGAGCACGAAGTTCGGCAGCAGCGTGAAGATGGTCGGCACCATCAGCCCGGCCAGGAACAGCGCGAACACCTTGTCACGGCCCCGCCAGCGCAGCCGGGCGAAGGCGTAGGCGGCCATCGCGGAGAAGAAGATCTGGCAGACCGTCACCAGGGTGGAGACGATCACCGAATTGAGCAGATAGCGCCAGAACTTCAGTCCGCCGCCCGCACCGCCCTGCGCGATCGCGTCCTTCGTGGACTCCAGGCCCAGGGCGCGGGCGAATCCGGTTCCGGTCGGGTCCACCGGCAGCGGATCGGAGGCGTGGGCGGCGAGGCCCGAGTTGGTGGACAGCGCGGTGCGCAGGATCCAGTAGAACGGCAGCAGGGTCACGAGCACGATCGCGCCCATCGCCGTCCAGGCCAGGACCCGGCCGGGGGAGAGGGGACGGCGCCCGGTGGGCCGTACACGTGTCGTCGTGGTCGTGGTCGCGGTGGTGGTCACGGCGGTCATGTCGACTCCTTCCGGGTCAGCCGAGATCGGTCTGGCCGGCCCGGGTGAGCCGGTACTGCAGGACGGTGATCGCACTCAGCACGACCAGGAGGGCCACCGACATCGCGGACGCGTAGCCGAACTGGAAGCGGCCGAAGGCCGATTGGTAGATGTAGAACTGGAGCACGTTGGTGGCGTTCGCCGGGCCGCCCGCGGTGGTCACGGCGACCGTGTCGAACACCTGGAACGAACCGATCACCGTCATGATCAGCACGACCGCCAGAACCGGCCGCAGCAACGGCATGGTGATCCGCCAGAACATCCGCCACTCGCTCGCGCCGTCCACCTTCGCCGCCTCGTACATGTCGTTCGGGATGGCCATGAGCCCCGCGAACAGCAGCAGCGCGGTGTAGCCGACGTGCCGCCACACGTTGATCAGGGCGATCGTCGGGATCGCCCAGGTCTCGTCGGCGAGGAAGGGGATACGGTCGAAGCCGAGCCCGGCGATGATCTCGTTGCCGATGCCGAGCTGGTTGTCGAGGATCCACAGCCACACCAGACCCGCGACCACGTTCGACATCAGATACGGCGTGAGCACGATCCCGCGCAGCACCGGGGACTGCGTCAGGCGCTGCAGGAGCACGGCGATGGCGAGGGCGGACACCGTCTGGACGCCGATGTTGATGACCACGTACTCCACGGTGACCTTCAGCGACTCCCAGAAGATGGGGTCGTGGATCATCCGGTCGTAGTTGGCGAGGCCCACCCACTCCGCCGGGGTCAGCAGGTTGAAGCGGGTGAAGCTCAGATAGATGCCCCGCAGCGTCGGCCAGAGCAGAAAGACCACGAAGCCCACCAGGGCCGGGGCGATGAACACCGCGGCCAGGCGCCCGTCGCCCCCGTTCGCCCCGCCGGAGCTCCGCTGCGTGCCCGGTTCGGTCCGTGGCCCCTCGGCGCCGCTGAGCGGCAGTCGCGACGGAGGGCTGCTGGAGGCGATGGTCATCGGGAGACTCCCTCGTCTTCGGTGGCTCGTCCTCGGCCACTTACTTTTGCCGCGAAAGAATCCATGCGTCAATACCTCTGCAAACATCTTTTCAGGGCCGTTGCTGGAGCCTTAGTCTGGCCGTGTTGATTTTATGGCGAAAGAAATCATGTGGGAGTCTGACCTTCATGACCGCAGTTGCCGCCAGCTGGCTACCCCTGAGCGCCGGTGAGCGCTCGGTGGCGATCGAGGTGCTCGTCCACGGCCCGCTGTCGCGCACCGAACTCGCCCGCCGCCTCGACCTCTCCGCGGGCAGCCTCACCCGCCTGACGAAACCGCTCATCGAGTCGGGCCTGCTGATCGAGGTCCCCGAGGCGGGCACCCCGGCCGAGGTGCGCCAGGGGCGCCCCTCGCAGCCCCTCGACGTGGTCGCCGACTCCCGCTCCTTCATCGGCTTCAAGATCACCGAGGACATGGTCTACGGCGTCGTCACCACCCTCAGGAGCGAGATCGTCGCCCGCCACGACCGCTCCCTGACCAGTCACGACCCCGCCGAAGTGGCCGACCTGCTCGCGGAGATGACGAGCGAACTGGCCAGCGCGTACCCGCGGCTCGCCGGTATCGGCATCGGCGTCGGCGGCTTCGTCCAGGAGCGTGCCGTGGTCGGCGAGTCCCCCTTCCTGCACTGGCGGGACGTCCCCCTCGGTGAACTCGTCGAGGAGCGCACGGGGTTGCCGGTGGTCGTCGAGAACGACGTCTCCGCCCTCGTCGAGGCCGAGACCTGGTTCGGCGCCGGCCGCGGCCTCGACCGCTTCGTCGTCCTCACCATCGGCGCCGGCATCGGCTACGGCCTGGTCCTCGGTGGCCGGCGCGTCCCCTACGCCGAGGAGGACCGGGGCTTCGGGCGACACTGGATCATCGACCCCAATGGGCCGCTGACGCCCGACGGCAACCGCGGCAGCGCCGTCTCCCTGCTCACCATCCCCAACATCCGCTACCAGGTGCAGGCCGCCACCGGCCGCGACCACACCTACGAGGAGATCCTCGCCCGCGCCGCGGCGGGCGACCCCATGCCCGCCCGCGTGATCGACGAGGCCGGGCGCGCCCTCGGTGTCCTGGTCGCCCAGATCGCCAACTTCGCCATGCCGCAGAAGATCATGCTCGCCGGAGAGGGCGTCGGGCTGATGGACGTGGCAGGCAAGACCGTCGAGGACACGATCCGCTCCCACCGCCATCCCCTGGCCGCCCCGATCGATCTGGAGACCAGGGTGTCGGATTTCCACGACTGGGCCCGCGGAGCCGCCGTACTGGCGATCCAGGTGCTGGTCCTGGGTGTGGCCGAAGTGTGAAACGGGTCACCAAGTGTGAATCTGGCCGCACCCCTTGACATCCGGCGCCTTGACAGGCGGACGTGATCAGTAACACGGTCCCGGTATGTCCGTCTCTGATGGGATTACTCACGACGCCTTCACTTCCAGGGCCGTATGCTTCACACCATGTCCACCACTGTTGAACCCGTGACCGATCGATCGGCCGACGAGGTCAACGAGGAGATCCGGGCCCTGTGGCGCCGGGCGGGCGGGACACTGAGCGGCGAGCAGCGTGAGGAATACCAGCGCCTCGTCCTGGAGTGGGCCGCCGCCGCTCCGCAGCCGGTCCGGGCGGCCTGACCCCCGCGTACCGCGCGGGGTATCACCGCCCCGTCCCTGGGCACCCCTGACGGGATGGGCCCTCTCCTCGCACTGGCCTCAGCGGTCTGCTACGGCATCGTCGACTTCTCCGGCGGCCTGCTGTCCCGTCGCGTCCACTTCGCCGCCGTCACCCTCCTCGGTCAGATCGGCGGCCTGCTGCTCGCGACCACCGCCGCGCTGCTCCTGCCCGCTGACGCCGTACATCCCGTCGACCTCCTGTGGGGTGCTCTGTCGGGCATCGGCAGCGGCGCCGCCATGCATTTTCTCAACCGCGGCCTCAGTCACGGCGCGATGAGCGTGGTCGTACCCGTCAGCGCCGTCACCGGGGTCGGCCTCTCCGTGGTGTGCGGCGTGGCGCTCGGCGACCGGCCGAGCGCCGTGGCCTGGCTGGGGATCGCCCTCTCGGCGCCCGCGCTGTGGATGGTGTGCGGTGGCGGTGGCGGTACCGACGAGGGCGGAGGAGTCCCCGACGGGCTGGTGGCCAGTGCCGGTGTCGCGCTCCAGTACATCGCCCTGGCGCAGGCCGGTGCCTCCAGCGGACTGTGGCCGGTGGCCGCGGGGCGGGCCGCCGCCGTACTCGTGCTGCTGCCCGCTGCGGCACGGCATCCCCGGCGGCTGCGCCTGCCGCGCGTGCGAGCTCTTCAGGCCGTGCTCGTCGGAGCGGGCGCCGCCCTCGGGCTCATCCTCTATCTGCTCGCCGTCCAGCGGCAGTTGCTGGCCGTCGCCGTCGTCCTGGCCTCCCTCTACCCGGCCCTGCCCGTGATCCTCGGACTCGCCCTGCTCCACGAGCGACTGGGCTGCAAGCAGGTGGTGGGCCTCCTGGCGGCCGGGGTCGCGACGGTCCTGCTCAGCCTGGGATGAGGAAGGGCGGGCGGGGCTCAGCCCCAAGTCGCCGAGTAATAGCGCTGATACGCCTTGCGGTCCTGTTCCGAGCGGATGTACCGCGTCGCCACCAGCGCGATCAGACTTCCCCCGACGACCAGCAGACCGGGCCCGACGTTCCGGGTGTCCGTGAGCCGGCTCAGCAGGGGCGTGCCCTCGGCCCCCTGCACCGCCGCCGCGGAACCGGGAGAGGCGGCGCCGGGAGCGATCGATCCCTGCGCCTGCGCCGAGGTGGCCGACGGAGCGGGAGACGCCCCGCCGGTGGCGGCCGGGTTCGACACGATCAACTGCATGCCGAGCTCCTTCAGCACCTTCGTCACCGGCTGGAAGAACGTCGTACCGCCCTGGGTGCAGTCACCGCTGCCTCCCGAGGTGATGCCGAGCGCGATCCCCTCGGAGAACATGGGACCGCCGCTGTCCCCGGGCTCGGCGCACACGTTCGTCTCGATCAGCCCGGTGACCGTGCCCTCCGGGTAGTTCACCGTCGAGTTGACGCCCGTGACCTGACCGTCGCGCAGCCCGCTCGTGCTGCCGCTGCGGAACACCCGCTGCCCGATGGACGGATCGCCCGCACCGGTGATCTGCACGCCCTTGCCGTTGCCGATGAACACGACCCCGGCGCCGTCGCCCGCCTTCCCGTTGGCGTACTGCACCAGCGAGAAGTCGTTGCCCGGGAAGCTCTGGGTGACCGTCCTGCCGAGCTGGTTGGTGCCCCCGGTGTCCGCGAACCAGACCGACCCGGTGGGACCGCAGTGCCCGGCCGTGAGGATGAAGTCGCTCTGGCCGTTGGTCACGTTGAAGCCGGCCGAACAGCGTCCGCCGGTCGACAGGATGGGCTGCGCGCCGTTCAGGCGGGGAGTGAAGCTGCCTTCGGTGCGCTCCATGCGGACGAAGCCGCCGATACCGTTCGCGACCTGTGTCATCGCGGCCCAGTCGGACGCCGAGACGGTGCTGTCGCCCTGCACGACCACCTCGTTGGTCCGGTAGTCCATGGACCAGGCGGTCCCGGCGACCCGGGGCGCCGAACGCAGCGTCTTCGCCGCGGACTTGAGCTCGTCCATGCTGTGCCCGACCATCTTCGCCCTGGCCCCCGCCGCGCGTACCGCGGCCGCCGCCTGCTCGTCGGTGACCGCGACGACCGGCTTGCCGTCGGCGCCGATCCAGGTGCCGGCGGTACGGGAGCTGCCGAGCCGCGACACAAGATCCGCGCCCGTCTGCCCTGCCTTCATGGCGTAGGTGTGCGGCACGGCGGTGGTCGCGGGAGGCTCGCTCGCGACGGCTCGCGTGACCATCACACCTCCCAGGAGGAGTCCGCCGACTGCCGCCAGCCGTGTCACTCGCCGGACGACCCGTCGTCGTGCGTGCCTCATGCATGGCTCCCGAACCCGAACAAGCGGTGCCTGGCACCGCAGGGCCCTCCGGTCGTTGAGTGCCCTCCTTCCATACGCGGCCCGGCCCGGGCGCGTTCACGACAGCCGGTGATCCGGTACGGCGGGATCGCCCCGAGGCGCCTCAACCAGCCATGCGCGCAGCGGTGTTGGCCGGTCCACGTGCATCCGGGCCCCCGGTTTCGATGAGCACGTCGGCCAACTGCACGGACTCGGCGCTCGCGATCCCGTCACGGCAGGCCACGCCGTCGCCCCCTGTGCCGTGCTCCACGACCAGGCACCCGAGCCGCGCCCGCGCGCGGACCGCACTCCATTGCCTAGACTCTCGTCATGGATGACACGCCGCTGGAGCGGCTCGGCGCGGGCAAGTACCTGCTGCTCACCAGCTTCCGCAAGAACGGCACGCCGGTCGCCACCCCGGTGTGGGTGGTCCGCGACGGGGACGCGCTCGGCGTGTGGTCGGCCGCCGACGCGTGGAAGGTGAAGCGGATCCGGGCCCGCGGGGACGTCCTCGTCGGCCCCTGCGACGCGCGGGGCAACCCGACCGGCGACCAGATGCCGGCCACGGCGGAGATCTGCGACACGGCGACCACCGCCCGCTACCGAAAACTCCTGGCCAGCAAATACGGCGTCGTCGGCCGGCTCACTCTCCTCGGCAGCAGGCTGCGGCGGGGGCTGGACGGCACGGTCGGGATCCGCGTGACCCTGTGACGTGCGGGGCCCGGTCATCCGGGCCCCGCACCACAGGCTCAACCGCGCGAGAGGGGACTCACGGCCGGTCGAGCACCGTGCCGGTCAGCGCCGGCCTGTCGGGCAGCGGCTCGGCGTTGCGGTCGGTCAGCGCGATACGCATCGACTCGGTCGGTTCGGCCACCTGGTCCCGCACGGTCGGCGTGACGAAGTCCACGCTGGTGCTCCCGGGCGGGATGTTCAGCCACACCCACAGGTTCGCGTCGGACAGCCGGCGCTCGGGGTCGGGCACGTCACCGGACCAGTCCTTGAGCCACTGCGGGTCCACGTCCTTGGTGGACAGCTCGGTGCCCCCGGTGACCGGAAGCACCCGCACCGGCTGCCAGATGTCGACCACCGAGGGTGCGTCGATGGACAGCCGCCAGGTCAGCGTCTCTCCCTCGGTCACCCGGTCCGCGACCGGCGACAGGGTGATCACCGGCTCGGGGTCGTCGTTCTCGACGGTGAGCCCACCCCGGTGCTTGCCGACGACGGTGCCCCGCACGGCCTTGACCGCGATGTCGTGCTGCACGTCCTCGCCGTAGACCGTGTCGCCCTTCACCTCGACCGGCACGTCGATCGCGTGGCTGCCGGGCCGGACCGTCACCAGCCTGCTCCGGGCCCGGCCGCTGTCCGGTTCGAGGACGTACACCCGGACCTGGCCGCTGCCGTGCCCGGAGATCCTGACCGGGACGCGGTAGGTGCGGGTGCCCGAGTCGCCCTCCTTGACGATCGTGCGGCCCACGTCGACGCGGGGCAGCGCGGCCGCCTTGACCGCGGGAGTGCCGGGCGCCCAGCCCCAGGCGTCCATCAGCCAGGCCCGCCCGGACCGCGAACGGGGTGTCAGCTCAAGGGACATGACGTGCCGGAGATCGAGCCCGGCCCGGGTCGCCGCCGTCAGCGGGACCCGCAGCTCCTGAGCCCAGTAGGACGCGGTCCTCGCGGAGCCCGGCAGGCCCGCCACCGTGGCCCGGCCCAGCGTCACCCGGCGGTTGGCGGAGTCGGTGACGGACACGTCGAACTTCGTGCCGGTCGTGTTCGGCGGTACGAAGACCCGCAGTGCGAGCTTCTGGGAGCCGTGCAGGGAGAGCGGCTTGGCGGGGGTGACGCGCGCTGCCGTGCCCGGCGCGGACCACTTCAGGGCCACCGCGCTGCGGCCGGTCTCCTTCTCCGTCTCCCACCACGCGAAGTGCGGGGACGAGCCAGGGGTCTCCGGGTCCAGACAGGCCACGGCCGGGTTCGGATCGATCGCCGAGCACAGCCGGGCGCCGGTCACCTTGGCGCCGGCGTCCGGCAGGAAGCCGCCGCTGCGGCGACCGCCGACCGCGTGGGTCAGCACCCGCGCCGGATCGGCGGACGGGGCCCGCCTGCCGGAACCGTCGAGCAGCGGACGCACCCGGTCGTCACCGGCGAGGAAGAGCCGGGCCGCCGCGGCGATGTAGGTGGAACCCGCCTTGTGCTGCTGGGCGGCGGTCAGCCGGGTCGGGGCGCCCGGCGTGCACACCGGGTCGGTCTGCTCCGGGTCGGTTCCGAAGTCGTCCTGGGCCGGGGCCTCGGCCGTGCCCGGAGTCCACTCGCTGTTGAAGTAGTTGTGGTTGGCGCCCACCACGTAGACCGCGCTGTGCAGCGCGGTGCCCCGGCTGACACCGCGGGTGCCGTCGACGAAGTCCTCGCCCTGGAGGTCGGAGACATCGCCGTCGCAGCCCGGCAGCAGGGTCACGGACGGCACGTCGGCGACCGGATTCTGGCCGAAGATCGTCGGTCCGATCAGGACGGTCCCGCGTATTTTCCAGCGCACCGGCCCCCGGTAACCGTCCTCGGCGGCGGGCGGCGGGTACAGGCTGTCCATGGCGGCCCGGTTGACGCCCTCGCCGCCGCGCGAGTGGCCGACGAGCAGGACCCGCGAGAGGTCGGCCTTCGGCGCCTGGCGTACGACGGCCGGGGCGGTGGAGCGGTGGGCGGTCCAGTCGGCCCAGCGGGCGAGGTGCTGCCGTACCAGCGAGGAGCGCGCCTGCGCGCCGGCGTCCTCGGGCTGCCAGTCCTGGGCGTTGATGCCGTTGGCCGAGATGGACACGGTCACATAGCCCTGCGAGGCCAGGAGTTTCTGGTCGCGCAGATAGCCCTTGTCGCTGGGGATCGGCTTGTAGCCGTCCGCGCAGGGCCAGTCGATGGTCACGTCGTCCTCGCTGCCCGGCTTGTAGCAGGTCGCGTGACGGCCGTGCAGGAACAGCGCGAGCGGCCGGCTGCCGGTGGCACCCTTCGGGGCCACCACCTGGGCACGCATCTCGACCGGGGTGGCGAACCCCGGCAGGCGCACGGGGGCGAGGTCGTACGAGCCGCTGACCGTGCGGTACGAGCCGGGCTTCCCGGGGTCGACACCGTTCGCCGGTGCCTGCGCGGGGAGCCGCACCCCTGGTGCGCCGGACTCGCGCGGCTGGTCGGCCGCCGCGTCCAACCGGCGTCCCGCGGCGGTGACTTGCAGGTCGGTCAGTGCGGTGGATCCGGCTTCGTCGAGGGAGAGCCGGAAGGTCCGCCCGTCCTTCGCCGGTTTCGGCACACCGAGCAGCCGGTCCCCGGCGCGGAACTCGACGCGTGCGTCCCCCATGGGCACGGACTTCGGCGCGCGCCAGACCAGCTCACGCGCCCCGTGCTCCCCGTCGATCCGCCATCCCGGCGGAAGTCGGTTGTCGTCCGTAGTGCTCAACAACCGTGTCTGAGAGGGCTGTTGAGCCTGTGCCAGTCCGGGCGAGCCCGCCAGGGCCGCCACCACCGCCACGGCGGTCACACATATTCGCCGGGCATGGATCAATGGTTCTCTCCTCAAAACCCCGTGCGCAGGCGTCCCGTCGGTCCCGGGAGCCTCTCGCGTCACCTAGGACGAGAGGGAGGCGTCTGTGGGTTGTCTGTGAGGTGCCGTGGATCGCGGAACGGGAACGCGAACAAGCCACTGAAGGCGCGGGGACTAGCGGATCACCGGACGGGGGAAGCGCTTTCCATGAGTCGAACTCCCCATCTGCGCGCAGCCGTCGTCGGCACCGGCCACCGCGCCCAGCTGTTCACCCGGGCGCTGGCCGCACGCCCCGGTCACCGGGTCGCCGCCCTGTGCGATCCCAGCCCCACCCGCATGGCCTTCCACAACCGCCTGCTCGCCGAGGCCGGCGAACCCACCGCCGCCCAGTGGGAACCCGAGCGCTTCGCCGAGCTGCTCGTCGAGGAGGGCATCGACGAGGTCGTGGTCACCACCGTCGACGCCGAACACGACCGCTACATCGTCCCCGCGCTCCAGGCGGGCTGCCGGGTGGTCACCGAGAAGCCGATGACGGTGGACGCCGACCGCTGCGCCCGCATCCTGGACACGGTCAAGGCCACCGGCAACTCCCTCACCGTCGCCTTCAACTACCGCTTCAACCCCGTCCACGAGAAGGTCCGCGCCCTGCTCGCCGAGGGCGCGATCGGCGAGATCCTCTCCGTGCACTTCGAATGGCTCCTCGACACCCGGCACGGAGCGGACTACTTCCGCCGCTGGCACCGCGAGAAGCGGCACAGCGGGGGCCTGATGGTCCACAAGGCGAGCCACCACTTCGACCTGGTCAACTGGTGGCTCGCCGACGAACCGCAGGAGGTCTTCGGCTACGGACGGCTCGGCTTCTACGGCCGTGCGGCCGGCGAACGCCATGGCCTGCGCCGCGACTACACCCGGGCCCACGGGGCGGGCCCGGCCGCCGACGATCCCTTCGCCCTCGACCTCGCGGCCGACGACACCCTGCGTGCCCTGTACCTCGACGCGGAGCAGGACGACGGCTACCTCCGCGACCGCAACGTCTTCGACGGGCCCGTCACCATCGAGGACGACATGGCGCTCCTGGTCCGCCACGCCCGGGGCGCGACGATGACGTACCACCTCACCGCCTACTCCCCGTGGGAGGGCTACCGGGTCATGTTCAACGGCAGCGCGGGCCGGCTGGAACTGGAGGTCGAGGAGAGCCGCTGGCAGGCACCCCGGACCAGGATCAGCTCGGCGAGCGGCGCGCTGCACGGGGACACCGCGGCCGACCACGCGGGCGGTGCTCGGCTGACCCTGCGCCCGCTGTGGCAGCCCTCCGTCGACGTGCCGCTCGTCACCGCCCACGAGGCGCACGGCGGGGGAGACCCGCGCATGCTCGACGCGCTCTTCGGACCCCTGGACCCCGGCGCGGGGCCCGTGAGCGAGGACACCGGAGCGGCGGGGCATCCGACGGCCACCGAACGGGACGGCGCCCTGGCGCTCGCCGTGGGCATCGCCGCCAACCGGTGCTTCGAGACGGGGCAGCCGGTGCGGGTGCGGGATCTGATCCCCGGGGAGTGGTGAGACCCCGTGCAGTCACCAGGAGTTGATGGCGCGTCAGCTCCAGGCGCGGTACGGCTCGTCGAGCAGCTGGAAGACAGGCTCGCCGCGGACCGGGTCCTTGGCCGTCGACATCCGCACCCGGTCACCGCTGTGGATCGCGGCGGGCGGGCCCATGACCCGGCCCCGGACGACGAATCCCTCGGCCAGCTCGATCAGCGACACGTTGCGGGCGGCGGGGGTGTTGCGGTGGACCACCGTGGAATGGCGGACCGTGCCCACGCCCTCGCTGCGCTCCGTGCGCAGGTCGCCGCCCTGGCAGACCGGACACAGCAGCCGGTGGTACATCGCGGTACCGCACCAGGTGCAGCGCTGGAAGAGGATCGCGTCCGTGGCCGGGGCGGCCGGTTCGAGCAAGCTCGTCCCGGATCCGGCTGCCTGACGAGCAATGCTTCCTGAGTGGTGGTACACGCTGGTCAACTCCCTGCGCTCGGCCGGAATCCCACGTGCTCGGGTCACCGTGCACGGACGTGCGCGGCTCCCTGTGCCGCCGTGCACACGGTCAGCGTATGGCACTGAGTGTCGGCCGTAAAGGTACTGCGTACCCTCTTTTTGAGGCGGGCGGTACGGCTCAGTCCCGGTCGAGCGTGGACTCGATCTCCTGGACCACCCGCCACAGCGGGGCACCGCGGCGGGAGACGATCACCACCACGTCCTCGGCCGGCTCGTCGGCGGACGGCGCGCCGGGTACCCCGAAGGCGGCCTGCACATAGCCGAGCGCGTGCTCCACCGCCTGCTCGGCGTCGCCGTGCCCGTCCGAGCGCAGCCAGGAGCGCAGGGCGTTGTTGTGCGCCGCGGCCACGGCGGCGGCGATCACGTCGGCCCGGAGCGTCCCGTCGTGCAGCCCCTTCAGGCGCCCGCGCAGGTACTCGGCGAAGGCGCGCTCGTAGCGCCACACCACGGACAGCTCATAGGCGCGCAGACCGGGCACCTGCTTGGTGAGGCGGTAGCGCTGCACGGAGAACGTCGGGTTCTCGGTGTACATGCGCAGCACGAGGCGCACCGCCTCACAGACTCGTTCGAGCGGGTCGCATCCGGGGTCGCTCGCGGCCAGGAAGGCCGTCATGTCGGTCAGGCACCGCTCGTGGTCGGGGAAGACCACGTCCTCCTTGGACGGGAAGTACCGGAAGAACGAGCGGCGTCCGACTCCGGCGAGCGTGACGATGTCATCGACAGTGGTCTGCTCGTAACCCCGTTCCAGGAACAGCTGGAAGGCGGCCGCGACCAGCGCGTCCCGCATGGCGGGCTTGGTGGAGCTCATGGTCGCGAACGTAGCACCTGAACCGCCGCCATGGCACTGGGTGCAGTACGCGGAGGGAACTGAGTGCCCTTTGCGTTGCCCGGTGGGGTGTCGGTGGGGTGTCACCGCATACGATCGGCTGCCGCCCGCCGAGGAGTCCCCGCATGTCGCGTCGCCCCACCCTCCTGTACGTCACCGACCTGGCCTACCAGGCCCGCGGGCGTCGCTACTGCGACGAGGACATCCTCCTCACCTCCCGCCTCAGGGAGGACTTCGACCTCGCCCTGTGCCACCCCCTGGACGCCGCCGCGCTGGCGGACGCCTTCGACGCCGTAGTCGTCCGCAACAGCGGGCCGGTCCTGGCGTACCAGGAGGCGTACGACGCCTTCCGCGAGCAGGCGCTGCGACACCGCACACGCGTGTACAACCCCCTGTCCGGCAAGGCCGACATGGCCGGCAAGCAGTACCTCCTCGACCTCACGGCCGCGGGCCACCCCGTCATCCCGACCGTCGGCCGCGCCGAGGACCTGGACCGGCTGCCCGCGACGGACCGGTACGTCGTGAAGCCCAGGCTCGGCGCCGACTCCATCGGCCTGCGCATCCTGTCCGCCGGCGAGGTGCGCGACCACATCGACGGGCAGGTCCTCGTCCAGCCGTGCGTCGACTTCGCCTACGAGGTGTCCTTCTACTTCGTCGACCACGACTTCCAGTACGCCCTCTACGCCCCGCACGCCGACCGGCGCTGGGCCCTCGAGCCGTACGAACCCACCCCGGACGACCTGGAGTTCGCCCGGCGTTTCATCGACTGGAACGCCCTCGGTCACGGCATCCAGCGCGTGGACGCCTGCCGGGCCCCGGGCGGCGGACTCCTGCTGGTCGAGCTGGAGGACCTCAACCCGTATCTCTCCCTGGACGCCCTGGACGAGGCGGGCAGGGACGCCTTCGTCGCGGCCATGAAGACGTCCCTGCACGGGTTTCTCGCCCGTGGTACCAAGCGCGAGCGCTGAACTCCCGGGCCCGCCTCGCCGTATCTCTTCGTGGGGGACGGCCAGACCCGTGAGCGCGGGACGGAAGGAGACCAGGATGCCGACACCGTCCGACCGAGGGGCGCCGCCGGACCGCACGCCGCTCGAACCCATCCGGGTGCTGCGTCCGCGCCGTACCGACGCGCTCGCGGAGCTGATGAAGGACCTGCCGCCCCGAGCGGCCGTCGGATACGAGTCCTTCGCGCTGCCCGTCCGGCCGTCGCCAACCGAGGACGCGACCGAGGAACTGCCGCCCGTCAGGGACGACCACGACCGCACCCGGCGCTCCCGTGACGTCCCGCGCGGACGGGTGCCGGGACTGCGCCGCACGGCGATCGCGGCGGCCGTCACCGCCGCCGCGGTGATCGGCTTCGGCGGTGCCCTCCTGCTCGCCGACCGCACGGAGACCACCGCCACGGCGGTCCCGCAGCCGACCTCGACCACCGCCGCGGCGCCCACGCCGACCCCGACGGCCTCCGGCGCCGCCGATCCCGACGGCCCCGGCACCCTCCGTCAGGGAGACAGCGGCCCGGAGGTGACCGACCTGCAGGAACGCCTGCGGCACATCCCGAACGTCTACGACAACGGCTCCACCGACGGCACCTACGACCCGACCCTGACCGCCGCCGTGGCCCGCTTCCAGCTCTGGTACGGCATCCGCGGCGACGAGGACGGCGTGTACGGCGACGACACACGACGGGACCTGGAGTCCCGCACGGGCGGCGGCTGATCGACGAGGATGTCTGGCATGGACGCGTTCATCGACCGGCTCGACCCCGACATGTGCGTCGTGACCGCCGCCACGGACGGCGACCGCGCGGGCTGTCTCGTCGGATTCGCCTCACAGTGCTCGATCGAGCCCGTGCGGTATGCGGTGTGGCTGTCGAAGGCCAACCGCACCTATCGGGTGGCCCGCACCGCGGACCGCCTCGCGGTCCACCTCCTCACCCGCGAACAGCGTGGCCTCGCCGAGCTGTTCGGCGGGGAGACGGGGGACCGGACCGACAAGTTCGCCCAGGTCCCTTGGCGGGAGGAGGCCGGCGGGGCCGTCGTCCTGGAGGAGGCGGCGGCGTGGTTCGTCGGCAAGGTCGTGCAGCGCGTCGAGGGCGGTGACCACCTCGGGTTCGTCCTGGAACCGGAGGCGTGGGGCGAGCGCGAGGAGACCGAGGGCGCGAAGCTGCTGCGGCTGTCCGACGCCGTCTCCATCTCGCCCGGCCACCCGGCGGACTGAGCACGGCACGTGTCCGACGACCTCGACCATGAAACCGGCGGCGGACGACCTGCGGCGGCCCGAGACGCAGGGTTGTCGGCGGCAAGGACGCCACCGGCGCACTGAACGCCCTGCTCACCGGCCCGCTGGAGCACACGCCCCGGATGTGCTCGGCCGGGAACACCGCGCGGGTCCCGGCGGCTCACTCCCGCCCGGACGGCACCCGGATGTCCACGACACAGACGTCGTCGCGCCGCTCGCCCTCCAGCACCGAGGCCAGCAGCGGGGCCAGGGAGCCGCGCTCGTCCGTGGGGTGGGCCGCGACGGCCGCGGCGAGCCGGTCCAGGCCGTGGTCGATGCCGTCCGGAGGCCTCTCGACCAGGCCGTCGGTGTAGAGCAGGACGCGGTCACCCGGCTCCAGGAGACAGCGCGCCTCCTGGAAGTCCGGATCGGAGCACGCCCCCAGCAGCATGCCCAACGGACGCTCCAGATAGCGCACTTGTCCGCCGCGCACCAGCAGCGGTGGCGGATGGCCCGCCTGGGCCCACACCAGGCAGTGCTCGTCGGGGTCGTAGCGGGCCAGGACCATGGTCGCGGTGCCGTGGGAGTCGCGTGAGTGCAGCAGCAGGGTGTTGAGACGGGCGAGCGCACCGGTCAGCGACGAGCCCGTGATGACCATCCCCTTGGCGGTGAAGCGCAGTTGGGCCATGGTGGCCACGGCGTCGATACCGTGCCCGGCGACGTCACCGACCACGAACAGCGCGTCTCCGTCGGGCAGTTCGATGGCGCTGAACCAGTCGCCGCCGACGTGAATCCCGGACTGGGCGGGCAGATAGGACACTTCGACCCGCAGTCCGGCCAGCCGGACCGGCCGGGTGGGCAGCGGCAGCAGCGCATGCTGGAGGCGGGCTGCCATGGCCCGCTCGGCGTGCAGCACCCCGTGCTGCGTCACGATCGCCTGCTCGCTCTCGACGAGGGCCAGTTCGGCGCTGCGCTGCGCGGTGAGGTCCTGGACGAAGCCGTGCACCTCGACGGGTTCGTTCTCGGTGTCCGTCACGACTTCGGCGACCATTCGCAGATGGCGGACCTCGTCCCCGGCCCGGATCCGGAACGGGACGTCGAACTGAAGGCCGGCGCGCACGAGTTCCTGCACGGCGTGGGCCAGTACCGGTGCGTCCTCGGCCAGCGCGAGCCGCGGAAGGTCGCCCAGCGGGACCGGTCCGAGCGCGGGATCCCGGTTCATGACGAGGAAGGTCTGGGAGGACCAGCTGCCCTCGCCGGTGACGAGGTTCCAGTTCGCCCAGCCCAGGTTCCCCAGTCGCTGCACGTCCGCCAGGCGCTGTTCCTGCCGGTCGGAGGAGTCGTGGCGGACCCAGGTGACGACCAGGGCGCCGCCGAGGCGGGCCGCGTGCAGCGCGTACGTGGACAGTTCGGCGGCGCCGTCCACGACCTCCTGGTAGGCGAACGGCTCGCCCTCGAACGGCTCGCCGGTGGTCAGCGTGCGCAGCAGGCCGTGCCACACCGCCTCGTCCGCCATGCTCGGGAAGCACTCCAGGATCCGCCGGCCGAGCAGCTGCCTGCCGCTGCGGCCCACGACGTCGACCGCCTCCTCGGTGGCGGCGTCGACACGGTAGTCCGCGATCTCTCCGGAGGGGCCGCGCAGCGGCGTGAGCAGCATCGCCGAGCCCGGCAGCGAGTCCAGTACGGGCTGCACGGCCGCGGCCGTGGCGGCGGCGCCGGGCCGGGGCCGGGCGCCGAAGGACCGCAGCCGGCCGGCACACAGCCGCACGACGGCCCGCAGGAGCTGCCGGTCCTGCGGGGAGAACGGTCCGCCGCGGGCGCGCAGTATCCCGATGCAGACCTCGGCCCCGTCGCCGGTCGGCACCGGAAGCCAGGCGCGGGACAGCCAGCGTTCGGGCGGATCCCCTATCAGCAGGTGCCGCTTGCGGTCCGCCGCGAAGTCCTCCAGCCAGCGCGGCTCCCGCGCCCGGAGCGCTTCGAGCGCGGCGATGCCGCTCAGCGGGGGAACCCGCGCCCACTGGCCGGCCAGGGTGGCGTCGACACCGGCGTGGCCGATCAGTTCGAGCCCTCCGGCCGGCAGCGACCGGAAGAGCAGGAGCGCGTCGGCGTCGACGTCCTCCCTGAGCTCCTCCAGGAGACAGTCGGCCAGGTCCTGCGGTGTGGCCACGTGGACGAGGGCCTTGCCGAGGCGGCCGAGCGCGGTGAAGCCGTCGTCCAGGTCGCCGGTGTCCCGCCCGGCGGGGAGGGCGGTGCCCTGCGGAACGGACGGCGGACCGGGCGGCCCGGGCACCGCCGACAAGGGCGCGCCGGGCAGGTCGTCGCCGACGAGGGGCTGGGTGGCGGCGCCGAGCGGGGACAGGGAGCCGAGGGTGATCCAGCACTCCTCCAGCAGCGTGCGGTTGCCGGCCTTGGCGCGCTGGAGCAGATCCTCGCCGGCCGCGTCCGGGGTGCACCCGGTCAGCGCCATGATGACGCCCTTGGCCCGCTCCAGCACCACGGACGTGGCGACCTGGTCCCGCAACCGGTCCATTTCGGCACGCTGTCTGGCCACGACCTTGGCCAGCGCTGCCATGTCGGGCGCGGTACCGGTGTGCTCATGGCCGGCTGACTCGCTCACGGGTTGAGCATCGCACATGCGCCATGTGCCGTTCCCGCTCTCGTGCACACGCATCCCACCCACCGGTGACGCAGCCGGTTGACGAAACCGGCCGGGCCCCCGGTCGGTGGCAGATCAGTGGCCGGGCGGCGGGTAGAGCCACCGTCGCAGGACCCGGCTCAGCAGTGGCATGACCAGATAGGTGAGCAGCGGCAGCAGGACCACCGGGAACACCGCGGCTCGCAGCGGCAGGGGCCAGACGGCGGTGCGGGGCGCCACCAGCCACTGGATCAGCAGCGTGCAGGGGAAGGCACCGAGGAACGTCGTCAGCACCATCTTCCAGCGGACCGGGGGCCGCACGGTCGTGCCGGGCAGACTGAACCAGGTCTCCAGCCCGGTCGTCGACTGCCGTTCGCTGCCGAGCTCCGTGGCGATGTCGTCGATCCGCGTGTGCCAGGCCGCCCGCTCGTCCGACTCCAGCCAGGCGGTGAGCCGGTGCGCGTCGGACCAGCGCAGCACCGCGTGGAAGCGGTGACCGTCCTCGGGACGCAGCCAGGAGACGCCCTCGTTGCCGGGGAACCGTCTGGCGCAGCGGGTGATCCCACGCGTCCAGCGCTCGAACTCCCGCTCCCGGCCCGGACGCACCTCCCAGGTGAGGACCGTGGTGACCGGGTCGCCGTGCCGTACGTCGGTGGTGCTCATGGTCTCCACGGATTCCCCCGCACGGCACGGGTCATGCCCTGCGCGAGAGGTCAGCGCCCGTGGTGGTGGTCGACCAGGGCCTGGGTGACCGCGCGGATGCTGCGGGCGATGTGCTGCAGCTGGAGCACCTCGGCCGCGTACAGCTTGATGGTGTGCTCGATGACCGACTCCGGCAGCCCGAGCGCCGGCAGGTCCGCCCGCGCGGTCTGCAGCGCGGTGCGCGCCACCCGGATCTCGTGCTGGACCTGGATCTGCGCGTGCCGGGCCAGGAGCACGGTGTGCCGCATCAGGGCCGGATAGCTCGCGTACCGCGTCGGCACCAGCTCCCGCAGCCACTTGGCCGCGGAGCGCTCCCAGTCGTAGCTGCCGGGCGTCTTGACCTGGCAGGGCCAGTCCGGGCCGGGACGAGTGATGGTCCGCGTGGTCGTCAGGGGCATGGTGATCGCTTCCGGGTGTGCGGCGTCGTGCGGGTGTTCCGACGGATTGGGCGGCCCCGGCCTAGGGGATGACCGGGGCCGCCATGGGCTCGCGTGCAGGCGAGGCCCTACCGAACATCCCTGGCGTCGACGCGGGTAGGTGACGACGGCTCGGGATGTCCGCGAAGGAGCCCTTTCGGGCGGTGTGGGGGTGGGGACGGGGACAGGGGTGCGGACGGTCCGGGAGTGATCCCGGTGTGATCCGTGAGCAGTATTTATATATGCCGTCCGCTTGGCAAGGCGTATGAAAACATTCATGCTCGATTTATTACGGCTGGTCCCGGTGTGCAGGCGTATGACCGGGGGTGGGCGGGGTCAGTCCCTGAGGAAGAACTGGTGCTGGTCGGAGATCTGCTCGTACTCCTCCAGCCGGGCCTGGGTGCGCTCGGGATCGGCGTCGGTCATGGCCTGGAGCAGGGCGGCGGCGATCACACCGGGCGCGGCGTAGGAGTCGAAGACCAGCCGTGAGCCGGTGCCGGTGGAGAAGAGGACGTCGGCCTCGTCGGCCACGTGTCCGAGCACCAGGTCCGTGACGAGGGCGACCTTCAGTCCGGCGCTGCGGGCGACCCGCAGCGCGGTGAGGGTCTCCTGGGCGTGCCGCGGCATCGAGAACGCGAGCACCCAGGTGCCGCCCGCCTCACGGGACTGCAGCAGCGCGTCGTAGGCGACGCTGCCGCCGCGGGTGACCGGTCGTACGTCGGGATGGATACGGCGGGCCGCGTAGGCGAAGTACTCGGCCAGGGACGCCGAGATGCGCAGGCCCAGGACGGTCAGCGGGGTCGACTCGGACAGCTTGCGGCCCAGTTCGATCACCTGGTCGGGGTCGGCGAAGTCGCGGCGCAGGTTCTCCAGGTTCTCGATCTCCGCGTCGACCGCTGCCTGGAGTTCGTTGCCGCGTGACTCGTCGTCGGCGACCGGTCCGCCGGCGAGCGTGCCGAGGGCGATGGACTGGAGCTTCTCCCGCAGGGCGGGGTAGCCGCTGAAGCCCACGGCCGCGGCGAACCGCGTCACCGAGGGCTGGCTCACGCCCACGCGCTCCGCGAGATCGGTGATGGAGAGGAACGCCGCCTCGGTGATGTGCTCGATCAGGTACTGCGCGATGCGCCGCTGTCCGGGGGAGAGCCGGGGCCGGTCGAAGAGCGTCCTGAGCTGGGAGGCCGGGGCCGCCTCCGTCTCCGGTGCGGTCTTGCCGGAGGTGATCGCGGATGCCTGAGCGCGTGCCTGCTGCGGCGATGACACCGAGGCGCCTCCTTTGTCTGCCACGGGGAGTCAACATAGCTCACACCCCCCGGTGACCAGCGCTTGTGCGGAAGCATCCGGCGAGCGCCGATCGGGATGGGTACGCCGCGCCCGAGCGGGAACCCGCCGCTGGGCAAGACGTTCGACGACACCTGAGGAGCAGCCCCGTATGACGGTCCCCGAGGAGAACCGGCGCAAGACCGAGGCCACCGACGAGCTTCTGCGGCACCGGCACGAGGAGGGCGGGGCCCCCGCCCCCGGCGGGAGCGGCCGCACCCTGCGCGAGGCGTTCGAGGAAGCGCGGGTGGAACCCGGCGACTTCGCCCAGGAATGACACCGCATACGAAACCAGAGGGTCGGCAGGTGACGAGGGCATGAGTGCGCTGAGCGCGCTGGAACGGGCAATGGAGCACGGGTGGGAGTCGCTGTGGGCGCGGGTCGTCGGCAGGGAGCCCGTCGAACTCCTCGACGCGCTGCGGCGTGAGTGCGACAGCAAGGTGGTCGTGTGCAGTGAGAGCAGGGTGGTGGTCCCGAACGCGTACGACGTCGAGCTCGCGGACTTCGCCTACGACGAACTGGTGCGCCGGGGCAGCGATGTGGGCCAGGAGCTCACCGACAGCCTGGCCCGGCACGGCGAGCGGCATGGCTACGAATGGGCGGGCCCGCTCACCGTGCACATCTCCAGGTCCGACCGGGTGCCCAACGGCCGTTACCGCGTGACGAGCGGGGCGATGCCGCACGTGAGCGCCGAGGCGTTCCAGCAAGCGGTCCGCTGAGCGGAGATGGAGCACGCTCGCCGGGGTGGTCATCGGCGATAGATGGTGATCGAGTGACCGACCTCGTCGACCGGACGGCTGCTGTCGATCAACTCGGCCAGCCGGCCCTTCGCCTTGGCGACCGAGGAGTCCGACACGACCAGCAGCCCGCGCACCTCGTCCACCGGCGCCTCACGTGGATCGGTCGCCTCGATGCCGTAGGCGGACGGCAGCCCGCTCCCCTTGTAGACGAGCCAGATCCGCTCGTCCGGGTAGCGCTCGCGCAGCCGGTCGGCGAGCCGGCCCAGGTCCTGGCCCCAGTCGACGTTGGAGTCGTGCAGCCGCAGATGGGTCCGGGCCGGTCCGCCGTACGCCTCGTTGGCGTACGGCAGATAGTAGGGAAAGGTCCGCACCGAGCTGACCGCGACGAACAGCACGAGCGCCCCGGTCGCGATCGTCGCCCAGCGTCGGCGGACCGCCAGGACGCATCCGGCGGCCACGGTCAGGAACATGGGCAGGAAGAGCGCGTACCGGGTGCCGAAGTCGCGTGACCCCGTCATGGCGGAGGCCAGCAGGACCCCGGCGGGCACGAGCAGATACGGCGCGGCGGGCCGCAGCCGCCGTACCGCCACCAGCACCACGGCACCCGCGGCCCACAGGGCGAGCAGGCCCAGCGGGGTCTTCACCAGGAGCGCCGCCGGCAGGTAGTACCAGAGGTGCCCGGTGTAGAGCCGCCCGAACAGGAAGCCCTCCCACGGATAGTTCTCGAAGTGGAACTGGATCCGCATCCCGTCCGCGTACGCCTGCGGGAACGGCAGCAGATCGACGAGGGTCCCCCGCAGTCCGCGCACCACCGGCACCTGGTCCTGGGACGTCCACCGCAGCCGCGGGTCGACCACCAGGTAGGACGCCCATACGACGGCGACCGCGGCCAGTGTCAGGATCGCGGCCCCGGCCACCACGCGCAGCAGGCGTCGGCGTGTTTCGTCGCCGCGGGACGCGGCCCACACCGAGAGGGCGGCCAGTCCCAGCAGGACCGGCACGGCCGGCAGCGCGCTCATCTTCGTCGCCAGGGCCGCCCCGAGCGCCAGACCTGCGAGCGGCACGTACAGCCGTGGCCGTGCGCGGGCCCGCCACAGCAGCCACACCGAGGTGAGAAGGAACCCGGCCATCGGCACGTCGAGCGTGGCCAGCGAACCGTGGGCGACGACGTCGGGGGAGAAGGCGTACAGGGCGAGTGCCGTGAGGCCCGCCGCTGTTCCGGCGAGTTCCCGGGCGAAGGCGAACACGACCAGCCCGAACAGCAGCGTCAGCACGATCACCGGGAGCCGCGCCCAGAACATCAGCTGCCAGGAGTCGTTGCCCGACTCGTACAGCAGATGGGGGCCCAGGTCGATCTGGGGCCCGTGGAACGCCGTGTCCACGTGCGGGTCGGCGATCGCCACCCCGGTGGCGATGACCAGCTTGCCGAGCGGCGGGTGCTCGGGGTTGTAGCGGATGCCCTGACCGTGCAGGTACTCGGCGGCCGTGGCCACGTAGACCGGTTCGTCGATCGTGGGGGTCTGCTGCACGGCGGTCGTCACCATGACGGCCGCCATCTGCGCGAGCAGCACGACGACCAGGAGCGGCACCAGCCACCGCCGGGCCGGTCGCGGCTGCCGCACCTCGTCGTCGCGGGACCCGGAACCGGAAACCGGGTCCAGGACCGTCTGCTGCTCGCTCGCCATCATCCGCCCCGCGGTGGGACCGGCCGGGCGGTGGCGGGAGCGATCCGCGGGCACCTCATGAGGGCCACTCTCGCATCAGCTCCCGCCCCGCGGGCCTCACCGCTTCAGGAGTCGTACCGACAGACCTTCCGTCGTGTAGACGGGTACGGCCCGCAGGGTGTCGGAGTTCAGTTCGACGCGGTCGAACTGGCCGCGCAGGCTGTGGCTGCCGAGGACCCGGACCGTGCGCCCCGCCTTCGGAGGGTTCTTCGCGTCCAGCTCCAGCGAGAGCACACTGCCCGCGCCGAGCACCGCGCGCCGCGTCACCTCCAGGACCGGCTCCTGGCCCGAGCGCAGCGTCAGCTCCAGCGCGCCGCCCTCCTGGCTGTACGTGCCGTGCACCTGGAGCGACGTGCCGACCAGCGTCAGCTTTCCGCCCTGCACCCGAACGTCGCCGTGACCGAGCGCGTGGACCGAACCGGCGACCAGCACACCTTCCTTCAGGACGGTCCCACCGGTGTACCGGTTGTGCCCCGTCAGGGTGAGCGTGCCGCTGCCCCGCTTGGTCAGAGAGCCGCAGCCGTCGATGTCGTTGCGCCAGGCGTCGGCCGCGTGGAAACCGCCCGAGGCCGCATCCAGTGTGACGGTGACGTCGGAGTCGAAGGAGCCGTAACCGTCCGCCGCGGCGAACAGGTTGAGCCGGCCCCACTGCTCGAAGCCGTCCAGCAGGACATAGCCCGAGGGCAGCCCGGTGGTCCGCAGCACCTCACGACGCTGCGCCGCGTCCAGGTACGGCAGCCGCGTCTCCAGCAGCACCTCCGCGCCCTTGGGCACGGTGAACGGCTTGTTGCCACCGTCCCGGTTCAGCACATAGGTCAGCCGGGGCCGTACGGAACGGGCGTTGTCGTCCCGGTCGGCGTACGCGTCTGTGGCGTCCGAGTGGGCGTAGGCGAAGAGCGTGTCGGGCGTGGTGCCGGTCTGCTCGGTGAAGTACTTCAGCGCTTGCGCCCGGGCCGCGGCCTTGAGGTCGGCGTTCGCGGAGTCGGCCAGCGTGGCGGCGGCCAGCGCGGTGGCCATGATGCGGCCGCCCATGACGTCGACCGTCGAGTGCATGCCGGACATGATCCGGGTGTGGCTCAGCTCGAAGGCGCGGGTGACCAGCTCCTGGAAGCGCTCGGGTACGGCGTACGCGAAGGCCAGGCCCGCCAGGTGGAAGGCGTTGGTGTGACCGCTGGGGAAGCCGCCGTCGTCCACCGGGGACGTGCTGCGCTGGCGCAGCAGCTGAGGGGCGACGACCACCTCGGAGTCGTAGACCGGGTAGCCGAGCGCGTCCTTGGCGCCGGTGTCGACGACCTCGCTGTCCTCGTTCATGCGCCACGGCCGCGGGTACTGGAAGGCGTACTTGCCGGGGTTCCCGGAGGCGTACGGGCCGCGCACGGTGTCGACCAGCTTGGCCACCTGGCCGAGCGAGGAGTCGTAGGAGCCCGCGCCGAGCGCCGAGCCCGCAGGGGCGTCGGCCGGGACGGCGTCGCTGATCGTGGTCGCCGGGGTGGTGTCGGGCGCGCTGGTGATGGAGGTGACCGCCTTGGCGCCGGAGCGGTAGAGGCCGGCGAGCGGGCCGAGGCCGCCGATCATGGCGTAGCTCTGGTGCTGGCGGTCGTAGAGGAAGGCATCCTTGGCCTGGGCCTCGGTGCGCGCCTTGGTGAGGCGGGCGCAGTAGCGCATGTTGGCGCGCAGTATCTCGGGCCTGAGCGGGGTGCCGGTGTTCCAGGCGCCGCCGGTCTTCCACACCTGGGTGAAGCCGCCGAGGATCCGCACCACCGCGTTGGTCTCGGGCGTCAGGTTCGCCATGACGTTGGACTTGTAGTCGTCCACGAACGCGAGCGCGGCGGTGGCGGCCTTGGCGTCCGCGGCGCCCAGCCAGGAGGCGAAGGTGGGCGCGGCCAGGACACCGGCCGAGACACCCAGGGAGGACTTGAGGAAACCCCTTCGCTTCATGGCACGTGCGGTGAGCGGCGCGGGGGAGTGCTGCCCGGCGGATGACGGCATGGGTCTGCCTCTCTTTGAAGTTCTGCGGCCGTGCGGCCGGGGGAGGTGGTGCGGATGCGACTCATGATGCGGCAGTCAACAGGTGCGCCGAATGCGCTTTCTGAAGTCCTGCGAGCTTCGTACGAGCGAAGATCTACGGGCGGGTCATGTCGGACCGGAGGAGACCCGGCGTCCGGCGGATGTCACAGAAGTGAACGGGCCAGCGCCACCGCGCCGTCCACCGGGGGTGCCCGCAGGGGACGCGGCCGTGCCGTCGGCACGGCGTCGGCCAGCGCCGACGCGAACGCGTCGTACAGCGACGGCTGGGCGAGGACGGTACTGCCCGCGACCACGACGTCGTCGGCCACCACCCCGCGGGCGGCGAGCCGCTCCACGAGCGCGGCCAGGGCACGGCCCGCCTCGGCGATCACGGTGCGGGCGAGCGCGGACCCGGCCTCGGCGGCGGCGAAGACGGCCGGAGCCTGCCGGCCCCAGTCGGCGGAGGCGGCCGTGGCGTGCTCCAGCGCGGCGCCGAGCGCGGGCACTTCGGGAACGTCGAACCCGGCCAGCAGACCGAGCGCCAGGGCGTCGGGCTCCTCGCCGCGGTCGTGCGCGGCCCATACGGCACGTACGGCCTCGCGGACCAGACCGGCGGCGCCGCCCTCGTCGCCGAGGAGCGCGCCCCAGCCGCCGACCTGGACCGGTGTGCCGTCGGCGAACCGGCCCACGGCGACCGAGCCGGTGCCGGCGACCAGGCCGACCCCCTTGTCCAGGTCCGCCGCGGGAACGAGCAGTTCGGCATCGCCCACGACCAGCGCGGGCGCGTCGAAGTGGAGTTGGAGAGCGGTGCGGATCTGCGCGCACTGGCGCGGGGTCTCGCAGGCGTGCCCGCCGACGGCGAGGGCGGACGGGCGGGCGCCCGCGGGAAGCGCGTCGGCGGCCAGTGCGGCCAGCCATCCGGCGGCGGCCACCGGGTCGTGGGGCCGCCAGCCGCTGCTGGACCGGACGTGATCGGCGACAGGAGCATCGCCCGCGAACGCGCGGAAGTGTGTCTTGGTGCCGCCCACGTCGATGCCGACAACCAGGGGTGCGGTGTCCTGCACGGAACCTCTTTCGTCATTGCGCTGTGTGCTGCGACGGTGGGCGAACCGTGTCGTGGGGCAAGGCGGTTGAAGATCTAGGGAAGCCCCGGGACGGGCCTCTGACGGACCACGGCAGGCGAGTACCGTGACGTTCGTTAGGAAGTTAACTAACGAAGTACAGTGCGTGTCAATAGGCGTCGCGCCCTCGACTTCCCGGGCCCCCCGACCCGGGCGGGGCGCAAGACGCCGGAGCAACCCGTCGCCGCCTCCCGCCGAGCCGCTCGGCCCGGGAGAGCAGCCTGTGACCTGGGGGAAGTGTGGAACACGACGTGGCTGGAGCCCCCCGTCTGACCGAAAGTGCCGGCGCGGTATTCGCCGTGCTCGCCCAAGCGGGTACGGCGACGCGACCGCAGTTGGCGAGTCTCGCGCGGCTGTCCAAGCCGACGGTCTCCTCCGCCGTGGCCGAGCTGGAGGGCGTCCATCTCGCCGCCCACTCCGGCACCTCCTCCGGCGGCACGGGCCGCAGCGCCGCCGTGTACCGCCTCGGCCCGGCCGCCGGCGCCGTGCTCGCCGTCGACCTCGGGCCCGCCCTCACCCGGGTCCGCGGCTGCGCCCTGGACGGCACCCTGCTCGCCCAGGCCACCGGGCCCCGCGAGGAGGCCGTCGACGTGGTCCGCGACGCCCTGTCCGCGCTGCCCCCCGACGCCCCGCTGCGCACCATCGTCGTGGCCGTCGGTGACGTCACCGCGCCGCAGAAGATGCGCCCCGCCACGGCCAAGGCCGGGCCCCTGTTCGACGCCGTGACCGTCGCACTGCCGCCCGGAGTCCCCGTCCACCTGGAGAACAACGTCAACTGCGCCGCCCTCGCCGAACTCCACGAGGGCGCGGCCCGGGGCCGTCACACCTTCGGCTATCTGCGGATCGGCGTCGGTATCGGTCTCGGCATCGTCGTCGGGGGACACGTGCTGGCCGGGGCCAACGGCGCCGCCGGAGAGCTCGCCCGGCTGCCCTACCCCTGGGACGACGACCTGGAGCCCCGACACGAGGCCCTGGAGGAGTACATCGGGTCCCGCTCCCTGCTGCGCCGGGCCGCCGAGGCCTGGCCCGCATCCGACGGCGCGTGCCCCCGCACGGCCGAGCGGCTCTTCGCCCTCGCCGGACAGGGCAGCGCCACGGCCCGCGCGGTCGTCGCGAGGCACGCCGTGGACGTGGGCCGGCTGGCGGCCGCCGTGACCGCCGTGCTCGACCCCGGACTGCTCGTACTGGGCGGCAGCACCGGCGCGTATCCGCAGCTCCTGCCCGGTGTACGGGCCGAACTGGAGCGGCTGAGCTGGCCCACCGAGGTGGTCAGCAGCCAGGTCGGTGATCTCGGTACCGTCGTGGGCGCCGCACGGCTCGCGGTCGCCCGAGGAGTCCAAACCGTGACCCAGGCCGCGCGGACGAAGGATTGACGGTTTCGGACTCGGTCTGCCAATGTCCGGACAAGCGCTTTCTAAGTCGGCCGGGACGCCGGCTTGGGCGAGCGTCCCGCCCGTACTCGACGTACGGCAACCGCACGAGGGCGTGCCCGTGCGGTGACGGCCCCAGCGGCCGGGGACCCTCGCCCGTCAGGATGACGCGGCCGGGCGAGGCCGCGCCCTCGGAAAGCAGACCTTTCCTGCAAAATGCACCCGTGCCGCTTCCGTCGGCGCCGTGCTCCGTCCCCTACCACGAAAAAAAGGGATCGAAGATGACCACTGTGGGTGTGCGGCGCTCCAGCCGTCTCGGCCGCGGCGGCACGCGCCGCCTGGTTTCCCTCGCTGCGGCCGCCTCGGCGGGTGCCCTGCTCCTCACCGCCTGCGGATCGGGGGGCGACTCGGGCGGCACCTCCAAGTCCCTGACGTTCTGGATCTCCACGGTTCCGGGCCAGGACGCGGGCTGGAAGAAGATGGTGGCGCAGTACAAGAAGGAAACCGGCGTCGCCGTCAAGCTCGTCAACATTCCCTACGACGGCTACACGACGAAGCTGCACAACGCCGCGCAGGCGAACTCCCTGCCCGACGTGGCGGCCGTGCCGGCGCTGGACCCGATCTGGTCGAGCAAGCTGATCGACCTCAGCTCCATCGCCAACAAGAAGAGCAACAACATCAACGCCAACTTCCTGGCGAAGGACTCGTCCGGGAAGGTGCTGTCCATCCCCTCGGACGTGACCGCCTCCGGCCTGTTCATCAACAAGTCGCTGTTCGAGAAGGCGGGCGTCTCCTTCCCGGCCTCGCCGTCGAAGACCTGGACCTGGACCGACTTCATCGCGGCGGCGAACAAGGTCCGCGAGAAGACCGGCGCCAAGTACTCCCTGACCTTCGACCAGTCGCCGTCCCGGCTGCGCGCCATGGTGTACGAGCTGGGCGGCAAGTACGTCCACGCGGACTCCTCCGGCAAGTTCTCGGTGGACGCGGCGACCAAGAAGGCCGTGAACACCTTCGTCGGATGGAACGACGACAAGGTCATGCCCAAGTCGGTGTGGACCAGCGGCGCCGACCCGTCGGCCATGTTCCAGAGCGGTGACGTGGTCGCCTACTGGTCCGGCGTGTGGCAGGTGCCCGCCTTCGCGGACAGCATCAAGAAGTTCGAGTGGGCGAGCGTCCCGACCCCCGCCGAGCCGGTGCAGGCCAGTGACGTCAACAGCGGCGGCATGACGGTGGGCTTCAACAACAACGGCGACGCGGCCACCGCCGCGACGAAGTTCCTGTCCTGGCTGTACGAGCCGGCCCACTACCAGGCGCTCTGCGAGGCGTCCGGGTTCCTGCCCGTCGAGAGCGGCCTGACCCCGAAGTACCCCTTCAAGTCCGAGGCGGCGCAGGCGGCGTTCAAGCTCTACAACGAGGAGATCCCGCTCTACGCCCCGATCTCGGGCTACTTCAACGGCGCGCAGACGCAGTGGGTGCTGAAGGGCAAGACCCTCACCGAGGACCCGACCAAGACGGAGCTCGGCAAGGCGATCAACGGCCAGCAGTCGGCCGACAAGGCCCTGCAGAACATCGTGGACGGCTACAACCAGCAGGTCGGCGGCTGAGCGTAGGCCGGCAGGCCCGGGCGGTGGTGTCTCGACCCCGCCGCCCGGCCTCGGGCGCCCAGTGGTGCCGGGCTCAGGGCCTCTTCTTGCCTGAGCCCCTCGCAATCCATTCCACCAGCACGGAGTCAGGAAGATGACAAAACGCGCCTCGGACGTGTCCGCCGTGTCCGCGAGCCCGCCCAGGAGACGCAGTAAGTACACCCTTGCGCCGCTCGTCCTCATCGCGGCCAATGTCGTGCTCTTCTCGCTGTTCTTCGTCTGGCCGGCGGTGATCGGGCTCGTCTACTCCTTCACGAACTACACGGGCGTGGGGGTGTTCCAGTGGGTCGGGCTGGACAACTACCACAACCTGTTCGGGGACTCCACGTTCTACGACGCGCTGTCCCGGACCCTGCTGTACACCGTCCTTTTCGTGCCGCTGAACTTCGTGGTCTCGCTGCTCGCCGCCAACCTGGTGGTGAGCAAGCACGCCAAGGGCGGGTCGGTCGCCCGCGTCCCCTTCTTCATCCCGTGGCTGCTGTCGCCCATCGTCGTCGGTGTCCTGTGGCGGTGGATGTTCGGCGAGAACTTCGGACTGGTCAACTACATCATCGAGAAGTTCGGCGGAGACGCCGTTCCGTGGCAGTCGAACGCGGACCTCTCGCTGCTCGTGGTGGTGATGGCGGCGGCCTGGGCCTGGACGGGTTTCACGATGCTGCTGTTCATCGCGGCGATCAAGAACGTACCGGTGTCGTACTACGAGGCCGCCTCGCTCGACGGCGCCGGTCCCTGGCGCCAGTTCTTCAGCATCACCCTGCCGAGCATCGCGCCCACCTCGTTCATCGTCATCCTGCTCAACACGATCAACGCGATGAAGGAGTACCCGGTGTTCGTCGCCCTCAACAACGGCGGACCCGGCTCGTCGAACAACCTGCTCGTCCAGTACATCTACGAGACCGGCTTCAAACGGGGCCAGATCGGCTACGCGAGCGCCGCGTCATTCGTGCTCATGCTCATCCTGATGGCCGTCGCGATCATCCAGCTGATCGTCAACCGGCGGGTGGAGAACCGATGACAACCACAGACATCCCGCGCCCGGCCGACGTCGACTCCGGACGGCGAGTCTCCAGGAAGCGGTCCCGCAAGACGGCCACCGGTGGGCTCAGGCAGGCGGTGTCCGCGACGACACTGCTGTGGATCATGGCGTGCCTGTACGGGTTTCCGGTGCTGTGGTTCGTCCTCAGCTCCCTCAAGCCGGCCAGCGACCTGTTCTCCTATCCGCTGACGCTGGTCCCGCACAACCCCACCCTGTCGGGATTCCGGGCGGCGTGGGACAGCGCCAACTTCTCCCAATACTTCATCAACACGGCCATCGTGTGCGTGATCACGACGATCCTCACGGTGGGTGTCAGCTGCTGCACGGGGTACGCGCTGGCCAAGTACGACAACAGGTGGCTCAAGGCGTTCTTCCTCTGCATCCTGGCCACCACGATGCTGCCGGGCGAGGTCATGCTCGCCCCGGAGTTCCTGGTGGTCCGCAACCTCGGCCTCTACAACTCGTTCGCCGGCATCATCCTCCCGGCCGTGCTCACGGCGACCGGATGCTTCATGTTCCGCCAGTTCTTCCTGACGGTTCCCGACGAACTGGTCGAAGCCGCACGCATCGACGGCGCCCGCGAACTGTCGATCTTCCTGCGGATCATGGTGCCGCTCGCCCGGCCCATCATGCTGACCCTCGCCATCCTGTCCTTCCAGTGGCGCTGGAACGACTACATCTGGCCGCTCCTGATGCTCAACGACCCCAACAAGTTCACCGTGCAGATCGGCATCCAGAGCATCGTCGGCGCCCAGAACATCAACTGGTCGGTACTGCTCGGCGCCTCGGTCATCTCCATGATCCCGCTGATCGCCATCTTCCTGGTCTTCCAGCGCTACGTCATGAGCGCCGACATCAACGCCGGCCTGAAGGACTGACCGTGCCCAGCCCGCTCGACCACGAGTTCGTCCGGTCGGTGGCCCGCGCCGCCGACCGGCAGGCCGTCCCGCTGGCGGCCCGCCCCGACGAGGAACCCGCCGGTGTACCGCACCGTGATCTGGCGCGCCGGGTGAAGACCCTGGTCGCGGCATACCGTTCCCCGGACTCTGCCCTGCACGGCAGCCGGCAGGCCGTCGCCGCCGCGACGACCCACCTGCGCGCCCTGCGGGCCGCCCAGACCCCCACCGGTCTCTTCGCCGGCGGCGACAACGTGCAGTCGCCGCCGGACTCCGGGTTCACCGTCAACGACGTGTGCGACGCGCACGTCCTCGCCGCCGGCGCGGGGCCGGAACTGCGCGAGGTCGCCGCCGGTCTCGCCGAGATCGCCGGTGCCGCGGCGGACAGTCTCCTGACCGGTGGCGTGCACACCCCGAACCACCGCTGGGAGCTGAGCGCGGCGCTCGCCCGGCTGCACCGGTCGTTCCCCGACGACCGACTCCTCGACCGCGTCGAGGAGTGGCTCGCCGAGGGCGTCGACATCGACGCGGAGGGCCTGTACTCGGAGCGCAGCGCCGTCTACGCGTCCATCGTGACCAACCCGGCGCTGCTGTTGCTGGCCGAGGTGCTCGGGCGTACCGACCTGCTGGACGCCGTCGAACGCAACCTCGCCGCGACCCTGGACCTCATCAGGCCGGACGGCACGGTGGAGACCGTCCACTCGCGCCGCCAGGACCAGAAGCTGTTGTTCGCGCTGTGGCCCTACCTGCCGCACTACCGTCTGCTGGCGATCCGCACCGGCCGGGGCGACTTCAGCCGGGCCGCGCATCTGGCGGCCGCCGGTGGCATCGACGACCCCGACCTGCTCGCCCAGACCCTCCTCACCCCGGACCTGTGCCGCCCACTGCCCGCACCGGTCCCGGAGACCCTGCCCCGCGCCCGGTACCTCACCACCGCCCGCCTCGCCGCACACGCCTCGGCCACCGCACACACCGTGGTGTACGGCGGCTCCGACGTGCCCGAGCACCGGCGCATCCGCTCGGGCCTCGCCTGCAACCCCACCTTCCTGCGCCTGTTCGCCGGTGCCGCCGTCCTCGACGCGGTCCGCCTCTCGC
This sequence comes from Streptomyces sp. NPDC048523, assembly GCF_043199815.1. Classification (NCBI taxonomy): domain Bacteria; kingdom Bacillati; phylum Actinomycetota; class Actinomycetes; order Kitasatosporales; family Streptomycetaceae; genus Streptomyces; species Streptomyces sp. NPDC048523. The sequence continues at coordinate 494,837 of NZ_JBICWQ010000001.1, read as the reverse complement.
GGGTGTTCTTCGACCTGGGCCCGTTCCGTGCCGACGACATGGAACAGCTCGCCGACAACCGGTACCGGCTCACCCAAACCCTCACCACCGCCTACTACCAGCCGCTCCCGAAGGATCTGAGGCGCGACGACGGCGCCTACCGCCTGGTGGACGAGGGCCGCTTCTCCGCGGCGATGGCCTTCCCCGACCGCCCTCAGGACGAGGTCTCCCACACGACCCGGGTCGAGGTCGACCTGCGGGAGGACGGGGCCGACCTGCGGATCGACATCAGCGGCCCATCGGTGCCCTGGGCCCTCGAACTGACCTTCCGGCCGGGCGGCGAGCCACAGGGTGCCGTACCGCTCGGCGACGGCAGCTGGTGCCTGACGACCGAGCCGTTGACCTACCGCGTCGGCGACGACGAGATCCGGGTCGAGGCCGCCGTCGAGACGGGCGAACCGCTCGCCGGACCGGACCGGAGCGACGTACTGCGCTACGACCCCGGGCAGGACTACACCGTGGTCGGCGGCACCGACGCGACGACCGGAAACCGGGTCTACCTCGGTGGCCACGGACCGCAGACGCTGACCCTCGCACTGCGCGCCACCTCTCAGGCATGAAGGACTGATCCCGTGCACCTCACGCACCAGCGCGGCCCCCTGCACGACCTCCCGGACACCCCGGAGGCGTACGACACCGTCCTCGCCGACGTCGTCGAGCAGGCCCTCGCCCGGCTGACGCCCGAGGGCAACCTCGAACACCCCGAGTGCGTGGACGACATCGGCGACACCTCGCTCGGCATCACGTCCCTGCTGGCGTTCGCCTGGCAGCGGAGCAAGGACCCGAGGCTGCCGGAGGCGGTCGGCCGCAGCCTCGCCTTCCATCTGCGCGAGCGGGTGTACACCGACGACAACCCGGGCTACCCGAACCTGAAGGTGCGCAACTCCGGTCTGCCGTACGCCCGTTACACCCTGGCGGCGGGCGCCCACCCCATCGGTGACTGGCCGAGCACGGTGTGGGCGCTGCTCCAGGCGGTCAACGTCCTGGACGCGGCCGAGGGACTCGTCGACGACGACCATCGCGCCGAACTCCTCGACGTGGCCCGCGGATACTGGCGCTGGCTGACCGAGGCCACCTTCTTCAACCCGCAGGAAGCCGGCAACCAGGCGATCGGCTGTGTGGTCGGCGGCCTGATGCTGGCGGCCCAGCTGCCGGGTCCGGAGGCCGAGTCGGTCCGTGCGCGCGCCCTTCGGCTGTACCGGGACGAGATCCACGCGCACCGGGTCGAGGACCGCGGCGCCGCCCTGCCCCCCGAGCACGGCGGCGCCTACGACAACAACTACGGCCCGATCTCCCTGTCCTTCCTCGCCCAGGCCCACCGGATCAGCGGCGAGGAGATCTTCGCCGAGGACGGCGAGACCCTGGCCCGCTACATCGACGCCCGCCTGACGGGCGGCGGCTACGACAATGGCGGCCCGCGCTACAGCGAGCAGCACTCGGCGTTCGAGTCGGTCCTCGGCCTGCGCTACTTCGGTGCCCGCATCGGCGCCGACCTCGGCCGCTACCGGGGCGACAGCCGCTGGGCCCGGCACGCGGTCAAGGCGGACGGGGGAGTGGACGGTCACTTCGCCTGGATGCTGGTCTGGCAGATCCAGGACACCACCCGCTGGCACCGGGAGCCGTCCACGGCGACCGCCCGCCACCAACTGCGGGCCGGCGGCGTCTCGGTGGCCTTCGACTCCCGGATGACACCGGCGGTCGTGGAGGCGGCGGGCACCTACTACCTGCCCGCGGCCGTCGACCGCCACCACGGCTTCGGCCCGGTCGTCGACGGCTTCCTGTTCTGCCGTCCCATGGGCGAGGTCCGGGTGCGCGACGTGCGCGCCGACGGCCTCACGGCCAAGCTCGTCACCAAGCCGGTCGTCGGCCGCGACCACGTCCTGCGCCACCTCCAGTCCCTGTACGTCACCGACGGCACCAGCCTGTGGACCACGGTCACCGTGGAACGCCTCCCCGGCACGCCCTACCTCCTGGCCGGGCTGCCGTACGCCGAGGACGACGGCGACCAGGTGCGCCGGACGGCCGAGGGCGAGGTGAGCGCGGTGGGCGCCCTGCGGCTGACGCACCCCGGGACGGAGGGCATCGACCACTTCGACGCCCGCTCCGAGACCACCCAGGAGCAGGCGGCCTTCGCCCTGGCCGCCGACCCCCGCGGCTACGGCAACCCCGACGAGGGCTGGAGCCACCTGGTCAGCTCCACGGCCCTGGAGGCGGGTCCCGTCCCGGACGCGCCGGAGGACCTGCACGCCTTCGCCGTGCGCTACGGCCCCGGGACCGCCCCTCTCACGGCGGCCTTCGCCCGCGACGGCGCCGGACTGACGGTACGCACCGAGGCGTTCACGGCAAGGATCGGCGACCCGGCGGGGGACGCCCACGGCGAGCCGGAACTGACGCTGTCGGCCTGCTGAGGCGTGCGGGGAGGGAGGAGGGCCCGGGCCGGGGGCCGGAACCCTTTCTCCCTCACACGCCCACGTCCAGGCACGGCACCACCAGGTCGGCCCGCTCGCGGGTGCCCGCCACCAGCTGCGCGTTGCGCTGGTCCGAGCGCTCCACCCAGGCCACCGCCTCCTCGTGGCTCTTGCCGAACTCCTCGTGCCGGGCCACCAGCCGGCGCACCCGCTCGTCCTCGTCCAGGTCGCAGAACCACACCTCGTCCAGGGCGGGCCGGACCCGCCTCCAGGCGCCGGTGTCCAGCAGCAGATAGTTGCCCTCGGTCACCACCAGACGGGCCGTCGGCGGCACCGGGATCGCCCCGGCGACCGGCTGCTCCAGCACCCGCTCGAAGCCCGGCGCGTACACGATGTCCCCGTCGCTCTCCTCGCGCAGCCGCCGCAGCAGCGCCGCGTACCCGGCGGCGTCGAAGGTCTCGGGCGCACCCTTGCGGTCGCGCAGGCCGAGCCGGTCCAGCTCCACGTCGGCGAGGTGGAAGCCGTCCATGGGCACGTGCGCCACCCAGGGCTCTCCGGAGCCGTTGAGCGCCCGCACCAGGTGCTCGGCGAGAGTCGTCTTGCCCGCGCCGGGGGAGCCGGAGATGCCGAGGACGGCCCGTCCTCCGTGCTCGGTGAGGGAGCGGGCGCGGGTCACAAGGTCGTCGAAGGTCAGCGGCACACTCCGAGTCTGCCATTCGGCGAAGCCGGACCGGCCAGGCACCCTGGATGCGGAAGAGGGAGAGAGAGGAGGACAGCCAGTGCCCCATGACTTCGACGACGAGGCGCAGATCCGCGCCCTCATCACCGGGTGGGCCGCGGCCGTCCACCGCGGCGACCTCGCGGGTGTGATCGCCGGCCATGCCCAGGACATCGTGATGTTCGACGTGGCGCCGCTCCATCACGGCATCCGGGGCCTCGCCGCCTACCGGGCGGCCTGGCCGCCCGTCTTCGCGTGGCAGGCCCAGGGCGCCTGCTTCGACATCGAGTCCCTGCACATCACCGCGGGCACGGACATCGCCTACGCCCACGCCCTGGTGCGCTGCGCCACCCCGGAGGAACTCGCCGCCCACCCCGGCTTCCGGCTCAGGCTGACCTTCGGTCTGCGCAAGGAGCGCGGCCGCTGGCTGGTGGCCCACGAGCATCACTCTTTCCCGCACGAGTGAATCCACCTGTTGACCGGGCGTCTGGCAGGGAACCGGGTTCTGTATGAAGGAGCTCGGTCTGCCAGAAGAGATCAAGGCCTGCCTGTTCGACCTCGACGGGGTCGTCACCAGGACGGCCGTCGTGCACGCGGCCGCATGGAAGGAGATGTTCGACGCGTTCCTGCGTGAACGCGAGGGCGAACACTTCCGGCCCTTCGACGACCACGACTACGACAAGTACGTCGACGGTCTGCCGCGGGCCGACGGTGTGCGCACCTTCCTCGCCTCCCGCGACATCGAACTGCCGGACGGCGATCCGGACGATCCACCGGGCGCGGAGACGGTCCATGGCCTCGGCAACCGCAAGAACGCCCTCGTCCTGGAGAAGATCCGCACGGACGGCGTCGAGGCCTACGACGACACCCTGGCCTACATCCGGGCGGCCCGCGCCCAGGGCCTGCGCACCGCGATCGTCTCCTCCAGCGCGAACTGCCGTGACGTGCTGCGCGCCATCGACGCCGAGGACCTCTTCGACGTACGCATCGACGGCGTGGTCGCGGCCGAGCGGAGCCTGCCCGGCAAGCCGCGCCCCGACACCTTCCTCGCCGCCGCCCGCGACCTCGGCCTGGACGCACCCCGCTCCGCCGTCTTCGAGGACGCCCTCGCCGGCATGGACGCGGGCCGCGCCGGAGGCTTCGGATACGTCGTCGGCCTCGACCGCGTCGGACAGGCCGACGCCCTGTACGAGCACGGTGCGGACATCGTCGTGAAGGGCCTCGCCGAGCTGGGAGGACACGCGTGATCACCCAGCGTTCCTACACCGTCGAGCCCTGGGCCGTACGCGAGACCGACCTGAACCTCGACGTCCTGGCGCAGAGCGAGTCCGTGTTCGCCCTGTCCAACGGCCATGTCGGCTGGCGCGGCAACCTCGACGAGGGCGAACCGCACGGCCTGCCCGGCTCCTACCTCAACGGCGTCCACGAACTGCACCCGCTGCCGTACGCCGAGGCGGGCTACGGCTATCCGGAGTCCGGCCAGAGCGTCATCGACGTCACCAACGGCAAGATCGTGCGGCTCCTCGTCGACGACGAGCCCTTCGACCTGCGCTACGGCCGTCTGGTGGCCCACGAACGCACCCTCGACCTGCGCCGGGGCGTCCTCGAGCGGTCCTGCGAATGGATCTCGCCGGCGGGATCGCGGATCCGGGTGCGCTCGACCCGGCTCGTCTCGCTCACCCAGCGGGCGGTCGCCGCGGTGTCCTACGAGGTGGAGCCCGTCGACAGCCGCACCCGGGTGGTGATCCAGTCCGAGCTGGTCACCAACGAGAGCCTGCCCGGACCCAACGGCGACCCGCGCGCCTCCAAGGCCCTGAAGTCGCCGCTGGAGCACGAGGAGGGCTACGCCGAGGGCACCCGGCTGCGGCTCGTGCACCGCACCCGGCAGAGCAAACTGAGGGTCGCGGTGGCCGCCGACCACATGATCGAAGGACCCGAGCGCACCACCACGAGCAGCGAGGAGACGATCGACCTGGCGCGGCTGACCGTCACCTCCGTCCTGGAGCCCGGACAGCGGCTGCGGGTGCAGAAGCTGGTCGCCCACGGCTGGTCCGGGGCCCGCTCCCGGCCCGCGATGAGCGACCAGGTCGACGCGGCACTGGCGGCCGCGGCCCACAGCGGCTGGGACGGGCTCCTGGACGAACAGCGGTCCTATCTCGACGACTTCTGGGCCCGTGCCGACGTCGAGGTCGGCGGCGACGAGGAGATCCAGCAGGCGGTCCGCTTCGCCCTCTTCCATGTGCTCCAGGCAGGCGCCCGCGCGGAGGAACGGGCCATTCCCGCCAAGGGACTGACCGGTTCCGGCTACGACGGACACGCCTTCTGGGACACCGAGACCTTCGTCCTGCCCCTGCTCACCTACACCGAGCCCCGTGCCGTGTCCGAGGCCCTGCGCTGGCGGCAGAAGACGCTGCCCGCCGCCCGCGAGCGCGCCGCGCAACTCGGCCTGAAGGGCGCCGCGTTCCCGTGGCGGACCATCGACGGCTCGGAAGGGTCGGCGTACTGGCCCGCGGGCACCGCCGCCTTCCATGTCAACGCCGCCGTCGCGGACGCCGTCGTGCGCTACACCGAGGCCACCGGGGACACCGGGTTCGAACGCGAAACCGGTCTCGAACTCCTCGTGGAGACGGCCCGGTTGTGGCGCTCGCTGGGCCACCACGACCACCACGGCGTTTTCCACATCGACGGTGTCACCGGGCCCGACGAGTACAGCGCGGTCGTCGACGACAACACATACACCAACCTCATGGCCCGCGCGAACCTCCTCGCGGCCGCCGAAGCCTGCGGCCGGCACCCGCAGCAGGCCGCCGCGCTCGGCGTCGACGAGGAGGAGAGCGCCGCCTGGCGGGACGCCGCCGAGGCCGTGCACATCCCCTACAACCACGAACTCGGCGTGCACGAACAGGACGCGGGCTTCACCCGCCACCAGCGCTGGGACTTCGGCAGCACCCGCGCCGACCAGTACCCGCTGATGCTGCACTTCCCCTACTTCGACATCTACCGCAAACAGGTCGTCAAACAGGCGGACCTGGTGCTGGCGATGTACCTGTGCAGCGGCTGGTTCGAGGAGTTCCACGACGAGGAGCAGATCGCCCGCAACTTCGCCTACTACGAACCCCTGACCGTCCGGGACTCCTCCCTGTCGGCCTGCGTCCAGGCGGTCGTCGCCGCCCGCGCCGGACACCTGTCCCTCGCCTACGCCTACACGGGCGAGGCAGCGCTGATGGACCTCGCCGACCTGGAGAACAACACCCGCGACGGACTCCACATCGCCTCCCTCGCCGGCACCTGGACGGCCCTGGTCGCCGGGTTCGGCGGTCTGCGCCGCGACGGCGCCTCCCTCCGCTTCGCACCCCGGCTGCCGGAGCGGCTCAGCCGCCTCGCCTTCAACCTCCAGCTCCTCGGCCGCTGCCTGCGGGTGGAGATCGGGCCGGACAAGGCGACGTACACCCTGTTGTCGGGAGCTCCCCTGACGATCCGTCACCACGGCACCCCGCTCACCCTGGACGGCGACGGTCCGGTCGTCCGTCCCGTCCCGGCACCGAAGGACCGACCGGCTCCCGGCCAGCCCCCGCACCGCGCCCCGCACGCCCGCTGACCCGGGCGGGCGAACCGGACGGGCACCGCTTGGCCGAACCCCGTCCTGCACCGCCCAGTGCCGCGGGTTACGTTGTCCCTGCCTTTGTGGATTGGACCAAGTCCCCGCGGCATACGGGGTGAGGGGTGGACGAGGACGATGGCCCACGGCGAAAGCGCCCTGCTCGTCGGAGGCGACCGACGCACACCGCCGGTCGCCTCCGAGGTGTCCCTGCGGGCGCGCGGCAACCGGCTGATCGCGGCGGTGGCCGCCGCCTTCACCCTGGCCCAACTCGCCCTGGTGCGGCCCGGGATGGGCCTCGGCTGGGACGAGACCGTGTACGTCAGCCAGGTCGGCGCCCAGGCCCCGGCCGCCTTCTTCAGCGCCCCGCGCGCCCGCGGCGTCTCCCTCCTGGTGGCTCCGATCGCGAGCTGGTCGACCTCGACGGAACTCCTGCGCGTCTATCTCGCCGTACTGTCCGGCCTCGGCCTCTACCTGGCGCTGCGCGCCTGGCGCGGCATCTTCCCGGCCCGCGTCCTCGCGGTCGGCGGCGCCCTGTTCGCCTCCCTGTGGATCACCTTGTTCTACGGCCCCCAGGCCATGCCCAACTACTGGGTCGCCGTCGGCGGACTGGGCGCGGTCGGCTGCTTCCTGCGGGCCCGCGAGCACCCGAGGGCCCTGTGGGGAGTCGCGGCGGGTGCCTGTCTCATGGCGTGGATGCGGCCCACCGACGCGGTGTGGGTCACCCTCCCGCTGCTCGTCACCGCCGCCGTCGGCCGCCGCCCGCGGGCCGCCCTCGCCCTCGTGGCCGGACTGGTGGCGGGCGGTGCGCAGTGGGTGATCGAGGCGTACGTCAGCTACGGCGGTCTGGCCGAGCGCCTGCACGAGGGCTCCCGTATCCAGGGCGGGCTCGGCCCGCAGTTCGCCGTCGACGACCAACTGCGCAGCCTGGGCGGCCGGGCGCTGTGCCGCCCCTGCACCGGGCCGCTGCCCGACCCCGTCGTCATGGCCTGGTGGGCCGTGCTGCCGCTGCTGGCCGTCCTCGGACTGGTGGTCGCGGTCCGGGCCGGGCGCACGCGCGTCACCCTCGTCACGCTGGCCTGCGCCACGACGGCCGCCGTGCCCTACCTCTTCCTGATCGGGTACGCGGCCCCGCGCTTCCTGCTGCCCGCCTACGCCCTGGTGGCGATCCCGGTCGCCGACGCCCTGTTCCACCTCGCGACCACTCCGGCCGGCCGGTGGCGTCCGGTGGCGGCAATCCTCCTCGCGATCGGTCTCGCGGGCCACCTGGCGGTGCAGTATGCCGTGCTGGAGCGCACGGTCGACCGCACCACGGGCCACCACCGCGACTGGGCCGACACCGCGGCCGAGCTCAACCGCCTCGGGGTGCGCCCGCCCTGTCTGCTCACCGGCCACCTGTCGGTCCCCGTCGCGTTCTACGCCGGGTGCACCTCGGCGGCGGCGCTCGGCCCCAACACCAACAGCACCGAGTCCCGGATCGTCGGGGCTTCCCGCCGTATGCCCGTCGCCGTCCTCACCCGGCACGGTGGCGCGCCGCCCGCCTTCGCCCGCGACTGGCGCACCGTGACCGCCGCCGGGATGGACATCCACGTGGCGCCGAAAGTGAGCGCGCACGGGCCGGGCGCGACGCCCTGACAGGGGACTTTCCCCAGTCGTGGAAAAGACCTGCCACGGGCTTTACTGCACATGACTTGCAGGTACCGGAGGATGGCACAAGGCTGCTGAGTGCGGCCGTGCCCACCGAAGAGGATCCTCCGCCCGATGACGGCCGCCCCTGACTCCGCTCCGCCCCTCCTCCCCGCCACCGTCCCCGCGAGGGGCTCGGTATGGCACCGCGTCCGTGGCTCCATGACGCGGCAGGAGTGGGTCAGGGCGGGCGGCATGGCCGCGGTGGTGGTGGCGCTGCACGTCGTCGGCTGGTTCACCCTCGTCGCGATCGTCGCCCCGCACCACTACGGCGTCGGCGAGAAGTCCTTCGGCATCGGCATCGGGGTGACCGCCTACACGCTCGGGATGCGGCACGCCTTCGACGCCGACCACATCGCGGCGATCGACAACACCACCCGCAAGCTGATGGGGGAGGGGCAGCGGCCGCTGTCGGTGGGCTTCTGGTTCTCGCTCGGCCACTCCAGCGTCGTCTTCGTCCTGGCGCTGCTGCTCTCGCTCGGGGTGAAGGCCGTCGCGGGACCGGTGCGCGACGACGACTCCCGCCTCCACGACGTGACCGCGCTGATCGGTACGACCGTCTCGGGCGCGTTCCTCTATCTGATCGCCGCGGTCAACCTCGTCGTCCTGGCGGGCATCTGGAAGGTGTTCCGGCGGATGCGCTCCGGCCGCTACGACGATGCCGCGCTGGAGGAGCGGCTGAACAACCGCGGCTTCATGAACCGCCTGCTCGGCCGGGTCACGCGGTCGATCACCGAGCCGTGGCAGATGTACCCCCTCGGCCTGCTCTTCGGCCTCGGCTTCGACACGGCGACGGAGATCGCGCTGCTGGTCCTGGCCGGGTCGGGCGCGGCCTCCGGACTGCCCTGGTACGCGATCCTCACCCTGCCGGTCCTCTTCGCGGCCGGCATGTCCCTCCTGGACACGATCGACGGCTCCTTCATGAACTTCGCCTACGGCTGGGCGTTCTCGAAGCCGGTCCGCAAGGTCTACTACAACCTCACGATCACCGGCCTGTCGGTCGCGGTGGCCCTTCTCATCGGCACGGTCGAACTCCTGGGCCTGCTGGCCGACGGACTCGACCTGCACGGCCCCTTCTGGACCTGGATCAGCGGCCTCGACCTCAACCTCCTCGGCTTCGTCATCGTCGGCCTGTTCATCGCCACGTGGATCGTCGCCCTGGTGGTGTGGAAGGTCGGCCGGATAGAGGAGAAGTGGACGGCGGGACTGGCGGGGGAGCGGGCCGGCGGCTGACCCTGCCGGCCACGCTCAGGCCCGTACCTTGAACTCCTTGCGCCACTTGGTGAACTGCTGTTCCGGATCGCCGGTGTACGACCACGGAGCGCGGGTGCCCCGGCGGTCCAGCATGCGCAGGAGCGGGACGGCGACCTCCGGGAGGCCCGCGTGGCAGGCCGCGTGGGCCAGGTAGTTGAGGTCGCGCAGCTCGCCGGGTGCCACCGTCTGGTCGGTGCGGCCAACGATCCAGCGCTGGAAGGTGCGCCGCACGTCACTGATGGCGCCGTCGTTCTTCCAGTGCTGTCCGAGCCCCACTGACGTGCGTCTGTCCTCGGCGGCGTCCGTCGCGGTCCGGTACTCCTCGACCCGCGCGTACTGCACCAGCACCGGCAGCGCGGAACCCGGCGGTGCCACGCCGGCCGCGTCGCGGGCGAAGTCGTACATCAGGCCGTTCGACCCGTGCCAGCGGGCCGAGTAGTAGTGCAGCACCTGGAGGTGACCCTCGACGCTGTACGGGTCGCGCCCGTGCAACTCGTCCCACCAGCGCCCCAGTTCCTGGCGCCGCACCCCGGCCGGGTACAGCCTGGCCACCGAGATCAGGGAGATCCACGGCGTCGGGTCGTCCACGAACGCCTCCGCCGCCTGGAGACAGGTCATCACCGCGGCGTCCACGCGCCGCTGGTCGATCGGCACGCCCCGGCCCGCGGCGATGGCCAGGTTGAACGCCCTGGCCGTCTCGGTGGCCGCCCGCAGCACCAGCGCGTCCCCGCTGTACGGCTCTGCCGCGAGCCACGACTCGACCGTCGAACTGCCCGCGCAGGCCTGGGCGAGCACGCGCACCCGGTGGCCCCGGGAGAGCCAGTCCGGCCCGGTGGCACCCAGCAGTTCACGCAGACCCTGCCAGCGGCCGATGACAATGTCCTGACGGGCGCTGGTGAGCGGGAGGTCACCGCAGTCGGGATCGAACTCGGGGGCGAAACGGTCTCTCGCCATCGCACAACCCCTCAGAAGTCGGTGGGGAGACCCTCGTGGACGAGTGAGGGCCCGGACTCCGCGCCGTCGGGGACGTAGTCCGCCTCGACAGTACGGCTCGCGTCAAGCCGCGCGGGCCGGTAGTAGTCGCTGCCCCGCCGCCAGTACCAGAACATCGGGACCAGCCCCACGGCCAGCCCGCCGATGCCGATCGTGATCGCGGCGGTGTTCAGCTCGCTCAGCGACTCGACGAAGATCCAGAACATGAACAGGGCGCCCAGCAGCGGCCACAGTCCGCCGAGCAGGAAGTCGGTCGGGGACTTCAGCAGCATCTTGCGGTACGCGACGACGACCGCGAGGCCGCTGAGGCCGTAGTAGACGGCGATCTGCAGACCGATCGCCGAGATCGCGTCCAAGAGGATGTCGCCCACCGAGCCCAGCGCGTTGGAGGCGATGAACATCAGCAGTGCCACGCCGCCGACCACCACGATCGCCACCCACGGGGTGTTCCAGCGGCGGTGCACTTTGCCCAGCGCGGACGGCATCGTACGGTCCCGGCCCATCGCGAACAGCGAGCGCGTGACCTGGATCAGCGTGGTCTCCAGGGTGGCGATGGTCGACAGCATCACCGCGACGATCAGCAGCTTGCCGCCCCAGCCCGGCCAGATCTCCTCGCCCAGCACCGCAAGGACGTTGGCGTCGTTGTCCTCGATCTGCTTCGAGGTGAGGATGACGTTCACCGCGATGGTGAACACCTCGAAGAGGAGGAAGACGATGCCGACGCCGATGAGGCCCGCGAGCCCCGTCGTACGGCGGCTGTTGCGGGTCTCCTCGCTCAGGTTGCTGGTGACGTCCCAGCCCCAGTAGTAGAACGCGGCGATCAGAGCGCCCGACGCGAAGCCGGACATGCCGTCGAAGTGGCCGAAGCCCAGCCAGGACCACTCGAAGGCGCGCGCGTTGCCCGTGTGGAAGAGGGCGAGCACCGCGAACAGGGCCAGTATCGCGAGCTCCACACCGGACATGACGAGCTGGGCGCGCACGGTGAGCCGGGCACCGCCGAGCACCACGAGCAGCATCAGCACGAACCAGGCCGCGCCCACGACGGTCGACAGCGCGGTGTTGTCCGCGAGGTCCTGGTCGAAGAGGGCCAGCGTCATGGAACCGGCGGGCAGCGAGCCGGCCACCATGAAGATGGTCGCCGAGATCACCAGCGCCCAGCCGGAGACGAACCCCAGAAAGGGATGGAGCGTACGGCCCACCCAGGAGTAACTGGCCCCCGCGTTCACGTCGATCCGGCTGAGATAGCTGAACGCGAGCGCGATGCCCAGCATCGGTATCGCGCAGTACAGCAGCGCCGCCGGACTGGCCAGGCCCACCGAGCCGACCAGAACCGCGGTGGTCGCGGCGATCGAGTACGCCGGCGCGCTGCCCGCGACGGCCATCACCACGGTGTCGAAGGTACCGAGGGCATTGGCCTGCAGCCCTCTGCCCCTGCTGATGCTCATGGTTGCGCTGCTTTCCGTAGGGCACGACGCACGGGGGAGGGGACCGTACGGCGCAAGAGGGGGTGGGGGGTGGCTCCGCCCCGGACCGCGAGAGGGATGGCCTCGGGCAGGGGTCGGTGAAGAGAGGTACCAAGGGGGTGCGGGGGACCGTACGGTCGCTGCGTGGACGACCGGTCACTCCGCGTGTGCGAGTGATGATAGCCCTATTCCTTGACCCTTCAAGATTAACTGGGGGGTAACCTTCCGGCTGTGGAACGCCTTACTCCGGCAGTCTTTTGAGGTTGGGGAGCGCATACGGGGAAACGCGGATCAGGACACACACCGAACCGCACGCGACGCGCGAGGGAGGCAGCCCATGGGCACCGAACCGACACCTGCCGAGTCGATGGCCGACGACGCCTACCAGCCCACCGGAACCAACGAGGAGCAGGAGGACGCGTCCCCGCTCGACCTCCAGGACGCCGTCGACGAACGGACCTACGACGACGTCCTCGACGAGGGCTACTCGCCGCCGGAGAAGCCCCTCGGTGTCACCCGGCACGGCACCACCGCGGCCGAACAGCACGAGGGCGAGACCCTCGACGAACGCCTCGCCCAGGAGCTTCCCGAGGGTACCGAGCCCCTCGGCGACGAGATCGGCGACCTGCCCGGCGGCGAGGGCGAACCGGTCGACCCGCAGGCCGGCACCGACCGCGCCGGACGCCTCGTCGCCCCCGACGAGGGCGCCCACACCACGACCACGAAGGACGAGGTCGCCACGGACGTGGGCATCGACGCGGGCGCGGCCGGCGCGGAGGAGGCCGCGGTGCACGTGGTCGAGGACCCCGACCGACTCTGAGGCGGGTCAGTCCCCGATCCGGTCGATCTGACGGAGCTTGTTCGTGGCGTCCAGGGCCGCGACCTTGTAGGACTCGGCGAGGGTCGGGTAGTTGAAGACCGCGTCGACCAGGTAGTCGACCGTGCCGCCGCAGCCCATCACGGTCTGCCCGATGTGGATCAGTTCGGTGGCCCCGGTGCCGAAGCAGTGCACGCCCAGCAGGGTGCGGTCCTCCGGGGACACCAGCAGCTTCAGCATGCCGTGGGAGTCCCCGATGATCTGGCCGCGGGCGAGCTCGCGGTAACGGGAGATCCCGACCTCGAACGGCACGCTGTCCTCGGTGAGTTGGTCCTCGGTACGCCCGACGAAGCTGATCTCCGGGATGGTGTAGATGCCGATCGGCTGGAGACGGTGCATCTGCCCGACCGGCTCGCCGAAGGCGTGGTAGGCGGCCGCCCTGCCCTGTTCCATGGCGGTCGCCGCCAGCGCCGGGAAGCCGATCACGTCTCCGACGGCGTAGATGTGCGCCACCTCGGTGCGGTAGTGCTCGTCGACCGTGATCCGGCCGCGCCGGTCGGCACTCAACCCGGCCTTGTCCAGGTCGAGTTCATCGGTCAGACCCTGCCGGCCGGCTGAGTACATCACCGCGTCGGCCGGAATCTTCTTGCCGCTCTCCAGAATGGTCAGCGTGCCGCGCGGGTGGCGTTCGACCGCGGCGACGGTCTCCCCGAACCGGAACGTCACGGCGAGGTCGCGCAGGTGGTACTTCAGCGCCTCGATGACCTCGACGTCGCAGATGTCGAGCATCCCGGCCCGCTTCTCGACGACCGTCACCTTGCTGCCGAGCGCGGCGAACATGGAGGCGTACTCCATGCCGATGACCCCGGCGCCGACGATGACCATGGAGCGCGGGACGCGTTCGAGGGCGAGGACGTTGTCGGAGTCCATGATCGTGCGGCCGTCGAACTCGACGCTGTCCGGCCGCGCCGGGCGGGTGCCGGTGGCGATGACGATGTGCTCCGCGCTGAGCAGCCGTTCGTGACCGGTGACCTCGCGCAGGGCGACGGTGTGCGGGTCCACGAAACGGCCGGTTCCGGCGTGGAGGGCGATGTGGTTGCGGGAGAGCTGACTGCGGATCACGTCGACCTCGCGGCCCACCACGTGCTGGGTGCGCGCGGTCAGGTCGGAGACGGTGATGTCCTCTTTGAGCCGGTAGCTCTGGCCGTAGAGGTCGCGCTGGGTGAGGCCGGTCAGGTACAGCACCGCCTCGCGCAGGGTCTTGGAGGGGATGGTGCCGGTGTGGATGGAGACCCCGCCGACCATGTCGGGGCGGTCGACGACGGCGACCCGGCGGCCCAGCTTGGCCGCGGCGATGGCGGCCTTCTGGCCACCCGGACCGGATCCGATGACAAGCATGTCGAAGTCGGGCACCCTCGGGAGTCTGGCAGCCGCGGGGTCTGTTTCGATAGGGCGAGGACGACGGGTAAGTCCTCGATCAGGGCAGCAGTTTGTCGAGCGCCGCCGGACCCTCCGCCTCCAGCTTGCGCCGGGCCCACTCGAGACTGTGCGGGGTGATGTCCTTGCCCGAGGCAAGGATGAGGTCCTCCGGCGAGACTTCGGTGCCGGTACGGGCGTGGAGCAGGTCGTCCGGGGTGGTGCGGTCCTCGGACGGCCCGGATACGTCGGGCTGTGACGTCGGCATGATCTGTGCTCCTCGGATCCGGAGTCGCTGTGCGGTCCCGGTGCTGCGCAACGGGTCCGATATCACCATTCAACGCCCGGGCCGACCCTGCATCCCGAAGCGCCCGGAGCGGACCCCGGTCCGGTGGCCTCGGCGCCGGTGCGCCCGGGATGCCCGGATGATCGGAAAGGCATGTAATGGGAGTATTGCTCCCCCGGGTTCGGCAGGGAAGACGATGCCATGTCCCGTACGCGAAACAGCCCCAAGGGCGCCCTGCGCAGACTGGGCGAGTGGTGCGCCCGGCACTTCGTGATCGTCCTGGTGGCCTGGCTCGTGGCCCTGGTCGCCCTGCAGACCCTCAACCGGTCCTTCGGCGGGGACTACTCCGACAACTTCTCCCTGCCCGGCGTCCAGTCCCAGGAGGGCCAGGACGTCCTGAAGAAGCACGACCCGGCGGCCGGGGGGTACGGCAGCCAGATCGTTCTCCACGACGGTGACAAGGCGCTCACCTCGCTCGGCTCGCAGGTCTCCACGACCGTTACCGATCTCCAGAAGCTGCCGCACGTCCTGTCGGTGCAGAACCCGCTGTCCGTGCCCGCCTCGAAGGTCGGACCGCTGTCGTCGGACGCGAAGACGGCCTACATCACCGTCCGCTTCGACGTGCAGCCCTCGACCCTGGACGACGGCTACCTCCACGGTGTCGACAACGCCGTACAGCCCCTGCGGGCGGCCGGCGTCGACGTGGAGTACGGCGGCCAGCTCGGCGAACTCGCGCGCCCCGAGGCGGACGACCGGGTGAGCGAGCTGATCGGATTCGCCGTCGCGATCGTCGTCCTGCTGGTCGGCTTCGGCAGTGTGATCGCCGCCGGAATCCCCCTGGTGACCGCCTTGATCAGTGTGATCGGGGGGCTCGCCTGCCTCGGCCTGCTGGCCGCGGCGTTCACCTTCGCGACCGTTTCGCCCACCCTGGCCACGATGATCGGCCTGGGCGTCGGCATCGACTACGCGCTCTTCCAGCTCACCCGACACCGGCAGAGCCTGATGGACGGGAAGGATCCGGTGCACGCGGCCGGCGGGGCCACCGCCACCAGCGGACGGGCCGTCCTGGTCTCCGGCTGCACGGTGATCATCGCCCTGGCGGGGCTGTCCGTGTCCGGGGTCTCGTTCATCGCGAAACTCGGGCTCGCCGCCGCCGTCACGGTCGTCTCCGCCGTCCTGGGCGCCCTGACCCTGGTCCCGGCCCTGCTGGGACTGATCGGCACCCGGATCGACCGCTACCGGGTGCGCCGTCCGGTCGCCGAGACGAACGCCGCCGAGGGCGAGACGGCACAGGGGACGTGGCACCGCTATGCTCAGCGGGTCGAACGGCGGCCGTGGCGTTACCTGGCCGCCGGTGTGACGGCCGTCGTCGTCCTGGCCATCCCCGTCTTCTCCCTCCAGCTGGGCCACATCGGCGACGGCGCCGACCCCACCTCCTTCACCGACCGGCGCGCCTACGACCGGATGACCGACGCCTTCGGCCCCGGCTCCAACGGCCCCCTCACCGTCGTCATCGACCAGACCTCCGTACCGTCCTCCCAGCGCTCGGCCCTGTCCTCCCAGGCGCAGAAGACGCTCGGCGGCGTGTCCGGCGCGGCCACGGTCACCCAGCTGACCCCCACCAAGGACGGGGACGTCCTGCTCGCCACCGTCGACTCCAAGCAGTCCCCGCAGAGTGCCTCCACCACCGACCTCACCAACCGCCTGGTCGACACCACCCTGCCCGCCGCGGTCTCCGGCACCGAAGCCGAGGGGTACGTCACCGGCACGACCGCCGCCCAGGTCGACTTCCGCGACATCGTCTCCAGCCGGCTGCCGCTGATCATCGGCGTGGTCGTCGCCCTCGCCTTCCTCATCATCCTCGCGGTCTTCCGCGGGCTGCTCGTCGCCCTGAAGGCCGCCGTCCTCAACGTCCTGTCGATCGCCGCCTCCTACGGCGTCGTCGTCGCCGTCTTCCAGTGGGGCTGGGGCGGCCCCGCGCTCGGCGTCTCCGGCAAGGTGCCCATCGAGAGCTATGTGCCGATGATGATGTTCGCGATCATCTTCGGGCTGAGCATGGACTACGAGATCTTCCTGCTCTCCCGGGTGCACGAGGCCTGGCTGCGCACCGGGGACGCCAAGGCCTCCGTGGCCCACGCCCTGGAGATCACCGCCCGGGTCATCACCTGCGCGGCCCTGATCATGGTGAGCGTCTTCGCGGCCTTCATCATCAGCGACAACATCGTCGTCAAGATGCTCGGACTGGGCCTCGCGGTGAGCGTGCTGATCGACGCGACCGTCGTACGGCTGCTCATGGTCCCCGCCGTCATGACCCTGCTGGGCCGCCACGCCTGGTGGGCACCCCACTGGCTCGACCGGATGCTCCCGCACATCGACGCCGAGGGGGAGCAGGAGGTGGACGGGGCGGTCAGCGGGACTCGGGGGAAGCGGGCGCGAGAACGAGCATCGTGACGTCGTCCTGCAGGGCGGGGGCGTAGCGGACGAGGTCGGCCCAGACCCGCTCGACGAGATCCTGGGGCTCGTCCGCGAGCCCGGTGATCCGGTCGAGCAGCGGGTAGAACACCCCGGCGGCGTTCCGTGCCTCCCACACCCCGTCCGAGGCCAGGAAGAGCCGGTCGCCGGGGTGCAGCGCGACCGTGACCCCGGTCGGCGGCGAGGCGTCGGACACGCCCAGGCCGAGCGGGGTGCCCACCGGCACGTCAAGTTCCACGGCCCGCCCGTCGCGCAACAGGACCGGGCCGGGCTGCCCGCACGCCACGATCCGTACGGCCGCAGCGCCGGCGCCGAACTCCAGCACCACCGCCGTCGCGAACAGCTCCGAGTGCCGTACGGCCGCGGAGTCCACCACCAGCCTGCGGTCCAGCCGCGCGGCCACCGACTCGGGATCCGGCCGGTCCAGCACCGCCTCCCGGAAGGCCCCCAGCAGCGAGGCGACGGTCGAGACGGCCGACAGTCCGTGCCCCTGCACATCGCCCATCACCGCCCGCACCCCGCAGGGCCCCTCCCGTACGTCGAAGAAGTCACCCCCGACCAGGGTCCCGCGCTGCGCGGCCCGGTACAGCCCCGCACACCGCACGCCTCCCACCCGCTCGGGCAGCGGCGGCACGACGGCCCGCTGCGCTGCCTCCGCGACCGCGCGCTCGGTCACCAGCTGGGCGTCACGCCGGCTGCGGACGTACGACACGACCACACTGAGCGCCGCGACGAAGCCCACGGTCAGCACATCCGTGCTGCCCGGATCATTGAGCTGGAACGCCGGCACGTTCAGCACGACCAGGACCAGCGCCCCGAGCACCGCGGTGGCCAGCGGCGGGTACGACAGCACGGCCATCGGAGGGATGGCGCCCAGCAGGAACCCGATGTCGAGCGGATGGGGGCTCACGAGGGTCGCCACGCACACCCCCGCCAGCAGCGCGGCGGGCAGTGCCCGCACCCAGCCCGGCGGCGGCGCGCCCCGCAGCCAGCTCCGCCGGTCCCGGTCGCGCAGTCCGCTCACACCACCACGCTGCTACGACCCGCCGGTCCCCGCACCCCGAACCGTCTCTAGAACGGGGTGAGTGTCAGCCGGATCCCGGTCGGCGCCGTGTCCTGGACGTAGGAGGCGAAGTCGGCCACGTCGTCGAAGGCGAAGCCGTACGCCTTGCCGTCCGCCGTGGCCGCGTGCACGGCCTTGGCGTAGTGGTTGGTGAGCGCGGTCCGGTAGAAGGTGGCGGGGTCGGTGGTCGGCTGCGCGGCGGAACTCACCAGCGTCGACCGGTTGAACCCGGCACCGAGCACCGCCGCGACCGGCCCGGTCGTGCCGTCGTTGGGAGCGGCGAGCGCGCCGTCGCAGAAGAGCACGTCCCGTGTCGAGGGCCGGGCGAAGGAGACCTGCGCGGGCCCGGTGAACACGAGCCGGTCGCCGCGCACCCGCCCGGTGAAGGCACCCGCGTTCGTGGTGACGGTCAGGTCCCTGCCGGTGTAGGTGCTCCACACCTCGTCGATGTACGGCGCGAAGTAGCCCGCCGGGAACAGGCCGGCGTCCAGACCGTGACCGGGCGCGATGATCCGCGTGTCGTCCACGACGAGCGGCGCGAACTCCTGGACCTGGCGCACGGCGGCGAAGGCAGCGGCCCGCCCGGAGGCGCGCAGGGTGCCTGTCGTCTGGTCCCGCGCCCCGGTCAGCCGGATGCTCAGCGGCACGCTGAACATGTCCACCATGGTGGTGTTGCAGAACATGCCGGCCGAGTTGTACGTGAACTCGGCACAGTCGTGCAGGACCCGGTAATTGGGGTCCGAGGTCACCCAGCCGGCCGGGTACTGGAGGGCGGGGTTGCCGTTGCCGTCGGTGACGACCTTGAACTTCAGCTTCGCGCCCAGGGACACGTAGATCCGGCCGGACAGGTAGGGGAGCGACAGCTCGGTCTCGCCGCTGCCGGCCAGGGTTATCGCGTAGTCGGTATAACCGTCGGCGCCATTGTCGGAGAGGGCGACCGGAGCGAGCGTGCCGTCCGGGGTGACACGGACCTGCCTGCCGTCCTGGTTGCCCACGATGTAGACGTGGACGTTGGCGTTGTCGAAGGCGCCGGTGTTGTTGACGACGGTCAGCGGCAGGGCTCCGGCCGCCGAGGTGCCGTTGCTCTCGGCGAGGGCGTGAGGGGCCAGTGCGGCGACGGCGGGTGCGGCCGCCATCGCCCCGCCGAGGGCGAAGAGGACCTTGCGGCGCCCGAGGTGGCGCTGGTGACGAGGTGTCATGTGGGGGGTCTCCTCGGAGAATTGAGAGCGCTCTCACGATGTGGACGAGGGTCGATGGTACGAACCAAAGGCTCGGCGGTATACAGAGCGGACGGCGTTTAATCCGGCCTTAAGGACCGTTTAAGCGGCGGCCGGGGGCCGGACGCGCGCCGCGAAAAACGATGGACGCCGCTCACGAAGATCCCGTAGCGTGAACGGCCACGCCCCGAACCAGCGGAAGGAGGCGAGTGCCGTGCAGTTCCCCACCCCTCAGCGCTCCCTCTCCGTCGCCCCGGCGTGCCTCGCCTGACCGGGAGCGCTCCCCGCAGTACGCATCCCGGAGGAATCCAGCCATGACCGATCTGGTCATCCGTGCGCTCGACGAGCGCACAGCCCCTGTCTTCGACACCCTTCCCGACCCTCTCGGCGCCGGCGAGTCCCATCGGCTCACCCGGCACCGCCCCGACTGGAAGCGCGTCGCCCTGCGCGACGGCAAGGTCGTGGCACGCGGCGCCTGGTGGGGCGGCCCCGACGACACCGCCCCCGTCAACGTCAACTGGTTCGACGTGGCCGAAGGGGAGGAGGAGGCCGGCGCGGAACTCCTGCGCACCGCCCCCTGGCAGGTCGAGCTCGAGATGAACCTGCCCGCGGGGTGGCGTGAGGACCCCGGGCTGCGGGCCGCCGCCGAGACCCGCTTCTCCGCCGCGCACAAGGCCGGGTACGAGCTTCTGGTCGAGCGGTTCCTGTACCGGTGGACGCCGGAGCACGGGCTGCCCGAGCGGCCCGGACGCCTGGAGTTCCGGCCCGAACCGGACGACGCGGCCTTCTTCGACCTGCTGCGCCGCATCCACTCCGCCACCCTCGACGCGCACGCCCTCACCGCCATCGAGGAGGACGGACTCGACCGGGCCGCCCAGGAGGAACTCGACTTCTTCCACTGGTGCCCCTCGCCCCGCGAGTGGTGGCAGATCGCCCACACCCCGCAGGGCGACCTCGCCGGGATCCACATTCCGGCCCACAACCCGTCCGGACCCTGCGTCGCGTTCATCGGGGTCGTGCCGGAACAGCGCGGACACGGCTACGCCTACGACCTGCTCGCCGAGTGCACCCACTATCTGGTCGAGCGCGGCGCCGAGTTCGTCTCCGCCGCGACGGACCGGGGCAACTTCCCCATGGCCGCGAACTTCGCCAAGGCGGGCTATCCCGTCGTACGGGAACGCCTCAACTACCGGCCCGCGCAGACCGCCTGAGCGCTCGTCCGGCACCGGCAGCCGGCCCGGCTGTCGGGGCCGGCGGTGGCGACGAACCGGTCGGGGACACCTTGTCGCTGCACGCGCCGGGCTATCCCGTGCCCGAGTTCCTGCTGCACATGGAGGGCGACCGGGCCTGGTTCCGGAGAGCCGCCGGCCTACTCAGCCGGCACGCCCGTTCCGCCGTCCAGCAGGGTCTCCGCCTCGACGAGGATCTCGGTGACCCGCAGACCGAACGCGGCGTCGCACGGGTGGGCCCGGCCGGTTCGGGCGGCGGCGAGCAGTCCGTCGGCGGCCCGGAGCACGGCGGGCACCACACCCTCCGACGACTCCGGGAGCCGGACGACTCCGCCCGCGCCCCGCAGTTCGACGCCGGCTCCCGCGGCCGCCGGCGGAGCCGTGAGACTCAGCGTCAGGGTGCTCGACGCGCCGCTGGTGTGCCGGAGGACCAGATGGACGGTGTCCCCGGGACCGTGCGCGGTCGCCGCCACCTCACGCACCTCGCCCAGCACCGGCAGCAGCACCGACAGCGCGTGCGGCCCCACGTCCCACAGAGCGCCCTTCTCCTGCCGCCACGGTGAGTCGGCGAAGGGGCTGTCGTCGGTGAACACCGACCCCAGCCATTCCGCGCGCGCCGTGAACCAGCCCTCCACGCCCGCCTGTTCACCGATCCACGCCTCGGTCTCGGCCAGAAAGCGCGAGGTGAAGAACACCACCGAGGCGACCTGGGACTCCCGGACGGCGTCGACCACCTCCCGCCCCTGCTCGACCGTCGTCGCGAGAGGCTTGTCCAGCAGCAGATGGCACCCCGCCCGCGCGGCCCGCGCCGCGAGAGAGGCCTGCACGGCCGGCGGCAGGGCAACGGCGACGGCGTCCACGTCGGCGAGCAGCGCGTCGACGTCGTCGTAGGCGCGCGTGCCGTGCTCGTCGGCCAGTTCCTTGGCGGCCTCCGTGCGACGGCCCCACACTCCGGCGAAGTCCAGCTCCGGATGCGCGCTCAGCGCGGGAGCGTGAGCCATCCTGGCCCAGGGACCGGTACCGAGCAGTCCGATGCGCATACCGCCGCCTCTCTCGCCGTACTGCCGAACCTCACTACGACCGGACTGGACCAGCTGCCGGTCCAGGTGAGGGTTGCACACGGACACCGCGGACACGCAACCCCGTCTCGCCACCCGGTCGGCTCGGCGGCGGCAGGTTTCGGGATTCAGTACTGCCGTCGCTGAATGCGTTCTCATTCTTCTATTGGACCTACGGCGTGTGCGCGACCAGGCTGGTGAGGGCCCGGATCCGCGTGACAGGCGAAAGAGGACCAAGGCCATGCACACCCGCCGCATCGGTGATGTCGAAGTGAGCTCGATCGGACTGGGCGCCATGCCCATGTCCATCGAGGGACGGCCGGACGAGGAACGCTCCATCGCCACCATCCACGCCGCACTCGACGCGGGCGTGACCCTGATCGACACCGCCGACGCCTACCACCGGGACGCCGACGAGGTCGGCCACAACGAGACCCTGATCGCCAAGGCCCTCGCCTCCCACGACCGGGGCGGTGACGTCCTCGTGGCCACGAAGGGCGGGCATCTGCGTCCCGGGGACGGCAGTTGGACGCTCGACGGCAGCCCCCGGCACCTCAAGGAGGCCTGCGAGGCCTCGCTGAGCCGGCTGGGTGTGGAGGCGATCGGGCTCTACCAGTTCCACCGCCCCGACCCCCGCGTCCCCTACGAGGAGTCCGTCGGCGCGGTGCGCGACCTCCTCGACGAGGGCAAGATCCTCCGGGCGGGGATCTCCAACGCGAACCCCGACCAGATCCGGCTGGCCAACGAGATCCTCGGCGGCCGACTGGTCTCCGTGCAGAACCAGTTCTCCCCGGCCTTCCGCTCCAGCGAACCGGAACTGCGCCTGTGCGACGAGCTCGGCATCGCCTTCCTGCCCTGGAGCCCCCTGGGCGGCATCTCCCGGGCCGGTGGACTGGGTTCGGCCCACGCTCCGTTCGCGCGGATCGCCGAGAAGTACGGGGTGAGCCCGCAGCAGGTCTGCCTGGCCTGGATGCTCGCCAAGTCACCGGTGGTCGTGCCGATCCCGGGCGCGAGCCGCCCCGAGACGATCCGCGACTCCTTCGCCGCGGCCGGTCTCGTGCTCGACGCGGACGAACTCACGGAACTGGACGCGGCCTGACCCCTCGTTCACCCCCCTGTGGACTGGCACCGGCGATCGCGGTGTCCCTAGGATGGACTCCCTGTCCTGCCGGGCCAGTTGGCGGCACAAGCTGGGGGAATCATGAGCACCGGTAAGAACCTGTCCACGTCGATCGACGCCTCGGTACCCACCGCCGCGCGCATGTACGACCACTACCTCGGCGGCAAGGACAACTACGCGGCGGACCGGGCCGCCTGCGAGCAGCTCGACAAGGTCGTCCCGAGCACCCGCAGGCTTGCGGTGAACAACCGGCGCTTCCTCCAGCGGGTGGTGCGCACCCTCTCGGCCGAGTACGGCATCCGCCAGTACCTCGACCACGGCTCGGGCCTGCCCACCCAGGACAACGTCCACCAGGTCGCGCAGCGCATCGACCCCACCACGCACGTGGTCTACGTCGACAACGACCCGATGGTCCTGGTCCACGGCCGGGCGCTGCTGCAGCAGGACGAGCGGACCACCGTCATCCACGCCGACATGCGGGAGACCGACGCGATCTTCGCCCACGAGGACACCCAGCGGCTGATCGACTTCTCGCAGCCGGTGGCCGTGCTGTTCAACTCGGTCATGCACTGCATCCGGGACAGCGAGTCGGACGGGCCGGCCGCCGTGGCCCGACGGGTGCGCGAGCGGCTCGCGCCCGGCAGCTTCATGGTGATGTGCCAGCTCGTCAGCGAGGACCCCGAGGTCCGCGACTTCGTCACCGACTTCATGGACAAGGCGACCCAGGGCCACTGGGGCCGGGTCCGCCAGGAGAAGGACGTCGCCGAGTGGTTCGAGGGCCTGGAGATCCTCGAACCGGGTCTCGTGGAGGTCTCCACCTGGCGCCCCGACACCGACGTGGCCCCCCGCCAGCTCACCCACGAGTGGATCGAGTTCGGAGGCGTGGGCCGACTGAGCTGACCCGGCCACGAACGCCCCTGGCAGGACCGCGAGGGTCCCACGCCGGGGGCGTCCCTGAGCCGCCCGCTGGACTCCGGACGCCGGACCCTGGTGGGACGGCTTCTACGCGGACCGCGCCGAGCCGGTCCGTTCTTCGTGGCGAAGCCGGACGACGACCTGGTGTCGTACCTCGACCGTCGCGCCTGGTCGCCGTCGCCTTGGCCGTGGAGCGTACGCACGGCGGCCGACGTCCGCTTCGTGTGCGGTGATGCCTTCACCCTGTCGGGCGTCGCAGGCGCGAAGAGCCGGCCGAGACCCCCGCCTCGGTCAACTCAGGCGCCGTAGCGCTCGTCCCTCGTCTTGGTCAACAGCGCCAGCGAGGCCCGGGGTTCGAGCGCGTCGTCCGCCAGCCGGTCCAGGGCGAGCCGGTACTCCTCGGTCTCGTCCCGGTCCTCCAGGAAGTTGGCGCTCTTGATGTGCTCCAGGTAGACGACGTCCGGCAGATCGAGCCCGCCGAAGCGCAGATACGTGATCGGGATGGCGGGAGCGGAGGCGTTCGTCACGTCCAGGGGGATGACCTGCACCGTCACATTGGGGCGCTGGGCCATCGCGATGAGGTGGGTCAGCTGTTCCCGCATGATCTCCCGGCTGCCCAGTACCCGCAGCAGCACCGACTCGTCGATCACCGCCCACAGCTGCGGGGCGTCCTCGCGCAGCAGCAACTGCGCGCGCCGCATACGCAGTTCGACGCGGCGCGCCACCTCGTTCGACGCGGCGGCCGGCAGACCGCGCTCCACCACCGCACGGGTGTAGTCCGGGGTCTGCAGCAGGCCGGGGACGTACTGGATCTCGAAGGTACGGATGGCCGCGGCGGCTTCCTGGAGCCCGACCAGCCGGTCGAACCACTCGGGCATCAGCCGCTTGTCGTACCGCTGCCACCAGCCCGGGTCACCGGCGCGCTGGAGCAGCTTGAGGAGCACCGAGGACTCGTGGTCCCCGGTGCCGTACAGCTCGAGCAGGGCGCGGACGTCGCTTTCCGACGGGGGCCTGCGACCCTTGCCCGACTCGATACGGGACAGCTTGGCGGGACTGAACCCGAGGGCCCGCGCCGCCTGGTCCTGAGCGAGCCCGGCATCCTCGCGGAAACCCGCCAGCTGCACGCCGACCAGCATCTTCAGCAGCGTGGGAGCCGGCTCGGTCCGGTCCAGATACGGTTCCAGGCGGGAGATGCGGTGGGACGCGGCAGACATCCTGACTCCCAGTAAACCGGCACAGAGACGACTCACACTATCGCACGCAGCGTGGCCGCAGCGCACCATTCCGTAGATGCCGGTGGCGGCCCGGGAGTTCGGGCCGCCGTCGCCCCCAGGGGCCCCGGCACCTCACAGGAGGTGGTCGAACTCCCCGTCCTTCGCGCCGGCGAGGAACGCCGCGACCTCGGCCGGTGTGTAGACCAGCGCGGGGCCGTCGGGATCACGGGAGTTGCGCAGCGCGACGCCGCCGTCGACCAGTGAGGCCACTTCGACGCAGTTGCCCTCGGCGTTGCTGTGACGGCTCTTGACCCAGCGGGCGTCGAGCGAACTCGCCCGCACTCCGTTCTGCACTGGCACTGCAGTCTCCTTGCTGTTCACGATCTGTCCCGGGCGCCGTGCCCGGCCGTGCGGGGCGGGACAGGGGCGCGCAACCGCAACCCCCGTGGCCCCACCCAATCTTCGCGCAATTTCTCGTGCAATTGCACGCGGGCGCCTTCAGCGTGGATAATAGCTGCGGCGTCAACCCCCGCGGTTGCGCCCCGTCTTGACGTCGCATCAAGGAGATGCCGTGTCGTCACCTGCGAATCACGTGCTCCGGCCGCCGAGCCAGGCTGTGCCGGAGGTGGGTGATGCCGGCCCGGCCGGTGCGACCTCGGGGCGTCCCGGCCCCGCCCACCCGCAGCGGCGGCCACCGGTGCTCGGCCCCTTCGTCTCCGCCGCGCTGCTCATCCGGTGCAGTGCGGAGGGGTTCGCCCGGGCCCGGGCCTTCACCCGCGAGACGCTGGGCGGCTGGTCCCTGGACCACCGCAGCGACGACGCCACCCTCGTGATCACCGAACTCGCGGCCAACGCCGTGGCCCACGCGGTCCGCAGACCCGCGGCGGGCGGTGCTCCCGAGGTGTGGCTGGGGCTGTCCTTCGGTCCCGCCCATCTGATGGTGACCGTCTCCGACCCCGGTGACGAGCCGCCCGCGTACACGCCCGGCGACGCCACCGCCCTGCGGGAGCACGGCCGGGGCCTGTACATCGTCGACGCCCTGGCTCAGGAGTGGGGCTGGACCTCACGGCCCCCCGCCGGCAAGACCGTCTGGGCCAAGCTGTCGACCACCCCTCCTCCCTGACATGACCGCGGAAAGGTTTCACGCCATGCGCACCGCTCCGGACCAGCCGAGCAACGAGCGCACCAGCCGCCCCGTGCCCACGACCGGGGTGGCGCGGACCACGCCCCTCGCGGCGCTGAGCCGGGTGCCCTGGGGCGAGATCCAGGACTCAACCGGCTGCGCCGCGGCCATCCCCCTGCTCCTCAACGGCGTGGCCTGGGGGGATCCCGAGACCGCCGGCGCCGCACTCGGCGACCTGCGCAGGCGCATCTGCCAGTACGGCTTCGTCGTGGAGCAGGCCACCGCCGCCACCGTCCCCTTCCTCTGGGAGCTGGCCCAACTGCCCCAGGTGAGCTGCCGGGCGGAGATCATCCAGCTGCTCAGGAGCATCGCCGGCGCCCGCCAGTGGGAGAGCACGGCGGCCGTCTATCCCAAGCTGCTCAACCACCGCGAGAACCCGGTGGTGTGGGAGCGCCGGGCCCGCCAGGCCGTCCGAGCCAAGAGCGGCGTCATCGAGCGGCTGTTGGCCGACGACGACAGCGAGATCGCCCACGCCACCACGGAACTCGCCCGCACCCTGGACGAGTAGGAGTGCTCGCCGCCACCTGGTGTACTCCTTGCCGACGAGGGGGAGAAAGCGCTTGCCCTCGACTCGGCAACCGGAAGGACCACCGACGATGGCCTCGTCGCCGGCAAGACCGCTCGACCACCGCTACCGGGGCGAACACCCGCTCCGCACCCTCGGCTACCTGCTCCGCGCCGACCGCCGCCGACTGGCCGTGGCCGTCGCGGTGTTCACCGTCAAGCACAGCCCGATCTGGCTGCTGCCGCTGATCACCGCGTCCATCATCGACACCGTCGTCCAGCACCAACCGATCACCCGGCTCTGGACGAGCACCGGCGTCATCCTGTTCATCCTGCTGGTCAACTACCCCCTGCACCTTCTCTACGTCCGCCTCCTGTACGGCAGCGTCCGCCGCATGGGCACCACCCTGCGCTCCGCCCTGTGCACCCGCATGCAGCAGCTGTCCATCGGCTACCACTCCCGGGTCAGCGCCGGTGTGCTCCAGGCCAAGGTCGTGCGGGACGTCGAGACGGTCGAGCAGATGGTGCAGCAGACCGCGGAGACCGGCCTCGGCGCCACCACGGTGCTGATCGGCGGACTGGTCATCATCGCCGTACGGACACCGGAGTTCGTGCCCGTCTTCCTCGTCGTCGTGCCCGCCGCGGCCCTCGTCGTGGCCCGCCTCAGAGCCCGGCTGCGCACCCACAACGAGGACTTCCGCCATGAGGTGGAGACCCTCTCGTCCCGGGTCACGGAGATGACCCGCCTCATCCCGGTCACCCGCGCCCACGGCCTGGAGGGCAAGGCGCTGCGCCGTATCGACGGCACCCTCAGCCGCCTGCTGACCTCCGGGATGCGCCTCGACCTCGTCAACGGCCGCTTCGGCTCGCTGGCCTGGGTCGTGCTCAACGTGGTCGGCGTGCTGGTCCTCACCGGAGCCGCGCTGGTGTCGTACTACGGCGTCTGGGGCGTCACCGCCGGCGACGTCGTGATGCTCAGCGCGTTCCTGACCACGCTCACCAACTCCACGACAACGTTGGCGGGGCTCGCCCCGGTCATCACCAAGGGCCTTGAGTCCGTCCGTTCCGTCGGCGAGCTGCTCCAGGCGCCCGAACTGGAGGACAACGAGGGCAAGATCAAGGTCGACTCGGTGCGCGGGGCCGTCGAGTTCCAGGGCGTGGGTCACTCGTACGAGGCAGGGCGGCCCGCCGTACGGGACTTCACCCTCACCGTCACCCCCGGCGAGACCGTCGCACTGGTCGGCGCGTCCGGCGCGGGCAAGTCCACCGTCCTCAACCTCGTCATCGGCTTCATCCGGCCCACCTCGGGACGGCTGCTGTTCGACGGGACCGACATGAACAGCCTCGACCTGCGCACCTACCGGCGCTTCCTGTCGGTCGTCCCGCAGGAGTCCGTCCTGTTCGACGGCACGATCCGCGACAACGTCGCTTACGGCATGGACGACGCCGACGAGCAGTCGGTGCGGGCGGCGCTGCGCGACGCGAACGCGCTGGAGTTCGTCGACCGGCTGCCCCAGGGCCTGGACACCCTGGTGGGCGAGCGTGGGGCCCGGCTGTCGGGCGGGCAGCGCCAGCGCCTTGCCATCGCCCGCGCGCTGATCCGTGACCCGCGGGTGCTGGTCCTCGACGAGGCGACCTCGGCCCTGGACACCCGCTCCGAGGCGCTCGTCCAGCAGGCGCTCGCCCGGCTGCTGCGTGGACGGACGACCTTCGTGGTCGCACACCGGCTGTCGACCGTGCGGGGCGCCGACCGGATCGTGGTGATGGGGGAGGGCCGGATCCTGGAGACCGGCACCCACGAGGAACTCCTGCGCCGCGACGGGGCCTACACCGCGCTGCACGCCGGACAGGTCGCCTGAGGCGCGCCGGACCTCAGGCCACGCTGCTCCGCGGCACGCGGCGGGGGCACGTCGAGTCGTGGTCGGTGCCGCAGCTCGTCCACCAGCGTTCACAGCACGCGGTGTCGAGTTCGGCACGGACGATGTCGTCGGCGGCCTCCGCACCGGGCCCGTCAACCCTTGCGTGCATTTCGGCCAGAGTGTGTCGCTGGTCCTGGAGCACGCTCTCGCGCACGACCGCGATGACCGGGACCAGGCTCGCGGCGGCGAACAGACACACGGCCCATGGCGGGCCCTGGCGCAGCGTGAGGAACGCGGTCCAGGCGAGTCCGGTGGTCGTCGCGAGATAGAGGGCGCTGAGGAGACCTGCGGAGCGGTTCATGGGCGTATACCGTTCATGTGCGAGGGATGCCCCTTGTTCAACGGTTTGCGGCCCTTCGGGAAGCGGGTCCGCCCGCACGGTATTGCGCCAATCGCGTGCCGGGGAGCGGCGGACGGGATTGGGCCGGCGCAGAGGGGGCATACGCAGCGAAAAATTCGAGAGAGGGGCGCTTCGTGCTCGTACCGGACCCGAAGACCGTCAGAACCCTGCTGACCCGCTATGCGTCACTGAGGATCGCTCAGGCGGAGAGGGAGACTCCGGCGACGGTTCGTGAGCTGGCGGACGTCAGTTACACCCTGTGCGTGATGATGGGCACCACCGACGTGCGGGAAGCGGTCGCCAGGGCGGATGCGCTGCTGCCGGCCGCAGGGTGCGCGGACCCGGAGGGTGAGGGCAGCCTGCCGCTGGCGGGGTGAGACCACGCCGGGCCCGGCGGGCGGTCAGGAGCGCGCCGCCGCCGGGACGGCGTCCTTCGCGTGGAAGGCCGCGCGGTACGCCTGCGGGGTGGTGCCGACGACCCGGCGGAAGCGTTCCCGGAACGCCGTGGGGGAGCCGAACCCCGCCTGCCGCGCGATCCGTTCGACCGGGTGGCCGGTGTTCTCCAGCAGGTACTGGGCGCGCCGCACCCGGGCCCGCAGCAGCCACTGCAGGGGTGTGCTGCCCGTCTGCTCACGGAAGCGGCGGCTGAAGGTGCGCTCGCTCATTCCCGAACGGGCCGCCATCGCGCCGAGGGTGATCTCGTGGGCCAGGTTGTCCTCGATCCACTCCAGCAGCGGCTCCAGCGTCGAACCCCGGGGCACGGGCGGGTGGTCGTACACGATGAACTGGGCCTGGCCGCCCTCGCGTTCGAGCGGCATCACCGACATCCGGGCGGCGTGCGCGGCGACCGCCGAGCCGAGGTCCCGGCGGATCATGTGCAGACACATGTCGAGGGCCGCGGCCGCACCCGCGGAGGTCAGGAGCTGACCGTTGTCGACGTACAGCACGTCCGGCTGGACCTCGACGGCGGGGAAGCGGCGTGCCAGGTCGTCCGCGGCCACCCAGTGCGTGGTGGCGCGCAGCCCGTCGAGGAGTCCGGCCTCCGCCAGCACGAACGCGCCGACGCACACGGACGCGATCCGGGTGCCGGCGGCCGCGGCCTCCCGCAGCGCGGAAAGGACCCGCGGCGAGGGCGGTGCGGCGGTGGGGGAGCAGCCCGGCACGATGATCGTGTCCGCCTCGGCGAGGGCGTCCAGTCCGTGTTCGACCCGCAGGGTGAAACCGCCGTCCGCGCGGACCTCCGGTGACTCGGCGCACAGCCGGACCCGGTAGGCGGGACGGCCGTCGGGCAACCGCGTCCAGTCGAACACCTGCATGGGTGCCGCCATGTCGAAGGGCACCACATCGTCGAGAACCAGGATCGCCACGGAGTGCATGACGGCCACGATAGGCGGGTTCCCGCCACCGTCACGACCACGGGTGCGGGCAGAAGTGCTTGTCAGGCGCGTTGGCGGGAATCCGTTGGAAGCTGTCGTTTCAGCCTCTGTGTGATCATCCGGCGAGTTCCTAGGGTGGGCGGGCACCGACCGCACCGGAGAAGGACACGCCATCCCATGACCAAGTTCCTGCTGGCCCTGCACGTCCTCGTCGCCATCGTCGCCGTGGGGCCGGTCACCGTGGCGGCCAGCATGTTCCCGCCCGCGGCCCGCCGGGCCCACGCGGAGGAGGCCGGCGTCGGCACGGTACGGCTGCTGCACCGCATCTGCCGGGTCTACGCGGGCATCGGCGTCGCGGTCCCCGTCCTCGGTATCGCCACCGGGGCCGCGATGGGCGTGCTGGGCGACGCGTGGCTGACCACGTCCATGGCTCTGACGGCCGCGGCCGCCGGGGTCCTCGCCGCCTTCGTCCTGCCCCGGCAGGGCGAACTGCTCGAGGAGCTGACCGGACAGGGCAGCGTCGAACGCGGCGCCACCATTCAACTGGCCATGTTCACGGGCATCTTCAACCTTCTGTGGGCAACCGTGACCGTCCTGATGATCGTGCGTCCGGGGTCCACCACCGGCGCATGACCGCCCGCGGGCCGTCAAGCCCGACACCGGAATTCGTACGTCGGTGCGTTCGGGCGCCTAGACTCGGCAGTCGTGCCCACGCGCGTGGGCCCGCGAAAACGAAAGGCGCGTTGACGGGTGTTCCAGGATTCCCCCATCTACGACCGACTCGTCGCCGAGCGCGGCGACGTCCCCGCTCTGACCCGCAGGGAGGCCGAGCGCGTACGCAGGGAACTGGAGTACGTCATGCGGCCGCTGCAGTCCTTCATGCCTCCACCCGTCCCCGACCGCCCGGCCTCACCCGGTCAGGGATGGGTGCCGGCCCTGCCGCCCGCCGCCCCGCGGCCCTACTGACCCGGCCTCAGGACACCGCGGAGTTCGCACCGTTGGCGCGGGAGCGCGGGTCCGGACCGGGCCGGGCCAGCCACTCGGCGATGCCGCGTGCGATCGGCTGGCCCGTCTCCACCTCGATGAAGCCGAACTGCCCGGACTGGTTGCACTCCAGGAACCACCAGGTCCCGTCCCCGTCCTCGGCGAAGTCGAAGGCCCCGTAGGCGAGTTCGGCCGCCAAGAGATAGTCCCGGACGGCCGCGGCCACGCGCGGCGGGACTTCCGTGGGCTGCCAGGAGGACGTGGACGGGGCGAAACGGACATCCACCTCGTCGTCCGCCCCGGTGACCTTCCGGGCGGCCAGCATCGTCTCGCCCACGACGGTCAGGCGGACGTCGGCCCGTTTGGCCACCCGCCGCTGCAGCAGGGTCGGGCCGTATGCGACGGCCGCGAAGTCGGCGTCGGGTGCGACCCGGCTGGTCGGCACCGCCCGTGGCGGATCCTGTGGGTGCGCGCCGGAGACCGGCTTGACCACCAGATCGGGATAGCGCTCGGCGAACTCGCGGGCGGCCTGCGGGAACGTCGTCACGATCGTGGCCGGGACGGGCAGCCCGCAGCGCTGGGCGAGCCGTAGCTGCCAGGGCTTGTGACGGGCCCGGCGGGCCGCGTCGGGGTGGTTCATCCAGCGGGCCTCGCTGCCCCGGAGCATGCCGTACAGCGCCTGAGCGGACTCCTCGGTCAGCCAGTCGGAGGGCGCGGCCGCCCGCGCCGCGGGGGTGCCGGGACGGCGGACCCAGATCGAACGCAGCCCGGAGATGCCCACGAGGCGGCCGCCGACCGACAGGTGGCCGCGGAAGCTGCCGTGGACGTACTCCCCGGACAGTGCGACACCGTCGGTCAGGTCGGCCGGGTCGAGCCGGACCACCGGTACCCCCGTGGCGTTGAGGTGCACGACGACCATGTCGGCCGTCACGTCCTCTTCGCAGGTAAGAATCAACACGGTCATCGGACGCGGGCCGTGTTCAGTCGTCGAAGTGAGTCTTGGAGCCCGCCGTGCTCGTGGTGGTCCCCAGTTCCCTCATCAGCGCGTGGTCGCGGGCTGCGACCCGGCCGTCCCTGAGCACGTTCAACTGCAGCCCGGAGTCGTAGACGTACGGAGTGGTCGCCTCCAACGTCGCTGCCGGACGTGCGTAGTTGAGCGCGAACGGTTGCATCGTCTCTCCCTCGCCGGTACTGCCTCTCGCCGACGGCCTCTCCCCACGACGCCGTCAGGTCAGCCGACATCCTTCGGCTTCCAGAGACTTATACGAATCGAACGAGTGATTGGTTTCCTTACACTGCGTAATCACGGTCGGCGGGGCGTCTCCGGCTCCCGTCCGTCGAGCCGCAGAGCCGCCCGGTCGGTGGCGGAACCGCGCAGCGTGCGCAGGGCGAGCAGCAGGACACCGATGTCGTCGAGGTACACCGGGTCCGGCACCAGATCGGTGGGCAGCACGAAGTACAACAGGGCGCCCCAGAAGACCCAGCGGGGCCCGGTGGGCAGTCCCGCCCGCCGCAGACCGCGACGGGTTCTCACGAGCCGCACCAGCAGCCCCACGGCCACCGCGAGCGCCAGCGCCGCGAGCACCGCGACGACGACGATCAGTGCTGTGGTCGAATCCACGGGCCGACCTCCTCCTCCGGGCGCCGAACGGCCCGCTGTCTGACGGATTCCCGTATCCGGTCCCCCTATGGCTCACCGAGGGCCCTCTCACACCCGTGGCTCATCCGAGTGGCACGCCGCCGGGTACCCGCTTACGAATGGGTCATCTCAATGTCGCGGTCGCACGCCGGGGGCGCGTAGGAGCGACCGCACTCTTTGTCTGGAGCAGAGCATGACCACCGGCCCGACAGCAGCTCACCCGAACGAACCCGGCATACCGATGGACCGGTCGTACGGCGATCCCGTCGGCGACCTGGTGCGTGCCGCCGTGGCCGACCGTCCCCTGGAGGACGTCGTCCACCTCATCACCCTGATGGAACAGTCGCCCCAGTACGCGCAGGCCACCGCCGCGGCCCTGCGTACCGTCGGCGTGGACCGGTCCGTGGAGGACGTCACCCGGCTGGTCGCCCTGCTGACCCGGCCGCCACGGGACGCGGACAGCGCCGACGAGGCGATCCGGGCCGCCGCCGAGTCCCGTCCCGTCGAGGACGTGACCCGTCTGGTGGCCCTGCTGAACCGGTCCGAACTCCAGCCGCACTGCGGGCAGGAGGCGGTGCGCGCGGCGGCGACCGGCCGACCCGTCGAGGAACTCGTCGAGCTCATCGGGCGGTTGGCGACGGAGACACCCCCGCAGCCGTCGTACGAGGCGCACGACCCGTACGGCGAGGAGTGGCGGCCCGAAGCGGAGATGCCGGGGCCGGGCGCCTTCCCGGCGCCGCCACCGCATCCGCCCGCGTCGGCGCGGCCCCGAAGGACATCGGTCTGGCCGGCCAGGGTGGCCGCCCTGGCACTGCTGGTCTGCGGTGTGCTGTGCTTCCCGGCACACCCGGGCGGGGCGTCCCCGCAGGTGTACGGATTCGTGCTCGGGGTGTCGGCCCTGTGCGTCCTGCTCGCCCTGCTGACGCTCCGGCCCGTCCTTGCGGTGCTGGCCCTCGCGGTCGTCGTGCCGGCCGGGATCGCCGCGGGCCAGCTGCTCGACGGACGGTTCCGCTCGGCCGGGCTCGCCCGAGCCGTGGAACTTCCGCTCGCGCCGGCCTGGCTCGCGGGGACGGCGGCCGCGTGCGCCTCGCTGGCCGCGCTGACCGCTCTGGTGGTCCACCTCGCGTCCCCGGCACCTGCGAGGAGCGGCCCGACGGAGCGGCGGATCGTGGAGGCGCTCCGCGAGACGGCCGAGGCTCCGCTGTCCGCCCAGCGTCCCTGAAGCCGCTAGGAGCTGTCCCCTGCCCGCAGGCCGCCCAGCACGCGGTCCGGTGTCAGGGGCAGCTCGCGCAGGCGTACGCCGGTGGCGTGGAAGACGGCGTTGCCGATCGCGGCGGCCGTCCCCACGATGCCGATCTCGCCGATGCCCTTGCTGCCCATGGGGTTGAGGCGGCTGTCGTCCTCGTCGATCCAGTGCGCCTCGATGTCGGGCACGTCGGCGTGCGTGGGCACGTGGTACGCGGCCAGATCCGACTCGGTGAAGTCGCCGAACGCGGCGTCCATCGTGCTGCCCTCGGTCAGGGCCATGCCGAGTCCCATGGTCATGCCGCCGACGAACTGGGAGCGCGCGGTACGGGCGTTCAGGATGTGCCCGGCGGCATACACCCCGAGCAGTCGGCGTACCCGGGTCTCGCCGGTGACCGTGTCGACGGCGACCTCCGCGAAGTGGGCGCCGAAGGCGTGCCGGGCGAAGGGGCTGTCGGCGTCGGCCCGGCCGGCCGTGTCGGCCCGGACCTCAAGGCCCTCCGCGGGCAGCGGCCCTTCGGCCAGGCGCTCCGCCAGCCGGGCGCACGCCTCGTGCACCGCCCAGCCCCAGGACGCGGTGCCCGACGAGCCGCCGGCCAGCGACGCGGGGGGCAGTTCGCTGCTGCCCACCTCGGTCCGCACGCGGCCGACGGGCACGGCGAGCGCGTCCGCGGCGATCTGCGTGAGCACGGTCCGGGCCCCGGTGCCGATGTCGGTGGCGTTGATCCGGACGAGGAAGGTCCCGTCGGGCAGCGCCCGCGCCGCTGCCGTGGACGGCTGCGTCATGACGGGATAGACGGCGGCCGCCACCCCGGATCCCACCAGCAGGGGACCCTCGGCGCGGGAGCGCGGACGTGGGTCCCGTTCGGCCCAGCGAAAGCGCCGCGCGCCCTCGCGCAGACACTCGACCAGGTGCCTGCTGCTGAAGGGCTTGCCGCTGTCGGGCTCGGTGCCCGGCTCGTTGACGATCCTCAACTCCACCGGGTCCATGCCGAGTTCGCCGGCCAGCTCGTCCATGGCGGACTCCAGGGCGTACATGCCCGGAGCCTCGCCGGGGGCCCGCATCCAGGACGGGGTGGGCACGTCGAGCGGCGCCACGCGGTGTGCCGTACGGGAGTCGGGGGCGGCGTACATCACGCGTGCGGGCACCGCGGCCTGCTCCACGAACTCCTTGACGCGCGAGGTGTGGGTGGTGACCTCGTGGATCAGGGAGGTGAGCTGTCCGTCGGGGTGGGCCCCGAGGCGCAGCCGGTGCAGGGTCGGGGCGCGGTGACCGACGACGGAGGGCAGGAAACGGCGGGGGAGCGCCAGGGTGACGGGCCGTCCGGTGTGCCGGGCCGCCATCGCGGCGAGCACCACGTCCGGGCGGGGCGTGCCCTTCGAGCCGAAACCGCCGCCCACGTGCTCGGCGCGAACGGTGACCTGGTCCTCCGGGAGGCCGAACAGCTGGGCCAGGACGGAGCGTACGACCGTGGAGCCCTGTGTGGAGGTGTGCACCGTGAGCCGGCCGTCGTGCCACTCGGCCGTCGTCGCGTGCGGTTCCATCGGGTGGTTGTGCAGCGGGGGCACCCGGTAGTCGGCGTCGATCCGGACCTGGGCGGACGCGAACGCGCCCTCGGGGTCGCCGTGTTCGCGGCTTCCCGGGTATCCGCCGTTGGCCTGCTCGGGGGCGTACGCCTCCGGGTGCGTGGTGGTCAGGGTGACGTCGTGGTCCTCCACGGCGTAGTCGACGCGGACGGTGGCGGCACCGGCACGGGCGGCCTCCAGGGTCTCGCCCACCACCAGGGCGACGAGCCAACCGCGGTGCGGGACACGGGAGTCGCGCAGCACGGCGAGCGTGGGGTCCTCCGGCTCGGACAGTTTCGGCGCGTTCTCGTGGGTGAGCACGGCCAGGACCCCGGGCACGTCCAGAGCGGCTGCGGTGTCGATGGCGGTGACCCGGCCCCGGGCGATCGAGGCGGGCACGGGCCAGGCGTGCGCGCGGCCGGGAGCGGGCTGTTCGGCGGCGTAGCGGGCGGTGCCGGTGACCTTCTCCCGGCCCTCGCGGCGCTCGACGGGAGCACCCAGGGCGGTGGCGGCGGTCTGCACAGGGGCGTCCATGCGTCCTCCTCAGATCCTGGCGGTCGCGGTGAGACGGGTCAGGACGTCCAGGGCGAGCGAACGCGCCAGGGGCACCTTGTAGCCGTTGTCCCGCAGCGGCTCGGCGGCGGAGAGCTCCAGGTCGACGGCGTGCTCGAACGCGGCCGCCGTGGGCGCGGCACCCAGCAGCGCCTGCTCCGCCCGCCGGGCCCGCCAGGGCCGGTGCGCCAGCGCGCCGAAGGCGATCCCGGCATGGTCGACCACCCCGTCCGTCACCCGCACCACGGCGGCCACCGAGGCGAGGGCGAAGGCGTACGACGCCCGGTCCCTGGCCTTGCGATAGGCGGACGGCAGTCCGGCTGAGGCCGCGGGCAGCACCACCCCGGTGATGAGTTCGCCGGGGAGGATCTCGGTGTCCCGCTCGGGGTGTTCCCCCGGCAGGCGATGGAAGTCGGCCACGGGCACGCTCCGGGCGCCCTCGGTGCCGTACAGCTCGACGCGGGCGTCCAGCGCGGCGAGCGCGACGGCCATGTCCGAGGGGTGGGTGGCGATGCAGTGCGGGGAGTGCCCGAGCACCGCGTGGTCCCGGTGCACGCCCTGGCGTGCGCCGCAACCGCTGCTCGGCGTCCGCTTGTTGCAGGGTTTGGACAGGTCCTGGAAGTAGGGGCAGCGGGTGCGCTGGAGCAGGTTGCCGCCCGTGGTGGCCGCGTTGCGCAGTTGCCCCGAGGCGCCCGCGAGCAGGGCCTGGGACAGGGCCGGGTACCGGTCGCGCACGGCCGGATGGGCCGCGAGGTCGCTGTTGCGGACCGTGGCGCCGACGCGCAGCGAGCCGTCCGGGAGCTCGTGGACCTCGTCCAGGGGCAGCCGGCTGACGTCGACGAGCACGTCCGGCTGTTCGACGCCGAGCTTCATCAGGTCGACCAGGTTGGTGCCGCCGCCGAGGTAGCGGGCGCCGGGTCGGGCGGCGAAGAGCTCCGCCGCCTCTTCGGGGCTGGAGGCGCGTACGTAGTCGAAGGTCTTCACCGGATCACGTCCTCGACCGCGTCGACGATGCGTGGATAGGCGCCGCAGCGGCACAGGTTGCCGCTGAGCCGCTCGCGGATCTCGTCCCGGTCCAGCGGTACGGGACGGCCGGCGGGCGCGTCGCCGGTGACGCGCGAGGGGTGGCCCGCCGCGGCCTCGTCGAGCATGCCGAGCGCCGAGCAGAGCTGGCCCGGGGTGCAGTAGCCGCACTGGAAGGCGTCGCGGTCCAGGAAGGCCTGTTGCAGGGGATGCAGTTCCTCCCCGTCGCCCAGGCCCTCGACGGTGCGGACCTCGCTGCCGTCCAGGGCGACCGCGAGCAGCAGACAGCTGTTGACGCGGCGCCCGTCCACCAGGACCGTGCAGGCGCCGCACTGACCGTGGTCGCAGCCCTTCCTGGCGCCCCACAGGTCCAGGTCCTCGCGCAGTACGTCGAGCAGGACCCGCCGGTGGTCGACGAGGAGGGTGTGGGGTGTGCCGTTGACCGTGAGCTTCGTCTCCGAGCAGGTGGCACTGTCGTTGTTCTCGCCGCTCATGATGACGGTGACCTTCCGGACGGACCGAGGGGCTGTCCCCCTCGCGTATCCACAGCGGGCGCTCCGACACCTCCCGTCACCCCGCCAAAGGGCTCCGCCTAGGCTGATGTCATGGACACCGACGTGCTGCGCGCCGCCTATGAGGCCTTCGCGGCCGTCGTACGCCCGCTCGACGACGAGGAGTCCTGGCGGCCCACCGGATGCGCGGGCTGGGTGGTGCGCGACCTGGTCTTCCACTGTGCCGGTGACGCGCAGCGGGCCCTGGTCGCCCTGCACACGCCCGCGGCCGGGCCGCCCGACCGGGACGCGGTGACCTACTGGCAGGACTGGGCGCCGGACCCGGCCGGCGCGGCGAACGGGCGGCGCTTCGAGCGGGTGAGCGCCAGCATGTTCCTCGACTTCCGTCAGCTGCGCGACCTGTATCTGGAGACCACCGCGGCCACCGTGAACGCCGCCGCCGACGCCCGGCCGGATCTGTGGGTCGCCACGCAGGGCCGTGTGCTGACGGCCGGGGACCTCGTGCTCACCCTCGTCGTCGAGGCCACCGTCCACCACCTCGACCTCGTCATCGACCTGCCGGACGCACCCGGCCCCGCACCTGCCGGCCTGGCCGCGGTGCGTGCCACCCTCGACGACCTCCTCGGGCGGCCCCTTCCGCTCGACTGGAGCGACGAGCACTACGCCCGCGCCGCCACCGGACGCGCACCGCTCACGGAACCCGAACGCCGTGCCCTCGGCACGGACGCGGACCGGTTCCCGCTCTTCAGCTGATCTGCCGGTCCGGGTCCTCGTCACGGGCCGGCGGCCGCAGGGTGCCCTTCCAGCGCCCGAACGTCTTGGACAGCTGCTGCAACGGCGAGGTGGCCTCGGGGTCCGCCCGGGGCTCCGGGGCGTTCTCGCGGTAGATCGCCAGGGCCTCGTTGGCCCGCTCGGCCGCCTCCCGGTACAGGTCCCGGGACTTCGTCATGGCCTCCAGCGCCTCGGAGTACATCGCCACGAGCGCCCGTTCGCGTGCGAGCTCCTCCTCCAGCGTCAACAGCTGCCACTGCTCCCGCAGCGCGGTCACGGCCGCCTCGGCGCCCTCCGGAAGAGGCTTGGGCATCGCGGCGTAGCGCGTCACGGTCGCGATGAGCTCGGTGGGCTCCGAGCCGTCGAGGAACACATTGCGTACGGAGAAGTCCTGGCCGTCGAAGCCGGGCGGCACCGGCGTCCCGGGCAGCACCACGGCACCGCCGCGCGGCACCTCCACGCCGAACTCCTTCACCGCCCAGTTCAGGACCCGCAGTTGGTGCGGCTGCGCCCGGTGCTCGACCACCCGGTGGCGCAGGCTCGGCGGCAGCATGTCCGCCAGCGGGCGGCGGCCGCTCGCGCCGGGGGTCATGGCCTCGTGGACGACGACATGCACCGCCCAGCTGCCGCGCACGGCCTGCCGGAGCACCCGCCGTACGTCCTTGTCCTCCTCGGGCAGCATGCTCAGGTCCCTCAGGCGCAGCCCCGTGGCCGCGTCGCGGTCCCAGAAGACGTCTTCGGCGTCGGGCCAGAACATGGTCGCGGGCGAGGGCCATCGCAGGTCCCACGGCTGCTCGGCCTCGGCCGCCAGCACCCACTCCTGTCCGCCGCTCGACACGGGGGCGAGCGACAGCCGGGCCCGGACGGTCACTTCGTCGGGGACCCGCCAGCGGGCCTCGAAGATCCGCTCCGGGGCGTCCCCGGTCTCGGACGGCTCCTGGAAGTCGTCGAGGGTCGCGTTCTCCTTCAGTCGCTCCAGGTTTCGGCGCAGGACGTCGGCCGCATCGGATCCGAGATGGCGGCCGTGGGCCAGCCAGACGGTGGAAGGTGCCGTGGGGTCTGCCGTGGGAGTGCTTGACATGGGTCCATCTGTGAGAAGGAGTGGTGCCTGCCGGGGCCAAGTATCGTCGTCGCCGGCCCGTACGGACCAGGCGGGGTCCGGCAGGCGGACATGCCCGGCGTGCGGCGCCCGCCGGTACGGAACGCTCACCGTGAACTGCCCCGCGCACACGGGGCGCACACGCTCCGCACAGAGCAACCGCGGTTCACTCGTGCCCGGTTCGCGGGCCGGCACGCCAAAATGACCTCTCGAACAGGGCCCGCCCACCATCCGCATTGGGGCGAGCCCTGTTCGTCGTCTCCGCCCGCTTGCGCGATTCGGCTGGCTGAATATATCGGCAGCCGATATATTCGCGTTCATGGCACCCAGGAACATGACACAGGCGGCCTTCTTCGTCCTGACCGCCCTCGCCGACCAGCCGCGGCACGGCTACGGCATCCTGCGCGAGGTCGAGGACCTCTCCGAGGGTGCCGTGCAGATGCGCGTCGGCACCCTCTACGGCGTACTGGACCGGCTCACCGCCGACGGACTGATCGTGCTGGACCGCGAGGAGGTGCAGTCGGGCAGGCTCCGGCGTTACTACCGCCTCACCGACGAGGGCACCGCGGCCCTGGCCGCCGAGGCGGAGCGGCTGGCCGCCGGAGCGAGCGCCGCCAAGAAGCGGATCGCCGAGGGGCGCCGTACATCCCAAGGTGCTCCCGGCACCACCGACGTGCCCGCCACGGGGCCCGGACTCGCCGGAGGACTGGCATGACGACGCTGCTCGAAGCCCGCTATCGCGCGGTTCTGCGCCTGCTGCCCGCCTATTACCGGCGCGAGCGGGAGGAGGAGATGGTCGAGACCTACCTCTGGGACGTCGACCAGGAGACCCAGGAGCAGAGCCGGCCCACCCTCGGGGAGGTGGCGAGCATCGTGGCCCTGGCCGTGCGCTGCAGGCTCGGCGCGGGGGGTGCGCCCCGCCGCTACGCCGTGCTCGGCTCGGCCGTCCGCCTCTTCGCCCTCTTCGCCGTGCTGCTCCAGGCGGCGTCCGCCGTGGCCGACCGGGTCCTCGGGCTGACCTGGGCGTCGACCCGAGGCGGGAGCCAGTGGGACATGTTCACGGACGGCTTCACGGGCCACGGGGTATGGGACGGCACCGGCGCGGTCGCCCAGTGGTTCCTGCCGCTGCTGTGGACGGTCGCCTACGTCGCCCTCCTGCGCGACCACCGCCGCCTCGCCCAGGTCTCCGCGCTCGTGGCGGCCCTGCCGACGCTGTGGCCGCTGGCCGACATCTGGGCCCGCGACTTCGCCCCGTCGGACTCCGCCTACGTCGTCGCGGCCGCCGTGCTGGCCTGGGCGTCGGCGCTGGCGCTGTGCGCCGCCCACCACCGCGACGTGCCCGCGGCGGCCCTGCCCGCGGGCACGCCCGGCCTGGTCTTCGCCGCCTCCTGCGTGCTGATGGGCGGCTCCGTCGTGGCGCTGCCCGGCGGGGTCGACAC
This sequence comes from Streptomyces sp. NPDC048523, assembly GCF_043199815.1. Lineage (NCBI taxonomy): Bacteria > Bacillati > Actinomycetota > Actinomycetes > Kitasatosporales > Streptomycetaceae > Streptomyces > Streptomyces sp. NPDC048523. The sequence goes on along the minus strand of NZ_JBICWQ010000001.1, from coordinate 453,719 downwards.
CGTCTGGGCGCCCGTCACCTGCTACCTCGTGACGGCCCTCGCCTGGCTGCTGTACCGCGCGCGGGGCGAGCGCCGCGTGCCCGCCGAAGAGGCCGCCGCCCTCGCGGCACTGGGGCTGCTCCTCCTGGCGGTCCGGATCACCGCGGTCTACCCGTGGCTCGACGCCCTGCCCGGGGCGCTGCGCGTGGGTGTCCTGACCCAGGCGGCGGCCCTGGTGACCCTGACCGCCGCGCTGGCCGTCGTGAGCGGACGCGACTTGCTCAGCCGTGGTACGTGATGTACCCGTTGCCGTCCCGGTCGTCGGCCCTCTTGGTGTACGCGTGGGTGTCGGCGTGCGCCCCCGAGCGCTTGTAGAGGTAGATCGTGTCCTTGTCGTTGTTCCAGATGAAGTTGCAGTTGTTGCGGTAGACGACGTTGTTCCCGTCGGAATCGGTGCCGTGGCCGCCGCGCAGCTTCACGTAGTCGCCGGGCTGGAGCGTGTGGTTCTTCGTGAACGTGAACTTGTTGGTGCTGGTGGAGTCCCTGACGACGTACCCCTTGAGGTTCACCGTCGCGGTCCGCGAGTAGTTCTTGATCGTCAGGTACTCCTCGTCGGTGTTGCCGGTGGCACAGCTGTTGGAGTCCCGGCCCGGGGCGTCGTACTGGACGCCCTTGATCTTCAGCGCCGACGAGTACTCGGCGGCGTGGGCCGGGACCGCGGTCAGCACGGTCAGCGCACCTGCGGCCGCGACGACGGCTATGTGTCCTCTGCGCATGGGAAAAGCCCCCCTGTGAAGGTCTCGTGAAGAAGACCTGGAGCGTATACAACGCCGAGCACCAAGGGGGGCTTTTCGGTTGAATCAGTAACCTACTCGGAATGTGGCGTCCTGCTTCTCGGTGGTGGTGGAGACGGGGTCGATACGCAGGACGTAGTTGGAGTGGCGGATGTAGCGGGTCGGGTTGTTGTACGAGCGGAAGGAGGCCCAGCTCGCGTCCGCGAGGCCCGCGGTGCGGTAGAAGGTCGCGTCACCGGCGAAGGTCGACGTGCCGTCGTTGACGTCGAGTCGGAGGGCGTAGTTGTAGTGCCGCAGGTAGCGGTCGGGGTAGTTGACCGACCGGAAGGACACGCCGGAACTGTCGGCGAGGCCCGGGACGAGGGTCCACAAGGAGTCCTTGTACGGCTCGATCGGGTACTCGTCGATGCGGCCCGTGTAGTCGGAGTGGCGGACGTAGCGAGCCGGGAAGTTGTAGGACTTGAGCCGGTTCCACGCCGGGGCGCCCCACTTGGTGAGCAGGTTGTTGTACTCGGCCGTGGTGATCGTGGCGATGCCGCAGTGCTTGGAGTTGACCGGCTGGGTGTAGGCCTTCTGGTCCAGAGGGGTCCAGGTGCCGGTGGCGGGGCTGCTGGACTGCCAGGCGTAGAAGACGCCGTTGGGGGTGTAGGTGTCTCCCCACAGCCACCAGGTTCCGGAGGTGAGGGACTTGACCACGGTGGGGGCTTCGGTGCCGCCGTGGGACACGCCCGCGCTGTACTCGGTGAAGCTGCCCGGGTTCAGGGTGGTGGATCTGGCGCTCACCAGGGTCTGGTTCTTCTTGAAGAAGAGGTAGTTGTAGCCGCTCACCCCGAGGGCCATGTCGCCGTCGATGACGTCGTAGCCGGGGTCGAAGAAGACCTGCGGGGCCGAGGCGGTGACGAAGTCACTGGTGTAGTTGACCATGATCACGTTGTGGCCGCTGGAGTTGACCGCGGAGTAGATCACCGCGTACTGGCCCCGACCCGCGTCCCAGAACGCCTCGGGGGCCCAGCTGTGGGTCGTCATGTCGTGCAGCTTCAGGCGCCGGTAGCCGGTGAAGGTGCGCAGGTCGGCGGAGTCCCAGACGTGGATGTACTGGCTGTTGTAGCTCCAGTCGGTGCCCTTGAGGTCGGTGGCGAGCGCGACGAAGGTGCCGTCCTGCTTGCGCATGAGGAACGGGTCGCGCAGGCCCAGGGCGCCGGCGGTGGGGGTGACCAGGGGGTTGTTCTGGTTGAGCGGCGTCCAGTTGAGCCCGTCGGGGCTCACGGCCAGGTGGAGCCCGTAGTCGGTGCCGTCGCCGAGGTTGGTCGACTCGGTGAAGTAGACCATCGCGTACGCCGAGTCGGCGGCCTGCGCGGTGCCCGCGCCGAGCGTCAGGGCGAGCGGCACGGCGGCCGTCATGCCCAGGAGGCCGCGACGGGACAGGTGGGGGTTTGCGCTCATCTTGTTCTCCAAGCTGGCGTGCGGGGGCACCTCAAGTGACCGGTATTTCGAACACGGTTCGGTAAATCGGTCAGAAAGTAGGCCCTGGCCGTGGGCGCGTCAATCGTCCTGTCACTCTTTTGTGATTCCTGTGCACCCGGGGCGCTCGGGAGCGCCCCGGGGCGGGTGGGTCAGCGCTGGGTGTAGATGAAGCCGATCTTGTCGACCTCGTCGCCGCCACGGCCGTGGAACCCGGCGATCTGCCAGCCGGTCGGTGCGGTGCGGGTCACGCAGTCGGAGGTGGTGGTGCCGCCGGCCAGGGTGCGGCCGAGGTTGGTCGAGAACTTGGCGTAGAAGATCCGCGTGTGGCCGCTGTACTCGCCCTGGCAGAGCTGGGCCGCGGCCACGTATTCCCCGCTGCCCAGGGTCAGGGAGGACGCGGTGCCGCCGGTTCCGCCGTGGGTGAGCGCGGTGCCGTTGGCCAGAGTGAGGCCCAGTTGGTCGACGCGGGATCCGGCCCGCAGGGCGACCGTGGTGGCGCGGGTACCGGCCGGGACGGCGGCGATGTCGTTGAAGTAGTCGCCGTGCGGGCCGCCGTACTGGTCGCTGAGCCGGTAGGCGGAGTTGCGCGACCAGGTGAAGCCGACGGTGATCGGGTCGTGGTCGGAGAGCATCAGGTTGTCGCTGGTGAGGAACTTGGCGTGCTCGTTGTTGTACGAGGTGGCGTTGAGGGAGACGAGGGGGCTGCTGCGGTAGAGGACCTTGTCGACGACCTCGCAGGTGTTGGGGACGGTGGTGCCGGTCTGGTCGCAGACCAGGGCGTCGCTGCCCTTGGCGGGCGGAGTGCCGCCACGGATCAGCTGGACCCAGGGGTCGGTGAGGCCGTTGGCGGCGGCGAACTCGGCGATGGTGTCGCCGGAGCGCGTGTAGCGGGTGTTGGTGTCACCCATGACCACGACGGCGTTGCCGGCGGAGTGGGCCTTGATGAACGCGGTGAGCTGGTTGAGGTTGTCCGCGCGCGAGGCGAGGTCTCCGTCGTTGGTGCCGGCGTTGGTGTGCAGGTTGTAGAAGTCGACGTAGACGCCCTCGGCGAGGCGCTCGCGCATGAAGGTGAAGCCCTTGGGGGTGAGGCAGTCGCCCGAGTCCACCTGGCAGGAGTTCCAGCGCACCCGCTCGAAGTCGTCGGTGTCGTACGGGATTTTGGACAGGGTGTTCAGGCCGCTGCCGATGCCGGCGCCGCCACTGGTGGGGGTGCGGTAGGCGTGGTTCGTGTCGCCCGCGTAGAGGTAGGCGTGGTAGTTGAAGTCCTCCTCCACGTGGACGATGTCGTACGGCGCGATCCGCTGGCCGATCGCCGTGGTGCTGGACTCGCGGGGTGTGGACGCGCTGGAGATGGCCGAGGGCAGGCCGGCCACGTTGTAGCTGAGGACGCTGAAGCTGCCCGAGTCGGCGGCCGTGGCGGTCGGGGCGGCCGCGGTGAGTCCGCCGAGGACGGCGGTGGTCGTCGCCAGAGCGGCGAGAAGTCTGCGCATGGGGGGTGTCTCCTGCAGGAGTGGCACGGGTGAAGTGGCGGGGCGGAAGAGAAGTTACCGCTGGTTACCCCATGTTGTCGCCGTCTTCCGCACGCCCGGATCGTCAAGTTCCCAGCGCCGGACCGGGCGTTGGGTCCCCGTGCCGACCGCCGTTCATCTCTCCTTCACGCGCGGTGGCTGAATCCCGGCCCTGTGGCGCCGCGGTTCTCGAGCGATACGAGGTGTGGAATTTCTGCGCGGCATATCTGTCTACGATATGAAGATCGTAGGGAGAGGGAACGCGTGTGAGTGAACCACCAGTCCTCGTCTGCCCGGAGTGCGGGGCGCCCAGGGCGGCGGACGGCACTCCCTCCTGCACCTGCGCACACCGCGCATCCGAGGCCCACCGCGAGTCCCGTACGGCCGATGCGGCCGCGGCGGAGGACTTCGACCCGGTGCGCATCCGGCCCTTCGTGGAGGTCGGCGAGGAACCCGCGGACCCGGCTGGAGAGCCGGAACAGCTGGCCCCGGCAGGGGACTTGAGTGCGACCGCCCTGGTCCCGGTGGACGCGGGACCGGCAACCCGCGAGGAGCCGCGCGTCCCGTCCCCGGCCGACAGCGCCCCGCACGGCCGTGGGCGGCGGAACCTGATCGTCGCCGGGGCGGGGGCAGCCGTCGCCGTCCTGGTCACGGGCGGCTTCGTCGGCGGGCTCTTCACCTACGACGGCCCTTCACGGGACGGCTCCGTGGCCGGCGGCGTACGCGCGGGCGTGCCGGAAGCGCCCCCGTCGTCCAGCGCTCCCTCCGTCACGGCGTCTTCTCCTACGGCGGCCTCGACGCGGTCGTCCGCACCGCCCTCTTCCTCGCCGACCGCGGAGTCCAGTGACAGCGCGTCCCCGACGGGGACCACCACCCCGACCGGCGCCCCGTCGAGCGCCGCCGCCACCGCCACGGTGGGCCCCGGCCCGACGGCGCCGAGCGGCCGGCCTCCCGTCCTCGGCCTCGGTGACCAGGGGCCCGAGGTCGTCGAACTCCAGCTCCGCCTGCGGCAGGTCGGCGTCTACGCCGGGGAGGCCGACGGCGACTTCGACCAGCAGGTCGAGAACGCGGTGCGCACCTACCAGGTCAGCCGGTTCGTCGTCGAGGACGAGGCCGGCGTCTATGGCACGGCGACGCGCGCCGCGCTCGAGTCGGAGACCTCGCAGCCGTGACGGCTCAGGGCTGTGTCCGGTGCCTGTCGGATGGGTGTGCCCGGTCGTAGGGGCGGGGGTAACCGGTCGGCGCGTAGGGGAGGTAGCGGGCCGGTGAGGCCGGATCGGCTTCGGTGGCACGGGAGTTGAGTGCGGCGGGATCACTGCCGAGCCAGTGGCCGCTGCTGATCCGGTCCTCCAGTGCGTGCAGGGCGGCGATCTGCTCGCCGGGACTGAAGGTGCAGTGGCCCGCGTTGTCGACATAGCGCTGTCGCAGCAGCGGAGCCGAGCCCCCGGCTGTGGCGGCCCGGCGGTAGGCGCTCTCGGACTGCACCGGGATCAGTGCGTCGCCGGTGGTGTGGATGGTCAGTTGGGGCTTGGTGAGGCGGCCGGTGAAGGTGCTCGTACGGGTCATCCAGTCGACGGCCTTCCTGTCGGCGCGGGTGCGCGGGGTCTTGTCGAGGGCGTTGAGGTCGGACTTCAGGGAGAGACCGGCCTTCGCGTACAGCTCCTTGACCTCCTTGAGGTAGGGGGAGTCACGGAGCATCGCGTGGTAGTCCACGCCGGTGTTCCACGACATGTTCCCGCCCGCCCGGGCCTCGGCCTCCTGACGCCACACGAAGGCGGGGAACTTCACCAGTCCGACGATGGCCTGGTACTGGCCCAACTGCTGGGCGTCCCGGTCGGTGGGCGCGGGCCGGGGCTGTGAAGGGTCGTTCCAGCCGGGGATGTTGTGCAGGGCCGCGGCGAGCGCGATGCGGGCCCGTCCGTCGGCGGTCCACTGCGCCGCGGTGAGGACGGCCGTCATGTCGTCGGAGGCCCGGGTGGCGGCGGCCGGGCTCCGCAGCCCGGTCAGCGGGATGCCGGAGCCGGGTGCGAGGAGCGTCTTCAGCGCGAAGACCGGGTCCAGCGTGCTGTTCCAGTTGGCGACACCGCCCTGGACCAGACCGCACATCGACAGGGAACCGGCGAGACGGGACGCGTGGCGTTCCGCGAGGGCGGTCGTGACGAGGCCGCCGTAGGACGTGCCCCAGGCGATGGTGCGCCCCGCGCGTCCGAAGCGGGCGGTGAAGGTGTCGAGGGTGGCGAGCTGGTCGGGTACGGCCTCGGTGACGGCCCAGCCGGTGGTGGCGTACGAGGATCCGATGAGCGCGTAACCCTGCTTCATGAGCAGGGACTTCGTGGTGTCGTCGGGCGCGTTGCGGGCCTCGTTGGGGACGCCGGGCGGTGTGTAGCCGTGGCTGTAGAGGAGGACCGTGCCGTTCCAGCCGGCCGGCACGTCCATGAGGTAGGTCGCGCCGGACGGCAGGCGGCCCTCGACATGGACGTCCTCGGCGGCGTGGGCGGCCGGGGTGAGGGGAGCGGCGAGCAGCAGTGCCGCCACGGTGACGAGCGTGCGGGTGCGGATGCGGTGCATCACGAGACGTGGGCTCCTTGGGGGCAGTCCGTATTTTGCTGCGGTCGGGGGGACTGACACCGGCGAAAGTAGGCGTGTACATTGCGGGCGTCAATGATGTGCACAACATCAATGGACGGGTCGTGAGGCGCTCTGACGCCTCGTCAGGAGGGCCCCATGCAAAGGCGCGTGCTCGGACTTGCCGTTGCGGTGGTGACCCTCGCGGGCGCCGCCGGATGCGGATCGTCGAACTCCGGGAGCGGCGGCACATCATCCGCGGACGGAGCGAAGAAGACCCAGGTCACCGTCGGTGTCATCCCCATCGTCGACGTGGCGCCCCTCTACCTCGGGCAGAAGCAGGGGTTCTTCGCCCGTCGCGGGATCGAGCTGAAGATGGTGACCGCGCAGGGCGGTGCGGCGATCATCCCCGGGGTGGTGAGCGGTCAGTTCCAGTTCGGCTTCAGCAACACCACGTCCCTGATGCTCGCCCAGACCAAGGGCGTCCCGGTGAAGTCCGTGGTCAACGGGGCGGCTTCCAACGGCAAGGTCGGAGCCGACGTCACCGGTGTCCTGGTGAAGAAGGACAGCCGGGTGAAGTCCGCGAAGGACCTGGCCGGACGCACGGTCGCCGTGAACACCCTCCAGAACATCGGAGACACCACGGTCCGCGAGTCGGTGCGCGAGGACGGCGGCGACCCGGCGAAGGTGAAGTTCGTCGAGATCCCGTTCGACCAGATGCCGGCCGCGCTGGACGGCGGTCGCGTGGACGCCGCGTGGATGGGTGAGCCGGCCCAGACCGTGGCCAAGGCGCAGGGCGCCCGGGTCATCGCCTCGCCCTTCGCCGAGACCGATCCGAAGCTCACGGTCGCGACCTGGTTCACCTCGACGAAGATCGCACAGCAGAACCCCGACCTGGTGGAGAAGTTCACCGAGGCCATGACGGAGTCACTCGAGTACGCGAGCGGCCACCCGGACGAGGCCCGGCAGATCCTCACCGTCTACACCAAGATCAGCGGCGATGTGCTGACCAAGCTCATCCTTCCCAGCTGGCCGCCCCAGGTCGACACGGCTTCACTGGAGAAGCTCGCCGCGCTCGGCGAGGAGGACGGCATCTTCGGCGACAAGAAGCCGGACATCCAGGCGCTGTTCTCCTGAGGGGGCTGCGTGCTGGGTCCTAGAGAGGGTGCCGTTCGGCCCAGAGGTCCCCGCCCCATTCCAGGAGCCGGGCGAGGTCCTCGTCGGACGGGCGGGGCGCGGCCGAGGGGGTGTGGGTGCCCCGGGAGATGTTGCCGCTGACGGTGATGTTGTGCTCCACGCGGGGGCGGCGCAGTCTCTCGTAGAGGCCGAGCGCGGCCTCCGTGTCCGGTGCGTCCCGCAGGGACTTGGCGAGGACGACGGCGTCCTCCAGTGCCATCGAGGCACCCTGGCCGGTCGCGGGGGAGGCCGCGTGGGCGGCGTCACCGATGAGCACGGTCCGCCCGGAGCGCCACGGGGTGCCGGTGGGGATCTCGGTGGCGTTGGTGACCATGAGGTCGTCACCGGTGGTCGCGACGAGATCCGCGGCCGGCGTGGCGTCCTTGCGCAGCAGCGGCAGCAACAGGGCACGCCAGTCGGCGGGCGTGCCCTGCGCCAACTCCTCGGCGGGCAGCGGGTCGCCGCTCACCCGGGCGAACCAGTACACCTCCCCGTCCGGCGACACCGCGTACCCGAAGGCGGCCCCGCTGCCGCGGACCATGGTGATGCAGGCGTCCGTGCGGGGAGGAGACGCGGCGCGCGTGTAGCCGTAGAAGACGTACTGCCCGGCGTAGAAGGGCCGCGTCCCTGGTGAGACCGAGCGTCGTACGGTGGAGTTCAGGCCGTCGGCGCCGATCAGCAGGTCGCCGGTCGTGGTGGTGCCGTCGGCGAAGTGCGCGGTGACCCCGTCGGGACCGTCCTCGACGGAGGCGAGCCGTGCGCCGTGCCGGACGGTGATGCCCCGGCGCGCGGCCTCCGCCTGGAGCGCGGTGTTGAGGTCGCCGCGGCGCAGGCACCGGTAGTGGAGCAGCGGGTCGGAGGTCTCGCCCATGGGGGCGTGCGCCCGCTCGGTGCCCGTGTCGTCGAGGACCCGCAGTGAGGTCAGCGGGAAGCCGATCGCGGTGACCGCCGCGGAGGCGCCCAACTGGGCGAGGGTACGCATGCCGTTGCTCGCCAGGGTGAGGAACGCGCCCAGGTCCTCGGCCGAGTCGGGATGCGCCTCGTGCACGACGGCCTCGAAGCCCGCCTTGTGCAACGCCAGAGCCACCGCCGTACCGGCGATACCGCCACCGATGACCAGTACGCGTGCCACACCCACCCCGTTCGTCCCGCGTCCGCCCGCACGGCCGTACGGACACGGAAGGAACGACCGGGCGGCGGCGGGGGTTCCGCCGCCGCCCGGCCTCTGTCAGGCGCCGCTCTCGCGCAGCATGTCCTCGCGCTCGACGAGCTTCACGCGCGCGCGGCCCTGCGGCTCGCCCAGCGCCTTCTCGGCGGCGTCCAGCTTGTACCAGCCCTCCCAGGTGGTGAAGCGGACGTTCCGCTCGGCGAGGAACGCGTCCACGGCCTCCGGCTCGGGCGAACCCGGGGTCTGCAGACGCTCGTTCGCGAAGTCGTCCAGAAGGTTCGAGACCGTCTCGTTGGCATCGCCCTTGGTGTGGCCGATGAGGCCCACCGGGCCGCGCCGGATCCAGCCGGTGACGTACGTCGACTGCAGGTGCTCGCCGCTCTCCTGCATGACCCGGCCGCCCTCGTCCGGGACCGTGCCCGAGTCGATGTCCCAGGGCAGCTTGGGCAGCTTGTCGGAGAGGTAGCCGACCGCGCGGTAGACCGCGGTGACGTCCCAGTCCTTGAACTCGCCGGTCCCCTTGACGTTGCCGGTGCCGTCGAGGGCGGTGCGCTCGGTGCGCAGACCGACGACCTTGCCGTCCTCGCCGAGGATCTCGGTGGGCGACTCGAAGAAGTGCAGGAACAGCTTGTGCGGGCGGTCGCCGACGTCGCGGATCGCCCAGTTCTCCAGGGTCTTGGCGACCATGTCGGCCTGCTTGTTGCCGCGCCGGGTCTCGATCGAGCCCTCGTCGTAGTCGATGTCCTCGGGGTCGACGATGACCTCGATGGTGGGGGAGTGGTCCAGCTCGCGCAGCTCCATCGGGGAGAACTTCGCCTGCGCCGGGCCACGGCGGCCGAAGACGTGGACCTCCAGCGCCTTGTTGGCCTTGAGGCCCTCGTGGACGTTCGGCGGGATCTCCGTCGGCAGGAGTTCGTCGGCCGTCTTGGCCAGGATGCGCGCCACGTCGAGGGCGACGTTGCCGACGCCGAGGACGGCGACCTTCTCGGCCTCCAGGGGCCAGGTGCGCGGCACGTCCGGGTGGCCGTCGTACCAGGAGACGAAGTCGGCGGCGCCGTACGAGCCGTCGAGCTCGATGCCCGGTATGCGTAGCTCGCGGTCGGCGGTCGCGCCCGTGGAGAAGATCACGGCGTCGTAGAACGCGCGCAGGTCGTCCAGGTTGATGTCGGTCGGGTAGTCGACGTTGCCGAACAGGCGGATCTGCGGCTTGTCGAGCACCTGGTGCAGGGCCGTGATGATGCCCTTGATCCGGGGGTGGTCCGGAGCCACGCCGTAACGGATCAGTCCGAACGGGGCCGGCATCCGCTCGAAGAGGTCGATGGAGACGCCCGGTGCGGTGGCCACATCGGACTTGAGCAGCGCGTCGGCGGCGTAGATCCCGGCGGGGCCGGCTCCGACGATGGCTACCCGCAGGGGGCGGGGCATGATCAGGTTCCCTTCGAGCGGTGACAGATCAACTCGGGGGAAGCCTAAGCTAAGGCAAGCCTAAGTCGGTACGCGGGTCCACTCTATGAGCTCATAAGGTCACCTTATGAGTGGCCAGGGGTCTCGAAGCCGGTCACGGGAGCTGCTGTTCCGCCCAGATGACCTTGCCCGCGGGGGTGTACCGGGTGCCCCAGCGGTCGCTGAGCTGGGCGACGAGGAACAGTCCGCGGCCGCCCTCGTCGGTCATGGCCGCGTACCGCAGATGCGGTGAGGTGCTGCTGCTGTCGTAGACCTCGCAGATCAGGGCGCGGTCGTACAGCACGCGGACGTGGATGGGGTCGCCACCGTAGCGGATCGCGTTGGTGACGAGCTCGCTCAGGATCAGCTCCGTGGTGAACGCCAGGTCGTCCAGGTCCCAGCGGGCGAGCTGCCGGGACACGGTCGCCCGGACGTCGGCGACGGCCGCCGGGTCGCCGGGGACCTGCCACTCCGCGATCCGGTCGGCCGCCAGCGCCCGAGTGCGGGCCACTATCAGGGCGATGTCGTCGGTGGCCCGGGCCGGCGGCCGCGCGTCCAGCACGGCCCGGCAGGTGTCCTCGGGCGAGGGGCCCGCCTGCTCCAGCGCGGTACGGAGCAGCTCCAGGCCCACGTCGATGTCGCGCTCCCGGTCCTCCACGAGTCCGTCCGTGTAGAGCACCAGGCGGCTGCCCTCGGCGAGTTCCAGGTCGGCCGTCTCGAACGGCAGGCCGCCGAGGCCGAGCGGGGGACCGGCGGGCACGTCGGCGTACTCGACACTGCCGTCGGGGTGGATGACGGCGGGCGGCGGATGGCCGGCCCGGGCGACCGTGCACAGCCGGGAGACCGGGTCGTAGACGGCGTACAGGCAAGTGGCCCCCGTGACGGGGGAGTTGCCGCTCTCCTCCGCCTCGTCCTGGTCGATCCGGGCGACCAACTCGTCGAGCAGCGCGAGCAGTTCGTCGGGCGGCAGGTCCAGGGCGGAGAAGTTGTGCACCGCCGTGCGCAGCCTGCCCATCGTGGCCGCGGCGTGCAGCCCGTGCCCCACGACGTCGCCGACCACGAGCGCCACCCGCGCACCGGAGAGCGGGAGGACGTCGAACCAGTCGCCGCCCACCCCGGCCTGCGCGGGCAGGTACTTGTAGGCGATGTCCAGGGCGTCCTGCTCGGGCAGCCGGCGCGGCAGCAGACTGCGCTGGAGGGTCACCGCCATGGTGTGCTCGCGGGTGTAGCGGCGGGCGTTGTCGATGGAGACCGCGGCCCGGGTGACGAGCTCCTCGGCGAGGGCGACCTCTTCGGTGTCGAAGGGCTGCGGCTTGTCCGAGCGCCAGAAGCTGACCGTGCCCAGGACGAGACTGCCTGCCCGCAGGGGGACGGCGATCAGCGAGTGGATGCCGTACTCGATGACATGGGCGGAGCGCTCCGTGTCCTGCGCGCGCCATCCGGCGGCCTCGGCCAGACGCGACTCCAGGACGGCCCGGCCGCTGCTGATGCCGCGGGACTGGGGAGCGGAGTCGACCAGGGGAATGCGCTCGCCGACCTTGTACAGCGGGGCGTCCTCGCGGATGCCGCTGAGCGCGGTGCGGCGCAGGGTGGTCGCCGCCTCCGGCTGGCCCCCGCTGAGCACCGCGTCGAAGAGGTCGACGGTGGCGAAGTCCGCGAACCTCGGGACGGCGAGCTCGGCCAGTTCCTCGGCGGTGCGGGTCACGTCCAGGCTCGTGCCGATGCCGACCGTGGCGTCGTACAGCATGTCGAGGCGCTCGCGGGCGACCTCGGCGCGTCCGGACAGGGCGCGCAGCTCGGTGGAGTCGCGCAGGGTGGCGACGCTGCCCGGCGGGCCGCCCTGGATGTCGGTGGGCCGCTGGTTGACCGCGAGGAGACGGTCCTTGACCCGGTGCACCTCATCGGTGGCGACGCGCCCGGACGCCAGCAGCCCGGCGATGTCGGCGGGGAGTGCGAGGTCCAGGACGTGCCGGCCCTCGGAGTCGGCGGGCAGGTCGAGCAGCCGGTGGGCCTCGTCGTTGGCGAGCAGCAGCCGCCCCTCGCCGCCGACGATCAGCACACCCTCGCGTACGGCGTGCAGCACCGCGTCGTGGTGCTCGTACATGCGCGTCATCTCGTGCGGGCCCAGACCGTGCGTCTGGCGCAGCAGCCGTCGGCTGACCAGCGCCGTGCCCGCCGTGGCCAGGGCGAGCCCCACCGCGGCGGCCATCAGGAGCAGCGGCAGCTGCTGGTCGGCGGTGCCGCCCACCTTGGCGGTGGTGATGCCGGCCGACACCAGGCCCACGACCTTGCCGTCGTCCGCCTTGATCGGGACGACGGCCTGCACGAGCGGTCCGATGGTGCCCGTGATGTCCTCGGTCACCACACGTCCGGCCAGCGCGGGGGCGATGTCCCCGACGAACTTCTTGCCGATGCGGTCCGGCTTGGGGTGCGTGTACCGGATGCCTTCGGTGTCCATGACGACGATGAAGTCCACGTCGGTCGCCCGACGGGCCGCCTCGGCACGCGGCTGGAGCACCGCCGAGGGGTCCGGACTGCTGAGGGCCTCGACGGTGCCCGGGGCATTGGCGAAGGCCTGGGCCACGGCCACCGAACGGTTGCGGGCCTCAATGGTGCTGTCGTGCCGTACCTGGAGCACCAGGGCCACCACCGCGGCCACGACCAGCAGCAGCACGATCACGACCTGGAGGACGAACACCTGTCCGGCCACGCTGCGTCCGCCGACCGCCGCCCGCAGCGCTCCCGGCGGCCGTCGCGTCCGGGCTCCGTCGCGCTCCGCCCGCGTGGGCGAACTGCCCCTCAACGGGCCCTCGTGGCGGTCGTCGGCGTGGTCGGGTGTCTGCGGTGGGCGGGGACCGCCGGGGCGACGGGCCGGCCCGCCCCCGAAGCGGCCCAGGAGTCGGACCATGTGCCCATGTCTACACTGCCGCGTCCCGGGAGGCGAGGGGCGTCACACCGTGTGACGGCCCATCGAAAGCCGGCACAGCTTGTCATGCGGAGCTCCTCATGGTGACCGCGACGGAGCTGTCCGCCGAGTGGCGAGCAGCAGCGCGATGTCGTCGGGCCGGTCCACGGCGTGCCGGGCGGTCGCCGTGAGCCGGTCCGCCACGCCCGCCAGGAACCTGCTGCCCGGCCGGGCGGCCGGAGTGCCGGCCTTCGCGAGGGCCACCCGCAGGGCGGTGATGCCCTCGTCGATGTCGGTGCCGGACCGTTCCACCAGCCCGTCGGTGTAGAGCGCAAGGATCGCGCCCGGCTCCATCTGGAGCTCGGTCACCGGATAGCGGGCCCGCGGGGCCACCCCGAGGACCACCCCGCCGGGCAGGTCCAGGACCCGGGTGCGACCGTCGGGGCTGCGCAGCAGGGGCGGCGGATGTCCGGCGCGGGCCGCCCTGGCCACGCCGGTGGCGGGGTCGAGCCGGATGTAGCAGCAGCTGGCGAACAGACCGGGGTCGAGGTCGATGAGGAGATGGTTGGTGCTGCTCATGACCTCGTCCGGCGGCCGGTCCCCGAGTGCGAACGCCCTGACCGCGCTGCGCAGCTGACCCATGGTGGCCGCGGCCTGCACCCCGTGCCCCTGGACGTCCCCGATGACCAGGGCCAGCCCGTCACCGGACTCGACGACGTCGTACCAGTCGCCGCCGACGTCCATCCCCGCGGTGCCCGGCAGATAGCGCCCGGCGGTCTCCACCAGTGGATGCGCCGACAGGCGGCGGGGCAGGAGCGCCTGCTGGAGGCCCCGGGCGAGCACGGTCTCCGACTCGTAGCGCTGCGCCTTCTCCATGGCGTGGGCGATGAGTCCGGCCAGCGCGGTGAGGACCGTGCGCTCCTCGGTGCTGAAGCTGCGCGGCCGGTCGAAGCCGAGGATGCAGGAGCCGACCGGGCGCCCGGAGGCGATCAGCGGCAGGAAGGCCCGGGCGCCCTCGGTGGCGTCCAGGGCGATGCCGGGATAGGCGGCCGTCAGCTGTTCCATCGAGTCGAAGAACAGCGGACGGCCGGTGGTGAGGGTCTCCACGCCGGGCAGGTGCGTGCCCATGTCCACACCGTCGAAGGGCGCGAGAAAGCCCTTGGGGAAACCGGTCTCCCACTCCAGGTACAGATGCCGTTCCTGGAGCAGGTAGATCGCGAGCCGGCGACCGCCGAACGCCGGGAGCAGCTCCCGCATCACGACGGCGGACACCTGGCGGGCGGTGACCGCCTCGGTCAGGGCGATGGCCAGCGCGATCGGCCGGTACAGGTGCGCCAGGGGGCTGACGCCCGCCTCGGACACCTGGGCGGCCCCCTGCCCCGCGGGACTGCCCGTCACCCGGCTCGCGGGCCGCACCGTACAGGTCAGCCGGTCCGGCCCGGGGTGCACGGAGAGGGCGAGCCAGTCGCCTTCGTACGGGTGGGGGGCGGGGGTGGGGTTTTGCGGGGGCGCTTGAGGGGGTGGGGCCGTGGGGTCTGTGGGGGGTGAAGGGTCTGTGGGGTGGGCGGGTGGTGGTTCGGCGCTTTCGGCGGGCGGTGGTCCGGCGTTCCCGGCGGGTGGTGGTCCGGTCTGTTGAGTGGACCTCAGCGACCCCGCGTCCTGGGCAGGCGGTGGTCCGGCGTCCCGAGGGGACCGCGGTGACCCGGTGTCCTGAGCGGACGGCGGTGTCCCGGAGTCCTGCGTGGGCGGTCGTCCGAGATGGAAGTGGACCGGGTCCGAGGTGAGGAGGGCCGCTCTCAGGTGGTCCTCGAACTCGGGGCGGGCCAGCCAGGGCACGGCCTCCCACAGGTCGCGGCCCACGAGCTCGGCGCGGGGGCGGCCCAGGAGCTCGGCGGCGCGCGGGTTCGCGTAGACGACCAGGCCCAGCCGGTCCACGCAGAACACGCCGTCGGGCAGCAGGTCGGCCGCCGAGTCCGCCGTGGGGGCCGGGCCCGGGGCCAGGACGACGCCCCGTACCGCGGGGGCGGCGGGCGGTTCGTAGGCGTTCCACAGGTCCAGCAGGCGCAGCTCGCCGTCCTCCGCCCGCAGGTAGAGGGGCAGCGCGGGAGGGCGGCCGGCGGCGGTGTCGCGCAGGGAGGCCAGGATGCGGTGCGCGTCACTGGGGGCCACGGCCTCGGCGAACGCCTCGGTCGTACCGGAGAACTCGCTGGGCGGCACGCCGAGGAGGGTGTGGAGGTCCTCGTCCAGGGCGATGTCGGCCGCCTCGGGGTCCCAGGCGAAGCGTCCGGCACGTCCCGCGAACGTCGAGGAGGTCGGCGGCCGCAGGCAGACGGGCTCACCCTCCCAGGCAACCTGGTCCGGGTCCGCGTCCTCCAGGCCCCGCAGCGCCTCGCCCAGCTCCTGGGCGAGGCGCACCATCCGGTCACGGCCGGACAGCACCTCGGCGGCGTCGGTGACGGCCGGGCGCAGCACCGTCAGCACACCGAAGGTCGTCGAACCGCTGACGACGGGCACGTAGAGCGAACCGAACTGGAACGGCAGGCCCGCGGCGAACTGCGGGTAGCGCCGCATCGTCTCGGTGGCGTTCGGCAGGACCACCTGGACACCGAGCCGGTAGGCGTCGGCGACGGGGAAAGGGCGGTCGGCGTGCAGCCGCCACCAGGGGCGGAACAGCGGTCCGGGGAGCCCCGACAGGACGGCGAGCCGGAGCAGTCCGGGCGTGCGGGAGCGCAGATAGACCCCTCCGGCGTGGCCGCCGGCCGCACTGATCGCCTCTGTCGAAGCGTCGATCAGCAGCGCCGCCAGCCGCCCGGCCATGGGTCGTGGGTCCTCGACGCTCCCAGTCATCGGCCCTACCTAGTCCGTGCACCGTCCCGCGGGCGACACAGCAAGAATGCGCCACAAGGACACCGGCCCGCACCCGGGCGGCCATATGTATACCTCCCTCGCCCTGCTGGACAACCATCGGTCGGACTCTTAGGCTGAACCTCCAGATTTAGACAATAAGTCTATCGAGTCCCTGGACGGAGCGCCGATGGTGAAGGGCGACGTCGACGGTGCGGACGAGCACCTCATCGGTGAGGCCGAGAAGATCGCTGTCGCGCTCGGCCGTATGTTTCCGGGCCTGTGCGAGGTGGTGCTGCACGATCTGCGGGATCCGCGGCAGGCGATCCGGGCGATCGAGAACAACCTCTCCGGCCGCCGGGTCGGGGACTCCGCGACCGAGCTGGGGCTGGCGCGCATCGCCGATCCGGAGTACCCGAGCGTGATCCAGAACTACCCCAATCGGTTCCCCGACGGCCGCCCGGCCAAGAGCACGTCCATCGGGATAAAGAACGAGGCCGGTGAGTACATCGCGGCCCTGTGTCTCAATCTCGACGTGTCGGTGCTGTCACCCGTGACGCTCGCCCTGTCGAACCTCGTGGCCACCGACACCGAGCACCGCGAGCAGTCCCTGGAGACCCTGCGGGACCGCACCACGCGCGAACTGCGCCGGACGGTGGAGGAGTTGGCCGCGGAGCGCGCCGCCACGCCCCGCTCGCTGAGCAGACAGGACAAGAAGGAGCTCGTACGGCGGCTGCACCGGGACGGCTACTTCGACTCGCGGGACGCCGCGCAGACCATCGCGGATCTGCTCGGCGTGTCCCGGGCGACCGTCTACAACTACAGCAAGTGAGGGGCTCGCGATGACCTCCGCCGACCGCACCCCGGCCCGCCACACATCACGGAAGAGCGGACCGCCGCGCCCGACGGCACGGTCTTCGAACTGTTCGCCCGCGCCGGGGTGTTCTGCGCCCTGCCCGAACAGGACCTCCGTATGGGCGAGAGCGGGCACGCCCCCTCGGACACGTTCCTCACGCCGCTCGGCGAAGTCCTCACCGGCCGCGCCGACCCGTATCCGGGCCTGGCCCTACTCGAGAAGATGGACATCTCCCTGTGAGCGACGTGAGCCCTATGAGTCCCGTGAGTCCCGTGAGTCCTGCGGCCCCTGCAGGCCCTGTCCGGACCCCCGCGAGTGCCGCCGCGCGGACCCTGGCCGATCCCGACACCCCGTTCGCCGTCGTCGACGTCCACAGGGTCAGACGCAACGTCGAGCGGCTGGCGGCCCGGGCCCAGCGGCTCGGTGTCACCCTGCGGCCCCACGTGAAGACGGCCAAGAGCCTCGATGTCGCCGCCCTCCTGCACGAAGGCGGCCCGCCCTGCCCGGTCACCGTGTCCACCCTGGCCGAGGCCGAGGCGTTCGCCGACGGCGGTTACACCGACATCACCTACGCCGTGGGGATCGACCCCCACAAACTCCCGCGTGTCGTAGCCCTGTTGCGACGGGGGGTCACCCTGCGCGTCCTGCTGGACAGCGCGGAGCAGGCTGACTTCGTCGCCGAGGCCTCGCGCCGGGCCGGACTTCCCGTCCCCGCCCAGATCGAGATCGACTGCGACGGTCACCGCGGTGGCCTCCGACCCGATGCGCCCGCTCTCACCGAGATCGGCCGCGTCCTGCACGAAGCGGGCTGCCTGGACGGGGTGTTGGCCCACGCCGGCGAGTCCTACTTCGCCCGGACCGCCGAGGAGCAGCGCCTGGCCGCGGGGAACGAACGCGACAGTGCCGTCGCCGCGGCCGAGCGGCTGCGCGCGGCGGGCCTGCCCGTTGCCACCGTCAGCGTCGGTTCCACCCCCACCGCCCATGCCGCCGAGGACCTCACCGGGGTCACCGAACTGCGGGCAGGGAACTATGTGTTCTTCGACCTGGTGATGGCCGGCCTCGGTGTCTGCCGCCTCGACGACCTCGCCCTGTCGGTCGTCGTCACCGTCATCGGCCACCGCCCCGGGCACGGCTGGATCCTCACCGACGGCGGTTGGATGGCCATGTCCCGCGACCGCGGCACCGCGGCCCAGGCACAGGACCAGGGGTACGGCCTGGTCGCCGACCTCGACGGCAATCCGGTCCCGGGCCTGGTCATGACGGCCGCGAGCCAGGAACACGGCACCTTGACGGCCCGTGACGGCGCCCCCCTGCCCGACCTGCCGATCGGCACCCGCCTGCGCGTCCTGCCCAACCACGCCTGCGCCACCGCGGCCCAGCACCACGGCTACCACGTGGTCGACAGCACGTCGGCGAGGGCGGGCGCGCCGGTCGTCCAGGCCTTCTGGGGCCGCGTCAGCGGGTGGTGATCAGGTGGTGATCACCCCCCGGTCCCCGTGGCGACACGCCGGGGACGGTGACCGAAAGTCGCTCCGACACACGGGCGTAAAGTGCCGTGTGGGAGGGGAATCACCCTTGTGTAGATCGTGGCTTGTGGTATTGGAGAGGCCGTTTAAGGGGTAACTACCACCACTCGCGAGTGTTCAATCGTGGTGATGATCATGATGTGATCAGGGGCCGCCTCGGGCTACGTTGCCGCTGTGATCACCTCTCAACTCCCCGTAACGGCACCCCCGCTGACCGAGACGGCCGCGATCCGGCACCTCCTCTTCGGCGCACAGGACGAGATCCACGAACCCTGGCGCCGCCTGTTCAGCTCCGACGTGTTCGCCTATCACGAGGGGCTCACCCACCAGGAGCGCACGGAACTGTCCTATCAACGCCTGCGCACGCTGAACGCGGCGGTACCCGACCCCCAGGCCCTGGCGCGGGACCCGGTCGCCCTGAGCGCCCTGCACGAGTGGGCCGGGGTGGTGGACGCCGGCATGACGACGATCGCCAGCATCCACTACAACCTGTTCCTCGGCAGTCTGCTCGAACACGACCACGAGGGGCGGGACTTGGGCCCCTATCTGCGGATGGAACGCATCGGCACCTTCCTGTGCACCGAGCAGGCACACGGCAACGACGCCCCCCAGCTGGAGACCACCGCGACCCTGGACCGGGCCACGGGCGGATTCGTGCTGACCACCCCGACGCGGGGGGCGCGCAAGTGGATGCCCAACACGTCAGTGGCAGGCGGCCCGAAGGACGCCCTGGTCGCCGCCCGTCTGGTGATCGACGGCAAGGACCAGGGCGTCTTCCTCTTCCTGACCTCGCTGACCGACACGAACGGCCGTCATCTGCCGGGCGTGGAAGTGGAGTTGCTGCCGCAGACCGCCAGCAGCCCGGTCGACCACTGCGCCACTTCCTTCCACGGCGTGCGGCTGCCGCGGACGGCCATGCTCCAGGGTGACCACGGCAGGCTGACGGACGAGGGTGAACTCGTCTCCTGCCTGGGGAGTCCACGCAAACGGTTCCTGCGCTCCATCGGCCGCGTGACCATGGGCAAGCTGTGCATGAGCGCCTACAGCCTGGGGGTGACGCGGCACGCCCTCACCGTCGCCGTGCGCCACGCCCACCAGCGGGTCACCACGGGCATGACCAGCGGGCAGCGGGTGCCGCTGTTCGCCCACCGCACCCACCACGCCCCGCTCGTGGAGGCGCTCGCCACGACCTACGCCGCCACCCTGCTGCAGCGTGAGGTCGTACGGCGATGGGCGAAGGCCGAGGGGGAGGAGCGCGAGGAGGCCGAGCGGCTGGTGGCCGTCGCCAAGGGGTGGATCACTTGGCAGGCCCGCGCCGTGATGACCGAGTGCCGTGAACGCTGCGGCGCACAGGGCCTGTTGCTCTCCAACGGAATCGCGGGGCAGCTCGCGGCCAACGAGGGCACGATCACCGCGGAGGGCGACAACTCCGTCATCTGGGTCAAGGCGGCCGGGGAGATGCTGCTGGGCGGCTTCACTCCGAGGCCGCCCAGTGAGGTGCCCCCGGCCACCCGGAGCCTGCACGATCCGGCCCACCTGCACGACCTGCTGGGGGACCTGGAGCGAATACGTCACGAGCGGGCCCGTGTGCGGCTGCGCGCGAAACGGGCCGGCTCGCCCCTGGACCGCTGGAACGGCGCCTCCGGCGCGGCGCTGTCCCTGGTCGACGCCCACGTCCACCGGCTGGCCGCACAGGAACTCCTTGCCGCGGCCGCGCGGGTGGCCGACCCGCAGGTGGCCCTGCTGCTGGAGCACCTCCACCGGCTGTTCGCCCTGCGGTACGTGGCCGCGCACAGCGGTGAACTGCTCGCGCACGAGCGGCTGACCGCCGAGCAAGTCCGGTATCTGCCGGAGGTCCTGGAGGCCACCGTCGCCGCACTGGTGCCGCACGCCCTCTCGCTCACCGAAGCCTTCGCCGTGTCGGACGAGATCACGGCGCGCCATCCCATGCTGCGATCCGAGGTGGTACCGGCGTGACCGACTCCACCACTTCCTGAGCCCGGGGCCGCGGCACACTCCGCGGCCCCGGACTTCTGTTTCAAGGCCTGTCGCACATCCCCGGCTCAGGCGGTGCGCAGAGTGCGCCGCGCGAGCTCGTACGCCGGGAGCATCTCCTCGTGCTCGTCGGTGTCGAGGCCGCCGAGGTGCACCACCACCGGCCCGGCCGCGGGCGTGACGGCGAAGGCGCTCTCCTTCTTCGTCTCCTCCAGCAGCTCGCTCGTGTACAGGTACTCGACCTGCACCCCCGTCAGGCCACCGGACGTGAAGGCGCTGTACTTCTCCTCGCTCACCCCGTCCTCGGCCGCGACGAAGGCCTCCAGCACGGTGCGGGCGTCGGCGGCACCGGGCTTTCCGGCCCAGACGCGGAGGAAGCCGATGTTGCCCGCGGGCTTCGCGTCGATCTCGCATGCCAAGCTGACGGGCCCCTGACGCAGAGGCGCCTGCACCGCCTCGGCCTTCCAGCTCTTCGCCGTGTCGAAGGTGACGGGCAGCTCGCACGCCGAGCCGGCGGCCCCGATCGAGCCACCGCTGCTCGCGGCCGTGTCGTCGGGAGCGGACGTCCGCGCCGTCGCCGACGGCCGCGCGGACCCGCGGGAGTCGTCCCCCTCGGCTGCCTCCGAACAGCCCGTCAGCACACCCGCCAGCATCGCCACATGGGCCATCCGAAGCCACGTGTTCCCCGCCCTGACCAGCATGGCCGTGTCTCCCTCTATTCAGTGGTGGTACTCGAAGGAGTCAGGTTAGGTGGCAGGAATAACGAATCGTGCAGCGATGGGGGAAGCGTTGTTGGCCTTCGACGAATACTGCGACGCGATCGTCGCCCAGACCGACCTGCTCGTCCGCCACGTCAAGGGCGCCGATCCGACCCTCGCGGTGCCCACCTGCCCCGGCTGGGACCTCGGTCGGCTGCTGCGGCACGTGGGCGGCGATCACCGCTGGGCGGAGGAGATCGTACGGACCCGGGCCACCGAGCCCGTCGACGACGACTCGGTCAACGACCCCGCCGCCCACGCCGGCCTCGCCGACTCCGAGCTCGGCGGCTGGCTCGCCGAGGGCGCCACGAGGCTGGCCGGCACCCTGCGTGCGGCCGGACCCGACCTGCCGATGTGGACCCCCGCCGACGAGCAACTGGTCGAGCAGTCAGCGATGTTCTGGGCCCGGCGCATGACGTACGAGACGCTGCTGCACCGGGCCGACGCGGCGCTCGTGACCGGGGCGGAGTTCCTGGCCGAGGAGTCCCTCGTGGTGGACGCCGTGGAGGAGTGGCTGGAATTCTCCACCGTGCCCGAGGCCTACGATCCCCTGCCGGGCGTGCCCGGGCTGCTCGGGCACGGGCGGACCGTGGGCTTCGACGCGGGGGCGGCGGGGGAGTGGCTGCTCGACCTCGGCGGAGAGCGGCCGGTGTGGCGGCGCGGGGCCGGCGCGGCCACCGTCAGCGTGCGCGGGCCGGTGACCGACCTGCTCCTGTTCCTCTACGCCCGGCCGGCGCCCGGTGTCGAGACGCGAGGGGACGCGGAGCTGCTGGATCTGTGGCTGAGGCGCACCCGGTTCTGGCTGGAGGCGTAGGCGCGCGAGGGGGCCCGGTGTGGCCCCGGTGTGGCCGAAGCCACGTGCCGGGTGAGGCCGGAGCCATGTCGTCCTGGTGGGAGCGCGGGCTACCGTTCGCGCAGTCCCCTCCTCCACCAGTCCCCCGGGCGGCCCGGCAGTGCAAGCAGATCTCTCTCCGGTCATCGCGGCGACCGCGCACTGGCTGACCCGTGCCTACCCGTCGGCGGGCGGCGCGCTGGCCGCCGCGCTGTGCGAGGTGCAGGCACGGCAGGCCGTGACGGTCGCCGCGTGGCTGCGCTATCCGACGGCGATGGACGCCGCGCTCGTCGGCATGGCGGGTCCGGGCGGCTCCGCCCGTCTCGACTGGGTCACCGGCGCGGACGCGACCATCGACCAGGGGGCCGAGGAGCACGCCTGGCGCACCTGGGTGGACGAGGTCGTGGCCAGCTGGGCGGCCTGTCTGCTCACGGACCCCGAACTGGCCGAGCGGGCGGTGGCCGACCTGGCGGAGGGCGAGCACACGACGGGCTCACCTGCCGCGTTCCGTCGTCTGCTCGCCCCGGACGCGACGGACCGGAATGCCGCCGCCCTGCTCCGCCACCCGGACCTGCTCGCCCCGGTGGCCGGGCTGCACCGGGGCGAGCTTCTGGACCGGCTGGGGTCGGACGAGGCGCTCGTCGCCTGACGGCGGGCGCCGTGAGGAGCGAGTACGGCGGCGTCGGCCGACGCCCTGCCGTCCCCTTTCCCCGAACCTCAGTCCTGCTTGCCGCGGCCCGAGAGCGCGTCCCGCATCCGGTCGACCAGACCGGCCCCCGGAGCGAGCAGCTTGTTCGCCGGAGGTGTGTCCGGGGCCGACGGGTGCGGGCGGGTCGGCGCCATCTTCTTGGCGCGGCGCACCTTGTCGCCCAGCTTGTCCAGCTCCTCGGCCGAGCAGGCGACCCGCAGCTGCGGGAAGAGGGTCTCCTCCTCCTCGGCGATGTGCGAGCGGACCTCGCCCATCAGCTCGCCCACGAGCCGGTCGAACTCGGGATCGTCCGCCTCGCAGCCCTCCAGGTCCTTCATGAGCTGCTCGGCCTTGGAGTGGTCCTCGATCTCCCGGTCGGCCATGGTGTTCCCGTTGACCAGGTGTTCCCGCACCGCCGGGTAGAGGTACTCCTCCTCAGCGACCGAGTGCCGGATCAGCTCCATCGTGACCTGGTCGGCGTACACCTTCCGGTCCTTCTCACCGGGCGCCAGCGCCTCGATCTTCCCGAACAGTTCCTCGACCTCGCGGTGATCGGTCACCAGCTCGTCGATGACGTTTCCTCCGTGTCCCATGTTCTTTCACCTCCGGCCCCCGGGTGCCCTGTGCCGGGCTCTCTACGCCTGGTCACAGGCTTGCCGGAACCCGTGGGGACGCTTGTTCGATCAGCACGGAGACTGCGCTGCTCCGAGAGACGCTCGCGCGGGCGACCGGTTTGAGCCGGTGACGGCGCCCCGGGTGTAAGGCGGCCCGCTGGAAGGAACCCGCACCAGGACACAGCCGTACGACGCCGCTGGGAGGCCGATGTGACCGACGCCGTGGACGAGGTGCTCGCGCGAGTGCGCGGAGAGGTGGCCGCACGGGCGGATCGGCTGTGGGACATGGCGCGGATGCTGCACTCCGACCCGGAGTACGCCTTCGAGGAGCACCGGGCGGCCGCACTGCTGTGCGGGGAACTGGAATGGGCGGGATTCGAGGTGCGGCGGGACATCGCCGGACTCCCCACCGCCTTCACCGCACGTTCCGGCACCAGGGCCCGCCCCGCGGTGGCCCTGATGCTGGAGTACGACGCCCTGCCCGGCCTCGGCCACGCCTGCGGCCACAATCTGATCGCCGCGGCCGGCCTGGGCGCGGCCTTGGCCGCCCGTGCCGTGCTCGACCGGGAGGCGGGCACCGTGTGGGCCATCGGCACGCCCGCCGAGGAGGGCGGCGGAGGCAAGGTCGCCGAGACCGATGCCGGGGTTTTCGACGACGTCGACGCCGCGTTGATGTTCCACCCCGGTGTGCACAACTGGCAGTGGGCGCCGCTGACCGCACAGGCCCAGTACCGGGTCGCGTTCCGCGGCCGCGCCGCCCACCCGACCGGGAACCCCACCGAGGGCATCGACGCGCTCGCCGCGCTCATCCAGCTGTTCAACACGCTGGCCGTGCTCGGCCGCAGGCTGCCCGAGGGCTCGCATGTGCAGGGGATCGTCACGAACGGCGGCAGGGCGACCAACATCGTGCCCGAGTACGCGGAGGGCCTCTTCGGGCTGCGCGCGGTGACGACGTCCGCTCTGGAGGACCTGGCGGGGGAGCTGCTGACCTGCGCACAGGGGGTGGCGCGGGCGACCGGCACGACGGTCACGGTGGAACGGGCCACGCCCCGCTACGAGCACTTCCGGGACAGCACGGTGCTCTCGGCCCGGTTCGCCCGGCACCTGGCGGACACGGGCATCGAGATGACCCCGCCCGCACCGGGCGTTTACCTGGGCTCCTCCGACGTCGGCAACGTCAGCGGTCGGGTGCCCGCCATCCACCCCTTCGTGGCGATCATGGAGGAGGACGGCTCGGACCACACCCCCGAGTTCGCCGTCGCGGCCGGTTCCGAGCGCGGCCGGCAGGTGATGCTCGCGGCGGCGGAGGCGCTGGCCCGCACCGCGGTGGAGGTCCTGTTGCGGCCAGAGCTGCGGGACGAGGCGTGGGAGGACCACGATCAGGCGTCCGCCCGCGCCCGCGTCTGAGTCCGCTTTCGAGCCCGATTTTGAGCCCGATTGTGAGGGCCGGGCCGTCAGTCGGCGTGCAGGTGGTACACGTTGAACGCCCGCCGGATCACGGGCTGGGCCACGTTCCGCACCCGTACGCCACCGGCCGTCACCCCGTGCTCGGTGCCCGCGTGGGCGTGTCCGTGCACGCTCAGGTCGGCCCCCGCGGTATCGATCGCTTCCGCCAGCAGATAGCTGCCGAGGAACGGATAGATCTCCGGCGGCTCACCGGCGAGCGTGTCGGCGACGGGGGAGAAGTGGGTGAGCGCCACCCGCGTCCCGCAGCCCTGCCGCTCCAGTTCCTCCAGCGCGGTGCGCAGCCCGTCCGCGCAGCGCCGTGAGTACCGTACGAACTCCTTCATCAGCGGCTCGCCGAACTCCCCGGCGCTGCGGCCCACGAACCCGCCGCCGAACCCCTTGGTGCCGGCGATGCCCACGCGCGTGTCGCCGCACTCCACGACCGTCCCCTCGCCCTCCAGCACCCGCACGCCCGCGTCCTCCAGGAGGGCCGCGACCTTCTCGGGCTGCTCGTCGTGGTGGTCGTGGTTGCCGAGGACCGCCACGACCGGCACCGGGAGGTCCCGTACCTCCTGGGCCACCACCCGGGCCTCCTCCGGCGTGCCGTGCCGGGTGAGGTCCCCGGCCAGCAGGAGCAGGTCGGCGCAGTCGGGCAGCGTGTCGAAGGCCGGACGCAGCACGCCCTGGCTCTCGAGTCCCATGTGGATGTCCCCCACGGCGGCGACACGGATCACGGCAGTTCCTCCGCATGATCGGGCGTGGCGGTCTCCGCCACCACCACGTCGGTGTGCACGGCGAGCCCGGCGAGCTCCTCACGGACGGTCCGCAGCACGGTCTCCCGGCACTGCGTGGACGGCACCGTGCCGGTGACCACGACCGCACCGGCCCGCACCTCCGCGCGGACACCCAGTTCACCGAGCTCCTCCGCGGCGAGCCGGTCGCGCAGGTGGGCGACGCGGTACTCGATGTTCTCCTCGTTCTCGCCGTTCTCGTCGTTCTCCTCGTTCTTGTCGGAGCGTTGCGTCAGAGGCTCGCTCATGGCCGTCCCTCCGTCGTCCTCGGCTCGATGACCTTCAGGCGTTCCAGGAAGTAGAAGAACGCGTCCGGCATCGGCGCGTCCCCGCAGTCCCTGCGTACGGCCTCCCAGTCGACCTTCTCCCGCAGCGCGCGGGCGATCGGCAGGACGGCACCGAAGTTGCAGTGGTGCTCGGAGAACGCGGACAGCAGGCTGTGCAGCAGGTCGGTCGGGGACAGCACGGGCATGAGCACCGAGTCCACCGAGAGTTCGTCGGCCCGCGCCAGCAGTTCCCTGGTGACGGGCTGGTGGGCCAGCTCGAAGATCAGGTCGACCTGCTGGCCCATGCAGTCGGCCTTCAGCAGCCAGTCCTCCGGAGGCGTCCGGACCTCCAGGCCCGCCTGGCTGAGTGTCTCGGCCACGGCCTGCGCGTCCTCTGGGAGGATCGCGAAGTCGACGTCGTGCTGAAGATTCTGGGCGCCGCCGTGGGCGTACACGGCGACGCTGCCCGCCAGCGCGAACGGGTGCCCTTCCCGTTTCAGGATCGCGCCGACCTGCTTGGCCGCCTCCAGGATCGCCTGGTTGCGGTCGACAGGCAGACTCGAGGCGAGCGCGTCCGCGGCGCTCTCGGTCGCCAGTCGCAGTCCGGCGACGCCCCCGTGGCGGTCGACGTCGTCGTCGGCGTGCTGCGTCATCAGTGCCCCCTTCCTGGACGGCCCGCACCGAAGGGGCCGTGACGGCGAGCCCCGAGTACCCGGGGGTCGGGCTTCGACACGGCGGGACATCGGGCGTGGGCGGGCTACCCGGGGGAGTGGAGGCGTTGGCCTGCGGCCGGGGGGACGGGGCGACGTGGGCCGGTGGGTGGTTGGCCTGCGAGAAGGGGAGGTCGGCCCTCGGTCGGCGGGGCTGTCGGTCGTTGCCAGGGGGCACTTCAACCTCCAGCAGGCGGAAGCACCACGATCACCGGCCGACCCTGTCGTAGACGGTCGTCGTCCTCGGGACCCGCTCCAGCGACGCGAGTGCCGGCACCTGGTCCTGCTGACGACTAGAAGGCGTCCGGACCGGGATGGTCACGGCGGCGGCCACGACAAGGGTGCCGTCGGGCTCGGTGACCGGCTCGCTCATTCCTGGGGCCAGCCGTCCCGCGCCGCCAGATGCAGCACAAGTGCCGCGCTGTTCCACGCGTCGTCCTCACCGCGATGATGCCGTCCTTCGAGAGGC
The DNA here is from genome assembly GCF_043199815.1 of Streptomyces sp. NPDC048523. Classification (NCBI taxonomy): domain Bacteria; kingdom Bacillati; phylum Actinomycetota; class Actinomycetes; order Kitasatosporales; family Streptomycetaceae; genus Streptomyces; species Streptomyces sp. NPDC048523. The sequence continues at coordinate 426,922 of NZ_JBICWQ010000001.1, read as the reverse complement.
AGCCCGGCGATCTCGAGCGCCTGCGCCATCCCGGGGCGCTTGCGCAGCTCGTGCACCTCGGTGAAGACCGCCTTGGCGTTGATGTGGCGGCGGCCGAACGGATACGGCGTCCTCGTGGCCCCGCACTGCCGGGTGAACTGGTGACGGTCGTAGTCGCCCCAACTCGCCCACGGCCGCGCCCCGGAGGCGTGTTCCGCGGCCAGCAGTCGGCAGGCCTCCCCGAACGACAGCCCACCGTCGACCTCTTCCCGGGTGAGGCCGGTCAACTCCGTGCAGAAGTCGCTGACCTCGGACCGGGCGGGCCGCACCAGGATCCGGTGCCGTTCGACGCGCTCGACCGTCGACAGGTCCACCACCGTCAGTCCGATCTCTATGATCTCGCCGACCGCACCCGGGGGAGGGGAGCCGGGCCAGCACGTGGCTTCGACGTCCACCACGTTCAGGAGACGCCCGCTGCCCGTGCCGTTCATGACGAGAACCGTAAGGGCGCAGATGTGTGCGAGTCATCTCGTTTTCCCTGCAAGGAGGTTCGAGAGGGGGTGATGGAACCCGGTGTTCCGTATGAGAGTGCTGTGAATTTCCGAGGCGCTTGAACACCGGGGGCCCGCCGTCCGTATGGGGCGAGGGATTTGCATGCCCGGAGAGCCGACACGCGCAGGAGTACTTCCGTGGGACGCAGCAATCGCAGACGACCGACAGGCGCACGACGCGCGACCTTCGCCGCAGTGGCCCTGATGCTGGGGGGTGGTGGCCTGGTCGCGGCGAATGTGTACGCCTCCGCCACGGAGAGCGGCACGCCGCAGCAGACTTCGTGGGGAGCCGTCACGATCGACTGCCCGGACGTCGGGGACACGCTCACCAGCGTGCCCGACGGGTCGAGGGCGGATGTGGACAAGGAACTCGCCCTGCTGGACCAGCAGGTGGCCGAGGCCTACCAGCAACTCCAGGACCCGTCGGTGCAGAACCGCGAGGACGCGCAGAGTCGTATCGTCGACCCGCTCCAGGAGAACCGCGCCGCCACGATCCAGCGCATCGGCGCCGCGCTCGAAGGTGCGGGAGAGCAGCCGGACGGCCTCGGCGACATGGCCGACTGCACCCTGCGCCAGACCGAGAACCAGAACGGCGACGGTCAGGACCAGCAGCAGGGCGACGGTCAGGACCAGGGAGACCAGCAGGGCGACGGTCAGAACCAGGACGGCCAGCAAGGTGACGGCCAGCAGGGTGACGGCCAGGACCAGGGTGGTCAGCAGGGCAACGGCGGGCAGGCGGGCAATGGCCCCGTCGCTGCGGACTACGCCGACATCAACAGCGCTCCGTCCACCGCACAGGCGCCGCAGGCTCAGGGCGACGCCTCCCGCGGAACGTTCGTCACCAGCTGTGGTGTGAACGCGAACGGCCTGTTCAACTCGGACAACGTCATCGTCGCCCCGGGTGTCTCCAACGGCGCCCACCACTTCCACGACTACATCGGCAACCAGTCCAACACCGCCTTCGCGAGCGACCAGGACCTGGCGAACGCCGAGACGAGCTGCGTCGACCAGGGCGACAAGTCCACGTACTACTGGCCCGTGATCCGGCTCCAGAACGGAACGCAGGAGCAGGACGCCAACTCGCCCGGCGGCGGGGTCGAGGGCAACGCCGGCGAGATCGTCACCCCCAAGGAGGTGACGCTGACGTTCGTGGGCAACCCGCGTAGCAAGGTCACCGCGATGCCGCGGTTGCTGCGCATCATCACCGGCGACGCCAAGGCCTTCGTCAACGGCACCGCCAACGCCAACGCGTCCTGGAGCTGCACCGGGTTCGAGGACCGGCAGCTCAAGGACAAGTACCCGCTGTGCCCGCAGGGCAGTGACGTGGTGCGCACCTTCAAGTTCCAGAGCTGCTGGGACGGCCGCAACATCGACAGCGCCAACCACCGCACCCACGTGGCGTTCGCCCAGAACGACGGCACCTGCCCGCAGGGCTTCGAGGCCATCCCGCAGCTGGTCCAGCGGATCGTCTACGACGTCGACGCGCCGAGCCTGGGCGACGGCGGTCGTACGACCCCGCTGTTCGCGGTCGACTCCTTCCCGGAGCAGCTCCACAAGCCCGTCACCGACCACGGCGACTTCATCAACGTCTTCGACGAGGACCTGATGAACGAGATGGTCGGCTGCATCAACGACGGCCGTCAGTGCGGCGCGGGCACGGGCCAGGACGACCCGGGCAACGGCGGTGGCGACAACGGCGACAACGGCAACGGCAACGGTGGCGGCGACAACGGTGGCGGCGAGAACGGTGGCGGCTCCGCCCCGGACCCCGGCGCCAGCCAGAACCCGGGCAACGGGAACGACAACGGCAACGGCGGCGACAACGGCAACGGCGGCGACAACGGCTCCGAGGACAACCCCGGAAACAACGACGAGCCGCAGCAGCAGCCGACGCAGACCGCCGAAGCCCCCGCAGGCGGCCAGACGACCGCCCCGGCCGACAACGAGCCCAAGACCTACAGCTCACCCACCGCCCACAGCACGACCGCCCCTTCGCCTGAGACCGAGAACGGGACCGGCACCGTGGCGGGCACCGGAACCGGGAACAACCAGGCGACCCAGCCCGCTCCCCAGGACGACACCGCCACCGAGGCCCCCGCTGCCGTCGCCCAGCCCCCGGTCGCCGCACAGCCGGAACCCCAGGGCAACCAAAGCAGTCTCGCCGAGACCGGCACCCAGCTGTGGCCGGCCGCACTCGGCGCGATCCTCCTGATCTCCGGTTTCGTCCTCCTGCGACGCACCAGCCGCCGCTCGATGTGATCAACCGGCACGAATGACAAGCGGAGTGGCTGTCCGCCGCGCGGTTCCACCGGCGGACAGCCACCTCGACTGCTGACATGCACCTCGAAATCGACGTGGTTACTCTTGGTCTGGGAAACCGAATTCGGACCCTATCCCGCGACCGCCTCGGGAAAGGTCGTTGTATCCCCAAACCAAGCTGAACACGGGCGGCCGCCGACCCCGGCGGGGTGAATTCACGGCACCACTCCGTGGCCCCGCCACTGGTCCATATGCGGCAGCCCGGGAGGCAGGGGACCGTGGCTCCCGGCGCGGCCTGGCGGGCCAGGACGTCCCAGCTCCGGGAGCCCCCATGTCTCTACGCCGACCCCGCCTGCGAGCGGCATCCGTCCTGGCGGTCTGCCTCGCCGCGCTGGCCCCGACGACGGCCGGTGCCGCCGCCGATCCGTTGGATGACCAGTCACTTCAGCGTCAGCTCGACGATTTCGTGCGCCGCTCGGGAGGCCCGCCCGGAGCCATCGCCGTCCTGCGGACCGAGAAGGGGGCGAGAGTCGTGCGCGCCGGCGTCGCCGAGGTCGGCACGGACCGCCGGCCCAGTCCCGGCGACCACATGCGCATCGCGAGCACGGCCAAGGCCTTCAGCGGGGCGGTGGCCCTGACCCTGGTCGACCGGCGCGCTCTGCACCTGGACGACACGCTGGGCGAGCGGCTTCCCCAACTCCCCGACGCATGGGCGTCCGTGACGCTCCGTCAACTCCTCAACCACACCAGCGGTCTGCCCGACTACTCCCGGAGCGACGGGTTCCTCGACCAGTTGCGGGCCGATCCCCTCCACCACTTCGACTCCCAGCGTCTGCTCGACTACGTCGCCGACCAGCCCCTGCTCTTCAAGCCGGGCACGCAGTACCGCTACTCCAACTCGGACAACATCGCCGTAGCGCTCATGGCCCAGGCGGCGACCCACAGGCCGTACGAGGAACTCCTGCGGGAAATCGTCCAGGAGCCGCTCGGGCTGCACTCCACCAGCCTGCCGCAGGGCAATCGGATGCCGAAGCCCTATCTGCACGGCTACGACGTGAGCCGGCCCGCGGCCCCGGAGGACGTCAGCGAGGTCATCGGCATGTCGGGCGTCTGGGCCTCCGGGGGCATCGTCTCCACGCCGGCCGACATGACCCGCTTCATCGGGAACTACGCCGGCGGACGGCTCTACGGCGGGCCGGTCGTGGAGCAGCAACGGCGGTGGGTCGAGGGCGGCGCGTCCGAACCCGCCGGACCGGGACGCAACTCCGCGGGCCTGGCCCTCTTCCGGTACGAGACGCGCTGCGGTGTCGTCCTCGGGCACACCGGCAACACGCTCGGATATACCCAATTGATCGCGGCCACCCCCGACGGCCGGCGTTCACTGACTTTCTCGGTCACCGCTCAGATCACCCGGTCCTCCGACGCGGAACAGCTGCAAAGAATGCGCGCACTTCAGGAGAACTTCGTCTGCGCATTGCTGCACGGCGCGAATCAATAGCGATATTGCGCGGCGATACGCAGGTCAACTCACCACGATTTCCCAGGTGTCGACGGCGTAATGGACCGACATTCCGTTGCGCGCGTACAACGCGGGGGCGCCGGTGGTGTTCTCGGTGTCCACGCCGAGTCCGACGGTGTCCCGCCCCCGGGCCGCGAACGCCGCGAAGGCCTGTCGCAGCAGCAGCCCTCCGAGGCCCCGGCCGCGGGCCTCGCGGACGACTCCGACGTTGCGGATCCACCCAGTGGCCGCGCGGTCGTCGCGGGCGATCAGGAAACCGACGTCCCCGAGGTCCTCGGTGGAGACGAGCCACACCAGGGACCAGTCGAGCCGGTCGGCGTGGATGTCGGCCAGCCACTGCTCGTACGGGCGCGGCTGGAAGTCGAAGTGCTCGGCAAAGGCGGCCTGGTGGAGGGCGTACGCCTGCTTACGGTCCGCTTCGTCGGCGCAGTCCCGCACCCGTACGCCCGCGGGCGGCTCGGGCGGCAGGTCCTCGCCGGCCCGCAGCGCCCGCTCCAGCACGTGGTAGCGGCGTACGACCGACCACCCGCGCGCCCGTATCAGCGCGAGGTCGGTCGTGGGCGCCGCGTTGAGGTGCAGATGGAGCACTGCCCGGGAGGCGCCGTTCGCCCGGGCCTTCTCCAGCGCCCTGGTCTCGACCGCCTCCAGGAGGAGTTCACCGGCCTGCTGGTGGTCCGGGAGGACATAGTGGTCGGCGTCGATGCGCTCGCCCTTGGAGTCGTCCCACACCAGGGCGTACGCCACCAGGCGCGGTCCGTCGAAGGCCAGCCAGGAGTCGCGGTCGAGGTCGGTCTCGGGGTGCCCCAGATCGGACTCCACCGTGTGCAGATCCGTCTCGGGCCGCCCGATCTCGATCCGGTCGATCTCGTTGAGCAACTCGGTGACGGCCGACGCGTCGGAGGGCGCGGCAGCGCGCAGGAGATAGGGCATGGGGCAAGGGTCGGGGGCGGGCGCGGCGGTCGCAAACGAGTTTTGAGCGAGCGGAGGGAAACCGTTCCCATGGGCTTGGTAGGCTGCGCCGGTTGATCATGAGCGAGCGGCCGGAACAGGGGGAACCCCTGCGGACCGCCACCCGCAGCGACCACCACCCCCGCCCGGCGTGGACGAGTCCTTTGCGGGATCTTTATGGAGAGTCCTCAAGTGTGGCGCCTGGTACGCCTGTTGACACTGTGATGGCTGATAAGATCATTACACTTTTCAGTAGGCTGATGACGCGTCATACGCGCGTACGGGGACAGCCAAAACGGCCCCATCGTGAAGGAGTGACGGTTGGTCCGCCGGTGACGTCCGCGCCGTACGGCGACGGGCATGTCCGGGGTCCCATGCACGGTCAGTCTCCCGACGCGAGGCGACTTGAAGAGAGTCTCATGACGTCATTGTTCGAAGATCCACTCCTGTGGGTCCTGCTCGTGGTACTCATCGCTGCGGTTTTCGCAGTGATGCGCGCACGGAGAACCAACATCCAGCTCCGCGCGAACAACAACAAACTGCACGGCGACATGGCGAGTGTGCGAGGTCAGCTCGCCGAGCTCCAGACGACCTACTCGTCGGTGAGCGCACGGCACGCCGCGGATCTGGAAGAGGTGCGCAAGGACGCCGAGTCGGCGACCAAGGCGACCCTGAAGTCGGCCGTGGGCACCCTGGCGACCCTGGCCGAGGAGCAGCTGTCCCTGCTCGACGGACTCCAGCAGAAGTACGGCGACGACCACGCGGTCCTCGCCGACCTGATGCTGGTCGACCACACCGGCAGCCAGTTCAGCCGGCGTACCAAGGGCATCTCGGTGCTCTGCGGCGGCTGGCTCGGCCGGCGTGACCGGGACGCCTCGGTGTACGACGTCGCCCGCAGCGCCCAGGGGCGGATCCGCGACTTCGAGCGGGTCAAGGTCCACTCGCAGGCGAGCGTCGCGATCACCAGCCGCGCGGTCGAACCGGTCGCCATGGTCCTGGCCGAACTGCTGGACAACGCCACCAAGTACAGCGCCCCCGGCACCCCCGTCGAGATCAACATCCAGGCCGTCCCCACCGGGATCTGCCTGATCGTCGACGACGCCGGTCTCGGCATGGACCAGGAGACCAAGGCCCGCGCCGCGTCCCTGCTGACCACCGGCGGATCCGTGGACATCACGAGCCTCGGCGACCCGCCCAAGTTCGGCTTCGCCCTCTCCGGGAAGCTCGCCGCCCACTACGGGTTCCACGTTTCCGTCGACGCGGTCTCCCCCTACGGCGGTGTGCGTGCCGTGATCCGGGTGCCCGAGAACCTCCTGACGGCGGACGTGCCCGCACCCGCGCCCGTCGAACTGGACGACCAGGAGGGGGAGCCCGTGGCGGCCAAGCCGACCCCGGTCGCCTCCCTCGTCGTCGGACAGACGGCCGGCGGCCTGCCCAAGCGCCGTCGCCGCCGCAACGGCTCCGTCTCCATGGTCGCCACGCCCAGGGCCGAGGTGCCCGACCTGGACGCGGCCGGCGAGGAGACCGCCTCACGGCTCAAGGCATTCGCTCGCGGAACCCTGCTCGGGCGGGACTCGGACAACACGGAAGGACCTCAGAACCAGTGAATCCCGACCTGTCGTGGGTGCTGAACGACGTGCTCGAGGTACGCGGAGCCCGCCACGCCATCCTCGTCTCGGCGGACGGTCTGCTGATGCAGCGGTCCGACGGCATCGTCCGTGACGACGCCGAGCGCAACGCCGCCGCGATGAGCTCGCTGCAGTCCCTGTGCCGCAGCGTGGCCCCCTTCGTGGGCGGTGGCAAGGGCCTGTGGAAGCAGACACTGATCGAGTTCGACGGCGGATGGATCTTCCTCATCGCCGGGGGCAGCGGCTCCTACCTCGCCGTCTCGACCGCCCTGGACGTCGACATGGAGGCCATGTCGATCCGGATGCAGAAGACGGTGGGCGCGCTCACCAAGGCGATGAGCGCGACCCCGCGCCAGCACACCGGCGCAGACGCATGACCTGGCCAGGCGAGGACGCTCCGGTAACCAGCGACTTCGTCCGCTCCTACGTCATCACGGGCGGCCGCCGTCTCCCCTCCGACGACGACCTGGCCCTGCACACCCTGGTGTGCCTGGCCCCCGACCGGACCCTGCCGCTCGGGGCCGGCCCCGAGGTACGGGCCATCTGGGAGCTGTGTTCGGGCGGCTACCTCTCGGTCGCCGAAGTCGCCGGTCATCTGGGTCTGCCCGTCGGCGTGGCCCGACTGCTGCTGTCCGATTTATTCGAACAGGGGCACCTCCTGCGCCGCGCTGAACCGGCCCCCGCCCAGCACGTCCCCCGAGCGATACTCGAGAAGGTTCTGCATGGACTCGAAACCCTCAACATCGGCTGACCCCGGGGCGAACGGCTCCATCTACGTCTCCGCCGACGTGACCACCGCCGCGAAGATCCTGGTGGTCGGGCACTTCGCCGTGGGCAAGACGACCTTCATCGGATCCCTGTCGGAGATCACTCCTCTGCGGACCGAGGAGAAGATGACCCAGGCGTCCATGCACGTCGACGACCTTCGCGGGGCGCCGGAGAAGGCGACCACCACCGTGGCGCTGGACTTCGGCCGGCTGACGCTGAGCGACGAGCTGGTGCTGTACCTGTTCGGCACCCCCGGACAGCAGCGCTTCATGCAGCTGTGGGAGGACATGGCCCGCGGCGCGCTCGGTGCCCTGCTCCTGGTCGACCCCTCACGCCTTGAGGAGACGTTCCCGGTCATCGACCTGATCGACGAGTACGGCCTCGAGTACGCGATCGCCGTCAACACCTTCTCGCAGACCAGCCACTTCGAGGAGGAGGAGATCCGCGAAGCCCTCGACCTCCTTCCGGACACTCCCGTCATCTACTGCGACGCCCGCGACCAGCGCTCCTCCGCCCGCGCCCTGATCGCCCTCGTGCGTCACCTGCTCGACCGCGCCGCCTGAACCGCCACCCCCCGCCCGGACCGCACGGTCCGGGCCACCAAAGGACACACACATGGACGTTCACGACACGGCCGCCACCGGTGCGGCCAGATGCCCCATGTACGACGGCTCCTTCGCGGCCGACCCGCAGAAGGTCTACGACTACCTCCGGGCCCACGGCCCCGCCGGCCCGGTCGAACTCGCCCCCGGCGTCGACGCCACCCTCGTCGTCGACCACGAAACGGCCCTGCGCGTGCTGCAGAACCCCAACCTGTTCGCGCGCGACGGCCGCCGCTGGACCGCCCTCAACGACGGCCGGGTCCCCCTCGACAGCCCCGTCCTGCCGATGATGGCCTACCGGCCCAACTGCCTGTTCACCGACGGCGCCCAGCACCTCAGGCTGCGCAAGGCGGTCACCGAGAGCCTCGACCGCCTCAACGTCACCCGTATCCGCCGCGACGTCGAGCCGATCGCCGCCTATCTCATCGACCAGTTCAGCGAGCGGGGCCGGGCGGACCTCATCAACGACTACGCCAAGCTGCTGCCGCTGCTGATGATCAACAAGCTCTTCGGCTGCCCCGCCGCCATCGGCGACCGGGTCACCAGCGCGATGGCCGACATGTTCGACGGCAAGGACGCGCTGAAGGCCAGCGACGAACTCACCGCCTGCTTCATGGAGCTGGTCTCCCTCAAGCGCCGCGAACCCGGGGACGACATCACCTCCTGGCTGGTCCAGCACCCCGCCGGCCTCAGCGACGAGGAGCTCAAGGACCAGCTGGTGATGCTGGTCGGCGCCGGAGTGGAGCCCGAGCGCAACCTCATCGCCAACGCCCTGCTCCTGCTCCTGGACCGGGACGGCGAGGACGGGCCGAGCATGCAGATCGAGGACGCCCTCGACCACGTCCTGCTCAACAACCCGCCCATCGCCAACTACGCGACGCACTTCCCGCTCCAGGACGTCGACCTCGGCGGAGTGGTGGTTCAGGCGAACTCCCCCCTGGTCATCAGCTTCGCCGGAGCCAACAGCGACCCCGCGCTCGCCTCGTCGGGCCAGGCCCACAGCCGTGGCGCCCACCTCGCCTGGGGTGCGGGCCCGCACGCCTGCCCGGCCAAGAGCCCGGCCCAGGTCATCGCGGTCACCGCCATCGAGTTGATCCTCAACGCGCTGCCCGACCTGGTCCTCAGCGTCCCGGCCCAGGAACTGCAGTGGCGCCCCGGCCCCTTCCACCGCGCCCTGGCCGCCCTCCCCGTCCGGTTCAGCCCCACCCCGGCCACCCGGATGGCATCGGCGTACGGCGTGCCCACCGCGCCCCGCCCGACCGTCGTCCAGCAACCCCAGCAGGCGGCGCGTGTCCCCGCACCCGCGCCCGCCCCCGTGTCGCAGAAGCCGGCCAAGAAGGGCTTCTGGAGCAGCTTCCTCGAGATCTTCCGTGTGTGACGGCTTAGCACCGCCCGACAGGTGCCGGAGAGAGGACTGACCGCTTCACAAGGTCCTCTCTCCGGCACCTGCGTTCGTTCGGGCGACAGACCGGCTCTCCCGCGGCCGACAGGCCCTTCTTCGGGCAGAATCGCGGTGCATGGAGTACTACGACCTCGGCTCTCACGGCCGTCCCGTCACCACCGACTCCGCCGAGGCCCAACTCTGGTTCGACCGCGGCCTGGTGTGGACGTACGCCTTTCATCACGAGGAGGCCGTGGCCTGCTTCGAGAAGGCGGCCGCCGCCGACCCGGACTGCGCGATGGCCCACTGGGGCATCGCCTACGCGCTCGGCCCCAACTACAACAAACCCTGGGAGTTCTTCGACGACCGGGACCTGGCCCGGACCGTCGAGCGCACCCATACGGCCGTCGAGGCCGCGCACCACAAGGCGGCCACCCGGGCCACCGCGGTAGAGCGGGCCCTGATCGGCGCCCTGCGCTCCCGCTACCCGCAGGCCGAGCCCGCCGAGGACTGCGCGGTGTGGAACGTGCCGTACGCCGACAGCATGGCCGCCGTCCATGAACTCGCCCCGGACGACGCGGACGTGGCCGCGCTGTACGCGGACGCGCTGATGAACCTCACGCCCTGGCAGCTGTGGGACCTGCGCACCGGCGAACCCGCCGCCGGCGCTCGCACCCGCGAGGCACGGGCCGTCCTGGAAGGGGCGCTCGCCGGCGCCTCCGGTCGCAGCCACCCGGGCGTCCTGCACCTGTACGTCCACCTCATGGAGATGTCGCCCACGCCCGAACTGGCCCTGCCCGTCGCGGACCGGCTGCGTGGTCTGGTGCCCGACGCCGGACACCTGCTGCACATGCCCTCGCACCTGGAGGTGCTGTGCGGCGACTACCGGCGAGTGGTGACGGACAACAGCGCCGCGATCGCCGCCGACGAGAAGGCCCTCGCCCGGGCCGGAGCAATGAACTTCTACACGCTCTACCGCTCGCACAACTACCACTTCAAGATCTACGGCGCGATGTTCCTGGGCCAGTCGCAGACCGCTCTGGAGACCGCCGCCCAGCTGGAGGAGTCGATCCCGGAAGGGCTGCTGCGGGTGGAGAGCCCGCCCATGGCCGACTGGCTGGAGGGATTCCTCGCGATGCGCGTCCACGTCCTGATCCGCTTCGGCCGCTGGGCCGACATCCTGGACCTTCCGCTGCCCGCCGACCCACGCCTGTTCTGCGTGACGACCGCAATGCTCCACTACGCCCGCGGTGTCGCCTGGTCCGCCCTCGGCCGCATCACGGAGGCGGAGGGCGAACGCGCCCTGTTCCACGAGGCGGTCGGCGAGGTCCCCGAGACCCGCATGCTCTTCAACAACACGTGCGCCGACATCCTGGCCGTCGCCTCGGCGATGCTGGACGGCGAACTCGCCTACCGCAAGGGCGAGTTCGACACCGCCTTCGCGGCCTTGGAGCGATCGGTCGAGCTGGACGACAACCTCCCCTACGACGAGCCCTGGGGCTGGATGCAGCCGACCCGGCACGCCTACGGCGCCCTCCTGCTCGAACAGGGTCGCGTCACCGAGGCCGAGGCCGTCTACCGCGCCGACCTCGGCCTTGACGACACCCTCCCGCGCCCGCTCCAGCACCCGGGCAACGTGTGGGCGCTGCACGGCCTCCACGAGTGCCTGGTCCGCGGGGGGAAGGAAGGAGAGGCACGGATCATCGCCCAGCAACTGCGGGTCGCCGCCGCGCTGGCAGACGTACCGGTGCAGGCCTCGTGCTTCTGCCGTCTGGAGACCGGTTCGGGTTGCTGCGGACAGGCTCGCGTCAACAGGGCGGCGTCGGTCCATGACCGCCGTCCGGCCGCCCGAAGGAGGCGCGGGCGCCCGACTGGTGACCCGAGGCATCGTGACCGGCACTAATGTCCTCGGCATGAGCGAAAACTCCGTGCGGTCCGTCACCGTCGAACGCACCAGCACCGGCCACTACGTCGCTACCAACACCCGGGGCGGCACGATCAGTTTCGGTACCGGCTCCGGCAGCGAGTTCACCCCGGTCGAACTGCTTCTCGCCGCGCTCGGCGGCTGCACGGCGGTCGACGTCGACCTCGCCACCAGCCGCCACGCCGAGCCGAGCTCCTTCACCGTCGAGGTGAGCGGCAACAAGGTCGACGACGAACTCGGCAACCGGCTGACCGACCTCGCGGTCACCTTCACCGTGGCCTTCCCCGACGGCGAGGGCGCGGACCGGGCCCGCATGATCCTGCCCCGTGCGGTGAAGACCTCCCACGACCGCCTGTGCACGGTCAGCCGCACGGTCGAGATCGGCACGCCCGTCACGGCGACCGTCGAGGACGCCTGACCGCTGCGTAGCCTGTCCCCGTGTCAGCCTCCCGCCTTCGCCGCGTCGCCGTTCTCGTCCTCGAAGGCGCGAAGCCCCTGGACGTCGGCATCCCCGCGCAGGTGTTCACCACGCGCGCGAGCATGCCGTACGAGGTACGGCTGTGCGGCGCGGCCCCGGGGCTGGTGAGCGGCGGGGACGGGCTGTCGTACCACGTCGCCCACGGTCTGGAGGCGCTCGCGTGGGCGGACCTCGTCTTCATCCCCGGCTACCGGTTCCCGGACCGCGAGGACCCGCCGACGGCCGTCGTCCAGGCCCTGGTCGCCGCTCACAGCAGGGGCGCCCGGCTCGCCGCCATCTCGACCGGCGCCTTCGCACTGGCCGCGACCGGCCTGCTCGACCGGCGGCGCGCCACGACCCACTGGCACTACACGAGAGCGCTCGCGGCGAGGCATCCTCTGGTCCGGGTCGACGAGAACGTGCTGTTCGTCGACGAGGGCAGCGTGCTGACGTCGGCCGGCGCCGCCTCCGGCATCGACCTGTGTCTGCACATCCTGCGCGGCGACCTCGGCGTCGCCGCGTCCAACCACGCGGCCCGGCGCCTGGTCGCGGCCCCCTACCGCAGCGGTGGCCAGGCGCAGTACGTGCCGCGCAGCGTTCCCGAGCCACTCGGTGAGCGCTTCGCCGCCACCCGGGAGTGGGCCCTGCACCGGCTCGACCAGCCCCTCACCCTCGACGTCCTGGCGCGGCAGGCGGCGGTGTCGCCGCGTACGTTCTCACGCCGCTTCGTCGAGGAGACCGGGTACACGCCGATGCAGTGGGTCATGCGGGCCCGCATCGACATGGCCCGCGAGCTGCTGGAGCGGTCGCAGCGGAGTGTCGAGCAGATCGCCACCGACGTCGGCCTCGGGACGGGCGCGAATCTGCGGACGCACTTCCAGCGGATCCTGGGGACGACGCCGAGCGAGTACCGGCGCACTTTCACCCGGGGCGAGTAGTCCTCCCGCGTCCGCCCTCCGCTTGGCGCGATCCTTTTGAACCGTGGCGATCGCGCCACTGTCAGCGGTGGATGCCGCGCGCGAGCCTGGTGGGCGTAGGAAGTGGACATCGGAAACGGGACACCATTCATGACTCGCATCGCCATCAACGGATTCGGCCGCATCGGACGCAATGTGCTGCGCGCGCTCCTCGAACGCGACAGCGCCCTGGAGATCGTCGCGGTCAACGACCTCACCGAACCCGCCACCCTCGCGAGGCTGCTCGCCTACGACAGCACGGCCGGCCGCCTGGGCCGTCCGGTGACCGTCGACGGGAACACCCTGGTCGTCGACGGCCGCCGCATCACCGTGCTCGCCGAGCGCGAACCTGCGCAGCTTCCCTGGGCAGCACTCGGCGTCGACCTCGTGCTGGAGGCCACCGGCCGGTTCACGTCGGCGAAGGCGGCCCGCGCCCACCTCGACGCCGGCGCGAGGAAGGTCCTGGTCAGCGCGCCCTCGGACGGCGCGGACGTCACCCTCGCGTACGGCGTCAACACCGACGCCTACGACCCGGACGTGCACACGATCGTCTCCAACGCCTCCTGCACGACCAACGCGCTCGCCCCGCTGGCGTCGGTCCTCGACGAGCTCGCCGGCATCGAGCACGGCTTCATGACCACGGTGCACGCCTACACGCAGGAGCAGAACCTCCAGGACGGCCCGCACCGCGACGCCCGCCGCGCCCGCGCCGCCGGTGTCAACATCGTGCCCACCACGACCGGCGCCGCCAAGGCGATCGGCCTCGTGCTGCCGAACCTGGACGGCAAGCTCTCCGGCGACTCGATCCGGGTCCCGGTTCCGGTCGGCTCCATCGTGGAGCTCAACACGACCGTCGCCCGCGACGTGACCCGCGAGGACGTGCTCGCCGCGTACCGCTCCGCGGCCGAGGGCCCCCTCGCCGGCATCCTGGAGTACTCGGAGGACCCGCTCGTCTCCTCGGACATCACGGGCAACCCCGCCTCGTCGATCTTCGACTCGGCCCTCACCCGCGTCGAGGCCCGTCACGTGAAGGTCGTCGCCTGGTACGACAACGAGTGGGGCTTCTCGAACCGCGTGATCGACACGCTGGAGCTCCTGGCGAACGGCTGAGCGACTCTCGGGCAGGTACGGCCCGCGCGTGACGCTCTTGACCGGTGATGATCCCGAACGGCAGGGTCATCACCGGTTGAGCAGCTGACATCGACGTGAACGGGAGCCCGCATGGCCGCAATCCGCGACATCGAGGTCGTCGTCTTCGACGTTCTCGGCACCCTCGTCGACGAACCGAGCGGGCTTCGAGCGGGGATCCGTGAAGCGGTGCCCGCGTCCGACGAGGCACGCGTCGACGAACTCCTCGCGCTGTGGCAGGAGCACGGCGAGCGGGAGCGGCAACGCATCGCCCAAGGAATGCGCGCGTACGCCAACAGCTCGGCCATCGACGCAGAGGCCGCTCAACTGGTCGCCGAGCACACCGGATTCACGGATCCGGCGACCCTGGCCCGGCTGGCCACGGCGGGGCAGCGCCTTCCTCCCTGGTCCGATTCCCTCGGCGGTCTCGAACGGCTGTCCCGGCACTACCCCGTGCTCGGGCTCTCCAACGCCGCACAGACCGTTCTGCTCCGGCTCAACGCCCATGCCGGACTCCGCTGGCACCAGGCCCTGTCCGCGGAGACCGTCCGCGCCTACAAGCCGGCGCCGGAGGTCTACCGACTCGCCCTCGACAGCGCCGGATGCGCGCCGGACCGCGTACTCATGGTGGCCGCCCATTCCTGGGACCTGCGCGGAGCCCAGGCTGCGGGGATGCGCACCGCCTACGTCCACCGGCCCGTCGGTGACCCGCCGACGGGCCGCGACGACTTCGACGGACGCTTTGGCGGCCTGGACGAACTGGTCACCGCGCTGACGGGCCGTTGAATCCCCGTCGCGCTGGGGCTTTCAGAGGAACGGCGTCCCGGCGTCCAGTCCGGACAGCACCCTGCCGTACAGCTCCAGGTTGGCGGCGGGGTTGACGAAGGAGTGCAGATTCAGGGCGTTCAGGTCCCGCACGGCCCGCTGGACCGGCACCTCCAGGTTCAGCGAGGACGCGCCGGACGCGGAACCGATCAGATCCACGGCCTCCTTGCACAGCCGCGCCACATAGCCGGCCTGGGCCCGGATCCGAGCCCGTTCCTCCGTCGTGTAGGAGTTGCCGTCGGCGACCCGGGCGTCCATCAGCGAGACGAAGTCGGCGGTGAGCAGTTCGGCGCAGGAGATCTTCATCGCGGCCTCGGCGAACTGCAGATGGGTGACGGGGGCTTCGTGCTGATGGCCGTAGAACGTGTAGGTGATGCCCCGCTGATGGATGCGCTCACCGAACTCCGCCAGCGTCGCCCTGGCCGGACCGAGCGCGCCGGCCGCCGTCCAGGCGCAGAACAGCAGGAGGACGGGCATGCCGTAGAAGGGGTCGGCGCTGTTGAGGCGAGAGGGGAAGGAGCCGGCCAGCAACGGCCCCAGCGGCAGCACACGGTGGGCCGGGACATGGACGTCTCGGGCCACGACACTGTTGCTGCCGCTCCCGGCCAGACCGGAGACCTTCCAGTCGTCGAGCACGTCGAGGTCGGTCATCGGAACGGCCGTCCACAGCAGGTCCGGAGGGCGGCCGTCACCGGAGTCCGCCACAGCGGTCAGCAGATGCCAGTCGGAGTCCTGACAGCCGGTGGCGAACGGTGAGGCCCCGTCGACCACGTAACCGCCGTCCACCGGACGGGCCTTCGCCTTCGGGACGAGGGTGCCGCTGACCCGTACGCCCGAGTCGGTGAAGATCTCGTCCTGCGCCTCGTCGGGGAAGAGCGCCGCGATGAACGCGCACCCGGCCTGGATCAGCGCCGTGAACCCGGTCGACCCGCACGCGGCCGAGACCTCGCTCAGCACGTCGACCTGCGTGCGCACCGATGACTGGTAACCGCCGTACCGGCGAGGGACGTTCATGCGGTGGACCCCGGCGTCCGTCAGAGCCGCGACGACCTCGCCCGTCACCCGGCGTTCCTGTTCCGAGCGCAGGGCGTGCGAACGGATGAGGGGCTGGAGTTTGCGTACGCGTTCGACGAGTTCGGCGTCCGAGTTCGGTGCGGATGAACCAGCCAAGACACGACCTCCGGGCCCGATGCGCGAGAACCCTCACCGTGACGCCGAATCCCGCGGGTGTCAACGCTCCTTTCAGGCCCAGCTCGCGGCGCAATACATCGGATGGTTCAAGTGATTGGTGAGGCGCCGAGTCATTGACAGGTACAGAGACGCCTCTTAGGTTCCCGGATACACCCGATGTATCAAGGATCCGCCCACTCTGGAGGACGACGATGACCTCACAGCCCGAGAGACACGCGCAGCCACCCCGCAGGGCCGTACTCGGCACCGCCCTCGGGGGAGCCGCGGCGGTCGCGTTACCCGGTACGGCTTACGCCGAAGAACCGATGTCTTCGCAGCGGGTCGCCAAAAGCCCCTGGAAACTCCGCGACACCATGACCACCGACAGCGCCTGGGCCCGTTTCCTGCGCGACCAGGACCTGCTGTGGACCAGGTTGCCGACCCTCTGGTACGAGGGCCCGTTCCTCGGTGACGGCCAGCTCGGCAGCATGATCTACCAGGAACCCGGCGCCAACCAGATCCGTTTCACCGTCCAGCACGGCCGAGTCCAGGACCACCGCCCCGAGTTCGGCAGCGGCTGGGGCACCTGCCGCCTCCCCGTCGGCCACCTCACCCTCGAACCGGTCGGCACCATCACCGCCGTCGACTGGCGGCTGAGCCTGTGGAACGCCGAACTCACCGGCACGGTCACCACCACGGCCGGCACCCTCACCCTCGCTGCCCTCATCCACGACGAGGTCCTGGCCGTTCGGGTGAAGGCCGCCGGCGGTGAACGGGCCACCTGGACCTTCCACCCCGAGGAGGCCATCAGCCCCCGCAAGATCAGCGAGGCCCCGCCCGCCGACTACACCGCCAACCCGCCCTGGACCACGCGGGCCGCCGCCGACGGCACAGAACAGGTCCTCCAGCCCCTCACCGGCGGCGGCCAGACCGCCACCGCCCACCGCCGCACCGGCAAGGACCTGCTCCTCAGCGTCGGCCACAGCCACCCGTCCGACACCGCCGCGGAGGCCGACTCGCTGCGCAACCTCCGCCGCGCGAAGTCGTACAGCGCGCTCAGGGAACGGCACATCCGCTGGTGGCACTCGTTCTACCGCAAGAGCTTCGTGTCGTTCCCCGACCAGCGTCTGCAGAGCTTCCACTGGATCCAGCTCTACAAGGTCGCCTCCGCCAGCCGCGCCGGCGGCCCCGTCATGGCGACCTCCGGACCCTGGCTGGAGCCCACGCCCTGGCCCGCGGTCTGGTGGAACCTGAACGTCCAACTGGAGTACTGGCTCATCCACGGCTTCAACCACCCCGAGCTCGACTCCCTGGCCACCACCCTGCGCCAGAACCAGGAGCAGTTGACCGCCAACGTGCCGGCCGCCTACCGCGCCGACAGCTCAGGCATCGGCCGCAGCTCCGACATGTTCGCCAACCGCGGCGTCGGCCGGCCGGGCACCGGAGCCGAGACCGGCGACCTCACCTGGGCCCTGCACAACGTGTGGCTGTCCTACCGCCATTCCATGGACAAGTCCCTGCTGCGCGACACGATCTACCCCGTACTGCGCCGCGCCATCAACTACTACCTGCACTTCCTCACCCCGGGCAGCGACGGCAAGCTCCACCTGCCCAGCACTCTCTCACCCGAGTATCCCGTCGTACCGCCGCAGGACACCAACTACGACCTCGCCCTGATCCGCTGGGGCTGCCAGACCCTCATCGACTCCGCCGAACTCCTCGGCATCGACGACGAGTTGACCCCGCGCTGGCAGGAGGTCCTCGCCAGACTCACGCCGTACCCGGTCGATGCCAACGGCTTCATGATCGGCGCCGACACTCCCTACGCCCAGTCCCACCGCCACTACTCCCACCTGCTGATGGTCTACCCGCTCTACCTCGTCAACTGGGACCAGCCCGAGAACCGCGACCTGATCACCAAGTCGGTCGTCCACTGGCACGCGTTGACCGGCGCCCACCGCGGCTACAGCTACACCGGCGCCGCCTCCCTGTACGCCATGACCGGCGATGGCGACACCGCGATCACCTACCTCCGCAAGTTCTTCGACCCCACCACCCGTTACCCGTGCCGGCCCAACACCCACTACACCGAGGCCGGCCCGGTCATCGAGACCCCGCTGTCCGCCTCGCAGTCCCTGCACGACATGTTCTGCCAGAGCTGGGGCGGAGTGATCCGCGTCTTCCCGGCCGTCCCGACCGCCTGGGCGGACCTGACCCTGCACAACTTCCGCACCCAGGGCGCTTTCCTGGTCAGCGCCGTCCGCAAGGCGGGGACCACCCGGTTCATCAGGGTCAGGAGCCTGGCGGGCGAGCCCCTAAAGCTCCGGCACGGCCTGACCGGACGCCTCACCGCGGTGCTGGACGACGGCACCCCGGCCCGCACCCGCGACCTCGGCGACGGCACCCTCGCCATCGACCTGCCGCGTGGCCGCGAGGTGCTCGTCCACACCGGCTCCCGTCCCGACCTGAGCATCGCGCCCGTCGCCGTCAGCGAGCCGGGGCCCGCGTGGGGACTGCCGTAAAGGCCACACAACACGGAGGATTCCGATGGCGGTTCCGATCAGAACCGCGGTCGCCGCACTCTGCGCCTCGCTGGCGGCCGCACTCCTCACCACCGCACCCGCACAAGCCGAACAGCACGACCTGGGCGACAGGGCATGGTCCGTGTCCGCAGGAGCACACGCGCCCCGCGCACAGGTCACCCTCGACGACACCACGGGCACGCTGAGCCTCGCCGTGTCCCGGGAGGGCCTTACGGTCATCGAGCCGTCACCCGTCGGCATCGTCACCGAACAGGCCGACCTGTCCAAGGACCTGCGCTTCCTGCACCGCAAGAGCCGTACGGTGCAGGAGCGTTACCGCACCAAGTCCGGCAAACGGCTGGACCGCCGGGTCCGGATGAACGAGACCCGGCTGTCCTTCGCCACCACCGCGGGCGCCCGTCTCGACCTCGTCGTCCGGGCCTCCGTGGACGGTGTCGCCTACCGCTATGTCCTGCCCGCGGGAGCCGGCGACGTCCTCGGGGAGACGTCCGCCTTCAACCTCCCGGCCGACGCGCGGGCGTGGCTCGGCACCTACCGCGTGGACAACGAGGGCCAGTTCGCCCCCTACACCGCCGCGGGCTCACCCACCGGCGAGTACTCCGACCAGGCCCTGTTCTCGACCCCCGGCGGCTACACCCTGCTCGCCGAGTCCGGCCTCACCGGCGCCTACTCCGGCGCCCACCTCGCCCACACCCAGGGCACCGGCACCTACCGCATCGAGCTGGCCGACGAGCGGGTGACGGCCGACGGCCCCCTCGCCACCCCCTGGCGGGCCATGGTCACCGGCGGCCTCGCCACCGTCACCCGCTCCACCTTCACCGACGACCTCGCCCCCGCGTCCAAGGTCCGCGACACGTCCTGGATCCGTCCCGGCACCGTCCTGTGGACCTGGCTCGCGGGCGGCAGGACGGCGGGTCAGAGCCTCACCGCGCAGAAGGCGTACGTCGACTACGCGGCCGAACGCCACTGGCCCTACGAGGCGGTCGACGCCGGCTGGTACTACCGGCCGGGGGAGTGGGACGTCACGAACCCCGACTGGCAGACCGACAGCTGGATACCGGAACTCGTCCGGTACGCCCGCGCCAAGGGCGTCGGCATCATCGTCTGGATCCACCAGCGCGACCTCGACACCCCCGAGGAACGCGCCCGGTGGCTGCCCACCCTGGAGAAGTGGGGAGTGAAGGGAGTCAAGATCGACTTCATGAACTCCGAGGCGCAGCCCATGCTCCAGTGGTACGACACCGTCCTCGCGGAGACGGCCGCCCACCACCTCATGGTCGACTTCCACGGCTCCACGATCCCCAAGGGCATCCAGCGCACCTGGCCGCAGGTCATGACCCTGGAGGGTGTCGCGGGGGAGGAGAAGCGCACCAACACCGCCGCCCACCTCACCACCCTGCCCTTCACCCGCAACGTCATCGGCTCCATGGACTTCACCCCCGGCGCCTTCCAGCGCGTGGGCCTGCGCCCCAACTCCGACGCGGCCGAGATCGGCCTCGCCGTCGCCTACGAGTCGGGGCTGCAGATGTTCGCGGGCACCCCGGAGTCGTACGAGGCCCGGCCGCTCGCCCGGGCCTACTTCGACCAGGTCCCCGCGGCCTGGGACGACACCCGCCTCCTCGCCGGCGAACCCGGACAGGAGGCCGTACTGGCCCGCCGCAGCGGAGACCGCTGGTTCCTGGGCGGGGTCTACGCCGGTGCCGCCCGCACGGCCGAGGTGCCGGTGTCCCTCGGTCCCGGCCGGTGGCTGGTGGAGACGATCCGGGACGGGGCCGACGGACTCGTCCAGGACCGACGGGTGCTGCGCGGCGGCGACACCCTCACCGTCGACGTCGTGGCGAACGGCGGCTTCGCCGGGCTCGCCTGCCCCTGGCGACCGGGCCTCACCACTTGCTATCGCTGAAGGAATCCGCCACCTCCGGCGGCAGCCCTCGCCAGGCTGCCGCCGGAGGTGCCCAAGTGGCCATCGGAACAGGTCAGTTGCAGGACGTTCCCGAATCCACGGCCGTCGTCGTGATCGGCGCCGGCCCGGCCGGGATGACCGTCGCCACGCTGCTGCGGCACAGCGGCATCGACTGCGTCGTCCTGGAACGCCGCTCGCGCGACCACGTGGCGCAATGCCAGCGGGCCGGCATCGTCGAGACGCGCGCGGTCCGCATGTTCGACTCCTGGGGACTGACGGACCGGGTCCTCGGCGGTGTCCCTTACGCCGGCATCCTGGAGTTCCGGGTGGACGGCCGCAGCCACCTCGTGTCCGACAGCGACGGCTCCGACGGTCCCGCGGCCCGCCTGTGCCCCCAGCAGATCCTCGTGCAGAAGCTCACCGCCACCTACCTCAAGGACGGCGGCGACCTGCGAGTTCTCCCACTGGCTCACCCCCACCCTGCACGACGCGGGCGACGCCGAACCCTTCCTGCGCAACCTGGCCCGCGCCCGCCTCGACCGCCTCTTCAACTCCCCGATCGCGGCTCGCGCCTTCGCCGAACTCGTGACGGGCGTGGACCCGACCGGGGACGCGGTGGCCCACGAAATCCGCGGCAACCTTTCCGGGCCCGGCGGCGACTGAGACATCGCAAGGCCCTCCGCCGGAGGCTCGCACGGATCACCAAGGACGCACCAGTGGCATCTCGTTCGCATCGTTCCCCTTCGTCGGGCAGGGGGCGCACGGCCCTCGTCTCGGCGGCCGCCGTCGCCGCCGTGGCGCTCGTGGCAGCGCTGATCCTCGCCTTCAGCCCCGACCACGAGACCGACGCCGGCCCGGCCGCGGCCACGCGCGTCGCCGGCACCCGTGCCACGCCGACCCCGACGACCGAGAAGTCGGAGCCCACCACGGCGTCCCCCTCGGCCTCGGCCCGCACCGGCAGCCCGAAGGCCACCGTGAGCAGCAGCGCCTCGCCCCGCCCCTCGAAGAAGCCGGTCACGCAGCCGGCGCGGAAGACGTCCACGTCGGCCTCGCTGACCGGACGGATCAAGCCGGGCGTCTCCTACGACGGCGTGGCCACCTTCTACGACACCGGCAACGGCGACGGCGCCTGCCTGTACGGCCCCACCGCCGACGTCATGACCGCGGCGATGAACGCCACCGACTACGAGACGTCCAGGGCGTGCGGGGCGTACATCCTCGTCCGCGCCGCGAGCGGCGCCTCCGTCACGGTCCGCATCACCAACGAGTGCCCCCTGCCCTGCGCCCCCGGCCAACTCGACCTCAGCCCCCAGGCGTTCGCGAAGCTCGCCGCCCCCGTGCAGGGTCAGATACCGATCACGTGGAGCCTGCTGAGCCCCAGTACCTCCGACACGATCTCGATCCGGTACAAGACGGGATCGAGCCGCTACTGGTGCGGCATCCAGGCGATCGGCCACCGCAACCCGCTGGCCCGGCTGGAGGTCCAAACCTCCGCCGGGTGGACCGAGTTGCCCCGCACCGGCTACAACTACTTCCTCTCCGAGAAGGGCAGCGGGTGCGGTGCCGCGATCAGGATCACCGACATCTACGGAGAGCGGCTGGAGATCGATGGCATCAGCGTGAAGCCGGACGTCGTGCAGTCGACCGGGGTCCAGTTCGCCCGGCACTGACCCCCCTTCGGTGTCGTGGTGCGGCAACAGTTGTCACTGGCGTGTCACAGCACGCCAGGCCCCCACAACCTGTTGCGCGGTCGTCGTGTCGAACCCCGCGTTGAGACAAGACCAGTCGGCCGGACCAGCCGACTGACGGGGCGTCAATATCCAACGGGGGAACCAGACATGAGCATCACCACGCGCACCACCCGGCGTACCGCAGGTTCGGCCGCCGTCGTGGCGGCCTCCTTCCTGTTGCTGGCGGGAGCGGGAATCCTGGCCGCGCCGACCGCGTTCGCGGGCGTCCCCGGCGGCACCTCCGCCGCCGACCGCAACAACGACTTCAACGGCGACGGCTACGGCGACCTCCTCATCGGGGTCCCGGAGGGCACCGTCGACGGCAAGGAGGGCGCCGGATACGTCACCGTCCAGTACGGCGCTCCCAACGGCATCGGCACCAACAACACCGTGCCCAAGGGCGAGGTCCAGCTCCTCAGCCAGTCGACCAAGGGCGTGCCCGGCACCTCCGAGACCGGTGACCACTTCGGACAGGCCGTCGCGAGCGGCGACCTGGACGGCGACGGCTACGACGACGCGGTCATCGGCACGCCCGGCGAGGACGAGGGCACCCTCGAGGACGCGGGCCGGGTGACCGTCGTCTACGGATCCGCCAAGGGCCTCGACACCGGGCGCACCGGAACCGTCACCGCCGCCAAGCCCGCCGAGGGCGCCCGGTTCGGCCACTCGGTGGCAGCCGCCCGGTTCACCGGCGACATCGACGGCGACCAGCTCGTCGTCCTGGACCAGAAGGTGGGCCTGCACGTCTTCACCTACCACGCCGGCGTCCTGCGCCAGGTCGGCACCCCGCACTCCACCGGCCACACCCTCCAGGCCGCCTACCTGACCACCGGCGACTACGACCGCGACGGCTACGCCGACCTCGTCGTCTCCGGCTACAGCCCCGACGACGACTACATCAAGGGCTGGTCGGCGCTCTACGCGGGCGGAGAAGAGGGCCTGAGCTACCAGCGCGACCTGCACGGCGGCCTGGGCAGCGCCTCCGGCGACATCAACGGCGACGGCTACGACGACCTCGTCGTCGGCCAGCGCAGCGGCGTGGACGAGTCGGCCGGTGACGCGGACGCCCCCGGCGGTCTGGTCGGCGTCTACTACGGCGGCTCGGAAGGGCCCGCCGGCGAGGTGGGCCCCGGCACCGCCCCGCAGTGGTGGTCGCAGAACTCCCCGGGCCTGATCGGCTCGCCCGGGGAGCACGACGCCTGGGGCAACGACCTCTCGGTGTCCGACGTCGACGGTGACGGCTATGCCGACCTGGCGGTGGGCGGGCCCGGCGAGGACGCGGACGGCGAACAGAGGGCGGGCGCGGTGTCGCTGCTGCGCGGCTCGCGAGAGGGCGTGACCGCTACCGGGTACCAGCACTTCGACCAGAACACGCGGGGTATCCCGGGAGCCGCCGAGGCCGGTGACGGCTGGGGCGTCCAGGTGCGGCTGATCGACACCGACGGCGACGGCCGGGCCGAGCTGGTGGCAGCGGCGCCCGACGAGAACGCCGGTGACGGCGCGGTGTGGCTGCTGCCCGCGAGCGGCGACGGCCTGCTCGCCGACGGCTCCCGTTCCTACGGCGCCGCCGCCCTCGGCGGAAGCGCCCACGGCGCCCACTTCGGCGCGGTCATCGACGAGTGAGCGTGACGCATCCGGTCCGGGTCCGGGGCCGTCACTCGGCGCTGCGCAGCGCGACCCAGGTGTCGTGCGCCACGACACCGTCGGCGTCGAGGCCCCGCTCGTTCTGGAAGGCCCGGACCGCGCTCTCGGTTCCGGAGCCGAACTCACCGTCCACACCGGCGCTTCCGACGCCGTAGCCGCGCTGCGTCAGGATGCACTGCACCTGCTGCACGCGTTTGCCGCTGTCGCCGAGGCGGGTGCGTCCGTTGCCGGCGTAGTACGTGCACTCCGAGAGCCAGGGAGCGGTGTCGGTTCCGGCCGACGGGCTGTCGGCGGGCGGAGTGGGGGACGGCGTGGTGGACGGATCGTCACCGGGAGGCGGTGCGTCGACGTCGTCGCGGTCGCCGGTGGAGCCCGAGACGCTGGGCTGGGCCGAGGTGGTCCCCGTCTTGGTGTCGCGGTCCTCCGCCGCGGCGCCGTCGAGGTCCGTGCGGCTCAGTCCGCCGGTACTCGGGGACCCCGAACCACTGGAGGCGCCACCGGAGCCCGTGCTGTCCGCCCTGGTGGTCCCGGCTTTCGGGGAGGCGGCGGCGGGGGGATCCTGTCGCGTCATCAGCAACGCCGTCGCAGCCACCACACAGACCGTGATGCCCGCGACGGCGACGAGTAACGCCCTCCTCCGGCTCCGGGCAGGGGCACCTGACGGGGTCGGCGGGGGCGGGGGCGGGGTGCCCTCGGCCTTCGCGGGTGGCTGCGCATCCCGAGGAGCAGCAGGTAGGGGCAGACGCGCGGACAGGAGCAGGGGGAGGTCGTCCGGAGACCGTAGCCGGTTCATCCCCGCGACCGGCAAGCGGTGCAACGCCTCGTACGCCTGCTGCCGGGCGAGCACCTCGCCGCCCAGCGGCTCCGGCCAGGGGGAGGCCACGGGACGTGCCCGGGCGGCGTCGATCAGCTCCTGCGGGGTGGGCCGCCGCGCGGGCTCCTTGTCCAGGCAGGCGGTCAACAGGGCGCCGAGCTCCTCGTCCGCCGCCGAGATCTCGTCGACGACCTCGGGATTGGGGTCCTCGTACGCCACCCGGTGCATCACGTCGACCCCTGTGCCGTCACCGAACGGCGCCCGTCCCGTCGTCGCGTAGACCAGTGTCCCGGCCAGCGAGAACACGTCCGACGCCGTGTCGGACCGGCCCTCTCTCAGATGCTCGGGCGACATGTAGGCCGGAGTGCCGACCCGGTTGCCCGTGCCGGTGATCGCACTCGCGTCAGCGGCCTTCGAAATACCGAAGTCGATCACGTGCGCGCCCCGGACGGACAGCAGGACATTGGACGGCTTCAGATCCCGGTGGACGATCTCCTCGACGGCGAGGCTCGCGAGCGCCTGCCCCAGCTCCGCGACCAGCCGCCACACCGCGGCCGCCTCCAGGGCGCCGTACTCCTTCACGGCTTCCGCCAGGTCGAAGCCCGGGAGGTACTCCGTGGCCATCCACAGCAGCTCGTCCTCGAAGCCCGTGCCGCACAGCCGCGGTGCGTGCGGTGTCCGCAGGCGGGCGTGCACGGCTGCCTCGCGCTCGAAGCGGCGCCGGAACCTGGGATCCTCCGCGTACTCCGGCCTGATCACCTTCACCGCGACCAGCCCCGGACTGTCGTCCGCGGGACGCGCCAGATAGACCCGACCCATACCGCCACTGCCCAGCAGCGCCACCGGCGCGTAGGGGCCGACGCGCCCCGGGTCGCCGAGCCGCAGTGGTAACGCACCGGTCTGCCGCAGCGCGGCAGTCGCGTCGTCCGCCGACGCCGGCCGCTGTACCGACAAGAAGTCCCCCGAAGTCACGTTCGATGCACGCCAGTTCACCCCCAGTGAGAGAAGAGCGTAACTCAGCTCGCGCAAGTGTTCAGGAAATCGCTCACCTCCGTCCCGTGGGTGCTGGAACAGCGCCGCGCAGTCCCCACCGGGCGGGGATCCGGGGCGAGTCGGGAATGAACCGGCGGCCTTGGCATGTTTGCGCACCCGCCGACCGGCACTCCCCGGTCCCGGGAAGAAAGCAGGCTCATGACGTCCTCGCCGAACACCATGCGCGCCGTCCAGCTCTCCGCTCCCGGCCCCGTGGAGAACCTGCGGCTCACGACGCTCCCGGTCCCGCCCGCAAGGGACGGCTGGGTACGCATCCGCGTCGAGGCGTTCGGCCTCAACCGCTCGGAGCTGAAACTGCGGCTGGGCCTGGGCGTCGGTGTCACCTTTCCCCGGGTACCGGGCATCGAGGCCGCCGGCACCGTCGACGCGGCCCCGCCCGGCAGCGGACTGGTTCCCGGGCAGAAGGTCGTCGCGATGATGGGGGACATGGGGCGCACCTACGACGGCGGCTACGCCGAGTACACCTCGGTGCCGCTGTCCCAGGTCCTCCCCGTGGACACCGACCTGCCCTGGGAGGTGCTGGGCGCCCTGCCGGAGATGGTGCAGACCGCCTACGGCTCGCTCACCGTCGGCCTGGATCTCACCCCCGGCCAGTCCGTGCTGATCCGAGGCGGCACCTCCTCGGTCGGCCTGGCAGCGGCCGCGCTGGCCACCTGGCGCGGCGCCACCGTCCTGTCCACCACCCGGCGGGCCGACCGCCTCGCTCTGCTGGCCGAGCACGGCGTCGACCACCCCCTGCTCGACACCGGCGAGATCGCGCCCGCCGTACGGGAGCTGTACCCGCACGGCGTCGACGCCGCCCTCGACCTCGTCGGCACACCGACCCTGCCCGACACCTTGCGCACGGTACGCGTGCACGGCACGGCCTGCTTCGGCGGGAGCCTCTCCAACCAGTGGACGGTGCGGGACTTCTCCCCGAACGAGTACCTGCCCAGGGGCGTACGCCTCGCCGGCTACTTCGGCGACGCCGCCGACCTGCCCCGGGAGGCCTTCCAGGAGATCCTCGACGCGGTCGCCGACGGCCGGCTCACCTTCCCCGTGGACCGCGTCTACGACGGCCTGGAGCAGGTGCCGCGGGCCCACGACGACATGGAACACGACCGCGCCACCGGCAAGCTCGTCGTACGCGTCCGGCACTGACGGCACCGGCTGCGCAGGAGTAGCCCGGTCAGGGGTGGGGACTTGAAGGGCAGGCCGGCGTGGCGGCGCACCCATGGGGGCCGCACCGGCCAGGCTTCTCCGGTTCAGCCAACGAGCCGGGGAAGCCGCGGTCCGGCGAGGCCACCCACACTGGCGAGGCCACCCACACCGCAAGGCGCACAACGGGGCGGCGGTAGGGTGGCCGCACCGGTGGTCGAGGCGGGTGGTGGCGGTGGAGTGGCGAGAGTTCGCCGAGGCGATGGCTCAGCTCGCGCGGCAGTTGCTGGCGCAGGAGTCGGTGCAGGGGACGCTGGACGAGATCGCGGCGTCGGCGGTGCGACTGGTGGACGGCTGCGACGCGGCCGGAATCCTGGCGGTCCGCAAGGGGCGGGCGGTCACGCTCTCCGCATGCGGCGAGCTGGTGGAGGCATCGGACCGGCTGCAGGGTGAGCTGGCCGAGGGCCCGTGCTTCGATCTCGCCGCCCGGGCCGACGGGGTGAACGGCGAGTGCGTCTTCCGGATCCCGGACATCACCGAGCCGCAACCGTCCTGGCCGCGGTTCGCCGCGGCGGCTCGCGAGCTGGGTATCGGCAGCATGACCGGCGTACTGCTCTACACCCACGACGCGGACTTCGGCGCGCTGAACCTGTACTCCCGGCGCCCCGGCGCCTTCGGCAAGGACATCGAGACCGCCGGCTGGCTGCTGGCCTCGCACGCCGCCGTCGCCCTCGCCGACGCCCGCACCATCGACCAGCTCGAGGAGGCCATGGAGACCCGGCACGCCATCGGCGAGGCCATGGGCATCCTGATGGAACGCCACAAGCTGACCGAGGACGACGCCTTCAACGTGCTGCGCCGCATCTCCCAGCAGCACAACATCAAGCTGCGCGACGTCGCCCAGCGGGTCCGTTCCGACCGCGCGAAGAAGGCCTGACCCGCGCCACCTGGCGTACGCCCCGCGCACCCGGGTAGCCGCAAGAGCGGCAACGGCCGAAGTGGTGAACGCGACGAAAGAGTTCTACATGGTCATCCCGCTTATGAAGCAGGCGGCGGATGAACTGGGCGCAGACGAGCAGGCCAGGCTGCGCTATGCCGCAGCCTGGGGCCCGAGCACCCCCCGCGCCGTGGACGCGCGACGGGATGTGCGCGCCGTTCTCGCCCACGCTCCGTGCGGCGACAGCGCCGCCGTCCCCGCGTCCAGGGTCATGGACGCCGAACTCGTCGTCAGCGAGCTCGTCACCAACGCCTTGAGGCATGCTCCCGGCCCCTGTGCGCTGACGCTCCGGCTGTCCGGAACCGAGCTGTCGATCAGCCTGTACGACACCTCGCCCGACGCGCCCGTGGTCCAGCCGCCCGACCGCTGCCGCGTCGGCGGGCACGGCCTCCGCCTGGTGCACTCGGTCAGCGACAGAGTCGTCGTCACCCCCCGTGACAACGGCAAGGAGATCACCGCTCACCTGCGACTCGTCGCGAGCGACGAGGCCGGTACGGTCGACAGGACCGTGCTGTCCGCCCCGCGTGCGGACCGGACCCGGCAGACCTCATGACCGGTGCCGGCGCCGGGTGAGGGGCGCGCCCGGCGGGCCCGGCGCCCGTCGGCACGGCTGATCCGGTCGAAGAGCGGCGATCACTGTGCCGACCGCAGGCGGTTCATGAGCGACCTCCTTCTGTGTGCCGCACCAGAGCCGACACGAAGTCGTCCCACACAGGCCGCGGTAGATCATGTCCGGCGCCCTCGAGAACCAGCAGCTCCGCCCCCGGGACCGCGTCACGCAGCGCCTCGCCGTGCGGCAACGGCAGCAGGGGGTCGCGATCGCCGTGGACCACGAGGGTCGGCGCCACGATGTCGCCGAAGCCGCCGTGCGCCGGCCCGTCGAACCGGATGGCGAAGTGGTTGACCAACGTCGACGCGTAGTTCCTGGCCCGCACCACGTCCCGCTGGACCAACGCCCGGATCGCGGCCTCGTCGAAGTACGGCGAGCCGCCGGCGTAGGCCCGCGCGCCGTCGACGACGTACTCCACGAGCGCGGCCACGTCGGAGACGTCCGGCGCGGCGGCCATGGCCAGGTCGCTCGACGGCGGCGGCAGCTCGTCGGCACCGGTCGAGGTCGAGACGAACGTCAGCGACGCGACCCGGTCGGGATGGTCGACACCGAGGGCGAGTCCGATCCCGCCGGACATCGACTGGCAGACCGCATGGGCGCGCTCGATGCCCAGAGCGTCCTGGATGCCGAGCACGTCGCGGGCCAGATCGGTGAACGAGTAGTCCGGCTGTCCCGGTGGACAGCAGGTCGACCGGCCGGTGTCCCGCTGGTCGTAGCGGACCACGAAGCGGCCGCGGGCGGCGAGCTGTCCGCACAGGTCGGCGTCCCACCACAGCATCGAGGCGGCCGCCCCGGCGACCAGCGTGATCGCCGGGTCCGCGGGGTCTCCGAAGGTCTCGACACACAGCTCGACACCGTTGATCCCGAACAGTCGCTCGCCGTGGGATTGATATGAGGTCATGCCAGCACGCTAGAACCCCGGACTCCATTGTGAAAAGCGATGATTTCCGATCGATTCGATCGCTTGCTCCGATGGGCGTCGCTACGCTGGCGTGCGTGAGCACCGTCGAGCTGCGCCATCTGGCGGCGATGGCCGCCATCGCCGAGGAGGGTTCGTTCGGCCGGGCGGCCACCCGTCTCGGCTACACCCAGTCGACGGTGAGCCAGCAGATCGCCGCGCTGGAGAGAGCCGTCGGCGGCCCGGTGTTCGACCGGCCGGGCGGCCCCAAGCCGGTACGGCTCACCCCGCTCGGCTCCGTGGTCCTGGACCACGGTCGCGCCCTGCTGGCGAAGGCCGAGGCACTGGCCGACGCCGTGGACCGGTTCCAGGCGGGGGACGGCCGGATCGACATCGGCACCTTCCAGAGCGTGTCCAACGTGATCCTGCCGTCGCTCGTACGCCGACTGCGCGACGAGCACCCCGGATGCGACATCAGGTTGTCCGAGGAGGAGCCGGAGCAGCCGCGGATCGGCGACCTCGACCTGCTGTTCTACGACGGCCGCGTCGACGGCGAGGTCGAGCACCGCAAGCTGCTCGACGATCCCTACCTGCTGGTGGCCCGCACCGGCACCTTCCCCGACGAGGGGCCGGTGCCGCTGGAACTGCTCGACGGCGTACCGATGGTGGCCTGGCCGCTGACCTGCGACCAGCCGCTGATGGAGCAGGCGGTCGCGCGCACCGGCGCCCGTCCGCAGGTCGTGTTCCGCACCGCGGTCAACGACACCCTGTTGTCGATGGTGCGAGCCGGCCTGGGATCGGCACTCCTGCCCTGGCTCGCCGTCCTCGGCGCCGGCGTCCCCTCCGACGACCGACTCCGCATCCACGCACTACGGCCGTCCCTGCCACCACGCGAGATCTACCTGCACTGGCAGGCAGGCCGTATCCACTCACCACTGGCCGCCCGCGCGGTCGACATCGCCGTGGAGGTCGCGGCGGAACTCGCACGGCCGCCGGCCGGCGCTTGACGGATGTCCGTTGCGGGGCGTGGAGGATCAGGGGGCGTGGGTCGGATCCGGAGGTTGTGCGACCTCGGCCTCTTCGGCTTCTCCGGCGAGTTTCGCGAGTTTCGCGACTTTCGCCTGTGCCGCGGTGATGCCGCGGAGTATGAGACGCAGGTGGGTGGCGGACTCGGGTACAGCGGCTTCGAGTTCTTCCAACCGCCTGCGCTGCGCGGCGAGTTCCGCCCTGAGCCGCGCGGCCCGGTCGGGCGGTGGGGGAGGGGTGGTCCCGTTGAAGACGACGTTGTGCAGGGGGCGTTCGGTGTGGACCGCTTCGCGTTCGGCCGCATGGGCGTCGTCGGGGTAGTCGATCTGGACGCCGATGACGCGGGGGCCCCAGGGCTGTTGGTGCAGATGGGTGCGGATACGGGTGAGCGGGCAGGTGGAGATGCCGACGTACAGCAGGCCTTCGAGGCCGTAGAGCCGGTACAGGGCGGTGCGGCCAGCGGTGTGCAGGCTGCCTTCCTCGTCGAACAGGCTGCGCAGGAACTGGGTGTCGATGTCGGTCATGACACGGCCTCCCTCAGTCCGGGGCGCACGGCGACCGCGCGCCGTTGTCCGTCCTCTCACGCTCCCACGGGGGTGTGACACCGTGTTCCGCTGCCGGGTTGTCCGTGAACTCTCCCGGAATTGTCCTTGATCCGTAACGGACGCATCCCGTGGCCGCAGTTCCTCGTCTTGTCAGGTGGTCACGGAGTGACCAGTGAATTGACGAGGAACTGCGGGAAAGCGGGGCGGACATGGCACGGCACGGTGGGCGGGGCTGGAACGGCAAGGTGCTCGGGGCGGCGCTCGGGGTGACGATGCTCGCCGCCGGTGCCTCCGTGTGGACCGCACAGGCCGGCGCCGTGGGGGTCACGCCGCCCAAGGCGTCCAAGCCGGCCAGTGCGGTGAAGCCCGTCGATGTGACCATCGTGCACGCCTCGGACAAGGGAGCTCGCGGCGTCAACATCACCATCGACGACGGACCCGACCCGGCGTGGACCCCCCAAGTGCTGGACGTGCTGCGGGAGTACGGGGTCAAGGCCACGTTCTGCATGGTGGGAACGCAGGCGCAGGCCCACCCTGACCTGGTGAAGCAGGTCGTCGCCGCCGGACACCGGC
The DNA here is from genome assembly GCF_043199815.1 of Streptomyces sp. NPDC048523. Taxonomy (NCBI): domain Bacteria; kingdom Bacillati; phylum Actinomycetota; class Actinomycetes; order Kitasatosporales; family Streptomycetaceae; genus Streptomyces; species Streptomyces sp. NPDC048523. Next base: position 395,354 of record NZ_JBICWQ010000001.1, on the reverse strand, counting down.
TGTGCGACCACTCGGTGTCCCATGACACCACCATGGACAAGAAGTCCGAGGCATACCAGTCGCAGCAGATTCTCGACGCCGAACGCATGATCACCCAGGCCTCGGGCGGCGTACGGCCGATGTACTACCGGGCCCCCGGCGGCGCCTTCACCCCCTTCAGCCGCAAGCTCGCCGCTTCCCGGGGCATGCGTCCGCTGGGCTGGAACGTGGACTCCAAGGACTTCGAACGGCCGGGCACGGACGCCATCGTCGCCACGGTCGAACGTGAACTGCCGGGCGGTCCGACCGTCCTGTTCCACGACGCGGGCGGCGACCGTTCCCAAACGGTGGAGGCGCTGCGCCAGATCCTGCCCCGGCTCAAGGAGCAGGGCTACTCCTTCGGCTTCCCCGTGCGCTGAACCGGGGCCCTTCAAACGCCCCGCGACTCCTACCCGATGAAGTCCGGTTGCCAGGGCAGGACCCGGAAGTCGCCGGTGCCGTTCTTCACGCGCTCGTACGGCGCCGAACTCACGCACTTGGGCAGGTTCTTGGTCTCCACCGGGTTGCTCACGGCCCAGCTGTAGCCCAGCCGGTCGTGCCGGCCCATGTCGTGCACGGTGAAGCCGACCCGCTTGCCCTTCGCTCCCGCCAGATCGCTGCCGGTGATGACACCGGTGGCGACCGCGACCTTCCCCCCGGTCACCAGACAGTCGATCCTTCCCTTGGCCCAGACGCCCTCGCCGTTGAGGTAGTGACTGAAGCGGAACGTCCCGGTGGCCTTCGCGGGCTCCATCCGGTGCTCGGCGGCCAGATGCGCGTCGAAGGTGAAGGTGATGTCGTCCCCCAGGGTCCGGGAGAGCTTGGCGGATCCGGTCAGGGCCGCGGCTTCCCGCGGCGCGCGGGGGGAGTCGGTTCCGGGCGAACGGTCGAAGGCCGCGGCGGAGGCGGTGCACGCGACGGTGATCAGGACGGCGGCGCCCGCGGCGACGCGGAGGCGGGTGGAGGCTGACGCAGTGCGGCTCATCGGTGGTCCTTCCTCATGGATGGCGCCCCTGCTCCGGGGGCGCCACCACAGGCTCTCGCGGGGTGACGGCCCCTCACATCGCCCGTGGAACTGACGTGTTGCTCCGCCGCGCGGCTCACGGCGATGACCGCCGTGCACCCGCAGAGGTACGTCTGCCTGCACCCCTGGTCCCACGGAGAGCGAATGAGTCCAGCAGCACCCGTACGTCAGGAGGTGCCGGTGGCGCCGGTCGCGGTCCGGCCTGACGCGGGCACGTCCTCGTCCGTGCCGTCCTCGGGCCCCCAGCGCAGCAGGTCGCCCGGCTGGCGCTCGAGCACCTCGCAGAGCGCGGCGAGCGTCGCGAAACGTACCGCCTTGGCGCGCCCGTTCTTGAGTACCGCCAGATTGGCGGGCGTGATCCCTACGCGGTCGGCGAGTTCGCCCACGGACATCATCCGCCTGGCCAGCATCACGTCGATGTCGATGTCGATGTCGACGGCGATCGGCATCAGATCACTCCGTCCAACTCGGCCTGCAGCTGCGATGCTTCGACGTCGCGCGCGACGGCCTGGGCGAGCAGCATCCGCAGCACGAGCACGATGAGGGCGACTCCCAGGATGGCCACGCCGACGCCGCCCATGATGAGGGTGACGCCCGGGTCGTCCCGCTGGCCCGGCGCATTGACGAGGGTGACCGCGAACCACACGAGGGCGGCCGCCACGATCGCGCCGATCACTCCGTCCACGTACCGGAAGGCGGCGGGGGAGAACACGGTTCCGCGTCGCACCATCGTCATCAGCCGCCCTACGCGGACCACTGCCACCTGGACCGACACCGTGCCCAGGATCGTGATCACACGCAGCGGGGTCAGCGGGAGCGACCCGTCCTCAGGGTCGCTCGCGCTGACCAACGTCCACACCATCAACGTCTGTACGAACGGGGTGCCGACGAGCACATCGATAGGTTGGGCAAGTGCCGTCAGTGCGCGTCCGGCTCCGCCGTGAGGCGTTGAAGCAGGCCGAGCAGGGTGGCGCGGTCCGGCCCTGGCAAGGCCGAGAAGCAGTCGGCGAGTACGTGGTCGGCGACTTTGTGGCCGGCCGCCAGGACCTGCTCGCCGGCAGGGGTGAGGTGGTGTTCGATGCGCCGGCCGCGTCCGGGCCGGCGTTCGACGAGGTCCTGGGCCGTGAGGCGGCCGGCGAGCGTACCGAAGGCCTGCTCGGTCTGGAAGGTCGCTGCGGCCAGTTCGCGGGCGGACGCTCCGGGGGAGCGGCTGATCGCGCGCAGCGCGTCCCACTGGGCCAGTGTCGTGCCGACCGTCTGGAGGGCGCTGTCGAGGGCCCGGTGTTGCCGATACTGGGCCTGCTTGACCGCTCTGCCGAGTTCTTGCAGCTCACCGTGCATGCGCCAAGTCTACGCCATGACCAAGCTAGCTTATATAAAGATGTTTAGTTACAGTGGTCGGCATGTCCACCAACGCATCAGCCATGTACGCCGACCTGTCGCTCACCCTGTCCGAGGCCGGGGAGGGGAGGCCGGTCCTCGTCCTGCACGGCGGCGGAGGCCCCGCCACCGTCGCCGGCCTCGCCCGGCACCTGTCCCGCACCGCTCACACGATCACGCCCGTGCATCCCGGCTGGGACGGCACGGACCGCCCGGCCGGGCTCACCGGCATCGACGACCTCGCCCTCGCGTACCTGCGCCTCCTGCGCGAACGGCGACTGCGCGACGTTCTCGTCGTCGGCTCCTCCCTCGGGGGCTGGACGGCCGCCGAGATGGCCGCCCGCGACACCACGGGGTCTGTCACCGGCCTCGTCCTGATCGACGCGGTGGGCGTGCGGGTCGAGACGGAACCGATCACCGACTTCTTCGCCCTGGACGCCCGCGGCGTCGCGGAGCACTCCTGGCACGACCCGGACCGCTACTACCTGGGCCCGGCCGGGATCCCGGACGAAGAACTGGCACGCAGAGGGGCCAACATGGCCACCATGCGCCTGCTCGCCGGCGACCCCTACATGCACGACCCCACGCTGCTGTCCCGGCTCGGGCAGGTCCAGGTGCCCGCTCTCCTGCTCTGGGGTGAGAGCGACCGCATTGTCACCCCCGCCTATGGCGCCGCGTACGCCGACGCGTTCGGCCGCGGCCGGCTCGAGGTCATCCCCAAGGCCGGCCACCTTCCGCAGATCGAGCAGCCGGACGCCACGTTCGCGCTGATCGACGAGTACCTGCGTCAGACAAACAGCCCGCTGCGGCAGCGGTGAGGGGTCCTGCTCACCGTTACGAAAGGCGTGCCGGCGACTGCCACCCTCCCTGCCGCCTCACGTGCGCCCCCGGGTCAGGAATGCCGTCAGCGCGGCCAGAGTCTCGTCGGGTGCCTCTTCCGCCGGGTAGTGGCCGCAAGGGACAGTGACCGTCTCCACGTCGTCCGCGGCCAGGCGCATCATCGCGCCGACATGATCGGCCAGGTTCGCCGCCCCTCCGACGGCCAGGACGGGCAGTTGAAGTCGACGGGCCGCCGCTCGTTCTGGGCGATGGTGGTGTCGAGAGCGCGGTAGGGGGCGAAGCTCGCACGGAGGGCGTCCGGGTCCCCGGCGAGGGTGTCGATGTAGTGCCGGACGGCGTGCTCGGGCAGTGGTGCGGCTGCCTTGGCCGCGAACTGCCGGCCGAAGAAGAGGTCTTCGCGGCCCTGGACCAGTTGCTCGTTGAGTTCGGGGAGCCGGTTGAACGTGAAGTGCCACAGCCGGTCGTTGTTCTCGGTGCTGCCGAGCAGGGGCGGTGAGGGGGCGAGGCCCGGGATGAGGGCTTCGGCGACGGCCAGGTGGTCGACGCGGTCCGGGTGATCGGCGGCCAGGGCGTAGCCGACCCACACGCCCACGTCGTGCCCGGCGACGTGGAAGCGGTCGTGCCCGAGCGCCGTCATCGCGGCCGCCGCGTCACGCGCGAGGCTGCCGGTGTCGTAACCGTCCAGAGGCTTGTCCGACAGGCCCACCCCGCGGGCGTCGAGCGCGACGACCTGGAAGTCACGGGCGAGGGCCGGCATCAGCAGACGCCACGCGTACCAGGTCTGGGGCCAGCCGGCGAGGAGCAGCAGCGCGGGCCCCGAGCCTCCGGTGACGGCGTGCAGGCGGACCTCGCCGGTGTCGACGTAGTGGCTGGTGAAGGTGCGGGCGAAGCCGTCCGGGAGCTGCGGCGCGCGGGAGACGGAGCCGGGGCCGTCGGCGGTGAGGAGGGCGGCGGAAGGGGGCGTCATCAATGATCACCTTCGCTGGAACGGCGACGGCAGGCACAGCCACCATCTTGGAACGATTAGTCAAACATAGTTGGACCGGTCGATACAAGATGGCGGTAGACTCGCAGCGAGATCCCGCGGGGAAAGGTGAACGGCATGTCCGGCCGAAAGCAGTTCGACGTCACCGCCGCACTGGACCAGGCCATGCGCGTGTTCTGGCAGCAGGGATACGAGGGCGCCTCGCTCGACGCCCTGGGATCCGCCACCGGTCTCGGACGCGGCTCCCTGTACGGCACCTTCGGCAACAAGGACGCCCTCTTCCGCCAGTGCCTCGACCGGTACGTCTCGGTGTACGGCGCCCGCCAGGAGAAGGCGCTCGCCGGGCACCCCGGTGATCCCGTGCGTGCCGTGAAGGCGTTCCTCGACACGACCCTGGCCCGGATCGCCGACCCCGCGGTACCGGACGGCTGCCTCATCGCCCAGTCCAGCGCCCAGGCGCCGACGTTCAACGAGGAGAACGGCGCCCATGTCCGCGCACTGGTCGCCGCCCAGCGCGCACGGGTGCGCGCTGCACTCGGTAGCGCGGCGGTGGATGCACAGGTGCTGGACGAACTCGCCCTGTACGTCGTCGCCGTCAACCAGTCCCTGGGTGTACTCAGCCGGGCCGGTGTGCCGCACGAGGAACTGCGTGCCGTGACCCGGCTGGCGTGCGCGACGGTGGCGGACACGCTGGCCCGAACCGCCTGAAGGCCTCCCGCCCCGACCCGTCAGACGCCGGGGCCGCTGCGCACGAAGAGGCAGAACGGGTGGCCCGCCGGGTCGTGCAAGACCCGTACACCGGTCTGAGGCTGTACGCCGGCTGCGGTCGCTCCCAGTCCGAGGGCGTGCTCGACGGCCGAGGACAGGTCGTCCACCTCGATGTCCAGATGCATCATCATCTGCTGCTCGGAGCGTGGAAGGCCACTGCGGGCGTTCGAAGAGCGGCTCTGTCTGGAAGGACAGCCCGGCAGTGCCGTCGGGCGAGGCGATCTCCACCCAGCCGGGTTCCTCCGTTCGCAGCCGCCACCCGAGCAGATCCTGGTAGAACCGCGCGAGCGCGTGGGCGTCCGGTGCGTCCAGAGTGGTCGCGGCCAAGGTGAAACGCGGTACGGGCTCCATGCAGTAGTGCTGCCCGGTTCCGCTGCTGTCAGACCGACGTGCCGCGCGGGCCGCACAGGGGTGGGACGCCCGGCCCGGGGTAACCGCGTCTGTACGAAGACCAAGTCGGGCGGCAGGCCATGTCGTGCGGCAGTTGTCGTCGACCTTCACGGGAGGACAGTCGTGCCTGGCATGTTGGAGAAGATCAAGCAGTTCAGCAGGAGCCCGCAGGGACGGCGTGCCGCCGAGCAGGTACGCCGTGCATCGGCCGATCCGCGTCGTCGGGCCCAGGCTCGGCAACTGCTCGGCAAGCTCCGCGGACGGAGCCACTGACCCGGAACGCACTCGCCACGGCGGGTGGACGCCGGTGACGCCGCTCGGTGGGAAACCGAGCACACCGCATCCACCCGCACGGCTGCCCGGGAAGACAGACCACCGGGCGTGCCGCGGGGCGGGAAGGAGGTGCGGCGCAGATGACCGACCTTCGTGATCGGCTGGGCAGGGCCGTGTTCCGGCGAGTGGCGGGGCCGGACGGCCCCGCCAACCGCGCCCGTATCCATGACACGCCCGGACCCCGCTGGTTCGGTCCCGAACGTCCCATCCGCACGGTCCACGGCGACGCGTCGATGTTCATCGGCGGGCTGAGCGCTCTGCTCCTGCAGTCCCTGCACCCGCTCGCCATGGCCGCCGTGTCCGCGCACTCCGGGTTTCGCGGAGATCCCTGGGGGCGGCTGCAGCGCACCAGCACTTTCCTGGCCGTCACGACCTACGGCACCGCCTCCGACGCAGAGGAAGCCGTCGAACGCGTGCGCGCCATCCACCAGCGGGTGCGGGGGACCACCACCGAGGGACTGCCCTACCACGCCGCCGACCCGCATCTGCTGGGCTGGGTGCACGCGGCCGAGACCCACAGTTTCCTGCGCGCCCACGAACGCTACGGGGCCCGCCTCCTCGACCCGGCGGAGTACGACGGCTACGTGTCCGACACCGCGCGGGTGGCCGAGGCACTGGGCGTGGTCGATCCACCCCGGGATCGCCGGGCCCTGGCCGCACTGCTGGCCACCTACCAGCCGGAACTGCGGGCCACCCCGGAAGCCCGGGCCGCCGCCCGGTTCCTGCTGCTGCACCCACCCGTACCGCTGGCCGTGCGGCCGTTCTACGGCGTCCTGGCGGCGAACGCGGTGGCCCTGCTCCCGGCGTGGGCGCGCAGTGTCCTGCGACTGCCCCGGGTCCCGGTCGTGGAGGGGCTCGCCGTCCAGCCCGCGGGTCTGCTGCTGACGCACGCCATCCGCTGGGCCATGACCCCGGGAGCGCGCTCGCCGGTGGAGTGAGGTCCGGCGAGCGCACGATGTGGGCCCCGCACGCCGTACGGGGCCCACACGGTCAGCAGGTCGAGTTGGTCTGGGTCAGCAGCCCCAGTCGCCAGGGCAGGCTGTTGTAGTCACCGCCGGCGTTGGGGTCCTTCCCCTGGTACAGGTACTGGAGCCTGCAGGCCGGGATCGTGAGCGTCTGGTCGTAGCCGGCGCGGATCATCTCGCCGTGACTGATGTCCCGGCTCCAGGTACCGGCGGGGAACGTCACGTTGTTCGACTTGGCGAACGGGTTGCTCTCGGACGCGGCCAGGGGCGACCACGAACCGGCGAGGCTGCTCGATGTCCAGGAGCGGAAGTAGCGCCGGCCGTCCGAGGCGATCGCCTCCACGAGCAGCAGGTACTGATTGCTGCCCTGCACCTTGTAGACGTTGCTCGCTTCGAACATGGCGTACTTGGAGTCCTGGGCCGCGATGACGGTGTCGGTGAAGCCGTTGGGGAACTGGCCCACCGACGTCCGGGAGCGGTAGAGATGACCGTTGTCGTCCGAGGAGAACAGGTAGCAGTTGGCGCTGTCGCAGATCACCCACATGTCGACCCAGTAACCGTTGCCGATGTTCTGGCGGATGATGTCCGGCATCGACGAGTAGAAGTTCTTCGGGGCGCTCCACCCGTTGGGGTTGCTGATGTCCGGATTCGTCGAGTACGAGGCGTTGCCGGTCTGGTAGACGAGGTACCACAGGCGTTGCGGGGCGTTGTAGAAGACCTGCGGTGCGGCCCGGTACCCGGCGCCGATGGCGGTGCGGTCCAGGTAGTGGTGCGTGGCCGAGCCCGCCTGGGACCAGTCGGAGAAGCTCAGGTACACCAGGTTGTACCCGGCGGCGTTCGCGGTGCTCGCGAACACGTGGTACTTGCCGTTGTAGTAGACGACCGACGGGTCCTTGATCCCCGCGATGTTGTGCGTCGCGTCCGACTTCGGCCCGATCAGGGCGCCGCTGGAACTCCAGCGGAAGGAGGAGGGGAGCGCCGCGGCGGACCGGGCCGCGGATGCGTCCGTCCGCTGTGCCGCGGCGCGGCCGCCCAATGCCGTGAGCGTCGACTGGTAGGCGGGCTTCTTGTTGCCGTTGCGGTCGAACAGCAACGGGTTCTCACCGCTGCGCCAGGAGTCGCTGTCGCGGATGCCCCAGACGGTGATGCCGGTGCAGCGCGCCACGTTCATGCAGGCCCGCACCGTGTTCGTGTACGCGGCCGTGGGCGCCTGCGCGATGTCCAGCTCGGTGATCTGGACGTCCACGCCGAGCGCGGCGAAGTTCGACAGGGTCGTCTGGAAGCTCCCGGGCGGTCCGCCCGCCCCGAAGTGGGACTGGAGACCGACGCAGTCGATGGGCACGCCGCGCGCCTTGAAGTCGCGCACCATGCGGTAGACGCCCTGGGTCTTGGCGTCGCTCCAGTTCTCGATGTTGTAGTCGTTGTAGCAGAGCTTGGCCGACGGGTCGGCCGAGCGCGCGGTGCGGAAGGCCTCCTCGATGAAGCCGGTGCCCAGCACGTCCCGGAAGACCGAACTGCGCATCTGGCCGCTGCCACCGTCGGCGAAGGCCTCGTTGACCACGTCCCAGGCGTAGACCTTGCCCCGGTAGTGGTTCGCCACCTGGGTGATGTGGTTGTTCATCACGCTGCGCAGGGTGTTGGCGTCCCTGATGGAGCTGACCCAGCCGGGCAGTTGCTGGTGCCAGACGAGGGTGTGTCCGCGCAGGCGTTGCCCGTGTGACTGGGCCCGGTTCGCGATCTGGTCGCCGGGGCCGAAGTTGAACGAGCCGCGGGAGCGCTCGACGGTGTCCCACTTCATCTCGTTCTCGGGCGTGACCGAGTTGAACTCACGGTCCAGGATCCCGGTGTACGTGCCGTCGCCGAGGCGTCCGGCGGCCACGGCGGTACCGAAGTACCGCCCGGACTGGGCCGCCTGGGCGCCCAGCGTGGAGGCCCGGACGCCGTCGGGTGCGGCGCTCGCGGCGCCGGGGGTGACCAGGGCGGCCACGGCCAGCAGGGACAACACCGAGGCTCGGCGACGGCCGAACCGCTTCAGCGGGTTCATGGTTCTCCTCGTACGGTCGGGTGGGGGGTTGCGCCGTGCGATCGACGGGATGGGATCAGGGCGTCGACAGCTCGAACCGCGCGATGCGGACCGCGCCGCCGAGCGCCTGGGTGGCGTGGTTGAAGAGGGCGAATCGGTAGCCCATGAAGAAGCGCCAGTCGTTGCCCATGGAGAAGGCGGGCCCGAGCCGGGTGAAGTGAGTGCCGTCGGTGCTGTAGGAGAAGGTTCCGGGGCGGGCCGCGCCGGGGCGGATGTCCGCGGTCGCGCGCAGCCAGACGCGGCCTCCCGCGAGGGGCACGCTCGCGACCTCGGTACCGGTCGCGGTGGTGTTCCAACTGCCGTCCATGGTCAGTCCATTGACCATCGTCACCCGTGCCGCGCCGCCGTCGCGCCTGACGCCGATCCACGCGGAGGAGTCGCGGAGCAGCGCGAGTCCTGCCCGGTCGCCGTCCCGCATCGCGGAGTGGTCGAGCTCGACCGTGGCGGTGGAGGTGGGCCCCTGGATGCGGTGCGTGAGGGTGTTGCGGGCCCAGTACAGGTCGCCGGTGACGGTCGCCGTCCGCAGGGTCAGGCCGTCGCCGGCCGACCACTTGGTGTTGTCCGGGTTGTGGTTCCACTCCCATCTCGGCTTGAGGGCCGTGCCGTCGAAGGTGTCCACGCCGGTCATCGGGGTGACCTGGCGGGGCGGAGCGGGCACGGCAGGGCCGGGGTACGACGTGCCCCAGGCGCCATTCACCAGTTGGACGACGGGCCAGCCGTCCGGGGTCCAGGTGACGGGTGCGAGGACCGGCACCCGGCCGCCGGGATAGGCGTCCACGAAGGCCATGTAGTACCAGGCGCCGCCCTGTGTCTGCACCAGCCCGCCCTGGTGCGGGACACCACCGCCGGGGATCGGCCCGCGCAGGTCGAGGAGGACCTGTCGCATCGTGTACGGGCCGAAGGGACCGCCCGACGACTTCAGGATGTACTGCCCGTTCGCCGGACGGGTCAGGAAGATGTAGTACTGCCCGTTGATCTTGTAGAACCGGGAGCCCTCGAGGGTGCCGACGCTCGACGGTGTGGTGAACACCTGCTGGGTACGGATTTGGCTCCGGCCGTCGGGCGAGAGCTGGGCCACGCTGATGGTGGTGTTCCCGTACGCCACGTACAGGGTGTCGTCGGTGTCGACGAGCAACCCCGCGTCGTAGTACGGGGTGTTGATCGTCGTCAGCCTGCTCCACGGCCCCTCGACGGCGGTGGCGGTGTAGACGTACGTCCTGGCGAAGTCGATCTGGCCGAGCCAGTAGAACGTCCTGTTGGCCGGACGGTAGGCCAGTGACGACGCCCAGATCCCCCTGACGTAGCCGCGGGCACCGTTCAGGTCGTACTTGGCCCCGAAGTCGAGCACGGGCACCGAGTGACCGGCGATCTCCCAGTTGACGAGGTCGTACGAACGCAGGACGGGGGCGCCCGGTGAGTAGTGCATGGTCGAGGCGGAGGCGTAGTAGGTGCCGCCGACGCGGATGACGTCGATGTCCGCGAAGTCCTGCCAGATCACCGGGTTCGTGTACGGCGCGGCGGCCGTGGGGGCCGGTCCTCGGGCGGGAGCGGAAGCGGCGGTGGGGGAGGGCCCCGCCAGGGACAGGAGGGCGCCGGTGACCAGGCCGCCGCCGACGGTCAACGCCTTTCGGCGATCGAAGGGTTGGCGAGGACATGACATATCCATGTGTCGTTCTCTCTGCGAGGGAGCGCTGCGGGGGCGGGGCTGTCCTGCTCGTTCGAGAGTGTGAACGCCGACTGACGTGTCGAGCAATCAGGATGATATGTGCCTGACACATCCCGTCAATGCCTCTCGCAGGATTCGCTGTGAGCAGCGAAATGTTTCGGCGATTTGAGGGTCCTGATGTACTGAAGTGAACAGTTGACAGCCCGTCAGGTGTTGACACATACGGGACTACCTCTAGCATCCGTAAAGCCAACGATCCGAAACCCGACCGAAATTTCGAACCGTCGTTGAATGTCATGTGCCTGACATGGAGTTGCCCTGCACGGTTTCATCCACTGTCTTGCCGTGTCTCGCGAGGTTCCCTGAAAGGAATCACCGATGCCACGACCCTCCGTCAGACGACTGCTCCGCGTCCTCGCGGCCGCCGCGCTGACCGTCACCGCGTCCCTGACTGCTTCCGCCCACTCCACCGCTTCGGCCGCCCCCGGCAGCCCCGCACTCACCCCGCCCCTGGGCTGGAACAGCTGGAACAGCTTCGGCTGCGGGGTCACCGAGGCGCAGGTCCGCCAGGCCGCGGACGCGATGGTCTCCTCGGGCATGCGGGACGCCGGGTACCGGTATGTGGTGGTCGACGACTGCTGGTTCGACCCGCAGCGTGACGCGGCCGGCAACCTCCGGGCCAGTCCGACCAAGTTCCCGAGCGGGATGAAGGCGCTCGGGGACTACATCCACGGCAAAGGCCTGAAGTTCGGTATCTACCAGGTGCCGGGCGAGCGCACCTGCGCGCAGACCAGCGGTGCCTATCCGGGGTCGACGGGAAGCAGGGGACACGAGACCCAGGACGCCTCGACCTTCGCCTCGTGGGGCGTCGACTACCTCAAGTACGACTGGTGCTCCTCCAGCGGCACCCGCGACGAACAGGTCGCGCGTTTCTCGCTGATGCGGGACGCCCTGCGGGCCACCGGACGGCCGATCGTCTACAGCATCAACCCCAACAGCTTCCACGCCATCACCGGGGCCACGTACAACTGGGGCGAGGTCGCCGACCTGTGGCGGACCACCGAGGACCTCCTCGACATCTGGCAGAACGGCAACACCAACAGCTATCCGATGGGCGTCGGCAACGTCCTGGACATCACCGCGCCGTTGGCGGCCCAGTCGGGTCCGGGGCACTGGAACGACCCCGACATGCTGGTCGTGGGCCGCCCCGGCCTGTCGCTCACGGAGTCCCGCTCCCACTTCGCCCTGTGGGCCCTGCTGGCCGCACCGCTGATGGCCGGCAACGACATCCGCACCATGTCCCCCGACGTGAGCGCGATCCTGCGCAACCCGCGTCTGCTGGCGGTGAACCAGGACGCACTGGGCGCCGGCGGGCGCAGGGTCCGCGACGACGGCAGCACCGAGGTGTTCGCCAAGCCCCTGTCCGACGGCTCGGTCGCGGTCGGGCTGTTCAACCGGGGCAGCGGTACCGCGACCCTCACCACCAGCGCCGCACAAGTCGGTCTGTCCGGCGGGTCGTTCACCCTGACGGACCTGTGGAGCGGCGGTACCTCCAGCACCTCCGGGCAGATCTCGGCGAGCGTCCCCGCACACGGCGTGGCCGTGTTCCGGGTGACCGGCGGCAGCCCGCAGGCCGCCACCACCTCGCGACTGCGCGGCAACGCCTCCGGCCGCTGTCTGGACGTGGACAACGCCTCCACCGCGGCCGGAGCCACCGCACTGATCTGGGACTGCCACACGGCCGCCAACCAGCTGTGGACCACGTGGGTCGGCGGCGAGATCCGCGTCTACGGCGACAAGTGCCTCGACGCCTACAACCAGGGCACCGCCAACGGAACCCGGGTCATCATCTGGTCCTGCAACGGCCAGGACAACCAGAAGTGGACCCTCGGCTCCGACGGGACGATCCGCAACCTCCACGCCGGGCTGTGCCTCGACGCCGACCAGTCCGGCACCGCCAACGGAACGCCCCTGGTCCTGTGGACCTGCAACGGCCAGGCCGGCCAGAGGTGGACCCGCGCGTGAGGGACGTCGCGCTCCTGTCCCACCACCAGGAATGCATCCACCGGACAAAGCACCCGCCGAACAAGGGGAGTCGCATGATGACAAGAGCCCGATTCCGCTTATGGCACACCGTTGTCGCGGTGCTGCTCGTGCTGGCCACGGGAGGCTCGGCAGTGGCCGCCGGCCGAGGTGAGAACGTCCCGCTCACCGCCTCCGGCACCGCCGCCCCGACCGCGGGATGCGGGAAGACCCCCACGCTGACCAGCGGTACCCACACGATCCAGAGCGGCGGCAAGAACCGCAGCTTCATCCTGAAAATCCCGGACGGCTACGACCGTAACCACCCCTACCGGCTGGTCTTCGGATTCCACTGGCTGGGCGGCACCTCGACCGATGTCGCCACCGGCCGCACGGTCGACACCGGCACCTGGGCCTACTACGGGCTGCAGCGGCTGGCGAACAACAGCGCCGTCTTCGTCGCCCCACAGGGCCTCAACAACGGCTGGGCCAACTCCGGCGGGGAGGACGTCGCGTTCGTCGACGACATGATCCGGCGGATCGAGGCGGACCTGTGCGTCGACACCACCCAGCGCTTCGCGCTCGGCTTCAGCTACGGCGCCGCCATGTCGTACGCCCTCGCGTGCGAGCGCGCCACGGTCTTCCGCGCGGTCGCGGTGCAGAGCGGCGGGCAGCTCAGCGGATGCGGCGGCGGCACCGAGCCCATCGCCTACCTCGGAGTGCACGGCCTCAGGGACAACGTCCTCGGCATCTCCGGCGGACGGGCGATGCGGGACCGGTTCGTCAGGAACAACGGCTGCACCCCCCAGAATCCGCCGGAGCCCGCCCAGGGCAGCCTGACGCACCGGGTCACCACCTACTCGGGCTGCTCGGCCGGGCATCCGGTCGCCTGGGCCGCGTTCGACGAGGGACACATCGCCGCCCCGCAGGACGGGGCGCCCGGTGACAGCGGCAGGACCTGGGTGCCGGGAGAGGTGTGGAAGTTCTTCACGCAGTTCCAGACCTCCGACCCGTCACCGGGTACCGCCACCTGCAAGGTCAACCGCACCGTCAGCGCGTGGAACAGCGGCCTGACCTCGAACATCACCATCACCAACACCGGTACCGCCGCGATCGACGGCTGGTCCCTGGCCTTCACCCTGCCCGGCGGGCAGACCATCACCTCCGGCTGGAACGCGGACTACTCACCCGCCTCCGGCCAGGTCACGGCCAGGAACGTCTCCCACAACGCCACCATCGCGCCGGGCGCCTCCGTCGGCATCGGCTACCAGGCCGTCCACACCGGCGACACGGCCGCGCCGGGCTCCTACACCCTCAACGGCAACGCCTGTGCCGTATCGGGGAGTTGAGCGAACCGACCGCGGACCGTCGCACCTGCCGCCGTGTCCTCAGCGCGCTCGCAGCACATCCAGTGCCGTGAGAGCGGCGTGGAGTTCGGTGCGCTGGTCGCCCGATTCGAGGTCGCGGACCAGGAGGCGCTCGATGGTGCGCAGCCGTTGGTACAGGGTCTCGCGGGCGAGGCCGCCGCGGCGGGCGGCGACGGTCTTGTTGCCGGCCGCGTCGAGGTAGTGGCGAAGGGTCGTCAGCAGGTCGGTGCCGTGCCGGGTGTCGTACTCGACGAGCCGCCCCAGTTGGCGTTCGGTGTACGCCTGGATCCTGGGGTCCTCGCGCAGGGCGTACAGCAGGCGGCGCAGGCCGATGTCGGAGAGTTCGTGGAACGAGCGGTCCGGAGCTAGCGGCTGGCCGGGCGGCGTGGCCTCGGCGACTCGGGCCGCCTCGCGGAAGGAGCGGGCGGTGTCGCGGAGGTCCGTGACCTCGGAGCCGACACTCACGACGGCTTTCGGGGCCATGCCCAACGCGATGCCGCTCAGGCGTTCGACGATGGGCCGCCACGGTTCGGCGGGACGCAGGGCCAGCAGGATGCCCAGTCGGCCGGGGGCCAGTTCGCCGACGAGGCTCACTGCGCCTGCCGTCCTGAGTTCCCGGAAGATGCGGGACTCCGGATCGCTCTCCGTGTCCTGCGGGCCGAGGTCCACGAGGACCGCGACATAGCGGCTGCGGTGCGTCGGCAGGCCCAGTGCCGCGCAGCGGGCGCCGGCGTCCTGCGGAGAGAGGTGACGCTGTTCGACCAGCTCACGCAGGACGTTCCGGTGCGCGGTGCGTTCCCACCGGGTGGGGTGGATGAGGCGCGCGACGGTCAGGGCCATCGCGGTCCTCTCCAGCACGGTGATGTCCTCCGGGCCGAAGGCAGGCCCTTCGTCGGCGCGCGCGGGAAGCATGACCGCCCGGCCCCAACGTTCGCCCTGGTACTCGACGGGTGTCGTGAGCCAGCCCTCCGGACCGCAGGCCGCGGTGTGCGCGCCCGGCCCGGTGGCTCTGGAGCGCTGCTCCCAGTCGGTGAGCGCCTCCTCCACCGTTCTTCCGGACGGTTCGCAGATCAGCGCCTGGTGAACCAGATTCTCCAGGACGACCGTGCGACCGCTGATCTCCGCCGCCGCGCGCACCACGTCCTCCGGCCCGGCTCCGCGCAGGGTGAGAGCGGTGAACGCCTCGTGGATACGCTGCGCGCGGCGCAGGGCGTCCGTCTGGTTGCCCAGCAGGAGCGCGTGCACGACCTGGGTGACCTCGAGGAAGTTGACGTCCTTGGCCAGGGTGACGAGAGGCAGACCGCGCAGGCGACAGGCTTCGACGAGCGCGTCCGGCGGGCGGTGGTAGCGGCGTACGAGTTCGATGACCAGCGCCGCGGCCCCGACATCGGCGAGTTCGTCGACGTACCGGCGCACGCCGGCAGCGTCCTCGGGCAGCGGCATTCCGGTGGTGAGCACGAGTTCGCCGCCCTTGAGGAAGGACGCGGGGTCGGTCAGCTCGGTGACGTGGACCCATTCGACCGGCCGGTCCAGGTGCGGCGCACCGGTCACCACCTGCGGCTGCCCGGCGGACAGGACGGGAAGGGCCAGGACGTCGGCCACGGTGAGCGGACGGGTGAGTTCCTGGCCGGCCGGGTGGTTGTCGTTCACGGTGTCTCCACGGGGTCCCCTGCCCCCACCGAGCCCGAGTGCTCGGGGGCAGGGTCCGGCCACTGTGACAAGCGCCGCTGACCTGCGCAAGAGCGGTCCGTGAGCGAGCGGCGCCCGGCAGCGCCGGCGCGGGACCGACACAACGTCCGGATGTGGCGCCCCAGCCGGACAGATCGCGCTGTGCCGCAGCCCCGGCCCGCGGAGATGCTCGGCATACCGCAGGAGACCGATACCGAGGCCGGGAGACGAACATGACCGCACTGTCGCCGCACCTTCGCCAGGCCACACCCGTCGTGGCGGTCCGGGGCGAGGGCGTCCACCTCTACGGCGAGGACGGCCGCCGCTACCTCGACTTCACCGCCGGGATCGGCGTCACCAGCACCGGGCACTGCCACCCCAAGGTCGTGGCCGCGGCGCAGGAGCAGGTGGCCACGCTGATCCACGGTCAGTACACGACCGTCATGCACCAGCCGCTGCGGCGGCTCGTCGAGAAGCTCGGTGAGGTCCTGCCGGCTGGCCTCGACAGCCTGTTCTTCACCAACTCCGGCAGCGAGGCGGTGGAGGCCGCGCTGCGGCTGGCCCGTCAGGCCACCGGCCGACCGAACGTCATCGTCTGCCACGGCGGTTTCCACGGCCGTACCGTGGCCGCCGCCTCCATGACCACCTCAGGCACCCGTTTCCGCTCGGGTTTCTCCCCGCTGATGAGCGGCGTCGTCGTGACCCCCTTCCCGTCGGCCTACCGGTACGGCTGGGACGAGGAGACCGCGACCCGCTTCGCACTCCGAGAGCTGGACCACACCCTGCAGACGATCTCCGCTCCCGCCGACACGGCCGCGATCATCGTCGAGCCGGTGCTCGGCGAGGGCGGGTACGTGCCCGCCACCCGGGCTTTCCTGGAGGGCCTCAGGGAGCGTGCGGACCGCCACGGTTTCTTGCTCATCCTGGACGAGGTACAGACCGGCGTCGGCCGCACCGGACGCTTCTGGGGCCACGACCACTTCGGCGTCACGCCCGACATCCTCGTCACCGCCAAGGGCCTGGCCAGCGGTTTCCCGCTGTCGGGCATCGCCGCCTCCGAGGAGCTGATGACCAAGGCGTGGCCCGGCTCGCAGGGCGGCACGTACGGCGCCAACGCCGTCGCGTGCGCGGCGGCCTGCGCCACCCTCGACGTCGTACGCGACGAGAGGCTCGTCGAGAACGCCGAGGCGATGGGCAAGCGGCTGCGCCAGGGTCTGGAGGCGGTGGCCGAACGGACGCCGGGCATCGGCGACGTCCGCGGCCTCGGCCTCATGCTCGCCGCCGAGTTCGTCACCGAGGACGGCAGCCCCGACCCCGAGACCGCCGCCCGCGTCCAGCGCGCCGCCGTCGACGAGGGCCTGCTCCTCCTGCTGTGCGGGGCCTGGAACCAGGTCGTACGGTTGATCCCGGCGCTCGTCATCGACGAGACGGCGGTGGACGAGGGCCTCCAGGCATGGGAGGCCGCGGTCGAGGCCGGTACATCGGGATCGGCACGGCGATGACGGACACCACCACGGCCCTGGAGCCGCTGGTCGCGCGGCTCGCCGAGACCGCTCCCGGCCTACGGGTGGAGACCGGCTCGGGTGCCACCGGTCCCTATGCCTACGACGCCTCCAACTACCGGGTCCCACCGAGGGCCGTGGTGTTCCCCCGCACCGCCGACGACGTGGTCGCGGTGCTGCGCTCCTGCCGTGAGACGGGCATCCCGGTCACCGCGCGCGGCGGCGGCACCAGCATGGCGGGCAACGCCGTCGGACCGGGCGTCGTCCTGGACTTCTCCCGGTACATGAACCGGATCCTGGACATCGACGCGGACGCGCGCACCGCGCGTGTCGAGGCGGGAGTGGTCCTGGACGCGCTGTGCGGCGCAACGGCCCTGCACGGGCTCACCTTCGGTCCCGACCCCTCCTCGCACAGCCGCTGCACCCTCGGCGGCATGATCGGCAACGACGCGTGCGGCAACCGATCGGTGCGGCACGGGCGCACCGGCGGCCACATCGAGGCGCTGGAGCTCGTGATGGCCGACGGTGTGCGGGCCGTCGCCGACCGCACCGGCCTGCGCGCGGCCGACCCGGACGACACGGACGCGGTCCGCCATGTCGCCCGCCTCGAAGCGGACGTACGCCGCCTGATCGACGCCAACCTGGCGCCCATCCGCACCGAGCTGGGCCGGATACCGCGCCAGGTCTCCGGCTACCAGCTGCACCACCTGCTGCCCGAGCGCGGCTTCGACATGGCCCGCGCTCTCGTGGGCACCGAGGGCTCCTGTGCGGTCGTCACCGCCGCGACGGTCCGCCTGGTGCCGACCGCACAGGCCGCCACCCTGCTGGCACTCGGCTACGACGATGTGGTCGACGCCGCCGAGGACGTTCCCACGATCCTGCGCTGGAGTCCCACCGCCGTGGAGGGCATGGACGAGGCGATCGTCGCCACCATGCGTGCCCGGCGCGGTCCGGACTCCGTGACCGGGCTGCCCGAGGGACGTGCCTGGCTGTACGTCGAGCTCGACGGTGACGACCAGGAGGCGGTCGACGCCCGCGCCGCTGAGCTCCTGGACGTACTCGAGGCCCAGGGCCGGATGACCGCCGGGCGGGTCGTGCGGAGCCCGGCGGAACGGCGCGCCCTGTGGCGGGTCCGTGAGGACGGTGCAGGGCTCGCCGCCCGCCTGGTGGACGGCGGAGAGTCGTGGCCCGGCTGGGAGGACGCGGCGGTCGCGCCCGAGAACCTGGCCGCCTACCTGCGCGACTTCCGCAAGCTGCTGGCCGGCCACGACCTGACGGGGGTGCTGTACGGGCACTTCGGCGCGGGCTGTGTCCATGTGCGCATCGACTTCGACCTCGCCACGGCGGACGGACGCGGTGCCGCCCGCCGCTTCCTGAGCGAGGCGGCAACCCTGGTCGCCGGCCACGGCGGCACCCTGTCGGGTGAACACGGCGACGGACGGGCCCGCTCCGAGCTGCTGGAGATCATGTACACCCACGGGCTGATCCGTACCTTCGCCGCCTTCAAGGAGATCTTCGACCCCGAAGGGCTGCTCAACCCGGGCATCATCGTGGCCCCGGCCCGCCTCGACGCCGATCTGGCGCTGCACACGCCCGCCGACGTGCTTCCCGTCGAGTCCCTCTTCTCCTTCCCGCACGACGCGGAAGGCTTCGCGGGCGCGGTGCGCCGCTGTGTCGGTGTCGGCCGCTGCCGCAGCGACGCGGGCGGCGTGATGTGTCCCAGCTACCGGGCCACGGGCGAGGAGAACGACTCCACGCGCGGCCGGTCCCGTCTGTTGCAGGAGATGGTGCGCGGCGAGTTGGTGGAGGACGGCTGGCGCTCGACCGAGGTGCGCGACGCCCTCGACCTGTGCCTGTCCTGCAAGGCCTGTTCCAGCGACTGCCCGGTCGGCGTCGACATGGCCACGTACAAGGCGGAGTTCCTGCACCACCACTACAAGGGCAGGCTCCGGCCGCGCTCCCACTACTCGCTGGGCTGGCTGCCCCTGACCTCGGCCCTCGCCGGATACGCGGCGCGCCCTCTGAACGCGCTGCTGCGAGGACCGGCCGGCAGGCTGCTCGCCCGTCTCGGCGGCGTCACCACGAAACGCCTGATCCCGGCGTTCGCCTCCCGCCGCGCGCTGCGCCGGGCCCTGCGGTCGGCGAGGAGCGGTGAACCGGCGAAGACCGTGCTCTTCGTCGACAGCTTCACCCGCGCCTTCCGCCCCGAGGTCGCGGGAGCGACGAGCCGTGTACTCGCCGACGCCGGCATCCCGTGCACGACCGAGGACGGCCTGTGCTGCGGCCTGACCTGGGTCAGCACCGGCCAGCTGTCCGTCGCGCGCCGCGTCATGACCCGTACCGTCGCCCGCCTGGACAACGGCGACGACCGGCCCGTCGTCGTGGCCGAACCGAGCTGCGCCGCGGCCCTCAAGCGCGACGTGCCCGAACTCCTCGACACCGACGCCGCCCGGCGCGTCGCGGCCCGGGTCCACACCCTCACCGGGGCCCTCACCGACCTCGCCGCACCCGACTGGACGCCTCCCGAGCTGCCGGACGAGGTCGTGTTGCAGACCCACTGCCACGAGTACGCCACCTTCAAGGGCCACCACCCCCGCGGGTTGCTCAGCCGCCTCGGAGTGACGAAGGTCGACGAGGCCGAGGGCTGCTGCGGACTCGCCGGCAACTTCGGCTTCGAGGCACAGCACTACGACACCTCGATGGCCGTCGCCGACCTGGCGCTGAAGCCCCGCCTCGACGGCATCGACCACGACACGCCCGTAGCGGTCGTGGCGGACGGCTTCAGCTGCGCCACACAGATCGACCACCTCGCCGGTGACCGGGGCATCCGCGCCCTGCACCTGGCGGAACTGCTCGACCCCGCCGCCCCCGGTCGTCACACCCCGGGGACAGCTGCTTCCCGTGCGTCCAGGACCAGCACCGCGACGTGCAGGGACGTGCGCTGCAGACCTGATTCCAGGTCGCAGCCCAGGAGCCGTTCGATGGTGTGGAGGCGCTGGTAGTACGCCTGCCGGGACATGCCGACGCGTTTCGCCGCGACCGACTTGTTGCCGGCCGCCGCCAGATAGGCGCGCAGTGCCGCCAGCAGATCACCGCTGTTGCGGTCGTCGTGCTCGATGAGGCGGGTCAGTTGCCGTTCCGCGTACCGCTGCAGACGGGTGTCCTGACGCAGGACACCCAGCAACTCCGGCAGCTGCACGTCGGCGGTGACGTAGAACCACCGCTCCGCGGAGGCCGGTGTGATGGCCTCGGCGGTCTGCTCGGCCTCCTGCCACGACCGGGCGATCCCGGAGAGGTCGGTCACCCCGGGGCCGACGGCGACGACGGCCTCCGGTCCCAGCTCCTCCCGGGTCAGACGGCCGATCCGCTCGGCGACCGGCTGCCAGGCGCTCGCCTGTGCCAGTGCCAGGAGTACGCCGATCCGGCCGGGGGCCGTCTCGCCGACCAGGGCGCGGACGCCGATCTGTGTCAGCGCCTTCGCGATCCGCTCGTCGAGGTGCTCACCCGCGGTGCCGGTGTGCGTGTGGCGGATGACCAGGGCGAAGAGCCGGTGCCCGAAGGCCGGGAGCCCCAGTGCCTCGGCGCGGGCGCGCGCGTCCGCGGGTGAGCGGAAGCGCCGTTCGTACAGGTCCCGCAGTACGGAGCGGTGGGCCCGGCGCTCCCACCAGGCCGGCCCGGCCAGGCGTGCCATGGTCAGCGCGACCGCGGCGCGCTCCAGCACCAGGACGTGTTCCGGATCGGGCTCGGCGTTCAGCCGCCCTTCCAGCAGAACGAGCCGCCCCCACGGCCCGTGGTGGTCCTGCACCGGCGCGATCAGCCACCCCTCCGGGCCGCTCGGCCTGATCGTCTCCGGCGTCGGGGCGGCCCGCGAACGCCGCGACCAGGCCGACACCACCGGCTCGTACGGCCGGCCGAGCAGCTCGCACATCAGGACCCGGTGGGTGAGATCCTCCAGCACCACGGGGGCTCCGGTGAGCTCCGCGGTGGTGTGCACCAGTTCCTCGGGGTCCGCGCCCCGCAGCGTCAGCGCGGTGAAAATAGCCTGGATGTCCGTTCCGCGACGCAGCAGGGCTCCCTGGGCGTCGAGGATGAGCGCGTGCACCGTCTGCGTGACGTCGATGAACCGGACGCCACGGGCCAGCTCGACCAGCGGCACTTCTCGGGCACGGCACGCCGCCACCAGCTCGGGGGGCACCTTCCGGTACCGGTAACCGAGCTCCACGACCAGACCGGCCGCTCCGACGTCGGCGAGCTGGTCGACGTAACCGCGCAGCTCGGAGGCGTCCTCGGGATACGGCATGCCGGTGGTCAGCACCAGCTCGCCGCCCTCGAGGAAATCGGCGGGGTTGAGCAGCTCGGTGACATGCACCCAGCGCACGGGCCTGTCCAGCTGTGCCTCACCGGCCAGCACGCGCGGCATCCCTTCGGCGAGCACGGGCAGGCGCAGTACCTCCGTGATGGTGGGGAACTGCCCGGCTGCGGGACGTCTGGGCGGCATAGGGGGTGCTTTCGTCCGAGGCGATCGGGTTACCTTCGCACCGGCCACCCCCCGTGACAAGAGGTGTCCGGCATTTCGTCGAGCCCGGTCGTGCGCAGTGACAAACCGTCTTGAGAAGACACCGCGGTGGAACACAGTGTGGGTTGACCTGCACGTTCCCCGGGGCCGAAAGTGAACGCCATCCCCAGTGGGACCCGAACCGGAAAAGTCCGCACGGTGTCCGCATCGTGCTGGGGCCCGACTGCCGTCCAGACCACACCATCGAAAGGAGCGACTCATGCGCATCCCGAAGCGGGTCGCCGTGATCGGTGCCGGCAGCATGGGCAGCCAGGCCATGTGGCGACTGGCCGCCCGCGGAGCCGAGGTCATCGGCTACGACCGGTACGCCCCGGGTCACGACCGCGGTGCGGCCGGGGGCGAGAGCCGCATCTTCCGAGCCGTCCACCTCGGCGAAGCCGGGTACCTTCCGCTGCTGCGGCTGGCGGACGGGCTGTGGGAGCAGCTCCAGGCGGAGACGGGCCGGTCGCTGCGGCGCCGCAGCGGCTGCCTCGTGATGGGCGAGACCGCGTCACCGACCATGCGCCTTCTCCTGTCCACCAGCGCCACCCACCGTCTGGACCACGAGGTACTGGACCGGGACGCTCTGGCCCGTCGTTACCCGCAGCACCGTCTCCCGGACGGACACACCGCCGTACTCGACCGGATGGGCGCCGTCATCAGGCCCGAGGCGTCGGTCCAGGCGGCCGCCACCCGTGCCGAGGAACTGGGCGCCCGGCTGCACCGCTACACCCCGGTGCGGGAGATCGTCCCGGCGGCGGGGGGCGGCGTGCGGATCGTCACCGACCACGGCACGGACCACGTGGACGCCGCCGTGGTGACCGTGGGCCCCTGGATCAACACACTGCTCCCCGACCTCCCGCGGACCGTCGACGTCCGCCGGGTGATCTGCTCCTGGCATCTGCCCACCCGCCACGACTGGTTCGCGGCCGGGGCACCCCCCTTCGTACGCGCCACACCCCACGACTGCTTCGGGCTCCCGTCACCCGACGGCCTCTCCGTCAAGCTCGGTCTCTCCGTCGCACGCCATCTGCCGGTGCCCGAGCCCGACCGGCTCGACCGTACCGTCCGCCCCGAAGAACTCGGCACCTTCCGCGAGCTCATCTCCGAGCTGATGCCCGACCTGAACCCGGATCCCATCAGGATGTCGGCCTACATGGAGGGCTACACCGACTCCGGTGACCCGCTCGTCGGCCATCTCCCCGGCGAGGACGACGTCATCGTCATGGCCGGCTTCTCCGGCAGCGGCTTCAAGATGTCGCCCGCCATGGGCGAGATCGCCGCCGACCTGGCGCTCGACGGCACCACTGAACACCCCATCGACTTCCTCGCTCCGGCAGGAGTCGGCGCCGCCTGACCCCCCGGCGACACCGGCGGCTTCACTCCTCACATCGCTATCCCTGCCATGTACACGACAGGAGTACCCTCATGCCCATTCCCTCGTTCCAGTTCCGTCCGAAGTACGTCTCGTTCGACTGCTACGGCACCTTGATCGAGTGGCCGATGACCCCCATCACGCGTGAACTCGTCGGCGACCGGATCCCCGCTGAGCACTGGGACCAGTTCGTCCGGGAGTTCCGCGGTTACCGCTACGACTCGATCTGCGGCGCGTACTACCCCTACGAGCAGACTCTGCAGGACGCCTTCGAGCGGGTCTGCCGCAAGTGGGGTGTGCAGGCCGACCCGGACGCGGGCAAGCGGTTCGCCGACGGTGTGCGCAGCTGGGGCCCGCACGCCGACGTGCCGGAACCGCTGAAGAAGATGGGCGAGAACTACAAGCTGGTGATCCTCTCCAACGCCGGGGACGACTTCCTCGAGGAGAGCGTCCCCCGGCTCGGCGCGGACTTCCACGCGGTGTTCACCGCGGAGCAGGCCGGCTACTACAAGCCCCGCTACGCCGCGTTCGAGTACATGCTCGACCAGCTCGACGCCTCCCCCGAGGAGTTCGTACACGTCTCCTCGCACACCCGCTACGACCTGATGCCGATGCACGACATGGGCTTCCGCAATCTGGTCCTGCTGGACCGTGGCTACGACCCGGTGACCCACGGCTACGACTACGTGACGGTGAAGTCCCTGGACGAGCTCAACACCATGCTCGGCATCTGACGCGCGACGCACCTCGTCCCGCAGGGACAACCCCGAAGGACCCCAACCCCCCACCCAGCGTTTTCCGTTCCCCCGAATCCCCACCCTCACCAGGAGGCGCCCGATGGAAGCCAACCGGATAGGACGCAGAACCGTACTCCGCACCGCAGGCGCGCTCGCCGCCGCCTCGGCACTGACCGGATGCGGCACCCTCATGGGCAACGGCGAAAGCCGCGGCTCGTCGGGCGGCGGCAAGAAGAGGCTCGTCGTCAGCAACAGCGGTGGCGCCTACAACGACGCTCTGATCAAGGCCATCTACGAGCCGTTCGCCAAGGAGACGGGCATCACGGTCACGACGGTCAACTACCAGTCGGCGCAGATCATCGCCCAGGTCAAGCAGGGCCGTCCGCAGGTGCACCTGCTGGACAACACACTGCTGAACTTCCAGAAGATGGCGCGGCTGGAGTGTCTGGAGCCGGTGGACCACGATCGGCTGAAGAACGTCAAGGGCGCCGGAATCGCGGAGGTCAACCTGCCGGAGCACGCGGTCGGCAAGAACGTGTGGGCCAGCGTGATGGCCTACCGCACGGACAGCCTCAAGCGCGCCCCGAAGAACTGGGCCGACTTCTGGAACACCCACTCCTTCGGCGGCGCCCGCTCCCTGCAGAGCGCGGAAGTCGACCTGCCGGAGCTGGAGTTCGCGCTGCTGGCCGACGGTGTGCCGCTGGACGGGCTCTACCCCCTCGACGTGGACCGGGCGTTCGCGTCGATGTCGCGGATCCGCGGTGATGTGAAGAAGTTCTGGAACACCGGCGCCCTGCCGGCCGTCCTGCTCGGCCGCAAGGAGGTCGTCGCGACCAGCCTGTGGGGCGGCCGCGCGGACGAGCTGATCAAGCAGGGTCAGCCGGTCGCCTACCAGTGGAACGGCGCCCGCCGGATGACCAACGGCTGGGGCATCCCGAAGGGCGCGGACAACACCGACGCGGCCTACCAGCTGATCGACTTCTCGCTGCGGCCCGAGGTGCAGGCGGCCTTCGCCAAGCTCAGCCCCACCGGCGGCCCGGTCGTCCCGGCGGCGACGAAACTGCTCTCGGACGACGTCCTGGCCTCGCTGCCGACCTCGCCGCAGAACCTGAAGACCGGGTTCGACGCGGACCCCGCCTGGTGGGACAAGAACCGTGACGCCGTCACCAAGCGCTGGCAGGAGTGGGCCGATGCCTGAACGGACCCGGAGTCTGACCGCCGGAAAGCTCTCCGCCGACGACCTCGCCGCCGCCCTGGCCCCTCGCTCCTCCGCACCGACGGGCAGGTCGCTGTCGGTGACCGGGCTGCGCAAGTCCTACGGCGGGACGACGGTGGTCGACGGCGTGGACATGGAGATCGCGGCGGGTGAGTTCGTCACCTTCCTCGGCTCGTCCGGTTCCGGCAAGACGACCACGCTGATGATGCTCGCCGGCTTCACCGAGCCCGACTCCGGCACCGTCACCGTCGACGGCCGGGACATCACGCAACTCAACCCGGGCAAGCGGGACTTCGGTTTCGTCTTCCAGCAGTACCTGCTCTTCCCGCACATGACGGTCGCCGAGAACGTCGCCTTCCCGCTCCAGCTGCGCGGGGTGGACAAGGCGGAGATCCGCCGCAGGGTCGGGGAGACGCTGGAGGCGGCGGGCCTGTCGAAGTTCGCCGGCCGCAAGCCCCGCGAGCTCTCCGGCGGTCAGCAGCAGCGCGTCGCACTGTGCCGGGTCCTGGTCTACCGCCCGCCGATCGTGCTGATGGACGAACCGCTGGGTGCGCTGGACAAGCGGCTCCGCGACCAGATGCAGACCGAGATCAAGAGCATCCAGCGCGAACTCGGCCTGACCGTCGTCTATGTGACACATGATCAGGAAGAGGCCCTGGTCCTGTCGGACCGGATCGCCATCATGAAGGACGGCCGCATCGAGCAGTTCGACACCCCACGCGGCCTGTTCGAACGCCCCCGCACCCCGTTCGTCGCCGACTTCCTGGGCGCCGCCAACTTCCTCACCGGCAAGGTCGAGGTCGGCGGAGCGGACGACTGCACCCGCGTACGACTGGACACCGGAGGCGTCCTCACGGCCCGCGCCCACCCCTGCGCACCGGGCCAGAACGTACGGGCCGCGGTGCGGCCGGGCAAGCTGCGCCTGGTCGGTGCCGAGGAGAGCTGCTGTTCCGGCACCGTCGAGACGGCCGTCTACGTCGGCTCGCTCACCCGGATCTCCGTCCGCCTGGACGGTGCCGCTCCGGGGACGCCACCGCTGCGGATCGAGACCGCCCACACTCCGCCCCGCCCCGGCGAGCGGGTGTGCGTCACGGCGGACCGCGAGGACGTCAGTGTCTTCGACGCGACGGACGGGGGGTGAGCCCATGGCCGGCACCGCTCTCGCACCCACCAAGGTGCGGGTGAAAACGTCCGAGAAGCGCGGACACCGCTCCCGGATCGCCCTGGTCAACGCCGTCCCCGTCACGGTGTTCCTGCTGGTGCTGTTCGTCTACCCGATCATCGGGGTGCTCTCCCTCAGCCTCAAGGGCGACAGCGGCGGATTCACCCTGCACTGGTACGCCGACGCCCTCAGCGGCGTGAACCTGTCCGTGCTGCTCTCCACCCTGCGGATCTCCGCGGAGACCGCGCTGCTCAGTCTCCTGGTGGGTTTCGTCCTGGCGCACGCCATCACCCGGATGCGCCCCGCCCTCGCCGCGCCGGCCATGCTGATCGTGGTCGTGCCGCACTTCATCAGCGCCCTGGTACGCACCTACGGGTGGATCATCATGCTCGGTGACCACGGCCTCATCAACACGCTGTTGACCTCCCTGCACGTGCCCGGAGCCCCGTTCTCGCTCCTCTACAACGAGACCGGTGTGGTCATCGGCACCACCTCGGTGATGCTGCCCTACACCGTCCTGGTTCTTCAGGGCGTCATGCGCGGCGTCGACGGCCGGCTCCTGGCCGCGGCGGCAGGCTTCGGCGCCGGCCGTTTCACCATCTTCCGCAGGATCTACCTGCCGCTGGTCGCTCCCGGGATCGGCACCGCGGGTCTGCTCAGCTTCATCCTGTGCCTGGGCTACTACATCACCCCGGCCCTGATGGGCGGCGACAAGCAGACCGTCGTCGCCGCGCTCATCGACCAGCAGGTGATGAAGCAGGACCAGTGGAACTCGGCCGCCGCCTTCGGCGTCATCCTGCTCCTGCTCACCTTCGCCGGCCTGGGCGTACTCGGCCTGGCCAAGCTCCGCCGCAAGCAGGCACACGCACGAAGGAGCAGCTCATGATGGAACTGCCCGCCACCCGGGCCGGACACATCGGCCGCGCCGTGAGCGCCACAGCAATCCTGCTGTTCCTGGCGATGCCCATCGTCATCATCCTGATCACCTCCTTCGGCGCGGACGGCATCGGCACCTTCCCGCCCAAGGAGTACAGCACCCACTGGTACGAGCAGATGGCCGCGCCCGGCGGCAACTGGGCCGCCTCCATCGCCCTGTCCAGCCTCATCGCCACCCTCACCACCGCGTTCTCCCTCATCCTGGGAGCCACCGCCGCCACCGCCCTGGCCCGCGGCCGACTGCCCCTGCACACGGCGGTCTACGGGCTGGTCCTGGCTCCGCTGCTCATCCCCCAAGTGGTCATCGCGCTCGGCCTGTTCCTGTTCTTCGAACCGGCCGGCATGCTCGGCAGCCCACTGGCCATCGCCCTCGGCCACACCGTGCTCGCCGCACCCATCGCCATCCTCATCATGATCTCCACGCTGAGGGGCATCGACGAACGGCTGGAGGACGCGGCGGCCAGCATGGGCGCCGGACGCCTCACCATCGCCCGGCGCATCACCTTCCCCCTGGCCACCCCCGGGTTGATCGCCGCCGCGGTGTTCTCGTTCATCACCAGCTTCGACGAGTTCTTCATCGCCCAGTTCATGTCGACACCCGACACCCGCACCCTGCCGGTCCTGGTCTTCAACGCCCTCCAGTTCGACGTCGATCCGACCGTCACCGCCGTCAGCGCCGTCCTCATCGCACTCGCCGTCCTCGCCCTCGTCCTGGTCGCCGTCGTCCGCAAACTCGGCGGCCACCGCAGCGGCCGGCACGTCCTCCCCGTAGAACCCCTCGCCTGAGCCTTGCGCCGGCACGGGCCGTGCCACCGCTGACAGCGCCCTCGGCCGGGCCCCTGCCGGGCCCCTGCCGTGCCCCTCCGCGCCCTCCCCCTGACCCATTCCCGCAGGAGACCCGTTATGAAGACGATCCCGTACTGGGTAGAAACCGCCGGGGCGTTTCCCGACCGGTCCGGCAAGCCACTGACCGAGGACACCGACCTGGTGGTCGTCGGCGCCGGCCTGACGGGTCTGTCCACCGCCCTCCACTCCGCCCGCAAGGGCGCCCGCGTCACCCTCGTCGAGAAGAGCCAGATCGGCTCCGGCGCCTCCGCGCGCAACGGCGGAATGGCCAACCTGGGCTTCACCATCGGCGTGGGCCAGGCGATCCGCCGGTACGGGCTCGAACGGGCCCGCGAGATCTACAACTCCTACGGCAATGCCGTGGACACCGTCGAGCAGCTCGTGAACGAGGAGTCCATCGACTGTCAGTTCCGCCGCGTCGGACGCCTGGGCGTCGCGTCCCGCCCGGCGCACTTCGAGAACAAGAAGGCCCAACAGCGCGACCTGGCCAAGTACTTCGGACACGAGACCACGCTGATCGACAAGTCCGAGCTGCGTTCCGAGATCGGATCCGACGCCTACCACGGCGGCCTGCTCGACCCGCTCAGCGCCGCACTGCACGTCGGCCGCTTCGTGCGCGGCATGGCCGAGGCGTGCGAGCGCACCGGTGTCGAGATCCACGAGCGCAACGCGGCCATCGGCGTACGGCGTACCGCCGCCGGCCGGTTCGAGGTCAGCACCGAACGCGGTGTGATCCGCGCCGGGCAGGTCATGATGGCCACCGACGCCTACACCGACAAGAACTTCCCGTGGCTGCGCCGCCGGCAGGTCTGCCTGGGCAGCTTCATCATCGTCACCGAGCCGCTCGGCGAGGAGCTCGCCCGGGACATCATCCCGAAGGCCCGCCTCATCGTCGACTCCAACCAGGTCTGCCACTACTTCCGGCTCACCCCCGACAACCGGCTGCTGTTCGGCGGCCGCGCCCGCTTCGCGCCGTCCGACCCCACCTCGGACAAGAAGAGCGGGGCGGTTCTGTTCCGTGAGATGTGCGAGGTCTTCCCCCAACTCGCCCGGACGAAAGTCGAGTACGTGTGGGGCGGCTCCGTCGGTTTCGCGAGGGACCGCATCGTGCACGCCGGGCAGTCGGATGACGGCGTCTACTACTCCATGGGATACGCGGGCCACGGCGTGCAGATGGCCACGCACATGGGCCAGGTCATGGCCGAGGTGATGGACGGCCACCCCGAGGCCAGCCCGGTCCGCGACCTGGCCCCGCCCCGCATCCCCCTCTACAACGGCACTGCCTGGTTCCTGCCCTTCGCGGGCGCCTACTACAAGACGCTGGACCGCATCCGCTGACCGGTCGGCAGCCCCTCGACACCCACACAAGGAGATACCACGATGACTGTCGTCCGTGATGTTCCCAAGCAGCTGTTCATCGGCGGTGACTGGCAGGACGCCGAGTCCGGCCGGACGCTGTCCGTCGACAACCCGGCCACCGGCGAGGAACTGTGCCGGGTCGCCGACGCCTCGCCCGCGGACGGCCGGCGTGCCGTCGAGGCGGCGGTCGCCGCACAGGCCGCCTGGGCCGCCACCCCGCCCCGGGCGCGCAGCGAGATCCTGCGCCGCGCCTACGACACCATCATCGAGCGCACCGAGGACCTCGCGCTGCTGATGACCCTGGAGATGGGCAAGCCCCTGGCCGAGGCGCGCGCCGAAGTCGCCTACGGCGCCGAGTTCTTCCGCTGGTTCTCCGAGGAGGCCGTCCGTATCGACGGCGGCCTGATGACCGCCCCCGACGGCAGGAACCGTCTGCTGGTCAGCCGCCAGCCGGTCGGCCCCTGCCTGCTCATCACGCCATGGAACTTCCCCCTGGCCATGGGCACGCGCAAGATCGGCCCCGCCATCGCCGCCGGCTGCACCATTGTCCTCAAACCCGCCCCCCAGACCCCCCTGACCAGCCTCGCCCTCGCCGCCATCCTGAAGGAAGCCGGGCTCCCCGACGGCGTCCTCAACATCATCGTCACCACCGACGCCGCCGGCGTCGTCGAGCCGCTGCTGCGCGGCGGGCAGATCCGCAAGCTCTCCTTCACCGGCTCCACCCAGGTCGGCCGGATCCTGCTGGCCCAGTGCGCCGACACCGTCATCCGCACCTCCATGGAACTCGGCGGCAACGCCCCCCTCATCGTCTTCGACGACGCCGACCTCGATGTCGCCGTCGAAGGCACCATGGTCGCCAAGATGCGCAACATGGGCGAATCCTGCTGCGCCGCCAACCGCATCTACGTCCACACCTCCGTGGCCGAGGAGTTCGCCACCCGTCTCGCCGCCCGCATGGCCGCCCTGACCGTCGGCGACGGCACCGAACCAGGCACCGACGTCGGCCCCCTCATCGACACCGCCGGCCGCAGCAAGGCCCACGACCTGGTGCGCGACGCCGTCAAGCGCGGCGCCACCGTCCTGACCGGAGGTGAATTCCCCGAAGGCCCCGGCTGCTTCTACCCGCCCACCGTCCTCACCGGCATCGCCCCCGACTCCGCGATCATCGACACGGAGATCTTCGGCCCGGTCGCCGCGATCCGTCCCTTCGACACCGAGGACGAGGCCATAGCCGCCGCCAACGACACCGAATTCGGCCTCGCCGCCTACCTGTTCACCCAGAACCTCGACCGCGCCCTGCGCGTCGCCGAGCGCCTCGAAAGCGGCATGATCGGCCTCAACACCGGGCTCGTCTCCAACCCCGCCGCCCCCTTCGGCGGCGTCAAGCAGTCCGGCCTGGGCCGCGAAGGCGGACGCGTCGGCATCGACGAGTTCCTCGAGTACAAGTACATAGCCGTCCCCGTCGGAGCCTGACATGCCCGAGCGACTCGTCGTCCTCTACCGCGGCAACCGGCCCCCCGCCGCCGCACTCATCGAACGCCTCATGGACACCGTCTACGCCACCGAGGAGGAACTCCCCTACCTCCTCCCAGGCGCCGACGCCCTCCTGGCCTGGGTGACCATCACCCCGGCCATCCGCGAAGCCTGGCCGGACAACCCGGAGAAGGCACCGCGGTGGGTCCACGCGTCCTCCGCGGGCGTGGACTCGTTCCTCTTCCCGGCCCTGGTGAACGATCCGGGCGTCGTCCTCACCAACGCCCGCGGCGTCTACGACCAGCCGACCGCCGAGTACGTCCTCGGCCTGATCCTCGCTCTCGCCAAGGACTTCCCCGGCACCTGGGAGCACCAGCGGCGCCGGGAGTGGCGTCCACGCCCCAGCGACGGCATCACCGGCCGCACCGCACTGGTCTGGGGCACCGGGCCGATCGGCCGGGCCATCGCCCGGCTGCTGCGGGCCGCCGGGATGCGGGTGTGCGGCGCGGGCCGCGAGGCCCGCGCGGACGACCCCGACTTCGGTACGGTCCACGGCGAGGCGACCCTGCGCTCCGCGCTGACGGAAGCGGACTACGTCGTCCTGGCGGCACCCCTCACCGAGGGCACCCGGGGCATGGTCGATGCCTCCGTGCTCGCCGCCATGAAGCCTGGGGCACGGCTGATCAACGTAGGCCGGGGCGGGCTCGTCGACGAGGAGGCGCTGGTCGACCACCTCGCCGCCGGCCGGCTCGCCGGCGCGGCCCTGGACGTGTTCGCCCAGGAACCGCTGCCCGCCGAGTCACCCCTGTGGGACATGCCCGGCGTGATGATCTCCCCGCACACCGCGGGGGAGACCACCAGTGAACGGGAGGCGCTCGTGGAGGTGTTCCTCGACAACCTCACCCGGCACCTCGAGGGCCGTCCGCTGCGCAATGTGGTCGACAAGCGGCGCGGCTACGTGGTCGACGAGACGCGCCCCGGGTAGGGGGCGAGCAGGGGCCCGCCGGGGAGAGTGTGCGTCCGAGACCTCACAGATCAGACCGCCGCCTACACCGCCGTGAAGCTCCACAGCAGGTTGGTGCTGCTGCCGAAGGTCCACTGCTTGGTGACGGAGCCCGAAGCGACGCCGCCGCCGCCGTCGAGGACCAGACCGGTGGTGCGGTTGGCGATCGAATAGCGGTCACCGCCCCGGTGGGTGATCGTCCACTGCTGGTTGGTGCCGCCGTTCCAGGGGGCCTGCCGGGCGGCGGAGCCGTCCTCGGTGGCGCCCCAGCCGTCGGCGACCATGCCGTTCGTACGGTTGACCAGCCGGTAGTAGCCGCCTCCGACAGCCTCCGCATGCCACTGCAGGTTCGAACTGCCGTCCCAGGTCCACTGCTTGAGGTTGGCGCCGGAGGCGACGTTGCCGCCGCTGTCCAGGGCGAGTCCGTCGGTGGCGTTGACGATCCGGAAGTACGTCGCCGGATTGAACTGGACCCTCACCGAGGCGATCCGGTCGTTGTTGCCGGTGACCCTCAGATCGGGGTTGTCGGCGGTGAACGTCCACGCGGTTCCGGTGAAGTCGCCGCCGGAGTAGCCGATCACCTGGCAGCCGGGGGCCGGCCGGAGGGAGGAGAGGGTGCCGGGCCCCGGCCCGGCCGCGCTCAGATCCGCCGCGCTGTAGTCGCCGACGGCGAGCACGGCGGCCTTGCCGGTGTAGCCGGTGTCCGTGAAGACGACGGCGCCGGCGAGGGGCCGCAGAGCGGGGATCGCGCCGGAGAAGGCGAGCTTCAGCACGTAGGCGTTGGCGCTGTACGGCGCCGAGGACGGCAGGGTGACCGCGAGTCCGGAGGAGGTCTGGGCCGGCGCGGGCAGGTCGATGTAGGTGCCGGCGGCGGAGCCGAGGAGCTTGACCGAGGTCAGCGACGAGAGGTTGATCCGGTCCGCGCTGAGCGTCTTGATCGTCAGTGAACTGCCGGGCCAGCCCAGGACGGTGGCGTACAGGACGTTGCCGGCCTTGTCACGGGTGAATCGGATGTCCTGTGGGGTGCCGGCGGTCGGGCTGGTGAAGGCGCCGCCGCCCATCTTCGTCGGACCCTCGCCGTACGTCGTCCAGGCCCGGGTCGCGTACACCGACTCGCCGAAGCGCCTCAGGTGGTCGCCGATACCGAGCAGGATGTCCTTCTGCGCCTGGGGGATGGTGCCGTCGGCCATCGGCGCGATGTTCAGCAGCACATTGCCGTTCTTGCTGACCCGGTCGATGAACGAGTGCAGCATCTGCTGGACGGTGTAGTAGCCGATGCCCTGCGTGTAGCACCAGCTGCTGCTGGAGATGCTGTCGTCGGTCAGCCAGTACGGCGAGGTGAGATCGGCGGGGCCGCCGCGTTCGTAGTCGAAGACCTCGCCCTTGCCGTTCATGCCGTCCTTGTAGGTCGCGACGACCTCGCGGCCCCAGCTGTCGGCCTGGTTGTAGTAGTAGGAGAGGAAGTTCAGGCGCTGTGTCTCGTCGACGGCGTCCAGATTGAAGTCCTGCCAGAGGATGTCGGGCCGGGCGCGGTCGACGACCTCCTTCAGCTTGTCGAACCAGAGTTGGTTCTCCGCGGCCGAACCCAGCTGCCCGTAGAGCTTCTTGAGGCTGGGGTCCGTCTGGGCGGGGGCGAACTCGTAGAAGCCGGTGAAGTTGTACGCGTGGTGCATGGCCACCAGCAGCTTCAGGCCCTTGGCGCGGATCGCCGTGGAGAAGAGCCGCAGCAGGTCGAGGCCCGGGCCCTTCTTCACCGAGTTCCACTCGTTGACCTGGCTGTCCCACATGGAGAAGCCGTCATGGTGCTCGGCGACCGGGCCGGCGAACCTGGCGCCGGCGTCGACGAACAACTGCACCCACTCGTCGGGGTCGAACTTCCCGCCGGCCGACTTCAGCTTCGGTGCGAACTGCACGGTGTTGCCCGCCAGGTCCCGTGCCCCGTTGATGAAGTTGTGGTAGGGCCAGGCCGCCGGTTGGCCGTAGGTCGCGATGTGATGTCGGTTCGCGTTGCTCCCGGCCTCGTACATGTTGCGCGGATACCACTCGTTGTCGAAGGCGGGGACGTGCCCGCCGGTGCGGTCGCCGTCCCGTCATACGCAGCCCCGTATCATCAGCGTCGCCTTTGGCATGCGGACTGCGGCATGGGTCGGGGCGCGACGTGGAGAAGGGATGCGCGGTGTCTCTGACAGACAGGGCGATCGAGCAGATCCGTGAGCTGATCCGGACCGGAGCGCTGCCTCCGGGATCGAAGCTCCCCCCGGAGCCGGATCTGGCCGCGCAGCTGGGACTGTCCCGCAACCTCGCCCGTGAAGCGGTCAAGGCCCTGGCGGTCGCACGGGTCCTGGAGGTCCGGCGGGGCGACGGCACCTATGTGACCAGCCTCCAGCCGAGCCTTCTGCTGGAGGGACTCGGTGGGGCGGTGGAACTGTTGCAGGGCGACTCGGTCGCTCTCCAGGACCTCATGGAGGTACGGCGGCTCCTCGAGCCCGTTGCCACGGCCCTTGCCGCGACCCGGATCTCCGACGACCAACTGGCCGAAGTCAAGGGTCACTTGGATGCCATGCGTGAGGCGCGTGAGGACGTCGAACGACTCAACGCCCATGACGCGGCCTTCCATCGGGCCGTCGTCTCGGCCACGGGCAACGAATCCCTCCTCGCGCTCCTGGAAGGCATTTCCGGCCGCACGCTGCGTGCCCGGATCTGGCGCGGCCTGGTCGACTCCCGGGCGGCGGGCCGCACCCTCGCCGAGCACGAGGCGATCTTCGAGGCACTGGCCGCACGCGACGCGGTCCTCAGCCAGGCGGCGGCGCTGCTGCACGTGAGCAACACCGAACGCTGGCTGAAGGAGCACCTGCGCTCGGCCGAGGCCCTTCCCTCCGGTACGACCGCGGGCTGACGGGGAGCCCGCCCGCACGCGTCCTCATGGGTCAGGGCCGCCAAGGGCCTGGTCGGTCCTGACTTGCTGCGCGCGAGGCGCCCCCGACATCGTCGGCACGGCAAGAAGGCCCGGGCGAGGCTGACCCGGTACGACCGGATGGTGGCCCGCCGCAGGCCGAAGAAGGGACAACCGGCATCGAAGGGCTACCGCGAGGCGAAGAAGCCGCGGGGTGAAGGCGCACATGAAGGTCACCAGGCAGCGGGAGGGCGCCGGCCGCAAGTGGGTCAAGAAGGTGGTCCGCGACCACGACGCCATCGCTGTCGAGGACTTCCGCCTGAAGTTCCTGCCCAAGACGACCATGGCCCGCAAGGCCGCTGACGCCGCCATCGGAGCCACCCGCACTGCGATGCGAGAGGCAGGCATCGCCTGCCGCTGGGTGGGCGCACCTACACCTACACCTGCACCGCGTGCGGAAGGCGCACTCCCAACCTGCCCCCACAGCACCACAGACCTGACGGAGTCCTGCTAGGACTCCGAGGCCGTGTTCCCGGGCGCGAGGCCCGGCCAGGGCCGTGACTCCCGTCGGCCGCACACGCTCTCTGTAACCGATCGTGTTCACACCGTTGACATCCTCCTCACCTGCCTCTACCGTCGCGCCGCCATATGGAACGCGTGACGAAATCTCGAACATTCGAAGGCGGTTCCCCTGTGCATGCCCGGAACAGCGGGAGGCAGGCCTGTACCGGCAGGACCGCCGACCCCCTGACGTTCGGCCCGTCCAGGGCAACCGGGGTATCCACCGCTCCACCCGCACCGCACCCGTCCGAGCACCTGCACGTCTGATGCGCCGTCATCCTGTCAACGACGAGAAGAACAAGGACCCATTCACCATGCTCGACCGAAGAGCCGCCCTCGCCGCCCTCGTAGGAACCGCCTCCCTCGCCCTTACCGTGTCCGCCTGCGGCAAGGAGAACGCCGGCAGCTCCCAGAGCCGCTCCGAGGGCGGTACCGTCGGCATCGCCTTGCCGACCCGGTCCTCCGAGCGCTGGCTCGCCGACGGCAAGAGCGTCGTCGGGGGTCTGAAGAGACGGGGGTACAAGGCCAAGCTGGTCTACGGCGACGACGACCCGAAAGCCCAGCTGTCACAGATCGGGACCCTGATCGAGCAGGGCGTCGACGCACTGATCATCGCGGCCATCGACGCAAAGTCGCTGAACGGCGTGCTTCAGCGGGCCTCCGACGCGCGCATCCCGGTGATCTCCTACGACCGGCTCATCCTCGGCACCGGGAACGTCGACTACTACGTCTCCTTCGACAACGAGATGGTCGGCCGGATGGAAGCCAACTACATCATCGGGAAGCTCGGCCTGGAGAAGGGCAAGGGCCCGTTCAACATCGAGCTCTTCGCCGGTTCCCCCGACGACAACAACACCAAGTACTTCTTCAACGGCTCCATGGCCCTCCTGCAACCGTTCCTGGACAGCAAGCAGTTGGTCGTTCCGTCCGGTCAGACCGGGATGGACCAGCTCACCACCCCACGCTGGGACGGACCCACCGCGCAGAAGCGCATGAGCCGCCTGCTCAGCCGGTGGTACGTCGGCAGGACGCTCGACGCGGTCCTGTCACCGTACGACGGCATCTCCCGCGGTGTCCTGTCCGCGCTGGAGGAGCAGGGCTACGGCTCCGCCGGCAAGCCCCTCCCGATCGTCACCGGCCAGGACGCCGAGCTGCCCTCGGTGAAGTCGATCATCGCGGGCCGGCAGTCGCAGACCGTCTACAAGGACGTCCGCGCCCTCGCCGACGCCGCCGCGTGGATGGTCGACGACATCCTCAGGGGCCGGGCGCCGCGGATCAACGACCGGTTCAGCTACAACGACGGCGTCAAGAAGGTGCCCGCCTACCTGCTCCAGCCGCAGAGCCTCGACAAGAACAACGTCGAAGTACTGGTCAGGGACGGCTACTACACCGCCGAGGAGCTCGCGTAGCGACGGGATGTGTCCGAGCCCGGCCCCGGCCCTCAGGCCGGCTGCCGCTCGGACAACTCTCGGAGCAACGCGCTGTATTCGTCGGGATGCTGCTGTCACAGGATCCTCAGCCGCTGGAGTGAGACGATCAAGGGGTCGGTCAGAAGCCGTCGAGGCCGAGACCGCCCCGACGGCGCACCATCAGGGCCGTGAGGCCGGCGAGCCGGGTGCGGCACCGGCGACGCCGCTCGACGACTGCCATCTGCCGAAGCTCGTCCCCAGTCGGCCGGGCGAGGACGCGGTGCTCCTGGGAGCGGTGGCGACAGCCCCGGCACGGCCCGGGGGCTGGTGTTCGAGCGACGAACGACCACGTCCTGAGCGGCCCGGGCCGGCCTTCCGCCCCCAACGCCCCGTCCGTCTTCTCCCGCCCCATTGTGCTCAGCCAACTGCCCCCCTACTGTTCGACTTTGCCTGAGTCTGTTTGATGCTGATCGCTCAGGCGAGAGGGAGGCCGCAGTGCGAGGCAATCGGACCGATGCAGAGACCGTGAGACCCGGTCGCCGCGGGTGGTGGAGGGCGGCCCTCGCGACGGCCGCGACCCTCGCCCTGGCCGTGGGCCTGACCGCGCCCGCCGCGGCCAGGGAAGCCGGGGGGCCCGCACCCGCCGCAGCGCCTGCCGCCAACCCGCAGCCGCACACGGTGACTCTCGACGGCTACTCGTTCCTCGTGGACGGCAAGCGCACCTACCTCTGGTCCGGCGAGTTCCACTACTTCCGGCTCCCGAGCCCGGACCTGTGGCGGGACATCTTCCAGAAGATGAAGGCCGCCGGCTTCAACTCCACCTCGCTGTACTTCGACTGGGGCTACCACTCGCCCAAGCCGGGGGTGTACGACTTCACCGGGGTGCGTGACGCCGACAAGGTCCTGGACATGGCCGAGGAAGCCGGCCTCTACGTCATCGCACGCCCCGCGCCGTACATCAACGCGGAGGTCGACAGCGGTGGCCTGCCCGGCTGGCTGACCACCAAGGCGGAGGACAACCGCAGTGACGACCCGCGGTTCCTCAAGTACGCCGACGAGTGGCTGACCCAGATCGACAAAATCATCGCCCGGCACCAACTCACCAACGGCACCGGGTCCGTGATCGCCTACCAGGTCGAGAACGAGTACTACAACGGCTCCGCCTCCGCCCGCTCCTACATGCAGCACCTCGAGGACAAGGCCCGCGCCGACGGCATCACCGTGCCGCTGACCGGCAACAACAACGGCACCTTCAACACCGGTGCCGGCGCCCTGGACGTCGACGGCCCGGACTCCTACCCGCAGGGCTTCGACTGCTCCAACCCCACGAAGTGGAACGGCGTCCCCGACATCAGCTACGACCACCCGGCGGGCAAGCCCCTGTACTCGCCCGAGTTCCAGGGCGGCGCCTTCGACCCCTGGGGCGGACCGGGTTACGACAAGTGCGCCCAGCTGATCAACGACCAGTTCGCCAACGTGTTCTACAAGCAGAACATCGCCGTCGGCGCGACCGCGCAGAGCTTCTACATGACCTACGGCGGCACCAACTGGGGCTGGCTGAGCATGCCCCAGAACTACACGTCGTACGACTACGGAGCTGCGATCCGCGAGACCCGGCAGCTCGATCCGAAGTACGACGAGGACAAGCTGATCGGGTACTTCACCCAGTCGGTGGCCCCGCTGACCAAGACGGACGCGATCAGGAGCACGCCGCCGGACGACTCCGCGGTCGTCGACACCGCCCGGATGAACCCGGACACCAAGACACAGTTCCACGTACTGCGGCACGGGAACTCCACGTCCACGGCGGTCGACAGGGCCCACATCTCGCTGGACTTCAACGCCCAGCCGGCCGGGGACACCACCTACACCTGGGACGACCCCGACTCCGCGCTGCAGTACGCCGGTTCGTGGTCGCACGTGGCCAACCAGAGCTACACCGGCGGCGACTACAAGAAGACCGAGTCGTTCTCCGACAAGGCCGGTGACTCGGTCACCGTCCCCTTCGACGGCACCGCGATCCGCTGGATCGGCTCGAAGACGAACAACCACGGCAACGCCGACGTCTACCTCGACGGCACCAAGGTGGCGACGGTCGACGACTCCGGCGCCGAGAACCAGGCGGTCGTCTTCCAGAAGACCGGCCTGCCGTCCGGGGCGCACACGCTGAAGATCGTCGTCGCCGGAAACCACGGTTCGGGGTCCACCGACAACTACGTGGCCATCGACGCCATCGACGTGCCGACCGGTGCCGCCGCCGCGGAACCGACTTACCCCGTCGTGCCCCAGCAGCCCGGCACCGCGATCACGCTCGACGGACGCGACTCCCACGTGATCGTGGCGAACTACCGCCTCGGGGAAGCCCAGTTGCAGTACTCGACCTCCGAGATCATGACCGGCGCGACCATCGGCGACCGGGACCTCGCCGTGCTCTACGGCGACCCGGACAGCGATGGCGAGACCGTCCTTCGCTACGCCTCCAAGCCCACCGTGACCGCCACCGGCGGTGCCGTCACGACCACCTGGGACCCGGCCACCGGCGATCTGCGGCTGAACTACACCCACAAGGGCCTGATCCGGATCAGCGTCAGCGGCGGCGGACAGCGCCCGCTGCTGCTGCTCGTGGGTGACAAGGCCACGGCGAAGACCTTCTGGCGTCAGGACACCGCGGCCGGACCGGTGCTGGTGCGCGGCACGCACCTGCTGCGGACAGCGACCAGCCTGAACGGCGGCCGTACGGTGGCGCTCACCGGCGACAACGCCGACGACCAGAACATCGAGGTGTTCACCTCCGCGGCCCGCGTCACCTGGAACGGCCGGAAGGCGGACACCCGGACCACCGCCACCGGAAGTCTCACCGGCAGGATCCCGACCGCCGCCGCGATCCACCTGCCGACGCTGACGAACTGGAAGCACGCCGAGGAGTCCCCCGAAGCGGCCCCCGGCTTCGACGACACCGGCTGGCAGACGGCCGACAAGACCACGACCAACAGCGTGTCCGGCATCAACAAATTGCCGGTGCTCTACGCGGACGACTACGGCTTCCACACCGGCAACACCTGGTACCGCGGCCGCTTCCACGCCACCGGCAAGGAGACCGGCATCCACCTGGTCTCGGACTCCGGCGGCGGCGCACAGGCGTTCTCCGCCTGGCTGAACGGCACCTTCCTGGGCAGCTCCACCACCGGCAGTGCCGACTTCACCTTCCCGGCCGGTGCGGTCAAGTCCAAGGGCGACAACGTCCTCTCCGTGCTCACCGTGAACATGGGGCACGAGGAGGACTACAACTCGACCAACGGCAACAAGACCGCGCGTGGTCTGACCAGCGCCTCTCTCGTCGGAGCGCCGCTGA
Organism: Streptomyces sp. NPDC048523; assembly: GCF_043199815.1. Taxonomy (NCBI): domain Bacteria; kingdom Bacillati; phylum Actinomycetota; class Actinomycetes; order Kitasatosporales; family Streptomycetaceae; genus Streptomyces; species Streptomyces sp. NPDC048523. The sequence goes on along the minus strand of NZ_JBICWQ010000001.1, from coordinate 355,466 downwards.
CCTCCGTCACCTGGCGCCTGCAGGGCGTACGCGGTGGCGAGGACCTCCAGGACACGGTGCGCGGCCCGCTCTCGACGGGCGGCCTGTACGGCGAGCGGGCGGGCTGGTCCCTGCCGGGCTACCCGGACGCCAAGTGGAACCGGGTCACCCTGCCGACGACCGACACCCGCCCCGGAGTGTCCTGGTACCGCACCGACGCCACTTTGGACCTGCCGCGCGGCCAGGACACCTCACTGGGCCTGACGTTCACCGACGACCCGGCGCGCAAGTACCGGGCCACGATCTTCGTGAACGGCTGGCAGGTCGGCAACTACGTCAACTACCTCGGCCCGCAGCACACGTTCCCCGTCCCCAACGGCATCCTCGACCCGAACGGCCGCAACAGCATCGCCATCGCCGTGTGGAACCTGGACGGCAGCACCGGCGGCCTCGGCAAGGTCTCGCTCACCGACTACGGCAGCTACGCCTCGTCCCTGCGCGTGGCGCAGAACGACAGTCCCCGCTACGACTCCCGGAAGTACGCGATGCCGAGGCCTCCCGGCGCCGAGGTGACCCTGGACGTGCCCGACACCGCTCAGCCGGGGGAGACCTTCACGGCCCGGACGACCGTGCGGGTGCCCAAGGGCGGATCGCCCGCGTCCCGGCTGACACCCTCGCTCTCCGCTCCCGACGGCTGGACGGTGAGCGCTCCGAGCCCCGTGTCCCTCAAGCGCCTGCAACCGGGCGCGTCGGCGACCTTCACCTGGACGGTCCGGCCACCGACCGGTGATCTGCCCGCCGCCTCGGCACTCGGCACCGCGGTGCGGTACGACCAGAACGGACGACAGCACACCGGAGCCGACGAGCGCATCGTCGGCGGGATTCCACCGGCTCCTCCGGCCGGTAAGAACGCGGTGAGCGACCTGCCGTTCTTGTCCTCCACCAACGGGTGGGGCCCGGTCGAGCGCGACAGCAGCGTAGGCGAGCAGGCCGCCGGGGACGGCCGTGCGATCAGTATCGGCGGCGTGGGCTACGCCAAGGGCCTCGGCACCAATGCCCTCAGCGACGTCCAGCTCTACCTCGCCGGAAACTGCTCCCGCTTGACGGCGCAGGTCGGCGTCGACGACGAGACGGGCGGCGCCGGAACGGTCACGTTCTCCGTGATCGCCGACGGCAAGACGCTGGTCACCACCCCGACGATCAGCGGCCGACAGGCAGCCGTCCCCATCGACGTCGACGTCAGCGGCGCCCAGGTGGTCGACCTCAAGGTCGGCGACGGCGGCGACGGCAACGGCAACGACCACGGCGACTGGGCGGTACCCACACTGACGTGCGGCTGACGGCTGTCGGGAGGAAGTGGGTCCCGGTGGCGACGAGGGCAGGATTCGAACCTGCGTCCACCCGGGATCAGAGCCGGGCGCTCCTCCGCAGAGCTTCCTCGTCGCCACCGAGATCATTGCCTGAGCTGATGCGTGAGGCAACTGCTTTGTGGAGCAACTGGTTCGTGGGTCGGACGCACGGTTGGACGCACATGGGAATCGGTCACATCCACTCCTGAGCGGCAGCGCGCTTCTCCTTGCCGGAGAAGACTCCTGCCGAGCGAAGGGCGCTGGCCATGAGTGGGTCGGCGACCGCGACTCCGTGCACCAGTTCGGGTGTCCGCCGGAAGGCGACGGCCTCGGCCGTCGGCCTGGGAGCGGTCCAGGCGCCTGCCATCGGGTCCACCCGATGCCGGGCACAGACTGCCTCGACGAGCGAGCGTGGGCACTGCTTCTCTCCTCGGAGAACTTCCCAGGGCAGAGGCAGCTCTGCCCAGACATGAGTGTCCGGGTGCAGCCCGCCGCCGCGCATGCGGTGCCAGTACGCCACGTCGGCCGCCATCAGCCGGGGCACCTTGCCGGGGCAGACCCGGTCGAGAATCTCGTCCTGCCCCAGCTCGGTCAGCAGCGCGAACCAGTGGGCACGGGCCGTGTTCCATGCCTGTGCGGCCTGGTTCCACGTCGAGGAGTCGTCGCCACGGCGCACGATCATCGTCTCGCGTTCCAGCGGATGCCGGTTCCACGCGTCCTCCAGCAGCCCCGCGACCTGGCGCAGGAATCCGTTCCACCGGACCAGCAGCCGAGTGAGGTCCTGGTCGGACACCTGGGCCAGCACTTCAGCCGTGGGGTGCACATGCGCGATCGCGTACCAGCAGGCATCCTCGGGCCTGAGGCGCCGGAACAGGGCCTCGGCGACCTCGTCGTAGACCTGACGCTGCCGACCGTCGGTGAACACGCTGCGCGTGTGGCCGCGCGCCGTGAAGTAGGCGATGAAGGCCGCCGTGTCCGGATCGGCGGCGAACACCTCGTACGGCAGGGCGTGGGCGAGGGCACCCTTGCCGGTGATGACCACCTCGCGTCGACGCTGCTCGTGGATGAGCCGGGCCAGTTTGGCCTCCATCCGCCGTAGGAGCCGGAAGCGCTTGTTGTACTGGCGTTTCGAGATCTCCCCGAGGCCCGCCGCCGTGCGCTCGGCCCGGTCGAGGCGGTCCATGCCGAAGTCGTTCTGTCCGTACGAGCGGCCGATCTCCTCACCCGCTCGCCGGATCACCTCCTCGATCCGGGCCGGATCGTCCCCCGCACTGCCCGGGAGTTCCGGCAGGTTCGCGAAGAGGCTTGCCGCCCGGGCGAGTTGGCGTTGTGCACCGACCGGCCACGCGAACTCCTCCCGCATGGAGGTGTAGCCGTGCCAGAGATTGCGCAGCGAGTGCTGGGCGGCCTTGGCGAGCGCGGTATCGGTCGCCGCGTCGAGGTCGGTGCCCTGGGCGGCGTACATGTCCTGGATGAGCCGGGCCACGTCTTCCGGACGCTTGCGCAGTGTCAGCGAGGCGTGCAGTTCACGGACGAGCTGTTCGAGTGTGGGCGACGGCATGGGGCTCACCTTGTCAGCACCACGCAACGGTCTCCACTGCTTATCCGCATGCGGCGCGGTCGGTCAGTGCGGTGCTCGGATGCTGTCGATGATGCGGGTCCAGTGGTCGCCGCCGTGGCCGTTCTCGATCGCGTGCCGGTAATGGGCCTGCACGGCCCGCGGGAGCGCGAGGTCGAGGCCGAGTGACGTGCTGGTCTCGACGATGTGGTCGGCCGTCGCACCCATCATGGTGACGGTGCTGAGGTCGCCGGGATGCTGTCCGGCGTCAAGCGCGGCGCCGGGCCTTTCCTCCCCGGCCCTGAGGATGGCACCGATCGAGTCGGTGAAGGAGAGCAACTCCGGCAGCGCTTCCGATGCCTTCATCCCTGCCGTACCCAACATCGCGGTGGCGTGCATCAGTGCCGACAGGGTGGTGAGGAACACCGCGAGTTGGGCCTGGTACATCATCTGGGCGAGGCCCGGGTCGTCGCCCAAATGCCTTGGTTTTCCGAGCAGTGTCAACGTCGCCCGGTGGTTCTCCATCACCTGGTCGTGGCCGCTGTAGTAGACGTAGGCCGCCTCTGTGCCGACCATCGGCGCGGGAACCATGACCCCTCCGGTGAGGAACGTGGCGCCGTGGCCCGCCGCCCAGTTCGCCGCCTCGCGTGTGCGGTCGGGAGTGTCGGAGCTCAGGTTGACCAGGGTGCGGCCGGCGAGCGATGCGGTGGCGCTGTCGAGGATGTCGTACATCGCCTGGTAGTCGGTGAGGCTGAGGATCACGAGGTCGCTCGCCTCGACCGCCTCGCGGGGTGTCGCCGCGAGCGTCGCTCCGTCGGCGACGACGCCGTCGGCCCGGCCGGCGGTGCGGTTCCAGACGGTGACCGGATGGCCGGCGGTGAGGAGGGTGCGGGTCATCGCCCGGCCCATCGGGCCGAGCCCGATCACGGTGACAGCGCTGTTCTGCCCGGTGGTGGAGTGCAGTTGTTCGTTCACTCCTCCATGCTCGGAGAGCACGGCTAGTGTCGGAAGTACCCACTATTTTCTGCGGTACTTACCTTTTAGTAAGGGGTTCGGGGATGGCCAAGCCGCCGAGGTGCGGGCCGTACATCTGTGGCATCGACGCCGCGCTCGACGTGGTGAGCGGGAAGTGGAAGGGACTGATCCTCTGGGAACTCGAAGCCCATGGCATACGCCGGTTCGCTGAGCTTCGGCGCGGCTTACCGGGCGTGAGCGAGAAGATGCTGACGCAGCACCTGCGCGAGATGGAGGAGGACGGTCTCGTGCACCGGAAGGTGTACGCCGAGGTGCCGCCGCGCGTGGAGTACTCCCTCACCGAGCACGGGCACACGCTCAACCGAGCGCTCGAGCCGCTCGGCGCCTGGGGAGCCGAGCGGATACGCCGCGAAGGCTCCGCAGCGGTTGAGGTGGCCGAGGCGTCACGCAGTTAGGCATTCCGGGGCGTCGGCGCTCACGGGCCTCGACCACGTCCCGCCGGAACGGTCCCGGGGCAGTCGGCCGGAGGCTGCCCCCGCCCCGTTCACCTGTCTACCAGGGCACTACCCCGTTCTCGTCCTGGAAGGTTCCCGTCGGGCCGTCCGCGTCGAGAGTCGCCAGGCGAACGACGACCTTGGCGCTCTCCTCCGGCGACCTTCCGATCCCGAAGGCCGCCGTGAGGTCGGTCGCGGTGGTCCCGGGCTCTACCGCGTTGAACTTGATGCCCGGCTGGGATTTGGCGTACTGGACGGTGAGCATGGTGGCCGCGGCCTTGGACGCGGAGTAGAGCGCCAACGGCAGATTGAACTCCGGCCGGTCCGGATTGTTCACCGCCCAGAAGGACCCGGCACTGCTGGACACGGTGACCACGGTGGGGTTCGAGGACTTGCGCAGCAGGGGAAGCGCCGCCTCCGTGACGCGCACGACGCCCACCGCGTTGGTGTCGAAGGCTCGCAGAGCCGTGGGCCCGTCAAGGGCCCCGTTCCCCAGGATGCCCGCGTTGTTCACCAGGACATCGAGCCGGCCCTCGGCCGAGTCGATCGTGGCGAGCGCGCTGCTCACCGACGCGTCGTCGGTGACGTCGAGTTGTACGAACCGGGCACCGAGCTCGGCCGCGGCCTTCTCGCCCCGCTCGACGTCACGAGCACCGATGTAGACGACGTGGCCCAGTGCCAGCAGTTGTCCGGCGGTCTCGAAGCCGATGCCCTTGTTGGCCCCGGTTATCAGTGTGATGGGCATGCGTATCCTCACAAGTCATGTGGCCCGAGAGGGCCGTTGATGATGCCGGACTGTCGTGGCGAAGACTCAGCCAGTCAGTTGCCGGAGAAGCTCACCGCCGTCGTGCAGGGCGGTCATATGGACGAACCGGCCGTCGCGGACCTGGTAGATGGCGTACTCGGCGATCTCGAACGAGCCCCGGTGGGAGCCACGCCGAGCCATGTCTTCACCGGGGTACCGGTGTTGACCAGCCGCGCGGCCAGACGGTCACCGTCGAAAAGCAGTTCATTGAGCTCCCAGTGCAGGTCCGGAACCGCGTCCACGTCGTGCGTCTGAACCGCTATGAGGTCGTCCCGGGTGGCGGGCTCACCGTTCAAGGTGGTCCGGTCGCTGATGAACTCGTCCATTGCGTCGAACTCGTGGGCGTTGAGCGCCTCGATATACCGCAGGTAGAAGGCGCGCAGATCACCGTCGGACATGAGAGGACCCTTTCGTGGGGCAGTTGCGGGTGACGAGGTTCGCGCGCGCTCAGATCTGGTTCAGGCCTCCGTCGACATACAGGCTCGAACCGGTGACGAAGCTGCTCTGCCCGGAGGCGAGGAAGGCCACGGCGGCGGCGATCTCCTCGGGACGCGCGAGCCGGCCCAGCGGCACGCGTGTCGCCAGTTGCCGCTGGAACCCTTCCGGGTCGGGGGTGAGTCCCGACAGGGCGGGGGTGTCGGTCGGTCCGGGTGTCACGGTGTTGACCCGGATACCGCGTCCCTTGAGTTCGTTGGCCCAGGTCCGGGCGAACGATCGGGTGGCGGCCTTGGTCGCCGCGTACACGCCGAGCCCCTCGTCGCCGACGTCCACGTTGGTGGAGCCGTTCAGAATGACCGACGCCCCCTCGTTGAGCAGGGGAAGTGCCTTCTGGACGGTGAACAGCATGCCCCGGACGTTGATGCCGAAGAGGGTGTCGAAGTGGTCCTCGGTGATCTGCTCCAACGGCACCAGCCTGGCGGCGGACGCGTTGGCGAACAGGACGTCCAGCCCCTGTCCACGGTCGCGGATCGTCGCGTAGAGCCGGTCCAGGTCGTCGAGGTTCGAGATGTCGCCGGTCACCGCGGTGGCCGCTGAACCGATCATTTCGACGGCCGCGTCGAGTTCGGTCTTGCGCCGGCCGGTGACGAACACGTGCGCGCCTTCGGCCGCCAGCCGGACGGCACTGGCCAGGCCGATGCCGGTGCTGCCCCCGGTGACGAGAGCGGTCTTGCCTTCGAGTAGTCCCACGAGAAAGGCCCCTTCGAGTTCTGCAGCGATCGCTGCGGAAGTCGACGGTAACACTTCTGCAGCGGTCACTGCAGAAGAGGTAGGCTGCGGGAGTGGAGACGAAGAGGAAAAGCCCCGCGGGCCGACCGCGAGGATTCGACACCGACGAGGCTCTCGAGCGCGCCATGCTGCTCTTCTGGGAGCACGGCTACGAGGGCGCCAGTACGGCCGCCCTGACGAAGGCGATGGGCATCTCCACCACCAGCATGTACGCGGCCTTCGGCAACAAGGCGGAGCTCTTCCGCAAGGCCCTGCAGCGCTACACCGAAGGCCCGAGCGCCTATCTGGCCCGCGCCCTCGATGAGCCGACCGCCCTCGGCGTCGCCACCGCGATCCTGGCGGGCGCGGTTCGTACCACCACCCGTCCCGCCCAGCCGCACGGCTGCCTCGGCGTCCAGGGCGCCCTGTCCACCAGCGAGTCCGGGCAGGAAGCCCGTGACCTCCTCGTCGCCTGGCGCGCCGACGGCTGCTCCTGCATCCGGGAGCGGTTCCAGCGGGCCGTCGACGAGGGCGATCTGCCTCCGCACACCGATCCGGGGCTGCTGGCCCGTTACGTCACCACCTTCGCCTACGGCATCGCCGTACAGGCCGCGAGCGGTGTGGGCCGCGACGAACTCCAGGAGCTGGCCGACGCCGCCCTGCGCAACTGGCCCGCCCTCTGACACCGCCCGGCAAGCGTCTTCTGGTCACCGGTCACGCCGGCCGCATGGATCACGGCTCACCCGGGCCGGAGGCCTGCTCGGGCCGGCGCGGTCGGCGCAGTCCTGCGACGAGGAGTGCGACCAGGGTGCGCGGGTCATAGCTGGGGTCGTTCTCCGCGCCGACGCACAGGTTGCCCACGCCGCGCATCAACTGAAGCCCTCCGATGTCGGAGCGGATCTCGCCGGCGGCCGCGGCCGAGTCGAGGAGCTGCGTGCACACCGGTACGAGGTGGTCGATGAAGTAGGCGTGCAGCGTCTCGAAACCGGCGTTGTCATGCTGCAGGGCGGCGGCGAGTCCATGCTTGGTCACCAGGAAGTCGACGAAGAGGTCGATCCACTGTTCCAGCGCCTCGTAGGCGGTGGGGCAGCTCGCCAGCAGCGCGGGGCCCGCCGCGGCGCACGTCTCCACCTGATGGCGGAAGACCGCGACGATCAGATCCGCGCGGGTGGGGAAGTGCCGGTAGATCGTGCCGATCCCGACCCCTGCCCGGGCCGCGATGTCGCGTACCGGCGCGTCCACACCCGAGGTGACGAAGACGGCGCCGGCCGCGTCCAGCAGGATCTGCTTGTTGCGCCGCACGTCCTTGCGCTGGGACCCGGCGGCCTTCTCCGTGCCCTGGCGGCTGTCGCTCACCCCGAGGCTCCTTCGTCTGTCGTCGCATCGCACTGCGGACCTGTGTCCGCATCGCACTGCGGACCTGTGTCCGTATCGCACTGCGGACCCGTGTCCGTATCGCTCTGTGGAACGGAGTTCCGTTTCGCCATGATGACAGATCGAGCCGTTGGGCCGCCTCTTGCCGGCACCAGTGCCGCGGGCCGGGGGTGCACGATGCCCGCGGCTCATGCGGGCGCGCTGCTGCTGTCCGGAGGGCGACGGAGCAGGTGCAGACACACGACCGAGGCGATGACGGTCCGCCGCTCGGCGGCGTCCAGGCCGGCGGATGTCTCGACGAGGTACTGCTGCAATCCGATCCATACGTCGTGGGTGCTCACCGTGACCCGGCCGAGGACCTCCGGTGCCGGACTCCGATGGGGATCGGTCTCCGTGAGCTGCCATTCGGTGGACAGATGGCCCCGCCTCGTGAGGAGGAGTCGGCGTCCTCGCTCCGTCCGGAGGCTCAGCTGCCAGCTCCTGATGAATGTCCCGGCACCGGCAGTGCCGGCCGCCCGGCCCGTGTCGTCGGTGAAGCGGAACGTCGCCGGCTCGAACTGCTCGATACGGACGAGGCACCCGCCGGACGCCTTCGTGAGGAGCGAGTGCGTGTCGTCGGTGTGCGTGACATGGGCGAGCAGGGTCCCCTCCACGGTCGACACGGTCAGAGCAGGTCCCGGGTACCTGCGCCACCGCGACCGCTTCGGCTGCGCCACGACGACGGCTTCCATCCCGAACAGCCGGGCTTCCGTCGTTCGTCTTTCGTCCCCCGCCACGGATCCCCCCGCCCTCGACCGAGTACGTCCACTGTGACCGACAAGCTGTCCGATTCCCATCCCGTCGCAGGAGAGTCGCAGGAGACACGGGCGACGAACGACCTGCCGGTGATCGTGATCCCCGGCAGGTCGTCCGCCCGCGACGCCGAGTGATCCACTCGGCGGTGCTTTTCCCCCTCAATCAGTCGACGGGCCTGCCGAACCAGCGGGAGAGATGGTTGTCCAGGTCGCGCTGGTCGTCGCCGATCCAGGCGACGTGGCCGTCAGGGCGTAGGAGGACGCACGGAACATCCAGTGCCGCGGCGGGGTCCGCGAGGTAGTCGACCCGGTCCGCCCAGCCGCCCACGGTCAGGCGCTCGGTGCGGTCCAGCAGCAGACCGCGGCCGCGGTGCAGCAGATCGTAGAGGCGGCCGTGTTTCAGGTCGAGGTCGGGCAGGCGGCGGCCGAGGAGGTCGGGGCCGTCGCCGAAGTCGTAGCGGATGTCGATCGCGGTGATCTTCTCGACCAGATGGCGGTTCACCACGTCGAAGTCCATCAGCTCGGTGATCAGCTTCCGCACGGCCTGCGGGCCCGGTTCGGGGGACAGGAGTTCCATCTGGGCGCGGGTGTTGGCCAGCACGTCCTTGGCGACCGGTTGGCGTTCGGTCTGGTAGGTGTCCAGGAGTGTTTCCGGCGCTCGGCCGCGGATCTGTGCGGCCAGTTTCCAGCCGAGGTTGAACGCGTCCTGAACGCCCAGGTTGAGACCTTGGCCGCCGGTGGGTGGGTGGATGTGTGCCGCATCGCCGGCCAGCAGCACCCGCCCGACCCGATAGCGTTCGGCCAGCCGCGTGGCGTCCCCGAAACGGGACAACCAGCGCGGGGAGTGCACGCCGAAATCGGACCCGGCGACGGCACGCAGCTGTCGTCTGAAGTCCTCGAGGGTGGGCGGTTCCGCGCGGTCGGTGACCCCTGCGGCGGGGACCACGACGCTGTAGACCCCTCCGCCGAACGGCCGGAGCCAGAACCGATGAAGCGTCTCCCGGACTTGGTTCACCTTGGCGGCGATCTCCTCCTGCGGCACACCCACTTCCATCTCGCCCATCAGCGTCTCGGTCCGCGAGGGCTCGCCGGGGAAGCCGACGCCGAGCAGTTTGCGCACCGTACTGCGGCCGCCGTCACAGCCGACGAGGTAGCGCGAGCGCAGGCGTTCGCCGTCGGCCAGCTCGATGGTCACGCCCTCGTCGTCCTGTTCGCAACCGGCCACCGCGCACCCGCGCCGGACCTGCGCACCCTGCTGGGCCGCATGCTCCTCGAGCAGGCCGACGATGACGGGCTGCGGGATTCCCAGGAAGAAGGGGTGGGGGGAGTCCAGGCCCTGGGGTGCGGGCTTGTTGATGGCGGCGAAGAGTCCGCCGGCCGGTCGCTGCCTGCCGTGTCGGCGAATGCGATCCAGCAGTCCGCGCATGGCCATCAGTTCGAGACTGCGCATGTGGAGACCGACGATGCGGACGAATGACACGGGCTCGGTGTCCTTCTCCAGCACGAGCACCCGTACATCGTGCAGCCGTAGTTCGGCGGCCAGCATCGCGCCGGTCGGCCCGCACCCGGCGATGATCACGTCGAAGTCGAACCTGAGGGGCGGGCGATCGGTGCCGGAAGCCGACGACGGCTCGGCGGTGAACTGCGGAGAGTCCATGGGTGTTGCCTTTCGGGAGTGCCTTGTTGGCCAGGCGCTCCCGACGACACCTACGTCAATCGCCGGCCGTGACGGGAAAGGGGGAGCACCCACATCGCTACAGCGTTCATGGGTCTCACCTCCTCAGGCGGTGTCACGGTCAACTGCAAGCTACAAGCCCGATCATCACGCCGTCCAACCCTTTTCCCGACCACTGCGCCTCCGCGTCGACGGCCGGCGGCGAGAGTCAGGTCCACCGGCGATGTCACCCGGCCGTGCCTCCACAACGACGCGACCACGAGATCGATGGGGTCGTCCTCGCGCGCGGTCAGGCAGTTGGAGGCGTCGTCCCGGAAGCGTGACGGATAACCTTCGTCGTCATGACACGCGCTTGGGTCCTGCCGCTGGTGCTGATCTGTGCGGCTCAGTTCTTGCGGCTGGGTCGATCGGCGCGCTGGAGGCTCAGCACCGCAGTGCGGCCGATGGCCGACCGGTCGTCTTCTGGCGGCCGGGCTGTAAGTACTGCCTTCGACTGCGCATCCGGCTGGGCCGTAGCGCCCATCAGTTGCACTGGGTCGACATCTGGCGCGATCCGGCTGCAGCTGCAGTGGTGAGGGCGGCCAACGACGGCAACGAGACCGTCCCGACTGTCGTCGTGGCGGGTGAGCCGCACACCAACCCCGATCCAGCATGGGTCCGCGAGCAACTTTCTCGTTCCGCGTGACCGGCGTCGACCGGCGCCAAAAGGTACGGCAAAGCTGAGGGCGGGCCGCCGCCGTTCTTCAGCGAACGGACGTGCGCGCCCCATCCCGCACCCCTCATGGCTGCCTCAGATCGGACCCGGGGTGCGAGTAGGCGATGCGGACGACACCGCTGACCAGGTCCATGCTCTGACGGTACGTGGCCGTCACGTCAACGGCGCTCCGTCCGTTGACACGCTCATGGAGGCACGCCCCGGCGCCGACACACCAAGTGCCGGCGTCAGGGAGTGCGTCATCGTCCGGGAGCAGTGTTCGCCGGGCGCGGTGGAGCGGTCAGGAGTTCCACTTCACCTTGAAGACCCAGACGTGCTGTCCGGCCTTGCGGGCCGCCGCGGGGACGTCGATCACCAGCGCGCCCTTGCTGACGGTCCAGGTCAGTGGCCGGTCGTGGCCCAGCATCGTCACCGTGTCCCCGCTGCGGACAGGGACCGGCGCCTCGATGGTCAGCCGCGAGCCCGGCTGTGCCAGGGAGTGGATGTAGAAGGCCCGGTTCGGGCGGACGGTGAAGCGGATGTCGTCTCCCAGTTCCGCCATCTTCGACCAGTACGTGGTGTCGTAGACGGCCTCGCCGTTCGTCCGCAGCCACCGCCCCGTCTCGCGCAGCCGCGTCTGCATGATCTCCGGGATGGTGCCGTCGGCACGCGGGCCGATGTCGAGCAGGAAGTTGCCGTTCTTGGAGACGATGTCCACCAGGCTCTGCACGACCTGTTCCGTCGTCATGTAGGAACCGTCGGGAGTGGCCTGGTTGTAGCCGTAGCTGAACGGGTCCAGGCCGCGGCTGGACTCCCATTTGGCGATCACGGTGTTGTCGTACGTCGTGTACTCGGGCGTCGTGAAGTCGTGGAAGGAGATGCCCGAGCGGTTGTTGACGGTGACGTCGATGGGACGGGCCCGGTTCTTGGCGTGGTTGAAGTACTCGGCGAGCACGTGCACGCTGTCGTTGGCGCCGCCGATGTCGCACCAGATGAGCTCCGGGTCGTACCCATGGATCAGCTCCAGCATCTGCGGGGCCTGATAGTCCTTCACGAAGTCCTTGCCCGCGGTGTATCCGGTGTAGGGCACGGGGTCGAGGGTGTACGGGTTGCGCGGGGCGTGCCCCATCCAGGGGTTGTCCGGGTTGAACCACTCGGGCATCGAGAAGTAGAGGCCGCGGTGGAGCTCGGGCGTGTAGCGCCGGGACGCCTCGAACAGCTCTTTGATCAGGTCCCGCTTCGGGCCCATCTTCACGGCGTTGCGGTCGGAGACCTTGGTGTCCCACAGGGCGAATCCCTCGTGGTGCTTGGAGGTCAGCACGTGGTACTGGGCGCCGGCGTCCCGGAACAGTTCGACCCAGGATCGCGGGTCGAACTTCTCCGCCGTGAAGCGCGGAATGAAGTCGTCGTAGGCGAAGTCCTCGCCGTAGGTGTCCCGGTGGTGGGCGTACGTGGGGTTGTTCGGGTCCTGCATCTGGTCCCAGTACCACTCGGCGTACTGCGTGCCGACCGGCGCCCAGGCGGGCACCGAGTACACACCCCAGTGGATGAAGATGCCGAACTTGGCGCTGTGGAACCAGTACGGCGCCTGGTGACCGGAGAGGGAGGTCTCGGTCGGCTGGTAGTCGGCGACGCCGAGGGACAGCCGGCTGCGCTGGGTGGCGGCCGTGGCACCGCGGCCGGTGACCGTCACCACCCCGTCCTGGGCAGTGCCGGGTGCCGTCCCCGTGCGGTTGCGGATACCGATGCGTACGCGAGCCTGCTCGCCGGGGTCGAGACGGCGCACGGCGGCGGGCTCCACGGTCCGGGCGCCCGGGACGTTGACCCGTACCGACACGTTGTCACCGGCCAGGACGGCGGCGGTGCCCGCGTTGACGACGGTGGCCTCGAGGCTCTGGGCGCCGGTGGACGTCAGGAGCGAGTTCGTGGAGTGGACGTCGCGCAGGACCAGTGCGCGGCCCTGGGCGACCGGCTGGAGGGAGAGCGCGAAGACGTGGAGCGAGGTCTGGTTCGGCTCGGGTGCGTGGGTGACCGGCAAGGTGACGGCGATCGCCTCGCGCTGCGGGTCGACCCACACCTCCGATGTGCCGATGCCGACGCTGTGTTCGTCCTTCGCGCCGCTCGGACCGTAGCGGTACGGCGCCGACAACGAACCGCCCGCCGCGTACCAGTCCGCTCCGGTGAGGCCGGCCGTCGTGGTCGAACCGTCCGCGTAGTGCACCGTGGCCTTGCCCGAGGCGTTGCCGTAACTCCCCGAGGTGAGGAAGTAGGCCGCCATGTAGCGGCCCTTGGGCAGATCGATGCGCTGGCCGAGCGCGACGACGTTGTTCTTGGCGCCTGCGGCCGAGGACGGGAAGACGAAGGGAACGCCGTCCACCTCCACCTGGCCCGCCGGGAGTTCCTCGCCCGGGAACGTGTAGCCGGAGCCGTCGAAATCGCCGCCCCGGGCGGATGTGGTGTCGATGCCGTCGTTGTCGTAGAGGCCGTCGAGGGGGACGGGAACCGGAGCGGGCACGGGCGCCCACGTCCGACTCTGCTGGGCGGCCGTTGTAGCCGTCTGAGCAGCGTGTGCGTCGGTCGCGGAGGCGAAGGGAAGAGCGGCTGAGGCAGCGACACCCGCCGTGACGCCGAGGACTTGACGTCTTGGATACGTACTCATGGCGGCTCCCAATCATCGGATGTCTTGATGATTGGGGAGGCGTAGGGGAGTGTCAATGGGGCGGACAAGGGAGAGAGTTGAAGGAGAGGTCGGATGGTTCGACGCTCAGGAAGGGCTTGCCCGCGATTGATGAGCTTCTCCTCGGCCGCAAGAGGTGAGGTGCCGCCTCAGCCGAGCGGGTCGGCGGTGTCGCGCAGGGTGGCCAGGACCGGCCCGTACATGCGGGCCTTGATGGTGCCGAGGGTGTCACCGGCCTTGTTCACCTGCGACCGGGCGAGCTCGATCGCGGTGGAGCGCACGGCGTCCTCGCCGGTCGCCCGGTCGACGATGCCGTCGGCCGCGGCGTCGGCGCCGCCGTAGCGGCGGGCGGTGACCATGGCCTCGTGAGCGGTTCGAGGTGTGAGCCGGGCTTGGATGAGGGCTGCCATGCCGGGGGTGAAGGGGATGTTGATGTCCGCTTCGGGCAGGCACCAGTAGCCGCGGTCGGCGCGCATGACGCGGAAGTCGTGGGCGAGGGAGAGCATCGCGCCGGCGGCGAAGGTGTGCCCCTGCAGTGCGGCCACCGTGATGACCGGCAGCGACAGCAGCCGCGCGAACAGCTCCTGGACGGAGACGACGTAGTCCTGGTGCTGGTCGGCGTGCGCGAACAGCCACTCCAGGTCGAGCCCGTTGGAGTAGAACTTGCCGGTGGCGGCGGTGACCAGGGCGCGCGGACCCTCGGCTTTCTCCACCTCGTCGAGCGCGGCCCCGACGGCGGCGATCCAGTCGGGGTGGAAGCGGTTCTCACCGTCTCCGAGGTCGAGGACGAAGACGTTGTCCTGACGGTCGAGCGAGAGCATGGCGACTCCTTCGAGCTGTGCGGTGAGTGGCAGGGGGCTGCGGGTCAGGCCTGGGGCCCGGGTTCTGCGCCCGGGCGGTTGCGCAGGGCGTGGCGGAGCAGGTCGTGGATCTCGGCGGCGGCGGCCTCGATCGGGGCGGTGCTGTGCTCGGCCCGGCACATGACGACCGCCCCTTCGACCGAGGCGATGATGAAGGCGCCGAGTCTGCGGCTGCGTTCCTCGCCCAGGCCGTGCCGCAGCAAGAGTCCCGCGAGGGCTTCCTGCCAGCGGGCGAACACGGCGGCGGCCGAGCGGGCGAGCTGGGGTGCGTCGTCGTTGGTCTCGACGGCCATCGCCACGATCGGACAGCCGGCCCGAAAGTCGCTCTCCACGAGCCGATCACGCCACAGCGCGAAGAACGCGTCGACGGCCTGCACCGGGTCGTCCGCCTGCAGGGCGGCATCGATCAGACCGGCTATGAAGTCCCCCGCCAGTGCCACAGCCTCGTCGATGAGCTGCGCCCGCCCGCCGGGGAAGTGGTAATACACCGAGCCTCGAGGGGCGCCGCTGCGGGCGAGGACCCGGTCGATGCTGGTCGCGCTCGCACCGTACTCGCGCAGCAGAGCAGCGGCGCTGAGGATCATCCGGTCCCGGGTGTCACTCTTGCGCGGACTCACCCGCCCACGTCCCTTCGACGGCGTAGCACCGCCCCGAAGGGGGCTACCTGTCGGTAACTTAGGGGGTAAGCCATAGAACCTGCAAGACAAGAGTCGCCCTGCTCGACGGCATTCGGCTGGAGCGGGTATGTCGGCACGCCCTGACAGGTCAGCACCAGGCCGTGCGGCACACGCCGCCTTCGGTTGCCTCGCCGCGCGCGGCGTCCGCCGACCTTCCCCTCGTACGTCGGTGGGTGCTTGGCGGCGACGGCCGCCTGCTGGCGCTCCCGCTCAGCCAGCAGGCGGCGTGTCGGCGGCGCGGCCCCTGCGGTACGGCGGTGCCGCCGCATGGCGCGAGCCCGGGACGCGCGCTGGACGGACCGGGCCCTGAAGTGGTCTGTGGTCGGGAAGAAGTTTTCGACGTTCCGCAGAGCGTCTCGCCGGACCGTAGGTCTGTCATCACCCACACGAGTGGCGGCGTCATGGAGGGTGCGCCGGGTCCTGCCGCGTTGGGCGCCGTCGGCCTCCAGGGTCCAGCTCCGGCACCGAAGTGGCTCCTGCCCCCAGGACCTGCCCCGCGGTGGGCGTTACCGCAGCGCCCGCCGGACCGCTCGGCGTGCGGCGCTCGGGCCATCCGAACGGCGGAGGGATGCGGCCGTCCGGACGTGTGCGGTGGCCGGAACGGCCGGGTGGCTGAAACCTGACGGCGGTTCCCTGGTACCGAAACACGCACTACGGCGTCGGGGGTACTGCACCCGCCCGTCCCGTCGCAAGGAGCGCTTGTCATGACCTTCAACCCCCTGGAACAGCGGGGTATCCCGCTGGACCGCCAGCTGCGCAACTGGCGCGAGCTGAACGTGGAGCCGATCGACCCCGACCGCTGTGACCCCTACACCCGCTGCCGGATCATCACGATGAACGGCATCGAGGTGGAGGCGATCCTCTTCAGCCACCAGCTGGCCCGCAACACCGTCGACCCGGAGGTGAAGCGGCAGCTCGCCCGCACCCGCTACATCGAGGCCCAGCAGCAGAAGGTCGTCAACTGGCTGCTGCCGGGTGTGTCGTCGGTACTGGAAACGACGATCGCCTACGAGCAGGTCGCGGTGGACCTGACGGCCTGGGTCGCGCGGATGGAGCCGGACCCGTACCTGAAGCAGGCGTACCAGTTCGGGGTGCTGGAGGACTTCGACCACCTGTACCGGTACGCCAACCTCTACGAGATGATCGAGCACCGCAAGGCGGAGTCGATCGTCGACAACCTCACGGAGGTCATGCCCGGGCGGCCGACTAAGTTCCACCACCGTGACCCGTACGACAACGTCCGCGACCCGTACGACACGACGGCCACGAACCCGCTGTCCAAGCTGCACGCGCTGACGATCATGTCGGCGGAGCAGCAGACCATGAACTTCTACATGAACACCGGCCCCACCTACATGGAGCCGATCGCCCGCCGGCTCTACCAGGAGATCGGGCTGATCGAGGAGGAGCACGTCACGCACTACGAGTCCCTGGTGGACCCGGGCGAGACGTGGTGGGAGCAGCTGGTCAACCACGAGTACAACGAGTGCTACCTGTACTACTCCTTCATGGAGCAGGAAAGCGACCCCAAGGTCAAGGCGATCTGGGAGCTGCACCTGAACATGGAGCTGGAGCACCTGCACACCGCCTGCGATCTGATGCGCCGTCACGACGGCCGGGAACCGCAGGAGGTCCTGGCCCCCGAGCTGCCCAACGTGCTCACGTTCGAGCCGAACAAGCAGTACCTGCGGGAGCTGCTGGACACGCAGATGGACCTGACCACGCTCGGCGCCGGCTATGTGCGCGAGGCGCACGAGCGGTTCGAGAAGATGCAGGAGCAGATCCACGGCGGTGAACAGCCGCCGAGTGAGCAGGTCATCGCGGAGCACGACGAGATGTTCGGCCGTGAGTACCGCGTCCAGTCCGAGGGTGAGCACCCCGACCCCGCCATGCGCGAGAAGTGAGGGGATCCGAGATGACCGAACTGCGCACCCCGCAGGCCGGCGACGACAGGGCCGAGGACACGGACGTGGTGGCCCTGCTGATGCGTCAACACGGTGACATCCGCAACCTCTTCGACGAGGTCGAGCAGAGCCAGGGCGAGGAGCGACGCGAGGCGTTCCGTCGTCTCGTACGCCTGCTCGCGGTGCACGAGACCGCCGAGGAGGAGGTCGTGCACCCCTTCGTGCGGAGGGCGGTGGACGGTGGCCGGCAGGTCGTCGAGGACCGCCTCGCCGAGGAGAAGGCCGCCAAGGAGACGCTGTCGTCCCTGGACGAGATGGACACCGACGATCCCCGGTTCCTGCCCCTGCTGAGGCAACTGCGCACGGACGTGCAGGAGCACGCGCGGGCGGAGGAACGCTACGAGTTCTCCCACATCCGCCGCAGCACCGACCTGACGAACCTCGCCGCCATGGCCAAGGCCGTCAAGGCCGCCGAGGCGATGGCCCCCACCCGCCCCCACCCCGGCATCGAGTCCGGCGCGGCCAACGTTGCTCTCGGCCCGGTGGCCGCCCTCATGGACCGCACCAAGGACGCTGTCCGCAAGGCCATGGGCAACGGCTGACCCACGGCGGTAGATGCAGTCCACACCTGGGGGAACACCGTCCTCGTGCGGTGCGCCCCCAGGCCCACGTCCTCGATGCGCACGGGACGGGCTCGGCCCCACGCCCGGACCGGAGAAGCGGCGGGGCAGCCGCCGGTGATGCCCGCTGTAGTCCAAAGGAATGGCCGGACCGGCCATGTGGCGCAAGGCCGGCTCCAGGCAGGAATCGCTCCGGCTTCCTGGGATTACGTTGCCCATGACTGGTTGTCCGGCCGCCACGGTGACCGTCGGCGGCGCCGGCCCACCTTGGCTTTCATCGAGGGGTTGTGATGGCGACTCATACCACTGAACCGATCTCTCCCGCTCCGGCGGCCGAGGACCGCCGGAGCCGCGGCCAGGTGATCGTGTCCTGGCTGAGTACGACCGATCACAAGAAGATCGGGCATCTGTATCTGATCACTTCGTTCTGCTTCTTTCTGGTGGGCGGGGCGCTGGCGATGGCGATCCGGGCGGAACTGGCCCGTCCCGGGCTGCAGTTCCTGTCCAGTGAGCAGTACAACCAGGCGTTCACGATGCACGGCACGATCATGCTGCTGCTGTTCGCCACCCCGACCTTCGCCGGGTTCGCCAACGCCATCATGCCGCTGCAGATCGGCTCCCCGGACGTCGCCTTCCCCCGGCTGAACATGTTCTCCTACTGGCTGTTCCTGTTCGGCGGACTGATCGTCCTGGGCAGTTTCCTGACCCCGCAGGGCGCCGCCGACTACGGTTGGACCGCCTACACCCCGCTCAGCGGCCCCATCCGCAGCGGCTACATCGGCGCCGACTTGTGGATCATGGGACTCGCGCTGGCCGGGTTCGGCACCATCCTGGGCGCGGTCAACTTCATCACCACCATCATCTGCATGCGCGGTCCCGGCATGACCATGTTCCGCATGCCGATCTTCACCTGGAACGTGCTCCTGACCTCGGTACTCGTCCTGTTCGCGTTCCCGGTGCTGGCGGCGGCCCTGCTGGCGCTGGAGGCCGACCGCAAGTTCGGGGCGCATGTCTTCGACGCGCAGTACGGTGGGGCGCTGTTGTGGCAGCACCTGTTCTGGTTCTTCGGCCATCCCGAGGTGTACATCCTCGCCCTGCCGTTCTTCGGGGTGATCACCGAGATCATCCCGGTGTTCTCCCGCAAACCGATCTTCGGCTACATGGGCCTGGTCGGCGCGACCATCGCCATCGCCGGTCTGTCGGTCGTCGTGTGGGCGCACCACATGTTCGCCACCGGCGCGGTCCTGCTGCCGTTCTTCTCCTTCATGACCTACCTGATCGCCGTCCCGACCGGGGTGAAGTTCTTCAACTGGATCGGCACCATGTTCAAGGGCTCCCTGTCCTTCGAACCCCCCATGCTGTGGGCGGCAGGCTTTTTGGTCACCTTCCTGTTCGGCGGCCTGACCGGCGTCATCCTCGGCTCCCCGCCACTGGACTGGCACGTCACCGACAGCTACTTCGTGGTCGCGCACTTCCACTACGTGCTGTTCGGCACCATCGTCTTCGCGATGTTCGGCGGCTTCAGCTTCTGGTGGCCCAAGATGACCGGCACCATGCTCGACCACCGCCTGGAGAAGATCCACTTCTGGACGCTGTTCGTGGGCTTCCACACCACCTTCCTGGTCCAGCACTGGCTCGGCGCCGAAGGCATGCCCCGCCGCTACGCCGACTACCTGGCCGCCGACGGCTTCACCGCCCTGAACACCGTCTCCTCCCTCGGCGCGTTCCTGCTGGGCCTGTCCACCCTGCCCTTCCTCTACAACGTGTGGAAGACCGCCAAGTACGGCAAGCGCATCGAGGTCGACGACCCCTGGGGATACGGCCGCTCCCTGGAATGGGCCACCTCCTGCCCGCCCCCACGCCACAACTTCACCGCCCTGCCCCGCATCCGCTCCGAATCCCCCGCCTTCGACATCCACCACCCCGAGATCGCCCGACACGACCAGAAACAGCACTCCGGCAGACGCGACGCCATCGACGCCCCAGGACACGAGGGTCAACGGTCATGATCGGAAACCAGGCACGTGCTGCGCGACCCGGCCAGGTCACGACCCCCCTCGCCGCAGAGGCCGAGGGCTACCTCCTGCTGCGCAGCCACCATGACAAGGCCCGCCGTGAAGCCGAGCAACTGTGCGCCCGTATGCCCTGGCTGACCATCGCCCAGGCGGAGGCGCTCACCCACCACTACCTGGACCAGCGCATTGAGCTCACCCGTCACATGCTCCAGGACACGGCCCGGCGCGCCGATCAACTGCGGCAGGAGTACGAGACCCGCTACGGCGAACTGCGCCGCGCACTGCTCAGGCGCCATGCCGCCTTGGTCTCCACCGTCCTGGCCTGCGCCACGGGTCTCGGTGCCGCGGCGGGAGTGCTGGCGCGGTAGGCGCGCCGGCAGCCCCGTTTCGTGGCGGGAGCGGCGGGCACCCGGCACGCCCACGGGAGGATCCACACGTCACCGCAGGCGTGCGGTCGGGCACCGGTCCGAACACTCGTGCCCGGCGGATCGGCCCGCCGAAACACCGGATGATCCTGTAGAGGGCCCCGATGAGCGAGTACACACCGTCCCAGGCCGAAGGCGAACGGGACGACGACATGCCGAACGAGCCCGCGGAAGCCCGCCCCGACTCGGGCCCGCCCCGGACGACTCCCTCCCAGGCGGAAGGGGAGCGAGCGCTGCCCGACAGTCCTGACCGGTACGCGCGGGCGCGCAGCGAGGAGGAGCCCGGTGCGCACTCCGGTGCCGAGAGCCGGGCGCACAGCCGCATCGTGCCGGGGACGGCGAGCGCCGCCGAGGGCTATGGGCCACCGGGTGGAACGACGGACGACGCACCCCTGGCCGGAGTCGAGAACACCGAGCGGCCCGGGCCGTCCGGTCCGGTCACCCGCGACCACGTACGAGAACTGCTCGCGGCGCGCGGGGACTCCGCCACGCTGGTGCTCATCGAGGGCCACGCCCAGGTGATCGCCGCCGCGGAACGGGACACCGACCGGTACGCGGGCGCACTGGACGTCATGTCCGCCGAGGAACTGGCCCACCGGATCGGAACGGACTCCCCGACGGGTCGGGAACTGGACGTGCTGGCCGGCACGTTGAACACGATGGTGGCCCAGCTCGGGGCCTGAGTCGGTCAGCGGCGTCGATGACCAACCAGGTCGAGTTCTCAGGGACCGGACCAGCCGGCTTCCCATTCCTTGCTGCGCCGCTGCTCCTCGTCATCGTCCGGCGCCTGCCCGTCGTCCTCCGGCGAGGGACGTGTCGACCGTGACGGCTCGTCACCTCCGGACGGGTCCGCGTTGTCGTCCGGAGTGCTCTCCTGGTACTGCTCGTCCTGCGCTTCGTCGGACGCAGACTGCTCGGTCATGACCGGCCTTTCTGTCGGGTGAGGATGTCGGCGTGGCGTGGCCGTCATGGGAGACGTCCATCCGGCTCGAGAGTCTGCGAGCCGTGTACCCCTTTCCTCGCATCAAGCCACCCGACTCGGCGCGCGGAAGAGCCGGGCCATCCCAGGGGCCGAGCCGCCGAGCCGACCCCCTTTTTATTGGCGGCGGAGCCGACACCCAGACGTGATGTGGAATCGGCGGTTCATCTCGTCGCCCGGGGTACTCGGCGGCCCAGTAAGACCCCATCCGTCCCCTATCGGAGGTGCGGAGATGACCACCTCTCCTCATTCGTCCATGGAAACCCATCCGGACCTGCTCGACATGCGTCGGCGCCACGAGATGGCGGAGCACGCCACGACCACCCCAATGGCGCAGGCCGTCGAGACGCTGGCCTTCCTCACCGGGGTGTATCTGGCGGCCTCGCCCTGGATCGCCGGCTTCAACAGCCTGTCGACGCTCGCCGTCAACAACCTGATCGTCGGCATCGCGTACGCCCTGCTGCTGAGCGGCGGCTTCGGCCGCGCTTACGAGCGCACGCACAGCATGGCGTGGGCCGCCTGCGCGCTGGGCCTGTGGACCATCGTCGCCCCGTGGGTCGTGGCCGGCGACGTCAGCACCACCAGGTCGGAGGTCAGCAACATCATCGTGGGCGCCATCGGACTGCTGCTGGGGCTGGCGGCCAGCGCCCTCGCCGGCGGCATGCGGCGCGGCGAGGAGCGCGATGCTTCGATGTCGTACGGCGCCGGCCGGAGCTGACGTCCCGCGGCGCCCCATCGATCGGAGGAAACGACCTGAGTGACCCGGTACCGGGGCGTATTGCGCCCGGGTACCGGGTCGTCCGCGTACCGGCACGGGCACGGAACGCCGTGGTTGTGCGGAGTGCCGTCGTAGGAGGACTGTGGGGGTGTACGGCTCATTTCCCCAAGCCTCCCTCTGGGGGGCTGGGTGTCGACCGTACGCCGGGATGTGGCCCTGCGAGGTAGGAACCCGTGGACCTCGGTGACCGCTTCCACTGTCCCGGCAGCGGGCCGACCGGCCCGCGGAACGGATCGTCATGGCCTTCCCCGACGGCGGCTGGGCCGACGCCTCCACTGCAGCCCATCTCCAGCAGACACTGCGCCGACACCGTGTGATCAACCAGGCGGTCGGCATCGTCATGGCCCAGCGGCACCGAACCAGTGCTCAGGCACGGGAGATGCTGCGTGCCACCGCCCGCGACCGCAGACTCACTCTCTTCGATGTGTGCACCGGTCTGGTCGCAAGCTTCGGCAGACCGCCGCGGGACCCACCCGACCCCTCGCCCCCCGGCCCCCGCCCGTAGCCGTCAGCTGTGGTCGTCGGCAGCGGGATTCCGGCGAGTGGTGCGGCGCGGGACAGGTGGGTGTCGGGGCCGAGCCATTCGCACACCAGGAGGCTGGCGTCGTCGTGGAGCCGGTCGTCGTGGTGCTTGAGAAGGGCGCGGATGAGGCGGCGCAGGGTTTCGGGGACGGAGAGCTGGTCGGCGTGGTGGCGGACGAGGAAGTCGATGAACCGGTGCACGCCGAACTCCCGTCCTTCGGCGGTACGGGCTTCCGTGATGCCGTCGGTGTACAGGACGAGCCGGTCGCCGGGCTGGAGCTGCTCGTGGCAGACGGTGGTGGGCAGGTGCAGGTCGGTGCCCATCGGGTGGGCGGGCGGGCACCGCAGGAGGGACGTCCATCGGCCGCCGCGGATCACGATGGGCGGATGGTGGCCACGGTTGACCCAGGTCAGCATGCCGGTGGAGGTGTCGAGGTCGGCGAGGATGCCGGTGACGTAGCGGCTGGTCCCGAACTGTTCCAGCAGGACCTGTTCGACGGCGTCCCCGAGGGCGGACAGCGGGGTGTTCTGCCTGCGGTTGTTGCGGCAGGCGCCCAGGGCGAGGTTGGCGGTGATGCCGGCCGCGGTGTCATGGCCCATCGCATCGAACATCGACAGGTGTACGACGTTGTCGGCGACGGCGTAGTCGTAGGCGTCGCCGCTGACCTCGTACGCCGGTTCCATCGCCGCGCCGATGACCACCCGGCCGTCGGCGTAGGTACGGGGCGGCATCAGGGTCCACTGCATCTCGGCGGCGACGTTCATCGGCCTCACTCTGCTGAAGCGGGCGTAGGAATCGCTGACGTCTCGTGTGCTGATGACCAGCAGGGCCACCAGGGACGCCAGCGCGTACATGTCCCGCCGCGTCTGCGCGTCGTCCCTCGGGGAGGTCACATGCAGCACGCCGAGCCGCTCCGCGCCGTCCAGCAGCGGCACCCACCAGCCGTGGGCGCCGGGGCGGACATCACCGGTGGCCATCATGCGGCCGTACTGATAGGCGCGGCCGGCGACGGTGCCCTCCACGGTCAGCTCCGCGATCCCCTCGGGCGCGTCCTGGGCGGCGTCCAGGCCCTTGCCGGTGAGCAGGCGAAGGACGTTGCGCTGGAGATCACCGAGATAGATCCGCACGTCACTGAATCCGGCGCGCGCGGCGTTCTCGGCCACCAGTGAGGGCATGCGCTCGAACGACATCAGGTGGCTGCCGATCAGCAGATCGGCCAGCATGCCCTGCACCGCTTCCTCGTGATCCGCCACCACTGCCCTCATCTCCGCACGGCAATCGCGCAGCGAATACTCACCGATACCCGAGATACCCGATAGTCGCTTCTCTCCAGTACCCACCACGGCCCGCGCCAACATCTCACTTCCGCTGGGGCGGGAACTGCGAGCCGGTGCCCGGGGGACCACGGTGAACCGGGAGCGCAGGGGGCTGCACACGGCGTTCGACGAGGCCGAAAACCGGCCGCCGTGTGTACCGATTTGCCTGACGTGCCTGATCAATTCAAGCCGTTGGTTTGAGGCTTGCATGACAAGAACGCGTCCGCGATGTCAGTCTTCTCCGGGAATTCACAGCCCCCTCACAGGTTCATCACCCCCCACCTCCTTCCACCCGCATGCCGTGCAGCGCCCCGGACCGGCGTACCCCGCCGATCCGTCTCGTCCACGGCCCCCACCACGGGTCGGCCGTCGTACCGAAGGAGAACCTCCTTGCCCCTGCGACAGAACGCCCTCGTGCGCCCCAGACGCCTCACCGGCCTCGCTCTGGCGGCCGTCGGCTCCCTGCTCGCCCTCACCGCCCCGGACTCCGCCACCGCGGCTCCGGCGCATCCGGCAAACGCGAAGATCACCGCCACGCCTCGGGCCAGCGCCGCCCAGCCCCCGCTGTCCCCCGCCCGCCGAACCGCCCTGATCAGGAGCGCCCGGTCCGAGGCGGCCGGAACCGCGCAGCGCATCGGCCTCGGCGTCAAGGAGAGGCTCGTCGTCAAGGACGTCATCAGGGACGCCGACGGCACCACGCACACCCGCTACGAGCGCACGTACGCCGGACTGCCCGTCCTGGGCGGCGACTTGGTCGTGCACGACAACAGCGGCCGTACGACCGTCACCAGGGCCAATGCGGCGCAGCTGTCGCTGCCCTCGCTCAGCCCGAAGGTCACGGCCGCAGGCGCCGCCGCCAAGGCCCTCGCCGCCTCGAAGCACGATCAGGTCAGGGGCGCCAAGGTGGCCGACGCCTCCCGTGCCGTCGTCTGGGCCGGAACCGGCAAGCCCGTGCTGGCCTGGGAGACCGTCGTCGAAGGCGTCCAGAAGGACGGCACGCCCAGTGAGCTCCAGGTCGTCACCGACGCCGCCACCGGCAAGGAACTCCTGGCCGCCGAGAAGGTGCACGCCGGCACCGGCACCGGCCAGTACGTGGGCACGGTCTCCCTCGGCACCACCCTGTCCGGGTCGACGTACCAGCTCGCGGACCCCGACCGCGCCGGGCACAAGACGTACGACCTGGGCCAGGGCACCTCGGGCACCGGCACCCTGTTCACGGACGACAACGATGTCTGGGGCAACGGTCTGCCGACCGACCGCCAGACCGCAGGGGTGGACGTGGCGTTCGGCGCCGCGGCCACCTGGGACTTCTACAAGGAGGCCTACGGCCGCAACGGCATCCGCAACGACGGGGTCGCCGCCTACAGCCGCGCCCACTACGGGAGCAATTACGTCAACGCCTTCTGGCAGGACTCCTGCTTCTGCATGACGTACGGCGACGGCTCGGGCAACACCCACCCGTTGACGGCACTCGACGTGGCCGCCCACGAGATGAGCCACGGTGTCACCGCCGCCACCGCGGGTCTGGTGTACTCGGGGGAGTCCGGTGGCCTGAACGAGGCGACCTCCGACATCTTCGCGGCGGCCGTCGAGTTCCACGCGAACCTCGCAGCCGACCCCGGTGACTACCTCGTCGGCGAGAAGATCGACATCAACGGCGACGGCACGCCCCTGCGTTACATGGACAAGCCCTCCAAGGACGGCTCCTCCCGCGACAGTTGGAGCTCCACCCTGGGCGGCGTCGACGTCCACTACTCCTCCGGGCCGGCGAACCACTTCTTCTACCTGCTCTCCGAGGGCAGCGGCGCCAAGACCGTCAACGGCGTCTCGTACGACAGCCCGACCTACGACGGTCAGGCCGTCAGCGGCATCGGCATCGAGAACGCGGCCGCCATCTGGTACCGGGCGCTGACGACGTACATGACCTCGACGACGAACTACGCCGGCGCCCGCACCGCCACCCTGGCGGCCGCCGCCGACCTGTTCGGCGCCTACAGCCCGACCTACCTCGCCGTCGCCGACGCCTGGGCCGCGATCAACGTCGGCAACCGCATCGCCCTCGGCGTGAACCTCGCGCCGGTGGCGGACCAGATCAGCGGCGTCAACCAGGTCGTCAGCCTGCAACTGGACGCCTACACCACCAACACCGGCGCCTCGCTGACCTATGAGGCCACCGGCCTGCCGGACGGGCTGACCATCAGCCCGAGCGGTCTGATCAGCGGTACCCCGACCACACTCGGCACCGGCGACGTCACGATCAAGGTGACCGACAGCACGGGAGCGACCGCCTCGGTCACCTTCAGCTGGCAGATCGCTTACGTCTACGCCAACGCCTCCCGTGTGGACATCCCCGACAACGGGGCCGCCGTGGAGTCCCCTGTGACCATCACGGGCCGCGACGGCAACGCCTCCACGACCACCAAGGTCTATGTCAACATCGTCCACACCTACCGCGGAGACCTGACCGTCGACCTCGTCGGCCCGGACGGCACCGTCTACTCCCTGCTCAACCGCAGCGGAGGCTCCGCCGACAACGTCGACCAGACCTTCACGGTCGACGCCTCAGCACAACCGCTCAACGGCACCTGGAAGTTGCGCGTACAGGACCGGGCGTCCATCGACGTCGGATACATCGCCCGCTGGCAGCTCACCCCCTGACGCGGTACCACCGGCACCACCGGAACCCCGCTGCCCGGGCCCCTCGGGGCCGGGCAGCGGGGTTCCGCAAAACCCGGTTCCATCCGGACCGTGGCGTATGAATACTGGCTGTCGTCCCAGTCGATCCGGCTGCTTCGGGCGTTTCGCATGGGGCTGGTGGGAGGGCCTGCGGGAGTGACCATGCACGATGACCAAGTGGACGTGACGCCCGAGATCGTCGCGGCCTTGATCCAGGAACAGTTCCCTCGGTGGAGCGGCAAGGCGATCCGACTCGTACCGTCGACCGGGACGGTCAACGCCATCTTCCGTATCGGGGACGACCTCTCTGCGCGCTTCCCACTGCGCGCGGCCGACGCCGTCGAGACGCGGGCGGTTCTGGAACAGGAAGCCCGGGCGAGCGCGGAGCTGACGAAGGTGTCTCCGTTCCCGGTCCCGGAACCCGTCGCCCTGGGAAGTCCTGGAGCGGGTTACCCCATGCCGTGGTCGGTCCAGACATGGCTGCCGGGAACGGTCGCCACTAATACCGACCCGAGCGGGTCGGACGCCTTTGCCGAGGACCTCGCGGCCTTCATCGCAGCCCTGCGAGGCGCTGAGACGGGGGGTCGGCTCTTCAGTGGCGAAAACCGTGGCGGCGTTCTCGCCCACCACGACGATTGGATGGCGAAGTGCTTCGAGGAGAGTGAGGGGCTGCTCGACGTGCCCCGGCTGCGCCGATTGTGGAGCCGTTTCCGGGAGTTGCCACGCACCGGCGCCGACGTGATGAGCCATGGTGACTTGATTCCCGGCAATGTACTGGTCGCGGGAGACCGACTCAGCGGCGTACTCGACACCGGCGGTTTCGGCCCGGCCGATCCCGCGCTGGATCTCGTCAGCGCCTGGCACCTCTTGCAGCCGGGCCCGCGGGAACTGCTCCGGCGGGCACTGGCCTGTGACGACTTGGAGTGGGAGCGCGGCAAGGCGTGGGCGTTCGAACAGGCGATGGGCGTTGTCTGGTACTACCTCGAAAGCAATCCGACGATGAGTGCCATGGGGCGCCGGACGCTCGACCGCATCCTGGAGTCGGTGGAGTGATGTACGCGAGCGATGGACACCGAGCTGCCGCCCACGCCTACCTCATGTCCAACGAGTTCCGTGGCGTCGGACATGACAGAACACGCCCACAGACCTCACCAACCAGCGGGTCGCAAACCTCTCGTCACTCGTCAGGCGTCAGCCTTCGCGGCCCTCAGTCGATACAGAACTCGTTGCCCTCGATGTCCAGCATCGGGATGCAGGAGTCCTTGCCGTCGTACAGCGTTCGCACGTGTACCGCGCCGAGCGGGACCAACCGTTCGCATTCGGCTTCAAGCGCGGCGAGGCGCTCTTCCCCCACGAGTCCGGTGCCGACTCGCACATCGAGGTGCACCCGGTTCTTGGCGGCCTTCCCCTCAGGGACGCGCTGGAAGTACAGCCGCGGGCCCACGCCTGAGGGATCAACGCAGGCGAACCAGGAATCGCGCTGCTCAGGCGGCTGCGAGCCCTTGAAATCGTCCCAAGTGGCAAACCCCTCCGGTGGCGGCGGTACGACGTACCCCAGCACCTCGCACCAGAATCGAGCGAGACGCTCGGGTTGTGCGCAGTCGAAGGTGACCTGGAACTTCTTGATCGACGTCATCGGTCCACCATATTGGCCCCCACCGACGCTCATGGCGGTGATCGAAGTGAAGGCCGAAAGCGGCTTTCCCGAGGCCCACTTCGCGCTGGTTCTGCCCAGGACGCTGCTCGACGGCCGTTACGAACTCGCCAAGGTCACTCATGGTGTCGTGGGGGAGTTACAGCCTGGGCGGCGACCCGGCCGAGGGCGCGCTGGTGATCACGGGCTTCTACGGTCGGTTCAAGCACCAAGCCGGAGCCCGTGCCGAGGCGTTGAAGCGCGACGGTGAAGCCGACGGCGCGAAGGTATCCGTACCACCGAGGGACGTCACCCCGGCAGGGTCGGCCGTGAGGATCAGCTGTGAGTGCTCGTGCGGAAGCGGCCCGGCCTGACGATTCACCTACCCGGTCTGCGTCTGGGCGGACGGCAACACCTCGGCCCTGGTGGCCGAGATGACCTTCGGTGTCGTGAACGCCGACCTCGACCTGAAGTCGGCCGCCAGGACCACGCTCCGGGTCCGCTCCGAGACTCTGAAGGCGATCAAGTGACCGGGAGAGCAGCGCCTTCCGCTCGGCAGGGCCGGTCACCTCGCGGCGAGAGGGCCATTCGTGGAGTCGGTGAGACGTTGCCGGGCCAGTGACGATTTCGCGGGCATAGATCACGGCAGCGGGATGCTGAAGTGGATGCCGGGGCCGCTGTCGCCGAGGTGGTCGACCACATGGTCGCCTCCCTCGTCCTCCGCCGGCTCGGTCGAATGGTTGAACAGGTTGTCCGATCGGAAGGAAGCCGTCCATGGACGAGCAGGACGAGCACTTCGACGTCGTCGTACTCGGTGCGGGCCCCGGCGGGTACGTCGCCGCCATCCGGGCCGCCCAACTGGGCAAGCGCGTCGCGGTGGTCGAGGAGAAGTACTGGGGCGGTGTCTGTCTGAACGTGGGCTGTATCCCCACCAAGGCCCTGCTGCGCAACGCCGAACTCGCGCACATCTTCACCCGCGAGGCGAAGACCTTCGGCATCAAGGTGGACGGGGAGGTCTCCTTCGACTACGGCGAAGCCTTCCGCCGCAGCCGGAAGGTCGCCGACGGCCGGGTCAAGGGCGTCCACTACCTGATGAAGAAGAACAAGATCACGGAGATCAACGGCCGCGGCACGTTCCTCGACCCGCACACCCTCCAGGTGGCCGACTACGACGGCAACACCCGTACCATCGGCTTCGACCACTGCATCATCGCCACCGGCGCCACCCCCAAACTGCTGCCCGGCACCCGCCGCACCTCGCGCGTGGTGACGTTCGAGGAGCAGATCCTGGCCGAGGACCTGCCGCAGTCCATCGTCATCGCGGGCGCCGGCGCGATCGGCATCGAGTTCGCCTACGTGCTGCACAACTACGGCGTGAAGGTGACGATCGTCGAGTTCCTGGACCGGGTCGCCCCGCTGGAGGACGCCGAGGTCTCGGCCGAACTGGCCAAGCAGTACCGGAGGCTGGGCATCGACGTGCTCACCTCGACCCGGGTCGAGTCGATCGACGAGTCCGGCCCGCAGGTCCGCGTCACGGTCACCGGCAAGGACGGCGCTCAGAAGGTGCTGGAGGCCGACAAGGTCCTGCAGGCGATCGGCTTCGCCCCGAACGTCACCGGCTACGGCCTGGAGAAGACCGGCGTGACCGTCACCGAGCGCGGCGCGATCGACGTCGACGGCCGCTGCCGCACCTCCGTCCCGCACATCTACGCCATCGGCGACGTCACCGCGAAGCTGATGCTGGCGCACGCCGCCGAGTCGATGGGCGTGGTCGCCGCCGAGACGCTCGCGGACGCCGAGACCATGGAACTCGACTACGTCATGATCCCGCGCGCCACATTCTGCCAGCCGCAGGTCGCCAGCTTCGGTTACACCGAGGCGCAGGCCCGGGAGAAGGGCTTCGACGTCCAGGTCGCCAAGTTCCCGTTCACCGCGAACGGCAAGGCACAGGGCCTGGGCGACGCGGGCGGCTTCGTGAAGCTGATCAGCGACGGCAAGTACGGCGAACTCCTCGGCGGCCACCTCATCGGCCCGGATGTCACCGAACTCCTGCCCGAACTGACCCTGGCCCAGCAGTGGGACCTGACCGTCCACGAGGTCGCCCGCAACGTCCACGCCCACCCGACGCTGGGCGAGGCGGTCAAGGAAGCCGTCCACGGCCTCGCCGGCCACATGATCAACATGTAGGGCCGCTGCGCCCTTTGCGGGCCACGCAGGAGAGTGCGCTCTCCTCCGACAGATGGGGCCACGGGGCGGATGGTCCGCCAGGCGGGGCTCCTACCGGTAACTGAGGTGTATCCGGCCTGTGTTGGGCGTGTCGCCGACGGCGGTGAGCCCGAGCCGGTTGGAGGCTGGAAGCATGACCGACCCGACTCAGGACCCCCGCTTCCTCCAGGACCCGTACCCCGTCTACGCGGCCATGCGGTCCAGGTGCCCGGTGCAGTCCCTTCCCGCCGAGTCGGGCGGCCGCGCCGGCTACCTGGTCACCGGATACGCGGAGGCCAGGCAAGCCCTCGGCGACCCCCGGCTCTCGAAGGACACGGCCGCCTTCTTCGCGGACAAGGCGTCACGGCGCCGTCTGCACTCCGCGGTGGCGCACACCATGCTGGCCAGCGACCCACCCCGGCACACCCGGCTGCGCAAGCTGGTGACCAAGGCGTTCACCGCGAAAGCCGTCGCACAGCTGCGTCCGTTCATCGCCCGCTTCACCGAAGAGCTGCTGGACCAGTGGACCGTCGGAGAGCAGGTCGACTTCGTGACCGGCGTGGCGGTGCCGCTGCCCGTCGTCGTGATCTGTGAGCTGCTCGGCGTCCCCGAGGCAGACCGGCCCGACGTGCGGCGCTGGTCCGGAGAGCTGTTCGCGGCAGGCAGGCCCGACGTCATCGACGCGGCCTCGCATTCCATGGCCGACTACATGACGGGCCTGATCGCGGCCAAGCGCCTGCACCCCGGTGACTCTCTTCTCGACCGGCTCATCGCGGCTCGTGACGGAGCCGAGCAGCTGAGCGAGGAGGAACTCGTCTCTCTGGCCGTGCTGTTGCTTGTGGCCGGACACGAGACCACGACCAACTTCCTCGGCAACGCCGCACTGGCGTTGCTGCGGCGCCCGGCCGAGTTGCACCGCCTCCAGCAGAATCCGGACGGCGTGCCGGCCGTGCTGGACGAGCTGCTCCGGTTCGATTCCCCGGTCAGTACGGCCACCTTCCGGTTCACCACCGAGGCCGTCACACTCGGCGGTACCGACATCCCGCCCGGTGCCCCCGTATGGGTCGCTCTCGGCGCGGCCAACCGCGACCCGGAACGGTTCCCTTCGCCGGACCTCCTCGACCTGGACCGGGACGCCTCCGCGCATCTCGGCTTCGGCCACGGCATCCACCGCTGTGTCGGCGCGCCCCTGGCGAAGGCCGAGGCGGAGATCGCCCTGCGAGCGGTACTGACCCGGTTTCCCCGCATCCGACTTGCCGTACCGCCTGATCAACTGCGGTGGCGGCACACTCGTCTCGTTCGCGGCCTCGCATCGCTTCCTGTCCTGGTGTGACCTGCAGGGCTTCATGGACCGGCAACTGCCGTGTAACCGCGGGGGCCGCCGGATAAGATCTCCGCATGGCCCTGACCTTCAACGACGTGGACCGGTTCGAGGCGGCCAGGCCGCGTCTCGAGGCCATCGCCTATCGCATGCTCGGCTCCTCGAGCGAGGCCGAGGACGCCGTGCAGGAGACCTATCTGCGCTGGCAGGCCGCGGATGCCGGGCGCATCGAGGTGCCCGAGGCATGGCTGACCAAGGTGCTCACCAACCTCTGCCTCAACCAGCTCACGTCGGCCCGTGCGCGCCGCGAGACCTATGTCGGCCAGTGGCTGCCCGAACCATTGCTCGACGGGGACCCGATGCTGGGCCCCGCGGAGACGGCCGAGCAGCGCGAGTCGGTGTCGTACGCCGTGATGGTTCTTCTGGAGCGCCTCTCGCCGAACGAGCGCGCGGTGTACGTGCTGCGCGAGGCGTTCGCGTACTCCCACCGGGAGATCGCCGAGATCCTGGACCTCAGCGAGGCGGCCAGCCAGCAGATCTTCCATCGTGCGAAGAAGCATGTGGCGCAGGGCAGGGCACGCGTCGAGATCGACGAGGCGGCCGCGCGCCGGATCGTCGAGGAGTTCCTCGCCGCGGCGACCAGCGGGGAGACCCAGCCGCTGATCAAGCTGCTCACCTCTGACGCCATCGCGGTGGGCGACGGCGGCGGGAAGGTGCCGGCCCGGGCCAGTGCCTTCGAGGGCGCACGCACGGTGGCGAAGTTCCTGCGCGGGCTGTTCAAGCCGGCCCAGGCCAAGCGGGATCTGATCGGCGGCTCGCCCGACCTCTACGCCGCCACGGCCAACGGCGAGCCCGCGGTCGTCGTGGTGGTCGACGGGCGGGTCGTCGGCATCATGTGCCTGGAGCGGACGCAGGAGGGGATCGTCGCGGTCCGCAGCCAGGTCAACCCGGACAAGCTGGAGCGGGCTGCACAGCGCTGGGCGGCGGGCGATTTCGGTCCTCCGGTCGTGGCCGAAGCTCTCTGATCCCTCATGTGACGCAGGTCACTCCATTCTTCTGTCAGGTATCGGCGGGCTGTCCGGTTCAAGGGGCGTGACCGGGCCAGAAGGCACCGGACCCGCGCAGACAGGAGCAGGAAGATGCAGCACCGGATCATCGTTCTCGGCGCCGGCTACTCCGGGGCGATCGCGGCAGGCCGACTCGCCAAGCGGTTGCGTCGTGAGGACGTCGCCATCACCCTCGTCAACGCCGAGCCCGATTTCGTCGAGCGGGTCCGGATGCACCAGCTGGCCGTGGGGCAGGACCTCGCACCGCGTCCGCTGCGCGAGATGTTCGCGGGCACGGGCGTCGACGTGAAGCTCGCGCAGGTCACGTCGATCGACGTGGACCGCAAGACGGTCGCGGTGCAGAGCACGGAGGGCACCGCGGAACTGGCGTACGACACCCTCGTCTACGCCCTCGGCAGCGGCGGGAACGACCACGGCGTCCCGGGTGTCGCCGAGCACGCCCACCAGATCGCGAGCCGCCCCGGCGCGCTGCGGCTGCGTGAGCGCCTGGCCGGGCTCGCCGAGGGCGAGACGGTCCTCGTCGTGGGCGGTGGCCTGACCGGTCTGGAGTTGGTGACGGAGCTGGCCGAGGCCCGCCCGGACCTCGATGTCACCCTGGCCACGCGCGCCGAACTGGGCGACTGGCTCTCCCCGAAGGGCCGCGCGCACCTGCGCAAGGTCATCGACGGGCTCGGCATCACGGTGTACGAGAACGCCGCGGTGACCGCCGTCGGGGCGGACCGTGTCACGACCGCGGACGGCCGGACCTTCCCGGCTGCCGTCACCGTCTGGACCACGGGCTTCGCCGTCCACCCGCTGGCCGCTGACACCGGCCTGGAACTCGCGGACAGCGGCCGCATCGTGGTCGACGCGACGATGCGCTCGGTCTCGCACCCGGACGTGTACGCGATCGGCGACGCCGGCCATGCGCTGGGCGCCGGCGACCAGCCCCTGCGCATGTCCTGCGCCTCGGGCACCCCCATGGCCTGGCAGGCCGCCGACTCCATCGCCGCCCGCCTGACCGACGGCAAGCTGCCGAACACCCCGCTGCGCTACTTCAACCAGTGCATCTCGCTGGGGCGCAAGGACGGCCTGATCCAGTTCGTCACCGCCGACGACCGCGCCGTGGACCGCGCCCTGACCGGCCGCTTCGCTGCTCGCTACAAGGAGTTGGTCTGCAAGGGCGCGGCCTGGGGTGTCGCCAATCCGACGCTGGGCATTCCGGTGCGACGGCGGCGAGCGGTGGCCGAGCGCACGGGTTCCGAGGCGACCGCACGCGTGGCGGCGTGATCCACGTGGCGCCGCGCGGCACGGAGGGCCCGGACCGCCACGGTGTCCTCCGCGGCCGGTCGTCGTCAGGTGGTGAGCAGGTCGGCGACCCGAGCGATCATCCGGCTCTCACCGCCGTCGCGGGCGGTCGTCGGGTGGTACGCGAGGACGAAGCGGCGCTGCTGGTCGCGAGTGGAGAAGGCGGCGTTCTTGTAGCCGTATGTCTCCCCGGTCTTGCCCCAGAGGGTGACGCCGTTGACGGTGGCCTGCTGCAGGCCGGTGCTGTAGCGGGCTGGGGAGCCGTCCAGCATCCGCACCTCGTCGGGCGGCAGGGTGAACATCAGCCGAAGCAGCTCCGGCGGGAGCAACTCGCCGGAGAACAGCGCGGAGAGCATGCGGTCCAGATCGCGCGTGGTGGAGATCATGTCGCCCTCGCCCCGGCTGGAAGACTGGTCGTACGTGGTGATGTCCCGCAGGCTGCCGTCGGCCATCGTCAGGTAGCCGTGCACGTGCCGACCGTGGATGCGCGGGTCGTCGCCCGGTACGACCGTACGCGCCAGGCCCAGTGGACGCAGGATGCGGGCCGCGACGGCCTCCCCGTACGAGCGGCCGGTGAGCCTTTCGATGATCAGCGCGGCGAGTACGTAGTTGATGCCGCGGTACTCCTGCCGGGTGCCGGGGGCGAACTTCAGCGGTCCGTGGGTCGCCGTCGCCACCCACTCCCGCGGTGTCCAGTGGTCGAAGCGGTGGCGGAACACCTCCTCCGCGGTGTGCGGGTCCGGGATGCCGACGTGGTCGGGCAGTCCGCTGGTGTGGTTCAGCAGGTGCGTCAGGGTGACAGCCGCGAACCGGGCCGGCAGCAGCCCCGGCAGGACGTGCCGTACCGGCGCGTCCAGGGCGACCCGTCGCTCCGCCACCAGTTGCAGCACCACCGTGGCGACGAAGACCTTGGTGATGCTGCCGATCCGGACCCTGTCGTCCGCCGACACCGGACGCCGCGTTCGGATGTCGGCCACTCCGGAGGTGCCTCGCCAGTGGCCGCCAGTGCCGCCGACGCGCAGCCGGGCCGCGGTCGACGGCGGGTGCTCCAGGTCGTCGATCGCCGCCTGCAGAGCGGCGGAGTCCAGGGGCGGGAGCGGCACGGGTAAGGCGGCGCTCGCCCGCTGCACGGGCAGTACCGCGGTGGCGGCCAGCGCGGCCGTCCCCGACACGGCGACGTTCACAAAGGACCTGCGGGAGATGCGGGTTGGGGTCATACGCGTCATCCTGCCCGCGGGCACGGACCCCCGACATCGGGGTCCTCCCGGAGTGATCCCGGATCACACCCTGACCCGCCCTCCGAGGCTCGCCGGGCGCCGTGGGCGGATCGGGCGAGCCTCGGAGGGGGAGGCTGGATCACGTGGTGCAGGCGGTGCCGTTCAGGCTGAAGGCGGAGGGCTTGGCGAAGGTCCCGCTGGAGGTGCCCTGGAACCCGAAGGTCGCCTGGCCGCCGGGCGCCAGCTCGCTGTTGTGGCTCACATTGCTCGCTGTGACCGCTCCGGACGACCCGGAGAGGTTCGCGTTCCAGGCGTTGGTGATCTGCTGCCCGGAGGGCAGGGTGAACGCGAGCTTCCAGCCGCTGACGGGGGAGGTGCCGGTGTTGGTGATGGTGACGTCGGCGGTGAAGCCGCCCTGCCAGGCGTTCGCCCCGTACGCCACCTTGCAGGCCGTGGCGCCGCCCGGGGTGCCGGGGTCACTGGAGGAGCCCTTGTTGACGGTGGAGGAGAACGAGGTCACGGCGAGGCCGGCGCCGTTCTGCCAGGGTTCGAAGCCGGCCTGAACGCTCGTCAGGTACCAGTTGTTCTGCGCGATTCCGCGGGAGACGGCCTGGCGGGCGAAGTCCATGACGTCGAAGTTCCAGCTGCTGATCGCCGACGGCGCGACGAAGGACAGGACGTCGTTCGTGCCGTTGCTGCCGGACCACACCTGCCAGGTGCGCCCGCCCACGTTGGTGTTGCCGACCGGGGAGCCGATGGGCTGCACGGATCCGACCCTGTTGAACCAGATCATGATCTCGGTCCGGTTCACGCCGTCGGTGCGGGGCGTGGGGTCGAGCCAGATGTCGTACGCGGCGTCGTACACCGCGTTGTTGACGTAGTTGAAGGAGATGCTCGACGGCGCGGTGGAGATGGTGCTGAGCTGGGCGGGAAGCTGGGTTCCGGGAGAGCAGTTGGTGTAGTGGCAGCCGTTGAAGATGGACGGGTAGGACTTCGGGGCGCCGTTCGTCGGGACGGATCCGTCGGCCTGGGTGATCCTGAACCCCGAGTCGGTCGCCGTGATGCACTGGGTCGCGCTGGTGCCCCAGCGGTTGTTCTGGACCACGTACCGGCCCTGGATGGTCGTCGAACCGAAGGCCTCGCAGAGCGTGGTGTCGGCCTGCGCGAGGGGGGCGGTGGTCAGCAGCGCGGCGAGCGAGACGAGCGAGGTGAGCAGCGCGCCGAGCAGGCCACGCGCGCGGCGGGCATGGTGCGGTGAAGGACGCATGCGGATCCTCTTCAGGCGTGGGGGAGGGGGTGACGGGGAGACGTTCCCGTGCCCTAATGAATGGGAGCGCTCCCAATCCTGGTTTCGGCAGGACTGTAGAGAATGGGCAGGGGCATGACAAGACCCGAAGCAGGAACACCTTGAATCGATCGTGACGGCCTGCGTCAGGTCGACTCGCGGACCACCAGTTCCGTACGGAGGATGACGTGACGCCAGGCCACTGCGCCCTCCTCCATCTCCTCCAGGAGCAGTCGGATCATGGCCTGCCCGACCTCCTCGATCGGCTGACGCACGGTGGTCAGCCGCGGTTCGGTCCGCTGAGCGAGCGGAAAGTCGTCGAAGCCGACCACGGCGACGTCCTCGGGCACCCGGCGCCCCGCCGCGCGCAGGGCCTCCAGGGCCCCCGCGGCCGTGGTGTCCGACGCGGCGAGGACACCGTCGATGTCCGGATGCCGTTCGAGGAGCTCGGCCATGGCGCGACGCCCGCTCTCCGCCGTGAAGTCGCTTTCGGCGACGCGGGTCCGCTCGGCCTTCAGGCCCGCCAGCGCCAGCGCCTCTTCGTAGCCGCGCAGTCGGCACTGGGCGGCGTGCAGGTCGAGCGGACCGGTGATGGTGGCGATGACCCTGCGGCCCCGTTGTACAAGGTGGGAGACGGCGCTGCGCGCACCGCCGACGTTGTCCATGTCGACGTAACTGACGTACTCGTCACCGGAGCGGCGCCCCAGCAGCACGGTCGGCAACCGCGCTTCGGCGAGCATGTCCGGCAGTGGATCGCCGGCGTGTACGGACATCAGCAGGACGCCGTCGACCCGGCCGCCGCGCGCGTACTCGAGGAAGCGTTGCCGTTCGGCGTCCGAGCGCACCAGGGTCAGCATCAGCTGCATTCCGGTGTCGGTCAGGGCGTCTCCGAGCGAGGTGACGATCTCGGAGAAGAAGGGTTCCGCGAACTGCCGCCAGTCCGGCTCCGTCATGACCAGGGCGACGGCGTCGGCCCGCCGTCCGGCCAGGGATCGGGCCGCGAGGTTGGGTACGTAACCGAGTTCGTCGATGGCCTGCTGCACGGCACGACGTGTCGACTCCTTCACGCCCGCAGCGTTGTTGATGACGCGGGAGACCGTGCCTCGTCCCACCCGCGCGTGGGCGGCCACCTCCTCCAGCGTCGGTGCCCCCGGGCGTCGTCTGCCCATGCGACCTCCCCCAAGAGATCACCGATCTTACCGGCGGGAGGGGATCGCGCACACGACTTCACCAGGGGGAGCGGCTGTGAACGGCCGCTGTGCCGCCCGTTGTTGGGAGCGCTCCCGAACAGGGTGGGGGCATGGTTCCGGCCCCACAAGAAGCGCCGCGTCGGCAGGGACCGCCCTCCGCGATCCGTGCCGACGCGGGGCCGCGTTCAGGCAGTGGTGATATGGGTGTTGACCTTCCGCATCCAGTCCCGGTCGGTGTGCCACATGGGGTGGTGCGGGGCCGCGTTCGAGGTCAGGACGACGCCCTGGAAGCCTGCCGTGAGGCAGCGGTCGACGACGAACTCGGCGATGTCCTTGCCGACGGCGTCCTCCTCGAAGCGCGTCAGCAGCGGGGTGTAGCCCACGACGCCCTCACCGAGGACGGCGGGGATGCCGCGGCCGCGGGCGAACTCGGCGACGGAGTCGACCCACCCGGCCAGGGTCTCCCGCATGGACTGCCGGTGTGCCGGATAGTTCTCGTAGAGCCACAGGTCCCAGCGGTCCGGGTCGACCCAGTCGTGTGCGTAGAACAGTTCGCGCGGGATGCCGGTGGCGGCCAGCCGCCAGGGCTCGTCCGGCCGGTAGTCGTCGAAGGCGGGCGCGTCGGGGCGCAGCATGGCGGCCAGTTCGGGGGTCGGCCAGGTGGCCGTCTCGGGCGCCGCCTCGGTGCCGTGGCCGAGTCCGACCGCCTCGTACAGCGCGCCGAGCACGCCGTAGACGTAGAAGTGGAAGTGCGCGATCTGCGCCTGCTCCGGCAGGTCGTCGAGTTCGCCGGGCCAGGGCTCGCCCAGGGAGTAGGTGACGGGGATGTCCGGGTGGCGTGCCTGAAGGAGCTTCACGGCGCGTTCGAGGGGGCCGCGCAGCCGGGCGTAGTGGCCGGGGGTGCCGTCCGCCGGCACCAGGTCGCAGTTGTCGACCTCGTTGTGCACTTCGACGTAGGCGACGGGGCCGGCCAGTCCGCGCTCGGTGAGGAAGTCCAGCAGTCCGGCGAGGGCTTCGGCCACCGCCTCCGCGCGGTCGGGGCCGGGGACCTCGGCCAGGGCGCGGTGCCAGGCGTCGGTGTCGGCGAAGCTGGGGGACTGCTGGTACTCCCACGAGGAGACGATCACCTTGCAGTCGTGGCGGGCGGCCGCTTCGAAGAGCTCGACGAGCCTCTGCAGACCGTCCAGCGGGTAGCCGCCGCGCACGTCGTACCAGCGGGTGCGCTGCCCGAACTGCTCGCCCAGGCCGCGGACCTGGATGGACTCCGGGGAGGGGACGCGTCCGGAGAACAGCAGGAAGGGCATGGCGCAGATGCGCACGGTGTTGAAGCCGCGGTCCACCGTCTCGGCGAAGGCGCGGTCGAGGTCGGCGAACGGCTCGCCGGGTCCTGCCTGTGTGTACCAGCTGAAGTCCCACAGGGTGATGGCGAGCCGGCCCGTGGGCTCGCTCGTGCTGGCTTGCTGCTGTGTGGCGGTCATGAGGTCACCCGTCGTTCGTGTGCGGTAGGACGCCGTCGGCGGCTCGACGGCACCACGCTAGCTCAATTCATTAATTATGAATAATCCTTGACGAGGGTGACGGGGTTGTCCAGGCTGTGGGGCGGACGAACCCGTACGCGCATCAAGGAGCCGCCTGTCATGACCGAATCCACCCCTCCGTCCCGGCGCACCGTCGTCACGGCGCTGGGCGCGGCCGCCTTCGTCGCTCTGCCCGCTTGGCCGGAGACGGCGCTCGCGGCGGACGGCACGGCCGCGGCCGCCGCGAACGGCCCGGTGCTGGACACCCACCCGGCCACCGAGCCCTCCGGTACCCACGTGCGTGAGATCGGCGGCACCAACGTCGTCTTCCAGTACGGCGCGGTGCTCCCCTCCTTCGACGGCCGGCGCACCCATGAGCCCACCCGGGAGTACCTGTCCCTGGACAGGAAGTGGCGCTTCCGCTTCGACGCGGCCGATCAAGGACTCGACGAGGGCTGGCAGTTGCCGCACCACGACGACCGGGCGTGGGGACTCATCGACGTCCCGGCGGCCTGGGACCTGCTCGACACCCCCGGATTCGGCTCGCAGACCGCGCCGTTCGGCAAGGGCACGGCCTTTGCGGACGGTTACGCCTGGTACCGCACCACCGTCGACGTCCCCGCCTCCTGGCGTGCCCGGCATGTCCGCATCGCCTTCCTGGCCGCCGGCTACAGCGCCGAGGTCTGGCTCGACGGAACGCATCTCGGCAAGCACGAGGGCGCCAACTCCCCCTTCGCGCTTCCCGTGTCCGGGGCACTGCGGCCGGGCCACCGTCAGACGATCGCCGTGCGGGTCTTCCGCCGGGCGAGCTACACCGACTACACGGCCGCCACCGCGCAGCCGGTCACCGACGACCACGAGCTGCCCTACAAGCCCGTCGACCACTGGCCCTACGCGGGGCTGACCCGGTCGGCCTGGATCGAGGCGGTTCCGCAGGTCACCATCGCCAAACTGCTGGTGACAGCAGCGAACGGGCGTCTCGAGGCCCACGCGGTCGTCGAGAACCACGGTGCCCGCGACTTCGACGGCCGGCTCACCCTGGATCCCGGCCACGGAACCGGCGCCCGGCCCACCGGGGTCGCGGCCCGGATCGCCGCCCGGTCCGCGGGCGTCGTACGCGTCTCGCTCCGGGTCCCCGACGCCCCGCGATGGAGCCCGGCCTCACCGCACACGCTCACCGCCCGGGCCACCCTGACCGCCGGCCGGGCCTCGGGCGCCCGCGGGGACACGCTGTCCACCGTGTACGGCATGCGCGAACTGACCATCGCCGGCGCCCAGTTGCGGCTGAACGGCAAACCACTGTTCCTCAAGGGCCTCAACTGGCACGAGGAGACGGCCGCACACGGCAGGGCGATGACACCGGCCGAGTACGACCGGGAGCTGGGCCATGTGACGGCGGTGGGCGCCAACTTCATCCGCAACTGCGTCTACAACCGCCACCCGTACGTCTACGACTGGGCGGACGAGCACGGCGTGCTGGTGATGGACGACATCGACACCATGTGGCTCAACACCGCCCAGGAGCAGCTGCAGACCGAGCGCTACGGCCTCGCCCGTGCCCTGGCCCTGACCATGGCGTGGAACCAGCACAACCACCCCTCGGTGATCCTCTGGGGGCTGCAGAA
Organism: Streptomyces sp. NPDC048523; assembly: GCF_043199815.1. Taxonomy (NCBI): domain Bacteria; kingdom Bacillati; phylum Actinomycetota; class Actinomycetes; order Kitasatosporales; family Streptomycetaceae; genus Streptomyces; species Streptomyces sp. NPDC048523. The sequence continues at coordinate 314,766 of NZ_JBICWQ010000001.1, read as the reverse complement.
CGAGTCGGAGATCGACGGGGACGGCGCCCCCGTCTACCGTGCCTGGCTCGCCGACCTCAAGGCGGCCGTGAACGCGGTCGACCTCACGGCCCGCCCCGTGACCTGGGCCTCCAACACCAGCAACGACCCCGCCTTCGACCTCGCCGACGTGATCGGGTTCAACGAGTACTTCGGCTACTTCTACGGCAAGGATGCCGACCTCGGCCCCACCCTGGACGCGGTCCACGCGAAGTATCCCGACAAGCCGATCCTGATCACCGAGAACGGCACCTGGGCCGTGGCCGGCACCCACGGCGCCGCCACCACACAGGGCACGGAGGAGTGGCAGGCGGCGAGCTTCACCGCCCACTGGGAACAGGTGACCGCGCGCAGCGCGTTCGTGGCCGGGTTCACCTACTGGGTGCTCAAGGACTACAAGGAGCGGGCCGGGTACAACCAGGACTACAACGGGATCTCCGTGATGGGCCTGCTGACCTTCGCGGAGGAGCGGCCCAAGCTGGTATACGACGCCTTCCGGAAGGCGGCCGTGCCGGGCGGCGAGTGAGCGTCGAACGACTGAAGAGGGGAGGGGCGGTCCGCCCCTCCCCTTCCTGCCATCGAGCTCTCAGCCCTTCACGCTGCCCTCGGTCAGACCGCTGCGCCAGAAGCGCTGCAGGGCGACCATGGCGATCATCAGCGGGACGACGGAGACGAAGGCACCTCCGACGGTCAGCTGGTAGAGCTGGGGCTGGCGGTCGGCGAAGGACTGCCACGACGTCAGACCCAGGGTGATCGGGTAGAGCTTGGAGTCGGACAGCATGACCAGCGGCAGGAAGTAGTTGTTCCAGATGCCCACGAACTGGAAGAGGAAGATCGTCACCAGTGCGGGGGTCATGATGCGCAGAACGACGACCGTGAAGATGCGGATCTCTCCCGCGCCGTCGATGCGGGCCGCCTCCAGCAGCTCGTCCGGTATGGATGCCGCGGCGTAGATCCGGCACAGGTACACGCCGAAGGGACTGACGAAGCTCGGCAGCAGCACGGCCCAGTAGGTGTTGGCCAGGCCTGCCTTGCTGAACAGCAGGTACATGGGCAGCGCCAGCGCCGTGGCGGGGATCAGGACGCCACCCAGCACGATGTTGAAGATCGTGTCGCGGCCGGCGAAGGAGAACTTGGCCAGCGCGTAGCCGGACATCGCGGCCAGCAGCGTCGCCACGGCTGCGCCGACGCCCGCGTACAGCAGGCTGTTGGCGGCCCAGCGCAGGTAGATCGCATGGTCGTAGGTGACCACCTGGCGCAGATTGCTCAGGAACCGGGGATGGGAGAACCACAGCCCGAAGCTGCCGAACAGGTCGCCGGTGGACTTGGTGGACGCCACGACCAGCCAGTACACCGGGAGCAGGAAGTACCCGGCGGCAGCCACCAGCAGGCCGGTGACCAGGATGCGACTGCGCGCGGTGACCCCGGTGATGCCGCTGCGCGGCCTCGTGCCGTCGTCGGAGGCCGGCGTCCCGCCCCGCGGCGGGACCGTGCGGGCCGGTGTCTGGAGACTCACGCGTCCCCACCTCTCTTGTTGATCAGCCGCAGGAAACCGAAGGAGAGCGCGAACGCGGCGAGGGCGAGCAGCACTGCCTCGGCGGCGGCGAGGTGGTAGTTGTCGTTGGTGAACGCCTCGTTGTAGGCGCTGAGGTTGGGGGTGTAGGCGCTGTCGATACTCGAGGAGACGGGCTTGAGCACCAGCGGTTCGGCGAACAGTTGCAGCGTGCCGATGATGGTGAAGACCGTGGTGAGGATCAGCGCCGGGCGCAGCAGCGGCAGTTTGACGTGGCGGACCGTGTGCCACGCGCTGGCGCCGTCGATGCGGGCGGCCTCGTACAGCTCCGCGGGGATGGTGCGCAACTGGGCGACGAGAACCAGGACGTTGTAGCCGGCGAACTCCCACGTGACGATGTTCGCGATGGACCACAGAACCGTGTCTCCGCCCAACAGGTCGACCGACAGCCCCAGATGGCGCATGCCGTCCACGAGAGGGCTGACTCCCGGCACGTACAGGAAGCCCCACAGGATGGACGCGATGACCCCCGGAACGCCGTAGGGCAGGAAGAAGGCGGCGCGGAAGAACCGCACGCCTCTGGCCGAGGCGCTGTCCAGCAGCAGTGCGAGCCCGGCGGACAACGCGACCATCACCGGTACCTGGACGGCCGCGAACAGCAGGACGCGACCGATGCTGCGCACAAAGGCGTGATCGGACAACGCGTCGGCGTAGTTGCCGAGCCCCACGAAGACGGTATGGCTGCCGCCGAGCCCCAGGGCTCCGGTGTGCTCGACATCCATGACGCTCTGGTGGACGGCGTAGCCGATGGGGACGGCGAAGGTCAGTAGGAACAGCAGGAGGAACGGCGCGACGAAGACGACGGGCGTCAGATTTCTGCGGCGACGGGGCGCTCGGGTGGGCATCAGGGTTCTTTCTGGAGTCCGGAGGGGAGAACGGCGGCGGCCGTGTCGCGCCCTCCGGAGGCGGTCACTGGCCGGTGGAAACCTTCAATCCCTTCCTCTTCAGGTCCTCGACGGTCTGCTTCTGCGCCTGCTGGACCGCGGAGACGAACGTGCCCTTGCCGGCCAGGGCGGCCTGGAAGCCGTCGTTGAGGTGCTGGTAGGTGGCGTCGATCGTCGGTATCCACTTCCACGAGTTGTCGATGCTCTTGTCCGCCTCCGCGAAGACCTCGTTGTACTTCTGGCCTCCGAAGAACGAGGACGGCTTGTCAAGGGAGGAGCCCTTGTACGCGTCGTCCGCCGCGGGCCAGCCGTATCCGCCCTGCAGCAGCAGGTCGACGCTCGCGGGGTCGGTGTTGAGCCATTCGGCGAACTCCAGGGCCTCGGGGATGTGCCCCGCGCCCTTGAGGACAGCCGTGGAGGAACCGCCCCAGTTCGCGGACACGTTCGCACCCTTCGTCCACTGCGGCATGGGTGCGACCGCCCATTTGCCGGTGGTCTTGGGAGCGTTTCCGCTGATGATGGCGTCGCCCCACTGGGCGCTGACCCACGAGGTGATGCCCCCGCTCTGCAGGTCCTTGTACCAGCCGTTGGCGAAGTCGGGTTCGGTCTTGATCACCTTCTTGCTGCGCAGGTCGTCCCAGAAGGCGGCGACCTTGAGGGTCTCCGGCGAGTTGATGTTCACCGTCCAGGTGTCGCCGTTCACGCCGAACCACTTGGCGCCGGCCTGCCAGGCGAGTGCGGTGAACCAGGCGGAGTTGCCGGCGGGGAAGGTGCTGATGTACGCCTTCGGGTCGGCATCGTGGATCTTCTGCGCGGCCTGGGCGAACTCGTCCCAGGTGGCGGGCGGCGCGATGCCCCACTTCTTGAACAGGTCGGACCGGTAGAACAGGCCCATCGGACCGGACGCCTGGGGGATCGCGTAGACGGACGAGTCGAAGACTCCCTGCTGCCACTGCCAGTCCACGAACTTCGACCGGTCCTTGTCGGCGCCGTACCGGGACAGGTTCACCAGGCCGTTCTCCAGCAGGAACGAGGGGATCTCCTGGTATTCCACCTGCGCCAGGTCGGGCGCGTTGCCGCTCTTGAGGGCGGCGCGCATCTTGGCGTAGCCGCCGCTGCTGCCCGACGGGATCTTCTCCAGTTTGACGTGGATGTCCGGGTGCGTGGCGTTCCACTTGTCGACGGCCTTGTCGACACCGGGAACCCACGACCAGAAGCGCAGGTCGACCTTCTCGCCGGGCTTGACGGGCTTCTGGACCGCGGGGTCCTTCGAACCCGTCGAACCCCCGCAGGCGGAGATCAGCAGGGAGGCGGCGGCAAGGGTCACTGCGAGTGCGCCCCGGCTCCGGCGGCGGGGTGTGGTGCGGCTCATGGGGAGGAGGTCCTTCCTAGCTTCGTACTGAAGGTGCCTGATGCATGCCGGTCAGTTTCGGAGTGGTGTCACCGCCCCGTCAAGATATATTCATAATTAATTGAAACAGCTATGGTGGGCACGTAGGCAGGAGCGAGGGGAGAGCACGTGATGACGGAATGCCGCAGGATGACCGGGCGCGTGGCGATGATCACCGGTGCCGCACACGGCATTGGCGCGGCCACGGCACGCAGGCTCGCGGCCGAAGGAGCGGTGGTCGTGGTCACGGACGTGGACGACACAGCCGGTAAGGCGGTCGCGGCAGGTATCACCGACAGCGGTGGACGCGCGGAGTACGTACGCTGCGACGTGACGTCGGCCGACGACTGGGAGAACCTGGCCCGTCACGTCGCCGAGCACCACGGACGGCTGGACGTGCTGCACAGCAACGCCTTCGCCCAGCTCAACAAGCCCGCCGACGAACTGAGCGAGGCCGAGTGGGACGGTCAGATGGCCGTGCTGCTCAAGCCCGCCTGGCGGGGGATGAAGACCTTCGCGGCCATGCTGCGCGAGGCCCGCGGCTCCGTCGTGCTGACCTCCTCGGTGCACGCCGTCATCGGGCTGCCGGGCCACGCCGCCTACGCCGCCGCGAAGGGCGCACTGTGCTCGCTGGGACGGCAGTTGGCCGTCGAGTACGGTCCTGACATCCGGGTCAACACCGTGTTGCCCGGCCCCATCCTCACCGCCGCCTGGGACGGCATCCCCGAGTCGGACCGGGAACGCAGCGTGGCGGCCACCGCGGCAAGGCGGTTCGGGCAGCCGGAGGAGGTGGCGGCCGCCGTCGCCTTCCTGGCATCGGAGGACGCCTCCTACGTGACCGGTGCCGGCCTGGTGGTCGATGGAGGATGGAGCGTCATGAAGGAGTCCTCGTGAGCAGTGCGCACAGCACGTCAGGACCGATACGGAAACGGAGCACGTGGTGACCCATCCCCCCAAGGGGCTGCACGGCCAGGCCGTGGAGGAGCTGGGCCGACGCATCATCCGCGGCGACTACCCCCCCGGCTCCGTGGTGGACCCGGTCAGGTTCGAGACGGAACTCGGCGTCAGCAAGACCGTGGTCCGAGAGGCCATGCGCGTACTGGCCTCCAAGGGCCTGCTCGAGTCGAAGCAGAAGCGCGGTACGACCATCCGGCCCCGCGCCGACTGGAACCTGCTCGACAGCGACCTGCTGCGCTGGCAGGGCAGCAGCGCTCCGACCGACGGCTTCCTGGAGGACCTCGCCGAGGTCCGCGCGATCGTCGAACCCGCCGGAGCCCGCCTCGCCGCGACCCGGCGCACCGCCTCCGACCTGGACGCCATGCGGCAGGCCCTCGAGGCCATGGCCGCGGCCGGCGCGGACGCGGACGCGATGGTCGAGGCGGACCTGGCCTTCCACCGCGCCCTGCTGGAGTCCGCGCACAACGAACTGCTCAGCCGGATGGAGGTCGTCATCGAGGCCGGCCTGCGCATCCGTGACCGGATCGTGCACGGCGCCCGGCACTTCTCCGACTCCATCCCCGTGCACCAGGATCTGCTGGACGCGGTCGAGGCAGGCGATCCGGACGCGGCCGTGGCCGCCGTCGAGTCCCTGCTCGCGCAGGCGTCCCACGACCTGGCCGCCGTTCAGGCCCGGGACGACGACGCCGACGCCGCGACCGACCAGCTCCCCGAGGAAACTCCTTGAAGATAACCGGACTTGAGACGTTCCTGGTGGCTCCGCGCTGGCTGTTCCTGCGCATCGCCACTGACGAGGGCGTCATCGGCTGGGGCGAGCCCGTCATCGAGGGGCGCGCCGAGACCGTGCGCGCCGCCGTCCACGAACTCGCCGACTACCTCGTGGGCCGGGACCCACTGCGCATCGAGGACCACTGGCAGGTGCTCACCAAGGGCGGCTTCTACCGCGGCGGCCCCATCCTCTCCAGCGCCGTCGCCGGCATCGACCAGGCCCTGTGGGACATCGCCGGCAAGACCTACGGCGTCCCGGTGCACCGCCTCCTCGGCGGGCCCGTCCGCGACCGCGTGCGGATGTACGCCTGGATCGGCGGAGACCGCCCCAGCGAGGTCGCGGAGCTGGCCGAGGAGCAGATGAAGGCCGGCTTTACCGCGGTGAAGATGAACGCCTCGGCCGAACTCGCCCCGATCGACACCCCGGCACGCACCGCTGAGATCGTCGAACGCGTCGCCGCCGTCCGCGAAGTCCTGGGCGACGAGCGGGACATCGCCGTCGACTTCCACGGCCGGGCCTCCACCGCCATGTCACGCCGCCTGCTGCCCCTGCTGGAACCACTGCACCCCCTGTTCGTCGAGGAACCCGTCGCACCGGAACACTCGGGCCACCTGCGCAGCCTGGTGGAATCCACGAGCATCCCCCTCGCCACCGGCGAACGCCTCTACTCACGCTGGGACTTCCGTGGGGTCATGACCAGCGGCATCGCCGTCGCCCAGCCCGACCTCTCGCACGCCGGCGGCATCTCCGAGGTCCGCCGCATCGCCGCCATGGCCGAGACGTACGACGTCGCCCTGGCCCCCCACTGCCCGCTCGGCCCGATCGCCCTGGCCGCAAGCCTCCAGATCGCCTTCTCCGTGCCCAACTTCCTCATCCAGGAACAGAGCTTGGGCATCCACTACAACCAGAGCTGCGACCTGCTGGAGTACGTGATGGACCCCGAACCCTTCCGGTTCGAGAGCGGATACGCCGTCGCCGGCTCCCGCCCGGGTCTCGGCGTCGAGATCGACGAGAAGGCGGTCCGCCACGCCGCCGAGACCGGACACCGCTGGCGCAACCCCGTATGGCGCGGCCCCGACGGGGCGTTCACCGAATGGTGACCGCCGTCCAGCCCCTGAACACACGCACACCCGAGGAGAGCCCGCTCCCATGAACCTGGTGGAATCCCTGCGAACCCACCGCCTGCTGGCGATCGTCCGCGGCAAGGACGCCGCCGCGGCGCTGCGCACCGTACGCACCCTCGCCGAGGAGGGCATCGCGGCCGTCGAGGTCTCACTGACCACCGCCGACGCCCTGACCGTGATCAGGCAGGCCCGCAGCGAACTGGGCCCCGACGCACTCCTCGGCGCCGGGACCGTTCGCTCGGCCGCGGACGCCGCCCGCGCCGTGGACGCCGGCGCGTCCTACCTCGTCACCCCGGCACTGGTCGACGGACTCCAGCCGTACGGCGTCCCCGTGCTGATGGGGGCCCTGACTCCGACCGAGATCGAAGCCGCCCTCGCCCGGGGCGCCGACGCGGTCAAACTCTTCCCCGGCTCCCTGGGCGGACCCGGCTATCTGCGGGCCCTGCGCGATCCGTTCCCCGAGGTGCCCTTCGTGCCCGTCGGCGGAGTGGACGCGCAGACCGCCCGCGACTACCTGGACCGGGGCGCCCTCGCTGTCGGCGTCGGCTCACCCCTCGTCGGGGACGCGGCCGACGGCGGCGACCTGGACCAACTGCGCGCCCGCGCGGCCGAGTTCCGCAGGGTGGCGGCGGGGGAGACGCTGTGACCACTCCGGCCGCATCGGAAGGGGGGACTTCGGCTGCTGTTGCACCGGAGGTGGTGACGTCGGGTCCGCCGGAAGTGGTGACCTTCGGCGAGACGATGGCGGCGCTGCGGGCCCATGGCGCGCTGCGGCTCGGCGGCAGTCTCGGCCTGTCCGTGGCGGGCGCCGAGTCCAACGTCGCCATCGGCCTCGCCCGGCTCGGACACCGGGTGCGGTGGGCAGGCCGGGTCGGCGCGGACGAACTCGGCGCCCTGGTGCTGCGCACCCTGCGCGCGGAGGGCGTCGACACGGGACACGCCGTCACCGACGACACCGGCCGACCCACCGGCCTGCTCCTGACCGAACCCCGCCTGGGCACACTGACCCGGGTCAGCTACTACCGCGCCGGTTCGGCGGGTTCGGCCGTCACACCGGACGACGTACTGCCCGCGCTGGCTCCGGGATCCCGCATCCTGCATCTGACCGGCATCACACCGGCGCTCAGCGCGTCGGCGGCCGAAGCCGTCCTGGCCGCCGCCACCACCGCTCGCGAGACCGGTATCGCCGTCTGTCTCGACGTCAACTTCCGCTCCCGGCTGTGGACTTCGGACCAGGCGCGCATGGCCCTGCGGCCGCTCCTGGACCATACCGACCTGCTCATCGCCTCCGAGGACGAGCTGCCGCTGGTGCTGGAACATCCCGATGCCGACGAATCCGAGGCCGTGCACAGGCTTCTGACCGCAGGCGTCAGCGAGGTGGTCGTCAAGCGAGGCGCACGCGGCGCGACGGCCTTCACCGCCGACGGGGCGACCGACCGCGCCGCCCGACAGGTCGACGCGGTCGACCTGGTCGGCGCCGGCGACGCCTTCGTGGCCGGCTACCTCTCCGCCCTCCTGGGCGGGGCGGACATCGCGGCCCGGCTGCACCGGGCGGTCACCACCGCGGCCTTCGCCGTCGCCACCCGCGGCGACTGGGAGGGCCTGCCCACCCAGGACGAACTCGGCCTGTTCGACCAGCCCGACGGCACCACGATCCGCTGACCTGGAGACGGAACATGACATCAACGGCACTGCCGGCGACGGTCGTCGTGGACGGAGCCTACGAACTCGCCGAGGGCGGCCGCTGGATCGACGGCCGGTACGTGTACGTCGACATCCTCAGCGGCCGGCTCTTCGAACTGCGCGAGGACACCGAACCGGAGTCCGCGCGCCAACTGGCCCGACTGGACGTGGCGCTGGGTGCCGTCGCTCCGGTGGCCGGCCGGCCGGACACATGGATCGCCGCAGCGGGCACCGGCATCGCCCTGCTCACCCCCGGCGGTGTTCTGCAATGGCTTGACCGACCCGAGGACCGCACCCCGGTCCCCAGCCGGATGAACGACGGCGTCGCCGACCCCGCCGGGCGCTTCTGGGCGGGCAGCATGGCCTACGACGGGACCCGTGGCGCGGGCTCGCTGTACCGAACGGACCCCGACGGCACGGTCGTTCGCGTCCTCGACGGCCTGACCATCGTCAATGGACCCGCCTTCACCACTGACGGCTCGACCCTCTACTTCGCGGACACGGCCGCCGGCACCATCCTGCGCTGCCGGATCGACCCCGTCTCGGGTGACCTCTCCGGCGGCCCGGAGACCTTTGCCCGACTGCGTGGCGGGGAGGGAAGCCCTGACGGGATGACCGTCGACGAGGAGGGCTGCCTGTGGGTCGCGCTGTGGGGCGCCGGGGCGGTCCGCCGCTACGGCCCCGACGGCCGCCTGCTCCACACCGTGCCCGTCCCCGCCCCACATCCCACCTCGGTGTGCCTGCACCCCGAGGACCACCGGCTCTTCGTCACGACGGCCCGGTACGGGGTGACGAACCCGACAGCGGCGTCGGGCGCGCTGCTCAGCATCCCTGTCCCGGTCAGAGGAACGGTGGCCTGCTCGTGGCAGGGCGGCTCGGGCGCTGCGTGAGCCGCGATGCGTCGGGTCGTCCGAAATGGTCGAGACGGCGCGCGTCAGGATGGGTGCTCAACTCCTGGACGCCATCCGACTGACAGGCCCCAGTGGATTCCGGCGCCGGCCGTAACCGTGACGAGGACGTCGTGGCTGCTGCTGCCCAGCCCGATCTCGTTGTACGTCGTTGTGGAGGGAGTTCTCGTCACATCGAGGGCCGGAGACGCATGGGGCTGGGGGGCGGAAGAATGTGGGGCCGGCGTATTTCGCGAGGATTCCTGGCCTTCGTGCGGCGCACAGCCCGCGACGAGAGACATGCTGGAGTGGCTCCGCTGGATGTCTCGTCGCCCGAAACGGCTGATCCGCACAGCCGGTGTCAGGACCAGGCGATCTCGCCATGGCGGGAGACGAAGCGGCCGGTGCCTGCGCCGGGACCCTCGGTGGCGAGGTGGACGATCGAGTCCGTGCCCTCGGTGACGGTTTGGGGGCCGCTGTGACCGTTGAGGTCGGTCGCGGTGTAGCCGGGGTCGGCGGCGTTGACGCGGATGTCGTCGAGCCCCTTTGCGTACTGCGTGGTCAACATCGTCAGCGCCGCCTTGGACGAGGTGTACAGCGGCGCGACGACGTGCGACTCGGGCCGGTCGGGGTCGTGGGTCAGGGCGAGGGACCCCATGCCACTGCTGACGTTGACGATCACGGGGTCGTTCGAGCGGCGCAGCAGAGGCAAGAACGCGGTGGTGGTGCGGATGACGCCGATGACGTTGACGTCGAGGACGGCGCGGGCATCGGCGGCGGTGAGGTCGCCGGGATCGCCGACGGGGCCATGCACACCGGCGTTGTTGATCAGGACGTCGATTCTGCCCTCGTGCTCGGCCACGTCCACGGCCGCGGCAGCCACGGACGCGTCGTCGGTCACGTCGATCGGAACGTAGCGCGCCCCGAGCGCGGCAGCGGCCTCCTCGCCCTGTTCACGATCGCGCGCCCCGACGAGTACGGTGTGGCCGCACTCGATCAGGCGGCGGGCGGTCTCGCGACCGAGACCCTTGTTGGCTCCGGTGATGAAGGTGATGGTCATGCGTACGACTCTGATCCCGGCGACAGGGATGGACCAGGGACGCTTCGACGGTAGGAAGACCAGTACCACCCTGGCGCTTCCACGCACGACCGGGGATGCGGGAGGATGGGGATCATGCTGGCAACACCCGGAACCGGACTGGGCGCGATGATCCGCACATGGCGGGAGCGGCTGCCTCCGTCGGCTGCCGGGCTGCCGGTGGCCCGCGGTCGCCGGGCGGCCGGGCTGCGGCGCGAAGAACTGGCCGACCTGGCCGGCGTGTCGGTCGACTACATCGTGCGCCTGGAGCAGGGGCGGTCCACCACACCCTCGGCGTCGGTGGTGGCATCCCTGGCACGCGCACTGCAGCTGTCCGCCGCCGAGCGGGACCACCTGTACCGGCTGGCCCAGCTCGTGCCGCCCGCCGACGGCACGATCTCCGACCATCTTCCGCCCGGTATGCAGCGGGTGCTCGCCCGCCTCGGGGACGTGGCGGTCGCCGTGTTCGCCGCGGACTGGCAGCTGGTGTGGAGCAACCGCGGATGGACTGCCCTGCTGGGCGACCCCGCCGCCTCGCCGCCGCGGTTGCGCAACTTCGCCCGCGACAGGTTCCCGGTGGACGCCGGCCCCGCCCGCCTCGCGCTGTGGCCGGTGACCGAGGCGGACCACGACGTCACCGACGCCGCCGTCGTCTCCGACCTGCGCCGCGCCACCGGCCGCTTCCCCCAGGACACCCGCTTGGCCACGCTGATCCGCGAGCTGAACGCGGGCAACAAGAGGTTCGCCGAGCTGTGGGCGACCGGAGAGGTGGCCGCGCACCGCGAGGACCACAAGACGATCGACCACCCGTCGGTGGGCCCGGTCACGGTGGACTGCGACGTTCTGACCGACGGCGACTCCGAGCTCAAGATCGTCATCATGACCGCCGTGCCCGGCAGCGAGGACGAGACCAAACTCCGGCTGACCGCCATCGCCGGCCCACCGGCCACCACGCACAACTGATCCGACCAGGTGTCGGTCGGGCGCTCACCTTTGGGCAGTTCACCGTAGGACACCCAGTGAGGGCTCTGGCCGCGATTTTGTGATCAGCGGTGGCGACGGCTGGGGCCGTGGCATCGTGGCCGGGTGATGCATGGAGACGGTGAAGAGGAGTGGCTGGCGACCCAGCGTCCGTCGCGCGTGCGCGAGGTCCAGGCCGGGCGCCTGGCCTGGACCGAGGTCGACCTGATCGACATCGAGGGCGGGTTCGCGCATCCGTTGCGTGCCGGGCTGGAAGTCTTCGGTGTCCAGGTGAACTACCTGAAGGTCGGGCAGCCTCGACACCTGGTGGCCGCGTTGGACGGCAGCAGACCGATCGCCCCCTATGTGATCTTGTCCTGTCACGGCGACGAGGGACGCATCCTCATGGAAGACGTCGCCGAGGAACTGGCCAGGTTCCAGCCGTTCAACGGTGCCGTCGGGCCGGACCGAGTACGCGAACACTTCCAACTGCCGGGCAGCGTCACTCTCGTCACCGGATGCGACACGGGGGAGCCTGCACTGGCCGACGCCTTCCTCGACGCCGGTGCCGGCATCTACATCGCTCCCCGGGGCGCCCCCTTCGGCTATGCGAGCGTGTTCGCCCCGCTGTTCTTCTTCTACGAGCTCACCGAACAGCGCACCCCCATGGAGGCCGTCGAGCGCCTGCGCGCGCACGACGACGAACTGGCCATGTGGCACCTCTATCGACGCTGACCCGAAGGCGGCCGACGCGAAAGGGCCTTGCAGCGCCACGGGGGAACGGCGCTGCAAGGCCCTACAGCTCCGCTTGCCCACCAACGGGGAGCCCATGCACCCGTGTCAGAACATCATTGAAGTCGGCATTCCCACGGCTCGATGTCCTCTGGCGTTCACCAACGGCCAACTGGTCGGCATGCCTCTCGTCAGTATCCGCAGCAAGGTCCGTTGACGCTGGCCGGGCCCCGCGCGGGGGCGGGGCATCGGGATGAGGGAGCATCTGCTCAGCCACCGTGGCAGTCAGCCACCGTGCCGCCGTCTGCCTGCGAGGACCGTCATGCGTTCTGCCCTCCGTACCGTGCCACCCCTCCTGCTCAGTTGTCTGCTGCTGGCGGGCTGTTCATCCGTCTCGCTCGGTACGTCGGCGCCATCCGAGACGCAAAGTCCGCCGACGGGAGCGCCGGCCGGCTCCGGGCGGGCGATCGCAGTGGGGGCCGGACCGCAGAAGCACTACACGGTGCAGAAGCAGCCGGCCGCGCGCTCCTGCCACTACCGGTACCTCAAAGGGGAGCCGCTGGAGGATCCGACGTGCACACCGGGCGCGATATCCCCGGCGGTCACACAGACGAACCTGGCCTCGACAATCTGCCGCAAGGGCGGTTACACCTCCGGGGTACGCCCCTCCACGTATGTGACGGGCAAGGAGAAAAAGCTCAACGCCGCCTCCTACGGCTTCACCGGACGCATGGCGGATGCCGAGTACGACCACCTGATCAGTCTGCAGTTGGGCGGAGACCCCAACGACTACCGCAACCTCTGGGTGGAGCCGGCCGACCCCGGCCACAGGAAGGGCTCGGGGGTCAACAACGCGAAGGATCCGGTGGAGACGAAGCTGCACACCGCGGTCTGCAAGGGCACCGTCACCCTCGCCGCCGCACAGCAGGCGATCGCCACCGACTGGACCACGGCCCTGAACACGCTCCACCTGAGCTGAAGTCGGTGGTGAGGACTGAGAGCGCACGAAAAGCCCCGGCTGGACGGGGGAGACCAGCCGGGGCCGTGTGTCGTGGCGTGCGGAGGGCGGTCGCCTCTCGGCGAAAGGCTCCATGGGGCTTCAGCCGAACGATCGTCCCCATGGGCTATAGGTGAGGCCCGGGGACACTGTCCCCTCCGCCGGCCACATACAGATGAACGGCCGACCAGCTCCGGTTGTTCCCCGCCCCGAGCCGGCGACCGTTGTGAGCTGCGGCACCCAGCGACCCGGTCGGCGCTGCCACGTGACCGGGCTGCCGTCGACAAGCGCGGGAGGAGAAGGGGCCGTTGTGCCCGCGGGCACCCACCGGCGCTTCTTCCACCCCCGGCCGACGCACTGCCGCCGTACTTCGCCGGACCGTGAACTCCCTTGTCACCGGGCGAAGTCGCGGGCGTCGTGAGGATTCGACCGGCGTGCCCCCGGTCGGCCACGCTCATCTGTGACACCGCTGTGACCGGAGGTGTGGGCTCCGCCACAGCCCAAGGCGTGTTCCCCTGGTGAGGTGAGCGGATGTCGAACGCCTCCCGCACCGCTCCCGCCGTCCTCGCAGCCGCCCTGCTGCTCACCGCCTGCGGTTCCGAGACAGCCTTGTCGGGCGGGGATGCCGGCGGGGGCCCGGTCCGGGCCGGGGCGTTGTGCCCGTCGGAGTTCTCCCGGTACGGCAGTCCGCCGTCCTCGGCACCGTCCGAATCGTCCGAACCGTCCGCTGGTCCCTCCGGCACGCCGACCGCGTTACCCCTTCCCTCGGGCCCGGCCGAGAACGGCGTCAAGATCACCGCGCTGTACGCCTGGGGCCCGCAGAGCGGCTGTGCGGGAGTCTCCTACAGCGCGGACTTCGAACTCACCAACGAGCAGACGGAAGCCGCAAGGTACACGCTGACCTTCGGGTTCCTCTCAGACTCCGGAGGCCCGGTCGACAACGCGGTACGGACCGTCGGGGCCGTCGGGCCGGGACGGACCGTCAAGGGCTCCGTCGTCATGGGGGAACAGGTCGGGAACGCCCCCGAGGTGACGGGCGTAACGGTGACCAAGGTCCGTAGCGTTCCCGAGGCCGAGGCGTCGTCCGCCTCGGGAACGTGTCCGGAGTCGGGTATGCGCCTGTACGCCGACGAGGGGGACGCGGCCATGGGGCTGCGCGTCGTCGGCCTTCACCTCGTCAACTGCGGTACCCGGCCCATCCGTCTCGACGGCTACCCGAAGCTCACGATCCAGGACGAGGACCACCACACCGTGGACGGTGTACGGATTCTTCAGGGCACCGATCAGATCGGTACGGGCGTCGGTGGGGACGGCGGCCCGCAACCGGTCGCCCTGCGCCCGGGTGAGGCCGCGGTGGCCGGGCTGGCCTGGCGCAACACCACGCAGGCGGGCGAACCGGTGAACGCGCCCTACGTCCGTGTATGGGCCACGCCCGCGGCCGATCCCGTGATGGTGGTTCCGGAACTCGACCTCGGCACGACCGGAAAGCTCGGCGTCGGTCCGTGGCGGAAGGACGAGACCTACCGGGAGTCGGCCTCCACCCCGGACTTGTGAAGTCGCGCTCGGTTGTCAGTGCCGGGTGCGAAACTGCCCGGCATGATCGAACCGAACCCGAAAGCGGACCTTCTCCGGTACCTGCAAGAAGGGCGTGACGCCCTGGTCTGGAAACTCGATGGCCTTTCCGAGTACGACGTCCGCCGTCCGCTGACCCCCACGGGCACGAACCTGTTGGGGCTGGTCAAGCATCTCGCCGGCGTGGAGCTGGGGTATTTCGGCGACACGTTCGGGCGGCCCTTCTTCGACGCGGACCCGCCGTCCTGGTGGTACACCGAGGAGTCGGAACCCAACTCGGACATGTGGGCCACCGCGCACGAATCACGGGAACAGATCGTCGGGCTGTATCGCCAGGCGTGGGAGCACTCCGACACCACGATCGCGACGCTGCCGCTCGACGCGATCGGGTATGTCCCGTGGTGGCCGGAGGAACGCCGAGCGGCGACGCTGAACCACATCCTGGTGCGCGTGATCTCCGATACTCAGCGGCACGCAGGGCACGCCGACATCGTGCGAGAGCTCATCGACGGGTCCGTCGGATATCTGGAAGGCAAGGACAACATGCCACCGGGGGATCAGGCGTGGTGGGAGGATCACCGGAGCCGACTGGAGCGCGTGGCGCGGGAAGTCGACGGCTGATCTCGGGCGTTGCCGAGCTCGTGGGGTCGGGGCACAAGCACCCGCCGCTCACGGCCCGCGCCGGGTCGGTGCCGGAGTCCTGGGTAGGCCGCCGTAGGACAGCACGGCCTGCCGTGGACCCCGGCAGCTCCGATCAGCGGACCCTGATGAACACCACGTCGTAACTACTGTTCGTGGCACGGGACTTGACGTAGACGCCGTCGCTGCCGCCGTTGGGGTCGCTCGTGTTGCCCTCGACGGTGGTGAAGGACGACCCGGACACCGTCCGCACGATGCCGATGTGCTCGTTGCCGCCGGTGAAGTCGCTTCCGCCGTCCCAGTCGAAGGCCACGATGTCACCCGGCTGCGGACTGGTCGTCACGGACAGGTGGTAGTTGCCGGCCCGCGCCTGCTTGACCCAGCCCGAGACGTAGGAGTTGCGGTAGCTGCTGGCCCCGGTCTGCTTGGCCACCCAGCTCACGAAGGTCGCGCACCAGGCGTAGTTGCTGGTGGACAGCGAAAGACCCACGGAGGCGCCGTAGCTGTTCGCGCGGGCGCTGCCCTCGACCGTGCCGACCTCGGCCGCCGCCACGTCGAGGATCTTGGCGTAACCGCCGCCGGGCGCGGGCGACGACGGCGGGGTGACCGCGCCGTACAGCGCGGCCTTGGTGTTCGGCCCCACATGGCCGTCGACCGAGAGGCCCTTCTCGGCCTGGAAGTTCTTGACGGCGCTGTCGGTGAGCGCACCGAAGTCGCCGTCGACGGCGAGATCGGCGCCGTGGTGGTTGAGCAGGCTCTGCAACTCGGTGACACAGCCGCTGCGCTGGCCCTGAACGATCTCGTTCGGGCAGGAGGCGGAGGTCAGGTTGACCGGCGCGGGTGCGCCGTTTCCGCCGCCACCGCCGATGTTGGAGTACAGGGCGCCCTTGGTGTTCGGACCGACCTGGCCGTCGGCGGTCAGGCCGTTCGCGGACTGGAACGCCTTCACGGCAGCCAGGGTCTGCGGACCGAAACTGCCGTCGACGTCGAGGCTCTGGCCCTTGCCGTTCAGCAGGGACTGCAGCGTGGAGACGCAGCCGCCGCTCTGCCCCTCCACGATGTTCGCCGGGCAGGACGCCGACCTCAGGTCCAGGCCCGTCGACGGTGACTCGTCGGTGTCGTACAGCGCGCGTTTGGTGTTCGTGCCGACCTGGCCGTCGGCCGTGAGGCCGTGGGCGGACTGGAAGCTGCGGACGGCACTCGCGGTCCCGGCACCGAAGTCGCCGTCCACGTCGACCGTGTAGCCGTGGTGAATGAGCAGCCGCTGAAGCTCGGTGACGCATCCCCCCTTGGCGCCCTGCACGATGTTCGCGGGGCACGAGGAGGAGTTGAGGTTGACGGGGGCGGGCGCCGAGCCTGCGGTGGCGTACAGCTTGCTCTTGGTCGCGGGGCCCACCCGGCCGTCCACAGCGATCGCCGTGGCGGCCTGGTACTCACGGACCGCGTAGAGCGTGGCCGAGCCGAACTGACCGTCCACCACCAGACCGGCGCCGTGCGCGTTGAGCAGGTTCTGCAGCTCCGTGACACAACCGCTCGCCTGGCCCTGCACGATCTCCTGGGGGCAGGACGCGGACGTCAGCTTGATGGGCGCCGGTGCCGCGGACGCCGGGCCGGCGCCGAGCACGAGACCGGCCGAGACCATCGCCGCGGTGGCGGCGAAGGTCCCGATGCGGACCCGCCACGGCCTCCCGGGGCGGTGTGTGTCCCGATGTGCCGGATCTCCGTCTTCGGCGCGAACGAGGATTGCGAGTCTTCCCATGGCGGCGAGGTTTCCTTCGGTTGTGGGGTCGGCTGTGGGAGGGCGAGGGACCGTACCGGGGGGACGGGGAGCGGAAACACGCATCCGCGGCCCGTCCTTGCCGGGCAAGGACGGGCCGCGGTCGGTCACTCGACGATCAGCCCGGACAGGCGGGGTCGTACGGGTCGCCGGGTCGTACGGGTCGCCGGGTCGTACGGCTCAGGCGGCGAATCGCTTGAACGCCGCCCGAGTGCCCGAACCAGCGATGCCGTCGATGGCACCCGTGTAGCCGTAGGAGTCCTTCAGCAGACGCTGCAGCGCCTTGATGGTGTTGGGGCCCGGGTCCCCGTCGATGTCACCCGTGTAGCCCCAGTACGTGGCGAGGCAGCGCTGGAAGGCCTTCCAGCTGTTGGTGCCCAGCTGGCCGTCGATGGCGCCCGTGTAGCCCCAGTTGTCCGCGAGGAACTTCTGGACGTTCTTGGCCTCGGCCGCGGTCAGACCGAAGTTCTGCGTCGCGGCCACGGCGGCGGGCTGGGCGACAGCCGCCGTCTGCGCGGTGTTCGTGGTCGCCGCGAAGCTGGTGCCCGCGGTCGCCACACTGCCGGCGGCGAGGCCGACAACGGTGATGAGGCCGGCGATGGTCCTGCCCAGAGCGTTCGGTCGCATGCGTTCCTCTTTCGGTTGGGGGGTCGGGCACTTGTCCCGCCGAGCGGGGCAAGTGGCGAGACCAAAGGTGCAGGGCGCGGGGCAGGGCCGCCACGGCTGCGGCACAGATGGCGTTCTTCCGGGACGGCCACCCTTCTGACCTGCGGTTACAGCATCCGGCGGGACGGTGATGTGGGACGCCTGTGACAGATGTGGCGGGCTCATGCAGAATGCGCAGCAGCGGAGGGGGCCGCTGTTCACGCGCTGACCACGCGACGACCGCTTTGGGGGACACATGCCGCGCTCCAAGACCCTGCCCGCGGAACTCGATGCCGAGGCACGGCAGTTGGTGGCACGCTTGCGTCGGCTGAAGGACTGCAGCGAGCTGACACTGCGGCAGCTCGCGACCAAGACCGGCTACAGCGCCAAGTCGTGGGAGCGGTATCTCGGAGGTACGTCGCTGCCGCCGCGGGAGGCGGTGGAGGCACTGGCCCGGATCACCGGCACCGATCCCGCCCCCTTGCTCGCGCTGCACGAGATCGCCCTCGACACCCGGGACTGCCACCGTGCAAGGCCCGCTGCGCAACAGCAGGACGAGCAGCGTGAGCGGGAGGCGGAGGAAGAGACACACCCGGCCGACCCGCATTCCGAGCCGTTGGCCACACCGGACGCCCGCACGCCACCGCGTGCCACCGAACCGGCTTCCGCGCGCTTCCCGCACCTCGCCCTGACAGCAGGTGTCGCCGCCCTCGCCGTAGCGCTGTCGGCGGCGCTGCTGCTCGCGCTGCGCCTTGGCCACGATGAGGCCCCGGCAGCCGTCACCGCTCCGTCCCGCAGTGCCGCCGCCTCCTCACCGCCCTCCTACACCTGCCGCATCAGCCGGATCGACGGTCGCTGGTCGGCCGGCATCAACAAGGGCCGCAACACCGAGATCGTCTACGGCGCCACCGGCGCCGATGTCGCCGAGGCGCAGTGTCTGCTGCGCCGGGCAGGCATCACACCGGGCGGCATCGACGGCATGTTCGGCCCGCTGACGCTGCGGGCGGTCAAGACGTTCCAGCAGCGCGCGGGGCTTGCCGTCGACGGGATGCTGGGCCCGCGCTCCTGGAAGGCGCTGCGCGGATGACATCCCGTGCACCCTCACCACCGGGCGCCCGACTGGCCGCCGTACTCCAGCAGTTACGGCAGCGCACCGGTCTGAGCCTCGCGCAGCTCGCGAACGCGACCACCTACAGCAAGTCGTCCTGGGAGCGCTACCTCAACGGCAAGAGCCTGCCACCGCGCAACGCGGTCAAGGAACTGTGCGGTCTCGCCGGCGAACCCGCAGACCGTGCGTTGGCTCTCCTGGACATTGCCCGCATGGACCCGACGGAACACGGGGCGCCGGCACGGACGCCGGCTCGACAACGCACGGTCGCCGACGCGGACACCTCGACCGCGGCCTCCGCCACTGCCCGACCCGACACCGCTCCTCCCGACACCGCTCCTCCCGACACCGGCCCGAGCAAGACGGCTCCGAGCGCCGCCGATTGCCCGCGCGCGACGCCAACGGGCCGTCGGGGCGCGAACATTGTCACCGTTCTCGCGTCGCTCGGTGCCGTCGCCCTCGGATCGCTCGTGCTCATTCACCTTCCCCCGTCGCACCGCAAGCCGGCGTCACCGTCCCCCGTGCCCGCGGTGGCCACCGGGGCGCTCTGTCGGCACACAGCCTGTCAGGACAAGGACCCGATCGCGACGAGATGCGGTGCCGAACCGCTGACCCTCGCCGAGCACGAGACCGCCACCGGCGCCTGGATCCAGATTCGCTACAGCGAGGAATGCGGGACGAGTTGGGCCCGAATGTGGGGCGCCGTCGTGGGCGACCGCGTCGAGATCAGGGCAGGAGGCCGGCACAGTTCCCTCCACGATGCCCAGGTCACCACCCGGAAGGAGGCGGACACCTATGTCCACACCCTCATGAGCGTGGTCGGTCCCGGTACATCCGTGCAGGCCTGCTTCAGCCCTGCGACCGGCAGCGGGAACGAATGCTTCAAGGCCTACTACAGGCCGAGCCCTTAGCCGGGAGGACACGATGCCCGAGTTGGGCGTCGGGGTGTCAGATGACGTTGACGGCGTCGAGGAATCGGGCGGCGAGTTCGGTGTCGCCGGTGACGGTCACGTCGTGGTCGCGCCACGACGAGCGCTGGGTTCCCCAGTCGGGGAAGGTGAGCGCGGGCGCGGTGATGTGCGCGGCGACCGGGCCGTTGGACGGGGGCAGCGCACCTGCCTCGTCGATCCACCATGTTCCCCCGCCGGGGCCGGTGAGCGTCAGGGCGACGCGGCCGTCGAGCCCGGCGACCGGCGACTGCCGCACCTGGTTGTCCAATACGGCGAGCATCCACGTCAGGACGGCTCGCATCCGGTCGGCGTCGGTGGCCGGTGTGGGGCGGCCGAGTGCGGGGGCCATGTCGTACCGCAGGTGGGTGTGGTGGTCGAAGACGAGGGCGCCGCCGATCAGCAGGCCCGCGGGGTAGCGTCCGAGTTCGACGAGAGGCAGGCGCAGACGGGTGGCAGGGGTGCGCCGGACGAGGTCGAGGAGTGTGGTGGCTCGGCGGGTGGCGCGGGTGTTCGAGGCTGGTGGCGCGGAACATGTCCGGTCCGGGGGGTGTGTAGAAGTTCCGTGCTGTCGCGCCGATGTGGGCGACGACGTCGGCGATGCGCCATCCCGCCGCGGCGCTGGGTGCAGCCCATTCCTCGTCGCTGAGGCTGCTGGTGAAGTCGAGCATCTCGGTGCGTTCGACGCGCAGGGCGGTGGTGAGGTTTCGCAGGTCCGCTGCGGGGAGGCGATCGGTCATGGCGTTCTTTTCTCTCGAGGAACTTCTCTCGGAGCAACTTCGGGTCGTCCGGGTTGACGGTCCCCACGCCCGTGGCGGTCCGGCGGTGAGTGGGGCTACGCGTGCATGGCGCGTCGTGCCGTCCAGCCCATCGCGCGGACGACCGTGCGCCTCGGCAGGAACCTGCCGGCGAGGGCGAGGGGGCGGCCGTTGGTGATGACCGAGGGCGGTGCGGAGCGGCGGTCGAGAGTGTCGAGGGCCGCCCTCACGACGTGGTCCGCGGTGACCCGTTTCGAGCCGTAGTCCGCCGACTGGCTGCCGGCAGCGTCGTAGAACTCGGTCTCCACCGCCCCGGGACACACGGCCAGGACGCGAAGGCCGGTGCCGTGGGTCTCCTCCCACAGCGATTCCGTGAAGCTGAGCACGAATGCCTTGGTGGCGCCGTAGACGCCCAGGTACGGCGTGGGCTGGTAGCCCAGGAGGCTCGCGACGTTGATCAGGAAGCCGTTGCCGGCGGAGGTCAGCGGGTCGATGTACGCGCGGCTGAGGTCGACGAGGGCGGCGACGTTCAGCGCGATCATGCTTTGCAGGCGCTCGGGATCCTCGTCCCGGAAGGCGCCGTGGGTGCCGAAGCCCGCGTTGTTGACCAGTCCGGTGGCGTGGATGCCGCGGGATTCGAGCTCGGCGCGCAGTGTGCGGCCGGCGTCGGGCAGACCGAGGTCACGGGCGATGACGGTCACCGTGACGCCGTGGGTGCGGGTGAGGTCGTCGGCCAGGCTCTGCAGCCGGTCCGCGCGTCGGGCGACAAGCACCAGGTCCGCGCCCCGAGCGGCCAGTTGCTGTGCGAACTCCGCGCCGAGGCCGGAACTGGCTCCGGTGACGATGACGGTCTGGTGGCGATATTCGATCCTTGTCATGGCGTACACCCTAGGCACACTCTTGCACTCAGTGCAAATATCTCTCTCGAGTGAATGCTTGTACCATCGATGCATGGCCCGGAAACAGACATCCATCCGTGAGCAGACCCGCTCCGTCGTCCGATCCCTGCTCGCCCGGACCGCCGTAGAGCTGTTCGCCGCGCAGGGGTACGACAACACGACACTGGAGGAGGTCGCCGCCGCGGCGGGCGTCTCCCGGCGGACCCTGTTCAACTACTTCCCGAGCAAGGAAGACCTCGCGCTCGGCGGCCTTTCAGAACAAGGCGAGTCGATCGCGGAACGCTTCGCGCAGCGCCCGGCCGACGAGGACTGCTGGGTCTCGCTACGCGCGGCCTTCCAGGTCGTCGAGGAGATAGAGACCACCGCCGAGCACCGGCTCGAACTGGTCACCCTCCTGTTCGGCAACGAGTCGCTGCGCGCCGGCCACGCCGAGAAGCAGGCCCGCTGGCAAGACCTGCTCGCTCCGCTGATCGAGCCGCGCCTGCCCGACTCCGACCACCGCGCCCTCCAGGCACGCGCGATCGCGGCAGCGGCGATCACCTGCCTGCAGGCAGCGAACCAGGAGTGGGCACGCCTCGGCGGCCGGGCCGACCTGTTCGACCTCTACGACACCGCCGTGCATGCCGTCCGCCGGCCAACCTGAGGCTCCGGCCGAGCCGTCTCACATCCGGGATCTCAGCACGTCGACCTCACAGCCCGGCGCGAACGGGTCGAAGCCGTGCTCGATCAACCAGCGAACGATCAGCAGGCTTCGCAACGACCACCACGCGTGGATCACGTCGAGGTCGATGGAGGTGCCATAGCCGGCGATGACGTCGTCGAGGTGCTCCTCGTGTCCCAGCGTGAAGGTCGCGACGTCATACAGGGCATCGCCCTGGCCCGCCTCGGACCAGTCGATGATGCCCGTGACCTCGTCGCCGTCGACGAAGACGTGATCGATCTGCAGGTCGCCGTGCGTGAACGCCGGAGTCCACGGCCGGAACGCCGCTTCGGCGACCCGGCGGTTGCGGGTGACCAGCTCGGCCGGCAGGACGCCGTTCGCCACGAGCCACTCGCACTCGACGTCGAGTTCCGCCGCCAGCGCGACCGTGCTCCGGCCGGCCCGGCCGAGCCGGGGCGGCAGCGGCGCGTCGTGCAGCTTCCGGATGGCGGCGCCCGCCGCAGCCCACGCCGCCGGCGACCCGGTCGACGGCCCGCCGAGGCGCCCGAGCGTCGTCCCCGCGAGTGCGGCGATCGCGAGCACGGGCGGTTTGCGCCACAGGATCTCCGGGGTCGGGACCGGCGCGAGGGACATCGCCTCGACCTCGGCGTCGATGCGCGCCCGATCGGCGTCCACCTTCACGAACACGTCACCGACGCGCAGGGTCGCGCGCTCGGAATGGGCGACGACGACTTGGACCTCATCCATGGGCGACCAGTATCCCGGGGGCGATCGCCGACGTCGCCGGGTTTGTCGCGTGCGGTTGTGCGGCTGACCGCGCAGATCGGACCAAGGTGTGCGTCGGCGCCTGTCTGCCCCTGTAGGTCGGTTCGGTGTCAGCCGGGTACTCGGTCCGCCACGGAGGCGGGCGACGGGGCGCCCGGCTCGGCAGACCTGAGGAGGAGGTACGTATGGGACTGCGCGATCACGTCGTGGTGGTGACCGGAGCATCCAGCGGCATCGGACGGGCCACGGCCGAGGCCTTCGCCCGCAAGGGCTGCGCCGTGGTGCTCGCCGCGCGCCGCGAGGAGGCACTGGAGGCGGCGGCCAGGGAGTGCGAGAAGCATCGCGGGGCCCGGACGCTGGTGGTGCCGACGGACACGACGGACGCCGGAGCGGTCGAGAACCTCGCACGGCGGGCGGTGGCGGAGTTCGGCCGTATCGATGTCTGGGTGAACAACGCGGCTGTCAACGCCTTCGGCCGCTTCGAGGACGTGCCGCTGGAGGACTTCCGCAAGGTCCTGGATGTCAACGTGATGGGTTACGTGCACGGAGCCCGGGCCGCGCTGCCGGTGATGCGGGAGCAGGGGAGCGGCACGCTGATCAACATCTCGTCCATCGTGGGTGCCGTGTCCCAGCCGTACAGCCACCCTTACAGCATGTCCAAGCACGCCGTCCGAGGGCTCGGATCGAGCCTGCGGCAGCAGCTGAGGGTCGAGGGGGTGAAGGGCGTGCACGTGTGCACGGTGATGCCCGCCACCATCGACACGCCGCACTTCCAGCAGGCGGCGAACTACACCGGGCACAAGGTGGTCGCCATGCCGCCGGTCTACACCCCGGAACGCGTCGCCCGGGCGGTCGTCGACCTCGTGCGCCGTCCTCGCCGCGAGGTGGTGGTCGGTCCGGCGGGCCGCGCCCTCGTCCGCCAGTCCCGGATCATGCCCGGGCTCGCGGAGCGGACCATGGCACGGCAGACGGACAAGGGTCATCTCGATCACGACGAGGCGGCCCCGGTCACCCACGGAGCGCTGCACGTACCGGCTGCCGGAGAAGGCGCGGTGCGCGGCGGCTGGCACGGAGGGCGACGCACCGCGATACGCCGGACCGCCGTCGCCGCCGCACTGGCCGGAGCAGCCGTGACCGCCGGCCGCAGGATGACTCGGGGCGCGGCGGCCGCCTGAGAGTGATGGGGTACGGGGCCTGACACGGTGACGGGGTCGAGGCTCGTGCCTACGCGACGTTGCCCGTCCGGTGCGAGCGAGACCGGACGGGCGACGGCCGCCGGACCAGGACGCCGACCGGGACCGGCTCGCCCTGGCACGGCACGATGCCACAGCTGAGGAGCCGGGCTGCGACCGCCGCGGGGAGACAACCCGAACTGCGTTCCGGCACTGTCTATGTGCCGCCTCTGGACATACGGCGTACCTGCTGCGCACTCTCGTGTGCCGCCCGCTCGGCCCGGGCCAGGGCGTCCGCAGCGGACCGGCTGTCTTCCTCGGCCTTCTGCTGTTCGTTCTCCGCTCGACGGCACTCCTCGCGCGCCTGCTGCAGTTGCTCCTCGACGGTGGACGCCTGTCGGCGGGCCTGCTCGGTGCGCTCGCGGGCCCGCTGCAGCTCGGCGTCGGCGTCCGCCTGCCGTGCGCGCTCTTCGCGCAGACGCTGCTCGGCTGCCTCGGCGTCCTGCCGTGCCCGGGCCAACTGCTCCTGACGTGCACGGCGCCGCTCGGCGACTTCGTCCTTGGTCGCTCTTGCCGGAGGCGGGGGCGGGGGCGCCGGGCGGCTTCGGGTGCCCGGTCTGCTGGCCACGGGTGTGCTGCCCGGGCGGAACTCCGAGGGCGGGGTGAGGGCGCTGACCAGGCGGCCGCCCGCCCACTGATCGGCTGCCTCCGGATCGGCGAGTACGGCGCGCAGGGTCGCTTCGAGATCCTGCTGGACCGGCTCCGAGAGCTGCTGACCGGCGTCGC
Organism: Streptomyces sp. NPDC048523; assembly: GCF_043199815.1. Classification (NCBI taxonomy): domain Bacteria; kingdom Bacillati; phylum Actinomycetota; class Actinomycetes; order Kitasatosporales; family Streptomycetaceae; genus Streptomyces; species Streptomyces sp. NPDC048523. The sequence continues at coordinate 289,985 of NZ_JBICWQ010000001.1, read as the reverse complement.
GGGCGAGTTGGGCGGCCTGTCGGGACAGCGCGGAGACGACACGGCGGCGCTGCGCGGAGAGATCCTTGAGGCCGGCGGGGTCCAGAGTCTGGTAGGCCTCGCGCAGCGCGCGCCCCAGTTCCAGGAACTGCCGGCTCTCTTCCGGCTGGGAGCGCAGCAGGAGGTTGGCCGCCCAGGCCGCGAGGGTGGGCCGGCGGGCGGCGCGGATGCGGCGGGCGTCGTCGACCCGGCCGGCCGTTTTCGCGGCGAGGGCCAGCGTCTCCCGCCGGGTGACGAAGCCGGACGGCGGCGTGGTGTAGAGCTCGTCGAGGACGGCTTCCACGTCGGTTCCTTTGCCGTCCCGACGGCGGCCTGTGCGCGCGTTCAGCGTCTCCACACCTCCGGCTCGCCCGCATGCCTTTCGACGGGTCCCGTTGCGGCGGCGTCCGGCTCGTCCCGGCCGCTCAGGCCCGTGTTCCGCCGAAAGACGGTGAGGCCGAGGTCATGGACGCGGTAGGCCGCGCCGAGCATTCGATCGCCGACGCCCAACCCGCCGCCACCCGTCCCGGACGGCGGGCAGGCGATCACGCGGCGTTCCGGCATGACACCAGCCTCCCGCGCACCTCACCGCTTCGCATCCCGGCCTGCCCCGGCCTGGCCCGGTCCAGCTGCGGAAGGGGGCTGGGGCCCTTGGTCCGGGTGAGGCGCTCGATCGCGGCGAGTGCGGGTAGCAGCGGGAGCCGGGCCAAGGTCTCGCGGATCCGCCTGCCCAGCGCGGTCCTGGGCACCATGAGGCGGATGTCGGGGCCGATCTTCTGTTTGGCGCGGACCAGAGCGCGGTGGCTGTCGTGGTACCGGGAGAAGGCGAGCCGGTGGTCGCCCGGGTCCGTCGCGAGGGCCACGGCCAGCCGGTGCGCGCCGACCAGGGCCAGTTCCGCGCCGGCACCCGAGGCCGGGGAGGCACACCAGGCGGCATCGCCCACCAGGGCCACCCGGCCGGTCGACCAGGAGTCGATGTGGACCTGGCTGAGAGCGTCGAAGTAGAAGTCAGGTGCAGCCAGCGACGCGGCGAGCAGTTCCCTGACCCGCCAGGTGGGCTCGCCCGCGAGCGCGTCGCTCACCAGGCGCTTGTGCTGCTCGACGTCGCCTGCGGGCCGCGACGGAACTGCCGGCCGAACCAGGTACGTCCCTCACCGTCGAGGTCATCGCCAAGAAGGCCAGCCTGGGGCCGGCGACCGTGGTGCGCGCCTTCGGCGGCAAGGAGGCCCTGCGCGGCCCGGCCGAGGGGCCCGTGGACGTCCTCGTACGGGCGCTGGAGAACGTCGCGGAAACCGATGCCGACATGGTCGGCCCGATGGCCGCCGTACGCATGCGGCTGTTCCGGACCGTGCCGGCGGTGCGGGGCAAGGCGCTGCAGATCCAGCTGGACGCGCAGCGCGAGATCGCGCGGGAACTGCACGCCGCGTCCCCCGACGAGTTGGACCGGGTGAGCACGGCCGCGCTGGCCGGTGCGCTGACGGGAGCGGTGAGCGGCGCACTGGACGCGCTCATGGCGCTCATGGACGAGGAGGGCGGCGCGACCGACGGCGTGACTCCCGACGCCGTCCTCCTGCGGGCGCAGGTGCGGGAGGCGACGGAGCTGGCGCTCCGGCCCTGGCGAGAAGGGGGGAGATGAGCGCTTCGTTCGTTTGTACGGAGGTGCCGGGACAGCCGCCAGCTAAGGGTCCTGAGGCGGGTCGCGCAAGATGTCGGCGGTGATGTCAGCCAGTGACCTGCCGGTATGGAACGCCTCGGCACGCATGCGGGCCAGGGCGTCCTCCGGAGTGAGTCCCTGCCGGGAGGCCAACGCTCCGACAGCGCGGGCGGTGTCGAACCAGTGGGCGCGAACGAGCTCCTCCGGTTCCCAGGCGGGCGGGCGCCCTCCGCTCAGGATCATGTCGCGAGTCGACATGAGAGCGGCTGAGACGGCCTCGGCCACTCCCTCCGCCTCTTCCAGCTCGTACGCGCTCAAAGCGTGCGTTCGACGGGCCAGCAGGTCCACGGACCCCAGGACGTAGTCGCCGAAGAACAGGGGCAGCGCGTACACCGACGCGACCTGCGGCAGTTTGTCGCGTACGGACGCGCCGAACAGGGGCCAGGGCGTCACCTCGTGCCGCAGGTCGTGCACCGCGACGGTCTCACCGCGGTGAGCGGCGGCGAGACAGGGGCCCTCAAGCACCGTGAACTGGATCTCTTCCAGCAGCAGGGCATCGTCGTTCGAGGCGGCGAGCAGTTGCCGCGAGGGAGTGTTGGTGAGAAGGGAGAGGGTCGCACCGTCCACACCGAGCCCCTCACATACGGCCGCGCACACCTGCCGGGGAATCTCCTCCGTGCGCGCGACGGTGGCTGCTTCGGCGACCAGCAGCGCCGTCTGTGCCGCTTTCGAGGTCATCCGGCACTCCGCTCGTACTCAGGGCCAGGTGCCGTCCCTGTGTGCTGAAGAAGGGTCATGCCAGCGAAGTACCCGGACCCGTGGCGGTGACGCCCGAAGCCGTGAACGGGATGATTGGGACGTTCTGTCACGGTGACTCGGCAAAGAGAGCAGGGACGCGCGAAGACGACCGGAGCTGAAGTGGGTGGAGTGGGCGACGATCAGGCCATGGACTGCCGACATACCGAAGAGGGGCCGGTCGGGTCTGCTCCCGCCCTGCGCACCCGTCGTGGACGTAGGCGCGAGGCTGTCGTCGCCTCGCCCGGGGTGGGAGAGCAGCCCGTGCGCTCAACTGCTCGGCGCGAAGGGCGCGTTGCGGGTCTGTACACCCTGCGCCTGGGCCCCTGGCCCCCGAGCGGAGCCGCGGTCGTCATGGTCCACGGCCTCGGCCTGTCAGGACGCTACTTCACCCCTCTCGCCCGGTCCCTGGCGGCTGCGGGACGCACCGTGCTGGTACCGGACCTCCCGGGAAACGTACGCTCGCGGCGGGCCGTCCGGCGTGCCCCGGACGTCGAGGAAACGGTGGAAGCGTTGCTGCGCTGGCGGACCGCCGCGGCGATCGGCCCTTGCGTCCTCGTAGCCAACTCGGTCGGCTGCCAGGTGACCGCGGCCCTCGCGGCCGAGCACCCTCGACTGGTGGAGCGGATGGTGCTCATTGGCCCCGCACTCGACGCGACGGCCTTGTCACCGGTGCGGCAACTGCTGCGACTGCTGACCGACGCGCCGAAGGAACCGCTGTCGCTCCTCGCTGTGGCCGCCGCCGACTACCTGGTCACCGGAGCGGCCCGGTCCCTCGCGGGGTTCCATCGCGCACGCCAGGACGCGTCCGGCCCGTTCGAGGCGCACCTGCGTCGCATCGAGGCGCCGACCCTCGTGCTGAGGGGATCCGGCGATCCGGTGGCCCCTCAGCCCTGGGCCGAGCGAGTGACCGCCCACCTGCCGCACGGCCGACTCGCCGTGGTGCCCGGCGCGGCCCACGCGGTCCACTTCAGTCGCCCCGACACCACCGCCCGGCAGATTCTGCAGTTCCTGCCATGAGGAATTCCGGTACGCCCACCGCCGTCGCCCCGGCTCGTAGTCCTTGAAGGCGCATCCGTAGGGCAGGCGAAGAACATGGACGACTTCGAGGTCGACGAAGTAGTGCAGCGGGCGTTGGACCGGCTCACGATGCCGCATTCTCGTTCCGCCCCCGATCCGGCCCGGACGATGATCCGTGCCAGGAGCTACGGCTGTCTCGTGCGCGTCACGAGAAGGTCCGCCCGGGCCTGACTGACCGCTGCCTCGGCCCGGACGGTGTACGTCATTCTCGCTCGGTCAGACGCGGGTCCACTTCTGGTTGGCCCCGCCACCGCAGTCCCAGATCTGGACCTTGGTGCCGTTGGTGGTCGCGCCGCCATTGACGTCGAGGCACTTGCCGGAGCCGACGGTGGTGATGGTGCCGTCGGCGTTGAGTCGGAACTGCTGGTTGGACTGGCCGTTGCAGTCCCAGATGTTCACGGCGGTGCCGTTGGCGGTGGCGGCGCCGACGACGTCCAGGCACTTGGTACCGCCGTAGACCCGTAGCTCGCCCGCGCCGGTGCTGGTGAACCTTTGGTTGGCGCCGCCGTTGCAGTCCCAGATCTCGGCGAGCGTGCCGTTGGCCTGGGCGCCGCCGGTGATGTCCAGGCAGCGGCCGGAGCCCTGGCCCTTCAGCGAGTAGGAGCTGCCGCCGCCGGAGACCACGTACATCGCGGCGCCGTGGGCGGGGACCGAGGCGCTGAGGGAGCCGCTGGTCGTGCTGCTGGAGTGCGCCCACAGATCGCGTACGGAGTAACTGGACGCCGCACCGAGGCCGATCTGGGAAGCGGACGTGGAGACGGTGGCCGTGCCGCTGCCGCGGTTGAGGAGCACCACGGCGACCGAGCCGCCCGCCATCGGCTTGGTCCACACCTCGGTGTCACCGTTGTCGACGAGGCGGTTGCCCTGGCGGCCGCCCCAGTCCTGGTTGACCCCGATGACCTCGGTGTTGGTCAGGATCGACTTGGTGGCGGCACTCATGGAACGCAGATCGTTGCCCGCGATCAGTGGCGCGTTCAGCAGCGCCCAGAGGCTGAAGTGGGCTCGGGACTCGGTGTCGGACAGGCCGTTGCCGACCTCCAGCATGTCCGGGTCGTTCCAGGCACCTGGGCGGGAGGAGCCCGCCCAGGCGGGCTGGGCGTCCAGGATGCCCATCACGGAGTTCCAGTTGGCCTGGATGTCGCCGGTGTTGCGCCAGGAGTTGCCGGTGGCCGGGCCCCAGGTGCCGACCTGGTCCTGACCCCAGTTGCAGAGGGCGAACAGGATGGGGCGGCCGGTCCTGGCGAGAGCGTCGCGCATGGCGGTGTAGCGGTCCTGTCCGCTGCGGCCCTGGTGGTCACCGCAGTTGTCGTACTTGAGATAGTCGATGCCCCAGGACGCCCACAGGTTGGCGTCCCGCTGCTCGTTGCCGAGGCTGGCGGGGTATCCGGCGCAGGTGGTCAGGCCGGCCGACGAGTAGATGCCGAGCTTCAGCCCCTTGCCGTGCACGTAGTCGGCGACTGCCTTCATGCCGCCTGGGAATTTGACGGGGTCCGCGACCAGGTTGCCGCCCGCGTCGCGGTTGCGTGTCGACCAACAGTCGTCGATGTTGACGTACTGATAGCCGGCCGCGGCCATGCCGCTGGACACCATCGCGTCGGCGGTCTCCCGGATCAGACGATCACTCACGTTGCAGCCGAAGCTGTTCCAGTCGTTCCAGCCCAACTGCGGAGTACGGGCAAGGCCGTTGTCGAGCGCCAGGGCCCGGGGAGCGGGTAAGAGGGCGAGAGGTACGGCGGCGGCTACCAGGGCCGCGGACAGAACCGCGCGGATGAGTCTGAGCATGGGTTTCTCCTCGGGTTGCGTCCTCGTCAGCGGACGGTCCAGCGCTGCGTGGACGCGCCGTTGCAGTTCCCCAGGACGGTCTGGGCGCCGTTCCCGGTGCCGGCGTTGTTCGTGTCCAGGCACAGACCGGAGCCGACGCTGGTGATCGTGCCGTTGGCGTTGACGTTCCAGCGCTGGTTCTGCCCGCCGTGGCAGTCCCAGATGACGACCCGTGTGCCGGTGGCCGTTCCCGAGGTCTCGGCGTCCAGGCACTTGCCGCCGTACACGCGCAGTTCTCCGGCGTCGGTGCGCGCCCACTTCTGGTTGACGTTGCCCGAGCAGTCCCATAGCTGGACCTGGACGCCGTTGGTCTGCGACGCGTTCGGTACGTCCAGGCAGCGGCCCGAACCGGCGCCGACGATCTGTCCCCCGCTCGGCGGTGGAGTGGTCGTTCCCCCCGGCGGCACATACGGGCACTTGGTCTGGGACCGGGAGATTCCACTGCTGTCCGCCAGCGACGGGCACATGAACTGCGTGTAGCGGGTGTCGTTGTCGAGGAAGATCTTCAGCCAGGGGATCGTACGACGCGTCACATCGGAGTTCCCCCAGGTGGGGAAGGCGTGGCCGCCGCTGGTGAGCTCGATGTAGGCGCTCTGGGTGGCGGTCGGCATGCTGCCGTAGAGGCCGTTGAGGTAGGAGGGAGTGACCGTGCCGTCGTCCCGTGCGCCCATGATCATCGTGGGCACGCGCAGGCTGGACAGGTTCTGCGAGGGGGAGAAGGGTGCGAGCGGCAGGGCTGCCTTGAGTGACGGCCGGCGTTCGGCCGCGCTGATGGCGCCGCCACCGCCCATGGAATGGCCGAGCACGCCCAGCCGGTTGGGGTCGACGCGGTCGCGCACCGGGCTCTTCTGGGTGAGGTAGTCCAGGGCTGCGAGGAGCTGGGTGCCGCGGGCGGTGTCGTAGTCGTTGGGGCTGTTGGTGTCGATGCCGATGACGACGAACCCGAAGGACGCGAGCCAAGGTCCCATCCACGCGCCTTCGACAGCCCACTTGGCGGTGTAGCCGGGCACGGCGGCCACCGCACCCCACGTGCCCGGAGAGGTGTCCGTCGGGTAGTAGATCTTCCCGCCGTTGAAGCCGTTGCCGGGCGGCACGGTCACCTCGGCGGTCGCGAACGTGCCCCGCTGGGCCGCAACACTGCTGACGGTGGGAGCCGGTCCCCGCTCGTACGGGTTGGCCGCCGCCGTCGGCGATTGCGCCGATGCCGGCTGGATCGCCGCCAGTGCGGTGATCAGGCCGGTCACGGCCGCGAGCACAGCGGCCTTCAAGGTGACGGTCCTGCTCACGGTCCTGCTCCTCCTGCGGAATCCCTTCGGGCGGGTACGGGCGTCGCGGGAATCCGGGACGTCGATGATGCTCGTGTGCATCGTCCTGCTCCTCCATGCCTTTGTCGTGGTTGCGGGAGTCGCGCCGAACCGGCGGCGGCGTATGTCATGCGTGCGTGGCGTGCGCATGACAGCCATAGGGCCGAGTCGCCTCAGCCGGAGCGCTGGGCAACGGCCGGGGGAGTGGTGCCCGTGGCGCCGGTGGAGAAGACCGCGGCCTCCTTGGCGGTGGCAGCAATGCCGTTCGTTCCGTTGAAGAGGCGCCGGCCCCAACTGGTGAGCTGGTTGGGGTCGAAGCCGGTGACCAGGTCCAGGTATTGCACATCGCTGCTGTTGCCGCTCCAGGACCAGCCCAGGTAGCCGATGCGCAGTCGCTGCGCGGCAGCCAGGATGGCGTCCTCGTCGGGGTTGCCGTCCGAGTGGTTGTGGCCGAACTCGCCTACCACGATGGGGAGTTTCGCGGCCACGAAACGGTTCAGGTAGTCGTCGACCTTCGCGGCCGTGTTGAAGACGCCGTACATGTGGACCGAGAACACCGTGTTGCGGTCCGGGTCGGCGGCGAACACCGACGCGGCGTTGTCGCGCATCGTGAACGCCCAGTCCTGACCCCAGTTGGGCGCGTCCACCATCAGCGTGTGGCTGAACCCGGCGCTCCGCAGCTTCTGGACGGCGGCCTTCGTGTCGGCGGTCCACCGTGTGTAGTTGCTGTTTCCGTACGGCTCGTTGCCGATGTTGACGATGACGTACTTCTCCTGGCCGGCCAGGGCACTCTTCACGCTGATCCAGTAGTCGGCGGCGCGGGACAGGGTGATCGCACCGCTCTGGTCGCCGTAGCCCGTGGTGTCGTGCACTTCCAGGACGCAGATGAGCCGGTTCTGCTTGCACTGGGTGATGACGTTGGCCACGTCGGCGGCGGTGTTGCGAGTCCAGCGGTCACCGCCGGCGAGGACGACTCGGACGGTGTTGGCGCCCTTGGCCTTGATGTGGGAAAGGGAGCTGATCCGGTTCGGGTACCAGGTGTGGGCGTGGTTGACGCCCCGCAGCACGAAGTCGTTGCCGGACGCTTCCAGCAGCCTGCCGTTCTGGACGCGGAAGCCACTGGGCGCGGCCTGGGCCGGGGCGGCGAGACCGAGCAGGGGGACGAGGAGACCCAGGAGAGTCGCCAGGACGGCGGCCATTCGTGGGGCGGTTCGGGTGCGGACTCTCATGGTGGCGGCTCCGAGAGGGGGAGGGGTGTGCTGAGGAGGGGTGGGTCGTGTCATGCGGCTGACTGGAGCGGCTCGTGCCGTGAGGAGGCGGCCCCAACAGCGGCCGGGCAGGCGGCCATAGGTGTCCGGGCCGCTCGCCACCCCGTTCACAGGAGAGCGGCGAGGGCGGGATACCAGCGGGCGGCGATCTTCGTGTTGCCGGAGGCGGAGGGGTGTACCCCGTCGTAGGTATCACCCGAGGTGTTGAAGCCCGTCCACTGGTCGACCACAGTCACCGGAGAGCGGCTTGTACCGGTCGCCCGGGCCCAGCCGGGGATCCGCGCATTCAGGTCGACCACTCGACCGGCACAGCCGGTGCAGCCGGAGGGGTTCATCGGAATGATCTGTGCGACCAGGATCTTCATGTTCGGGTTGGACGCCCGCATCTGTGTGACCAGCTTGGTGTAGGCGGCGAGGATGCGGTCGGGCGCGATGCTGCTCCAGACGTCATTCGTGCCGAAGTGCATGACAACGATGTCGGGACGGGTGGCCGAGAGGCGGGCAGGGAGCAGGTTCTGGTTCGCCACGTTGGTCACGAGCTCACCGCCGTGGCCTTCGTTGTCGCCGTCGAACGACTGGGGGCAGCCCTGCTCCTTGAGGGTGCCGACGAAGTCGATGTTCGCGTGCCCGCCGCTGCGCAGGCGGTTCCACAGCACCGCCCGCCAGCAGCCGGGGGAGCCGGTGATCGAGTCACCCAGCGGCATGATGCGTACGGGGGCCGCTGCGGGAGCGGCGGCGACCGTGGGTGCGAGGGTCCCGCCGAGGGCGAGCAGAAGCAGAGTCAGGAGAATCCGGAACAACGGTAAGTGCGGGGTGCTGCGCATGTCGGTTCCTTCCTGTTCGAGCATGGAGCGCCATGAGGCCGACGGCGTACTGGGTGACATGGGGCGGCGGGGTGATACGTCTGCCGGTCAGTACGACGGCGATGATGCGGCCGACCAATTCGCTTGCGACAACCGGATCGCTCTCCGCGCTGATGGCACGATGCCGAGGCGTGAGTCGGTCATGAAGGTCTCCGATGCGTGGGGGGTGCCGAGTGAACCGTTGACTCTCAGGATCGCTCGGACGTGCATGGGAACGCTCCCACGGAGATTAGGAAGGCGCCAGGACGTCGTCAAGGAGTCTGTCGAAACCCGACGTCAGGCATGCCGCTGAATGCCGGGTCCGCACATACTTCGAAAACCGCGTGATGCGTCGACTATTGAACGATCTCCAGCAGTAATGCGAGATCTGTGGGACTTACCGGCACTCGTATTGAATGCGGTCACGCACTTCAAGGGATTCGTCAGCTCTCGACGGTGTCGAAGCGTCGCACGTCGAAAGCGGCGATCGGGTGGGCCGTGGAGCCCTCGACGGCCAGGTCGGCGATGATCTCGCCGATGACGGGAACGAACTTGAAGCCGTGCCCGGAGAAGCCGCAGGCGATGGTGACCTGGGGATGCTGCGGATGGGTGGACAGCACGAAGTGCTCGTCGGGGGTGAGCGTGTACGTGCAGGCGGCACCCGTCAGGAATCGTCCGTCGGCCAGCGCGGGGATCCGCGGACGCAGATACGCGCGCATCGCTTCCACCTCCTCCGGATGGATCTCCCGGTCGAGCTCGTCCGGGTCGGCGCGGGAGCCCACGGTGTGGAAGGCGACCTTGGCGCCGCCGTCCGGGCCGTCGAGCGCGGGGAAGCCGTAGATGTCGGTGCCGTCGCGGTCCTCCCAGACGTAGACCGGATGCCGGTCCGCAGTGAAGGGCGCGGTGCCGCCCCGGGGAGCGAACCAGTACATGACGCGCCGCTCCACGTGCACCGGAACGTCGATGCCCCGCAGGAGCCGGGACGCCCACGCGCCCGGGGCGATGACCAGTCGGTCCGCCACATACGTCCCCTTCGCCGTGGTGACCCGGACGTTGCCGGGGGCGTCGATCCGCCAGCTGCGGACGGGCTCCTCGAAGCGCAGGTCGGCGCCGCGCCGTGCGGCCAGGTCGAGGTGGGCCGAGACGGTGAGTTCGGGCCGGGCCACGCCGGCCTCGCGCTCGTAGAAGGCCACCTCGTCGTCGGCGGGGGTGAACGTGGGGAAGCGGCGGCGGAGCTCGGCCCTGTCGAGCATCTCGTGGGCCAGTCCCCAGTCCCGGGCGCTGCGAACGCTTCCGGCGACCATCGGGCTGTCCTGCGGTCCGATGACCAGCCCTCCGGTGGTCGTGAACACCTCCTGGCGGCAGTCCGCAGAAAGTTGGTGCCACAACTCGCGGGAGCGCAACAGCAGGGGTACGTAGCCGGAGCCCTCGGCGTAGCTCTGCCGGTAGATGCGCGAGGCGCCGTGGCTGGCCCCCAGAGCGTGGGCGGGGCGGAATTGTTCCAGCCCGAGGACCCGCTTGCCTCGCCCGGCCAGGTGGTACGCAGCGGCGCTGCCCATGCCACCGAGTCCGATCACGATGACGTCGTAGGGGGCTGCCATCGTCGACTCCTCGGAATGTCACTTCGACCTCGTTCAACGATAGGACGTGTCGAGGATCCCGATCATTGCTGCCGGGACGACCGAACTCGAATCGGAGCCTGGGTTTGTGCCGTTTGACGGACCGAATGAGCCCGTCGCGGTCAGCCGGCGGGGGAGGAGGCGGGCAGGTCCTGGTCGGCGGCCCAGGAGGCCAGGATGCGCAGGCGTTCGTGGGTGGGGGAGCCGGGCTCGGCGGTCCAGACGGTCAGATTCTGGTCGGGGTCCGTGTTGGCGGTGAGGGTGTCCCAGTCCAGGACGAGTTCGCCGACGACGGGATGGTTGAGGGTCTTCGTGCCCACGGTGCGGGCGGCGACATGGTGATCGCCCCACCAGCGGGCGAACTGCTTGTCGCGCAGGGACAGTTCACCGACCAGTTCGATCAGGCGGGGGTCCTCGGGATACTTCGCCGCCTCCATGCGCAGTTGGGCGACGGCGATGTGCGCGGAGGTCTCCCAGTCGGCGTACAGGTTGCGCATCGCGGGAGTGGTGAAGATGATCCGCGGATAGTTGCGGTGTTTTTCCGGGATGCGGGAGAAGTCGGTGACCAGGGCGGCGGCCAGGGCGTTCCAGGCGAGGATGTCCCCGCGCCGTCCCTGCACGATGGCCGGGGTGGCGGTGAGGTCGTCCAGGACCCGCTGCAACTGCGGCTGGACCTTCTGGCGGCCGCGGCGCCGGGTGCGGTTGGTGGTCTTGCCGGCGAGCTGGAAGAGGTAACCGCGCTCGTCGTCGTCCAGGTGGAGCACCCGGGCGAGGATATCCAGCACGGGCGCCGACGCCTGCATACGGCCCTGCTCCAGGCGGGTGTAGTAGTCGGTGCTGATGCTGGCGAGCTGGGCGACCTCCTCGCGGCGCAGCCCCTCCACCCGGCGGGGCTTGCCCGTCTCGGGCAGGCCGACCGTGCGGGGGCTCAGCTCGGAGCGGCGCTTCTTGAGGAATTCTCCCAGCTCATTGAGGGGAACGTTGGCGGTCATGCTTCCCAGGATGGCATCGATCGCACCTGGACAAGGGGGGAGAATTTCCTCCCAGGATGTTTCCCTCCCGGGATATTTCTCTCCGCTTTTCGCGCCTGCCCCCGCGTGTGAGGCTCGATCATGAGCAGTCGCGTTCCTCACGACGGCTGCGGCTCACCGATCCCCGCACCGAAGGAAGACCCCATGCGCGGAGCAGTCATTCACGCCCCCGGCGATGTGCGCTTCGAGACCCTGGACGACCCGAAGATCCTCACGCCGACCGACGCCGTCATCCGTACGGCCGCCACCTGTGTGTGCGGCTCGGACCTGTGGCCCTATCGCGGCGCGGAACCGATCGGCGACCCGCACCCGATGGGGCACGAGTACGTCGGCATCGTCGAGGAGGTCGGCAGCGAGGTCACCAACGTCAGGCCGGGCCAGTTCGTCGTCGGTTCCTTCGCCACCTCGGACAACACCTGCGTGAACTGCCGGGGCGGCTGGCAGTCCTCCTGTCTGAACCGCGAGTTCATGAGCACCGCACAGGCCGACCACGTGCGCATCCCCAACGCCCACGGCACCCTCGTCGCCACCGACGAGCTCCCGGACGCGGAGCTGGTTCCTAGCCTGCTCGCCGTCTCGGACGTGATGGGCACCGGCTGGTACGCCGCCCTCGCCGCCGAGGTGAAGCCCGGCTCGACGGCCGTGGTGGTCGGCGACGGAGCGGTCGGCCTGTGCGGTGTCATCGCCGCCAAGGAACTCGGTGCGGAGCGGATCATCGCCATGTCCCGGCACCAGTCCCGGCAGAAGCTCGCCCGCGAGTTCGGCGCCACCGACATCATCAGTGAGCGCGGCGACGAAGGCATCACCCGCGTCAAGGACCTCACCGGCGGCATCGGCGCCGACTCCGTGTTGGAGTGCGTCGGCACCGCCGAGTCCATGCGGCAGGCCCTGCACTCCACGCGCCCCGGCGGCAACGTCGGCTTCGTCGGAGTCCCCCACGAGGTCTCGATCGACGGCCAGGAGCTGTTCTTCTCCCAGGTCGGCCTGCGGGGCGGCCCGGCCCCCGTGCGCCGATACCTGCCCGACCTGATCGACCTCGTCCTGACCGGCCGGATCAACCCGGGCAAGGTCTTCGACCTCACCCTGCCCCTGGACCAGGTCGCCGAAGGCTACAAGGCCATGGACGAGCGCCGCGCCATCAAGACCCTGCTCAAGCCCTGAGCGCAGACGCGTCCGCACCCGGGGCCGCACCGGCGCGGTGCGGCCCAAGGACCGGCAACCACCCCCGCTCGCACAAGGACTGACATGACGACCTTCGCCCTCATCGGTGCCGGACCCGGCCTAGGGCTCGCCACCGCCCGGCGCTTCGGGGCCGCCGGCCACACCGTCGCCCTCATCGCCCGCGACGAGCAGAAGCTGGACGGTCTGACGGCCGACCTCGCCCGCGACGACGTCCAGGCGCGCGGCTACCCGGCCGATGTCCTCGACATCGAGTCCCTGACCGCGGCCCTGTACGCGGCCGCGGCCGACCTGGGCACCGTCGAGATCCTCCAGTACAGCCCCGTGCCCCGCGCCGACTTCATGAAGCCCGTCCTCGACACGAGCGCCGACGACCTGGACGCCCCGCTCGCCTTCTCCGTCAAGGGCCCCGTCACCGCGGTGAACGCCGTCCTGCCCGGCATGCGCGAACTCGGCCGCGGCACGCTGCTGTTCGTCAACGGCTCCAGCGCCGTACGCCCCAATCCGAAGGTCGCCGGAACCTCGATCGCCTTCGCCGCCGAGAGCGCCTACGCCCGCATGCTGCACGACACGCTCGCCCCGGAGAACATCCACGCCGCCCAGCTGATCATCCCCGGAGCGATCCGGCCCGACGCCGAGCACAGCAGCCCCGACGTGCTGGCCGAGCGCCTGTACGACCTCCACGCCGAGCGGGACGGCTTCCGCCATTACGCCGAGCCCCTGCCCGACTGACCCGGACGACACCATGAACTCGGCCACCCTCCGCGCCGTCGCCCGTGCCGCCACGGCCATCACTGTGCTGCTGGTCGCGGCGGCCTGCGGCGACACCTCACCGGCCGCCCCGCACAAGACATCCTCCGCGTCCTCCGCCCGACAGCACACACCGACGGCCGAGGCACGCACCACCCCGTCCGACAGGAACACCGCCATGGACATCCGGGTCACCCTCGACGGCCGCCCCGTCGACGCCGCCCTGAACGACAGCCCGGCCGCCGGTGACTTCGCCGAACTGCTCCCGCTCTCCCTGGATCTGGAGGACTTCCACCAGACGGAGCGGATCGCCGACCTGCCGCGCAGACTGACCACCTCGGGCGCACCCGAGCCGCGCGCGCCGAAGGCCGGCGACCTGACCTACTACGCGCCCTGGGGCAACCTGGCCCTCTTCTACCGCGACGGCGACTCCGCCAACCCCGACCTGCTCATCCTCGGCCACATCGACGCCGACGCCGACCGGCTTGCCGGGGCCGGCCGGATCACCATCGAAGCCGCGCCCTGACCCGCCTCGCCGTTCGCCCCCGCATGAAGGGGGGGAGGAGATCCTCCCCTTTTCGCCCGGTTCGCTGCATGGGACCGTCGAAGACGTGGCCGCGCCGTCCGTCCCTACGGCTTCAGCCGCCACCACGATCCCCCGATGTCCACGCAAGGAGAGACCACACGTATGCCTTCCGCGTCCGGGACCACCCCCGGCAAGCTCCCCTTCGTCGTCTGGGTGCTCGCCGCCGGCACGTTCCTGATGGGGACCACCGAGTTCGTCGTCGCCGGTCTGCTGCCGGAGCTGGCCGATGGCCTCGGAGTCAGCGTCTCCCACGCCGGCCTGCTGATCACCGCCTTCGCCATCGGCATGATCGTCGGAGCGCCGACCATGGCCATGGCGACCCTGCGCCTTCCCCAGCGCCGGACGCTGATCCTCGCCCTGGCCGTGTTCTGCCTCGGGCATCTGGTCGCCGCCCTCAGCACCTCCTTCACGATCGTCCTCGCCGCCCGCGTCGTCACCGCCCTGGCCACCGGAGCGTTCTGGTCCGTGGGCTTCGTCGTCGCCACCACCGCCGCGGGACCGCACAACGCCACCCGCGCCACGGGCGTCATGATCGGCGGCCTGACCCTGGCCAACGTCGTCGGCGTGCCGATCGGTTCCTTCGCCGGCCAGTTCACCGGCTGGCGCGGCCCCTTCTGGGCCCTGGCCGTCCTTTCCGGGCTCGCCGCCGTCTTCATCGGCCGTTTCATCCCGGCCCGGGAGCAGCGCGTCGAGGTGTCCCTGCGGGCCGAGGTCCGGGCCCTGCGCCAGGGCCGGCTGTGGCTGGCGCTGGGCGCCGCGATGCTCATCATGGGCGGGGTCCTGGCGACGTACACCTACGTCACGCCGCTGCTGACCGACCGCGCGGGCATCCCGGCAGGCGCCGTACCGCTCGTCCTGATCGCGTTCGGCGTCGGCGCCCTGGGCGGCACCACCACGGGCGGCCGCCTGGGTGACCGGCGTCCGATGTCCACCACCATCACGGCCGCCGCGGCCACCGCCCTGGTCCTGTTCCTGATGATCCCGCTGTCCGGCAACCCTGTCACGGCCACGCTTCTCGTCTTCCTCATGGGCCTGACCGGCTTCACGGTCAACCCGGTGGTCACCGCGCTGGCCATGCGCTTCGCGGGCGATGCGCCCACTCTCACCTCGGCGTTGACCACGTCCGCCTTCAACACCGGTATCGCCGCCGGTTCGCTGATCGCCGGTACGGCCCTGGACTCCTCCCTCGGTCTGACCGGGCCGCCCCTGGTCGGCACCGTCATCGCCGCCCTCACCCTGCTGCCGCTGATCGCCCTCGCCGTCCACGGCTCGTCCGGCAAGGGCCGGATCGTGGCCCGCAGCAGCGTGTCCACGCAGGCGCGACGCGACGAGGCCGCGCAGGTGCCGTCGCAGCGCTGACTCGTGCCCGGATCCGCGCACCGCCCACCGTCGTGCCCCACATTCCCCACCTGAAGGGACAACAGCAGTGAATCCCACGTACGACTTCACCGGCCAGGCCGCTCTCGTCACCGGGGCCGGTGCCGGCATGGGCCTGGCGACCGCCCGCGCGTTCGCCGAGTCCGGAGCCGCCGTCGCGCTCACCGACATCGACGAAGCGGCCCTGAACGCCGCCGCGAAGGACCTCACCGGCGCCGGCCACCGGGTCCTCGCCCTCACCTGTGACGTCAGTGACGAGGACCAGGTCGCCGCCGCGGTCGACCGCACGGTGGAGACCTTCGGCCGCCTGGACATGGCCTACAACAACGCCGGAATCCAGATCCCGCCCAGCGACGCCGCCGACGAACCCGCCGAACGGTTCGACCGCGTCAACGCCATCAACCTCCGCGGCGTGTGGGCGTGCATGAAGCACGAGCTGCGGCACATGCGTGCGCAGGGCAGTGGCGCCATCGTCAACTGCTCCTCCCTCGGCGGCCTGGTCGGCCTTCCGGGACGGGCCTCCTACCATGCCTCCAAACACGGCGTCATCGGCCTGACGAGCAGCGCGGCCCTCGAATACGCCCCGCGCGGTATCCGCGTCAACGCCGTCTGCCCGGGCACGATCGACACCCCGATGGTCAGTGACATGATCGACAAGGGGGAGCTCGACCGCGCGGAGGCCGAGGCCAACCAGCCCATCAACCGGCTCGGCACCGCCGAGGAGATCGCCCAGGCGGTCCTGTGGCTGTGCAGCCCCGGAGCGGGTTTCGTCGTGGGCGTCGCCCTCCCCGTGGACGGTGGCTACGTCGCCCGCTGACAACAGCCCACGCATCAAGGAGAGTTGAGAGACATCATGGAATTCATCAAGGCGCAGCCCAGCAGCAAGGCCCCGGCGGACTGGTTCACCGGCGATGTGTGGTGGGACGTCATCGTGGCCGGCCAGGAGCCGTCCCGGATGCGTGCCAACCTGGTCCGCTTCTCGCCGGGCGCCCGCACCAACTGGCACTCCCACGCCGTGGGCCAGACCCTGCACGTCGTTTCCGGCATCGCCCTGATCGGCACCCGGGACGGCACCGTCTTCGAGGCCCGCCCCGGCGAGACCGTCGCGTGTCCGCCGAACGAGGAGCACTGGCACGGCGCCGCCCCCGACCGGTTCATGGAGCACATCGCTCTGTGGGAGGGCACGGCGGACGGCACTCCCGAGACCACGTGGGCCGAGCCGGTCAACGACCAGCAGTACAACGGCCGCCGCACCCGCGACCAGTAGCTCCCGGCCGGCCCGTCCCACCCGCATCCGGGCCCCGCTCACGACGTCACGACATCACGGCTTCCCGGACACGGCCGCCTGCCCTGCCCCGCGCGCAAATGCCCCCGATGACGTCGGCCAGTCGCCTCCGACGGAGCCTGAAGGGGGGAGGAAAGTCTCCCTGCCACGAGCGTTGCCGGTGGTGCAAGACTCCCCAGGTGCCCAGTAGCCGCTGCCCGAGCACGCGGTTGCCGGCCTTCCGGCGGTGACGACGATCCACTCGCGCGTCCCGCTGATGTGTACGGCCGATCCGTCCGCGATCCGAAGGCGTACGTATGTCAACTGAACTCCCCGAGTCCGCCGTTCCACCCCCCACCGGAGCCGGCGAGACCTCCCCGGCGCCCACGCGGCGCACCTTCCTCGCCACGAGTACCGCGGTCGGCGGCGCCGTCGTCGCGGGGAGCGTCGTAGGAGGGACCTCCCTCATCGGCACGGAAGAGGCGGCAGCCGCCGAGCGGCCGTCGTCCAGCCGTGTGTCCCTGACGGTGAACGGCATGCGTCGGACGGTGACGGTCGACAACCGCACCTCGCTGCTGGACCTGCTCCGGGAGCACCTCGACCTGACCGGGTCCAAGAAGGGCTGCAACGCGGGTGCCTGCGGGGCATGCACAGTTTTGGTCGACGGGCAGCGGGTCAACTCCTGTCTGACGCTGGCGGTGCGGTTGGAGGGTGCCGAGGTCACCACGATCGAGGGACTGGCCGAGGGGGATCAACTGCACCCGCTGCAGCAGGCGTTCATCGACGAGGACGCCTTCCAGTGCGGCTACTGCACCCCGGGCCAGATCGTCTCCGGGGTGGGTTGCATCCAGGAGGGGCACACCAACTCGCCGGAGGAGATCCGGGAGTGGATGAGCGGCAACATCTGCCGCTGCGGCTGTTACGTCAAGATCGTGCGCGCGGTCGAGCACACCGCGAGCCGGAAGTAAGGAGCCGCCGACATGCATCCCTTCTCCTTCACGAAAGCCGCCAACACCCGTGAGGCCCTCAACGCCGGGCGCGCAGGCGGCCGTTACATCGCCGGCGGCACCACCCTGGTCGACCTGATGCGCGAGACCGTCGAGCGCCCCGACAGCCTGGTCGACATCAGCGGCCTGCCCATGCGCGAGGTCACGGCGACCGAGCGCGGGGGTCTGCGCATCGGCGCCCTGGTGACCATGTACGAGGTTGCCGCCCACCCCAAGGTGCGTGTCCTGTATCCCGTCGTCTCCGAGGCGCTGGAACTGAGCGCCTCGGCCCAGCTGCGGAACATGGCGACCATCGGCGGCAACATCATGCAGCGCACCCGGTGCACGTACTTCCGGGACGTGACCGCCGACTGCAACAAACGCGAGCCCGGCTCCGGTTGCGCCGCGCTGCACGGCTACAACCGCACGCACGCCATCCTCGGCACCTCCGACGCCTGCGTGGCCACCCACCCGTCGGATGCCGCCGTGGCCTTCGCCGCGCTGGAGGCGACGGTGCACCTGCTGGGCCCGGACGGAGCACGACAAGTCCCCTTCGCTGCCTTCCTGTTGCGGCCCGACAGCACCCCGCAACGCGAACAGGCCCTGCGCAAGGGCGAGTTGATCACGGCGGTGGAGATCCCCGCTCTTCCGCGCCCGCTCATGTCCGGCTATCTGAAGGTGCGGGACCGGCAGTCGTACGAGTTCGCCCTGACGTCGGCGGCCGTCGCGCTGCACATCCGCGGCGGGGTCATCCGTGAGGCCAGAGTCGCTGCCGGGGGAGTGGGCACCGTGCCCTGGAAACTGCCTGCCGTCGAACAGCACCTCGTCGGGGAACGCCCCTCGGGGGCCCTGTGGTCGGCCGCTGCCGCGAAGGCGGCGGACGGCGCCCGTCCCCTCCAGCACAACCGCTTCAAGGTCGAGCTGCTCAAGCGCACCGTCGAACGCCAGCTGCGCGTCGTAGGAGGTACCGAGTGAGCCCCCAGCCGCAGGCAGCCGTGGGTGCGCCGCTGTCCCGGGTCGACGGCCGGCTCAAGGTCACCGGACAGGCGTTGTACGCCGCCGAACACGACGTCGACGGAGTCGTGCACGCCGTCATCGTCGACGCGGCCATCGGCCGCGGCCGCATCACGTCGATCGACACCGGCGCCACCGAGGCCCTTCCGGGCGTACTGAAGGTGATCCACCACCGCACCGCGCCGAAGCTGCCCTACCGCGACAACTCGGGGTCGAACAATCCGCCCGGCAGGCGACTCCGCGTCTTCCAGGACGACGTTGTCCGCTTCCACGGCCAGCCGGTGGCCGTCGTGGTGGCCACCACCCTGGAGGCCGCACAGCACGGTGCGAGCCTGGTCGAGGTCGGCTACGACGCCGAACAGCCCTCGACCGACCTGACCGGGGCCGAGCCGGACGAGCCGACCCGATACGCACGCGGCGACGCCGAAGCGGCCCTGCGCTCGGCCGCCGTACGACTGGACCTGACCTACCGCACGGCGCGCAACCACCACAACCCGATGGAGCCGCACGCCACCATCGCCCGCTGGAACGGCGACAAGCTCACCGTCTGGGACAAGACCCAGTGGGTGGTGGGCACGCAGACCGAACTCGCGGCGGTGTTCGGACTGGAGACGGACGCGGTGCGCGTCATCTCGCCGTTCGTGGGCGGCGGTTTCGGTACGGCGCTGCGCTGCTGGCCGCACGTGGTCGTCGCCGCGCTGGCCGCCCGCGAGGCGAAGCGCCCGGTCAAGCTCGTTTTGAGCCGCAAGCAGATGTACCTCGGAACCGGGTTCCGCCCCTCGTACCAGTACCGCCTCCGCCTCGGCAGTGACCGGCGGGGCCGACTGTCCGCCGCGGCCCACGAGTTGGACGCGGAGACGTCGTCGTACGAGACGTTCACCGAGTCCGTCCTTGCGGCCGGCCAGATGCTCTACAGCATGCCGAACGTGAGCCAGGCGTACCGGACGGTGCCGCTGGATCTGCCCACGCCGCTGTACATGCGCGGGCCCGGCTTCCAGACGGCCTCCTTCGTCATCGAGTCGGCCATGGACGAACTCGCCCACAAACTCGGCGTCGACCCGATCGAGCTGCGCCGGCGCAACGAACCGAACGAGGACGAGTCGTCGGGCCTGCCGTTCTCCACCCGCCGACTGCGCGAGTGCTACACGGTCGGCGCGCGCGAGTTCGGCTGGCACCGCCGCGACCCCGAGCCCCGCTCGACACGTGAGGGCGACTGGCTGATCGGCAGGGGCATGGCGGCCGGCGTCTACGACACCGCCCGCATGCCGGCCCAGGCCCGGGCCCGCCTCGACGCCGACGGCACCGCGCTGGTCGAGGCCGCCGCCACCGACATGGGCCCGGGCACCTACACCTCCCAGACTCAGGTCGCCGCCGACGCCCTCGGGCTGACCGTGCGCACGGTCACCTTCCGGCTGGGGGACTCCCGCTACCCGCCGACCCCACCGCACGGTGGCTCGATGACCATGGCCAGCGTCGGCTCCGCCACCCTCGACGCCTGCAACAAGGTCCGCCGTCAGGCGATCCAACTGGCCGTCCAGGACCGCGAGTCACCGTTGTACGGGGTGGACGCCGGCGATGTCGTGGTGCGGGGCGGCCGACTGCACGTGAAGAACGACCCCACGCGAGGGGAGACGTACCGGCGGCTGCTGGCCCGGAACCACCGCACCCACCTGGAAGCGGACGGCTCCTTCGCACCCCCGTCGGGCCCGGAACGGCACTCCTTCTACGGCTACAACGCGACCTTCGCCGAGGTGGCCGTGGACGCGACCCTGGGCCTGGTGCGGGTGCGGCGCGTGCTCGGTGTGTACGACGCGGGCCGCATCATCAGCCCGAAGCTCGCCGACAGCCAGGCCCTCGGCGGCATGGTCGGCGGCATCGGCACGGCCCTGCTGGAGCACACGCTCACCGACCACCGCGACGGCCGGATCGTCAACGCCAACCTCGCCGACTACCTCGTCCCCGTCAACGCCGACATCCCCGACCTCAAGGCGATCTACCTGGACGGCGAGGACCGCGAGGCCGACCCGCTCGGCGTCAAGGGCCTCGGAGAGCTCGTGATGATCGGAGTGGCGCCCGCCATCGCCAACGCGGTCTTCAACGCCACCGGCCGCCGCGTCCGTGAACTGCCCATCACTGCCGAGGCGTTGATCTGACCGAGCGCTCTTGCTCCCCCTCGGGGGAGTACCCACCGCTTGTCCGGCAGCCTGCCTCTCCCCGTCCGGCAGCCTGCCTCTCCCCGTCCGGCTGCCGGACTCTCCAGGGCCGTCGCCGCGACGTCTGCCCGCGTCGCGGCGACGGCCTGCCTACCGTGGCGTGAGTGGTGCCGCACCCGATCGACTGCTCTGCGGCCGCTCAAGGCTGAAGCTGAGGCTGAGCCTGCGGCCGCTCGGAGCGAGTGGCACGCATCAGCGCGAGTGCGGTCAGCGGTACGAGGGTGAGGGGGCCGCCACCGTGCCGACCAGCGGCGGCCCGGCTTGCCCCAGGGGCGAGCTCAAGGTGATGCCCGCCGTCCAGGAGCCGACGGCGATGCCCACGTTGGGCGCCGAGCCGCTGAGGCCGGAGACGAGGGTGGGCGCGGAACCGGCGAAGCGCAGGGCCGGCGCGCCGAGCACCGGGGTCGCGGCGAAGCCGGTCATCCCCATCAGGGTCACCAGGACGACGGCCGCCACGGGGATCGGGGAGAGGAAGGTCAACAACAGCAGCACCAGCGTGGTCGTGGCGCCGGCCGTGAGGAGGGTGGCGAGGGGGCGACGGTCACCCAGGGGCTCCGCGCGGGATGTGGGCCCGTTCGGTGAGCAGGGGCGAGACGTAGGTGTACGTCGCCAGGAGACCGCCCATCAGCAGCGTCATGGAACTCAGCGTCAGCCAGACCCGAACATCCCGCGGTGCGGCGAACTCGGCCCGGACTGAAGGGGCTTCGCGTCGCTCGTCGGCAGGGATGTACCGGCCGACGACGGCTGCCGCGCCGGCCGACAGCGCGGCCAGCACCCAGAACGGCCCGCGCCGGCCCGAGAGTTGTCCCAGCAACGCGCCCAGCGGTACGCCGACCACGGTGGCCACGGTCAGTCCCCCCAGGAGCATGCCCAGGGCCCGGGACGTCGCTGCCGGCCCTGCCGCGGTCGTGGCCACGACCGCGGCGACGGACCAGAAGGTCCCGGTGGCCAGTGCGGTCACCACGCGGGCGGCGAGCACGAGAGTGAAGGACGAGCTGAGCGCGGAGACCAGGTGGCCCAGAGCGAACACGACGAGCGCGAGGATCAGCGTGGAGCGCCGGGGCAGGTGCAGCGTCGCGACAGCCATCGCCGGTGCGCCGACGATCATGCCCGCCGCGAACGCCGTAATGAGGAAACCGGCCTGAGACAGGGAGACATTCAGATCGTCGGCGATTTCGGGCAGCAGGCCCGCAATGACGAATTCGGTGGTGCCCATGAGAAAGGTTCCGGCCAGGGCGGCGTGCGACCACGGCGGGGTGGGGTCGGGACGCCGTAAAGCATCGCACCGCGCGGGCATTCTGTGAGGGGGAGAAAACTCTCCCTGCGTCTGTCGTTCCGGCGCAACCGATGCCCCCGTGCAGGAATTACCAACGCGTGATCCATCAGCGAGAAACATTCGATTCCCGACCCTCACAGGCGGGCCCGGACACGAAAAGAGGAGAAATGCATCCGGGAAGAAAATCATCCGAGGAGGAAACTCTCGACCGCGGTGCCCTTGTGAAAGCGCATGCGTCAGCCGAAGAGGGCAACCACTCCATTGACCCAGATCGCGAGGAACGCAAGGGCCCCCACCAGGCAGCCGACGCCCGCCAGCACGCCGCCGGCCGTCCACGGCTCGGAGGGCGTCTCCTCGTACATCTCCCGCAGGCCGTCCCGGTAGGAGGCGGAGTCGTCCCAGTCGACGGGGTGCCCCAGCTCCTCGGCGCAGGCGGTCCGCACGGCGACCAGCTGCCGCTCCGCGAAGGAGGTGGCGGCCATGGCCTCGGGTCCGTGCCAGGCGAGGGCCTTCATCTGCCGCGCAGGAGACTCGTGCCGCGCCTCGAAGGCGACGGTCTCGTCGGCGTGGCGGTCCTCTTCGAGGTACATCCAGCGTCCGGCCTCGGCGGCATCGCCGTAGAGCCGGTACACCTCGGCCAGACGCCGACGGAGCGTCAGGTCGTACGGGAAGGATGAGACGAGACCGCGCAAACGCTGGCGCGCGACGGGAACCCGCCCGGCAGCCAGGTCTGCATCGACTCGGGCAAGGGTCTCTCTCAGTGACATGAACACATGATCGGGCGCCGCACTGATCCACGTCGACCTGGTTTGTCGCTCGTCGCTCAGACAGGCCCGCCCCGCCGGAGCGGTCAGGAGTCGAGGAGTTTGCGCTTCTGGTCCTCGAACTCGGCTTCGGTGAGGACGCCCCGTGTCTTGAGCTCGTCGAGCTGCTTCAGCTGTTCGATCTTGCTGCTCATGTCGGGGGTCTGCTGAGCCGCGGGCGACTCGGCAGGGGATGCCGGTTGCGGCGCGGGCTGCTGTGCCGCCCATCGCCCCTGCTGGCGGCGGGATACGCGGTTCGATACGGCGGTGGCGGTTCCGGCGACGACGGCCGTGCGGGCAACCCCTCGGAGGAGTCCAGGCATGGTGATCTCCCTTCTCGTTTCCCCCTGCCCTCGCTCTCAGGGCGCGGTTTCCGCCGCGTCCAGGGCGGCCAGGACCGCGGGCACCGGGATCCTCCCGGAGGCGACCAGTTCGGCGCCGCCGCGTCGCAGGGCGGCGGCGAACGGCGCGGCCCAGAGGTTCTCGTAGATCAGGACGCCGGCGGAGTTGCCGGGTTCCAGGGCGGCGGCTGCTTCCACGAGGTCGTCCTGGCCCAGCAGGCCGGAGGACGCTCCCTCGAAGACGGCGAGGTCGAGTTCGCCGTCGCCGGTGAGATCGCCGATCTCCAGGCCGGTCACGGATCCGTCGGCGTCCTTCCTGATGAACGTCAGGTCGAGGATCCGGATGAGGCCGCGGTCCACCAGGTCGACCAGGAGGGGGAAGCCCTCGCCGGTCATTCGGTTGCCGGGGAACTCGACGACCAGATAGTCGATCGGTCCCATCGCGCCGGATGTGTCGACTTCGTCGAATGTGTCGCTCACGGCGTCACCTTCTGGGCTTGTGGCTGTCTTCCCCTTGCCATTGCATCACCCGACCGCGGCGATCGCACCTCGTGCGGGGCTCACCCGTCGGGCGCACACGAGTCGCGTGTGCTGCAGCGTACGGATCTTCTTGTGTCCATGAGCAATGAAGGCGACGAGCAGCTCTCGGCCCGGGAACGCATCGAACTCGATGAACTGCGGCACCGGGTCGGCGCCCTGGAGAGTGCCGCTCGCCCGCAGACCGCGCGGCATCACTGGCTCCGGTCCACAGGCTCGGTCCTGCTGATCCTCTTGGCGGCGCTGCTGTCGCTGCTGTCCGTCATCGCGGTCTGGGCGAACAGCATCGTGCGGGACACGGACCGCTACGTCGCCACGGTGGGACCGCTGGCGTCGGATCCGGATGTGCAGAAGGCCGTCACCAACCGGGTCACCGACGTGGTGCTGGCGCAGATCGACGTGGACGTGCTGGTCAAACAGTTGCAGGACGCCGTGTCGGAGAAGGGTGTGCCGCCGAAGGCGGCCCAGCTGGTCGGCAATCTGGACGGACCGATCGCGAGCGGCCTGAAGCAGCTGGTCAGCGGCACCGTGGAGCGGGTGGTCAGCAGCAGCGCCTTCGAGAAGGTCTGGGTGGACGCCAACCGCAGGGTGCACTCGTCGGTCGACAAGGCCCTGACGGGCGAGGGCGGCGGCGCGGTCTCGCTGAAGAACGACGAGGTGGCCATCGACGTGGCACCGATCGTGGACCAGGTCAAGGAGCGGTTGGTCGGCGCCGGCCTCGGAATCGCCGCGAAGATCCCGGACGTCCACACGGACTTCGTGGTGGTCCAGTCGAAGGACATCGGCAAGATCAAGACCTATATGAGGATCCTGGAGATCATGGGCAGCTGGCTGCCCCTCATCGCCCTGCTGGTGGCCGCGGCGGGGGTGTACACCGCGTTCAACCGTCGGCACGCGCTGATCGGGGCCGGGTTGGCGGTGTTCCTGGCCATGCTGGTCCTCGGGATCACCCTCACCGTCTTCCGGGACATCTACCTCGACCATCTGCCCTCCGGAGCGTCCCCGGCCGCCGCCGGAGCGGTGTACGACGCGCTGATCAGGTTCCTGCGCGCCGGTGTACGGGCCCTCGGCGCCGTCGCCCTCATCGTCGCCGTAGGCGCCTTCCTCAGCGGCCCGTCCCGGATCGCCGTCCTGGTCCGCAACGGCTGCCGCAGGAGCATCGGCGCCCTGCGTGACGTGGCGGTCTCCGAAGGACTCCGACTCGGGGCGGTCGGGCGGTTCGTGCACCGCTTCAAGCGCTGGATCGGGGTCGCGATCCTGGTGGTCGCCGCGATCGTCCTGTTCACCTGGACCTACCCGACCACGATGGTCGTGGTGTGGACCACGGTCATCGTGCTGGTGGGCCTCGCGATCCGTGAATTTCTGGACGGCGGTTCCGGATCACCCGCCGAACCGGCGGCCGGCGGGGCCGCTCGCTGACGCGTGGCCGGGCGGGGAGTCCGTACTGCCTGTGCGGCCCGCTCCCGCGGTGAACTCCCGGCTGCCGGCCTTGCCCGAGCGCTGCCCACCACACCATGCAGACCCGGGCACTCCACGCCAACCTCCCCCGGCAACGCCAACGCCCGCTGCCCGGGTGTCTTGGCAGCCGAACGTAGGGAACGCCCTCGTCTCCGCAGTGAGAGGGCATCCGCTGGGGCGGACGCCCCTCGCCAGGCGGGCCTCACAATGACGCGGCGAACCTGTGCAGTCAGAGCACTAGCCGCCGATCGCGGACATGGGCCGGTCCGGCTGGACGAAGGTCGGGTCGTCCAGGCCCGCGCCGGCCTTCTTGCCCCACATCGCCTCGCGCCAGATCCGAGCGATCTCCTCGTCCCCGGCGTCGGAGCGCAGAGCCAGCAGATCCGGCTTCGCCAGCCACTGCAGGCCCTCCTCGGGCATGCAGTAGGTGCACCGCAGATTGCACCGGTCGGTCAGCGA
Source organism: Streptomyces sp. NPDC048523 (assembly GCF_043199815.1). NCBI lineage: Bacteria > Bacillati > Actinomycetota > Actinomycetes > Kitasatosporales > Streptomycetaceae > Streptomyces > Streptomyces sp. NPDC048523. The sequence goes on along the minus strand of NZ_JBICWQ010000001.1, from coordinate 264,310 downwards.
GACCCGCAGGTCGGTGGACTGCCGGCCATAGGTGTCGATCAGCATGTTCCTGAGGCCGGTCCTGATATTCCCGACGCCGTTCCTGCCCCGTGCCCCGCTGTCTCCGGCACCGCATCGGAAGCACGGTGGATCGGGCCGCTGACCCGGGCCAGAGGCAAGCCGCTCGCCCGGCCGGCGTGGGCGATGATCTCGGCGGTGATCGAGATGGCCGTCTCCTCGGGGGTACAGGCACCGAGGTCGAGGCCGATCGGAGACCGCAGCCCGGCCAACTGCTCCTGGGTGACGCCGACTTCGCGCAGCCGGAGAAGTCGCTCCTCGTGGGTGCGCCGGGAGCCCATCGCGCCGACGTAGCCGACGGGCAGGTCGAGTGCCCGCCGCAGCAGCGGGATGTCGAACTTGGCGTCGTGGGTGAGCACACAGACGGCGGTACGGGCGTCCACGGCCGTTCGTGCCAGGTAGCGGTGGGGCCAGTCGACGACGACCTCGTCGGCATGCGGGAAGCGTGCCTCGGTGGCGAAGACGGGGCGGGCGTCGCACACGGTGACGTGGTAGCCCAGGAACCGGCCCGCCCGGGCCAGGGCGGCGGCGAAGCCGACGGCGCCGAAGATCAGCATGCGGGGGCGGGTGGCGGCCGCGTGGACGAGGACGGAGAGCCTCTCGGGGCAGGTGTCGGCGTCTCCACCGACCGCGTGGAGTGCGGTGCGCCCGGTGCGCAGTTGGGAGGTGGCCAGGTCCGCCACCACCCGCCCGATCGCCCCGTCGCCGAGCGCGCTGTCGGCGATCCAACTGTCGCCGAGGACACCCAAAGTGGCCCCGACCAAGTCCACTGGCCCGGCCACGACTTGGGCGACGGCGGCGGACCGGCCCTCGACCGCCTCGGCGAACGCCGCGCCGAGATGCGCCTGGGCTGCCGGGTCGCTGCGCTGGACGAGCACGTCGAGTTCGCCACCGCAGGTCAGTCCGACGGAGAAGGCGTCGTCGTCGGAGTACCCGAACCGGGCACGCTGTGGAGGCCTTGCTCCTGGAGCAGCTGTCGGCACAGTTCGTACACCGCGCCTTCGACGCACCCGCCGGAGACGCCGCCGACGGCGTTGCCGTCCTCGTCCACAGCCACCGACGTACCGATGGGCAGGGGTGCGCTGCCCGTGACGTCGACGATGGTCGCCAGGGCGAAGGGGCGTTCCTCGCGGCACCAGCGGTGCGGTGTGTCCGCGATGTTCAGCATGGTGGGCTCCAGACCAGACGGTCGTTGTCGCAGAAGGTGAGCGGGCCGCCGCCGTACGGGGGTTCGGCTGCCGAACCGGTCCGTGGGGGCGGAGGTGTCAGAGCAACGCCTCGGCAATGATGGGCAGTTGGCGGATCCGGCGGCCGGTGGCAGTCGTGCACACCAGCGGAAGGCCAGGCACGAGATCGACGCCACCGCGGGAGACTGGGTGACCGTTCGCCTCGACAGGGCGGCTGATCACGCGACGAGTCTTGCACCACGGGAGTCACACATGGCAGGGAGAGTTTTGTCCCCCTGCTTCTCCTTGGCCGTCCCTTGGTTTCTTTGCCCGCAAGTGAGAGCTACGTGAAGGAGGCTGATCGGGTCGGGTGGGGGAGGGTAGGGGTCATTAAGTCCGCGAGTGCGGTGATCGAAGGGAGACGCCCCGTGCGAGGAGGCACGCAGATTCACGACGACGTCAGCGGCGACGCCGGCAGGCAGGACCTGACGACTGTCCGAGCGCCTGGCAGGGTTACCGGGCTGGAGGCCGCTGCACGCACCGCACCGGTGCCTGTGCCCGGCGGCCGGGCCCGAACGGGGCGGGCCCCGGGGGCGGTGCACTCATGAGCCGCATCCTGGTGACCGGTTCCGCGGACGGTCTCGGACGTGCCGCCGCGGACACGCTGCTGTCCGAAGGCCACGACGTCGTCGTACACGCCCGCAATCAGGAACGTGCTGGGGGCCTGGCAGCGCTGGTGGAGCGCGGGGCGCACCTCGTGACGGGGGACTTCACGGAGCGGGATGCCGTTCGGCGCATCGCCGCCGAGCTGAACGACGTCGGCCCGTTGGGCGCGGTCATCCACAACGCCGGCGTGTGGAGCGGGCCGGCGGTCATGCCGGTCAACATCATCGCCCCGTACGTGCTCACGGCCCTGCTGCGCGGACCGCGACGGCTCGTCTACTTGAGCAGCGACTCGCACTTCGGTGGACAACCCCGGCTGGACGGAGTCGACTGGCGTGGCGAGAGCGCGGGCTCGTACTCCGACAGCAAGCTGTACGTCACGGCGCTCGCTGCCGCAGTGGCCCGGCTGCGTCCCGGTGTGCTCAGCAACGCGGTCGATCCCGGCTGGGTGCCGACCAAGATGGGCGGTCCCGGCGCACCGGACGACCTGGAGCTCGGGCATCGCACACAGGAGTGGCTCGCCTCCAGCGATGACCCCCAGGCCCTGACCACCGGCGGGTACTGGTACCACGGCGAGCGAATGCAGCCGCACCGGGCAGTGCACGACGAAGCGTTCCAGGACCGCCTCCTGCAAACGCTGGCCGAAGAGACGGGCCTCGAACTCTGAGGGCCGACCACGACCGCGCATCCTGGCCGGCCGCCACCCACGTCGCGGCAGCTGCCGCGAGGGGCTCGTCACCGTGCTCTTGGCCCCGGGCCGATGACGCGCGCCTCGGGCCGAGCGGCACCGGGTGGGGGGCGGGTTTCCGGCCGCCCGGACAACCGCGCCGACAAGGGCACGTCAGAGTGGCAGGCCGGTGAGCCCGTTGGACGACTTCCTCACCGAGCCCCTCGACCTGCTGCGTAAGAAGCCCGGTGGCCAACGGCTCCTACGACGACGTCCTCGCCATGCTCAGCAGTTGACCGACCTGTAGTGACCGACGTGGAACCACTCCCCGAGGGCACCTTGCTGCGCGCGCCTCGGCGCCGGCCGTCGGGCGTCTTCGCGGGGTGCGGGAGGAGGGCGTAGCCATGGATCGGTGGTCTCTGGATAGCCGGGCGGGATGCGGCGAGGATGGGGCCATGGACAAGAAGGAACTGGCCGAATTCCTGCGCCGTCGGCGTGAGACGTTGCGGCCCCGTGACGTCGGCCTGGTCGAGGGGCCGCGCAGGCGTACCCAGGGCCTGCGTCGCGAGGAGGTCGCCCAGCTCGCCGGTATGTCCACCGACTACTACGCCCGGCTGGAGCAGCAGCGTGCTCCGCAGCCCTCCGTGCAGATCACCGCGGCTCTCGCCCGGGCGCTGCGGCTGACCCTGGACGAACGCGACCATCTCTTCGCCCTCATCGGTCACAACGCCCCGGCCCGCTTCCGCCGCTCCGAACACGTCAGCCCGACCCTGATGCGGGTCCTGGACAGCCTGGACGACACTCCGGCCCTGGTGACGACCGACCTGGTGGACACGCTCGCGATGAACTCCTTGGCCGTCGCGCTGCTCGGCGACCAGACCCGTCACACCGGGCTGGCCAGTAGCGGCTACTACCGCTGGTTCATGGACCCGGCCGAGCGTCTTGTGTACCCCGAGGAGACCCACGAAAGTCACGGCCGTGCCCAGGCAGCACGCCTGCGGGCCGCGCTGACAGCCGGCAGCGACACTCCCCGAGCCGCCCGGATCCTCGCCGAACTCCAGGAACACAGCCCCGAGTTCGTCCGCATGTGGGAACTCCAGGAGGTCGCCCGCTACGGCGACTGCAAGACCCTCCTGCATCCCGAACTCGGCCGCATCGACGTCGACGCCCAGCTCCTCTACACCGAGAACCGTGCCCAGACCCTGGTCGTGCTGACCACCCGCCCCGGCACGGAGAGCCACAGCAAACTCGAACTGCTCTCCGTCATAGGGCACCAGCAGCTCACCCCCTGAGGTCCCGGCCGCTGGGTCTCGTGGCCGGGTCGCCCATTTGACCGGATGCTACCTCCGCTTTACTGTTGAAGACATGCGGAGGCTGCATCCGTTTCGATGCGCCGCAGAGTGACGGCAGGCAGGAGGGCGTATGAGCGCCGGTGCACAGCGCGAACGCAGCCCCGCGCGGACGTGCAGCACAACCGTGCGGGAGGCGATGCTCGCGGCGGTGCCGCAAACCCGCTTCGAGGAACTCGTGGCCCGTCAGGCGGACATGAGCAACTCGGTTAGCTGCCGGCGGCCCTGGCCGCGGCCGACCGTGCGACGCCGTCGTCGATGAACCGAGCCGCCCACCAATGAGTCACCATCCGGCGAAGGCCGCCGCGACGCCGTAGCCCCGTCGCGTCGCGGGGACCGCGTCCCGGAACCGTGGCCACCGAAACCGGGGTTCCGTTCCGGAGAAGGAGTTTCACCATGAAGATCGGCATTCTCGGCACCGGGAACATCGGCAAGACGCTGACCAGGCGGTTGAGCGCGGCCGGGCACGACGTGAAGGCGGCCAATTCGCGTGGCCCGGAGACGATCGAGGCGGACGTGTTGGCCTCGGGCGCACGAGCAGTGACAGCGGCGGAAGCGGTAGTGGACGTCGACGCCGTGATCCTCTCCATCCCCTTCGACCGCATTCCGCAGGTCGCACCACTGATCGCCGGGGTGCCGGCCGACACGGTTGTCATCGACACGTCGAACTATTTCCCGCACCGGGACAACGGAATCGCGGCGATCGAGGCCGGCCAGGCCGAAAGCGTGTGGGCTGCCGAGCAGTTGGGCCGGCCCATCGTCAAGGCGTGGAACTCGATAGGAGCCGAGTCGTTCGCGCAGAGGAACAAGCCGGCGGGAAGTGCGGACCGCATCTCGCTCCCTGTCGCTGCCGACAGCCCGCGAGAGCGTGACCTGGCCATGGCCCTCGTCGAGGACACCGGGTTCGACGCCTTCGATGCGGGGCCGCTCGCGGAATCGTGGCGACAGCAGCCCGGCACACCCGCCTACTGCACGGATCTCACCCGTCAGGAGCTGCCGGACGCACTGGCGACGGCCGACGCGGCGCGATCACCGAGGCGGCGCGACCTCGAGCTCGCCGTGGTCCAGGAACGCTTCGGGGCCGGCATGCAACCGGACGCGGAATACCTCGTCCGCCTGAACCGCGCGATTGCCATGTGAGGGGGACGGGGCCGACGCGTTGGCGCGGGGAGGGCCGCGACCGGCTCGAGTTACTCCGGCTCCCCGCCGTCCGCATCGAACACCTTGGTGAACGTGGCACCGCACCTGCAGCGCGAGTGCTCGACCAGTTCCCCTTCTTCGGACACGCTCAGTCCCTGACTGAGTCTCACGTGCACATGATCACCCATGGGAAGCTGCCTTCCTTGAGGCCGGCGGTCCGCTTCATCGTGTGGGCTGACCGGGCCCGCCCGCAATGCCACAGCTCACACGTTCGCGAATGCGACCACAGGAGCCAGGTCCCGCCGCGTCAACCTTGACAACCAATGACTCAAGTTTTATCCAGTTAGGAGAGGCAATCGAGGGGAAGCCGCAGCTCGCAACAGGCGAGGAGGTGGTGAGATGCAGGCGCGCGACGAGGGCGCGGACCTGTATGTGGTGCTGGGGGTGGAGCCGTCGGCGACGGCCGACGTGATCACCTCCGCCTTCCGCGCCCGGGTACGGGAACTGCGCCCCGACACCCGCGTGGACGCGGCTACCGCCGAACGCTTCGGCGAGGTGAGGACGGCGTACGAGACGTTCCGCGATCCGGTCCTGCGCGCAGCCTACGACCGGACGCATCAGAGGACGGCAGAGCGAACAGACGCCCCCGGGCCCGCCTTCACGTCGACGGTCAAGCCCGTGCCGCGTCACCTCGTGGCGCTCGGAGTCGCCCGCCCCGAGCCGCCGCTGCGGGCCGGCCCCGTCCGGTGGCAGCGGACATGACGATGAGACCCGACCAGGGACGTGAACCCGTGCATGGCTGAGGAGATCAGATGGCGCGCTCGGTCGGAATCGACCTGGGAACGACGAACTCCGTCGTCTCGGTCCTTGAGGGCGGCGAGCCCACGGTCATCACGCATACGGAAGGCGCTCTCGCCAGGGGAAATACCACGTTACGGAGGACACCATGCGCATGCACTGGGACGCCTTCACCGCCGCAGTCCAAGAGCGCGGTGAATACCCCACGCGGGGGGAGGCGGAGCGAGTCTCCCGGGTTGTCCTGGCCCTGCTCGGTGCTCATCTGGTGGGCGAGGTGCGCGCCGAACTGGCCGCCCGGCTCCCTGAAACGATGGCGTTCGTCCTGCTCAACCCGCTCCAGGCACACGAGCCCCTGTCACCCGAGCGGTTCGTCCGGGCAACCGCGGCCTGGATCGAAGGCGCCACGGAGACGACCGCCACGTGGGATGTCAGCGCCGTGCTCAGCGTCGTGGCCGACATCGCGGACGAGGACCTGATGAACCGCATCCTGCTCCAGCTCCCACCGGGCTACGACCTGCTCTTCGGACACTCGTAGGCTCAGGCTCACACAACCGTCGCCTCCTGCGTCGTCAGGGCGGCGGGGCGCCGGCCCAGCTCCGGTGCGATCAGGTGTCGTGTGTCGTGCAGGATCTGTTCGTACTCCTCGCGGCGGAACTCGTACGGCAGCTCCAGGCGCAGCTCCGACACCTCCGCGACGGCGGGGTCGGCGGCGAGTTGTTCGAGGATCTGCTCGGCGGTGCCCACCACGTCGGGAGCGAACAGGGTGCGTTTCGGACCCTGAGGTGCCAGGGTCCGCTCATGGCGGCTCGCGGCGTAGGCGCGGTAGCGGGCCCGGCCGGCCGCGTCGGCGCTGTCGAAGGGCACGATCACCCGCCCCAGCGCCACCCGCGCCGGACGGTCCGCGTCCTTCGCGGACAGCGTGCGGCGGTACGCGGTCAGCAGGTTCAGCTGGGCCGTGGTGAAGCGTCGGTGCCCTCGCCGGTGACGATGTTGCCCGACAGCAGGTTCAGGCCGTTCGTGGCGGCCCAGCCGGCCGAGCGCAGGCTGCCGCCCCCGTACCACAGGCGCCGCGCCAGACCGGGGTTGTGCGGTTGCAGGCGGGGGCGCTGGACGTTGCCCGGCGAGTGGATGACCGTGTCCGGGCCGCCGAGGTAGTCGCCGCGCAGATTGCTGACGACGCGGGCGATCCTGCCGTAGGACAGGTCGAAGCCGCGCCAGTCCCCGTCGTACACGAGATCTCCGAGCAGGTCGGCGTGCGGCATGCCGGTGCTGAAGCCGATCTGGAGCCGCCCCTGGGACAGGACGTCGGCCAGCGCCAGGTCCTCGGCGAGACGGAAGGGGCTCTCGTAGCCGATCGGGATGACGGCGGTGCCCAGTTCGATCCGCTCGGTGCGCTGGCCGGCCGCGCGAGGAATACGGCCGCCGAGCCGACGCCGTGTTCGAGGTGGCGCTGGCGGATCCAGGCGCCGTCGAAGCCCAACCGCTCGCCGTACTCGAACAGTTGGAGAGTCTCCTCCAGGCCGGTGTACGGGTCGTCGTCGGCGAAGTTGCCCGGGGTGAGAAAGGCCAGTGAGGTGATCGTGGGAGTGCTCATGTGACGCCGGTCCTCAGCTCGGGGTGGGCTCGGGGGCGGGGATCGCCGCGAGCAGCTCACGGGTGTACTCGTGGTGGGGGCTGGTGAACAGCTCCTCCGGCGGGCCGGTCTCGACGATCCGGCCGGCCCGCATCACGGCGACCTGGTGCGCGATCTCATCGAGCGCGGAGACCGGCTCGTCGCACACCACCAGGTCGGGGGAGAGGACGAGGGCGCGGGCGATCGCCACCCGGTCGAGCAGTTCACGGGCCCGGGCGAACCGGGACGCGCGGTCGCCGACCTTGAAGGCGCGCAGCGGCTCGGTGATCACCTCGGCCATGGAGAAGCGCAGCGCGGATCGAGCGAGGCATACGGGGCCTGGTAGACGAGCCGGGCGCGGCGGCGCAGCCCACTGGCCCGGGCACCCTTGGCGGTCGTGACGTCGGTGTCGTCGAACAGCGGCGTGCTGCAAGGGCAGTCGGGCCGGCACGGGGTCCCGGTCAGGAACCGCCGCGCTCGCGGGGGATCTTCAGGCCGGCCTCGATGGCCACCGGCAGCCGGTTCTCGGCCGGGGGCAGCGGGCAGGTGGCCAGGTCCGTGTAGGCGCACGGCAGGTTCGCGGCGCGGTTGAAGTCCAGGACGACCGTGCCGTCGGCGGTGGGCGGCTCCAGGGCGAGGGACCGGTTGGCGGCGTAGGTGGTGACCCCCGAGGTCCGACCTCGCCTCGGTCCGTGTCACCGGTCCGGCAGCTCCACCACTACGGTGCCGAAGTGCCGTCCCTCGAACAGTTCCTGCAACGCCTGAGGGGCCCGTTCGATGCCCGGAATCCGCACATGCGGGAAAGAGATCTCACCGGAGCGCAGCCAGCCGCCGAACCGCTCGGCCCACTCCTGCGCCACCTCGGGATGGTCGATGCCGCTGTAACCGCGCAGCGTGATCCCCATGTTGACGACGCGGAAGGTGTCGATCTCCACCGGAGCGCTGTCACCGTCCCGGTGCGGTGACAACTGGCCGGACAGCGCGCCGACGAGCGCGAAACGGGCGCCGCGGCGCGCCGCCGTGAGCGCCGCTGTCAGTTGCTCGCCACCCACGGTGTCCACCAGGACGTCGATGCCTTCGGGTGCCGCGGTCCCCAACTGCCGGGCGAGCGTGGTGGATCGGTCGCCCGGCACCAGCACCGCGTCGTAGCCCAGGTCGGTGCGCAGCCGCTCGGCCTTGGCCGGGGAGCGGGTACTGCCGATGACCTTCCCGGCGCCCAGCAGCCTGGCGACCTGACCGGCCAGGGTTCCCACCGCGCCCGCCGCCCCGGTGACGAAGACCGTGTCGCCGGGACGGATCTCGGCGAGCCGGGTGAGCGCGCCGTAGGCGGCCGACCCCGATGACAGGTGGGCGACCGGGTCCGGCAGCGCATCGCCGACCGGGGTGCAGTCGGCTGCGGCCACCAACGCGTGCTCGCGCCATCCCAACAGGTGGGTGACGGTGTCTCCCGGCCGCAGTGGGCTGTCCGGGCCCGCGCCGACGACCTCGCCGACAGCGGGGCCGAACACCACCTCACCGGCGTTGATCGTCGGCAGCGGCACTCCCTCGGGTGCGCCTGCGATCAGGGTGCGCAGCCCGGGGAACACCAGGAAGTACCGGTTGCGGACGAGGACTTGCCCGGGGCCCGGCGTCGGCAGTGGCTGTGCGACGACGGAGAAGTGCTCGGGGCCGGGCAGCCCCTCGGGGGTGGCGGCGAGCCGGATCTCGCGGGTGGTGGAGGGCAGGGGAGTAGCCATGCGGTGGGGCTCCTGTTCGGGAGAGGCGAAGCAGGCCGGGCGGGACGACCGGCCGGTACGGGCGCGCAGACGTTAGCCCCTGACGCGCGCGTCAAAGGCAAGTGACGCAAGTAAGGCAAGTACGGCTGCCCGCACTGTCCACGCCGGCCCCGTGTCCGCAATGCAAGATCTGTCCGGAAGGTTATTGACCAACGTGGTGGACCTCTGCTGAACTCCGGTGCCATGAACCCGCGCGTGGAACTCACTCGGCGGCGCCACATCGACCTGGCGCACGTCTCCAGCGCGTTTTGTTGTCGCTGACCCGGTAAGAGGTCCCCGGCGGCAACCGGAGTGCACCGACGGTGCGCGTCCGGCGGAGGCGGTCCGTAACCGCTCGTAATGCAGTGCCGTCCCGTGGGATCGCCGTGTCCGCCTCCTGAGCGACTGCTCCCGCGACCTCACCTCCCGCTTCCGCACGGGCTGTGATCCGCTCCCACCTGCGTCGCCGTCGCACCGACTGCCCGGTCTCCCGTCGACCGGCTCGCGAGTCGGCCGTTCACTCACGCTCTCCGCTCTCCGCTCTCCGCATCCTGCTCTCCGCCCTCGCCCTCCGCACCCGGCACGGAGCACTCAGCTGTGCGCCCACCTCTCCGACAAGGACTCCCTCATGCCGCTGTCCATCCGCAAGCTCACCGGCCGTATCGGCGCGGTCGTGGAGGGCGTCGACCTCACGGCGACTCCCGGTCTCTCGACGGTCACGGCGCTCCGTGACGCCCTCAACGAGCACAAGGCGATCGTCTTCGATCAGGTCGACCTCGACAACGCCGGCCAGGAGCGTGTGGCCCAGTGGTTCGGCGACCTCACCACCGCCCACCCCAACGTGCCGGCCGCCGACGGCACGACGAACGTGCTCGCCGTCGACAGCGCCACGTCCAAGGCCAACGAGTGGCACACGGACGTCACCTTCGTGGTCAACCCGCCGCAGCTCACCACGCTCCGGTCGATCGTGACCACGCCGTACGGCGGCGAGACGCTCATCGCCAACGCCGCCGCGGCCTACCGCGACCTGCCCGAACCGCTGCGCGCCCTCGCGGACACGCTGCGCGTCGTGCACACCAACCAGTTCGACTACGCCCGCCCTTCGGCCACGACGGCACAACGGCAGGAGTACGACCGCCTCTTCGTGTCGGCGCCGTACGAGGCGGAGCACCCGGTCGTGCGCGTGCACCCCCTGACCGGTGAACGAGGGCTGTTCATCGGCGGGTTCGCCAAGCGGATCGTCGGCCTGTCCAGCGGCGAGTCGGCCGACCTGCTGCGCATCCTCCAGGCGTACGTGACACGTCCGGAGAACATCCTTCGCTGGGCCTGGTCCCCGAACCAGCTGCTGATCTTCGACAACCGGATCACCCAGCACTACGGGGTGGACAACTACGACGACCACCCGCGCCGCCTCAACCGGGTGACGGTCGCCGGAGAGGTGCCGGCCGGTGTCGACGGCCGCCGCAGCGAGCAACTCGTCGGCGACGCCTCGCACTACAGCAGCGTGCTGGCGGTGGCCGCATGACCGAGGTCCGCATCCCGGCCCGGGCCGTCGCCAAGGCCCCGGCCGTCGAGACGACGAGGGCACGGGAGCGCGAGGTGTTCCTGCCGCGTGACGCGCGCCGTCGGACGACTGGGCTCACCGCGCTCCGCGAACGCCTGCGCTGGCCGCTGGGCATCTACACGACCCCGGTCGTGATCCTCATCGCCTGGGAGATACTCGCCCGGACCGACGTGGTGTCGAAGACCTACGCTCCGGCGCCGACCTCGATCGTGAAGTCGGCCACCGATCTGTGGCAGCAGGGAGTCCTCGGGCCGGACCTGGCCATCTCGCTGCAGCGGGCCGGTATCGGTCTCGCGATCGGGCTGACGGTCGGCATCGTCGCCGGAGTGCTCGGCGGGCTGCTGCGCAGCGGCGAGTACCTGTTCAACGGCCTCGTACAGGTGCTGAACACCATCCCGCTCCTCGCGGTGCTGCCCCTGATGATCGTGTGGTTCGGCATCGACGAGCTCACGAAGGTGCTGCTGATCTCCTTCGGGGCCGGTGTCCCGATGTACCTCAACCTGTTCGCCGCCATCCGGGGCGTCGACCAGCGGCTGATCGAGATGGCCCGCACGACGGGTGCGGGCACCTGGCGCCTGGTGACACGGGTGCTGGTGCCCGGAGCCCTGCCGGGGTTCCTGGTCGGCCTCAGGTTCTCCCTCGCCTACAGCGTCCTGGGCCTGGTCGCGGCCGAAACGGTCAACGCCGACAAGGGACTTGGCTTCCTCATCACCCAGGGGCAGACCTATCTGCAGACCAACCAGGTCTTCGTGGGACTGGTGATCTACTCGCTCCTCGGTCTGCTCGCCGATCAGTTCGTCCGGGTTCTCGAGCGGGTGCTGCTGCGGTGGCGACCCAGTTATGAGGCGTCATGAGCAGCACGACCGCGACCGAACTCCGTCGGCAGACCGGGGCCGTCGTCGAGCAGGTGGTGCGTCGGTTCGGTGACCGGGTGGTGCTCGACCACCTCGACCTCACCATCGCCGACGAGGAGTTGGTGATCCTGCTCGGCCCCTCGGGCTGCGGGAAGAGCACCCTGCTGCGGCTGCTCGCCGGACTGGACCGGCCCGACGCGGGGCGGGTCGAGGTCCCGGCACGGCGTGCGATCGTCTTCCAGGCCGACCGGCTGCTGCCGTGGCAGCGGGTGCTGCCCAACGTCACGCTCGGCCTGCATGGACCCGACGCGGAACGGCGGGCCCTCGACGTGCTCGCCGAGGTCGGGCTCGCGGGCCGTGAGAAGGCGTGGCCCAAGGAGCTCTCCGGCGGCGAGGCCCAGCGGGTGTCACTCGCGCGGGCCCTGGTGTCGGAGCCCGAACTGGTTCTGCTCGACGAGCCGTTCGCGGCCCTCGACGCCATCACCCGGCTGCGCATGCACGACCTCGTCCGGGCCCTGCGGACCAAGCATCACGCGGCCATGCTGCTCGTCACCCACGACGTCGACGAGGCGATCGCCCTGGCGGACCGCATCGTCGTCATGAGCAACGGCCGCATCGGCACCTCGCACGAGGTGCACCTCTCGGCCGCGAACCGCGAATCGAGCGTCGCACGAGAGGAACTCCGCGCCCGGCTGCTGGAGGACCTCGGCCTCGCCGGCCAGCACTGACTTCTCTCCCCGAACCCTCACCCAGCACAGAAGGCACACCACATCCCATGCGTAAGACCATGCGTAAGAGAACCAGCAGACTCATCGGCGCCGTCGGCTCGCTCACCCTCGCGAGCACCCTCGTCGCCTGCGGATCGTCGTCGTCGGACACGGCCGCGCCGCTGAGCAACGCCGCCGACGCGAGCGACGCCAAGCACCCCGAGTGGAGCAAGTACACCTTCACCATCGGCGACAACGGCGGTGACGGCAGCCAGGAGCTGGCGAAGGTCACCGGCGTGTTCGACAACGCGCCCTACAAGGTGAAGTTCGCCCGCTTCACCTACGGCCCGCCGCTCGTGCAGGCGGCAGCCTCGGGCGACATCGACCTCGGCAGCGTCGGCGACGTACCGCCGATCACCGGTGCCGCGAAGGAGTACGGCTTCAGGATCGTCGCCGTCAACCGCTCGCTCACGCCCGACCAGGCGGTGGAGAACATCATCGTGCCGAAGGGCTCGAAGCTGAGGACGGCCGCCGACCTCAAGGGCAAGAAACTCGCTGTCCCGCAGGGCAGTTCGGCCCACGGTCTGGCCCTGAACGCGCTGAAGAGCGTCGGCCTCACCCCCAAGGACGTCAAGCTGGTCTTCCTCGACCCGGCGGCCGGCGCGACGGCGTTCAACACCGGCAAGGTGGACGCCTGGTCGATCTGGAACCCGCAGTCCGCGATCGCGGTCAAGAACGGCGCCCGGATCCTGGTGAAGGGCCTCCCGCCGATCGACCAGACCAGCAGCTACTACGTCGCCAGTGACACGTCGCTGAAGGACAAGACCAAGCGTGCCGCTCTCACGGACGTGTTGAAGAGGCTCTCGCGGGAGTTCGCCTGGGCCGTCAAGAACCCCGAGAAATACGCGCAGGCGCTCTCGAAGGAGCAGGGCATCCCGCTGGCCGACGCCAAGGCGTCCCTGGCCGCCTACTCGAACCGGGTGACCCCGGTGGAGAAGTCGGACATCGAGCTGGAGCAGAAGCTCGCCGACGCCTTCCTGGAGGCGGGTCAGATCACCAAGAAGGTCGACGTCGAGTCGATCACCGACAACCTTCTCCCGGCCGGTTACGACAGCTCCACGCTGAAGGTCACCTCATGAGCACCGGGCGGCGGCAGCTGCACCTCAACGCCTTCCTCATGGAAGCGGGCCACCACGAGGCGGCGTGGCGGCTCCCGCACAGCAATCCGCGGGCCGACTTCGACCTGCGGCACTGGATCGAGCTGGCGCAGCTCGCCGAGAGCGCCAAGTTCGACTCCCTGTTCCTCGCCGACGGGCCGGCCCTCATCGGCACCGGCGAGTTCCGGCCGCCGGGCCAGCTGGAACCACTGACCCTGCTGACCGCGCTCTCCCAGGCGACCAGCAGGATCGGCCTCATCGCGACCGTTTCGTCGACCTACAACGAGCCGTACAACCTCGCCCGCCGGCTCGCGTCCGTCGACCACGTCAGCGGCGGCCGCGCCGGCTGGAACATCGTCACCTCCGCCGGAGCCGACGAGGCCGCCAACTTCGGCCTCGACAACCGCCCCGACCACGCCGAGCGCTACGCCCGCGCCGACGAGTTCCTGAAGGTCGCCAAGGCGCTGTGGGACAGCTGGGAGTCCGAGGCCGTCGTCGCGGACAGGTCCACCGGACGCTACGCCGACCCCGAGCGGCTGCACCGCATCGGCCACCGGGGCAGGCACTTCAAGGTGGCCGGCCCGCTCAACGTCGAGCGCCCGCCGCAGGGCTACCCCCTGCTCGTCCAGGCCGGCTCCTCCGAGGACGGCAAGGACTTCGCGGCCCGCCACGCCGAGGCGATCTTCACCGCCCACACGACGTACGAGCGGGCGGCCGCCTTCTACGCCGACATCAAGGCACGGGCCGTGTCCGCGGGCCGCGACCCGGACGGCGTGATCGTCCTGCCCGGCATCGTCCCCTACATCGGGTCGACCGAGGCGGAAGCCCGGGATCTTGCACGGCAGTTCGACGAGCTGCGCGTCCCGGAGTACGGGCTGCGCCAGCTGGCCGCCGTGTTCGAGACCGAGCCCTCCGTCTTCCAACTCGACGAGCCCCTGCCGGACTTCATCCTCGCCAGGCCGAAGCTGGAGGGCACACAGAGCCGTTCCGACCTGATCATCGATCTCGCGGTGCGGGAGCGGCTGACGGTCCGGCAGCTCATCTCCCGGCTCGGCGGCGGGCGCGGTCACTTCGAGTTCGTCGGCACGCCCGAGCAGGTCGCGGACACGATCATCGCCTGGTTCGAGGGCGGAGCCGCGGACGGCTTCAACATCATGGCCCCCGCCCTGCCGTCGGGCCTCGCGGCCTTCGCCGAGCACGTCCTGCCGATCCTGCGCGGCAAGGGACTGTTCCGCGAGGAGTACGACGGCACGACCCTGCGCGAGCACTACGGGCTGCCGGTCCCGGCCAACCAGTTCCATGGCTGACCCGCTCACGACTCCCGCCGCTTCCCGGAGCGGCGGGAGTCCGCCCGCCCTGCGGGTCGAGGCGCTCCGCAAGACGTACGCGGACGGCTTCACCGCGGTGGCCGGACTGGACCTGGAGATCCCGGAAGGCGCCTTCTTCGGGCTGCTCGGCCCGAACGGCGCCGGGAAGACCACCCTGATCGGCTCGGTGTGCAACATCGTCCGCCCCACCGCGGGCACGCTCTCCGTCTTCGGCCACGACCACCGCAGCCGCCAGGCCCGCAGGCTGCTGGGGCTGGCCTCGCAGGAGATCAACGTCGACCGGTTCCTGTCCATCCGGCAGATCCTGATCTACCACGCCGGATACCACGGCATCGGCCGCAAGACGGCCGCCCGGCGCGCGGACGAACTGCTCGTCCTGTTCGGCCTCGACGACAAGGCCGACGTACGCGCCTACGAACTGTCCGGCGGCATGCAACGGCGCCTCGTCCTCGCGCGCGCCCTCATGCACCACCCCCGCCTGCTCATCCTCGACGAACCGACGGCCGGCGTCGACGTCGAACTGCGCTCGCAGATCTGGCGGATCGTCAAGGGCCTCAATGCCGCAGGCACCACTGTGCTGTTGACGACGCACTACCTGGAGGAGGCGGAGACCTTGTGCGACGAGATCGCGCTGCTGCGCAAGGGCCGGATCGTCGACCGCGGCTCCGCCGCCTCACTACGGAAGCGGTACGCGGCCCGCGACATCTCGGAGGTCTACAACCGGGTGATCACGGCGGAGGAGGTCGTCACGTGAGCGGCACCGAGACCCCGGCCCGCCCGGCGTACGACGAACCCTTCGAGGCGGAACGCGCACCCTTCTTGTGGCTCCTGGAGCGGGAGGTGCTGCGCTTCCTGACGATCTGGCGCTACAGCGTCGTCGGCCCGGTGCTGTCGACGGTGCTGTTCGTCGTCGTCTTCGGATCGGCCCTCGGCTCGCACGTCGACACGATCGACGGTGTCGGCTACGGCAGTTTCATCGTGCCCGGCCTCTTCACCCAGGCGATCGTCAACGTCGGCTTCTTCAACGGGACGACCAGCCTGTTCGAGGCCCGCCGCGACCAGTACATCAACGACGTGTACGCGAGCCCGCTCAGTTGGTGGGAGATCAACGCGGCACTGGTGGGCGGCGGCATCGCCCGAGGCGCCGTCGTGGGCACGGGCGTCCTGGCCGTGGCCCTGCCGCTCACCCACGGCCGCACCCCGGCCCGCCCCCTGGTCCTGCTGCTCGGCACCCTCGGACTGCTTCTCGTCGCCGCACAGGTCGGAGTCATCGCCGGCGCCCACGCCAAGTCCCTCGACCACGTCTACTCCATGGAGTCGATCATCCTGCTGCCGCTGGGCTTTCTCGGCGGCGTCTTCTACTCGGTCCACCAACTGCCCTCGTTCTGGGACGCCCTGAGCCACCTCGACCCCGTCTTCTGGCTGGTCCAGGTCGAACGCATCGGGTTCCTCGGCCAGGGCGACGTCGGCGCGGGTCCGGCCCTCGCCGTGGTCTGGGCCCTCGCGGCGGCGCTGACAGCCTGGTCGGCAGCGCTGTTCGCGACCGATCGCCTCAAGCCCTGAACACCGCACGCCGAGTGGCTCCTGACCATCCCCAGCCGGGGAGTCAACCGCCACCTCGCGGTGGAGTCCCCACCAACGAACATCCCGAGCCGCGCACCGGAGACCGCCACACCATGACCATCATCGCCCTGGACTCCAGCTCCCCGCACATCCTGGACAACCCCGCCTGGGCCGCGCTCACCGGTCCGCACGCCCACTTCGCCGAACGCAAGGGCCACGCCGTCCGATACCACCCCGACGTGGCCCCCTTCCACGCCGTCGCCGACGAGGACGACCCGCGCTCCTGGGACGACCTCGCAGCCCTCGTCGGCCCCGGCGGCACCGCCTCGGTGCGGGGCGTGACCGAGGCACCGGAGGGCTGGGAGGTCGTGCGCACCGGACACGGCGTCCAGCTCGTGGACACCGGCCTGCGCGCGGAGCCCGACCCCGAGGCCGTACGGCTCGGCCCCCACGACGTGCCCGAGATCCTCGACCTGGTCGCCCGCACCCAGCCGGGCCCCTATCTGCCCCGCACCGTCGAACTGGGCACCTACCTCGGCATCCGCCACCACGGCCGGCTGATCGCCCTGGCCGGCGAGCGACTGCATCCGCCCGGCTGGACCGAGATCAGCGCCGTGTGCACGGATGCCGCCCACCGCGGCCGGGGCCTGGCCACCCGCCTGGTCCGCGCGGTCGCCGCCGGCATCAAGGAGCGCGGCGAACGCCCCTTTCTGCACGCCGCGGCCACCAACGCGAACGCGATCCGGCTCTACGAGTCGATCGGCTTCACCCTGCGCCGCCGTACCGTCTTCTCCCTCGTACGGCATACCGGAGCCGCCGCGCCGGAAGAAACGGCATAGCCGTGCGGTTTGGCCTTTCTGCGTGAGTGCCGCGCTCTGTCGTTCCTGACCCGTTCTGCTGTCCCAGCCGCCGTGTCCTGCCCCCGCCCGTGAGCCGGATTTCTCGTACGGACTCCCAGGAAGGCACCCGCCTGTGTCCCCTTCTCCCTCCCCGCCGCATCTCGCCCACCCCGACGACACCCACGACGAGCAGCGGGCGGCATCATGAAGTTCCTCGCCATCACGCTCATCGTGCACCGCCCGGATCCCGTCACCGGGGTCCAGAAGCCGACCCACGAACGCTTCCGCGAGGTCCTCGACAACGCGCTGCTCGCCGAGGAGTTGGGCTTCGACGGCTTCGGCGTGGGGGAGCGCCACGAGCGGCCGTTCATCTCCTCCTCGCCGATCGTCGTACTCAGCCATGTGGCCGCGCTGACGAAGCGGATCCGCCTGTTCACGGCCGTCACGACGCTCAGTCTGCTCGACCCGGTCCGGGCGTACGAGGACTACGCCAGCCTCGACCACCTCTCCGACGGGCGCCTCGACCTGATCATCGGCAAGGGCAACGGCGCCGCGCAACGCGACCTGTTCCACGTCACGCCCGAGGACCAGTGGGACCGCAACGCCGAGAGTTACGAGGTCTTCCGGAAGATCTGGCGCCAGGACAAGGTCACCGCCGGCACCCGCTTCCGTCCCCCGCTGACGGACGCCGAGGTGTGGCCGCGGCCGTACCAGCAGCCGGTCCGGGTCTGGCACGGCAGCGCGACCAGCAAGGAGTCGGTCGACCTGGCCGCCCGCTACGGCGACCCGCTCTTCTCGGCGAACGTCACCCACCCCATGGAGCCGTATGCCGAGTTGATCCGTCACTACCGCGAGCGCTGGGAACACTACGGCCACGACCCGGCGGACATCGCCGTCGGCGCGGGCACGGCGGGCACCTACGTCGCACCCACCACCCAGGGGGCGCTGGCCGCGTACCGGCCGGTCTTCGAGTCCAACCTGGCGTTCTTCAGGAAGGCCGGCCTGCCGGTCGTCTTCGGGACGCTGGAGGACTTCGTCGAGCGCAGCCCCGCTCTGATCGGCAGCCCGCAACAGGTCGTCGACAAGGTGCACCGCTACCACGAACAGTTCGGGCACACGGTGCTCCACCTGCAGGCCGACGCGAGCGGTCTGACGGAGTCCCAACACCGCGCCTCGCTCGAGCTGTTCCAGTCCAAGGTCGCCCCCGTGCTGCGCCGTGAGATCCCGGACCCGCCGTTCGTGTGGGGACCCGTGCTTCCGGCGGCACCGCTCACCCAGGAGTCCGTCCATGTGTGATGTTGCCCTCGGCGTTCTCGACCTGGTGCCGATCCCCTCCGGCTCGACGGCCGCCGATGCCCTGCGCAACTCGGCCGACCTCGCGCAGCAGGTCGAGCGCTTCGGTTATGCCCGCTACTGGTTCGCCGAGCACCACCTCAATCCCGGCGTGGCCGGCACGTCCCCCGCGGTCCTGCTGGCCCTGACCGCGTCCAGGAGTTCGGTCTGCTCGACGCACTGCACCCGGGCCGCTTCGATCTGGGCCTTGGCCGCTCGGGCGGCCGCCCACCGGGGCAGCCGGCCGCACCCTTGCCGACGGCGACCCCGGTCGTCGACGGCCGCGCCCCGAACGGCCTGTTGATCCCGCCCCGCTTCTCCTTCGAGCAGTTGCTCGGGTCACCCCGCATCGCGCTGCAGCGGAGACTGCTTCTGCTGCCGGGCGCCGAGTCACAGGACTACGCGGAGCAGATCGACGACATCCTCGCCCTGCTCGCCGGCACCTACCGTTCCGCGGAGGGCGTCGAGGCGCACGTCGTGCCGGGGGAGGGCGCCGACGTGGAGGTGTGGATCCTGGGCAGTAGCGGTGGTGAGAGCGCCGCTGTCGCGGGCGGCAACGGTCTGCGGTTCGCGGCGAATTACCACGTCAGCCCGGCCACGGTCCTGGAGGCGGTGGACGGTTACCGGTCCTTCTTCCAGCCTTCCGAGTTCCTCGACAAGCCGTACGTCAGTGTCTCGGCGGACGTCGTCGTCGCCGAGAGCGACGCCACTGCCCGCGCCCTCGCCACCGGCTACGGCCCGTGGGTCCGCAGCATCCGCACCGCCGAGGGCGCCATCGAGTACCCGACGCCGGAGGAAGCGCGCGCCCACCCGTGGACCGACGAGGACCGGGCCCTCGTCCAGGACCGCCTCGACACCCGGTTCGTCGGCTCACCGGGCCGGGTGGCCGACCAGTTGGAACAACTCCAGGAGGCCACGGGCGCAGACGAGTTGCTCATCACGACGATCACCCACGACCATACGGACCGGGTCCGTTCGTACGAACTGCTCGCGGAGGAATGGCGGCGACGGGGTCACTCCCTTCCGTCGAGCTGATGTTCAGGAGGCACACTCGTGGTGGATACAGCTCGTCGTGTCGCCCTGCTGGGAGGCGGCTTTTCCACGGACGAGGACGGTCTGCTCGACGACTGGTTGCTCAACCATGCGAGGAGGCCCCGACCCAAGGTGTGCTTCGTTCCCACTGCCAGTGGTGACGCGCCTGGATACATGGATCGATTCTTGCGGGCCTTCGAGTCACGCGACTGTGAGCCGTCCGTCTTGTCCTTGTTCCGGCGCGAGCTGGACGACGAGGCTCTGCGGGCGTTTCTGCTCAGCCAGGACGTCGTGTACGTCGGCGGCGGCAACACCGCGAACCTGCTGGCGGTCTGGCGTGCGCACGGGGTCGACCGGCTGCTGCGCGAGGCATACGAGGGCGGGACGCTGCTGTGCGGAATCAGTGCCGGGGCCAACTGCTGGGCGGAGGGCTCGCACACCGACTCCTTCGGTCCGCTGACGTTCCTGCAGGACGGGCTGGGTCTCCTGCCGGGTTCGGTGTGTCCGCACTACGACAGCGAACCGGGGCGCCGCGCCTCCTACCGGGAAGCCGTAGGTACGGGCATGCTGTCCGCCGGCTGGGCGGTCGAGGACGGAGTGGGGGCCCTCTTCACGGACGGCCGTCTTGAGGAAGCCGTCACCCGGACCCCGGACGCCCGCCTGTACCGGGTGCAGGCAGATGAGAATCACGAGGTCATCGAGCGGCCGCTGTCCTGCCGGTTGCTCAATGAACCGGAGTGACGGCAGGGCGCGCGCTCAGTCGCGTGGTCCTGCGCCGTGCAGGAGTGTGTCGATCACGAGTGTGGCCAGGGCGTCCGGATCCCTGGCCGCCGGGTCCTGGGCGGCGTCGGGCCGGTTGATGGCCTCGCTGAGAAGAGCGATGTAGACCTGCCGCGTCCACTTGAGGTCCGCTTCCGACGCGATCAGTCCCTCACCCTGTGCCCGGGCGAGGAGGCTGAGGGTGCGCGCGTTGATGTCCTCCCAGAGGGCGGCCGTGGTTTCGGTGTGAGGTGTGGCGTGGCCGAGGGTGAACGGCCATGAGATCTTGACCCGCAGGGCGTTCGCGGTCACCCGGTGAAGCGCGACGAGGGCAGGGGCGGCGTCGGGCCGGGCGTCCTCGATGGCGTCGATGAGCTGCTGCTTCGCGGAGACGGCGAGCGCCTCCAGAAGAGCCTGCCGATTGGCGAACCGTCGGTGCACGGTGATCCGCGTCAGTCCCGCCGCCTCGGCGATCTGCTCCATGGAGGCGCCGGCGTCCTCGGCCAGCACCCGCTCGGCCGCCTCCAGAATCGCGCGCACACTGCGCTCGGCATCTGCCCGCAGTGCTCGGCCCATGTCTGTCTCCTGTCGCGTGGTTTGGTCCCTGATTCCTTGTAGAGGATACGTGAACGATGCGCATCCTCAGCTAAGAGATTCTGCAGCGTTGCAGTTCTCGAATTAACTGATACAGTGATGACACCGATTGAGGTTGCCGGACCGGCACCCCCGATCGCCCAAAGACAGCAAGCCCGACATGAATCCCGTACCTCAGGAGTCCGAAATGGCAACGACAACCCGACCGGTAGCCCTCGTGACGGGCGCGTCCTCCGGCATCGGAAAGGCCGCCGCGCTCGCACTGGCCGCGAAGGGGTACGAGGTGGTCGGCACCAGCCGCAACACCGCCCATGTCACCCCGCTCGACGGCGTGACGTTCCTCGACCTCGACGTGACGAGCGACGAGTCGGTGACCACCGCGGTCGGCGAGGTCATCGACCGGTTCGGACGGATCGACGTGCTGGTCAACAACGCGGGTATCGGCTCGGCGGGCGCCGCCGAGGAGAGCTCCGCCGCGCAGGCCCAGGGACTCTTCGACATCAACGTCTTCGGCGTCATCCGCATGACCAACGCCGTCCTGCCGCACATGCGCGCCCGGCGCAGCGGACGGATCATCAACATCTCGTCCATCGTCGGGTTCATGCCGCAGCCCTACATGGCGGTGTACGCAGCCTCCAAGCACGCCGTCGAGGGCTACTCGGAGTCCGTCGACCACGAGGTGCGCGAGTACGGCGTGCGGTCCCTGCTCGTCGAACCCGCCTGGACGAACACGGCGTTCGACGCGGCCAGCGTGCGGCCCGACCGGCCCCTGGACGTCTACGCCCAGCAGCGGCACGTCTTCGAGGAGTACATGGCCGGCGCGGTCAAGGACGGCGACGACCCCGCCGTCGTCGCCAAGGAGATCGTCGCCGCCGCCACCGACGCCAAGCCGAAGCTGCGCTACACCGCCGGTGCCATGACCGGACGCGTGCGCACCATGCGCCGCATCGTCCCGTCCCGCATGTTCGACCAGCAGCTGCGCAAGCTCAACCGCCTGCCCGCCGCCTGACACCCCTCTTCCGCAACAGAAAGCGAAGCCCGCGCCATGAGCACCTATCTGGCAGACGCGGCCGGGGACCTCACCGTGGAAGGCCCCTCCGCGACGTTCACCTACCGGCGGATCGGCCCGCGCGGCGGAACCCCGCTGGTCCTGCTGAACCGGGTCCGGGGGACCCTCGACTGGTGGGACCCCGAGCTCCTGGACCGGCTGGCCGCCGCCCACGACGTGATCGTGTTCGACAACGTCGGCACCGGCTACACCACCGGCACCCCGCGCGACTCGGTCGAGGGGCTGGCCGACGGCACCGTCGAGTTCATCGAGGCCCTCGGCCTGGAGCAGGTCGACCTGCTCGGCTGGACCCTGGGCGGCACCGTCGCCCAGCACATCGCCCGCACCCGGCCCGGCCTGGTCCGCAAGCTGGTCGTGGCGGCCGCCAACCCCGGCGGCACGGTGCCGGGCGCGCCCGACCCGGACCCGAAGGTGCGGGCCACCATGACCAAGTCCGAGGTCACCGGGGACGACCTGGTGTTCCTGTTCTTCCCCGAGACGGACACCGGACGCGCCGCCGGGTACGCGCACCTCGCCAGGGTGGCCACCCGGCTGGCCACCGGGCGACCCGACGTGTCCGAGGCGGCGGCCCTGGGGCAGATCACCGCGATCGGCAAGGACGCGTCGATCCCCTTCGAGCAGGTGAAGGAGGAGCTGGCGAGCATCCAGCAGCCCGTCCTGTACGCCACCGGCATGAAGGACGCGATGATCCCGGCTCTGGCCTCGTACACCGCCGTCCAGTACGTCACCGACGCCACGCTCGTCGCGTACGCCGACGCCGGCCACGCCTTCCTCTTCCAGCACGCCAAGGACTTCGCCGCCCAGGTGACGGCCTTCCTTGGCGACTGAACCGACCGAACAGGCCGAACCGACCGACCGGAGAGACATCGTGCAGCCGACCAGCGTCCCGGCGCGCCGGGAGGTGACACCGCTGGAGTTGTTCTTCGACCTGGTCTACGTCTTCGCGATCGGCCAGCTGTCGCATCAGCTCCTGGCACACCCGACATGGACGGGCGCGGCCCAGACGCTCGTGCTCTACCTCGCGGTCTACGCGGCATGGGCGTACACCACATGGGCGGTCACCCTCGTCCCGGCCGAGGATCCGCGGACCCGGCGGATGCTGCTGACGGTCATGCTGCTTGGGCTGTTCATGAACGCCGCGATCCCACGGGCCTTCGGTGACGCCGGCTGGGTCTTCGTCGCGACCTTCCTGCTGATTCATCTCGGCCGGACGGTATGGCTGCTCGGGGTGGGCCTCGACGCGCGTGACCAGGAGCATTGGCGCCGGGTCCTGGTCTGGTTCGCCGCTGCCGCGCCCTTCTGGCTGACCGGCGCGGTGACCGACGGCGGCGCACGGCTGCTGTGGTGGTCGGCGGCGACCCTGATCGAGCTGGCGGGCACCTGGACGGCGCATCCCCTGCCCGGCCGCAGGCTCGACTCCCGGCAGGTCGGCTTCGCCGGGGGCCATCTGCTGGAGCGCGGCCGCCTGTTCATGATCGTCGCGTTCGGCGAAACCATCATGACCACGGGTACGGCGCTCACCTCGGCGCCGTACGCCCCCATGACCCTGCTGACCAGCGGTGTGGCGCTCGCCGGCACGGTCGCGTTGTTCTGGCTGTTCTTCAGCCGCTCCGAGCACATCGTGCGCCACTACGAGCGGACCGAGGACCCGATCCGGGCGGGGCGCAGCGGCGTCTACAGCCTCATGGTCTCCGTCGCCGGGATGATCGCCGCCGCCGCGGGTGACGAACGCGTCATCGCCCACCCGGCGCATCACGCCGGCCTCACCACCAACCTGCTGCTGTTCGCCGGGCCCGCCCTCTTCCTCGGGGCGCAGACCTGGCACGGCAGGACCCTCTTCGACGACCTGCCCGGCGCGCGGCTGACCGCGCTGTCCGCGCTGGTCCTCGGATGCGCGGTCACGACGAAGGCCCCGGCCCATCTGTCAGCCCTCATCGCCGCCGCGATCGTCGTCGCACTGGCCGCGTTCGAAGAGCGCCGGTCACCCGGGGAGGCCGCCGCGAAGCCGGTCGCCTCGGGCCCATGTCCCTGACCACCCACCACTCAGGAGCCATCCATGGACTTCTCCACCAGCGCCCGCTCGGCCGGCTCCGCGAAGGAGGGACGCCATGGCAGAGGCGGGTGTGCTGATCTGTGACGACCAGGAGCTGATGCGAGTCGGCCTGCGCATGGTGGTGGACAGCCAGCCGGACCTCACCGTCGTCGGCGAGGCCGGGGACGGCGAGACGGCCGTGGCGCAGGCACTCGCCCTGCGCCCGGACCTCGTCCTCATGGCCGTGCGGCTGCCGGGACTCGACGGAATCTCGGCCACCGCGCAGGTACGCGCCGCACTGCCCCGCACACAGGTACTGGTCACCACCTCCTGCGACCGGGACGAGTACGCCTACGCGGCTCTGCGTGCCGGAGCCCGTGGCTTCCTCGTCAAGGACACACCGACCGCCGAGATGCTCGTCGCCGTCCGCGGTGTCCTGCGCGGTGACGCGATGATCGCCCCCTCGGTGACCCGGCGGTTGATCGACCGCTTCGTCACCGGCGCCGTCGCTCCCCTCACCGACAAACGTCTCGACGTGCTCACCGACCGTGAGCGGGAGGTGCTGGCTCTGGTCGCCCGTGGGCTGAACAACACGGAGATCGCCGAGAAGCTGTTCCTCGGGGAGACCACGGTCAAGACCCATGTGGCCCGCATCCTCACCAAACTCCACCTCCGCGACCGCATAGGGGCCGTGGTCACGGCCTACGAGAGCGGACTGGTCCGCCCTGGCGGATGACACGGTCGGGCGCCCTGGATGACGCCCGACGACATTCTCCATTCCTAGTTTCGGCACATGTCGATCACGCGAACGCCGCTCAGCACAGCGGATGTTCGCCCGCCTGCCCCGGCCCGGTACGCCGATGACAGCCCGTAGAGGCGGTCCCGAGCAGCGCCGCCGGGTGCCGGACAGGCGCCGCCAGGTCGACCGGAAACACACCCCGCACCCACCCCCCTCAGCACTGGAGCAGTCATGAGCCAGCACAGCCTGTTCACGATCGAGACCGTGGCGCCGAAGATCCGCAGGGTCACCTTCGCGAACCCGCCGGTGAACGTGGTCGGCGCGGACACCGTCGTCCAACTGCTCGATGTCGTCAACGAGTTGAGCCAGGACGAGCAGGTTCAGGTCGTCGTCTTCGACAGCGGTACGCCCGGATACTTCTACAACCACGCCGATCTCGCCCAGGTGCCCGACCTTCTTGCACTGAACGACGCGGACGGCACTCCGACGTGGGTCGAGCTCGTCACCCGCCTCAGCAGCGCCCCGTTCATCAGCATCGCCTCCATCCGTGGGCGCACCCGGGGTGGAGGGGACGAGATCACCCTGGCCTTCGACCTTCGCTACGCCAGCCTCGAAGAGGCCGTCTTCTGCCAGCCCGAGGTCGCGATCGGCATCGTCCCCGGCGGTGGCGGCAGCGACCGACTGGCCCGGCTTCTGGGGCGGGACCGTGCCCTCGAAGCGGTCCTCACCAGCCAGGACTACGACGCCGCACGTGCCGAGCAGTACGGATGGGTGACGCGGGCCGTCCCCGACGCCGAACTCGACGACTTCGTGAACGGCGTGGCAGCGCGCATCGCCTCCTTCGACAAGGAGTCGGTCCTGGGCGCCAAGGCACAGATCAACCGGTCGACCCTGCCGCCGGCGGCCGACCTGCGTGCGTCCTGGGCGGACTTCGCGGAGTCCGTCAACTGGCCGGGATTCCAGGCCCGCATCCCGCAACTCGGCAAGCTCATCGCCGAGATCGGCCTCGAGGAGATCGAGCGGAACCTGGGCGACTACCTCGGCATCGCGAACCAGCAGGCGTAGCCGGCGCCGTCATCCTCGGACAGCGAGGAAGCTTCTGACTCCGGCGGCTCGGCGATCCGGGCCGACCCGCACCTCGGCCCGGGCGCCCTGATCGACCCCCGCCGGATGGCACGGCAACGCGCCCGGCACCGTCCACGGCGGCGTCCTCGCGAGCCTCGCCGACAACGCGATGGCCGCCGCCGTCACCGCTGTGCGCGTCGGCCGCCGTACCGCCCACGCCACCACCAGCTGCCAGATCTTCCGGGCCGGCGGCCAACGGGGCACCCTCCATCCCCTCACGACATGACGCCCGCAATGCCTTCACCCCGACTCGATCACCAAGGACTTCTCATGGATCTCTCCGCCGGCACCGTCCTCGTCACCGGGGCCAACCGCGGGCTGGGCCGGGCCCTCGCCGCCGAGCTGCTCAGCCGCGGTGCCTCCGTCTACGCAGCCGCCCGCAACCCCGACGACGTCGACCTGCCCGGCGCCAACCCGATCGCGCTCGACATCACCGACGCCGCCTCGGTCTCGGCCGCCGCCCGGGCCACCGGCGACGTGACGGTCCTGATCAACAACGCCGGCTCGTCCACCGGCACCGACCTGCTCACGGGCGATCTGGACAACCTCCGCCTGGAGATGGACACCCACTACTACGGCACCCTGTCGGTGGTCCGCGCCTTCGCGCCCCAGATCGCGGCCAACGGCGGCGGCGCCATCCTCAACATCCTGTCCGCCCTGTCCTGGTTCAGTTTCCCGGGTTCCGGTGCGTACTGCGCCGCCAAGTCCGCGCAGTGGTCCCTCACCAACTCCCTGCGCCTGCAACTCGCCGACCAGGGCATCCGGGTGGCCGGGCTGCACGTGGCCTACATGGACACCGACATGACCCGGGCGGTCACCGCGCCCAAGTCCGCCCCCGCGGACGTCGCCCGGCTCGCCGCCGACGGTATCGCCAACGGTGTCTACGAGATCCTCGCGGACGACATAAGCCGCGAGGTCCAGTCAGGGCTGGCCGGAGGCGTCACCGCGCTGTACCCCGAACTTCCGTGACGGGCAGACGTCACGCCGACCTGCCCGACCGGCACGGGCCTGCTGTCGCCGTCCGGCAGATCGACGCAACGAGGTCTGCGTCGTGGGGGCGCCCCCCCCCCCGGGGGGGCGGCCCCCCCCCCCCCCCCCCCCCCCCCCCCCCCCCCCCCCCCCCCCGGGGGGGGGGGGGGCCCCCGCCCGGGGGGGGGGGGGGGGGGCCCCCCGGCGGGGGGGGGGGGGCGGGCCCCCCCCCACGGCCGGACCACACCGCGGACCGCGCCACCTCGCGGTTATCGCTTTGCGGTGGCCAGTGCCGCGCGGATGGCGTCCTCGCCGGCCGGCCGGCCCTTCTCGTTCGAGTACGGCCCGTACGGGGTCCCCCACACCGGCGTCCCCGTCGCCTGCCGCCGGCCATCGGCCAGCGCCCCCGCGTCCACGACGCCGTACCCGATGGATTCGACGAATTCTGTCACCGCCGCCTTCGCCGCCGCCGAGTCCCCGGCGATCGGCAGGTAGGAGCGGTCGGCCGCCCCCACCGGGCGGGTGAGGGACAGCAGGTGCTTGAAGAAGATGTTGTTGAACGCCTTCACGACCAGGGCGTCCGGGAGGTGGCGCAGCAGCAGTTCGCTCGAGGTGAGCGACCCGCTCTCGAGCTCGGGGATGTGCCCGTCACGCTCGGGACCGTAGTTGCACGTGTCGGTGACCGTGACCGTGTCCGCGAGCGTTTCGGGACCACGACCTGGTGCCCGGCCTCGACGGCGAGTCGCGCGACGGTACTGCCGATGTGTCCGCTTCCGATGAATCCCACTGTCGTCATGTTCTCAGCGTCCCTCGGGAAGAGCCGAAGCCTTGGCATTTGCCGGAATCACTGTGATCCGGCTTGCTGCCGTCAGCCGGCGGAGAAGTAATGGCCGTTGTCCAGATCGGCGAGCAGGCCGGGCTGAGCGGGTTCCCAGCCGAGCGTACGGCGGGTGATGAGGTTGGACGCCGGGTAGCTCTGCGTGACGATGTTCGCGAGGAACCCGAAGTATCCCGGCACCATCAGTACGTCCGAGGGAATGCTCACGGCGGGCAGGCCCAGCCGGCTGCCGATGGTTTCGGCGATCTCGCGGAACGGGATGCCACCGTCCCCGACCGCGTGCCAGTACTTGCCGGCCGGCCCCTTCTCCAGCGCCAGGCGGAACAAGGCGGCGACATCGCGGGCGTGCACGGCGTTCCACAGGTTCGCGCCGTCTCCGGGATAGCCGATGAAGCCCTTCTCCTTCGCGAGCGCGATCAGTGTGGGCAGGAAGCCTGCACGATCGGTCGTGCTGTGCGCGATGTTGGCGATCCGCACGACCGAAGACCGCACGCCCTGCTCGGCGAGGCCGATCACGGTGGTCTCCACGACGTTGCGGACCCGCAGGGTGCCCTTGTACTCATCGCCGCCGGGAAGGGCCGGGTCGTCCTCGGTGGCCGGCCGGCCCAGGTTCCCGGGCGAGCCTATGCTCCCCGCCGCGACCAGCGGCTTTCCGGTTCCCGCGAGGGCATCGCCGTACGCGAGCATGATCGGGACCTCTGCCGCGGCCACGGCGTCGAGCCCGCCGGAGGGAAGCAGGTCCTGCCTGTGTGCGACGTGGATGACGCCGTCGGAGTCCGCGGCCGCCTCCTTGAGCCCGTCGAGGTCCTCCAGGTCCCCGCGACGCACCTTCGCGCCGAGCGCGGACAGCGCTGCCGCGGCCGTGTCCGACCGGGCCAGGCCGGTGACCTCGTGCCCGGCGGCGATGAGCTCGGGAACGATGTACGAACCGGAATGGCCGGTCCCGCCAGTGACGAAAACGCGCACGTTGCTGCTCCTTGTGCATGAGGTGGTGCGGGTGCGTTCGGTGTGCCCCGTGCCCGGGGTTGGCGATGGCGATGGCGACCGTGCCGCACGGCGCGTCCCGGTACGCGCTCACCACCGCCGCCGCGCCGGGGCTCAGCCCTTGAATTCGTCGACGCCGAGGGCGAAGTCCCAGTGGCCGACCCCGTTGCCGGCGAGGCTCACCGTGACCAGGCCCATTCCTTCCAGCCAGTGCGCCATCTTCAGGCCGCCGACGTCCAGCGGGCGCAGCCCGAGGCTCTCGACGAATGCGGCCACGTCCGCCTTGGCCTGCGCGTTGTCGCCGGCCATGAAGACGTTGGGCCGGCCGTCCTCAAGGACATTGCGGAAGATGGTGTTGAACGCCTTGACCACGCTGGCGCCGGACGGGGCCACCTTGGCGGCTTCCTGCGCGACCGAGGTCTCCTCGCCGTGGGCCAGTCCGTCGAACGTGGCGTTGAAGGGGTTGCTGATGTCGACGATGACCTTGCCCGCGAGGGCGTCTCCGTACTCGGCGACGACCGGAACGACACCGTCGTACAACAAGGCCGTGATGACGATGTCTCCGGCCGGGACGGCGCCCCACGTGCCCGTCGTCACGCCGCCGCCCAGAGCCTTGGCCAGGTCATCGGCCTTGGACTGATCGCGTCCCATGACCTCGACGGTATTGCCGCCCGCCACAGCGAGCGTGCCGATGGCGCGGGCCATGTTTCCCGTACCGATAAGGGTGATGCTGCTCATGAGGTGTGCTCACTTTCTCTTCTTGAGTCGGCTTGCCTGGTGTGTGGTTCAGATGGCGGTGGTGCCGCCGTCGGCGACCAGTTCCAGACCGTTGACGTAGCTGGAGTCGTCCGAGGCGAGGAAAAGGGCGATGCTGGCGATTTCTTCGGGGCGCCCCATCTTTCCGCGGGGAATGAGGGACTCGAATTCGGCCTTGGTGGCCTCGTCGAACAGTTCTTCCTGCTTTGCGGTGGCGACCTGGCCGGGAGTCAGGACGTTGACCCGGATCTTTCGGTCGCGCAGTTCGTTGAGCCAGACGCGGGCCCAGGCCTGCTGGACGGCTTTGCTTCCCGCATAGAGGCTCCAGCCGGGGAAGGCGCCGAGAGAGGCGTTGGAACCGGTCATGAGGATCGAACCGTTGTCGTTCATCAGCGGCAGTGCCTTCTGCACGGTGAACAGGGTGCCGCGCGCGTTGAGCGAGAAGGCGCGGTGGAACTGGTCTTCGGTGATCTCGCCGAGGACGGCGGGCTCGCCCATCCCGGCGCTGGCCCACACCACGTCGATCGAGCCCTTTTCCCGCTTGACGGTGTCGTACAAGCGGTCTAGGTCGTCCAGTTCGGCCGCGTCGCCCTGGACGGCGGTGACGTTGCGGCCGATCAGCTTGACGGCCTCGTCCAGTGCTTCCTGCCGCCGGGCCTGGATGAAGACGTGCGCTCCTTCCTCGACGAACAGTTTGGCGCCGGCCAGTGCCAAGCCGGTGGACCCGCCGGTGATTACCGCTACCTTGCCATCGAGCTTTCCCACGATCACTCCGTTGAATTGATGGGTATACGAAGTCCGATGTCGAATTCTTGTGTCGAATTCGTTCCGGCTTCAATAGCTACCTATTCAGGCTGCCATTTGTCCGAGCGGGTGTCCAAGACCTCTTTTAACCGTGGTGATACCCTGAAGACATCACCGACTGGGAGACGGACCCCATGGATCTGGACCTGCGCAAGTTGCGTTACTTCGCCGCCGTGGCAGACCAGTTGCACTTCGGCCGGGCCGCCGATGAGCTGCATATCGCGCAGCCGGTGCTCAGCAGGCAGATCCGGGCGCTCGAGCAGGATCTCGGCGCCCCGCTGTTCACCAGGGATCGCCACGGCGTGGCGCTGACCGACGCGGGCCGGCAGCTGCTGGCCGACGCCGGCCCGTTGCTCGCCTCCGCGCACGCGGTCCGCCGCCGGGTGTCCGTGGCGGCCCGTGGCAGCCGACGGCTGATGGTCGGTTTCCGGGCCGGCATCCCGGTCATCCCGGCGGCGCGGGCGTTCGAGGCCCGGCACCCGGACGTGATCGTGGACGTGCAGCGGATCGAATCGGACGACCAGGCCGCGATGTTGCTCGACGGCCGCATCGAGGTCGCCTATGTGCGGTTGCCCATCGACGAGACCGGCCTGCGCGTGACCCCGCTGTCCACAGAACCGCGGGTGGCGGTGCTGCCCGCCGGCCACCGGTTGGCCGGCAAGGAGGAGGTCACCGAGGCCGATCTGGCCGGCGAACCGCTGCTCTGGCATGCCGACCCGAACACACAGCCCACCAGGCGCGCGCACCCCAACGCCGGGTACCTGGTGCGCGGGGTGGACGAGACGCTCGAGCATGTCGCGGCCGGCCGGGGCATCTCGTTCCTGGCCCGTTCGGCGTCCGTGTTCTACTCACATCCGGAGGTCGCGTATGTGCCCATCCCGGATCTGGCGCCCGACCAGGTATGCCTCGCGGCGGCGGCCTCGCGCACCTCGTCGGTGATCGATGACTTCTTCGCCGCGGCCCAGGCGACGGCCGAGATCACGGCGGAATGCGGGAACTATGAAATGTGGCAGCTGGGAAGCGATGCCATTTCGTAGCACGGTCGGGCTGGTCCGACACGGGGGCGCTCCCCGGGCGAGCGCCCCGCCCGTCAGACTCCGAGTGCCTCGATCACGAGCTGTGCGACCTTGCGTGCCGAATACTGCTGCTGACCGGTGATCAGCCTGCCGTCGCGCACGGCGAAGGCCTTGAAAAGACCCCCCTGGATGTAGTTGGCTCCGCGTCCCCTGAGCTCGTCCTCGACCCGCCACGGTGTCACCTGCTGCCCGACGGCCGCGTCGTTGAAGGCCTCCTCGACGTTGGCGAAGCCGGTGACGGTCTTTCCCTCGACGAGGTAGGAGCCGTCGGAGAGTCTGAGGTCGACCAGTGCGGCTGTGCCATGGCAGTAGACCGCTGTGGGCTTCTCCGACTCGTAGAAGCTCCGGATCGTCTCCTCGAGCTGCGGGTGGCCGCGGAAGCTGAACATCGGTCCCAGACCGCCGGCGACCATGATCGCGTCGTAGTCGTCCGGGTCCAGGTCGGCGAGGGCCGGCGTGGCCTCCAGCAGCGCCATCAGCTCGGGTGTGTGGACGAACCCCAGGGTGATCAGATCGTCTGCCGACCACTTCGACGGGTCGCGGGGATCGCTGATCGGGTCCATCTCGACCTTGCCACCTGCCGGGCTCGCGATCGTCACCTTGACGCCTCGCTCGGTCAACTCGTAGTACGGGTGCGTCAGTTCGGCACCCCAGAAGCCCACCGGCCAGCCGAGCGTGGAAGTAGCCGGGTTGGAGACGACGATCAGGACTTCCCTGGGCGTGGAGGAAACGAGGTCCACCTGCACGCGGTGCTCGGGCGTCGCCGCGGTGTCTTCGGTTGCCATGTCGGGCCTTGCCTTTCGTTCCTGACCCGGCGACTTCGGCAGGCCGGGTCCGTCGCCGTGTCGGAGCGGCGGTGAAGGTGCCCCCGCATGATCGACATGCCCTGAAGCTAGGGATCAACGATGTCGTCGGGAGTCGTCCAGGACGCCCGACCGCGTCATCCGCCAGGACGAACCTGCCGACCCCCACTTCGGGGGAACTCGATCCGGTAACCGTTCGGGTCCGTGAGCCACGGCGTCTTGAGGTCGTGAGGGCGGCCCGGAAAGTTCCATGCCCTGCAAGGCGAGCGTACCCAGGTGCGTTCCGCTGGTGGCGGGCTCTGCCCTGGGCCCGGCGGTCAGCGGTAGTAGGGCTCGACCGCGGCCCGTACCTCGTCGAGCAGCGCGGGGCCGTCCTGCGGCACGGGCGGTCGGCTGCTGCCCGGCCTGATGTCCAGGAGCTGTTCGTTGGACAGGGCGAACACCACTCGCCGCAGTCCTGCCCATTGGATGACGGCCTCGCACATCCCGCACGGCTGGCAGCTGGTGTACATGGTGGTGCCTGCCGCCGTCTGCGCGTCGAGTTCTCTTGCGGCCCACCTCGCCAATTTGAGTTCCGGGTGTGCGGTGACGTCGTTGTCGGTGCGGGTGGTGTTGTGCTCCTCGGCCAGGATCGTCCCGTCCGGTCCTGCCAACAGAGATCCGAAGGGCGGGTTGCCGCTCGTGCGTGCCTTGGCCGCGAGAGAGATGGCCTGTCGGAGGAGGATGTGGTCGTCGGGTGTGGTCATGACTGCTCCCTCGTGGTGCGGGGTGGGGTGTTGGGCGGGAGAAGGCGCGCGGCCACGGTGGCGAGGGCTTGCCATGCCGCCTGCGGGTGACATGTCGCGTGGGGGTCGCCCTGGTAGGTGTCGAGGACGACGGACTCGGCGCCCAGCAGCCGCAGTTGGTCGAGGTCGTCCATGATCTGGTCGATGGTGCCCTCACCGGCGAACCGGCCCGCTCCGTCGACAGGTTCCTTGGTGAGTCGCAGGGCGATGCGGGGAGCCAGGGCGGGCACGGGCACGTGTTGCTCGTCCGCGTACGTCCGCAGCCTGCCTGCGGCTTCGCGCAGCCACGGCATGGTGGGGTGCAGCGGATGCCATGCGTCTGCGAGTCGTACGGCCCGGCGCAGCCCCGCGTCGCTGTTGCCGCCGACCCACACCGGGATCCGGCGGTCTCCGTATGAGGCGGTGTCCTTCCAGGCGGCCCGGATGTCCCGCAAGTGGCTGTCGGTCAGCTGTCCGCGCTGTGAGAACGGGATGCCGAGGGCGGTGAACTCCTGCCGTGCCCAGCCCACTCCCACCCCGAGGATCAGCCGGCCGCCGCTCAGCTCATCCAGATTGGCCGCCATTCGGGCGGTGAGCAGCGGGTGCCGGTAGGGAGCGATGAGGACCGTCGTGCCGAGCTGGATACGGGTGGTGAGGCCGGCCAGCCAGGACAAGGTGGTGAAGGGCTCGTAAAAGGGGGCCGGGTAGCGCTCGGCGACATCCGGCGTAATGGCTATGTGGTCCGAGATCATCAGTAGGTCGAAGCCCAGGCCCTCCACGGTCTGGGCCCAGCTTCGCAACACTCCGGGGTCGGTGCCCGGGCCGAAATTGGGGACGTTCACTCCGATCTTCATAGGGCCCAACCCTAGGCAGGGTGTACGGGTCGCCAGAAGGGATTCCCGCCTGTTCAGGGGCAGTTCGGCCGTGGATCCGCCGGTAGAATGGGCGTATGACCGAGAGTCTCGACGTGACGGACTGGGCGATCCTGGCGGAAGTCCAGCGGGACGGGCGGATCCCGTTCACCGAGCTGGCGCGGCGGGTGAACCTGAGCGCGTCGGCGACCAAGGAGCGGGTGCGTCGGCTCGAGGAGGCCGGGGTGATCACCGGGTACCGGGCGGAGGTGAACCCGGAGCGGACCGGTTACCCGGTGATGGCGGTGGTCCGGCTCAAGTACCCGGGGCCGGGAACCCGGCACCAGCCGCTGCGCCGGCTGCTGGAGGAGCGCTCGGAGATCCTGGAGTGCCTTCGCACCACCGGAGACGACTGCTACGTCATGAAGGTGGTGGCCACGTCGATGGCCCACCTGGAGGAGATCGTCGACGAGCTGGCCGAGTTCGGGAGCACCACCACCAACCTCGTCCTCAGCCGGACGCTTCCGTTGCGCGGGCCGGGGGTGCCTCGGGTGAACACGGTCAGGTAGGCGCTGACGTTGTGCGGACGCCACTCCATCGCCGGGGCCCGGCCTGGCGACACATCCGCTGTCACATGGGGACAGGGCCCGAGGTCGGCGGTAGTCCGGGCCAGGGCGCCGAGGGTGGGGCCGTCGGCGGCGGAGCGCCCGCTCCACCTCGGCGGCCGAAAAGGCGCGAAGGTGAAGGAGTTCGTGTGCAAGCACACCACCGCCGGACGCCGAGAGAGACCGGCACTGGAGTGACGTCGTAGCCAACTCCGTTGGCTGGTAGGTGTATCGGTACGACCTGGAGTCGGGGCCGAAACGGCCCCATGCGATGAAGGCGACAAGGGCGAGGTAGATCAGGTCGCCGGCGGTCGTGGCCTTCTCGCCACGGCGCAGACGCATGGTGACCGCGCAGGCGAACAGCAGAACCAGTCATGGCGGCCAGCGGCACCAGCACCGGCGCGATGTCGAACACCGCGGGCAGAAACAGGCCGACCGCAGCCAGCAGCTCCACGGCGCCGATGGCCTTGAGAGTCCCCGGGCTCAACTCCAGGACCCACTGCGCAGAGGAGCCCATCGCGGCCGGCTTCTCCTGCGGCACGAACATCTTGGAGCTGCCCGCCAGGCGAGGACTTCCGCACCCGAAACGAGGGAGCGCTCAGCGGAGAGACGTGGGTCACACCGCGTCATGTCACAGGCGTCGCGGCCGCCTCGTCTTGAGGGTGAAGGCATCGACGAACGTGGAGGAGCGCACGATGGACGCGCGATTGAACTACTTCGCCAGCCCGATCGCCGGCAAGGCGCTCAAGTACTTCATGTCGGTCGGCCGGGAGCTGAAGGGGTCGCCGCTGCCGGCTACGACGCAGGAATTGGTGGCGCTGCGCGTGAGCCAGATCAACGGCTGCGCGGCCTGCATCGACATGCACACCAAGGAAGCCGCCGCGGCCGGCGAGAGCCCGGTGCGGCTGAACCTGATCGCGGCTTGGCGGGAAGCCACGGTCTTCACCGAGGCCGAACGCGCCGCGCTCGCGTTGGCGGAGCAGGGGACCCGGGTCGCGGACGCGGCCACCGGGGTCAGCGACGAGGTGTGGGCGCGTGCCACCCAGCACTATGACGAGGAGCAGCTCACGGCCCTCGTGCTGCTGGTCTCGTTCATGAACACGGTGAACCGGCTGAACATCATCACCCAGCAGCCGGCCGGCGATTACCAGGTCGGTCAGTTCCACTGAACCGCCACCGCACCCTGGCCCGGGCCGGGTTTGCCGGGACCACACATCGGATGATCTTCGAAAGACAAAGGGGGAGTCGGAGTGGGCAAGGTCGAGGAGTTCGAGGAGCTGCGGCCGCTGCTGTTCTCGATCGCGTACCGGATCCTGGGCAGCGTGGGCGAGGCGGAGGACGCTGTACAGGAGACCTGGCTCCGCTACGACGCCTCAAGCACCCGGCCCGTGTCGGCCAAGGCGTTCTTGTCAGCCACGGTGACCCGGATCGCGATCGACGTGCTGCGCTCCGCCCGGGTACGGCGGGAGAAGTACGTCGGACCGTGGTTGCCCGAGCCGCTGCTGGACGATCCGTACGAGGACCCCGCCCGCGCGGCCGAGTTGGCCGACTCGGTGTCGATGGCGGCGCTGCTGCTCCTGGAGCGGCTCAGTCCGCTGGAGCGGTCGGTGTTCGTGCTCCGCGAGGTCTTCGCCTTCGGCTTCGACGAGATCGCCACCGCCGTGGGGCGCTCGGAGACCGCGTGCCGACAGCTGCTCGTACGGGCACGCCGCCACATGCACGACGGACGGCCCCGGTTCGAAGCGGACCGCCGGGAGCGGCAGGAGCTCGCGAGGCGGTTCTTCGAGGCACTGACGCAGGGCGACGTGGACGGGCTGCAGAATCTGCTGTCCGCCGACGTCCAGCTCATGGGGGACGGCGGTGGCAAGGCACCGCAGCTGGCCAGGGCCGTCACCGGCGCCGAGAACGTCGCCAGGCTGCTCGCCACCGTCTACCCGCTCATGGCTCGGATCGACATCACGTTCGAACCGCACGAGGTCAACGGCCAGCCGGGCGCGCTCTTCCGCGACCGCGACGGCAAGATCCTCCACATCCTCGCCCTCGACACACTCGACGGGCAGATCCAGACGATCCGCGCGGTCATCAACCCCGACAAGCTCAGCCACCTCGGCCCGGTCGCCGACGCCTGGGCCGTCGACCGCGAAGTGAAGCAGACCCGTAAAACCCCGTGACGTCTTCCCGTGATACGAACCGCGCTCATCCACCGCGCAAGATCGACTATCGACACACCCACTGGGGGTTCAGTCATGATCCTGATTACCGGGGCCACCGGTGTCGTCGGCCGGGAAACCGTCCGCCTCCTGGTTGACAGGGGAGTGAAGGTCGCCGCTGTCACCCGCGACCCGCACGCCGAATTCCCCGCGGGGACACAGCTCGTCCACCCCGCGACGGTCCCCACCCTCGACGGCGTGGAGGCCGTTCTGCTCAGCCCGCGTGCCGCCGGCCCCACCGCTGTCGGCCTGTTGGCCCGCGTCCGCGAGACGGGCGCGGCAAGAGTGGTCGTACTCTCCGCCGTGACCGTGCAGTACCCGGCCGGGCACGCACGCTTCCGGCAGCAGTTCCACGCGGTCGAGGACATCGCCAGGGGGAGCGGCCTGGACTGGACGATCCTGCGCTGCGCCGATTTCGCCGCCAACACCCTGGCCTGGGCCGGCCAGATCCGGGCGACCGGGACCGTGCGGGGGGCATACCCGCACGCGAGGACCTCGACCGTCGACGAGCGTGACATCGCCGCGGTGGCCGCCCTCGCCCTGACCGACCAGCGGCACCGCGGTCAGACGTACCTGCTCACCGGAGAGCAGTCGCTGAGTCAGCCGGAGAAGGTCGCCGCGCTCGACACGGCGCTCGACCGGACACTGTCCTTCGTCGAGGCCGCACCGGACGAGATCCGCCGCGGCATGCTCGCCGCCGGCCTGCCCGACGAGGTACCCGACCGGCTGCTCGGCTCGCTGGCCGACTACGCCCGCGAGGCCGGGCCCACCACCGACACCGTGCGGCGGCTGCTGGGCCGCCCGGCACGGACGTACGCCACCTGGGCGCAGGACCACCGCGCCGCCTTCACCGCGGGAGGAGCCCGATGAAACTCACGATCGTCGCCGCCACCGGCGGGATCGGACGGCACCTGGTCGAGCAGGCGGTAGCCGGCGGGCATGACGTCACCGCCGTGGCCCGCCGCCCACGTGAGCTGCCGGGCGGCGTCCGGACGGTCGCCGTCGACCTCACCCGACCCGACACGCGGGCGCTCGCCGCAGCGGTACGCGGCGCCGACGCCGTACTGTCCGCGCTCGGCCCGCGAAACCCGCGCGCGGACGCGGGTATCACTTCGCGTGGCACTCGCGCGATCGTCGAGGCGATGCAGGCCGAGCACGTGCGGCGGATCATCATCGTCAGCGCCGCCCCCGTCGGACCGGTGCCGGTGCCCGGCCGGCCGACGCCACCCAGGCACGATCCCGGCGACGGCTTCTTCATGCGCCACCTGGGGGTCCCGTTGACCCGGGCGATGTTCGGCCGGCACTACGCCGACCTCGCCGTCACCGAGCAGACCCTGCGCGACAGCGGACTGGAGTGGACGGTGTCGCGCCCACCCAAGCTCACCGACAAGCCTCTGACCGGCACGTACCGGACCGCGTGGAACCGCAACATCCGGGGCGGGTTCTCCGTACCACGCGCCGACGTCGCCCACCACATGCTGGCCATGGTGAACCAGCCGGACAGCATCGAGCAGGTCGTCGGAATCGCGAACTGACGAATACCAACCACGCACACGACCAGCTGCTCAGGGTGGCCGTCAGCTGTCCGGACATGCCTGTGGGCTCCGGATTCCATCCGGAGCCCACAGGCATGTCACTGACAGGTGGGGGTTACCAGCGGTACCAACGACCCTTGCGGCCGCCTGTGTCCGCGGAGCGCATCACGAAGCCCAGCAGCCAGACGACCAGGACGATGACGGCGATCCACCACAGTGCCTTCAGCGCGAAGCCCGCGCCGAAGAGGATCAGTGCCAGAAGAAGAACGAGAAGCAGGGGAACCATAGTTATCAACCTCCGTCGCTCCTCGTGCCCGGCGAATCCAAGAACATACGGTCGATTTCCTTGGTTTCTTCACTGCTCTTGCGGGCACTGGACCCAGTTTCTCCACGGGGTGTGGTTCAGGCGGCCAGTGCCTGCTCGACGCTGGGATGACAGGAAATGACCTGGTCCAGGCCGACGAGCTCAATCAGCCGCAGCACCGATGCCTGGGGGGCGGCGAGCCGCAGCCATCCCTGCGCGTCGCTCATGCTCTTGTGGGCGGCGACGAGGACGTTGATGCCGCTGGAGTCCATGAACGTCACGCCGCTGAGGTCCACGACGGTCCGCGGCGGCGTCGGGCCGTCGTCGGGCAGCAGGGCCTGGCTGAGCATGTCCTTGACGGTGTGGTCGATCTCGCCGCGCACGGTGACCACAGGGATGCCGTCGACGGCGGTGTGGCCGATCGACAGCGGGCCGGGCCACCGGGCTGCTCTATGGGTGTCTGTCACCGTGTCCTCGCCGACTGCGCTCACTGATGGGGGGCTCAAAGCACCGACACGATCGGCGCCGGTACTGTGCACGATGCTACGGCGAACTCGTGTGCGGCCCATTGCTCAGTCCTCACGGGACATGTGAGGCGTGGTGCGGGGTAGGCGCAGGCGTGTGAACGGGGGGAGGAACAATGGTGGACCCGGCGAAATCAGTCCCCGACGGTGAGGGCGGCGTGATGCCCGGTGCGTCTGCGATACAGGACACCGTTGCGCTGGACGGTGACGGATCCTGCATCGCCGAGGCGCGTCACCGGGCGGTGGATTTCCTTGTCCGCGTCCAGGCCGAGCACGGCCTGCCGGTTTCCGCGCGCGTGATGGATCTGACGCAGCTGGTGGTCAGCGAGCTGGTCACCAACGCCCGCAAGTACGCTCCCGGGCCGGTGCTGATGGAGTTGCGGATCGTCGGCGCCGTGGTGGAAGTGGTCGTGTGGGACAGCGATCCGGTCCTGCCGGTGGCCCGGGCCGCTGACGCGGGCAGAGTCGGGCAGCACGGCCTGGAGATCGTCATGGCCGTCGCCCAGGGCTTCGAAGTGCAGCGGGAGCCGGTCGGCAAACGGATCACGGCCCGCATCGCACTCCCCGACGACCTGGGCGGCGCCATCACGGGACGCCGTCCTCAGTAGGAGCCGGCGGTGGCGGGAATTCTTGAATTCGGTTCAGGCGGAAAATCAAGGAGTGGGTGCAGGATGTGCGGGTAAGCGGTGCGTCGTCGGCCGCTCGGCCGGCCGTGGCGGCGGGATCGACCTGGGAGGGGAACAGTATGGCGACCAGGAGCATGGTGGCAGCGCAGACGCGGACGGACGAGCTGCCGGAGGTCGCTGATCCGTCCCGGGTGGCACCCAAGGACGCCCGAGAGCTCTCGAAGTTGTTCTTCCAGCAGCTGGCCGCGCTGGAGGAGGGCACCGCTGAGTATCAGTACGCCCGGAACACGCTGATCGAGATGAACATGTCCCTGGTCCGCTTCGCGGCCGGTCGGTTCCGCAGCCGCGGGCCGGAGGAGATGGAGGACATCGTCCAGGTCGGCATGATCGGGCTGATCAAGGCGATCGACCGCTTCGAGCTGTCCCGGGAGGTGGAGTTCACCTCGTTCGCCATCCCCTACATCGTCGGCGAGATCAAGCGGTTCTTCCGCGACACCACCTGGGCCGTGCACGTTCCGCGCCGCCTGCAGGAAGCCCGCGTCCAGCTGGCCCGCGCCACCGAGGAACTGCGCAGCCGGCTGGGCCGCACCCCCACGGTCCGGGAACTGTCGGAGCTGATGAGCCTGCCCGAGGACGAGGTCCGCGAGGCCCGCCTGGCCGCCAACGGCTACAACTCCGCCTCCCTGGACGCCACGATCAGCGGTAGCGAGGAGGGCGAAGCAGCCCTTCAGGACTTCATCGGCGCCCAGGACACGGACCTGGAGCTGGTGGAGGACTTCCACGCCCTCGCCCCGCTGATCGCGCAACTCGACGAGCGTGAGCGGCAGCTCATCCACATGCGCTTCGTCGAGGAACTCACCCAGGGGCAGATCGGCGAACGCCTGGGCGTCTCCCAGATGCACGTCTCCCGGCTCCTGTCTCGCACGCTTGCCCGACTGCGTGAAGGGATGCTCACGACCCGCTGATACCTCTCGCCCGCGAGAGGGAGGACGGGTGAGC
Source organism: Streptomyces sp. NPDC048523 (assembly GCF_043199815.1). NCBI lineage: Bacteria > Bacillati > Actinomycetota > Actinomycetes > Kitasatosporales > Streptomycetaceae > Streptomyces > Streptomyces sp. NPDC048523. The sequence continues at coordinate 223,762 of NZ_JBICWQ010000001.1, read as the reverse complement.
GGCGCGCGGCGCCCGGGCGCATCCGCTCCCCGGCCTGGCGGTCAGGGGTGTCCGCCGCAGCCGCAGCCCGTCATGGTCGCCCCCTCCTCGGGCGGCGGGGTCTGTGCGGCGGCCTTTTCCACCGCCGTGGGCAGCCGACGGCGTTCCTCCGGCGTGATCCACCTGCCGTCGACGACCACGCCGTGGATGCGGCGGGTGTTGCGGATGTCCCGCAATGGGTCGGCGTCGAGGACGAGCAGATCGGCGGCCTGTCCACGGGCCACGGTGCCGACGCCGGGCAGAGCGAGGGTGCGGGCCGCGTCCCGTGTGGCCGCACGCAGGGCCTCGGCCGGGGTGAGGCCGGCCACCGGGACCACCGTCTGAGGGTCGTCGCTGTGAGTGTGCGCCTCGATCAGTCCCGGGATCAGGAACTTGCCGGTCAGGTCGACCGTGCGGGTGCCCGGGCGGAGCCGGGCCCGTGCGCTCGGGGTGAGTGCGGTGATGCGGCCGCCCTCGGCGACGACCGTCATGTCGGGGGCCGGGGCTGCTCCTGACCCGTCGATCACGGTGACGTGGGTGAGCGCCAACGGGCCGGTGCCGGCGCCGTTTCCGACTGTCGTCCCGGTCGCGTGTGCCATGCCGACGGGCGCCGTGCCTCGTTGAGCCACCGGGGGCCCGCGTCGTACACGGACGGCGGACGCCGTGGCCCCGGTGCGCAGGTAGGCGTGGGGGAGCAGTACTACCGCCGACTCTTATCCGCTAACATAGAACAATTAGATAGATGAATAGCCTAGTGCTGGCGAGGAGTATCCGTGGACTTCGGGCTGACCGACGAGCAGGACCTGTTGCGTGCGACGGCTCGGCAGTTCGTCGCCGACGTGTGCCCGGCCGAGAAGGCCAAGCAGTGGGACGAGGAGAGCGTCGTACCGCCCGAGCTGTTCCGGGGGATGGCAGACCTCGGGTGGTTCTCGCTCCCGTTCGCCGAGGACGAGGGCGGCGACGGTGGCGGACCGCTGGAGCTCATCCTGATCGCCGAGGAGCTCGGGCGGGCCAGCTTCGATGTCGCCATGTGCTACATCGGGGTGCTCATCCCCGGGATCACGGTGTTCCGGTGGGGCAGCGAGGCGCAGCGCGACTTCATCCGCGAGCAGGTGATGACGGGCCGCCACCGGCTCGCCGTCGGCCTCAGCGAGCCGGACAGCGGGTCCGACGCCGCGGCGCTGCGCACCACCGCCGAGGACCACGGGGACGATTTCCTCGTCCGGGGTCAGAAGGCGTGGTGCACGGGTGGTGGGCTGCCCGACACGACGATCGCCACGTACGTGCGGACCGGGCCCCGCGAGCCCAAGCACGGCGGCATCAGCCTGCTGCTCGTCGATCCCGCGACCGAGGGCGTCGAGGTGCGCCGGACGCCGACACTGGCCCGGCACATCCTGGGCACCAACGAGGTCTTCTTCAACGACGCCCTGGTGCCGAAGGAGAACCTCGTCGGCCCGCGCGACGAGGGCTGGAAGGTGATGCTCTCCAACATCGAGCTGGAGAAGGTCATCATCAGCGGGGGCTATCTGGGCGCCGCGCAGGCCACGCTCGACGAGATGCTCGACTATGCCCGCAACCGGCACGCCTTCGGCCGGCCGATCGGCAACTTCCAGGCCCTCGCGCACGCCATGGCCGACCTGCAGACCGAGATCGACTCCGCCCGCCTGCTCGCCTACCGGGCGGCCTGGCTGCTCGCCCAGGGCAAGCCGTGCACACGGGAAGGGTCGATGGCGAAGCTGAAGGGCTCGGAGACGTACGTGGCGGCCGCGCGTCTCGGGATGCAGGTCTGCGCGGGGCACGGGTTCTCGACGGAGAGCGTGATGAGCTTCCGGTACCGGGAGTCGATCGTGGCCACGATCTCCGGGGGCACGAGTCAGATCCAGCGCAACGGCATAGCCCGCAGCATGGGGCTCAGGTCCTACTGAGCCTCGCGGTCCCGGCCTGCCGGCGGTTCCCTTCTGGGCTCCGCCGCCTCGGTCTGTCGGCGGATGCCTTTGGACTCCGCAGCGTTGGCCTGTCGGTGGTTGCTTTTGGGCTCCGCCGCGTCGGCTTGGCAGCGGTTGCTTCTGCGCCTCGCCGCCTCAGCCCGCTGGCTGTTCCTTGTGGGCTCCGCCGCCTCAACCTGTCGGCCGTGCCTTTTGAGCCCGCCGCCCCGGCCCGCCGGCTGTTCTGTTTGGGCCCGTCGTCTCGGCCCGCTGGCTGTTTCTTTGCAACTCGCTGCCCCGGCTGCCGCATGTGCCTATTGAGCCCGCGGCCCCGGCCCGCCCGCTGTTCCTACCGAGCCTGCGGCCCCGGCCCGCCGACCGTGCCTACCGAGCCGCGACCCCAGCCTGCCCGCTGTTCCTACCGAGCCGCGCCGTCCTGGCCGGCCAGCCACTCCTGGTGTCGGGCGAAGTGGCCCTGGTCCCGGGTCACCCAGATTCCGGAGACCCGGGCCAGGACGGCCCGTGTCGGCAGCAGCACCATCTCGCCCGCGATGTACCAGCGCCTGCCCTCCCGCTTCTCCACCCAGGCCCGGACCTCCAGCGGCCGCTGTACCGGAACCGGCTTCACGAAGCTCACGGTCAGTTCCGCCGTCACGCTCAACACCCGGTGCAGCAGCGGAAGATGGCCGAGGCAGTCGTCCAGTACGGCCGCGGTCCAGCCGCCGTGCGCCACATCGGGCCCGCCCTCCTGGTCCCGCGGGCAGGACAGCTCGAACCGTGCCGACCCGTCCTCCTCGAGCCGCTCGTGCTCCACCCCCAGCCGGCAGGAACCGGCGGCACGGCACGCCCCGCACAGGGCCACCCCGCCCGGGGTGCGGGGCGGCTCCTGGAAGTCCGCCCCGGCCCAGGGACCCGTCGGTGATGCAGTGGACATGGTGTGGCTCCTCTTGTCGGGCAACGGAGTGTCAGACCTCGGCAAGCAGCGGACGCAGCTTCCCGGCGATCAGCTGGACCTGCCGGGCCACCATCTCCTCGGGCATCCCGGCCAGCGAGGCCCACAGGAACACGCCCTCCACCGGCAACCCTGCCACGTACGCCCTGATGGCGTCGGCGACATCCTGCGGGGTGCCGTAGAGGAACTGGCCGACGCCCGTCGCGCTCAGCCCCGTCCCCCGCCACTTCTCGGGGTCGATGGGGCGGGGAAGAGGCTGATCCGTGCCCTCCACCATGTACCGGCGGTAGCTGTCCCACTGGTACGCCAGGTGCTTGCGGACCACGGGCCAGTCGCCGTCGGGGTTTTCGGTGACGAACGTCGTGAAGGAGCCCTGCATACGGCCCGCCGCCACGTCGTACCCGCTCTCGGCGAGCCCTTCCCGGTACGGGGTCAGCAGCGCCGGGTTGAGCGACAGCAGGCCCGTGCCGAGCCGGCCGGCCCTGCGCGCGCCCTGCGGGCCCTGGTAGCCGAGCCAGATCGGCAGCGGATCCTGGACCGGCCCTGGGGTGACCAGGGATTCGGCCCACAGGCCGCGAATCTCCCGTACCCGCTGATCGGTCGTGGTGTAGCGCTTGGTGAGGTCGGCGCCGTACAGCCGGTACTCGGGCACCCGGTAGCCGGTGCCGAGCCCGAGGTCCAGGCGGCCGTCGCTGATGATGTCCACGAGCGCGGCCTGTTCGGCGATCTCGGGGGCCGCGTGCAGCGGTGCGGCGATGACCGCGGTGCCCAGTCGGACCCGTCGGGTGCGGGCGGCGGCCGCGGCGGCCATCGTGAGCGGCTGGGGGAGATAGCCGTCCTCGAAGCCGTGGTGTTCCGAGAACCAGACCGAGTCGAGGCCGAGCCGGTCCGCCTCTTCGCACATCTCCAGGGCGAACCCGTACACGCGTGACCAACTCTGCTGCCACGGCGGCGGGTTGCGCAGGTCGAAATAGATGCCCACCTTCACAAGGAACCTCCTGCTGTTGCTGTGTTGTCCGCCAGCCGGATCGTCGCGTGCGCGACGGTCACTCCGTCACCGGGCGGCAGGAGCCGTACCGGGCGCAGTTCCAGCGCCTCGATCTCGGGAAGGTCCTCGACCATCGCCGAGAGCCTCAGCACGGTCTCCTCAAGGGCACCGAAGTCCACACCCTGTCTCTCCAGCAGGGGAGTCGCCCGCAGCGAGCGGACCATCTCGCGGGCGTCGCGGTCGCTGAGCGGGGTGACGCGGTGGGCGACGTCGGCCATGAGGTCGGCGTAGTCCCCGGTGAGGCCGAAGGCGACCACCGGGCCGAAGACCGGGTCGGCGCGGACGGTGAGAAACGCGTCGGGTCCAGGGGCCGGCCCAGGGCTCGATCCGGTGCCCGGTTCACCGTCGCGTACGGCGATTCCGTACGCGACGAGCAGCTCGGTGGCGACCGCTGCGGGTACCGGCCCGGGGGCGCACGAGGCGATCAGAACCCGGGCCCGCTCGGCGTCGACTCCCGCGAGGTCGGGGACGACGCCGGCGCGGGTGCTGCGCCAGGTCTGGTAGGCCGCCGCGTGGCCGAGCGAGGTGGCCGCGGCCTCGGGGAACGTGTACGTCGGGACCACCAGGTCACCCCGGTGGAGGAGATCGGCGACGCCGGCACCGCCCAGGAAGCTGGCCAGCACGGGTTTGTCGGGGCGGGCCGCGGCCGCGTCGAGGATCGCCGACGCCACCTCGTCGGGCTTGTCCGCCAGCGGCGGCATGAACAGGACGACGGCCGCGTCGATGCCGTCGTCCGCCAGGGCGGCGTCCAGGGCCTGCCGGTAGTGCGCGGCGGTGGCCATCGGGGTCAGGTCGATCGGGTTGGCGAGGTCGGCGCGCGGCGCCAGGGCCGTACGCAGAGTCTGCCGGGTGCGCTCACCGAGCGCGGGCACGCACAGACCGCTCGCCGCGCACGCGCCGACCGTCAGCGCCGCCGGGCCGCCCGCGTTGGTGATCACGGCGACCCGGTTGCCGGGCGGCGGAGGCTGATGGGCGAGGAGGAGGGCGACGTCGAACAGTTCCTGGAGGCTGCGGGTGCGGATCACCCCGGACTGGGCGAACAGCGAGCTCACCGCCGAGTCCGCGTGGCCCGGATGGACCGCGACGATCGGTTTGCGGGGCGCGATCCGGCGGGCGACGCGGGCGAACCGGCGCGGATCGCCGAAGGTCTCCACGTGCAGCAGGATCACCGAGGTCCCCGGGTCCTCCTCCCACCACTGGAGCAGTTCGTCGGTGGAGACGTCGACGGCGTGACCCACCGACACGAAGCCGGAGAAGCCGAGCCGCAGCCGACGGGCGAAGTCGAGCACCGCGAGCCCGAGCGGCCCGGACTGGCTGGACATCGCCACCCGGCCGGGCGTCGGCAGAGCGGGCGAGAAGGTCGCGGCCAGTCGCGCCGCGGGGGTCGTGTTGACCACGCCCATACAGTTCGGGCCCACCAGCCGCATGCCGGAGGCGCGCGCGAAACGCGCCAGCTCCAGCTCGCCGGCCCGCCCTTCGGCCCCGGTCTCCCCGAAGCCCGTCGAGACGACGACCACCGCTTTGACGCCGGCCTCCGCGCACTCCCGTACGACACCGGGTACGGCCTCGGCCCGCACGGCCACCAGCGCCAGGTCCGGCGGTTCGGGCAGTTCCCGGACGCTTGCGTACGCCCGCGCCCCGGCGATCCGGTGGGCACGCGGGTTGACGGGGAAAACGCTGCCGGCGAAGCCGCCCCGCAGCAGGTTGGCGACGATCTCGTGACCGATCGTCAGCGGGTCGCGGTTGGCGCCGATCACGGCGACCGAGCGCGGTTCGAGCAGGGGCTTGAGCGAGCGCCGTACGGCCGTCTGCTCGCGGCGCTCGGCCCGCGCCACGGCCTGGGCCTGCGGGTCGACGGCGATCTCGAAGTGGATGATCTGGCCGGGCGGACCGGCTTCGATCCGGTAGCCGGAGCCGAGGAACACGTTGATCATCCGGGCGTTGTCGGCGAGGACGTCGGCCTCCAGCACCCGGATGCCCCGGGCACGCGCGGCTGCGGCGATGTGCTCCAGGAGCAGCCTGCCGAACCCCTCGCTCTGGTGGTCGTCCCGGATGGTGAACGTGACCTCGGCGTGCTCCGGTTCCTCAGGGTCGCGGACGTAGCGCACCAGGCCGGCGATCTCGTCGCCGGCCAGGGCGACGAGCGCGAGCTCGTTGAGGTAGTCCACGTGGGCGCCGCGCCGGATGACATCGTCGCGGGCGCGGACCACCGGTCCGAGGGAGCGGTAGGCCAGGGTGGCCCGGGACAGGGTGCCGACGAAGGCGACCAGGCGGTCGGCGTCCTCCGGCCGGATGGGCCGCACGAAGGTCGACCGCCCGGTCCTGACGAGCCCGGGCCGTTCCAGGTCTTCTGGATACGAGGGGTACGGGGAGCCCGAGGGAGTGGTCACCGGAGTGGTTCCGTCGGTGCCGCTCAGACGGCCGCCTCCAGGGGAGTCTGCTCCGGCAGGCGGAAGAGCTCGTTGAAGGTGCCGCGCGTGACGCGCTCGCGGATGTCGTCCGGCACGCCGTCGAACAGGTCGTGGAGCGTGGACTGGGTGTGGCCGTAGGTGCCTTCAAGGTGGGGGTAGTCGTCGCCCCACATCACGTTGCGGTAGCCGGTCGACTCGACGATCTCCACCGAGCTCTTGTCGTGCTGGAAGGACGCGTACACCTGCTGCCTGATGATCTCGCTGGGCAGCCGGCTCAGCTTCGGCCGGACGAACATGCCGTGCTGGCGGTAGGCCTCGTCCATCCGGTCGCCGATGGCCGGCACCCAGCCGGCGCCGCCCTCGGCGATGAGGATCCTCAGGTCCGGGTGGCGGTCCAGGGCACCGCCCGCGACCATGTGGGAGACCACCCGCATGCCCGGGTAGGTCGTCTCCATGTAGTTGACGACCGCGCCGCCGGGTCCGCGGAAGACGACGTTCTGGCCGCCCGTGCCGATATGGAAGGCGAGCACCAGACCGGCCCGCTCGACCGCCGTCCAGAGCGGCTCCCAGCGGTCGAGGGCGTACTCCTCGCCGTCCCGCGTGGAACACGGCAGGAAGACGGCCTTGAACCCCAGCTCCGCCGCCCGTTCCACCTCGGCGACCGCGTCGTCGATGTCGGCGGTCGAGAGACAGGCGGTGGTGATGACCCGCTTGTTCTTGCTGAGGATCTCCTCGTGGGCCCAGTCGTTCCAGGCCCGTACGGTCTCCCGGGCCAGCTCCCGGTCGGTGATCGACACCAGCCAGAACCCCATGGAGGGAAAGGCCAGTTGGGACCACACGCCCTCCTGGTCGAGGTCCTTGAGCCGGACGTTCAGGTCCCAGGCGCCCGGCGGGCGCATCGCGTCCATGAAGTCGCCGAGCTGGCGGTCGATGCGCTCGCCGTCGATGTAGAGCATCTCGTACTTCTCGCCGCGCTCACTGCGCGGCGCCCGCGCGCCCAGCCGCGCGGACAGCCGCTCGGTCCACACGTCGGCGGGTTCCATCACATGGGAGTCCCCGGAGTTGACCCAGATCTTCGTCATGACGCTCCTTCGGGTCAAGGCTGCAAGCTCAATGGATGTAATCAGTTAGCGATTTTAGTTGTATGGATGGCTGAAGGGAAGGCCGGGCCGGGAGAGATCAGCCCCGGCGCCGCTCGATCTCGTCCACCAACTGCGGCAGCACCGTGAAGAGGTCCCCGACCACGCCGTGGTCGGCGAGCTCGAAGATCGGTGCGTCGGCGTCCTTGTTGACGGCGACGATGGTCTTGGACGTCTGCATGCCCGCCCGGTGCTGGATCGCGCCGGAGATGCCGGCGGCGAGGTAGAGCTGCGGGGAGACCTGGGTGCCGGTCTGGCCGACCTGGTGGCTGTGCGGGTACCAGCCCGCGTCCACGGCCGCGCGGGACGCCCCGACGGCCGCACCGAGCGCGTCGGCGACCCGTTCGATGAGGGCGAAGTTCTCGGCGCCGTTCACCCCGCGACCGCCGGAGACCACGATGTCCGCCTCGGTCAGCTCGGGCCGGTCGCCGCGCTCCCGCGGTGTGCGGGACAGGACCCGGACGGCGGCGGAGGCGGGGCCGAAGGTGACGTCCTGCTTCTCGATGACGGGTTCGGCGGGTGCGGCCTCCGGGGCGGCGGCGTTCGGCTTGACCGTGATCACCGGCACGCCCTGGGTCACGTGCGCGGTGACCTGATGGGTCGCGGCGAACGCCGACTGCTCGGTGACCGGTCCGTCGGGCCCCGCGGTGACATCGACGGCGTCGGTGATGAGTCCGGACCCGAGCCGCAGCGCGACCCGCGCGGCGATCTCCTTGCCGTCCGGCCCGGACGGCACCAGGATCGCGGCCGGCCCGGTGCGCTCGGCGATCTGGGTGAGGGCGTCCACGGCCGGGGTGACGAGGTACTCGTCGACCTCGGGAGCGTCCACGACGTGGATCTTCCGGGCGCCGTACCGGCCGAGTATCTCGGTCGCGGTGTCCGCGCCCGGCCCCAGGAAGACGGCCGCGGGTTCGCCCAGGCGGCGGGCCAGGGTGAGCAGTTCGAGGGTCGGCTTGCGTACGGCACCGTCGACGTGGTCGACGAGGACGAGGATCTCGGCCACGGTGATGCAACTCCTTCAGGTCTTCGGGGTGGAACGCGGTCGGCTCGGGGCGGAACGCGGTCAGATGAACTTCTTGGTGGTGAGGAACGCGGCCAGTCCGATGCCGCCCGTCCCCTCGTCGGCGACGATCTCGCCCTTGGTGCGCGGCGGGCGCCGGGTCGCCGTGTCCACGGCCGACCGCGCCCCGGCCGGGCCGACCTCGGCGGCCTCGATGCCGAGGTCGGCGAGGTCGAGGGTCTCCACCGGCTTCTTCTTCGCGGCCATGATGCCCTTGAAGGAGGGGTAGCGGGCGTCCCCGGAGCGGTCGGTCACCGAGACGACGGCGGGCAGGGCGCCCTGTATCCGTACGGTCGCGCCCTCGCCCTCGCGGCGGCCGGTGACGGTACCGTCCTCGATCGCCAGGTCTTCGAGGTGGGTGACGGCCGGTACGCCGAGCCGCTCGGCAAGCAGCGCGGGCAGCACGCCCATGGTGCCGTCCGTCGAGGCCATCCCGCACAGGACGAGATCGAAGCCGTGCCGCTCGATCGCCTTGGCCAGCACCAGTGACGTGCCGAACGCGTCGCTGCCCTCGATGTCCTCGTCGCTGACATGGATCGCCGCGTCACCGCCCATGGCCAGGGCTTTGCGCAGGGCGTCGCGCGCATCGTCGGGCCCGACGGTGAGGTAGCTGATCTCGGCGTCGGAGTCCGACTCGGCCAGGCGCAGCGCCTGCTCGACGGCGTATTCGTCGAGTTCGGACAGCAACGAGTCGACCGACGCCCGGTCGGTGGTGCCGTCCTCGGTGAAGGTGCGGTCCGCCGTGGCGTCGGGGACGTGCTTCACGCAGACAACGATCTTCACGGCAGCCCTCCTGTGGTTCAATGAGTTCTAATAGTTAACTATATGGATCAGTGGAACGCGAGTCTCATGTTCAATCCGTCGAATTGGTTGACTGATTGCGCTGATAGCTGGAAGATCTGGGCACTGAGCCGCGAGGAGGCGCCATGGTCGGTGACAGGGACACCGCTGACAGGTACTTCGAGCCCCAGGTGGAGACCATGCCGCGCCAGGAACTGCGCGCACGGCAGGAAAAACAGCTCCTGGAGCTCGTGGAGTACGCCTACGCCAACTCGGCCTTCTACCGGGAGCTGTGGGACGAGCACGGGGTCAACCCGCGGGACATCCAGTCCCTGGAGGACTTCCGGGCGCGCATCCCCTTCATCACCAAGGACATGATCCGCGCCTACCGCAGCCGCACCGGCGACGCCTTCGCCGGCCTGCTCTGCGTCCCGGTCCAGGAGCTGACCTCGGTCTCCTCTAGTTCCGGAACCACCGGCGACCCGGAGTTCTTCGCCGAGATCTGGCAGGACGCCCCGCCCCTGGTGACCGCGCAGGTGCGGGACCTGTGGGAGCTGGGCCTGAGGCCCGGTGACCGGGTGCTGAGCCCGCCCGGCACCTTCCGCAACTTCATGGACGCCGGCTTCCAGGCGCTGGGCGCGGTGGTCATCGAGGTGGACACCTGGATGGGCAACATGCCCGAGGTCGTCGAGGCCCTGCGCACCTACCGTCCCGCCTATCTGCAGATGATGTATCCGCAGATGGTGGAGCTGGAGCACCTGGCCGAGAAGACCGACCTGAGGGAGGCGTTCTCCTCCCTCAAGGGCGCCTCGTGCGCCGGCCAGCCCCTCAGCCGGAAGATGAAGGAGCGGATCCGCGACGACTGGGGCATCGACGTCTACGAGTACACCAGCGCCGCCGACACCGGCACCGCATGGGAGTGCCGCGAGCACGACGGTTTCCATCTCTGGGAGGACACCGTCTTCGCCGAGTGCGTCGAGGTCGACGAGCACGGGTGGCGCGACGTCCCCGAGAGCGACCTGGGCGAACTGGTCGCCACCGACCTGGACAACCGGGCCGCGCCGCTGATCCGTTACCGCAGCGAGGACCTCGTCCGCCTCTCCCGCGACACCTGCGGCTGCGGCCGCACCCACGCCCGTATGTGGGTGGCCGGGCGGCGCGGCGACGAGACGGTGGTCCAGGGACGCTCCGTCGTCCTGCGGGACGTCTGGCAGGCGGTGGAGGACCAGCCGGAGACCGTCGCGGGGGTCTTCCAGATCGTCCGGGACCGGCGCGAGGTCGACGAACTGCGGCTGCGCGTCGGCTACGACCCCCATCTCACCGGCGACGTCGACGCCCTGGCCGGACGCCTGAGCGAGGCCGTGCGCGAGCGGACCGGAGTCAAGCCGGTGCTCGACATGCGCACCGAGGAGGACCTGTTGAAGACCATGACCAGCGTCGCCAAGTTCCCCCGGGTGGTGAAGACCTGATGGCCCGCGCCGACACCCTGGCCCGGGCCAGGACGCTCGACCGCCCCGAACTCGCCTACCTCATGCGCTTCCCGACCGCCGACGGCGTCCGGGACCTGGAACTGACCTGGGCGGAACTCGCCCGCGACACCGAGTGGGTCACCGCTCGGCTGCGGGAGCACGGTCTCGCCGCCGGGCAGCGGGCTCTGCTGACCGCCTCCGGCTTCGAGGGCTTCTGGGGACGCGCGGTGATCGGCGCCCTGCGCACGCTGAAGGTGCCGTACGGCATCGCCGAGGCGATGGGCTGGGACCACCGCCGCACCGCGGTCTTCCACCGCGAACTGACCCCGCACGCGGTGATCGGCCTGTCGGCGGAAACGCTGGGAGGGCTCGCCGGCGCAACCGACATCGGCGAGATGTTCCGGGCCACGCCCGTCGTGCTGGCCCGGCCCGCCGCGATACCCGTCCTGCGCGCAGTGGGGGTGACCGCCTCCGTGATCTCGGCGGTGGGACCGGCTCTCGCCCTGGAGTGCCCCGAGCGCAGCGGCGCACATGTCAACGCCGCCGAATGGCGGTTCGGCGAGCGGGACGGACAGCTGACCGTGGCGGCGGGGGAGGGGCGCACCTCGCCTCTGCCCGAGACACCGCTCGGCATCACCGGACGCGTCGTCGCGGGCCGGTGCGGCTGCGGCAGCGACGACCCGCGAGTCCTGCTCGCCGAGGCCAACTGACCTTTCCGATGGAGGAATTGAGCATGTCTGAAGGAGTGGTCGAAGGCCGGATCGCGGTCGTCACCGGCGCCGGCAACGGGATCGGCCGGGCGCACGCCCTGGCGTTCGCCGCGCACGGGGCGAAGGTCGTCGTCAACGACCTGGGCGGCGGACGGGACGGCGGGGGCGCCTCCGCCGGGCCCGCCCAGAGCGTGGTCGACGAGATCGTCGCGGCCGGCGGCGAGGCGGTGGCCAACACGGACGACATCTCCACCTGGGAGGGCGCCGGCCGGCTCGTCCAGCAGGCGGTGGACACCTACGGCGGTCTGGACGTACTGGTCAACAACGCCGGCATCCTGCGCGACCGGATGATCGTGTCGATGACCGAGCGGGACTGGGACAGTGTGATCGCCGTCCACCTCAAGGGCAGCTTCGCCACCCTGCACCACGCGGCCGCGTACTGGCGCGAGCGCGCCAAGTCCGGTCACGGCAACGACGCCCGGGTGATCAACACGACCTCCCCGTCCGGCATCTTCGGCAACCCCGGCCAGTCCAACTACGGCTCCGCGAAGGCCGGTCTCGCCAGCCTCACCCTCATCGCCGCCGCCGAACTCGCCCGCTACGGCGTCACGGTGAACGCCATCGCGCCCACCGCGCTGACCCGGCTGACCGAGGACATCGAGATGATGAAACAGGCCGCCGAAAGTCAGGACCTGACTCCCGAGGCCATCTCGCCGCTGGTGGTGTGGCTGGGCTCGGCTGCCTCCCGCGAGGTCACCGGTCGGGTGTTCGGCGTCGTCGGCAACCGGATCACCGTTCTGGAGGGCTGGGTCAACGGCCCCGCCGCGAGCGCCGACACCCGCTGGACGCCGGAGGAGCTGTCCTCCGTCGTCCCGAACCTGGTGGCCAAGGCGGCTCCGAACGCCGACGTCCTGGGCAACCGGAACGGGGCCTGAGATGACGACGACACAACGCCCGGTCGCCGAGGGCCTGTTCACCTGGCCGCCCGCCGCAGCGCCCCTCCGGTTGATCGGTTCCGAGTGCCGGGTGTGCGGTCTGGTGAGTTTCCCGTCGGCCGTGACCTGCGTCCGGTGCGCGAGCGACGAGTCGAAGGAACGGCTCCTGGCGGACCGCGGCACGCTGTGGACGTACACGACCCAGGACTTCCGCCCGCCGTCCCCGCCGTACGACGGCCCCGAAGCCTTCGAGCCGTATGCGGTCGGGTACATCGAGCTCCCCGGCGAGCTGCTGATCGAGGCGCGACTGACCGAACCCGACCCGGACAAGCTGCGGATCGGGCAGACCATGCGGCTGACGCTCGTGCCCTACACCGTGCAGGACGACGGCACCGAGGTCGTCACCTTCGCGTTCGCCCCGGTCGAAGAGTCCACCCATGCCGAACAGGAGGCGTCATGACCGAGGCCGTCATCATCGGGGTGGGGCTGCACCCCTTCGGCCGGTTCCCCGGCAAGCCCGCGCTGGACATGGGCGCCGACGCGGTACGGCTGGCGCTCACCGACGCGGGCGTCAACTGGCCGCAGATCCAGGGCGGTTACATCGGCAGCTACGAGGTCGCCAACCCGGACGCGATCGTCGGCCGGCTCGGCCTGACCGGCGTACCCCTGCGCGGTGTCTTCAACGGCTGCGCGACGGCCGGTACGGCGGTGGCGCTGGCCGTCCGCGCGATCGAGACCGGTGAACACGACCTGACGATCGCGATCGGCCTGGACAAGCACCCGCGCGGCGCGTTCGCCGCCGACCCGTCCGTGGCCGGCATCCCCTCCTGGTACGGACAGACCGGGCTCTTCCTCACCACCCACTTCTTCGGCATGAAGATCAACCGCTACATGCACGAGCACGGCATCTCCCACGAGACGCTCGCCCGCGTGGCCTCGAAGAACTTCCGCAACGCGGCCGGCAACGAGAAGGCCTGGCGGCGGACGCCCCTGTCGCCTGAGGAGATCCTCGCCTCCCCGGTCCTCAACTACCCCCTGCGCCAGTTCATGTACTGCGGCCCGAACGAGGGCGCCGCGGCGATCGTGATGTGCCGGGCCGACCAGGCCCACAAGTACACGGGGAAGCCGGTACGGGTCCGCTCCACCGCCCTGCGCAGCCGCAGGCTCGGCGCGTTCGAGGTGCAGAGCCCGTCCTTCCCGGTCGGAGAGCCGGTGGACAGCCCGAGCGTGGACGCCTCCCGGGCGGCGTACGAAAGCGCGGGCATCGGCCCCGAGGACGTCGACGTCGCCCAGCTCCAGGACACCGACGCCGGGTCGGAGATCATCCACATGGCCGAGAACGGCCTCTGCAAGGACGGCGAGCAGGAACGCCTCATCACCGAGGGCGCCACCGAGATCGGCGGCCGGCTCCCGGTCAACACCGACGGCGGACTCCTCGGCAACGGCGAGCCGATCGGCGCGTCCGGACTGCGCCAGATCCACGAGATCGTCCTCCAGCTGCGCGGTGCCGCGGGCCCCCGCCAGATCCCCGGCACACCGCGCGTCGGCTACACCCACCTGTACGGCGCGCCCGGCGCGTCGGCGGTGACGATCCTCTCGACCTGAACCTCTCCCTCTGAACCTCTCCCCGACCGCGGAGCGAACGCGATGGAATCCGACGACATGCAGGACTTCGCCGCCGAGGCACGCCGCTTCCTCGACGCGCACGTGGCGAAGGCCCCCGACCGCACCGCCGTCACCTGGGGCGAGGGCGACGACTCGATGGCGTACTTCAGCAGCCTCCCGCCCGACGAGGAACGGGAGTTCGTGCAGTGCGCCCGGGAGTGGCAGCGGATCCGCTACGAGAACGGCTTCGGCTGGATCACCGGACCGGAGGAGTACGGCGGCCGGGGCCTGACCCCCGTCCACGACCTGCTCTACGACGCCGTCGAGTCGGAGTACGACGTCGCCGACACCGGGGTGCTCAGTGTGATCGGCCTGGGCATGATCGGGCCGACGATCCTGGCTCACGCCCAGCCCCACATCAAGGACCGCTGGCTGCCGGCGATGTACCGCGGGGACGCCATCGCCTGCCAGCTGTTCAGCGAGCCCGGCGCGGGATCCGACCTGGCGAGCGTGACGACGCGGGCCGTCCGCGAGGGCGACGACTGGGTGCTGAACGGGCAGAAGGTGTGGACGTCGGTCGCCCAGCACAGCCAGATCGGCCTTGCCCTGACCCGCACGAACCCGGACGCCCGCAAGCACCGCGGCATCACAGCATTCCTCGTCCCCATGGACGCCCCCGGCGTCGAGGTACGGCCGCTGCGGCAGATGACCGGCGGCGCCGACTTCAACGAGGTCTTCCTCACCGACGTGCGCGTCCCCGACGACCACCGCCTCGGCGAGATCGACGGCGGCTGGGCGGTCGCCCTGACCACCCTGATGAACGAGCGCGCGACCGTCGGCAGCGAAGGGGTCGGACCGGTGGCCGCCGCCCTGTCCCCGGACCACCTCTCGGCGCTCATGCGGGCCACCTGGACGTGGGACGACCGCGCCCTGCGCGCCCGCCTCGCGGAACTCCTGGTGGACGTCCTGGCCACCGAGCACCTCAACGCCCGCGCCCTGCGCAAGCTGCGCGCCGGAGTCGCGCCGGGCCCCGAGATGTCCGTCTCGAAGCTGATGTACGGCCAGAACCTGACCCGGGCGGCGCACTTCGTCTCCGACGTGCTCGGCCCCCGGATCATCGCCGACACCGGCCAGTGGGGCACCTACGCCTGGACCGAACTGCTCCTGGCCACACCGGCGTTGCGCATCCTCGGCGGCACCGAGGAGATCATGAAGAACATTCTCGCGGAACGCGTCCTCGGCCTGCCCAAGGAACCGGTGACCACCGCTGCCAAGGAGGTGCGGCCGTGACCGCCGACGAGAGCGAATTGCGCGAACTGCGGGCAGCCGTACGTGAATTCCTGGAGGCCAAGTCGCCCGAGGAGGCCGTACGCAAGCTCATGGAGAGCGAACCGCGCTTCGACCCGGCGGTGTGGTCCCAGGCGGCCGACCAACTGCGCCTGCCCGGCCTGGCCATCCCCGAGGAGTACGGCGGCGACGGCTTCGGCCTCGTCGAACTCGGCGTCGTCCTGGAGGAGATGGGCCGCGCGCTGTTCTGCGCCCCCTTCTTCGCCACCGTCCTCCTGGCGGCCCAGGCCCTGCTGGCCTCGGGGGACGGGGACGCCTGCGCGCGCCTTCTCCCCGGCATCGCGGCCGGGCGCACCACGGCCACCCTCGCCGTCGCCGAGGACCACGGCTCCTGGGACCCCGCCATGGTCTCGGCGCGCGCCGTACCGGACGGCGACGGCGGCTGGACGGTACGCGGCCGCAAGTGCTTCGTCATCGACGGTACGACGGCCGACCTGATCCTCGTGATCGCCCGTACCGTCGCCGGCCCCACCCTCTTCGCCGTGGACCGGGACGCCCCCGGCCTCGCGGCGGAACCGATGCAGACGCTGGACGCCACCCGGGCCATGGCCCGGATGACGTTCGACGCCGTCCCCGCGACGCTCGTCGGAACGCAGGGGGCCGGCGGACGCATCATGGCCAAGGTCCTCGACATCGCCTCCGTGGGGCTCGCCGCCGAGCAGGCGGGCGGGGCGCGCTGGTGCCTGGAGACGAGCGCGGACTACGCCCGCGTACGTCATCAGTTCGGCCGGCCGATCGGCTCGTTCCAGGCGGTCAAGCACAAGTGCGCGGACATGCTCGTCCAGGTGGAACTGGCCGAAGCCGCCAGTCGCGAGGCGGCCCGGCTGGCCGACGAGGGGTCCCCGGACTTCCCGGTCGCCGCGGCCGTGGCCCACGCCTGCTGCTCACGGGCGTACATGTCCGCCGCCATGGAGAACATCCAGGTCCACGGCGGCATCGGCTTCACCTGGGAGCACCCGGCCCACCTGTACTTCCGCCGGGCCAAGTCCTCACAGCTGCTGTTCGGCGGCCCGGCGGTGTACCACGAGCGGCTGCTGGACCGGCTCGGGATCTGACAGACGTCATATAGGTGGAGGCCCCCGGGATATCCCGGGGGCCTCCACCTATATGACCCTCAGCCGCGCGCCGCCTCGCCCAGCAGTGCCTTCGCGATGATGACCTGCTGGACCTGGCTGGTGCCCTCGTAGATGCGGAACAGCCGGGCGTCGCGGTAGAAGCGTTCGACGGCGACCCCGCGCATATAGCCGGCGCCGCCATGGATCTGCACGGCGCGGTCCGCGACCCGCCACACCATCTCGCTGGCGAAATACTTCGTGCAGGACGGGCCGATCTTGGTGTCCGTGCCGGCGTCGAAGCCGCGGGCGGCCTCCAGGACGGTGGCGCGTCCGGCGTAGTAGTCGGTCTGCGAGTCGGCGATCAGACCCTGGACGAGCTGGAAGGAGCCGATGAGCTTCCCGGACTGCTTGCGGGTGCTCGCGTAGGCGACCGACTCGTCGACCAGGCGCTCGGCCATGCCGACCATCAGCGCGGAGATGTGCACCCGTCCGTGGGCGATGCAGCCCATCGCGGTGGAGAAGCCCCGGTTGAGGCCGTCCTCGCCACCGACAAGGGCGGATGCGGGGATCCGGACGTCGTCGAAGAACACATCCGCGGTCCAGGCGCCGAACTGGCCCATCTTGTGGTCCTTGGGAGCCACGGTGAGCCCCGGTGTACCGGCCGGGACCAGGAAGGTGGAGATGCCGCGGGTGCGCGGGGCGTCCGGGTCGGTCCGGGCGAAGACCATGAAGACGTCGGCGAGGGGGGCGTTGGTGATGTACCGCTTGGCGCCGTTGATCACCCACTCGTCGCCGTCCAGATGCGCCTTCGTGGTGAGCGTCGAGGGATCGGAACCCGCGTCGGGCTCGGTGAGCGCGAACGACGCCAGCACGTCACCCGAGGCGATCCTCGGCAGCCAGTGCGCCTTCTGCTCCTCCGTGCCGCCGACCATGAGGACATGACCCGCGATGCCGTTGTTCGTGCCGAACATCGAGCGCAGGGACGGGGTCGTGTAGCCCAGCTCGAACATCAGCTGGGCCTCCTCGTACATCGACAGCCCCAGCCCGCCGTACTCCTCGGGCAGCGCGAAGCCGAACAAGCCCATCTTCTTGGCCGCCTCACGGATGTCCGCGGGCATCTCGTCCTTCTCGTCGATCTCCGCCTCGAGCGGCACGACGCGGTCCCGGACGAAACGCCGGACCTCGGACAGCACCGCGCTGAAGTCAGCCGCGTCCATGTCGACTCTCCCTTGTTGCCCTCATCGGTCTCACATCTGTCTCATTGATCTGTCTCGTCGGGCTTCTTCTCGGGCCGGTAGCACAGCACCAGCAGCGCCGCCGCGCTCACCGTGCCGACGCCGGCCGCCAGCAACGCGTGCCCGGCGCCCGCGCGTTGGCGGCGCAGCAGGCCGTCGAGCGAGTAGCGGCCGTTGCCCAGCGCGGCCAGTGCGACGGCCGCGCCGCCCACGACACCGGCGTACTCCCAGCCGCCCTTGAAGACGAAGAAGCCCTTGCCGCGGTGGTCGGTCCGCGCGGCCACGGTCATCAGTCCGACGGCCGCCGCCGCGGGGAGCGGGTTGGCCGCGCCGAGCGCGATCCCGACGCCCGCGGCCATCTCGGTGCCCGCCGCCATCCGGGCGTGCACCTCGGCCGGCTTGAGGCCGAGCGCCTCGAACCAGCCCGTGGTGCCCTTGAGTCCGCCCGGTCCGGCGACCTTGTTCCAGCCGTGCGCGAAGAGCATGGGGCCGAGGGTCGCGCGCAGCACGAGGGCGGCGGCGTCGTGGCCCTTCACTGGCCGGCTCCCGTCGCCCGGCCGGCGGGGAGAGCCCCGTACAACTGCGGTACGGCATCGACGAGTTCGTTGTAGGTGAGGGCCTGCCCCGACTGGCTCGGGTGGACTGCGGCGACCGTCCAGCCCTGCAGCCGGTTCAGCCGGTTGCCCTCGATGCGCAGGACCTGGCCGGTCAGCCAGGCCGCGCTGTCGGAGGCCAGGTAGACGACGACCCCGGAGGCGTTGGCGGGATCGCGGGGGTCGAAGCCCTCGGTGGCCTGGAGGGACTCGCCGACGGCCAGCCCGTCCGTCATCCGGGTGGCCGCGATCGGCGAGATGGCGTTCGCGGTGACGCCGTAGCGGCGCATCTCCAGGGCGGTCAGGACGGTGAGCCCGGCGATCCCGGCCTTGGCCGCCCCGTAGTTGGACTGGCCCTGGTTGCCGAACAGGCCGGTCCCGGACGTCGTGTTGATCACGCGGCCGGAGACCGGTTCGCCCCGCTTCGACGCCTCACGCCAGTACGCGCACGCGTGCCGGGTGAGCGCGAAGGTGCCCTTGAGATGGACGGCGATGACGGAGTCGAACTCCGCCTCGGTCATCGAGAACAACATCCGGTCGCGCACGATGCCCGCGTTGTTCACCACGATGTCGAGGCGCCCGAACTCGGCGACGGTGTCGGCGACCATGGTCTCGGTCGCCGCCCAGTCGGTCACCGAGGAGTGGTTGGCGATCGCCCGGCCGCCGAGCTTGGTGATCTCGGCGACGACCTCGTCGGCGGGGGAGTCGCCGGTCTGCTCGCCGTGTATGCCCGAGCCGAGGTCGTTCACCACCACGGTCGCGCCGGCCTCGGCGAGCGCCAGACAGTGCGCCCGGCCGAGGCCTCTGCCGCCGCCGGTCACGATGGCGACCTTGTCGTCGAGGATGCCCACGCCGTACCTCCAGAGATGTGAGTTCAGTTGAGTTCGCGGAGCACTTCGTCGGTGTGCTCGCCGAGTGTCGGCGCGCCGCCGCGCGGTTTCTCGTCGACGCCCCAGAAGGCGACCGGAGTCGCCACCGTGCGCAGTGGCGGCGCGTCACCCATACCGGGCTGTTCGACGAACGCCCCGACCGCCTCCGCCTGCGGATCGGCCGCCACCTCCGCCAGGGTCTGCACGGGCGCCCACCACACGCCCTCGTCGTCGAAGCGCTCGGCCCACTCCTCAAGCGGCCGCTTCGCGAACTCCTCGTCGAACGCGGCGATCAGCTCGCGTACGTGCCCGCGCCGGGCCTTGCCGGTGGCGAACCGCTCGTCCGTCGCCAGGTCCTCGCGGCCGAGTGCCTTGACGACGCCGGGCCAGTGCCGGTTGCCCTCCAGGCCGACCAGCCAGAACCAGCGGTCGTCGGCGGCCCGGTAGGAGTTGTAGAGCGGGGATTCGTGCTCGGTGCGGTGGCGGGTACGGCCGCGCTTGCCGAAGAAGTTCTGCAGCGCGAGGTCGTTGCCGTTGGCGTACGTGCCGGACCGCAGCAGGGATACATCCACCACGCCGCCCTCGCCGGTGCGTTCGCGGCGCAGCAGCGCGGCCAGTACCCCGGCGACCAGGTTGGCCGCGGCCGTACGGTCCCCGAGGCCGGGCCGGATGCCGGGCGGCGGCTCCCCGGCCGGATTGAGCATGGCGGCGATGCCGGGCCGGGCCCAGAACGCCGAGACGTCGTACCCGGCGCGGTCGCGCTCGGCGCCCGTCCAGCCGTAGCCCGTCAACGTGCCGACAACCAGCTGATGATGACGTTCCCTCAGGTCGTCCGGCGCCAGGCCCAGCCTCTCCAGGGCGCCCGGGCGGAGGTTGGTGACGAACACGTCGGCGCGTTCCAGCAGCCGCTCCAGTACGTCCTTGCCCTGCTGTGAGCGCAGATCGAGGACGATCCCGCGCTTGCCGCGGTTGTCGGTCTCGAACGGGGGAGCGCTGTCGATGTCCTGCCCGACGTGCTTGAGCGTGTACCGGTTGGGGTCGCCGGTCGGCGCCTCCACCTTCACCACGTCCGCCCCCCAGTCGGCGAGCATGGTGGCCGCGGCCGGTGCCGCCACCCACATGCCCAGCTCGACCACGGAATAGCCCTCAAGTGGCCGCACGGGCCCACCTCCAGATCATCGGGCGCTTGTACGCCTGCTACACGCCGCGGAAGTCGCCCGGTCGGCGTTCCCGGAAGGCCTTGAGTCCCTCGGCCCGGTCCTCGGTGCAGAACAGCACCGCGACGGTCTCGCGCTCGTACGCGATCGCCGCTTCCAGGTCCATGCCGAGCCCGTAGTCGACGAGCCGTTTGCCCGCCGCGAGCGCGAGCGGGGCCCCGGCGGACAGCTTCGCGGCCAGGGCTTCGGCCGTCTTGAGCGCACCGCCCGGCTCGGCGAGTTCGTTGACGAGCCCGAGCGCGTGAGCCCGCTCCGCGTCGATCGGCTCGCCGGTGAGGATCATCTGCTTCGCGATCGCCGACGGCAGGAGGCGGGGCAACCGCTGCGTGCCGCCCGCGCCCGGCAGCACGCCGAGCTTCATCTCGGGCAGGCCCAGCCGGGTGCCGCGCTCGGCCACCCGCAGGTCGCAGGCGAGGGCCAGCTCCAGGCCGCCGCCGAAGGCGAAGCCGTGGACGGCCGCGACCGACGGTTTGGGGAAGTCCTCCAGGAGCGCGAACGCCTCGGTCAGATGCCCCACGAAGGCACGGAACTGCCCGGCTGTCGTGAACGACTCGATCTCACCGAGGTCGGCACCGGCCGAGAAGGCCCGTCCCGCACCGGTGAGGACCAGGGCGCGTACGTCGTCGTTGTCGCGGACGTCGGCGAGGATCTGTTTCAGCTGGTCAGCGGTCTCGGAGCCGATGGCGTTGAGCTGCCCCGGCCGGTCGAGGGTCAACACGGCGATCCGGTCCCGGAGTTCGACACGCAGCACGGTGTTCACCTCAGACCATCGTCAGTCCGCCGCTGACCGAGAGCGTCTGCCCGGTCATGTAGGCGGCGTCGTCGGAAGCGAGGAAGGCCACCACACCGGCGATCTCGGCGGGCTGGGCGACGCGGCGCAGCGGGATGGCCCGCACCGTCGCGTCGTACATCTTCTGGCTGTAGTCGGCGACCTGGCCGAGCAGCGCGGTGTCGGTCGGTCCCGGGCAGACGCTGTTGACGGTGATGCCGTGCCGGGCGACCTCGCGGGCCAGCGCCTTGCCGAAGGCGATGACCCCGCCCTTCGTCGCGGAGTACACCACCTCGCCGGACGAGCCGACGCGGCCGGCGTCCGAGGCGATGTGCACGATCCGGCCGCCACCGCTCTCGATCATCGAGTCGAGCACCACCCGGGTCACCGTGATGGTGCCGCGCAGATTGACGTCGATGATGCGGTTCCAGGTGTCCTCGGTGCTGTCGACGAAGCGGCCGATGACGTCGACCGCCGCGTTATTGACCAGGATGTCCACCGGACCGAGCTCGACGATCACCCGCTCCACGGACGCGTGCACGGCCGCGCTGTCGGAGATGTCCGCGCCGACCCCCGTCGCCCGCACTCCGTACCGCTCGACGAGCCGGCCGGCCACCTTGGCGGCGGCCTCAGGGTCCAGGTCGCAGACGGCGACCGCGGCTCCCTGGGCGGCGAGCCGATCGGCGATCGCCTCGCCGATCCCGCGTCCCGCTCCGGTGACGAGTGCCACCTTGTCCCGTACGCTCACGCGCCCTCCCTCGCCCAGGTCCCGATACAGCGCTATCGTATAACTACTTCAGCTAAATAAGCGAGATGCATGAGTGGAGCCGAGCATGCGCCGAACGATCTTCGCCGAGGAACACGAGCTGTTCCGCGAGACCGCCCGCACCTTCTACCTGCGCGAATGCGCGCCGTACGCCGAGCTGTGGGAGCGTGACGGGCAGGTGAGCCGGGCCGCGTGGGCAGCGGCAGGCAAGGCCGGACTCATCGGCTGGCAGTTCCCGGAGGAGTACGGCGGCCAGGGCATCCGGGACTTCCGCTACAACGCCATCATGGCGGAGGAGATGGCGGCCACCAGCTCGGTCGGCATCGGACTCGGGCTGCAGAACGACGTCCTCCCGCCCTATCTGATGAACCTCACGACACCTGAGCAGAAGGCCCGCTGGCTGCCCGGGGTCATCAGCGGCGAGACGATCTGCGCGCTCGCGCTGTCGGAGCCGTCCGCCGGGTCCGACCTCAAGGCCATCCGCACCACCGCCCGCCGGGACGGTGACGAGTGGGTGATCGACGGCTCCAAGACCTTCATCACCAACGGCATCCTCGCCGACCTGGTCATCGTCGCCTGCAAGACCGACCCGGAGGCCGGCCACAAGGGCATCAGTCTGATCGTCGTCGAGCGCGGCGCCGAGGGCTTCGAGCGGGGGCGCAAGCTCGACAAGGTCGGCATGAAGGCCCAGGACACCGCCGAGCTCTTCTTCCACGAGGTCCGCGTCCCGGCCGAGAACCTCATCGGAGAGGAGGGCCGCGGTTTCTACCACATGATGGGAAACCTCCCCACGGAACGGCTCGCCATAGCCGTCTCCTCGCTCGCGGCCGCAGAGCGGGCCTACACGCTGGCCTTGGACTACGCCAAGACCCGCACCGCCTTCGGGCAGCCCATCGGGGAGTTCCAGGCCAACCGTTTCGCGCTCGCCGACATCAGGGCCAGGCTGAACGCCGCCCGCGTGTACGTGGACGGCTGCATCATGGCCCTGTTCCAGGGCGAGCTGACGGCCGAGGAGGCCGCCGCCGCCAAGTACTGGACCTCCGAGACCGGCTGGCAGGTCATCGACCGCTGCATGCAGCTCTTCGGCGGTTACGGCTATGTCAACGAGTACGAGATCGCGCGCATCTGGCGCGACAGCCGGGTGCAGCGGGTCTTCGGCGGCACCTCGGAGATCATGCTGGAGATCATCGGGCGGTCACTGGGGCTGTAGTCCGCGGCCGGGGCTGTAGTACGCGGCCCGGAGTGGTCTGAACTTATTGACTACCTTGGCTAAATAGGTTAGCTATTTAAACTGGATGTGTGCAGTGTTGCGCGGTCTCTAGGAGGTACCCGTGGTCACGGTCGATGTGCAGCTTCACCAGGACAGAGCGGAGCACGACCTGCCGCAGCCGCGTCTGGTCATCGGCGGCAAGGACGTCACCGACACCAGCGGCGGGCTCTACGAGCACCGCAACCCGGCCACCGGTCTCGTCCAGGCGCTCATCCCGCTGGCCGGGCCCACCGAGGTGGACCAGGCCGTGGCGGCAGCCCGTCAGGCCTTCGAGGTGTGGGGCCCCATGCGCCCCGCCGAGCGCCGCCGCCTGCTGACCCGGTTCGCCGGGCTGCTGCGCGACCACATCCCCGACTTCGCGGCGATCTGCCCGCTGGAGAACGGGGTGTGCATCGGCGGCTGGGCGGAGAACGTCGGACCGCACGTCGCCGAGTGGACCGAGTACTACGCGGGCTGGGCCGACAAGATCGAGGGCATGGTCGGCGCGGCCTACAGCCCGCACGAGAACGTCGAGTACACCATCGCCGAGCCGTACGGCGTCATCGGCCACATCATCACCTGGAACTCGCCCGCGCTGTCCCTGGCGATGAAGGTTCCGCCGTCGCTCGCCGCCGGCAACACCGTGGTCATCAAACCGGCCGAGTCCACGCCGTTCTCCGCGCTGCTCTTCGCCGACCTGGCCCGCGAGGCGGGCATCCCCGACGGTGTCATCAACGTCGTCACCGGGCTCGGCGACGCGGGATCGGCCCTGGTCACCCACCCCGGCGTCGACAAGATCTCCTTCACCGGCGGCCCCGCCACCGCGCGCCGCATCATGGCCGACGCGGCCCTCAGCCTCAAGCCGGTCGTGTTCGAGCTGGGCGGCAAGTCCGCCAACCTGCTCTTCGCCGACACAGACCTTGACTCCGTCGTGCCGTACTGCGCGGCCTTCGCCATGAGCAACACCGGACAGGGCTGCGCACTGCCCACCCGGCTGCTGGTCGAGCGCTCCATCTACGAGGAGGTCATCGCCCGGGTCACGGGGGTGGTCGCCCACCTTCCCGTCGGCGACCCGCTCGACCCCGCGACGTACATCGGCCCCCTCATCAACGAAGCCGCCCGCGACCGCGTCCAGGGCATGGTCGACAAGGCCATCGAGGACGGTGCCGGCCGACTCGTCCACGGCGGCGAACGCATCGCATCCGACGGCTACTTCGTGACCCCGACCGTCTTCGCCGACGTCGACAACCGCAGCGACCTCGCCCAGCAGGAGGTCTTCGGCCCGGTCCTGGCCATCACCCCGTTCGACACCGAGGACCAGGCCGTCGCCCTGGCCAACGACAGCGAGTACGGCCTGTCCGCCTACATCCAGTCCCGTGACATCGCGCGCGTCAACCGCCTGGTGCCGCGCCTGAAGGCCGGGACGGTCTACGTCAACCCCGGTCCCAATCCGATCACTTCGCCCGCCACACCCTTCGGCGGCGTCGGCATGAGCGGGTTCGGCCGGGAGGGCGGCAAGGCCGGTCTGGACGAGTTCATCAACGTGAAGGGCGTCGGCATCGGCCGCGTCTGACCGACCATGGGGAGCAACGACGTGAATCCCGCCCGCCGCCTGACGTTCGGCGACCTCATCCGTGAGCACAGAAGGTCCTTTCCCGACGGCGTCGCCCTCGTCGACGGCGATGTCCGCCTGACCTGGCCCCAGTTGGACGAGCGCACCAACCGACTCGCAAACGCCCTCGCGGATGTGGGCGTCGGCTCCGGCGACCGCATCCTGTGGCTGGGCCAGAACTCCTTCCGGATCTGGGAGCTGCTCGGCGCCGCCGCGAAGGTGGGCGCCATGGTCTGCCCCGGTTACTGGCGCTGGGCAGCCCCCGAGATGGCCTTCGCCGTCGAGGACTTCGACCCCAAGGTCGTCGTCTGGCAGGACGAGGAGATCGGCGACACGGTCGCCAAGGCACGGGCCGAACTCGGCAGCGACCACCGGGCGTTGTGGCTGCGCCACGACGCGGAAGGGCCCGGCTCGTACGAGTCCTTCCTGGCGGCCGGTTCAGCCGAGGACCCTGTCGCCGACGTCGACCCCGACTCCGCGCTCCTGGTCATCTACACCGCTGCGATCTCCGGCCGGCAGTCCGGCTCGATGCTCTCGCACCGCAACCTGCTCGCCATGGGCGCGAGCGCCGCGTGGATGGGGGACATCGGCACGGAGACCTCCTTCCTCGGCGCCGGCCCCATGTTCCACATCGGCAACTACCAGTTCTGGGGCGTCCCGGCCTTCGTGCACGGCGGCAAGAACGTGGTCGTCCGCCGCGTGGTCGCCGAGGAACTGCTCCCGCTGCTGGCGGGCGAGAAGTGCACGCACGCCTACCTGATGCCCCCGACCATCGCGCAGCTCGTCGCGCTGAACCGCGAGGCCGGCCACGACCTGTCCCACCTGCGGGCGAGCGTCGCCGCACAGCTGTGGCAGGGCACCGTCCCCACCGACGAGAGCCGCTTCACCCGCAACGGCGGAGGCATGGGCCGCGGTTACGGGCAGACCGAGGTGACCGGCTTCGCGGTGACCGGCGCCTACGGCGGCACCGGCACCGGCAACGCGGGCCGCCCCGGCCCCTTCACCGCCGTACGCATCCTGGACGGCACCGGCAACGAGTGCGCGGTCGACGAGGCCGGCGAGATCTGTGTCCGCGGCGACCTCGTGCACCTCGGCTACTGGAACCGGCCCGAGATCAACGAGGAACGCTTCCGGTTCGGCTGGTGGCACACCACCGACCTCGGTCGGCGCGAGGCCGACGGCACGATCAGCTTCCTCGGGACGACGACCCGCATGCTCAAGTCGGCGGCCGAGAACATCTTCCCGGCCGAGGTGGAGAACTGCATCGAGTCCCACCCGGCGGTGAAGGAGGCGGCCGTGATCGGCGTGCCCAACGAGCGCTGGGCGCAGGACGTCAAGGCCGTGGTCGTGCTCCAGCCGGGCGCCGAGCCGGTCACGGCGGCGGACCTCATCGAGCACTGCCGGGCGCGGATCGCCTCGTACAAGAAGCCGAAGACGGTCGAGTTCGTGGAGGCGCTGCCGCGCACCAAGGACTACGCCAAGGACTACCAGGCGCTCGACGAGCGCTTCGGCGGGGGCGGCTACCCCGGCGGCGACCAGCTCGGCGCGGGGCGGTGACCCGGTGAACGCCCGCCAACCCGTCGTCGTCGGCGTGCACGCCACCGAACAGGCGCTGACGCTGCCCGACCGCGACGCCATGGACCTCGCGCTCGAAGCGGTACGCGGCGCGATCGCGGACGCCGGGCTCACCCCGGCCGATGTCGACGGCGCCCAGGTCGACTGGCCCGGCCCCGGCGGCGTACCCGGGGAAGGCAGTTCCTGGGCGCGGATGCTCGGCCGCGACCTGCGCTGGACCAGCGACTCGATGCTCGACAACGCCGGTTCGCGGGGCCTGCTGAAGGCGGCCGCCGCCATCAGTGCCGGATTCGCGGACACCGTCGTCGTCGGCGGCTGCAAGCTGGTCTCGCGCGGAGCCGGTCCCGTCGGGGCCGGGGTGCCGCTGGAGTTCGCCGACGTGTGGGGCAGCTACGTGGTCGCCCAGTTCGCGCTGGTGGCGGCACGGCACATGCACGAGTACGGCACGACCTCCCGGCAGCTCGCCGAGGTCGCCGCCACCATCCGCAACAACGGCACCACCAACCCGGAGGCGATGATGTACGGCCGCGGCCCGTACACCGCCGACGACGTCCTCGCGTCCCGGATGGTGGCCACGCCCTTCCACCTGCTGGACTGCTGCATCGTCGGCGAAGGCGGCGCCGCCCTCGTGGTCACCACCGCCGAACGGGCCCGCGACCTGCCGCACCCGCCCGTCGCCGTCCTCGGCGGCGGCATGGAGTACCACCAGGCCGCGTACGCCAACCCGGCCCTGCACCGGGAAGTCGGTCAGCTCGGCCGGGACGCCGCCACCCGCGCCTACGCCATGGCGGGTGTCGGCCCGCACGACGTGGACGTGTTCTCCCTGTACGACCCCAACTCCTTCGAGATCATCCGGCAGTTGGAGGCACTGGGCCTGTGCGGCGAGGGCGAGGGCGGACCACTTGCGGCCAGCGGTGCCATCGCCGTGGGCGGCAAGCATCCCGTCAATCCCGACGGGGGCTGTCTGTCGTACGCCTGGAACGGGACGCAGCAGATGACGCTCAAAGTCGT
Organism: Streptomyces sp. NPDC048523; assembly: GCF_043199815.1. Taxonomy (NCBI): domain Bacteria; kingdom Bacillati; phylum Actinomycetota; class Actinomycetes; order Kitasatosporales; family Streptomycetaceae; genus Streptomyces; species Streptomyces sp. NPDC048523. The sequence continues at coordinate 196,412 of NZ_JBICWQ010000001.1, read as the reverse complement.
CGAGGCCGTACGGCAGTTGCGCGGCACCGCCGTGCACCAGGTCGAGGGCGCCGAGCTCGCGGTCGTCGGGAACGCCGGGTCCGGGGCGCAGCACTACGAGATGAGCCTGCTGGGGAGAGTGCGATGAGCCGGCCCGTACCCGTCCCCACCGAACTGTCCGGACCGTTCTGGGACGCGGCCCGACGCGGCGAACTGGTCGTCCCGTACTGCCCGAGCTGTGAGCTGCGCTTCTTCGTCCCCGAGCCCGCCTGTCCCGGGTGCATGGCGCCGAACTGGCATTACGTGCCGAGCGCGGGCCGGGGGACCGTCTACTCGGTGACCGTGGTCCACCGCGCACCCGGCCCCGGCTTCGACACGCCCTTCGCGCTCGCCGTGATCGACCTCGACGACGGCGGCACCCTGCTCTCCCACGTCGACGCCGGCGATCCGCACACCGTCGCCATCGGCATGCGGGTACGCGTCGACTTCCGGCCCTTGACGAACGCGATCATGCTGCCGTACTTCGTGCCGGAGCACTGACCGAGCCGGTTGACCCACTCTTGTGAAAACTTAGTGAGCTAAGTGTATTTAGATAGCGGTATCCGGCGATAGCATGGCGCGTCATCGTGCGGGCCCAACGGAGCGGCCTGTCACTTGGAGCATCGCTGGGGACCTCAGTGGCAGTGCACGCGCGTGCGTCGAAGAGACAAGGCCCAAGGGGCGGCGGAGCCCGGCGACAGCCCTCACTCCGCACCGTCCTGCTCATCCTGGCTCTGGTGCCCAGCGTGACCCTCGTAGCCCTGTGGCTGGCGAGTTCCGCACAGCTCTACACGGACTGGCAGAGGCAGAAGGACCGCAACGCGGCCTCCAACGCGGCGGCACGTCCGATCATGGCGGCCTTCTTCGACCTCCAGGAGGAACGCCGGCTCAGCGGAGCGGAGTTGGCCGACCCCGAGGGCTACCAGAAGGCGTTGCGCGCGCAGCGCGTCCGCACCGACGCCGACGTCACCACCGTCCAGGAACTGCCCGACAGCAACTGGAGCGCCCCGGACGACATCCGTGCCAAGGTCGTCCAAGTGGGCAGCAACCTGCGGAAACTGTCCGACTACCGGGCGGCGGTGGACCAGCGGACCGCCTCGCAGCAGCAGACGTTCGACCGCTATACGGCTCTCATCTCCGGCCAGTTGAACGTGTTCACCACCCTGAGCCACGTGGGGCTGCCCAACATCGACTACCTCGCCCGGCCGGCCATCGACTCGGTCTGGGGCATGGAGATGATCTCGCGGGAGAACGCGCTGTTCACCCGCGGCTCGGTGACCGGACGGCTCACCGGCACCGAACGCGGGCAGCTCGCCGGCTGGATCGGCTCCCAGCGCTTCCTCTACGACAACAAGATCGTGCCCCTGGTCCCGGACGACCAGGCCACGCTCTACCGGAAGTTGATGGCGGGCGGCGCGTGGAAGCAGAAGGCGACGGCCGAGCAGAAGGTCCTGTCCGGCACCGGCACGGACAACAGCTCCGGCGCGGACACGTTCTCCAAGGGACTCGGCACGACGTGGAGCGACAGCGTCGGTCCGGTCACCGCCCAGCTCCAACAGCTCAACACCACTTACTCCGTGACCCTGACTGCGGCCACCGAGAAGGAACTGAACGCGATGGTGCGACGGTTGATCGTCACCAGCGTTATGGGCGCGGCGGCGGTCCTCGTGGTCGTCCTGATCAGCGCGCTGCTCACCCGGACACTGCGCCGCCGGATCTCCGCGCTGCGCGTCGCCGCCCTGGATCTGCAGACCCGCATGCCGGCCGTGGTCGAACGCCTGCGCAGCGGAGACGTCGTCGACCTGGACGCCGAACTCCCCGCCATCCAGCACGGCGACGACGAACTGGGCCAGCTGGGCCAGGCGTTGAACCTCGCCCGTCACAGCGCCCTGGACACGACGATGGCCCAGGTCTCGCAGTTCCGCGCCTTCGAGAAGCTGCTGCAGCGCATCGCCCGGCGCACCCAGCTGCTCATCGGACTCCAGATGAAGAAGCTCAGCGAACTGGAGCGCCGGCACGAGGATCCCGAGGTCCTTGAAGGCCTGTTCGACCTCGACCATCTCACCGCCCGGCTGCGGCGCTACGAGGAGAACCTGGTGATCCTCGGCGGCGGCCAGCCGCAGCGGCGCTGGCGCAAGCCCGTCCTGCTCCTGGACGTCCTCCGCTCCGCGCAGAGCGAGGTGCAGGACTACCGCAGGATCCAGATCGACGTCGAGGACCGGGTGTGGCTGGCCGAGCGCGCGGTCGGCCTGGTGATCCACGTGCTGGCCGAACTCATGGAGAACGCGGTGGGCTTCTCCAGGCCGCCGACGCCCGTGGAGGTGTACGCAGCCCGGGTGGGCCGCGGCCTCGCGGTGGAGATCGAGGACCGCGGCGTGGGCATGGACCCCGAGCAGTACGACGAGGCCAACCGGCTGATGAACGAGCCGCCCCGCATGGACGTCATGTCCCGGGCGGACGACGTCAGGCTCGGCCTCTACGTGGTGGCCCGGCTGGCGCGTGCCCTCGACATCCAGGTCGAACTGCGGCCCTCCTCCTTCGGCGGCACCCGGGTCGTCGTCCTCATCCCCGACGAACTCGTCGTCGAGGCCGCCGGACCGACCGGGCCGGCACCCGAAGCAGCCGACACCGCCTGGCCACCACCCCCCGAGGCGGCCGCCGCGGACGCGCCCGGCGCGGAGCACAGGACGGCCCCGGACGAGGACACCCTGGTGACCGGCCGCGTCGGCCGGCCCGCAGCCGCGGTCCCCCTGAGCGATGTGTGGACCCCGCCGCCGCGCCCCCACCCGGTGCCGCGGGCGGCCGCCGCACCACACGGGAACGGCACCCTGCGCGTGGATGTCGCGCCGGACGTGCGACCGCTGCCCAAACGGGTGCGCCTGGCCAGTCTCGCCGACGAACTGCGGGACCCGAACGCCGGCCTGGGTTCCCGGCCGACCGACGAGCAGACGTCGGCCCGGCGGCCCGCACCCACCCGCTCCGGCGCGACGATCGGTGCCTTCCAGCGCCAGTCCCGGATGGTCCGGCGTGACGTTCCTCCGACCGACCACGAACCCACCGACGTGCTGCCGCAGCGTAGACGCATCCCGACGGAAGACTGACCATGACAATGCGAACGACCGCCACCCATCCGGACCTCGACTGGTTGCTGGACGGCCTGGTGGAACAGGTTCCGGGCACGCACCACGCCATCGTGCTGTCCGACGACGGGCTGGTGGTCAGCCAGTCCCGCACCATCGCCCGCGGCGACGCCGAGCGCCTCGCCGCCATCGCCACCGGCCAGCAGTCCCTGGCCCGCGGGGTCGGGCAGCTGTTCGGCGGTGGTTCGGTGCACCAGGTCATCGTCGAGCTGGCCGAGCTGTGGCTGTTCATCTCCGCCGCGGGCCGCGGCACTCATCTGGCCGTCGTGGCGTCCCAGGAAGTGGACGCCGAGTTGATGGCCGTGGCCATGCACACCCTGATGCAGCAGGTGGGCCAGCGCATGAGCACCGAGACGCGCTTCGGGGCGCCCGCCGACGAGCGCGGTGTACGTGAGTGAGCCACTGGATGGACGGCCTGGAGGCAGGGGACGCCGAGGAGCTGTCGGTCAGGCCTTACACGATCACCCAGGGCCGGACGGCACCCGCGCGCGACGACCTCACCCTGATCACCCTCGTGACGACCGTCGAACCGGCACCGGGCCGGGCCGGACCGCGCGGCCTGCAACCCGAGCACCGCTCGATCCTCCAGCAGTGCCGCACACCCGCGGCGGTGGCGGAGATCGCCGCGGAACTGAACCTGCCCGTGGCGGTCACGAAGATCCTGATCGACGACCTGGTCGCGCTGGGCAGGGCGACAACCCGTCCACCGATCGCTGTAGCAGTAGGGAACACAATGGACATGACTCTTCTTCGGGCGGTGAGGGATGGCCTTCGTCGACTCTGACCCCGCGGGCCGGGCCTACGACGGCTCGGCACCCGCGGCGGTCAAGATCCTTGTGGCCGGTGGCTTCGGTGTGGGAAAGACGACCCTGGTCGGGGCGGTGAGCGAGGTGGCGCCGCTGCGCACCGAGGAGTACCTGACCGTCGCGAGCGTGGGCGTCGACGACGTCGAGGGCGTCGAGCGGAAGGCCACGACCACGGTGGCCATGGACTTCGGCCGCATCATGGTCAACCCCCGGCTGGTGGTCTACCTCTTCGGGACGCCCGGCCAGGAGCGCTTCTGGTTCATGTGGAACGACCTCGTGCACGGCGCGCTCGGTGCGGTGGTCATCGCCGACACCCGGCGGCTGGAGTCCAGTTTCGCGTCCATCGACTTCTTCGAGAGCCGCGGCATCCCCTTCGTGATCGGCGTCAACTGCTTCCACGGGCACCAGGAACGCAGCGAGCGGGAGATCCGCGAAGCGCTCGACCTCGACCCGGAAGTCCCCCTGGTGATGGGGGACATGCGACAGCGGGCGGTCGGCCGCGATCTGCTGCTCGCGCTGGCCGAACATCTCATTGCCGCGAACTCGGTAACCTAGTTCAATCAGTTATCTAGTAGAGTGAACCGTCTACCCGGTGCTCGGGCCATGTCCCGCACCTGTGGGGCGGACGGAGGTGGGCCCGGTGACGAGTACGACGGGGCGGCAGGGCGGTGGCGGTGGGCGTGTGAACGGCGTCAAGGTCCGCGTCCCCAAGATGGCCGAACTGGTGGCGGCACAGCTGCGCCGCAAGATCGTGCGCGGAGAGCTGGCCGAGGGCGAGGCACTGCCTGCCGAGTCGGCGCTGATGGCGGAGTTCGCCGTCTCCCGGCCGACGCTGCGTGAGGCGTTCCGGGTGCTGGAGTCGGAGTCGCTGATCAGTGTGCGCCGGGGCGCGCGGGGCGGGGCACGCGTGCAGACCCCGGAAGGCACGGTCGCGGCCCGGTACGCCGGCGTGGTCCTCGAATACCGGGGCACGACCCTCAAGGATGTCTACGACGCCCGTACGGTCATCGAGGCGCCGTGCGCCGGACTGCTGGCCGAGCGGCGCACGGACGAGGACCTGGAGCGGTTGCGGGCAGCCGTCGCCGAGGCGGAGCGGCTCATGGACAACCCCTCGGCGTTCATCCGCGCCCACATGGAGTTCCACGCCCTCGTCGTCGAACTGGCGGGCAACGAGACGCTGAGCGTCCTCAATGGCATGGTCCGGCACATCATCGACCAGGCGAACTGGTCCCATGTCGACCTCGACGCCGGCACCCCCGAGAACGTACGGGCCAACCGCCGGGGCTTCCGCGCCCACGGCGCGCTCGTCGAACTGGTCGCCGCGCGCCGGACCGAGGCCGCCGAGGAGCTGTGGCGTGTGCACCTGCAGGAGGCTGAGGACTATCTGCTGCAGAACAGGTCCATGACCACCGTCCTGGACCTGCTCGGCTGACATCCCCCATCGGCTCGGTGGAGTGTCACTCGGGGGTGCGCAGCTCCTGCACGATGGGCTCCCACACCGCGGCGTCGATCTCGTACGCCGTGTAGAAGGACACCCGGTCCACCAGCGCCCCGTACCGGCGCCGGATCTCGCCCGCGACCCGCTCCGGCTCCGCCACGACCGCGAAGGTGTGCAGCACCTCGTCGTCGACGAGGCGGCTCATCGCCTCCCACTTGTCCTCGCGCCGGGACGTCGACAACGCGTGCAGCTCGTCGCCGAGTTCGCCCCAGCCGTGCAGCTCCAGCACCCCGCGGTAGACGGGTGTGCTGCCGTAGAAGGCGATCTGGGCGCGGGTCCCGTCGATCGCGCGGGTCATCTCCTCCTCCGTGCGGCCGGTCGCGGTCAGCAGCAGATGGGAGACGGAGAAGTCGGCCCGCGTACGGCCGGAGGCCGCGAGCCCCTCCTCCACGGTCGGCAGTGTCACCTCCCGCAGATACCGCTCGGTGGTGAAGCCGTGCGCGAGGAGCCCGTCGGCGACCTCGCCCGCCACCCGGGTCATCGCCTGGCCGACCGCGGCCACGAACACCTTCGGCGCGCCGCCGGGAGCCGGCGGGGGAGAGAAGAAGGGCGACATCAGGGTGTGGGTGTAGAAGTCGCCGCGGAAGTCGAGCTTCTCGCCCTCGTTCCAGGCGGCCCAGATCGCGTGCAGCGCGCTCACGTACTCCCGCATACGGGCCGCGGGCCGGCTCCACGGCATGTCGAAGCGCCGCTCGATGTGCGGCTTGACCTGGCTGCCGAGACCGAGCGAGAACCGTCCGCCCGCGTAGGTCTGCAGATCGTGCGCGGTGTACGCGAGCTGCATGGGGGAGCGGGCGAACGCGACCGCGATGGCCGTACCCACCTCGAGGCGATCGGTGTGCTCGGCCGCCAGCACCAGCGGCAGGAAGGGGTCGTGCTTGGACTCCGACGCCCACAGGCCGTCGTAGCCGGCCTTCTCGTGGTGCCGGGCCTCCTCCACGACCTCCATGGTGCTCCACACGTTGAGCTTGCCGTCGACCTTCATGCCGCTCCCTTGTCCTTGTCCATGCCGCTGTCCATACCGATTCGCCGTGCGAGCAGCTCCCGGTGGTACGCCGGATCGCCGAACAGCAGGTGTGACGTCTTGGCCCGCTTCAGATAGAGGTGGGCCGGGTGCTCCCAGGTGAAGCCGATGCCGCCGTGCACCTGGATGTTCTCCTCCGCCGCCTGCACACACGCGTCGGAACAGAAGGCCTTGGCCAGGCTGGCCACGGCGGGCAGCTCCGGGTCGGCGCTCTCGGAGTTCTCCGCGGCGAGCAGTGCGTAGTGGGCGGCGGCGCGCGCCGACTCCACCTCCAGGAGGACGTCGGCGAGCAGATGCTTGACGGCCTGGAAGGAGCCGATGGGCCGCCCGAACTGGTGGCGCACCTTGGCGTACTCCACCGCCATGTCGAGCGCGCGCGTTGCCACCCCGACCTGCTCGGCGGCCAGCGCCACGGCGGCCCGGTCGAGCACCTCCGAGACCAGGTCCCATCCGTCTCCGTGTGTACGCAGCCGGGTCGCCGGTACGTCCCGGTAGTCGAGGCGGGCCTGGCGGCGGGTCGGGTCCATGGTGGGCAGCGGTGCGCGGGTCAGGCCGGGCGCGTCGCCCTCCACGCAGAACACCCCGATACCGTCGTCGGTGGCGTTCTCGACGCGGGCGACGGTCAGGACGACATCGGCGGTGGCACCGTCCAGGACGAACATCTTGTGCCCGCTCAGCAGCCAACTCCCGTTGCTCTCCCGGGCGGTGAGCCGGACCCCCGCCGCGTCCCAGCGGGCCGAGTCCTCGGTCAGCGCGAGGGTCCCGACGAGTTCACCGGAGGCCAGGCCCGGCAACAGGCGCTTGCGGGCCTCCTCGTCGGCGCAGCGCAGCAGCGTGTTCGTCGCCAGCACGGCCGAGGACAGGAACGGCGCACACAGCAGCGCACGGCCCATCTCCTCCATCACCACGCCCACTTCGACCGGCCCGCACCCGGCACCGCCGTACTCCTCGGGGACCGCCAGTCCCTGCAGCCCGAGCTCCGTCCCCATCCGGCGCCACAGCGCCCGGTCGAAGCCCTCGGGCGTCTCCATCAGGCGCCGCGTCTCGGTCTCGGGCGAGGTGTGGGCCAGGAACGCCCGTACGGTGCGCCCCAGTTCCTCATGCTCCTCGCTGAACGCGAAGTCCATGCCTCAGCCCTCCCCGGCGGTCCGGCGACGGTCGCGGGACGCGATGATCTTCTCCACGACGGCGATGTGCTCCGGCGAGTGCATGGTCTCCTGCTCGGCGAGCAGGGCGGGTTCCAGCACGGTGGCGAGCGCCTGCTCCAGGTGCAGGTTCACCGCGCGCTTCGTCTCGCGCAGCGCCTGCGCGGGCAGGGCGGCCAGCCGTCCGGCGAGGTCCATGGCCTCGTCCAGGAGTTTGTCCTTCGGCACGGCACGGTTGGCGATGCCCAGCCGGACCGCCTCCTCGGCGCTCACCCGGTCGCCGAGGAACAGCAGTTCCTTCGCGCGGGTCAGTCCGACGAGCAGGGGGAGGACGAGCGCACCGCCGTCGCCGGCGACGAGTCCGACCTGGACGTGGGGGTCCGCGACATAGGCGTCGTCGGCCATCAGGACCAGGTCACTCAGCAGCGCCAGGCTGCATCCGAGCCCCACCGCGGGCCCGTTGACCGCCGCGATCACCGGCAGCGGACAGCGGATCATGCCGGTGATGATCCGCCGGGCCTCGTCGACGTTCTGCTCCCGGAAGGCGCGGTCGCGCTGGACCCGGGTCATAATGTCGAAGTTGCCCCCGGCGCTGAACGCCCGGCCGCGCCCGGTGAGCACGACCACGCGGGCCTCCGGGTCGTCGGCGAGCGAGTCCCACACCGACGCGAGACCCGAGTGCAGCTCCTCGCTCGTCGCGTTGAGCTGGTCCGGCCGGTTCAGCTCGATCAGCCGGACCGGCCCGACGGCCGTCACCAAGAGGTCCGTCATCTCCACCGCCATCAGTCTTCATCGAAGAGTCAGTAGAGTTGAATGCTATAACTAATTAAGCTTTCTGGAAACGGCTCGCCGGAGTGACGGAGGACGCGTATGACGGAGCAGGAGTACGACACCGTGCGGGCCGAGGCGGCGGACCGGATCCTCACCGTCACCCTCAACCGGCCCGAGAAACTCAACGCCTTCAACCCACAGATGATGGCCGATCTGCTCGACGTCCTGGACGCGGCCGACGCCGACGACGACATACGCGTGATCGTGGTGACCGGCGCCGGGCGCGGCTTCTGCGCGGGCGCCGACGTCAGCTCCGGCGGCTCCTCGTTCGACCACCGCAAGGCGGGCGCCTGGCACCGGGACACCGGTGGCCGGGTCGCGCTGCGGATCTTCTCCAGCACCAAGCCGGTGATCGCGGCGATCAACGGCCCGGCCGCGGGCGTCGGGGCGAGCATGACCCTGCCCATGGACATCCGCCTGGCGTCGACCTCGGCGAAGTTCGGCTTCGTCTTCGCCCGCCGCGGCATCGTGCCGGAATCGGCGGCGAGCTGGTTCCTGCCCCGGGCCGTCGGCATGCAGCGGGCCATGGAATGGGTCGCCACGGGCCGTGTCTTCGGCCCGGACGAGGCACTCGCGGCCGGGCTGATCCGTTCCGTGCACCCGCCGGAGGAACTGCTGCCGGCGGCGTACGAACTCGCCCGGGAGATCGCCGACAACACCTCCGCGATCTCCGTCGCCCTCTCCCGGCAGATGATGTGGCGCATGCTCGGCGAGCCCCACCCGATGACGGCCCACCGGCTCGACTCCCGGATCATGAGCCAGATCGGCGGCGGCCCGGACCCCGTGGAGGGCGTCCAGTCGTTCCTCGCGAAACGGCCGCCCGAGTTCCCGGGCCGGGTCAGCAAGGACATGCCGCCCCTGTACCCCTGGTGGCAGGAAGAGGAGTTCCGGCCCCTGGAGGACCAGGAACCGGCACCGGAGACCCAGGGGTGACGACGTACGACTACATCGTGGTGGGCGCGGGGTCCGCGGGCTGCGTGCTCGCGAACCGTCTCTCCGCGGACCCGAAGACGTCCGTACTGCTCATCGAGGCGGGCGGCCGGTACACCACTCCGCTGATCAGGATGCCCAAGGGATTCGGCAAGCTGCTGGGTGATCCCCGGTTCGCCCGGCACTGCCCGGTCGAGCCGGTGGGTCCCGGTAGCCGCGTCGAGCACTGGGTCCGTGGCCGGACGCTCGGCGGATCCAGCTCGGTCAACGGCATGGTCTACAACCGCGGTGACCGCGCCGACTACGACGAGCTGGAGCGGCTCGGCCAACCCCGGCTGGGGCTGGGACACCATGCTGCCGGTCTTCCGGCGGATCGAGTCATGCCGACCATGGTGTCCGGAAATCTGAACGCACCGATCATGGCCATGGCCTGGCGGGCGGCCGACCTCGTCCTGGACGCGGTCTGATCCCGTATCGGGAGATCTGGCCGAAACATTGTCGTGGTCTGTTTGACCTGTTAGCGTCCGGTCGGCGGACATTCAGCTGAATGCGCTATACCATTCACCGCCTGGACGGTAACCATGAGCGATGGTTTCCTGCACGAATCCCTTCGCTGTGTCGACTGGGGGGTCGCCACCGCGGACACCATCGCGGCGCCACCGCCGCCCGCGCCGGAGCGCGGCGGACACTTCCGGCAGTGGACCGACGACCTCCGGCAGCTGACCGGCGTCGTCGCCGACGCCCACCGCATGGTCGCCGGATGGCCGCAGCTCCAGCCCGAAGGCCCCGGCAGCTGGGACCGGGACGCCCTGGACCGCTGTGACCGCGCGCTCGACGCCCTCCTCGCGCGCGGCACCCGGCCCGCTCTCACCCTGCTCGACCGCTCCCTGCCGCCATGGCTGGACGCGGCCGGCGGCTGGCTCGCCCGCGACACCGCCGAGCACTTCGCCGCCTACGCCGCCGAGCTGGGCCGCCGTTTCGGCGACCGGGTGGAACGCTGGATCACCTCCACCGACCTCGCCGGTCCCACGCTCGCCGACCACGTGGCCGGAATGTATCCCCCGAACCGGGGCGCGGGCCGGGCCGGACTGCCCACGGTCCACCACATCCTGCTCGCGAACGGGCTCGCCACCCAGGCGCTGAGAGCCACCGGCGCGCGGGGCCGGATCGGCACCACGGTCACCCTCGTGGGCGGCTACCCGGCCACCGACGACCCCTACGACCGTCTCGCCCTGGAACGCCTGGAGAGCTGGACCAACCGTCTCTTCCTCGACCCCCTGCTGCTCGGCGAACACATGGTGACCGAGGACGGCGACTCACCGGTCGAGGACACCGGCTGCGTACGCCCGGGCGACCTGGAGACCATCACCACCGAACAGGACCTGCTGGGCCTGTCCTGGCACACCCCGTTCCGCGTCACCGCGCCGGAGAACCTGCCGCGCGTACTGCCGACGAGAACCTGTCAAAGCGCCCTCAACGAGGTGAACCGCCTGCTCGTGGGCCTGGGCTTCGCGATCGTCCCGTTCGACGACGTGGAGACCACCGCCTACGGCTGGCCGATCATCCCCGAAGGACTCGCCGACGCCGTCGCCGGCCTCTGCGAGCTGTACGGCGACGCGCTGCCGCCGCTGTCCGTCATCGACAACGGCATGGGCGACCTGGACCTCGTCGACGCCACGGGACACAGCGACGACGACCGGCGCCGGGCCCTGCTGCGCGCCCGCCTGTCCTGGCTGGCCGGACTCACCGCGGCCGGTGTGGAGGTGTGCGGCTACGAGTACTGGTCCGTCCTGGACAACCTGGAGGCCAAGTTCCGCTACACCCGCCTGTACACGATGGCGGTTCCGGACCACGAGGCACCGCCGCGTCCCACGATCCCCTCCGACTGGCTGCACCGCGGCGCCTTCGCCGGCGCCCCCGTACCCGAAGCGGGGCGGCCCACCGGCCTGAGCCTGGTACCGACCGCGCCCCGGACCCAGGACGGCACAACCTCCTAGCCCGGCTCCGCTCTCAGGATGCCGGAGCCTCGTAGTCCCTGCCGCGGATCAGCCGCACCGGCGTGTAGACGAGAACGTCCGCGTCCCGCTGGTTGCGTACCGTGATCCGGCTGGTCACCACGCCCCGTCCCGGCTTGCTGGAGGGCCGGGACCCCGTGGTCTCCACGACGGCGTACACGGTGTCGCCGACGTACACCGGGCCCAGCACGTCGAGCTCCATGTGCAGGAAGGCGAGGCCCGTGCCGTGCAGCACGTTCGTCTGCAGAACGAGCCCCTCGGCGATGCAGTACGTCAGTCCGCCCGGGACCAGTCGCCCGGTGTAGCCGCCGTCCGCGGCGTGCGAGGCGTCCCAGAAGAGGGGCTCGGTGAAGCCGCCCCAGGTGACGAAGTTGACCAGATCGGTCTCGGTGATGGTTCGGCGGGCGGTCCGGAAGACCTGCCCGACCGGCATCTCCTCATAGGTCAACCCCTTCACCAGCAGGGGCACTTCGGTGATGGTCGGGTCCGGCGCCATGATCGGTTCCTCTCGTACGGTCGGTGGTCACAGGTCGAGCGGGTGCTTGCCGCCGACGCCCTCGAAGTCCGCGGGCCGCTTCTCGCGGTGCGCGGCGAGCCCCTCGACGACCTCGTGCCCGCCGAACCCGAAGAACTCCAGCCCGAGCGAGGCCTCGAAGATCGGCTGGGCGGTGCGGTACCAGTGGTTGAGGGACCGCTTGGTCCAGCTGATCGCACTGGCCGGCCCCGCGGCCAAGGCGGTCGCCACCCGCAGGGCCTCGGTGTGCACGTCGGCGTCGTCCACGCACTTCGACACCAGCCCGATCCGCTCCGCCTCCTCACCGGTGAGCGTCTCGCAGGTCAGCAGGTAGTACTTGGCCTTGGCCATGCCGCACAGCAGAGGCCAGCAGATGGCGGCATGGTCACCGGCCGCGACCCCGAGCCGGGTGTGCCCGTCGACGATCTTCGCGGTGCGGGCGGCGATCGAGATGTCCGCGAGCATGCCGATGACCAGCCCTGCCCCGACCGCCGGGCCGTGGATCGCGGAGACCACCGGCTTGGAGCAGTTGAGCACCCCGTAGACCATGTCCCGCGCCTCCCGCATCACCCGGGCGCGCACCGCGTAGTCCTCGGTCATGGCCTCGATCGAGTCGAAGGTGCCGCCCGCCGAGAACGCCCGGCCCGCCCCCTGGACGACCACCGCGCGGGTCTCCTCGTCCCGGTCCACGACGGACCAGATGTCGGCGAGCTCGCCGTGCATCCGCGGATCCACGGCGTTGAGGTTCGGGGCGTCGAGCACGATACGGAGCACGCCGGGCGCGGGCCGCTCGAAGGTCAGGCTCGTGAACGGGGCGTAGGGATCGGTCACGTCGCGCTCCTGGTGTATTCAGTGTGGATACTATAATTATCTAACTGTATCCAAGGGTGGGCGGCAAGCAGGCCGCACGTGACGTTGCACCGAGGACAGGAAGCTCGGCATGGATCTCACCTTCAGCGAGGAGCAGGACGAACTGCGCAAGGTCGTCCGCTCGTTCCTCGCCAAGCACTCCGACGAGGCGACCGTGCGCCGCCTTGCCGCCGACCCGACCGGGCACGACCCCGTCGTCTGGCGGCGGATGGCCGGCGAACTCGGCCTCCAGGGGCTCGCCGTCCCGGAGGAGTACGGCGGCTCGGGCTTCGGCTACGTCGATCTCGGCATCGTCTTCGAGGAGGCGGGCCGCGCGCTGCTCGGCGGCCCGTACTTCGCCACCGTCGCCCTGGCCGCCGAGGCACTGTTGCGCTGCGCCGACGAGCAGGCGCGACTCGACCTCCTGCCGGGCATCGCGTCCGGCGACACGGTGGCCACGCTGGCGCTCACCGAGGACAGCGGCCGCTGGGACGAGCAGGGCATCCGGCTCACCGCCGCCCATGACGAGACGGGTGGCTGGCGGCTGACCGGTGTGAAGACGTACGTCCCCGACGGACACCTCGCCGACCTGCTCCTGGTCGCCGCTCGCACGACCTCAGGCATCAGCCTCCTGGCCGTCGAGACCGCCGACACCCCCGGCCTCACCCGCACCCCCCTCCCCACCCTCGACCAGACCCGCAAACAGGCCCGGGTCGAGTTCACGGACACCCCCGCCCGCCTCCTGGGCCCCGAGGGCGCGGCCTGGCCCGCTCTCGAACGCACCCTCGCCACGGCCGCCGTACTCCTGTCCGCCGAACAGGTCGGGGGAGCCGCGGCCGCTCTGGACGCCGCCGTCGAGTACGCCAAGATCCGCGAGCAGTACGGCCGGCCCATCGGCTCGTTCCAGGGGATCAAGCACAAGTGCGCCGACATGCTCATGGAGATCGAGTCCGCCCGCTCGGCGGCGTACGGCGGACTGTGGGCGCTGGACGCGGGCGACGCGACGGAGACCGCGATGGCCGCCGCCCTCGCGCAGGCCTTCTGCTCGGAGGCCTTCACCAAGGTCGCCGCCGACAACATCCAGGTCCACGGCGGCATCGGCTTCACCTGGGAGCACCCCGCGCACCTGTACTTCAAGCGGGCCAAGAGCTCCGAGGTACTGCTCGGCACACCGTCGTACCACCGGGAACTGCTCGCCGCCCGGCTCGGCATCTGAGACCTCAGGGAGAAGCTGACATGGAGCTGGACTTCGGGCCCGCCGTACGCGACTTCCGCGACGAGGTGCGGGACTGGCTGGCGGACCACCTCGTGGGGGAGTTCGCCGAGAACCGGGGCGTGGGCGGCCCCACCGACGGCGCGGCCTGGGAGGTCCGCCTCGCCTGGGACCGTGAACTGTCCGCCGGCGGCTGGCTGGGGATCGGCTGGCCCCAGGAGTACGGCGGCCGCGGGCTCGGGCTCCTTGAGGAGATCGTCTTCGAGTACGAGTACGCCCGCGTGAACGCCCCGTACCGGGCCACCGTCAACGCCCTCGACCTGCTCGGCCCGATGCTTCTGAAGGTGGGCAGCGACGCTCAGAAGAAGCGTTTCCTGCCGCCGATCCTCGCCGTCGAGGAGTTGTGGGGCCAGGGCTTCAGCGAGCCCGGCGCCGGCTCCGACCTGGCGTCCGTACGCACCCGGGCGGAGCGCGACGGCGACGAGTGGGTGGTCAGCGGGCAGAAGGTGTGGACGTCGTTCGGCATCCACGCCGACTGGGTCTACGTCCTCACCCGCACCGACCCGCAGTCCGCGCGGCACAAGGGCCTGAGCATGCTGCTGGTGCCCACGGATCAGCCCGGCGTGGAGATCCGCCCCATCCGCAACCTCGCCGGCCAGGACGAGTTCGCCGAGATCTTCCTCTCCGACGCCCGCACGGGCGCGGACATGGTCGTCGGCGAGGTGGGCCAGGGCTGGCGCACCGCCATGGCCACCCTCGGCATCGAGCGCGGCACCACGCTCCTGCCCCAGCAACTCGCCTTCGAGCGGGAGGCCGAGGCGCTGATCGACCTGGCCCGCGAGCGGGGCGCGCTCGACGATCCGATGCTGCGCCGTCGCATCGTCGACGCCTGGATCTCCGTATGCATCATGCGCACCACCAACCTGCGGACCATCGCCGAACTGACCGCCGGTCGCACGCCGGGCGCCCAGGCCACCACCGCCAAGCTGTACGCCTCGACCCGGCACCAGCAACTTGGCCAGCTGGCCACGGAGTTGGCGGGCCCCGCCGGGCAGATCGTCGGCGAGGACTACGCCCTGGACCGCAGGCAGCGCTCCTTCCTCCTCGCCCTCGCGGAGACGATCTACGGCGGGTCGAGCGAGATCCAGCGCAACATCATCGGGGAGCAGGTCCTCGGTCTGCCGAAGGAGCCGCGCCCGTGATGTCGCTCGAGGACCGTCTCGACCGCGTCGAGTCGCAGCTCGCCATCCAGCAACTGCCCATCCGATACGCCCTCGCCGTGGACGGCCGCGACCTCGATGCCTGGGTCGGCTGCTTCCGTCCCGATGTGGACATGGGGCGCCACGGCCGCGGGCGGGCTGTCCTGCGGCAGCACATCGAACCCGCGGTGCGCGGCTTTTACCGCTCGGTCCATCAGATCTGCGGTCACCGCGTGGAGTTCACCGGCCGCGACACGGCGACCGGCGCGGTGTACTGCAGGGCCGAGCACGAGGTGGGGGACCGGTGGATCGTGATGGCGATCTGCTACTGGGACGACTACGCGCGCGTGGACGGTGACTGGTACTTCTCCCGGCGCCGCGAGCGCCACTGGTACGCGGCGGACGTGGCCGAACGCCCCCAGTCCGTGGGATTCAAGGGCTGGGAGGGTGCCGGAGAACCGGCGCTGCCCGAGGCCTTCCCCTCCTGGTCGGCCTTCTGGAAGGAAACGTGATGGCACGGTTGTCAGGGAAGACGGCGCTGGTCACCGGCGGTGGGCAGGGCGTGGGCCGCGGCATCGCGCTCGCGCTCGCGGCCGAAGGGGCGGCCGTGGTGATCACCGGCCGCACCGAGAGCAAGCTGAAGGACACGGCCGGGGAGATCGCTGAGCGCGGGGCCCGGGCGTACACCGTGGTCGGGGACGTGGGGGAGCGGGACGACGTCGACCGCATGGTGGCCGAGACGGTACGGGAGTTCGGCGGACTGGACGTGCTCGTCAACAACGCGCAGTCCTCGGTGCAGCGCAGACTGGCGGACACGTCGTACGACGATGTCGAACTCACCTACCGCAGCGGGCCGTTGGCGGCCTTCCACGCGATGCAGGCCGCCCTGCCCCATCTCAAGGAGAGCCGTGGCAGCGTCGTGAACCTCGGGTCGTCGGCCGCCGTGCAGGGGGAGGCGACGTTCGCGGCGTACGCGATGGCCAAGGAGGCGATTCGCGGCCTGAGCCGGGTCGCGGCGCGGGAGTGGGGCCCGTACGGGATCCGGGTGAACGTCATCTGCCCGGCCGCGCTCAGCCCGGCGGCGGAGGCCTATCTCGCCGCGCATCCGCAGAAGGCGGAGGAGATCACCCGGCAGATCCCCTTGGGTCGGCTCGGCGACCCGGTGGCCGACATCGGCCGGGCCGTGGCCGCGCTCGTCAGCGACGACATGGCCTACCTGACGGGCGCGACGCTGATGCTGGAGGGCGGCCGGACCCTGCTCGGCTGACCCCGCTACACGACACCCCGATCGTGCAGCGCAGCCAGCTGATGCTCCGTCACTCCCGCGAGAGCGGTGAGCACTTCGGCCGTGTGCTCACCCAGCGCCGGCGGCGGGGCGTACCCCTCGACCGGCGTCGCCGTGAACCGGATGGGGTTGGCGAGCATCGGCAGGGGCCCGGAGGTCGGGTCCTCGACCTCGATCAGCATCCCCCGGTGCTGGATCTGCGGGTCGGCGAAGACCTCGGGCATCTCGTTGTACGGGCCCGCGGGCACGTCGTGTGCGTCGAGTACGGTCAGCCACTCGTCCCGAGTGCGGGTGCGCAGGATCGCCGCCAGCACCGGCAGGATCTCCTCGCGGTGGGCGATCCGGGCGGAGGTCGTGGCGAACCGTTCGTCCTGGAGGAGGTCGCTGCGGTCGGCCGCGGCGCAGAACGCGGCGAACTGCTTGTCGTTGCCCGCGACCAGGAAGATCGGCCTGTCCTTGCAGGGGAAGGCCTGCGAGGGGATCCCGCCGTACCCGCCGTTGCCGCGCCGCTGCGGAACCTCGCCGGAGACCAGGTAGTTCATCGCGAAGTGGGACAGCGAGGCCAGGCCGCAGTCCAGCAGGGACAGGTCGATGAACTGCCCCTCGCCGGTGGCGTCGCGGTGGCGCAGGGCCGCGAGGACGGCCGTGGAGGCGTACAGCCCCGTGAGGATGTCGATCATGCTGACGCCGACCTTCATCGGCTCCTCGGGGTGCCCGGAGACGCTCATCATCCCGGACATGGCCTGGAAGATGCCGTCGTAGCCGGGGCGGTCGGCGTACGGGCCGGTCTGGCCGAAGCCGGTGACCGAGAGGTAGACGAGGCGCGGGTTGAGTGCGCGCAGGCTCTCGTGGTCGAGGCCGTACTTGGCGAGTGTGCCCGTCCGGAAGTTCTCGACCAGCACGTCCGAGCGTGCGGCGAGGGCGCGGATCAGCTCCTGTCCTTCAGTGGAGGCGTGGTTGACGGTGACCGACCGCTTGTTGCGGTTGGCGGCGAGGTAGAAGGCCGCGGTGTCGGTCCGGGCGCCCTCGGGTCCGGGGGCGAAGGGAGGGCCGTACGTCCGGGAGTCGTCCCCCGATCCCGGCCGCTCGACCTTGATCACCTCGGCGCCGAGATCGGCCAGCATCTGGGTGGCCAGCGGCGCGGCGAGGATGCGGGACAGATCGAGCACGCGGATCCCGGCCAGTGCGGTCGACGGCATCTGGGTCTCCCTCTGTTCACGGACGACGAATCAGTTATATAAATAATACATCTAGCGCTCGGCTGCGGCTGGCGCGATTGCCTCATCTATTCAATTCATGTAACTATATGGATCGGCCGTCAGGCCGGGACCGGAGGGCGGGCTGATGACCGTCGCGGCGAGAACCCTCACCGATCAGGAACAGCGCGAACGCCGGGCCTGGTTCCGGGCCCGCTGGGAACGCGGGGTCGCCTTCAACCGGCGCTGCCGCATCCGGGTGACACGCTGGGAAGCGGACGGGGTCGAGATCGTGCTCCCCTACGCCGAGTCCCTCTCCGCCCACGAAGACGTCTTCCACGGCGGCGTCATCTCGGCGCTCATCGACACCGCCGGGGCCGGAGCCGTGATCGCCGGGCACGACTTCACCAAGGGCAGCCGGCTCAGCACCGTGTCGATGTCGGTGCAGTACCTCGCACCCGCCCGCGGCCGTGAGGCGATCGCCTACGCGCGCTGTGTGCGGCGGGGCGGCCGGGTGCACTTCGCCGACGTCGACGTGCGGGCCGACGGACGCATCTGCGCCCGCGGGCAGGTGGTGGTGACCATCTCCGGGGAACGGCCCGGCGTCGGCGACCCGATCGAACCGCTGGACGAGGAGTGACGTGATGCCCGAGGAAACCGTGGTGGCCCCCGAGGACCTGGACCTGGACCTGGTCCTGTACGAGGTGGACGAGGACGGCGTCGCCACCGTCACCCTCAACCGGCCCGAGCGCAAGAACGCGTGGAGCCTGCCGATGGAGCGCCGCTTCTTCGGGCTCCTCGACCGGGCCGCACAGGACCCCGCCGTCCGAGTGGTGATCATCACCGGGGCGGGCCGGGCCTTCTGCCCGGGGATGGACATGCAGCGCCTGGAGCAGAACTCGCAGCCGGGGGAGTCCCTCAACCTCCAGGCCCGCGTCCCCATGTACAGCAGGCGGACCATGCCGAAGCCGATGATCGCCGCCGTCAACGGCGCCTGCGCGGGCATCGGCCTGGTGCAGGCCCTCATCTGCGACGTCCGCTTCGCCGCCCGCGGTGCCCGCTTCACCACCGCGTTCACCCGCCGCGGCCTGGCCGGCGAGTACAACCTCCCGTACGTCCTGCCGCGCGTCATCGGCCTGGAGAACGCCCTCGACCTGCTGCTCTCCGGTCGCGTCTTCGACGCCGACGAGGCGAAGGAGCTCGGCCTGGTCAGCCGAGTCGTGGAACCCGGGGATCTGCTCGACGCGGCCCGCGCCTACGCCCGGGACATCGCCCGCAACTGCTCCCCGCGCGCCATGGCCGTCGTACGGCATCAGGTCTACGGCGACCTCGACCGCCCCTTCACCGACGCCCTCGCCCGCTCCTACTCCGCCATGGAGTTCTTCGCGGGCTCGCCCGACTTCCGTGAGGGCGTGTCGAGCTTCGTGGAGAAGCGGGAGCCCAAGTTCGAGGGGCTGCCGCCGGACTTCGACCCGGACGAGGCCACGCGCGACGCGTTTCTGCCGTACTGATCTGCCGTACTGATACGAGGAGCACACGCGGATGACAGGGCAACCCTTCCCCGTCGAGGCCGGGCACATCATGATGTTCGCCCGCGCCATCGGCGACGAGAACCCGGCGTACCAGGGCGAGCCGGCGCTCGCGCCGCCCACCTTCATCATGGCGAGCGCGCACTACGACCCGGCATACCACCTGCGTCCCAAGCCGGACGAGGAGTGGTTCGGGTCGGGGCGTGACGCCGGAGTCATGGCCGAAGGCGCCGGCGGGCTCCACGCCGAGCAGCACTTCGAGTACCACCGCCCGGTGCGCGCCGGCGAGACCCTCTACGCGCACCTCTCCACCGGCCGCAGCTGGGAGAAGCAGGGCCGCACCGGCCGCCTGCTCTTCAGCGAGCGCATCACCGAGTACCGGGACGCCGACGGCGAACCGGTCGTCAGCGCCGTGACCGTGGCCGTCGTCCCCGAGGGCCCGGCGACCCCGAAGGACGCCCGATGAGCCTGAGCCCCGACGACATCAAGGTCGGCGAGACACGCGAGAGCGTCCTCGTCGACGACCTCAAGCGAACCCGGATCGTGCAGTACGCGGGCGCCTCCGGCGACTTCAACCCCCTGCACACCGACGAGAAGTTCGCCGTCGAGGCCGCGGGTTATCCCGGCGTGTTCGCCCACGGCATGCTGACGATGGGCATGACCGGCCGGGTCCTCACCGACTGGGTCGGCACCGAGGCACTGCTGCGCTACGGCGTCCGCTTCAAGGCCCAGGTCTGGCCCGGCGACACCCTCACCGCCACGGCCACCGTCGAGTCGATCGAGGACACGCCGACCGGCCCGGTCGCCCACTTCGCCCTGCGCACCGTCAACCAGGACGGCGCCGAGGTGGTCACCGGCACCGCGGCGGCCCGACTGGAGCCCTGACGTGATGGCCGCCGCGCAGGAAGAGGTGCAGGCGGCCACCTGGACCGCCATGGTGAGCCGCGCCTACGACCATGCCTGCCCCGCCGTCTGGTTCGGTGACCTGGCCTGGACCGGACGCGAACTCCTCGACCGTGCGGCCGGTGCGGCCGACTGGCTGGACACCCTCGGCCTGGAGCCCGGCGAACCGGTGCCCGCCCTGGTCGCCACCTCCGCCGACGCCCTCGCGCTGGTGATCGGCGGCGCCGGATCCGGCCACCCGCTCGCCCCGCTCGGCGTCCGCATGACGGCGTACGAGATTGCCGCCGTGGTCAAGGAGACGCGGACCCAAGTCCTGCTGGCGCAGCCCGAGTTCGCCGGCCTCGGCAAGCAGGTCGCCGAGCTCGCCGGTCGCCGGATCGCCGTGGTTCCCGAACTGCGCGCGGCATCACGGGAGTTGGTGGCAGACCCCGACGACCTCGCCACCGTCCTGCACACCTCCGGAACGACGGGCCTGCCCAAGCCCGTCCCCATGAGCCAACGGCGCCTGGCCGCCCGGGCCCGCGTGAACGGCCGGCTGTGCGCCCTCGACCCCGACAGCTTCTACGGTGGCAGCGCGCCCTTCCATCACATCGCGGGCCTGGGCAACATCGCCGTCGCCCTCGCCGCCGGCGCGCTGATCACCGGCCTGCCCCGCTTCACCGTCGAGGGCTGGGCCCTGCTGCGGGACCTCGGCACCACGCACACCAGCATGGTCCCCGCGATGCTGGAGACCCTGCTGGCGGCCGGACAGGCCCGCCACGAGACGCTGCGGACCCTCCAGTACGGCGGCGCGCCCGTCCGCCCCGGCACCCTGCGCCGGACATATGAGGCGATGCCCGGCGTCCGCATGCTCAACATGTTCGGGCAGACCGAGGGATCACCGATCAGCGTGCTCACCCCGGAGGACCACCGGGAGGCGGTGGCCGGGCGCACCGAGCTGCTGCGGTCGGTGGGGCGGCCCGCACCCGGTGTCGAGATCAGGGTGCACCACCCCGGCCCGGACGGCGTCGGAGAGATCCACGCCCGCGCCGAGCACCTGTTCAAGATCGACGCCGAGGGCTGGCTGCACAGCGGCGACCTGGGCCGCGTGGCGGAGGACGGGTATCTCTACCTGCTCGGCCGACGCACCGACATGATCATCCGTGGTGGCGAGAACGTCCACCCGCTGGAGGTGGAGACCGTCCTGTCCGCGCACCCCGGCGTGGCGGACGTCGCGGTCACCGGCGTTCCCGACGAGCGGCTCGGCCAGACCGTCGTCGCCTTCGTCGTCCCCGCGAATCCCCACGCCCCACCGCAGCCCGCGGCCCTGAGAAGCCACACCCGCGCCCGGCTGTCCGGGTTCAAGGTCCCGGTCCGCTGGTGGTTCGTGGACGACCTGCCCCGCAACGCGAACGGCAAGGTCGTACGCCGAAGCCTGCGGGAGCCCACCGCGCTCGCCGCGACCACCGCGCCCGTCGCCCTCGAAGGAGAGACACGTGACGCTTGACCACTCGGTCGTCGCCCCGCAGACCGTGGGCGTCGACCCGTACCGGCTGGACATCCTGCTGCGCCGGATCCGCCTGGAGGTCGAGCACGGGCCGCTGCCGTCCGCGCAGGTCGCCGTGGCCAGGGGCGGAAGGCTGGTCGCCTTCGAGACGTGGGGGGACGCCGAACCGTCCACGCGATACGTCCTGCAGTCCGTCGGGCGGTCGATCGTCGCGGGCGCGGTGTGGAAGCTGATCGGCGAGGGCCTGCTGGACGTGACCGAGCAAGTCGCCGCGATCATCCCGGAGTTCGCGCCGAACGGGAAGGAGGAGGTGACGGTCGAGCAGGTGCTCACCCACACCGCGGGCTTCCCCTTCGCACCGCTCGGGTACCCGAAGATGCTCGACCGCGAGCAGCGCCTGGCCGCCTTCGGCCGCTGGCGGCTCGACTATCCGCCGGGCAGTCGCTTCCAGTTCCACCTCACCTCGGCGGCCTGGCTGATCGCCGAGATCGTGGAGCGGCGCACGGGTCTGGCCTTCGCCGACTACCTGCGTGAGCGGATCGCCGAACCGCTCGGCCTGTCCTCGCTCGAACTCGGCGTCCCGGTGGACCGGCAGCCCGGCACCGTCGCCCCGATGACCGCCACCGACCGCACGAGCGACGAGCAGGGGCCCGACCCCTGGGGCCCCTGGTACCTGTCCGACCCGCGGGTGCTGGCGGCGGGCGAGCCCAGCCACGCGCTGGTCGCCACGGCCGCCGACGTGGCCCTGTACTTCCAGGCGCTGGAACACTCGGGGCTGTGGAAGCCGGAGGCGGTGGAAGAGGGCACCCGGATCCGGCTGACGGACCACCCGCACGGGGAGCAGATCTACGGGGGCGGCTCCGATCGCCGTACCAGCATGGGCCTGTTCGTCACCGTGGCCGGCCCGGACGCGGGCAGCAACCTGCCGTCCACCGGTTCGCCGGCCCTCTTCGGCAGCGCCGGTGCCGCCTACCAACTCGGCTTCCTGGACCCGGGGAGCGGCCTGTCCTTCGCCTGCCTGACCAACGGCTACCCCCTCGCCGGCTACGACCACTCCCGGCGCGGCACGGCACTCCTCACCAACATCGCGAACCTCGCGGCGGACCTCACGGACCAGTAGTGCGAGGGCGCGTGGTGCCGGGAGGAACCGGGCATCGCCTTCGTTGGTGGGGCCGGGGCCATGGCGGTTGCATGCGGCGATGTGCCTTCCGGCGGCCTGGCGGCAGCACCGGGCCTCCGGGTTCAGCAGGGTGACCACTGACCGCTCCACACCCGCTATCCCCCCCGGACAGTCTTGAGCCCGGTACCGAATGGCGGTACCGGGCTCGCCGCTTCTGTCCCGCGACGCTCAGCGGCTGATCAGCTGCTGGGCGTTGTTGTACATGATGTCGTCCTGCGCGGACTCGTCGAGCTCGGCGATGAGCTTGCGGAAGTCGGCCGGGTTGGCCAGGCCCTCCGCGTGCGGGAAGTCGGAGCCCATGACGATGGACTCGTGGTAGCCGAGGCGCTTGACGACGTTCACGATGTCGTCCTCCGGATAGGGCACCACACGGACGTGCTTGCGGAAGACCTGACTGGGGCGCTCGTCCAACTGGCCGCCGATCCAGGGGCCGTTGCGGCCCATGCCGCGGCTCTTGTCCATGTGGCGCACGAAGTGCGGCACCCACTCGGAGCCGAACTCGGACACCAGGACGTTGATGTCGGGGAACCGGCCGAAGAGGTTGTCGAAGATCAGCGCGGACAGCGTCTCCTCGACGGGGCGCTGGCCGTAGGTGTTCTGCCACTGCCAGGCCGACATCCGGAAGTGGATGGGGTTGGGGTCGTAGCCCCAGGAGGGGGCCACCTGCGAGTTGTAGTAGAACTCGCTGATGTGGTAGCAGACGCTCGCCTTGGCCTCGTTGACCAGCTTCCAGAACGGGTCGAAGTACGGGTCGCCGGGCGAACGGCCGTACACCGGGCCGGTGGGCAGCAGGATGAAGCGCGCGCCCTGGTTCAGGACGAACTCCAGCTCCTTGACCGCGCTGGGCAGATCGCGCAGTGACAGCAGCGCGGGGGCGTAGATGCGGTTCTGGTGGTTGAAGCCCCAGACCTCGTTCATGTACCGGTTGAAGGAGTGGTAGTTGGCGTAGAGCGGCTCCACGCCCTTCACGTACTCCTCGGCCACCAGCGCCCAGCCGCCCGGGTAGATGATCGTCTGGTCCAGACCCTGCTCGTCCATGACGCGCAGCCGGGAGTCGCGGTTCTGGTACGACTCGTGCATCGGCTCGAACTGGTACGTCTCCTCGGGATTGCCCGAGGCCATCGCCTTGAGCATCTCCTTGAGCGAACCGGGACGGTAGACCTGCCCGAACTCCGGTTCCAGGCATACGACGATGCGGTCCCCGGCGAGGATCACCTCCCGCCCGTCCGGCAGGGTCACCGGGGCGACCGCCGAACCGAGAAACTCCTTCGGAAGGTAGCGGGTGAAGGAGTCCCGCTCCTCGTACATGTGCTGGTCGCAGTCGAAGATGGGCTTGCGCTGTTCGGCCATGGCGTCGCCTCCGGGCCCCGGGAACTATTCAGTACGCCTTCTATAATTATCTAACTGATTAGAGAGCGCAAGGGGGAGTGGAGGCGGACCCGCCGTGAGGCGGTCTGCGGCGATGCGGGGCCGGTCAGTCGAGGAGTTCGAGCACCGTCATGGGTCCCGCGGCGTTCACGACGTCGTCCGCGCCGGCGATGTGGCGCTGCCACAGCTTCTCGGCCTCGTCCGCCTTGCCGGCCTCGATCAGGCCGACCATCCGCACATGCGCCCGGTGCCCCTTGAGGGCCTGCGTCTTCTGTGCCTCGGCATCGGCCGCGCCGGCCGTGTACGAGGCGTTGGCCCGGTCGATGATGTTGCGCAGCATGCCGCACAGCAGGATCAGGGTCTGGTTGCCGGTGAGTTCGATCAGCAGGGCGTGGAAGGCGTCCTGCGCGTCGACCAGGGCGAGCGGGTCGTCGAGGACGGCTTTCTCGGCCGCCACCGCGTCGCGCAGCTGCTTGATGTCGTCCGGCGTGTGCTTGGTGGCGAGCTGTCGGGCACAGGGCGGCTCGATGAGGGCCGCGGCACGATAGATGTCGCCCAGCGTGGCGCCCCGGTACTCGAGGATCAGACCGGCGAAGCGGGCGGCGACGTCCGAGTCCGGAGCGCTCACCCGGGCCCCGCCGTGGGCGCCGCGGCGCACCGTGATCAGGGACTCCGACTCCAGGACCCGGAACGCCTCGCGCAGCGTGGGCCGCGAGATGCCGAACTGCTCCATCAGGCCCGACTCGGGGGGCAGCGCGTCGCCGGGCTTCAGCTCGCCGCGTACGATCTGGCGACGCAGGTGTCCGGCGACCAGCTCGGCGGTCTTCGGCACCCGCACCTGACGTCCGACACGGCTGCGGGCGGGGACGGGCACGGTCGCCGTTTCTGCGGTGCGGGCTGCCTCGGCCACGGTGGGCTCCTCGTATAGCTAAATGAATCGTCTTAGTGCATCGAGGGTACCAGGTCAAGCCGTCGGTGATCTTCTTTGTGCGCCATCTGATCTGGTGCATTCGCGGTCCGTTGGTATATAGATGATTCATCTATCTATAAAGCCGGTCCAGCCGACGGATACCGCGGGAGTGACCTCGATGACCGAGAACCCGGCCCCGGAGATCCTCACCGATCTCACCGATGACGGGGTCATGCTGCTGACCCTGAACCGGCCCGAGCGGCACAACGCCTGGACGCTCGAGATGGAACTGCTCTACAACGAACTGTTCGACCGGGCGGAGCACGATCCACGGGTGCGGGCCGTGGTGCTCACCGGGGCGGGGCGCAGCTTCTGCCCGGGCATGGACATGAGCGTCCTGGACGCCGCCTCGTCGGGCGCCCGCCCCTGGCCGACCGGCCAACTGCCCCCGCGCACGCGGCCCATGTCCTTCCCGAAGCCCGTGGTGGCGGCCGTCAACGGCGCCTGCGCCGGCATCGGGTTCAACCAGGCGCTGATGTGCGACGTCCGGTTCGCCGTACCGCACGCCAAGTTCGCCGCCGCCTTCAGCGCGCGCGGACTGGTGGCCGAGGACGGCGTGTCCTGGATCCTGCCCCGGCTGATCGGCTACGGCAACGCCGCCGACCTGCTGCTGTCCTCGCGCCGGATCACCGGCACGGAGGCCCTGGCGATGGGGCTGGTCAACCGCCTGGTCGAACCGGCGGAACTGCTCCCCGCGGCACTCGCGTACGCGACCGAACTGGCCCGCTCGGCCAGCCCGTACGCGATGTCCCTCATCAAACGGCAGCTCGCCGACGACCAGGCGAGGACCTTCACCGACAGCCGCGACCACGCGGCCGCTCTGCTGGCCACGGCGAAACGCGCCCCGGACTACCGCGAGGGCGTGCGCAGCTTCATCGAACGCAGGCAGCCGGAGTTCGCGGGGCTGGGGGAGACTCCGGCCGTGGCCCCGGCGCTGTCGCAGGAGGCGTCGTCATGACACGCTCCGAACTCCCGCTGCACCGCCGCACGATCACCGTCACCGCCTACGCGGAGGGCGGCGACGAGATCTCGGTCGAGGCGGAACTGAGTGATGTGCGCCCCTGGGCGGAGCCGTCGGCCGACGTCGTCCACCGGATGACGCTGGCCGTGCGCGTACGTCTGGCCGACATGGTGATCGTGCACGCCGAGGCACAGATGGGGACCTTCCCGCACGCCGAGTGCCCGTTGATCACCCCGGCGTTCGACGGCCTGACCGGGCTCAGTGTCGCCGCCGGATACAACAGGGCGATCCAGGAGCGGTTCCGCGGGGTGCTGGGCTGCTCGCACCTGCATGAGCTGGCCCGGGTCCTGGGCCCCGCGGTCGTGCAGGCGGCCATCTCGGCGAACGCGGGCCTGCGGTACGCCGGTGAGCAGTCCCAGGGCCCGCGTTCCACGGCGGGCGTGCTGAACAGCTGCCACGTCTGGGCGCCGAACGGAGTGGGCCTGCGCAAGCTGGACGCGGGCTGGGTCCCGGGCATCGGGCCGCGTCCGGTGCCGCCGCTCAGGACCTTCGAGCACCGTGGGCCGGGGACGCCCGGCGCCTGAATGCCCGGGAAGGCCTGCGGTCGTCCCGCCCACCGTGGCGCGCTGACGACTCGGGTGACGGGGAAGCCAGGGACCGGGGGGCGCGGATCTCCGCTCCGGCCGGACCCGGCGGGCACACTGCTGCTCGGTACCCGCCCGCAGGGCGCGGCAGTCTCATACCTCGACCACCTCGACTCCCGCCTCCCGCAGACGGCTACCGGTCTTCTCGTCCACCGGGGCGTTGGTCACCACGACGTCGAGTTCCTCGGGACCGCACACGCGGGCCATTCCGGTGCCGGGGAACTTGCCCGCGTCCGCCACCAGGACCACCTGGGCGCTGGCAGCGATCATCGCCCGCTTGACGGGCACCTCGACGGCGGTGGTGTCCAGCACCTGGCCGTCCGGGCGGACCCCGCTGGTGCCGAGGAACAACCGGTCTGCGTGGACCTGCCGCAGATTGTCCTCGGTGAGGAAGCCGACCAGCGAGCGGTAGTCCCGCCGGACCACGCCGCCCAGCAGGATCAGCTGGACGTCCTTGTCGTCCTGGAGTTCCTCGTAGACGGCGAGGTTGCTGGTGATCACGGTCAGCGAGCGGCCGTGCAGATGGCGGGCCACCCGGTGGGCCGTGGTGCCGATGTCGAGCAGCACGGTCTCGCCGTCCCTGACGAGGTCCGCGCACCAGGCGGCCAGCGCGTCCTTCGCCTCGACCCGGACGCCGGCCACGTCGGCGAACGGGTCGTCCTCGCCCATCACGGGCGCGGCGCCGCCGTACACCCGTTTGAGCAGTCCCTCGTCCTCCAGTTGTACGAGGTCCCGTCGGATCGTGGCCTGACTCGCCCCGACCTTCTCGGCCAGGGCGACCACTGAGAGGGGCCCGTCCGCGCGCAGGGCGCGAAGGATCAGCTGGTGTCTCCGGTCAGCGAGCATGCCGCTGACCATACTCGCGAACTCTTCAAACTCAAGCAAAGTCACGCATGAATGTCTCGATAGTCGCTTGACCCTTGTCAAAGTCGCGCACCGGGTGCACTCTCTTGCGTAATTCAAGCGAGGTCCGGACCCCACTCCGGTCGGCCGAAGCGGATGAAGGCGTACTCCGCCGTCACGGACGCGTCGGCACCGTCTGAGAGGACCAGCTCACACGCCCCGGGTGGCTGAAGGGTTCCCACCACGCCGATGCTCTTCAGCCACCCGGCCCTCCCGTCGCACTCCCTCCATGGCTCATGACTCACAGCGTGCCGGGCATGCCCGGCATGGCCGACGCGCAGAACCCGCCCAGAACTAGGAGAAGATCGTGGATCTTTCCCGCAGACGATTCCTGCAGGCCGCCGCCCTGACGGCCGCCGCGGCCGGCGCCACCGCGGCATGCGGCGGCTCAGGGTCGAGCGGCACCAAGGACGGCAAGGACCTGACCCTCTGGTACTGGGGAGGCGCGCTCAGCGACAAGGTGGTCGCCGAAGCCAAGACGCACTTCAGCAGCCGGATCAAGCTGACCACCGACTCCATCGGCGGCGACTTCAAGCAGAAGCTCACCACCACCCTCGCGGCGGGTGCCGCCGTCCCGGACATCACCGGCATCAAGGGGGAGGACATCGCCTCCTTCCTGCCCAACGGCAACCGTTTCCTGGACCTGAACGACCTGGGCTTCAAGAGCCTCGCTCCCCAGTACCTGGGGTGGAAGACCGAGCTCGCGAAGACCACCGACGGCAAGCAGATCGGTTTCCCGATCGACATCGGCCCCACCGCGCTCTACTACCGCGCGGACCTGTTCGACAAGGCAGGTCTGCCCTCCGACCCGGCCAAGGTCGCTGCCGCGACCAAGACGTGGGACGACTACTTCGCGCTCGGCGCCGAGCTGAAGAAGGCGCTGCCGGGCACCTACCTGATCAACAACCTCGGCACGGTGTTCAACATCGCGGTCGGGCAGGGGACCAAGCGGTTCATCGACAAGAACAACCACTTCGTCGGCGACCAGGACCACATACGCGCCGCCTGGGATCTCGCCGTCCGCCCCTACCAGCTCGGTCTCGACGGCAAGATCAACGACAACACCCACAACGCCGCCCTCAGCAAGGGCACGCTCACCACCGAACTCGGGGCGGCCTGGCACGCGTTGGACATCGAGCAGGCGGCCCCCAACACCAAGGGCAAGTGGCATGTCAGCCCGAACCCGGGAGGACCGGCCAACCAGGGCGGCTCCTACCTGGCCCTGCCCAAGCAGTGCCGCAACCCCGAAGAGGCATTCAAGATCATCAGCTGGATCCTGAGCCCGGCCAACGTCGCCCGCGGCTTCACCGACGCCGCCATCTTCCCGGCCTGTCCTGCCGCTTACGCGATGCCGGCCATGACGGGTCCGGACGCCTTCTTCGGCGGACAGAAGATCATCGAGGTCTTCGGCCCGGCCGCCAAGGCCATCCCGGACAGCTACGAGGCACCCGCCGACGCCGCCGTCATGGCCCCCTACCTGACCGAGCTGACCAACATCGAGGCCAAGGGCAAGAAGCCCGACGACGCCTGGAAGGACGCGGTCAGCCAGGCCAAGCAGATCGGCCAGCGGCAGGGAGTGAGCTGACATGTCGTCACCTCCGGTCACCGGCCCCGCCGCGGTGCCCACACACCGCGGCGGACCGGGCCCGAACCGGTTCCGCCCGCGGCGCACCCCGCCCCCGGGCGCCGTACGGGTCAGACGTCGCGGAGTGCTGTCCCACTGGCGGCAGTACCTGGCGATCTCGCCCTTCTACCTGGTCTTCCTCGCCTTCTCGTTCTTCCCGGTCCTCTACTCGCTGTATCTGGCCTTCCAGCGCTGGGACGGCATCGGCACCATGCACTTCGTGGGCCTGCAGGAGTTCCGCTTCCTATGGAAGGACCCCGTCTTCTGGCTGTCGATCCGCAACACCCTGGTGATCTGGGTCCTGTCCACCGTGCCCACGCTCGTCGGCGCCCTGGTGCTGGCGACGCTGCTGCACTCGGTGCGCCGGTTCAAGGGCTTCTACCGCATCGCCCTCTACGTGCCGAACGTCACCTCGATCGTCGCCGTGGCGATCTTCTTCGGCGCGGTCTTCAGCAACAACTTCGGCCTGGTCAACGCGATCCTGGACACGGTCGGCATCTCACCCGTCCCGTGGCTGAGCGACCCGTGGCTGATCAAAGCGGTCATCGCGCTGCTGATGACCTGGATGTGGACCGGCTACAACATGATCATCTACCTGGCGGGGCTCCAGACCATCCCGAAGGAGATCTACGAGGCCGCCAAGCTGGACGGCGCCGGCGCCGTCCGCACCTTCTTCCAGATCACCATGCCGATCATGCGGCCCATCATTCTGTTCACCGTCATCATCTCGACCATCAACGGCCTGCAGAGCTTCAGCGAACCCCAGATCCTCTTCGCCAGCGAGGCCGCCAACCCCAGCCTCGGCGGCCCCGGCCAGGCGGGCCTGACCACGCTGCTGTACTTCTACCAGTCGGCCTTCGTCAACAACGACTACGGCTACGGCGCGGCCATCGTATGGGCCTTCTTCGTGCTGATCATCGTGCTGGTCCTCATCAACTGGCGCATCGTGCAACGAGGGAGGAAGCCATGACGGCAGCGGGTACGACGCCGAGGGCGACGGAGACGAGACGGTCCCGGCGCCCCAGGGGCCTGAGCGCGCACATCATCCTGATCCTGGCGGTCCTGATCTCGGTCTTCCCGTTCGTGTGGACGATCATCATGGCGACCAACACCACCCAGGACATCTACAAGAGTCCGCCGAAGCTGAGCTTCGGCTCCCATCTGCTGGAGAACATCCGGCACATGCTCAAGACCATCGACTTCTTCGGGTCGATGCTCAACACCGTCGTCGTCGCGTCCGTCACCACCGTCCTGGTGCTGCTCGTCGACTCCCTGGCGGCTTTCGCCTTCGCCAAGTTCGACTTCCCCGGACGCAGGGTGCTCTTCGCCGCGCTGCTCGGGTTCATGATGCTGCCGTTGCAGCTGGGCATCCTCCCGCAGTTCATCCTCGTCTCCAAGATCGGCTGGGTCGGCACACTCAGGGCACTCGCCCCGCCCGCCCTCGCCAACGCCTTCGGCATCTTCTGGCTGCGCCAGTACATCCAGAGCGGCGTACCCGACGAACTCCTCGACGCCGCGCGCATCGACGGCGCCGGGTTCCTCCGCCAGTACTGGAACATCACGTTGCCCATGATCAAGCCGGGATTGTCGTTCCTCGCCATCTACGCCTTCGTCAACGCCTGGAACGACTACATCTGGCCGCTCGTCGTGCTCACCAAGCCCGGCCACGTCACCCTCCAGGTGGCGCTCGCCCAGCTCAATGTCGCCCACAACACCGACTACAGCATGGTCATGGCCGGAGTGCTCATGGCCTCCGTCCCGATGCTCGTCGTCTTCTCGATCTTCGCCCGGGGCTTCATCGCGGGCGCGACCGAAGGTGCCGTGCAGGGCAGTTGAAGCCGTTGCAGGCATCGAGAGAGGTGAGGAATGACGGATGTACATCCCCCGCAGCGGCCGGTGCCCGGTCACAGCACTGATGAGGGAAGGGCGGACGGAGTGAAGCGGGGCAAGGTGCTCGTGGTGGGCCTGGACGGAGTGCGCTTCGACCGGCTGACTCGCTCGCCCTCCACGGCCCCCGTGCTGCACCGACTCATGGCGGCGGGCGCCCACGGCACCAGTCTCCTCCCCTACGGCGAGGTGGACGGGCAGGCGGAGGACGGTCCGTCGACCAGCATGGCCTACACCGACTCCGGGCCCGGCTGGTCGAGCGTACTGACCGGGGTGTGGCCCGACCGCCACGGAGTGACCGGCAACGACTTCACCGGCGCCGACTACTCCCGCTACCCCGACTTCCTCAGCCGCGCCGTCACCGCCCGGCCCGGTCTGCGTACGGCGGCCGTGGTGTCGTGGCCCGACCTGCTCCACCGCGGCACGCTCGGCCCGGCCATCGCCCGGCGGGTACTAAACGACGGCGAGGCGCAGGGCTACGAAGCCGCGGACCGCCTCGCCGCCGACACCGCCATGCGCTGGCTCACGGACGGCGACCCGGACGTGGTGTTCGTGTACTTCGGCGCCGCCGACGAAGCCGGCCATGCCACGGGCCCCCTCAGCACCGCCTACGACCACGCCCTCCTTGCCGTGGACGCCCACCTCGGGCGGCTGCTGGACGCGATCGACTCCCGACGCTCCCACCCCGGCCGCGGTGACGAGCACTGGACGGTGCTCGTCACCACGGACCACGGCCACCTCGACACCGGCGGCCACGGCGGCGACACCCGTGCCGAGCGAGAGGTCTTCGTCATCCTCACCGAACTCGGCGTACCGGGCGGCACCCCGCTCGACACCCCGCGCCTCATCGACCTGGCCCCCACCGTCCTGGACCGCCTCGGGATCCCGATGGACCCCGCATGGGGACTGCAGGGCCGCGTCCTGCCTGGGCCCTGTTAGGGGCTTCTGATCGAGAAACCCACTCAGTCGACGTCGACCCGGCCGTCGTCGCCCTTGTCGTCCTTCCGGGCGTGCAACTGGAGCAGGCCGTTGCCGCTGCCGTTGGCGCTGCTGTCCGTGGGGCGTCGGCCGTCGGGGGAGTCCTGGCCGTTCAGGTTCTGCCGGACCGAGTCCAGGATCGTCAGGCCCTGGGACACCAGGCCGGCGGCGATCTCGCCGAGACCGTCCGCGCCGTTGAGGACGTTGACGTTGGCGCCCGCGAGGCCGCCGGCGGCCTCCTTCACGATCTGCGGGAGCTGGTCGATCAGCATCCGGTCGAGCGCGACCCGGTCGTAGGAGGCCGCGGCCTCCGCCTGGATCTTCATCCGCTGGGCGTCGGCGGCGGCGAGCACCCTGATCCGCTCGGCCTCGGCCTCGGCGGGCTTCACGATCTCGGCCACCAGCTGCTGCTGGCGAAGTTTGGCCTGGCGCAGGGCCAGTTCCGTCTGGGCGTCGAGGACCTCCTGCTGGGCGTGGGCCTGCGCCAGCGGTCCGGCCTGCGAGGCCTTGGCCTGTGCCCGTTCCACCTCGGCCGAGTACTCAGCCTTGACGATGGCGGTCTGCCGGGCGTACTCGGCCTGGTTGCGGGCCGCCACCTGCTCCGCCTCGACCGAGGCCTGGGTGGCCTGGGCCTGGGCGATCTGGGCCTGCCGCTGGATGGCCGCCTTGTGCGGCGCGGACATCGCGTCGATGTAGCCGGTGTCGCCGTCGTCGATCGACTGGATCTGCAGCGAGTCCACGATCAGGCCGATCTTCGCCATCTCGGTCTTCGAGGTGTCCAGGACCTCGGCGGCGAGCTTCTGCCGCTCGGTGACGATCTCCTCGACGGTCATCGAGCCGATGATGGCCCGCAGGTGACCGGCGAAGATCCGGCCGGTCAGCACGGACATCTGGTCCTGGTCGGAGAGGAACCGCTGACCGGCGTTGATGATGCTCTCGTGGTCGTTGCCGACCTTGAAGGCGATGACGGCACGCACGTGCAGCGAGATGCCCTGCCGGGTCACACAGGTCTCGGTGACCTCGGACTCGCACATCGACAGGGTCAGGAAACGGGTCTTTCGGAAGATCGGGAGCACGAACTTGCCGTGCCCCGTCACCACTCGGAACGGCGCGCCCCCCAGTCCCCGCCGGCCCCCCGAGATCAGCATTGCCTCGTCGGGAGCGGGAACGCGGTAACCGAACATGGTCTACTACTCCTCAATCGGCGCCGGCAGGGTCGCCGCCGAGCGCGTCCAATGGATCCGCCCACTCGATGACACCGACCTCGCGACAGCCACGCGACTCGATGACGAGCACGGTCGCTCCGGTGGGCAGGGGATCCTCGGACCAGGCGAGGAAGGTCTCGGATCCGCCTCTGACGCGCACGAGGATCTCGCCGGGACCCGCGGATCCGCGGGTTCCGATGAGTACTGTCCCCGTGCAGCCGATCACGGCCTCGTCCTGCGGCATCACGGCCGTCCTCCATCGTCTGGCCCCAGGATTCAGACGATAGCCCCCCTGGGGCCGGGGGCCCAACGGGCATGACGAACCGGCCCACCACGCTCCGCTTGCCCGGCCTCGGACGCGGTCCACCGCCGGCAGCGGAGGCAGTCCCTGACGCGGTCCGCGGTCGGCGGCGGAGGCAGTCCCTGGCGCGGTCCGCGGTCGGCGGCGGAGGCAGTCCCTGGCGCGGTCCGCGGTCGGCAGCGGAGGCAGTCCCTGGCGCGGTACGAGGTCGCAGCGGGGACAGTCCCCGACGCGTCGACCGCCGGTAGCCGGCACAGCCTCCGTCGCGGTCCACCGCCGGCACCGGGGACAGTCCCCGACGCGTCGACCGCCGGCAGTCGGCACAATCCCCAGCGCGGTCCACCGCCGGCAGTCGGCACAGCCCCCAGCGCGGTCCACCGCCGCAGCCAGGACAGCCCCCCGCCCGGGCCCTAACCCGCCGCTCCCCGCGGCTCGCGCGGCAGCCCCAGGACCTTCTCCGCGAGGATGTTCCGCTGCACCTGGGACGTGCCCGCGTAGATCGTGCCGGAGCGGGCGATCAGGTACGTCGCCGACCAGGACGCCGAGGAGTTCGCGGCGCCGGGGTCGTCGGTGCGGTAGGTGCGCAGGGGCGGGCGGCCGATCGGCACCTGGCCGTGCAGGCCCATGATGTCCATCGCGAGGTCGGTGACCTTGGTGTGGTACTCGCTCCAGTACAGCTTGGCGATCGACGACTCGGGCCCGGGCTCGGCGCCCTTGAGCCAGCCGGTGAGGATCCGGTAGCCGAGATAGCGCATGATCTCGACCTTGGACCAGCACCAGGCGATGCGCTGCCGGATCACCGGGTCCTGGTCCTTGCCGTAGAGCCGGGCCAGTTCGACGAGGCGTTCCACCTCCGCCTTGAAGAGGATCGGGTTGGTCGCCGCCTCCTCCCCGCGCTCCACGCCGAGCAGGCTCTGGGCGACGGTCCAGCCGTTGTCGACGCCGCCCACGACGAGGTCGGAGCGGGTGCGGGCGCCGTTGAAGAAGACCTCGTTGAAGTGCATCTGTCCGCTCATCATGCGGAAGGGCCGCACCTCGACGCCGGGCTGGTCGAGCGGGACGAGCAGGAAGGAGATGCCCCGATGCCGGGAAGCGTCGGGGTTCGTGCGGGCCAGGACGAAGATCCAGTCACAGTGATGGGCACCCGAGGTCCACACCTTCTGGCCGTCGATCACCCACTCCTCGCCGTCCCGCACCGCACGCGTCCGCAGGGAGGCGAGGTCCGAGCCCGCGTCCGGCTCCGAGTACCCCTGGCACCAGGTGTCCTCGCCGCTGAGGATGCGGGGCAGGAAGTGGGCCTTCTGCTCGTCCGTGCCCCAGCGCAGCAGCGTGTTGGCCAGCATCTTCACGCCGAAGGTGTCCTGCGGCAGTCCGAACGGCACTCCGGCCAGTGCCAGTTCCTCCATCAGCACCACCTGGTGGAGCTTGGTGAGGCCGCGGCCGCCGTACTCCTCGGGCCAGGTCAGCGAGAGGTAGCGCCGCTCGGCGAGCAGCCGGCGCCAGGTGCGGGCGAATGCCCAGGCCGGCTCCTCGTCGAGGGCGCCGATGCCCTTCCAGTCCGGCGGCAGTGTCTCGGCGAGGAACGCCCTGACCTCGGTGCGGAACGCCTCGGTCTCCGGGGGATAGCTGATGTCCACCTGCGTACTCTCCTCGTCCGGTCCCGTGCGCACAGCACCTTCGCTGTATTGATTGTTTCAGCATAATAGGTTATCTATTTAAGAGGAATAGCGTCGAGCCAGGGCGGGCTGACATGGGACTGCTGGACGGCCGCAACGCGGTGATTACCGGCGGCGCACAGGGCATCGGCTTCGAGATCGCCGGAGTCCTCGGCGCCGAGGGGGCGTCCGTCGTCCTCGGTGACATCAACGAGGACGCGGCGGCGGAAGCCGCCGAACGCCTCGCCAAGAACGGCGTGGCAGCCACCTCGCTGCGCTGTGACGTCACAGACGAGGGCGAGGTCGCCGCCCTCGTCGCCCACGGCACGGAAATCTTCGGACCGGTCGGCGTCATGGTCAACAACGCCGGGATCACCCGGGACGCGACCCTGCGCAAGATGGCTCTCGCCGACTTCCGCGCCGTCGTCGACGTGCACCTGACCGGCGCATGGAACGGCACCCGGTACGCCGCCGAGGCGATGCGCGCGCACGGCCGGGGCGGCAGCATCGTCAACATCTCCTCCATCGCCGGCAAGGTCGGCAACTTCGGCCAGACCAACTACAGCGCGGCCAAGGCCGGACTCGTCGGCCTCACCAAGGCCTCCGCCAAGGAACTGGCGAAAGCGGGCATCCGCGTCAACGCCGTCCAGCCCGGCCTGATCCGCACCGCCATGACCGAGGCGATGCCTCCGGCCGCCTGGGACGCGAAGCTCGCGGAGATCCCCATGGGACGTGCCGGAGAGCCCGCCGAGGTCGCCCAGGTCGTCCTCTTCCTCGCCTCCGACCTGGCGAGCTACGTCACCGGAGCCGTGGTCGAGGTCACCGGCGGCCGGTACATGTGACCCCTCATGAAAGGCAGTGCTGATGCCCGCCCTCCTGCGTGACGCGGTGATCTGCGAGCCCCTGCGTACCCCCGTCGGCGGCTACGGCGGCGTCTTCCGCGACGTGACGGCGGCCGAGCTCGCCGCCACGGTCGTACGCGCCGTGCTGGAACGTACCGGCATACCGCCCGCAGCCGTGGACGACGTCCTGCTGGGCCAGTGCTATCCCAACGGCGAGGCCCCGGCGATCGGCCGTGTGGCCGCCCTGGACGCCGGTCTGCCCGTGGAGGTCCCTGGACTGCAGATCGACCGGCGCTGCGGCTCCGGACTGCAGGCGATCATCACCGCGGCGATGCAGGTCCAGACCGGCGCGAGCGACCTCGTGCTGGCCGGCGGCGTCGAGTCCATGAGCCAGGCCGAGTTCTACACGACCGGGGTGCGCTGGGGCGTACGCGGTGCGGGCACCACCCTGCACGACCGGCTGGCGCGCGGGCGCGTCACGTCCGGAGGGGCCAACCACCCCGTCCCTGGAGGCATGTTGGAGACGGCCGAGAACCTCCGGCGCGAGTACGCCATCCCCCGCGAGGAACAGGACGAACTCGCCCTGCGCTCCCACGAGAAGGCCGTCGCGGCCCAGCGGGAGGGCCGGTTCACCGACGAGATCGTGCCCGTCACCGTACGGTCCCGGAAGGGCGAGACGGTCGTCGACACCGACGAACACCCGCGCCCCGGCTCCTCGTTGGAGAAGCTCGCGTCGCTGCGCCCCGTGCTCGGCCGCCAGGACCCCGAGGCGACCGTCACGGCCGGCAACGCCAGCGGCCAGAACGACGGCGCCGCGCTCTGCGTCGTGACCCACCCCGAGCGCGCCGCCGAACTCGGCCTGCGCCCGCTCGGCCGCCTGGTCTCCTGGTCCGTCGTCGGCGTACCGCCCGTGACGATGGGCATCGGCCCGGTACCCGCCACCACCCGGGCTCTGGAGCGAGCGGGACTGAAGCTCGCCGACATCGACCTGATCGAACTCAACGAGGCCTTCGCCGCCCAGGTACTGGCCTGCACCCGCGAATGGGGCCTGACCGAGACCGACTTCGAGCGGTTCAACGTCAACGGCTCCGGCATCTCGCTGGGCCACCCCGTCGGCGCCACCGGCGGCCGCATCCTGGCCACCCTGCTGCGCGAACTGGACCGCCGTCAGGCCCGCTACGGCCTGGAGACCATGTGCCTCGGCGGGGGCCAGGGCCTGGCCGCGGTCTTCGAACGGCCGACCGACGCAACCCACGCTCATGGAGGACGCTGACATGCCCGGACTGATCGCATACGGCGCCTACGTGCCGTACCACCGCCTCGCGAGGACGGATGTCGCAGCCGCCCTGGGCGGCAAGGGGGGCAAGGGAACCCGCGCGGTCGCGGGCTATGACGAGGACACCACGTCCATGGCCGTCGAGGCGGCCCGCGGCGCCCTGGACCGTGACGGCCTGCGTGCCCGCGTCAGCCAGCTCTTCCTCGCCACCGCCGCTCCCGCCTACCTCGACAAGACCAACGCCACCGCCGTCCACGCAGCCCTCGGCCTCGACCGGCACGTGCTGGCCGCCGACATGGCCGGCTCCGTGCGCTCCGGCCTCGGCGCCCTGGTCACGGCCGCCCGCTCCCCGGTACCGACCCTGACGGTCCTGTCGGACCTGCGCACCGGCCTGCCCGGCGGCAGCGACGAGGTCGCGGGCGGCGACGGCGCGGCGGCGTTCGTCTTCGGCGGACACCGCAACGGCGCCCCGGTCATCGCGGAGCTGCTCGCCCACGACACGGTCAGCGACGAGATCCTCGACCGCTGGCGGCTGCCGAGCACGCCCGTCTCCCGGGTCTGGGAGGAGCGCTTCGCCGAGGAGATCTACGTGTCCCTCGCCGACAAGGCGCTCACCGCGGCCCTCGACCACGCGGCGGTCGACATCAGCTCGATCGACCACTTCGTGGTCGCCGGGCTGCATGCGCGCGCGTGCGCGGCGGTCCGGCGCACCGCCGGGGTCCGTCCCGAGGCGGTGACCGCGGACCTGGCCGGAGTGATCGGCAACGCCGGTACCGCGCAGCCCGGCCTGCTCCTCGCCGACGTCCTCGACCGGGCCCGGCCCGGCGAGCTCATCGCCCTCGTCGTGCTCGGAGACGGCGCCGGAGTCCTCCTGCTGCGCACCACCGACGCGCTCCCGGCCCACCGCGCGGCCCGCCCGGTCGCCGCCCAGATCGCCCAGGGCAGCGCCCCCATGCCGTACGCCACCTACCTCTCCTGGCGCGGTCTCCTCGACCGCGAACCACCCCGCCGACCGGACCCCGAGCCGCCCTACGCCCCGCCCGCACACCGCCGCACCGCCTGGAAGTACGGCTTCGTCGCCTCCCGTTGCGAGAAGTGCGCCACCCGGCATCTGCCACCGGACCGGGTGTGCACCTCCTGCCACAGCGTGGACGCCATGACCGACGAGCCGATGGCACACGTGCAGGGCACGGTCGCCACGTTCACCGTCGACCGGCTGGCGGCCACGCCGAGTCCGCCGATGCTCGTCGTGGTCGTCGACTACGACGGCGGCGGCCGGTTCCGCTGCCAGCTCACCGACGCCACCGAGGCCGACGCCGTGATCGGGGCCCGGGTGGAGATGACGTTCCGGCGCACGGTCACGGCGTCCGGCGTCCACAACTACTTCTGGAAGGCCCGGCCGGTACGGACGGGCGAGGCTGAGGAGACACGCTGATGGGCTCGCACGGAATACGGGACCGGGTCGCGATCGTCGGCATGGGCTGCACGCCCTTCGGCGAGCACTGGACCCGCTCGGCGGACGACCTGCTGATCGACGCCGTCGGTGAGGCGGTCACCTCGGCCGGCATCACCCTCGACGACATCGACGCCTACTGGTTCGGGACCCAGGCCTCCGGCGTGTCCGGGCTGACCCTGAGCCGGGCGCTGCACCTGCCCCACAAGCCGGTCACCCGCGTCGAGAACATGTGCGCGACCGGCTCCGAGGCGCTGCGCAACGCCTGTTACGCCGTCGCCTCCGGGGCGTACGACGTCGCGATGGCCGTCGGCGTGGAGAAGCTCAAGGACTCCGGCATGTCCGGGCTTTCCGGTACGGCCATCCCGGGCGCGGGTGACGACAGCCGCGGGGAGATCACCGCCCCGGCGAACTTCTCCCTCCTGGCCCCTGCCTACGCCGCCAAGTACGGCCTGGCGGAGGAGGACATGAAGGACGTCATCACCCGCATCGCCTGGAAGAACCACGTCAACGGGGCCCGCAACCCGCGCGCCCAGTTCCGCAAGGAGGTGTCGCTGGAGCGCATCCGGTCGGCCCCGATCGTCGCGGGCATGCTGGGCGTGTTCGACTGCTCGGGCGTCTCCGACGGCTCGGCGGCGGCGATCGTCGTACGTGCCGAGGACGCCTACAAGTACACCGACAAGCCGATCTTCGTGAAGGCGCTGTCCTTCGTCGCCGGTCCGGCGGACGGGCTCCTCGACCCGGAGTACGACTTCACCACCTTCCCCGAGGTCGTCGCCTCCGCACGGGAGGCCTACCGGCAGGCGGGCATCACCGACCCGCGCGCCGAGCTCGCCCTCGCCGAGGTCCACGACTGCTTCACGCCAACGGAGTTGGTGCTGATGGAGGACCTGGGCTTCTCCGAGCGCGGTCAGGGCTGGAAGGACGTCACCAGTGGGGCGTTCGACCTGGACGGCTCGCTGCCGGTCAACCCGGACGGTGGCCTGAAGGCCTTCGGCCACCCCATCGGCGCCTCCGGCCTGCGCATGATGTTCGAGGCATGGCTCCAACTGCGCGGTGAGGCACCGGCCGAGCGGACGGTGAAGTCCGTGGCGGAAGGACGCTCGCTCGCCCTGACCCACAACCTCGGCGGCGGACCGGGCGAGTGCGTCTCGTTCGTGTCGGTCGTCGGCAGTCAACTCACCGAATAGAGAAGGCGGTTCGCCATGGCGCGACTCCAGGACAAGATCGCCGTCGTCACCGGGGCCGCGTCCGGCATCGGCGCGGCCACCGCACGGCGCCTTGCGGCCGAGGGGGCCCACACGGTCGTGGCCGACCTGAACCTCGAGGGTGCCAAGGCGGTGACGGAGCAGATCCGCGCCGCCGGCGGCTCCGCTACGGCGGTCCCGGTCGACCTCGGCGACATCGAGAGCGTACGGGCCATGGTGGCCGCGGCGGTCGAGACGTACGGCGGTCTCGACGTCCTGCACAACAACGCGGCGGCCACCCACCTGGCCGCCCGTCAGGACCTCGCCGTCGCGGAGGCCGATCCGGCGGTCTGGGACGACACGATGCGCATCAACCTGCGCGGGACCATGGTCGCCATCCAGGCCGCCGTCCCGCACATGATCGCGCGCGGCGGCGGCTCGATCATCAACACCTCGTCCGGAGCCGGGCTTTCGGGCGATCTGCGCAACCCGGCGTACGGCGCCTCGAAGGCCGCCCTCATCAACCTGACGCAGTACGTCGCCACCCAGTACGGCAAGCAGGGCGTGCGCTGCAACGCCATCGCGCCCGGGTTCATCGTCACCCCGGCCAGCGCCGGTTCGGCGCACGGGGCGATCCGGGACGCGATGCTGCGCCATCACCTCACCCCGCGCCTGGGGCGCCCCGAGGACGTCGCCTCGGCGGTCGTCTTCCTCGCCTCGGACGAGTCGGCCTTCATCACCGGGCACACCCTGCGCGTGGACGGCGGACTGCTGTCCCACCAGCCGTACGTCGCGGATCTGCGCGACGCCTGACACGACCCCTGCCGCTGCCACCGGAGGCGCTGAGACCAGCGCCTCCGGTTCTCGGCGTCCCGGGGACGCTCAGGCCAGCGCCTCCGGCTCCAGGTCGCCCAGGTAGGCCGCCCGTACCGCCGGATCGCGCCGGACCTCCTCGGGCGTACCGGCGCAGATCCGGCGGCCGAAGTCCAGGACGACGACCTGGTCGCAGACGCTCATCACCATGTCGACGTCGTGTTCGACGAGCAGCACGCCCATGCCCCAGTCCTCGGCGAGCCGCCGTACCAGGTGGGCCAACTCCCGGGTCTCGTCGTCCGACAGGCCCGCTGCCGGTTCGTCGAGGAGCAGTACGGACGGCGAGGCCGCCACCGCGCG
Source organism: Streptomyces sp. NPDC048523 (assembly GCF_043199815.1). Taxonomy (NCBI): domain Bacteria; kingdom Bacillati; phylum Actinomycetota; class Actinomycetes; order Kitasatosporales; family Streptomycetaceae; genus Streptomyces; species Streptomyces sp. NPDC048523. The sequence continues at coordinate 155,224 of NZ_JBICWQ010000001.1, read as the reverse complement.
GGCGATGGCCAGCAGCCGGCGCTCGCCGTACGACAGGTCGCCCACCGGCCGGTCCAGACTGTCCTGGAGACCGAACTCCCGTACCGCCACTAGGACATGGGCGGGCAGCGGGCGGCTGCCGGGGCGGACCAGGTCGGTGAGGTAGGCCCACCGGCCGGGCCGGTCGCAGGCCGCGTACAGGTTGTCCAGGACGGTCATGTCCTCGAACAGCTCCAGGGACTGGAAGGACCGGCTCAGACCGGCGGCGGCCCGCCGGTGGACCGGCAGCCGGGTCGCGTCCCGGTCCCCGAGGCGCACACTGCCCGACGCGGCCCGGGTGAAGCCGGTGACCGCGTCGATGGCGGAGGTCTTGCCGGCGCCGTTGGGACCGATGAGCCCCACGACCTGGCCCGGCCCGACGTCGAATGAGAGCCCGTCGACGGCGACGACACCGCCGTAGCGGACGGTGAGGTCCCGCACCTGGAGGGGGAGCGGGGCGGCGCGGGTCACGGTCGGGGCAGCCAGGGGCACGTCCTTCGGGACGGTCTCAGGCCGCTTCGGGGGCAGCTTGCGCCCCCGTGTGCCGAGCCCCTTCGCGATGCCGTCCTGGTTGCCCACCAGCGTCAGCACCAGGATGATCCCGCCGATCAGCGGCATCCAGTCGCTGAGGCCGGGCAGCACGAGGTCCCCGAACCGGGCGCCCACCGTGCCCGCGGCGAAGGTCGCGCCGAACAGCGGGCCGACGAGGAAACCGACACCGCCGATGACCGCGAGTCCGAGCGCGGTGATGGAGTTGAAGCTCGCGAAGTCGGACAGGACGACCGAGGTCGAGCGGAAGCCGGTGAGCACTCCGGCGAGCGCGGCGATGGCCGCGGACAGGCCGAAGGCGTAGAGCTTGGCGGCACGGACGTCGATGCCGAGGGCGGCGGCGGCCCGTTCGTTCGCCCGTACGGCGATCAGCCGGCGGCCGGTCCGGCTGCGCCGCACATTGGCGACCACGAGCGTCGCGGCGACGAACAGCACGAGCACCACGGCGGCGTACCGCTGCGGATGGTCGACGCCGGAGATGCTGATCCCGAAGAGGGTCTGCTTGCCCACCGCGATGCCGTCGCTGCCGGGGGTCGTCGACAGGTCGGTGTTCTGGAAGACCATCGCCTCCAGCGTGGTGCCGAGGCCTAGCGTGATGATCGCGAGATTGACGCCGCGGGTGCGGACCGCGGGGAGTGCGAACAGCAGGCCGATCGGCACGGTGCCCAACACCCCGGCCAGCAGGGCGAGTTCGAAGGGCCATCCCCAGTCGGCCGCCGCGTGTCCGGCGAGGAAGGCGCCGGTTCCGGCCAGGGCGTAGGCGGCGAGGGAGACCTGTCCCGCGTATCCGGTGACCACGATGATCGACAGGATGATCAGGGACAGCACCAGGGTGGTGGTGATCGCGTCGGCCCACAGCGGCGTCGCCAGGCTCACCAGGGACAGTCCGGCCACGACGGCGATCGCCAGCGGCAGGGGGCGGACCTTTCCGGTGCCGAGACCCGGCAGCCGGTCCAGGAACGTGCCACGCAGGGGCAGCGCCCGGCCTCGCGCGACCAGCACCAGGGCGATGAAGAGGAAGGGCACCGAGGCGGCGAGCCCGGTGACGTCGGAGCCGAAGCGGGTCAGCTCGGACTGCACGACGCCGATGATCAGGCCGCCCGCCAGCGTGACGGGGAACGAGGAGAATCTGCCGACCAGGGCGGCGGCCAGGGCGCTGAGCAGGAGCGTGGTCAGTCCGGTCACCGACAGGCCGATGACCGGCACGATCAGGATGGCCGTCAGGCCCGCGAGGGCCGAGCCCAGGGCCCAGTTGCCGGTGGCGATGAGGTCCGGCGACCAGCCGAGCGAGGCGGCCGCGCCCTCGTTCTCCGCGACGGCGCTGGTGCCCAGGCCGAACAGGGTGCGCTTGTAGAGCAGATGGAGGAGCACGGTCGCGGCGACCGCGATGCCGATCAGCCACACGCGGTCCTCGGAGACCGTCGCCCCGGCGATCGTGAGCAGCTTGGTGGGCAGCTTGCCCGGCACCAGTTCCAGACCGTCGCCGTAGCGCTTGACGGCGATGGCGGTGAGCACGATGAAGACCGCCAGGGTGCCGACCAGGCGGGCCAGTGAGGACGCGGTGCGCAGCGGGCGCAGCACCAGCAGATGGGTGAGCACGCCCAGTACGGCGGAGGTGAGCACGCCGCACGCGGTGGCGGGCCAGTACGGCACGCCGTGCTGGGCGGCGAGCTCCCACTGGACATAGGCCCCGGCCATACCGATCGCGCCGTGCGCGAAGTTCAGGACGCCGGAGCCCCGGTAGACCAGCACGATGCCGTGCGCGGTGAGTGCGTAGAGGGCGCCGAGCCCGAGGCCGAGCAGCGCGAAACGCAGGACGTCGTCCATCGAGAAACCTCCCAAGGCAGGGGCGAGACAGTGTATTCATTTAAATAATTATGCCGAGAGTACTTCACTAACCACAAAACAGACCCCATGCTGTTCGCCATCTCGACGACGAGCCCAGCGGAGGAACCATGAACCACTCACGCCGACGCAGAACCGCCGCAGCGAGCTGCCTCGCGGTCACCGGAGTACTGCTCGCCGCCGGTTGCGGGGGAGAGGCGTCCGGCAGTTCGAAGGAGGAGACCTCCACCCTGAAGGGCGCACCGGTCAAGGTGATGGTCTGGGCGCCGGAGGACACCCAGGGCAGCGCCCAGCCCGGAGTCCGGCTCACCGCCCAGGCGTACGAGAAGTGGATCAACGCCAACGGCGGCATCAAGGGAGCCCCCCTGAAGGTCCTCACCTGCAACGAGAAGGGCAACCCCGACGAGGCCGAGAAGTGCGCCCAGCAGGCGGTCGCCGAGAAGGTGGCCGCGGTGGTGGGCTCCTACAGCCTCGCCGGCGATCGCTACATGCCCATCCTGCAGAAGGCCGGCATCCCGTACATCGGCGGCACCGGCGTCTCGGCGGCCGAGTTCTCCAACCCGCTGTCGTTCCCGGTCAACGGCGGCACCCCGGTGATCTTCGCGGCCCACGGCCGGCAACTGGTGGAGAACGGCTGCAAGAAGATCTCCGGCGTGCGCTACGACGTGGCCGCCGCCGCCGTCGTCTCGCAGTTCCTCACCGTCGGCGCGGTCTCCGCCGGAGCGCCGGCGCCCAAGGACATCAAGGTGCCGCTCACCGCCACCGACCTCGCCCCGCAGGTCGCCGCCGCGACCAAGGGCAGCGACTGTGTGAGCGTCATCATGGGCACCGCCTCGGGCCTGTTCGTGAAGTCGTACGTCCAGTCGGGCGCCAAGACGAAGCTCGGCAGCGTCGTCGGCAACCTGACCCCGCAGCTCGCCGAGAGCACCGGCGGAGCCGGCGGCCCGCTGGAGGGCGCCGCGATCACCGGCTACTTCCCGCCGACCTCCGACGCCGCCTGGAAGGACTTCCTCGCGGCCACCAAGGGCGACAAGGACATCGACACCAGCAACGGCGCCAACGAGACGACCTGGGTGGCCTTCAAGGTCTTCACCGAGGCCGCCAAGAAGCTTCCGACGATCACGGCGAAGGCCCTGGTCCAGGAGCTCGACACCGCCCCGGCCATCGACACCGGCGGCTTGACCCCTCCGCTGAGCTGGAAGGCGTCCACGGCCCTGCCGATCAAGGGCCTCAACCGCATCCACAACACCACCGCCACCGAACTGACCATCCGCGACGGGAAGATCGAGTGGGCCAAGCCCGGATCGACCTTCGTCGACGTCCGCAAGGTCCTCACGGCCCTGCCGTCCAGCTGAGGAGCAGGCCCGTGCCGGACACCGACGCACCCCTGATCGAAGCACGCTCCCTGTCCGCCGGGTACGGCAGCCAGCCGGTCGTACGCGACCTCGATCTGGAGGTCAGGCCCGGCGAGGTCGTCGCCCTGCTCGGCCCCAACGGTGCGGGCAAGACCACGACCCTCCGGGCGCTCTCCGGCAGCCTCGCCGCCATGGGCGGCGAGGTGCGCTGGCTGGGCGAACCCGGCCGGACACCGCTGCACCGCCGCGCCCGCCAGGGCCTGGCGTACGTCGGTGAGCGGGCGGTCTTCACCCGGCTCGACACCGCGGACAACCTGCGGGTCGGCCGGGTGAGGTCCCAGCAGGCGCTGGAGCTCTTCCCCGAGCTCGAAAAGCGCCTCAGAACCGGCGCGGGCATGCTGTCGGGCGGCGAGCAGCAGATGCTGTCGCTGGCCCGTGCCCTGTGCCGCGAGCCCAAGCTGCTCCTCGCGGACGAACTCTCCCTCGGTCTCGCCCCGCTCGTGGTCGACCGCCTCCTGCGCGCGGTGCGCGAGGCGGCCGACCGCGGCCTCGGCGCGCTGCTGGTCGAACAGCACGTGCGCAAGGTGCTGGACATCGCCGACCGCGTGTACGTCCTGCACCGCGGCCGCGTCACCATGACCGGCACCCCGAAGGAACTGCGCGGCAATCTCGACGCGATCGAGTCGTCGTACCTCGCGCACACCACAGCGGAAAAGACCACGTACGCAACCGATTGAGGTGAACGCTGTGCCAGGCGCACGCGAGCAGATCCGATCCCTCGTCCTCTCCGGCGACACCTTCGACCAACCAGCCGACACACTGAGGGAGTTGCAGCTGGAGGCCGCCCGGGAGACCTTCACCGCCCACCGGGAGCGCGTTCCGCTGCTCCGCACCCGGGCGGCGGAGACCGGCGTGGAGGAGATCACCGGCCTCGACGACCTCGTGCCGCTGCTCTTCTCGCACACCAGCTACAAGTCGTACCCCGTCTCCCTCATCACCGCGGGCCGCTGGGACCGGCTCCTGCGCTGGTACACCACCGTGTCCGCGGTCGAAGCAGGCGACGTCGACATGGACGGCGTCCGCGACATCGACGAGTGGACCGACCGCATCACCGCCGCCGGCCACCGCCCGTACATCACCAGCGGCACGTCGGGAAAGGTCTCGTTCCTCAACTGCGATGCCAGTGACCTGAGTTTCCTGCACGACATCCTGGAGAACCTCACCTGCTGGCCCGACCCTCTGCCGGCGAAACCCACGCGCCGCGGCTATCTGCTCGCACCCGCGAGCGGCCCGATGCGCTCCATCGACGGGTTCCGCGCGCACGCCGACGTCTTCGCCCAACCCGGCGAGACCCGGCTGCTCACCGAGGACGCGATGCGGGTGTCCGAACTGCTGAGCAGCGCGCTGCTGCGCCGCCGGATCGCGGAGGGCGCCGCGACCCCGCAGGAGATCAGCTCCTTCGAGTCCGCCGCCGAGTCCCGTGAGCAGGAACTGGGCGCGGCCATGACCGCGATCGTCGACGACATCGCCGCGCACCGCGACGAGCCGCTGCTGATCGCCGGCATGAACAACCAGCAGTTCACCCTCATCCAGGCCCTGCGCGCCCGTGGCGTGCCCGACGGGAGCCTGCACCCGGACACGCTGGTGCTCAGCGGCGGCGGCAACAAGGGCCGCGCGCTGCCCGACGACTACCAGCAGCAGCTCACCGCCTTCTACGACGGTGTCCGCCGCGTACGCAGCTACGGCATGACCGAGCTCCAGGGCTCCTGCCTCGCCTGCGAGCAGGGCAACTACCACGTGCCGCCCTGGGTGATCCCCCTGGTGCTGGACGAACCCGGCGAGAAGCTCCTGAACCCCGAACAGGGCGTGGTGGAGGGGCGGTTCGCGTTCCTCGACATCTCCCTGGAGGGCCGCTGGGGCGGGCTGATCAGCGGCGACCGGGTCTTCGTGGACTTCTCGCCGTGCGCCTGCGGCCGCCCGGGACCGGCGGTCCTGCCGGACATCCGGCGCTACGGCGACCTCGGCGGCGACGACAAGATCACCTGCGCCGCGACACTCGACTCCTATGTGCGGGGGATGATCCACTGATGAGCGGTACCACACTCGACGACACCACGGCCGTCGTCCACATGGTCAGGGGCGAGCTCGACAACAGCGCCCCGGTCGCCTTCGGCCGGTTCACCGCACCGGCCCTCGACCTGGACCGCCTCGTGTGGCCGCGCTCTGAACCGGGCCCTGCATTCGACGTGCCCGTGGCGGAGATCATCGACCTGCTGGTGGAGACCGGCGAGGCCCTCAAGGCGGACCGCGCGGGCCTGCTCGCCGAAGCCCTGGAGCGGATGGTCCCGGTCAGCCCGCTGCCCGCGGAGGTGCTGGAGCGTGCCTACGCCGTGCTGTGGCGCAGCTTCCAACGCCCCGGCCTGTACGCCCAGATCGACCACGAACTCGGCGGTGCGGACGTGCTCGACGGCTGGCGCGAGGTGCGCCTGCCCGACGACCGGATCGCGGCCACCCGCGCGTTCCCGCCCCGCCTGGTGCACATCATCGCGGGCAACGCACCCGGCGTCGCGGCGATGTCCGTCGTGCGCGGCGCGCTCACCAAGGGCGTCAACCTGCTGAAGCTGCCCTCGAACGACCTGTTCACCGCGACCGCGATCCTGCGCACCATGGCCGCGGTCGCCCCCGGCCACCCGGTGGTGCGGTCGTTCTCCGCGGTGTACTGGCGTGGCGGCGACGAGGCGGTGGAGAGCGTGCTGTTCCGCCCGCAGTTCTTCGACAAGTTGGTCGCCTGGGGTGGCGAGTCCACCATCCGCAGCGCGGTCAAGTACGTCGGTCCGGGCTTCGAACTCGTCTCCTTCGACCCCAAGACCTCCATCTCCATGATCGGCCGCGAGGCCTTCGCGTCCGAGGAGAGTCTGGCCCGGGCGGCCGACGCGGGCGCCGCCGACGCCACGTTCTTCAACCAGCAGGCCTGCGTGGCCAGCCGCTTCCAGTTCGTCGAGGGCTCCTGGGACGACGCCGACCGCTACGCCGCCCTGCTGTGCGAACGCCTTGGCGTGGCAAGGGAGTTCAGCTCGGCCGACGGCCCACGGGTCGGCGCGGAACTGCGCGAGGAGATCGACGTCCTGCGGTCCATGGAACCCGAGTACCGGGTGTGGGGCGGCTACGACGGCCGGGGCCTGGTCATCCGCTCACCGGAACCGGTGGACTTCCACCCCGACGGGAAGATCGTCGACGTGGTCCCGGTCGGCGCACTGTCCGAGGCGGTCGCCCACGCCGGCGTCGCCACGCAGACGGTCGGCGTGTACCCCGACACCCGCAAGGCGGAACTGCGTGACGCCCTCGCCTGCGCCGGCGTACAACGCGTGGTCTCCCTCGGCAGGGCGGGCGGTATGCCGCCGGGACTGTCCCACGACGGCTTCTACCCGCTACAACGGCTCATGCGGTGGGTGAACGACGAGTGACGGCTTCCGAGGCGGTACGGGGCTGTCTGCCCGGCGGCCCATCGCCGGGCCCCGGTCCGGGGCCGAACACCAGCCGCGGGCCGAACCTCGATCAACTGGTCGGTGCCCATGGCCCAGCGCCTCACCTGTCGCAATGCCCACTCCGCCGTACGGGACGACGCCACCCCGTACTACTACCTGCGCAGGCCGCCTGATCCATCTGGAAACGGCAGCCGAGGTCCAGCCGGCAGCCGGTAGCGACAGACCGTCATCGGCCAGGTCCTGGTCGGCCCGCGACCCGGTGTCGCCCAGCCGCCGCCGACCGGACCGAACGCCACCCCGCCTAGTGGACCCGCGCCCGCACAACGGGCTCACCGCGCCGGACGCCGCCCGCTGCTCTCCCGCACCACCAGTTCCGTCGCCACCTCCACCCGCGTCGTCTCCGGCTGCTCCCCGGACAGCAGCCGCAGCACCATCCGGGCCGCGAGCGCCGTCATGTCGGCCAGCGGAGTGCGGACCGTCGTCAGACGTGGGGTCACCCAGTCCGCGAACGGCAGATCGTCGAAGCCGACCACGCTGACGTCGGCCGGAATGCGCAGGCCCAGTTCGGCGGCGGCCCGGTAGGTGCCCAGCGCCTGGTGGTCGCTGCCGGCGAAGATCGCCGTCGGACGGTCGGGCAACGCCAGGAGCTCCAGGGCGTGCTGGTGCGCGAGGTTGTGGGTGAAGTCGCCGTAGCGCACCAGTGCGGCGTCGAAGGGAAGACCGGCCTCGGCCAGCGCCGAGCGGTAGCCGTCGACCCGTGCCCGGGAGGTGAGCCGGCGCTCCGGTCCGCTGATGATCGCGATGCGCCGGTGGCCCAGCTCGATGAGATGGCGGGTCGCGGCCAGTCCGCCGGGCCAGTTGGTCGCGCCCACCCACGGCGTGCCCGGCGCGGGCTCGTCGATCGGCATCACCAGCGCGAAGGGGATGCCCAGCCGGTTCAGCTCCTCGTGCTGCTCGGGCGTCAGTTCGGGCACCACGAGGATCGCTCCGCGCGTGGAGCGGGTGGCCAGCGAGTCCAGCCACTGACGGGCGCGCTTGGTCCGGCCGTGGGTGGAGGAGACGACCAGCCCCATGCCCGCGTCGTGCAGTACGTCCTCCGCCCCCCGGATCAACTCGACCGCCCAGGGGCTGTCGAGTTCGTTGATGACGAAGTCGATCAGCCCGCCGGGCGGCGCCGCGGTGGCCGCCGGGCGGTGTTTCGCCAGATAGCCGTGCTGCCCGAGCAGGCGCTGCACCTTGGCCCGCGTCTCCGCCGATACATCGGACCTGTCGTGCAGCACCTTGGAGACCGTGGACACCGAAACGCCTGCCTGGTCGGCGATTTCGGCGAGGGTGCGCCGTCTTGCCTCACCGGATCCTGTCCGAACCGTTGACGTCATCGGATGAATCTCCTACGTTGCCGGGGCGTCGAGTTTTGCGAAAACTATCGCAATCCTTGGTCGCGGAGTAAGGCTCCTCGGCGAAAAAGGTGGTCCTCCATGAAGAGATGGCGCGTGGCTTCCCTGGCCGCGACCGCGGCTGCGGCTCTGGTGCTCTCCGGCTGCGGAGGCACCGGTGGCGGCGCCGGCGGCGATTCGGGCGGTGGGAAGGGCGAGTTACTGGTCTGGGTGGACAACACCCGGATGCCCGCGGCCCAGCAGTACAAGAAGGCCCACCCCGACCTGAAGCTGCGCATCGTCACCATCCCGCCCGACGCCGGCTACGTGCCCACCAAGATCTCGCTCGCCAACCGCACCAGGAGCGGCTGGCCCGACGTCGCCTTCCTGGCCAACCCGGCCGAGGCGGCGACCCTCGCCAGCGAGAAGTTCGGCTACGCGGCCCTGCTCGACGACCTCGTCCCCCAGTCCGTCCGCGACGGCTTCACCCCCGGCGCCCTCGACACCTGCACCTTCGGCGGCAAGACGTACTGCCTGCGCAACGACATCGCCCCCACCGTCCTGTGGTACGACGCGACACTGATGAAGCGCTACGGCTACCAGGTCCCCAAGACCTGGGCCGAGTACCAGCAGACCGGTCTGAAGGCGGCCGAGGAGCACCCCGGCACCATCGTCGGAGCCGTCAACGGCAAGTACGGCGCCGGCATCTACTTCGGCAGCAGCGGCTGCGCCACCCGCGACACGCTCAGCCTCACCGAGGTCCACATCGACCTAACCCAGGCGAACTGCACCCGGGTCGCCGATCTGCTCCAGCCGCTCGCCCGGAAGAAGGCCGTCACCACAGTCGTCCCCATCGACCCGGGCTTCGCCAAGTTCGGCAAGGGCGACAAGATCCTGATGCTGCCGGCCCCGGCCTGGTTCGGCGACTTCATGTTCGCACCCGCCTTCAAGGTGCCCAAGGGCCGCATCGCCGCCGCCCCCATGCCCACCTGGCCCGGCGAGAACAAGCCCTACGCCGGACAGGTCGGCGGCGGCGCCTTCCTCGTCTCCGCACACGCCGGCGAACGCACCAAGGACGCCGCGGACCTCGTGCGCTGGATGACCACCGACGTCAGCCTCCAGGCGAAGCAGCCGACCTACCCCGCCTTCACGGCAGCCGCGCAGAAGTGGGGCGAGGCCAAGTCGAAGGACCCGTACTACGCCTCCGACCCGATGCCCGCCCTCGCCGCGGCCGCGAACGCCCTGCGTCCCGGCTTCGGCGCGGTCCGCTTCGAGGCCGACTGGCAGACCAGCTTCAACGACACGCTCGTCAAGGCGGTCGACTCGGGCGGCAACCTCCGTAACGCGCTGGCGAGTTGGCAGGGCAAGCTGGAGGCGGCGGCCAAGACCACCGGGTACACGGTCGGATGAAGACGCTCACGACACCCCGCTCGCCCGCCGCCGCGCCCCCGACGCCGGTGACACCCCGCCGCCGGCGCCGCCCCTCCCGCCGAGCCGCCGTATGGATCCTCGTCGGCCCGTACGCCGTGTTCCTCGTGGTCTTCGGGCTCGCGCCCGCCGGATACGCCCTGTGGACCTCGTTCGTCGACAACGGCTCCTTCACCGGCGGGCGCGACTGGGTGACCGTGTTCGAGGACTACCGGCTCGGCGACGCTGCCGCCAATGTGGCGACCTATCTGCTGCTCTGGCTGCCGATCCTGCTGCTGACCGTCCTGTCCCTCGCCTTCACCCTGCACGCCCGCCCCGGCCGCACGACGAGCGCCCTCCAACTCGTCTACTACCTGCCCGGCGCGGTCACCGGCTCGGCCGCGGCCCTGCTGTGGCTGTTCATGGTCAGCCCGGACAGCAGCCCGTTCTCACCCCTGCTCAAGTTGCTGGACGTGCAGAGCGCCACGGACGCGCTGTCCGGCGGCAGCGTCATCGCCGTCCTCACCGTGATGGGCGTCGCGGTGCACGCGGGCGGCTGGATCGTGGTCCTGTACGGGGCGCTCAACGCGCTCCCCAAGGACGTCCTGGAGGCCGCGCAGGTCGACGGCGCCTCGGCGTGGCGGACCATGTGGCACGTCAAGCTGCCGATGGTCCGCACGTACGTCGCCTTCGTGCTGATCTCCAGTTTCGCCTCCGGCAGCCAGGTGTTCGTCGAACCGACCGTGCTGTCCACCGGCGCCCCCGGCCAGATCAGCCCCACCTGGTCCGTCAACCAGCTCGCCTACACCTACGCCACCCAGGACGGCGACTTCGGCAAGGCAGCCGCGCTGTCCCTGGCCATGCTCGCGGTCGGGGTGCTGGCCGCCTGGATCGTGATCACCCGCACCCGTATGTACGCCACCGACTCCTCCGACTCCCGGTGAGTGAGGCGATGACCGCTCTGTCACGCGGCGCCCGCGCCCTGTTCCTGCTCGGCGCGGCCGTCTTCTTCGGACTGCCCCTGCTCTGGCTGCTGCTCGCACCCACCCGCACGGCCGACGACCTGACCACCGGCTCACCCCTGGGGTTCGGCTCGCTGGGCAACGTGGGCGACGCCTGGTCACACCTGACGTCGTACAACGACGGCCAGATCACCCTGTGGATCGGCAACTCGATCATCTACGCGGCGGCCAGCGTGGCCCTCTCGCTGCTGCTGTGCGTCCCCGCCGGCTACGCCCTCGCCAAACACGACTTCGCCGGCCGCCGAGCCCTGCTCACCCTCTCCATCGTCACGATGATCCTGCCCCCGGCCGCGCTGGTGCTCCCGCTGTACCTGGAGATGTCGGCACTCGACCTCACCGGCACGGTCTGGTCGGTGATCCTTCCGCTGTCCTTCTACCCCTTCGGCGTCTACCTCGCCTTCCTCCACTTCCAGGCGAACCTGCCCGACAGTCTGCTGGACGCCGGACGCGTCGACGGGGCGAGTGAGCTGCGGCTGTTCTGGTCGCTCGCGGTGCCGCTGGCCCGCCCCGCCATCGCGCTGATCGCCTTCTTCGGCTTCGTCCGCTGCTGGACCGACTTCTTCCTGCCCTTCGTGATGCTCTCCGACGACCGCACCTTCACCCTTCAGCTCGGCCTGATGTCCCTGCTGCAGTCCACCGGCGCGGTCAACAACTCCAGCGGCTTCGCCGACCTCGACATCCACCAGCCGGAGGCGGCCCTGGCCGGACTCGTGGCCTGCGCGCCACTGCTGATCGGTTTCGTCCTCGCCCAGCGCTTCCTGCGCACCGGGCTGCTGGCCGGGGCGGAGAAGGGCTGATGGGCGAGGACGCACGCACTGAACTGGCCTCCCAAGTAAGCGACTTGGTGCACCCCCTGGTGCCCCGCTTCAGCGCGGGCCGGGCGCGCGTACGGCTTGGCGTGAACACCGCGATCCACGACGACACGGCCGCCGAACTGGAGGCGTTCGCCCGGCCGTTGTGGGGCCTGGCGCCCCTCGCGGCGGGCGGACAGGCCGTACCGCACGCCGAGTTGTGGGTCCGGGGACTCGCCCACGGCAGCGATCCCGCGCACCCGGAGTACTGGGGCGAGCCCGTCGACCACGACCAGCGCATCGTCGAGATGGCCGCCATCGGCTTCGCGCTCGCCCTCGCCCCCGAGCAGTGGTGGGACCCGCTGACCGGCCCCGAACGCGACCGGCTCGCCCGCTGGCTGCTCAGCGCGCTGCCCCGGGAGACCACCGACAACAACTGGCTCTTCTTCCCCGTGCTGATCAGCCTCGGCCTCGACCGGGTGGGGGTGTCCTACGACCGTTCGCTCATCACCACACGCCTCGACCGACTGGAGACCTTCTGGCTCGGCGACGGCTGGTACGCGGACGGCCCCACCGAGCGCCGCGACTACTACGTCCCGTGGGCCATGCACTTCTACGGCCTGCTGCACGACACGCTCACCGGCGGCGACCGCTTCAAGGACCGGGCAGCCCAATTCGCCGGTGACTTCCGGCACTGGTTCGCCGACGACGGCGCCGCCGTCCCGTACGGCCGCAGCCTCACCTATCGCTGGGCGCAGGCCGCCTTCTGGGGCGCGCTGCCGTTCGCGGGCGTCGACGTGCTGCCGTGGGGCGAGGTGAAGGGATACCTGCTACGGCATCTGCGCTGGTGGCAGGGGCGGCCGGTGACCGGACCCGACGGGCTGCTGTCCATCGGGTACGGCTATCCGCAGCCCGCGCTGGCCGAGCAGTACAACGCGCCGGGCTCGCCCTACTGGTCGCTCAAGGCGTATCTGCCGCTCGCGCTGCCCGAAGAGCACGCGTTCTGGACCGCGAAGGAGGAACCGGCACCCGCCGCCCTGCCCGCGGTCAGCGCCCAGCCGCACGCCGGGGCCGTAGTGATGCGCACGCACGGCGACGTCACCCTTCTCGCCGGGCGCCAGCACCACCCGTGGGTACGCCACGGCGCCGAGAAGTACGCCAAGTTCGCGTACTCGACCCGCTTCGGCTTCAGCCTGCCGAACGGCACGCTCGGCCTCGAACAGGGCGCGTACGACTCGATGCTGGCGCTGAGCGACGACGGCGGGGCGCACTACCGGGTCCGCGAGGAACCGGCCGCCCACTACGTCAGCGGCGACACGGTCCTCAGCACCTGGCACCCATGGCCCGACGTGGAGATCACCACCTGGCTGACGGCCGCCGCGCCCTGGCACGTGCGTACCCACCGCGTCCGCACCGCGCGCGCCCTGCACACCGCCGAGGGCGGCTTCGCCGTCGACCGGGACGCGGGCACCGACCGCGAGGCCGGACCGGGACACGCACGAGTGTCGGCCCCCGCGGGCGTCACCGGACTGCGAGACCTCGACGGCCGACGCGAGGGCGAGGTCGTCCACTGCCTGCCCGGCACGAACGTCCTCGCCCGACGCACCGCCCTGCCCGTACTCGTGGGCCGACTCCCGCCCGGCGAGCACTGGTTGAGGTGTGCCGTGCTCGGTGCCCCGGCCGGGCACGAAGCGGACACGGCGTGGCGAGAACCCCCGCCTCTCACCCATGGGACGCCCCTCGCACACCCCCCGACCACCGCACATCCGACGACTGGAGACGGGACTTGAGACTCAGACATCTGTCCGTACTGGCCGCCGCGGCCGCGCTGCTGACCACCCCGGTGCAGGCGCAGGCGGCACAGCCCGGCCACACGTACCACGTCGCCCCCCGGGGCAACGACCATGCCCGCGGCACACAGGCAAGCCCTCTGCGCACCATCGGCGCGTGCCTCGACCGCGTCCGCCCCGGCGACACCTGCCTGATCCACAAGGGCACCTACCGCGAACAGCTCACCCCTCCTTCCGGCACCGAGGGCGCCCCGGTCACGATCGCCGCGTACGGCGACGGCCCGGTGACCGTCGACGGAACGGAAAAGGTGACCGGCTGGAAGGACGCGGGCGGCGGACTGATCGCCGCCGACACCGACCTGCCGCCCGACCCCGACTTCAACGCGGTGTTCCTGGACAACAACCGTGCCGCGGAAGGCCGTTGGCCCAACTCAGGGACCGATCCGCTGAACGCTACCTGGGCCGAGGCCGACACCACCTCCACCGACCAGCACATCGACGACACCGACCTGCCCGACGCCGACTGGACCGGAGCCACCGTGCACCTGTGGGCGGGCTCCAACCCCTGGGCCCAGCAGACCGGCACGGCCACCGCCGCGGCACCCGGCAAGCTGGACTTCAAGGGCGGCAACTACCGCTGCACCCCGCTGTGCATGGGCAACCAGCCCTACCGCAACTACTACCTCGTCGGGTCGAAGGCCGCCCTGGACCAGCCGGGGGAGTGGTTCTACGACAGGACCGCACACCGGCTCTACCTGGTCCCCCCGAAGGGCGGCATCGCCGGACACACGGTGACCGCCAAGCACCGGCTGTGGGGCGTCGACCTGAGCGACAGCTCGTACGTCACCGTGCGCGGTCTGAACCTGTGGGGCACCTCGCTGCGAACGGGCAAGTCCAGTACGGGAGTCGTGATCGACCGACTCCGCGCCACGTACATCTCCGAGTACTCCACCCTGCCCATGCCGCCGGACGGCGACCTCGCGATCGAGCCGGCCGAGGGCCACATCGTCGCCTCCCGCATCCTCGACTCCGGCGTCCAGATCCTCGGCAGCGGCAACACGCTGAAGAACAGCGAGATCGCGCAGTCGGCCGGTGACGGCGTCCTGGTCCGCGGCACCGGCAACACCGTCACCAACAACTACATCCGCGACGTCGGCTGGATGGGCAGCTACACCCCCGGCATCGAGATCAACGGCAACGGCCACACGATCACCCACAACACGATCCGCCGCACCGGACGGGCGGCCATCGACACCGCCTACCAGATCAACGGCACCGAGTACCACGACAACCGCATCGCCTACAACGACATCTCCGAGGCGATGCGCACCTCCCGCGACGGTTCACCCTTCTACGTGTGCTGCTACCTGAACGGCACCGGAAGCTCCATCGACCACAACACCGCGCACGACTCCAGCGGCCAGAACGGCTACTACGTCGACAACTACTCCGGCCACTTCAAGCTGCACCACAACGTGGCCTGGAACACCGGCGCCCGGGGCGTCTACTTCAACGGCCACACCGGCCCCAGCATCGCCAACGAGGACCACAACTCCAGCTACGGCGTGGGCATCGGTACCGCCTCGTCCGCCCTCGGCGGCGCGACGGACGCGTCCGGCTCGTACTTCAGCAACATCATCGGACCCAAGCCGGTCACCGCGACACAGACCGGCGACCCGCTGCCCATCGTCCGCTCCAACCTGATCAGCGCCACCCCCGGCTACACGGACGCCGTCAACGGTGAGCTGTGGCTGACGCCCGGATCGCCCGCCATCGACGCGGGCGAGGTGGTCGACGGCATCACCACCGACACCCTGGGCGCGGCTCCGGACCAGGGTGCCTACGAGTACGGCGCCCCCATCTGGTCCACCGGCTGCGACCTGCCCGGCTGCCGGCAGCGGGTACGGCACGGCAACTGGAGCGCCACCGCGAGCGACGGCACCGACGCGGCCGTCACCGTCGACGGCGACATCAACACCCGCTGGACGGGCGCCGCTCCACAGGCCGCCGGCCAGTCCCTGACCGTCGATCTCGGCGAGAGCAAGACCTTCAACCGACTCTCCCTCGACGCGGGCCGCGACACCGGCGGCCGCCAGCCGTACGGCTTCACGGTCTCCGTCAGCGGTGACGGCACGCACTGGGGCAAGCCGCTCGCCCGCGTCTCCGGCCGCTCCTTCACCCAGGACGCGGTGTTCCCCGCGCAGACCACCGCCCGCCACATACGGATCACCCTCACCGCGAGCGGCCCCACGCCCTGGGTCGTCAACGACATCCGGCTCTACGGCGACGGCCGCGACGCCACCTCGACACTCCAGGCCGAAAAGGCGACGACTGTACGGGGGGCGGGGCGCGGCACGGCGGCCACCGGGATCCTCGACTCCGGCGACTGGGTGGCCTTCCGCAAGGCGAACATCAGCGGAAAGCACCTCACCGTGCGGCTCGACTCCTCCTGCGCACGGGCCTGCTCGTTCCAGCTGCGCCTGGACGCGCCGGACGGTCCAGTGGCCGCGGTCCTGCCCGTCACGGGTACCGGGAACTGGCAGGAACTGTCCGTGCCCCTCAAGCGCGAGGTCACCGGCGCGCACGACCTCTACCTCGTGGCGAAGGGCACTGGCAGGGTCGCCGCGCTCGACTGGCTGACGATCAGGCCCTGACACACGAGGGCCGGACCGGGCCGGGCGACGGGACACGGAACCCCGCCGCCCGGCGGCTCTTCAGCCGTTCTGCTCGGCGTCCAGAAGTGCGAGGGCGTTGCGGATGCCCTGTTCGAGGAGTCGGTCGGCGAGTTGCCGGTCGGTCAGGGCGCGGGAGAGCTGCAGTGTCCCGGCCATCATGCCGAGGAGGCTGAGTGATTTCAGACGGGCCGAGGACGGGTCGTGGGGTGCCAGGCGGGCAGCGAAGCCGTCGATGAGGGTCAGCGCGCCTTCGGTGTACGCCTGCCGGGTGGGATCGGTGGAGCGTGTGATCTCGTCGAGGAGGGCGGCGTTGGGGCAGCCGTCCTCGATGTTGTCGCGCTGTTCGGGGGAGAAGTACCAGCGAATGATCTGTTCGAGACCGGCACGGCCGGGTGCCGCGTGGGCGACGATGTTCTCGTGCTGGGCGCGCATCTGGTCGGCGACCGCGGTGGCGACGAGGTGGTCCTTGGAGGGGAAGTAGGCGTAGAAGGTGCCGTTGGTCAGGCCCGCGTCCTTCATGAGCGTGGCGATTCCGGAGCCGTCGATGCCGTTGCGCTTGAGCCGGCGGCCGGCCGTCTCGACGATGCGCTGCCGTTTCTGCTGTTTGTATTCTTTCGGGTACCGCACGATGTGTTCCTCTGTCGCGGCCGGGCCTGTAAGGAGTGTGGGACAGTTGATCGGCTGCCCGTGAGGTGAGTGTCAGTTCGGCATCCGGTTGAACCTGCGTACGATGCGGTCGAAGATCCGGGCCGGCAGGACGCGGTGGAACACGCTGATGCCGGCGGCCGTCTTACCGGCGGTGCGCCGCAGTGTCGGGTTCTTGTCGGTGGCCGCCGCGACGATCACCTTGGCGATGGTGGCGGGATCGTCGCCGCCGCTGGTGTTCTTCGCCAGGACCTCGTCGAACGTGCGCCGTCCCGACGCGTAGAGCGGCATCGGAGTGTCGCCCTGCATGCTGTGGTCCCCGAACGGGGTGTTGATCGGGCCGGGCTCGACCAGCAGGATCCGGACGCCGTGCTCGCGGACCTCGTGGTCCAGTGACCCGGAGTAGCCCTCGACCGCGTGCTTGGTCGCCGTGTAGATGGCCATGAAGGGGCTCGGGACGAACCCGCTGAGGGAGGAGACGTTGATGACGCGTCCGCGCCGCTGGGCGCGCATGTGCGGCAGGACCGCCTTGGTCATCCGCATGATGCCGTAGACGTTGACGTCGAAGACTTCCTGCGTCCGGGCGACGGAGAACTCCTCGGCGGCGCCGTTGGCACCGACGCCGGCATTGTTGACCAGGACGTCGATACGCCCGAACCGGTCGATCACCTGCTTGACCACGGAGGCGACCGACTCGTCGCTGGTCACGTCGAGGTCGAGGTAGCTCACCCCGGCGGGCGCGCTGACCCGCGCGGTATTGCGAGCGGTCCCGATCACCTCGAAGCCCGCCGCGGCGAAGGCGCGGGCCGTCTGCTTGCCGACCCCCGATGAGGCACCAGTCACAAGTACCACCGGTCGATTTGTCGCCATCACGAGCTCCCTAGGTTCTGGCGTACGCGTGTATGCCTTACGGGCGTAAGCCTTACGGTCATACGACCATAGGGTGATTGTCGGCCGATGGCAAGTGGTCACGAATCAGGCGGTTGGGCGTCGGGGGCTCCGCTAGGTGGCCGGGGCGGACGACCATCAGCCGACAGGACCGTCTGCCGGCATGGCAGCCGTGCGCCCGGCCCATCCGCCTCACCGGGCCCACCTGGGCGGCGGCGTGTCAGACGGTGCTGGGCGGTGGGGTCCACCGGCGGGTGCGGGGGACCGTGCCGGTGATGCCGTAGTCCTTCTTGAGGGTTTCGGGGATCGCGTAGTGCATGACGCGTCCACGGGTGAGGGAGGACAGTTCGAAGACCGTGGTGAGGTGGCCGAGGCGGTCCAGGGCCCAGGCGCCGAGCGGCGAGTGGTCCTCGATGGTCTCCAGGACGCCGAGGAGGTGCGGTACGGCCTTGACCGCGGTGTCCCACGAGGTGCGCGGCACACGGAGCCAGTCGGCGCAGGTGTCGCCGATGAGGTGGCGGATGAGGGCGGAGACGACGGGGTCGAAGAAGGTGCCCGGTACCACCTCCTCGTACAGGTCGATCAACCCGCGGGTCAGGTGGGCGCCCTCCTCGGAGGGCCCCATGTGCCGCACCATGTACAGGTCGAGGAACTGGCGGGCTTCGTCGAGGGTCAGGGGTACGGCGTCCTGGTCGACGCCCAGCATGGCGCCGACGACGCGCCACGCGTAGTAATACGCCTCCGCGCCCTCGGCCGACATGTGGATCCCGAGGCGGTGCAGGCTGTCCAGGACGAGCAAGGAGAAGAACATCTGCCCGCCGATCATGTCCTCCTGGCAGATCGGTGTTCCGTGCACCGCGGTGTCCCAGCGGTTCTCGCGGGCGAGGTGGTGGCGGATGGAGGCGTGCAGGAGGCGTACCTTCTGGGCGGCGGGGATGAAGCGGCTGCCGGCCTCGAAGGCGTCGGGCTGCATCAGATGGACGGTGAACTGCCCGGTCTCCGCCATCCGTTTGGAGGGGTACTTCAGGCCATGACTGGCCGACAGCAGCTTCGCCACGTGCGGGACGACGTAGCAGGCGGGCATGGCGGCGAAGGACAGCGCGGTGGAGATGTGCACGTTGTTGTCGATGAAGAAGAGCCGTGCTTGCTCCATCTGCGCCCAGTCCACCCAGGACGGCGGGGTGCGGGTGGCTTCGAGATACTCGCGTGCGACGTCGGGCAGACCGTCCGGCAGGGGAGCGCCGGCGGTGGAGACGTAACGCATCAGGGTGTTGAACGTGCCCACCTCCCCGCGTGCGAAGAGCTCGGCGACGGTGGCGTCGGCGAGTTCGTCCCCGGCCCGCCGCAGGGCGTCCAGTGATGCCTCGGTGTAGGCCATGGCAGGGTTCCTCGTCTTCCTCTGGAGGTCCACGACAGCCGGGAGGGTCGGCTGCCCGGGGCGCCACGAGCCCGTGCCGCCCTGATGGCAGGGTCAGGAAAGGCGTACCGCCGCGGAATGGGCCAGCGCGGACAGTCCGTGGGCGGCGGGCGCCGGCAGATCCAGTTCGTGGAGGGCGCCGAGAGCCTCCTGGACCCGTGCCCGGATCATGTGCTCGATGCGGTCGGGCGCTTTGAGTCGGCGCATCACCGCGCGCACCGCGTCCAGCCCCTCCCCGTCCAGGTCGTTGCGGCCCAGCAGCGAGTGCAGCACCGCGCGTTCCGCGTCGTCGGCGAGCCGCCATGTCTCCGCCAGCAGTGCCGTGGGCCGCCGGCCGCGCACATCGTCGGCATTGGCCTTACCGGTGAGCTCGGGATCTCCGAACAGCCCGAGCAGGTCGTCCCGGAGCTGGAACGCCTCGCCCAGCGGCAGCCCGTACGCGGAGTAGCCCTCGCGCAGCCGCATGCCCGCGCCGGCCAGCGCACCCCCGATCAACAGGGGCTGTTCGACGGTGTACTTGGCGGTCTTGTACCGGATCACCTTCAGCGCCGCCTCGGTGTCAGGACCGGCACCGGTGCGCAGAATCTCCAGACACTCACCGGCGATCAGCTCACGGGCCATCACCGCCCACAGCGGGCGGGCCCGGACGAGATACGCGGCGGGCACACCGCTGGTGGCGAACAACTGCCCGGCCAGCGCCATCAGCAGGTCTCCCACCAGCATCGCGAGCGACCGTGCGGCGGCATCGGCGTCCGGACGAGCCCCTAAGGCCCCGCGCAGGGCGACATGCGTGGTGGGCCGCCCGTGCCGCAGCGGGCTGTCGTCGATGAGGTCGTCATGCACAACCGCGGCGGCGTGCACCAGCTCCATCGAGGCTGCCGCCCGCACGAGTGCGTCACTGTCCGGCTGTCCCACCGCCCGCCACCCCCAGTAGCAGAACGCCGCCCGCAGCCGTTTGCCGTCCGCGACCGCCGCCTCCAGCCCCTGGGCCACGGCGCCGAGCATCGGGTCGACGGCCGCGAACTCATCGGCCTCCCGGGCCACGAACCCCCGCAGCACCTCGTCCACACGGGCCTTGAACGCGGTCGGCTCCCACCGCTCACACGCCACCGGTGGCCTTCCGGGCCAGGGCGCGCCGGGCGAGGATCTCCAAGTGTGCCGGGGGCACGGTCGCGTACCGGTCCAGCACCAGACGGCCACGCGTCATGAGCTCGTGTTCCGCCTCCGCGGCCAGCTCGGTGGCGTCCGACCGGCGCAACAGCCCTCGTACCGTCCCCAGGGCCGAACCTACGGTGCTCACCGCCAGATCGGCCAGTCCGGCAGCCAGCAACAGTGCCTGCCTGTCGCTGTTCGAGCCTCCGCGCGGTCCCGTTTCTCGCGTCACGCCATCCCCCTCATCGCCGTGCGGCCCTGGGCGCACACCGCCCTTCCGAGCATCCCGGCATGCGCGCTGCGACCGGGGAAGAACTCACGATCGAGTGATCCCTCCGCTCTGCAGTGCGGATCCGGGGGAGGGCGACGCCGAGCTGCCGGCCGAACCGAGCGGAACCGAACCGCTGCTCGCCCGGTCTCGCAGGGCGGCTGTGCTGACGGTTCACACACTCGGTACCTACTAGGTACCATCTCGTGTATGCCATCCCTGAACGTGCCGTTCACCGAGGAAGAGCTCGAAGGCGTCCGCGCGGCTGCGGCCGCCGAGGGCAAGAGCCTCAAGCAGTACCTGCACGACCTCGGTGTCCGCGAAATGCAGCGCAAGCAGTTCATCGCGGGCGCGAGCGCCTGGGCCGACCGGCTGCGTCAGGAGTTCGACGACGCCTTCCCGGACGAGGTTCCCCCCGCGGAGCGCCCCGGCGGGGCCGCGGCCGCCTGATGCACCTCCATATCGACGTCTCCTGGCTCCTCGACGTCCAGGAGACCGCCCTCGGCTCCGAGGACATGTCGGTCGCCGACTACTCCGCCCTGGTCGCGGCTGTGGCCCGGCACAGGACCAAACTGCCCACCCTCCGGGCAGCCGACCCGGATGCCGCGTGGCGGGCGGCCGCGCTCATGCACACGATCGTGCGCCTGGAGCCGCTCCCGCACCGCAACAGCCTGTACGCCGCGTTCGTCGCGGCCCAGTACATGGACCAGTCGGGCGAGGGCATCGACCCGCCGTACGGCGCACTGTCCGACCTCGTGCGCAAGATGCGCGATGCCCGGCTGCGCGTTCCCGAGGTCGCCGAGCAGCTGCGCTCCTGGAAGATCTGACCAGCGGACCCCGGCCTACCGAAGAGCTATGCACCGGTCTTGTCATCATTGTCATCGCGCAAGGACCGGATCATGCTCTGCAGGATCCGCAACGCCCCCGACTGCTCGGCCTCGGTCAAGCCGGCCAGCATTCTGATCTCGACGGACCGGACCGCCACGCTCGCCTTTTCGAGCACCCGCCGACCGCGAGGCGTGAGCCGTGTGGGAAGAACCTTCCCCACCGGGGCTGCCTCGGGCCTGGTCACGTAGCCCTCGCGTTCCAGGGCCTGGAGCAGCACGTTCATCGACTGCCGTGTCACGAACGCGCCCCGCGCGAGCTCGGAGTTCGACAAGCCCGGTCGCTGAGCCAGCAGTTCGAGACAGGAATAGCGCGTCACGCTCATCCCGAGTGGCCGCAGCACGTCCTCCATGGCTGAGCGCAGGGCGCTCGAAGCCTCCTTCAGCAGGTAGCCCAGTGATTTGTCCAGGTCGACCCCGGCGTGGTTTTGACTCATGTCAGGATTCTGACATACCTTGACCCGTGTCAGGAATCTGACACGAAGAGAAGGAGCATCCTCATGCCCGCCACCGGCCCCGACTTCATCTCGCTCCAGGCGCGCGACCTCGACGCCTCGCAGGCGTTCTACGAGCAGTACCTCGGCCTCGTCCGCTCGCAGGCCGGACCTCCGCACGCCGTCGTCTTCGAGACGAAGCCGATCGCGTTCGCACTCCGCGACGTCATTCCCGGCACCGATCTCGCATCCGTCGGCCGGCCCGGCATCGGTGCCGCGATCTGGCTGCACGCCACAGACGTCCAGGACATTCACGACGCGCTCGTCACCGACGGTCACACGATCGTCTCCGCACCGATCGACGGCCCCTTCGGCCGGACCTTCACCTTCGCCGACCCCGACGGCTACCACATCACCCTCCACGACCGCGCCTGACGGGTGGCCGGCCTGTCGGCGCGGTGTGTCCTCGGCTTCAGTGGGTGGGTGAGCGTTTCAGCGGGCGAACCGATCGCGGAAAGTCAGCCGACGCCGGCGTCGACGCTCCGTGGGAAGACCACGGCCGCAGCAAGCTGCAGTACCACCAGCAAGATCGTGGTCCAGCCCGCTCCGCGACGATCGCGTCGGTCTTGTCCCCGGAGTGACCAAGAGCGTCGGAAGGCCGATCAAGGCCACCACCGATGGGGCGGCGAGCAGCCAGGAATGGTCGGCCAAGGCCCATGGGGTGGCCACCCACGCGACGAGTTCCGTCGCAAAGCGCAGGGCAGGCGTTGCGCAGTCGTCCCGGTCCGAAGTTGTTTCGCCACCAGTGACTTGGTCACCCGCGGACGTATCCACGGCGCGGGGTCCGCCGCCACGGTCGGGCACAGCCCGTGACTCCCGCGCGTGCCCGGACGCACAGCGGGCCGTGGGACGGCTGGGGTGTACGCCGTTCGCCATTCATGGTCCGGGTGGCCGGGGAAGCGGTGGGTTCTTCACGGGACAAAGATGCCCGTGGTCGGATGGGGAGGAGCCGGTCGGGTGTCCCGCCCGCCTGGTGGCCGGTCGGTCGGGCGCGGCTTGGGCGGTCCGTCGCGGCGGGCACAGACGACAGCTCACGCAGTGCCGCCTCGCGGGTCGAAGAATCGGTCGGTCAGCCGTCGAAGCGGCGTACATCAAGCGCCATGCCGGTCGGGGCCTCGGTCGGCATGGTGAACGCCTTCTCCGCCACGTCCAGCCGCGTCGACGGCCAGGATGAAGTAGACGCCGGAAGTCGACACGTGAACGCTCCGCAGACTTTCCCGGAACGGCGTCTCAGGGCCTTGGGCAGGCTGCGGGCGCAGTTCAGGTCGCTCTGCCGATGTCACCGGCAGCGCCTGACACCCCGGCCTGCCTCAGTGCGAGCGCGACCAGGGCAGCGTCAACGCTCCGCGAACGCTTCCCGGACCGGCGCCGATCGGCCCGGTCCCGCCCCTTCGGAGGCCATTCACCACGAGCGACCACCCTCCGCCCCGCCCCGGTCCGCCTTCCCTCGCGTTTGACCGCGGCTTCCTCGTTCGACGCTCTGGCCGCCGACCCCCGTACGGACACCGAACGGCTGCCCGGTCGGTAGGGCCCGTGCCGATGGGTACTCGGCGGATCCCCGCGGATGGGTCTGCGGCGACAGGCGTGCTGAGGGGGCGGCTGCAGGGCGCGGGGCGCCGATGCGTCTTGCCACCGGCGCAGCCGCCGGATGCTCCAGCCCGACGACGCCGACCCGGCCGCCGACATGCCGTTGCCGCTTCACAAGACGCACCCAGGGCTCACAGAAAGGGAACTCTCGATGACGAAGAACCAGGAAAACCCGCACTCCGGTCAGCAGGCGGAACAAGCCGCCCGGGAAGCCCGTCAGGCAGAAGAGGAACGGGCGGAATCCCAGCCGTTCAGCTATCCGTACCCGGAGCGCCGCGCGAACGTCCGGGCCACCCGCCACATCACGCGGGAAGAGGCTGACGCGGACGTCACTCCAGGAGTCCCGGGCGGTTACGGCAGCACCGGGGGCGGTCAGCCAGGGGGTAGCGCCGGTATCAACCCCGACCGCGAAGGCACACTGGACCCGTCCGAGTACGCGGACACGATCGGGGCCGGAGACGTCGCGGACGAGCCCGACAAGGACTGAGTGCTCGGACCGGGCCGGCCGAGTCGCGCGCCTGCCCTGCAACAGCAGGGCAGGCTGGGGCAGGCAGGGCCGGTCGTGAACGGCGGCGAGCGGACCGTGCGCGCCCTCAGGAGCCGTCTGGTTCCAGTGACCGGACGGCGTTCTCGATCTCCGAATCGATGAGCCGCTGGGCCTCCAGGGGACTGTTGTCGAAGACGCCGGTGAGTTCGAGGCTCACGATGCCGTGCACCCGCGACCAGATCAGGAGGGCGGCGCGGGCGGCGCGCGGTGACGTGTCCGGCCGCTGCTGGGAACGGGCCCACTGCCGCAACTGCCCGTCGAGCGCGCGGTCGCCGGTGCCGGTGCCGCCGTCGGTCGGTGGGCTCCCCTGCACGGCCGTCAGCAGGTCGATGAGCAGCGCCATCGCCTGGTCCAACGGCGTCTGTTCCGTGACCTCACCGGGCAGGTCCCCGGCCCGCTCACCGAAAAGCATCCCGTAGCGACGCCGATACCGCAGGGCCCAGTCCCGGTACGCGCCGACCAGCTGCCGCAGTCGCGCGCGAGGCGCCCGCCTGCTCCCTTCCACCGCCTGGCTCATGGCTGCCACGAGCTGCTCGTAGGAGAGCGTCACCAGGTGGGCCACCAGCGCGTCACGCGACGGGAAGTAGCGGTAGACGGCCGGTGCGGACATCGCCATGCCCCGGGCCAGCGCCGCGATCGACAGGGCATGGATGCCCTCCGCGTCGATGATCGCGAACGACGTGTCCTCGATCTCCTTGAGAGTCTGCGCCCGAAGCCGCTCACGCCTGCTCATGGTCTGCGGTGGGTTAGTCATAGTCGCATCGTAAGGGACCTTCGAAGTCAGGTCAGGTCATTCCTTCTGTTACGACCCGTAGCTCATTGCTTGACAAGCTCTGACGGTCAGACACATAGTTACGGTCATTAACAGAGTGACGAAGATTCGCAGAGTTTGAGGAGTTGGCCATGACCGAGTTGAACGCCGCCACCGGGACCACCACGACCGTCACCGAGGTGGTACTGCCGGGCAAGGTCGCACCGACCGGCCTGCAACTGGTGCGGCGGGCGCTGCCGGTACCCGACGCCGGCCAGGCGCTGGTGCGGGTCGAGTCGACCGCGGTGTCCTTTGCGGAAAGCGCGATGCGCCGGGGCCGCTACTACGGCCAGCCCGCGTTCCCGTTCGTGCCCGGATACGACCTTGTCGGCGTCGTCGAGGCCGTAGGCCCCGGAGTGGACCGCGCCCTGGTCGGCCGCCGGGTCGCCGCGCTGACCAAGACCGGCGGCTGGGCCACGGCCGTACTGCTGGCCGCCGCCGACCTGGTCGAGGTGCCCGACGGAATCGACCCGGACGAGGCGGAGACGCTGATCGTCAACGGTCTGACCGCCTACCAGATGCTCCACCACAAGGCGAAAGTGCAGGCCGGGCAGACCGTCCTCGTGACGGGCGCCGCCGGGGGAGTGGGTTCGATCCTGGTCCAGCTCGCCCGGAACGCCGGCGCCCACGTGATCGGCACGGCGAGCCCGCGTCATCACGAGGCGCTGCGCGCCCTCGGTGTGGAGCCGGTCGACTACCGTGCCCCCGACCTGGCCGCCCGCGTCCGCGCACTGGCCCCCGACGGCGTGGACGCCGCGTTCGACCACCTCGGCGGCGCGAGCGTCACCCACTCGTACCGACTGCTCAACCGCACCGGCACGCTGGTCTCCTACAGCATCGCGGCCGCGCTCGACGGGACCCGCCCGATACTGCTCGACTTCCTGCCCCTGCTGGCCAAACTGGCGTTCTGGAATCACCTGCCCACGCGCAGGCACGCGAGCTTCTACGACATCTGGGCGGGCGCCGGCAAGCCGGACTCGGCCAAGCGTGAGGCGTTCCGGGACCGGACCCGTACGGATCTCACCCACGTCCTCAACCTGCTGCGCGACGGTGTGCTCACCGCACAGATCGCCGCACGCTTCCCGTTGGCGGAGGCGGCCGCGGCACTGGAACTGGCCGAGTCGTCCACCCGCACGACCCCCGGCAAGGTCATCCTCACGCCCTGAACGGCCGAGCCCGGACGGCGACTCGAACGAGTACCTGAAGAGGCTACTTGAATGAGTTATCTTATTGAGCTGTAATCTGGGGTGGTGATGCGCGCCGTACCCGTGAGGAGACCAGCATGGGCCGACTTGGAGCCTGGACGCCGACGACGCTCGAAGAGCGACTCGACCGAATGGAATCGCTGGCCGAGATCCGCCAACTCCCCTACCGGTACGCGCTGGCGCTCGACTCACGGGACATGGACGCCGTCGCGGACCTGTTCGTGCCCGACGTGCGGGTGGGACGCGACGAATCCGGCCGCGCGGCACTGCACCGCTGGTACACCGAGGCCATGCAAGCCTCGCGAACCACGATCCACCAGGTGACCAACCACATCGTGGACTTCGACGACGCCGACCGCGCCAGAGGCGTCGTCTACTGCCGGGACCAGCTCGAACGGCCCTCCACCGGCCACTGGGAGGTGGGGGAGTTGCAGTACTGGGACGACTACCTGCGCGTGGACGGCGAGTGGTGCTTCCGACGGCGGAAGTTCCACCGCTGGTACCTGACCGACGCACTGTCCAGACCCGCACACGGCACCGGCGTGAACGACGGCAGCGACCCGCTGGGTGCCCGCCCGCTGCCCGAGTCCTTCCCGACCTGGGCGCCGTACTGGAACTCCGCCGACAGCCACGCTCCCCAAGCCTGACCGCCCATGCTCCCGACGCGCGGCTGACACCGCTAGCGTTTGAGCCATGACCTTCACCCGGCTCTCCGTACGCAGCGGCCCACTGGATGTCGGTATCGAGACGGCGGGGCCCGAGGACGGTTGGCCCGTCCTCCTCCTGCACGGGTTCCCCTACGACCCACACTCCTTCGAGCCAGTCGCCACCGAACTCGCGGGCTCGGGAATTCGCATACTCGCCCCCTACCTGCGGGGATTCGGAGCAACCCGCTTCGCCTTCGAGTCGACGCCGCGCTCGGGCCAGCAGGCGGCGGTCGGCCGGGACGTGCTGAACCTGGTGGAGACTCTCGAACTCGAGGCGCCGATTCTCGTCGGGTACGACTGGGGTGGCCGCGCGGCGTGCGTCGCGGCGGCCCTCCGCCCCGATCTCATAGGGGGAGTGGTCGCTCTCGGCGGCTACTCCATCCAGGACATCGCCGCATCCTCTCAGCCGACGGCGCCGCTTGATGAAAGCCGTGACTGGTACCAGTACTACTTTCATGGCGAGCGCGGACGCGCCGGCCTCGCCCGCTACCGCCGGGAACTGGCCCACCAGCTTTGGCGCGAGTGGTCGCCGAGACGCGCGATCGCCGACGCGGATTTCGAGCGGGCGGCGCCGTCGTTCGACAACCCCGACTTCGTCGAGGTCGTCATCCACTCCTATCGGCACCGGTTCGGGCTCGCGCCTGGTGATCCGCAGTACGAGGATGATGAGCGCTTCCTGGCCCGCCTCCCGACCGTCGACGTGCCCTCGATCGTCCTCGACCCGACCGAGGACCCCGCGCTGCACCCCCGCCCGCGTGAGCAGCACCTCGCCCGGTTTCCGCACCTGCTTGACTACCGACGTATCGACAGCGGCCACAATCAGCCTTTCGACGCTCCCGCAGAGGTAGCAAGCGCGGTGCGCGAGTTGCGTGCCTTCCTGAAATGAGAGGGGAGGAGCCGGCCGCTGTCGTCGACCGGGTTTCGCTCCACCTTGCCCCAGGGAAGGCCCAGCGCCACCAAAGTGGCCGTCGAGCAGACGTGAGAGCAGTCGGAGTCGTTCGCTGTCGGGGCTGCCGTCCTCGGCGGTGAGGACGATGAGGACCGGGCCGCAAGCGCCGGGGATCGGGTAGGCGTCCCAGTCCAGGTTCAGTTCGCCGACGAGTGGGTGGTTGACGCGCATACGGCCGCGGCGAACGCAGTCCTCGGCAGGCTTTGCAGCAGGCCGACCCATTCGGTCCTCACGTGTCCTTGCCCACGCTTCCTCCCCGCATCCGGGCCACGGGCGCGGGGCCGCCCGTGGCGGTGCTCGCCGTCCATCGGCTCAGGCCTACGGCGACCGCGGTGACGGCAGCGCAGGCGCACCCCACGGCGAGGAAGCCGTGCGCCGTGAACAAGGGGGCGAGGGCGGCGGCACCCACGGCGACGGCGAGATTGGTCGCGAGGCTGTAGAACGCCAGGATGGTGCCCCGGTGATGCTGTGAGCATTCGCTGAGCAGCGTGCTCAGCAGGGTGACGACCAGGCTCTGGAGAATGCCCCAGCCGAAGAGACACACCGCGAGCGGCGCCGTCCAGTGGATGAGCAGCGGCACGCCTACGAGGGCGGGCACCAGCCCTGCCAGGGAGGCGGTCAGCACGCGCTCCTTGCCCAGCCGGTCCGCGAACCTGCCCGTGACGGAACTTGAGGCGAAACCGAGCCCGTACAGCAGGATCATGACGCCGGTCAGGGAGCTTCCGGAGCCGTAGCGGTATTCCAGCGCGGTACCGAGGAAGGTGTACATGCCGTACCAGCCCAGCATCACCAGGAAGGTCGCGAGCACGTACGCCGGGACACGTGGTGTCAGGAAGGCCCGTGTCGCCGACCGTGTCCGTCCCGCCGACGGCCCGGGGGTTTCCTCCGGCTCGGTGCCGTCCTCCGCGCTCGGCTGGCGTTCGCCACCGGTGCGGAGCATCGCCGACAGGACGAGAGCACCGAGCAGCGACAGCAGGCCGAAGGTCCACCGCCACCCCAGCCACTGCCCGATGAAGGACCCCATCGGAACGCCCAGCACCAGCGACAGCGACCAACTCGAGACGAGGATCCCCATGGCCTTGGCGCGGTGCAGGTAGGGGATCCGGTCCCCGACGAAGGCGTAGGCAGTGGGCACGAACGCTCCAGCCGCCAGGCCGGCCAATGCCCTGCCGGTGAAGAACAGGCCTGTTCCGGTGGCGCACGCGCAGAGCACCGTGCCCACGATGAACACCGCCATCCCGACCGACAGGCTCAGCCTGCGTGACACCCGGTCACCCAGGGGCGCGAAGACCAGCGCGCCGAGAGCGGTCGTGGCGCCGTAGACACTGACCGAAAGCGCCATGACGCCGACCGTCGTGTCGAACGATGCGGCCATGCGCACCAACAGCGGTGAGACGACCAGCTCCTCCGAGCCGACGGTGAAGATTCCAGCCATCAGCCCGAGGACCGCCAGCAGGGGGAAGCCGGCCCGGTCCCCGCGCTTGCCGTTTTGGTACGACACTCCAACAAAGCCCTTCCCTCGCCGCGTGCGGTCTGTCAGTGGATCGAGTCCGCTCTCATCCCACAGGCAGGTCACCTACCCGCCGTCGACCGGGATCTGCTGCCCTGCCAGAATCCGTGTGCTGCACGGCCACGTCGTGAGGGGCGTACTGGCTCGAGTGAGCGGTGTCTTCAGCGCCCGACTCCTCGCCTACCTCTTCGAGTGCTCCGCGACTGCGAGAGCACGGGACCGTGACAGATCGTTTCCCGTTGAGGTGCAACGCGGTGGCTCGCCCGACACCGTGGCCGGTAGCGGGGCGGGATGAAAATGCTGAGCGACGACGTCCCATCGGGCATTGAAGCCCTGGTTCGGGCAATGAGGAGCCGTCGAAGTAGGTGCGATCGGGGCGCCGATGAGAAATGGCGCCGACAGTCGTCTCAGTACGGTCCGATGAACGCGGGGCGCGCATCAAGGGAGAGCAACGAGATGAGACCACTGCGATATTCGATCAACGTGACGCTCGACGGCTGCTGTCATCACGAGGCAGGGCTCCCCCCGGACGAGGAGTCGATGCGCTACTGGACCGCTGAGATGGAGCGAGCCGATGCCCTGCTGTTCGGCCGGGCGACCTACGAGATGATGGAGTCGGCATGGCGGAAGCCGGCCACGGGCACATGGCCTGAGTGGATGGATGAGTGGCAGATCCCGTTCGCCGAGACCATCGACCGGGCGAAGAAGTACGTCGTGTCGAGCACGCTGAGCGGGGTCGATTGGAATGCCGACCTGGTGCGAGGCGACTTGGGGCAAGCGGTTCAGCGGCTCAAGCAGGAGTCAGGCGAGGGCCTGTGGGTGGGCGGCGTGACACTCCCCCTGGCTTTGGCAGATCTGGGACTGATCGACGAGTACGAGTTCGTTGTTCAGCCGGTCCTTGCCGGACACGGGCCGACGTTGCTCGCCGGTCTGCGCGGGCGCATTCAGCTCGAGTTCGTGGACCGCCGTGAGTTCCGGTCGGGGGCGGTAGCCCAGCGATACCGGCCCACGCGAGTTACGGCTTGACGTGAGGTGTCCTGGCACGTTGGCCGCTCCCTCGAGAGCACCGCCATCATCGACCGGCACGTACGCCCACCTTCGTCGTGGACTCCATCTTCCGCCGTCGCTCACCGAGAGCAGGCCTGAGACGGTTGTCGCCAGTCTGTCGCGGACGGGTCTATCGCTGGGGATGGTCCGAGGGAGGCAGGCGCTTGAGCCACCGCTTGGCGAGCGGATAGGCGGCCGCAGCGGCGAGGACTCCCGCGACGCTGGTGGCTGTGTGCTCGAAGTCGGGAAGCAGATGGCCGACAGGTTCGAAGAGCAGCACTTGGGCGCACCAAAAGGCCGCGAAGCCCGCGAACATGCCTCCGGCCGACTCCTTGGTCCACCGCCTCCTGTCCGCAGGAACGGGTGCCGGCGTCCGGGAGAGCTGACCGTTCGGTGGTGGTGCGAAAGCGTTGGTCACGCTCACTGTTGTAGACCGTCGTTGATCAGTACGACAAGGGAGATGGCGTTTTCGGCGATCGGGGCCGGCTCAGGCGCTTGAAGGACTCCGGGCGCGAAGAAGGTGGCGGCTGCTCGGACGGCACTCCGAGGCGCACCGGACGTAAGGCGGGCGGCGGGAGTCCAGCCTTCTGCTGCGCTGCCCGGAGTCGTCGTCCGTCACCTGGACTCGCCGTGACCCTCCTCGGCGATGCGGACCGAGGTGGTGGGAGAGTGGCCCGCCCGTGGCGGTCGGAGACGCACTGCAACACCTCGCCGTAGCTGTGCTCTGAACTCCGTCGCGGTCGCCCACCATCCGCCAGAGATCTCGCCGCCCGGCGGTGGCACCGGGACGGCCGAGAGATCTGAACCGATACCGGGAATCAGGCGGCGACGAGCTCCCGCTCGCGGTCCGGCGTTTCGACCTTGGGCTTCTTGTTCGGCAGCGAGAGCCGGAAGACCTTGTGCCACGCGGAGAACACCTGCTTGGGCAGCGGGCCGGTGACGTAGTCGAGCTCGTACTTCTCGAACAGCGCGCGCACCTTCACCGCGACCTCGGCGTACCGGTTGCTCGGCAGGTCCGGGAACAGGTGGTGCTCGATCTGGTGCGACAGGTTGCCGGTCATGAAGTGCATGGCCTTGCTGCCGCTGATGTTCGCCGAGCCCATCATCTGGCGCAGGTACCACTGGCCGCGTGTCTCGCCCTTGATGGAGCGGCGCTCGAAGACCTGCACGCCCTCGGGGAAGTGCCCGCACATGATCACCGAGTGGGACCAGATGTTGCGGACCAGGTTCGCCGTGAACGTGGCGGCAAGCGTGGGGAGGAACGACGGACCCGACAGCAGCGGGTGGATCACGTAGTCCTTGAGCACCTGCTTGCGGATCTTGCGGCCCACGGCCCTGGCCCGCGCGCGGAACTCCGGGTTCTTGCGGCAGCGCTTGTCCAGGTTCTTGCCGAGCTCCAGGTCGTACGCCGCGATGCCGTACTCGAAGAAGCAGGCGTTGAGGAAGTTCCACAGCGGCTGGCCGAGGTGGATCGGGTGCCACTTCTGGTCCTCGTCGACGCGCATGATGCCGTAGCCGAGGTCGTTGTCCTTGCCGATCACGTTGGTGTACGTGTGGTGGAGCTCGTTGTGCGAGTGCTTCCACTGCTCGGCCGGCGAGACGTGATCCCAGTCCCAGGTGGTGGAGTGGATCTTCGGGTCCCGCATCCAGTCCCACTGGCCGTGCAGGATGTTGTGGCCGATCTCCATGTTGTCCATGATCTTCGCCACGGACAGCCCGGCGGTGCCGAGCAGCCACGCGGGCGGGAAGATCGAGAACAGCAGTACGCCCCTGCTGACCAGCTCGAGCTTGCGCTGTGCCGAGATGACCTTGCGGATGTAGGCGGCGTCTTTCTCGCCGCGGGCGGCAATCACCTCGTCGCGGATCGCGTCGAGTTCCCGGCCCAGCTCCTCGATCTGCTCTGCGGTCAGGTGGGCGGTGGGGTCGATGGCGGTCAAGGTGCTCCTACCGGTCGATGTCGCAAGGGCCCGCCGCGGCGGACACGCAGGTCTGGATGAGGACGCCCGGCTCGGCCTCGGTGATCTCGCCGGTGCGCAGGTCGCGGACGGCGCCCGCCTTGAGCGGCGTGACGCAGCCGAAGCAGATGCCCATGCGGCACCCGGACGGCATGAGCACGCCGGCCTCCTCGCCGACGTCCAGCAACGGCGTGGCGCCGTCCGCGTCGACGGTCTTGCCGGTGGTGCTGAACGTGACCTCGCCGCCGTCGCCGGCGACGACGATGCTGGGGCGGAAGCGTTCGATGTGCAGGCGCTCCGGGACGCCGTGCTCGCTCCAGTGCTTCTCGGCGGCGTCGAGCAGGCCCGTGGGCCCGCAGGCCCAGGTCTCGCGCTCGGTCCAGTCGGGCACGAGTTCGGCGAGACGGGCGATGTCGAGCTGGCCGTCTGCGTCGCTGTGCACCTCGGTGAGCCGCAGCTTCTTGTCCGCGACGAGGTCGTGCAGTTCGTTGCGGAAGATCACGTCCTGCGGCCGTGGCGCGCAGTGGACCATGACGACGTCGTCGAACTCGGTGTCGCGCAGCATGCCCATCACGGGCGTGATGCCGCTGCCGGCCGTCAGGTAGAGCACCTTGGCGGGCCTGGCCTGCGGCAGCACGAAGTCACCGGTCGCCTGGTCGAGTTGGATCAGCGTGCCCGGTTTCGCTCTACGGACCAGGTGGTTGCTGACCTTGCCGTCCGGGATCGCCTTCACGGTGATCGTGACGCGGCCGTCCGGGCGGTTCGTCGGCGAGGTGATGGAGTAGGCACGCCACAGGCGCACCCCGTCGACGTCGACCCCGATCCGTACGTACTGACCGGCCGTGTGACCGCGCCAGCCCCGTCCCGGCCTGATCACGACAGTCGCGGCGTCATCGGTCTCGGGGTGCACGGCCTCGATGCGCCCACGCAGGTCAGCGCCCGCGCGCAGCGGGCTGACCAGGTCGAGGTAGTCCGACGGCAATAGCGGCGTCGTGACCATCTCCAGCAGTTTCCAAGCCCTGCTGCGGAGGGCTGTACTCGTCATGACTCCAGCTTGCTGCGCCTCAGGGCGTAAAGTCCTGACCGTAGGACGTAAATCTGGCTGGTTGAATTGTTCGCAGGGAACAGAAACGTGAGCCATGCAATCCAGAGGGCCAGCGAACTGGCCCTGAATGAGACGACGGTCACCGCACTTCGGGCGGCGCTGAAGACCACCGCCGACGAAGTCGTCCAGGCGATCATCGACGAGGTCCCCCCCTACGCCAACGCCCTCTCGGGCAGCATGGGCGGCACCATCCGCCGAGCCGTCCGCACCGCCCTGGGCCACTACCTGGACCTCGCGAGCGGAAAGACCAAAGGCGTGGACGCCGGTGACGCAGCATACGAGCTCGGCCGCGGCGAGGTGCGGGACGGCCGTTCGATGGACGCCCTGCTCAGCGCCTACCGCGTCGGCGCCCGCGTGGCCTGGCGATGCCTGGCGGCGGGTGCCGTACCGGCAGGCCTGCCCGCCGCCGAGGTGGCCAAGTTCGCCGAGCTGACCTTCGCCTACATCGACGAGCTCTCCGCCGCGAGCGCCGCGGGCCACGCCGACGAACTGGCCGCTCGCGGCAGGGACCAAGAACGCCACCTGGAACACCTGGCCCGAGACCTCCTCGCCGGCGCGAGCCCGGACGCGCTGCTGGCCTCCGCTCAACGGGCCGGGTGGCAGCCTCCGGTTTCGCTGACCGCGGTCCTGCTGCCCGCCGCCCAGGCCCGCCCTGCCTACCGCGCTCTCGACCCGAGCACCCTCGTCCTCGACGATCTGCCGGACGCCACCGGTGTGCTGCTCGTCCCCGATGCCGACCGATCGCATCTCCTGCGGCAGCTGACCGACCGCACCGCCGTGGTCGGCCCGCCCCGGCCATGGACTCGCGCGTCCGCCTCGTACGCCCGAGCCGTACGCGCGCGCCTGCTCTCCTCCGACATTCGCGACACCGAGGACCACCTGCCCGAGCTGGTGCTCAGCGCCGACGGGGACGCGTTCGCAGACCTGCGCGCCCGAGCCCTCGCACCGTTGCGGGCCCTGCCCGACGCGACCGCACGGCGGCTGGAGGAGACGTTGCGTGCGTGGCTGCTGCACCAGGGCAGGCGGGATGAGGTGGCGGCGGCGCTGTTCATCCATCCCCAGACAGTCCGGTACCGGATGGCGCAGGTGCGGGAGCTGTTTCCGGATCTCGCATCGCCGCACCGCGTTCTCGAACTGACGCTGGCGGTCGGTCTTCGGGTCGGCTGACGCGTACGCCGACCTCCACGACCGCGTCCGCGAGCGGCCCCAGGACCCCGGGGAGCTCGTGGGCCTGCCACACCGCGCGAGGGATGGTGGGGATGCGGGGGATGATGGGGACGCAATGACGGAACGTGAGGCCAGGAGCTTCCATGGCGATGCGGGTTCACCGACCCCGTGAGGACGCGGAGTTCGATTTCATCCTCGGGATGAGCGCAGTTCCGGTCCTCGCATACTTCACCGGGACTTGGCCCAAGGCGATCGAGCCCTGCCGGGTGATGGACCTCGTCGTGGGTGGCATCGCCGACGACTACACGGGCCGCCTGACGGTCGTCCGCACCGACATCACACGTTGTCCGGCCGCAACCGAGCGATACGGGATCACGGGAGCCCCGTCCTGCGTCCTGCTGAAGGAGGGAGAGGCGGTGGCGCACGACACGGGGCCCATGACCGTCGCCGAGGTGCGGAAGTTCCTGGACGGCCACCTCTGAGCGGCCGCCGCGGCGCGCGGCCGCGACGCCCGTCGCGTCGCTACACGGTGCCGTTCGGGGATCAGTAGCGGTGGCCGGGCCAGTGCGGGTCCTCCCAGCGGTCGGGACCGGTGACCCCGAGCAGCCGTATCCGGTGAAGCAGTTCTTCGGACACACCGATGGCACGTAGCCGAGTTGGAGCGTGGCGAACCAGCCAGACAGTCAGCTCGGCGCGCATCTCTTCCTCGTTCTCCCAAGCATTCCAGGGCAGTTGGTCACCGAGCAGGTCGTACTCCCACTGTGCCGCCGCTTCGGCCAGGTGCTGGTCGGCCGCGGGGCCGGTCACTGCTTCCCAGGTGCGGAGCCACGGGCTCAGGGCGCCAGATGCCTCGGCGCTCACTATGAGGACCTCGTGCGCGGGTACGGCGGGATCCGGATCGGTGAGCGTGTACGCCCACCAGGCGTGCAGGAACTCCTCGACTGCCGCGGCCTGTCCAGCAGGCCACCGCCGCCAGTGGCCGAGTGCGAACGAGCGCCCGACCGTTTCCATGCCGAAGAGGGGCTCGATGTGCCCGTGGGCCAGGGCCGTGGCGAACTGGGGCAGGATCCTGCGGAGGACGGATGCGTGGTCGCTCCAGTCGATGGCCTCCCATGTGCGTCGCAGGAGGTCGGGGTCCAGCTCCGTGTCCGCCACCTTGAGCTGGGCAAGATCTTCCGCGCTGCCCCAGTGGCAGTCGCAGTTGTGCTCGTCGGGGTGGGCGGTCATCCCCCGGAAGGTGGCTGCCAGGCCATCCAGTGCGGCGTCGAGGCGAAGTCGGGCGCGGGATGGGTCGAGGTTCGTCATGGACGTTCGCCTTCGAGGACTCCGGGAGTTGACACCGCCCGAAGATCACCAACTTACCGGGGCGGGCCCCAGCCCGCCATCAAAATGACGGTGTTCTTCGCTTCCGTACGCCGTTCCTCTACGCTCAAGGAGGTCATCAACTGCCACATGACATCTGCCCGGTGACGGAGTCGGCGTGGGGTGCGCGTCCCCGCTCCACGCCACCAACTGGACGGCTTCAGGCGCAGCCACGGGTCGGCACATCAGGACGCCGACGACCCCGTTGGCGCGTCCCGCCGGGCGGCGAAAGGGATGCGCCGTGCCTTCGGCTTCGGCGAACTATCGCACTCTGCTGCGCACTTCGGGTGCCGCGGCGTTCTTCCTTCCCTCCGTTGTCGGGCGGGTGGGCCTCGCCATGACAGGGATCGGCATTGTCTGGCTCGTGCACGCACGCACCGGGTCGTATGCCGCTGCGGGTCTCGTCACCGGCGGGTTCGCTGTCGCGGACGCCGTCGCCGGGCCGCAGATCGGGCGCCTTGCCGACCGGTTCGGGCAGACACAGGTGCTTCCCTGGGCGCTGGGCGCACACGCGGGGGCCGTGGCACTGCTGCTCACCGGCGCCGTTCCGGACCTCGTTGCGGGAGTCCTCGTCGGGGCAACGCTGCCCCAGCTCAGCGCCCTGTCCGCCGCTCGCTGGTCCGCCCTGCTCTCCGGCGAGCGGGCGGCCGCACTGCCCACCGCCTTCGCCTTGGAGGCCCTTGCCAACGGCGTGTCCTACCTGGCCGGTCCCGCCCTGGTGAGCGTCCTCGGTGCGGCCGGCCGCCCGGGCGTCGGCGTACTGCTCGCCGCCACGCTCGTCGTCGGCGGCGGGCTCGCCCTCGCCGCCCAGCGTCGCACCACGCCGCCCCTCACCGGTCACGCCGAACGCCGGCACGCCGGACGCGCCCTGCTTCGCGCCGCATTCCTACGGCAGGTCGCGCTCGGCCTCACGCTCGGGGTGTTCTTCGGCGCGATGCAGGTGTCCGTCACCGCATACGCCGTCGAACGCGGCACACCGGACGCGGCAGCCCTGCTCTACTTCGCCTCCAACTGCAGCAACCTGGTGGGAGGTTGGACCTACGGAGCATGGCGTCACGGCGGCTCACCCCGACGCCACCAGGCCGCGGCCGCAGCCGGCCTCACCCTCGCGAGCCTCCCGCTGACCATCCTCGATGCACCCCTCGCGATCGGCGCCACCCTCGCCCTGACCGGACTCGCAGTCCCCGTCCTGCTGATCGTCACTACCGTGCTCACCCAGTCGTCGGTCCCGCGCGCCGTCCTCACCCAGGCGTTCACCTGGGGCAGCTCCGCAAGCGCCGCAGGATCAGCGGGCGCAGCGGCGGTCGCGGGACGGGTTGTGGATGCGGGCGGTGCACACGGCGGCTTCGCCGTGGCGACGGGGGCCACGGTGGCGATGACGGTCCTGGCGCTCGGCGGTCTACGGGACTGATCAACAGCCGAGGACGACGACCTTGACACGGGCCGGAGGAGGGCCACGTCCGCGAGCAGGCGGGTGGGGTGCCCATGTCCGACGTCGGCGCAGGTGACAGCCAGGGACACCGGGCTCCTCATGGCGGTGCTCATCCCGGCTTCGTGTTCATGGCTTCTTCCCTGCGGCCGGGCTGTCGTACCGTCACCGGGGAGGGCCGAGGACGACATCGCCGGACAGTTCTGCGGCTTCGGCGAGCAGCTGCATCGGGATCTCGAAGCCCTGTGGGGTGTCGCGATGAGCAGGAGGTCCGCCTTCTCGGAGGTGATGCGGTAGCCGTGGGGGATCCGGCGGGCAGGAAGACGATGCCGAGCTCCCATCACTCGTGCTCCTCGTCACCGGCCCACACCAGCGCCGAACCGACAGGAGCAGGAACACCTCGTCCTCGTTGTTGTGCACGTGGATCGGCGGTGCCTCGCCCTTGCTGACGTCGAAGCGGCCGACGGTCAGCTGCCCACCGGTCGCCTCGGCGTCGAGCAGCACGCTGAAGACGCTTCCGCCGATCCATTCGAACTGCTGCTGGTCCTCACGTTGGGCGAGGTAGGGGATGCTCATGGCCGATCCCCGGGGATAGGTGGGCGGTGGCGCCGTCCTCCTGTTCGTAACCCTGCGCCGCGCCAATGCCCGATCTCCATGCTCTGCGGTGCTCAGTCGGGCGCGACGCTGCCTGGACCCCGCGCTCACCAGGTCCCGGCTCTCCGTTCCGGCGCCGCCTGTGGTGGCCGGCAGCCGACACGCCACACGCTTCGAATTCGAAGCAGTAGACTTCGGTCATGCCTGATTCACCGCCGTCGCTCGACCCCGTGCAACTCGGCGCCTACTTCGACCTCATCGAGGTGACCAGCCTGCTCCGGCACGCGGTCGAGCAGCAGCTGCGCGAGGCCGGCGACCTCAGCTATGTGCAGTTCCAGCTGCTGGCCCGCCTCGGGGACTCACCGACGGGCAGTCACCGCATGACCGACCTGGCCGACGGCGTCGTCTACAGCCGCAGTGGCCTGACCTACCAGGTGGATCTGCTCCAGAAGGAGGGCCTGGTCGTCCGAGCTCCCTCGCCGGACGACGAACGGAGCATCACCGTCACCCTCACCGATGCCGGGCGTGCGCTGCTTGCGAAGGTGCTGCCGGGGCATGTCGAAGTGGTCAGCCGCCTGCTGTTCGAGCCGCTGTCGCGCGACGACGTCAAGGCCCTCGCCGGTCTGCTGGCTCCGGTGCGCGACCACATGCGCTCGACGCCGCCCCGCTCGGCCGCGCCTCGCCGCCGCAGAGCCGGAGCGTGAGGATTCCACCCAGACCATGCAGGTAGGGATACGGCACGTCCCGCTCGACTCAGTGGCAAGGGAAGCGACGAGCCACGCCGAGGACAGGGACTGACCCGCAGAACCCGCACGGCGCCGAGTCGATGCTGCCCAGACTTCCGAGCGGCGCCTCCCGTCCCGGGATGCTGCTCCGCGCTCGGTACCACTCACTTAGAAAGCGCTTCATCGAACCGATCTTCGACGGCAAAATGGGCCTGACGAAAGGAGCCCGGATTGGGTGTGGTGGGTTTGGTGGATCGGCTGGCGGAGGCTCGGGCCGGTGCGTTGGTGGGAAGGGAGCGGGAGCGGGGGGTGCTTGACCGGATGCTGTCGGGGGCGCGGGATGCTCCGCTTGTGGCGTATCTGCACGGTCCCGGTGGTATCGGGAAGTCTTCGCTGGTGCGCTATGCCGCTCGGCAGGCGGAGCTGGCGGGGCGCCGGGTGGTGCGTGTGGATGGACGGTTCCTGGACGCGGATCCGCGCCGGCTGGAGGAGGCGGCCGCTGCGGCGTGCGTCGAATCCGGTGTGGTGCTGCTCATCGACACCTTCGAGCAGTGTCAGCCCCTGGAGGCGTGGTTGCGTGAGAGTTTTCTGTTGCGGCTTGCCGACCGGGTGATCGTGGTGGTGGCCGGCCGGACTGCTCCCGACGCCGAGTGGTCGCTGGATCCCGGGTGGGCGCAGCTGTTCACCGCACTGCCGATGCGGTCGCTGGATCCCGCCGAGTCCGATGCGCTGCTCGCGGCGCGGGGTGTTCCTGCCGAGCAGCGCGGTGCCTTCGTGGCCTTCGCGGGGGGCAGCCCGCTGGCTCTGTCGTTGGCCGCCTCTGTGCCCCCGGCCGCGCCGGGTGCGCCGTGGGAGCCCACGGGCGACACCTTGACGAGCTTGGTGGAGCGGCTGGTGGGTGACCTGCCCAGCGCCGTCCATCGGCGCGCCCTTGAGGTCGTTGCGCAGGCGTATGTGACCCGCGAGCCGCTGTTGCGCGCGGTGCTGGGTGACGAGGACACCCATATGGTGTTCTCCTGGCTGCGTCAGTTGCCGTACATCGAGGTCACACCGGAGGGGCTGTACCCGCATGATGCGGTGCGGGCGACCCTCGAGGCCGACCTGCGCTGGCGGGATCCCGAGCGCTACGACGATGTCCGCGCCCGCGTCTCGCTCGCCGGTCTGCAGGCCGTGCGGTCCGCCACCGCCGACGACGCGCTCTTACGCATCGCGGAGTGGATGTTCCTCTTCCGCGACCACGACCGTCCGGACAACCTGTACGACCACCGCAAGCACCCGCACATCGAGGACGCTCTGCTGCGGCCCGACGATGTGCCCTCTGTGCTGCGGATGGCCGAGGAGGCCGAGGGCCCGGCGTCGGCGGCCGTGGTCGCGTACTGGCTGCGCCGCCAGCCGGAGGCCTTCCGAGTCCACCGCTACACCGGCTCCACCACACCTGTTTCGTTCATGGCGATCCTGCGGCTGGAGGCAGCGCTGCCCGAGGACCGCGCCGTGGACCCGGTGATCGCGGCGGTCTGGGACCTCGTGGAGAGGGCCGCTCCGCTGGGAGCGGGTGAGCACCTGGGCATCCGGCGCTTCGCGGTGCAGCCCGGCGGGCGACAGCGGCCCTCGCCCCTGATGGAACTCAGCAGCCGGCGCACCATCGCCGAGGAGATGAGGAGCCACGGACGCGCGGTGACCTTCACCGTCTTCGAAGACGCCGACCGGTGGGGACGCTACCTCGCCGAGGCGGGCATACAGGAAGTCGCGGCCGTTGACGTCGGCGGCCTGCGACAGCACGTCTTCGGCCGGGACTGGCGACAACAACCAGTGGAGGAGTGGGTGCAACACTGGGCGCGCACCGCACTCGCGCCCCTGACGACATGGCCCGCAACCGCCCCCGTGAGGGGCCCGGGCGATCAGCTGCCGCGCGCCGCGTTCGAGGAAGGCGTGCTGGAGGCGCTGCGCACCTGGCACACCCCGCGCGAATTCGCGACCAGTGTCCTGGTGCGTTCCCATCTCGTGGCGCCGGGTTCCCCCGATCCGGTCGCGGAGCTGCGCGGCGCCATCACCACCGCGCTCGACGCGATACAGACCGACCCGGCGGGCGTCAAAGCCCACGAGGCCCTCACCACCACCTACATCACAGCCCCCCGCACCCACAAAGCCGCCGCCCGACGACTCGGGGTGCCCTACGGCACCTACCGACGCCACCTCGCCCTCGCCAAGGAACGCCTGATCGAACAACTGCTGCGCCCGTCACCGGAGGGCTGAGGCCATCGCGGTTCCGCCGTTCCGAGGGGCGATGCCCTCGGTGAAAGCGCGTATGGCCGAACGCCGCTTCGGCACGTGTATCGTCGAGGCCGCCCGCGCGGCCCTCGCCGAGTCCCACCACGTCCACCTCAACGAGATCGCCAAGTGCGCCGGCATAGGCTAGGGGACGCTCTACGGGAACTTTCCCAACTGTGAAGCGCTCCTCGCGGAGGTCTGCCGGCGCGACGTCGAAGAACTCGTGACCGCCGCCTCTGCTCTGCCGACGGAACACGAGCCCGTGGAAGCCTTGCGTCACTGGCTCGACCGGATGATCGACTACGCCGAGATCAAGTACGGCGTCCTGGCAGCACTTGAGCCGGCAGCGTGGCACCGAACCCGATCGAAATCGCGGACTGGACTGGGACGAATGGGAAGCAAAGGCACGGCCTTTGATGAACGTCGTCCTCGACGGCCTTCGACGTCAGAACGCGGACCGGTGAGGCGGCACAGCACGGAGCACAGGAAGCCCGCGCGGCGTCGCGGTCACCAGTGCGCCGCCAGTGGCGGTGCGGTTGCGGGGCTGCCGACGCCGTTCGGTGGCCTGCAGGTTCACTGCCATGCCTGTCGACACGAGGGCCGGGTACACGGTGCGTGACGCGATTTTCGTGGGCCAAGGAGAGGAAGTCGGCCAGTGGCGGTGAAGGCGATGGGGTGGGCGCATTCGTTCCCCGTGTCCGAAGGAGTGCGCGTCGGCCGGGAGTGGACGCGCAGGCGTCTTGAGTCGCTGCCTTGGACCGCTGCCGAACCGGACACGGTGGACTCCATCGTGCTGGCGGTGTCCGAGCTGATCACCAATGCGCACATCCACGCGCACAGCGACGCACACCTGGTCCTCACCTGGGACGGTGACTGTCTTCAGGTGAGCGTCCACGACGAGGACCCGTCGCTGCCGCGGCAGCGTGAACCGGAGCAGGGCGCGGTCTCCGGCCGCGGAGTGTCCATCGTGGGCAAGCTCGCCGATGAGTGGGGGACGAGGTGCCAACGGCACGGCAAGACAGTCACGGCATGCTTCCGCCCAGCCGATCCCGCTGCCGCCGCCGGCCTTGAGGAGGGCCGCAGTTGATTTCTTGCGGACTTCCCCATCCCCGACGAGGACCTCACGTGGATGGTGACCGAGGCGTCGCTGCAGCCTGCGGGTCGTAGCGCGGGCCGGTCGGCGTAATCCACGCCAGGTCCTTGAGGGCATCGTGTTCAAGTTCCGTACCGGGATGCCCTGGAGGGGTCTGCCCGAGCGGTTCGGGCCCACGCGGGCTCGGGCGCCCCGCGGCGGGCTGACCAGCAAATGCACCTGGCCTGAGATGGGCAGGGTCGGCCGCTGCACTTCACAGCCACGACCGGCAGCCGCCTCCGTGGCAGGCCGACGACTCGGCCACGGCCGGGATCCGGTCAGCTGCACCGCGAGCGGGATGCCCTGGCTGTTGGTGATGATGTGGTGATTGCTGCCCAGGCGTGCGCGGTCGACCGGGCCGGGGCCGCTTTTGGGCCCCTGCATGCGGCCCGGACGAGCGAGGAGACTCATCCCGCCAATGGTCCAGGACGCCTCACCTGTTCCGGACCGTGCGCCTCGCTGTTCAGGGGGCCGCCGTTTGCCGGTCCGGCAACTTCGCGTGCGAATCGGCGCAGGTACGAGCACCATCGACAACGCGCCCGAGTGGGACGGCGTGGCACAGCATCACGAGCAGCGGGAGGCATCCGGTGTCAGGACACCACGAGCACGGCCGAAGCGCCGAGCCCGACGAGCAGGCGGCCGCCGAGATGTTCGAGCCGTCGGCTTGGGACGAGCGGTACGCGGGACAGGAGCGGTTCTGGAGTGGCGAGCCCAATCCGCAACTCGTCGTCACCGCTGGTGAGCTCACCCCTGGCACAGCGCTGGACGTCGGCTGCGGAGAGGGGGGTGACGTGGTCTGGCTGGCCGGACAGGGCTGGCGGGTGACCGGCGCCGACTTCTCGCCCCAGGGCCTGGCCCGTGCCGCCCGCCACGCCGAGCAGGCCGACGTGGCCGATCGGGTCGACTGGTGGCAGGTGGACGCCAGGACCTTCGAGGCCGGCGACCGCTCGTACGACCTCGTCACCACCCATTACCTGCACGCCCCGGACGGGGGCATGGTCGACGTGACCCGCCGCCTCGCCGCGGCCGTCGCCCCCGGCGGCTTGCTCCTGGTAGTGGGACATGCGCCGTCGCCCGAGTTCACGCACCTGTCCGAGAGCCACCGCAAAGCGATGTTCCTGGCCGCGGAACTGCTTCCCGGCCTGCCCGACGACTTCGAGCCCGTCGTCGTGGAGCAGCGCTCCCGCACGCTCAAACGGGAGACCGGACCGGTCGAGGCCGAGGACTCGGTCCTGTTGGCCCGCCGCGCGGAGCGCTGAGCCCCCACTGCCCCGAGGGAGAACAACTCCGCCTGCGTTCCCTGAAACGGCGGCCGGTGCCGGGGTCGTCGGAAGGCCGCCGTAGCGGAGCCCGGTCTGCCCTGGACCCTGGCAGACCGGTTAAGCGGACCCGGATGAAGACCACGTCGTAACGAGCTGGGCCATACAGACGTTGTAGTCGCCGGCCGCGTGGGCCGACCACCCCTCCGCCGCCCACCTTCCCGCCGCCCGCGATGCCGACTCCGCCACGGAGGCACCGCACCAGCGCGATCGTGATCGGCTCGGCCGCCGCCGTGATCGCCGCGATCGTCACCACAGGCGTTGTCGTCGTGCGGCCCACGAACGACGACGGCAAGCCGGCCGGCGTCGCGGCGTCGAGCGTCCCGGACGCGGGCGCCGTCAGCCCCGTCATGGAGCCGGACCCGGAACCGACGTACGCCGACATCGACGCCGACAGCTTCTCGATCGACCTGCGCACCACCGCGCGACACTGCTTCGGATCAGCGGGCTGCAACGTGACCGTGGAACCCGAGCTCACCTACCTGGGCAGCAGCGGGGACCTCGACCCGGACGCCGTCCACGAGATCACCTACGAGATCCACGGCGACGAGTCCGGGCCGGTCATCCAGACCGCCGAGCTGACGGATCAGACCAGCCTCAGCTACAGACCGTCTCTGATCAGCACCGCTTCGGCGAGCAGCACAGCGCTCTCCGTGGAGATCACTGACATCCAGCAGCGTTGAGGCGGTACAGGTATCAGGCCAAGGTGAGTTCCAGGACCGTGACCGAGAGCGGTGGCAGGGTCGTCGTGAACGTCGGTCCTGCTCCCGTTACTCCCGTCGTCTTGGGGACGAGTGTCGTCGGCTCGGTCAGGGTGTTCGTCGCCGTCGGTGACGGGCCCGTCAGGACCGTGGCCGTGGCGTTCCTCCTGACCCCCTTCGCCAAGCCGTGGAGCTCCACCGGCACAGCCACCTTCTCCGTCCCGTAGTTCACCACCGCGAGGTACAGCCGCTTCCCGGAGCGCGTGGCCACCGTCGCCAGGCCCGGCAGCGCGCGTGCCGTGGCCGGCAGGACCGTGTCTCCCAGGTTGCTCGTCAGCATCTGCTGCGCCCAGTAGCTGGGGGAGACGTAGCTGGTGAGGTTGTCGTAGGCGATGAGGTTGGTGGCCCAGACGTTGTTCTTCACGTGGGAGAACAAGGGTGCGTAGCACT
Source organism: Streptomyces sp. NPDC048523 (assembly GCF_043199815.1). Taxonomy (NCBI): domain Bacteria; kingdom Bacillati; phylum Actinomycetota; class Actinomycetes; order Kitasatosporales; family Streptomycetaceae; genus Streptomyces; species Streptomyces sp. NPDC048523. The sequence continues at coordinate 110,593 of NZ_JBICWQ010000001.1, read as the reverse complement.
CCATCAGGACCTGGTCGGAGTTGCGGATCAGGCCGGCCAGCCAGGACGCGTCGCCCAACGCCGCGTTGAGGTCGGGGGTCGGGCGGCCCTCCTGCGCGGCCCACTCTCCTACGAACACCTTCGTCGAAGCGCGGTCCCTGTTGTCGTACTTGTGGGTGGCGGCCTGGGCTGCGGACGGGGCCAGGTAGTAGTGCTCGTCGATCAGGTCCGGGGTGCGGCTCGTCACCGTCGTCGTCGCGATCAGCTTCAGGTGCGGGTACTTCGCCTTGATCGCGTCGTGGAAGTCCGCGAAGCGGGAGTCGTACGAGCCCGATCCGTCGAACCAGTCCTCGTTGCCTATCTCCACGTACTCCAGGGGGAACGGCTTCGGGTGGCCGTCGGCCGCACGCCGGGCGCCCCAGGTGCTGGTGACCGGACCCGTCACGTACTCGATCTCGTCCAGGGCGTCCTGGATGTACGGCTTGAGCGCGTCGCCCGTGACGTGTTCGCCCTGCAGGGCGTAGCCGGCGAAGACGGCCAGGACGGGCTGGGCCTTCATGTCCTCGACCCAGTGCAGGTACTCCATGAGGCCCAGTCCGTCCGTGGACCAGTAGCCCCACGCGTCGTCCATGTGGCCGGGGCGCTCCCAGACCGGGCCGATCGTGTTCTTCCAGTTGAAGCGGGTCGCGATCGTGTTGCCTTCGAGGAAGTTGCCGCCGGGGAAGCGCAGGAACTTCGGCTTCAGGGCGACCAGTTTCTCCATCAGGTCGACGCGCAGGCCGTTGGGGCGGTTGTTGTAGGTGGGCGGGAAGAGGGAGACGTGCTGGAGCCACAGCGTCTCGCCCGCGGCGGTCGGGTCGGCCGTGGTGACGGTCAGCCTCGCGTCGCCCGTCACCGGGGCGCCCGCACCCGTGCGCAGGGTCAGTTCGAAGGGGCGGTCGGGGAAGGCCGTACCGATGTGCGCGATCCTCGCGGAGGCGTACACCGTCGCTCCGTCGGCCGACTCGATGGACACCGTGAGGGGGCCGATCCGGCGTGATGCCTTGGCGAAGAGGCGGGCCGTGTAGGTGGTTCGGGGGCGGACCGGGATGCCCCAGAAGCCGTCGTTCGCCACACCGGCTCGGCTGCCGGCCCCTGTACCGCTCGGCAGTGTCACCTTCAGGGAGCGGTTCAGCGCCTCGTTCAACGGCGTGGCCGTGTCCAGCGTCAGTGTTGTGCCGCCCACCACGGACCAGTGGACCGGTGATGTGTCGCTGGCCATCATCGAGCGGTTCTGCACCAGTTCGGCGTAGATGCCGCCCTCGCCGGAGTGGTTGATGTCCTCGAACATCAGGCCCGGGAGGATGGGGGAGACCGCGTGCGCGGGATTCGCCACGTCCACGCTCAGCAGCGGTGTTGTCGACTCCACCGGGACGCCGGCCAGCGTCGCCACCTGGTCCGAGGTGAGGGCGGTCGGGAACAGCTGTACGTCGTCGATCAGGCCGTGCCACTGGTCGACCTGTCCACCGCCGTACAGCGCGCGGCCGACCGCGGTCGCCCCTGTGCCGGCCCAGCCCGCGGTGTAGGCCGTCTCCCCTTCCAATACGCCGTTGACGTACAGGCGGGTGACACCGGCCGCGGCGTCGCTGACGCCGACCAGGTGGGTCCACGTGCCGGCGGTCGGGGCGGAGGCAGCTGCCGCGACGGCGGCTCCCTGGGTGGCGTCGGACGCGAGGCGGGCGAAGGCGAAGGTGCCGGTGTCGTCGCGCAGTCCGAGGTAGAAGGCGCTGACCACCGTGCCGTCGATGCTGACCGCGGTCTGGTAGCCGCCCAGCTGGGCGAGGTTGACCCAGGCGGCCACCGAGAAGGCCTTCGAGGTGTCGACGACCGGCCCGGACGCGGTGGCGTTGCCACCTGCCGTGAGGCTCAGGCTGTGGGCGCCGACCTTGCCGGTGTCCCAGCCGGCCGCGCCCTGGAGCGTGGCGGTGTGGGCGTTGCCGGACGCGTCGGCGGCGGTGGTGCCGGCGCCTTCGTCGAAGCTCCAGTGCGCGGCCGCGGCGGGGAGGGCGACGGGAGCGGCCACGGCTGCGGGAGCGGCGGCAGCGGGGACGGACCCGGCGAAGGTCCCGGCCAGGGACGTGACACCGATGGCGGTCAGGACGGTCCTGCGGGACGGTCCGGCGGCTTCTGAGGGCATGCGCAGTTCCTTCGTGTCAGAGGTAACCGGGTGAACCCGGATGAACCGATGAAGCGCGGGCCCGTCGGCGGCGGGAGGGGGAAGGCCGACGGGCCCGCGGCGACCCGACCGTTCAGGTCAGGGCGCGATGTTCCACTGCTGGCACGCGTTGTCGAGCTGCTGCCACTGGCGGACCGCCGTGCCGTTGGTCGTTGCGCAGTTCGCCACGTCCAGCGCCATGCCGGTGTTGACGTTGGTGATCGTGTAGTGGCTGCCGAACTTGGTGACGTCCCACTGCTGGCAGTTGTTGCCGAGCGAGGCCCACAGCTGGACGGCCGTGCCGTTGCTCTGCCCGCAGTTCTTGTCGTCCAGGACCGTGCCGCTGTTGACGTTGCTGATGGTGTAGTGGCCGTTGCCCGCGCTGGCGAACTTCCACTGCTGGCAGGTGTTGCCGAGCGAGGCCCAGATGTCGATCGACGTGCCGTTGGCGGTACCGCAGTTGACCGCGTCCAGGACCTTGCCGGAGTTGGCGTTGGTCAGGCGGTAGGCGGTGCCGGCGACCGGGAAGTTGGCGGCCGGGGTGGTGTAACCGACGGAGGTGATGTTGGCCTGTACGGCGTTGTCGGCGGCGTCGGTCGGGTAGCCCGAGGTCATGACGCCCTCGAAGAACGAGCCGTCCGAGCCGTTGCTGTTGTCACCGCCGGTGCCGAGGACGATGGCGCCCTCCAGGTGCATCGGGGTGTATCCGCCGAGGTTGGGGAGCGCGCCGTTGTACCAGGTGGTCAGTGAGCCCGATTGTGCGTTGCCGCCCTTGATCGCGTAGGTCGTGGTGCCGTTGTTCTTCTCCAACGCGGTGACGAACTCGCTGGAGTTGCCCTTGTTGTTCGAATTCGAGCCGTTCCCTCCGAAGAAGAGCCCGTTCTCCAGGTCCGCCTCGACCCAGGGGCCCGATCCGGCGCCGGAACACGAGAACCAGCACTCCGTACCGAAGTTGATCGCGTCCATGTGGCCGTTGCCGGTGTCGTTGCCGGACGTCTCGGCGTTGCCGTAGTCGAAGCAGCAGCGGTTGTTCACGTGGTGGCCGCTGGTGACCATGTACGCGCCCTCGGGGGAGCTGCCGGTGGCGATGCCCGTGGTGCTGTTGTCGCGGTAGCCGACGCCGGCGGACACGAAGACGCCGTACGCCGCGTGGCCGCCGACCGTGACCGGAAGGGCGTCGGCGATCGCGCCGACGTCCTGGCCGCCGTTGCCGCCGGGCCCCTCGATGGTCAGGTCGTTGTGGTTCGCGCTCTGGTCGTAGATCTTGGTGATGGTGCAGGTCGTCCCGGAGCAGAAGGAGTCCTGCGCCGCTGCGTTGGCGTAGCCGCCGGCGCTCAGGACGCCGATGTTGGTGGTCGCGCCGTCCGAAGCGCGCTTGACCTGGTAGAGCGAGCCGCCGTAGGAGGCGTAGAGCGCCCGCGTCGTGCTGTGTGCCGCGGCGCACGGGGTGCCCGCGGAGGCGTAGATGTCACAGGGCAGGGACGTGGCGGCCGCTGCTGAGCCCGCGGTGCCGACGACCCCGGCCAGGATGCCCCCGACGAGCGTGAGGATCGCGCCCAGAGTCAGCAGGAGCCCTCTCCGGCGCGAGCCTCGCACTCGACTTATCACTCGGCCTGTCACTCGACCGACTCGACTCGTTCGACCTGTCACGGTGAACCTCTTCCGTCGTGCGTTCTTCTCGTCCGGCGCTGTGTGCTCCGGGAGAGCGGAAATGTGGGCGCTAACATCTCGGGCCCTCGGAGATCGGCACACATGCGAGCCGGACAGGAGGGCGAGGGGAGGGGAGGGGAGAGCCGGACTGGGCGATCCGCAGATCGAGCAGCGTCGTGGGGAGTGTCTGCTGGTCAGGGCGGCGGATGGGTCCGGAGTGGGTGACTTGTGCGGGTGCCGTTCTCGTGCGGTCGGTGAGTTGGACGGCCGCTCTCGTGGCACCGTCTTTTTACGGCCGGATGAATACGGGGTCAACACGGTCGAACAGTCAAGAGTGCGGAAACAAAAGCTGTGCCGTCTGTTTACCCGGGCACGCGGCGATGCCGGAACGGACGCTGGGCCGATCAATAACTCCAGGTCAAAGGGCTCTTTGCCAGTGCGTCGAAGTCCCGAAAACCGGTGATCGAGGGGCCCGAGTTGCCTTGCCCACGGGGAATGTGTGCGCTAACAATTCGGTCAACGGCGTGCCGCTCCCACCGGAGAAGCAGCTGATCGACAACGACACGACGGTGTGTGAGGAGGCGGGACATGGACGGCGATCGCGCACCGGTGATGGCGGACGTGGCCCGGATCGCGGGAGTCTCGCACCAGACCGTCTCCCGGGTCCTCAACGACCACCCCAACGTCCGGCCCCGCACCCGGGAACGCGTGCTGGCCGCCGTCCGCGAACTCGGCTACCGGCCCAACGCCGCCGCCCGCACCCTGGCGACCCGCCGCACCCGCACCCTGGGCGTGATCAGCTTCAACACCACGCTGTACGGCCCCGCTTGCATGCTCTACGGCATTGAGCGGGCGGCCAGGGAGCACGACTACTTCGTCACCGTGGCGGCGGTCGGCACACTCGACCGGCATTCGGTGCTGGACGCCGTGGACCGGCTGCGCGACCAGAACGTGGCGGGGATCGTCGTCATCGCGCCGCAGACCGCCGCGGTGGGCGCACTGGCGAACGTGCCGGCGGACGTGCCCCTGGTCGCGGTCGGCTGTGGCACGCACACCGCGCTGGTCTCGGTCGCCGTGGACAACGAGGCGGGTGCCGAGCTGGCCACCTCCTACCTGCTCGACCTCGGCCATCGCACGGTGCACCACCTGGTCGGGCCGCGTTCCTGGCTCGACGCGCAGGAACGCGAGTCCGGCTGGCGTGCCGCCCTGGAGAAGCGGGGGGCTCCGGTGCCCGAACCGTCGGCCGGCGCCGACTGGACGGCTCGTACCGGATACGAGCACGGCCTTCGGATCGCCGCCGACCCCGAGGTCACCGCGGTGTTCTGCGCCAACGACCACCTGGCCCTCGGTCTGCTGCGGGCTCTGCAGCAGGCAGGGCGCCGGGTGCCGGAGGACATCAGTGTCGTGGGTTTCGACGACATGCCGGAGACCGAGTACTTCGGCCCGTCACTGACCACCGTCCGCCAGGACTTCGACGAACTCGGCCGCCGCGCCCTGCGCGCGCTGATCGAGCTCGTCGGCGATCCGGACGCCGGGATCCCGGCGTCCGGTGACAGACCCCACATCGTCATCCCGCCCAGCCTCGTGGTGCGGACCTCGGCGACCCGCCCGCGACCTCGAACGGAAAGTCCGACATGACCCGCCCTTGTTAGCACTCCGGTACCAACTCCCTTACCAGCACGCCCTGTTGTGACCCGCGTGCCGTTGGGGCAGTCGATGCGCCGACCATGAGCGATCGGCCGTGACGTCCCCGACACGCGCAAGGACTCCACGCCGGTCCACCGCCCCAAGCGGTCGGCCTCTTCATGATTCTGACGTTTTGTCAGGCAACCCGCGTCCCGGCCGCGCTCACGTCGATGAGCCCCCCCCGCCCGGCGACTACGGCGCCCTCCGCCACGTGCCGCTTCCCAGTGGCCCCCACACCTGCCCCGTCTCCCCGGCACCGGCATGCCCATGAACAGGTGTGCGTTCCCCGCGTTCCCACCCATCCCGAGACACCAAACAGACACGCCAACCAGACACGCCAAGAAGGGCGCTGATTCCCATGCTCCGCACCAGAAGGTCCCGCACCCTCGCCACCGCGACCGCCGTGCTCCTCTCGCTCGCCGCCGCGGGCTGCTCCAAGAGCGCGGGCGGCTCCGACGCGTCCAGCTCGGCCGGTACCAAGGCCGCCGCCCCGGTCGCGCTGGCCGGCTCGGTCACCTTCAACCAGACGAACCTCGCCAAGCTCGACGCGGCGCTGAAGTCCGCACTGGCCGGCAAGGACCTGTCCAAGGTCGACATCGCGATGGTCGTGAACGTGGCCGCCGACTACTGGAAGGCCGGGCAGGTCGGCTTCCTCAAGGGCTGCTCCGACCTCGGCATCGCGAAGAGCAAGTGCACCTACTTCGCCCCGCCCGGCGGCAAGCTCACCGAGCAGAACTCGGAGCTGGAGACCCTGCGTTCGCAGGGCGTCACCGGCTACTCGATCTCGGCCATCGACCCGACCTCGGCCGCGGGCACCATCCACACCGACGTCCAGAAGGGCATCGGCGTCCTGGCGATCGACTCCCCGCTGCCGGGCACCGACGCCGCCTCGCTCTACCTGGGCACCCCGAACTACACCGCCGGCTTCCAGGCGGGCACCGCGATGAAGCAGGTGCTCGGCGGCAAGGGCAAGGTGGCGATCCTGGTCGGCTCCCTCACGGCCTCCAACGCCACCCAGCGCATCGCCGGCTTCGAGGCCGCGCTCAAGGGCACCAAGATCACGGTCGCCCAGAAGGTCAACGACAACCTCCAGGCCAGCACGGCGACTTCGGACGCGGAGACCATCCTCGCGAACAACCCGGACGTCAACGGCCTGTACGGCGTCTACTCCTACGACGGTCCCGCGCTGGCCCAGGCGGTCACCTCGGCCGGAAAGACCTCGTCCGTGCACATCGTCTCCGACGACTCCGACGCCCAGACGCTGAAGTTCATCAAGTCCGGCGTGATCTCCGGGACCGTCGTGCAGATGCCGTACCAGCAGGGCTACACGGGGGCGTACATCCTGGCCGCGGAGAAGGTGCTGGGTAAGGACAAGACGATGGCGCTCGTCAAGCCGTACCTGGAGAAGGACGGTTCGACCCTGAGTTCCGGCGTGGGCCTGGTCACCAAGTCCGACCTGGGCGCGTACCAGTCCCTCGAGTCGCAGCTCGGGATCGGCTGAGCATGACGGCCACGAAGAACGTCCCGGACGACGCCCAGGACGACGTCCCGGACAACGCCCCGCACCGCGCGGTCACCGCGCGGCTGCGGGCGGTGCACAAGTCCTACGGCCCGGTGCGCGTCCTCGACCTGCCCGAACTCGACCTCTACGCCGGCCAGGTGATCGGCGTGGTCGGCGAGAACGGCGCCGGGAAGTCCACACTGATGGGCACGCTGGCCGGATCGGTGCACCGGGACGGCGGCGAGATCCTGATCCACGGCGAGCCCCTCGCCGCCGGGTCCACCGAGGCCGCGGGACAGCTCGGCATCGCCATGGTCTCCCAGGAGTTCCCGCTGGTCGGACAGCTCTCGGTGGCCGAGAACCTGCTCCTCGGCCGCCGCCCGCGCCAGTCGAAGCGACGGCTGCTGGTGGACCGTACGGCACAGCGGGCCGAGGCGAAGGCGATGCTCGAAGAGATCGGCCTGTCCGCCGAGACGATCGAGGTGAACCGGGAGGTCCGCACCCTCCCGGTGCCGACCCGCCAGATGATCGAGATCGCCAAGTCCTGGGGCCGCGAACCCAAGCTGCTGATCCTGGACGAGCCGACCTCCTCCCTGGGACCGGTCGAGGCCCGGATGGTGCTGGGCCTGGCCCGCCAACTCGCCGACCGCGGCGGCACCGTGCTGTTCATCGGACACCGCCTCGACGAGGTGCGGGAGATCAGCGACCGTGTCCTGGTCCTGCGCAACGGCAGGCTGGTCGCCGACCTCGAACCGGCCGAGGCCAGTGAGGAACGGCTGATCCGGGAGATGGTCGGCGGCGAGGTCGCGCAGGGCGAGCCGAAGGCTCCGCCCGCGACGAGCCCGGTCCTGCTCCAGGCCGAGGGCCTGACCGCGGACGGCCTCGGACCGGTCGACCTGGACGTGCGCGAGGGCGAGATCCTGGGCGTGGCCGGGCTGATGGGCTCGGGCCGCAGCCGCCTGGTCCACACGATCGCCGGCGCACAGCCCTCGACCGGCGGCCGGATGCTGCTCGGCGGCACGCCCTACCGGCCGCGGGGCGCGGGTGACGGCGTGGCGGCCGGGATCGCGCTGATCCCCGAGGACCGCAAGGAGCAGTCGCTCGTCCTGTTCGCGTCCATCCGGGCGAACGTCGTCGTCTCGGTGCTCAAGCGGATCAGCACCCGCGGTCTGCTCGCACCGGGCCGGGAACGCGCCGAGGCACGGAAGATCACCGAGAACGTCAACGTCCGGATGCAGTCGGTGGAGCAGCCGATCGGCTCGCTGTCCGGCGGCAACCAGCAACGCGCCATCTTCGGCCGGGCGTTCGCCGCCGAACCACGCCTGCTGCTGCTCGACGAGCCGACCCGTGGCGTGGACGTGGGCGCGAAGGCGGAGATCTACAAGCTGATCGACCAGGCGGCGGAGCAGGGCATGGGGATCGTGGTCGCCTCCTCCGAGCTGGAGGAGCTGCTGTGGATCTGCCACCGCATCGCGGTGATGAACCACGGGCGGGTGGTCACGGTCATCGACCGGGCCGACGCCACCAAGGAGCGGATCATGACGGCCGCGGCCGGCACCGCTCCTGCCGACAACCACCACGTGACGAACGGAGTTACAGCATGAGCGCGCAGAGCACGCTCGTCCCGAACGAGGTCGCGCCGCGCTCCCGTTCGGCCGCATCGACCCTCGCCCGCAGACTCGCCGCCTCCCCGGAGGCCGGTGTGATCATCGCCTGCGTGGTGGTGTTCGTGGCCATCGCCGCCAACGCGGAGACGTACACGGCCGTGGGCAACCTCCAGGTGATGGGCCGCGACCTCTCGCAGGTCGGGATCCTCGCGATCGGTGAGGCACTGGTCATCCTGACCGGTGGCATCGACCTGTCGGTGGGCGCGCTGGCCGGTCTGGCCGGCATCCTGGCCGGCTGGATGAACGTCAACGAGGGCCTGCCCGCCCCCCTCGCGATCCTGCTCACGCTGGTGATCACCTCCTGCGTCGGTCTCTGGCACGGCGTCATGGTCACCCGCCTCAACGTCCCGCCCTTCGTGATCACCCTGGTCACCTACACCGTCGCGCAGGGCACGGCGCTCGCGATCACCAGCGGCTCGCCCATCAACAACCTCGACCCGATGTTCAGCAACCTGAGCCAGTACTACCTCGGCGAAATACCGGTCCCCGCCGTGTTCTTCGTCGGCGCGGCGGCCGTCGCCTGGTTCGTCCTGGAGCGCACTTACGTGGGCCGCCAGATCTACGCGGTCGGCGGCAACAAGGAGGCCGCCCGGCTGGCCGGCATCCCGACCGCGCGCCGGATCACCTCCACCTACGTCGCCAGCGCGGCCCTCGCCGGTCTGGTCGGCATCCTGGTGATCGGCCGTATGAACGTGGCCGACCCCTCGGTCGGCGCCGGCTGGGAACTCACCGCGATCGCCGCCGCGGTGGTCGGCGGGATGTCACTCTCGGGCGGTGAGGGCCGTATCGCGGGCATCGCGGCGGGCGCGATCCTGCTGGAGTTCATCACCAACGGCCTGCTCGCCCTCAAGGTCAGCCCCTACGACCAGCAGGTCGTCCAGGGAGCGGTCCTCGGCGTCGCCATCCTGCTCGACCGGGCGCGCGCTCGTTACTTCGGCAGGAGTCGGAGTTAGGACGTCGGGCTGGTGGACTTCGCCGACCCTTCGCTCGCATTTCTTCGAACCTGGATCGATATGCCGAACACCCGAGTGTGGAGGAGGCCGCCGGTGAACGCCGGACAAGAGACAGCCACGAACCCCGAACCCTGCGTCGTAGGAGTCGACTTCGGGACGCTGTCCGGACGGGCCGTGGTGGTCCGCGTGCGGGACGGCGCGGAGTTGGGGACGGCCGAGCACGAGTACCGGCACGCGGTCCTGGACCGGGAGCTGCCGGACGGTACCGTGCTGCCCCCGGACTGGGCCCTCCAGGTCCCGTCGGACTACGTCGACGTGCTCCGCCACGCGGTGCCGGCAGCGCTCGCGGCAGCCGGTGTACGCCCTGAGCAAGTGATCGGCATCGGAACGGACTTCACCGCCTGCACAGTGCTCCCCGTACTGGCCGACGGCACGCCCCTGTGCGAGCTGTCCGAGTACGCCTCCCGCCCGCACGCCTACGTCAAATTGTGGCGCCACCACGCCGCCCAGGCACAGGCCGACCGCATCACCGCACTGGCGGCCGAACGGAAGGAGCCGTGGCTCCAGCGCTACGGCGGGAAGATCTCCTCCGAGTGGGAGTTCGCCAAGGCCCTCCAGGTGCTGGAGGAGGACCCCGAGATCTACGACCGCACCGAGCGCTGGGTGGAGGCGGCGGACTGGATCGTGTGGCGGCTGTGCGGGACGTACGTCCGCAACGCCTGCACCGCCGGCTACAAGGGCCAACTCCAGGACGGCAGCTACCCCTCCCGGGCCTACCTGGCGGCGCTCAACCCCGGCTTCGCCGACTTCGTGACGGAGAAACTGGAACAGCCGATCGGCCAACTCGGTGGCCTGGCAGGCGGGTTGACGGCCGAGGCGGCGGCCTGGACCGGGCTGCCAGAGGGCATCGCGGTCTGCGTGGGCAACGTCGACGCCCATGTGACGGCACCCGCGGCGGGTGCCGTGGAGCCGGGCCAGATGGTGGCCATCATGGGCACCTCGACCTGCCATGTGATGAGCTCCGACCGCAACGAGACGGTGCCCGGCATGTGCGGCGTCGTCGACGGCGGCATCCTGCCGGGCCTGTGGGGCTACGAGGCCGGGCAGAGCGGGGTCGGCGACATCTTCGGCTGGTTCGTCCGTACCGGGTTCCCGGCGTCGTACGCCGAAGAGGCCGCCGCCCTCGGCCGCGACGCCCACGAACACCTGACGGCTCTCACGGCCGGGCAGCGGGTGGGTGAGCACGGACTGATCGCGCTGGACTGGCACAGCGGCAACCGTTCCGTCCTGGTCGACCACGACCTCAGCGGTGTGATGGTCGGCCTGACACTGTCCACCCGCCCCGAGGACGTCTACCGCGCCCTGCTGGAGGCCACCGCCTTCGGCACCCGGACCATCATCGAGGCGTTCGAGACGTCCGGGGTGCCGGTCGGCGAGCTGATCGTCGCGGGCGGCCTGACGAAGAACGCGCTGCTGATGCAGATCTACGCGGACGTCACCCGCCGCCCCCTCGGCGTCATCGGCTCCGCCCAGGGCCCGGCCCTCGGTGCGGCGATGCACGCCGCGGTGGCGGCCGGGGCGTACCCCGACATCCAGGCCGCCGCCCGGTCCATGGGCAAGGCCGACCGCGGCGTCTACCAGCCGGACCCCGAGCGCGCCGCGGCCTACGACCGCCTCTACGCCGAGTACCGGCTCCTGCACGACTACTTCGGCCGCGGTGCCAATGAGGTCATGCACCGGCTACGGCGTCTGCGCGCCGAGGTCTCCGCCTGAACGGCCCCAACTCCCTTACTCAGTAGCCCCCTTCGAAAGGAACCGTCGTCATGACCGCTCCCGAAATACCGTCCGCCGGCCAGGAGATCTGGTTTCTCACCGGCAGCCAGGGCCTGTACGGCGAAGAGACCCTGAACCAGGTCGCCCACCAGGCACGGAAGATCGCCGAGCGACTCGACGCGGCCGAACCGATCCCCCTGCGGATCGTGTGGAAACCGGTGCTCACCGACGCGGACTCGATCCGCCGACTGTGCCTGGAGGCCACCGCCTCGGACACCTGCGTGGGGGTGATCGTGTGGATGCACACCTTCTCCCCGGCGAAGATGTGGATCGCGGGCCTGAGCGCCCTGGATCGCCCCGTGCTGCATCTGCACACCCAGTACAACCTGTCGCTGCCCTGGTCGAGCATCGACATGGACTTCATGAACCTCAACCAGGCCGCCCACGGGGACCGCGAGTTCGGCCACATCGAGTCCCGGCTCGGCATCGACCGCAAGATCGTCGCCGGACACGCCACCGACCCCCGTGTGATCCGGCGCGTCGCCGCCTGGACGAGAGCCGCCGCGGGCCGCCAGGCGGCGCGCACGCTGCGCCTGGCGCGCTTCGGCGACAACATGCGCGATGTCGCGGTCACCGAGGGCGACAAGGTCGAGGCGCAGATGCGGTTCGGGTTCTCGGTGAACACCTACGGGGTCAATGACCTGGTGGCCGTGGTCGATGCCGTCGAGGACAAGGCGGCCGCCGAACTCGCCGGTGAGTACGTCGAGTCGTACGACGTGGTCCCCTCCCTGCGCCCGGGCGGCATCCGCCACGACTCCCTCCTGTACGCGGCCCGTCAGGAACTGGGCCTGCGCACCTTCCTGACCGAGGGCGGCTTCACCGCCTTCACCACCAACTTCGAGGACCTCGGCGGCCTGCGCCAGCTGCCCGGCCTGGCCGTCCAGCGCCTGATGGCGGACGGCTACGGCTTCGGCGGCGAGGGCGACTGGAAGACCTCCGCGCTGCTGCGCACGATGAAGGTCATGGGCCAGGGGGAGTCCGGCGGCACCACGTTCATGGAGGACTACACCTACCACCTCGGCCCGGGTGTCCCGCGCATCCTGGGCGCGCACATGCTGGAGGTCTGCCCCTCGGTAGCTGCCTCCCGCCCGCGCTGCGAGATCCACCCGCTGTCCATCGGCGGCCGCGAGGACCCGGTCCGTCTGGTCTTCGACGCGGCCGAGGGACCCGCCGTCGTCGTCGGCCTCTCGGACCTCGGCGACCGCTTCCGGCTGACCGCCAATGCCGTGGACGTCGTAGGCCCCAGCGAGCCCCTGCCTCAGCTCCCCGTGGCCCGGGCGGTGTGGAAGCCGCGCCCGTCACTCGCGGAGTCGGCCGAGAGCTGGCTGCTGGCCGGCGCCCCGCACCACACCGTGCTCAGCTCCGCCGTCGACCTCGAGACCCTGACCGACTATGCCTCCATGACCGGCGTCGAACTCCTCACCATCGACGAGCACACCACCACCGACCAGTTCGCCAAGGAAATCCGCTGGAACGCCGCCTACCACCGACTTGCCCAAGCCCTGTGACCATGACCGACGGCCGCCTCGAAGGAGACGAACGATGACCCTACGAGTCCGCGACGGCCTGCGCGAGGAGGTCCTGAGGGCGAACCTGGCCATCCCGCAGGTCGGTCTCGCGACCCTGACCTGGGGGAACGTGAGTGGAGTCGACCGCGAGGCGGGAGTCTTCGTCATCAAGCCGTCCGGTGTGCCCTACGAGGAGCTCGCCCTGGACCACCTGGTGACGGTGAGGCTGTCCGACGGCGCGGTCGTGGAGGGTGATCTGCGCCCCTCCACCGACACCGAGACCCACCGCTGCCTCTACCGTGCCTTCCCCTCCATCGGCGGGGTCACCCACACCCACTCCACCCACGCGGTCGCCTTCGCCCAGGCCCACCGCGACATCCCCGTCCTCGGCACCACCCACGCCGACACCTTCAACGGACCCATCCCCGTCACCCGCGACCTCACCCCCGAGGAGTGCGCGAAGGACTACGAGTACAACACCGGCGTCGTCATCGTGGACCTGTTGGGGGAGGAGGACCAGAAGGCCGTCGAGGTCCCGGCGGCTCTTGTGGCGAACCACGGCCCCTTCACCTGGGGTGCCACCGCCCGCAAGTCCCTGGAACACGCGATCATCTGCGAGGCGGTCGCCGACATCGCCCTCCACACCCTGTCGCTGAGCCCGACCGCCCCACCACCGCGTCATCTACTGGAACGCCACTACACCCGCAAGCACGGACCCGACGCCTACTACGGCAACCCGGACATGCCCACGGTTTCCGGATGACCACCGCGCTTCGGGGCTGGGTCGTGCCCCTTTGACGCTCTGGTCGGAAGATCGGATATGCCCTTCCGATGGGTGATCACTGATGCGATGCGGGATCGGATCGCGCCCTTGATGCCGGCCGATCCGGTCCGTGGACGGCGGTGGGCCGGCCACCGCCGCACGCGATGTCCGCGAAGCCGAGGGTCCAGGCCGGCAGCCGTCGGCCTGCGTGCTGGACTCCCAGGCCACCAAGACCTCCGCCGATGTCCACCTCGCGGATCAGGACACGGACGCCGGGACACGGATCATCGGACCCGAGCATCACGAAGGCCCGGGTGGACGCGGGCTGCGCGCCACCGCCATCGACCACGGCGCCCGCCTCGGCATCCACGCCCACCCCGTCCAACGCCCGTCCGGTGCCCGCGGGTTCGCGATCATCCCGAGACGGTGGACCATCGCGCGCAGCATCGGCTGGCTCATGCACCGCCGACGTCTCGCCCGCGACTATGAACGCCACTCCCGCAACAACCCCAGAACACGACGTGCACCGAGCCCGGCAGCCCCGTCGGCTCCCGTGAGGACGCAGCGCCGGGCGTACTGGAAGACGGTGCGTGCGCCGCCGTCGTATGACTCCAGGTGCAAGAAAACAAATCCACGGTCCACGTCATACGGACGTGCCTTCCAGGGCGTCAACGGTGCGTAAGAGCAGCCCAGTTGGACTTCGCCCGGGAAGGATGCCGATGAAGCGCGCCGACGCCTCACGCTGGACGGTGGTAGCGATTGGACGCAGCACAGCACGCGCGACCGCCACGGTGGGTGTGATCGCCGCACTGGCCTGCCTCGCCCTGACCGGCTGCACGGCAGACACCGACGCGGCCCAGCGCACCTCACCGGCCGCCCGGGTCAAGGCCGCCACAGTCGGCGAAGACCTCACCCTCGCGCAGGAGCTGCGGATCGCGGATGCCGAGCAGCGCCTGATCAAGCGGTGCCTGAACCGGCAGGGCTTCACGTACTGGGAGGCGGAGCGGCCGAGTCTGGAGGAAAGCCGGACGCTCGGCTATGTGGCGGACGATGTCGCCTGGGCCCGCAAGCACGGGTACGGCAGCCGTATCGCGGCCAAGGAAGACCGCGCACGGCTCACCAACCCCAATCTCGTCTACCGCAAGGGCCTTTCCGAAGAGCGGCGCAAGGCGTACGACGACGCTCTGGACGGGGGGATCGACGCGCCGGAGATCACCGCGGAGCTCCCGAACGGTGCCACCATCAGCCGACAGATGGGCGGATGCGTGGCCGAGGCCGAGAAACGGCTGTACGGAGATCCGAAGGCGTGGTTCCGGGCCAACAAGATCGCCTCGAATCTGCAGCCGCTCTACGTCCCCCAGGTGATGCGGGACAAGCAGTTCGTCGCGGCGCTGCGCGTCTGGTCGACGTGCATGGAACGCGCGGGCCATCCCTACAAGGACCCTGGAGCGGCACGTCAGGCAGCGAAGGAACGGGCGTTGCGCAGCACGTCCGACGAGACGTTCGCAACCGAGCGACGGCTCGCCGTCGCCGACGCCACCTGCGCCCGCACCGCATCGCTGGCAGCCATCGGCAAGGAACGCGAGAAGCACTACGTGAACGCCTTGCTCGGCCGGTACGGCCAGGCGCTGGACACGAGCCGCCGTATCGAGCGCGAGGCATACGTCCGGGCGGCAGGCATCGTCGGCCCCCGGACCTGACCCACAGATTTCCACGCTGGTCCAACAGAGGACCGGTGCGCCTCAAACGAGGCAGACAAATAGGGAGAATCATGCGAAAGTTCGCTTCAGCCGCCGCAGTCATCGGGCTGGCGGCACTCGGTCTGGCGGTACCGGTCACCTCCGCTCAGGCCTCGGTCCAGGGAGCCGGTTGCAACGCGAAGTGGCCGGGACGGGACGGGTACGTCCGCGCCTGGGCCGACCCCGACTGCCAGGGCACCCTGCTCGGTGCAACCCAGGGCAACGACGCCAACTGGTCCGACAACGAAGGCCCGTTCACCAGCGGTGACCAGAACCAGGCCTCGTCCGTCATGAATAGCGGAACGATCGGCGGCAAGGACGTCGTAGCCTTCTACTACCTTCCCGGACAGAGCGACGTGAGCGGGTACACCTGCCTCGCACCGGGCGAGAAGTACGCCGACAACCTGACCGACAACAGGTTCCAGAGGCGCGACGGCAGCACCGTCGGACCCGTGGACGACAACATCATGTCCCACGTGTGGGTCACCGCCACCGCCTGCGCCTCCAACTCCTGGCTCACCTGACCTGACATGTCACTCACGCCCGGGGGCGCCACCGCCCCCGGGCCGCCCCCACTCGGCGGACCACGCCGCGCCGGCCGGCTTTCCCGGGCCCGGGGCCGCCAGGGCGGTCGGGGTCGGACAGGTAGGACCATACGAAGAGCTGTGCCGGGAGCTGGGCGCCTGCGCTGTCATGTCGGTGGGCCGGTCCGTCCCATTCGACAGCACGACCAGGTCCAGGACGTCGTCCGGAGGGAGCCGCAGTTCGCGCTCGTCTTCCCACGCGGCACGTTCGGGAGTCCAGAATCCCGGCGCACCGCGCTGCGACCGGTGCGAGCCGCCCTGGGCTACCTCGGGCCAACCGCGCACGGCTGCCGTCATCGCACTGGAGCGTGATGACCGCAGGCGCATCTGCCGGATCGAGCCCGCACTCCTGGAGGGTCTCTGGCGTGCCTTCGACCTCGCCGATGCCCGCCCCGACCTGCTGCACCAGGAGCTGGCCGACTCCTGAACGAGGTTCGAGCCCAGAGCGTCCTTCCCGCGCCGCCGAGCTCCAGAGGCTCTGTCCATCCTCGGGCGCATCGACACGATCTCCAGCGCGGCGTTCTTCGCCGTTGGCGGTGCAGGCGAGCGCCGGACGCGGCGTCGCCGTCGTCGCCGAGCAGTTCGCGGCCGGCGTCGACGTAGTCGGTGAGCTCGGCCCAGACGGCAGGGGTGGTCGGTGCGCCGTGGCCGGGAAGGATCGTGCCGTACTCGGTCTCGGTGGCGAAAGCGAAATATTGTGATTTGTGGTGAATTAGGGGTGTGAGGGCACGGGCGCCCGGCTACCCGGACTCCATGGTGCGGACTATGAAACGGCATGGAAGGCACGACAGTCACGCGGCGACCGACCAGGAGGCCGGGGCCGGGCGGGGGACGCAAGCCGGGCCAGGTGAGCAGGTGGAGCGGCAGGCGCCGGACACTCCGACGGATCTGCCCAAGCGCTCCTGGGGGGCGGTGCTGAAAGGCACTTTGAAGGAGTTCAAGAAGGACGAGCTGACCGACCGGGCGGCGGCGCTGACCTACTACGGGATCCTGGCGCTGTTCCCGGCACTCTTGGCGCTGATCTCGCTGCTGGGGATCGTCGGACAGTCGGTGACGCAGCAGGTGCTGGACAACATCCAAAAGCTCGCCCCGGGTGCGGCGCGCGACGTCCTTACCAACGCGGTCAAGCAGATGCAGGGCAACGCCGGCATCGGCTCCGTCATGGCGATCGTGGGTCTGGTACTCGCGGTGTGGTCGGCGTCCGGATATGTCGCCGCCTTCATCCGCAGTGCGAACGCGGTCTACGACGTCCCGGAGGGTCGCCCGGTGTGGAAGGTGCTGCCGGTGCGCGTCGGCGTGACCGTGGTGCTGATGGTCCTCGCGGTGGTCAGTGCGGTGATCGTGGTGTTCACCGGGGGTCTGGCTCGCGAGGTCGGCACGGCGCTCGGTGTCGGGGACACGTTCTTGACGGTGTGGTCGATCGCGAAGTGGCCGGTGCTGGTCCTCCTCGTCACGCTCATGATTGCGATCCTGTACTGGGCGACGCCGAACGCCCGGGTGCGCGGCTTCCGCTGGATCACCCCGGGCAGCTTCCTGGCACTGATGATCTGGATGGTCGCCTCGGCCGCCTTCGCGCTGTACGTGGCGAACTTCGCCTCCTACAACAAGACCTACGGCACGTTCGCCGGAGTGATCATTTTCCTGGTGTGGCTGTGGATCACGAATCTGGCGATCCTGCTGGGCCTGGAGTTCGACGCCGAAATGCACCGCCAGCGCGCCGTGGCCGGCGGTCACCCGGCCGGGAAGGAGCCGTACGTGCAGCCGCGGGACACCCGTAAGTGGGACGAGGAAGACCGCCGCCGCCTCGACTGAGGCGGCGGACCGCCGCGCCGGGCCTCACCCCGGGCTCTGGTCAGGCCGGTGATCGCGTAGGGCCGCCCTGGCTGCGACAGGCAGCGCCCGCGGTGCAGGAAGCGGCCGAGCACGAGCACGCCAATCTCCGGCGGGCGGCAGCCGCAGCGATGGCCGCCTTCGGCGGGTGGCGGCCATGAAGGCGGCACAGGTGCTGTCGCTGTCCGACGCGGTCGTCAAGCCGCTGTACCAGCGGCGCCGCGCGCCCGCGGAGTGCGTGCCGCAGGAGGATGTGGCCGCTCAGCGCGTGCACAACCCTCCGACGTGGCCGCCGGAGCAGTGATCGGACTGGCCGTGGCCACCCTGGTCCGGGGTGCCCGTCATCTGCCGTGGTGACGGGCGGTGATGCGGGGCGGCCGGGGTACTCGGCAGCAGGTCGGACGGTGGGATGAAGGAAGGTGAGCACTCATGACAGCAGATGGTCCTGCCCGCGCCCCGGGCAGCAGCGCGCAGGAACCGGTGGGCGAACTGGTCCAGCGTGCCTCGCAGCAGCTCTCCCAGCTGGTCCGCGACGAGATGCGGCTGGCGCAGGCGGAGATGACCGAGAAGGGCAAGCGGTTCGGCAAGGGCGGCGGCCTGTTCGGCGGCGCCGGCCTGATGGGGGTGCTCACCCTGCAGGCCCTGGTGGCCACCGTGATCGCCGCACTCTCGCTCGTTATGGACGTGTGGCTGGCGGCGCTGATCGTCACCGGCGTGCTGGCAGCCGTCACCGCGCTGATGGCGGTGCTCGGCAAGCAGCAGGTCAGAAAGGCATCCCCGCCCATGCCCGAGAAGGCGGTGGACGGCGTCAAGGCCGACGTGGCCGAGATCAAGGAGAGGGCACAGCGATGACCCAGGACAACCCGCAGCCGGGCGAAGAGGCAGCGCCTTCCCCGGAGGAACTGCGCAAGCAGGTCGAGGCGACCCGTGAGGAACTCGGCGAGACCGTCGAGGCGCTCGCCGCCAAGACCGACGTCAAGACGCGCGCGGCGGAGAAGACCACGGCCGTGAAACAGCAGGTCACCACCAAGACCACACACGTCACGGCCCAACTGAAGGACAAGGCCACGCAGGCGGCCCACGCGGTGCAGGACAAGACCCCCGAACCGGTGCGCGCCAAGGCCGCCGCGGCCACCGAACAGGTACGCCACCAGGCCGTGCACCTTGGCGAGCTGGCCCGGGACAAGGCGCCGCAACCGGTGCGGGAGAAAGCCGACCAGAGTATCCAGGCGGCCCGCGCCCACCAGGCCCCGCTGCTCGCCGCAGCCGGCGCACTCATCGCGCTGTTGCTCATCCGCCGCGCCCGGAGGCACTGATGAAAGCCTCGAAGATCGCCTACAAGCCGGTCGGCCTGGCCATGGGCGCCCTCAGCGGCGTCCTGGCCGGCGGACTGTTCAAGCAGGTCTGGAAGAAGCTCGGACATGAGGAAGACGCCCCGGACTCCACCGACGAGCACCGCACCTGGCGCGAGGTGGTGTCGGCGGCCGTGCTGCAGGGAGCGATCTTCGCCGGTGTGAAAGCCGTCGTCGACCGTGGCGGAGCCACCGCCACCCGCCGCCTGACCGGAACCTGGCCCGGCTGACGCGCACAACGAGGTGGCAGGGCCGAACCGTACTCCCGTGAGTGTGCGCCATGCCGCGGCAACCCGGCGTCGGGGCAATCTCCTCCCCGCGGGATGTCGTCAGGTCTGGCTCCGCCCCGGTAGCTCAGGCCGTGAGCCGCCACGAATCTGCCCTGCCTCGGGTCATCGGTCAGTCTGCCGGCGTCGAGCGCGCTCAGCAGCTCGTTCGGGTCGGTGTCGAGGCCGACTACACGCATGCTGTTCGCCGCCGTTCTCTGATCCCGTTGGGTAGTCCGGGACGGGGACCGGGGAGGCGGGCCGGTGCCAGCAGAGAATCCAGCCCGCGGTAAGCGCCGCCGCGCCGCCTGCCAGGGCGATTGCGCCGCCTGTGCCGATGCCTGCGGCCACCGAGCCGAAGCAGGCCGGCCCGACGCCCTGCAGCGTCATGCTGCCGGAGCCGAGCAGACCGAAGGCCTGACCCTGGCCATCCTTTGGCAGGGCGTCCAGGAACGGCCGTTGCAGGCCGAGACCGTAGGCGAATCCGAAGCCGCAGAGCAGCAGCAGACAGGACGAGACGCCCACCCCGGGTTCGGCGGCGAAGCCGAGCAGCGGCAGTCCCATCAGCGCGATCAACGGGACTACCAGTCGCTCCCGGGTGAGCGGCCGTAGGAGTCGGCCCACCAGCAGGTCACCGACCAGCATGCCGACCGGCAGACAGCCCATCAGCACCGCGTACCGGCCGGGCGCGAAGTGACGTCCTCCGGCGTAGGCGACGATCAGGCCTTCCGCGCCCGCTACGAACGCGGGCGGTAGCCACTGGGCCAGCATCAGCCGTCGCACCGTGTGTCCGCGCAGCAGCAGGCCGGCACCGTGCACGCTTGCCCGGACGGCCCCGCCATCGCCCCGAGTGCTGCCGGGTGTACCGCCGAACTCTCCGGGCTGCAGCCGCGGTAGCCGCATGCGGATAGCGAGGGCGCAGCCGAGGTAGAGGGCGGCGCTTACCGCGAGCGCCCGGTGCGGGCCGAGTACCGCGACGGCCGCACCTCCCAGCGCCAGGCCGAACAATTGCGCGCCGGAGGCAGCGATGTTGTTCAGTGAACGGCCCAGTACATAGGCGTCGCCCTCCAGCGACTGCGCGACCAGCCGACTCGACGCGCCGTGAAACACCGGTGTGGCGAGGGCGACCAGCGCCACGACACCGAGGCTTGCCGCGATCGGCATCCGCACCAGGGCGGGCAGCAGGGCGGCGAGGCACGTCAGGGCGTAGCCGCCGGTGATGAGCGCGCGGGGCGGCAGTCGGTCGGCCAGTGAGCCCAGCAGCAGTGAGCCGAACAGCTGCGGGATGAAGCCGATACCGAAGGCCAGTGCGCTCAGCAGCGCGGAGCCGGTGGCCGAGAAGACCAGCACCGAGAACGTGGTGATCCGCAGCGCGTCCGCAGTGATCGCGACGGTGCGGGTTGCGAAGAGCAGCCGGAATCGCGGCTCGGCCAGCACCTCCCGGTAGGTGGCACGGTGGTTGCCCTGCGCGGGTACGGCGGTTGGGGTCATGGCGTTCAGCCTCGCCGTGTGCCCACGCCGCTCACCAATGATTCGTCGCTGGACGAATCAAACAGACGCCCGGGATAGCCTGGCAGGGTGCTGCGCTTCGAAGTCTCGGTCGAGGACCTGCTGCGCAGCCGCTTCGCGCTGTCGCCCGCACTGGACCTCTGCTTGCTGCTGCGCTCGCTCGCCGGCCACGACCGGCCGCTGCCGCGCGCCTGGGCCGCCCGGCTCCTCCCGGCCTTTGAACGGCTTCGCCGCGAGACCGAACTGGATGCCGCCCTCGCCCTGCACAACCCGCAATCCGGGCCGAACTTCGTCGCCCCGCCTCCGCGCGGCCTCAACCAGACCTGGGCGGACGACCTGGCCATGATCCGGGCCACACCGCTGGAAGCGGCCCGCCACGAATTCGTCCCCACTGCGGTCGGCCCGTCTGCCCGTCATCCCCACGTACGCGCTGTGTTGGACTCGCCGGACGCCGTCTCCAGGATCGCCGAGGCGATGGACCAGGCGTGGCACGAGCTGCTCGCCCCGGACTGGCCGCAACTGCGCGCGATCTGTGAGCGCGATGTCGTGCACCGGCTGAGTGTGATCGGCGAACACGGATGGGCCACGACCATCGAGAGCCTGCACCCGAGCATCGCCTGGCAATCCGGCGGCATCGAGATCGGCCACTTCCCCCAAGTCGGAACAGTCCGCCTAGTCGGCGACGGGCTCCTGCTGATCCCTTCGATCTTCGTCGGGAACATCGCCGCCCACCTGGAAGACCCCTGGCCCAGGACGTTGGTCTATCGTGCCCGCGGCACCGCCGCCCTGTGGGGCGAACAGGAGACCGTCCCCCAACCGGACGCGCTGACCGCTCTGGTCGGCCGGGCCCGGGCCCGGCTGCTGGTGGCGCTGGACGCCCCGGCCAGCACCAGCCACCTCGCGCGAAGCCTCGCCATGGCACCCGGCGCGGTAGGAGACCACCTCGCCATCCTGCGAGGCGCGGGACTGCTCGTCCGCGCCCGGTCCGGACGGTCGGTGCTCTACCGGCGTACCCCGCTCGGCGAGGCACTGGTCGCCGGTTCGGGCTGAGGGCTCAGATCGGCACGCGAGTGCTGACGGACCTACTCGGTGTCCGCTGTCGTTGCGGCGATCGGGCAGGTGAGGTTGACGGACATAGGGAGCATCTTCTTCGCGGGTGACGTCGGCGGCGAGTTGGAGGGCGGCGGCGAGTTGGCGGTTGTCGACGCCGTCGAAGAGGTGGCTGTCGTGGATGAGGAAGCGTGGCCGCAGCCGTGGCGGTGGGCGAGGACGGCGAGGGTCAGGTCGAAGCAGAAGATGACCATGCTGCTGATGGCGCGGCTGTCGTCGCTGCGGAGGTGGGGGTGGATCTGGAGGCTGTTGGGGCCGGCTCCGAAGGCGAGGCAGGCCCCGCGGCCCTGTCCGTAGAGGCGTTGGGCGTACTGGGAGCACAGCAGGGTTGCCTCGGCGGTCTGCTCGACGCGTTCGTCGAAGTCCGTGGTGACGGCTTGCTGTAGCTGCAGCGGTGGCGCAGTCTCGGAGCGCTGACAGGCCGCATCTCGGTGCGGTTCACGGGATGAAGTCACGCAGGCGAAGTGCATGTGACGAAACCGTTGACGGAATCATTACCCCCGCTTATCTTCTGATCGAGTTTGCGAACAGCGTTCGAAATTACGGACAGGGACGGTCCCGCATGCCAAAGATGTCAGAGCAGCCCCCCGCCAGACGCCACAGGTCCCTCATCCTGTGCGTGCTCGCCGTACTGATCGCCATGGTGTCGGCGACGACCCCGGCCACCGCCGCCGAGGGCCGCCCGTACACCAACCCGATCAAGTCGCAGAAGGGCGCCGACCCCTGGCTCGAGTACTACGACGGCAACTACTACCTGGTCACCACGTCCTTCACCGGTGTGCTGACCATGCGGAAGTCGCCGACCCTGGCCGGACTCTCCACCGCCGCCAGCGTCCAGATCTGGAGTGACACCACCCCCACCCGCAACACCAACATCTGGGCACCCGAGATCCACTTCTTCGACGGCCACTGGTACCTGTACTACTCCGCGGCGCAGAGCGGTGTCGCCTGCTGCGACTCCCAGCGCACCCACGTCCTGGAGAGTGCGGGCACCGACCCCATGGGCCCGTACACCTACAAGAATCAGCTCAGCGGCTCCAACCTCACCCCCGGCGGCTGGCTCATCGACGCCACCGTCCTGCAGAACAACAACAAGCTGTACCTGATCGGCAGCGGCTACATCAACGGCAGTCCGCAGAGCCTGGTCATCGCGCCGATGAGCAACCCGTACACGCTGGCCAGCAGCACCTTCACCGTCATCTCCAGCCCCACCGCGAGCTGGGAGACCTCGGGGGCCGCGGTCAACGAGGGACCCGAGCCGCTCTACCACGACGGCCGCACCTTCCTCACCTTCTCCGCCAGCTACTGCCAGACCGCGGACTACAAGCTGGGCCAGCTGGAACTGACCGGCACCGACCCGCTGAACCCCGCCTCCTGGACGAAGAAGTCCACGCCGGTCTTCCAGCGCAACGACGCGGCGAGTGTCTACGGCCCCGGCCACAACGGCTTCTTCACCTCGCCGGACGGCACCGAGAACTGGATCGTCTACCACGCAAACGACACCGCGAACGGCGGCTGCGGCAACGGCCGTACGACGCGGGCGCAGAAGTTCACCTGGAACGCGGACGGCACGCCGAACTTCGGCACCCCGGTCGCGCTCGGCACCACGCTGCCCGGCCCCTCGGGCGAGACGGCGACGACCCCGACCGCGTACACCCTGGTGAACCGCAACAGCGGCAAGTGCCTGGACGTGGAGGGCGGCAACACCACGGACGGCACCAACATCTTCCAGTGGAGCTGTACCGGCGGCGCCAACCAGAAATGGCGCGTCGAGGACCTCGGGAACGACACCAGCCGACTGGTCAACGTCGCCACCGGCAAGGTCATGGACACCGCGAACTGCGCGACGGCCGACGGCACGGACATCTCCCAGTGGTCCTGGCTGAACAACAACTGCCAGAAGTTCCGACTGGTCTACACGGCCACCGGCGACTACGTGCGGATCGTGAACGAGAACAGCGGCAAGGTCGCCGACGTCGCCAACTGCGGCACCACGAACGGGACCGACGTACGGCTGTGGACCTGGCTGAACAACAACTGCCAGCAGTGGCGCCTCGTCCCCACGACCTGACCGCCCTCCGCATCCCCGCATCCCCGCATCCCCGCATCCGCAATCTGGAGCAACTCCCTTGAGACGCAACGCCGTACGGCTGCTCGCGGCCGTCCTCTTCGCCCTGGTGGGCTGTCTCGCCGGGCCCGGCACCGCCGCCCACGCGGCCGTGCCCGACTCACCCGCCGTGACCTACACCAACCCGATCGCCGAGAAGCGCGCCGACCCGCACATCTTCAAGCACACCGACGGTTACTATTACTTCACCGCGACCGTTCCCGAGTACGACCGCATCGTGCTGCGCCGGGCGACCACCATCCAGGGCCTGTCGACGGCCCCGGAGACCACGATCTGGACCAAGCACGCCAGCGGCGTGATGGGCAACCACATCTGGGCACCGGAGATCCACTACATCGACGGCAAGTGGTACGTGTACTTCGCCGCCGGCTCCACCAGCGACCAGTGGGCGATCCGGATGTACGTCCTGGAGGGCACTGGCGCCAACCCGCTCACCGCGACCTGGGCCGAGAAGGGCCAGATCAAGACCACGTGGGAGAGCTTCTCCCTCGACGCCACCACCTTCGTCGTGGGCGGCGTCCGCTACCTCGCCTGGGCCCAGCGCAACCCGGCCGAGAACAACAACACGTCCCTGTTCATCGCGAAGATGGCCAACCCCTGGACGCTCACTGGCACTCCGGCGGAGATCTCCCAGCCCACGCTGTCCTGGGAGACGGTCGGCTACAAGGTCAACGAGGGTCCGGCGGTGATCGAGCACGGCGGCAAGGTCTTCATGACCTACTCGGCCAGCGCGACCGACGCCAACTACTGCCTCGGTATGCTGACCGCCTCGTCGACGGCCGACCTGACCAGCCCGGCGTCCTGGACCAAGGGCTCCCAGCCGGTGTTCAGAACGAGCGAGGCGACCTCGCAGTACGGGCCGGGCCACAACTCCTTCACCGTCTCCGAGGACGGCAAGTCCGACGTCCTCGTCTACCACGACCGCAGCTACAAGGACATCACCGGCGACCCGCTGAACGACCCCAACCGCCGCACCCGCGTGCAGAAGGTGTACTGGAAGGCCGACGGCACCCCCGACTTCGGCATCCCGGTCGCCGACGGAGTCACCCCGCAGCGCTTCTCGTCGTACAACTTCGCGGACCGCTTCATCCGCCACTTCGACTACCGTGGCCGCATCGACGCCAACGTCAGCCCGCTGGCGGACTCGCAGTTCCGTGCGGTCACCGGCCTGGCCGGCAGCGGCACCGTGTCGCTGGAGTCGGCCAACTTCCCCGGCTACTACCTGCGGAGCAACGCGAGCTTCGAGATCCGGCTGGAGAAGAACGACGGCACGGCCCAGTTCGCCTCCGACGCCACCTTCTCCAAGCGGGCGGGTCTGTCCGACTCGGCCGGCGTCTCCTACGAGTCGTACGGCTCACCCGGCCGCTACGTCCGCCACTTCAACTACCTGCTGTACGTGCAGACACCGACCACGGCCACGGACCGGGCGGACGCCACGTTCTACGCCCAGTAACACCTGCGGACGGCTCTCACCGGGGCCGCGGACCGGTGGCGAAGGCAGCCTCGAAGGGGCGCTCGTCGACCAGGCCGCGGCCCCGGGGCGGGCCGTTCAGTACCGTGCGTACGGCGGTCCGGTCGGAGGAGACGAGGACGCCGGAGTGGTCACCCATGACCAGGCACCCGGTAGTGGCAGCCGTCGTCGGGAGTGTGCGGACACGCCCCCCACACGTCGAACGGGTCGAGCAGGTCGTCGCCCCGCCGGTCGACGCGGTGGACCTCGGCGTCGGAGGCGTGTCGCGTCGGACCTGCACCGAACGGGCCGAGCCCCACAGGGCACCCGGGTTGACCCGGTCCGGGTGGATCTCCAGCAACCACGCCGAGTGCCTCCAGTCGCCCGCTGCACGCCGTGGCCCCGCGTCTGCCGTGGTGGGCGGGCGCGGGGCCGTTGGTGGGTGTCTCAGCGGGAGGTGAGATTCCAGAGGTGTCGGCGGTGCCGTTGTCGGTCCACGGGCCTCCTCGTTGCCGGGTGCCATGCGGTGATCGTTCATACCATCCACGATCGGCCCTGGCACGGGGCCGGAGCGGCCCTTTCTCCAAGGGGTGCGGTGAGGCAATCGATCGCATGTTTGCAGGCGCCGGAGAATTCACAGTCGGGCGAGCGTGACGGCGCACGCCGGATACCCGAACGGCCTGGCAGGGCGCGACGAGTGCCGCGGGAGAGGTTCCCATGGAACACATGTCCCGACTCGACACCGCATGCCCCCGCTCCTTTCGCTCCGCCGCGGCACTGGGCCTGGTCGCGGCGCTGGCCGTCGGCTGTACCGGTTCCGATGCCGGCACCACCGCCGCGGTCGGCCGTGCGGCCGTCGGGACGTCGCCGCTGCCCACCGTCCCACCCGCCCAGCCACCGTCACAGCTCACCCGGGCCGAGGTCGAGACCGCGGTGGGCCGGCTGGACGACGTCGTACGGGACGCCATGCGCCGCACCGGTGTGCCCGGAGTCGCCGTGGGCGTGGTGCACAACGATGAGGTCGTGTATCTGAAGGGGTTCGGCTTGCGGAACGCGGGCACGAAGGACCGGGTCGGACCGGACACCGTCTTCCAGCTGGCCTCGGTCTCCAAGCCCATTGCGTCCACCGTGGTCGCCGCGGCCGTGGGCGAGAAGACCGTCGGCTGGGACGACCCGGTCGTCGACCACAGCTCCGGCTTCGCGCTGAAGGACCCGTGGGTCACCCGCCATGTCACGCTGGCCGACCTGTTCTCGCATCGCAGCGGACTGCCCGACCACGCCGGAGACGTCCTGGAGGACCTCGGCTACGACCGCTCGTACATCCTGGACCACCTCCGCTACGAACCGTTGGCTCCCTTCCGGGCCCACTACGCGTACACCAACTTCGGGCTGACCGAAGCCGCGGTCGCCACGGCGCGAGCGGCGGGGACCAGCTGGGAGAAGCTGTCCGCCGACAAGGTGTACCGGCCGCTGGGGATGAACTCCACCAGCTCTTCCTTCGCCGACTACGAGAAGGCGGACAACAAGGCCGACCTGCATGTGAGGACCGGGGACACCTGGCGTGCCGAGCATGTGCGCGACGCGGATGCCCAGAGCCCGGCGGGCGGGGCCAGCTCCACGGCCCGGGACATGACGAAGTGGCTGCGTCTGCAACTGGGCAACGGCACGTTCGATGGGCGGCAAGTCGTCGACGCCGATGCGCTGGAGCAGACCCACGTGCCCCACATCGTCTCCCAGCCGCCGCACTCGCCCGCGGGCAGGACCGGGTTCTACGGGCTCGGCTGGAACGTGAGCTACGACGACCAGGGCAGGCTCAAGCTCGGCCACTCCGGCGGCTTCGCGCTGGGGGCGGCCACCAACGTCGCGTTGTTGCCCTCGGAGAAGCTTGGCATCGTCGTCCTGACCAACGGAGAGCCCGTCGGCGTGCCCGAGGCGATCTCCGAAACGTTCCTCGACACCGCGCAGACGGGCGGACCGACCCTCGACTGGCTGAAGTTCCTCGGGCCGATCTTCCAGCAAGCCCTGCAGGGGGAACACTCGAAGGTCGACTACAGCAAGCCTCCGGCCTCGCCCGCACCCGCCAAGGCAGACAGCGCCTACACCGGAACGTACGCCAATGACTACTACGGCCCGCTCACCGTCAGCGCCCAAGGTGGCGAACTCACCATGCAACTCGGACCCAAGAAGCAACGGTTCGTCTTGCGCCACTACGACGGTGACACCTTCAGCTACCGCACCACCGGCGAAAATGCCGTCGGCCTGTCCGGCGTGACCTTCACCGTCGGGTCGGGCGGACGCGCTGACAAGGTTCGGGTCGAGAACCTCGACACGAGCGGTCTCGGCACCTTCACGAGGAACGACCACTGAGGGTCGGCCTGGGGTGACGGTGATCTCGTGGGTGGGTGTATCCCTGTGTCATGCGGTATCCCGGTGGGGGTGGCCTGACCGCGAAACGGGTGCGGAGTCCCTTCGGGCCATAGGCCCGTAGGGACAGCCATCCAGGATGAAGCCGGGCTGGCGCGAGTGGCTGGCCCTGAAGTTGGAGAAGGGGCCGACCGCACACGGCTGGGTGGAAGACCAGCGGTGGACGCCGGCCCGAATCTCCACGGTGATCGCTCGACGCTCCCATGTCCGCTTCAGCCCGGCGCAGACCTGGCGCGTCCTGCACCGGATGGTGGACGGTGCAGATCCCGGCCCGCCGGGCCGCCGAACGCGACGAAGACACCGTGACCGGCTGGATCAAGGAGACCTGGCCACGGGTGGAAAGGCGTTGAGGGGCCAGGACGCGTGGCGAGGCCACAGGCCCTTGCCGCCCTGGACGAGGTCGCCGAGCGGGACCTCGTACGCCAGGTCGCCTCCACGCGAACAATTCCGGTTCCGCCATCCGCTGGTGCGGGCAGCGGTGTGTCAGGAGGCGGGCGCCGACTGGCGGATCGAGGCGCACACCCGGGCCGCGGACGGCCTGGCTCTGCAAGGGGCACCGCTGACGGCCCAGCCCTGCGGTTGCTGCGGCAGCCTGATTCGGGAATGACGCGCTGGACGGCCTTGTTACCACCATTGCATGACATGACCGAGTCAAAGCACTCGGTGGTGGTGGAAGGAGTCCTCATGGCACGCAGCACCACGCGGCCCGTCGTCACGCTCAGGTCGACGGCCGGCACCGGAGTCACCTACGTGACGCAAGAACCGTCTGACCAACCCCGACCGGCTGGTCGTGCGCAAGTACGACCCGGTGGCCGACAAGCACGTCCTGTTCCGCGAGCAACGCTGACACCCGCCTCGGTCGGCGACCGAGGTTTCGCAAGGAGGCACCACCCATGAGGTCCGGCATTCACCCCATCTCCCGCCCCGTTGTCTTCCGCGACCGCGCGACGGGCTTCCAACTGCTCACCCGCTCCACCCTCGACACACAGCGCACGGTGGAGTGGGAGGACGGCACAACGTACCCGGTCGTCGACGTGGACATCTCGTCCGCGAGTCACCCGTTCTACACCGGCGCCTCGCGGGTCGTGGACACCGCGGGTCGAGTGGAGCGCTTCGAGCGACGCTACGGCCGTACCGCGCCCGTCCGTCTCTGACGGCCGAGCAGTCCGACCCCTGCAAGACCCGGCAAGGAGGCCGCCATGAAAGTACGCAAGTCGCTGCGCTCGCTGAAGGCCAAACCCGGCGCTCAGGTGGTGCGCCGACGCGGCGTGACCTTTGTGATCAACAAGAAGGAGCCCCGCTTCAAGGCTCGCCAAGGCTGACGCCACCGCGCAGCACCTCAGCGGCCCGGCACCGTGCTCGCGGTGCCGGGCCGCTGCCAAAATGCACGGCAGGGACTGAGGCCCGGCTTCGGCCATGCGTACCAGCGTGCCGACGGCGATCTCGCGCATCACGTTGACCAGGGCGGTGCCGCCGGCGATGTGACGGCCGGCGTCTTGCGGCCCGCGTCGAGGGTTTGCCGGGTGTCGGCAGCCGAGGAGCAGACGGTGCAGTCGACGCCGGACATGATCTGGCCGGAGGTGCGGTAGCCGCACGGGAAGGCGTCCTGCGGCGCCCGTCCGGTTGTCATGGCTGAGGGGCCTTACGAACCATGACGGGCGTTCATAATCCCCGTATCCTCGTCAATGCCCGATAATTTCGATATATGGATTATCCAATGTGTGAGTGAGGCGGAGCGTGGGTCGGTCCGGTGGTGAACCGATACCGACGGGGCGTGCGACAGACGGCACGAGGCCCGCCAGCTTCCGTGTGCGGTTTCTGCAGGGGGAGCAGGTCGAGGGGGGTGTCCGGACGTCGATCCTGCGCTCCTGGCAGCGTTGCCGGTCCCTGGGACTGTCGCCGGACCAGAACGACCTTCCTTTCCGGGAGGATTTCGATCCGGACGGCCGACTCGTCCACGCGTCCGTGCCGGTGCTCGACCGGCTGCAGGCCACATTCGCCGGCAGCGCCATGAACATCTCCGTCGCCGATGCGAGCGGGACGGTTCTCCTGCGCCGTTTCGGAGAGATGTCGCTGGCCCGAAGCCTCCCTGCGATACAGAGCGTCCCGGGGTTCGTGTTCGCCGAGCACGTCGCCGGCACCAACGGCATCGGCCTCGCCCTGGCGGAGCGGCAACTCATCCGGGTCTACGGTGCCGAGCACTTCGCCGAGCGCTCCCAGGGCAGCGCCTGTCGCGCGCTTCCCGTCCGGGATCCACTCAGCGGCCGCATCGAGGGTGTCCTGTGCTTCGGATATCCGCGCAGCGTCGAGGACCCGACGCTGGACCTGGTGATACGCCGGGCGGCCGGGGCCATCGAGCGGCGGCTGCTGGGGCAGAGTTCCGCGCGTGAGCGCGCTCTGCTGCGGGCTTACCAGGACACCGCGGCCGAAGTCGCCGGCCGTTACCGCAGCGTCGGCGTGGATGAACTGGCATTCGAGCTGCACCCCCGGGACCAGGCGATCATCATGGAGAAGGCCGCCGAGCTGATCTCCCGCGCGCAGCGGGCCGCAGTGGACGTGCCCCTGTCCGACGGCCGTCATGTCACGCTCGTGAGCCGTGCGATGACCACTGCCTCCGGCGTGGAGGGCATCGCCATCGAGGCCGTCCTTCCCGCCCCCTTGCAGAGCGAGCCTTTCACCGTGCCGCACCATGTCGACAAGCCGGTGGGCCTCCCCGCCGAGCCTGCCGCCACCTCCGCTGCCCTGGCGTCAGGCGCCGTTCCCGGCCTCGTGGTGCCCGGGCATCTCTCCGTGACGGTATCCGGCCAGGTCACCACGGTCGGCGAAGGCGTCACGACCGCCGATGCCGACGGCACGACGTCTGGTCACCCTGACTCCCCGCTTCCCGCGCGAGGGCTCGTGATGGTGGGGGAGCCGCACGTGGGGGCGTACGCCCTGGCCGCGCGACGACGCCTGGAACTGCTGTCCGAGGCCAGTGCCCGCATAGGCACCAGCCTGGACGTGCGCCGCACCGCCGAAGAACTCGCCGAGACGGCGGTGCCGCGACTGGCCGACTTCGTCACCATCGATCTGCCCGAGCCCGTACTGCGCGGTGAGGAGTCCGCGTCTGCCCGCCGTGACCTGCGCCGTACCGTCGTCCACGGCATCCGCGCCGACTGTCCCTTCCATCCCGTCGGCCAGCAGATCGACTACGGCCCGACCACCCCTCAGTCGCGGTGTCTGACCAGCCGCGAGGCAGTGCTGGAACCGGACCTCAGGGCCGCCGCGGGCTGGCTCCCGCAGGACCCGGAGCGCACCGCCCAGCTGCTGGGCCACGTCCACTCCCTCATCGCGGTACCCCTGGTCGCCCGCGGCGTCGTCCTGGGCGTCGTCACTTTCTACCGTGCACAGGACCCCACTCCCTTCGGGGACGACGACCGCTCGCTGGCCCAGGAACTCGCCACCCGCGCCGCCCTGTCCATCGACAACGCCCGGCGCTACACGCGTGAACGCAGCATGGTCCTGGCCCTGCAGCGCAGCCTGCTCCCGCACGGCCTGCCCGACCAGGACGCCGTGGAGGTCGCGCATCGCTATCTGCCCGCCGAATCCGACGTCGGCGGAGACTGGTACGACGTCATCCCGTTGTCCGGCACCCGCATCGGCCTCTTCGTCGGCGACGTCGTCGGCCACGGCATGCTCTCCGCCGCCACGATGGGCCAGCTTCGTACCGCCGCACGCAGCTTCGCCGAGCTCGATTTCCCGCCGGACGAAGTCCTCACCCACCTCGACAACCTCGTGGGACGCCTGGACAGGGAGGACCCCGCTTCCGACGGGACCGGAACCATCGGCGCGACGTGTCTGTACGCCGTCTACGACCCGACCTCGCAGCAGTGCACCATGGCCCGCGCCGGTCACCCGCCGCCCGCACTGGTCCACCCCGACGGCCACGCGTGGTTCCCCGACCTGCCCGCCGGGCCGCCCCTGGGCCTCGGGGGCCTGCCCTTCGAAGGCGCCGAGATCCACCTCCCGGAAGGCAGCCAACTGGTCCTCTACACCGACGGACTCATCGAGGACCGGCACCGCGATGCCGATGTAGTCCTCGACCAGCTGCGCGGGGTCCTGGCCCACCAGCCGGAGCGCTCACCCGAGGACACCTGTCAGGCGGTCCTGGACACCGTGGCTCCGGCCCATCCGTACGACGACGTCGCTCTGCTCGTCGCCCGCACCCACGCCCTGGACCCCGGTCGGATCGCCACCTGGGAGCTGGCCGCCGACCCGGCCCTCGTCGGAGAGGTCCGCGGTTCCGCCACCCGACAGCTGGCCGACTGGGGGCTCGACGAGGCCGTGTTCGCCGTTGAACTGATGCTGAGCGAGCTGGTCACCAACGCCATCCGGCACGGTGCCGGACCCATCCGGGTACGGCTGCTCCACGGCCGTACCCTGATCTGCGAGGTCTCCGACACCAGCAACACCGCCCCGCACCTGCGCCGGGCGGCCAGCACCGACGAGGGCGGCCGCGGACTGTTCCTCGTCGCCCAGTTGGCACAGAGCTGGGGTACCCGCTACACCCCGGAAGGCAAGGTCATCTGGGCCGAATGCGGGCTCGACGGCCCGTGAGGTCCGAGCGGGGCGGCTGAGCCGTCCGGGATTGCGACGGTTCGCAAATGTCCGCTATCTAGACATGTGTCCGGCTAGCATCGCCCATGACAGTCGGGAACAATCGCCAAGCCCATCACCGGAGACGTCCGTGGAACCTCTGGTCCGCGTCCGCGGCCTCGCCAAGCGGTTCGGCGGTACCCTCGCGCTGGCCGGGGTCGATCTGGACGTCCACGCCGGCAGCGTCCTCGCCCTTCTCGGACCCAACGGAGCCGGAAAGTCGACGCTCATCAAGGTCCTCGCCGGCGTCCACCACGCCGACACAGGGCGGATCACCGTGGACGGTCACCCGCTCGGCAGCCAGGCCGCCTCTCGCAGCATGTCCTTCATCCACCAGGATCTCGGTCTGGTGGACTGGATGACGGTCGCGGAGAACATCTCCCTGACCGCCGGCTATCCGCGGCGCGCCGGACTGATCTCCTGGCGGCGGAACCGGGAGCGCTGCATCGAAGCCCTCAGCATCGTCGCCGGGCACCTCGACCCCGACGCACCGGTCGCCGGGCTCGCCCCGGCCGAGCGTTCACTGGTCGCCGTCGCACGAGCCCTGGCGGCACAGGCGAAGCTCATCGTCCTCGACGAACCGACCGCCCGCCTCCCCGCCGCGGACTGCGCCCGGCTGTTCGGTGTCCTGCACACCCTGCGCGACCGGGGCCACGGCATCCTCTACGTGAGCCACCGCCTTGACGAGGTGTACGAGGTCGCCGACACCTTCGCCGTCCTGCGCGACGGCCGTCTCGTCAGCCACGGCGCACTCGCGGGCCGGAGCCCTGCCCGCCTGGTGCACGACATCGTCGGTGAGGAGCCGACCGACCACCACCGCCTCAGGGCCCCGGCCCGCGGCCCGGCCGTCCTGAGCCTCGACGGAGTACGGACTGCCAGTGCGGGACCGGTCAGTCTGGAGCTCAGGACCGGGGAAGCCCTGGGCCTGGTCGGCCTCTCGGGCGCCGGACACACGGACCTCGGCCGAGCCCTCGCGGGTTCCCGGGCCCTCCACGGGGGACATGCCCTTCTCGACGGTCGCCCCTACCGCCCCCGTACGGTCGCCGACGCCGTCGCCCTCGGTGTCGCGCTCGTGTCCGGCGACAGACAGCAGGAGGGCTGCCTCGCTGACCTGACCGTGCGGGAGAACCTCCTCGCCAACCCCCGTGCGCAAGGCGTGCCCGCGCTGCGCTGGATCAGCCCCCGCCGCGAACGCGCCGAGGCCACCCGCCTGATCGAACGGTTCTCGGTGCGCCCCCGCGACAGCGAGGCCCCCGTCGCCACCCTGTCCGGCGGAAACCAGCAGAAGATCATGATCGGCCGGTCGCTCCGGGCGGGCCTGCGTCTGCTCGTGCTCGAGGAGCCGACCGCGAGCGTGGACGTCGGCGCCAAGGCAGCGATTCACCGCCTGCTCGACGAGGCACTGGCCGACGGCCTCGCGGTTCTGCTCATCTCCACCGACTTCGAGGAGGTGGTGGATGTGTGCCGACGTGCCCTGGTCTTCGTCCGCGGGGCCGTGACGGCCGAGCTGAGCGGTCCGGACCTCACCGTCGCCGGG
Source organism: Streptomyces sp. NPDC048523 (assembly GCF_043199815.1). Classification (NCBI taxonomy): domain Bacteria; kingdom Bacillati; phylum Actinomycetota; class Actinomycetes; order Kitasatosporales; family Streptomycetaceae; genus Streptomyces; species Streptomyces sp. NPDC048523. The sequence goes on along the minus strand of NZ_JBICWQ010000001.1, from coordinate 76,295 downwards.
CTCACCCGGGCGGCTTCGTCCATGCCACCGCGCGGAAGCGTGCCGAATCCGTGACCGCCTCGCCCCCGCCCGTCCCCTCCTCGCCCCGGCCGAAGGGACCCGGCCGACGAGGCAGGCCGAGTCGCCCGGCCCGCCTGCGCGGCCCGGGCGGGCACCTCATCGGCGCCTACGGCCTCCTGGCCCTCACCGCCCTGCTCTTCCTGATCTTCTCCCTCACCCTGCCGCGCACCTTTCCCACCCGGGACACCGTCGACTCGATCCTGTCCACCCAGTCGATCCCGGCCCTTCTCGCGCTCGCCGCCATGGTCCCCATCGTGACCGGCGCGTTCGACCTCTCCATCGGCTACGGCCTCGGCCTGGCGCACGTCATGGTGATGCAGCTCGTCGTCAACGCCGGGTGGCCCTGGCCGCTCGCCTGCCTCGCGGTGATCGCCGGAGGGGCGGTCGTGGGCGTCCTCAACGGCGTCATCGTCGAGTTCGGCCGGATCGACTCGTTCATCGCCACTCTCGGGACCGGCAGCATGATGTACGCCGTGACCGGCTGGATCACCGGCGGCGGCCGGATCGTTTCCGGCCCGCAGGGCCTCCCGGCCGCCTTCACCGACACCTACGACTCCGAGTTCCTGGGCCTTCCGGTCCCCGCCTTCTACGTGCTCGCCCTCGCCGTCGGCCTCTGGCTGGTGCTGGAGCGGCTGCCGCTCGGCCGGTACCTGTACGTCGTCGGCTCGAACCCGCGCGCGGCCGACCTCGTCGGCATCCCGACCCGCAGGTACCGCATCTACGCGTTCGCCGCATCGGGGCTGATCGTCGGCTTCGCCGGTGTGCTGCTCGCCGCCCAGCAGCAGATCGGCAACCCGAGCGTCGGGCTCGACTACCTGCTGCCCGCCTTCGTCGGTGCCCTGCTCGGCTCCACCGCGATCAAACCCGGCCGCCCCAACGCGATGGGCACCCTCGTCGCCGTCGCCGTCCTCGCGGTGGGTCTGACCGGCATCGCCCAGATGGGCGCCGACTTCTGGACGGTCCCACTGTTCTACGGCGGCACCCTGCTCATCGCCGTCGGCCTGGCCGGCTACTCCGCGCGCCGCCTGCGCAGCGGCACCGTCCGGGCCCGCGACGCGCCCGCCGTACCACCGTCCTCCCCGACGCGGGAGGGCGGTGCGACACCCACCTCTCCATGAATGACGTCATGGGCACCACCGGAGTGCTTCCGACCACATCCTCCCGCTCATCCCCGCGAGGAGCTCCCGTGCACCGCAACCGCACCGCCGCCCCCGGCCCGCTCAAGACACGGTCCGTCACGACCGCCCTGCTGGCTCTGGCTGCGGCAACCGTCCTGGCCGGCTGCGAACGCGGCTCGTCGAGCGGCGACCCAGAAGGTTCCGACACGGGTCCGAGCGGCTGCCCCGCGGTCCACGCAAGAGCCCGGGCCGCCGTCGGACAGGCGCAGAAGACGGCCGTGCCCTGGAACGGACCGACGAGCGGCCCGTCCGCGACGTCCGGCAAGACCATCGTCTACGTTGCTCAGACCATGACCAATCCGGGAGTCGCGGGCGTCGCGGAAAGCGTCAGGGCAGCCGCACGGGTCATCGGCTGGAACGTCCGGGTGATCGACGGTGGCGGTACCCCGGCCGGCATCGAGGCGGCGATGAGCGAGGCCGTGACTCTCAAGCCCTCGGGCATCCTCATCGGAGGCTTCGACCCGGGCTCCACCTCGCAGCAGGCCGCGCGGGCCGACGCGGCACGCATCCCGCTCGTCGGCTGGCACGCGGTCGCTGCCCCCGGACCCAGTCGGCGGCCCCGGCTCTTCACCAACGTCACCACCGAGGTCGAGGACGTGGCCCGGGTCAGCGGGCAATGGGTCATCGCGAACTCCAACGGCCACGCCGGGGTCGTGGTCTTCACCGACGCCTCGATCCCCTTCGCCAGGAACAAGTCCGAGTTGATCAGGAAGGAGCTCGCCACCTGTCCGGGCGTGAGACTGCTGGCGTACGAGAACATCCCCCTCCCGGACGCGAGCAGCCGCACCCCGCAGGAGATCTCCTCGCTCCTCGCCCGCTTCCGGAGCAGGTGGACCCACTCCGTGGCCATCAACGACCTCTATTTCGCGGATGCCGCCCCGGCGTTCCGCGCGGCCGGCACGAAGGGTTCCGGGCCGCCCTTCAACATCGGCGCGGGGGATGGCGACCCCTCGGCCTTCCAGCGCATCAACGGCGAGCAGTACCAGGCGGCCACGGTGCCCGAGCCGCTGTCCTTGCAGGGCTGGCAGATCGTCGACGAGTTCAACCGCGCCTTCTCCGGCCGTCCCGCCAGCGGATACGTAGCCCCGGTCCACATCACCACGGCCGACAACAGCCGCGGTGCCACGACATGGGACCCGTCGGGCTACCGGGAGGCGTACCGGAAGATCTGGGGAAGGTGACAGCGGCGCCATTGCCGAGTCTTCGCCCAGCTCGCACCGGTCATGGCTGCGGACCGAACCCAGCACCTGTGGACGGTGGTTCCGCGGCCGTCTCCGCCGACGGGGCGTACTCGGTGAGCAGGAGCGCGATGTCGTCCATCCTGTCGGGGGACCGGCAGGCATCCTGCAACAGCCCGTCGGCCAGATCCTCCAGGCGGCCCCCTCCCCTGCGGGCCAGCGAGATCCGGAGCCTGCCGATGTCGGCCACGATGTCGGAGCCGCGCCTCTCGACGAGCCCGTCGGTGTACAGGACGAGGACCGATCCGGGCACGAGGTGCATCCGCGCCTCCGGATAGTCGGGCATCGCCTCCACGCCGAGCAGCGGGCCGCCCGGTACGTTCAGGATTTCGGCGTGTCCGTCGGGCAGACGCAGCAGGGGCGGGCAGTGGCCCGCGCGGACGATGCGCACGACACCCGAACGGGGATCGAAGAGGGCGTAGCAGCAGCTGGCGAGCAGTGCGGGATCGAGGTCCAGATGGAGCCGGTTGGTACTGGCGACGACGTCACTCGGCCGATGGCCGGCGGTGACGAAAGCCCGCATCGCGCTGCGCAGCTGACCCATGGCCGCCGCGGCGGCCACGTTGTGTCCCTCGACGTCCCCGACGATCAGCGCGACCTCGTCGCCGACGGGGATGACGTCGTACCAGTCGCCTCCGATGTCCATCCCCCTGGTGCCCGGGACATAGCGCCCGGTGACGCGGAGGCCCGGCAGCGTGGGCAGCCGGTGGGGCAGCAGCCCGTTCTGCAGGCCGCGGGCGAGGGCGAATTCGGCGTCGTAGAGCCTGGCGCGTTCGAGGGCCTGGGCGATCAGGCCGCCCAGCGCGGTGAGCACGCCACGCTCCTCGTCGGGGAACCGGTGGACGTCGTCGAAAGCGAGCATGCAGGCGCCGACCGGGCGGTTGGAGGCGATCAACGGCAGGAACGCCCAGGAGTTCGAGCGGCCGACCAGAGTCCCGGGATACGTCTCGAGGAGCTCCTCCCGGGTCTCGACGAACAGCGGGGCCCCGGCGGTCAGCGCGTCCGTCACGGGCAGTCGGGCATGCAGCGGGGTCCCTTCGAACGCAGCGAGAAAGCGCTTCGAGTAGCCGCGCTGCGCGAGCAGATGCAGGCGCCGCTCCTCCACGACGGCCATCGCCAGCTTCTGGCCGCCGAAAGCGGGCAGAAGCTGATCGGCGACGGCGTCGAACACTTCGTGCGCGGTGACCGCTCCGGTGAGGGCGCTGCCCAGCTGGAGCACACGGTAGAGGGCTCCCAGACGGGGAGCCGTGGGCGCAGGTGACAAGGAGACGGGCGGGCCATCCTCCGCCACGAACGTCCCGGGTCCGGCCCCGTCGGGCAGCGGCTGCCGCACGTGTGCCGCCCACCCCGTCATGCCCTGCCCGCCGGGGTGCAGGGAGAAGACGAGCCACTCGTCGGGTGGACGGCGGACCAGGAAGGAGACCGGTTGCTGGGAGACCACGGCTGCCCGGTAGCGGTCCTCGTACACGGGATCGGCCAGCCAGGGCAGCACGTCCCAGGGCCGTTGGCCGAGCAGTTCTTCCTGACGGACCCGGAGCAGACTCTCGAGACTGTGGTTGGCGTAGGTGACACGTCCGTCCGGGGAGAGAGCGAAGAAGCCGTCCGCGAGCCGCTCCAGCGCGGCCATGGCAGCCATGCCGCTTCCGGAGTCGAGCACGGCGCCGACCAGGTGTGACGCCGTCTGTGGTTCGAGCGGGTTCTCGGGCACCCGGCCCCACAGCTCGACGGTGTGAAGCCTCCCGCCGCCGTCCCGGATGCTCACGCAGTGCGCGAGCACATGGCCCTCCTCGACCGCGGCACGCGCGGCGGACCGGAAGCCGGGCAGGTCCGCCGGTTCGATTCTGGCCGCCAGGGTGGCCATGCGCCCGTCGAACTCGCGGGGCGCGATACCGAAGATCGCGCACAGCTCGTCGTCGGCCGTGACGGCTTCGGTGTCGAGGTTCCAGTCGAACAGGCCCACCCGTATCAGCGGAGCGGACGGCATCGGGACCACCACCGGAGCCGTCCGTTCGTCCCATGCGCCGAGCTGTCGGTGGGCGCTCAGACCGGCGAGTACGGTGCCCAGACGGTCGGCCGCGGAGCGCAGCTGCCGGCGCTGCGCCCTCGACAGCCCCGTCCGGTCGGCCCCCGGCGTCCACAGCACGGCCATGGCCCCGAAGGTCCGCCTGCCCGCTCGCACGGGCACCGAGGCAGAGCCGAACGGGTAGGGCACCGCGACCGAGAGCTGGGGGAAGCGCCGCATCGTCTCCTCCGCGTCGGCCAGGTGGACCATGCGCCCCGAGCGGTATGCCTCCGCCACCGGAATGCGGCTGTCGACCGGGATCCGGCGCCACCCGCCCAGGAGGGAGGGTGGCGTCCCGCAGGCCGCGGCCAGCACCAGGGAGCGATGGTCGCCGGAGAGCAGGAACACGCTCGCGGCATGCGCGCCGGTCACCTCCGCGGCGCTGACGGCGGCGCCGAGCAGCGCGTCATCACGCTCGGGCGCTTCGCCGGCACGTGTGGTGCCGAACGGGTACGAGCTCGATGCCTCACCGTCGGCCGACACGTTGCCCTCGATCACCCTGGGATGCTTTGTTCCATTTTAGGCTGGATTGCGGCTCGCTGTGGCCGGATCACAGCAAGTCTGCTGCCGCCGGGCGGGGCGACGGTCCGTTCGTGAGCCACGGGGTGGGAGTGGCTGTCGGGGCGCACGCCGCACCGCGGTGCATCACAGGGCGGCGGTCGTGCCCTCCCCGGAGGCGCTGCCCGCGAGCCACTGGTCCCATCCCAGGTTGAAGTCGGCGTAGCCGTTGTCGGCCGGGGCCTTGCCGCGGGGTGAGCCGGTGATGGTGATGGGGTCGCCCTGCTTGACCTGACCGTAGAACCACTTGGCGTCCGCCAGGGACAGGTGGACGCAGCCGTGCGAGCCGCGGGCGCTGCCGCTGCCCGGGTTCGGGTCGCCGGTCGAGTAGTGGACGTAGGTGCCGGACTGGGTGAGGTGGATGTCCCAGGGCAGTGTCAGGTCGTAGTAGTTGGGGCTGCCCTTGTCGCAGCTGATACCGACGCTGCAGGAGGTCATATGGACCTTCTCTTGCTTGTCGATGACGGCCATAGTGCCGTCCCACGTCGGGTACTCGGCGCTGCCCGCGTTGATCGACAGGGTGCGCACCGGCGCGCCGTTGCGGGTCACCTTCATGGTGTGGCCGGTCACCGAGACATCCGCGCGAACGTCGTCACCGATCTTGAAGGTGTGCGTGTAGCTGTGTACGCCGTAGCGTCCGTTGCCGTTGCTGACCCCCTTCATGTCGGCGTCGATCTTCACCGTCGTACCGGAGGGCCAGTACGTCTTCGGGCGCCAGTCGGCGCGCCGGTCACCCATCCAGTGCCAGGCGCCGGCCACCGTCCGGGAGGCGCTCACCTTCATGTGCTGTTCCACTGTGGCCCGTGCCTTGGCCGCGACCGGGTTCGTGAAGATCACCGAGATCGGCATGGCCACGCCGACCGTGGTTCCCGTCTGTGGAGTGATCGTCTCCAGCAGCATCGGCGGGCCCGCGGGTGTCGTCGGTGACGGAGAGGTGCTCGCGCCCGGCTTTCCCGACGCCTTGGCGTCATCCCCGCCCGCCTTGTCGCTGCCGCCCCCGCCACAGGCGCTAGCGCCCACCAGCATCACGCCCGTGACACATGCGATCCATATGCTGCCCTTGCGCCGTCCCACGAACTGCCCCGGTCTTCTAGCTGTTCGGCCCTGACGGGCCCGTCTTCCTGTCAGACAGGGACGGGGCGGGTGGCAGTTGCATGTGTCGCGTAAAACGTGTCCCAAGACTCGGGTCTGCTTCGCCATCAGTCTGGCGCTGCTGTCGATCGGCCTGTGGCAGGCTGTACGGCTTCAGGGAACGCTGGTCGTTCTTACGGCCCGCCCTGACCGTAGTCGGCGTCGGCGGGAGTACGGACCGGATCCGCGTCGTCACCTGGGCCGTCCTCGGTGCAACCGCCGTACTGCTCGCCCGGGCCCGCGCCGAGACCCGTCCCGTGCCGCGCGTGCGCCGGCCAGAGGTGCAACTCCCGCGGCTGGGTGCCGGGTTGGGCGACCTCCGCGTCGTCCTCATCACCGACACCCACTACGGCCCGCTCGATCGCGCCCGCTGTCGGCGGGGGTGTGCGAGAGCGGTGAACACCATGGAAGCGGACCTGGTCTGCCACACCGGCGACCTCGTGGAGGGTTGGATCGACCTGATGGACGAAGTGGGCCGGCAGCCGCTGCGCACCGCCACCTGCTGCTCGAACGCGGAGGCCACACACGGACTGCCCGTCCTGCCAGCCCGCGTTCACCGACCGGGCGGCAGCCGCAGGCATCGACCTCCAGCTCTCCGGGCCCACCCACGGCGGCCAGATCTGGCCATGGCGCGACCGCGTCCGCCTCGATCAGCCCTCGCCGGGTTCAGCCACCACGGACCCCGCACCCTCCTCCGCACCACGGCCGACGCCTCCGCCGGGAGCGGTCCGCAGGTCGAAGGACCGCGGCATGGGACGAAGGCCAGGCCGACGCGTCTCGCACAGGACGATCCGAACACCATGAGCCAGACAGCTGGGACCGGGCGGCAACGACCAGGCAGAACCGTCCGTTCCGGGTGCCGCCCATGGACAGACGCGCCGTCCTTGTGCCCCAGCACCGAAGTGCCTCGCTGCCGCACCGAAGTGACGCAGAACCAGAACGCCTGAGCACTAGGAGTACGCAGGGAGCGGCGTCGGGCTGCCGGGCCCGTCACGCGTTCCGCGTCTCACGCGTTGCGGGAAGGCCCGAATCGAATCGGTTCCGCGCAAGCGCTTCGAGAGATGGTACGACCGGCGCGGGGCGGGGGCAATGGCGTGCCGCACGCCGAAGAACGCGCCCAAGGACGGGTCGGGGACCGTCTCGCCGGCTGGTGCGGTGCGCACTGATCCCTCGTCGACGGCTGTTCGGCGGCCGCGCCCCAGGTCAGTGGCATTGCAGGGGACGGCTGGGCGATCGTGGCCCGGCCGTCGGTCCGACTCGCGCGACGCGCCGAGCCGCGTCGGCGTGAGGGCGCACCGCCGCTCGTCCACTGTCACGCCGGATCTGCTCGAGCGGGCCGGCCGACGAGGATCCGGGGAGATCGGCGATCGAACCGATTCGGCACCCGGGCCGGACGGAGGAGGTCGGGGCCCTTGACAGCACTGCGGAATCGGGAGCACCGTCTCCCCCCGAAACCTCTCTGCAATCCCACTGAAAGATCGGCACCTTCAAGCGCTTCCGCATTTGTCAGCGCCACCAGCACAGAACCCGACTGGGTTCCGCCGACAGGGTAGGGAGATCGGATGGGAACGACAGGTACGAGACGTCACGTGCTGTTAGGGCGTGGTGGCGTCCAACGTCTGCTCGCTGCGGTCCGGCGCCGCGGAAGGCCGGGAAATGGGCCGGACCAGGCGTCTGCCTGTTCGTGGGAGCGCTCCCGCACCTCTCGGCCGAAAACATTCGCCAGGGCGGGGGCCGCAGCCGTGCTCGCCGTCGGCGCACTGGCCGGTGCCACGGCCACGACCGGGACGGCCCGGGCCGCCACGTCCGGACCGTGTGATCTCTACGCGGCCGGCGGGACGCCCTGTGTGGCGGCACACAGCACGACGCGAGCGTTGTACGCCTCGTACAACGGGCCGCTCTACCAGGTCAGGCGCGCCTCGGACAACACCACCCGCAACGTCGGCGTCCTGAGTGCGGGCGGCACCGCCGACGCCGCCGCGCAGGACTCGTTCTGCGCGGGGACGACCTGTCTGATCTCGATCATCTACGACCAGTCCGGTCGCGGGAACAACCTCACCCAGGCGCCCGGCGGCGGCGCCGCGGGTGGTCCCGACAACCTCGCGAACGCGACGGCCGCGCCCACCATGGTGGGCGGTCACAAGGCCTACGGCGTCTTCGTGGCACCCGGCACGGGATACCGCAACAACCACACCAACGGCATAGCGACCGGGGACGACCCCGAGGGCATGTACGCGATCTTCGACGGCACGCACTACAACGGCGGCTGCTGCTTCGACTACGGCAATGCCGAGACGGACAACAACGACGACGGCAACGGCACCATGGAGGCCATCTACTTCGGCAACATCAAGGTCTGGGGCTACGGTGCGGGCAACGGCCCCTGGATCATGGTTGATCTGGAGAACGGCCTGTTCTCCGGGGTGAACCAGCACTACAACGCGAACGACCCGACCATCAACTACCGGTACACGACCGCCATCGTCAAAGGCGGCCCGAACCACTGGGCGATCCGCGGCGGCAACGCGCAGTCGGGCAGCCTGTCCACGTTCTACGACGGTGTGCGCCCCAACGTCGCGGGCTACAACCCGATGCGGAAGCAGGGCGCCATCATCCTGGGCATCGGCGGTGACAACAGCAAGGGCGCCCAAGGCACCTTCTACGAGGGCGTGATGACCTCCGGCTACCCGTCGGACGCCACCGAGAACGCGGTCCAGGCCAACATCACCGCGGCCGGATACAGCAATGCGACCGGCGGGACGGGCACCGGCGCGCTGCACGCGGTGGGCGCGGGCAAATGCCTGGACGTGCCGAACTCGTCCACCACGGCCGGCACGCAGCTGCAGATCTGGGACTGCAGCGGTGGCGCCGGCCAGAGCTGGACCCGCACCTCCTCCAACCAGTTGACCGTATACAGCGGCAGCAGCCAGATGTGTCTGGACGCGTACAACCACCAGACCACGGCAGGCACCAAGGTGGTGACCTGGCCGTGCAACGGCGGTGCCAACCAGCAGTGGCAGCTGAACTCCGACGGGACCGTCACCGGCATCCAGTCCGGACTCTGCCTCGACGTCACCGGCGCCTCCACCGCCAACGGCGCCCTGGCCGAACTATGGACCTGCAACGGCGGCTCCAACCAGCGATGGAGCCTCGGTTGAGCGCCCTGTGCACTTTCCGAGATCTTCCTACCGTCCGACCGGATCGCCATCGGGCGTCCGCATCGAATGCCACCGCCACCACTGGAGGATGACGATGTCCCGAGCCAGAGCGCTCCGCGGCCTCCGGGCCGCCCCCCTGGCTCTGCTCGCCCTACTGGCCGGGAGTCTGCCCACGGCCGGTGCCGCGTTCGCCGTACCGTCCGAGCGCCAGGCATCGGCCGCCGAACTGTACGTGGCGCCGGGTGCGCCCGCGGGCGGGAACGGCACTGTAGAGCAGCCGTTCGCGACGATCGACCAGGCGCAGCAGCCGGCGCACCGGCTCTCGGCCGACGCGGACGTGGTGGTCCACCTGGCCGGTGGCACCTACCGGCTGCCCAAGCCGCTGACCTTCGGTGCCGGCGACGGCGGCCAGAACGGCCACACGATCACCTACCAGGCCATGCCCGGGCAGCAGCCGGTCGTGAGCGGCGCCCAGCAGATATCTGGTTGGCAGGTTCATGATCAGGGCAGCAATATCTGGTCGGTTCACGTCGGCACCGGCGTGAACACGCGTCAGTTGTACGTGAACGGCAAGCAGGCGCCGCGGGCGGCGATCCAGGTACCCCGCGCCGCCTTCACCTTCACCCAGACCGGCCTGACCGTCACCGACTCCTCCCTCGACTACCTGGCCGGCCTCTCGGACCAGAAGCACATGGAAGTCGAGAGCCTCAACTCCTTCACCGACCGCTACGCGCCGGTCCAGTCGATCAGCGGCAGGACCCTCACCATGCAGCAGCCCGCCTGGAACAACAACTCCTGGGGCTACGACACCATCAACGCGCCGTTCGCCGGCGGGACCATGTACCTGGAGAACAACTACGCGTTCCTCAAGCAGGCCGGGCAGTGGTACCTCGACTCATCCACCGGCGACCTGTACTACCGGGCCCAGCCGGGGCAGAACCCCAACAGCCTCGACGTCGAACTGCCGCGGCTGCAGAGCCTGTTGGGCATCAGTGGCAGTTACGGCTCACCGGCGACCGGTCTCGGATTCTCCGGTATCCGGTTCACCGGGACCTCCTGGCTGGGCCCGAGCGGACCCGACGGCTACGCGGACCAGCAGAGCGGCGCACACATCACCGGTGCCTACGCGATGCCCGCCAACTGGCTGAGCACCTGCAAGTCGGGGTGCACGCAGTTCGAGGCCACCCGGAACCACTGGGCGCAGATGCCCGCGGCGGTCCAGGTCTCCGCCGCCACCGGCATCACGTTCTCGGGTGACACGTTCTCCGAACTCGGGCAGGCCGGGCTGGGCGTGGGCAACGACGGCGTAGCCACCGCCTCCGGCACCGGCCTCGGCGCCAACGGGGTCACCGTCACCGGCAACACGTTCACCGACCTCGCAGGCAGCGGCATCCAGGTCGGCGGAATCCAGCCGGACGCGCACCACCCGGCCAACCCGCAGATGACCAACCAGAACATCACCCTCAGCAACAACAAGGTCAGCGGGGTGGGCACCGACTACAAGGAGACCGCGGGAATCCTGTCCACCTACGTCACGAACGCGACGATCACCCACAACCAGTGCGACCACCTGCCCTACGACGGGATCGACATCGGCTGGGGCTGGGGGATGAACGACCCGGGCGGCAGCCAGGACTACGCCAACCGGGGCACGTACAACTACCAGCCGGTCTACAGCACTCCCACGACGCTGAAGAACAACACCGTCTCCCACAACCTGGTCTTCGACACCAAGAACGCAATGTTCGACGGCGGCAGCATCTACAGCCTGTCCGCGGCCCCCGGCTCGGTGATCTCCGACAACTACATGTACGACAACAACCGCACCACCGCGCTGTACCTCGACGAGGGCTCCCGGTACCTGAAGGTTTCCGGCAACGTGGTGCAGGACGCGGGCAACTGGGCGCTCACCAACGCCAACGCCAACAACCACACCGACGACAGCACGTTCTCCGGCAACTGGTACAACGGCGGCAACACGTATGTGGCCACCGGCCCCCCGCACAACAACGTCCTCACCGGCAACGTCCTGGTCGGCGGCACCAACTGGCCCCAGGGCGCCCGAGACGTCATCCAGCAGGCGGGCGTCCAGTCGTCGGGCGGCGGTGGTTTCCCCACCGGCTACCACCGGTTGGTGATCGCCAGCAACAGCCTGTGCCTCGACGTGTACGGCAACTCCACCGGCGCGGGTGCCGCGATCGGCCAGTGGACCTGCAACGGGCAGAGCAACCAGCAGTTCGAGTTCGTGCCGGTCTCGGGCGGCTACGGGCAACTGCGCGCGCAGAACTCCGGACAGGTCGTGGCGGTGGCGGGCGGATCCACGACCGCCGGTACACCGAACATCGTGCAGCAGGCCGCGAGCGGAGCAGCCGGCGCTCTGTGGCTGCCGGTACAGCAGTCCGACGGCTCGTATTCCTTCAGGAACCAGAACAGCGGCCTGTGCCTCGACGCCTACGGCGGCAGCAACAACCCGGGCCAGCAACTGGACCAATGGCAGTGCAAGAACGCACCCGGCACCAACCAGGACTTCACCCCCCGCTGACCAGCTCGCGCACTCGTTCACCCCCACCCACTGCCCGCACCAGTGAGGAACACAGATGAAAAAGTACTGGGCACCCCTGGCCGCCGCGCTGACGGCCGCGTTCGGCGTCGCCACCGCGTTACCCGCGGCGGCCGCCACCGCCACCGAACCGTCGCACTCCGCCGTACGAGCCGCCGCGCCCACCGCCCTGCGGCTGCTGCCCTTGGGAGACTCGATCACCTGGGGCGTCGGCAGCCCGTCCGGGAACAGCTACCGGGGCTTCTTGGCGAGCAAGCTGACGGCCGAGGGGCACACGCTGGACTTCGTCGGCTCGGGGCGCAACGGCACCATGTCCGACCCGGACAACGAAGGCCACTCCGGCTGGCGGATCGACCAGATCGCCGGCATCGCGGACTCCGTGCTGGCCCGTTACCGGCCGAACGTGGTCACCCTGGAGATCGGCACCAACGACCTGAACGGCAACTACCAGATCCCGACCGCGGCCGACCGGCTCCGCGCGCTCATCGACCAGATCACCAGGGCCGCACCCGACGCGACCGTCCTCGTCGGCACCGTGATCATCTCCACCAGCGGCACCGAGGAGGCCAACCGGCCCGCGTTCAACGCCAAGTTGCCCGGGATCGTCCAGGCCGAGCAGGCCGCCGGTAAACACGTACGTCTGGTGGACATGAGCGCCCTGACGGCCGCGGACCTGTCCGACTCCCTGCACCCCAACGACAGCGGCTTCGGCAAGATGGCGGACGCCTTCAACGCGGGGATCCAGGCGGCGGACGCGGCGGGCTGGATCAAGCCGCCGGACTCCACGAGCGGGCAGGTGCGTTCCGGGATCGCGGGGAAGTGCCTGGGGGTGAGCGGCGGCAACAGCGCCAACGGGACCGCCGCCGAGATCCGGTCCTGCGACGGCTCCGCCGCGCAGACGTGGTCCGCGCGCTCCGACGGCACCCTGCGGGCGCTCGGGAAGTGCCTCGACGTCGCCGGCCGCGGTACCGCCAACGGCACCAAGATCGCGATCTGGGACTGCAACGGCGGAACCAACCAGCAATGGCAGACGTACAACGGCGGCTACCGCAACCCCGTCTCCGGCCGCTGCCTCGACGACCCCAACGCGTCCACCGCCGACGGTACGCAGCTGGTCCTGTGGGATTGCAACGGCGGAACGAACCAGCAGTGGACCGCTCTGCCGGTCTCCTGAGCGCGTGGCCCCGCTCCACCGAGGCCCCGTCCCGTGGCCGGTGCCCACTCCTCTAACACCCCCCGCACAAGGAGGTTGATCCTCGATGTCCTGGTTCAACAAGGACCCCCTGCTCCGCAGGGCGCTGGCCTCGGCCACCGGCCTGTTGGCCGGCATGGCACTGGCCCTGACCGGACCGGCGGCGAGTCTCACCGCGCACGCCGCTTCCAGCACACTGGGCGCGGCGGCTGCCGACAGCGGTCGCTATTTCGGTACGGCCGTGGCCGCCGGAAAGCTCGGCGACTCGACGTATGCCACGATCCTCGACCGGGAATTCAACATGATCACCCCGGAGAACGAGATGAAGTGGGACACCACCGAACCGTCCCGCGGCAACTTCAACTTCGGCCCGGCCGACCAGATCGTCAGCCACGCCACCGCGCACGGGCAGCGGATGCGCGGCCACACCCTGGTCTGGCACGGGCAGCTGCCCGGCTGGGTCAACTCCATCAGTGACGCAGGCACCCTGCGCAGCGTGATGAACAACCACATCACCACCGAGATGAACCACTTCAAGGGCAAGATCTACGCCTGGGACGTGGTCAACGAGGCGTTCGCCGACGGCGGCAGCGGTCAGCACCGCAGCTCGGTCTTCCAGAACGTGCTCGGCAACGGCTTCATCGAGGAGGCGTTCCGCACCGCCCGGGCCGCCGATCCCTCGGCCAAGCTCTGCTACAACGACTACAACATCGAGAACTGGACCGACGCCAAGACGCAGGGCGTCTACAACATGGTCAGGGACTTCAAGGCGCGCGGTGTGCCCATCGACTGCGTCGGCCTCCAGAGCCACTTCGGCTCCGGTGGCCCGCCGTCCAGCTTCCAGACGACCCTGTCGAACTTCGCCGCGCTCGGCGTGGACGTCCAGATCACCGAACTCGACATCGCCCAGGCATCGGCGACCGCGTACGGCAACACGGTGCGGGCCTGCATGAGCGTCGCGCGCTGCACCGGCATCACGGTGTGGGGGATCAGGGACAGCGACTCGTGGCGGACGGGGGAGAACCCGCTGCTGTTCGACAACAACGGCAACAAGAAGCCGGCCTACGACGCGTCGCTCTCCGCGCTCGGCGGAGGTACGGGGAATCCGGGCGGAGGCATTGTCTCGGGACAGGTGTACTCGCTGACCGACGTCGCCGCGGGCCGGGTGCTGGACGTGCCGGGCGGCCAGACGGCGAACGGCACGCTCCTGCAGGTCTGGGACGCCAACGGCGGTGCGAACCAGCAGTGGCGGGCGAGTCAGAACAGCGACGGCTCCTACACCTTGACGAACGTCGCCAGCGGGCGGGTGCTGGACGAGCCGGGCGGCCAGACGGGCAACGGCACCCGGATGGAGATCTGGGACTCAAACGGCGGTGCGAACCAGCACTGGCGGGCGAGCGGTAACAGCGACGGTTCGTACACCCTGGTCAACGTCGCCTCCGGCCGGGCGCTGGAGATCCCCAGCGGCCAGACCGGCAATGGGGCGCCGGTCCAGGTCTGGGACTCCAACGGCGGCGCCAACCAGCACTGGAGCTTCAGGTGAAGTGACCCGGCGCGCAGCGCGCGCTCCCGCCCCCGGATCGCTTCGGGGTGATCGGAACGTACACCCGCGTCCGGCACGGCGGCCCTCGCCGGACGCGGGTTCCGGCATGCCCTCAGAACGTTCTGACCAGGCGCAATACATGGGATGGATCAGAGTTCGATTGGGAGTCCCAAGCGTATTGACTCGGTGAGGGAGCTGTGGAATCACTAGGACATGGGATGTCTGAGTGGTTCCTGTGAGTGCTCTCGAGCGCCCACGCGGCCATGAGGCGTCCGGATCCCGCGGCCATGCCGGTGGCGGCGACGGTCCACGAACTTCCCGTTCGGCCAGGCACAGCACCCTCTGTCACCTTCCCCCACATTTCCCGAGGAACAGAATGCGGCCTTCACCCCTTTCCCGTCGGAGTCCTGCGGCTCGCAGACGACGCTTACCGGCGTTCGCCGCCACAGGCGTGATGGCGCTGCTGGCCATGATGCCGGCGACTTCGCAGACCTGGTCCGCACCCGCACCCGACCCGGCGGCGACGCCGGCGCCCTTGGTGAGTTCGGCGTCGGGGCGGTGTCTGGACGTCAAGGGCAACATGGACACGCCGGGAACCGCGCTGGACATCCAGGACTGCGGCAACCAGCCGAACCAGGCGTTCGAGTTCACCTCGGCGGGCGAGCTGAGGACGATGAGCGGCACCCGATGCGTGGACGCCTACGACAACCGGACGGCGCCGGGTACTCCGGTGATCATCTGGACGTGCAACGGGCAGTCGAACCAGGCGTGGCGGCAGAACGCCGACGGGTCCGTCACCGGTGTCCAGTCCGGCCTGTGCCTGGACGTCAACGGGGCGGGCACGGCCAACGGCACCGCGGTCATCCTGTGGACCTGCAACGGCCAGAGCAACCAGAAGTGGACCACGTCGACACCTCCGCCCGCGCCCGGCGGGTCCGGCCCGTGCGACATCTACTCCGCGGGCGGTACGCCGTGCGTGGCCGCGCACAGCACCGTGCGGGCGCTCTACGGGTCGTACAGCGGCAGCCTGTACCAGGTCAGGCGGGCCTCGGACAGCGCGACCAGGAACATCGGCGTACGGGCGGCCGGAGGCTTCGCGGACGCGGCGGCGCAGGACTCGTTCTGCGGGGGCACCTCCTGTGTGATCACGGTCGTCTACGACCAGTCCGGGCGCGGCAACGACCTGTGGTACCAGGGATCGGCCCAGGTTCCGGGATCGAGTCAGAGCAGTCCCGCGAAGGCGACCTCCGAGTCGCTGACCGCCGGGGGCACCAAGGCGTACTCGCTGTACATCAATCCGGGCAACAGCTACTGGCGGGACGGCCATCTGACGGGCGTTCCGACCGGCAGCGCGCCCGAAGGGGCGTACATGGTGACCAGCGGCACCCACGTCAACAGCGGCTGCTGCTTCGACTACGGCAACAGCGAGACGACGCGGAAGGCCGACGCGGCCGGGGCGATGGACGCGATCAACTTCGGCACCGAGTGCTGGTTCGGCGGTTGCTCGGGAAGCGGCCCCTGGGTCCAGGCCGATCTCGAATGGGGCCTGTACTCCGGAGGCAGCCAGTCCTGGAACACCGGTCAGCGGGCCTTCCCCGTCAAGTTCGTCACCGCGATGCTGAAGAACAACGGGACGTCGAGGTTCGCCCTCAAGGGCGGCAATGCGCAGTCCGGCAGCCTGACGACTCTGTGGGACGGCGCGCTGCCCGGCGGATACAGCCCGATGAAGAAGCAGGGCGCCATCGTTCTGGGCAGCGGCGGTGACTGCTGCAAGCCCGGTGGCGGTGCCAACCTGAGCGCCGGCACCTTCTACGAGGGGGCCATCGTCGCCGGCTACCCCTCCGACGCGACCGACAACGCGGTGCAGGCCAACGTCATCGCGGCCGGATACCGCTGAGTCCTTCTGCCCACGGCGTCTTCCGTCGCAACCCGGCCAGGGAGGTGATGACATGTACATGATCATAGGAAGGGTCGGACACCTCTTGCCACCGTTCCCGCGACCGTCCCTGCGCAGGATGTTGGCGTCCGCCTTCTCCGTCGCGCTGTTCTGCGTGGGCGTACCCCCTCGTCTCCCTCGGAACGTCTCCGAATCGCTGATCAAGTCCACCGCGCAGGCGATGCACACCAACGGCATGCAGGCGGCGGGCTACTCCTACGTCAACATCGACGACTGCTGGATGACCCACAACCGCGATTCCGGCGGCCGCCTGGTGCCGGACCCCGCCAAGTTCCCCGACGGCATCAAGGTCACCTCCGACTACGTGCACTCGCTGGGGCTGAACCTGGGGATCTACGAGGACGCGGGAACCGCCACCTGCGCCGGGTATCCGGGCAGCCTGGGGCACGAGAGCACCGACGTCCAGTCGTTCGCGTCGTGGGGCGTGGACTATCTGAAGTACGACAACTGCAACAACAACGGGGTGTCCGCGCAGAGCCGGTACACCGCGATGCGGGACGCCCTGGCGGCCACCGGCCGGCCGATCCTGTACAGCCTGTGCAACTGGGGCCAGGACAACGTGTGGACCTGGGGCGCGGGCGTGGGCAACAGCTGGCGCACCACCGGGGACATCAGCGCGAACTTCGCCGGCATGCTGTCGATTTTCCGCAGCAACGTGGGACTGGCCTCCTACGCGGGTCCCAGCCACTGGAACGACCCGGACATGCTGGAGGTCGGCAACGGCTCGATGACGGCCACCGAGAGCCGCAGCGAGTTCAGCCTGTGGGCGGAGGTGGCCGCGCCGCTGATCGCGGGCACCGACATCCCCTCGGCCAGTGCGCAGACCCTCTCCACGCTGACCAACTCCCGGGTGATCGCGGTCGACCAGGACCCCCTCGGCAAGCAGGGCACCATGGTCTCCTCCTCGGGAGGCCGGGACGTGCTGGCCAACCCTTTGGCCAACGGGGACGTGTCGGTGGCCCTGTTCAACGAGACGGGCTCGACAGCGACCATCTCGACCACCGCGGCCGCGATCGGCAAGACCGGGGCGTCCGCCTACACCCTGACCGACCTGTGGTCGGGAGCGTCCTCCACCACCTCGGGCACGATCAGCGCCTCGGTGCCGGCACACGGCACGGTCATGTATCGGGTCGCGGGCGGCACCAGCGGCGGCGGCACCGGGGCGGTGCACGCGGTGGGTGCGGGCAAGTGCCTGGACGTATGCGACTCGACCACGACCGCCGGCACCCAGGTGGAGATCTGGAGCTGCAACGGCGGCGCCAACCAGACGTGGACGCACTCCGCGTCCAACCAGTTCACCGTCTACTCCGGCAGCAGCCAGATGTGCCTGGACGCCCACAACAACCGGACCACGCCGGGGACGAAGGTGGAGATCTGGACGTGCAACGGCCAGAGCAATCAGCAGTGGACGCTGAACACCAACGGCACCATCACCGGCGTCCAGTCGGGCCTGTGCCTGGGCGTTGCCGGAGGGGCCACCGCCGACGGCACCCTCGCCGAACTGCAGACCTGCAACGGCGGCAGCAGTCAGCGGTGGACGTTGGGATGACTCCGCATTCGAACCCCGGAGGAGGTCTCCATGCTCGAACCAGCCGATGATCGCCGACGCAGGCGAGGGAAAGCCGTGCTCCTGTCCGCCCTGGCGATGGTCCTGATCGCGTTCGGCGCAACGGCGTTCGCCACATCCACAAGGGCCGATGCGTCAACCGTCGTCCATCCGGCGGCCCACCGTGCGGCGGACGTGTCGCTCCCGTGCGACCTGTACGCCGCGGGCGGTACGCCGTGCGTGACGGCGCACTCCACGACCAGGGCGCTCTTCGCGTCGTACAACGGGCCGCTTTACCAGATTCAGCGGGCCTCCGATCACGGCTACCGCGACATCGGGCTGCTCGGTGCGGGCGGGTACGCGGACGGCGCGTCCCAGGTGTCGTTCTGCTCGGGCACGTCGTGCACGATCACGAAGATCTACGACCAGACCGCCCAGCACAACGACATGCCGATCTCCTGGGGCGGTTACTGGAAGGGGCCGGGGCCGAACGGGTCCGACGTCGGCGCGGACGCCATGGCCCTGCCGGTGACCGCGGCCGGCCACCAGGTCTTCGGCGTCAAGGTCACCCCCGGTGTCGGCTACCGGCTCGACCACGCGAGGGGAGTGCCCACCGGAGCCCAGCCCGAAGGCATCTACATGGTGACCTCGTCGAACTACACGAGCCAGTGGTGCTGCTTCGACTACGGCAGCGGTGAGAACTCCCACACCGACACCGGCAACGCCACCATGAACGCCATCTACTGGGGCACCGCCTGCTGGTTCGGCGGCTGCACCGGCAGCGGCCCGTGGGTCGAGGCCGACCTGGAGAACGGCATGTTCCACACCAACACCGGCTCCAACAAGGACCCGAACAACCCCGGTGTGCACTACCCGTTCGTCAGCGCGTGGCTGAAGAACAACGGCACCAGCAACTTCACTCTGAAATACGGCAACGGCGCGAGCGGCGGCCTGACCACCACCTTCTCCGGCCCCCTGCCGAACGGTTACTCACCGATGAAGGTCGACAGCTCGGTCCTGCTCGGCACCGGGGGCGACAACAGCCCCAACGGCGTGGGCGAGTTCTTCGAGGGCGCGATGACGGCGGGCTACCCTTCCGACGCCACCGAGAACGCCGTGCAGGCCAGTATCACCGCGGCCGGTTACGGCGCCGGGGGTGGCAGTAAGTCGACCGCGCTGCACGCGGTGGGCGCGGGCAAGTGCCTGGAGGTGCCGGGCGCGTCCACGACGCCGGGTACGCAGACGCAGATCCGGGACTGCACCGGAGCGGCGAACCAGACCTGGTCCCGGACCGACTCCCGCGAGTTCGCCGTGTACTCCGGCAGCAGCCGACTGTGCCTGGACGCCTCCAACCAGGGCGCCGGCCCCGGCACCAAGGTCATCACCTGGACCTGCAACGGCCAGACCAACCAGCAGTGGAACGTCAATGCCAACGGCACCGTCACCAGCGTCCAGTCGGGCCTGTGCCTGGACGTGACCGGCGCCGCCACCGCCAACGGCACCCCTGTCGAACTGTGGACCTGCAACGGCGGATCCAACCAGCAGTGGTCACTGAGTTGACCCCGGGAAGGCAGGAGGACCGCATGACGACGAGAGCGAGACCCGGCCGCCTGGTACTGGCCGTCGGCATCGTCCTGGCGTTCGTGCTGCAGCTGTCGGCGACTGCCGAGAGCCGGGCCGTCCCCGGCGAGGCGCTGAGCGTGAACCTGGCGTCGCCGAGAGGCCCGTCGACCGGTGTGGGTGAGGGATTCCTCTACGGCTTCACGCAGGACGGCAGTCAGCCGGCCGACCAGTTCATCAAGCCGCTGGGGATCAACGCGTTCCGCGGCGGGGGATGGTTCTCCGGCGGCTGGATCCGGGACAACTACCAGTACGGATCGGCCACTCGGGCCGACCTCGACTCGATCGTCGCGCAGGCGAAGCGGCTCACCCAGCCGCCGTATCACGCGCAGTACCAGGTACTGGTCAGCGACATCTACGGCGCCAACGGCGGGCAGCCGTCCAACACGAGGTACCCGTGCGACAACGGCGACTGCTCCAACTGGATCGGCTTCATCGACTCCACGGTGGGAGCACTGCAGGCATCGGGGCTGAAGTTCGCCTACGACATCTGGAACGAGCCGGACATCTCCGCCTTCTGGACCCGGGGGGTGAACAGCGCCCAGTACTTCCAGATGTGGGACACCGCCTACCGGGAGATCCGGCGCATCGCCCCCTCGGCGCAGATCGTCGGGCCGTCGCTCGCGTTCACACCGCAGAGCAACCCGGGGGAGTGGCGGACCTGGCTGGCGCACGTGAAGGCGGCCGGGACGGTCCCGGACATGATCACCAACCACGACGAGGGTGACGTCGACGACCCGGTCACCGTCTCCCAGTCCCTCAACAGTGCCCTGACCACGGCGGGCATCGGCCCGCTGCCGCTGTCCGCGAACGAGTACCAGCCCGCCGACCGGCAGACCGCCGGGGTGACGGCCTGGTACCTGGCGCGGTTCGCGCAGTCCGGGTACACCAACGCGATGCGCGGCAACTGGGTCTGCTGTGTCACCCCCAACCTCACGGGAGTCCTCACCCAGAGCGGCGGCAGTTGGCAGCCGACCGGCAACTGGTGGGCGCTGCGCGACTACGCCGACATGACCGGAACCCTCGTCGACACCTCCGGGCAGGTCGGCTCGACCGCGATCTCGGCCTCCGAGGACCCCGCCAACAAGCGCGCGGTGGCGATCATCGGCGACGCGAACGGCAACTCCGGTACCTCGTCCGTGACCTTCAACGGCCTGTCGTCCGTGCCCTGGCTGACGAACGCCGGCAGCGTGCACGTCACCGTGCACCGCATCCCGGACCAGGCGCCGCTCGCCGCGCCCCAGACCGTCTACGACCAGAACCTGAGCGCCTCGGGCGGCTCGATCACCGTGCCCTTGACGTTCCAGGCCGCGCACGACGCGTTCGCCGTCTATCTGACCCCGGCCTCCTCCGGCGGCGAGGGCTTCCCGACCGGCTACCACCAACTCGTCGTCGCCCACGACAACCTGTGCCTGGACGTGTACGGCAACTCCAGCAGCGCGGGCGCCGCGATCGACCAGTGGACCTGCAACGGGCAGAGCAACCAGCAGTTCCAGTTCGTACCGGCCTCGGGCGGCTACGGCGAACTGCGCGCCCAGAGCTCCGGCCAGGACGTGGCGGTCGCCGGCAGTTCCACGACGGCGGGCACCCCGGACATCGTCCAGCAGCCCCCCGGCACAGCGGCCAACGGCCTCTGGCTGCCGGTACGCCAGTCCGACGGCTCCTACGCCTTCCAGAACCGCAACAGTGGCCTGTGCCTGGACGTCTACGGCGCCGCAAGCAGCGCGGGCCAACAACTCGACCAGTGGCAGTGCAAGAACGCACCGGGCACCAACCAGGACTTCTTCGTCCGCTGAACCGTCCGCCGACCACACCGGCCGTGGACACCCCCCACCTGCGAAAGGAACCCACCGTGTCAGCATTCGGACGGCTGTTACGGCGCCTGCGCGTCCCGACGGCCGTACTCGCGGGCCTCGTCCTGGCCGCCGGCGGCGTCGTGGGCACAGCCGCCACCCCGGCCCGGGCCGCCACCTCCATCACCCTCAACGGCGCGTCCGGCGGACGGACCTTCGACGGCGTCGGCGCGATCAGCGGCGGAGGCGGCAACAGCAGGCTCCTGATCGACTATCCCGAGCCCCAGCGCGGCCAGGTCCTCGACTATCTCTTCCGGCCCGGCTACGGCGCCTCCCTGCAGATGCTCAAGGCCGAGATCGGCGGGGACACCAACTCCACCTCGGGAGCCGAACCCAGCCACCAGCACACCCGCTCCGACCTGAACTGCGACCGGGGCTACGAATGGTGGCTGATGGAGCAGGCCAAGGCCCGCAACCCGAACATCAAGCTGTACGGGCTCGCCTGGGGCGCCCCGGGCTGGATCGGCAACGGCAACTTCTGGTCCACCGACATGGTCAACTACCTGGTCTCGTGGCTGGGCTGCGCCAAGCAGCACGGGCTGAGCATCGACTACCTCGGCGGATGGAACGAGCGGGGCTACAACGTCTCCTGGTACCAGCAGCTGCGGAGCGCCCTCAACAGCAACGGCTACGGCAGCGTCAGGATCGTCGCGGCCGACTCGGACTGGTCCGTGGCGAACGACGTCAACTCCAACCCGGCGTTCGCCTCCGCGGTGAGCGCCATCGGCACGCACTATCCCTGCGGCTACCGGTCCTCCCAGTCCACCTGCTCGGTGCCGGCGGCCGCCATGTCGTCCGGCAAGCCGCTGTGGGCGAGCGAGAACGGCTCGGACGACTACAACGGGGGAGCGCAGGCCATGGCCCGCGGCATCAACCGCGGATACATCGACGGACGCATGACCGCGTACCTCAACTGGCCCGTGGTCGCCGCGCTCACCCCCAACCTGCCGTACCCCACCATGGGCATGGCCCTGGCCTCGCAGCCGTGGTCCGGCGCGTACTCGATCGGCAAGAACACCTGGGTGATGGCGCACACCAGCCAGTTCACCGCCCCCGGATGGCATTACCTCGACGCCTCCAGCGGCTACCTCGGCGGCAACCGCGCCAACGGAAGCTACGTCTCGCTCAAGTCCACGAACAACTCCGACTACTCCACGGTCATCGAGACCGTGGACGCCGGCAGCGCGCAGACGCTGAACTTCAACGTCACCGGGGGACTGTCCGCCGGAACCGTCCACGTCTGGTCCACCGACGTCGGGTCCGCCGACCCGGCCGACCACTTCGTGCACACCACGGACATCACCCCGTCCGGCGGCGGATTCAGCCTGACCGTCCAGCCCGGCCACCTGTACACCCTGACCACCACGACCGGACAGGGCAAGGGCACCGCCACCGGTCCCGCCCGAAGCGCGCTGAAGCTGCCGTACAGCGACTCCTTCGACGGCTACGCCACCGGCAACGAGGCGAAGTACCTCATGGACTGGCAGGGCGCCTTCGAGGCGGTGGGCTGCGGCGGCGGCCGCAGTGGGAAGTGCGTGCGCCAGATGAGCCCGCAGAAACCGATCACCTGGGACGCGCTGACCGATCCGCACGCCCTGCTCGGTGACACGAGCTGGGGCAACTACACCGTCTCGTCCGACGTGCTGCTCGAACAGCCCGGATACGCCGAGCTGATCGGCCGTGCGGGCGGGCACGACTACGACCGCACCGGCGGTCAGAACGCCTACCGGCTGCGGGTGAGCGACACCGGGGCCTGGTCGATCCTGAACTCGAACACCAACGGCAGCGTCACGACGCTGGCCCGCGGCACGACCGCGGCGCTGGGCACCAACCGGTGGCACGCCGTGGCCCTCACCTTCTCCGGCACCACGATCACCGCCGTCATCGACGGCTCCACGGTCGGTTCCGTGAGCGATCGCACCTGGGCGGCCGGGCAGATCGGCTACGGGACCAGCCAGGGCGAGACGGCACAGTTCGACAACCTGTCCATCACGCCCGGCAGCGGCGGGAACGACGGCGGCACGACCGGCGCGATCGTCGGAGTCGGCTCCGGCCGGTGCGTGGACGTACCGAACCAGTCGCAGACGGCCGGTACCCAGGTGGCGCTGTGGGACTGCAACGGCGGCAGCAACCAGCAGTGGACGAACACCTCCGCCGGTGAGCTGCGGGTCTACGGCAGCGACTGCCTGGACGCCGCGGGCCAGGGCACCAGTCCCGGCACCAAGGTGGACATCTGGGACTGCACCGGCGGCGGCAACCAGAAGTGGACGCTCCACGCCGACGGCACGATCACCGGCGACCAGTCCGGCCTGTGCCTGGACGCCACCGGCGCCGGAACGACCAACGGCACCCTGCTGCAGCTGTGGACCTGCAACGGCAGCAGCAACCAGAAGTGGACGCGCGAGTGATCCGGGTGCCCGGCCGACCATCAGCGACCGAAGGCACGACGTCCGTCATTTCCTCCTGAGAGGCCCCCACATGTCCTCCTCCTCCCTGCCGCTCAGCCGGCGCCGACTGCTTGCGGCGGCCGGCGCGTCGGCGGCCGCCGGCCTGCTGCGGTTCGCGCACGAGGCCGCCGCGACCGACGGCCCCGGAAGCTACACCGCGAGCTGGTCCTCGGTGGACCAGCACCCACCGGCCCCGGCCTGGTTCCAGGACGCCAAGTTCGGCATCTACTACCACTGGGGCGCCTTCAGCGTCCCCGCCTTCGGCAACGAGTGGTATCCGCGCAACATGTACATCGGCGGCTCGGCCGAGAACAACCACCACAAGGCCGTCTACGGCGACCCCTCGGCGTGGCCGTACCACAACTTCATCGACGGTGGCCGTGACAAGGCGGGCAACTTCGTCCAGTTCGCCCCCAAACTCGTCTCCCAGGGCGGCAAGTGGGACCCGGACGCCTGGGCCCGGCTGTTCAAGGCCGCGGGCGCCAGGTTCGCCGGCCCGGTCGCCGAGCACCACGACGGCTTCTCCATGTGGAACAGCCGCTCCAACCCATGGAACTCGGTCCAGCACGGCCCCAGGCTCGACCTCGTGGGACTGCAGTCGCAGTCGATCCGCGGACAGGGCCTGAAGTTCATGGCATCCCTGCATCACGCCTACCACTTCACCGGCTTCTACGACAACGTACCGTCCCAGTCCGACCCGAACCTGCGCATCCTCTACGGCCAGCAGGGCTCGGCCGCGGAGAACAAGCTCTGGTACGACAAGCTGATCGAGGTCATCGACGGCTACCAACCGGACCTGGTCTGGCAGGACTTCAACCTGCACCTGGTGCAGGAGTCCTACCGGCTCCAGTTCCTCGCGCACTACTACAACCAGGCCGTCGCATGGAACAAGGACGTGGTCGCCACCTACAAGGACGGCCTCAACAACAAGGGTGAGATCTTCGACTTCGAGCGCGGAGGCCCGGCAGGGCTGCTCACTCCCTACTGGCTGACCGACGACAGCATCTCCTCCTCCAGCTGGTGCTACACGGTGGGCATCGGCTACTACTCGACGCAGGCCATGCTCCACTCGCTGATCGACCGGGTCAGCAAGGGCGGCAACATGCTGCTCAACATCGCCCCGATGGCCGACGGCACCATTCCCTCCGGGCAGCAGTCCATCCTGCTCGCCATGGGCGACTGGCTCGGCCGCTTCGGAGAGGCGGTCTACTCCACCCGCGCCTGGTCCAGCTACGGCGAGGGCCCCACCAAGATGGGCGGAGGCTCGTTCAGCGGACCGGTGGCCGGCAAACCGCAGGACATCCGGTTCACCCGCAGCCGGGACAACAAGGTCCTCTACGCCACCGCCCTGGGCTGGCAGGGCGGCACCATGACCATCACGACGCTGAACTCCAACCAGATCAACCTCAGCAGCCTGACAGGCGCCCAACTGCTCAACAACACCGCCGGCACGTACATCAACCTGCCCGCACCGACCCAGGACGCGTCCGGCCTGCACCTCACCATGCCCTCGTCCAACGCGCCGTTCAATGCCCTGGCGTACACGGTCAAGCTCACGTTCTCCGGGGAGATCCCCGTCCTGGGCGCGCCGGGCGGCTCCACGACCTGGGTCAGGATCGCCAACGTGACCAGCGGACTGGTGCTCGACAGCGGGGGCAGCGTCGCCTCCGGCTCCAACCTCAAGCAGTGGAACTACGACGGCAGCACCAACCTCCAGTGGCAGCTGATCGACCTCGGCAACGGCTACTACCGCATCGTCAACCGCACCAACGGCATGGCCGCCGACAGCTGGGGCAACACCGCCAACGGCGCTCCCGCCCGCCAGGAGGCGTGGAACGGCGGCAACAACCAGCAGTGGTCGCTCAACAGTCTCGGCGACAACCGCTATCAGATCGTCAACCGGGGCACCGGCACCGCTCTTGACGGCAGCGGCAGCACCACAGCCGGCTCCACGACGGTGCTGTGGACGCCGAACTCCAGCACCAACAACGCGTGGACCATCACCGCCGTGTGAACCGGCGCTCCCCGTAGGACAGAAGAACTCGACGACGGAAGAAGGAGAGCATGGGACGTAAACCGCTCTTGATGTCCATCGCGGCCGCACTGCTTCTCATCCTGACCACCGCGGGCACCTCGTTCAGCAGCGCCCTCGGCGCACCCGCACCGGCCACGAAGTCCGCCGCGGCAGCGAGCGCCGGCTGCGGCAAGGCGCCGACGCTGACCAGCGGCAACCACACGATTCAGAGCGGCGGCCAGAATCGCAGTTACATCTTGCGGGTCCCGGCCAGCTACGACAGCAACCACCCCTACCGGCTGGTCTTCGGCTTCCACTGGCGGGGCGGCACCGCGAACGACGTCGACTCGGGAGGCACGGACGGCTACAACTGGTCCTACTACGGCCTCAGGCGCCTGGCGGACAACGCGAACAACAGCACGATCTTCGTCGCCCCCCAGGGCAACGGCAACGGCTGGGCCAATCCCGGCGGCCAGGACGTGGCCTTCGTCGACGCCATGGTCAACCAGATCGAATCAGGTCTGTGCGTGGACACCACCCAGCTGTTCTCCGCCGGCTTCAGCTACGGCGGCGCGATGTCGTACGCCCTTGCCTGCTCCCGTGCGACGGTCTTCCGCGCGGTCGCGGTCTACTCCGGCGCGAACATCAGCGGCTGCAACGGCGGCAACCAGCCCATCGCCTACATGGGCCTGCACGGCCTCAGGGACAACGTGCTGCCGATCCAGTCGGGACGAGACCTGCGCGACACCTTCGTCCGGGCGAACGGCTGCACCCCGCAGAACCCGCCCGAGCCGGCCAACGGAAGCCTGACGCACATCATCACCACCTACTCGGGATGCAGGTCCGGCTACCCGGTCGTCTGGGCCGCGTTCGACGGAGCGGGCCACGACCCCGGTCCCATCGACGGTTCCACCGGTGGCGGCTGGCGCACCTGGACGTCGGCGGCGGTGTGGCAGTTCTTCACCCAGTTCGGCTCGACCACTCCGCCGACGCCGCAGCCCTCCGAAAACCAGGAGATCGTCGGCCAGCAGTCCGGACGCTGCCTCGACATCAACAACTCGACCACGGCCAACGGCACGCAGGCACAGCTGTGGGACTGCAACGGCGGCTCCAACCAGCGGTGGACCCACACCACCGGAAAGCAGCTGGTCGTCTACGGCAACAAGTGCCTGGGCGTCGGCCAGGGCGCGGGCAACGGCACCCCCGCGGCGATCTGGGACTGCAGCGGGCAGCCGGACCAGCAGTGGAACATCAACCCGGACGGCACGATCACGGCAGCGCAGTCGGGGCTCTGCCTGGACGCCAACGGCCAGGGAACCGCCAACGGGACGAAAGTCCAGCTGTGGAGTTGCTCGGGCGGCGCCAACCAGCACTGGCGCCTGCAGAACTGACGGGCCGGGGCCAGGTCCGACACGGTACGGGCCTGGCCCCGAGGATCTGGCCTCCAGGCGGGTCAATCGCCGACGTTCCCTCGGACCACCTCCTCGACGGGTGCCGGCCCGGTCGCGTGAGGCAGCAGACCGGTAGTGCAGCCGTGGCTCCTGGTCGGCCGATGCCACGGGGCCGCGGGCACGTAACGGTGCAGGCGGACCCTTGCGGAGAAGGCGTACTTCAGGAGCTGGCGCCGTTGACCCCGGGGGCGACGAAGCGCCGGTGCAGGGGGTGGAACTTCGGCTCGGGGTCGCTTTGCACGCCCAGTTCGCCCTTGAGTACGGGGGCGATCCTGGCCGCGATGAACCGGTTGAAGTGGTCTTCCGACTCCCAGATGTCCATCACGTTGAGGCCGCCGTCGACGAACCAGGCGGCGTGCAGCACACACCCGTCCGGTGCGTCTTCTTCCCAGCGCACCTTCTTGCGCACCGCGTCGTACACGTCGGGTGTGATCTCCGGCCAGGAAAAAGTCATCACGACTGCCATGGAGTTTCCTTTCGCCGCCTGGACGCGCCGCGGCCGGACGGCCCGCGGTATGGCACTCCGAAGCTAAGCCGCTGGTAGCGACGGTGCACTCCGGGGCGTCCATCCGAGAAGGGGTACTGATCTCCGGTGCGTGCAGGACGTATGAGAACGTGGTCGACCGGGAGCTGCCGCCCGGCAGGACCGTACGCGCCGAGGTCGACCTTCCGGGGTGGTCGTCCGTCGGACGACGTGACAGCTCGTCAAGTAGAGGGTGTGACGGACCGAGACGTCCGGGGAGCCGCGTGCCGGGCGACCACCGCCCCGGCAGCGACCGTCAGAGCGATCAGCAGCGGATGTCCCACCAGCCACGTCTGTACGCCCTCGAACGGGTCGGAGTCGGTCAGCGTGGCGCGCTCCAGCATCCAGGACACCGAGAACACGAGCCCGACGACGGCCACCCCGATCCGGAACGCTGGATAGACGGCGGTGCGGGCCAGGACCAGCAGCGACGGCATCAGCAGGGCGACCACCAGAAGCTGGGTCAGCTCGATGCCCAGGTTGAACCCGAGCAGCGTGGTCACCAGCGACCCGCGGTCCAGGCCCAGTTCGCCGATCAGCGAGGCGAACGCCAGCCCGTGCACGAGCCCGAAGCCGCTCGCGATCAGCACCTCGCCGCTCGTCACCAGGGGCCGCAGCGCGTGGACCGCGGACACCGCGATCGAGAATGGGATCAGCGTCTCCACCGGCCGGGACTGCGCGTGGATCACCCCCGCCGCCGCCAGGGCGAGCGTGAGTGAATGGCCGACGGCGAACGCCGACACGACGTGCACGATCCGCACTACAGTGCGCCGCGCCGACGGGGTCCCGGCCCGCCACCGCCCCCCGGCCGCCACCAGGGGGGCCGGGACGAGCAGCATCAGCAGGAAGAGGAGATGGTCGGCTCCCTCACCGACGTGCTCGATGCCCAGTCCGGCGGTGGCGACGAAACCGCGCAGCCACGAGCCCTGGCCCGCGGGGACCTCCAGGCTCTTGGTGTTCCAGTCGATGACCCCGAGGGTCTCGGTGTCGCCGCTCTTCACTATGCCGCGGTCGAAGTCGTACCGGACGGTGACGATGATCCGGTGCGTGAGGAGTTCCTCGACGACGACGTCGTAGCGCAGGTCGAAGTCGGTCACGGACTGCCCGGCGGGCGGCCGGAACGTCAGCGGGTAGACGAGGTGCGGCGCCCCGTCGATCGTGCGGACCGTGCCGGTGCCGAGGGTCACCGCCCACGCCCGGCCGCCGTCGCCGACGGCGGCGATGTGCTCAGCCGTATAGCGCTTGAGGAGCGCCCGGTCGGCGCCGAGAACGCCGGCTGGGGTGAGGTCGCCGCCCCCGTAATTCACCAAGACGATGGAATGGATCTTCCAGACCCCGGGCGTTGCGATACCTGCTGGCCGCGTGAGGGAACTGACCGCCACGGTCGTTCGGGGCCCCGCGGGCGGCAGCTCTCGGTCGACGCCTGGACCTGAGTGGAGAGCATCGCGGAAGAGGAGGCGGAACCGGAACTCCTGACCGGTTCCGCACACCGACCCACCGGAGATCCAGCCCGACGGGGGCGAACGGCGACGCGCCAAGGCAGCTGGCTGAGACTGAGCTTGTCGTTCAACAGCACGAGGGCCCGCGTCCCTCGAGGAGTGCGGGCCGTCGTCCTGTCGCGTGACCCCGTCGGCCACGGCGGGCCGCGCGTCCCCCCGGCGCGTGGAACCGGGGGAGTTGGCGCCCGATTCCCTCGCCCGTCCCCGCGCCGCCGGTCAGCGCTGGCGAGGAAGCCATCGGGCGGCCCTTCAGGAGGCGGGGTGACAGGATGACCCGGTGTCCGACTCTCTCCGTGAACTGTGGCTGCGCGGCATCGCCTTCAACGCGGCGGCGCCCGCCGACGTGCTGATACGCCTCCTGGACGAAGCGGCCGGTGAGGTCGGCTTGCTGATGTGCGAGGGACGCGACCTGCCCGGCGCCGTCATCGACGCGGCCCTCTATCACCCGGTCGAGCAGATCCGCCGCGCCCTCGCCCGCAACCTGCACGTCGACCCGGCGCGACTCGCTCCCTTGGCATCGGACCCTTCGGGACTCGTCCGTGCGTATCTCGCACGCGGCCCCCAGCTCGAGCCCCGGTGGGTCCGGCCCCTGCCGGCCGACATCCTCGTCACCTTCCTGACCGCCCAGGACGGAGGCGAGGACGGCAGGGTCACCGAAAAAGAGATCGAAGGGGAGCTCTGGTCCTCCCGGCAGGTCCCCCTGTCCTTCCCGCGGGACATGGCCGGTCATGACCACCCCGCGCTGCGTCTGTACGCCGCATTCCAGTGGCAGTCGCTCACCGCTGCGCAGCGCCATGCCCTGCTCGACGACCCGGACCCCGCCGTACGGGAAGCAGCCAGGAGGGGTAGCCGTCAGCTGGACCCGGAGGCAGTGGAGGCCGAGCTGCCGCCCATGGGATCACGCTACGCGGTCTCTGTGCTCAGCACCTGTGCCCTGTCACCCGCGGTCGTTGAGCGGTGCTTCGCGGCCGACGAGGTAGACCCGCTGGCCCGGAACCGCCATACCCCGGCCGACGCCCTCGCCCGGCTCGCCCGCCACCCCGATACAGAGATCCGCAGGCTGATCGCCACCCGTCCCGACCTGGGACCGGCGGCGGCGGAACTGAGACACGATCCGGACGACGACGTGCGGATGCGTGCCCGTCTCCAGCCCTCCATCCGTACCTGGGTCGAATTCAAGGAGGTCCAAAAGGTCGTCGATCACGGGGCGGACTGCACCTGCCCGATCACGCAGCCGGCCCCCGAGCCGTCGCCGGACTGGTACGCCACCTGCGCTGCGTCCGAGGAACCGGTGCTCCGCCGGGTCGCGGCGAGCTGGCCCGGCCTGCCCGCTGAGCTCGTCGGGACACTGGCGCTGGACGACGACGAGGAGGTGAGGATCCGGCTGGCCTGCCACCACCCGCTGGCTCCGCCGCACCTCCTCCTGGACGTCTTCGTGACCCGCCCGGCCCACCGTCCGCACCTGCTGACGCTGCCCGCGTTTCCCCGCACCGGCCGGACCCACCTCATCGCCCACCCGGACCCCGAGGTGCGCGCCCTGGCCGCGGCCGACCCCACCCTGCCCGAACCTCCGCTGGGAGACCCCGACGATGCCGTACGCCGGGCAGCTGCCGCCAACCCGACCCTGACACCGAAGACCCTGGAAAGCCTCCTCACCAACCTCCGCACCGCAGAGGGCGCCGCGGCCAACCCCTCCCTCCCCGTCCACCGCATGCACGCACTCCTCGACCAATGCCTGAACGGCGCCGTCACCGCGCCGACGGCGGCCCGACGCCGAGAGACGACACCCACGTAGCGATACCGGGCATGGCAACCTCGCAACTCGTCTGCAAGCGTTCCTCTTCTCACCTACGCAGCCACAGCACGGTGCTCCGGCCGGGCCCGCAGGATCTGAGCGGTGAGGGCCTCGGACACGGCTGGACGGAGCGCTGTTCGACACCGTCGCCGCCGTGGCGCCCGGCTCCCGGGCCGTGCTGCGCCGCCTGGTTGACGTGGGCGGCACCGCCTCGTTCGACGACGTCCAGGACCACTTCGCCGGGCACCCCCAGGCGCCGATCGACCTGAGGCGGATCGGCGGCACGCTCACCAGCATCCGCGCCGCAGGGTGCCGGGCCCGCCCCGACAACCGGTTCAACCTCCTTGAGCGGGACGACCGCAGGCGCATGCTGTCGCCGGGCCGCACACACCTCGTGCGGGCCACCGGGAAGGACACGACGTGGCGCCACGACGGCGATAGCGCCGAGCGTCATGGCCAGCGGGATCTCGGCGATGACCGCAAAGGGCATTGCGGTGTACCAGTCGCTCCCGGCTAGTGCGGTCATCACGTCGGACCAGGCATCGACTTGCGCCGCAGTTCCAGCGGCGTTCGGGAGTGCGTCTCCTGCCGGCGGCGCAGCACGGTGGAGGTGTGGCGGCCCAGGGCCGACCAGGTGTGCCCCACACGCAGCGGCCGGACCTCGGTGCAACCGGGGTCGAGGACGGCGGCGACGGCGGCAGCGGCCCGGACGCGGAACGCCTGCCCCGCGTCGGTCAGTTGCAGGTGGTGGGTGGAGCGCTCGATGAGCCGGACCCCGCGGTGCTCCTCCAGCGCCCTCAAGGTGCCCGGCCCGGTGTCGTGACCTCGTGAGCGCACGGTGTGGGCAGTGTTGGGCCCGACTGAGCACCGCAGAGCATGGAGGTCGGGCAGTGGCGCGGCGCAGGGTTACGAGCAGAAGGACGGCGCCGCCGCCCACGTATCCCGAGGACCGGCCATGAGCATCCCCTACCTTGCGCAACGTCGTCCTCGGCCCTCCCCGCTGACGGCGCGACAGCCCGGCCGCGAGGCGAAAGCCATGAACACGATGCCGGGATGAGCGCCGCCGCGTGGAGCCCGGTGTCGCTGGCCGTCCTGTGTGCCGGCGTCGGCTACGGGCGCCCGACTCGCCTGCTCGCGGACTGGGTCGCGGAGGCTGTGTGCCGGTCACTGGCGGCTGGTGGTTCGCGCGCCGAGGTGGAGGTGCTGGAGCTGCACCGGCTGGCGGCCGACCTGGCCCAGCACGCCACGCACGACCGCGCCAGCCTCGACCTGCGGGAGGCGATCGCGGCGGTCGTGACAGCGGACGGGCTGGTGGTGGCGACCCCGGTGCTCGCCGTATCACCGAGCGAGGTGTTCGACGCGTTCCTCGCCGCTCTCGGGCACGGAGTCCTCTCTGGCATGCCGGTGCTGCTGGCGCTCAACAGCAATTCCGACCGGCAGCCACCCGACATCACACAGGTGATGCGCAGGCGCCTGACCGACGTGCGCGCCGACCCCGTGCCCACGGTCGTCGTCGCAGGCCCCGCCGACTGGCAGGCCACGGCGCACAGCGATGCGGCGCGGCTGCGCGCCTGCATCGACCGAGCCGCCGTCGAACTCGCCGTGGCGATGCGCTCGCACAGGGCAGTGACCGACAGCACTTGCTTCGAATTCGAAGCAGATGTATCGTCTTCAACAGTTACTTCGAATTCGAAGCAACTCCGATCGCGGTGAAAGTGAGAACCCCCATGAAGGCAGTGCGTTTCCACGAGTACGGCGACCCGAGCGTCCTGCGCTACGAGGACGTGGAGCAGCCCGTCCCCGCGGCCGGGCAGGTCCGCATCCGCGTCGCCGCGACGTCGTTCAACCCCGTCGACGGCAACATCCGCGGCGGCTTCATGCAGGGACCCATACCGGTGCAGCTGCCGCACACGCCCGGCATCGACGTCGCCGGAACCATCGACGCGGTCGGCGAGGGCACCGACGGAATCGCGGTCGGCGACGACGTCATCGGCTTCCTGCCCATGGACGGCACCGGCGCCGCCGCGGAGTACGTCCTCGCACCGGCCGATGTCCTGACCCGGGCCCCCAAGAGCGTCCCCCTGGCCGATGCCGCCGCACTCCCGCTGGTGGGCCTGACCGCGTGGCAGGCACTGTTCGACCACGCCAAGCTGACGGCCGGCCAACGCGTGCTGATCAACGGGGCCGGCGGAGCCGTCGGCGGCTACGCCGTGCAGCTGGCCAAGAACGCCGGCGCCGACGTCATCGCCACGGCCGGCCCGCGCAGCAGCGAGGCGGTCACATCGGCCGGCGCCGACGAGGTCATCGACCACACCACCACCGCCGTGACCGCGGCAGTGACCGAACCGGTCGACGTCGTACTCAACCTCGCACCGGTCGTCCCGGACGAAGTGGCCGCACTCATCACCCTGGTCCGTCCCGGCGGCGTCCTGGTGAACACCACGGTGTGGATGCCCGCCCCCAGCGACGAGGAGCGCGACGTACGCGGCATCAACCTGTTCGTCCGCAGCGACACCGACCAACTGGCCCAGCTGGTAGCGCTGACCGACCGCGGCGAACTGCGCGTCGACGTCGCCGAACGGCTGCCGCTGGCCCAACTCCCGGCACTCCACGCCCGGGCCACCGAAGGCACCGTGCACGGCAAGGTCATCGTCGTCCCGCCCGTCGCCTGACTCCGCTCCTCCACCGAAAGGAAAAGACCATGGCACTCAGTCTGGATCCCGAAATCGCCCAGGCGCTGGCCCCGATGGCCGGCGCGATGGCGGACGCCACACCACCGGCAGTGGGAGACATCGCGGCGCGGCGCGCCATGTGGGAACCGATCATCGGCGCCGCGGGAACGGCCCAGCCGATCCCGGACGACGTGAAGACCAGCGAGCACCACACGACCACCGACGACGGCGCGCAAATCACCATGCGCTGGTACACCAAGGACGGCGCTGCGCCGGGCCCGGCCGTGCTGTTCTTCCACGGCGGCGGATACATCTTCGGCCACATAGACCTGTTCGACGGCCCGGTCTCCCGCTACGTCTCCACCAGCGGTGTGCCGATGCTGTCGGTCGAATACCGCCGCGCCCCCGAGCACCCCTTCCCGACCCCGCTCGAGGACGCCTACACCGCACTGCGCTGGCTGCACGCACACGCCGCCGAACTCGGTGTCGACCCCGACCGGATCGGTGTGATGGGGGACAGCGCGGGCGGCGGCATGGCCACGGCACTGACGATCCTCGCCCGCGAGCGCGGCGGCCCGAAGATCGCCCGCCAGATCCTCATCATGCCGATGCTCGACGACCGAACCACCACCCCCGACCCGCACATCGTGCCCTACCTGCTGTGGTCCTACGACGACAGCCTCACCGCATGGCCGGCCCTGCTCGGCGAGGCCGTCGGCGGGCCCGACGTCCCGGCCACGGCGGCCCCGGCCCGGCTCGAGGACGCGACCGGCCTGCCGCCGGCCTACATCGAGGTCGGCCAGCTCGACGCCTTCCGCGACGAAGACACCGCCTACGCCACCAAACTCAGCCGCGCCGGCGTGCCGGTCGAATTCCACCTGCACCCCGGCGCCCCGCACGAGTTCGACTCCATCGCCTTCACCTCCGACATCGCCCGCCGCGCCATCGCCGACCGTATCCGAGTCCTCAAATCCATCTGAGCCGGCACCGAGCGCGCTCACCCCATGCCGCAGGAGGGGTGTGCAAGCCCGTCACACAGGCGGCCCCGGCCCCTCGCTCCGTTGCCCGCCGCGATGGGAGCCCCTCGGACACCGGCGAGAACACTCTGAAGTACCGCACGGCCGGGCCCAACTCCCACTACGCGCAGCATGCGCATCGACGGCCGCGAGACTGCCGGCCTCCATGAGAGCTACCCGGCACCTGATCCTCACCTGACTGACCTTCGAAGAGACGAGACCCCGATGATCCCCGACGACGACCCGTCCCGCTCGCTGACCGTGGCGGACCCCGACGATCCCGGCACGACGTACATCTCTCTGGTGGGCAACACGTACGCCATGCTGGTCACCGGCGAGCAGACCGACGGCCGGTACTGCCTGATCGACATGCGTGTCCCCGACGGCGGCGGCCCGCCGCCGCACCGGCACGACTTCGAGGAGATGTTCACGATCCTCGAAGGCGAGATCGAGTTCACCTTCCGCGGCGAGAAGCACACCGTACGGGCCGGGTCCACGGTCAACATCCCGGCCAACGCCCCGCACAACTTCCGCAACGTCTCGGGTGCGCCGGCCCGCATGCTGTGCATGTGCACCCCCGCAGGCCAGGACGAGTACTTCACGCGCATCGGCGATGTCGTCGCGGGCAAGGACGCGCCGCCACCACAGCTGTCGCAGGAGGAACTCGCGGAGCGCCGCCGCCGCGCGGCCGAGCTGGCCTCGGCCTACCGGAGCGAATTCCTGTGACTCGCAGGGCCGGCAAACCCGACACCGGTCGGCAGGGTGAAGTTCCCCGCTGAGCTGAGCAGCAGGACCAGATCGTTCGGGGGCCATCGCCTACACCCGACCGACAGTTTCTGGCTCACTGGAAAACCGCGATCCGGTGAAACCACGTACGGGCTCACGTCGCGGCGCGATGAGCCTGTTGCGGTAAGCGGCGTTGAGTGTGAGAGGAACAGGAACAGGGACAGGGACAGGGACAGGGACAGGCCGACGGCAGCGCGAGCCGATGCGCTGGTGCCCGGTAACGGGAGCGAGCCATGTTCGACGGGAGGCTGTCGGCAGCGACAGATGCTTCCCTTGGTGCGTACCTGTACAACCGGGAGGCATCGGCACGTCCACGTTGCTGCGCCACGCCGCCCCGGCAGGCGGAACTCGCCGGTCGCAACGTGGTGCCTCAAATCGAGGAGGCCGCCGCTGCGGCGTGCGTGCAATCCGGCGACGCTTGGTCAGACGAGCACAGGACGTATGGCGGCGAAACCGCCATCCGCCCGCCGCGCGTGCCCAGTTGGCCGAGAACGGCAGCGTTTTCGGTGTGGGCAGTGCTGAGCACGAGTGAACACTGCGAGACGCAAAGACCGGGCAGCGATGCAAGGCAGGGTGGGAGCCAGACGGACGGCCGCCCACGGACCTCGATGGACCAGCCATGACCATCCTGCAGCCCCTCGAACCGCGAGAAACAGGCAGGCCGCCCGCCGAACCCTCAGCCCCCACCCCGAAGGAGAGTGAGCGTGTCCGTCGAAAATCCCGACCCCGACAGATCTCTCTCTGCCGAGGCCGCTCCGGCACCGTCTCGGCGCACGTTCATCACCACAGCCACAGCCGTCTCAGGGACCGTCCTCGTCGGCGGACTGGTCACGGCGCCGACTGCCCTCGGCGGCCAGGAGGCGGTGGCCGCCGAAGGGCCTCCTGGCGGCACCGTCCATCTGACGATCAACAGCGTCCAGCACACCGTCACCGTCGACAACCGCACCTCTCTGCTCGACCTGCTGCGCGAACACCTCGACCTGACCGGTGCGAAGAAGGGCTGCAATGCCGGAGCCTGTGGCGCCTGCACCGTCCTGGTCGACGGCCACCGCGTCAACTCATGTCTGACCCTGGCCGTCCGGCTGGACGGCGTCGAGGTCACCACCATCGAGGGGCTGGCCGACGGCGACCAACTGCATCCGCTGCAGCAGGCGTTCATAGATCAGGACGCCTATCAGTGCGGCTTCTGCACCTCGGGCCAGATCGTGTCCGGTGTCGGCTGCATCAAGGAAGGCCACACCGGAACGTCCGACGAGATCCGGGAGTGGATGAGCGGGAACCTCTGCCGCTGTGGCTGTTACATCAAGATCGTTCGTGCGGTCGAGCAGGCCGCAGGCCAGAACTGAGGTGGACGATGCACCCCTTCACCCTCACCAAGGCGTCCAACACCACGGAAGCCCTCCAGGCCGGTGCGCGCGGCGGCCGGTACATAGCCGGCGGCACCACCCTCGTCGACTTGATGCGCGAAACCGTGGAGCGCCCTGATGTCCTGGTCGACATCACCGCTCTGCCGCTGCACGATGTGACCCGCACCGAGGACGGCGGCTTGCGCATAGGCGCCTTGGTCCGCATGGCGGAAGCCGCAGCACACCCCGCCATACGTGACAGCCACCCGGTCATCTCCCAGGCACTGGAGCTGAGCGCCTCCGGCCCAGTTGCGCAACATGGCCACCATCGGCGGGAACATGATGCAGCGCACCCGCTGCACGTACTTCCGGGACGTGAACGCCGACTGCAACAAACGCGAGCCGGGTTCCGGCTGCGCCGCACTGAACGGCTTCAACCGCAGCCACGCGATCCTCGGCACCTCCGACCACTGCGTGGCCACACATCCGTCCGACCTGGCTGTGGCGCTCACCGCATTGGAGGCGAGCGTCCACGTGATGGCTCCGGACAAGGGCAGGCGCACCCTCCCCATCACCGACTTCCTGCTTCAGCCCGGCAGCACGCCAGAGCTCGAACAGGCGCTCCGGCCAGGTGAGTTGATCACCTCGGTGGAGATTCCCGCGCTACCCCGCCCGCTGAAGTCCGGGTATCTGAAGGTCCGCGACCGCCAGTCCTACGAGTTCGCGCTGACCTCGGCCGCGGTGGCCCTCCACATCCGCGGCGGAACGATCCTCGATGCGAAGGTCGCCGCCGGCGGTGTGGGCACGGTGCCCTGGAAGCTGCCGGCCGTCGAACAAGCCCTCATCGGCGAGCGTCCCTCCGCCCGGCTGTGGCACAAGGCGGCAGGCCACGCGGCGGAAGGCGCGCACCCCCTCAGGCACAACGGCTTCAAGGCCGAGCTGCTCAAACGTACCGTCGAGCAGCAGCTGCGCACCGTCGGAGGCACTTCATGAGCCAGCCACAAGCCGCCGTCGGCGCGTCCGTGGCCCGGGTGGACGCACGGCTGCGGGTCACCGGGAAAGCGAAGTACGCCGGCGACAACAACCCCGACGGCGTCGTTCACGCAGTCATCGTCGACAGCAGCGTCGGCCGCGGCCGCATCACCGCGGTCGACGCAGGTCATGCCCTCGCCCAGCCCGGCGTCCTTGCCGTCATCAGCCACCTCAACGCGCCCAGGCTCCCGCCCGTCGAAAGCAACGGCTACCCACCGGGCAAGCCGCTGAGGGCCTTCCAGGACGACCAAGTGCGCTTCTTCGGACAGCCCGTCGCGGTCGTGGTGGCCACGGCACTCGAGGTCGCCCAGCATGCAGCGAGCCTGATGCGGGTCACCTACGACGCCGAGCGCCCCTCGACCGACATGAGCGCGGCGCCTCCCGCCGACGACCCCGAGACCTATGCGCGGGGCGACGCGGACCAGGCGCTGAAGTCCGCTGACGTCCAGCTCGACCTGTCGTACCGGATGGCCCGCCAGCACCACAACGCGATGGAACCGGCCGGCATCGTCGCCCGCTGGGACGGGGACAGGCTCACCCTCTGGGAGAAGACCCAGGCGGTCCAGTTCGCCGCGTTCAACATGGCGGCCGAATTCGGGATACCGCCCGAGAACATTCATGTCATCTCGCCCGTGCTCGGCGGTGCCTTCGGCAACGCCTTCCGTACCTGGGTGCACTCCGTCATCGCGGTCATGGCCGCCCGCCAGGTGGGCCGTCCCGTCAAACTCGTCCTCACCCGCAAGCAGTTGTACTTCGGGATCGGCTATCGGCCCGCGTACTCATACGGGCTTCGGATCGGCAGCGACCGGCGGGGCCGTCTGACCGCTGCCGTGCACGACGCCGCCTCCGAGACATCCAGCTATGAAACGCACCTGGAGGACACCCTCGTCCCCGGGCGGATGCTCTACAGCACGCCGAACGTCAAGCAGATCCACCGGTCCGTCCCCCTCGACGTCAACACACCGACGTGGATGCGTGGCCCGGGATACTCCAGCGGCGCCTACCCCCTGGAGTCGGCGATGGACGAACTCGCCCATGAACTGGGCATCGACCCGATCGACCTGCGACTGCGCAACGAACCCGTGGACGACCAGTCCAACGGTCTGCAATTCTCCACCCGTCGCCTGCGCGAGTGCTACACCACCGGCGCCCGCGCATTCGGCTGGAAACGGCGGAGCGTGAAACCTGGCTCCACGCGCGACGGCGACTGGCACCTCGGCATGGGCATGGCCGCCGGCGCATACGACACCCAGCGCGCCGCAGCCCAGGCTTCCGTGCGGCTGAATGCCGACGGCACCGCCCTGGTCCAGTCCGCGACCAGCGACATGGGGCCCGGCACGGCCACCTCCATGACACAGCTCGCCGCCGATGCCCTGGGCCTGACCATGCGCCAGGTGATTTTTCGACTCGGCGACTCGACCCTGCCTCCGGCCCCGGGACACTTCGGATCGCAGACCATGGCGAGCGTCGGATCCGCCGTACAGGACGGTTGCGACAAGCTGCGGGAAAAGGCCATCGCCCTCGCCGTCACAGACGCAGGCTCTCCGCTGTACGGGGCCGACCCCGCCAAGGTCGAGGTGCGCGCCGGCCGGCTGTACGTGAAGGACGCCCCGGGGCGAGGGGAGACGTACCAGCGCCTGCTAACCCGCAACAACTCCACCCACCTCGAAGTACTCGGCTCATGGACTCCGCCGGAAGGACCCGCACGGTACTCCCTGTACGCCTACGCGGCGACGTTCGCGGAGGTCGCCGTGCACGCCCGGCTCGGCTTGGTACGGGTCCGGCGCATGCTGGGCGTCTACGACGCCGGTCGCATCATCAGTCCCGCACTCGCCGACAGCCAGGCACTTGGCGCCATGATCGGGGGACTGGGCACGGCCCTGCTCGAACACACGGTCACCGACCATCGCGACGGCCGGATCGTCAACGCCAACTTCGCCGACTACCTGATTCCGACGCATGCCGACATACCTGATATCCAGGCGGTCTACCTCGCCGGCGGCGAGGACCGCATAGCCGACCCGATCGGCGTGAAGGGACTCGCCGAGATCGTCTGCGTCGGCGTCACCCCGGCCATTTCCAACGCCGTCTTCAACGCCACGGGCAGGCGCATCCGCGAGTTGCCCATCACTCCCGAGCAACTGCTCTGACTCCTCCGGGGGGTGCCTCTCCCGCGGGTCACCCCGACTTCCTCGGCGCCCGGGGCCGACGACGACTCGGCCCCGGGCATGAACGCCGCCGCCACGGACATCTCCCCGAGGGGAGCATGCCGGTGGCCCGACACTCCAACAATTCACCGCACGGGAGCCCGTCATGCTCAATATCGCGGACACACTGCGCCAATGGTGCCGCGAAGCAAGCCCATTTGCCCTGGCCACCGTCGTCGACGTCAGCGGCAGCGCTCCCCTGCCTCGTGGCACCGCGCCGGCGGTGGACAGGAACGGCAACGTTGTCGGTAATGTCTCCGGCGGCTGCGTCGATGGGGCCGTGTACGACCTGTGCCGGGATCTGTTGGCCACAGGCGGCGCCCCTGGCCGCGTTCGGTTCGGCTATTCCGACGACGACGCCTTCGCCGTCGGCCTGACGTGCGGCGGCGAAACAGAGGTTCTGGTGCAGCGCGTCGACCCTGCCGCCGAGCAGCACCTCGGCACAGCACTCGACCACGTCCTCCGGGGCCGGTCCGCGGCTGTGGCCCAGGTAGTGGACGGCCCTCAGCACCTCCTCGGCCGCACCCTCTCCGTGGCCGGCGACAGCGAGGAACACCACGGGACCCTCGGTGGCACGCGCGAAGACGAGGCCGTCGCGTCGAGGGCCCGCGCGCTGCTCCGGGCAGGCCGCACAGCAAGTGTTGAGATCGGCGGTGACGCCTCCACCTGCCCACAGCGGTTGACCATCCTGGTTCATACTCACGTCACCCGCCCCCGCATGCTGATTTTCGGCGCTGTCGACTTTGCCGTTGCCCTCAGCCAGGTCGGCCACTTCCTTGGTTACCACGTCACTGTCTGCGACGCCCGCTCGGTTTTCACCTCGCCCGCCCGTTTCCCCCATGCCGACCAGGTTGTCGTGGACTGGCCCCACCGCTACTTGGGGCGCACCGAGGTCGACACGCGCACTGCGATCTGCGCTCTGACCCACGACTCCAAGTTCGATGTGCCCCTGCTCCGCCGGGCCCTGGCTCTCCCGGTGGGCTACGTCGGTGCACTGGGGTCGCGGCGTACCCATGAGGAACGCCTGAGGCGATTGCGTGACGCCGCGGTTCCGGAGGACCGGCTCGTACGCCCGCACTCACGGCGCCACGGGCCTACCCCTGTCACAGGGCACCGGACCCATCCACCAAGCCGTCCGGACGGCGGACCGAACATTCGAAGAGGAGTCCCCGTCTTGATCCCGTACGGAACAGCGCAGATAGAAGACTGAACGAACAGGCGCCGGCGGGTGGGCCCAGGCTCCGTCGTTCTCGCGATCGGCCGGGAATGATCACCTGGGTCCGAGGGTCGCCAGTGGCCGGACCATGTCTCGCCCATGATGGCGCAGACCCTCGGCGACGCAGTCCGGTTCCCGGCGACCACCCCGCGAGCCCCCAGTTCCTGAAGCCTCATCGAACCGGGTAAATCGCCGACGCAGCCATCTCGGCCGGATCGACGTCGTGGTCTCCAACGACCAATCTCACGGCTTCGATCCAGCTCGCCCTGGCCGCTGCCCCGCATCTGCGCCGCCGGTTCTGGCCGAGCCCGCCGCCGACTCCGCCGGCCCTCACGGACAGAAAATCCCGGTCTCCATCTTCGACTCACCCCAGGTGGTCCCATGAGCGACGAAACGCCCCTCCCCGACGGATTCGAGAGCATCACCGTCACGGCGAACGGAACCGAGCTGCACGCAGTGGTCGGCGGGTCCGGTGCCCCCGTACTCCTGCTGCACGGCTGGCCCCAGACATGGCGGGCCTGGCGCCACCTCATGCCGACCCTCGCCGCGGACGGCTACCGCGTCATCGCTCCCGACCTGCGCGGCACGGGTGCCTCCGACCGTCCCCCGAGCGGATACGACAAGGACACACAGGCGGAGGACATGCGCGAACTCCTCGCACAGCTCGGCATCCACGGCGGCGTACGCGTCGTCGGGCACGACATCGGTGGCATGGTGGCCTTCGCCTACGCCCGCCGCCACCCCGAGGAGGTCGACCACCTCGTCCTCGTCGAACTCGCCCTACCCGGCTTCGGCCTGGAGCAGGCGATGGATGTAGCCTCCGGCGGTCTGTTCCACTTCGGCCTCTTCATGACCGAAGAACTGCCAGAGCTGCTCATCGAAGGCCGGGAGAGCGACTTCCTCACCTGGTGGTTCGACTGGTTGTCCGCGGTACCCGGAACCTTCCCGCAGGAAGAGGTCTCCACCGTCGCCTCCTCCTACCGCGGATACGACGCACTGCACGCCGGCTTCGCGCACTACCGCACCCTCCTCGAGGACGGCCGCGTCAACCGGGCCTGGCACGAAACCGGAGGAACCCTTCCCATGCCCGTACTCGCCGTCGGCGGCGAGCACAGCACAGGCGCCCGACTCGCCGGCAGTCTGGACACTGTCGCGACGAGGCTGACCGGGGCGGTGATTGCGGGCAGTGGCCACTTCGTGCCGGAGGAACGTCCCGACGCCTTCGCCCATGAGCTTCTCCCGTTCCTGTCCAGCCCACCCCGACCCGCCGGGCACGTCTGAAGACACACACCGCCGGTACTGCAACGGTGCTTGCCGTGACTGCGGGAGTGTCTGATCAACGGCGGATCCGATGATCAAGGAGACACGCCTGATGACGGAGACCGCCGTGGAGAACGAGCAGGCCGGCAAGAACAACGGCAACAGCCGCAACGGCACCCGGGCGAAGACCGTGTGACCGACGTCGGCTCGGTCGGGGTGAGGGTGCCCCGCGAGATTCCCTCCTTGCCGATCGGACAGGCCCTGGCCCTTCTGTAGGAGGCCGACACTGCTCGGACGATCGAGCGGACCACGGCGTGGCTCGGCGCTGCCACAGAATTTCACCGCCTTCACAGCCATCGCCTGCACCCTGGTTGGCTACCGTCGTCTCGCCAAGTGAGCCAACCTCTCTTCGGGTTGCGGAGATTCGTCATCAGGCCCGGATCGACGTTGTCCTGATCCGCGCGGTGTCCCGGCTTGACAGTGATGTGCGGGTTGGCCGCTTCCTTGGTACGGAGGTGACTCCCGGGGCCGGTGTGACGCAGGCCACGGGAACTCGCCCCCACTCGCAGTCAGTTCAGGACGTGACCACAGATATGCGAACCCGGGTGCGAACTGGAGATCCGGACGCCTTCGCGGAACTTTTCGACGCATACGCCCGTGCGGTGTACAACCATGCTTTCCGGCTGACCGCCGACTGGTCCGCGGCCGAGGACGTCATGTCGACCACGTTCATGGAGGCGTGGCGGCGTCGTGCGTCGGTCGAGGCCGACGGAGGCTCGCTGCGGCCGTGGCTGCTGGGTATCGCGACCAACGTCGCCCGCTCCCAGTACCGCAGCAACCGGCGCTACCGGAACGCGGCCGAGGCGGCGGCAGCCGCTGGCGCCGCGGAGGAGCAGGTCGAGGACCATGCCGAGGAGACCGCCGGACGGCTTGACGACCGGCGTCGGATCGCCGCCACGCTCACCGCACTCAGTCTGCTCAAGCGCCCCGAACGCGAGGTCCTGACGCTGTGCCTGTGGGAGGGCATGGAGTACTCCGAGGCCGCCCACGCCCTCGGCGTCCCCGTCGGCACCGTCCGTTCCCGGCTCTCCCGCGCCCGCGGCAAGCTCCGCAAGCTCGCCGACGCGGAACTGCTCAGTAAAGAACGGGAACCCACCACCGCGAACCGGCAGATAACAGGTGATCGCGGATACGTGATCCGGTCCGCACAGGAAGGAAACCGATGAACGCCAGCCCCTCCCAGCCAAGCCCGGCTGAGTGGACGGAGACGCAGGGTCTTCTGCCCTCCGTCGAGCGGGATCTGCCGGCGGGCCGTCACCAGTTCCACAAGGAGCAGATGATGACCCAGATCCACGAAGACCTCCGCACCGACCGCACCAACACCCGCCCGGCCCTCGCCTCGCGGCGCCGCAACCTGTTCCTGCGCCGTGCGATCCTGCTCCCCGCCGCGGCCTTCGCCCTGGCCGGCGCGGTCGTGGCCGGCGTCGCCCTGTCCGGCGGCAACGGCGGCGGCGAGACCGCCCTGGCCACCGGCCCCGCGCTGACCACC
Organism: Streptomyces sp. NPDC048523; assembly: GCF_043199815.1. Classification (NCBI taxonomy): domain Bacteria; kingdom Bacillati; phylum Actinomycetota; class Actinomycetes; order Kitasatosporales; family Streptomycetaceae; genus Streptomyces; species Streptomyces sp. NPDC048523. The sequence continues at coordinate 31,826 of NZ_JBICWQ010000001.1, read as the reverse complement.
CAGATCGGCGCCGCCGACGCCAAGGGCGCCCCCCAACTGCTCGACCGCATCTCCCTGGCCGCCGCCGATGTCTCCGGACCCACCCCGCACGCCGGCCAGTTCGTCTACATCGCCTCCAAGGTGGCCGGCACCTACCCCCACACCGTTGACAACAACACCACGGTGGTCAGCCAGAAGCTGCACTCCCGCCAGGTCTGGAACTCCCTCGACGGCAAGAACGGCTGGCTGATCGAAGCGGGCGAGACGAGCGACCAGGGCATGACCCTGTCCAGCGACATCCCGATCGACTCGGCCTACGACGCCCTGGTCAAGCTGCCCACCGACCCCGCCCAGCTCCTGCAGCGGATCTACCGGGACTCGGACGCCGTCCGGGACCACGAAGTGCCCCGCGACCAGGCGGCCTTCGTCGCCATCGGTGATCTGCTGACCGAGAGCTACCCGCCGGCCGATCTCACCGCCGCCCTCTACAAGGCCGCGGCCAAGATCCCCGGGGTGGTGGCGGTGGACGACGCGGTCGACGCCGTGGGCCGTCACGGGGTGGCGATCGCCCGGCAGAACGACGCCGCCGGCGAGCGCACCGAGTGGATCTTCGACAAGAAGACCCTGCAGTTCCTCGGCGAGCGCAACGTGGTGGTCAAGAAGGTGGCGGACAGCCCGTTCAAGGTCGGCACCGTCACGTTCACCAGCGCGATCACGCAGCGCGCCATCGTCGACGCCAGCAAGCAGGTTCCGGGGCGGGCCGCCTGATGCGTATCGGATCCTCATCGGCGGCGCTGGCCGCCCTGCTGGTCGCCGGAGTGATGACCGGCGTCTCGGTGACGGACACCGGCACGGGGCTCGGGCTGCGCACCGCCGACACGAACACCGCCTCCGAGTTCGGCGCGCGGACCGCGGGGGCCTCCACCGCCGCAGCGGCGGGCGCCGGTTCCCCGGCCCGGTTCGTCACCCTGATCACCGGCGACCGGGTTCGACTGGACGCCCGGGGCCGGGTGACCGGCGTGCAGCGGGCGCCGGGACGCGAGGACGTCCCGGTGTCCGTCCGGCGCCTCGGCGGCAAGCAGTACGTCCTGCCGGCCGACGCCACCGCCCGCATCGGCCAAGGCACCCTGGACAAGCGGCTGTTCGACGTCAACGCCCTTACACGCGCCGGATACGACGACACCCGGCGCGGCACGCTCCCGCTCATCGTGACGTACGACGGTAAGGGCGCCCGACGCAAAGAGACCCAGAAGTCGCTGGTGGCGGACGCGCACGTCACCGTGCGCCGGAACCTGCCCAGCGTGGGCGGCGCCGCACTCACCGTGCCCAAGGCCCAGGCCGGCGACGCCTGGAAGACCCTTACCACCGCCTCGGGAGTCGCCCGGGTCTGGCTGGACGGCCGGTTCACGGCACGGGCGGTGCAGGGAGAGGCCGGCGGCAACGTCACACAGATCGGCGCACCCGGCGCCTGGGCCGCCGGGTACGACGGCAAGGGCGTCAAGGTCGCCGTCCTGGACACGGGCGTCGACACCACCCACCCGGACCTCGCCTCGGTGGTCACGGAGTCGAAGGACTTCAGCGGCACCGGCAGCACGGACGACCGTAGCGGCCACGGCACGCATGTCGCGGCGACCGTGGCCGGCTCGGGGGCCAGATCCGGCGGCCTGTACAGGGGCGTCGCGCCCGGCGCCGAGATCCTCAACGCCAAGGTGCTCGACGACAGCGGCGAGGGCAGCGCTTCCAGCATCATCGCCGGCCTGGAGTGGGCCGCCGCACACGGCGCGAAGGTGGCCAACCTAAGCCTCGGCCAGAGCGACACCCCGGGGAACGACTCGGTCGAGACGGCTGTGAACGCCCTCTCCAGGAGCACCGGCATGCTCACCGTCGCCGCGGCGGGCAACGAAGGTCCCGGGCCCAGGACTCTCAGCTCCCCGGGCACGGCGGAGTCTGCGCTCGCGGTGGGCGCGGTCGACGGCAAGGACCGTATCGCCGACTTCTCCAGCACCGGCCCGACCGCCGACAGCGCGCTGAAGCCTGACCTCACCGCCCCGGGCGTGGACATCGTCTCGGCGAAGGCGGCACACGGCGAACTGGGCGACCCGGCGGCTGACGGCTACGTCTCCATGTCGGGTACGTCGATGGCGACGCCGCATGTCGCGGGGGCCGCCGCGATCCTGGCACAGCGGCACCCCGAGTGGACGGGAGAGCGGATCAAGCAGGCACTGACCGCCTCCGCCGCCCCGACGGCCGGCCTGACCGGCTATCAGCAGGGCACCGGCCGGGTCGCCGTGGCGCCGGCGCTCACCCAGACCGTGGTGAGCCAGCAGACCTCGGTGTCCTTCGGCGAGCAGCGGTGGCCCCACTCCGACGACCAGCCGCTCACCCGGCGCGTCACCTACCGCAACGACGGCGACGGTCCGGTCATCCTGGACCTAGCCGCCACCGCGACCGGCCCGTCCGGGCAGACCGCGCCCGAGGGCATGTTCAGGCTCAGCGCCTCGCACCTCACCGTCCCCGTGGGCGGCACCGCGAGCGTCGACCTCACCGCGGACACCCGCACCGAGGCGGCGGACGGCACGTATTCAGGCGCGGTCATCGCCGCCGAGCCGGGCACCGAAACGGTCGTACGGACGGCTTTCGGCGTCGTACGCGAGGCCGAGGCACACGATCTGACCCTGAAGTTCCTGGACCGCGGCGGAAAGCCCGTCAGCTCACCGCTGACCGAGATCTTCGGCCACTCGGGCGACTACTGGACCACGGAACTGAACGACTCGCAGCAGATCGCCAAAGGCGTCTACAAGGTGCGCGTCCCACGGGGTGACTATGTCGTCGACACGGTGATGTCCGCAGCCGAAGGCGGAACCGGAGCCGAGGGCACCACGGCCCTCGTCCGGCCGAAGCTCTCGATCACCAGGAACACGACGGTCACCTTCGACGCCCGCAAGGCCAGACCGGTCGACATCACTGCGCCGAGGGGTGGCGGGAAGATGCTGGACGGCTGGCTCAACTTCGGCGTGGGCGCCGGAAGCGAGGCGCACAACACGACTCTGTTCTGGGGCCCGTTCACGAATCTGCGCACCGCGACGCTGGGGCCGGCCGCGACGCCCGGGAAGCTCAGCACGCAGCTCGGCGGCCTGTGGCAGAAGGGCAGCACCACCTACAACCTCCTCTACAACCTGCCCGACCGCTTCCCCACCGGCTATCGGCACACCGCGCGGATGAGTGAACTCGCCCTGCTGAAGCGGCACTTCGGCTCCTCCGTCGCCCACCGCAAGGGCATCGTCAACCCCCTGTGGCACGGGCCCTCCCTGTCGCTGGGCACGGTGAGCGCCCCGTTCCCGCTTCCGGCGACGGCGAAGACCTACGTCACCACACCCAAGGGCTTCCGCTGGACGGTCGGCCTCGGCCAGAAGGACGCCTCCGGGGACGATGACGACGTGTTCTACGGCGCGGAGAGCCCGGTGTCCTACCGGGCGGGCCGGACGTACGAGTCGACGTACAACGTGGGCGTCTTCAGCCCGCTCGTCGGCGGCGCGTACGGCGCGCGGCGCAGCGGTGACACGCTCGACCTGTGCGTCCCCGACCTGGCCGACGGCGCCGGCCACCCGGCGTCCTCCGTGGCCGCACGGCACACGAGGGTCACGGCGGGCGGCAGCACCCTCCTCGACAACGACGGCGACCTCTGCCAGACCGTCGACAACCTCCCGGCCGGGCCGACCCGTTACACGATCCGCACGGACCTGACCCGCCCGGCCACGGTGGCCGCAACCACCAGCCGCCTCACCGCGGCCTGGACCTTCACCTCGAAACACACGTCACAGCAGCCGGGTACCTCCACCCCCCTCCCTCTCTCCACCGTCCGCTTCCATCCCACCCTCACCCCCACCGGCACGGCCGCCTCCGGCCGCCGCACCACGGTCCCGCTCTCCATCGAGGGCCCGGCCGCCAAGCACCTGAAGTCCCTGGTGGTGAAGGTCTCCTACGACGCCGGAGCAACATGGTCCGCCGCCCGCGTAACCACCGACCACGGTAAGAAGACCCTTGCCATCACGCATCCGGCCAAGGCCCGCTCCGTCTCCTTCAAGACGACCCTGACCGACACCGGGGGCAGCACCTACTCGGCGACGATCCTGAGGGCGTACCTCCTCACCTGACCCACCGCCTCCGTGGCCGCCGGTCCGGGAGCGGCCCTCGGACTGATCGTCACGTCACTGACCGGCGGGCACCCCACTCCTTGAACCGGCGGCTTCACGCCCGGAGAAGAACAGAACCGAAGGAGAGATGGACATGGACGAACGAGCGGAAGCTCCGGGCGAGGAGACCGAACCGCAGGAGTCGCAGGAGTCGCAGGAGGCGATCAGGACCGCCCTTCGGGAGGCCTGGACGGCAGGGGGGCCGACAGAAAGGACGGACAGGAAGCGGGGCCCCCGTCGCGTCCGCCATGGGTCGTCGTGCAGTCTCGCCGAGTAGGGCTGGGCTCCCGGCGCCGAGGCGTGGGCCGCGAGGAGCCCGGATTGGGTGTGGTGGGTTTGGTGGATCGGCTGGCGGAGGCTCGGGCCGGTGCGTTGGTGGGAAGGGAGCGGGAGCGGGGGGTGCTTGACCGGATGCTGTCGGGGGCGCGGGATGCTCCGCTTGTGGCGTATCTGCACGGTCCCGGTGGTATCGGGAAGTCTTCGCTGGTGCGCTATGCCGCTCGGCAGGCGGAGCTGGCGGGGCGCCGGGTGGTGCGTGTGGATGGACGGTTCCTGGACGCGGATCCGCGCCGGCTGGAGGAGGCGGCCGCTGCGGCGTGCGTCGAACCCGGTGTGGTGCTGCTCATCGACACCTTCGAGCAGTGTCAGCCCCTGGAGGCGTGGTTGCGTGAGAGTTTTCTGTTGCGGCTTGCCGACCGGGTGATCGTGGTGGTGGCCGGCCGGACTGCTCCCGACGCCGAGTGGTCGCTGGATCCCGGGTGGGCGCAGCTGTTCACCGCACTGCCGATGCGGTCGCTGGATCCCGCCGAGTCCGATGCGCTGCTCGCGGCGCGGGGTGTTCCTGCCGAGCAGCGCGGTGCCTTCGTGGCCTTCGCGGGGGGCAGCCCGCTGGCTCTGTCGTTGGCCGCCTCTGTGCCCCCGGCCGCGCCGGGTGCGCCGTGGGAGCCCACGGGCGACACCTTGACGAGCCTGGTGGAGCGGCTGGTGGGTGACCTGCCCAGCGCCGTCCATCGGCGCGCCCTTGAGGTCGTTGCGCAGGCGTATGTGACCCGCGAGCCGCTGTTGCGCGCGGTATTGGGTGACGAGGACACCCATATGGTGTTCTCCTGGCTGCGTCAGTTGCCGTACATCGAGGTCACACCGGAGGGGCTGTACCCGCATGATGCGGTGCGGGCGACCCTTGAGGCGGATCTGCGCTGGCGGGATCCCGAGCGCTACGACGATGTCCGCGCCCGCGTCTCGCTCGCCGGTCTGCAGGCCGTGCGGTCCGCCACCGCCGACGACGCGCTCTTAACCGCCCCCGTGAGGGGCCCGGGCGATCAGCTGCCGCGCGCCGCGTTCGAGGAAGGCGTGCTGGAGGCGCTGCGCACCTGGCACACCCCGCGCGAATTCGCGACCAGTGTCCTGGTGCGTTCCCATCTCGTGGCGCCGGGTTCCCCCGATCCGGTCGCGGAGCTGCGCGGCGCCATCACCACGGCGCTCGACGCGATACAGACCGACCCGGCGGGCGTCAAAGCCCACGAGGCCCTCACCACCACCTACATCACAGCCCCCCGCACCCACAAAGCCGCCGCCCGACGACTCGGGGTGCCCTACGGCACCTACCGACGCCACCTCGCCCTCGCCAAGGAACGCCTGATCGAACAACTGCTGCGACAACCGGCCACGACACCCGTCACACCAGTTGCCGGTGGAGTGACCCGTGGGCAGCGCTGAGCACGGTTGAGCAGCCCACATGTGTGTCTCGGGCAGACGCCGGCCGCGATGCTCGTGGCATGACCAAAACAAGTGTCCCGATCACCGTCTTCGCCCGTACAACGTCCAGCCCCGCCCACACCTACCAGCTGGTTCACCGACGGCTCCAAGGCCGACGAGCGGCTTACCGAGATCGCGGAGGGGCACGGGTTCGCCCACGAGCTGAGTGGCTTCACCAACGTGCTGGCCAAGCTGACCTCCGGGGTGCGCGGCGAGTGGTCGTTTCTGCCCGATGGCACCGGCACATCGATCCGGTGGACCTACGACTTCCGGCCGCTGCCAGGGCGCCGCTGGATCCTCGCGGGGCCGTTCAAGCAGCTCTGGATCCGCTACATGCGCGCTGCACTCACCAGGATGGTGACCGTGGTGCAGGAAACGCCCAAGGACATCATGGGGGAGTGAGCGACCTAGCGCGGGTGGGGTAGCCGGAGAACTGCCTGTGTTTGATGATCAGGGGATGCGTCCGCTGAAGCACGGCTACACCAACCGCACCGTCGGCGATGGCGCCGTCGTGGAAAAGACGTACGAGGGCCCCGAAGCTGACCTCAGGTTCCGTCGTGAGCACGCGCTGCTGACCCGGTTGCAGGGCCGGTTGCCCGTGCCGCCGGTACAGGGAACGACGGAGGCCACGCTCACTCTGGGCTTCATGGCCGGTGCGCCTGGCCAAGAACTTCTTTCCACCGGTCAACCAGAAGCTGTGTTGGCGAGCTGTGGGGAGTTGCTGCGACGTATCCACGGAATCGCACCGAGCGTGCTGCCGGAAGACGCGCCCAGAGCGGAGAAAGTGCTTGTGCACGGTGACTTCGGGCCCAACAATGTGCTGCTCGACCCCGTCACCTTCGAGGTCACCGCAGTGGTCGACTGGGAGTTCGCCCACCTCGGCGACCCGGTCGAGGATCTGGCCTGGTGCGAATGGATCGTGCGCACCCACCATCCTGAGCACCGCATTGCACTCAACTCCTTCTTTCGGGCCTACGGCGGGGAGGTGCCGCCCTGGCCGGTCCGCAGGGCGGCCATGCTGACCCGGTGCGAGGAGCTGCGGCAGTTCTGCGACCGGTGGGAGCCGAACGGTCCGGGCGTGAGGCTATGGCAGGGGCGTGCCGCAGCCACAGCGGACTGGCAGGAGTAGCCCGCTATCAGGGCACCGGCAGAGCAGGCCGAGACTGTGGATGCCAGCGGAGCGCAAGCACTGCCGATTTTCGGGCTCTGGCTCACTTTCTGTGGAGGGCTGACTGAGCGTGATGTCAATGGCCCCCCAGGCTGTGAGCAACGGACAGTCGGAGTCACGTGCCCACGGCCTCGCTGCGACGCCTGATCGCCGTTCTCTTGGTGGCGTCGCGACGGCAGACTATGAAGGTGGACTCTGACCTTTACCCTGATCTGGCTGCTGCGGGCAGCCTGACCGCAGCGCTGGAACAGCTGGCGGCCGAACTCGGTACCGACCTCACAGTGGTACCCGGCGACTGGGGCCCATTCGTTTCGGCGGGCATCGCCTCGTCGGTCCCTGAACGCAAGCCGCTATCCGTTCACATCGGGGCGGAGAGCCGCTGGTTCGGTGTCTCCGGCTGGAGTCACGGAGTCGAACTCATCACCGGAGCCACGTCCGAGCTGGCGAATGTCGTCAGGGCCGGAGCGGCATGGGGGCAGGGCAGGAGCCTGCGGGAGCTGCGGGCGGAGCTGTCGTTTCTGCGCTCCAGCAAGCGCGCCGAAGCTTACGAACGGGGACCGGCCGCGGTAGTGGAGCTGCAGTGGCGCACAATGGGGGAACAGGCGGCCGAGGAACTGGGTTTCACAGGGTTCGGCGAACTCGTGGAAGCGGCTCATGCAGAATCACGGCTGCGACAGCTCTATGTATTCTCCAGCCACTGGACGCTCGGCTTCAGCTCCTGCACTGGATACCCGTTCCGCAATGAGGTTGCCATCGTCCCGTCACGCAGTGGCAGCCCATTCCGGGTGAAGAGGCATCCGCTCTCCGATGACGTTCTCGGCGAAGCCGCCACAGCCGAGGAAGCCGTCGCCCTGGCAGTGCGCCACCTCCCCACCGATCTCGGCCCGGCCGTCGCGGGAACTGCCGAACAACATGGATGACGAGCGCAATTGAGTCACGAACCGTCACCGGCCCCGTGGCCAGATCCAACTGGCCGTCCGACAACGGTCTGACCTGCGGTTCACGAGTAGAGCAGGACGCGCTTGCGGAGGAGGGGAAAGCCGGCGCGGCCGAACATCTGGCGTTTGCGCTGCATACAGCCTGACGGTTGTGGTCCTGGCCGTCGCGGATGTCGCCCGGAACCCGGGCGCCGGCCTGATGCCGCAACCGCAGCGCGACGACACCCTTTGCAGCGCCATGGGAAGAAGTCGTGCAGGACACGATGGAGATCTACAGCCGGTTGTTCTCACGTGTCGCCGCCAAGAACGCGGCACTCGCCAGAGGTCGGCCAACTGTTCGAGCACTTGTCCTCAACCGATCTGGCCGACGTGAGCCGCCTCATCAGCGGGGCCCGTTCCCTCTTCGCTGCCGCCGAGGCGGCAGAAGAAGCCCGGGACGACGCCGCGGCGTACCTCGCCGTGTGACTCCATCCTGGGCTTCACCGGTTTCCAGCAAATGGCCGGTCTGGCTGCGGACGCCTTGGGAGTTGGGGAGACTCCTTGCGGCGACGAACTTGAGCGGCGAACCTTCGGCCGTTCATGACCGGCCGTGGAGCCGGTCGTACTCCGCGACCTTCGGCTCGTTGTCCAACCAGTATTCGGGACCTGGTGGCAGACGCGTGTCACGGACGACGGCAGCCTTCGGATCCACTGGAGGGTATGCCAGGAACGGACTTGGCAAGCGGTCACGTTCCTGCGGCGGTGCCTGACCGAAGCTGGACCGGGCGGCCCAGTCCTGGCCGCGGCCCCGTGCCGGTGGTCGTCGGTCGGCAGGTCGCCAGCGGGCTCGCGCAGGTCCGGTGTGGCCGCGACTGCTGTCGGGACTCTTCCCCGGCCCGTGAGTTCGACGTACTTCTTCTCGCCCCGCTCCTCGCGTTCCGTACCAGGGGCACCCTGGGTTCGACGAAGTCGTACAACCGCGTCAGGACCCGGGACACCGCGCCTATGGGTGTGGGAGCCTACGGATCGGCACCACCGGCTCCTCGTCGTGGAGGACAGCCAGGCCGTGGTGAGCCGCGGTGGCGGTGATGGCGAGGTCCACCGGTGGCATGTCAGGTCGGCGCGGCAGCGCGTCGGCCCCTCTGCAGCAGTGTGCGCCGTGTCACGCATCGCACAACCTCCCAAGTTGCCCAGATCACAGCGCAAACGCCCCTGTGGCATCCATGCTCGAAACGGACATGGAGTCCCTAACCGGCGCGCATTGTCATGGACTTGGGTGAATAGCTCACAAGTGATCTGTGGCACAGCGTCCGTGACAATTCATCTCGTTCTCTGTAGAAAGGCGCCAATCATGGCCGCTTACCTGTGCCCGCCTGCCGTGATACACGGCAAGCACGCCGTGCGGACCAGTCAGATTGTGGACGAAGTGCGCGGTCGGCACCCGAACGCGGTGTGGGCGCCGCGGATCGACGGCATCGCGGCCAGTACGGGCATCGAAACCCGTGGCTGGATGCTGCCGTTGGAGGCCGCCGTCGCGCCCGGCAGCGGAAGCGGCCTGCCGGCCGCCGGCATCGGGCCGGCCCGAGAGGCGCTGGCCGGTGACGGGTTCGCCGAACAGGACGTGGATCGCGTGATCGCAGCCCTTGAGGCGATACCCGCGCCGCAGACCGTCCAGGAACGCACTGCGCCGGCCTGGTCGGCAGTGCAGTCCTACGGTGAGCGTGCGGCGCGCGGGGCCCTGCAGATCGCCGGGCTGGACGCCGCGGACGTCGACTGTCTGATCACCAGTCACTCCACCACCCCGGCGCTGCCGGGGCTGGACGTCTCCCTCGCCAACAGACTCCCGCTCCGGCGCGACGTGCTGCTGCTGCCCGCCACGCAGTGGGCGTGCATAGCCGGGACCCGTTCCCTGGCGCTGGCGGCGGATCTCGTGGCCGCGGACCCCGACCGGGTGGTCCTGGTCGTGATCGCGGAGGCACTGAGCACGACGTACCAGCCCGCGGACGACACTCTGGAATCCCTGATCGTCCGATTGCTGTTCGCGGACACTGCGGTCGCCACGGTGGTCACGGGCCGCCCGAGGCCCGAGTCGACGCTGCGGCTGGACACCGCCTGGCACCACACTCTGCCCGGCACCCAGGACCTGCACCGCCTGGAGACACGGGAGGACGGCACCCACTTCGTGATGGACCGGCGCGGGCCGCGCGCCGTGCAGGAGACGGTCACCGCCATGTGGGAGTGGTTGCGCCTCCGATACCAGGACGACCCCGACTCCTGGCACCCCGACCTTCTGCTCGCCCACCCCGGCGGGACGCGTGTGCTGGAGTACATGGAGCAGACGATGCCCGACGGGTGGCCGTCGGGGCTCCTGCGCTACAGCCGGGACAGCTACACCAGCGGCAACCGCGGAGGCGCCGCCGTGTTCGACATCATGCGGAGGGCATACGACGCCGGGCAGAAGGCGGGCAGCCGTGCCGTCCTGTACGCGGCTGCCCCGGGCCTCACGGCCACCGCCCTGGAAGGGGAGTGGCTGTAGTGCGGACTCGCGCCCCTCGTAACGCCGGTGCCGCCGCCTGACGAACAGCTCCCGCGCCGCCCGGCCAAGCGCCCCGTCACCACCCGGCGGAGCCTCGCCACCAGCCCGCTGACGCCTCATCACCGCCCGGCCGACACCCCGTCACCGCTCGACCCAAGCCCACACCACCTTCCCGGTGTCGGTCCACCGCACCCCCCACCGGGTGGTGAGCCCATGCACTACGTGCAGGCCACGGCCGGCGTCGTCGAGGAGACCGCCCGGGCCCAGTCGCGGCCTGCCGTTGCCGGTGTCGCCCACCTCGCACAGCAGCCCGTGACCGGTCCTGATCAGCCGGACGGTGATGGGTCCGGCGGCGAAGCGGACCGCGTTGGCGACCAGTTCGTCGACCACCAGCAGCACGCTGTCCCTGGTGTGCTCTCTGGCGCTCCACTGCCCCAGCAGCTCGGAGACCAGTGTGCGGGCCCGGGCGGCCGCGTCGCCGCGGGCGGACAGACGCCACGTCGCGGTGTCCTCCTTGCGGTAACCGATCATGCGGGCGATCAGCAGAGTCACGTCGTCGCGCCGACGCGTGGGCGCCACCGCCGAGACCACGCGCCGCGCCGCCTGGTCCAGGGCGTCCCACGGGTGCACCGAGGATACGGCGTCCGTCAGCCTGTCGATGCCCTCGTCGATCGACAGGGCGGGATCCTCCACCAGGCCGTCGGTGTAGAGAGCGAGCAGCGAGCCCGGGGGCGCACAGAACGCGTGCACGTCGTAGGGCTCCCGCAGCGCGAACTCGGCGCCGAGTCCGGGGTGGGGGCGTATCGCGACCGGACCGGCGGGGCCGTCCGGAGGTACCAGGACCGGGGGGAGGTGGCCGGCGCTGGCCACCGCCACGTGGTGGCTGACCGGGTCGTACACGGCGATGCAGCAGGTCGAGCCGAGGGCGCTGTATCCGGCCGCCAGCCCGGAATCCGCGTCGTCCAGCAGCGACACCGTCTCGTCCAGGTGCTCCAGCACCTCGTCGGGCGCCAGCCCCGCCGACAGCAGCGCGCGGGCCTCCATGCTCAGCTGTCCCATGGTCGCCGCGGCGCCCAGCCCGTGCCCGACGACGTCTCCGACCACCAGAGCGGTACGGCCGTCCGGCAGTGGAAAGCTGTTCACCCAGTCGCCGCCGACACCCGCACTGTCGGGGGTGGCGGGCTGGTAGACGCTGGCCGTCTGGATGGTGTCGCCGCCGGACCGTGGCAGCAGTCGGCGCTGCAAGGCCAGTACCTGTGTGTGCTCGCGCTGGTGCTGACGGGCCAGGTCCACGTGGTGGGAGGTCCTGGCCACCAGTTCCTGCAGGTCGATGAGCTCGTTGTCCGAGAAGGGGCGGTCCGCCCGCCGCCAGACTTCCGCGACACCCAGGACGACTGGCGGCGTGCCGTCCAGGACCAGCGGTATGCACACCACGGCCGCCGCCTGGTCGCCGGGCACCAGGGCACGCACCAGCCGAGGACTGTCGAGCACCCGTTCGATCGCTTTTCGGTCGGGTATGACGATGGCCTGCGCGGCATCGTCACGCCGTATGGCCTGCGACAGCAGTCGACTCGCATCGCCGGGAAGATCGTCGCCCGGGGTCACGTAGCCGTCGGGCCACGCCCGGTCCGGCACCAGGGCCGCCCGCCGCAGCCGGAGGCGCCCCTGCGGCTGCTCGGTGACCGCCTCACCCGTCCACACGGTGAAGTCGAGGTCGATGGCGGTGACGTCACCCCAGGCCAGCAGGGACTTCGCCAGCGACTGCGCGGTCTCGCCGATGTCCAAGGAGGTGCCGATCGCGGTCTCGGCGGCGTACAGGTGCAGTCTCCTGGCCATGGCGATCAGGGAGACGGTCAGGCCCTCCTGAGGCGCCGCGGCGGACAGGATGCTCATCGAGACCACCAGCTCCGACCCGTCGCTGCGTCGCAGGCGCTGGACCCGGGCGACGTGCGGCTCACCGGTCCCGAGGACCTGCCGCAGGCGCCGGGTGACCGTCGGTACGTCCGAAGGAGGCAGGAGATCGACGAAAGGGCTCCCGGCCACGGCCCCCACCCCCGCGAAGACCGGGGCGTCCAGATTGCAGCGGGTGATTCTCAGATCCCGGTCCAGATTGACCGCGCCGAGGATTTGCTCCTGACCGGCGGGGGTCGGGTTGTCGGATACGTCTCGGCGGGCGGCGTTGTCCCCCTGTGGGTCGGCGGAACCGGCGGCCGCTGCCGCTCCGTCGACTGGCATGTACTGCCCCAAAGCGCTGCTGACCATGTCGAACGGTGACGCAGACGAGGGGGGTGGGGTGGAGTCCATGCGACTCTCTCAGCTCGCTCGCCGACCCCGGCACCACGTCGGAGCCGTACCAGAACCCGGGCGACAGAGTCCCGGGATTCTTGACCGCAAACCTCATTCAATAACACTCGGGGCCGCTACGCCCACACCAGCGGGCCGCAGGACCTACTTGGCGGAACGGACCCGCCGAGAGGTCGATGCTGACGTGCTGCGCGATCGCCGACTGGCGGCGGTCGGATCCGTCTGAGAGGCACTGCGTCCGCTGGGGGTGGGCCTGCACGAGGCCGAGCGAGTGGTGCACGCGCGGTATGAGGCCCTTGGCGATCGAGTGCAGCGCACACCGCCGGATCCGATCGACCTCCCCTCACTCGCAGCCCGCGCCGCGGCTCTCCCGGGCCGTGCGACGGCTGTGGAGGCGCTGTGGGACGGCGATACGGTGCACGACTGGTTCGTGCTCCTGGTAGCGATCTTGGACGGCCCGCACGGGGAGGGACACCTGGGCACTATCTACCACCGCCCGGACGGCGTTCCCGCGGCCGATGCCGCCGCCAAGGCCGGCCGGGCGCTGGCCAGCCACCTTGGTGTGCCGTTCCATTTTGCGTCTCCGGACATCCCTGATGACGGCGCCCCGCGCTGGCGGGCGGTACAGCGGTTGGGGGAAGGGCCGTGCCATGGGAGCCATGGGTAGAGCGAGGCGACCCCGAGGAAGGGGGGGTTGATTGTCCACGTACTCGCCCGATCGGTATCGCTCGCTGTACGAGATCGTGCATCCGTGCCCCGAGCTGGTCCCCTCTCACCGCAGATGCCCTCCCACAGCGTCCTCGTACGCGATGCCCTGCATGTGTCTGAACGCGAAGTGCTGCACGGCCATGCCCCCTGTTGCTGTGTGCGCCCGTGGAAGCTCAGTCGTGCATACAGGGGAGATCGGTGGAGGTAGCGCCAGTTCAGGGCAATGTTGCGCAGTGCCTCGCTGACCACGGCCTGGAGATCGTCGGCGGCCACACGTTCGGCAGGAAGGGTATGCGTTGCCCCGACCGAGGTTTCCGGTGTCGTTGCGGAGACCGATGACGTCCGTGTTGAGCAAGGAGTCCAGCTGCAGGCGCTGCTCGCCGGTGGCGATGTGCAGTTCGACGGGCGGCGTCGGCATGAAGGCGGTGCCTCCTCCGTGAGTGCCGTGTTTTTAGTGACGCCGTCGGAAAGCCGGAAGCAGCACGCCTCCGCGAGAGCGTCACCAACGTCGAGCCCTCATACAGCTGCCCCAGAACGCCTAGCGGCAACATCTCGGCGCCGGTCGCGAGGAGACCTTGGGGAAGCCAACGGCCTCGCCTGCGCCCACGACGACTTCCGGAAGTATGAGCGCGCCGGCGCCCACCATGAGAACCTTCTCCGACGCCGCCGCCGACGCCGTATTCCTCGTGGTGGGTTCCGGCGGAGTCGACGCATCAGGGATGTGGGGGCGGCGGGCTCACCTCTTCCCGTGCATGACCTCCCGCCGTGCTCAGCGCCAGCCCAGGGCCGGAGCGACGTGGGTCAGGATGCTCTCGATCACGTGGGCGTTGTAGGCGACTCCGAGCTGGTTCGGGACGGTGAGGAGGAGCGTGTCGGCGGCGGCGACCGCTTCGTCCTCGGCGAGCTGCTTGACCAGCACGTCGGGCTCGGCGGCGTAGGAACGGCCGAAGATCGCGCGAGTGTTGGCGTCGATGTAGCCGATCTGGTCCTTGGAGTTGCCCTCACGACCGAAGTAGGCGCGGTCACGGTCGTCGACCAGCGCGAAGATGCTGCGGCTGACCGACACCCGCGGCTCGCGGGGGTGCCCGGCCTCGCGCCAGGCCTCACGATAGGCCTCGATCTGCTTGTACTGCTGGACGTGCAGCGGTTCGCCGCTCTCGTCGTCCTTGAGAGTCGAGCTCTGCAGGTTCATCCCGACCGTGGCCGCCCACGCAGCGGTGGCGTTCGAGCCGGATCCCCACCAGATACGGTCCCTGAGGCCTTCGGAGTGCGGCTCGATGCGCAGCAGTCCCGGGGGGTTGGAGAACATCGGATTGGGGTTGGGCTGTGCAAATCCCTCGCCCGTAAGCACGTCGAGGAGCCGCTCGGTGTGGGCGCGTGCCATGTCGGCGTCGGTGGCCCCTTCGGCGGGCAGATGCCCGAAGTGGCGCCAGCCGTCGATGACCTGCTCCGGGGATCCCCGGCTCAGGCCGAGCTGCAGTCGGCCTCCGGAAATCAGATCCGCGGCTCCAGCGTCCTCGGCCATGTACAGCGGGTTCTCGTAGCGCATGTCGATCACGCCGGTGCCGATCTCGATCCTGCTGGTACGTGCGCCGATGGCGGCGAGCAGGGGGAACGGCGAGGCGTACTGCCGCGCGAAGTGATGGACACGGAAGTACGCGCCGTCGGCGCCCAGCTCCTCCGCGGCGACCGCGAGATCGATCGCCTGGAGAAGGGAATCCGCCGCTGAGCGGGTCTGCGAGTGCGGCGATGGCGTCCAGTGTCCGAAAGACAGGAACCCGATCTTTTTCATACCGCTTTCAACAATCAAGGTCGGCGTTCATTCCCGCAGAGTCGGCGGTCATCTGCTGTTCGTGAACCGGCACACGGTCGCTCGACAAGGTGAAGTAGGCAGACAACGCTGTCAGGCAGTCGACAGGGCAATGGGGAAGTCTCGGGAGGGGGCGGATCCACCAGTTCGTTACGGCGCACCGATCAGCACGGCCGCAGGGTTGGTGCCGGCGCCGAAACGCTGGGCGCATCTCGCTGGCGACTGGTCCGGGCGAGCCGGGGGAGCGGGCGGGCAGGCAGCGGCCGACCTTGGATCGACATGTCCCGGCCACCTGAATGAGCAATGTCCTGGAGCCTGAACTGCGCATTGTTCAGTTCGGAGTGCCTTTGCTCGACGGCCAGGTGAATCTTCGTGCTCAGCCTGCCTCGGGAGCGTCCGAACCCGTGGGCAGCCGGCTCGACGGCAATGCCGCCGGGCGGCTCCTTCTGAAGGTCCCTATTTCGACGCCCCGGCGGCATGCTGATGGGCCCGGCAGACGGGGGAGTCGACGTTCAACTCCCAGGTGATCAGCGCCCTTGGCGCCGCCCTGAGCCTGGAGCTGGGTGGCGCCCCTGGCCCGGGTGCCGTCGTGCTGCCATCGTCTGAACAGTCGTAGACCCGGTCCCACGGGCCGTACTGCTCGGGAACATCCCGCCGGGGGCACGCCGCGGCAACAGCGGCTCCGCGTGGGCCCGCCGGCCTTCGTCAGATCACCATGCCCCACAGAGCATGATCATCCATGCCCAAGATCCACATTCGTAACAGCCCTTAGGCCCGTGTCACGTTGCGGTCGAGGATCTCGCGGAGGCGGTCGGCGTCGACGGGGTCGGTGAGGCCCCGCTTGGGTAGGACGGTGAGGCAGGTGGCGTTCTGGTCGCCGCTGAGCAGGACGAAGACGTCCCGGCCCTCTCGGTAGCGTGGCTGCGCCGCCCAGTTGAGCGTCGCGGTGCTGTGGTCCGTGACGACCGTCAGTCCCTCGTCGGTCACCGTCGCCCGGTACTGCCCGTTGCGCTCGGCCGCGCGCAGCAGCTGGCGGCCCTGCCGTCTGGGCATCAGGAAGATCAGGGCGGCGGAGACGAGCGCCCAGACCGGCAGGAACACCGGTATCTCCCCCCGGGCCAGCTGGGCGGCGGCGCCCAGGCCCGCGCAGACGAGCGCGGTACCGATGAGCCACTTCTGTCTGCGTGCCGACCGGCTGGCCTGTCTGCGCTCGCGCAGCCCGGCAACGAAGTCCTCCAACGTCGGCCGGTACGCCAGCTCGACCACGCCCTGTTCGGCGTCCCGCCCCATGTTCATGACCATGGGGCGGGATCGTACAACGATGCGACACTGGGGCTGTCCGGCAGACCAGCCGCAGGAAAACGACGGCACCCTGTAGATGCGGGTGAGCGGGGTCTGGTGCGTCGAGCTGCGAGGCGAAGGAGGCTTCGACGCGGAGCGTCGGCAACCGACGACAACGGTTGGTGAGGATTCTTGGAAATGGCCCTGTCCGCAGTTCCGTGAATTCCGTCGCCGTGGCGGGCCCGGCCGTTGTGCTCTGTGCCGAGGCCTGTGACCTGGGGATTCACGGAACTGCGGACAGAGCCGAATGCACAGACCCCATCACGCATGGCGAGCTGGGCGGTCGACGGTCTGGACGAGACGCCCCTCGCTGGCCGAGCGCGTCCGCAGGCACCGGGCCCGCGGCGATGTGACCCAGATCTCGGGCAGCGACAACAGGTCTGACATACCCCGAGTACTGCGCGGGACTGCCGGGTGACGAAGGTGCAGCGTTCGAGGTCGGCGTTGGACAGGCCGGGCTGTTTGCCGAGGAGTTCCCCGCCACGAGGCGAACCACACGTATCGGCGGGTCCCGGCACTCCGGGGCCCGCCGACCGGTCATCCGGCTATGAGCAGGAAGCGCGCCAGCGGCGGGAGCGGATTTTGGTGTTGAAGTCTGATCCGAAGCCACCGTTCTGCGCCCAGCAGTAGTGGTCGCCGGTGTAGTTGGCGCCGGTGTAGAGAACGACCCAGTTGTACGAGGAGGACGTGCCGCGGTTGTAGATCGACTTGACTACCTGGTCGTCGGCCCACGAACACCGGACATCACCGCTGTGCCAGTCCGGGTCGGCGTTGCTCCATGAACATCGGCTGCCCGTGCCGTTGATGCCGCTGTAGACGCACACGCTGCCGCTGTTGCACTCCCACGCCTGTGCCGTGGCATTCGCGGAACTCGGTGCGATCAGGCCCAGGGCGGCCGTGGCGAGGGTGAGCGCCGCGGCGACGAGGCCCCGGCGGTCCCGACGGAGGGTGCGGCTGGTCTTCGGGTCGTGCTCCTGCTCGTACGGGAACATGTCCAGAGCTCGGCTGTTCTGCGGAGCCGGGCTGATGTCACGGTTTTGGGCTGGGCCAGGGCGTCGCCGGGGCGTACGACTCGGACCGGACAGGGGGCCGTCATCGGATGCGGATCCGCCGGCGCAGGCTCATGGCGGGTGCGAGATAGCCTGTGACCTCACTGGAGCCTCAGTACTTGGGGACAGCTCCCGTGCGGGTTGCTGCTGGGCGGCTGTGGCGGGCAGCTGAAGACAAGCCGTATACCGACCGGGTGCCATCCGCTCCCCGGCGAAAGCCTGCCGCCACTTGCCCGCAGTCTCGGCCTGAACACCAATGGCCCGGACAGCAGCTGCATGTGACATACCGTCAGTGCATGCCACGCACGCCACGCATGCCACGCACGCCTGGATAGTGCGGGCCTTCTGCGCCGAGTGCCGGTGCGGCAAGAGGTCCTGCCGGTCCCGCAGGCACCACCCACCGTCCAACCTCGTCGGACGCAGCGAGCGTTTCGAGTTGCGGCTTTGCTGTGATGTGCTGAAGTTTGCTGATCGCCTGACAAGTCGCGCTGTGCCCCGTTGGTGCGGGCAGGGCGCGGCCGGGCGGCAGGCCCCTTCTCCGCCGTACTCTCTGCTGCTGCGGTCTCGCCCAGGTGGAGGCAGACTGGAAGGGTGAGTGACACACGCTTCGAGGGTGCTGGCATCACGCCCGCGCCTCGCTCGGTGCATCAGCAGACACTGGCTCTCGCGGCCATGATGTTTGCGGTTGCGATGACTTTCATCGATCAGACCATCGTCTCGATCGCCGCCCCGGACATCGTTCGGCAGTTGGACCTCTCAGCGTCTGGCATGCAGTGGGTGATCAACGCATATCTCCTGGCACTGGCCGCCTTCTTCGCCGTCGGCGGCCGCCTCGCCGACCTGTACGGTCCGCGCCGGATCGTGGTCATCGGCGTGCTGGTGTTCGTCGTGTCCTCGGTGATGTGCGGCTGTGTCCCCAAGGGGGAGGCCGCGCAGGGCTGGCTCATCGGCTTCCGTGTTGTCCAAGGGGCCGGGGCGGCGCTGCTGTTCCCCGCCGCGCTCGCGGTGGTCGTGGCGGTATTCCCGGCCGAGCGGCGCGGCCGTGCCCTCGCGCTGTTCTTCGGGCTGTCCGGCGCACTGACTGCCGTCGGACCGCTGCTGGGCGGCTGGCTGACGGCGGCATGGACGTGGCGTGCGGTGTTCTGGGTCAACGTCCCCGTGGCCGTGGTGGCGCTGGTACTTACCGCGATGGCGCACATCGCCGACCGCAGACGTGCGGGCACCCCGGACATCGTGGGAGCCGCTCTCATGGCAGCCGGCATGGGACTGAGTGTTCTCGGGTTCCAGCAGGCCTACTCCTGGGGCTGGGACAGCCCGGCCACCTGGCTTTGCGTCGTGGGCGGCCTGGCGATTTTCGCTGTCTTCGTCCGCTACGAGCGAGGCGTCCGACATCCTCTGATCGACCTGCGCGTCTTTCGGGACCGGGGCTTCACCGTTGATGCGGCGGTGCTGTTCTTCGCCATGCTCGCGTTCGTTCCACTGTTCTTCTTCGCGTCCGTGTACGCCCAGGTCTCGCTCAGCGCCTCGCCCAACCAGGCAGCACTGTTCCTGCTGTACGTCTTCGCGGGCTTCGCCATCGCCTCGCAGTGGGGCGGGCAAATCCTCGATCAGCGGGGCGCTCGCCCGGCGCTGAAGGCGGGCGCCGTCGTGGGCTGCGTCGGATTCGCCCTGTGGGCGGGCAAGCTGACCGACCTGTCCATGCACGACCAGTGGCCGTACGCGGCTCTGGCCGGAGCGGGCATCGGCTTCATTCTGGCTCCCGCCTCCACGGACGCCGTCAACCGTGCGATCGGGCCGTCCTACGGCGAGGTCACCGGCGTCACACAGACGGTGCGGAACTACGCCGCGAGCGTGGGCATGGCCGTCTTCGGCACCATGCTCACTCATGCCACGCGTGCGAATGTGACGGACACCCTGCAGGCGCGGGGCCTGTCGGCCGAACAGGCCCGGG
Organism: Streptomyces sp. NPDC048523; assembly: GCF_043199815.1. Lineage (NCBI taxonomy): Bacteria > Bacillati > Actinomycetota > Actinomycetes > Kitasatosporales > Streptomycetaceae > Streptomyces > Streptomyces sp. NPDC048523. The sequence goes on along the minus strand of NZ_JBICWQ010000001.1, from coordinate 12,115 downwards.
ACACCGCTCACCGAGTCAGCAGCTCCATCACGGGCAGCGGCGACGCCAACCCGCCTTCGGGCACCGGCGCGACGGCCGACCAGATGCACGACATCGTCAGCGCGGTGCGCTTGGACTTCGCGGAGGCGAACCAGTGGGTCTTCTACGGTATGGCCGTCGCCCTGGGGATTGCGTTCTTGTGCGCGCTGCGGCACCCGGGCCGGACCGAGACCGCGGCCGGGGCCTCATCCGTCGAGGCGCCGCATCGGCAGGCCGCCACGAAGACTGACTGATCGTCACCGGGCGCCCGTGTCAGGCGAAATTTGCAAGAGCTGCCGCCGTCCCAAGGAGCGGCCGACTGCGTGCGAGTCGGCGGCCTCTGGTGAGGCCCGCGGGAGATCCGTTCCAGATCGGCAGCCAGGGAGGCCAGCCACTCGACGACGGCGTAGTGCCGGCGGGGCGCGCCCGCCGGCACTGCGTCGAACTCGGGGTGCACGGGATCGATCGGCGGTACAGGCGTGAGCGGGTTGCCCCGCCGGGATCCAGGGCCGCGGAGACCAGCAGTATCCGCCCGGCCATGCGTTCGCCGAGCGCCTCCACCATCCGCGCTGTCGCCGCGGGCAGCACGGTGACCGGCGGAGCCGGGAGCCGTTCGGAGTCCGACAGGGTGTGGTGGCCGGCAATGAGCGTCGCCTGCCAGTCCACCGACGCCGGGTAACGGCGCCCTGCGCCCGTCAAGATCTTGGGCCCGCTCTGAGCCGGTAGACCGTGGCGACAGAGAAGTTGCACGCCTTCGCCAGTTCCGGACCCACGCGTCGGCCTCGTACTGCGCCCGCAGCCAGAGCGCGAGCTTCGTCCGCTTTGCCTTCGACGGCGCGGAGCGGATCGCGCGCGTCTGCCGCGTGGTCCGTACTTCTCCACCGGCCTCGATCAGAAGGCGTCGTGTGGCGGGTTTCGACTTGCCCGCTCTGCGGGCCAGTTCGTCGAGGGTCGCGCCCTTCGTCTCGTAGAGGACACGCAGCCGGGCCGCCAGACGGGAGCGGGCTTGCGGATCCTCGCGGAGCCTGCGGGTCTGCCACGACGTCCGCATGAGCGTTCCGGCACCGTGCAGCCGGTTCAGCAGCGTGCCGTAACTGATGGCTACGGCGCTGCGGGGCGCGGACCGGCGGGCCGACGCACTCGATGCTCTGCGGCGCAACCGGCGGGTCCTCCACGACGAGCTCCGCCTGTAGCCCAGACCCGCGCTGGTCGACCTAGAGCGGGCAATCCTCGGACGACGGGGCGACCACCGGACGGATCCGGCCGCCCGTCCCGAGCGGCTGGAACGGCAGGCCATGCCGCCGGGGTTGGCCCCCACGAGCAGACCACTCACCGGCGGCGCCGCTTCGGGCACGGGCGGCCGACGCGGTCCCGCGCCCGATGCTCCGGCGGTGCACGAGGTCGGCACCGGCCCGGCGGGCGCGTCCGTAAAGCTTCTCGACGATCATGGGGCGGCCTCCTACGCTGGTGCGGACGAGCTGTTCGTCGGCCGGGACGGCGAATTGACGACTGGGCCGGAGACGGTCATGCGGTGTGGTGGGCCCGGCGGCGGTGTATGCCGCCGGGCCCGTGCACTTTGCCGCCCGGCAGTTGGCAGCCCTGGCCGAACAGGCCGTAGCCCGTCTTGTGCGCGGTCGTGTGTGCGGGGGCGTGGGTGATGTGGGTGTGCGCGGGTGTTGCCGGTCCTGCGCTAGAAGGTCAGGTTCCAGGCGTCGATCTTGCCGGTGTCGGAGGCGGCGTTGTCGTTGACGCGCAGTCTCCAGGTGCCGTTCGCGACCTTTGAGGAGGCGTTCACGGTGTAGGTCTGGGCGATGTTGTCGGCGCTGCCGCCGGTGTGGTTGTGCAGCGGGTAGACGGTGCCGTCCGGCGCCACCAGGTCGACCTTCAGGTCACCGATGTAGGTGTGCTTGATGTCCACGCCCACCTTGAGGGTGGCCGGGGCATTGCCGGTCACGCCGGTGACGGCGATCGGGCTCTCCACGGTCGCGTTGTCGTTGATGGCGGAGTCGGCGAGGTTCTCGAAGTACTTGCCGGGCGGCGGGGTGGTTCCGACGGCCTTGAGGGCGTCGACCTGTCCTTCGCCGAAGAACGAGTTGTTGGCCGTCGTGCCCGTGCAGCGGCTGTCCGAGGGACAGGCGATGTCGTTGGCCTGCTCGGCCAGCTTGGCGCGGAGCTGCGCCGGCGTGATGCCCGGATTGGCGCTGGTGATGAGTGCCGCCACGCCGACCACGTGCGGAGTGGCCATCGAGGTGCCGCTCTTGCTGCCGTAGCCGCCGCCGGGGACGGTGGAATACACGTTGCTGCCCGGCGCCGCGACGTCGACGACGCCCTGACCGTAGTTGGAGAAAGAGGCCTTGGTGACGCCGGTGCCGTTGGCCGCGACCGTGACCACGCCCGGCAGCTCGGTCGGGATGTCGAGGCAGGCATTGGTGATGGTGCGGGTGACCGGCGTCGAGTCGTTCGGGCTCGCGGAGTCGGTCGTCTTGTGGGCGAGGTCGTAGTTCTCGTTGCCCGCGGCGGCGATCTGGAGGGAGCCCTTGCTCTCGGCGTACTCCTGGGCGCGCTTGACGCCCTCGATGATGGCGGCCTGGTCGACGTTGTCCGGGCAGTTGAACTGCCACGGGTCCGTGTAGTAGCTGTTGTTGGTGACCTTGAAGCCGTGGTCACCGGCCCAGACGAACCCGCAGATGGTGTTCTCGGCGAAGAAGAAGGAGTTGCCCGGCTCGGCGACCCGGACCGCGGCGATCTTCACTCCGGGTGCCACGCCGACGACGCCCTTGCCGTTCTTGGCTGCGGCGATGGTGCCCGCTACGTGAGTGCCGTGCGTGTCGACGTCCCGCCAGGCGCCGGCACGGGTGTCGGGCTTGCCGTAGGCGCAGGAGACCGAGTCGGCCGCGTCGAAGTTGGGCGCCAGGTCCTGGTGCTGGTCGTCCACACCGGTGTCCAGGATGCCGACCTTGACGGAGGCGGACCCCGGGTTCACGGCCCAGGCCTGGTCGGCCTTGATCTGGCTCATGTCGGCCCGGACCGGTTCTCCGGCCGGGGTCGAGGCCTGAGCCGGATTGGCCGGGAGCGCCGGGTTGTAGGCGTCGGCCGGGACGTCCGAGGTACGCGTGGCGCCGACCTGTTGCACGCCGGCGACGCCGCGCATGGTGGCGGCGAATGAGCTGGACGCCGAGTGGGCAACGATCACACCGATGGCGTCGAAGTTCGAGAACACGGTGCCGCCGTTGGCCGTGATGGCCGAGCGGACCGCCGAGCTGTCACCGGGGGCGGTGATCACGAGGTAGGCACGCGTCCCGGCCACCCAGGTCGCACTCTGGGAAGCCGACACGGCGGCCGGAGCATGGGCCTTGGCGGCCGGCGCGGTGGAGGGGGTGACGGGGAGCGTGCCCGCGAGGGCGCCCGGGGCGCCGAACGCGAGGGCGGCGCTGACCATGGCCGCCAGGACCAGCGTGCGTCTGGGGCGGCTGGATATGTGGGGTATCAATGCATCCTCCGGAGACGGCCCGGCCGTGCTGAGGGCGCGGGCCGGGCCGTACGAAACGAGTGGTGGATGCAAGATGTCAGGTGCATGATCCTATGCGGAAGTACCTTTCCGTGCAGGAACGTCAGACAGGCATGGCTGAAAAGAGACGTACTCCGGGCAGCGGGTATCGGGATTTACCGGGAGCGCGGCGGCGTACTGCCCTCTCGTGTGACAAAAACGCGCCGCCGGGCTTGCGGCGGGGCAGCCGTCGCGCCCGAGTCGGCTGCAGTGCCGAACACGGCGCGCGCTCGATTCCGCACGCCGGTGTCGTACGACTTGTTGTCGATCTCGTCGATCACGACATGCGGGGTCATCACAGAGGTGCCGGCTGAAGCGCTCCTGAAGCCGGCGCAGTTCGTTGGCCAACTCCATGAAATAGGTGCGGAGTTCCTGCAGCTCGGTATGCGTCAGATTGGCGTGCCGGTCCGGACTGAACTGACGGTGCATGATCGCGTCGTAGCGGTCGCCCCGAAGACGGCCTGCCACCGACCGGTCCGCGAACACCGCCAGCAGCTCAGTCCCGGCATCAAGCGTCCAGTCAGCAACGGGCCCCAGCTCCTCGACGAACACCCCGCGTGACACCTGCCGGTCTTTGCGCGCCGCGGTTCAGGCGAGTTCACGCGGATAGCGAGCGCGGTGGGGGCGGGTGTGGCACGGTGGACGCAGGCTGGCTCCGTCGCTTTCCCCCGTAGCGACGGAGCCGGCCTCACTCTGTGCTCCCGCGCGCCCGCTCCGGTGAGAAGCGTTCGTCGGATACCTGGCGCAGGTCGGCATACATCCGCAGCCGCACACCTGGCTGTCCGGCATCCAGGGTGGTGGGCTCGGCGGGCGTCGTTGCCCGGATGCGGGCGATCGCCGCAGCCAACGGCGGCGGCCGGCTCGATCCCGCTCCGAAAACCTGTACGTACTACTGCCGGCCGAGTGCAAGGCGCCCACCTCTACCACGCCCGGGAACCACACCCACGCCAGGATCCGCTGCCTCGGCGAGCGGGCCATGGCATGAACAACGGGAGTACCGCGAAGGATTCCGCGAAGCCCATTCCCGGTGGGGGGACCGCCCGCCTTCCGCATCGCGGCAGGCGGCGTCGGAGCAGTTGGGCGGACTGGCCGCGTCACAGCCGTTCTGCGATAGGCGCCGAGAGAGACCCAGGTGTTGGTCGGCCCTGAACGCAGTGATGTCGGACCCCGAGGTTCAGCACCTCAAGGAGGAGATCGAGGAGTTGAGGCCTCCTTGGCGCGGGGGCTCAGTCCCATGCTCCGGCGCTTCCAGGAGCGGTACGACCGCGCGGTCCAAGACGCCGACCTCGACGTTTTGAACCGATCGTGCGGGTGGGGGAGGACCTGCGTCCTGGACGCCGAACCGGCCCGCTCTGGAGACAATTTCTAGCCGACCAGGCGGCGGCGCCAGTCCAGGGGCGTGACGGTGATGGCCCGGTCGGGGTCGCGGTCCCACTTGACGGGAAGGCCGGCCGCTTCGAGGGCGGCCACGACCTCGTGGCCGATGGCTTCGGTGGTCTCGGACGAACCGTCGAAGCCACCGAAAAGCAGCATCAGTCCGTGGCCGGCAGCGGCGGAGTCCGTGCACTGCGTGTGAAAGTAGACGAAGCCTCGGGCGTCGGCCCCGCCCTCACCTGCGATCTCGGACTGGCCGCAGTTGCGGCAGCAGGTGAAGTTCTCGCGGGCGGTGATGCCAGCCTCCTCCAAGGCGGCGAACGCGCGGGTGAGCCGCTCAGGATCAGTCTCGCCCCGCCAGGCGGCCTGCTCCGCGACACGCTCCAGCCACAACCGGTCAGCCAGCGCCTCGGCCTGCTCTCGCGAGACGGGTCGGCGGTCCGCAGTGACCAGGTACTCCTCGGCGAGCTCCGCCAGTTCGGCACGGTCGGCGTAGCCGCCGACCAGCACCTCGCGGACGCGCTCCTCCAACTCCTCGCGCTCGTCTTCGCCCAGGTCGAGCGGCGGTACCTCACGGGTGGGGCCCATCTCCAGCAGCGACCAGGCCAGACCAGTGCTCCAACCGGACTCCTGCCGGGCCCAGCCAGTCATCGCCTCAATCACGGCCTCGGAACCATCGACCATCACCTGGAAGTGCCGGTCGGCGACACCGTCGCGGTGCTCCAGCGTGTAGTTCCCGCCGACTTCGTGCCAGACCTGGGCGAAGACGTTGGGCAGGTCGGGTATCCGTTGGACCACCAGAAACCGGTCACCATCACCGCCGATTCGCCGAACCAGCCCAGCCAACTCCTCGGCGGACACGCGAACGTGCCGCTCCCCGTTCTCCGTCTTCACCACGAGCTCGAGCATGCGCAGACTCTGACACATCCCTCTGACAGCAGACCTCCCGGGACCACGACGCAGCTCACTTCGACAGCCCAGGGCACCCGGAACCCGCACAAGGGTCCGGTCTCTCAGTTCTCTGCACCCCTGAGCGGCCCCTGGCCAAGTACTGACCGTAGTTTCCGGGACCAGGCGGCCCGGGGCACAGCCCACACAGATCTCAGATCACGGCACCGAAGCCGAGCGGTGCCACGTGGTCGAGCACGACGATGCCCTGCTTGGTCCCGTGCTTCGTGACGAAGTTCGGTCCCAATACGCCATTGATCTGGCGCAGCCTCGCGACGGGAACCCTGGCGACCGCCCGACGTCCCAGTGCGGGCCGGTACGCGCGGCGACCCTGGGAATGGCTGCCGAGCCGATCACGTAGAGCGCGAATCCGATGAGCATCCGCAGGCGCTCGTCCTCGCCGTCGGAGACTCCGTGGACTTCGGCGATCGACAGCGCGAAAAGGGATCTCAGCTGAAGAGACGAGACGACCTCGCCCGTCGACGCGACTCCCGAGCCGAGGCCGGGCGCGACCGCACACGCTCCCACCACGACGCCCCTCCCGGCGGATTGCCTGACGTACTTGCAATCCAAGTCGCGGATGATCTTTGCCGGTGCAGCCCTCGTGCGAGGCGGTGCGCGACCCCAGGATCTGTCAAGCCACCTCAGTGCGAGGAACGGCAGGTGTTGTGGTGGGCGATGTCGAGGACGAAGCGCTCGGGGTGGTGTAGCTGCTTCGTCGTGTAGGTGGGCTTGCTGTCGAATGCGGCCCCGAAGGTGACGACGCCCTCGAAGTCGCCGGTCAGTGCGAAGCCCTTGAGTTTCGGCAGGCTCAGTTTGATCAGGCGCGGGCCTTTGTAGACGTTCCTGCCCGCGTTGTTGTGGGCTGCGGCTGGGGAGAGCTTGATCTCCAGGAAGTGCTTCCCGGCCAGTGGGACCTTCTTCCCCGAGCTGTCGTAGCGGAGTTCCTTGACACGCGTGACGGTGGTCGGCGGCAGTTTGCCCTTCACATCGATGACGACCCGGTCGAAGGAGCAGTGACCGGCGATCCTGGCGTTGACGATCAGGCTCGTGGACGGTGCCGGGGGCGTGGCGGCGGCAGAGGCCGATGCCGCGGTGCCGGCCAGCAGGAGTGCGCTCGCGGTGATGGCCATGAGGCGATGGCGGGTGTACATGACACCCCCTTATGAGACGTCGGGGACTGGTGGTCACAGTATGAGACATATGTGAGGGTCATACGGTTGCACGCTTTTGTGAATGACTCTTGTACTGAAGTGCGACCGCCGACCTCGATGATCGACGGCATAGCCGCGGTCGGCACAGACCCGGCTGATCTGCGGCTGGGCGAGGCGCAGCCGCCAGAACACGTCGCGGGCAGCGTCGCGGTCCATCCCCTCCAGGACGGCGCGCACATCCTGGGGCTCCTGCGGCATCGCCACCAGTAGGAGAAAACCGCCGCTTCCCACGAAGCGGCGGTCAAACTCGCGTCATTCCTGTTCTGGAGGATGCCCGCCGGCTCCTGGGTGGGCCAGCCGCATCGCGGCGATGGCACCCGCGACGTGCGAGGGTGCGCGGCCCGGGGGGTTGCCCCTGCATGGCTCCGGCTCCCGGTGACGCGAGGTCGCGGAGCGCCCCGGCCGGCTGGTCGGGCACACCGCCGCCGTATCAGCTCGGGTCGGTGTAGCCGGGAAGGCCCAGGGGGCTGGGGATGAGGGGGAGGTTGTCGTCGGGGGCGTCGGCGAGGTAGATGCGGTTGTGCTCGCCGTCTTGGGGGCGCACGACGACTTTCATGCCGACGGCCTGCCCGGCGTGAAGGGCTTCGATGGCTTGGAGGCCGTTGTCGGCGACGACGCGCGCGTGAGCGTATCGAGGTCGGAACCGAGCTCCTTGCCCACGCCAGTCGACAGCCTGGGGGAGGACCAGGTACGCAAGGTGCTCGAGGCAGCCGAGCGGATCGTCGTGTCGCTGACCAGCTACGCGGGCTTCGACCGCGACCTGTCGGAGGAGATCCTCGCGGTCGTCCTCAAGTCCGTCGGTGCCGAGGAACAGGAGGGCTACGTACGGCAGTTGGAGGCCTTCGCTGACGCCAACCGTGAACGCCTCGGACAGCTGTACGGGAAGTACGCGCCGGGCGGGAAGTTCGCGGACGAGAGCCACTACTGCCTGAGTCATCAGCCCGCCAGCGTCGTGGTCTGTGAGCGCCTGGACACCGTCCCCATGTGGCTCGAATCCGTGTGGAACGAAGAGATCGACGCCGAGCTCACGCTGCAGCGCTTGACGTAGCACTGGCGTTTCGGGCTGGGACCCACATGAGTGACGTCAGCCGGGATCTTGGCTGCGAGGATGTTGGTGGCTGCGCGAGCAGCTCAGGGAGTCGGGCCAGGTGGGCACGGCCGGCTTCCAGGCTTCTTCCGCTCCTGACTGGCAGGCAAAGGGCTGCCTGAGCGTTCGCAGCGTGCAGGCGGATGGCCCTCGCACGGCACACGATGTTGGGAGGCGTCGGGGGCGCGGCATGTTCGATGTTCATGAGAAGCGAGGGCACCCGCGCGCGCCGACGAGCGGAGTGCCATATCGGATGGAGTCTGGCGCCCGCGAGCTACTGGGTGCTCCAGCGGTACGGGTGGTCGGGATGGGTGGGGCAGGCGAGGACGTTGAGTTTGCCGACTCGGCCCACGGTGATGTCGGTCCCGAGGCGGCTGCACCTAGAGGTTGTCCCGTATGGGGCGTGAGCTATCCGGTGAGGGCCAGGTTGTGTAGCCGGGCGATGCCGAGCATGGCCTGGTGAACGCCGTTGTCCTTGAGGCGGCAGTCCCGCAGGATCTTCCAGTTCTTCAGCCGGGACAGGGCGTGTTCGACTCGTACCCGTGCCCGGCGGTGGACGGCGTTCTCTGCTTCCTGTTGCGGACTCAGGTATCTCTGACCTCGTCGCCTGCGGTGCGGGATGAGAAGGCCGGTGCCCTGGTAGCCACCGTCGGCGATGGTCGGGGCACCGCGGCAGACCCGGTCCACACCGGACTCGGTGAACGCCCGGCAGTCGTTGCGACTGCCGGGCAGCGGCAAGCCGATCGCCACCACCAGGCGGCTGTTGGCGTCGATGACGACCTGAAGATTCGTCGAGTACCGATAGTTCTTGCTGGACGCGGCGACGGTGCGGTCCCGGGTAGGCACCAAGGTGCCGTCGACGATGTAGACGGTGTCCCTGCGCGGACGTCGGGCCGGCGAGATCGCCAGCAGCGGTGACAGGTGATCGAGGATACGGTCGGCCGCGGACTTCGAGACCCCGAACAACGGTGCCACCTGCCGCAACGTCAGGTTCGTGCGCCAGTACGTCGCCACCAGCAACACCCGGTCCTCCAGCGGCAACCGCCAGGGACGGCCCCGCTGAACGTCACCCCCACGACGCCGCACCAATGCCACCAGCCTGGCGAACTGCACCTCGCTCAACCCGGAGAACGGCTCGATCCACTTCGGATCATCAGCTGAAATCACCCCACCCATGCCCAGCCAACGCACCAACCGCCCCACCGGTTACGGGACAACCTCTAGGGCGCGTATCGAGTCGTGATCAATATGTGGGCTTTCCCTAGTTGATCGTCGTTCTGGTAGATCGTCTGGCGTGGGCGGTGTTAGCGCTTGTACCGGCCGGAATACGCACTCACGGTCGCCGGTTGCAGGGGAACGTGCACCATCCTCAGGAGCCGTACAACGGCATACACCCACTGCTTGCCAGGCGCTTCAGCCCCTACCGGTTTGACCCGTCGGCGGTGGTCGACGACCTTGCCCTCGGGCTGCTGCTGGAAGCCGCGCGGTGGGCACCGTCGGCAGGGAACTCTCAGCCGTGGGGCTTCTTCATTGGCAGGCCCGGTGAGCCGGAGCATGACCGGGTGCTCCCCTACCTTGCGCCGAGCTCGGCCCCCTGGGCGACGGATGCGGGCCTGCTCGTCGTCACTCTGACGCGCCGATACGTCGATGACACACAGCTGCTCTACTCCGAGTTTGCAGACTACGACCTCGGCCAAGCCATCGCCCACATGACTGTTCAGGCCCAGGCCATGGGACTCGCCGCGCACCAATTCCGGGCCTTCGACCTGGAAGGGCTCACCAAGGAACTGGACCCGAACCCGGGCTGGGTGATCGTCTCCATGGTCGCGGTGGGCAAGGCAGCTGATAGACCTTCAGAGGTCCGCGACCGGCGTAGCGTCGCGCACTTGCGCTCCGCTCCCTGGTCACCAGCAGAATAGGCGACGGGTCGAGTCCGGGTCGCGATGTCAGTGGGCTGGGTTAGGTTCGCTGGTCATGGACTCGGAATCTCTGCTGCAGCACCTGAGTAACGAACTCGACGCGTTCCGCGCATGCCTCGATGGTGATCTGTCTGTACCCGTCGAGCACTGCGGCGAGTGGACGCTCCGCGACTTGGCCGAGCACCTGGGCAGCTCAAATCTGTGGGCGGCGGCCGCAGTCACCGAGCAGCACGGCAAGCACGAGGCCACCTCGGCTCCGCGTGATCCCAATGAGTTTCTGCGGTGGTTTGAGGAGAGTTCAGGGACTCTACTCAAGGCCCTCGACACCGACCCGAGTGCGAGCGCCTGGACTTTCCATCCGCCGCACACGGTGGGTTTCTGGCAGCGGCGCCGTGCGCTGGAGGCGCTCATTCACCGCTGGGATGCCGAGAACTCACTGGGCAGTAGTCGACCGCTCGACCCGGGCCTGGCCGGCGAAGGTGTGGCCGAGGTCTTCGACACGATGGCACCAAGGCAGATAGCCCGGGGACGAGCCCAGCACCCGCAGCACGCCCTGCGTCTGCATGCGACGGACATCGGGAAATCCTGGGTGCACGGCCCTGGCACTGCCGTGGCCACGCTCACGGCGACGGCGGAACAGCTGGTGCTGCTCCTGTGGGGTCGGATGCGCAGCGCGGATGCCGCCTTTAGCTGGTCCGGCGATCAGGAGGCGGGGCTGCGCATCCTGGCTGGCACGTTGACGCCCTGACACTGTTCAGGAGCGTAGCCAGAGGCGGATTGTGGCGATCTAGGACCTGTATCGGATCGTCATCATGCGGTCCGGATGAGGTCCTTGATCCAGATCATGGAGGCGCGGAGGTGGAGTCCGGCTTGGCAGCTCTCGGGGGTCTTGTCGAAGCGGGTGGCGATGCCCCACCACGCCTTGAGTTGGTTGATCAGGCGCTCGACGGTGTTGCGCTCCTTGTACAGCTCGGCGTCGTGGGTGACCGGGCGGCCGCCCCGGCTGCCCTCCTTCTTCCGGTTGGCGGCCTGGTCCTTCTTCTCCGGGATGACCACTTGATGCCGCGTTTACGCAGGTGGGCGCGGTTGGCGCGGGAGGAGTAGGCCTTGTCTCCCGCCACCGCGGCAGGGCGCTTGCGCGGACGACCGACCGGGCCGCGGACCCGTACCTTGTCCAGTACGGGGATGAACTGCGGGCTGTCGGCTGCCTGCCCGGCGGTCAGGATGATCGCGAGCGGGCGGCAACGGCGGTCGGCTGCGAGGTGGACCTTGCTGGTCTGGCCGCCCCGCGAGCGCCCCAGTAGGGCGGCCTTCAGCCGGACTCGGTGTCGGCGCCGGATGCGTCTTCGCTCCTCGCGGCGAGGGTCGGCGTCCTGTCCGCTTTGTCCGTCCGGGTCACGCCCTTTTACCGGGCCTTCTCCTGCTCGGCGGCGGCCTTCTCCAGGGCGGTCAGGACCTCGTCGTCCATGTGCATTCCGGCCGCGTCGTGGTGGGCACGGGCGGTGGTGGAATCCACGCTGACCAGCGACAAGTCCACCCTGTCGCGCTTGGCGGCTTCGGCGATCAGGCACTCCAGCAGGGCTTCGAAGACACCGGCGTCGCGCCACTGCCTAAAGCGGTTGTGCACGGTCGACCAGGCGCCGAACTCGGCCGGCGTCTCCCGCCACTGCGCTCCTGAGCGAAACTTCCAGATCACGCCCTCGAACTGCTGCCGCAGCCTGGCGGGATACGGGCCGTACTCACCAACCGGCAGATATGGCTCGACGTACTCCCACTCCTCATCGCTCAGTTGCGCACGCGTCATGCGCTCCGGACTACCGGATCCGCCCCGCCGCGGAGGCGAAACCCACAGATTGATCACGACCCGATACAGGCCCTAGGTGTATGAGCTTGTTCTTTATGGTCGGCGGCTACGTTGAGGCCAGCAGCGCACGCGGGCGGTGTCACCCTCGATACGGACGATGCACTCTTTGAAGAGCGCCATGGGCCGACCTTCGTCTTCGGGCAC